>NZ_QAOG01000013.1 GCF_003050705.1 Sphingomonas aurantiaca | reverse complement strand
AGCGACATTTCGAAGCGCTTTCGATGTTTGACGATTGGTATGTCCACCAGGATATCGAATTCTGATTTCGGGCATTCGAGCCAAGCGCTGAGACCTTGGCTCGAATGTCATCCGTGTCGGCTCACAGCGATGCGCGCGGTTGATGTTGGGGCGTCGAGCAGTTTGTACTTGGGCGGTTCTTGCTCCGAAGACCTGCCCCAAGTCCCTAAAGGCGCCCGCTTCGGTTGCGGGTTATGACCCGGCGTAGGTCGCAGACCATTCGCTGTGCGCGAGCTTCCTGCCCGAAGCGGCACGGTAAAGCGCGACGGTGTTCAAGACGCAGGAGGTCAGTGATCAAACGGAATTTTTCCAATAACCAGCCTCGCGCTCGACAGGTCGATGGCCGACTGGCGATTTCGGACATCGTTCACGTGCTTAAAGTGTGATCTCGATGGCGCAACTGCCGCGCGAATACGCTCCGTCAATGGCGATCTATAATCGCTTTAATCGCCGTTCGCTCTGTCAGGCAGGCGGGATCCCCGTCATTCTCAGGCGCCGAAACCGCAGGCGAACCATCCGCTACGATACATAGCGAGACCGCGACGTCACTGGTGGAGAACGCCTTCTGCTGCCTAATGACTTCCGCCGTGTCACTACCTGGTGCAAAAAAGCTCGTTGCTTTGGTAGTCACTCTAAAACGTTAGACAATAAAGAGATTGCCCTAAGGGACTTGTCTTGGATCATATTTTTCTACAAAAACGAAAGATATAGTAGAGCTAAGTGACATACCATTAAATCTATGTTATAAGATATTTATATATCATAGATTAAGTTAAATATGAAGTTTAGTAAACTAATATCTATAATACTAATATTAGCAGCAATTTTGCTGGTAACATTCCAGTATTCGAGCAGTAAAATAAGAACGCCGTTAGGGCCCCAAAAAGAACAATGGCGCTACAGTCTAGCGTGGATTGATACGATCGATAAAGCTATGCCTGTCGTAACAAGGTATATCAGAAGACAACATGGATCGCACGATGAGAAGGTGGTCAAGGGTATTGACGAATTCGTCCGAGACCGGTTTGTACATGGTATTTCTCACACTTCTTGGCGGGAAAACTGGGCACTTTCGGCCTTAGGTGGAGCGCCTCCTTATGGGTTGAGCGTTCCGATTGGCGTAGATAGTATCTTGCGCCATCGTCATGCCATGTGCAGTCAACAGTCGATAGTTTTCATGGAATTGTTGCATCGGTTTGGTATGCATTACGCCGCTGTACGTTTTGCTTGGCCCAATGCTGAACCAGCTGGACGCGGACATTTTGCTGTAACGGCGAAGGTCGATGGTCAATGGAGATATTACGACTCCGATCTCGAGGCGGCAAACGCGCCGTTGATACGAGACATCTTGAATGGCAGGTCAGCGTCTGACACGTATCCGGGCAATCCATGGTGGGTACCTAAAATGCAGTATGCTGCGAAGCACGGAGGTATCGTGGTTGATAGTTTCGATACTCATCCGGGGCCGCGTGGATTGTTACTTCAAAAAATAACTTTGATATTCAGAGAATTAACTCCGGCAATAATATTATTAATTGCGTTTCTTAATTGGCCTGGCATCATGAGTAAGATGGGTAACAAATTTTCAAAAACTAACCGAAAATACGAAGATATTACCACCTTAAGAGAATTATCAAATGAGGTGCATTAAACAATCATTGCCTGGCTTGGCCTGGCCGCGGTTCGGTCTCGGTTGGAACGCGGCAAGCGTACATTAACGAGGTCGGGTAGCCAATCGGATAAGGTGGCTAGCTCAACCCGCGCTCTTTTTACGAAGGTCACTCCAGGGATGTATCCGGCGGCATCGATTATATCTTGATCGACACCAAAGGGGCCGAGCTCAGCATTCTCGGCGCGTTCGATTTCCAGACGTACAAGCCCAGTATCGTGACCGTCGAACATAATTTCGTCGATGCAAAGCGTGGGGCGATCTTCGAGGTGATGACAAGAAACGGGTATAAGCGA
>NZ_QAOG01000012.1 GCF_003050705.1 Sphingomonas aurantiaca | reverse complement strand
GACCAATCCCTCGACGGCGAGGGGATTGGCAATCTGGCGTCGTCTTAATCATCCGCACTATCGTCTGACGTGCTGGGCGAACCCAGTGTTGTCATTGATGGTGTGAGACTCTCAAGCGCGAATAGAGCAATTAGTATCGGTTAGCTCCATGCGTTACCGCACTTCTACATCCGATCTATCAACGTCGTGGTCTCCGACGGCTCTATGAAATCTTATCTCGAGGGAGGCTTCCCGCTTAGATGCTTTCAGCGGTTATCCCGTCCATACATAGCTACCCAGCTGCGCTCTTGGCAGAACGACTGGTACACCAGAGGTATGTTCAACCCGGTCCTCTCGTACTAGGGTCAACTCCTCTCAAATTTCGACGCCCACGGCAGATAGGGACCAAACTGTCTCGCGACGTTCTGAACCCAGCTCACGTACCACTTTAATTGGCGAACAGCCAAACCCTTGGGACCTGCTCCAGCCCCAGGATGTGATGAGCCGACATCGAGGTGCCAAACAACCCCGTCGATATGAGCTCTTGGGGGTTATCAGCCTGTTATCCCCGGCGTACCTTTTATCCGTTGAGCGATGGCCCTTCCACGAGGGACCACCGGATCACTATGACCGACTTTCGTCTCTGCTCGACTTGTCAGTCTCGCAGTCAGGCGGGCTTATGCCATTGCACTCTAACAGACGGTTTCCGACCGTCCTGAGCCCACCATTGCGCGCCTCCGTTACTCTTTAGGAGGCGACCGCCCCAGTCAAACTACCCGCCACAGAGGGTCCCTGTTCCGGCTTACGGAACGAGGTTAGACATCAGAAACAAACAGGGTGGTATTTCACCTATGGCTCCACATCAGCTGGCGCCGATGCTTCAAAGCCTCCCACCTATGCTACACAGTTTCTTCCTAATGCCACTCTGAAGCTGCAGTAAAGGTGCACGGGGTCTTTCCGTCTAACCGCGGGTACTCCGCATCTTCACGGAGAATTCAATTTCGCTGAGCATGTCCTGGAGACAGTGGGGAAGTCGTTACGCCATTCGTGCAGGTCGGAACTTACCCGACAAGGAATTTCGCTACCTTAGGACCGTTATAGTTACGGCCGCCGTTTACCTGGGCTTCATTTCAGAGCTTGCACCCCTCCACTTAACCTTCAGGCACCGGGCAGGCGTCAGGCCCTATACGTCGTCTTGAAGCCGACTTAGCAGAGCCCTGTGTTTTTGCTAAACAGTCGCTACCCCCTGGCCTGTGCCCCCTCAAAGTGCTTGCGCATAGTGAGGGCCTCCTTCTTCCGAAGGTACGGAGGCAATTTGCCGAGTTCCTTCAGGACACTTCTCTCAAGCGCCTTGGTATACTCTACCTGACCACCTGTGTCGGTTTCGGGTACGGTCTATACGGTGGGGCTATTTCCTGGAACCATTTCGAAGCCTGCTCAATCCGATAAGAGCAGACAACACACATGATCCGTCACACACCACCAGGCCCACGAATATTAACGTGGTTCCCATCGACTACCCCCTTCGGGCTCGTCTTAGGGGCCGGCTCACCCTGCGCGGATTAGCCTTGCGCAGGAACCCTTGGTCTTTCGGCGAGAGGGCATCTCACCCTCTTTATCGCTACTCATGTCTGCATTCGCACTTCCGATACCTCCACGACCCATTACCAGATCGCTTCACAGGCTTACGGAACGCTCCGCTACCGCGTACCACATAAGTGGCACACCCTAAGCTTCGGCACGTATCTTGAGCCCCGTTACATCTTCGCCGCAGGACCTCTTGTTTAGACCAGTGAGCTGTTACGCTTTCTTTAAAGGATGGCTGCTTCTAAGCCAACCTCCTGGTTGTTTTGGAAGTCCCACATGCTTTCCCACTTAGATACGATTTGGGGGCCTTAGCTGTAGGTCAGGGCTGTTTCCCTTTTGACGACGGACCTTAGCACCCGCCGTCTGTCTCCCGCATATCACTCTTAGGTATTCGGAGTTTGGTTAGGTTTGGTAGATCTCGCGACCCCCTAGCCCATCCAGTGCTCTACCCCCTAAGGTGTTCGTGCGAGGCACTACCTCAATAGTTTTCGCGGAGAACCAGCTATTTCCCGGCTTGATTGGCCTTTCACCCCTAAACACAACTCATCCGGTAACTTTTCAACGTTAATCGGTTCGGACCTCCAGTGCATGTTACTGCACCTTCATCCTGGTCATGCCTAGATCGCCGGGTTTCGGGTCTAATACATCAAACTCTGGCGCCCTATTCAGACTCGCTTTCGCTGCGCCTACACCTATCGGCTTAAGCTTGCTTGATACATTAAGTCACAGACCCATTATGCAAGAGGTACGCTGTCAGGCCATAAAAGCCCTCCAACTGCTTGTAGGCAATCCGTTTCAGGTACTGTTTCACTCCCCTCATCGGGGTGCTTTTCACCTTTCCCTCACGGTACTAGTTCGCTATCGGTCATGTACGAGTATTTAGGCTTGGAGGGTGGTCCCCCCATGTTCAGACAGAATTTCACGTGTTCCGCCCTACTCGAGTCCGACAATTTCATTTTCGCATACGGGGCTGTCACCCGCTATGGCGCTACTTTCCAGAAGCTTCTGCTAATTCACTTGTCGGCACTGGCCTGGTCCGCGTTCGCTCGCCACTACTAACGGAATCTCGGTTGATGTCTTTTCCTCCAGCTACTGAGATGTTTCAGTTCGCCGGGTTCGCTTCACGAAGCCTATTTTATTCAGCTAAGTGATACCTAACCTAATTAACCCAAGCTGCGTGTTACCACACAGTTCGGATTAATCGGGATAGGTGGGTTTCCCCATTCGGAAATCGTCGGGTCAATGCTTGCTCACAGCTCACCGACGCTTATCGCAGCGTGCCACGTCCTTCATCGCCTGTACATGCCAAGGCATCCACGAATTGCCCTTACCTCACGCTTGAGAGTCCACACCACCAACGACATCACTGGGTGTCCTTTCGGATCACCAACTCGGCAGAGCAGTGCGTCGCGGTCTTTGTCAGGTGCGGATGATTATAATCTCAGCCAGATTATTTTGTATGATGATGTCGATATCTGGAGCCTCGAACCGCTCGTCCAGATCGCCTTGCACAGAAGTGCCCTGCGAACCGCCGAAGCAATCCTCGTCCCCAAAATCGAGCACCTCACGGCATCGATTTTAAAAAACCCATTCACAATGTCAAATACGGGTCGTCTCGACCCAATCACCGTGCTCTCGCACGGCGAACCGTTTCTCTTCATCTCTAGGTTATGCAAATGGTGGAGCCTATCGGGATCGAACCGATGACCTGATGCTTGCAAAGCAACCGCTCTCCCAGCTGAGCTAAGGCCCCAAACGCATTTGTGTGTGGTGGGCCTAGGTGGATTCGAACCACCGACCTCACCCTTATCAGGGGTGCGCTCTAACCAACTGAGCTACAGGCCCACACCCGCTGCGCCCGTCAGTCGCGGCAAAGCCGCGCCTTATGGGCGCGCTTCGCGCGCTGGCCGAGCTTGCCCACGTGCAAAATAGCTGACGCTATTTCGTCTCGTGGACTAACCTAGTGATGAAGGGACATGAGGACGGCGGCTAATGTTCTTTGGAATGGAGGAAGCTCTTCCCTCAGCGTGGATCCGAAGATCGAGGCCGAAGGCGCTTTCCGCCGATATCCTTAGAAAGGAGGTGATCCAGCCGCAGGTTCCCCTACGGCTACCTTGTTACGACTTCACCCCAGTCGCTAAACCCACCGTGGTCGCCTGCCTCTCTTACGAGTTAGCGCAACGCCTTCGGGTGAATCCAACTCCCATGGTGTGACGGGCGGTGTGTACAAGGCCTGGGAACGTATTCACCGCGGCATGCTGATCCGCGATTACTAGCGATTCCGCCTTCATGCTCTCGAGTTGCAGAGAACAATCCGAACTGAGACGGCTTTTGGAGATTAGCTCACACTCGCGTGCTTGCTGCCCACTGTCACCGCCATTGTAGCACGTGTGTAGCCCAGCGCGTAAGGGCCATGAGGACTTGACGTCATCCCCACCTTCCTCCGGCTTATCACCGGCGGTTCCTTTAAAGTGCCCAACTAAATGATGGCAACTAAAGGCGAGGGTTGCGCTCGTTGCGGGACTTAACCCAACATCTCACGACACGAGCTGACGACAGCCATGCAGCACCTGTGTGCAGGTCCCCGAAGGGAAGAAATCCGTCTCCGGAAGTCGTCCTGCCATGTCAAACGCTGGTAAGGTTCTGCGCGTTGCTTCGAATTAAACCACATGCTCCACCGCTTGTGCAGGCCCCCGTCAATTCATTTGAGTTTTAACCTTGCGGCCGTACTCCCCAGGCGGATAACTTAATGCGTTAGCTGCGCCACCCAAAGACCAAGTCCCCGGACAGCTAGTTATCATCGTTTACGGCGTGGACTACCAGGGTATCTAATCCTGTTTGCTCCCCACGCTTTCGCACCTCAGCGTCAATACATGTCCAGTCAGCCGCCTTCGCCACTGGTGTTCTTCCGAATATCTACGAATTTCACCTCTACACTCGGAATTCCACTGACCTCTCCATGATTCAAGCGATGCAGTCTAAAAGGCAATTCCAGAGTTGAGCTCTGGGCTTTCACCTCTTACTTACAAAGCCGCCTACGTGCGCTTTACGCCCAGTAATTCCGAATAACGCTAGCTCCCTCCGTATTACCGCGGCTGCTGGCACGGAGTTAGCCGGAGCTTATTCTCCCGGTACTGTCATTATCATCCCGGGTAAAAGAGCTTTACAACCCTAAGGCCTTCATCACTCACGCGGCATTGCTGGATCAGGCTTTCGCCCATTGTCCAATATTCCCCACTGCTGCCTCCCGTAGGAGTCTGGGCCGTGTCTCAGTCCCAGTGTGGCTGATCATCCTCTCAGACCAGCTAAGGATCGTCGGCTTGGTGCGCCTTTACCACACCAACTACCTAATCCTACGCGGGCTCATCCCTCGGCGATAAATCTTTGGACTTACGTCATCATCCGGTATTAGCAGTCGTTTCCAACTGTTATTCCGAACCAAGGGGCAGATTCCCACGCGTTACGCACCCGTGCGCCACTAAGGCCGAAGCCTTCGTTCGACTTGCATGTGTTAGGCATGCCGCCAGCGTTCATTCTGAGCCATGATCAAACTCTCAAGTTTATGTCACCGTCACGTCGCAGTGGAATTCCACGACACGACAGCTCATCTCAAGGAGCCGCTCTGCACAATATTCTTTACGTATGGATACGTGAAGGACATATGAGAACGACTTAGCTTTAAACGATTACCCGAACCCTTGAGGAGCCCGGAAACCGCAAGCCGCCGCCCACATGTCCCTTCATCTAAACCTACAATGTCAAAGAGCCGACAAAAATACCGACACTCGCATAACCTCCCT
>NZ_QAOG01000011.1 GCF_003050705.1 Sphingomonas aurantiaca | reverse complement strand
ACTATATGGAAGACGCGACGAACTGATCGGAAGCGGCCGGTCCGCTTTCCTCCCCAAACCAGACATTGGGGCGGAGGATATACCCTCCGCCGCAAACTTCCTAAACCGGTCAAATTAGGCGGTTTCACCGCCTCCCGTTCTACGTTGTACCCCGGCGACACCCCGGTACAAAACCCTCAATGCCGGATGCCGATGCAAGTTTTTGGGTACCCGCATTGCGGTCATTTTTGGACACGGTCTGTCCACTTGCAGACGTTGATAAAACCTCGTTTTACTACTTTAGCAGCCGTACGGCTTTGCCCACGCTAAAACCTGAAAGCCACGCGAAACGCTCTGACAATTTATCACAAATGTCAAAGGGGCATTGATCCGGAACCCCGTCGCGTTGTCCGCTTTGCAATCCCGCTTCGTACGCAGCCCGTAGCAGTGGTTCGTTTGACTTCATTCGCGGGCAACGCATCAGATCGATAATCGGCTTGATTAAAGTTATTCTAAATTCATTTAACCTAACGTTTATGTTCTTGAACGAGATTTTCAATCCAAATCTCAGGTAGGGTAGTTACCTTAAGCCGTTAAACTATCGCCACATTTTCAACCGATAATATTGGAGAACGCTAGCGGAGCCGTCTACCGACTATTACAATCGGCCCCTTCAACTATGGATCGCACCCGACCACTAGCTCGTAGATTGGTTCAGAAAACCTGCAGCCCGTTCGTCAGCGCCATTTATTGGGCCATCCCTGAGCTGACGATCCGGGAAAAATTAACATCCACTGCAGACAATAAAACCCGATGCGTCAGAGATTTTTCGCGTTCTACGATGGCGTTTGCGAACCCCATTGAGAGGGCGGACGAACGTAAAGATAACGGGCGTTAAAGCCTACTGCGTCTTTCAGCCTATTCCAGTTTGGAAACGAGATTCTTCGCCCCACCTGATTGATCAAACCGTCGCGCGCGAGCGACTTAAGGCTGCGGTTGACGTGCACAGCTGTTATCCCCACCGCATCTCCCAATTGCTCTTGCGTCATTGGAAGATCATAGGCTTGACCAGACCCTATTCCGCTTACTTCTAGCCTAACGGCAAGCTCGCATAGTAAATGACCAATTCGAGTGCGGGAATCCCTTCGACCATTATTTAGTATCCACTCTCTGTATATTGACGAATCTACCAAACTTGCGGCAAGAAAGGCAGCGCCAATTGCTCCCCTACGATGAAGTAAGAATCGTACTTCATCTTTGGAAACGGCAGCTACGATCGACCTTGTGAGCATTTGTACATTATGGTCCGACTCATCCAAGCAAAGATTGTGAAGATTTACAATGTCTCCCGCGATATTAACTCCGACGATCTGCCTGTATCCGTCCTTACTAATTTTATGACGAATGCAAAAACCTGACTTCAGAATTAGTAGCTCCCTAGAAAAATCACCTTCGCGAATGATGAAGCTTCCTGGTTCAAATAAACGCTCTTCAACAGGGAGGCTTTCCAAGGTTTTACGATCCTCGTCGGGTATCGGCGAGTGTATTAATAAGCGGTCCAAAGCGTGCTGAAGCGCCATCGGTCTGACATTGGTCAAGTTTTAACATTCCTGGGATTTAAGACATCCGCGCTCTTAATGCGCGGATAGCACGTAATCTTGGTCTATAAAAATAATTGAGGCTTGATTCAGGTTATACCCAACAATACTCACTTTTATCAAGTTTGGGCATTTGAGACTCATGACTGGGAAGTGCTAGACTCTTCAAAATCCGCTTACTCATTAAATCTGAGCCTCGCGACGGTGGGAATGTGAGCGCCGCCCGTGGCCATAAGCGCAACATTATCAAACGGATAGATGGACTGCGCGTAGCCAGTGCGACGCTGTCACCTACTTAAAGTTCGATATTCGGGGAAGTGCGGAAGCGCTGGGCAAAGTCAGCGGTTGCTAGCACAGCTTGCTAACAGCAGGCGTGCGGCGCCCGTCCCATGCCGTAGGCTCCCGTCGGGTGCGCCGGAGACACCCTCCGCCGCCACCGCCCAACTCCCGCTGCAATGCTGTAGGCTGCCGCACGCGATGCGGCGATGTACCCCGGCAATACCCCGTCTCAAAACGCCTAATGGGTGACATCGGGCGTCCGTTGGCCTGGTTCGGATAGCAGCTATTGCGGTATCGGAAGGGCGGGAGCAGACTTTGGCGAAGCTATGCTGTCGCGCGCCTGCCTCTTCTTGTTGGCGATCTTCGCCACACAACCGGTTATCGGGGCCGGCAGCGCGCGCGCTCGGATAATCAGCGTCGTGCGTGAGTTCGAGCTCAGTGACGAACGCGCCCCTGCCCAACTCAGGCCAGATGCGACGCTTGAGATGCTCAATCTGCATCGCTCCGATCATGAACGAAAAAGACTTTGGCGGGACGTGCCGGGATCGGGCGTCATCTATGAACGTCGCGTTTTGCGGATAGTGATTGTGCGATTGTCAGCGGATCGGGCGACCGTTGACGCGCGCGCATCCGCGTACCTCGTCGATTATACGCCTGACGGCTCAACAGAACGAAGTGATCCGCACGCCGTCCTGGACCGAATCAAGCTTTGGCGAACAGGTGGCGAATGGAGGATAAAGTCTGTAGCACGTCGGGTCCGCCGATGACTTTGACGGCCTTGCCGGAAGCCAGCATCCTAAACCGACGTTGCCATCGCGGACGGCGGGTTAGCCTACTCGCCTCTCAAGAGGTGGCCGAGCAAATTCAGCCATATTGCGGCCTGCTGCCACGATGAACAAGACTAGCGTTATCGAAAGGTGACCAGCAGCTTTCGAGCGGCAGTACGGACGGACCGGAAACGCCCAGAGTCGGACACTGAGTGTCACAAATTAGGGCTCCGAAAGCGGTCATTCGTTCAGGTCGGTTCCTCCCGAGCCGCTTTCTCCTGATGCAAAAATTAAAAGTTTTGCATCAACGGCCGCGGACCAGAACGGCTGATTGGCTTCAGAGCGATTGCATGCAAAACCCGAACCAAGGAGAATGCGAGCATGGGCATCTTACAAATTGCCTTTATCGTCGGCCTAGCAGGCCAATCCGTTAGCGCCGGGGCACAAACGACGCCAGGCGTGCCGGTTCCTATCGAACGGCAATTGAGCGGAGTCACCCCCCGAGAGGCAACTGACCTCATCGCCAAGCTGGAGGACGCTCAACGTCTTTTGAGAGCTGGAAAATTTCAGTCGTTCGAGCTCCTTGCGGGATCGATCGCCTCATATGACAAGACGCAGGTTTCGCCTCGCGAGGCCTTCTTACAGGTGCCGTTTAAAAGCGTGTGGAATGTCGAACGGGTCCGCAGCGACAATAAGCTAGCGCAGCCATACAGACTTGCTTACGCACCTGATGGCCTTGGAAAACTCTATTGGGACATTGAGGTGGTGCTAGACATCAATAACAACATTGATCGCGTATCAATGACTTATAGACCTCCTGCCCCATTTTGAGTTGTTGTAACTACCGGTCATTCGCTCCGTGACCATTATGCAAAAACTCTCAGATTTCGCATCGGCCCACAAACGGCGGGAAACCAACGGCTCTGACGATGCAAAATACTGATGCAACGGGGATACCCGTTCAGTCGCCGGTTTCCTGGGATGTGGCCTCCAAAGCAGACGGTCCGCTTTCCTTCCCCATCCCGGACATTCCCAAAACTCGATCCCTCTGGGAATGCTCCGGCTGTCTCGATCGCCGTTCCTATTCGTGAGCTAGCGGATGGCCGCCTAAAAGCGGCCATAGAATTCGTCGATGAAGAGCTCCGAGCACGTGGCCACAGGACCCATCGCTAAAAAGTAGAGGCGCATCGCTTACTATGAGAAGAAAATGGGCGGTTCTTGCCCCGATCGCGGTAGGCACGCTTGCGCCTACCGTCATGGCAAGCGAGGCGGGGCATGTGATCGACGTACCGCCAAATGGGAAGTTGCAGGTTTCGGTAAACGGCCAAACCGTAGAAACCTTTTCCGGCTCTGGAATGCCGTCAGTGCTGTCGCTGAGACGCTCTGTCGCCTTGGGCCTGTTTGGTCCCAATGCAGAGCAAGAACGAGGCAAGGCCGCGCGGCGCTTCCAGTTGATATCTGTATCTCGGAATCCGGATAACAAGGTCGGTCCGATTCTGGTCAAAGGCTACACGCAGAACGCTAATCTAACCGTCGGCTCCGATACAAGCAGAGTGGCCACAAAATGGTCGCAGGCAGATGCGTATGATTTTGCGGACGGGCTGGCGGGACCCTATGCGCTGCCGGCACCTGTCGTGCGATACCGGTTGCGGGAGGCGAGCGGGGCGGAACGTGCAAGCTCAATTCCTCTGCTGCCCGACACTTGGTGGGTCGCTGCAACGTCCAAGATGATCGGGGGTAAGTCGATCAAGTTCGCGTTCGCGCCTCAGTTTGCCACCACCGTTGCCAGCGCTGCTGCCGGAGCCGCCATCAGTGAGGAACTTGACGGAGCCCTTAGTGGTACGCCGCAGCGAGTGTTGATCTCGCACGGCGTCGAACGTCCGGCTCGCGTGATGCGATTGAGCCGAACGCTGGATTTAGGGCCCGTCAGCATTGATCGGCTGTTGGTACGCACCGCTGATTTCGGAAGCGCCAACTCCATACGAGACGAGGAACCTGATCCGTCTGAGATGACCGACGACATTGTCGTCAACGGGAAGCGCAAGCCATCTCGGGCAGCATACATCGTCTATGTTGGTGCCGACGTACTTCGCGGTTGCACGTCAATCACGTACGACAAGCCCCGGCATCTCATTCATTTGATGTGTAAATGAGGTCGACCGTCCAGCAACATGTTGGGCGTTCCTAAGCGGACCTGCAATAAACAAGGATATGCGATGATCGTAGCAGCGCTTACTCTTGCCGTACTGGCTCCCGCCGACGGCACGACCCAGTGCCAATATGATCGATCCGCCATGTTGGCGCTCGATCTTCCCGCGTTCGATCAGGATATGAACGGGGGATGGCGGACGCTCGAAGCAAAAGGCTGTGCCAAGGAAGCTGCTGATCTGATCCGGGTCTGGCGGGAGGCGCATGGAAGCATGGGACCTGCCGATACCCTCCTCTCATGGCATGAGGGCCAGCTACGGGCCGACGTTGGCCAGTATGCTGACGCTATCAGGCTTTTCCAAACGGGAAGGCATCCCGCAGCAGACGATGCGAAGTGGGGATGGAACCTCTACGTGGACGGAAGCATCGCGTTCCTTCGAGGAGATCGCCGGAAGCTGGAAGCTGCTCGTGCGAAACTCGCTGCTCTGCCCCGCCCGGCCGAGCTAAAGGACGCGGTCGGCCCGGACGGCAAACCAAGAGCGGTTCGCTGGCCGATGAACATTCGCGTTCTCGATGGCTTCCTCCACTGCTGGGGGCAGAGCTACAAGGTCGCATATCGCTGTCCCGTGCCGACCCCCTGATGCAAGAAGGGGCACTTGCGGAGACACCCGCCGCTTTCCCATTTTTCGATCGATTCCGAGAACGTCGATGCTTTCTCGCCCGCCGTTCCCAATCGGGACCCGGGGGATCGGTAGAGCCATCCAGTTGCGGCCACTCCCCTTAATGTGCGAGCATCGCAAAGGCGGTTTCGACAGTGATTGGGCCGTTATAAACCGATTTTTCCAGGTAATGCGAAAATGGAAAGTAGCCGTCAGTTAAAGAACATCGGCGTCGCAATCGCACCCATGCTAGTTGCTTCTGTGTGTGAGATCAGAGTTGTGGCGGAGGTCCATGACGATTGGCTAGAGAGCCGCTACGACATCGTAGACAATGGTAAGCTGAGAGAGGGAGTGGAGACCGATCGAAAAGTCCATCGATCTGTTAACGATGCTCTATCCGCCCTTAGGTGTGACATGCTCAAGGAGGGTCAGGAAGACTGGCATCATTGCTCCTATGTCTTACGGTCTGATGGAACCTTCGAAATGGAGTTCGATCGTAGTAGGCCGCCGAGCGCTTGAATGTCGACGACTGGAGATCCAATGGTCACAGCTAACTGCCTCGTTTCTGAAAGCGGCTATTCCGCTGTCCACCAACCCGGCCATTCCCGAAACTCGATCCTTTTTGGGAAGGGCGGCGGCGTCCGGGACGTCCGCTAACGCCGTTTGACTCCCCAATAGCGGACGGTCCGCTTTCCTTCCCAAACCTGACATTGCCGCGGCGGAGAACCCCTCCGCCGCAGCGACGGGAACCCGCTCAGATGAGCCGATTCTAGTGAGCGGCTCTCCGGAAAATACCCCGGGAGCACCCTCCCTCTCGAGCAGATCAGCATACCCGACGTTATTTGTAAGCGCCAAATGGATCAACAGGATGTTGGGCGCGCTTTGCTAACGGGCGGCACCGCGAAGGATGATAGGCAGGCTCATCGCCAGCTCGTGGACAAGTTCGTGTCCGGTTAGACCTGGAGATCCTTCAAGGAAACTTGATATCGCGTCTTCCAGCGCCGCAGTGCTCGGCAGGTGGAAGGTAGCGGTCGGCATTGGTTGACCAGCAAGAGCACATGCGAGCCGCTGAAAAGTGCTCCGATCTGACGGTGCCATGTGGTCAAAGGCGGAGAGCAGACTAGTTTGATCCTCGCTGAGCGCTCCAGCCGACCGCACCCCAGCGATGACGAACAGCGGGTCGACGCCAGCGTCAGTGACGGCTCGCAAATACTCGCTTGTGAACGGTGTTTTTTCCGTCTCATACGCGGTCTGGCTATTTCGACTCACACCGCCGAGTTGCGCTAATTCGGTCTGACTAAGGCGCAGACGCTCGCGCTCAGCCCGAAGCCGTGCCCCTACCCCTGCGGTGTTACCAAGAATTGTTGGCACCGTGCGTTGACCAGTTCAGCATTCTGTGCAAGTTGGACGTCATTGACCAACAATGCAGGCTTAGCATGGATTCGCAAACGGCAAAGGATGAGGAACGTCGGGGCCGCCCGGTCTCACCGCGTCCAGATCCTGCGCGGATCGAAGCGCTACGCGTACGCATGACGGCCAAAGGCCAGACGGTGAAGGCACTCGCTCGCGAGATCGATGAGAATGCTTCCCACGTCTACAAGGTCCTGAGCGGAACGCGCGCCGCATCATCTGGTGCAGGTCACCGGATCGCAATCAAGCTCGGACTCAAAGATGATCCTTCTAAACCGGCAGACGCGCGCCAGCCATTCGCGCTTGAGCCAACGCGATGACGCCGGCCAATCTATCAGTTTCTCTCTGCTGCCATTCCGGCAGCGAGCGTCGACGGCACTCTTTCCCCTGGCTGTCGTCGACGTCCACATTCCAACATAAATGCTCCTCGCGCGGTCCGGGCGCATCGGGAAACTCAATCGGCCTTTCCCGTCGTGGGTGATCGGCCGCTCTCCGCCGACGAACGCCGCCTTGCGGACGCAACAAAGCGCGCGGTCCAAGCCGCCGGCGGAGGTAAGGTCTGCGAAGCGGAAACCGGCCTCTCGGACACGCGGTTTTCTTGCTACTGCTCGAAGTTCGATCGTGCGAGCATCTCCGTTCGTGATGCAGTCCGGATCGATAGCATCGGCGCGCACGAGAATGGCCATCCGCACATCTTGAACACGATGGCTGGAATCCTCGGTGCGGTCGTGATCATGCTGCCCCAACATGACGGCGCCGAACCGTGCCTTCGGACCGGTGTCATGGCGCTCAGCATTGAGCTGGGCGACGTCTCCCGTGCGGTTTCCGATGCGCTCGCCGGCACGGGCGAAGAAGGTGCCACGGTCACGCCGCGAGAGGCCGAGGCTGCGCTGGAACACGTCGCAGATCTTGAGCGCGCGACGGCCAAGCTTCGTTTTCAGCTCGCGCGAATGAGCAAGCCGTCGGAAGCTCCGCCCTAAGCCGCCGCCCCAACGGCCGACGCCGCTCAAACCAATATCGCCGCCCACCCCGCCCGCCCGCTGATCATCGCGATCAACGGGGCGGAAAACTGCTGCCTGGACACTTCGCCATGCCCGACCGACACGAAGCTCTCACCATGACACTCACGCCGGGCCAGTACCTCCGGACGCGACGTGAGGCCGCAGGATTGTCGATCGACGACGTCGCGGAACGGATCGCGACAGTGCCGCGCTGGGCTCAGCATCTTCGTCGCGGCTGGCTCGATCAGATCGAGAGCGACACGATCCCCGCGACGTTCAACACGATCGTCGTGCTCCACCAAGTGATGCAGTTCGACATCGGCGTCCTGGTAGAGTTGTCCGTTGAGGGCCGGGATGCACCGCGTCTTTGCACGGTCTGCTCGTGCAGCGAGAAAGATCCTTGCATTGGACATTCTGGGCCATGCCGTTGGATGAACGTCGACCTCTGCAGCGCATGCTTCGCAGATGAACCTGCCGGGCTCGCCGCCGACAGTTCCAAGAACGGAGTACCGCACTGATGGCAACGTCCACGCCACGGCGGCACCGCCGCACGCTGGCCGAGAGCAAGAGTCTCGGTGTCCCCAGCGCCCGCGGACGCTTCCTCCGCTTGGACGACATGATCGCGTCCACTGGTCTTAGCGAATCGACAATCCGACGCCGTGTCCGCGACGGCGAAATGCCCAAGCCAACCGCCCTTACGACGCGGTGCGTGGGATGGTGGGAGAGCGATTATGCGGAATGGGCAAGCGCACACAGGGCCCCACGCAGCACTGAATAACGCTTCGAATAAGGGGGCATCCTTGGGGGCATCTCTAAAAATGCAAAACTCATTTTTCGTTCATCGTCAAGGCATTAGCTATGGGCAATCGATCCCTGCAACCGGCACCACTCCTTTCTAATTCCGACCTGAGGCGTCCGCTCGCTTGCCGACGCCGTGCTTTCGCCCTACCACGTGCCGACAAGACCAATCCGATACCGGAGAGCAAAGATGGCGCGACGTACCGGAGAGATCGGCGCCGCAGCGTCGCTGGTGGCAGCGCTTGCAGGGCTGGCGACCGTTTTGCCCAGCCAGGCGTCCGCCGCGCCGGTGACCCGCCCGGCGATCTTCCCGACGCCTGTATCGATGACCTTGACGACGGGCACGCTCACGCTGGGCACGTCCGTCGTGCTGATCGCAGCGCCGGGCACCGATCCTGGAACTGTTGCGCTCGTCCGCACGATCCTGACGGCGGTGGGGGTGACGACGATCACCGAAGCGCGCCGACTGCCCGCGGCCTCCGATCGCGTTCATATCGTCCTGGGCGTCGGCGATGCCGGCGTCGTGCGCGATGCGCTCGCCCGCAGTGGCGCCAAGCTCGACGCGCAGGCCGAGGGCTATACCATCGCCAGCCTTGCCGCAGGTGCCGGCATCATCACGCTCGCGGGGCACGATTCGGACGGGCTGTTCCACGCCGTACAGACCTTCCGACAGCTCGCCACCCGCCCCGTCGTGCCTGCGCTCGTGATCCAGGATCATCCGGCGATGCCGATCCGCGGCACGATCGAGGGATTCTACGGCGCGCCCTGGTCGATGGCGGATCGCACGCGGCATCTCGACTTCCTCGCCACGGTCAAGGCGAACACTTATGTCTACAGCCCGAAGGACGATCCCTATGCGCGCGATCGATGGCGCGAGGCGTATCCCGCCGCCACGCTCGCGTCGCTCGGCACGCTGGCGCAGACTGCACGGCGCAACCATGTCGACTTCGTCTACGCGGTGTCGCCCGGGCCGTCGGTCTGCTTCTCCGATCGCGCCGACGTACAGGCGCTGGAACGCAAGTTCGACGCGTTGCGGGCGATCGGCGTCGGCAGCTTCTACGTCGCGCTCGACGACATCGAATATACCAAGTGGAACTGCGCGCGCGACAAGACCGCGTTCGGCCCATCGGGGGCTGAGGCGGCCGGCGTCGCGCAGGCGCAGTTGCTCAACGCGGTGCAGGCCGGCCTGAGCGCCAAAGATCCGGGCACGCGCGCGCTCATCATGGTGCCGACCGAATATTACGACGCCAAGGAAACGCCGTACAAGGCGGCGCTGCGCAAGCATCTCGATCCGCGGATCGTCGTCCAGTGGACCGGCACCGACGTCGTGCCCCCCGCCATCTCGATCCCCGACGCAAATGCCGCGACCAAGGCGTTCGGCCGCAAGACGCTGTTGTGGGACAATTATCCGGTCAACGATTACGCGCAGACGACGGGGCGGCTGTTGATGGCCCCCTATGCACGGCGCGAGGCCGGGCTGTCGGGCGAACTGACCGGCATCCTGTCCAACCCGATGAACCAAGAGGCACCGAGCCGCCCGGCGGTGACCGGCGTCGCCGCGTTCGGCTGGAACGATACCGCCTATGATGCCGATCGGACCTGGCGTTTCTCCGCGCGCGAGCTGGCGGGCGGCGACGAGCGGGCGACCGCGGCCTTGCTCGCCTTCTTCGATACGCAGCACATGGCGCCGACCTTCGGCAGCCAACCCTGGCAGGAACAGGCCCCGCAGCTGAAGGTGGCGCTGGACTCCGTCCGCAACGTGCTGGCGGATGGCGACGCGGCGGTCCGGCATCGGGCGATCGCGGACCTGACCCAGCAAGCCGATGCGATTACCAACGCCCCCGACATCATCCGGTCCGGGACGATCGACCCCGGCTTTGCCGCACAGTCGCGGCCATGGCTCGACGCGATGCAGCTTTGGGGACGCGCGCTGCAACTGACCGCCGCCGGGCTGGACGCCGCCGATCGCGGCAGCAGCGCCGCCAGCCGCTATTTCGCCGACGCCAAGCGGCTCGCCGACGAGGCGGCGGCGATCAAGACCATCGCCGGCGCGACCCGGTTCGACGGCCCGATCAAGATCGCCGACGGCGTGCTCGACCGGTTCGTCGCCGATGCCCCGGCGATGATCGCGGTCGCGCCGGTGCCTGATGCACGACGCTGACCGCCGCGCCACCGAAGCCCGGTGGCTGGAACTGACCCGCCACCTGCTCCCGGCCGCTGCGCCGGAACGCGGTTGGCCGGTCCGGGCCGATCATTGCTTCCAGCGCATCTTTCTCGACAATGCCTGTGACGGCGTCTGGTACGACCACATCGCCGGTCGCCCGGCCTATGCCCGTGCCGACCCCGTGATCCTCGACCGCGCCGTAGCCTTGGCCGAGGCTGCCTTGGCAGGCGACGCCGATCTCCCGCTGCTCAACCGGCGATCGCTCACCTGGCGAAAGCTGCGCGCGAGCGGCGGGTAGCGGGCGTCACCCGCAGCAGCGCTTGACCTTCTTGCCCGAACCGCAGCGGCAGGGATCGTTGCGGCCAAGCTTGACCGGTACAGCGTCGGGCGTGGGCGCCGGATCGGCGGGCGTCGCGCGCGATCGTGCCGCGTGGAGCTGAAGAACGCCCTCGACGAGCTCAGTCGGTGCCCTGTCTTCCAGCGCGTTAATCTCGACACTGTCGAGCGCGCTTTCGTTGCGCGCGATCGCGATCAGCATTGACAGCCGCGCGAGCCCCTCGGCAGCCTCCGCATCGTCGCCTGCCGCCATCGCCGCCCAGCTTTCGGGTCGCAACGCCATCGCCTCGGCAAATCCGTCGATCCAGATCTCCCACAACACGTCGCCATTGCGCTCGTCATGGTCGAAGATCGGTCGCGGCTTGCCGCGCGCCAGATCGCGCGCGATCTCGTCGTGCCGCGCCATGACCGCATCGACGAACCACTGGACGTCGAGCGGATCCTCGAACGGCGCGATGCCGTCCTCGTCGAGGCCCCAGATGCTCTGCAACCACTCGCCCTGCGCGATTCCGTTGGGTCCGACGAGCAGCCCGGTAAGGAACCCGTCGAGCTCGGTCAGCAGCATCGGCTCCTCGAGCGGCAGATCGGCGAGCGCATCGTCGAGGCGGCGGAGGCGGGACGGACGCTGTCTCATGACAGGACGCACCGGCTGAGGGGCAGCATCACAGGCGCAAGCTCCGTTTGTCCATCTCGGCTGCGGCGATCGCCGTCAGCGGCCCGCGCGTGTCGCGGACGAAGATATCCGCCAGGTCGAGCAGGTCCTCGTCGTTCAGGGCGGTGATCGACGCCTTGATCTCCGCCAGGCAGGTGACCGCCTGGTCGCGCTCGATCGCGCGTCGCTTGATACGTGTCTTCAACATGGTCAGGCCGATAGCAGGAGGGGAGAAAGGCAGGGGTGTAGGCTCTAGCGTGCGCGGGGTTCGGGGGTGTCAGCGCGACCGCCGCTTGGTTGGTTTGGCGGTGGCCGCGCGCTCTTCGGCGCCAAGCTTCTGCCAACGGTCGAACCGCGTTTTCGTCAATTCGCCCGTCGCGATCGCGGCCTGGACCGCACAGCCCGGCTCGACCCCGTGCGAACAGTCGGAGAACCGGCAGGCCTCGGCGGCCGAGGCGAAATCGTCGAAGATCTCCGCAATCCCGGTCGCCGCGTCGGCCAGCTGCAACTCGCGCATCCCCGGCGTGTCGAGCAGCCAGCCGCCCTGTGCCAGCCGATGCATCTCGCGCACCGTCGTCGTGTGGCGGCCGGTCGAATCGTTCGCGCGAATGGGCTGCGTCGCGATGCTGTCCGACCCACGCAACGAATTGACCAGCGTCGACTTGCCCACCCCGGACGAGCCGAGGAACGCGACGGTCTGGCCAGGCCCGCACCAGTCGGCAAGGCCAGTGACCGCGGCGGGATCGCGCCCGTTGACGATCTCGACGCGCAACCCGGGCTCGATCGCGCGGGCCGCGGCGGCATAGGTCTCGGGCGTCTCGGCCAGGTCCGCCTTGGTCAGCACGACGACCGGGGTCACCCCGACGTCATGCGCCAGCACCAGATAGCGTTCGAGCCGTGCGACGCTGAAATCCTCGTTGCACGACGCGACGAGGAACACCGTGTCGACGTTCGCGGCGATCATCTGCTCGCGACGCGGATCGCCCGGCGCGCGACGCTTGAACAGGTTCTTGCGGTGAAGCACGCGGACCGGCAGCCCCGTATAGGTGTCGATCAGCACCCAGTCGCCGACGGTCGGGTGGTCGTCGGTCGGCTGCGCCCCCGCGATATACGGCGTCACGATATGGCGGGCGCCCGCCCCCGCGACCGCGATCTTGCCGCGGTGGACCGACATCACCCGCACCGGATGACAGTCGCGAGCGTCCTCGTCCGACAGCTGGGCACCGAAATAATCGTCCCAGCCAAGATCTTCCAATGTCTCGTCAGTCGGCATCATAGGGCGCAGCAGCATCTTTCTTCACGAGCGATCGGCAGTCTTCATGTGCGAACCCAGCCGATATGGGGATCCCGACCCGGTATGGCATGCCCCCGCCAGCGAAGCGACAGCCGCCGCCTGGCATCCGAACCAGTCTAAGCCACCCGCTCACTGATAATGCGCGACCTTGTCGAACCCGTCATTGGTCTTCGTCATCTTGATCAACCGCTTCACATAGCTCCGGACATGCCGGTCGAAGCGCGTGTCGTTATAGACGCCGCGCCAGAGATACTCGTCACGGTCCAGCAGCGCGCGCAGCGCGGTCGACAACACCTCCTGCGTATCGGGCGTCGTCCTGCCCTTGAGCATCAGCGCGCACACCATCTCCTCGGCGGTCGCCTTGTCGCAATCGTCCTGAAACTCGTATCCGCCGCGCTCCGCCACCACCTGGTCCGCCCGCGCCGCGACGACGCGGCGTTCCAGCCATGTGCGGACGACCGCGGGATCCCAGGTCTTGGCGGTCTTCTCGGGCACGTTCTACTCGCAGTCTGTCGCACGCGGCGAAGACGGTGATCGCTCGTGCCGGGCCACGCTCCTACCACCGCCACCCGCTCAGGTACACATGCGCGAGGATCGGCGGGGGCAACTGGCGCTGGTTGAGCCATAGCGCCGAATGCCATAGTCAGGTCGCGCCATCGCACCGGGTCCGCATCGTGCGGCGACGGTATCGAGGCATTTGGGGGGAGGCCGATCCGATGATCCTGCTCGTACTCGCGGCACAAGCTGCAACGCTTGGCGCGACCAACTATAGCGCCGATGCGCCGATGACCGTGCCGACGGGCACGCCGAGCTTTGCCGATGAATTCGACGGCGAGGCGATCGACCAGCGCAAATGGCGCTTCGACACGTCGCGCAATGCCGAGGGCTGGGCCAACCACGAGCGCCAATATTATGCGAAGGACCGCGCCGACAATGCGCGGATCGAAGACGGCGCGCTGGTGATCGAGGCCAAGCGAGAGACGCTGTCGAAGGCGAAATTCCCGGACTGGGGCGGTCAGGCCTATACCGCCGCCAAGCTCGTCTCGCGCACCCCCTATGGCTATGGCTTCTACGAGGTCCGCGTGAAGCTGCCCTGCGGACGCGGCAGCTGGCCCGCGGTCTGGTTGCTGCCCTCGGGAGGCAAGTGGCCCGACGAAGGCGAGATCGACATCATGGAGATGGTCGGCTGGGATGCGGGCACCGTCCATGCGACGCTCCACACCGCGGCGTTCAATCACACCAAGGGCACGCAACGCGGTGCGCAGACCCGGATCGCGACCGCGTGCACGGCCTATCACCGCTATCAGCTCGACTGGCGCGCGGACGCGATCACGATCGGCGTCGATGATCGCGCGACCATGCGCGTCGCCAACGACCAGCCCGGCGGCAAGGCCGCCTGGCCGTTCACGCGCCCCTATGACCTGATCCTCAACCTCGCGGTCGGCGGCGACTGGGGCGGGCAGAAGGGCATCGACGACACGGCGTTTCCGCAGCGTATGGCGGTCGATTACGTCCGGTACTGGCGACGCTGACTCACTCGCTCAACGCCGGCCGCGCGCGAACAGAATGATCAGCCCGCCGCACAACGTCAGCGCCGCGAGCACCAGCATCACCGCGCGGAAATCGGTCGGCGTGGCAAGCGCCCAGGTCAGCAGCGGTCCGAGCAGGCCGGGCAAGGTGTTGGTCAGATTGAGCAGCCCGAGATCGCGTCCGCGGTGGCGCGGGCTGGGCAACAATTGCATCGCGAACGACGCGTGCAGCGCCAGGAACACCGACGCCCCCGCGGCATAGACGCAGAAGGCGATCGCGCCGACGGCAAAGCTGTCCGCCACCGCCATCCCGACCAGCCCCGCGGCTGCGACGATCGTCGCGGCGGACAGGAACGGCTTGGTGCGCCCATAGCGGTCCGCGAGCCGCCCGACGAGCACCGCGATCGGCAGCGGCACCGTATAGGCGACGATCATCACCATCCCCATCCGCGCCGCGATGGTGCCCGGGGCCTCCGCCGGCGCGACGCTTTCGAGATAATAGAACAGATAGACCATCAGCGCGCTGCCCGCGATCTGCACGAACAGCCGTGCCGCCCACGCCAGCGCCAGGTCCCGCCGCAGCACCGCCGGTGTAGGCCCGGTAGACTCCCCCTCCACTACCAACTGCGCGCGCGTGAGAAGCAGGGGTATCGTGCAGCCGGCGATCGCAAGCGCGACGATCGCCAGCCGCGCGCTGTCGCCAAGCAGCGCAGTCGCCACAAGCGCGGCGGCGAGCGCCGAGGCAACTGGGCTCGCCATCGCCAGCAAGCCGCCCGCCACGCCCTTTTGCGCATCAGGCACTTCGTCCGCCATGATCGCCAGCAACGGCGCGAGCAGCGCGTTCACCGCGACCTGGAACGCGACGACCGCCAGGACGAGCCCCATCGCCGACGTGGTCGCGGCGATCGCGGCATAGGACAGCATCGTCGCGACCAGCCCGCCGGCAAGCCAGGCGCGGCGCCCGCCACCACGCGTCACCGCCCGGTCGCTCAGCCAGCCGAACACAATGTTGGACACGCTCGCGGCCAACGCGCCCGCGACGACGATCGCGGTGAGCACGCCAAGCCGCCCTGCCCCGGCGACCGCATCGACCTTGATCGGCAGCAACAGCGTCAGCAGCGGCAGATAGCCGACGACCCCGCCGACATAGGCCAACGCGAAGACCAGCAGGAAGCCCGTCGACCGACGATCGGACAGCGGCGCGGTGAAGGGAGAAGGGCGCGCCATTCCGCAATCCCTAAGCCCGACGAACCGCGCGGAGCAACCGCGCTCCGGCATAGCCCGTGCAAAACCAGCACCCGCCCCCGCCCCGGATGGCTAAGTGTTGCACCGCGGCCACTGTTGGATCCATTTCGTGTGAACGTTCACAACGGTACCGCTACCGTTGTTGACACAGTGTGACGGACGGAGAATGTGAACGTTCACGGAGAAGGCGCAGATCATAGCGTCGTCGACAGGGGAGGACTATCATGCGTGGCTTCACAGCTCGCTCGTTTTCGCGTTTCATCATCGGCACCTCGGCACTGGCGCTCGTCGGCCTGCCCGGCATCGCGATGGCGCAGGACGCCGCCGCCACGGTCGGCAATCCCGGCCCGTCGGACATCGCACCGCAAGCCGCCCCCGCCGATCCGAACGAGACCACCGACGACATCGTTGTGACGGGTATCCGCGCATCGCTGCGCGAGGCGATCGACATCAAGCGCAACGGCCAGGGCGTGGTCGACGCGATCTCGTCCGAGGACATCGGAAAGTTCCCCGACACCAACCTCGCCGAATCGCTCCAGCGCATCACCGGCGTGTCGATCGACCGCTCGAACGGAGAAGGCTCGACCGTCACCGTCCGCGGCTTCGGCCCCGAATATAACCTCGTCACGCTCAACGGTCGCCAGATGCCGACCTCGACGCTCGGCGACGGCGCCAGCGCGCCCGCCTCGCGCTCGTTCGACTTCGCCAACCTCGCGTCCGAAGGCGTCGCCGCGGTCGAGGTCTACAAGACCGGCCGCGCCGCAGTCCCCTCGGGTGGCATCGGCTCGTCGATCAACATCCGTACCCCGCGTCCGCTCGACAAGCCGGGCACGCGCGGCAGCATCGCCGCCAAGGGCGTGCTCGACAGCTCGCGCAACGGCAAGGACCCGATCACGCCCGAAGTGTCGGGCATCCTGTCCACCACCTTTGCCGACGACCGGATCGGCATCCTGTTCAGCGGCGCCTACCAGCGGCGCAAGGCGAGCAACAATTCGGCCAGCGTGGGCTTTCGCGACGGCTTTCTCGGCGCGGAGAACAACTGGGGCACGCTCGCGCAAACCGGTACGCCCGGCGGCGCGAACATCACCAATCGCCCCGGCCCGACCGACGTCTACGAGATCCCGCAGAGCGCGGCCTATGACGTCATCGACATCGACCGCGAGCGCATCAACGGCCAGTTGGTCCTCCAGGCGAAGCCGACCGATACGCTGACCGCGACGCTCGACTTCACCTATTCGAGCAACAAGGTCGAGGTGCGCGACAGCAGCGTCGGCATCTGGTTCAACTTCGGCGACACGCGCAGCGCGTGGACCAATGGTCCGGCCGCCGGCCCGCTCTTCTATTCGGAGAATTTCGCGCCCGGCAAGGATCTGTCGTACAGCAGCTCGCTGACCGCGAACAAATCCGAGAACAAGTCGCTTGGCGGCAACCTGACCTGGGAAGCGCCCGGCAACGTCACGATGTCGCTCGACGCGCATCACTCGACCGCCACGTCGAAGCCGACCAACGATTACGGCAGCAGCACGTCGATCGGCGGCGCGATCTTCGGCGTCCAGTCGCAGACGGTGAATTTCGAGAAGGACCTGCCGGTCATCTCGTACCAGATGTATCCGGGCATCGATCCGCTCAACGCATCCTTGATCACGCCGACCGGCAACGCGTTCCGCAATGCGTATTTCAAGGACGAGATCAACCAGATCCAGCTCAAGGGTCATTACGACCACGACGGCGATTTCCTCAGCAGCATCGACTGGGGCTTCTCGTACGTCGACAACAAGGTGCGCTCGGCCTACGGCTTCATCCAGAACGAGACCTGGGGCGGCGTCGATCCGCGCGGCGCGTCGTTCGGCGCGGCGGCGGTCCCAGACGACTTCTTCAGCCTCACCAGCCTGCCGAACAAGTTCAACGGCGTCTCGGGTGCGAACGATCCCGCGCTGCCGAAGTCGATCTACACCTTCAACTTCGAGCAGATGGCCGAACTGCTGCGCTCGACATACAATATCTGCAGCGCACCGCAGACGGGGACGGCGGCGCCGGGCACCTGCCTTGCCAACTACACCAACGATCGCCGCATCCGCGAACGGACGATCTCGCCGTACATCCAGTTCAACACCAAGTTCACGGTGTTCGACATGGCGGCGCACATCATCGGCGGCGTCCGCTATGACGAGACGCAGGTAAACTCGTCGGCGCTGGTGCCGATCCCGAACGGCACGCGCTGGACAGGCGCGAACGAATTCGCGCTTACCTACGGCGCCAATTCGTTCACCTCGCTCAAGGGCAATTATCACAACTGGCTGCCCGCGGTCGATTTCGACATCGAACCGGTCCGCAACGTCAAGCTGCGCGCCTCGTACAGCCACACCATCACGCGTGCGGATTACGGTAGCCTGCAGGGCGGCCTGAACATCGATTCCAACCCGCGCATCGGCGGCGGCACGGGCAGCCAGGGCAACCCGAACCTCGTCCCCTTCAAGTCGAAGAACATCGATCTGTCGGCGGAATGGTATTACGGCCCCGAAAGCTACATCTCGGTCGGCTACTTCACGAAGGACGTGAAGAACTTCATTGGCACGACTCAGATCAACACCCCCGCATTCGACCTGCGCAACCCGGGCTCCGGTCCGCGTTATCGACAGGCGGTGGCGGCACTGGGCACGACCGACAATCTGCGCGTCCGCGATTACATCCTGCGCAATTTCCCCGCCTCGTCGCAGGTCACGGGCACGAGCGACTCGGGCCTGCTGACCGGCAACATCTTCGGGCTGCCGCAGGACGATCTGTTCAACTTCCAGCTGAGCCAGCCGTTCAACAGCGACCAGACGGCGAACATCAACGGCTGGGAATTCGCGATCCAGCACCGGCTGTGGGAAACCGGGTTCGGCGTCATCCTGAACTACACGATCGTCAACGGCGACGCGAAGTACGACAATGCGCTCGACCCCAATATCGGCCAGTTCGCGCTGACCGGGCTCAGCGACAGCGCCAACGCGGTCGCCTATTACGACAAGAACGGCATCCAGGCGCGTGTCGCGTATAACTGGCGTGGCGAGTTCTATAATGGCGGCGCGTTCGACCCGACCTATGTCGAGGCGTATGGCCAGGTCGATGCGAGCGCGAGCGCGGAGCTGAAAAAGGGGCTGGCGGTGTTCGTCGAGGCGATCAACCTTACCGGCCAGGGTCGTCGCGGGCATCGTCGCTCGGATAACTTCGTCACCTTCGCGCAGCCCGGCTATGCACGCTACTCGGCAGGCCTGCGCTTCACCTTCTGAGGCGGACGATCCTCCCCCGCGAGGGGGAGGATCGTCGGGTTGGTCACGCGCGTCCCTTCGCCATCCGGATGAAGCATGTACTTATCGCGGGGTGGCGGCATGCCCAACCCTCCCTCGTCATCCTGACGAAAGTCAGGACCCAGAGTAACGAGAGGCGGCGCTTCGCGGCTCTGGGTCGTGACCTTCGTCAGCATGACGGGCGGTGGCTTTTCCCACTCGGGCGGGGCACGGTCGAAATGCGCAAAGAAGGATAGGCAGCGGACGATGGCCACGGATACCGGCCCCGGAGCGACGAACGACCAGCCGATCACGACCATCGTGGTCGTCGGCGGCGGCACCGCGGGTTGGCTCGCGGCCTGCCTGATCGCCGCCCGCGCCGATCGCGGGGCGGAACAGCCGCTGTCCGTCACGCTCATCGAATCCCCCGACGTCGCGACGATCGGTGTCGGCGAGGGCACATGGCCGACGATGCGCCGCACGCTCGAACGGATCGGCATTAGCGAAACCGACTTCCTGCTGGCCTGCGACGGCGCGTTCAAGCAGGGCTCGCGGTTCGACGGGTGGCGGACCGGTGCGGCCGACGACAGCTATCTTCACCCCTTCACCGCGCCGGTCGACGGCGACCCACGCGATATCGTCGCCGCCTGGGCCGAGCATGGCGGCCGGTTCGCGGACACGGTCGGCGCACAGGGCGTCATCTGCCACCGCGCCCTCGCCCCCCGCCAGCGGGCGATGCCCGATTATGCGGGGACGCTGAATTACGCGTACCATCTCGACGCGGGCAAGCTCGCCTCGATGCTGATGCGGCACGCGACCGAGCGATTGGGAGTTCGCCACATCCGCGATCATGTCGTCGGCATCGACGGCACCGCGGACGGCGACATCGCCGCGGTACGGACCCGCGCGTCGGGTGCGATCGCGGGCGACCTGTTCCTCGACTGCACCGGCCATGCCGCGCTGTTGATCGAGGGGTATTACGGGATCGGCACGGTCGACCGCGGCGGCACGCTGTTCAACGACCGCGCGCTCGCGGTGCAGGTGCCCGTCGCCGCCAACAGCCCGATCGCCTCGCAGACCAACGCCACCGCGCACGCTGCCGGCTGGATCTGGGACATCGGCCTGCCGACGCGGCGCGGCGTCGGCTGCGTCTATTCCTCCGCGCATCTCAGCGACGACGCCGCGGCCGACACGCTGACCCGCTATTTGCGCGCCACCGTTCCGGATGCCGCGCTGCCGTCGTTCCGCCAGCTCACGTTCCGGTCGCGCCACCGGGAGACATTCTGGCACCGCAACTGCCTCGCGGTCGGCCTGTCGGCGGGGTTCCTCGAACCGCTCGAAGCCTCGGCGATCGTCCTGATCGAGCTCTCGCTCGACGCGCTGCTCGACAATTTCCCCAGCCACCGCGGCGCGATGGACATCCACTCGATGCGCTTCAACACGCTGTTCCGCTATCGCTGGGACCGGATCGTCGAGTTCCTCAAGCTGCATTACGTGCTGAGCGAACGCGACGAGCCCTATTGGCGCGACCACCGCGCCCCCGCCTCGATCCCGCCGCGGCTGGCCGAGTTGCTCCAGCTCTGGCGCCACCAGCCGCCCTCGCGCGCGGACTTCCCGATGGTCGACGAAATCTTCCCGGCGGCGAGCTATCAATACGTCCTGTACGGCATGGGATTCCCTGCGCCGACCCGCGGACCGATCGCTACGCCGGACCGGGCTCGTACGCAAACCTTGCTCGCGCAGGTCGATCAGCGCAGGCGTATGCTGGCCGCCGGCCTGCCGACCAACCGCGCCTATCTCGATGCCCTGCGGCACGCGACCGCCCCCGCCCCTGCCCCTGCCCCTGCCCCTGCCATGGAACCGATAGCCTGATGTCCGACCACGTGATCCTGACCGCCGACGACCACCGCGACCTGCGCATCCGGACGGACCGCGCGGCGGACATGGGCGATGCGGTGATGACCTGCATCACCGTCCCCAGCGAATTCCGCCGCGTGCAGACGCACTATCCGATCCTGTTTCAGCTCGATTCCGCGCGCGACAGCTTCACCGCGCTGGCGATGTTCGGGTTCGAGCCGGGCGAGAACCTGTTCCTGACCGACGCCGGCTGGGACGCCCGCTATCGCCCGCTCGCGATCGACAGCCAGCCCTTCCTGGTCGGGCGCGGCGCAGGCGACGTCCGCCAGGTGCATATCGACATGGCGAGCCCCCGCATCGCGCACGGCATCGGCGGCGGCGAAGGCGTCCGCGTGTTCGACGATACCGGCCGGCCGACGCCCTATCTCGAACGCGTCGCCGATCAGCTCCGCGCGCTCGACACCGACTATGTCGCGTCCGCCGATTTCTTCGCGGCCTTGCGCCGCTACGATCTGCTTGAGCCGCTGACGATGGACGTGACGCTCGACGACGGGTCGAAGAACCGTCTGGTCGGCTATCACGTCATCGACGAGGACCGGCTCGCCGCACTCGATCCCGCCGCGGTCGCCGACCTGCACACAGCCGGGCATCTGATGCCGATCTTCATGGCGCTCGCCTCGCTCGGCGCGATCGGCGATCTCGTCGCCCGCAAGAACCGGCGGATGGCGCGTGGCTGAGACGGATGCCGGCATCTTCGCAGCGATGCCGCGAATCCGCGAGCTGGTCTTCGATCACCCCGCGGATCTCGACGCACGGCTACGCGAAGCGACCACCCCGTTCATCATACGCGGACTGATCGCCGACTGGCCGATGGTCCGCGCCGGCCGGCAATCGCCGAGGACGGCACGCGACTATATCCAGCGGCATGCGCGCGACATGCCCTTCGCGGTCTCGGTCGCGATGCCCGACAGCGGCGGGCGGCTCTTCTACGATCCCACGCACGCGATGAACTTCCAGATGCTCCGCGCAAAATTGCCGGAAATCTTCGCACGCATCGACGCGAACGAAGGCGCGGCCGATGCGCACGCCATCTATCTCGCCTCGATCGACATGCACCAGTTCTTCACCGGGCTGCACGAGGCAAACCATGTCGATCTCGGCGACCGTACACCGCTGGCCAGCATCTGGATGGGCACGCGCACGCGGATCGCGGCGCATAACGACGTGCCCGACAATCTCGCCTGCGTCGCGGTCGGCCGGCGCCGGTTCACGGTCTTTCCGCGCGACCAGTTCCGCAACCTCTATCTCGGCCCGGTCGACAACACGCCCGCCGGCCGCGCGGTCAGCATGGTCGATTTCCACGATCCCGATTACGCCGCGCATCCGCGGTTTCGCGAGGCCTTGCAGCACGGGCAGGTCGCCGAACTGGAGGCCGGCGATGCGCTCTACATCCCGGCGATGTGGTGGCATCATGTGGAGGGACTGTCCGACTTCAATGTGCTCGTGAACTATTGGTGGCGCGAGACGCCGCGCTGGCTCGGCCAGCCTCAGGATGCGCTGAACCACGCGATGCTGGCGATCCGCGACCTGCCCGACGACGAGAAGGCGCATTGGCGCGCGATGTTCGATCATTACGTCTTCGCCAACGGTCCCGACGCCGTCGACCATATTCCCGAAGCGGCACGCGGCGTGCTCGCACCGCTCACCGCCGACACCGCAGGCCGCCTTCGTGCCTTCCTCCTGAGAGCCTTAAGCCGATGACCGAACATCCCATTCGCCGCGTCGTAATTGCCGGCGGCGGCACCGCAGGCTGGATGGCGGCCGCAGCGATCGCACGCACGATGGGCGGCACGATCGCGCTCACGCTGGTCGAATCCGACGCGATCGGGACGGTCGGCGTGGGGGAATCGACGATCCCGCCAATGATCACCTTCAACCGCCTGCTCGGGATCAACGAAGCCGAGTTCATGCGCGAGACGCAGGCAACGTTCAAACTCGGCATCCTGTTCGACGACTGGAAGGATCGCGGCGAGAGCTATTTCCATTCGTTCGGCATCACCGGCAAGGATCACTGGTCCGCCGGCTTCCAGCATTTCTGGCTCCACGGCCTGACCAAGGGCCATGACCAGCCCTATGACGATTACTGCCTCGAGCTGCGCGCGGCGCTCCAAGGCAAGTTCGCGCATCTGCCCGACGACCGGATGAACTATGCGTATCAGCTAGATTCGACGCGCTACGCCCAGTTCCTGCGGAAGATGGCGGAGGCCGACGGCACGCGCCGCGTCGAGGGCAAGATCGCGCAGGTCGAACTAAACGGCGAGAGCGGCGATATCGCCGCGCTGGTGCTCGACTCCGGCGCACGCATCGAGGGCGACCTGTTCCTCGACTGCACCGGCTTCCGCGCGCTGCTGATCGAAGGCGCGCTCCACGCGGGCTTCGACGACTGGACGCACTATTTGCCGTGCGATTCCGCGATCGCGATCCAGACCGAGAGCGTCCGCCCTGCTTTGCCCTATACGCGGGCAATGGCGCATGACGCGGGCTGGCAATGGCGCATCCCGCTTCAGCACCGCACCGGCAACGGCCTCGTCTATTGCAGCCGCTATCTCGACCGCGACGCCGCGCTCGACCGGCTGCTCGGCAATATCGAAGGCGAGACGCTCACCGAGCCCAACATGATCCGGTTCGTCACCGGCGCGCGGCGCCAGCAATGGCATCGCAACTGCATCGCGATCGGGCTGTCGGGCGGGTTCATGGAGCCGCTCGAATCGACCAGCATCCACCTGATCCAGCGCGCGGTGCTGCGGCTGTTGCGGCTGTTCCCCGCGGGTGCGGTGTCCCCGCGCGACGTCACCGAGTTCAACGACCAGCAGCATACCGACATGCTCCAGATCCGCGATTTCCTGATCCTGCATTACAAGGCGACCAACCGTCGCGACAGCGCGTTCTGGCGGCAGTGCGCGGCGATGCCGATCCCGGAGTCGCTCGAGCAGAAGATCGAGCTGTTCCGCGAAACGGGCCGCGTCTTCCGCAAGAACGAGGAGCTGTTCGCGGAGAATAGCTGGGTGCAGGTGATGCTCGGCCAGGGGATCGTCCCGCAAAGCTATCACCCGATCGCGACCAAGCTGCTCGACGAGGAACTGGCACGGTTGCTGGCGGGGCTGCGCGACGGCACCAACGCGACCGTTGCGGGGCTGCCCGAGCATGCCGATTACGTCGCGCGCTACTGCGGTGCGGCGCCCGCCCGCCCCTCAACCGTCGTTGCCTGAGCCGACACGGATGGCAAGGCGACGTCAGGCGGTAACGATCAAGCATGTCGCGGCGGATGCGGGCGTATCGCTCCAGACCGTCAGCCGCGTGGTGAACAAGGATACGGGCGTCCGGCCCGAGATGATGAGCCGTGTCCAGGCATCGATCGACAAGCTCGGCTATGTCCCGTCGATCGCCGCGCAGCGCATGGGCGGATCGCGCTCCTACCTGATCCTCGCGCTCAATGACCGCGAGCGCACGATCGCCGATTGGCGGGCGCGGCAGGGCACCGACTGGTTCGACCAGATGATGCTGGGCGGGATGCTGACGTGCGCCGAGCATGGCTATCGGCTGATCGTCGAGCTGGTCGACACGCATAGCGACCATATCGAGCGCGAGCTCCTCGCGGCGATCGCGGCGTTGCAACCCGATGGCGTGATCCTGACGCCACCGCATTCGGGCAATCCGCTGATCATCAACCTGCTCGCGGCGCACGGCATCAGCTTCGCGCGGATCGGGTCGCTCACCGAGGGACCCGGCATCCGGCTGATCATGGACGACGCACGCGCCGCCCGGATCGCGACCGAGCATCTCCTGGAGCTCGGTCACACGCGGATCGGGTTCATCGCCGGGCCTGCCGAGTATGAACTGAGCGGATGGCGTGTCGATGGGTGGCGCAGCGCGATGGAGGCGGCCGGCGTTGCGAACGCGGACCTTCTCGCCGTCGGCGACTTCAGCTATGCATCGGGCCGTGCGGCAGCGGAGCAGTTGCTCGCACTCCCCACCCCTCCGACGGCAATCATCGCAAGCAACGACCAAATGACGCTGGCGACGCTCGAACTGGCGCGCACGCGGAACCTCGCTGTCCCCGCCGACCTGTCGCTGATCAGCTTCGACGACACGCCGATCATCCGCCTCGCGCATCCGCCACTCACAGCGATAGTACAGCCGATTGCGGAAGTTACGACCCAAGCGGTCAACCGCATCATCGCCGATCTCGGCGCACACCCCACCTCGCCCACGCCCATTACCGTCCCCGCGCTGCTGTCGCTACGCAGTTCGACGGCTCGGCCTCGTGAGTTTAGAGGGCGGTAAACGGAAAGCGTCGGGACTGATGTTACCGGCGTCGAACGTATGGAACGCCTCCGCCACCCTTTTGGTCGAGCTTTAAGACCTACGCCGCAAACGACAACGCCGCCCGTAAGGGCGGCGTTGTCGTGGTAGGGAAATGGTTGCGGGGACAGGATTTGAACCTGTGACCTTCAGGTTATGAGCCTGACGAGCTACCGGGCTGCTCCACCCCGCGACGGTCCGGTTAGGGACT
>NZ_QAOG01000010.1 GCF_003050705.1 Sphingomonas aurantiaca | reverse complement strand
GATCCCTGCTCGCGGACGATCCAGCGTGCGGCGCGGATCCAGTCCTCGTCGATCGTGTCGGCTGCGCGGTCGCTTACCAGCACCATGCGGTCGTTCGCGACCGTCCAATGCGCGAGCGCGGGCTCGTCGATCACACCCTCGACGAAGCCGAGCTCGACCGCACCGTCGAGCACGCGCGCCGCGGCCCCCTCGGTGTTGTCGATCGCCAGTTCGATTGAGATCGCGGGGTAGCGCGCATGGAACGCGGCCAGCTGGCGGGGCAGCCAATAGCCCGCGATCGTCTGGCTTGCGACTAGCCGCAGAGTGCCGCGCTCCAGTCCTGCATATTCGGCCAGTGCAAGTTCCGCGCTGGCGGCACGGCCAAGCACTGCGCGTGCGTCGACCAGAAACATGCGGCCCGCTTCGGACAGTTCGATCCCACGGCCGACCCGGTGGAACAGCGGCACGCCGTGCCGGGCTTCCAGCGCGGCGATGGCAGCGCTTGCGGCTGACTGCGTCACATTGAGCGCTTCGGCCGCGCGCGTCATGTGCTCGCGCTCAGCGACACCGACGAAAATCCTGAGTTGTTCCAGGGTCATGCCCGATCTCCTTGCCCCAATGATAGGGAAAGGAGATCAATCGCACCAACCAAAGATTACGGTCATTCCAATCAGATATACCGATCGGTCATTTCAGAATGTCGATAACCGCCTCACGTTCATCGACCAGTTCGGCAATCGTGCGATCGAGCATCGTTCGCTGGAATGGATCGAGGATCAGTCCTTCGATACGCGCATACCCACCGCTTTTGCAGTGCACCGGCACGCCGCACACCAGCCCTTGCGGGATACCGTAGGAGCCATCTGACACCACGCCCATCGACACCCAATTGTCGCCTGCGCCGTGCACCCAGTCGCGTAGATGATCGATCGCCGCATTTGCGGCCGATGCGGCCGAGGACGCACCCCGTGCTTCGATGATCGCGGTTCCGCGCTGCGCAACGGTGGGGATCAACGTTTCGCGGTACCAAGCCTCGTCTCCAATACGGTCGGCGAGCTTTTGGCCATCGAGTTCGGCATTTCCCCAGTCGGCAAACATCGTCGGCGAATGGTTTCCCCAGACGACGAGCTTTGTAATCGCATCGACACCGACACCCGCTTTGGCCGCAAGCTGTCCCTGCGCGCGGTTGTGATCGAGGCGGATCATCGACGTGATGTTTTCGGCAGGGAAACCCGGCGCGCTTTGCGCAAGGATCCAGGCATTTGTGTTGGCGGGATTGCCGACGACCAGGATCTTGGCGTCGCGTTTGGCCACTGCGTCCAGCGCTGCGCCCTGCGTCTTGAAGATCGCTGCGTTGGCAGCGAGCAAATCACGGCGCTCCATGCCCTTCGAGCGGGGACGAGACCCGACCAGCATGGCCGCATCGATGTCCTTGAAAGCCACCATCGGATCATCAGTAATGATCACATCTGCCAGCAGCGGGAACGCGCAATCCTCCAGTTCCATGACCACGCCGCGTACTGCGTCCATCGCCTGCGGCACGTCGAGCAGTTGAAGGATAACGGGCTGGTCCGGTCCGAACACATCACCCTGCGCGACCCGGAAGAGCAGCGAATAGCAAATTTGTCCTGCGGCACCGCTGATCACGATCCTGACGGGGGGCTTGGTCATTTTGGAAAGGGCTTTCCTTGGGAAATTACAGACGGTGTAAGACCGATCAACGCGCCGCCACGGCAAGCGCCGCATCGCGCCCGGATGGCACCAGATTGGCGAGACCTTTTCCTGATCGCACGGCACCAGGAACGTAGATCAGGCTTTGCGCATCCGTACTGATCGGGATCGTCGACGCGGTGGTGTACGTCAGCGTGTCGATCCCAGCGACCTTGTTGGTTCCGGCCAGGCTGGCATAGATCCTCGTACCATCGCCCGACGGCCAAACCGCGGTCGGAGCCGCTTGTAGCGGGATGGTTGTCACAGCCTCCAGGCTGTCGGTTCTATAGACCTTGATTGCAGGTTGATCGCCGCCAATGCTGACATAGGCAAAGGAATCGTCCGCGCGCTGGGCGAAGTTGACCGCGCCCGTTGCTGGACCAGTGTTTATCACTTCGCGTACCGCAAACGGCGGTTTGGCAGCAAAAACCGTGGTCGTGCCGCTCTCGCGGCGTGTTGCCCAAATCTGTTTGCCATCTGGCGAGACCGCGATTGCTCCCTCACCTGCACCGTTGCTGGCAACGTGTCCGACGACGCGCCGATGCTCGACGTCGACAACCAGGATGGACGGCCTTTCAGTAAGCGATACAAAGGCATAGCGTCCGTTTGGCGACAGGATGGTCGCGCCCGCTCCGCCACTTGCTGGTACGCGGGTGATCTCCCGCGCGGTCTTAGGATCCACGACCGCGATGGCATGTTCATCGCCGAGCGAAACCCAGAGTTCGTGCCCATTGGGCGTAAACGCGACGGCGGTAGGCGACGTCTGGAACACGGTCCGGCCTCGTTCCGTGTTCGTGGCCAGATCTACGAGCGTCACACTGTGCTGCGCTAATGCCGATACCGCCAGGGTCCGCCCGTCACGCGTTGCAGCCAGGTGCTGGACTTTGGGGCTGGAAAAGCTGGGCTCAGCTATCGCGCTTTTGGTGAGGTCGATGCGTCCCAGTTCGTTGCCCGCTGCAGGATCGATGACAACGATCTTTGTCGATGTCGGGTCAGACACATAGATCCGGTCATGATGACTAAGGTCGATATCAGCCTTCGACCACGGTGCCTGAACCGCCTTGATATCGCAGGGAAAGTCGTCCGCCGCAGGTGCAGCCCAATAGGCCTGAGCGATCGCCGGGACTGGGGCTACGGAGGCCAACATCGCGGCAACCAGAACGATCGCAGCTTTCATCGTTTGATCCTTATCGCGGATCCGGCGGGTGATCGTGCCAGTCCGATGCCGCTAGATCGACCGATATCTCCCCTGCGTCCAACGCATGGTAACGATGGTTTCAATACGAAAACGCGATCATAGATTGTCTACCGTTCTTTTTAGATGATCAGAACAACCATGCTTATGCGTTGGATCGATGGCTGAGCTGCGATCATTTACGCTGTCACGCTCGGCATTCATCGCTCGCGTGTCATAAATGGGAATACTAAAGGCATGACGATGAAATCTCGCACGGCCTTGCTAACGGCGATAGCCGTGTCCGTATCAACGGGTGCGTTAGCGCAAACGGACGGTTTCGCGTCCGCAATGGATGCGGCGATGGCGCGGATGCACGGCGCGATGATGACCGGTTATTCAAGCGATCCCGATCGCGACTTCGCAAGAATGATGATCCCGCATCATCAGGGTGCGATCGACATGGCCGAAGTCGAACTGCGGTTCGGCAAGGATGAACGCCTGCGCCGGCTCGCCCAGGGAATCATCGTCGAACAGCGTCAGGAAATCGCGGTGATGCAGGGCATCCTATCCGAAGGCGGCGCGTTGCTGCCTCACACCGAACCGACCGCGACCGGTCACCCCCATCACGGAGACCGTCCATGAAGCGTTTCACCCTAACCGCCTGCGCCGCCTTGTGTTTCTCGGGCCCTGCGTTTGCCCAGCAAGTGCCGAACGCGACCCCCGACGTCCCCGTCAGCGCGCAGGACCGGTTCTACACCTCGGACCAGTTCTCCAACACCGTGTCGGTGATCGATCCGTCGACCAACACGCTGCTCGGCATGATAAAACTCGGCGACCAGACCCCCGCGAACCTCAGCCCGCTCTACAAGGGACAGCTGCTCGTCCACGGCATGGGCTTCTCGCCTGATCGCAAGACGCTGGCGGCGATCTCGATCGGCTCGAACTCGGTGACGTTCATCGACACTGCGACCAATGCCGTGAAGCATACGACCTATGTGGGCCGATCGCCGCACGAAGCGTTCTTCCGCCCCGACGGTCGCGAAGTCTGGGTCGCGGTGCGCGGCGAGGATTATATCCAGGTGCTCGACGGCAAGACCTTCGCGCCGACTACGCGCATCCCCGTTCCTAATGGCCCCGGCATGACGATCTTCTCGCCGAACGGGAAATACGGTTACGTCTGTTCGAGCTTTTCTCCCGAGACCGTTGTGATCGACACCGCCTCGAAGAAGATCGTCGGTCGCGTCAAGCAGGCGAGCCCGTTCTGCCCCGACATCGCCGCGACGCCCGACGGCAAGCAGGTCTGGTTGACGCTGAAAGACGTCGGCAAGGTCATGGTGTTCGACGCCAAGCCACCCTTCGCAGTGCTCAAGACGTTCGACACAGGCGCGATCACCAACCACGTCAACATCGCCCGCACCAAGGCTGGCCAGTTCGCCTATGTGACGGTCGGCACCGAGAACGTCGTCAAGGTGTTCCGCACCACCGACTTCGCGCAGGTCGCGAACATCCCGGTCGGCGCGCTCCCGCACGGCCTTTGGCCGTCGGGCGACGGTACGCGGATGTATGTCGGGCTGGAGAACGCCGACGCAGTCGCGGCGATCGATACCGCCAGCAACACCGTTATCGCGACGATTCCGATCGGTCAGGGGCCCCAAGGCGTGGCCTACGTTCCCGGCGCGGTGCCGGTAGGCGATGGCCGTGCAAACCTGGTGCCGCTCGCCCAGGCCGGCATGAAGATCCAGCTGACTCTATCCGGGACTGGGCGCAGCCAGGTGACGCTGTTCGATCAGGGCCAAGTCCAGATTTTGCAGGCGGCGGTTGCGGGCCTCAGTCCAAAGATGCCCTATGTCCTTGGGCTATCCTCCCGCGCTGATGGCAGCGGCGTGATCCAGCCTCTGGCGAAGTTCATGACCAATCCGGCGGGCGGCGCGATAGTCAACACGCTCGGACCGCTCCGCCAGATCGTCAGCGACGCAAAAGGCGACATGCGCCGTTACCTCGTCATTGCTCCGGGCGACCCGATGATGCCGGGCGCCGTCGTTCAGGTGCAAAAATGAGGATTCCGGTGAAACCTGCGATCTCTTGTCCGTATCCGGTATCTTGGTCATGACGCTGGTATAGGCTGCCGCAGCGTTTTGAGACTGTCGGAAAACACACCAGACCGTCCGAGAACTCCGGGATGGCCATGCCGTTAGGCGCGCGCTGCCCTGGAGGGCGCTCGAGGCAGAATTTCTGGATTGGATCGCTCGTCGGCGGGCAAATCCCTCACATTGGGCATCGTCAGCGCGATATTCTCTTGAGAAATGGATGTCCGGCCTTTTCAGGCCTGCACGGCGCGGAGCAGGGCGGGAATGCCGAGGATGTTGATGGCTCGCCGCAGGTTGTAGGCGAGCGCCGTCAGGCTAAACTAGGCGTTGACGTTGGCGAGCCCGCGCATGAGGAACGCACCCTGGTTCATCCACTGTTTGATTGATCCAAACGGGTGCTCGACCGTCTCGCGTCGCTTGTCGAGAATATCGGGCCTCGCGACAAGTCGTTCGGCCATGCGTTCAAGCACAGCCTCGTTTTCCCAGCGATCAATAGTTCGCCGGGAGCCCGAAGTGCATTGCGGCTTTAGGGAGCAGGTTTGGCAGGCCCGCATATTGGTATAGCGGATGGCGATATGCTCGTCCTTGCGGGTGCGGGTATAAGGATCAAGGCGATCACCACTCGGGCAGACGTAACAGTCGGCCTCCGGGTCGTAGCGAAACTCGGTTCTGTTGAAATAGCCGCTTGCAACCGCCGAGCCGCGCTGCGGCCGCGCGACATAGGGCACGACGCCGATATCCTCGCAGGCAGCGATGTCCTCGCCCTTGTAGTAGCCCTTGTCAGCGACTGCATCGATACGTTCGACGCCCAGCACCTCACGCGCGGCACCGGCTGTCTGGGCCAGGAATCCAAGGTCGCTGCCCGAATTGGTGACGTTCTGCTCGACGATCAGCTTGTATCGGGCATCGACCGCGACCTGTGCGTTGTAGCCCACCCCGACCTTGGGGTGCATCGCCATCCCCCGGGCATCAGGGTCGGTAAGTGACAGCTGGCTCTCACCGCTGGCGACAAGTTCGGTGAGCATCGCCTGGTGCAGCTCACGCCGTGTTCGCACCCGCGCGAGCTTCGCCTCGAGCGTGGCCGCACGGCGCGCCGCGCCTTGCGCCTCGATTTCCGCGCGGTCGGCCCGATCAAGCCGTCCCAAATACTCTTCGATCCGCTCGTCGGCCAGCTTGATCCATCCGGCCAGCTTTTGCTGCGTGAAGTTGCGCTTGCGGCTGTTCACCGCCTTGAGGCGCGTGCCGTCCACGGCAACCAGTTCCCGCCCGAACAGATCGAGCTTGCGGCACAGCAGCACGAAGGCGCGAAACAGCGGCTTGAATGCTGGCCGGTTCACGCGCCGAAAATCCGCGATCGTGCGAAAGTCGGGACGCAGGCCGCCCAGCAGCCAGATCACTTCGAGATTGCGCCCGGCTTCCGCCGCCAGGCATCGGCTTGAGCGGACCCTATTGAGATAGCCATAGAGGTAAAGCTTCAGCAGATCCGCGGGATCGTAGCCGGGTCGGCCCGTCGCCTTTGGCCGAAAGCGGTCAAAGCCAAGTTCCCCCAGATCCAGATCGTCGACGAAGGCCGCGATGAAACGCACCGCGTTGTCTGCCGCCACATAGTCATCGACCGAGGCTGGCAGCAGCAGCATTTGATCGCGCGATTGACGTTCGATGTAGCCCATGCCCGATCATACCGGATACGAAACCTGACGGGAATCCATCACGCAGTTTTCGGACAGTCTGACATGCTTTCGGACAGGGTGCGCTCCGGCCTTGGGTCGTGGTGCCAACAGGATGGCAGAGTGTGCGACAAACCCTGTCGCTTTGGTCAGCTGTACGGAAACCCGAATCTGGGGGTTTGCTGACACCCGATCGCGTTAGCGTACATCTGGGTCCGTTCTATGTGCAGCCCCCTCTTCAAAGCTGCGCGTCACCGCTCCCCGAACGGGTGCTTGCCGTACTGGCGCATGAGAAGGTCGATTGCCTCGCCCATCAAGGCCTGAAGGGTAGTTCCGTTCTCGGCCGCCAGCACATTTAAGCCTCGGCTAACTTCCGGACTAAAGTATGCGCTGACAGCCTTCTTGCCCTGCCGCGCCGCCGATCGCACCGACGCCGAGCCCTCAATGGCTGGGGTCGAGACGCTCGGCTCCACCTTCGCGCGTTCTGCACGCTGCTGCCTCATGGCGCCAAATTTGCTCATGTCAGCCTCGCTTCTTTCTGCCCTGCTTACTTGTGGGCAAGTTCACACGTTCGCTTGTCCACGTCCATAGCGCGGCGATCTCCTCCGCCGCCTTACCGTCAGGCTCCGCCTCTATCGCGGTTTTCCCTTGCGCCGTGCTGTGGTGATAGATCGCGCGCATCGTGAGCATGACGGGCGCGACCGGCACACCCATACCCTCAACGCCTTCGCTGCCCTCAATCAGCTCCCGCGCGTCTCTGTAAGTAGTTGGCGCGCGCTGAGGACCGCCCATGAAGAGCACGAAGGCCGGCTTGCCTGCTGCCTTCACCAGCTCGGCCGTCGTTTCAACGGCTGACAAGTCGAACGCTTGGGGACGACAAGGAATAAGGATCAGGTCCGCAGCCTTGCACGCCTCGCGCGCCATGATGTCCGCGTGTGGGGGCGTATCGATAATGACTAGGTCCGCGCCTAGATCGGCTGCTTGCTGCACCTTGCGCGGAAGGAGGGTGGGGGAGGCACAATCTACGACCTCAGGGTCCGCGCCGCCTCGCCAGTGGTTCCATTGGCTAGCGGTCGCTTGCGGGTCCGCGTCGAGGATCAGCGCGGAGAGGCCCGCACTGGTGGCGGCACCGGCAAGGTGGATGGCAAGCGTGGTCTTACCCGCTCCGCCCTTCTGGCTGATGATAGATATGGTCTTCATGTAGCCCCTGCACGTGTTCGCGTGTGAACATGATGGATAGCACACAAGTGAGCAAGATAACAATCTCACTTGTGAACTGATAGCCTTCGTGGCCTGTAGCAGCGTGGTTGGGTGGTCGTAAGCTGCACCCGAGGTTCGCGGCATAAGGGAGCATACGTGACAGGAATATCAGGGGGGTCAGGATCAGGCGGCTGGACGTGGGTGCAAGGCTTCGGAACGGCCTTTGCGGGCGTGCTTGCCTACCTTGGCGCGCGTTTTGGCGCGCAGGCCGGGAAGGAGAACGCAGACAAGGCCATCTTCGTCCAGATCGTCACCAGCGAGCGCGCGGTATGGCGAGAAGCAATGCGAGGGCTGGTTGTAGAGTTAACGGCCGAGGTGCGGCGTGGTGCAGTTAGCCCTGCCAAGCCGGTGAATTGGCGAAAGGTACATGCCGCGCGCGCTGGTATCGTACTCCGCCTAAACCCGGCCTGCCGCGACGTAGGGACTGAGGACAAACATGCCCTGGATCGCGCGCTCTTCCGCGCAGTCGAGGAGCTAGTGAGTGCGCGGCATACTCCAAAGCCCGATTGGCTCAAAAAGGCGGATACGGTCGAGAAAGCAGCCCAACGGCTCATCAAGAAGGAATGGGACAAGTCGAAGAAGGAGGCTCGCACAGGCAGGCTTGAAGAATGAGGCTGTGAGGGCCGCAGGATAGCAACTGTCGACTGTCGCAAATGTTCTAAGTTTTGCGACAGCGTTCCTGAAAACTGTTTTGTCTCATTTAGCGTTGTCGCAAAAGTCTGTTGCATAATACTCACATTTCGATACAGTTATGCGACATGTTGATTGGCTACGCCCGTGTGTCCACCGATGACCAGGATCTCCGGCTGCAACGCGCCGCGTTGAAAGAGGCCGGATGCAAGCGGACGTTCGAAGAAAAAATCTCTGGCGCAAAGCGTGACCGGCCTCAGCTTGCCAAGATGATCGAGCAACTGCGTGACGAAGACACGGTGGTGGTGACGCGGCTTGATCGGTTGGCACGCTCGACCCGCGACCTGCTCGATATTGCCGAGAGACTGAAGGAGGTCGGCGCCGGTCTGCGTTCGCTGGCCGAGCCCTGGGCGGATACGACCTCGCCTGCGGGCCGCATGGTGCTGACCGTGTTCGCCGGCATCGCCGAGTTCGAGCGCGAGCTGATCCACCAGCGCACCGGCAGCGGACGGGTAGCAGCCAAGGCAAGAGGGGTGCGCTTCGGCCGTCCGCCCAAGCTCACCCCCGATCAGGTCGCGCTCGGCGAACGATTGATAGGCGAAGGCACATCGGTGCGCGAAGCCGCCAAGCTGCTCAAATGCCATCATGCCACACTCTACCGGGCGCTGACCGCAGCGACGGTGGCTCCATGATGCGGTGGGCTGAGCAACCTGACGTTTCGGCAGGGAGGGCCTGATGCCTATCCGCCCCGAGCACGTGTTCCTGTATCCGATCGACTGGGCGCAGCTCTCGCACCAGATACGCTTCGTGCGGGCGGGGGGACACTGCGAGCATTGTGGACGCCCCCACAGGCAGAAGGTCTTCCACCTGGGCGACGGACGGTGGTGGGATCGGAACCGGCAATGCTGGCGCAATGGCCGGGGCCGGCGTGTGCAACGGCCTACGGAGAACATTCTGCTACAAGGCCGGTGGACACCGGTGGTCCTGGCCTGTGCGCACCTCAATCATGATCCGAGCGACAGTGCGCTTCACCAGCTCGCAGCGCTCTGCCAGCGCTGCCACATGCTCCACGATGGACCGGAGCATCGACGCCGTCGCTGGATGAACGCGCACTATCGGCGTGCGTTGGGTGATCTGTTCTACGGCCCATACCCCAAGCTGGGAGGCGACTGGATCACACCAACCCCCCTCAGCATGCTCGACGATCACCGCAGTGGAACGTCCTCCCGTTGACACTCGTTTCACTTATTGCGTTTACAAGTCGCAATCACTAGATGGCTTCCGCTCTGGGAGACGAAACATGGCCGCCGTGGCCTTCAATATCGACGAGGCCTACGAGCCTACTGCACACGAGATCGAGGCGGCCGGTAACGCCGCGCGTGCACTGTCGAGGGTAGATTCCAGCCGCCCTATTCACCTGACTGTAGAAGGGGCAGGCGAGGACGTTATCAGCCTGCCTTCTGGTGTGTTCAACAGTATCGTCAAGATGCTGGTTGAGATCGGCAACGGTCATGCCGTCACTGTTGTGCCAGTACAGGCAGAACTTACAACCAGCCAGGCGGCCGATCTGCTCAACATGTCGCGTCCACACCTCATCAAGCTCTTAGAACGCGGTGACCTGCCGTTCCGGATGGTCGGCACGCATCGTAAGCTGCTCGGGCGCGACGTGCTGACCTACCGCAGCCGCATGGATGCGGCCCGGCATGAGGCCTTGCAGGGGATGGCGGACCTGGATCAGGAAGCTGGCCTCTTCGATGATCACGCACCCCTCGATCGTCCCTGATGCTGGTCGGCCGCTACACCGTCCTGCTTGATGCCAACGTCATGCACCCCTCCATCGTGCGGGGTGCGCTTTTGTGGTTCGCCGCCAACCGGCTGTTCCGGCCGCTCTGGAGCGAGGCGATCCTGGCCGAGTGGGAGGAAAGCCTGAGGCGGCGGTTTCCTGATTTGCCAACTGACCATTTCCAACGCCAGCGGGCCTACATGGACAGCTTCGGGGAGGCGCTGGTGGAAAGCTATGAATCGCTGATGCCTGCCCTGACGCTGCCTGATCCCAAGGACGTCCATGTTCTTGCAGCAGCGATTCACGGCAGAGCCGATGCGATCGTCACTTACAACCTCAAGGATTTTCCGGTCGAAGTGGCCGCCCGCCACGGTATCGAGGTGAAGCATCCCGACGACTTCATCGTCAATGTCATCGATCTTGATACGGCCAAGGCTCTGACCGCGATCGGTAGCCAGCGCCGTCAGTTTCGCAATCCCGCTGTAACCGCCGAAGATTACCTCGACCGCTTTCGGAAAAGCGGCTTGGTCCAAGCGAGCCACCGACTGCAACCCCTCGCCGAGCTATTTTAAATGAGGGTTCTGACACCAGCAAGCGCTTGAAAGGCGCTGACCTATCTCAAGCGTCAGAACCGTTCGGTTTTGACACAAAGCTTCCTCGAAAACGATGGTCTTTTGGGAACGATAGATCTTTCCCAAAAGCCGTTTTCACACGAGAAGGGAGAACACTAGAACCGCTTGCGAACGCCCACAGGCGGTAGAGCGCGGCACGCTAAGCGCCGCGCTCGATCGGATTATTCAGCGAGGCTTTCGATAATTGGGCACTCCGGGCGATCATCGCCGTGACAGCGCTCAACCAAGTCGATCAGCGCCAATTGCATAGCTTTCAACGCGCGCGCCTTGCGGCCCAGCTCGGCAGCGCGCGCTTTCGCCAGCGCCTTAACTTCGGCGCTCGACCGATCCCGATCCGACCACAAGCCGAGTAGCGTGCGGATCTCCTCGATTGGAAACCCAAGGTCTCGCGCGTTGGCGATGAACCGCAGCCGATGAATGTCCACTTCCGAATAATCCCGGTAGCTCCCGCGCCGGAGCGGTGCGGGCACAAGGTCGATCTTCTCGTAGTGGCGGATCATGCGTTGCGAGACGCCGCTGGCCTCCGACGCCGCCCCGATGTTCATAGTTTCACCGTGTTCAGACGCAGCGCGTTGAGCACGACGGTGAAGGAAGAGAGGGCCATCGCAGCGCCAGCCAGCATTGGTGACAGAAGGATGCCGGCAACGGGGTAGAGCACGCCGGCCGCGACGGGCACGCCGACCCCGTTGAACAGGAATGAGAAGAACAGGTTCTGCCGAATGTTCCGCATCGTCGCACGGGCGAGCTTGCGCGCGCGCACGATCGCCGAAAGATCGCCGCGTGTGAGCGTCATGCCCGCGCTTTCTATCGCTACGTCGGTTCCCGTCCCCATCGCGAGCCCAACGTCGGCAGCGGCCAGCGCCGGGGCGTCGTTGATACCGTCGCCGGCCATTGCAACCTTGGCACCATCAGCTTTCAATTCGCCGATGATCCGCGCCTTATCTTCCGGTCGCAGATCGGCGCGTACATCGTCCAGGCCGCCCACGGCGCGCGCAACCGCATCGGCCGTCCCGCGATTGTCGCCCGTCAGCATGATAACGCGCAGACCTTCCTTGCGAAGAGCCGCGATGGCGTCGCGCGCCGAAGGGCGCACCGGGTCAGCAACCGCGAGCAAGCCCGCGAGTGCGCCGTCGATCGCGATCAGGATGACGCCGGCTCCCTCGCTCCGATGGCGATCGGCCGAAGCGTCGAGTGACTGGGGATCGGCACCGACCCGGCTCATTTGTGCGGCATTGCCGATCACCACCGATCGGCCGCCAACCGTGGCACTGACACCCATGCCGGTCTGCGAAGCGAAGTCTGCGACCGTGGCGAGTTGCAATCCGCGTTCCTTGGCGGCGACGACGATCGCGTGGGCTAGCGGGTGTTCGGACTGTCCTTCGACAGCCGCAGCGAGCGCGAGCATGTCGTTCTCTCCAAAGGTGCCGGTTGCCTCGATCGCGACCAGCGACGGCTTGCCTTCCGTTAGCGTGCCCGTCTTGTCGATGACCAGCGTATCGACCTTATCGAGTGCCTGTAGGCTTTCGGCATTCTTGACGAGCACGCCGGCCTGCGCGCCGCGGCCGGTGCCAACCATAATCGACATAGGGGTCGCGAGCCCGAGCGCGCACGGGCAGGCGATCACCAGCACGGCGATCGCATTAAGAAGGGCGTGACCCATGCGTGGCTCGGGACCGACCAGCGACCACACCACGAAGGTCGCGACCGAGATCAGCACGACCAAAGGTACGAACCAGCCCGATACCCGGTCGGCGACCGCCTGGATCGGGGCACGGCTGCGCTGCGCTTCCGCGACCATGCGGACGATGCGCGCCAGCATCGTGTCCGAACCGACCGCGCCGGCTTCCATAACGAGGCTGCCCGTGCCGTTCACCGTCCCCCCCGTGACTGCGGCATCGACTTCCTTGAGGACGGGGGCCGGCTCGCCGGTGAGCATGGATTCATCGACCGAGGAGCGACCCTCGACCACCACGCCATCGACCGGGATCGCATCGCCGGGGCGGACCCGCAACCGATCTCCGGTTGCCACGTCGGCAAGGCTGACTTCTTCCTCTGCCCCGTCAGACCGCAACCGTCGCGCTGTCTTGGGAGCGAGGTCCATGAGGGCGCGTATCGCGCGGCCAGTCGCCGCTCTGGCGCGCAATTCGAGAACCTGTCCGAGCAACACCAGTGTCACGACGACGCCGGCAGCTTCGTAATAGACTGGGACCATGCCCCCGTGCATCCGGAACGTCGCAGGGAAGATGCTGGGCGCGAGTGTTGCGACCAGGCTGTAGAGGAATGCCGCACCGACGCCGATCGCGATCAGCGTGAACATATTCAGATGGCGGGTGCGAAGCGACATCCACCCCCGCTCGAAAAACGGCCATCCCGCCCACAGCACAATTGGCGCAGTGAGTGCGAGTTGGACCCAAGGCGAAGCGGTAGGGCTAACAACATGGAGCCCAAACATCTCGGCGAACATCGAAACAATGAGCAGCGGAACGGTGAGCGCTCCTGCTACCCACAAACGCCGGGTGAAATCGACTAGTTCTGGATTGGGACCGTCATCGAGCGACGGCTCTTCCGGTTCGAGGGCCATGCCGCAAATGGGGCACGTTCCCGGCCCTTCCCGACGAATCTCAGGGTGCATGGGGCACGTCCACATCGCTCCCGGGGTTGCCACCGGCTCGGGCTTTGGCTTGGCCCCAAGGTAGGCATCAGGGTCAGCGACGAACTTGGTTCGACACCCTGCACTACAGAAATGATACTCGTGCCCGGCATGCTCGGCATGGTGCGCTGTTTTTGCCAGATCAACGGTCATGCCGCATACCGGGTCGGTCACTGTGGCAGAAGGTTCTCCGCCCGCTTTCCCTGAGCAGCATCCTTCCTTGGCAGCTTGTGGAACAGCCGGAGATTTGGAGGACGAGCAGCAGGACGCGCCCGCCTCGCGCTCGATCGCAGCAGCTTTATCAGCTTGCTTGTTCGAGCACCCGCAGCCCCCGGCCAAATGGGCGTGGAAATCAGGGTCGTTCATAGAAAAACTCCTTCAACCCGAGAGCATGTAGGGTCTGACACCGTGTCAGGGTCAAGCCCCCCTTCCAACGACTCACGGCACCTAATTAAATTACGTCGCAAAGCTCGATTGCCCTCAAACCAATAGCTACATGGCCGACGCAGGGGGTTCGAGCGTGCCGAGCCAACCTACCAGCACGAGGATCGCGACCACGCACGAAGCCTCGACTGCAAGACTTGTTCGCAAGGTTCGCAGCGCGCCTTTATAATCGCCTGCTGACACCGATCGTTCGAATGCCGGTGTAAAGCGGAAGCGGTTAAGCGAAGCGAGTCCGAGCATCCCACCCAACAGCACAAGCTTGGCGATCAAGAGCCTGCCGTAGACCGTCGTGCCGAGGGTCGGGAGATTGCCAAGGCCAACCAACAGCCAAGCGTTGATGAGGCCGGTGATGACGATCGTACCGACGACAATCGTGCCGGTCAGACCGAACCCGTGCAGCGCTCGATAGGTCAGTGCGAGGTGGGCGGCATCGGTGCGCCGCGCTGGTCGTGTCACCAGCAGCCCAAGCCCGAGCAGCGCTCCCACCCACGCACCAGCGCTCAGGAGATGGAGGATATCGGCCGCCAGATGCACCCACCCGGTCGCGCCTTCGTCCATCGCCCCGTGCCCCGTCCAGGCGAGCGTTGCGAGAGCGACGCCGGAAAAGATGGCGACCAAGCCAAGCGGCATCGTGCGCCGCGCCGCTATTAGGGCAGCGATAGACGCCACCAAGAGCGCGATCATGCGTACTTTCCATGCCGTGCCCGTTGCGGAGTCAGAGAGCAGCATTCCGACTGCTTCCCGATCGATCGGCCACGGAGGTGCACCTGCCATCGCGGCTGCGAGCAGCGCGACCGCTATGCCGGAGAATAGCAGGGCGAGAAGCCCGGTCCCGAACAGCCAAGGGCGGAAGGCAAGCGCGTTGCCGCGCTCACCGACCTTCAACCCGTAGAGGCCGAATGCCGAGAGGCCGAACAGCCCGCTCAGCGTCACGTAAAGCGCGAAGCGAACCGCGATCAGCGGCCAGTCGGCTTCCACCTTACTTCACCGTGAAGGCGTAGTTTCCGGTGATGCGGTGTGTGTCGGTCGAGACCACATGCCAGGCAAGCTTATAGCTACCCGCGCCGAGCGGCGACTTGGGCGTGACGACGAGGGTGCGACCGTCCGAGCCGACAGTTGCGGTCCCGACGACTTTCATTGGTGCGTGCGTCATGCCGCCATGCCCGGTCATCATCAGATCCGCACCGGAAAACTTGGGCATCAGCTTCTCGCTGAAGCGCAGTGTGACATTGGCGGGCTTCGCGACCATCGCATTCGGTGCCGGGGATGCGGATACGAGTTTGGGATGGGCCTGGGCGGCTCCGGCAAGGCCGAGAAGGACGACAGCGGTAGGAAGGAAGACGCGACGCATGGGAATACTCCGATCAGGTTCGTGCCTGTTCTACGCGGCCCGGCCGCTCGCCCCTCATGACGGAAGTCGAGGGGTGATGGGCATCGCTGCGTAACAAGTGGTAGAGGCGCGGAGTGGACAGCATGGACGATCTAGACAGAACATTGGCGAGGCTCGCGGGCGCACCCGTGCCGGCATCGCTGGACGGGATCGAAGCGCAGGTGTTCGCACGCATCGGTGCGCAGCCCGTCGCACGGTTGACCGGATTGGGCGTCGGGGGCGTGATGGTCGCAGCGCTCGCGATCGGCATGGTTGGCGCGGAACTTCCGGCGACCGCCAGCCCTGCGGTGTCGCTTTCGCCGCTCGGGGGCGCATCACCACTGGCGCCATCGGTCTTGCTGATTGGTGAGCCATGACATCGACCAAGCGGCTTATCGTCTGCGTTGTACTGGCCTTCCTCGCGGCTATCGCAGGCGTATTTCTTGCGCGCGTGTTGCTGCCCCAGCCTAAGCAACCGGGCACCGCCTTGCACGAGGTCCTGCACCATAAGCTGGCGCTTGATGGCAATCAGCAGGCCCGGCTGAAAAGCCTAGAGGACCGGTTCGCGGTGCAACGCCACGCGCTGGAATTGGAAATGCGCGCGGACAATGCACGGCTAGCCGAGGCCATTGAGACCGAGCATGGCAACGGCCCCAAGGTGACCGCCGCGGTCGATCAGAGTCATGCGGCGATGGGCGAGTTACAGAAGGCAACGTTGGCGCATATCTTCGCCATGCGGCAGCTTTTGCGCCCGGATCAGACCCCCCAATTCGATGCTGCGGTGGTGAAGGCGCTCACCGACGACCAGGGGTGAGCCTCGATTGGACCACCCTGTCCGACGGCGAACTGGCGACGCTCAGCATCGCTGGCCGACAAGCGGCATTCTCCGAAATCATGCGTCGCTATCGTCAGCCTATATTCCGGCTCGCGCGCGCCTTTGTCGGCGAGGCCGACGAAGCGCTCGATTTGGTTCAAGAGACGTTTGTCGCGGCGCATCAGGCGATGCCGCGCTACGATACACAGCGGGCGATGAAAGCATGGCTTTCTACGATCGCCGTCAACAAATGCCGGGATTGGGCAAGGAAGCGCGCGGTCCGTCGGTTTTTCTCCTTTGCCGCACCGCTCGACGAACAGGCCGAGACGATCGCGGACGATCAGGTAGCAATCGATGACGCAGCAGCCGATCGGCAGGAACTTGCCAAAGTGACGCGCGCCATCGCGACCTTGCCGATGAATCTCAAAGAACCGTTGGTGCTCCGCACGATCGAGGGTTTGAGCCAGGCGGAAACGGCCGATGTATTGGGGATCAGCCAGAAGGCGGTCGAAACCAGGCTATATCGGGCTCGCGCGCGCCTCGCCGAAAATTTGAAAGAGAACCAAGGGGTAGGCGCACGGGACGCGTAAGAGGTGAGACGGGCCGGCAGCGGCTCAATCCCAAGGAGCTACCATGTCGCGCGTTCTAGACCGCCGCCAATTGCTGCGCGGTGCCACTCTTGCAGGAGGCGGTGTTGCGCTGTCGGCATATATGCCGGCATGGGCGCAGCCTGTTTCCGCTGGTATTGTGAAGCCGCTGCCTACTGTATCGGGTGATGAAATCCGGCTCCGGGTCGCGCACCAGATGATGATGATCGACGGACGGCAGAGCCACGCCATCGGCATTAACGGCACTGTGCCCGCACCGCTGATCCGGCTGCGGGAAGGTCAGACCGTGCGGCTGCATGTCGAGAACGGTCTTGATGAGCAGACCTCGTTGCACTGGCACGGCCTGATCGTGCCGTTCCAGATGGACGGCGTGCCGGGCGTTGCCTTCCCCGGCATCGATAAGCGCACGACCTTCACCTACGAGTTCCCGATCGTGCAGGCCGGCACCTATTGGTATCACAGCCATTCCGGGTTGCAGGAGCAGATGGGGCTCTACGGCCCCATCGTGATCGACCCCAAGGGCGTTGACCCGATCCAGTCGGATCGCGAGCACGTTATCGTGCTGTCCGACCACAGCCAGCTCCACCCGCATCGCATCTTCATGAAGCTCAAGAAGCAGTCGGGCTATTTCAACCGGCAGCAGCAGACGCTCGCCGGCCTGCTCAAGGGCGAGGACCAGCCGCTCAAGGATCGCCTCGATTGGGGCAAGATGCGGATGGACCCGACCGACGTCGCCGACGTGACGGGTTCAAACTACACCTATCTCGTCAACGGGCATGGGCCGCAGGACAATTGGACGGGGCTGTTCAGGCCGGGCGAGCGGGTGCGGCTGCGTGTCATCAATGCGTCCGCGATGACGACCTTCAACGTCCGGATTCCGGGGTTGAAGCTGAGCGTTGTCCAGGCGGACGGCCTCAACGTCCGTCCCGTTGAGGTCGACGAGTTCCAGATCGGCGTGGCCGAGACCTACGACGTGATCGTCACTCCATCGGACGAGCGCGCCTACACGCTGGTCGGTGAGAGCGTGGACAGGTCCGGCATGGCGCGCGCAACGCTAAGCCCCCGCGAAGGCATGGCCGCTGAAGTCCCTCCACTTCGCAAGCGCCCTGTCGCCACCATGAAGGACATGGGGATGGACATGAACATGGATATGTCGGGCGGCGGTTCGATGCAGGGCATGGACCATAGTGGCATGCCTGGAATGGATCACGGATCAATGGCCACGGCTGAAAAGCCCGCCGCTGCGATGGACCACGCGCAGATGGACCACGGTGCTGCCGGTGCCGGCGCGGGCGGAATGGCCGGGATGGATCACGGCGCGATGCAGTCGGGTGCTACGATGCCAGGCATGGCAGGTGCGCCCGACGCCGCAGGTGGTATGGCAATGGGCGGCATGGCGGGCATGGACATGAACATGCGCGACTTTTCGAAAGCGCCGGGCGTGAAGAAGGGGCCGGGTGTCCAGACCATCTCGCCGATGCCGATGGATCGTACCGGCGACCCCGGTCAGGGTCTGGAGAATGTCGGGCATCGTGTGCTGAATTACCGCGATCTGGTCGCGGTCGATCGCAATCCCGATCTGCGCGCGCCGTCGCGCGAGGTGCAGATCCACCTTACCGGCAACATGGAACGCTACATGTGGGCGCTCGACGGTGAAAAGCTGTCCGAGGTGAAGGCACCGATCCCATTTCTTGCTGGCGAGCGCGTCCGCGTCACGCTGGTCAACGACACGATGATGGGCCACCCGATCCACTTGCACGGCCACTTCTTCGAATTGGTGACGGGGCACGGCGCGTACAGCCCGAGAAAGCATACCGTCATGGTCCAACCGGGGGGCAAGGTCAGTTGGGACGTGACCGCCAACGAGGGCGATTGGGCATTCCACTGCCACATGCTCTACCACATGCACGCGGGCATGATGCAGGTCGTCCAGGTCCGTTCGGCGAAGGGAGAGGCGGCATGAAGGCGCTGCTTCTCGCCGGGATCGGCGCGCTGGTCGCCACGGCACCTGCCACGGCGCAGACGATGGACCATTCAATGATGCCGGGCATGAGCATGCCGGGCATGAAAATGCCGGCGAAAAAACCGACCGCTAGATCGAGACCGGCCACAAAGCGGGCCCCTGCCAAGAAGGCAGCGACTAGGAAGGTCCCGGCAAAGCGTCCCTCCAAGCCTGCAGCCGATCCACATGCCGAACACACGATGCCCGGCATGGACATGAGCGGTGCGAACGCGGCCGATCCGCACGCCGGCCACGACATGTCCCAAATGTCAGGCATGAACCCTGCTCCGGCTACCGCAACAGGCGAGCACACCGGCCATGATATGTCGGCGATGCCCGGCATGGATATGGCACCCGGCCAGCCAACGCAGCATGACATGTCTTCAATGCCGGGAATGGCGACCGTGCCTGTCGGTACAGACCTGAAGCCGGGCAATGCGCCCGCGCCTGCACCATCTCCGGTGCTGGCAGCGTCTCGCTATTACGGCGAGGCAGCCATGAGCGATGCCAACCGCGACCTGCGCCGCGAGCATGGCGGAATGACCTACTACCAAGTGCTCTTCAACCTTGCCGAGTATCAGGCGCGCAAAGGCGGGGACGGCTATCGATGGGATGGCGAGGCTTGGATCGGGGGAGACATCAACCGTCTCACCCTGAAGAGCGAAGGCGAGGGCACATTTGGCAAACCGCTCGAAGCGGCCGAGGTGCAGGCGCTCTACAGCCGTGCGCTCGATCCCTATTGGAACCTTCAGGCGGGCGTCCGCTACGACTTCAAGCCGAACCCTTCTCGCACCTACGCGACGGTCGGGATCGAGGGGCTTGCGCCCTATTGGTTCGACGTCGAGGGGGCACTGTTCCTTTCTGACAAGGGCGACGTGCTTGGCCGAGCCGAGGCATGGTACGACGAGCGAGTGACACAATTCTTCGTCCTTCAGCCTCGCGTGGAAGCCAACTTTGCAGCCCAAGACGTGCGCCAGGACGGCATCGGATCGGGGCTTACGGACCTCGAACTCGGGCTCAGGCTGCGCTACGAAAAGTCGCGTGAGTTTGCGCCCTACATCGGCGTGTCGTGGGAAAGGCAATTCGGCGACACGGCACGCTTCACGAGAGCACGCGGTGATGACACGGGCGGCTTCAGCTTCGTTGCCGGCGTGAGGACCTGGTTCTGAGGAGCGGCAGGCTCCGCCTTCATGTCGGTGCCAGCAAGCTTCATCGCTGGCTGGCACTGATTATCGGGGTGCAGCTACTGCTCTGGTTCTCCAGCGGCTTGTTGATGAGCATCCTGCCGATCGAGCGGGTACGAGGAGAACACCTCGTTGCACGCGAGAACACGGCGACGATCGATCCGGCTCAGGAGTTTGCTTCCCCGGCATCGGTGTTGGGCGCTGCCCCCGGCCCGGTGCGCGAACTGCGCTACACGACCTTGTTCGGACAACCCGTCGCCGAGTTGACGATGGCTAACGGCACGGTCCGGATGCACGACGCCCGGACCGGTTTGCCGATGCAGCGTATCGATGCGCCCTTTGCGCTACGAGTTGCACGCGCGGCATATCGCGGCCCCGGTGTCCCTGTTGCGTCCGTCATGTTTGCTCGAACAGCGAGCACGGAGTTTCGTGGCAAACTGCCGGTCTGGCGTGTGGAGTTCGAGGACGCCGAGACGACGCGCGTGTTCGTGTCACCGGAGAACGGTAGGATTGTCGGTGTCCGAACGGGTACGTGGCGGCTCTATGATTTTTTCTGGGGCCTCCACATCATGGACTGGAAAAACCATGAGAACTTCAACACCCCTTGGATGATGGCATTTGCAGCTGGGGGGCTAGCCCTTGCGGTGGCAGGCGTGGTGCTGCTCTACATGCGCTGGCCGCGCCGCAGGCAAAGAAAAGTCCAAGGGGTGCACGACGTTGCCGCGTAACTCTCTCTAGGTGGGGGATACCTCGGGAGAACGACTATGAAGACCATTACCACGATCGGCATGTTAGCCGCAGCGCTCGCCGCCAGTCCGCTTGCCGCACAGAGCAGCATGGCGGGCATGGATCATAGCCAGATGCAGGGAATGGATCATTCCAAGATGATGAATGATCCGGGCAATCCTTACGCCGCATCCGAGATGGACATGCATCAGAAGATGATGGCCGCGAAGCAGGGAGACGCATCGGAGATGTGGACCCGCAAGATGATCGAACATCATCGTGGAGCCGTTACCATGTCGCGCGTGGCGCTTCGGGACGCGAAGGATGCCGACACGAAGCGGATGGCGCAGATGACCATTACGAAGCAGGAAAAGGACATCGCCGAGCTTCAGGGCTGGCTCAAGTCGCATGGCAAGCGCGCCCAATAAGGCCGCTGGCAGGAACCCCGCCCCCGGGCGGGGCTTCACCAAAGGAGTTTAGCAATGAAGTTTACGATCCGGAGTGCGATCGTCGCCGCAGCGATGATGACCCCGGCTGTGGCCTTAGCGGCGAACAGCATTGCCATGCACCGCGATCCAGGGTGCGGCTGTTGCGAGCAGTGGGCCAAGCAGGTCCGTCAGCAGTTCGGGCGCAACGTGCAGATCATCGATGACGCTCACCGCGATGTGCTTCAGCGCAAGATGGGTGTCCCCGCCGACCTCAGTTCATGTCACACCGCGGTAGTCGACGGTATGGCATTTGAGGGCCATGTACCGATTGCCGACATGAAACGGGTGCTTGCCCAGCATCCCAAAGGCGTAAACGGGCTTGCCGTGCCGGGTATGCCGGTGGGATCACCTGGCATGGAAATGCCGGGCATGAACGCACAGCCCTATGAGGTGATCGCGTTCGGACCAACCGGACGCAAGGTGTTCGCCCGCCATTAAAAGAGGGAGGCGCGGACGCCTCCCTCCCATTTACTTTTCATGCCCGACATGTCGTGGCCGGCATGGTCTTTACGCCTGCCGCTTTCATGTCGGTGCAGGGCGTTGTCGGAATCGATAGTGGTTTGAAGATCGTGAGAGCTTTCATAACTTAACATATCCGCTATGCCGGATGCATGGATAACGATTCGGCTATCATTGCGCTTGGTGCGCTCGCGCAAGGCACACGCCTCGACGTGTTTCGCCTGCTGGTTCGCCACGAACCGGACGGCATGGCGGCGGGTGAAATTGCCCGTCAGCTCGACGTGCCGCAGAACACCATGTCCGCGCACCTCGGCATTCTCGCGCGCGCCGGCATCGTGCGCTCGGAACGGCATAGCCGGTCGATTATTTACCGTGCCGATCTAGACGGGCTGCGCGCGCTAACGCTGTTCCTCGTCAAGGATTGCTGTGCCGGCTCGCCTGAACTGTGTGCGCCGCTCCTGGCCGAACTCACCCCCTGCTGCTGAAAGGACGCCCCGTGGCCGTCGATATCGTGATCTATCACAACCCCGAGTGCGGCACGTCGCGCAACACGCTGGCGATGATCCGCAATGCTGGCATCGAGCCGCACGTCATCGAATATCTGAAAACCCCACCCTCGCGCGCGTTGCTGGTCGAGCTGATCGACCGCGCCGGGATCACGCCCCGCGATCTGCTACGCGAGAAGGGGACGCCCTATGCGGAGCTGGGCCTTGGTGACGATGCGCTGTCAGACGACACGCTGGTGGACGCGATGATGGCGCATCCGGTCCTCATTAACCGGCCGCTGGTCGTCTCGCCGCTCGGCGTGAAGCTGTGCCGACCGTCCGAAGCGGTCCTCGATCTGCTGCCTGATGCCCAACAGGGCGCGTTTGCCAAGGAAGACGGCGAACAGGTTGTGGATGCTTCGGGCCAGCGCATCGCCTGATGCTGCTCGCGTTCGCTATCTTCGTCGTCACGATCGCGCTCGTCATCTGGCAGCCCAAGGGCCTGGGCATCGGCTGGAGCGCGCTAGGCGGCGCGGCCGTCGCGCTACTCGTCGGGGTCGTTTCGCTCTCTGACGTGCCGGTGGTGTGGGGCATCGTCTGGAACGCGACCGCGACGTTCGTCGCGATCATCATCGTCAGCCTGTTGCTCGATGAAGCCGGGTTCTTCGAATGGGCGGCGCTCCACGTTGCGCGCTGGGGCGGGGGGCATGGTCGTCGGCTGTTCGTGCTGATCGTCCTGCTCGGGGCGGCGGTGTCGGCGCTGTTCGCCAATGACGGCGCCGCGCTGATCCTGACGCCGATCGTCATCGCGATGCTGAGGGCCCTGGGATACAAGGACAAGGCGACGCTGGCGTTCGTCATGGCGGCGGGGTTCATTGCCGATACCGCAAGCCTGCCGCTGATCGTCTCCAACCTCGTCAACATCGTGTCGGCCGACTTCTTCCGGATCGGCTTTGCCGATTATGCCTCGGTGATGGTGCCGGTCGATCTGGCGTCGATCGCCGCGACGCTGGTCGTGCTGCTGCTGTTCTTCCGGCGCGACATACCCGCCAGCTACGATGTGGCGCAGCTCCGCGCGCCCGCTGATGCGATCCGTGACCATGCCACATTCAAGGCGGGCTGGGTCGTCCTCGCCCTGCTGCTCGCCGGCTTCTTCTTGCTCGAACCTATCGGCGTGCCGGTCAGCGCCGTCGCTGCTGCCGGTGCCGTGCTCTTGCTGGTCATCGCCGCGCGCGGCCATGTCATCCAGACGCGCAAGGTGCTGGCCGGCGCGCCGTGGCAGGTCGTGATCTTCTCGCTCGGCATGTACCTGGTCGTCTATGGCCTGCGGAATGCCGGACTGACCGACCATCTTGCCGGCCTGCTCGATCGCACCGCGCAAGGCGGCGTTTGGGGTGCGGCGTTCGGCACCGGGATCATTGCCGCGCTGCTGTCGTCGGTGATGAACAACATGCCGACCGTTCTGGTGGGTGCGCTGTCGATCGACGCGACGCACGCCACGGGCGCGATCAAGGAAGCCATGATTTACGCCAACGTGATCGGGTGCGACCTTGGCCCGAAAATCACACCGATTGGCTCGCTCGCGACGCTGCTCTGGCTGCACGTCCTCGGGCAAAAGGGCATTCGGATCGGCTGGGGCTATTACTTCAAGGTCGGCGCGACGCTAACGATTCCGGTGCTGCTGGTAACGCTCGCGGCACTCGCGATCAGGATCAGCATGGGATGACGGCACTCGTATATCTGGCCGCGTCGCTCGCGGAAATCGCAGGCTGCTTTGCCTTTTGGGCATGGTTGCGGCTGGGCAAATCGCCCCTGTGGCTGGCTCCGGGCGTGGTATCGCTTGTGCTGTTCGCCTGGCTGCTGACACGCGTGGACAGCGATGCAGCAGGGCGGGCCTATGCAGCCTATGGCGGCGTCTACATCTGTGCATCGCTGATCTGGCTGTGGGCTGTCGAAGGGGTGAGGCCCGACCGCTGGGACGCTGGTGGAGCGACACTCTGCCTGATCGGCACCTGTATCATTCTGCTTGGCCCAAGGACCGCCTGATGCCGCTTCGCGCCCTCTCTGACCCCGATCATCTACCCGCCCTTGATCGGCGCTATGCGCTCGATCGTCCTGCCCTTGGGCTGGGCGCTGGTGATCCACCTCCGCGCATACTGTTGCTCTACGGCTCTTTGCGGGAGCGGTCCTTTTCGCGGTTGTGCGTTGAGGAAGCCGCTCGCCTGCTGCAATTCTTCGGCTGCGAAACGCGAATCTTCGATCCTTCGACGTTGCCGCTGCCCGATCAGGTGACGGGGGACGATCACCTGGCCGTCCACGAGCTACGCGAACTGTCGATGTGGTCGGAGGGGCATGTGTGGTGCAGCCCCGAGCGCCACGGCCAGATCACCGGCATCATGAAGCTGCAAGTCGATCACCTGCCGCTGTCGATGGGTGGGATGCGCCCGACGCAGGGCCGCACGCTTGCCGTCATGCAGGTGTCGGCCGGATCGCAGTCGTTCAACAGCGTGAACACCCTGCGCGTCCTCGGCCGTTGGATGCGAATGGTGACGATCCCAAACCAATCGAGCGTCGCGAAGGCGTTTGCGGAGTTCGACGAAAGCGACCGAATGAAGCCTTCGGCCTACTATGATCGGATCGTGGATGTGATGGAGGAGCTGGTGCGCTTCACGGTCCTTCTACGCCCGCACACCACGCAGCTTGTTGATCGCTATTCCGAGCGAAAGGAGGCAGATGTGCCGATCGATAGCGCCACGGACCTTTCGAGCATCGCAACCTCGCCAACGTACCGGAAAGGCGAGTAAAGTTCTCTTAGTGTGGCGAACCGCTCCTCCGACATTGTGCATCACTGAGTGTGCTTCTAGATGCATCCAATGAAACGCCGGGCTCGCCCATTCTCCAAGATATTGCGTTCCATGGCGTTTTTCGTCCTGGCAGTGATGTTGCTGGTCCGGCTTGGCCCGCTCTGCGAGACGATGGCGATGGCCGCGCCTCCGGCTGCGTCCGCGATGATGGACTGCGCCAGCAAATCAGCAGGCGCTCCCATCAAAAAGGCACCTGCGTCGGCCTGCGCCATACCGTGCGTTGCGGTTGCCGGCGAAACCGTCGAGCATATCGGGCTGGTTCCGTCCTCCCATCTATCGCCTTGGCCAGCTCCACAGACGGGCCTTTTGGGCATGGCATACGCTCCGGCCACGCCCCCTCCGCAAACCGTGTGACGTCGAACACCATCACATGTAAATTTCGGAGAATATCATGACCAAGTTCAAGCTCATCAGCGCTGCCTTCGCCCTCACCCTGTCGACTGGCGCATTCGCCGCTGTCGCCAATTGCTGCGCCGACATGGCGTGCTGCAAGGACGGTGCGGACTGCTGCAAGGATGGCGCAAAAGCCAAGGCCGCGGACTGCTGCGATCATGCCAAGGGCGGCATGAAGCACGGCTAAAAGCTGGATAGGGGCGGGCAGCCGCCCCTATTTTCCTAGTCTACATCTACCCGCCGCGGCACGCCGTCGCGCCATGGTCGCTGTGACGAGCGGAGAGTTACCCGTAGGGTTGAGGCTCTTCCCCGAACCGCATCCATCGTTCGGCCCATCTCGCGTGCGATTACCGCCAGAGTCTGCTTGGCCTCGATACGCCGACGAAGCTCGACGTCATCATCATTGGTCCAAGACGTTCCACGTCGAGCGGTCAGCCCAAAAACTCCTCGATCAGGAGCAATCCCAAAAAGCCGATGAAAAACATGGCGCTGATAAGCGGGGTATCGGGCTTCTCGTGCGCCTCCACCAATAGCTCTTCCGTCACAAGGTAGAGCAGCGCCATCAAACCGAAACTGAGAAACCCGGCGATGACGACGGGCGGAAACGTCGCAACGGGAGTCGCTATCGCCGCACCGATCGGCAGCAACAACGCGATCCCCATCGTAATCGCGATGATCCGCGCCTTGGACTTGATCGTCTCGCCCAACTCGGTGGTCACGGTCAGTCCGAGAAACAGCACCTCCAACGTCAACGCGATCGTCAGCAACACGCCGGCCTTCCCGCCAGCGACGAACGCCAACCCGAGAACAAGCCCGTCGATCAGGATGTCGACCGCGACCGCACCGAGCATGGCGATCGGTCCACTGGCGCGACCCTCAAGGGCTTTGAGCGACAGCATCACGAGAATGCCAAGCGCGCCGCCTGTGAATGTCGCGATCGGTGAACCTTCGTGCATCACCTGGGGCAGGATCTCGGCTGCCGCTGCGGCGAACACGACGCCTGCCGCCAAGTGCTGCATGGCGCTTACGAAGGCATCACTTGGCCGTCTCGATACCGCGAATAGCGAGCCGATCAGTACGGCGACGACGGGAATGAGCGTGAAGGCAACGGCCTGCATAGCTTAAGCCCTCACGCTGTCATGACTCAAAGGCGGCAGTTCGATGTGTCCCCCTGATGGGGCTGGCAGCTCGCGCCGTCCGAAACGAGCGTAGAGCGTCGGCAGCACGAACAAGGTGAGCAAGGTTGCGGATATCAGGCCACCAATGACGACGGTCGCCAGCGGCTTTTGCACCTCGGCTCCAGCACCATGACCAAGTGCCATCGGCACGAAGCCAAGCGACGCAACGAGCGCCGTCATCGCAACTGGCCGGAGCCGCGCCAGAGCGCCTTGATGCGCCGCTACCGCACGACCCATGCCTTGCCGCATCAGATCATGGATGGACGACACCATGACCAGCCCGTTGAGAACCGCGACACCTGATAGCGCGATGAAGCCGACTGCCGCTGAAATGGAGAACGGCATGCCTCTTAGCACCAGCGCAAGGATGCCTCCGACCAGCGCCAGCGGAACGCCGGTAAACACGATCAACGCATCCCTGACGGAGCCAAGCGCGCCGTAGAGCAGGAACATGATGACCACGAAGCAGATCGGCACCACAACGCTAAGCCTATCGCGGGCAGATGCCAGGTTCTCGAACTGACCGCCCCATTCGAGATACGTGCCAGGCGGCAATTTCACCTGAGCGTCGATGGCTGACCGGGCATCAGCCACGACACCGGCCACGTCTCGATCGCGCACGTTGGCCTGCACCACGACACGCCGCTTGCCGTTCTCGCGGCTGATCTGGTTGGGACCATCGACCACGGCGATATCCGCCACTGTCGATAGCGGTACGAAGCCGCCACTGCCGGTCGGCACCGGCACCTGAGCAACCGCCGTCAGATCGGATCGTGAGCTTTCGGCCATCCGGATCACGACGGGGAAGCGACGATCGCCTTCAAAGATCACGCCAGCCTGTCGGCCGCCAATGGCTGCGGCAACCGTGTCCTGCACGTCACCCGCCGTCACCCCGACGCGGGACATGGCAGTGCGGTTCGGCCGGATATCGAGCATCGGCAAGCCTTCGGTTTGTTCAACCCGCACGTCTGCTGCACCCCGCGTCTTTCGAAGGATGCCGGCTATCCGATCTGCGGTCGCGTTCATCTCGCCAAAGTCGTCGCCAAAGACCTTGATCGCGATGTCGCCGCGCACGCCTGCAATCAGCTCGTTGAACCGCATCTGGATCGGCTGAGTGATCTCATAGGCGTTGCCGGGCAGAGTGGAGAGCCGCTTTTCCAGCCGCTCGACCAGCTCTTCCTTGGACAGGCCGGGGTCGGGCCACTCCTTCTTCGGCTTCAGGATGACGAAGGTGTCGGTCGCGTTAGGCGGCATCGGGTCCGATGCGATTTCGGACGTGCCGGTGCGCGAGAAGGCGAAGCGGACCTCAGGGGCCTTGGCGAGTGCCTTTTCCACCTGGAATTGCATCGCCTGGCTCTGATCGACCGATGTGCCCGGGATGCGGACCGCCTGCACGAGGATGTTGCCCTCATCGAGCTGCGGCAAGAACTCCTGCCCCAATGTCGTAAAAGCGGCCCCGGCGAGTGCCAGCGCACCGATCGCGACGCCGATGGTGAGGGTGGGTCGGCGCATTGCCGCATCAAGTCCCGGCTCATAACGTTTCCGGAGGAAGGTGACGACGCGGCTTTCCTTCTCCTCGACCCGCTTGCTGAGACAGATCGCAATCGCTGCCGGTATGAAGGTCAGCGATAGGATGAAGGCGAACACCAGAGCGATGATGACCGTGAGCGCCATCGGCTCGAACATCTTGCCTTCGACACCCGTGAAGGTGAGCAACGGCGCATAGACAAGGATGATGATAGCCTGCCCGTACACCGATGGCCGGATCATCTCGCGCGCCGACGCCGCGACAATCCCGAGACGTTGCTCGATGGTCAGCACGTCATCACGACCATGCTGCGCCTCGCCCAAACGCCGTAATGCGTTCTCCACAATAATGACCGCGCCATCTACGATCAGACCAAAGTCGAGCGCACCAAGGCTCATCAGATTTGCGGAAACGCCCGCCTCCAACATGCCGATGCTGGTCAGCAGCATCGTGATCGGAATGACGCAGGCCGCGATCAGCGCCGCGCGGAAATTGCCAAGCAGCGCAAACAGAACGACGATTACCAGCACCGCACCTTCGGCGAGGTTGCGGGCAACCGTCGAAATTGTGGAGTTCACCAGCTCGGTCCGGTTCATGACCGGCTTCACGACAACATCGACCGGCAAAGAGCGGCCGATCTGCGTCAGCCGTTCGGCAACGCCGGTCGATACCGTGCGGCTATTCTCCCCGATCCGCATAACCGCGGTGCCGACGACAACTTCATGGCCGTTTTCTGACGCCGATCCCATGCGTAGCGCCTGCCCGGTGCGAACGGTCGCGATCTGGTTAAGCAGGATCGGAACGCTCTCGCGGGTGGCAACGACGGTACGTGCCAGCTCGTCGGCGTTGCGAACACGCCCATCCGATCGAACCGCCAGCCCTTCTCCGTTGCGGTTGACCACGCCAGCGCCCGCGCTGGTATTGCTGCGCTGAAGGGCGGTGGTGAGATCCTGAAGCGTTAGCCGCATTGCCGCCATGCGCTGTATGTCCGGAATAACGAGATATTCCTTGGTGTAGCCACCAAGGGAGTCGACGCCAGCAAGCCCGGCCGTGCTTTTGAGCTGCGGCGTGACGATCCAATCCTGTACGGTGCGCAGATAGGTCGCCTTGTCGGCGTCGCTGACAAGGTGATCCCCCTCGGGGGTGATATAGCTGGCATCGCGCTGCAAGCCGGGTTCGCCGTTGCGGTGGTGAACTTGGTCCAGCTCGCGATATTCGACCGTCCACATGAAGATATCGCCGAGGCCCGTAGCGATCGGCCCCATCTCGGGGTTCACACCTTCGGGAAGGTCTTCCTCAGCGGTTCGCAGACGTTCCGCGACCTGCGCTCGCGCAAAGTAGATATCGGTCTTTTCACCGAAAACCGCTGTGATCTGGGCAAAGCCATTGCGACTTAGCGAGCGGGTATATTCAAGGCCAGGAATGCCCGCGAGCGCGGTTTCGACCGTGAACGCAACCTGCTTCTCGATCTGATCGGGGGAGAGGGCAGGAGCAACGACATTGATCTGCACCTGGTTATTGGTGATGTCGGGTACGGCGTCGATCGGAAGCTGACGCAGCGCGCCAATCCCGAGCAATGCAGCCGCGATGGTGAGAAGCAGGACGAGCCAGCGCTTCTCGACGGAGAGGGTGACGATGCGACCGATCATGGCTCAGTCCTCATCCCCGCCTGCACCCTTGCCGAGTTCGGCCTTGAGCGTGAAGCTGTTGGTGGAAGCGATGCGCTCCGAGCCGGTAAGGCCTGCCGTTACGGTGACTTGCCCGCCGTTGGTGCGACCAAGCGTCACGGGAATTGCCCGGAATCCTGTCGCAGTGCGGACGAACACGAACGACTTGTCCTCGATCATCTGCACTGCGGCCGATGGCACGGCGACGGTGCGGTCCCCGGTCGCAGGAACGAGGATCGATACGTTGACCGTTTCGCCGACGCGCCATGTGCTGCCGGCGTTGTCGAGGGTAGCGATCACCGGCACCAATCGGGTCGTCTCGTCCAGAATGGGGGATACGAACGTGACGCGCCCCTCCTGACGCCGCCCCGGTGCCGTCACTTCGACACGCACGCCGGGTTTCACCCGACCGGCATCGGTGGGGACGAGTGAGGTGGTTACAGTGACCTTCGACAGGTTGGCGACGCGGAACAGCTCTGCATCGGCCGCGACCGCCTGCCCGAGTGTAGCGGATCTCGCGATGACCTGGCCGGCGATCGGCGAGCGAACCGCGATGCGGTTGAGCGCGCCGCCTCCGCTGCCCGTCGCTGACAATTGCTGCTGCGCGAGGCGAAGGGCAATGCTGGCCTCCGTCGCTGCCGTCCGCGCTGCGACCAGATCCTGCTCTGGCGAAACACGTTCAGCGAACAGGCGCTGTTCGCGGCGAAGGTTTGATTGGGCGAGTGCGGAACGCGCGCGCGCGGCTTCTACCTCCGCTTTCAGTGATGCCGCTTCCCGGCTTTCGATGATAGCCAGCGGGTCTCCCCGGCTGACTGACTGCCCGAGATTGCTGGTGAGGGAAACGAGCCGACCGCCTACGGAGGTGGACACAACCTGCACACCCTGAGGATCGCCCTCGATCGTTGCCGATAGCTCGATCGCTCCGGCCACGCCGCCTACTGTAGGACGCGTAACCTCTATCCCGGCATCCGCAATCTGCTGCGCGGACAGGGTGACGATATCCTTTGGACCCTCCTTGGCTTCGCTGGCCTCGGCACCTTCGGTCTTCTCGGCTCCGGCTTTCTCACCGGCCTCGCCGTTGCCACCCCCGCCGCATCCGGCAAGGAGGACAGCCAGGGTCACAGGCGCGAGCGCCCGCATGATGGTCTTCGTCATTGATTGGTTTCCTCGGTCGAGGGCGCTGCGGCAACGAGCCGTTCGAGGCGTGCCTTGGCGTCGTGATAGGTGGCGAGCGCATCGATCGCGGCGGTTCGTGTTTCGGACAGGGTACGTTCGGCATCGAGCAAATCGAGCTGACCGAACTTGCCCTCCCGGTAGCCGATCCGGGCGATCCGAGCGGCTTCGCTTGCCGACGCCAATGCCGGCCCGCTGGCGTTGCGAGCGGTCGTCGCGGCATTCGCGACGTTCGCCTGTGCGCTTGCGATATCCTGCGCGGTATCCAGCTCGGCCGCGCGACGTAGCGCCTGCGCCTGATCAGTCTGCGCCCGCGCCTGCGCCACTGCCGCCTTGCCGTTGTTGAACAGTGGGAACGGGATCGACAGCCCGAACACCGCTGCCACGTCGTTCGTAGCCTCAAGCCGTCGTGCGCTGGCGCTGAGTGTCACGTCGGGAATGCGCTGCGACCTAGCAAGCCGCACCTGTGCCTCTGCCGTTGTCACGTCCGCGCGTGTCGCCGCCAATGCCAGCGTCCCGGCGGTCTCGATCGGCCGCGCTGGACCAAAGCCCTCGACACGGCCGAACCACACCAAGTCCAACGGTCCCGTGAGGGGTTGGCCGATCCGTCGGGCAAGATTGCTTCGGGCGACCTCGGCAAGCCGCTCTGCGCGCTCCACAGCCGTCTCCGCGTTGATCCGCAATACATCGGCGCGCTGCTGTTCGAGCGGTGATGCTCGCCCCGCTTGAACGCGGACGCCGGCTGCGCGCGATGCTTCGCGGGCGATACCGGCCTGCTCGCGCGCGGTCACCAGTCGGCGTTCCGCTGCGGTCGCCTCGATGTAGAGCTGCGTGATGGCAAGCCGTAGATCAGCCTCGGCCAACGCCGTGCCTATCCTCGCTCGATTACCAATCGCATCTGCGACAGCGATCCGTGCCGATCGTTTGCCACCCAACTCGATCGGTAGTGCCAGACCTGCCGTTGTCTCGGCGCTTCGAAGACCGCGATATTGGCCGCTGCCGGCAATGTTCTCGGTCTCGGCGACGATCGACGGGTTCGGGCGGTAGCCGGCAACCGTGCGGCCTGCTTGTGCTGCCCGGACGCCAGCCGTGGCAGCCTCAAGGCTGGGGGCGCTGGCTCCGGCAAGCGAAAGCGCCTGCTCAAGGGTGAGCGGGGGACTGGTCGATGTTGGATCGGCTGACTGCGCCTGTGCGATCGACGCGCACGACGCCACGGCCAATAAGGCCGCAATAAAACGGTGCATGGGTAACGGACTCCTGACGAACCTTGGGCATCCGCACGGGCTTTCCCGGCGGAATTAGGCGTTGGTCAGGCTTGGGGAGGACGTAGGGCTGGGTCCGACGCTACCGGGGCCTTGGGCGCATTGCGCCACATCGATGCAGTCATACGAACGCTGCTGGCTGGTCCGGTTGAATCGGACGCGATCGGCACGCCGACATGATGGCCGTGGCAACCACCATGATGGTGAGGATAAGCCTTGTCGGCGTCTGCCGGCACTTGGTCGGCATCGCCGTCGCAATGATCGAGGGAGCTGACCGCTGTGGTATCAACGCACGTCACGCCTTCGGTCGCATGCGCGACTGATCCAAGCCCGAGCATAAGCACGAGCATGAAACTGAGGAACAGGGCGGAGAGGCGGTGCATCGGCCCGCGCCTTAGCAGCTTACCGACTGCCATGTAACGACTGCTGGTAAGTAGCGGGGGCGGGTGAGGGCTCGCTACGCATTTCGGCGCGTGCCTGCCGCATGATCTGAACACCGCCCGATATTCCCAACACAGCCATCAAGGTGGCGACGGCGAGATCAGGCCACGCGCTGTTGAGGCCGAACACTCCGCCTGCGGCCAGTACGACGGCGATGTTGCCAATCGCGTCGTTACGCGAGCAAATCCACACTGACCGCATGTTCGCATCACCGCTTCGAAAGCGGTACAGCATGACCGCGACTACAAGGTTCGCGATCAACGCGGCGATGCCGACCACGCCCATAATTTCGGCATGGGGCGTTGCTTCGTGGAGCGCCCCCCATCCCGCCGCGAACAAGACATAGACGCCTAGCAAAGCAAGCGTCGCCCCCTTCAACATCGCAGCGCGTGCGCGCCAGGCTATCGCCATTCCGGCAACGCCAAGGCTGATTGCGTAGTTCGCAGTATCCCCAAAAAAGTCGAGCGCGTCGGCTTGCAGCGCCTTCGATCCACCCGTGATGCCGGCAACGATCTCGATAACGAACATGCCGCCATTGATGGCGAGCGCAATCCATAGCGCGCGCCGCCACTTAGGGTCGTTGAGAGTGTCCGCCTTGTCGGACGCGCAGCTTGTGCAGGCCATATTCGCCACCTCGATAGAATCGATCTGACAGCCTATATGCACCCTCTAGTCGCTAGAGGGTCAAGCGCTGTGTCTGAGAAACTGACGATCGGAAAACTGGCTGGTGCGACCGGCACGAAAGTCGAGACGATCCGCTACTATGAGCAGATTGGCTTGCTGCCGGCTCCTGAGCGATCGGCGGGGAACTATCGGACCTATGAGGGCGCGCATCTACGCCGCCTGTCCTTCATCCGTCGCGCGCGTGATCTTGGCTTTTCAATCGATCAGGTGCGCGAGCTTATGGGGCTTGCCGATCGGCGCGATCAGTCCTGCATCGCCGTCGATGTCGTTGCCAACCAACACCGCGACGCGATTAGACGCAAAATTGCAGACCTCACCGCGCTTGCTGGTGAACTCGACGCGCTAATAGATTCCTGTAGCCGCAACACCGTCGCCGACTGCCGGATCATCGAAGCACTTGCCCCTTCCGCATAGCGCATCGCTGCTGTCCGGTGGAATGATCGGCTTGCACCGCTTGGGCACTTCAATCCGTGGAGCTGACGATCGCACTTCTTGCCGCCACGTCATCCCGACTGATCTCGATGGTACAGCGCACCGTCTTCTTAGTCCTCACAGCTATCTTGTAGCAGGCTTGCACAGCCTTGCGATTTGCGGTGATGATCCGATCGGCTGCCGCGATGTTGGCGAAAGCATCCGGCCCAGCAGCTCGCATGAGGCGCTGCCCGGCTTCCCATTTCGGTAGGTCAAGCGTGCGCGCTGCCATCCACTCGGGCACCTGCCACTTCCCCGGGAGCTCGCGCGCGATGATCCCCGGCACGATCGTCCATAGCAGCGCCCCGCCCAGGCACGCTCCCGCACCGACCTGCCACAAGGTACGGCGCTGCTCGTCCGCACGGCGGGCAGAACCGCCGATACCGTGCAAAGCGGTCGTCGCCTTGTCCATCTTCTCACCGGCGGTCGCGATCATGCGCCGATCCTCGTCGCGGGCATGGCCGCCAGCCGCGACGATCCGGTCGGCGACATAGCGCGGCGCGACATTGTCCTCGGCCGTTTTCGCCAGCACGCCGACATTTTGCATGGTCGCGTTGAGCGCCTTCGCCATTTTCCCCAGCGTCTCGCTGTAATCGGGTATCTCCGGCACCTCGGCGCGCTCCGCGGACAGCCGCTCGACGGCGCGGCGCAACAGCGCAAGCTCACCGCGGACACCTTCAAACGCCTCCGCTGCGGCGTCCGGTTCGTGATCGTCACTCATGCACTTCTTCCCCTTTACTGCATGAAACCACAAACCGGATCGTACCCGAAAGCACGAACCGTCACCGGCTCATCCCCCGATCCCGGTCGCGCCCACGATCGAGCGACGACGACAGCGCATCGCCGATCGACCGCTCGCTTTCCTGCTTCAGCGCCAGGTCGGGTGCATGGCGACGCAGTGCGGATTCGAGCTGCGGGTCACGGTGCAGCCCGCCCGCCGCCTTCTCCATCCGCTCGCGCAACCGCTCGGCACCGGCACTGTCGCCGGCCCGCTCCATGCCTGCCCGCGCCTGCTGCATTTTCTGCCAGCCTTCCACGAACCGCTCGGCACGCGCGTCCGGGTCTAGCCGCACACGCTTCTCGTCGGCCATCGCGCGTGCCGCGCCAACTGTATTGCCGCCCGACACCTGCTCGATAAGCTTCGGATCACGCGCAAGCGCCGATGCAAGGTCGCGCGCGGCATGGGGACGGGTCGCGTCCAGCCTCTCGCCAGCCTTCTGCAAAGCGCTCTCCTGATGCGGCAGCACGGGCAGACCCTTGTTGCGCATCCGGCCGATATCGCCCGCGGCACGTGCATAGCGTTCGATCGCCTTGGCCTGAGAGACGTCCAAGGTGGTGTTAATCGGACCCCCCTGGCTGCGATCACGGGCGGTGTTAATCGGACCCCCCTGCCCGTGATCGCGGGCAGTGTTAATCGCCCCCTCTTTCGCGACAGCCGGCTTTGGCCGGAAACCGGCAAACATGCCCTTGGCCTTGTCGCGCACCTTCTCGACCATCTGGCGTGCGAGTTCCGGGAACCGGATCTCGCGCCGATCGGCGAACGCCCGCGCCTGATCCTGCTCGGGCTTAGCGTAATCGCCCGCCATGTCCTTGCCGCGTTCGCGCGACAGAGCGCGAACAAGCTGGCGCTGGTCGGTGAAGTCGTCGCGGCCATAGTGAAGCTGCACGTCGTCGCGGTGCCGCGACATGCCGACATAGGCGCTGTGGCGGTCCATGCCCGGAGTGGCGAGGACATGGGCGCGATCGACCGTCACGCCTTGGGATTTGTGGAACGTCGCCGCATAGCCGTGATCGACATGGGCATAATCCTTGGTGTCGAACGCGACCCCGCGCCCGTCATCGAGGCGCACCGCCATGCCCTCGGGCGATACCCGCTCGATCGTCGCCAGCGTGCCGTTCTTGACCCCCATGCCGCGCTCGTTGCGAAGGAACATGATGCGGTCGCCGGTCGCGAACTGCCGCTCGCCGCGCTCGGCCTTCACCGTCACGTCATCGCCAAGGTCGCCGCTCGCGCGCAACCGGTCGCGCGCCTCGCCATTGAGGCTCTGCACCTCGGCGTTGGTGTGGGTGAGGATGATGCGGCTCTTGCCCGGCTCGGTCTGGCGCGCGCGATCCCAACCATCGACCAGCGCGCCCCGCGCCGCCTCGCGCGTGTCGGCCGCGTGGACCGTGCCCTTGCCGTCATAGGCGTGGATCGCCTCGCCGGTGCGCCCGGTCGCCAGCGCACGTGTGGCGTCGCGCTGCCAGTCCTCGCGCTGCCGGCGTATCTCGGTGATCTCGGCCGCGCCGTGCCGCTCGGTGACGCTGCGGAACGCCGCGCCCGCCTCGATCGCCTGCAACTGCTCAGGATCGCCGACCATCACGACCTTGGCCCCAGCATCGCGTGCCTGGGACAGCACCCGCTCCATCTGGCGCGAGCCGATCATGCCAGCCTCGTCCACTACCAGCACGTCCTTGGGGCCTAGCTGCTCGCGGCCCTGCCCCCATGCGTGTTCCAGGCTAGCGATGGTGCGGGACTGGATGCCCGATCCGCCCTCAAGGTTCTCGGCCGCAATGCCCGACAACGCCGCGCCGCGAACCGTGTAACCCTGCCCCTCCCATGCCTCGCGCGCCACGCCAAGCATCGCCGACTTGCCGCTGCCGGCATAGCCGACGACGGACGCCAGCCCCGCGTCGCCGGTCACATGATCGAAGGCGTCGCGCTGCTCGCCCGACAGGACAAGGCCACGCCCCTCGGCCGCGCCGATCGCGACGTCACGATGCCGATCGGCGACGCCATGCTCGCCCCGGCCCGCCAGATCGTCGCCGGCACGCTCAAGCCGGTTCTCCACCGCAATCATGTCGCGCGACGTGAACCGCTCCTGGTCGCGTCCATCCTTCCCCAATGCGACCAGCTCAGGGCTGGCGCGCACCGCCCCCATCACCTGGTCGAACTGCTCCTTGCCGTCGCTGTGCCGGAACGCGAACGTCGCAAGGTCACGGACGGTGAACGTGGCCTGCTGCCGCGTGAGGGCGTCCAGCGCGACATTGGGATCGGCGATGATCTTCTCGCCGTTCTCACGAGCGATGCGCGTGTGATCCTCGATCCGCTCCGCCTCAAGCCCCTGCTCCGGACGACGCGATGCGGCCGGGCCGATCTTGTGCTGCGGCTCCAGCCCGATCCCCTGCGCCTCGTAACTGCGGTGGTCGATGCGACCCTCAATCCCCAGCTCGGCCATGCGCTCGTTAACGTGAGCGCTCCACGCCTCGCGCCAGTCCTTCAAAAGCTCGGTCGAGTTCCAGTCGCGGTTCTTCTTCCCGAACCCCTCCAGCCCCACGTCGCGCATCGCAAGCATGACATGCGCGTGCGGCTTGGGCGTGCCGTCCTTCGCCTTGTCCCAATGCACGTTCAGATCAGCGACCATCCCGCGATCGACAAACTGCTTCTTCACGAAATCGCGTGCGAGCTGGACGCCCTGCTTCTCGTTCATCTCACGCGGAATCGAGAACTCCACCTCACGGGCAAGCTGCGCGTCCTTGCGCTTCTCGCCTGCCTCAACCTCGTTCCACAGCGTCGTGCGATCGTTTAAACGCTCTGGTGCGCCCTCCGGCAACATCACCTCGGAGTGAATCACGCCCGCCTTGTTGCTGAAGTCGTGATCGCGGTTCAACCGATCGTCGTGCAGCTCAGATGCGGAACGATAGGCGGCGCTCGCGACGGCGCTCGATCCGTTTGCGCGGCTCACAACTTTGGCGGAGAAATGATAGATCGCCATGACGCTCCGCACACTGCCCTACTTAGCGCACGTCGGCAACGACGTATAAGCGCGCACTCACAATCTGCTTTGCATCTCCTGATTGACTTGGTGCTGCTTTTGCTCGTTCTAGCTTTACCCGCACGATAGGTGGGCTAAGATACTACTGATCGATACGCGGAAGGGTGAAAGCGATGCGGAAGGTTCGCGATTACGATGCCGAACTGAAGGCGCTGGGTGACAAGGCCCGCGCGCTCAAGGTGAAACGGGTCGAACAGCTCGGCCAACTCGTCGCCGCGACGGGAGCCGATGCGCTCGATGCGGAAACCCTTGCCGGCGTGCTGCTCGATGCGATCGGATCAAAGGACGCGGACGCGAAGGAGGCATGGCGCGCAAAGGGCGCGGCCTTCTTTCAACGGCGCGGGCGGAAAGGTGGCGGCGCTGCTGCAATCGACGGATCGGGCGCTGCGACTGAACCGGGCGGCAACGCTGCGGGCGGAAGCGGCGGAACGTCGAACAGATAACAGGGGCTGGGTCGTGCAACGTCGCGAACGCACACGCCACCTGATTGAGCTGGGCGGGCTGGTCCAGAAAGCCGGATTGGTCGAGCTGACCGACGACGATCGCGCTACCCTCTACGGCGCGCTGCTCGATCTCGCCGGGCGTGGTCACGGCGACGAGGCCGGCGACGTGCTGGCGCTGTGGAAAAGACGCGGAAAACGCGCGTTCGACGCGGAGGCTGAAGGGAGCGAAGCGCAATGAGCGATTTCGATATTGAGGCAATCCGTGGCCAAGTCCGCGCGATGGATTTCGTACGCGGCACGCCGGCGGAAATCGCGATGTGGCATGAGGACATGGCGGACTCTCGCGCTAACCTGGTTATCGAGGACATGATCCCGTCACCGAACGACGATGCGTTCTTCGCGATGATGCTGGACGAGGGCGTGCCCCCTCCCCTCGTCTCGCAAATCCTGCTCCGGCTGCTCGATCATCCCGACGCCGATCGATCGCTGCCGATCACGCCGATGGAAGCGCACTGATGCCCCGGCGACGGATCAGCCCGCTGTTCGCGGTCTTCGTCGCTTTCGTGGTGCTGATGGCGAGCAACGCCTGGCTCAAGAGCATTTTCGGTTATGGCGAGATAGCGACCGACATTCCGTTCCTGCTGGCCGGCGCGGTCCTGTTCCTGGCCTGGCGGTTCAACCGGCGGGCTGCCAACCAGCGTAACGATCTGCTCGGCTCCGCCCGCTTCGGCGACCGCGCCGACGTACGGAAGCTGGAAGCGAACGGGGATCTTCTGATCGGCCGTTCGGCCAAGTCGGGGAAGCTGCTGCACTACGACGGCGCGGCGCACCTGCTGACAATGGCACCCACCCGCTCGGGCAAGGGCGTCGGGACGATCGTCCCTAACCTGCTGCTGCTCGATCGCTCGGTGATCTGCATCGACCCCAAGGGCGAGAACGCCCGCGTCACCGCCCGCGCGCGTGCCGCCAAGGGCAAGGTCTGGTGCCTCGATCCGTTCGGCGTGTCGGGTCAGCCCCCTGCCCGCTACAATCCACTCGACCGGCTTGACCCCGCCAGCCTCGATCTAGCGGAAGATGCCAACACCCTCGCCGATGCGCTGGTGCATGACGCGCCGGGGCAATCGGGCGAAGCGCACTGGAACGAGGAAGCCAAGGCGCTGATCGCCGGGCTGATCCTGCACACCGTGGTCCACGAACCCGCCGATCGCCGCGTGTTGGCGACGGTGCGCGACAAGCTGACGCTCGCCCCTGCCGGCTTCGCCGCGCTACTGGCCGATATGCAGGACAGCGCCGGTGCCGGTGGCCTGATCGCTCGCGCCGCCAACCGCCAGCTCGGCAAGTCCGACCGCGAAGCTGCCGGCGTGCTGTCCTCGGCGCAGCGCCACACCCACTTTCTCGACAGCCCGCGCATCGTCGCCAGCACGGCCGCGTCCGATTTCACCTTCGCAGGATTGAAGGACACGACCGCCACCGTGTTCTTGGTGCTCCCGCCCGATCGGCTCGATACCTATGCCCGCTGGCTGCGCCTGCTGGTGAGCCAGGCCGTCACTGACATGGCCCGGTCCACCGCCCGCCCTCCCCGGCCTGTGCTGTTTCTGCTGGACGAGTTCGCCGCCCTCGGTCGCCTCGAACCGGTCGAACGCGCGATGGGGCTGATGGCAGGCTATGGTCTTCAGCTCTGGCCTATCCTTCAAGACATGCACCAGCTCAAGGCCACCTATGGCGAGCGGGCCGGCACCTTCATGTCCAATGCGGGCGTAATCCAGACGTTCGGGGTGAACGACCATGCCACCGCCGACATGCTCTCCCGCACGATCGGCGACACCACGATCGAATATGATACCGTCAGCACCTCGCGTGGCACGGGCTGGGGCGATAATCGCGCCGGCCCTTCGGAAAGCATCAGCGGGCATATCTCCGCGCGGCGGCTCGCCACGCCCGACGAAATTATGCGGATGCGGCCCGACCAGCTCCTGTTGCTGCGCCAGGGCGAACACCCGCTCGCGGTCGAGAAAATCCGCTACTACGACCAGCGCGAGTTCGCCGGGCTGTTCGATCCGGCGTGATTGAGCCCCGCTGGGGACATTCACCGTGATAGGTATCCCAAGGCCCCCGAAAGCTCCTCTCCTGCCCTCACCGCACGCTTGGGCGGCTTTAGCGAACGGATTCCGTGCCACCCGCCCCAACTTCTTTCTCGCCTAGCTAGCGGCGCTTGCGCCGCCTCTGTGACGCCGCAGGCGGCACGAAACGAATAGGGCATCGGCCATTAGGCCGATTCCACTGGGTGTCTTTTGGTTTGTCGAACGGCGCAGTGACATTAAGTGATTCTGTTAAATAGGAATCTTAAAAAGGTTAAGGGTCAAAAAGACCCTAATTCCTAACCTGTTTTCAGTACCTTACCGATATAGCCGGTGGGTGAAACCCCGTGATTCGGTGTGTGAAACCCCGATAGTGCGGTGGGTGATCCCCCGACGAAAAGGTGTGTGAAACCCCGACTCTGGCATGGCTTGAACGGCTCTTCCGTGCCAGTTATCCACAGCGCGAACGCTGCATTACGCCGGCCGGAGCCTGCCCGACTCTGCCCGGCAAACCAGCAGGTGTGTGAAACCCCGATAGTTGGGGACTGCGGTGGGTGAAACCCCGATAGTTAGCGACGGCCGGCCAGCCGGTCCATCCGGGCGTCCACCTCTTCCGTACGCCGACGATCGGCGTCAAGGCGGGCTCGCCGCTCCTCCTCCACGCGCATCTTCTCGGCCAGTGCTAATGCTTCGGCCTCACCGCGGAGCCTGAACAGCACAGCAGGGCTTTTGTCGGTCGTTTCGGCTGCTTCCATTGTATAATCAGGGAGCTGGTCAGCCTCGATCACGCGCCGAAGCATCCGATTGAACTCTTTGGGCTGGGCATCGCTGCCTGTCTTGTCGCGAAGCACCTCGACCCGGCACAACCACCCCCCGCGCTGCGTGCCGGCATGTTTGCGCGCGATGCGATACAGCGCCCGCTCCAGGCCTCCGGACAGGAGGAAATAGTCAGGGTGCATGGTAAGCAACGACTTCTCGTTGACGATCCCCTCATAAACCCAATCCGAAAGGGTCAGCGTCATGCCCCGTGGCTGCTCGGTCTCGGCGTCGGTGTCAAAGGTCCAGCTATCGAGCCAGTTGAAGCCGGCCTTCTGCCGGCGCTTGGTCGCGCGGATTGAGGTGGTGATGGAGGTCGTCTGGAGCCTAAGCAGCGCCGCCTGCAACTCTTGATAATCTCTGCCGCCAGTGCCGCGCTTGATAGCTCGCAACAGGTCATAAGGCGTCGTCGTCAGCGTGCGCGGAAGGTCGTTCAGGCCCTGCTGCTTCATGCGATTGAGGGTAGATGCCGCCCATATTAGAATGTCGGCATCCCAAATCGTCGCCATTCCGTAGTCGGGAATCGCCTGCACGCGCACCCACGCCTCGCCATCCGGGCTGCGATACTCGATGGGCTTGAGGCGCTTGCGCTTCTGCAACGAGAAGAACGGACGCTCCATAACTTCCCGCTGGTCCTTGAGCGGGAGGTCACCGAGCGCAGGGATGAACAGGTCGAACTCGGGATTGGGATCACGCCGCTTGCTCACGGGGCGAACCTGGTGTGGCCCCGCTTGACGAGATACTGCCGAAGTAGGCGCTCGGTGACGACGGTGAGCGGCTCACCGCCCTCCTCCACACTAAGTTGGCGCAGTGCACGGTGCATGTCCTCGGGAATGTGGATCAGCACCGGCTTCTTGCCTGGATGACTGCTACGACGCGCCGGCGCTACCGGCGTGGGCGTCTCGGCCGCGCGCCGTGATCGGTGCGGCGCGGCCGCCTGTTGCGGCTCGGGGACAGCCTCGACGATGGAAGCCGTTGCCGCCTCGTCCGGCTCGTCATCGAAGATGCTAGCAAGTGCAGACGGTCTCTTTGCCATTATGCTGCCTCGCTTACTGGCTTAGTCGTAAAGCCGCTTAGTCGCTTAGCCTCATTATAGGCTGCGCGCAGTTCGGCCGCAGCCTTGCTATCCGGTTCTGTCTCTGCCGCCGTCCGGCCGAGTGGCGTAGCTTTGTAGAAATCCTTGCGGAAATGGAGCCGACTGTCGAACAGCGTTACGCCCTTGGCGGCGAAGCCCGCATGGGCCTCCTGCCCTTCCCCGCCCTGATGCGGAACCTGTGTCAAAATGACTGCAAATGGGGTGCCGGCCTGCTGCACCTGCTTGACGGTCTGCAACACCGAATGAACGTCCAGCCCACGCGGTGCGACGGGGACAATGACGAAGTCTGCTTGCTCGGCCGCGAGCATGGCAATGTCCTTGGAGTTCGCGGGCGTATCAATGATGATAAGATCAATCTTGCCGCTGGCGCGTCCACGCGAAACGTGGAGAGGTAGGCCGGCGACGCTGCTGTCCTTCACTATCACGTCGTCGTCGTCGCGGCGTTCGGACCAATAGAGTGCCGACCCTTGCCGGTCGTCGGCATCGAGGATGACGACTGATGCCCCTTCCCGCGCCGCCTCGACGGCGAACCCAGTCGAAAGGGTGGTTTTGGATTGCCCGCCCTTCTGAGCGATCACGGCCCATACCTGCATAGCTGTCGCTCCTACTAAGCTGATAAGCGACTTATATCGCTTAGTCGCTTAGCTGCAAGAGAAACCGCTAGGATGGGGAACTCGCGTAGATTCGCCAACATTCGGCCCTGACTTGTCCGTGGCTTACGGAATGCCAATATACATGGCACGGCTTAAAGCCGTGTTTCACTTCATAGGCCATGAGCCAAGGAGCACAGAATGAGCATATTTGGTTTCGGCGCCAGCTACGGCGGCGTCACGGACGTTACGTCCTACTTCCTTCAGCTAGGGGTCGCGTGCAGCGGCTGGGAGCCTAGCACACCTCCAAATGCAACCGCGTCGCTGCATGATGGCGAGGCTCCGTTTATCGAAGCAACGCTCCGGTCCATTCGGATTGGCGACATCGCGTTTATAAAATCGTTCTCGCCAGGCGCAGGACTGCGCATCAAGGGCGTTGGCTTAGTCACCGATGCCCGTCCGCACGAGATTGACACTACAGCCTTATATCCAATCGAAAAAATTTGGCCATCGGAGACACGATTGGGCACGGGCGTAAAGGTGCGCTGGACTTGGCCTGATGTGCATGACGGCTCTGTGTTCTGGCTATTGCCGCAGCTCACTGATCGCGGAACGAACATGCGTACCGGCACGATCTACGAGGAACACGGCCCTGAGGTTGCGGCCATCCTGATGGACCTCATGCTCGATCCCACCATGCGTCAGCGATAAAAGTCGAAGTCGGCGGCATCCATCAACGGATGTCGCCGACAATGCTCGACCACTTAGTCGCTTAGTCGCTTAGTCGCTTAGCTTCCTGTCGATCGGTAAGCAAATTTTTCAGCGCGACATGAAGATCCTCGGGAGCCTTACCATGAGCCTAAAAAACATCCTCGTTGGCTTCACGGACGGTAGCGCGATGGTCTATCAACCAAAATCGTCGGTCCGCATTGCGAACCGTGGCCCGAGTCCAGTGAGAAAGAAGGACTTTGAACAGGTCAGGCAATATCCTCCCGAGTGGGTTGGGTTCGGTAGCTTCTATGCGGAGATTTTGGCAGCGGGACAGCGTGTCGAAACGCATCGTGGACTGCTCACCGTGGACACGGTGAAGCACGACGTCGATCTTCCCCAAGGCGACCATACGCCGTCATCGATTGGGAACGTCGATCGGCACCGCCTGAGGTGAGGAAAGGGCGCTTCACCTCTTGGGTGACGCCATTCCCCAAAACCTGTTCCCAGTTGCACTTTCCCGAAACGGAACCACAACGACGAAGAAACGGGAAAGCCGCAGATGTTTTGTTAATGCGAAGTGTCTAGCCCGCGTCGGTCCCGATGGATGGTAGGTTAAACATGCAAAGCGTAGACGAGCTAAAGAAGCGTTTGTTTTCGGTCGGGGAAACGCTCCAGGGGCGGTTCGCGTCATTGGATATGCTCATCGACGATGATGCGTCAGGCGTTTTCGACCAAGATTTTATGGTCATGCGAGTGTCGAACCTCGTCATTCGCATGGACACAATGGCCAACCACGGCCGCGCCCACCTTCACATCGACTACAAAGACGATCGGCACTGCGCGACCTACGCAATCGATACCGGCGAGCGCCTTGTCGGCAAACCAACGCCCTACGATCAGACAATCAAATCATGGATCGATGAGCATCGCCACGAACTAATGACCGTGTGGACAGCCGTACACGCCGGCCAATTTCCCACCGGCATCGTTATGAAGCTACGAGAATCGGCATTCTAAAGCGGTCGGCGGCTTCAGCTTTAGCTCGTCACGGGACTCCGATTGCTGGGGACGTGACTAGCAGTGTCGTTCTGTACGTTGCCGAGTCAATCTACGACAGAACAGAAGGCGACCTTGATTGATCCATTGAACGGTAGTTATGCAAGCAGATCCTCTAGGTTAGCTTTGAGGCTGGCTGCGCGTTCTGGGTAAACAGCGAGCAAGCCTACCGCTGCGGCTGAGAAGCCATTAGCCGGAACTTTGTTTTTCAGCTGATTGAAGATAAATTTACCTTTTGCGCCCTTGAGCGTCCGCCCTTGGAATACTGCCCACACATCATCATTGGTGGGGCTCCCCCCCGCCTTATGCAGCTCATCGTTGTGCGCTGCGCGCTGCTTAGCGAACTGATCTTTAATGGGCGCTTGGTTCTGGTTCGAAATGTCGGTCAGCCAATTTTCGCACGTGTGTATAGGCTCCCCGGTTAACGCTGAGAGAAATCCTGGATCACAGAATTCCGCTTCGAGGTCGGATTGGTCAGTCAACCAGAGACGAATTCCTTCGCTGGCGTATGAATCCTTGAGCGCAATGACCTCGTCATCCGTAAGCGAGTCACGATCGCGGTGCACCAATATCTTGAACTTATCGCCGAGTGACGCCTTAAGTTCCCGAGCCTCGTCTTTAGTCAAGAGGTGTTGGTAACCTCGTCCCGGAAGAACGGTGACCGCTCGCTCGATTTCCGGCCATTGACGGATAAGCTTCTTCAAAAGGTCGTTCTTTGCATCTTCGCTCACAACGATGACTTTTTTTCCAAAGGCACCCCAGCCTAGAGCTAACTCAACCGACGCACGGTCATCAGACTTTTTCTCACCGTCTGCCAGCCATACAACATTCGTGTCTGCGGGTGCGCCGCGCACAATAAAGGGGGAATGCGTAGTCATAATGATTTTGATGCCTTGCGCGCGGGCAATCTCTAACAGAATCTGCGCCAGCTGCTCTTGGACACTTGGGTGGAGGTGGATATCCGGTTCATCAACCAGAAGAATCTTTGGCTTAAATAGCAGAATGTAGCAGAATATCTGTATTAACTGAAGATATCCGGTGCCCAGAAGCTCCAGTGGCATAATAATACCATTTATCTCAGCTTCGGCGTGAATGTCAAAGTCCGCCGCGTCGTCAAACTTTATACTTAGCTTAATCCGCCCTAAGAGTGGCATCAGCCATGTCTCAATTTGACCAATGTTTTCTAGAGATAGTAGGTTGAGCGCATTGCGAAGGTAGACATTCGAATCACCGAATGAACAAGCCTTCAAAACGACGCGTTTGGAATTTTTCTGTTCCACGTTTGGAATGCCCGATATTCCGGGAATAAAACCACTGAAAAATGTCTCAGCACCCCGAAATTGAGTTCTCACCAGTTCTGGAAGCTCTCCTTGCACTGAGATACCAGCGTTTCTTGCCGAACGCATTTCTAAATGAGCTATAACTTCTGCGCCGTCATTGGCGCGAAATTTGAAGATCACCTTGGAAGATGGGCTATTCGAGCGGTTTCCCCAATCTGCACCATGACCAAGTCGCCAATATTCGTCGGATGGAAGATAGTCGAGGTCACTTACCCTCACCATCGCCGTTCCGTCCATTCGTATGCGATCTGCCTGGCGCATTAGGCAGGAGGCAAGATGCAGTGCTTGAAGTATTGAAGATTTTCCGCTCCCATTTGACCCAACAAGTATGTTTAGGTCTGCAAGCGGCAAGTCAATGGCGTCAATCCGTTTGAACTTTTCTACTCGTATAGATTCAAGGTGCATTGTCTGCCCCGCTAGATGTTTATTCTGCCGTATATCGCATAGCCGTCAGAACGGGTGGGAAACCAAGTGGGCCGCTGGATGGCGTGTAGTGGCGCACTGCTGCCAGACTGACTTTCGGTTGCCTTCGCGAGTCAGTTACGTTCGCTCTGCTGCCCCTTTGAAATCCTCAGACGCCGAAAAACGAACAAGGCATATCAGGACTGAGAAAGGCGAGCGGATTCTCGGGTCCCAGCACATATTCCGGCCATTGCGATGCCAAAGTGATCACCGCTTCCTTATCCGAAGAAGCGGCGCGCACGATGCTATTCACCGCGGCCTCATGGCACTTTTCGATGAGCGCAACGATAGCTTTGGTACCCAGGACCGAAGGTATCGTCACGCGAACCTCGCTAGAGAAGCTGTCAAGCAGAACATGGACGAGGTGCGGGTGGAGCGCGCGGGTTCGATCTAGGAATCGTCGGTAGTCTAGGCCGCGTCCATCCTGCGCGAACAATCGAATGTCATAAAGGAGACCCGGCTGCCCGGCTTTGAGGGTTGTGACATTGGCCCACGGACGTTGCTGGTAATGCACGGTCATCCCAACCGGCAGCTCCTTGTTCCGCATTCCGATTTGTGCCCAACGCTTCTTCTCGAACTCGACGAACGGGAGCGGGTCGAGCGGCAAAAAGCGCTTAGCCACTGGATTGATCCGCTGCGGCAGGAAGGGCTGGCCGTTGTTGTAACTGGTGCAATATCGCCAAAAGCTCTTGTCCAGATCCCGTAGAAACTGAAGAACGCGGGCGTAGTCATCAGCATGCCCAGCGCGAAAGTGCGCGACGCGGTTGCGAATTTGCTTAACCTCGCGCAACTTGGCATGCCAAAGATCGCGCGGGGGGAAATATGTCTCGAAGCAGTCCCAATGTGCCTCGATCAATTCGAGCAAGGCGGGCAACTGACTGTAACTCAGCGCGCTGCTTTCCGCTGTAGGCATATGGGTAAGCGATGCATCTGCCTCTTGATGGCCCGGCTTCTTTTTCAGATCATCCGCCCAAGAATCGCCGAGCTTCGCTCGAAGCTCGACGTAAACCATCGCCCGCAGCCACGTTTCGAACTGCCATAGACGTGAGTAGGTGTTGACGACCCGCACCGGGACATCGCCTATGCTCTCGGGACGGACCTCGCCTGCTGGCTCGGTTGCTTGAACGCCATTCGTCATCAAAATCCCCCGGGCGACCGTCAGCGCATTTTCACCGGGCCGAACATCTCCGATTCCACAAGGCTCAGATAAATCTTCTTGAGAGCCAGTGCGGTGTCCTGCGTCACGAACAGGGACGATCGACTGCCATGGGGCTCGCCAAGCAGATAGGGACGCATCGTTTCCCACGTTTCGGCGCGCTGCGACCAGCGCCAGCAGGGGAGTTCCTGCTCGAGCATCAGAGGCACGGCGAGCGATTTCGGGATGGTGTGGTTGGCTTCCAGGCCGCGGTCCCAATTGCACCGGACAAGGATGGGCTCAGCGTTGTCCATGTAGAACGGACCGTCGAGACGTTCGGCGGAAATCGAGACCCCAGGCGGGCAGACAATTCGTTGCGCTGAAGCGATCACCTGGTCGCCGTCAACGTAGGGACAGGTGATGAAGCCATGTGCAAAATAACGCGTATGGTCGAGACCTTCATAGCCCGTGCGTTCGCTGGGATAGGTTTCCGGATTCCGCCCGTCATGCTGGGCGACCAGCGGGTGCCAGGTAGGATAGCCGTCGACCGGCGGACCGATCTCCTCGACAATCGCACGAAGTGCCCCGTCCGACAGCTCGCGCTGTGCTGGCGTGAAATGCCGCGACACAAGGTAGTTGCGCGCCTTCTCATAACCGCTCGCAGCGGCTTCATCTGCTCTGAACGCCATTTCGCTTCCCAATACGAACTTACTGCGCGTTTAAATACCTTATTGCGCATGATATGTCAATATCGTGCGCAATATTGGCGTTAAGCGCGGCGGCGACTCGTTACCGCGTGAACATGTCCGACAAACACATAATAGGGGTCGGTACATAGAATGGACCCAGATATACGCTAAGCGCCGACAGGTCTGCTTGGGTGTCCGAAAATACCCGTTTGTCGTGCATCCAGGATGGCGACAGGGTTTTCCGCCGTAATCTACGCCTTCTGGGACAAGGGCGTCGTCCCGGCACGGTCTGCCGAACGACAGCTACTGCCAGATCCGGCCGCTCGTGGGCGATGTCCCGTCCTACTATGGCGCAAATCTGGTAGAGTGCGGTCAGACAGGTTTCAGGAAGGAGATGGCGATCGCGGGCGGTCCCAAAAAGGATGGCGTTTTGAGAATGCCGATGCGTACCTACCGCCGCTGCAACCCGATCACGTCCAACAGCGCATCCGCGGCTTTCGTGCGATAGCGTTCCTTATGCCGCAGCCCGAAGAAGGGGCGAGGAGCGAATGTGATCGGTGCGACGTGCAACAGACCTGCCTTGATGGCCGGGTCGACCACTAGCGCCGACAGGACAGCAACGTCCGCCCCAGCCTCCACGGCCGTTCGGTCGCTTTCATTAGACGGCATCGTCAGCGCCACGTCGAGGGCAGCCGGATCGACTCCCAAGCTGCGCAACTCGCTATTCAACGTCGATCGCGTGCCTGATCCAGGCTCCCGTTGCCCCCAGCGTGCTCGTCGCAGCCATGTCACGTCGATGTCGGCGTCGCCGAAAGGCTGTGCTCCGACGAGCGACAGCCGGTCTTCGCCGATCGGCCAATGCGCCAACGCCGGGTTGTCGATCTCGCCCTCGACAATACCCAGATCGGCCTTGCCGTCATAGACGCGTGCCGCGGCCTGCCCGGTGTTGCCGATCGACAGTTCGATACTAATCGCCGGATAGCGCTCATGGAAAGCCGCAAGGATGGGCGGCAACCAGTAGGCGGCGATGGTCTGGCTGGCGACGAGGCGCAGCGTGCCCCGCTTCAGCCCGCCAAGCTCCTCCAGCACCGTCTCGGCCGCGTCGGCCCGCGCAAGAACTCCGCGAGCCTCGGTCAGGAACAGCCGTCCGGCCTCTGTCAGAGCGATGCCGCGCCCGACGCGGTGGAAGAGCTTGGTTGCGTGTCGCTCCTCAAGCGAGGCGATGGCTGCGGAAGCCTCTGACTGCGTGACGTTTAAGGCCGCGCCGCGACGGTCATATGCTTGCGCTCGGCCACGCCGACGAAGATGCGCAGTTGCTCCAGTGTCACACCGCACCTGATATAGAAACCGATCACGATTGACGATCGGAATGACAACAAGGCTAAGTTGGAGCGATCGGTAGGCAGGGTTTAGATCGTGCGACGGAAGGAACACCGCCGTGGCCAGTTTTGCCTATCCCGATCGTATATTCCCTACCGTCCAGACTAGCAGATTGCCCGCGCTGCTGCCCGGCGTCGGCCTCTGCCTCGCCGTCACCGGCTCGGCCTACGCGCTGGAGGCGGGCGAGCGCGCACTGGCCGGCAAGGCGTGGCTGGAGGCGCTGGTGCTCGCCATCCTGATCGGCACCGCCGTGCGCAGCCTGTGGACCCCGGATGAAAGGTGGCACGAAGGCATCGCATTCAGCGCCAAATACTTACTGGAGGTGGCGGTCGTCCTGCTCGGTGCTTCGGTCAGTGCCGCGACCATCTTGGCGGCCGGGCTGCCGCTCCTCGCCGGTATCGCCGGCGTGGTCGTGAGCGCAATCCTGCTCAGCTTTGGGATCGGCCGATTGCTCGGCTTGCCGACGCGGATGGCGCTGCTGGTGGCTTGCGGCAATTCAATCTGCGGCAACTCCGCCATCGCGGCCGTGGCACCGGTAATCGGCGCCGACAGCGACGACGTAGCTGCCTCGATCGCGTTCACGGCGGTACTGGGTGTGGTGGTAGTGCTTGGCCTGCCACTGCTCGGGATTGCGCTCGGCATGGGCGGGCTCGCCTTCGGGGCGCTCGCCGGGCTCACTGTCTATGCCGTGCCGCAGGTGATCGCAGCCGCCTCGCCGTTGGGCGCCACCGCCGTGCAGATGGGTACGCTCGTCAAGCTGGTGCGCGTGCTGATGCTCGGGCCGGTGTGCCTTGTTCTGTCGCTGGTGGCGCCTCGTCTCGCGCCGCAGTCGGTTCCCGAAGGCGAGTTCGTCGCCGGTGCGCCTACGGCCAAGCGGATGGACCTCGCCCACCTCGTGCCCTGGTTCATCATCGGCTTCCTCGCACTGGTCGCCTGCCGCTCGCTGGGTCTGGTGCCGACCGTCGCCATCGCGCCGATCGGCCGGAGCGCCACGCTGCTGACCGTCGTTTCCATGGCGGCGCTCGGGCTCGGCGTGGACGTCCGCACCGTCGCCAAGGCCGGGGGCCGCGTGACCATGGCCGTCGTGTTGTCGTTGCTCGGCTTGGCCGCGATCAGCCTGACGCTGCTGGCCGCGCTGCACATCGCATGATCGGGCAAGATAGTGAGGATGAGGCCGAGGCCAAACCGATTGTCAGGCGTTACAATAGCATGAGCGAGCTGATGATAGAGCGGAACCCCGAGCCCTACAACGCCGAGCCGGTGCCCGGCGCCTTGATCGAGCGGTTCTTGACGCCACAGAACCTGTTCTATGTGCGCAGCCATGGGCCCGTGCCGGACCTGCCGGCCGATCACCGGATTGAGGTGGGCGGGATCAGTGTGGGCGAGTGCTCCATCTCGATTGCGGAGTTGAAGGCGCGCTTTCCGGTCCGGACTGTCACGGCTGTGCTTCAGTGCGCCGGCAACCGCCGGACCGATCTCCAACAGGTGGGCAAGACTTCAGGCGATCCGTGGGACATAGGCGCGATCGGCAATGCCGAGTGGACGGGCGTGCGGCTCGCAGACCTGTTGGATGCAGTTGGAGCATCGGACGCGTCCAACCTGTTCGTCTGCTTCACCGGCGCTGACGAGGTGGATGTGGAAGGCGAGGTGGCACCGTTCGGCGTCTCGATCGCTATGACCAAGGCGCGGGCGCCCGACGTGCTGCTCGCCTGGGCGATGAACGGCGAACCGCTGGCATCCGAGCACGGTGCGCCGTTGCGTCTGGTCGTGCCAGGCTATGCTGGCGTGCGTAGCGCCAAGTGGCTGACCCGGATCGAGGTCAAGGACACGCCCTCCGAGGCGCCGATCCAGGCGCACGATTACAAGCTTTTTCCGGCCGACGTGACCAGCGAGACGGCGGACTGGACGCAAGGGCTGACGATCAACGCCATGCCGCTCAACGCCGCGATCTGCTCGCCTGGTTCGGGCGAGAGTCTGCCCGCGGGCAAGGTCCGGATCGAGGGCTATGCCGTCGCCTATGAGCGCGACGTGTCGCGGGTAGAGGTGTCGCTGAACGGCGGTCGAGACTGGCGGCAGGCCGATTTCTCCGACGATCCGGACGGGCAGTGGAGCTGGCAGCGCTGGTCGCTCGATGCGGAACTGCCCAAGGGGCGCCAGCACCTTGTGGTGCGCGCGTTCGACGATGCGGGCCAGGGTCAGCCCGAACTACCCGATACGATGTGGAACTTCGCCGGATACCTCTGCACGGCCTGGCACCACGTCCACGTGCTGGTCGAGTGAATCCGCCGCCTTTGTCGGTCGATCTCGCCTTCTGGGTCGACGCGATCGGCAGGATGATCGTGGCGACGGCGGCCGGCATGACGCTCGGCTGGGAACGGTCACGCGAGAACCGACAGATCATGGGTCTGCGGACGCTGGGGCTGGTCGGGCTCGCGAGTTGCATCGCCGTCCAGGCGATCGTCCACAGCGGCTTGCCGAACGTGAACGCCGATGCAGCAGGTCGAGTGATGCAGGGCATCCTATCCGGCGTCGGCTTCATCGGCGCGGGCGCGGTCCTGCGCGTTGGCAGCGGGCAGGAGGTGCACGGGCTAGCAACGGCGGCGTGCATCTGGGTGTCAGCGACGCTCGGAGCGGCAGCGGGATTGGCGGTGTGGCCACTACTTGTGGGCGGTCTGCTGCTGGCGATGCTAGTGTTGTTCGTCGGCGCACCGCTCGAACGCCGTATCCGCGAACGCGCTCGGCAGACCCCGGCCGAAGCGGACCGGCGGGACGCCGAGCAGAAACCCTGAATAATCCTTGGCGCGAAACGGTGTACCAGTAGTTTTGCAGACGGAGGACTTCATGAGCGATATCGACAAGAAGAAGCCCACCACGCAAGAATCGGCCGAGATTCTGGAGCTGGAGGAGTCGGTCCGCGCCAAAGACAAGGCGAAGGTTGACAACGTCAAGGAAGATGATCGCTCCTGAGCCGGTTGGCGCCGCTAAGCCGGGCTGAAGGAGCGAACGAGAGCGAGGCCGCCGAACAGCGCGAGCACGCCCAGCCCAACCGATCCGACAACATAAAGGGCGGCTTGCCCGACTTCGGCTCTCTCCTAAAGCAAGGCCGCTTCCAGCGAGAAGGTCGAGAAGGTCGTGACGCCGCCCAGCCCGCCGGTGGTGAGGAACAATCGCCATCCCCGGCTCGATCCGCTCCGCAACAGGAACCAGCCGTCCAGCAGACCCATAAGGAATGAGCCGAGCACGTTGATGATGGGCGTTCCGATCGGCAGGTCGGGGCCGAACAGGCGCAGGCTGAGGCCGTTCAGCCCATACCGCAGCATGCCGTCGGAACCAGTCCCGGCGAACATAATCAGGTATGGCCCCATGCCTCAGCCAGCCAGCTCGGCCGTATCCGCATCTTCCTGGCGCAAGCCCGCCGGGCTGACCGTCCAATGCTCCAGGTGCTTGTAGACGATGACCTTGTTCGCAAGCAGGTCGCCGTGCGCCCGGCAGAAGCCTTCGAGCTGCTCGCGCTGGCCGATCAGTTCGACACACATGGTGAGGTGCGGATCGGCGATCTCGGCGCCGTTCTCACGCACCGGGCCGTGGTTGCTGTAGCCGTAGTGGGTATGGTGGGCGACAGCGTTCATGATTCCGTCCGCCTTGGCCTGCGCGACGAGCGTTCGGTCGAGCGGCTTGGCAGCCCAGCGTGAGCGCGTGCCCGGCTTTACCGCCTTGTCGGCTGGCTTCATGTAGATGCGGACCAGCCGATCTCGGTCTGCGACACGTGGTGGGCGTCGGACATGGATAAGCCTTCCGTGGGGTGAGGAGCGAACAGGTCTGAAAGGTCGGGCACGGGACGGAGCGCGCGCGCATCGCGCAGCGTCAGGTCCGGCGGCAGGGTGCTGCCCGCCCGCTTCGGCACCGCCACCCGTTGCGACAGGTAGATGCCGTTATGCCCGGAGCAGGCGTAAGCGACGAAACAGGCGACCGCGACCGGCACTGCGGTCTCGGCGCCGAACAGCTCGACGCCCATGATCGTGCAGGCCAGCGGCGTATTGGCCGCGCCCGCGGGGCGTTATGCCGGCGCGGTCGATCAGCTCGACCAGCAGCGCGCGCGAGGGCGGAGTTTTCAGATATTCGACCACGTGCGGTTCGATGCCGGCATTGCGGATCAGGCCGAGCGTGTTGCGCGACGTGCCGCACACGGGGTTGTGATAGATCACGATATCGACGGCCACGGGCGTCCTTTCAGCAGCAGGGGGTGAGTTCGGCGATCAGCGGGGCGCACAGCTCCGCGTTGCCGGCGCAGCAATCCTTGACGAGGAAGAGCGTTAGCGCGCGCAGGCCGTCGAGATCGGCACGATAGATGATCGAGCGGCTATGACGTTCGGATCGCACCAGCCCGCCACGGGCGAGGATGCCGAGGTGTGCGGACATTGTGTTTTGCGGTACGTCGAGCTGACGGGCGATTTTGCCCGCAGCCAAGCCATGCGGTTCGTGCCGCACCAACAGGCGGAACACGTCGAGGCGTGTTCCTTGTGCGAGCGCGCCGAGCGCTGAAATTGCCGTGTTGTTTTCCATATATCCAGAATAGCAGCTATATGGTTCCGGTACAGACGTTTATAGCACCAAGTAGGCAGGCAGTCGGCACCCTACGCTCTTTTCCGAAGTCCCCAACGAGTGGGGCGGGACCCCGCGGGCACGGCTCTATCGGCCCGCTGGGCGTGCCGACCGAGCCATCGTGCCGGCGTCTCGGCCCTGCCGGGTGACGATTATCGCGTAAGGTGTGCCACGTGGCGCACCTGCGAACGCGCAGGCGCGAGCAGTGTTTCGATTGGCGTCGACGCCCTCCCCCAGAGGCCACACCGCACAGCACTTCGCGCGCAGAACCGCGTGTCGTGAGTTGATGGGCTTAGCCTGATCCCCCCGATACGTCGGGCGCAGCCTTCGGATCGGGGTCTTGCGCCTTGCCCTTCGCGGCGCCCGGCTGCTTTGCGCTCATGGCGGTCAGATAAGCGACGATCGCCGGCACGTCGGCTGCGGCGACGGGGGCTTTGTAGACCTCGCGCATCTTGGTGACCTCCGCGGTCCACTGGTCGGCGGAGAGTGGCGGCTGGTTCAGCGCCATGCTCGCCGAATGACACGAGGTGCAGTTCGCATTGATGACGTCGGCATGCGGGCCGGCGGGATATTGCCCTTCGTCGGTTGGGAGATCGACCGAAGTGGACGCCAGCGAGAAGCCGCGCGCCGAGACGCTTGGCGGCGGTGGTGCGGTCGGGGCGGCAGGCGGCGGGGCGACGCGGCTGTTCGGGGCACCAATCGCGAGCAGAAGAACGACGGTCGCGCCGACGAACCCGAACGACAGCGTGCCGATGGAAGGCGTTTTCATGGGGGAGCGCTCCTCAGCCGACGACGATGTTGGTGGTTTCGATGTTGCCGCGCATGAACCCGCCCGGGTTCCAGATCGGCGTCATCGGCTGCGCGATGCCGGCGGTGTTCCAGCAGCGCGACATCAGCCTGGTCGGGCCCGCATGCGTGAGCGGCACCTGCGCGTCCCAGCGGCGGAAACTGTATTTGCCGTGATCGGGGCCGAGCACTGTCTTGTACCAGGTCTTGCCGTTGTCGGTCGACACATCGACCTTGGCGACGCCGCAATCGCCCCCCATCGCAATGCCGCCCAGCGGGATTGACCGGTCGAACGCGATTGCCTGCCCTTCGTCGAGGCTCGTGACCCAGCTGCGCGGGATCATCTTGTTGATGGGCACGGCCGGGAAATCCTTCTGGCCAGGCCGCACGTTCGCGCCTGGAGTGTCAGGGATCTTGTACGCCTTGGCCATCCAGTAACCGTCGTCGGGTGCGGCGAGCACCTCGATGTCGTTCAGCATCTTGACCCAATAGGTCGAATACCAGCCGGGTACGATCAGCCGGACCGGGAAGCCGTTGAGGAGCGGCATCTGTTCGCCGTTCATCCCGAAGGCGAGCATCACTTCGCCGTCGCGTGCGTGGTCGATCGACAGCGACTTGGCGAAATCCGGTCCACCCGCGACCACCGGTTGGTCGAGCGCACCGAACCGCACCGCAACCGCGCCCGGCTTCACGCCGGCGATGTCGAGCACGTCGCGCAGGCGCACGCCGAGCCATTTGGCGTTGCCCATGGCCCCGTGACGCCACTGCGCACCGGCAACGGGCGGCTGGAACAGCGCACGCGAATTGCCCGAGCATTGGTTGATCGCCGCCAGCTCGACGCGTGGCAACTTCAGCAGTTGCGCGAGCGAGATCGACAGCGGCCGCGTGACCGCGCCGTGCACCTTGATCCGGAACGCCTCGACATCGATCGCGGTCGGAATGTCAGCCCAGTGCCAGCGGACGAAGAACTGGTCGTTTGGCGTGAAGACGTCGCCATTGAACACGCTCATCGGCGTTTCCAGCAAAGGCGGGTGGATACGCTGGAGGATCATGTTGCCCTTGCCGGGGAACGCACTGGTCATCGGCCGTTCCGACGGACCGCCCGGCAGGTGCAGATCGACCATGCTCTGCGCCAGCGCGGGTGCGGCGATCAGCGCGCCGCTGCCGATCGCGGCCTCTGCGAGAAAGCGACGGCGGTTCGTCGCCTGCGCCAGTTTCATATCCAGGCTGTCCACCAACATTCTCCCGTTTCTGTCATGTTCTGTATGCGCGACCCGTCCGCCGGTCTGCCCGGTACGGGTCGATCAGATTCGCCGGTTCGATCCGGCAGGACGATCGGTTTGGCCCATCAATTGGCTTGGGCAATGCAGGGCGACACGAACAGGTTGCCGCGCCAGCCGCCCGCGACCGTCTTAGCGCCGACCAGCAGCCACATTGCTGCGAGCGCCACTGTGAGGACAGTGCCGACGATCCCGAAAAAGCCGAGCTGAAGCGTCGTGCCGAGCTTGAA
>NZ_QAOG01000009.1 GCF_003050705.1 Sphingomonas aurantiaca | reverse complement strand
AGCGACATTTCGAAGCGCTTTCGATGTTTGACGATTGGTATGTCCACCAGGATATCGAATTCTGATTTCGGGCATTCGAGCCAAGCGCTGAGACCATGGCGAGAATGTCGTCCGTGTCGGCTCGCAGCGATGCGCGCGGTCCTTGCCGCGCGGTCGATCCGGCATCGGCGGGTACTTTGCGCCCGGCCGGTTCTGCGCAGAAGACCTGTCCCAGGCCCCTATCCGTCCCTGCAGGAGAGCGCGGCCGTCAAGGGCGAAGCGCGCGCCACATCCTCACCGGCGAAGCGGTCGTCACGCTCGTCGCGTGAAACCCTTGTCGCGAGCGGAAAAATAGAAGACTGTGACCGCAGGGGACCGGTGACCTGGGAGGGGCGCCACCGCGATGTATAGGGGAGCAAGGGCATCGGCTGTCCTGACCGCCAGCGTGGCGGGGTACAGTCGAACCTGAGTGCCGAGCTGGGGTGCGACGACATGACAGGTTCGACGGCCATCGTGCTTTGCGATGGCTGCATGCGGGTAAGCGACGGCAAGGATTGCTGGTTCAAGGATTGCCGGTCCAAGAATTGCCCGTCCAAGAATTGCCGGTCATCGTCACGATGCAGGGGTTAGGACGGATGGCGCGCGTGCGCCGTTCCGGCTGTGGTACCGTTGTCGCGGCCGGTCTGGCGCTGGCTGCCGCACCGGTCTCGGTACCGGTCTATGCCCAGCGTACGCCGCCGGCGACGCAAGGATCGCTGGTGGTCGATCCGCAGCAGGGCGCGACGCCGCGACCGCTGCCACCCTCGCCGGCTTTGCCCACGCCCTCCGTTCCGACGCCGGTGACCGTGTCACCCATGCCTGCGCCGGCAGTCGAGCTGGCGGTGCCGAGCGCGCCGATCGCGCGGACGTCGAGCGGCTCGTACGGGCCACCATCGCCCGTCCGGGGGACGCCGCGTCTCGGGGCCTGGGCACAGGGCGTACCCGGCGGGCTGCCGGCGCCGAGCCAGGATCCGTTGCACATCGATCCGACCGCGGATCCCATCCTGCAACTGGCGCACGCGCAATCGCCGCTCGCGACCTTCCAGCAGGTGATCGGCGAGGCGGTCGCGCGCAACCCGTCGCTCGACGAGGCGATCGCGCAGGCGGACGAGGCCAAGGGCGTCCGCGGCGAGGCGCGTGCGCGCGCGCTGCCTACCGCCGACCTGTCGATCTCGACGTTCCGGATCATCGATCGGGCGTTTTCCAACGATCCCAACAACGTCCTCGAACGCTCGCGTCCCAGTCATCGCACCGACGGGTTGCTGCGTGTCCAGCAGCCGCTGATCGATTTCGGCGCAAGTCTCAGCCGGATCCGCTCGAGCGAAGCGCGACTGAACGCGGCGCGCGTCGGCATCGAGGATATCGGGACGCAGATCGCGTTGCGCGCCGTCTCGGCCTGGTACACGGTTTATGGCTACCGCGTGCTCGTCCGGCTGGGCGAGGCGTTTGCGACCAGCCAGCGCAGCCTGCGCAGCAGCATCGAGGATCGCATCCTTCAGGGTGCGGCCGCGCCGGGCGACGTGGCGCAGGTCGACAGCTATATCGCATCCTCGGATTCGCAGCTGGCCGAGTTCCGGCGTCAGCTGGCCGGCGCGGAGGCGCAATATGCCGCCGTCATCGGGCATGCACCGCCCGCCGCGCTGGCGCGCGCGCCCGAGCCGTCGCTCGCCGGCATCGGCACCGCGAGCCTGGTCGCCGATATCGATACGCTGCCCGCGATCCGCGCCGCCAAGCTCGGCGCCGATGCGGCGCGCTCGGACGTCCGCGCGGTCAAGTCCGATCTGCTGCCGCAACTGTCCGGCGGGATCGATGCCGGACGCTACGGGATCATCGAGACCGCGCGCGACTACGACATTCGCGGCAGCCTCACGCTCAGCATGCGGCTGGGCGGCGGTGGACCGCAGCGCGTCGACCAGGCGCAGGCGCGCGCCGACGGCGCCGACGCACGTCTGCGCCGGACCCGGATCGATTCGCAACGCGATGCCGAGATCGCGCTGGCCGACGTGACCGCGTTGCAGGACGCGCAGGCTGCGATCGAGGGTAATTATCTGGCCAGCCGCCGTGCACGCGACGTGCTGGCGGAGCGGTTCCGCGTGTCGCGCGGGACGCTGTTCGACCTGCTGGGCGCCGAGAGCAATTATTTCGGCGTCGCCGCCCGCTATGTGCAGACCGTGATCGAGCTCGACACCGCGCGCTATGCGCTGCTCGCCCGGACCGGCCGGCTGCTGTCGGCCCTGGCCATCCAACCTGCCGCGCTGGAACCCCGATGACTGATCACCACGACCGGCCCCATCACGACCTGATCGAGCATCCGCGGCCGCGCTTCGCGCCGTGGCTGGTCGAGCCGATGCTGCGCAACAAGGGCACCTATCTTAAGGTCGCGCTGGCGGCTGCGATGATCAATATCTTCGGACTGATCACGTCGCTGTTCACGATGACCGTGTACGACCGTGTCGTTCCCAACAACGCCTTCTCCTCGCTGATCGCGCTGTCGATCGGGCTGGCGATCGTGGTGGTGTTCGATTTCGTGCTGCGGGTGCTGCGCGCCTATTTTACCGATCTGGCAGGCGCCGATATCGATCACGACATTGGCGGGCGGGTGTTCCGTCGGCTGGTCGCGATCCGGCTCGATCAGAAAAAGGGATCGACCGGTGCGCTGACCGGCATGATGCGCGAGCTCGAGACGCTGCGCGACTTCTTCGCATCGGCCACCATGACCGCGTTGGTCGATGTGCCGTTCATCGTCATCACGTTGATCTTCATTGCGATTCTTGGCGGTGCGGTGGTGTGGGTGCCGCTGGCGGCGATTCCGATCGTCGTCGGGGCGGGCTGGCTGACCCGCCCCGCGCTCGACCGGTTGTCGGCGCGCGCGATGAGCGAAGGGCTGACCAAGCAGAGCGTGCTGGTCGAGACCGTGGGCGCGCTCGAAATGGTCAAGACCAGCGGTGCGAGCCGTCTGCTCGGCCAGCGCTGGACCAGGGCCAACCAGCAGCATTCGGACAGTTCGACGCGCCAGCGTCTGGTCTCGACGATCGCGACGACGGTCGCGGCCTCGGCGAACACGCTGGCCTATGCGGGGACCGTCGTCGTCGGCGTGTTCCTGATCGCCGATCACCAGCTGACCACCGGTGCGCTGGTGGCGTGTTCGATCCTGTCGGGTCGCGCGGTGCAGCCGCTGGCGACGATCGCGGCGCTGCTGTCGCGGCTGTCGGCGACGCGCACCGCGTACAAGCAGATCGACGCGATGATGGAGACGGGGTCCGAAGAGCCGCGCGGTACCGCGCTCAAGCCCGCCCGCTTCGATGGCCGGATCGAGCTGCGCGGCGTCGCGTTCCGCTATCCGGGCGCGGCCGAAAAGACGTTCGACGGGCTCGACCTGGTCATCCCGGCAGGACAGCGCGTGGCGCTGCTGGGCAAGGTCGGATCGGGCAAGTCGACGATCGCGCGGCTCATCCTCGGTCTCTACCAGCCGCAGGAAGGGCTGGTGATGATCGATGGCACCGACATCCGCCAATATGATCCGCACGCGATGCGATCGCTGATCGGCACCGCGTTGCAGGAGAGCGTGCTGCTCAGCGGTTCGGTGCGCGAGAACATCACGCTCGGCCGTCCCGGGGTCGACGATGCCGAGATGCTGCGCGTCGCCGAGCTGACCGGCACGCATGGCTTTATGGGGCGGATCGCCAATGGCTATGACCTGGTGCTCGCGGATCGCGGCGAAGGCCTGTCGGGTGGCCAGCGCCAGTCGATCAGCCTTTCCCGCGCGCTGGCCGGCCGGCCGCAGCTGCTCGTGTTCGACGAACCCACCAGCGCGATGGACCAGACGACCGAGATGCAGCTGATCGACCGGCTCCAGACCGAGTTGCAGGGCCGCACCTTCGTCCTCATCACGCACCGGCCTGCGCTTGTCCGGCTGGTCGACCGCATCATCGTCGTCGAGGCGGGCAAGATCGTCCAGGACGGACCGCGCGACGCCGTCCTGCAATCGCTCCAGCGTCCCCGCACTGCGGCCTGAGTATCAAATCCATGTCCGATACGCATCTCGAAGACCTTGCCGATCGCATCAAGCCCAAGGCGGTATCGAACCTGCTGCTGTGGCTGATTATCGGCTTCATCGTCGTCTTCATCGCCTGGGCCAGCATCGTAAAGCTCGATCGCACCGTCCACGCGCCCGGTCGCGTCGTGCCGAGCAGCCGGTTGCAGGTGCTCAGCAATTTCGAAGGCGGGGTCGTCTCGGCGATCCTCGTCCATGTTGGCGACCTCGTGAAGCGTGGCCAGCCGCTCGTCCGGCTCGACCAGACGCAGGCAGGGGCGGAATTCGGCAGCAGCGAGATCACGGTGGGGGCGCTCAACGCGAAGATCGCGCGGTTACAGGCGGAGATCGCCGGGCGCGAGCCGGTCTATCCGGCCGCGGCCACGCCCGAGGTCGGGCAGCAGATCGGTATCGAACGCTCGCTCCATGCGGCGCGGATGAGCGAGCTGGCCAGCCTGAGCGCGGCCGGTGCGGCGCGTGCCGCGCAAGCCGAGCGCGCGGTCGCCGAAGCGCGATCCGCCTATGCCTCGCGGGTATCGGCGCGCGACTCTGCCAAGCGCCAGCTCGAGATGATCCGCCCGCTCGTCGACCGCGGGATCGAGCCGCAGCTGACGCTGATCCAGCTGGAGAACAGCGCCGCGGTCGCGGGAACCGATGCGGCGCAGGCCTCGGCCGCGATCGCGCGCGCGCAATCCGCGGTCGCCGAAGCGCGGGCGAGCCTGGCGCAGGTGCGCAGCAGCTGGCGCGCGCAGGCGGGGACCGATCTTGCCGCGGCGCAATCCGAAATGGCGTCGCGCCAGCGCTCGATGCCGGCACTCGCGGCCAAGCTCGGGCGTTCGACGGTCGCCTCCCCGGTCGATGGCCGGGTCAATCGCGTGCTCGTGTCGACGGTGGGCAGCAGCATCGGTGCGGGCCAGCCGATCGTCGAAGTGGTGCCCAGCGCCGAGACGCTGACCGTCGAGGCGCTCGTCAGCCCCAAGGATATCGCTGCCGTGCGGATCGGTCAGCGCGCGCGCGTCAATATCACCGCGTATGAATCGGGCGTCTATGGCGGCATGGACGGCCGCGTCCTGACCATCTCCCCCGACGCCACGGTCGAGGAACGCACCGGCGAGAGCCATTACACCGTGCGCGTCCGGGCCGATGCGCAGAACTTCCGCGGCCCCGAAGGCCAGCGGCTGGTGATCGGTCCGGGCATGACCGCGGACGTGAACCTGATCGGCGATAAGCGCTCGATCATGGCCTATATTCTGACGCCCTTCACCCGGTTGCGCGAAGAGGCGCTCCGCGAATAGCGCGACGCGCCTAACGATCGCTTGCGCGATTTAGGCTTTCCTTATGCGCCAAAGCTGACACGTTCGTCATGCTGCCGTCATGTAATGACGATAGGCGCATGAAATTGCGAGATTTTGCGCACAGGGGCGTAGAATCGCGTGGCGTAATCGGGGGGATCGGTTGTGAGTGGATTTGCCGCAGGGAATGTCGTTGTCTATCGGGTCGGGACTGGCGCGACCGCGCTGTCGAATGCAACCGCAGCGGTATTCCTCGACGAATATACGACGGCCGGGGTCCTGGTTCAGTCGATCGCGCTGCCGACCGCCGACACCAGTGCGGGGGGGATCACCAACCAGACGCTGACCGCGATCGGCAATTCGGCGCTGGAAGGCCTTCTCACGCGCAGCGCCGATGGCCGTTTTCTGATGCTGACCGGGTATGACACCGCGGTGGCGACGACCAATGCCGCTGCGCTGTCGGCCACGACCGGGCGAGTCATCGGCCGGGTCGGCGTCGATGGGCTTGTCGACACGTCGACATCGGTGGCTATCGGTTCGGGCAACGTCCGCGGCATCGCGAGCGAGACGGGCGCGACCTTCTATGTCAGCACGTCGACGACCGGCGTTTCCTACGGGACGTTCGGCACCGCGACGGTCACCCAGCTCAACACCAGCGCGACCGGCCCGGTCAATGTCCGCGGGCTCGGCCTCTATGGCGGCCAGCTTTACGAAAGCACGATGTCGGGGAGTTTCCGGATCGCGACCGTAGGGAGTGGCGAACCGACGACCGCGGGGCAGACCATCACGAACATCGCCAGCGACGGCTCGGCGACCTCGCCCAACGCGACCGCCGCGGCACCCGGCGCCTTCTTCTTCGCCGATCTCACCACCGCGGTTGACGGTGTCGACACGCTGTACGTTGCCGACAGCCGGTCGGGCGGCGGGCTGTTCAAATATTCGCTCGTCGGCGGGCTGTGGACCGCGAACGGCTCGATCGTCGATAGCGGGCTGACCGGCCTGACGGGGGCGATCAATGGCGGCACGGTGACTCTGTTCGGCACGACCGGCACCGCGCTCGACCTGTTCAGCGATATGACGGGCTATAACGGCATCCTGACGGGCGGCAGCACGCGGCTTGCCACCGCCGCGACCAACACGGCGTTTCGCGGAGTCGCCTTCGCACCGCAGGCCGCCGTCGCAAACGAGACGATCGCGCTGCAGACCACGGCGATCAGCCAAGGCGAAGGCACCGGCACCGATACCGTCTACACCGTCACGCTGACTCGGACCGGCAGCACCGCCGCGGCCGCCTCGGCGAGCTATGCGGTCATCGCGGGCGGCACCGCGGATGCGGCCGATTTCGTCGGTCCGACGACCGGGACCGCGACGTTTGCGGTCGGGCAAAGCAGCACGACGGTGACGATCACGGTCGCGGGCGACACGCTGGTCGAAGGCAACGAAACGTTCGTGCTCGCGCTCTCCTCGCCGAGCACGGGCTATGACGTCAGCCCGGCCACGCTGACCAACACGATCCTGAACGACGATTCCGCGTTCGCGATCGCCGCAGGCAGCGCCAGCGAAGCCAGCGGCAGCATTCCGTTCGTCGTCACGCGCAGCGGCGATCTCAGCCAGGCGGCCACCCTGTCCTATGCGGTGTCGCTGGCCGCCGGCGATACCGCCACGGCGAGCGATTTCGCGGGCGGCACGCTGCCCACGGGCGAGGTGACGTTCGCCGCCAACGCCTCCACCGCGACGATCCTGGTCCCGATCGCCGACGATAGCGTCAGCGAACCGGACGAGACCTTCACCGTCACGCTGTCGGGCGCAGGCCAGACGATCACCACCGCGACTGCGACCGGTACGATCACCAACGATGACCTGCCCGGGCTGTCGATCGCCAACGCCTCGATCATCGAGGGCGATGCCGGCACGAGCGTGCTGGTGTTCACCGTCACCGCGAGCGCGCCCGCCCCCACCGGCGGGATCAGCTTCCAGGCGGCCACGTCGGACGGCACCGCGTCCGCGGGCAGCGACTATGTCGCGCTGGCCGGCAATTTCACCATTGCGGCGGGTGCCACCAGCACCACCGTCAGCATCGTGATCAACGGCGATACGGTGTTCGAACGTAACGAAACGCTGCTGGTGACGCTGACCAACCCGACCAATGCGATCATCGCGGGCGGACAGGCGACGGGGACGATCGCCAATGACGACGCGGTGCCGGCAACCGCGTCGATCTTCGCGACCAATTTCGCCAATTTCGCTGCGTCGGGCTTCGCGCCGGGCGCCGTGGCGAGCAGCGGGCAGCTCGACTCCAACGTCTGGCGCGTCGTCGGCCTGTCGGACCAGACCAACCCATCCTATGGTTTTACCGGCGCCTCGGGCGGCGATTTCGGTCGCGGCCTGATCAGCGGCGATCCGGTGACCGCGGGAGTCTATACGCCGGTCAACGACCGGGCGCTGATCCTCCAGCCGACCGGTGCCGAGCTCGACGCAGGCGGCTTTATCGAGGCGCGCATCCAGAACACCAGCGGCGCGACCGCGACCAGCTTCGACATCGCGTTCGACTGGGCGTATCGCAACAATGCGACGCGCGGCGAGAGCATGCAGCTCGCCTATTCGACCGACGGCACGACCTTCACGAGCGTCGCTGCGGCCAGCTTCACGACCCCGACGACCGCGGACAACACGACCGCCAACTTCACCAACCAGAACGAGATGGTCAGCATTGCCGGCACGGTCGCCGATGGCGGCTATCTCTATCTGCGCTGGATCCATGCCGCGTCGGTCGGCAGCGGCAGCCGCGACGAGGTGGGCATCGACAATGTCGCGGTCACCGCACATCTGAGCACCGATCCCACCGCCGCGATCAGCAACATCAGCGTCGTCGAGGGCGATGGCGGCGCGACTGCCGCGGTCTTCACCGTCACCCGCTCGAACGGCATCGGCGCTGCGAGCGTCGATTACGCCACCGCCAACGGCACCGCGCAGGCGGGAAGCGACTATGTCGCTCAGACCGGCACGGTCACGTTCGCGGTCGGCGAGACGAGCAAGACGATCACCATCCTCGTCAACGGCGACCGGATCAACGAAGCCAACGAGACCTTCGTCGTCACTCTGACCAACCCGGTCGGCTTCGTCGTTCCCGCCCCCAGCGCGACCGCGACGATCCTCAACGACGATACCGGCCCGATCGCGATCTACGATCTCCAGGGCCTTGGCCATCGCTCGCTGTTCACCGGCCAGGTCGTCACCACCAGCGGCGTCGTCACCTCGGTGCGCAGCAACGGCTTCTACATCCAGGATCCGAACGGCGACGGCAATGACGGCACGTCGGATGCGATCTTCGTCTCGACGGGGACGACCGCGCCGACGGTATCGGTCGGCAATGCGATCACGCTGTCGGGGACGGTCGCCGAATTCGCGTCGGCCACGACCAACCTGACGATCACGCAGCTCAACAGCCCGACCGCGATCACGGTCACCAACGGGTCGGTCGCGTTGCCGGCCGCGGTGCTGATCGCGACCGACGGCACCGGCCGCGCGCCGCCCACCCAGGTGATCGATGACGATCGCCTCACCAGTTACGACCCGACCACCGACGGCGCCGATTTCTATGAATCGCTCGAAGGGATGCGCGTCACCGTGCGCGCACCGCGGGTCGTCGCCGACACCAATGCCAATGGCGAGACCTATGTCGTCGCCTCGCTGGGCGCGGGCGCGACCGGGCTTAACAGCCGGGGCGGCATGACGATCTCGGCAGGCGACGTGAACCCCGAGACGATCAAGATCTATCAGGGCACGGCCGCGGCAGGCGCCTATCATCAGGGCGACACGTTGAACGACGTGACCGGCATCGTGAATTACTTCGGGGGCGAATATGAAGTCGACCCGATCGGCACGGTCAGCGCCGCGACCAGCGCTGCCCCCCTGCCCCGCGAAACGACCACCCTGGTCGGGACCGTGTCGGGGCTGAGCTATGCCAGCTTCAACCTGGAGAATCTGGCGCCCGTGGCGACGCGGGCGACCGGCGATACCGACGTCACCTATGCCGCCAAGCAGGCGATCGTAGATGCGCGGTTCACCACCCATGCCAACGAGATCGTCAACGCGCTGCATAACCCCGACATCATCGGCGTGCAGGAGGTCCAGGACGCCGATGGCGAGAATGCGGGCACCGACCTGTCGGGTGCCGCGACCGCGCAGAAGCTGATCGACGCGATCGCCGCCGCGGGCGGCGCGACCTATCGCTATGTCGAGGTCGCGCCTACCGCGACCAACACCAGCGGCGGGGCCCCCAACGGCAACATCCGCAACGGCTTCCTCTTCAACACCGAGCGGGTGAGCTATGTCGAGGGATCGACGACCGCGATCCAGGCCGAGGCCTATGCCGGCACGCGCAAGCCGGTCGTGGCCGATTTCGTGTTCAACGGGCAGGTGTTCACCGCGATCGACATGCACTCGACGTCGCGCGGCGGGTCGGACGCGCTGTACGGCGCGAACCAGCCCCCCAACAACGCCGGCGACGCCGCGCGCACCGCGCAGGCGACCGCGGCCAAGGCCTATGTCGATGCGCTGCTCGCGCGCGATCCGTCGCATCAGTTCGTCGTCAACGGCGACTTCAACGGCTTCTACTACGAGACCGCGCTGCAGACGCTGGCACCGGCCGGCAATAGCGGTGCCTTGTCCAACCTGATCTACAAACTGCCCGTCGAGGAACGCTACACCTATTATTTCGACGGCTATTACCAGTCGTTCGACAACGTCATCGTCTCGACCGGGCTGTATGCGGGATCGAGCTTCGACATCGTCCACTATAATGCGGGCTATAATGACGGGCTGTCGACGACCGATCACGACCAGGCGCTGGCGCTGATCGGGATCGCACGCACGGGTACCGGCCCGGCCGTCGCGGTCGCCGACGGGTTCGCGATCACCGCGATCTCGATCTATGGCGGCACCGTGCTCGCCAACGATACGGGCGGCGATCCGTCGCTCGGCGTCATCGCGCTGAACGGCAGTGCGTCGGGCGTCGACCAGTCCGTGCGCCTGTCCTCGGGCGCGCTCGTCACGCTGCTGTCGGGCGGCACCTTCTCCTACAACCCGGACGGCGCGTTCAGCGCGCTGGCGGCGGGTGCGACAACCACCGACAGCTTCACCTACACGATCAGCGGCGGGTCGACCGCCACCGCGACGGTGACGATCACCGGCATCGCGACCCCTGCGCCCGACAGTGCCGGCCATATCGCCGGGACCACCGGCAACGACAGCTATGGCGGCACGCAAGGTGCCGATTATTTCGACCTGTCGAACGGGGGCGTCGATCGCGTGAGTGGCGGCGCCGGCGCGGATGCCGTCTTCTTCGGGGCCGCGCTGACCGGCGCGGACCGCATCAACGGCGGTTCGGGCATCGATCAGGTCGGCATCCAGGGTGAGTATACCGGCGCCAACCGCCTCGTGCTGACCGCCACGACGCTCAACGATGTCGAGATCCTCGCGGCGCTGCCGGGCTCCAGCTACGACATCGTCCTCAACGACGGCGTCATCGGCGATACCCGGACATTCACCGTCTTCGGCACGAATCTGGAGGCGGGCAACGCCTTTACCGTCGACGGGTCCGCGGTGAGCTCGGGGTCGCTGGTCATGTATGGCGGGCTCGGCGTCGATACCCTGACCGGGGGCGCGGGCAATGACGGCTTCCTCTTCGGCCCCGATCGCTGGGGCGCGAGCGATGTCGTCGTCGGGGGCGCCGGTACCGACCAGCTGGCGCTGGACGGCGACTACACTATCACGCTCGACAGCCGTGCGGGTGTCGAGACCGTGGCGTTGCTCGCAGGACCGATCGTGCCGGGCAGCGCGAACGACTATAGCATCACCCTCGCCGACAGCTTCGTCACGGGCGGCGCGACCAAGACGGTCTGGGGCCTGCCGCTGACGACCGACCTCATCGTCGACGGCCGCGCGGTCACCAACGGCAACCTGACGATCATCGGCGGATCGGGCAACGACACGCTGACGGGCGGCAGCGGCAACGACATCCTGTTCGGCGGAGCGGGTCGCGACACGCTGACCGGCGGGGCTGGCAACGACCGCTTCGCCTATGATGGCGCGAGCGAGTCGACGAGCACGGGCTACGACACGCTGGTCGGCTTCACCCGCGGCACGGACGTCGTCCAGGTCGCGGGCGTGGATCGCACCACCTACGGTGCCGATGTCACGGGTCGGCTCGACGATGCGAGCTTCGATACCGACCTCGGCAACGCGGTGCGTGGCAGCCTGACGAGCGGGTCGGCGGTGTTCGTCAACGCCAATGCCGGCAACCATCAGGGCGAGACGTTCCTGGTGGTCGATGCCAATGGGGTCGATGGCTATCAGGCCGGAGAGGATCTGGTCCTGCACATCGTCTCCCCCGCCGCATTCCAGGTGGGCGTGGCACCGGTCGACATGGCCGCGTTCTCCGCAGCGCTGCCGGAGATGGTCGCGGTGCACACGCTGATCGCCTGATCCCGCTTTGACCCGGTACCGCGGTTAGTGGCAACCGCGGTACCGCCGTCACAGCCGTGGCAAAAATCCGACATGTCGACATGTCGCGGCGTTACCGGAGGGCGCTTCGGGCCCTGCCGCGGGATCTAAGGGGGCGTCGGGAAGCGCGTCTCCGATCCGTCAGATCGGCGCAATGCGATGAATGAGCCCGAACGAACACCGAGCATCGAAAGGCGTGTCTGGATCATTGGCAGAAGTGTGTCGGCGCGCGCGCCGGTGACAAATATGACGAAGAAGCCTCTCCCGATCTCGTGTCCCTCGATGACGCCGGCAGGCTCTATGGCAGCGCCGATCGCGTCCTCGACATCATAGAGTTCGAACGTCCGCGTAGATTGAGAGACGGGTTATGTGACATAGATCGCCTACGATCGGTCAGGACTGGCGATCGTCACGCAAACCCTCGTTTGTGGAGCGCCCGCTACGGCAGGAAGCGCCCAGTTGCAGACATCCGCTGCAAAGGGCATCCCTACGTGGATGAGCCGATGTATGCGAATATTCTTCTGCTTCTTGCTGGGCCTCGTCGCAGTGTTCTTCGCGTTCGTCGGCGGAACGATGCCGCTCATGCTTCCCTCGCAAGCCGCGATAGACCGAGCTTACTATCAGAAGTTCAAAGCTGCCGCAGCCTACATCGAAAAGAATGGGAAGCTACCTGCAACTGAACTCGGCGGTTGGCGAAATACAGGCGATGCTGGCCTTCTGATACTATCATCACCCCAAATCCCCGACGATTGCGATCCGTCGTTCAAGAAGGCCCCCGCTGACCGTCTTATCCTGTCGTTCTGGCGAGGCGAGTGGACAGAGTGCTATGCATATCCCTCCGGTCGCACCACCTTGCCGATGAGTGTCCAAGCCTACCTGTTATCCGGCGTGGGCATGAACGTCGTCATCTACTGGCTTCTCGCGGCGGGTGCGGCTTGGGGCGCGATCCGTTTGCGGCCGCGAAGAGGCGCATTAGTGCTGTCGCCAGCGGACGGCAGCTAAACACCACGTCCGGCCGTTCCCGTGCGCCAAGGGCTTAGCGTACGATTCCGAACATCCTCTCACCGCTCCCCGCATAGGGCGGGCACGAAAACGGCTGGCCGAAACGCGTGATCGATTGGGCCGATGCCAGCGACGCGTCTCACAAGGGCGTTGACGAAGCGCTTATGTCCGGCGTTCGTGACGTCGGGGCCGGCACCGTGCGCGCCGGCTATGGTTATACCGTGCCGAAACGAAAATGGCCGACGCGATCGGTATCGCGCCGGCCATTCCTGTTAGTCGCGCAGCGATCAGGACGTGGTGAACGCTCCGTCGCTGGTCGTGCGGGTGCCCGTCTCTGCGGCGCCTGCCGCGATCTTCTGGACCGCGGGGCGGACCCAAGGCTTGCGGGTCGTCGACGTCGTGCTGGTCTTGGTCATGTGTAGCTCCCGTGTAGTGATTACGACTGTAGTGATTACGGCAGAATAACGGAAGGCGGCGTCAGGTCGCTGACCGCTGCCAGATGCAGAACAAGATCGGTGCCAGCCTGATACCCGGCAACACCGTCGGTGTTAAGGACCATGAAGGTCTCGCCTGCATGATTACCCGAGGTTGCAGTGAACGTCACTGCCGCATTGCCGCCGATATTGCCAAAGGCTGCCGCGAGGTCATCGTTGAACGTGGCATCGTCCAGTCGACCGTTCTGACCGGCGGTGAACACGTCATAGCTCTGACCATTAACCTGGATCGTGTCTTCCCCGCCCGTGAAGCCGAACAGCGTATCGTAGTTCAGGACTGCGGCACCGTTGCTGCCGACCGTGACGTTCGAGTCCGCCGCGGAGTTGAACAGATAGGCGTCGTTGCCGGCCCCGCCCGAGAGCAGGTCGCGACCGAGGCCACCGAACAGCGTGTCGTTGCCCGTGCCGCCAAACAGCGTGTCGTTCCCGGATCCTGCGATAAGGCGCAGCATCCCGTTGGTTTCCTGGCTGCCGTCGATGACGAGGTTGGCCGCGACCGGGCCCATCTGGTCCTGGAAGCTGGTCACCGCAGTGATCGTCTTGGTGGCGCCCGCGGCCACCCAGCTGTCATCGACGAAGATGGTGCCATAGCTGTTGGTCGTGCCGTTCGCGCCGCGCAGCAGCGCCACGATCTCGACATCGGCATTGGTGCCGCTCAGCGTCAGGTTGCCGGCAAAGCCGTCGAGCCCGAGCTGGTCGATCCCCGCGCCACCGACCACGACGTCACCCGACCCGAACCGCTCGGGCCCGAAGAAGAACGCATCGCTGCCAGCGCCGCCCGTCAGCGTGTCCGTGCCGGCACCGCCGAACATCAGGAACGAACCGTCGGTTTCCGCCGAACCGTTGAAGGTCAGGCTGTCGGCCTGGGCGAGATTGCCCCCGAACACCGTGAACACCTGACCCGCGCCGACCCCGGCATCGTTCCAGGCGATGTCGTAGTTGCCGCCTGCCAGCGTCGCGAGAACCTCGACGTTGCTGAGCGTCCCCGCCTCCAGGACGAGCCGGTTGGCACCGGTATAGTTGCCCTGGAGCCCGACCTGGTCAGTGCCTTCGCCGGCATCGATCCGGTCGGCGCCGGTCAGCATCGCGCCCGCCAGGATCGCGTCGTTCCCCGCACCCGTCGACAGCGTCACGGCACCCGTCTTCCCCGACAGGTCGAAGAAGTCGGAACCACCCGTGCCCAGCGTCAGCACGACGCCGTTGGCGAAGCGATAGCGCTCGACATTGTCGAACAGGCCAACCTCGTCGGACCCGTCGGTGCGAAGGAAGGTAGCCGACGTCGCCCCCGGCTGCGTGATGCTATAGTCGTTGTAGTTACCCAGAAGCACCGCGGTGTCGGTACCCGCACCGCCATTGACGGTGTTGATGCCGGCCCCGCCTGCCAGCGTGTCGTCGCCGTCGCCGCCATTGAGGATATTGGCGCCTGCATCGCCGGTCAGCGTGTCGTTGAACGCGGACCCGGTCAGGTTCTCGATGCCGCTAAGCGTGTCTGAGCCCGCTCCGGTCGCCTGTGCGGTGGTCAGGCCGAGGTTCACCGTCACGCCGGCCGTCGCATCGCTGTAGCTGGCCGTGTCGTTCCCGACGCCGCCGATCAGGATGTCGTCGCCCGCACCACCGCGCAGCACGTCGTTGCCATCCCCGCCGTCCAGCGTGTCGTTGCCAGCCAGGCCGATCAGCACGTCGTTGCCGCCTGCACCGCTGAGAACGTCGTTGCCCGTGGCACCGGTAATCGTCTCGTCCTCGGCAAAGCCCGTCAACGTCAGCGCGCTGATAAAGCCATCGAAGTTGAACGCCGTGAACCCGCCCGTATAGCCGTTGGTGATCGTGAAGACCGTCACGAAGCCGTTGGTCACGCCCGCGCCGTCGCGATCGGTCTGCATCAGCAGGTCGCGTCCCGACTGGACGAGGCGCAGATGGCCGCTGGCAAACGCGTTGCTGTTGGCGGTGTAGCCGGTCAGCCCCAGATTGAGGAAGCTGGTCAGCTCGAACTTGTCACCGGTGTTGCCGCGTTCGAAGTCGGTGACGCGGTTGCTGCGGGCGGTGGTCGCCACATCCGTCGACGCCCCCGCCGAGGCACCCACGCCGAGCTGGATGATGTCGGCGCCGGTGCCCAGCGTCAGCACATAATTGTTGACGGTGGTCGCACCGCGCATGCTGATGCTCACGATGTCGTCGCCGGAGCCGGCGTTGATCGTGGCACTGGCGACGCCGGTCAGGACGATACGGTCGTTGCCCGCACCGCCATCGACGGTAACGACATCGATGTTGCGATCGTTGGAGGTCGCCCCCAGCGCGAGGTAGGTCGACCCCGACAGGCCGGCAACGTTCGTCGCCAGCGCGGTCGACAGCGTGCCGCCGCGCAGTTCGATGAAGTCGTCGCCGTCGCCGCCGTCCATGGCGATGTTGGTCGCCGCGTTCACGGTGCCGGCGGTGGTCGTGTTGGCGCGGGTCACCAGGATGCTGTCGTTGCCGCCATAGCCGAACAGCGAGTCCGTCTGCGTCAGCGTGCCCGTGGTGGTGGCGACCGCATTGTCGGTGATCAGGTTGAAGTCGTCATTGCCGCGCAGCGTGTCGCCATAGCCCGAGCCGGTCAGATACTCGATCCCGACCAGCGTATCGATGCCTTCGCCGCCCGTATCCTGTGCCGCGCCCTGGATCCGGAGATCGACGGTCACGCCCGAGGTCGAGTTCGCGTAGGTCGCGGTATCCAGCCCCTCACCGCCGATCAGCGTGTCGTTGCCGAGCCCGCCCGACAGCGTGTCGTTGCCGTACCAGCCATCGAGGACGTCGTCGCCCGCATTGCCGACCAGCGTGTCGAGCGTGCCGCCGCCGCGCACGACGTCGTTGCCGATGCCACCGCGGAAGATCACGCGCTCGACGCTGGTGAACGACCCCGCCGCCACGCCATCGATCGTGATCGCGCTGTTGCCGGCCAGGTTGCCGAGGTCGAAGCTTACGCCGCCCGCACGGTCCGTGTAATAGGCATAAGCGAGATCGGTGCCGTCGCCACCGTCGAACGTGTCGTTGCCGCCGTCGTTGGTGAAGACCGCGCTCAGCCCGGCGCTGCTGCCATTGGCGATGCCGCCGACCAGAGTGTCGTCGCCATCGCCACCGCGCAGGATGTCGTTGCCCATGCCGCCGACGAGGACGTCGTTGCCCGCACCGCCCTCGAGCACGTCGTTGCCGTCGGCCGCGATCGCCCCGGTGTTGAACGTGTTGACATAGTCGCCGAACAGCACGTCGTTGCCGGCACCGCCGATCAGGACGTCCGAGAGACCGCCGCCGACCATGAAGTCAGCGACCGCGCCGCCAACCAGGCGGTTGGCCGAGGTGCTGCCGCCGATGAGGCTATTGGTGAAGGTCGACGCGCCGATGACGACTTCGATGTCACGCAGCGAGTCGCTGCCGCCAGAGGTACCGATCGTCTGCGCGGCGGTGATGTTGAGGTTGACCGAGACGCTCGAGGTCGAGGCGGAATAGTCGACCGTGTCGAAACCGCCGGCGCCGTCATAACTGTCGTTGCCGCCGCCATCGTAGAAGACGTTGCTGATGGCGTCGCCCGTGATCGTGTCGGCGCCCGAGCCGGTGCGGACATTCTCGAAGCCGAGGATGGTGTCGTTGCCGACGCCCGTGTTCTGGGCGGTCAGCGTCGCGAGGTTGACCGTTACCCCGGTCGCCCCGCTGAACGCCACGGTGTCGACGCCCGCCCCGCCGACGAGATAGTCGTCGCCGAGGCCGCCTTCGATCACGTTGGCGTTGGCGTCGCCGTTCAGGATGTCGTTGCCGGCCGAGCCGGTCAGGTTCTCGATGTTGCGCAAGGTGGCGATCGCGACCCCCGCAAGCGTCGCGACCCCGTCCGCGTCGCCGTTCAGCGACGCCATGACCCCAGCCGGATATCCAGCGAAGGACGCGGTGTCGGAGCCGGTGCCACCGTCGAGCACGTCGACGGTGCCGCCCGCATTTGCGCCCGGATTGAGCGTGTCGTCGCCCGCGCCACCGGTCAGGACGTTCTCGCTGGCATCGCCCGTCAGGCTGTCGTTGAACGCGGAGCCCAGCAGGTCCTGGAACCCGGTGAGCGTGTCCATCCCGGCGCTGCCGGTGTCCTGCGCTGCGCCTTGCAGCGCGAGGCTGACCGTCACGCCGGCCGCGGACCCCGCATAGGAGGCGGTGTCGTCGCCTGCCCCGCCGATCAGCGTGTCGTTGCCAAGGCCGCCTTCGATGACGTTGGCGTTGCCGTCGCCGATCAGCGTGTCGTTATATTGCGACCCGATCAGGTTCTCGATGCCGGACAGCGTGTCCGACCCTGCCGCGACCGTGTTCTGCATGCTGCCCTGTGCGTTCAGGTCGACCGTCACACCCGTGGTGGAGCCGCCGCTGAACGCGGTTGCGAACGACGCGGTGTCGTTGCCCGCGCCGCCGTTCAGTATGTCGTTGGCGATGGTGCCCTGCAGGAAGTCGTTGCCCTCGCCGCCGTCCGCCACGAGGCTGCTGGTGTTGGTGGCGGTGACCGTGGTGGTCACCACTGCCGCGTTCTGCAGCGAGACGTTGAGCTGATAGGTCTGCCCGGCGGTCAGCGGCTGGGCGGTGGCTGCACCATTCCAAAGCCCGACGCGGATGTAATAGGTACCCGCTGCGGCGAAGGTGTAGGTCAGATAGGCGTCATCGTGACCGGGATAGCTTGCGTCGCCAGACCCGGTGTCGTTGCTCGCCAGCACGGTCCCTGCGGCGTTGACCAGCTCGATGAAGCTGTCGTCAAGCGTGCCGGGGCCGTCAATGTCGAAGATCGCCTGCGATCCCGCGACCGTCACGTCGATCCGGTAATATTCCAGCGCGCCGCCTGCTGCGGTGGCATTGATCGTCGCGTGCGGGAGGCTGGTCGCGCTCGTGATGTCGGCATTCGCGTCGACGTCATAGGCGCCGGCGGTCGCCACGGCCGTGGCGATGCTGCCGTTGTTGGTCGACTGCGGCTTGGTGATGTCGGCCTGCGACGGTGCCGAATAGGTCGTGGTGGTCGTGAAACCGCCGCCGATCAGCCGGTCGTCGCCGCCACCACCCGACAGCATGTCCGCGCCGCTGGCGCCACCGCTCAGCGTGTTGTTCTGGCTGTTGCCGATCAGGACGTCGTTGCCGATCGTGCCCTGGATGTTCTCGATGCTGCGCAGCGTGTCGGTTTCGCCGTCGTGGCTGACGATGACGTCCGCGCCGGTGTCGTTCAGCGTGACGTTGACGCCCGTGACGCCGGTGAAGATCACCGTGTCGCTGCCCGCGCCGCCGTCGAGGATGTTGTTGGCGATGTTGCCGACGAACACGTCGTTGCCCTCGCCGCCCTTCGCGTTCTCGATCAGCGACCGCGCGTCGTTGTTGTAGAGCAGCGACATCGCGATGTTGCCCGGCGCCAGTGACGTCAGCCCCTGATAGGCTAGGCTGTTGGCGAGCTGCGACTGGTCGACCGTGGAGAATTCACCCGGCCGCAGGTCGATGGTGACGCCATTCGAATAGTTGCTGGCGTCGATCGTGTCGTTGCCGCCGCCGTCCCAGACGGTGAGGAAGATCTTGTTGCCCGACGGTGCGCCCTGGCCCACGCCGTTGATGAACATCTCGCCGGTCGTCTGGCTGAAGGTGTAGACGCTGTCGCCGGCATTGGTGGTGTAGTTGGCGCCGTACATGTACTGGAGCGCGGCCAGATCATATTGCATGTAGGTCTGCGGCTGGTTGATCTTTTCGCCGGCGAAGTTGCTGTTGGTGAACGGCGCCGGCGTATAGGTCATCAGCGACCAGGCCTGGCCGTCGCGATCCGGGGTCAGCGACTGCGTGCCGTAGCGCGGCGCGCCGCCGAAATAGAAGGACAGATCGCTGTTGGTATAGTCCTGATGCCCGTGCTTCAGCCCCATGGTGTGGCCGATCTCGTGCATCATGGTGGCGTACCCCCATGTGCCCTTGAAGGCGAGATCGTAATAAGGCTGGCTGGTGCGCCCGAACCAGATGTCGCCCGAGAGCCCGCGCGTGTCGGACGGGAAGTTGCCATAGGCGGATGCCACGTCCTGGTCGGCGCTCTGCGAGATGCGGATGTTGGCGTGGACGGTGTCGGTGTCGGTGATCTCGGTGAAGGTCAGCCCCGTCGCGGCCGAGAGCTGCGCGAACGAGGCGCGCGCCGCGGCCTGCTGCTGTGCACCCAGGTCGATGTGGTAGAGGCTGACGCCGTTGGTGTCGTAACCGCTGCCGTTATAGTTCGAGCCCGAGGTGGGGAAGCTGTAGGTCAGGTTCAGCGTGCCCCATTTGGAGCCGATCAGCGTCGCGTCGACGTTGCGGTTGCCCGTGAAGAAGTGGCTTCCGTCGGAATTGGTGCCGAGCGGCAGCAGCGTGCCGATATTATTGCCTTCGGGATTGGCATCGGTCGGGCTGGGGGCGTTCGCCTTGGCGTATTTCGGGTTGTCGTCGTCGTGCGAATCGTCCGCGATCGTCGGGTGGTCGATGTCCGACAGCATGTCGAGCGCACCGGGCCCCATATCGCCATCGAATGCGCCGCCATCGAACGCGCCGCTCGTCTCGCCCATCGGTGTGGCCGTGCTGTAGAAGCCGGCGTCGGTCCCATGCTCGTTTTCCGCCTGCGGGTCCCAGGAGCCGATGATTACATTGTCGACAGGCACGCTGTTGTCGAGGTCGGAAGTATTCATCAATGGTCCCCCTGAATGACACGATCGCATAGTCGTACGGTGGCAGGCGCATCATCCCGGCCAGATTCGCGCCCAACCCGCACTAATTATTACATATGTTTCATCATATGTTCACGCTGGTCAAGGACAAGCGTGGTGGGTTTGGTTGGAATTAACTAAAGATCGGTAAGAGACGCTGCCGTTGCGAGGCGGGGGCAACGAAACCTTTGAAAATAAATATTAAATTTTAGCCGCCGCGCGCGACCGGTCCCCTGCGCATCCCGCCCTGCCACCCCTGCGTGACTCAAGCGCGCGGTTCGCGTATCGAGAGCTGTGTGCAAGCCGACGGAGAACGCGATGCCCCGCATCCTGCTGCCCTTCTCCGCGGCGCTTGCAGCCTGCACGCCTTCACCTCAGGATGCCGCCATGCGCAGTTCCAGCCTCGTTCCAGGAACCACCGTCCGAGGTTCGGGGGAGGCAAGGTCCAGCGGCCAGGATCTTGCGGCCCCGAATTTGCCCGCTTCGAATCTGACCGCGCCCGATGCCCGCGCCCCTGCGCAAGCCGCCCAGGCGCCGGTTCCAGAGCCGGTATCGGTCGCCGAGAACCTTGCCGTGGCCATGCCCGCCGACCCTCCTGCCGACCCGCCGACGGACTCGCCGGCAGAGGCGCGGGGACGGAAAACCCTGTCCACGGCCTTTGTCCGGGTCGGCCCCGACGGGCATCTGACGGTGGAACTGCGCGGCGGGCATGTGGTGGTGCTTCGCGACGTGGTCCTGCGCGCGAGGAAATATTGCGGCATGCCCGTGACGGGCGGCCCGCGCGAAGGCACGTCCGCGGGTCAGTATTGCGGCGGATATGCCGATGTCGTGGCGGCCCGCCCCGGTGGCGCGCCGACGCCGATGATCGCCGACCCGGGCACGCCGGCGCCCGGCGCAGCGAAGGGCACATAGCCATCACGTCCTCAGTCGGGCTGGTCGCGTCTGGTGGGGGCGTCGCGCTGGACGACGCGGCGATCGACCGATCGGCGCCTGCCCATCCCGATCGATCCATGCTCGCCGATCGCGCGCTGGCGCTCGTCGCCGCCTGCGCGCGGCCGCTGGCCGATCCCGGCCGGGTCGCGGCGATCACCCGCGCCGCGGCTTCGCCGCTCGATGCGGACGCGGTCGCCACGCTCGCGCATCGCCACCGCGTCGAGGGGTTCGTCGAGCAGGGCCTCGCCGCCGCGGGCATCGTGCTTGCGGGGGCGGCCGCGGCGCGGCTGACGGCGGGCGCGGGCGCGGCGCGGCTGCAGGCGTTGCGCAACGCCGGCGAGGAACTCCGCGTCGGGCGCGCGCTCGCCGCGGCGGGGATCGACACGGTGTTCGTCAAGGGCGCGACGCTGGGGATGCGCGCGCATGGGATGCTGACGCTCAAATCGTCCTGGGACATCGACGTGCTGATCGCGCGCGCACACCTTGACGATGCGGGCCGGGTGCTGCGCGATCTCGGCTATCGCCTGTCGATCTTCGGGGGGATCGACGATCCCGTCCAGGTCCGCCGTTTTCTCGCCGGGAACAAGGAAACCGAGTGGCACCATGCGGGCCGCGGCACCACGGTCGAGCTGCATACTGCGCTTACCGACAACCCCGTCGCGCTGCCCTCGGTCGGTCTGGGCTCGCCACGCCAGGCCGTGGCGTTGATGCCAGGCCAGGCACTGTCGACGCTCGCGACCGTGCCGCTCTTTGCCTATCTCGCCTATCACGGCACCGCGCATTTATGGTCGCGGCTGAAATGGCTCGCCGACGTCGCCGCGGTGTTGCGCGACGAGGACGTGGTGGCGCTGCATGCCCATGCCGTGGCGCTGGGCGCGGGGCGGACGCCGGGTGTCGCGATCGTGCTCGCACACGAGATCCTCGGCCTCGACGTGCCGCCTGCGTTGCTTGCCACGATCCGCGCGGACCGCGTGACGCAGCGGCTCATCGCCTATTCGCATGCCGCGATCGTCGCGGCGCAGGATGCGGAGGGGCGTCTGATGCGGCCGTTCGGCGAACACCTCGCTTATGCACGCGCGCAAGGCTGGCTCATGCCCGGCGCGGCGCATCGGTGGTACGCGGCGCGACGGTTCGTGACCCGGCCCTATATCGCCGCGCATCTGCGCGTGCCGCACTGGGCGCTGCCCTTCGCCATTCTGGGCGCGCTCCCGGGCAGGTTGCTGCTGCGCCCGATCCGCCTGCGCCGGGAGCGCCGTCAGGCAGGCGGAAACACCGCCAGCAGGCCGTAACGCTCCGCGCCCTCGCACCCGATCACGTCGACCGCGCCCGAGCGGACCCAGACATGCGCGATCAACTGCCCCGTCTCGTCGCGCGCGGCGCCGTAATATAGCGCTGCCGCCAATCCGCGCCGCCGCAGCATCAACTGTGCGGCAAGCCCTTGCTGGAAGCATACCGCGCGCCACGGCACGCGCCGGCCCCAGGCGGCAACCGCGCGTTCGATCGCGCGCGCCTGCGCCGGCGTCGCCGCGGTTGCCGAGCGTCGCACCGCGGCTATGGCGGCGATCCGCCGGAACGACAGGATCGCGATCAGCAACGACGCCAGCGCCAGCATCGCCAGCGCCTCGATCAGCAAGGGCAGTCGGCGGATCAGTTGGTGCGCGCCGCCCGGCGCAGGAAATGCCCGGCCGCGACGCCGCGCAGCAGCATGGAGCGGTAACGGTCGACGATCGCCGGCTGGTTCCAGCGCGGGTCGTCCGCGGCAAAGTCCGGCCAGTCGCGGACCAGCGCACGCAACTGCGCGACATCGACCAGCGCCTCGCCCGGTCGGCAGCGTTCGATCCCGTCGAGTTCGGCGACCATCTCGCTTAGCGCGCCGGACACGCCGACGTGCCAGTCGGCCGCCTGATAGCCGCGCCGCTGCTCACCGACGAGTTCGGGCGGCAGCCGGTCCGCAAATGCGCGCCGCGCCAGCGACCGGGGTTCGCCGCCCAGGATATATTGCTCGTCGGGGACGCTCAGCGCCCACTCGATCAGCCGGCGATCGGCGGTCGGGTCGCGCAGGTCGATGCCCCAACCGGCGAGCGTTCCCTTGTTGTAGGATCCCATGTCGACCCGATCGAGCCCCCAGAGCCGCATCGCCCGCCCGTCGCGCCATGGGCGATAGGACAGATCGGTGCCGGTCATCGCGGCACGGGCGTCCAGGTCGGCGATCGCGTCCTGGCGCAGCGCGCTGTAGCTGTGCAGCGCGAGCGAGCGGCCGAACCGGTCGGTCAGCCAGCTCCAGGCGGCGGGCGACAGGAACGGGCCCAGCATCGCGGCGCCGATCCGTCGCCGGCGCCAGCCGCGCGTGCGCAGCTGCCGCGCCAGCCGGGCGAGCGCGACGAGCCGCCCGGCGCCGAGCAGCTGCGCGAGGTGCGGGATACCGTCGTGGCTCAGCGTGAAATTGCCGAGCTGTCCGGTCAGCAGGACGCTCACGCCGCGGCTGCGCGCGGCATCGTTGATCGTCTCGGCCCATACCGCGTTGCACGGATTCATGACCGGCCGCTGGTAGAGATCGAAATGCCGGTCGAGCAGCGGCAGCGGCGATCGTCCGTCGCCCTGCACGCGCACATGGACGATATTGGCGTGCAGCGCGGCGACGCGCGCGGCGATCGGCCCCTCGTCGGCGATCGCCCCGCCGGGCGCGGGCGCGCCGGGCCCGGGCACCGCGGTGAAGGCATGCAACGGCTCAAACTCCATCATCCGGGCGGCCGTGGCGGCGACGCTGGCGCTGTCGAGCCCGGCGGACAGATGCGCCCCCACCGCGCCGTGGTGCCGGCGTAACCGGACCGCGACCGCGCGGTCGAGCTCGGCGCGCAGCCCTTCGGCATAGTCCGCGGGCTTGAGCCGCAGCACTGTGCGCACCGGCGTCCACAGCCGAGCCTCGGTGAGGCCGTCGGCGTCGATCGTGACCGCATGGCCCGGCCGGACGCGGGTGATACCCGCGAAGAAGCTTTCCTCGCCTTCGGGCAGCACCGCCAGGAAGTCGGCGGTCGCGGTCGTGCTGGGTGCGTAGGGAATGTCGGGATGCGCGTGCAGCCCTCGCGGCATCGAGGCGGTCGCGACGAAGCCGTCGCCGCGATGGTAGAAGAGCGGCCGCTCGCCCATCGGATCGCGCGCCAGCGTCAGCGCCTGCCGACGCCGGTCCCACAGGATCACCGCGAACGCGCCGACGACGCGGGCGAGACCCGCGATGCCCCAGCGCTCCACCACCGCCATCACCAGCTGCGGCTCGGCCACGCGCGCCAGCTCGGCGGACGACAGGCCGAGCGCCGCGGCGATCTCGTCACGATTGTCGATCCGCGCATCCGCGGCCAGCAGCAGCGTGCCGTCGCTGCCCAGCACCGGACCGCGGTCGAAATCATCCTCGGGAACCAGCGCATACAGCCGTCGCCCGAGCGTCGCGCTATCCAGCGTGCGGCGGATCGCTGCGTCGGGCCCGAACGCGGCCTGCGCGTCGAGCATCCGCCCGACCGTCGTTTCGGTTGCTGCGTCGCGCCGGCTCCACAGGCCGGCGAGCGCGGTCATGCCGGCGTCAGGCCGACGAGCTGTTCGCTCTCCAGCGACGCAAGCAGGTCGTGGAGGTCGGCGCGGCATTCGGCCTCGTCCACCTCATGTTCGGCGAGCAGGTCGGCGACCAGTTGATCGACGGTGCGCGGCTGTTCCAGCAGCTGCCACACGCGCGTCGCGGTCGCGTTGAACCCGTAGCAGGTGCCGCGCTCGACGTGCAGGCCGACCAGTTCGCCGGCCGCGTCGGCCTCGATCATTCCCGGCTGCCTCGATACCAGCGTCATTCCGTCCACGTGTCTCTCCAGCTGCAGGGCCGCCCTTGGCGGGTCGGGAAGCGCGCGGTAAGCCGGGGTCATGTCACCCTGGTCTCCGTCATCCTCTTCGTCGCGGTGTTATCGGGCGTTCGGCCTCCGGTTGCAATCGACGTTGCCGCTGCCCGAACTGCACCTCGTCGACGAAGCAGGCGACGATGGGCACGAAGCGACATCCGGGGCCATCGACGTCGTCGTCCGCATGGCTGCGGCCCCGCCCCCCGACGCGCCCGAAATCCTTCCCGATGTTCGGTGCGACGCGGATCATTTCTGGATGGACGTCCCGCGCGTCGGCCGATTCCTGGTCCGCCACGGGCGCGAGATGGTGGTGGAGCCCTGCCCCGACGTGCCCGACGGCGACGTGCGCGCCTATCTGCTCGGGTCGGCGATGGGCGCGCTCCTGCATCAGCGCGGGCTGCTGCCGCTCCACGCCTCGGCCGTGGAGGTGAATGGACGCGCCATCGTCTTCATTGCGCCCGCGGGAAGCGGCAAGTCGACCATGGCGATGCATCTCCAGCATCGTGGCCACCGGGTGATCTGCGACGATATCTGCGCGGTCGCGATCGAAAGCGGGGGCGGGGGCGGGTCGGCGCGGCTGTGGCCGGGGTTGCGCAACCTCAAGCTGTGGCGTGCGTCGCTCGGCGCGATCGCGCGGACGCCCGACGGGCTCGAGCCGGTCCTTGTCGACATGGACAAATACCGCGTCCCCGTCGACGCGCCTGCCGATGACCGTGCGGTCGATCTCGCCGCGGTCGTGTTGCTCGACTGGGGCGAGGATTTCGCGATTTCGCCGCTGCCCGGTGCCGAGGCGGTCGGCGCGCTGGTCGCCAACACCTTCCGCGGTCAGCTGGTGGTGCCGATGGGGCGGCAGGCGGCGCATTGGCGGCAATGTCTCGACCTGTTCGGCGCGGCGGGTGTCTACCGCATCGTCCGCCCGCGCGCGCTCGACCAGCTCGACCGGGCGTCGATCCTGATCGAACGCCTGTCCCTCACGCCGACGCGATGACGTCGCTCAGCCGCGCGTACCGCGCATGCCGTTCAGCCGCCGTGCCCGGCGTCGCCTGAGCAGCCTCGGGATACGGCGCAGGGGGTAGAGCACGAACCAGAAGCGCGGGCGGTCGGCGCCGTCTTCGTCCGAGGCGGAGAAGAGCAGGCGCATGATCCAGCCGCGAAGATCGCCCGCGCTCGATGCGACGAGCAGTTTGCCCGTCATCTCCGCCCAGCCACGCCAGCGCGACCGCGCGAGCTCGGCGGTCCCGCCTCCCGCTTCGATCGTGCGCCGCGACAGTGCGACGAGCAGCATCAGGCGGAGCGATACGGGCGCACGGAACGCAGGAGGCGGGGGCGTGTCGAAGTATCGCCGCGCGAGCAGGATCGCAGAGGCGGCTGCGCGGGTCTGGCGCCGGGCGACCGCGGCGTGCCAGAGCTGGTCGCCGCCATCGGGCTCGCGCGCCAGCAGCGCTGCGACATCGGCCAGCCAGCGGAGCCGTGCCCATAGATGCGCGGCGCCGTGGTTGCAGACATAGGCGAACAGCGCCTCGGTCGCCAACGTGGCCACCGCTGCGCCGGGGGCCAGTTCGACCCATTGGACGGCGTCGCGGGCCGGGCGCTCGTGCGGCGTGTCGGTCATGCGCCAGTGAAGCTCGACGATCTGCCGGTTGCCGGGATGACGGATCTCCAGGTCCTTGGCGAGCGGGAGCGCGCGCGCGACCCGCTCCGACAGGTCTTCGTGCGCGCCGCCTGGGATCCGGTAGCCGGCCGTCTCGAGCACGGTCGCTGCACGGCGTGCGTCGGCCGGATCGACGAGCAGGTCGATATCGCTGAACTGGCGGCGATCGATCGCGCCATAGGCCAGCACCGCCAGCGTGCTGCCCTTGAGGAACAGCGGCTCGATACCCTCCGCCATCAGTAGAGTCCGCAACCGGATCGCCTCGCGCGCGGACCGCAGCGGCGCGAGCGGATCGTGACGCGCGGCCAGCGTCGCCGGAATCGGCCGGTTGCACCGCCTGAGCGTCTCGACGACCAGCGGCACGAGCTGGTGCCGGTGCGCGATCGCGGCGATCGCGTCGCCGTCCAGATCCCCTTCGGGACAAAGACACCGGTCGCCCGGCTTGGGTGGGGCGAGCGGATCGGCACACGCACAGACGAACGCGAACGCGGCCGATATCTCCGACCGGTGCGCTGCGGATGACCGCGGAGATGATGCGGCCGTCGTCAAGCGCCGGGCGCATTGAAGGTGATCGCATAGGTCCCGGCCGGCAGGGTCGTACCGGGTGTGGCGGGCTGGCTGACGGTGAACCCGGTCGCGGTCGCGGTCAGATAGCCGTTCCGGACCAGCGCGATGGCGGCCGCGTTCGCCGCGGAGATCACCGGATAGCTGGCGGACGGATAGGCATGCGCATAGGTGACCGTGAACAGGTCCCCTGCCCGCGTCGCGGCGCTGGTGACGAGCTGGACGATCCCCGCGGTGCCGGTCGCGGTGATCGTCGCGGTCGCGCCCGATCCTGCATCGGGCAGCACCTTGACGGTCGGCGCGGCGGTATCGGCGAGCATGATGCTGCGCCGGATGCCATCGGCCGCGGTGAAATACGGGCGGGCGTCCGCATCGACCTCGAACGCGCCCGCTTCCGGCGTGGCGAGCAGCGCGGCGCCCGCGCGCAAGAACTTGAGCGGTCCGAACCCGGGCGATGCCGCGCCCGCGCCGATCACCACCCACCCGCCGAAATTGCTGCCCGCGGACGCCAGCGCCGGGTTTACGCCGCCCGGGAAGAGGACCTGCTGGTAGCTGTTGGCAACGATCGCGTTCATCGATCCGTAGCGGCGCGGATAGGCCTGCGTCACCTTCGACGAGGCGATCCCCGTACCGGTGAACAACGTCCAGCGCCCGGCAACCTCGCCCGCCGAGAACGCCGCATTGTCGACGGTCACGCGCGTTCCGCCGACATGGCCGGTCTGCGCACCGGTGCCCGCCTGCCACAGGTCGACGACGATCCGGTCGCCATTCTGGACCGCGGCATAGCCGTTCATCGCCGGGCTGCGGGTCTTGACCCAGTAGTTCGTCACCCCCTTGCCGTCCGCGCCATATTTGAACGCGAGATAGCCCGTGTCGTTGGGCGCGCTGCCGTTCACCTGGATCGGCGCATCGCCGATCGTCCCCGACGAATTGGCGACCGCGGGCGTGCCGGGCTGTTCGCTCCCGACGATCGGCATCTTCATTGCCGTCGGCGCGGTCGCCGCCGTCAGCGCCTGCCGCGCCAGGTCGCGCGCGACCGGGTCGACCTGTGCGGTTGCGGGGCTGGCGAGCGTAAGCGCCGATAGCGCGAAAGCCACGATCCTGGTCATGCGCGGTTCCTTGACGAGAGGACGTCGGGAAGCGTCCGCGCAACGACACCGCGGGCGCGCCGATGGTCGACCATTGTCGCGCGTTTAACAAGCCGGCGTCGGGCTCCTGACACGCGCACCTGATCGTCCCGTCCCGGCCACCCTCACCGTGGATGCCAGCTTGTCGGTATGCGCGTAGACGCGTAGACGTGTCGACATGAAGGCCGGATTCCCCTCTGCGCTAGGCGAAGCGCCGGAACTGGCCGCCATCCTCGATTTTCTGCACGGCATCGGACTGACGGTGGTCGCCGGACGAGTCCCGGCCGATGCGCTGTTGCCGGCGATGACGGTGCAGCGCGGTGTGCTGTTCTACGACCCCGTGCAACGAGGCCATGTCGGCGATCTGCTCCACGAGGCGGGGCATCTCGCGGTCACCGATCCGGCGCAACGGGACGTACTGGCGCAGGTCGGCGACGATCCCGCCGAGGAGATGGCGGCGATCGCCTGGTCCTATGCTGCGGCAATGGCGATCGGCGTGCCCGTCGGCACGCTGTTTCACGCCAGTTACAAGGGCGGCCCCGACTCGCTGATCGCGGCATTTACCAGCGGCAGCTTCATCGGCCTGCCGATGCTGCAATATTGGGGGATGGCGGTGCGGGGCGACGGCGATGGCGCGCGCTTTCCCGCGATGCGGGCATGGTTGCGGCCCGCCTGCGCGACCCGGTCATGATCCCGGCGCTGCGCAACCGCCTCAAGCGCGTCGTGCCGCTGGTTGCCGTTGTCCGTGTCGTTCGCGCGCTGGCGACCCCGCTCGGCCGCGGCTGGCTGCGTGCGGGGCGTGCCGGCGCGGGGCTGTTCCAGCCCGCGACCGTCACGCGCCTCGATCGGCACCCGCCGTTGTTCGCGGTCGTGACCGCGCGACTGGCGGACCGCGCGGCGCCACGGCTGTTGTCGTTCGGCTGCTCGACGGGAGAGGAGGCGGTCACGCTGGCGCGCTATCTGCCGCATGCGCGGATCGATGCGATCGACGCGAACCCCGCCTGTATCGTGCGCGCCCGCCATACCGCTGCTCGGCTCGCGCCGCGCCCGGCATCGGGACGGATCGATTTCGCCTGCGCCGATACGCCCGATGCGCTCGTCGTTCGGCGACAGGGCGCCCCGGGGAACGATGCGCGGAACGATGCGGGGGACTATGGCGCAGAGGGATATGACGCGGTGTTCTGCCTGTCGGTGCTGCGGCACGGCGATCTCGACGTGCTGCGCCCCGAAGCCTGTACCGGGCTGTTGCCGTTCGCCCGGTTCGCGGCAGCCGTGGCAGCGCTCGACCGCTGCGTGGCGCCGGGCGGGATGCTGATCCTGTGGGGCTGCCATTTCCGCTTTACCGATACCGCCACCGCGTCTCGCTACCGCGTGATCGCGACGCCGGGGGCACGGCCGCAACCCGGCCCGTTCTACGGTCCCGACGACCGGATGCTGCCCGAAGGCGCCTATGCCGCGTTCGTCTTCGTCAAGGACGCTGCGGTGACGGCCGGGACGATCGCGGCTTGACGGGATCGCGTTGCGGGACTTTGTTCGGACTCATCGTGCCTGCCACGGGAGACGGATGTGTCCGCATCGATCCGAACCGCATTTGCCGACCATGCCTTGCCGGGGCACGGGGAGGTCCGGCCGATCGCGATCGGTGCGCAGCGTACCGATGTGCGCGTGCCGCCCGATGCGCCGGCGCAGGTCTTCCTGCGGCATCGCGCGATCGAATGCCGCGATCTGCTCGATCCCGATCTGCTGGCCAGCCTGCTCGACCGCTGCCGTCGCGGATCGTTCGTGGTCGATCATGTCGACCGGCTCGGATCGCGCGAGGTCGAGTCGCCGCAGCGGGTCGGCGCGGCGCTCAATATCATGCTCAGCCGTCCGGCGTTCCTGCGCTGGGTCGAGGCGGTGACCGGCCGCCACGACCTGCAGCGCGTCGAGGGCCGGGTCGTCCAGACCCGCGCCAACGGGCTGGATGCGCTCGACTGGCATAACGACACGCATGACGATGCGGCGGGCGCACGCCGGCTGGGGATCACCGTCAACCTGTCCGACAGCGCCTATGAGGGTGGCGATTTCGAACTGCGCCTGGTCGGGACCAACGCGATGCTGACGCGGTATCGGCATGATCATGCGGGGACCGCGCTGATCTTCGACATTGCCGGCGACCTCGAACACCGGGTCCTGCCGGTGCTGAGCGGCGGGCCGCGGCGGGTGTTCACGGGGTGGTTCGTCGAGCAATCATCGTCCTGATCCGCGCGAGCGCATGGCGCGCGCGCGCCGCCTGATCCTGCGCATCGAACATGGTAATCGCGGGAAAGCCGTCGACCGGCACCGCCGCGGCGATCGCCAGCAGGTCGCGTCGGCGTGCGGCCTGGTCGGGCAGCGCGACGAACCACCGCGGCCGGAAGAGCTGTGCCGACAGCAGGGCGAGCTTGCCGGCCGCATCGCGCGCGATCGGGCGGTGGGTCAGGACGAGCATCCCGCCCAGCGGCAGGTCGATCTCGGATGACCGCGCGCGCGGGCGGACCAGCCACTTGCCGCGCGGGTCGTCGGGGATCGGCTGGCGCAGATCGGCATCGATCCGTGCGGCGGTATCGCGGTGCTGGCGCATCGTCGGGCGGCCGCGATACGCCCTGATCCGCCCCGCCCTGATCCCCCCCGCCTCGCCCCACCCCGCCTCGCCCCACCCCGTCTCGACCCGCCCCGCCCCGGCCCGCCCCGCCTCGACCCGCACGATCGACAGATCGTCCGCGACGAGCCGCGCGCCGATGCCGAGCAGCCCCGCGGTCAGGCTCGATTTGCCCGCGCCCGATGGTCCCGCGATCAGCACCGCCTGCCCGTCGACCTCGATCATGCCGGCATGGAACGGGATCGCGCCGCGCCATGCCAGCGTCAGCGCGCTGAGCGTGCTGTAAAAGGCGAACGGCAGGGTTCCCCGCCAGTCCGGCCCTGTCAGATAGGTGATCCGCGCGCCGTCGATCATGTCGAAGACGACCTCGTCCGCCCAGCCGAACCGGATGCCGTCGGCATAGAGGCGGCCGCGGTTGAGCGGGCGGCCCGCCCCGCGATCGGCCAGCGTGGCGACGCGCGACACCTGCACGCGCGATCGCGCGTCGTCCGCGGTCGGGAGGCACTGGCTGAAGCCGTCGAGCGCGATGTCCGAATACCATGTCAGCCCGAAGCACGCCGCGCAGTGATCGAGCGTCACGTCGGCCTGAGATCGAACGCGATGCAGATCCGCTTCTCACCCAGCCCGTGCGGAAACGTGCGGTGATAGCTGTGCGACGGAAAGGCGAGCATCAGCCCGTCCCGCGGGCGCACGATCCGCGTCCCGAACGCGCTGGCGGCCTCGTCGCCGATCAGCTCCCCGGGCATGCCGAACGCCAGGCATCCGCCAAGCCCGGCCGCGCCTTCCCCGGCCGCACCTTTCCCGACCAGCCTGTCGCCTTGGGCGATCGAGTCGGGCACGCGGACGTAATAGACTCCGCTCAGCCACCCGAACTGGTGGACGTGCCAGGTCTCGAACCCTGCGCTCTCGGTGATGACGCACCAGCTGCGCAGCACCGCCGACGCTGGGCGCGCGCGGGCCCAGGGATGGTCGACGCGGTCGATGCGGTCCAGATGCGCGTCGATCGCATCGGCGATCTGCGCCAGCAGCAGGCGGACGAGCGGCGCTTTGCGCGTCGCCGGGGAGTCTATCCGCCAGGTCAGCGCGGAGGCGGTGCCATAGCGTTCGTAGCGCAGGCCGGGATGCGCGAGCAGCTCCTCGGCGAGCGCGGCGTTGAACGCGTGGATATCGTCCCAGCCGGGCGGCGGTGCGAGCATCTCCATCGCGGACAGATCGTCCAGCCCGGCCGCGGCGCGCGCCACATCGATCGCACCCGCCTTGGCATGGGCGAGCGCGCGCGCGGCGAACAGCCGGGCATGCGCGGCCCCCTGCGCGGTCAGCGAGTCGGCCATGGCGAGCACCGCGGCGGGATCGTTCGCCGCGAGATCGAGCGCGGCGAGCCGCTTGCAGGCATCCTTTTCCCGCGGATCGAGCCGGAGCGCCTGCCCCAGCGTCGCGCGCGCCGCGGCGATATCGCCCAGCCGCGTCTCCGCCTTGCCGCGCGCGGCAAGCGCCGCGGCGCGCTGCGCATCGCTGCCCGCTTCGCTAAACGCATGATCCGCGACGCGCCGCGCCTGGCGCGAATCCTCGGGCGTCTCGCGGGCGAGATGGGCCTGGACCAGCAGCATCGCCTGCGTGAAATCGAGATCGTCGTGCGGCGCGAGCAGCGCGACGAGGTCGTCGAACGCGTCGCACACCAGCAACAACGTCGCCAACCGCAAGCGCATCACCCGGTTCGGATTGCGATCATAGGCAAGCCGCACGAACAGCAGCTCCTGCGAGACGGTCAGGTGCTTGGCGGTTTCGATCTCGATCCTGGTACGATGCTCCATACGCCCCCGATCACCTCCCGCATAATAGTGCAGGACTCTGATCCTGCGGACGGGGTGGTAAATAGGTGGGTGTAGAGAGTCTACAGGTCGACTATCGCGACTGAATGTCCGACGAATAGTATTCCAATAGTTAATCATAATCCATGTTATAAAATTAGATCGGCTATCGTTGGTATTCTCTATTGTAATTGGCGGGCAATATCGGAATACCGTCACTGTCTTGCTTGTGTCGTGCGGTGCGCGGTTGGTCACGCCTTGGAGGCGCGTCGCAGATGTTCGCAAGCCCATCAGGGGAGATATCGAGATGACCGAGCAAACCATGCCGCCGATCCCGCGCAAGCCCTGGATGGAGCCCGAAATTCGCGAACTCGACGTACGCGAAACCTCGCTGTCGCCCGGCCTGGGCAACGATGTCGGGGGCAATCCCTCGCCGGATTGCCAAAGGTCCTGATTGGGCCCAGCGCGAGCTGGACCGCTTGATCGCAGGGCTGCATCGCTACGGCGGGCATCATGCGGCGTCCGTACGGGTTCCCGTCACAAGCCGCCGTTGCGAGCCGCCATCGCGATCCGCCATCGCGATCCGCCATCGCGATCCGCCATCGCGATCCGCTATCGCGATCCGCCGCTGCGAAGCGCCGTTGCGAACGCCCGTTACAGGGCGATGATATCGGTCGGCGATCCGCCGAGGATCATCGTCGTCCGGCGTTCGAGCGCGCGATCGAGGATCATGACCCCGCCATGCAAGTTGCTGCGCAGATGGCGGGGGCCGAAACTGGACATGCCGACGATGACCGCATCGGGCGTGATCGCCAGTCCGCGCGTCATGAGCGTATCGGTGATATGCGCGCGCGTGCCGTCTGCCGCGATGATGTCCCCCGCCATCGAGTCGCAGTGCCACAACATCCCGTGCTCGTCCGCGACGATATCGTGACAGCTGTGTCCGGGCAGCGGCTGCCGCTCGATCAGCCGCCAGTCGCGATCGAGCCAGGCGAGTTCGCTGGTCTTTTCGGGGATCACCTTGCCGTTGTGCAGCATGATCGCGGTGCGATTGCCGACGCTCGCGATCGCGTTGATGTGCAGATAGGCACCGCTGGTGTCGTGCGGCGGTGCGGGCGCGAACGGACGCTGGACGTCGACCGCATCGCCATCGAGCGTGAAGCGCAGGATCGCCTGGTTGGCGGTGTCGAGCACGCACAACAGCCCGTCGACGACCGCGATCTGGTGGCAGTTGGTGTGCAGCCCGGTGACGAGCACCGCTGGCTTGGCCAGCCGCGCGCCGGCCAGATCGAAACGGACGATCCGCCCCATCGGCACGCTGCGGTCGCGGTGTCCGCAATTCTCGAACACATAGAGCGCGCTACCGTGGCGATACAGGCCGAAGAACCAGCCATAGACGATGGTCTTCACGCTGGCCCCCGCCCCGCCATCGGCCGCGATCGCGAAGAGGCCGCGGTGCGTGGCGATCAGCCAGGTCTGTCCGGCCAGATCGGGATCGGCGATCCGCACGTCGCCGCGCGCATAGGCGTCGCGCGCCATCGCTTCGCGCAGCGCACTCTTGGCGGCAAAACGGTCGATGTTGGGCATCCATGCGTGTCTATCCCACGCCGCGCGCGCGTCAATTGCGGGTCGGTACAATGCTGAGCAGCGGGATTTACGGACTGTTCCGGCTCGACGACGGACCAGTCGATCCGCGTGATGCCGATGCGCTTGGCATAGGGTGTGGCGACCTGTCGGGCGCGGCGTTCGTGCACGCGGTCGATCCGCATGATCCGAATGCGCTGCACCGGGTCGAGGCAGACGGCGCGCTGACGATACTCGTCGGCCATATCGAGGAACCGCAGGCGTTGGCGGCGCGGCTGAACGTCGCCCCGACGCTGCCCGCCGCGCTGCTCGCGCGCGCCGCGCTCGACCGGTTCGGGGGCGAAACCGCGGCCGAGATGATCGGCGAATGGTCGCTGCTCCACTGGGATCGTCGCGACCGTCGGCTGGTGTTGACGATGTCGGCCGCGCGACGCGACCGGCTGTTCTTCGCGGTCGATGGTCCACGCGTCGCGGTCGCCCCGAACCTGTTCGCATTGTCGCGGATTGCGTGGATCGGCAACCGGCTCGACGAGGCGGGCTTGCTGGTGTCGATCGGGCGCGCCGACCTGCGCGCTGCACTGCGCGAGGAGATGGGCGACCGAACGATGCTGGCCAAGGTCCGCCAGCTCGAACCCGCCACGCGACTGACGATCACGGCGGACGGCATCCGCTGCGATGCCGCGGCGATCCTGGTACCGCAGCCGCGGTGGACGGGGTCGTTCGACGATGCGGTCGTCGCGGCCGAGGAGACGATGCGGACGATTTTGCGCGCGCGGATTGCGCGGACCGCGGTGCCGGGCGTGCTGCTCAGCGGCGGGCTTGATTCCTCGACGATCGCGTGGCTGGCGGCGCGCGAGCGAGCGGCGGAGCAGCGGATGATCCTGCTGACCTCGGTCGCACCGCCCGGCAGCGGGCTCGCCGACGAAGCCGCGTTCGCCGATGCGGTCGCCGATCGCATCGGTCTGACCGCCGAGCATGTCTCGCCGCCCGAGGATGCCGATATCTACCGCCCGTCGGATGCGATCCTGGGCGGCGCCAGTCGTCCGCCGATGCCGGTGCGACATTGCCTGACCGAGACGTTCCAGGCACGCGGCAAGGCGCTGGGCGCGACCGCGCTGTTCGACGGCTCGTTCGGCGAGGCGACGCTGACGGGCAAGTTCGCGCTGACCACGATGCGGCAGCGGCTGCGCGGCACCGCGGGACGACTGCGCCGCGCTCTGGCGGGAGCGGTCGAGGAGCCGGCGCGGCACGGCCCCTTCCATGTCCGCTTGTCGCCGGTGCGTCTCGCCGCGCTGCCCGCGGCGATGCGGGCCCCTCCCCCTGCCATGGTGGAAAACGAGATTCGGCGTCCCCGCGACGCGTGGGGGTATCTGCCCGGCGCGGACAAGGCGCTGCTCCATCCGAACGAATTCTATCCCGGTGCGCTGCGGATGGAATTCCCGTTTCGCGACGTGCGGCTGCTGCGGTTGTTCGCGGGCTTTCCCGCGGGCTTTCTCGTCCATGACGGGCTCGATCGTGCGCCCGTCCGCCACATGCTCGCGGGCCATCTGCCCGACATGATCCGGTTGCGGCGCTCGGGCCGGCCTGCGTCGCCCGATCACATGGCGCGGCTCCAGCGCCAAGCGTCTGCGGCGCGTGGGCGGATCGCCACCTTCCGCAAGGCCGAGGTGCAGGAGTGGATCGATCTCGACTGGCTCGACCAGATGCTCGCGACGATCGCCGCGCGCGGGCCGGCCAACTTCGCCGAATCCTACGAGGTGCAGCTGACCGCGATCACCGCGGAATTCCTGACCTGGTGGCGTGCGCGGTCCTAAGCCGGCCAGATATCGAACGATATGCAGATCCGGCGCTGCGCGGCGCCGTGCGGGAAGGTGCGGTGATAGCTGTGCGACGGGAACAGCATCAGCAGCCCCGGCTGCGGGCGGACCAGATCCTCGCCGAACCGTGCCGCCATCTCCGCGCCGATCAATCCGTCGGGCAGGCCGAACGCGATGCACCCGCCGGAATCGCTGCCGGTGACGACCGTGTCGGGGACCTGTGCGTAATAGACCCCGCTCATCCAGCCGAACGGATGCGCGTGCCAGTGCTCGAAGCCTTCGCCTTTGGTGATGACGCACCAGCTGCGCAGCTCGCCGTGCTCGGGGCGGGCCGCGAGCCAGGGGTGTGCGATAGCCGACAGCGACGCGACATGCCGCTCCGCGGTCGCGGCGATCTGCGCCAGCAGCGCACGCGCGATCGGCGCGGCGCCGGTCGCCAGCGCATCGATCCGCCAGGTGCCGTGCGATGCGGTGCCGTGGCGCTCGTAGCGCAGGCCGGGATGCGTCTTCAGCTCCTCGACGAGCGCGGCGTTGAACGCGGCGATATCGGCCCAGCCGGGCGGGGGCATGAGCGGCCGGCGATAGCGGAACGCGGCCAGGTCGGTGATCGCGCGCGCCTCGTCGATCCGCCCGAGCCGCGCGAACGCCAGCATCCGCGCCGCGAACAGCCGCGCATGGCCGATGCCCTGCGCCGCCAGTCGATCGGTCACCGCGATCACCGCCTCGGCGTCGCCCGCGCGCAGCAGCAGGGTGACGAGGCGCCGGCACGCATTGGTGTTGCCGGGATCGTGGCGCAACGCCTCGGTCAGCCGGTCGCGCGCGGCTGCGTGCCGGTCCATCCGCACCAGCGCCTTGGCCTGGTCCGCCAGCGCCGCGCTGCGCTCCGCATCGGTCGTCGCGAGCGTCGCCGCGTGCGTCGCCGCGTCGCCCGCCAGCGCGGTATCGCCCGGCTGGTCGCGCGCGAACCGCGCGGCTGCGAGCGCCAGCCAGCCCGCGCAATCGAGCGTGCCCGCCTCCGGCGCGGTCAGCACGGCAATCGCCTCGTCGAACGCGTCGAGCTGGTTGAGCAGCCGCGCCAGCCGCAGCCGCAACGGCGCGGACCCAGGATTGCGCGCGACCGCGGTGCGCACGATCTCGCACTCCCGCCGCGCGCTCAGCGCCTTGGCGGGCTCGGGACGTATCAGCATCCGGTCGGCCCTCCCCCCCTGTTGCGAACCGCCATCCCGACGACAGGTCCGCACACGACGAATGCGCAACCCCATCGGCATGATTTTGTGACGCTGGAATCGTCTTCGGGCAACGGAATAGCGAATTGGATCGACGGTGGATGCAATAGTGGCGGCGTGCGGCCGATGTGATCGGGCATGCCGTCGTTCAGCCACGCCGCCGGCAAGCATCCCTGCCGCCTCACAACGTCCAGCATCGTTCGTTAACTATTATTTCCTAGGTCCGGTACGTCGCGGAATCGCCTGCGTCGCAACGAGAAAGCGGGCATATGGTTGGCCATCGACCGAACCCAGTTGTGGGCCATCCGCTCAACAAGCCGTTCCTGCTCTACGGCGTGCTCTGCTTCGTCGTCGGCATGGCGATGTACGTGACCGGCGTGCTGCTGGTGTTTCCGCGCTATCTGCTGAACCTGCACGCGCTGCTCGATCCCGTCGCCGAATGGCTGGTCTGGTATAGCGGCGTGCCGATCATGATCGGCATCGTGCTGGCGTTGTTCGACCTGCTCTACATGCTGCAGCACAAGAAGCCCGACGTGCCGGTGCGGTATATCCCGGTCCAGCGGCGTCGCGTGACCGTGGCGCTGACCGCGTATAACGACGAGGACAGCATCGCCGGCGCGGTCGAGGATTTCCTCGCGCATCCACTGGTCGAGCGCGTCATCGTCGTCAGCAACAACAGCCGCGACGCGACCTTCGCCCGCGCCGAGGCGGCCGGGGCGCTCACCTTCAACGAGCCCGCGCCGGGTTATGGCCGCTGCGTCCATCGCTGCCTGAGCGAGGCGGTGCGGTTCGACGATACCGAGTTCGTCGTGCTGTGCGAAGGCGACAGCACGTTCCGCGCCTATGACGTGGAGAAGCTGCTCGCTTATGCGCCGCATGCCGATATCGTCAACGGATCGCGCATCGTCGAGCCGCTCCGCCAGTATCTGACTCAGCTGACGGTCTTCATGTATTACGGCAACCTGTTCGTCGGAAAGCTGCTGGAGGCCAAATATCTCGGCCGCGGGACGATCACCGATGTCGGCACGACCTACAAATTGTGCCGCCGCGATGCGCTGGTCGGGCTGCTCCCGCATCTCAATCCGGGCGTGAATCTCGAATTCAACGCCCATTTCCTCGATACCGCGCTCAGCCGGGGCTTGCTGCTGCTCGAATGCCCGATCACCTTCCATGCGCGCATCGGGCTCAGCAAGGGCGGTAACATCAACAATTGGCGAGGCTTCACCGTCGGTGCGCGGATGATCTACGGCCTGCTGTCGGATTGGAAGCGCTACGCATGAACGGCGACTATCACGCATCGCGTCTGACAGAAGATCACCGGCGCGGCGCGGTGTGGGTGGCGCTGTGGCGCTACGTCTTCCGCCACCGCATCGCCGCGGACGCGTGCGTGCTCGATCTCGGCGCGGGCTATGGCGATTTCATCAACAGCGTCACCGCCCGGCGTCGGATCGCGGTCGACACCTGGGCCGGGCTCGCCGACCATGTCGCACCGGGGGTCGAGGCGCTCGTCACGCCCGTCACCGATCTCGGGGCGATCGCCGATGACAGCGTCGATTTCGCCTTTGCCTCCAACCTGTTCGAACATCTGCCGCAGGACGCGTTCGTCCTGGCCCTGCGCGAGATCGCGCGCACGCTGTCGCCGCGTGGCACGCTGACCATCCTGCAGCCCAATTACCGTTATGCCTTCCGCGAATATTTCGACGATTACACGCATGTCGCGGTCTATTCGCACATCAGCCTGGCGGACCTGCTGACGGCGCATGGCTGGGACGTGACGGAGGTGCGGCCGCGGTTCCTGCCGCTGACGGTCAAGTCGCGCCTGCCCGTCTGGCCATGGCTGATCGCCGCCTATCTCGCCTCGCCGTTCAAGCCGATGGGCAAGCAGATGCTGGTCGTGGCGCGCCCCCGATGATCCGGACGGCCCTGACCCGGACGGCCCTGACCCGGACGGCCCTGACCCGGACGGCCCTGACCCGGACGGCCCTGACCCGGACGGCCCTGACCCGGACGACCCTGACCCGGACGGCCCTGCGCCATGACTGGCGGGTGTGGGCATTGCGGCTGGGCGTGGGACTCGCGGTGGCGTTGCTCGCGATCGATCTGATCCGGCTGGTCGACACGGGATGGGGGGCGGTCACCTATCCCTATGATCTCGATTATGGCGAGGGGATCGTCTGGCAGCAGATGATCAACATCGCGGCCGGCTCGGGCTATGCACCGATCGGGGTGTTTCCGGCGATCGTCTATCATTATCCGCCGGTCTATCATCTCGTGGTAAGCGCCGTGGCCTGGATCTTCGGCAGCGATGGGCTGGCGACCGGCCGCATGGTGTCGCTGCTGTCGACACTTGCCGCGATCGGGTTCGTCGTCCGTCTCGCCTATGCGGCGATACCCCAGAATCCGACAATGGATCAGACTTTGCATCAGTCACGCGGCGTGCGCCTGCTGGCCGCGTTGATCGCTGGCGGATGCGTCGCCGTCTCACCGACGATCATCTACTGGGCCAGCCTCATGCGGGTCGACATGCTCGCCTGTGCGCTGTCGCTGGCAGGACTCGCGCTGACGCTCGATGCGACGCAGCGCCCCGCGCGGATCGCGCTGGCGGCGCTGTGCTTCGTGCTGGCGATCTATACCAAGCAGACGTCGATCGCGGCACCCGCCGCGGCGTTCATCGCCTTGTGGCTCGCCCGTCCCCGCGCGGCCTGGACGCTGTTCGGCTGGTGCGCGGCGCTAGGCCTGTGCATTTTGGCAGGTCTCAGCCTCACGAGCGATGGCGGCTTTCTGCGTCATACTCTGCTCTACAATCTGAACCGGCTCGACCTGTCGCGCGCGCTGCTCCTGCCGTTCGTCATCCTCCCCCAGATCAGCACCGTGGCGATCGCGCTGCTGGGAGTCATAGCGACCTGGCGGCGCCTGCAGCCGACCGCGCTTGCGGCCTTGCGTACCAAGCTCGCCGCAGATCCGGGAGCGTTCGCGGCGCTTCTGGCGCTGGCCTTTCTGGTCATCAAGACGGCGATGCTGCCGACGATCCTGAAATCCGGCGCCAGCGACAATTACCTGATCGAATGGCTGTTCGCGGTCGCGGTGTTCGTCGGTATCGGCGCCGCGCCCGTGATCGAGGCGGCGATGGGGAGCGCGCGCTGGCCGTCTGCGGTGCTGGTCGCGCTGGTCACAATCGGCGTGCCGATCCAGGCCTATTTCGTGTTTGCGGCCGAGACTGGCCTCCCCGCGACCAAACCCTATGCCGAGATCGTCGCGCGCATCGCCCGATCGCCCCGCCCGGTGGTGTCCGATGCGATGGTCTTGCTGATCCGGGGCGGCCAGCCCGTGCTGTGGGAGCCCGCAATCGCGGCCGAGCTCGGCCATGCCGGCCTCTATGACGAGAGGGGTTTTGCACGGCTGGTGCGCGCGGGGCATTTCGGATTCTTCATCACCACCGGCGATCGCGGCGATCGGCTGTATGACGAACGCTACAACCGCGTCGTCGCCGATGCGATCGACACGGCGTATCCGCGTCGTGAGCGACAGGGCCATCTGGTGCTGCACCTACCGCGCTGACGAGGCTAGCCCCGCGCGCGGATCCGGTCACACCGGGCTGGCGAGCTTCATGTCGCGCATCTTCGCCAGCAGGCTGGTCACCGCGGTCGTGCAATCCTCGGGGACGACGTCGAAGCGGTCGAGCAGCGCCGCCTCGACCGCCTCTTGCGTCTGCGGTGTCTCCAGCACGTCCCAGACCGCGTTGGCGGTGGCGTTCAGCGTCAGATAGGTCCCCGTTTCCAGGTTGATCATCACGAAGCTGTCCTCGACTTCGGTGCCGACCCACTGGTCGGTCCGTTGCCATAGCGTCTCGGTCATCCTGTCCCCCTCTCATCCATGGTCGTCGTGCGGGATCGTGCGTCGGATGGCGTCGTCGAGCAACGCATCCGCATCGTCGCGCGGCCATCGATAGACCGGGACGGTGCGCGCGAGCCACGCAGCGTCGCGAAGCGCGCGCGGACTGAGGCCGCACAGACGCGGCACGCTGGCACGGTGCCGGTTGGCGAGCAGCGCCTCGACCGCCGCGACCGCGCCGAGCCGGGCCCGGCTGGCGTGCGAATCATCGTCCAGGACGACGACCGCCGCGAGGCGCGCCGCGCGTCGCGCGCGCCGATCCGCGACCGGATGGAAGACGCGGGTGCTCGCCCCGCCCTGGATCGGCAGATGATAGCCGCCCGCGAGCCCGGCACAGCGCGGCGCTGTGGCGTCGGCGTGACGGGGCCGGCGGACGGCGACGCTGTCGTCGGCGACCAGATATGCGCCCCGCGTCAGAAAGCCTGCGGCAAGCCGCGATTTGCCGCTGCCCGAGGGGCCGGCAATCGCCAGCGCGCCGTCCCCCCAGTCGGGCGGGATCACCGCCGCGGCATGGAGCATGAAGTCGCCCTGCAGCCACAGCACCGCGGGCAGCGCGGTGGCGATCAGCAACGCCTCGATCATGTCCTGCGGCGCGCCTGCGATCGGGGTCACGTCGATGCGGGTCGGCGTGCAGCGATAGTCGGCGACCCCCGGGGCGGCGAAGTGGAGCGCGTCGCCGGCCAGCGACCAGATTGGCGGCGTGTCGGTCCGGACCAGCGGCGTCATGGCCCGGCATATGCTGATCGCCCCGTCTCCGCGCCCATCGTTGCCCGCACCCCAACCGACAGAGGGAGGCAAGGCACGCGTCCCCGGGATCGGCATGTCGGTGTCGATGACCCGGTCGAAGCCGATCCGGCGCATACGGATGCCAGCGCCCCCACCTCCGCCCCCGACGACGCGCCCGTTGCTACGCCCGCCGACGCGTCCGTTGCCGCTTCCGCCCATGCGTCCGTTGCCGCTTCCGCCGATGCGCCCGTCGCCACGACCGCCCGACGTCCCGCCCCAAGTCTCGCTGGCGCCCCCGCCGGCGATCGGTACGATTTGGACCGACATGCGCTTCGTCCGTCCAGCGCCCGGTGCTAATTCTGCGGCATGACCCATAGCGCACCGCTTCCCCGCTCGCTCCATCTCGAAGAGTTCACGCCGCTGGTCGGCCAGGCGCTGCTGGCGGAGTGCGATCCGCGGCCGGTGATGCTGCATCTGGTGGAGGCGTCGCCGCTCGTCGATCGTGCCGGGCTGGCGCGCCCGCCCTTCCTCCTGATCCTGCGATCCGCGCCCGATGCGGTGCTGGTATCGGGCAGCTACGTCCTGCGTGGCGATGCCTTTGGCCCTGATCGGATCGATCTCGCGCAGATCGCCCCGCCGGTCGCAGGGGCACCGGGTCATTATTACCAGGCGGTGTTCAACTGAACGCATGCCTCGGCGTGCCCTAAGCCGGCACACCTCGAGCCGACGCGCCACGCGCCGACGCCCGGGGACCCATGCCGATCCGAGCGCGCGCATCCTCGTCAATTGCGCGAGGGGAATATGCCGGTGAGCGCGATGCAGAAGTTCAGCGCAAGATACGGCTGCATGATGGACAGGGGTTGGCTGCCCCCCGTCTGCGCGATCGTGCCGGCCACGGTAAGCCCCCCCAGTGCCGCGGTCTGGCCCGCGGTCCCCGCCGGAACATAGATTAGCGGCTGTGCCGCGGCCGGGCTGGTGTCGTTCGAGCGCCCCAGCATCGATCCCGCTGCGGGGGTCTGCGTCGTCGCCTTGACGGTGAGTGCGTTCAGCCCCGATCCGGTCCCGGTGAAACCATGCGTATGGATCGGCATCTGCAACGTGGTGATCGTGACGGACGGGGTACCGGCGAGCTCGCCGATGGAATAGGGGGGCAGGCCCGGCCCCTGCCCCATATGGATCGGTACGCGACCGCGCAGATCAGGCAGCTGAAAAACCGTCTGACCGTTGCCGCCATAGGTCGTGCCGAGCAGCGAGAACAGCGCGGTGTTTTGGCTGAGCGACAGGAGTTGGCCATTACAGGCGGCAAAGCCGACGGGCGGGAAATTGAATCCGAAGATATGGATGGATCCGATAAAGGGTTGCGACCCCATAGGAATAGTCCTTGTGCTGCCGTGCGGATGGACGCGATGTGCCGATACGCGACAGTCTGGATGACGACATCCAAGAGGCGCGGTCTTGCAGTATATCGGAAGGCAGAATGCCAACCGATGACTAAATCCATAGTATAGGTCGATACAGGAGCCTGCTATCTGCTGCATATCATGGTGCGAGGAACAGCAGTGAGTCAACGAGATCTGGAGGAAGTGGGTCCGTTATGAAGCATGATCGCGCTGCATCGCGGCGATGTGGCGCAAGATCGTGAGCCGGGCATGGACGGGGGCGTTGTAGCTGCGCGCCGCAGCCTCGATCTCGGGCGTCGCGGCGCGGTGTTTCGCAGCGGTGTCGGACGTGAACGGCTGGTCGGGCGCCTTGGCGCTGCGCAGCGCGACCGCCGCCATCGCGGCGCGCTGTGCGGGGTCGGGCGCGAACCCGAAATGCGGCGCGATCCGGTCGATGATCGCGGCGGGCATGTCGGCATAGTCGACCAGCAGGCCGCCCCCCAGGGGCCAATGCTCGATCACCGCCTCGCCCATCCGCTTGAGCACCAGCGCGGCATAGTGATCCGCCGCCATGCCGGGCCCGCCCGCAATGTCGAGCAGCTCGACCGGCAGCATCCCCGCGACCGTATGGATGCCGCGTTCGCGCCGCTGCGACACCAGCACCTCGACTGGGTTGCGGTACGCGAACACCCAGGGCGTGTCTGGAAACGCCGCGCGGAACAGCGGCAGCGCGAGCACGTGCCAGCTGTCGAGCTTGACGAAGACTCGCCGCGTCTCGCCCGACCGGTCGCGGCCGAGCGCGCCGACGATCGCGCGGAGGGCGGCGACCTGGTCGTCCAGCGGTGCGCCCGACGTCATCGCCCAGCGGACCACCACGTCGAGCGGCTCGGGCTCCGACAGCACGACATGCGCGGGATCCGCGTCGAGCATCCGCGCGATCAACGTCGACCCGCATCGCGACATGTGATGGATGAATCCGGCGGGCGTGGCTGCGGTCTCGGCGCCGGCGACCAGGTCCGCAAGGCTGGTGCGCGTCCGGAACATCAGGTTGAACGGCCGCGACGCGAACCGCTGCACCGCCTCGGCGTAGAATGGCGCGTCGAGCGATTGCGGACCGAACCAGGCCCAGTCGAAGCCCGGTGGATCGCCCGGTAACGTCCCCTGCACCGCGCGCGCGGGCAGCCAGCCCTGGGCCGGCCAGCGATCACGCGTCACCGGGCTGGGCAACCAGCGACCAAGGCCGAGCGGATCGGGCCGGATCGCCGCGCGGATGGCGGCGAGGTCGTCCGCGTCGAGCGCGATCGCATGCGCTGCGGCGATTGCGACCGTTTCGGCGATATAGGCATCGGGGCGCTCGATCGCGCCGAGCCGCGCCTGCAGTGTCGCGTCGGCGAGCACCAGCGCGACGAATCCGGCCAGTCCGGCGCGCGCGGAGGACCTGCCGAGCGTCGCGTCGCTATCGGGCATCGTGGCATTGGTCACGCGGCTGTCCTCCATCACGGTTTCGGCTACGCTGGCTGTACGGATCGTGGTTCGTCGATGTCGCCGGGCCGCTTGGCATCGCCTCGGACCCGTCTTACGCTGCGGATCCGAACCCTGATCGGGGAAGCGTATCGTGGCTGAGCATCGCGGGCAACACGCCCTCCCCGCCCGCTCGCGCGGGCACGCTGGCCCCGCCCGCGCCCTCGGGCATGCTGGCCCCGCCTACTCGTTCACGTGTGCGCCGACAGAAGGGCGATGGCCCGACCGGCTGATCCTGCCAATGCAGGTCGATCCCGTCGGTCTCGCGGCGGATCTGGCGGGTCTCGCGGATCACGCCTGGACCGCGCATTTCGTCCCGCAGCATTATGAGGGGGACTGGAGCGTGCTGCCGCTGCGCGCGCCGGCGGGTGCGCTCCATCCGATCCTCCAGATCGCCCCCAATCCCCTGTGTCGAGACTGGGTGGATACCGTGCTGCTCGGCCTGTGCCCGTCGATCGCGCGGGTGCTCGACGGCTTTGCCTGCCCGCTGGAGGCGGTGCGGCTGATGCGGCTCGCGCCCGGGTCGATCATCCGGGAGCATCGCGACATCGATCTCGCCGCCGAGGCGGGCACGGCGCGGCTGCATATCCCGATCACGACCAACCCCGGCGTTGCGTTCCGCCTGAACGGCACGCGGGTCGCGATGGCGCCCGGCACCGTCTGGTATCTGCGGCTGGCGGATCCGCATTCGGTCGCCAATACGGGCTCAACCGATCGCATCCACCTGGTGATCGACGCGATCGTCGATCCGTGGCTCGAAGACCTGCTGGATCGCGGTCGGACGATTGCATAGCCGATCGGACCAGACGCAATCGCCGGACCGCTGCGGTCCCGATCCGGCAGGCAATGCGCCGATGCACAGAAAGACGGGCAGGCTTGCACCCATGTATCGATTTTGATACATGGGCGTTCATGAAGCCGATCGCGTTCCTGGGCGACAGCCTCGACCGGCTACGCGACTTTCCCGAGGACGCGCGATCGCAAGCCGGCCACCAGCTTAACGAGGTCCAGAACGGCACCGATCCGGACGACTGGAAACCGATGAAGACGGTCGGGCCCGGCGTCCGCGAAATCAGGATCCGGGAGGAGTCCGGGGCGTTCCGGGTGATCTACGTGGCGACGTTGCCCGATGCGGTGCTGGTGCTGCACGCCTTCCAGAAGAAGACGCAGGCCACGCCCCGACGCGATATCGATCTGGCGGCAAGCCGCCTGCGCGCATGGAAAGGATGACGAGAATGGACGTCCAGATGTTCGACAGCGTGTTCGACGCGCTGGCCGACACCCCGGCCGAAGCCGCCAACATGAAGGCGCGATCCGAGCTGCTGTCGGCGCTCAAGGCGCGCATCCGATCCTGGGAGGTGTCGCAGGAGGCGGCTGCCGGCCGGCTCGGCATAACCCGCCCGCGCCTCAACGACCTGCTGCAGGGCAAGCTCGCGAAATTCTCGCTCGACGCACTGGTGAACCTCGCCACCGCCTCCGGTCTGACCGTACACGTCCACGTCGCGGAGGCGGCTTGATCCTGCTGCCGTAGCGACCCCGCCCGCGGCTGGACCAGGCGGATGGCGACCGGTATGTCTCGTGAATGCGAAGGGCGGGGTCGCTCGTCTCGCTGGGGAACGCCATGTCGCTACGCCGCAAGCTGCGCACCGCGTCGTGTCTGACCGGGGCCGATTGGCGCCTGATCGTCGAGGCGATCGCGGCGCTGCTGGTCGCACGGCTGCGCAGCCTGTTGCCGTTCCGGGTGCTTGCCCGGCACATGGGCGGTATCGTCGCGCCGCATAGCCAATATGCGCCCCCTGCCCCGCTATCGTCCGCTCAGACGGACAGGGTCTTCGCGATCCGCTGGGCGATCGGCGTGGTGGCGCCGTGGATGCCGTTCCGCACGCTGTGCCTCCAGCAGGCGATCGCTGCGCGGGCGATGCTGGCACGGCGCGGGATCGACAGCGTGCTCCATCTCGGCGTGCGCGATCCGACCGGCACCGCGCTGGAGGCGCATGCCTGGCTCGATGCCGGCGGGCTCAACGTCACCGGCTACCCGATCGATCCGGCGCTGACCGAGGTCGGGCGCTTCGTCTGACCCACCGCCCGCCCCCCGCATCCTTTGCGTGGGGGGACCGACGGACCGGGTGTCGCCAAGGCCTATGCCGCGGTGGTCTGCGCGGTCTCCAGCAGGATCACGCGGTCGCAGGCGCGCAGCGTCTCCTCGCGGTGCGCGATGATCAGGATCGTCGCCTGTGGCAGCGCGCGGCGCAGATTGGCGATCACCGCCTGTTCGGTCGCGACGTCGATCGCGTTGGTCGCCTCGTCGAGGATCAGGAGCCCGGGATCGCGCAGCAGCGCGCGGGCGAGCGCGATCCGCTGGCGCTCGCCGCCCGACAGCCGCGTGCCGCGATCGTCCATCTGCGTGTCGAGCCCCTGCGGCATCGCCCCGACCATCTCGGCCGCCCCCGCCTGCGCCAGCGCGTGCCAGAGGTCCGGATCGGGCCGCACGTCGCTGCCCCAGGTCAGGTTGCGGCGGATGCTGTCGTTGATGAGGTAGGAATCCTGCGCGACATAGGCGAGCCGACGGCGCCATCCGGCCAGTATGGCGGGGCCCAGCGCCTGCGAGTCATCGCCCTCGCCAATCACGATCCGACCCTGGCTCGGCTCGAGCAGCCCGGTCAGCAGGTCGACGAAGCTCGTCTTGCCGGTCCCCGAGGCGCCCGACAGCCCGACCAGCTCGCCCGCACCGATTGCTAGATCGAGCCCTTCGAACACCGGCGCGGCCGCGCCCGGATAGCGGAAGGTCACGCGCTCGAAGCGGATCGTGCCATGGTGCACCGCCTGCGCGCCGGCGCCGGTGGTGACCGGCACGGGCGCGCCGAGATCGGCCTTCAGGTCGCGCAACGCGGTGAAGGCGGGCAGGACGCCGAACAATTGCTGCACGCTTTGCTGCAACGATCGGACCGGACCGCTCATCCGCACCAGCACGACCAGCGCGGCGAGCAGCGTGACGGTCGGGATGTCGAGCAGCACCGCGCCGAAGATCATCATCGCGCCGGCCAGCGAGGCGATCGTCGCCGACGCGATCGCGACGCGTGACTGGAAGCGTTGCTGCAGGGCCAGTTGCGCGCGCAGTTTGGTGCCCTCCTCGCCGATCTGCGCGACGAACGCGTCCGCCATGTCGTGCGCGACCGCGATCTTGAGACCGCCGAGGAAATGCGCGGTTTCGCCCGCGATGCGGAAGGCGAAGCGCGCGCTCGACCGGCCGACCGCCCCCGCGCGTCGCGACAGCGGCACCAGCACGACCAGGCCGAGCAGCGCGAACCCGATCACCACCAGCGCGACGACCGGCGACAGCAGGATCATCAGGATCGCCTGGACCACCAGCATGATGCCCGCCGCCATGATCTGCAGCAGGACCGAACAGGCAAAGGCGAGCCGGGTGATCTCGCTCGACAGGATATGCGCGATCCGCGCATGCTGCAGCCGCGCCAGCGACGACCAGCGCGCATGCGCCAGATCGGTGACGACCATCAGCCGGCGATGGTCGACGAACCCCAGCGTCAGGTCCGACACCAGCCAGTCGCGCGTCGACAGCACGATCGCGCGCACCCCGACGAGCAGGCAGAACGCGACCAGCACCGCCGCCAGTTGCTCGAGCCGCGTGACCAGTCCGACCGACGCCAGCGTCTCGACGACCATCGCGCGCCACCGCCCGCCGGTCTGCGGCGCCAGCAGCGAGAAGATCGGCACGAGCAGCGCCAGCCCGACGCCTTCGAGAATGCCGCCCGCCAGCATCAACCCGACCGCGGCGCCCAGCCGTCGCCCGCCATGCCGGACGAAATCCCCGACCAGCGCCGCACCATCCGCAGCCAGCGATCCGGCGGGCATGTCGGGCGCGGCGCGGTCGGGCCCGGAGCGGTCGGGCCCGGACCGGTCGGACGAAGGGCGGAAGAGCGGCATGAAGCCAAGCATGCGGGCCCGGGGCGCCGGGAGCAAGCTGGTGGTGCCGGCGGACCACGGTTTGCGGGCTTAGCCGTCGATCACGATCCGGCGGTAATCGCGGTTCGGAACGCAGCACAGTTTTGCGGTTTCGCCGTCATATGGATGCCGAGCCTGGCATCTGCCGACAGTGCTCGCAATGGCGGTTCTCAAGCCGGTTGTGGGGGAGTTGCATCCGGCCTGCGCTTGACCGTGAGCGCTCTCCCTTCCAGCCATGTTCGATAGCGCGAACCTGACTGCCCGCAGCTCCCTTTTTTGCACGATAGCGGGCCTCCCACTTCTTCGCCTGCCGGGCTGGAAAGGGAGTGTTTTTCACCGGCTCGACCCGGCTCAGGCTGACGCCTTGAGCAGTTCCCGAACGTCATCAACGCCGAGCGTTTCAACCACCGCCATGATCCGTTTCAGTCGACCGGCCGGGACCTTGGGCAACCCCGCCTTCTGGATCGTTGCAATCGTCGCGGCCCCTATCTTCACTATGTCGTTTTGACGCTCGGCCAACTTGCGTTCCCCGGCCTTGATCGCGGCCAGTTCGGCATCCAGCGACGTTGCATTGCTCATAGCTTTTTGATCAGGCCGATCGAGCTCTGAACGGTCCGATGATAACGGGTCGACAGTCATCCAAGAAAAGGACCGCGGCCACCTCGACGACGTGGCCAAATCCAATGCCGGTTTGCAGGCTTGCCGGCTCCGCGCTGATCGCCACTTTCGGGACCCTACCGACGTCGGTCCAGAACGTCGATTTCTCGAAACGTCGCGGCAAAGCAATGATCCAGGACTGCCGTGAGCCCGGCGCCATGCTGGTCGACCGTTATGTCCTCTACAGGGGGCGTCAGCCGCAAGGATATCGAGTTCAAAGGAAGCGAAAAGTGCTTCCCCGATGCGAAGCGTAAGGCGGTCCTGAATATGCCGTTCGGGGAACATGGGGCGGTCGAAATCCATACCCCCTCCCCTCACCGTCTCGACCCGCCTCATACGTTGCTGATCGGCCCCACCGGCGACGGCAAAATCACCGCGCTCGGGGACCATCTCGGGCAGATGCGCGAGCGTCAGGATAGCGCCGTCATGTTCGACCTGACCGGCGCCTAATGTTGAAGCGTCATACGATCCCAAACACGGCACGATCCTCAACCTCATGGCGGGCGGCGCAGGTCGTTGCGCAACCGCGGTTCACAGGCGCCGGCGGTGGACGATCCCCGCACCGGGATCGCCGGATGCCAGACTAAAACCCTCGTGTGATTGGCGCGCGCCGCAGATGGCGTTCATGCGTCAGGCGCGGATCCTCGTACAGGTCGCGCAGCGCGCGCAGGCGGAACGCGTTCCACCAGCGTTGCCAGCGATGCTCGGCCGCATCGTGGAGCATGTGGCAGCGCTGGCACAGCGCGGCGAGATTGCCCGGCATGTTGTGCCCCGGATCATGATCGAGATGCGCGCAGGCCAGCACCACATAGGTCGTGCGGACGCCGGCGAGGTCGACGCGATCGCGGACCGCGACCCGCCGCCCCCGCGCCGACCGCCAGCACCCGGCGCCTGCATCCCACCAGCGCCCGTCGCCGAGATGCGCGACGAAGCGCCGATGCGGCCGCGCGCAGCGTTCGCAGCGCGCGCCGGCACGACCAAAGCGGATCGCGTCCGACACTTGCGGCCAGTCGATCGGATACAGCCAGCGGTTTTCGGGGCGGATCGGCATCGTGATTCTATGAGTCACGCACGAGTCGAAGAAAAGTGAAATATTCGCCTTTCGTTGCCCTCCTGTTCCAGACGCGGGCGCAATGGCGCCAATCAGGGCGATCACCGGCTGTCGACCATGCATGATGTCGACATGTCGGCGATACGACATGTCGATTATAGATTCGCGGATCACTGCGCCCTGCCCCATCCGGCGCGCAGGCGCATGCCCAGCAGGCCGACCAGCATGAACCCATGTCCATTGCCCGACATGTCGACACGTCGACCGCCAACCCCGGTCCGGCATGCCGGCGATCTCGGGGCGGCATGCCGGGCCGGGAAAGCGGGCCCGCCGCGGCGCCGGCTACGCGGATCGTCTGCAATGCATGGGTGGCAGAACCGGTCCCGTCCGCTACAGGGTATCGTCACAGGCCCTGTCGCGTATTCGAGAGATATCATGAAAGTTGTTTTGTCGTTGATCACGATCCTCGGATTGTCCGGTTGCATCGCGATCGGTCCGAGCGGTCCGACCGGCCTCGCCAGCGGATCCGATGGCGCGATGTGGTCGGTCAGGCCGACCGCCGACGTCGCGGCGTGCCTCGCCGCCAAGACGCAGGAGTCCGACGCCGTCACCTATCGTGCCGACCCGGTCGACAATGACAAGGTGATCTACCGGACTCGCGTATCGATCTTCGGCGCCCGCGACAGCCATAGCCACGAGGCGGCCGTCAGCTGCCTGTGACGCGGGGGGCCGGCCGGTAGCGGCTGGCCAGTAACGGGCTGGCCACTACCGGCTGGGCGCTCAACGCCCAGGCGCGGCCGACGTGTCGCGCTGTAGGCATGTCGACATGATGCCGACGCCCGCCTTGGCTAGCCTTGGCGGGGCGACCCCTAATAGGCGTTGCGATGCCAGAGCACGCGGACGGTCAGGAAGATGATCTTCAGATCGCGCCAGATCGTCCAGTCGGTCAGATATTCGAGATCGGCATCGACTCGGTTGCGCAGATCGTCCTCGAATAGCGTCGCGCCGCGATAACCGCGGATCTGCGCGAGCCCGGTCAGGCCGGGCTTGGCGGCGTGGCGGTCCCAATAGCGGTCGTCGACCTCCCAGAACAGCTTGTCGTTCGCGCGCGACCCCAACGCGTGAGGGCGCGGCCCGACGATGCTCATGCTGCCGCCCAGCACGTTGAAGAGCTGGGGGAGTTCGTCGAGCGACGTCCGGCGGATGAAACGCCCGCACCGCGTGACACGATCATCGTCGCGCGCGGTGGAACGATGGCCGCTATGGTCGCCCGTCTTCATGCTGCGGAACTTGAACATCCGGAACATGCGGTTGGCACGGCCGATCCGGATCTGTTCGAACAGCACCGGCCCGGGGCTGTCGGATCGCACCCACAGCGCGATCGCCGCCATCACCGGCGCCAGCAGCACCAGCGCGGTTCCCGCCACGGCGATATCGAAGAGTCGCTTGATGATCCGATCGACCAGGTTGAGCGGCCCGATCGCGACGATCAGCGAGGGTGCGGCATGGTCGGGACCGATGCCGCGCGGGCGCAGCACGGCGAGTTCGGGCATGTCGATCTCGCCCTGGATATTGGCACCGCGCAACGCGCGCGCCCAGGCCTGGCGCCGCTCGGGCGGACAGGCGACGACCACCCGATCCATCGCCGAGAGCGCCATGGCGAGCTTGTCGTACATGACCGGGTCGTGATTCTCGGAATCGAGCGTGAATCCGGTCAGCGTGATCGAGAAGTCGCCAGCGGGTATCGGCGCCATGCCATCGCGGATCAGCGCGATGCTGAACGGGTTGCCGCCGACGATCTGGGGGAGGCGGGGGATCAGCAGCCATCGCGCGACCCCCGTCAGCGCAAAGGCGAAGGCGGACCCGAACCCGATCATCGCGCGCGAGAAATCCTGCACCGAGCGCAGGTAAAAGGCCGCGATCACCAGCAGCGCGAGCGTGACCGCCAGCGCGTACCAGCTCTTCTTGATCGCGATGACCGGGTCGCGCAGGCTGCGCGTGTCGAACGCATCGACGCTGGAGGCGACGACCAGATAGACCGGCACGAGCACGATCATGAACAGCGGCGTCCGGCTGACGACGAAATCGGGGCGGCCAAGCCAGGTCAGCAGGAACCCGGATATGATCGCGATGATGTCCCCGAGCATTAGACACCCGATAGAGCGCAGCCGGAGAACGGACGCCGGCGCATGCCAGGTCGTCTGCCTTAATTCGTCGTGTTTGGTCGCCATACGCGCGTGTCACTACCCATATTTCGGCAGCAGAGCTGAAAGATACCGAGTTTCCAGTCCTTAAGCGCATATTGACGAGATTTCACCCCTTGCGTGGGCAGGGCGCGGCGGTTTTCAGGAGGGTGAGATGGCGGGTGCGGGCATCAGGATGCCGGCCTGAGCAATTTCTACTCGAAAGCACGAATTGCATGGTAGAAACAGCGCATTGACCCCGTTCGCCACGAGGCGGGATGCCAAAAGTTCGTGCTTTCGAGTAGGAAAGGCGGATGACCCGAACACCCCCTGTAAAACGCCCCAAGGACGGCAAGCCGATCCTGCCCTCCCGGATCCCCCAGGGAGACCTGTTCCTGCTCGACAGCCCGCTATACGGCGAGATCCGCGGCGAGCGGTCGCTGATGGCGTTTCCGTTTTTCGCGCTCAGCAAGAATGCCTGGATGAAGCCGCTGAGCTATCAGACCGATACCGTCACGATCGAGGTCCGGCCGAGCGCGGGCGGGGTGGCGACGATCTACGACAAGGAGATCGTGCTCTACATCGCCAGCCTGATGGCGGCCAAGCTCGAGGCGGGGGACGATGTCGCGCAGGATTTCGTGTTCACCGCGCATGATCTGTTCAGCGTGACCGGCAGCAATCACAGCGCGCGCTCCTATGGCCGGCTGTCCGAGGCGCTCGAGCGGCTGCAGGGGACGCAGATCAAGACCAATATCGAGGCGGGCGGCGAAGGTGAGGAGGGCTTCTTCTCCTGGTTGTCGGAGGCAAAGCTGCACTACACCAAGACGCGCGCCGGCGAACGACGCCTGAAGGCCGTCAAGGTTCGGCTTTGTGACTGGCTGTTCCGTGCGATTTTGCTCGACCGGCATGTGCTCGACTATGCGGCGACCTATTTTCAACTGGGGCCGATCGAGCGGCGGATCTACGAAGTCGCGCGCTCGACCGCTGAGGGCGACGGGTTCGAGATCGATCTGGCGACGTTCCGGTTGCAGATCGGCTATCAGAATCCGCTCGCCAATTTCCGTGCTGCGCTGCGGCAGATCGTCGCCGCCGATACGATCCCCGACTATCGCCTCGAACTGGTCGAGACGCTCGCCGATCCCGACGCGATCGACACGGTCAGGCGCGGCCGCAGGACCAACCCGGTCCGCGTGGTGATCACCCGGCGTCCGGCACAGCTGACCGATGGAGTCTCGTCGTCGCTGTCGCGCATGGTGCTGTCGACCGCCGAAGCATCCGCCCCATCGCAGTCGCAGTCGCCGTCGCCGTCGCCGTCGCAATCGCCAACGCGGGCAGCGCCGCAGTCTTCGGACGAATCAGGAAATCCCGATTCGGATGACGCGATTTAATTGATACTCGAAAGCACGAAGTTTCGTGCGAATTTCTACTCGAAAGCACGAACGCGGCGATGAATTGATACTCGAAAGCACGAAGTTCCGCCGCGGAAATGTAAAGTAATTCGTAATTGATACTCGAAAGCACGAACCGCAAACGCTTTCGCTTCGCGTGAATTGCTGCAAAAATCGGTCCATGTCGGCGCTGGTGTCGGCGCGATCGATGATGGAGTGGCTGTGACCCCATAAAGGAAAGCCCGGCACGAGGCCGGGCATCCCAAGGTTAGATTGAAGCGACGTCGCCAAACGTCGATTCCGGAGCTCAACAAGCTCTCTTCATATAGCCTGGATCGTCTTGCGGTTCAAGGATGCGCGTTTCGCGCCACGCCCCTTTTTGCCCTGGTCCCAGCCCCCGATGGGGGATGGAAGATGACGGTTTTGACCTTGGGTCAGGCGACCATGCGGGCGCTTGGCACGATGACGGCGCGCGGCCCGTCTGCGCGGCCGAAGACGCCGCATCGCACCGGCGCGCCCGTGCTGCGCGACAGCATCGAGGCGGGGACGTTCGAGGCCATGTTCTTCACGGTCCCCGCCAAGGGCGAGACCGACAAGCTGCTGCGGATCGCGCGGCGCACGCTCGATGCCGGTCGCCAGCTGCGCCGCGAGGCGCGGAGCGGCGCGCGCACGCTGAGCGCGGTCGAGCGGCGGATCGCCGCGCTGACGGCCGCGGCGGTGCGCGTGTACGAGGAGATCCTCACGCTTGCGCGGCTCAACCGCGGCCAGGTCTTTCCGAGCTACGACCACCTCTCCGACGCGACCAGCCTCGGCCGCGCCACGATCGCCCGCGCGTTGCATAGCCTCGAGGCGCTCGGGTTTCTCGTCCGCCAGCGCCGGTTCAAGCGCGTTGAGGCCGAGGGCCCTGGCCCGCGCTACCGACAGACCTCGAACGTGTACCGCCCGATCCTTCCACAGTGCGTGCTCGCCTATCTGCCCCGCTGGATGCGCCCCGCGCCCCGCCCCGACGACAGCGTCCAGCACGAGGCTGATCAGCGCGATGCGATGGCGGCCATGATCGCGGGGCTCTCCTGCCGCGACCTCGCCACCGTCACCGTAGGCGGCGCGCTGGGCAGGATGCTCGCCAAGCTCGGCGCCGGCATCGACCGCTTAGAGCGCGAGTCTCAAAACCATCCTCAACCGCTTACTCAGTAATATGAACAAGGATCTTTGAAGACAGCCTAGTCGGCTGACAGATCGCTAACCTCGGAAAAAATGCAAAACACACACGATAGGCAACTAGGGGGAAACCGCGGAGTGCCGGCTACGCCGTCACATGCTCCCTGGCTGGAGCAAGCGGATAGGGCGGTTCTCCAGAGCTGCTGTGTCGACACGTCGCTATGTCGACAGGCAAGGACTCGCACCCCGATCCCAGCGCGGTTTGTCGGCAAAACGGCTTTTACGCTTGCCAAAACCGAGTCGGTGACGTCATGTAGACATGTAGGGAGCTCGACATGACGACTATCGCCATCATCAGCCAGAAGGGTGGGGCCGGCAAGACCACGCTCGCGCTGCATCTTGCCGCGGCCGCGCATGATGCGGGTCGCGTGGCGCTCATCATCGATACCGACCCGCAGGCGACCGCGAGCCAATGGGCCGCTTGGCGCCAGGATGCGCCCCCCGAAGTCATCGACAGCCCGCCGCCACGGCTCGCCGCCAAGGTCGCGCAGGCGAAAGGGCAGGGGGCGGATTTCATCGTCATCGATACGCCGCCGCATGCCGACACCGCCGCGCGCGCCGCGGTCGAGATCGCCGATCTGGTGCTGATCCCGTGCCGGCCGAGCGCGTTCGATCTGTCGGCGATCCAGACGACCGCCAAACTGGTCCAGCTGCTGCGCAAGCCCGCCTTCGTCGTGTTCACTGCGGGCTCGCCCAACGCGCCGCGTATGTATCAGGAGGCGGGCGAGCTCGTCATGGGGTTCGGGACACCCGCCTGTCCCGTCCAGATCCCCGACCGCGCCGCCTTCCGGCATGCAAGTGCCGAGGGACGCACCGTCATGGAGTTCGAGCCCAGCGGCAAGGCAGCGGAAGATATCCGACACTTCTACGAGTGGACATGCCGACAGGTCGGCATGTCGACACCCGCCAAGAAACCCGCCAAGAAACCTGCTCGAAATGGAAAACTCGCCGCATGAGCCGCAAACCTTCGTTCGCCAATCTGCGCGACCGTACGATCGCCGAACCCGCCGCGTCGCCGGCGCCGGTCGGCGGGCAGGGCGCCACCACCGGTCCCGCCAGCCGCCAGGGCCGCAAGCAGGTCGCCGGTTTCTTCAGCCCCGAAATGTCGTTTGCGATGCACACGCTCGCCAGGCGTCAGGGCCGCAGCCTCCAGGCGTTGATGGCCGAGGCGTTCAACGACGTGCTGCGCAAACACGGCGAGAGCCCGATCGGCGACTGACGAAGAACGCCGGACCCGTGCTGCACCTGCGAGGGTGCGCGCGGATCAGGCCCCTAACTCAACCGGCCCAATCAACCGCGCAAATCAGTCAGCGGCGTGCCCGTACATCCACGCCAGCGTATCGATCAGCGGCCGCGGCGCCCAGCCCGGCACCGCGCCGCGCAACACCGTCGCATCCCCGCCCAGCACGGGAACGTCGTTGGCGCGGACGAACGCCAGATTGGTCCGCACCTCGACGCTATGGCCGCTCAGCGTGGTCAGCATCGCCAGGATCTCGTCGATCGACGAGACGGTGCCGGTGCAGATGTTGACCACCGGCGGGACATCGGCCTCCAGCACCAGCCCGGCATAGGCCTGCGCGACCGAACGGACATCGCCGAAATCGCGTTTGACCCAGCTGTTGCCGAGTTCGATGACCGGCGCCCGGCGCCGGAAATGATCGACCAGCTTGGGCACCAGATACTGCGTCGCCTGCCCCACGCCGGTATAGTTGAACGGCCTGGCGACGACGATGTCGAGCCGGTCCTTCCACAGCGCGGCCCCCAGTTCCATCGCGCGCTTGCTGATCGCATAGTGATTGGCCGGATAGGTGGCGGCCTGCTCGTCGATCAGGCCCTGCGCGCCGGGGCCATAGACCTGCGCACTGCTCGCCAGCACGCAGCGCGCACCGGGTTTGCGGCGCGCGACCGCATCGAGCAGGTTGAACGTGCCGATCTGGTTGACCGCGTAGAAGGCGCGCCAGTCGGCCACGTCGACGAACGCGCGTGCCGCCAGATGGATGACCCGGTCGAAGTCGGTGGCGTCGACGGCACGCTCGACCGCGGCCGGATCGCACAGGTCGGCCGACAGCGCGATGCACGCGACGCCCTTGGCTGCGAGTGCATCGGCCACGAACCGCCCGGTAAAGCCATCGGCTCCCGTCAACGCCACGCGCATCAGAACGACCAGCCGGCCGCGTTGCGGCGCATGTCGGCCTCGACCATCAGCGCAGCGAGTTCCTCGAGCTGCACTGCGGGCTCCCAGCCCAGATCGTCGCGCGCCTTGCTCGCGTCGCCGATCAGCAGCTCGACCTCGGCCGGGCGATAGAATTCGGGGTTGATCCGGACCAGCGTACGGCCGTCCTTGCGATCGCGACCGATCTCCTGCTCGTCGGCACCCGACCAGTCGAGCGCGATCCCGACCTGGCCGAAGGCGAGCTCGACAAAGGTCCGCACCGTCTCGGTCCGGTTGGTCGCCAGCACGAAGGTATCGGGAATGTCGTGCTGCAGCATCAGCCGCATGCCCTCGACATAATCCTTGGCATAGCCCCAGTCGCGCTTGGCATCGAGATTGCCGAGCTCGAGGATATCGGCCTTGCCCTGGGCGATCTTGGCGACCGTATCGGTGATCTTGCGGGTGACGAACTCACGCCCGCGCAGCGGCGATTCGTGATTGAACAGGATGCCGCTGGTGCCGAAGATCCCGAAGCTTTCGCGGTAGTTCACCGTCAGCCAATGCGCATAGAGCTTGGCGACGCCGTACGGGCTGCGCGGATAGAAGGGAGTATCCTCGCGCTGCGGGATCGCCTGGACCTTGCCGAACATCTCCGAGGTGGAGGCCTGGTAGAAGCGGATGTCGCGGTTCACCGTGCGGATCGCCTCGAGCAGATACGCAGCACCCAGCCCGGTGATCTGCCCGGTGGTGATCGGCTGGTCGAACGAGACGCCGACAAAGCTCTGCGCCGCCAGGTTGTAGATCTCTGTCGCCTCGGAGGCTTCGATCAGGCGGATGGCGGATCCCATGTCGGTCAGGTCATATTCGACGAGCTTGAGATTGGGGTGGTTGGTGATCCCCAGCTCGTCGATCCGCCAGAAATTGACCGAGCTTGTGCGCCGATAGGTGCCGAACACCGTATAGCCCCGGTCGAGGAGGTTCTCGGCCAGATAGGCGCCGTCCTGGCCGCTGATCCCGGTGACAATGGCAGATTTCGTCATATATGTTCCTGCTGACGGCCCGACCGAACGGGCAGCGATACTGAAAAGGGTTGGATACGCACCGCTTAGAGGCTGGTGTTGCGAATATCCAGAACGTGCGCGCGGTTGGTCCCGTCCGCAGACGCGGGCTGGTTCCCGCGCAAGTCCTGCGATAGACGCCGCCATCGGTCCGGACCGGGGCGATCGCCGTGCGCGATCGGCTCGACGATCCGGGACGATCGACAGAGGCATCGGCCAGGGCAATTTCGATGAGCGTGAAGGCAAGGCTGGGGCGGGCGACCATGGTCGAGGGCGTCAAGGACGTCCTGGCCTATGCCAGGGCGGCGTATCGTGGCGTGGTGCGCAAACGCGCGCGTCCCGCCCGTGGCGGACAAGCGGGCGCGCAAAAGCACGTCCTGATGATCGACGATCTCGTGCCCGACCCGCTGTTCGGGGCGGGCTATCCGCGCGCCTTCGCGATCGTGCAGTCTCTGGTGGCGGCGGGGCATCGCGTCAGTTTCTATCCGATGCGATCGTCGCCGGCCGATATCGATCGGATGACGACGGCGTTCGCAGGCGCGGTGCTGTTTCATCCGGGCGCGGGCGCGCGGGGCTTGCGCCGTCTGCTCTGGACGCACGGCGCGGATGTCGATTCGCTGTTCATCAGCCGGCCGATGCCGATGGCGGCGTTCGTGCAGGCGGGCTGGCAGGCGGGGGCCAAGGCGGGGGGCAGGGCGGGGCGGCGATCCGCTCAGGTCGTCTACGATGCCGAAGCCGTGCTGGCCCCGCGCGAGGCGCGTCGGCGGGCGCTGTTCGACACGCGCTGGTCGGACCAGGACTATCAGGCCGCGATCGCCGACGAGCTTGCGGTCGCGCGCACCGCCGACGCGGTGACCGCGGTGGGCGAGGGGGATGCAGCGACGATCCGGTCCGTGCTCGACGCGCCGGTCTTCGTCCTGCCGCATCCCGTCGCCATCCGCGCCGGCACCGCACCGTTCGGCGACCGGCAGGATTTCCTGTTCGTCGGCCGGCTGACCGGATCGTCGTCCCAGTCGCCCAACATCGATTCGGTCACCTGGTTTCTTACCGCGGTGATGCCCGTTCTCGATTCTCTCATCGGCACCGGCTACCGGCTGCACGTCGTCGGCCGCGTGGAATCCGCGGAGATCGAGGCGCTCGCCTCCGACCGCGTCGTGCTGCACGGCGTGGTCGAGGATCTTCGGCCGCTCTATGATCGCTGCCGGGTCTTCGTCGCCCCCACCCGCTACGCCGCGGGTATCCCGCTCAAGGTCGTGGAGGCGATGGGGGAGGGGATTCCCTGCGTCGTCACGCCGCTGCTGGCAGACCAGCTGGCGCTAGACCCACCCCAGCCCGAGACAGCTCAGCCTGAGACAGGCCAGCCGCACGACGTACCCGCGGATAGGCAAGCAGGGGACGCCGGCGCACGACAGTTCGCGGAAGACTGCGCGCGCCTCTATACCGATCAGGCCGCGTGGCAGGCCGCGCGCGATTCCGGCACCGCGCATGTGACTCGCTGCTTCTCGCAACAGGCGTTCGATACCGTCCTCCACGACGTTCTGCGGCAGGGCGATCGGCCGCGCGATGCGCAGGGCGTGCCTTTTTCACAATCGATCCGCTAAGGCGCGATCATGTCAGTGCGTCGTTCCCTCGCCTGGACCTTTTCGGGCCAGTTCATCGCGTTCGTGGTCCAGTTTGGTGGCCTGATCGTCGTTTCCAGACTGTTGTCGCCGCGCGAGGTCGGCATCTACGCGATCGCGATGGCCGCGCTGGGGCTCATCCAGGTCTTCACGACCTTCGGGATCGCCTCGTTCATCGTCCGCGAGGCTGAACTCCCGACCGAGACGCTCGAAGCCGCGTTCACCGTCAACGCGATCCTCATCGTGTCGCTCACGCTGCTGCTGGCGGGGCTGAGCTTTGCGACCGGGCCGCTATTGGGGGCGCCGCAGGCGGGCAGCGTGCTCCGGGTCGTGGCGCTCAGCAACCTGCTGGCGATCGTCAATTTCAGGCCCTCGGCGATGCTGCAGCGCGAGATGCAGTTCAAGCAGCTGTCGATCATCAGCCTGACGAACATCATCGTCCAGACCAGCGCGACGATCACCTTCGCGCTGCTCGGCGCGAGCTATATGAGCCCGGCCTATGCGGCGCTCGTCGCGGGGGTCGCAGTGACGGTGCTGACGCAGATCTTCGGCCGCCATCATATCGGGTTCCGCGTGTCGCTCGCGCAGTGGCGGCCGATCACGACCTTCGGCCTGCAGATGATGTCGGTCAGCGGCGTGGCGATGATCACCGGCAAGTTGTCTGACCTGCTGCTCGGCCGGATCCTCGGCGTGGCGGCGCTGGGTCTCTATGGCCGCGCGTCGAATCTGTCGGGGATCATCTTCGAGAATCTGTACGGCACCGTCACGCGCGTCGTGTTCGTCCAGCTCTCGAAGGATTATCGCGAGGGCGGCGACTGGCGGGGCACCTATCTGCGCAGTTTCGCGATGATCACCGCGTTCATGTGGCCGTTCCTGATCGGTCTCGCCATCCTGTCGCGCCCGGTGATCTTCATCCTGTACGGCGCGCAGTGGCTGCCCGCTGCGCTGCCGCTCTCGGCGCTGCTGGTCGCGCAGTTCTTCGGCGTGGCGTTCGGGATGAACTGGGAGCTGTTCGTGCTGCGCGGCGAGACCGGGCGCCAGGCGCGCTACGAGGTCGCGCGGCTGGTGCTGGGCGTGCCGATCTTCGTGATCGGCTGTCTGTTCAGCATCCTCGCCGCGGCGCTCGCCAAGATCGTCGACGCGCTGATCGGTCTCGTCCTCTATTATCCGCATGTCCGGCGTCTCGCGCAGCTCGACCGCTACGCGATCCCGAAGGTTTACCGCGACAGCGGCATCCTGACGGTCATGGCGGTGCTGCCCGCGCTGGTGACGATGATCGTCTACGACTGGTCGCCGCGCACGCCGCTGCCGGTCGTGGCGGGGGTCGGGATCCTCGGCATCGCCTTGTGGTTCGGCACGATCATCGTCATGCGGCATCCGCTGCACGACGAGATGCTCATCGTGTGGCGGCGGTTTCGCAAGACCCGCGCCGTCGTCTGACGCCCGCGCGGCTAGGATCGCTGTCGGGCCAGCCGTCCCTGCTCGGCGAAATAGTCGATCAGCATGGTCTCGATCGCAGGGTCGGTGAGGCGCTCGAGCTGTTCCTGGCCCTGCTCGACCCACTCCGCGCGCGTCGCCGGATCGAGCATCTCGGTCATCGCCGCGGCGATATCCTCCGCCGATGACGGGTCGATCAGCCGCGCGCCGCGACCGCCGACTTCGGCCTGCGATCCCCCGAACCCGGCGATCACCGGGATGCCGGCCTGGAATCCCTCGGCGATCGCCATGCCATAGCCTTCGTAGAGCGACGGATAGACCATCGCCCGGCTCTCGCTCAGGATGCGGAACTTGGTGTCGTGGTCGACATAGCCGGTCAGGACCACGCGGTCGCCGAGCGCGAGCGCGTCGATCTGCGGCTGCAGCGCGGCATAGTTCGAGCCGACCAGCACGAGCCGATAGTCCGGGTGGTCGCGCACGAACCGGGCAAAGCCCTCGAGCAGGACATCGACCTTCTTGCGGAAATCGACGCCCCCGACATAGACGAACTGGTCGCGCGGCGCGACCGGCGCCTGCCGGTCGACATCCTTCAACCGGATCAGGCACGCGGTGACGTCGCGGCGATGGAAGACCCGGCGGATGTCGATCGCGCTCTGTTGCGAGATCGTCAGGATCGCATCCGCCCGCGCGACCGCGATCAGCTGCGCCACGGTCTCGGCATTGGCCGATGGATGCCGCAACAGCCTTTTCCAGTGGCGCAGATGATAGTGGCGAAAGAACAGGTAGGGAATGACGTCGAGCAGCCCCAGCACGTAGCGGACATGCCCGGCCTTGCGCAGCGGGATGCCGCGATTGGCGCCGGTGAAATACACGTCATAGTCGCTGTCGGCGAGATGACGCGGCAGCGCGCGCTGTTCCCAGCGCAGCGGCCCCTGGTCGCCGAACACCCGCACGTCGAGGCCCGCGACCTCGGTATAATGCGGCAGCAGCGGCTGGTTGCTGAGCAGCGTAAGCGCGAAATCGGCCTTGCGCAGGCATTCGATCACCGAGCACAGATAGATCGTATAGCCGCACGGCGCGCCGCTCAGCGGACGGACGTCGATCGCGATCCGGATCGCGCCCTTGCTGGCAACGGGGGCGTCGCTGGCGACGGGGGCAGCAGGCATGCACGTTCCTTCAGGTTCACCGAGGACCTAACGCGCAACGCGGGCGGCGCGGGTCCGTCGCGGGCCAATTGGTCGTTTTGTACGACGCACGGAAGCCGAAATCGAACCAAGCAACCGGGTTGCTGCCGACCGATCCGCACCGTAGAGGGCTGCGCATGTCTTCCGGCCGGCGCATATACACCACGCTGGACGGGTTGCGCGGATTGGCCGCTCTGCTGGTCGTCCTGTACCATAACCCGCTCTTGTCGGGGGCGTTCTGGCCCCGGCATGGCTGGTTGGCGGTCGACATGTTCTTCATGCTCAGTGGGCTGGTCGTCGATCGCGCCTATGCCGCGCGCCTGGCGACGCACATGTCCGCCGGGCGCTTCATGCTGGTGCGGTTCATCAGGCTATGGCCGATCTACGCGCTCGGCTGCCTGGCAGGGCTGGGGTTCCTGCTGTCCCTGCACGTCTGGCGGCATGACGTGACGCTGATGGATATCGCGGCGACGCTTCCCAATCTCCTGTTCGTGCCGGCGTTTCGCTGGGTCGATATCGGCTATCTCGTTCCGCTCAACCCGCCCGGCTGGTCGCTGGTGTTCGAGCTGCTCGCCAATCTGGTCTATGCGCTCGTCCTGCCCTATCTCTCGATCCGCAAACTGATCGCGATCGTCGTGCTGGCGGCCACCGGCCTCGCGATCCTGGTCGCGACCGGCGGGACTCTCGAACTGGGCGCGATGCAGGGGGAAGCGCTTGGCGGCCTTTTGCGGGTCACCTTCGCCTTTTTCTGCGGCGTCCTCATCGCGCGGACCAGCCGTGCCGACCAAAGCCGCGACGGCGCGCTTGGTCCGCTCGTGATCCTGGCGGTGCTCGCCACCGCGCTCGTCCTGCCGGTCGGCGTCTGGGGGCAATGGCTGGTCATCGTCGCGCTGTTCCCGGCACTCGTCGCGGCCGGCGCCTATATGGAGCCGAACGGGGATCGGACCCGGCGTGTCTTCCGCGTGCTGGGACGGCTGTCCTACCCCGTCTATGTCCTGCAATATCCCGTCGGCATCGTCATCCTCACGCTGCCCAAGCTGCTGTCCGGGCCCGGCGTCCAGCTCGCCGGCTGGGCGACGATCGCGATCTTCCTTCTCGGCTGCGCACTCGTCGATCGCTTCTATGACGGCCCGTTGCGCGACTGGATGACCCGCCGCGCGATCGCGCACCGCCTGCTGCCCCTGTCGCGCGACCAGAAGGCGGACGCGACGACCCGTCCGCTCTAGCGCAACGCCGCTGTCCGGCGGGATTGCGCCGCCAGTATTGTACGGGTCCGGCCTCGCGAACCACGACGTGCCGCCAAGATGCGCGGCAACGCCAATCTATCGTTGCAGGCGGGCGGGCGAGGACCTATCCCGCGGCCATGCAGTCCCCCGTCCAATTGATACAGCCTCGCCGCTTCGGTGATCCGCGTGGCTGGTTTACCGAAGTCTATTCGGTCCCCGCCTTCGAAAAGCTCGGCATCACCTGCACCTTCGTCCAGGACAACCACTCGTTGTCGGTTCCCGCCTTCACGCTGCGCGGTCTGCATTTCCAGACCCCGCCGCGCGGGCAGGACAAGCTGGTGCGCTGCGTGCGTGGCCGGATCTTCGACGTCGCAGTCGATATCCGCAAGGATTCGCCCACCTATGGCGACTGGGTCGGTGCCGAACTGTCCGCCGAGAACGGCCACCAGCTCTTCATCCCGATCGGGTTCGCGCACGGCTTCGTGACGCTCGAGCCCGATTGCGAAGTGACGTATAAATGCTCCGACACCTACGCACCCGACAGCGATGGCGGCGTCCGCTGGGATGATCCCGCGATCGGCATCGACTGGCCGATGCCCGCCGGCACGCTCCCCGAATTGTCGGCCAAGGACCAGGTCCAGCCGTTGCTCGCCGATTTCGACAGCCCCTTTCCCTATGACGGCCGCCCGCTCGCGCCACTCGCCTGAAGGACAGACCCATGCGTATTTTCGTCACCGGCGGGGCCGGCTTCATCGGTTCGGCCCTTGTCCGCCACCTGATGGAAAACACCGACCATGAAGTGCTCAACTTCGACAAGCTGACCTATGCGGGCACGCTGACGACCGTCGAACGCGTCGCGAGTTCGAACCGCTACCGCTTCGTCCAGGGCGACATCTGCGATGCGGACGCGGTCCGCGCCGCGATCGCCGAGTTCAAGCCCGACGTGATCACGCATCTCGCCGCCGAGAGCCATGTCGATCGCTCGATCGACGGCCCCGGCGCGTTCGTCCAGACCAACGTCGTCGGCACCTTCACGATGCTGAGCGAGGCACGCGCCTATTGGCTGTCGCTCGGCGACGCGGCGAAGGCGGCGTTCCGCTTCCACCACATCTCGACCGACGAGGTGTACGGCTCGCTCGGCGACACCGGGCTGTTCACCGAAGAGACGCCCTATGATCCGCGTTCGCCCTATTCGGCGTCGAAGGCGGGGTCGGACCATCTCGTCAGCGCCTGGGGCCACACCTTTGGCCTGCCCGTGCTGATCACCAACTGCTCGAACAATTACGGGCCGTATCACTTCCCCGAAAAGCTGATCCCGCTGATGATCGTCAAGGCGCTCGCGGGCGCCGACCTGCCCGTCTACGGCAAGGGCGACCAGGTCCGCGACTGGCTGTATGTCGAGGATCATGTCCGCGCGCTGCACGCGGTGTTCGAAAAGGGCGAGCCCGGCCGGACCTACAATGTCGGCGGAAACAACGAGAAGCAGAATCTCGAGGTCGTGAAGACCGTCTGCACGATCCTCGATCGCCTCCGCCCGCGCGCCGATGGCCAGCCTTACGCGACGCAGATTACCTATGTCGCCGACCGCCCCGGCCACGACAAGCGCTATGCGATCGACGCGACCCGGATCAAGGACGAGCTCGGCTGGGAGCCCGCCGAGACGTTCGAGACGGGCATCGAGAAGACCGTCGCCTGGTATCTCGACAACCAGGACTGGTGGCAGGCGATCGTCGCCGAGCACAAGGCCGACCAGCGTCGCGGGCTGTCGGTATGAGCGATGCTTCCGCAACCGGCCGTATGAAGCACGTCCTCGTCACCGGCGGGAACGGGCAGCTCGGCACCGAGCTCAGGCGCTATGCCTGGCCCGAGGGCTGGGCGGTCACCGCGATCGACATCGACGAGCTCGACCTGCGCGATACCGCGGCGATCGCCGCGATGGTCGCGGGCGGCCATGACGGCACGCCCTGGGCCGCGGTGATCTCGGCCGGCGCCTATACCGCGGTCGACAAGGCGGAGAGCGACATCGTCACCGCCTGGGCGGTCAACGCGATGGCGCCCGCGGCGTTTGCCGAGGCGTGCGCAAAGGCGGCGATCCCGATCGTCCAGGTCTCGACCGATTACGTCTTCGACGGCGCGCGCGAGGGCGCATGGGACGTCACCGATCCGGTCGCGCCGCTCGGCGTGTACGGCGCCTCCAAGCTTGGCGGCGAGCTCGCGGTACGGACCTCGGGCGCGCGCCACGCGATCGTCCGGACCGCCTGGGTGGTCAGCGCGCACGGCAACAACTTCGTGAAGACGATGCTCCGCGTCGGCGCGACCAATCCGCGCCTGCGCGTGGTCGACGACCAGCATGGCAGCCCGACGTCCGCGGCCGATCTCGCCGCGGCGCTCGCGACGATCGCGATGCGCCTCGTCGAGGATCCCGCCGCGCCCACCGGCATCTATCATTTCAGCAACGCCGGCGCGGTCACCTGGGCCGGCTTCGCACGCGAGATCTTCGCGCAGAGTGCCGCGCGGGGCGGCGCGAGTGCCGAGGTCGACGGCATCCCGACCAGCGAATACCCGACGCCTGCGACGCGCCCGGCAAACTCGTTGCTCAGCCATGACGCGATCACGCGCGACTATGGCATCCATCCGCCCGCGTGGCAGACCGCGCTCGGCAATATCCTCGACGAACTGCTCGGGGCCCCCAAGAAGGACATCTCCCAATGAAGGGCATCATTCTCGCCGGCGGATCGGGCACGCGGCTCCATCCGGCAACGCTCGCCGTGAACAAGCAGCTGCTGCCGGTCTACGACAAGCCGATGATCTATTATCCGCTGTCGGTGCTGATGCTCGCGGGCATCCGCGACATCCTGATCATCTCGAGCCCCGAATATATCGACAATTACCGTCGCCTGTTCGACGACGGGTCGGCATTCGGCCTGGCGATCTCCTATGCCGAACAGCCCCGCCCTGAGGGCCTCGCCCAGGCGTTCACGATCGGCGCGGACTTCATCGGCGACGACGATGTCGCGCTCGTGCTCGGCGACAACATCTTCTTCGGCGCGCATCTGACCGATCTGCTGGCGAGCGCGGTCGCGCGCAAGGGCGGCGCGACGGTGTTCTCCTACCGCGTCGAGGATCCCGAACGCTACGGCGTGGTCGAGTTCGGCGAAGGCGGCAAGGCGGTCAGCCTCGAGGAAAAGCCGGCAAAGCCCAAGTCGCACCATGCGGTCACGGGCCTGTATTTCTACGACAACCGCGTCGTGCAATTTGCGCGCGACCTCAAGCCATCGCCGCGCGGCGAACTCGAGATCACCGACCTCAACCGCCTCTACATGGATGCGGGCGATCTGTTCGTCGAACAGATGGGCCGCGGCTATGCCTGGCTCGACACCGGCACGCACGACTCCTTGCTCGAAGCGAGCGAGTTCGTCCGCACCATCCAGCACCGCCAGGGCATCCAGGTCGCCTGCCTCGAGGAGATCGCGTTCGAACAGGGCTTCATCACCGCGGACCAGGCGCGGGCGCGTGGTGAGATGTTCAAGAAGACCGCTTATGGCCGCGCGATTCTCAACGCCGTCGATACGCCGCGCTGACACCGATGCCGACGCCCGCTAGCATGTCCGGCGCGAACCGGTGAGGTTCGTCGTCAATATGTCCAGCGTGGCGGCGCATCCGACCGGGCTGGGGAGCTATGCGACCCGCATCTGCGACCATATTGTGCGCCATTACGCCTGCAGCGTGCTCGCGCCGCCGCATCTCGCGCTGCCCGACGGCGTGGAGCGGATCGCGGTTCCCGGCGCGGTCGCGATCGGGAAGAAGGCGCGATCGCGGTTTGCGCATCTGCTCAACCTCGCCCGGCGCCAGGCCTTTTATCTGAAGGGGCCGTTCAGGAAGGACGACTTCGTCTATAGTCCGACGCATCACGGCTTCTTCAACACGAAGAACCAGATCGTCACGATCCACGATCTGATCGGGCTTCACTATCCGGAGAATTTCCCGCGCCAGACCCGGTTCTTCCGGTCGGTGATGCCGCGCCTTATCGCGCGGTCGCGCGCTGTGTTCGTGGTCTCGGAGTTCACCAGGCGCGAGGTGCTCCAGTTCTTCGACGTCGACGCGGGCAAGGTCTTCGTCGTGCCCAATACCTTCGATTGCCGGGGCGTGCAGGTCGCGCGCGCGGAGGACAAGCGCGACTTCCTCCTCGTGGTCGGCTGTCACCTGCCGCACAAGAATATCGAGGCGATCCTCGACGTCGCGGCCTTGTGGTCGGACCGGTACGTGCTCAAGATCGTCGGCGCGACCGGCTATTATGGCGACCGGATCCGGGCGCGGGTCCGCGACCTGCGGCTCGACGACAAGGTCGAGTTTCTCCCGTTCGTCGCCGAGGCGGATCTCGACCTGCTCTACCGCCAGGCCGCGGCGCTGCTGTATCCCTCGACGATCGAGGGGTTCGGCCTGCCGCCGCTCGAGGCGCTGGCGCGCGGGACGCTGCCGATCGTGTCCGATATCCCGGTCCACCGCGAAGTGCTGGGCGAGGCCGCGGTCTTCGTGACGCTGGGCGATGATGCCGCCTGGGCTTCGGCCTTCGCGGCGATCGGGACGCAGGGTGCGGCACTCGCGGGCTCGGCTGCTCGGCAAGACGTGCTCGATCGCTACAGCGCCGAGACGGTCGGTCGGCAGTTCGATGCGGCGCTGCTGAGCGCGGTGCCCGACTTGCGGTGTCTCCGGCGCTGACCTATCCGGTCCGGCCACGCGGCAGGGCGGACGTCCGGCGGGAAGAGTAAGGAGCGCGCGACATGACGACGGCCGCATCGGATCTGCGGCACGCACGGCGGGTCTGCTTCTTTGCGCATTATGATCGGTTCGGCGAGGTCGCCGATCATGTGCTTCTCTATCTGGATGCGCTTGCCGAGGCGGGGTTCTCGGTCGTCGTCCTGTCGAGCGCGACGCTCGACGAGGCGGCGCAGGCGCGGTTGCGCGGGCATTGCCACACGCTGGTGATGCGCGCGAACGAAGGGCTCGATTTCGGGGGCTGGGGCGAGGCGATGCGCCGGTTCCTGCCGCTCGAGGCCGAGTTCCTGCTGCTCGCCAACGACAGCGTCTATGCGCCGGTCACCTCGCTTTCGGCCTTTATCGACCGGCTGACCGCGGTACCCGCCGACGTCTATGGCGCGATCGAGAGCCGCGAGCATGCGCCGCATCTCCAGAGCTGGTTCCTGCTGTTGCGGCCCGCCGTCTACACATCGGCGACGTTCCGCGATTTCATGGCCGCGCCGGTCGATCCCGCGCTCGACAAGGACGCCATCATACTTGCGCGAGAAGTCGGTCTGACCCGCACCCTAGACACCGCCCCCTTCACGCGGCATGCGGCGTACGACCTTGGCTCTGCGGGGCCGATCGTCCGGAATCGGCCGATCAATCCCACCCATCTGATCTGGCGATACCTGATCGAGCAGCAGAAGATGCCGTTCATCAAGGTTGATCTCTTGCGCTTCGATCCGGTGCGGGTCGGATCGGCCGCGCGCTGGCGTGCGATCGTCGAACCGCGCAATCCAGTGCTGGCAGAGGCCATCGCCCGCGATCTTCGTCGGTTCCCTCAAGCACGGGCGGGCAGCCTTCGGGAGCGGCTCGTCTGGTCGGTCGATCGCTACCCGACCTACTGGCCCGAGATGCAGGACTTTGTCGTGCGCGACCATCGCTTGACGGGCCGGCCGATCGCAGCCGCGGTCAACAAGGCCGGCTATTTGCTGATCGAGACCGCCGGCAAGGTCGTGCGCAAATCGGTGCGCCGCCTGCGCCGGCGAACGCCATAGCGATCCGGCGCCGGATCGGACGAAGAGTGCCTTTACCTCGAACGATGGACTTTCAGTGTGGATGATATCGCAGCGACGCGCAGGAACCTGATCCTTACCATGGTGGCGGGGTCGGTGCTGAGTTCCTCTGCCGTGCGGGGACAGGATGGCGCCAAGGTCGCGCAGGGGCCTGCCGGGCAGTTTACCGCGCTGTCGGGCAGGATCGCCACGCCGGCCGCCTTCGGGGCGAAGGGCGACATGACGACCGACGATACCGCCGCGCTGCAGGCGTGTCTCGATACGGGGCTGCCCGTGATCATCCCCGAAGGGCGGTTCCGGATCACGCGCGCGCTGCAAGTGAAGCCTGGCCAGATCGTCGCTGGGCTGGCGCGGGTCGGATCGGGCACCGGTGCTGCGATCGTCAACACCGTGCCTGGTGGAGGTTGTCTGTGGTATACGCAGGATACGGCGACGGGGCAGCAGCCGATGCCGATGATCGCCAACCTGTTCCTGTCCGCCGATTTTCCCATCCGCTTCAACGATCCCGAGCGCGGCCAGATTGGCGACGGGCCGCGATCGAATATTCCTTACGGTATGGTGCCGTTGGTACGCGGTTGCAGGATCGTCGCGCGCGATCGCGGCACCGGCACCGGGATCGCGTGGACGAAGATGTTCGATGGCGTGATCGAGGAGTGCCAGATCGAGGGGTTCTCGACCAACATCCTGCTCCAGGGCTGCGACCTCAATGCGGTCCGCCACAACCGGTCGGTCCTTGCGAGCCGCTATCACGTTCTGGATCTGTCGGTATCCTCGTTCGGGTCGCAGAATATCATCGAACATAATGATCTGCTTCAGGCGGGCAGCGACGCGTGCATCTTCGTCAAATCCTCAGGCCGCCACGCGCGCATTCGCGACAATTATCTCGAGCATGGCTTTACCGGCGCCTCCGATGCCTCGGTCCGCAGCTTTACCGGATTTATCGATGCCTCCTCGGTCGACGCGCCGCATCTGGGAGTCAACGGGGGGGGCGAGCGGTTTACCACGATCGTCGCGAACAACCGGATCGACGGCGTCAAATACGCGCGTGATTTTGTCTATCGCTACGAGCCCGCGGGACAGACCTGGGGCGAGATCGTCGATCCCGGTACGACCGGCGAGCCGGTGTCCGCGGGCGCGGCCTATCTGAAGCTGGTCGATCAAACCGGCCGCAACATCGATGCGGTGCCGTTTCTCTTCAACGAGATCAACACCTGCGCCTTTGCCTTCCGCTCCCCCGGCTTCGGCCGCTGGAACGGCTATGCCACGAATACCGATCCGGCATCGACGATCGACGGGACCAATTGCAGCATGTTCGGCCCCGTCCTGTTCGGCGACCAGGCCCACCGCTTCGTCATGGCGCGCGGGAACCGGATTGTGGTGCTGAACGGCCTGCCATCGCGGGCGTCCTTCTCGTTCGCATCAAACGACGAGCGGTTCGTATCCGGCCATCGCTATCGCTATGTCCTGACCGCTCGCACGGTCGCGGGGCAGGAGACGCTGACGATCGGAGCGCTCGGTGCAGGGGGCGGTGCCCCACAATCCTTCCCGCTATCGCCCCGTTTCGCGCGCCTGAGCTGGGAGACGACCGTGCCCGCTGCGTCGCCGGACCGGCAGGGCTTCTACCTCGAGCGCAGCAACAACGGCCAGGCGATCGAGATCGAGCGGATCGAGATCGTGAAATGCTTCGCCGATGAACTGCCGCGGATCGAGGGGGCGAGCGCGACGCTGGCTCTGACAGGGACCGAGGGAGAGATCGTCGTCGAGGCGGAAGACGGCCAGGGTCGTCGTGCGATGGCGGTTTATCGGCTGGTCCAGGGGCATCTCCAGCCACTGTTCGCGCGATCGGACGATGAGGCGGCCCTGAGCATTCGCGCGAACTGGCGCAGCCCCCATATCGGCGTCGCGATCGTCGGCAGCGCAACGCGAAAGGCGATTCACATCGGTCGAACCTCGGCCTGACGTCGAGCCCGACCCCAAGCCCGATACGGCGTCAGGGTCGGGTCTTCAGCGCCGAAGCGATGGTCGTCAGCCGCAACCGCGTCGTCGCCCAGCGCTCGCGTCTGGCCACGTACCGCAGCAACGCCTTGGCCGTCAGCAAGGGGAGTTGCGCAAGCGTCGCGGGCATGCCGAGATGCTTGTGCAGAAACCGGATCTGGTTGCCCTGATACATGCGCACGGAGAAATCCGAAGTCTCGCCCTGCGTCAGGGTGCTGACCTTGTGGCGGATCGTCGGCGCGCGCAGCACGGTGATGGGGATGCCGGCCGCCTTGCAGCGCAGGCAGAAATCGGCGTCCTCCCAATAGACGAAGAATTGTTCGTCGAGCAGGCCGATGCGCTCAAACACCGCGACCGGCACGAGCAGCGCACATCCCGGCGCGAAATCGGCGGGCCAGCTCGGCGCATCGCCCGGCGGGATATGCTCGCTGGCGTGCGGCTGGAACGCACCACGCCACCAGGTGAAGCGGCCGCCCGCGAACCAGGCGCGGTCGGGCGCGTCGTCGTACAGCACGACGGGTGCGAGGATGTCGCCCGGCACGGTCCGCGCCGCATCGGCGAGGCGGGCCATGAAGTCCGGGCCGAACACGGTATCGTTGTTGAGCAGCAGCACCGCATCGAACCCGGCATCCTGTGCAAGCAGGATGCCTTGGTTGGTCGCTGCGGCGAACCCGACATTCGTGTCGTTGGCGACGACCATCGCTGAGGTGTCGCCCCACGCATGCACCATCGCCACGCTGGCGTCGGACGAGGCATTGTCGATCGCGATCAACTGCCAGTTCTCGTCCGTCTGTGCCGACAGCGACGCAAGGAAGTCGGGGAGCACGGGCACGCTGTTGTACAGGACCGTGACGATCGCGATGCGAGGGGGCGTACGCGTGGCCGGGGAAGGGGCCGGAGACGAAGCTGGCGAAGAGGCCGGGGGAGGGAAGCGCATGGGGTACCTATTCGACGGGTGGGTGACCGAGTGCGGCCAGCGTTGCATGGATCTGTTCGGCGTCCTGGACGCCGCTATATTTTCCGAAAAACGAGCGTTTGACGAACGGGTAGCCTGCTTCGATCAGCGCGAACGGCTCCTTCAGCACTAGGTCGAGACCATAGCCCGTGTCGTACCACCACCAGGCACCGACCGTCATGCTGCGGCTCGCAACCCGGGCAAAACGGGTTTCTTGCCCGAAGACAACGTCCTGGAACCGGTCTAGCCGCCAGCGCAGCGGAAAGATCGTGCCGAGCGATCGCATCATCGCCGGCGTCACGGCACGCAGCTGGAAGGCGTAGCTCTGGATATGGTTCTCGAACAGCGAGGCGGCCGTGAACCCGCTCAGGTTCCACGGTGCTTCGGCCAGCAGTGGTTCGAAATCGCCGAATGGACCCATGACGGAATCGTTCATCACGAACACGTCGGCGCCCGGTGAGGCCTGTGCGATCGCGTGCAGGCCGATCGCATAACCCGAAAAATCATAGCCCGGCAGCGCCTTCCACCACAGCGCATCCACCATGTCGTGCATTGCCTCGGGGACGAGCGACAGGGTCGGCGCGGCAACCACCACGAGCAGTCCGGCATCCCGCTCGCGCAGTCTTGCCAGCGTAAAGCGATGGGCAGGGGTCAGCTGGCCGTCGGGTGCCCATAGGAAATAGACCGACCAGCGTGGACGCGGTGTAACCGGTTTGAGTTCGCGTCGATCGGGCGCCGGGCGCAGGCTGCGAACGATCGCGCGCAACCGACCGGCATAGGCCCGTGGCCAGGGACGCGATCGGGCGAACGTCCATGGCGACACGGTACCCGGAACGGCGCGGACGGGCAGAGTGGGAGGTGACGGCATCGCGACGCTCTGGACCAGCGCCTGCGCATTCGCAAATGCTGCCATGCCGCATCGGGCTGAGGCGGGTGGAACCGGCATGGTCTTTAGACGGGTGGAACCCGCATTGGCTTGAGGCGCGCGGATCGGCCGATTAGGACGATCGTGTGCCGGCGAACCTTCGGCGATGACATTTAGGACTTTCATGGCCTTTCTTCGGCGCGCCTTTGCTGCGCTGCCCGTTCAGCTCCAGCGTCCGATTGTCCGGGTGATGAAGCGCCGTCGCCAGGATACGAGGCTGCAGTCGGTAGCGACGCTCACGCAGCAGGCGCTGGGGGACTTGCGGCCGTTGCGGACGATCCACGATCCCGCGCTGCCACCCCGGATCATGCTCGTGATCGACAGCATCGTTCCCGAACAGCTGATGGGCGGGGCGGGGACGGCGTTGTTGCTGGCGGTTGCGTTGGCGCAGGCGCGGGATTGCGGCATCTGCATCGTCACGCGCCAGCAGCGCCACGACCTGCCGGCCCTGCATGCGCTGCTCGATCTTCAGGGGGCGGCATTCGGTGGCCCCATCGAGGTTCGCCACTTCACCGGCGCTGCAGGTGATGCGCCCGTACCGCTGGGAGCCCGGGATCTGGTCCTCACCACGTCCTGGTGGAGCACCTGGGCGGCCCGCCACGCGGTGCCGCTCGAGCAGATCGTGTACCTGCTGCAGGAAGACGAGCGAATGTTCTACCCCGGGGGCGACCAGCAGCTGCTGTGTGCCGAGGTACTGGACGACACGCGGCTGCGCTATGTCGTCAATACGCAGCTCCTGCTGACGCATTTTTGCGAAAGCGCCACGGCCGGACCGACCGCGCACGGGATCGCGTTCGAGCCCGCATTCCCCGCGTCGATCTATTACCCGATCGCGCATGGTGGGCGGCGCAACCTGTTCTTCTATGCGCGGCCCAATCACCCCCGGAACCTGTTTCTACGCGGTATCGCAACGCTGGAGCGTGCCTTTGCCGAAGGCCTGTTCCCGGTCGAAGACTGGGACGTGCACTTCTTCGGGATCGATGTGCCGCGGATCGATATCGCCGGCCGCCCGATCCAGTATCACGACACCGTACCCTGGGCCGATTATGCACAACTGGTGCGGACCGCGGATCTTGGCCTGTCGCTGATGTATACGCCGCATCCGAGCTATCCCCCGCTCGATCTGGCCGCGAGCGGCGCCGTCGTCGTCACCAATCGGTTCGGGCCTAAGGGGCGCACCAACGACTATTGCGACAACATACTCTATGCCCCGCTGTCGATCGACGGACTGCTCGATGCACTCAGGGCAGGGGTCGAGCGGGTCGGCGACACCGAAACCCGGCGCGCCGCCTTCGATCGCGCGGCGCTCGGTCGGGACTGGGCCACGAGCTTCGCCCCGGTCGTGGCGGCGCTGGCCGACGTTGCGCGGCCCGGCGCTTCCTCGTGAGCGACCAGCCATGGGCGCAGGTCGACCTTGAGCGCCTGCGTCGCGCACGCCGCCTCTGCCTGTTCGCGCATTATCATCAGGATGCGGTAGTTGCCGAGCATGTCCTGCGGTATCTTCAAGCACTCGGTGCGGCAGGCTTCACGGTTCTCGTCCTGTCGACGTCGCCACTGCCTGATGCGGAATGCGCCAAGCTGCGCGCGGTCGGCGCGGAGATCGCCTTGCGCGAAAACCGCGGGATGGATTTCGGCGGATGGATCGAGGCCTGCCTCGAGCTGTTCCCGATCGAAGCCGAACTGCTGCTGCTCGCCAATGACAGCGTCTACGCGCCGCTCGGCGACCTGCCCGCCTTTGTCGAGACTCTGGTCGACACCGAGGCGGATTTCTACGGCGCGCTGGAATCGCTCGAGGTAGCACCGCATCTTCAGAGCTGGTTCGTGCTGCTGCGCCCTGCCGCCTACACCTCGGACGCGTTTGCCGCGCTCATGCGCACACCGATGCCCGAGATGGGCAGCAAGCTTGCGCTGGTACTGCGGTACGAGATCGGCCTGACGCGCAATCTGGCGGCTGCGGGGCTGCGCTATCACGCCGCCTTCACGCTTGCGGGACGCGCCGGAATCGCCAGCGCACTTCCTTACAATCCCGCGCATCTGCTCTGGCGCGCGTTGATCGAGGCAGGCGTACCGTTCCTCAAGATCGAGGCACTACGGCTCAACCTGATGCGGATCGGCGATATCGGCCAGTGGCGCGACGTGGTCGCCCGGCATGCACCCGACATGGTCGCGCCGATCGAAGCGGATATTGCGCGCCGCGGAACGGCGCGGCGACCCGGTATGCTGCTGATGAGCCGGTCGCGGCCGATCTACTGGCCCGAGCTGCGGCCGCTGATCTTGGCGGACTATCGCGCCGGGCGTACCCGATCGCGGCTGCTGCTAGCGCTCAGCCGCACCGTGATCGCTGCGATGTGGGCGCCGCGCTGGGGGATCGCCAAGGCCATCGGCGCAAGGATGAAATTGCAGCGCCGAGGCTGATCCGCCGTCAGAACGGCCGCATGCCGTGCTTTCGGACATAGCGGGCGAGGCTGCGCAGATGCTGTCGTCCGCTTCGGGACAAGGGGCCGGAAGCGCTGGCGCGTTGATGATCGTGGATCAGCACGGCATCGACCGCGGCGACGACGCGCCAACCGGCATCGGCCACGCTCTGGCAGAGATCGACGTCCTCCATGTAGAGGAAGAAATCGGTATCCATGCCGCCGACCGCATCGAATGCCGCACGACGGATGACGAAACCGGTCCCCATCACCCAATCGGCTGCGAAACTGTCGCCCACCCAGCTGCGCGTCATCAGGTGGCGTGCATCGCGCCTGGCAAACGGCGCCAGACGTTTCAGTCGCGAACGACGGATCGCGATGTCGACCAAACTGTAGAAGCGCCGCGCCGAATATTGCCGGCTGGTATCGACGTTCCGCAGATCGAGACCGACGATCCCGATCGTCGGGTCGGCCCGGAGCAACGCGACAGCCTTGGCGAACGACCGATCCACGAACCGCGTGTCCGGGTTCAGGACGAGTATGAATTCGCTCTGCGTGTGCGCCACGCCAAGATTGACGCCCGCGCCGAAGCCCTGATTGTCCTGCGTGACGACCAGCGGGATGTCCGGCAGCTCGGCGCGCAGTCGCGTTGCCGAATCGTCGCCCGACCCATTCTCGACGACGACGATCTGATCATCGGGAATGATGCCGTGGTCGCGTATCGAGCGGACGCAGCTGACGACCAATTCGGGCGTGCGGAAATTGACGATGACCGCATCGCACGCATGGGTAGCGTTCCGGGCTGATGACCGTGTCATGCGAACTGCTCGCGATCCTGCGTGACGGGGGCGCTCAGTCTTGTTCGATCCCGACGAAATTCCAGGAACAGATACGCGACGACAAGCATGAAGACGGTACCGGAAAAATATCCCACGCCTCTGACGAACATCTCGACCGCGAAACCGACGATGAAGCTGTAAGGGGCTATCATGCTCAAATTCGGTGCGGCCTTGCCGAGCGCCGCCTTACGCAGGCGAAGAGCAAGCCTGCTGGCAAGGACTGCAAAATAGAGCGTCATCCCTATGCCGAAAACGCCAAATTCACTGACGATCTTGGATACGCCAAAGCCACCATCATACACGTTGAGTGAATCACCCCTCGTGATTGCATAGATAACGTTCGAGGCTAGGCTTTTCATGGGAATTACGCTGAGTTGCTGAAAGCCCATGCCCCAACCCGATGTCAGGTCGAAGCTATCGATCATGAATTCATAACCCTGGATATAAACAAGCGCGGAGAGATTGGTCGTGTCAGCCGACAGGTCGAGGCGAGAGAGATAATAGGTCAGATCCATACTCAGGGCCGCACCGGCTATAACGATCGTTAAGATGACGATCTGCCACAGCGGAGCGGTAATCAGCGCGACCAGGGCAAAGCCGATCAATACCGTCAAATTTTGTAGCAGCAGCGCGATCAGCAGTCCGACGACAAGCCATACCGACCGGCGCCAGCCGCGTGCGCGAACGCATCCGTCAAGAAGCAGCGGGGTGAAGACCAGCGCGAAATGGGAATGCTCGGTGAACGGAAAGATCGCCTTTTCCGGAACGCTGAGATCGAACCGACGGGGTTCAAGATGCAGGATCGACAGGATCGCGACCAGGACCATGCCGATCCTGAGCCAGTGCAGCGCGCGCTGGAGCACCGTGTCGGGGAGCTCGACCAGCCACTGCGCCACGAAATGCGCGGCTAGGATCACGCCCAGCAGCAGGACCAGCGATGAGGCGAACCGCCCCGTGCTGGCCGGGATCATGTAGCGCGCAACGAAGAAATGGCCGAAGATCGCCGCAACCAGGATCACCATCGCAAACACCCTGATCCGAAACCGGACGACAGGCGCGAGTAACAGGCTGGCAACTGCCGCCATGACCGCGGTGCCGACGGCCTGCGATGATGTGAGAAACAGATAGGATGCCGCGGACGGCGTGGCCAGGATGATGCCGAGAAGAAGCGCCGCGAACAGCGGCGTCCGGATGAAGCGCTGATACCCTGTCGCCGTGCCGACCGAGCTCTCGATCGTGATAGCGTTCATCATCGACCGATGCGCTGAACGACGATCCGATCAATCCAGGGATCGCTGTCGACCGGGTCGAACGAGGGCGTGTTGCGTATCGCGATCCATTGCGCAGGGCAGTTGGCCGGTACGGTGAACATTCCCTGCATTGCAGCGGGCTTGGCGCCGGCAGCGGCGAACGGCGCCGACATCACCGCACGATTGTCCGAAACGCAGCTGATGGTGAGCAGCGGGCGGGTTTCGCGTTCCTGACGCACATTGGCCGTATCGGCCGACAGGCGATATTGCCCGGGCACGAGCAGAAGCAGCTGGCGCGCGACATCATTGGCTTCGGTCCCGGCGATCGTCAGCACATTGCCGTGCGGCCAGCCGGTGCGCGTCTCGATGATCCCCGAATAGGTGGGTTCGCTAGCGATGATCCAGTCGAACGGCTGAAGCGTGTTCGCCCGCTCGAAGCTGGCGTTGCGAACCGTCTCGTCCGCCCCGCCGACTGACCGCCGGTACAGCGTGCGCGCTTCGCCATAGGCGCCCAGCGCCACCAGGCGGTTGAGCGTCATCGAGACGAAGGGGGCCTGTCCAGGGTCGCGCCCGTCGAACGCCATGACGTTTGCGATATACGCCAACGTTGCGGGATTTTCCCCCTGTCCCATCAGCCGCTGATAGAATTCGGGCAGCCACCGCGGCTGGGTCTTGAGAAGCTTGGCAAGCTCGGTGGCGACATTGGGCTCGGCAGAGGCCGCGATGAGGATGTTGCCCAGCATCGCCCGGCTCTTCACCGAAACGCTCATGGCGACATCATAGTGATGCAAGGCGGCGCGAATATCGCCACGCGTCACATTGGATTCGATCCAGTAGAGTTCCGTCGGCAAGTCGCGTCGCGAAAGGCGCGCGGCGTAGGTGAAGGCGCGGCCCGCCGTCGCATTGTCCCGTGCCGATAGCGCGGCCACGCCGATCGCGCGGGCCGCACTGGCCTGCACCGGAGACCGGTCCAGCGCCTGCTGCGCCAGCGTGCGGGCCTTGGCGATCGTGGCAGGATCGGCCGCCGTGCCAGCACCCGTGGCGGTCGCGGCACTGCCCGCCATATCCGTCGCCGTGTCGGTCGCCAGCGCGGTGCTCTGCACGATCTTCGCCTGTGCGCTCCACGGCGCCCACCGCAACGCGACCACGGGGTCGCGCCGCGCGAAGACGCCCTCGAACGACACCGCGACCGACAGCCAGAGCAGCACGATCAGGACCAAGCCCACCGCCACCTTGTACGCGATGCCTTGCCTGTGAGCGATGCCGGGAAAACGGCGGGACGTGGAAGTCATCGCGCGAACCAATCGTTAAGCAGGCTTCTTGGCGGTATCGCCGTACCCATAGCCATAGCCATATTCGTAGCCCGAGCCGAACAGGCCGCGCTTGGTGTCGAACTTCGTCAGCACCGTGCCGAAGATACGCGCATTGGCATTCTGCAACCGGCCGAGCGCAACCTTGGCCATCGACACATGCGTCCCGCTGGCCTCGATGACGAACACCACGCCTTCCACCGCACTGGCGATCAGGGGGGCGTCCGCGAGACCCATGACGGGCGGAATGTCGAACACGACATGGTCGTAGCGCGCCAGCAATTCACCGATCAGCGTGCGGAAGCGATCGCCCGACAGCAATTCCGGTGCGCTGGGCGGCTGCGGCCCGGCGGTCATGATGGCCATCGGCTCGTTCGGTGCGCGGACGATCAGGTTGTCGAGATCCTCCTCGCCGGTCAGGTAGTTGCTGAAGCCCCGGTCGTTGGCCAGGCTCAGAAGATGGTGCACCGACGGCGAGCGCATGTCGGCGTCGACGAGCAATACGCGCCGCTTGGTACGACCCAGCGACTGCGCGATCGCAAACGCGGTCGTCGACTTGCCTTCCGCGGCCCGCGAACTTGTGACCGCGAGCGAGGCAGGGAAGCCGCGATGCGTCGAGAAGCCGAGATTGGTCTGAACCGACAGATAGGCTTCGCTGATCGCAGTCTTGCGATCCCCCAGCAGGGTGACAGGATCGCCTGCGAGTTTTGGGGTCGTGCCCAGCAGAGGAACGCCGAGCGCGCCCTCTACCTGACCAGGATCGGTGATACCCTGATCGATCTGCTCGAGCAGGAAGGCTGCCAGGGCGCTCAGGCCGATGCCCAGTACCAGCGCGATCGCCATGTTCAGCAGCAGCTTGGGGCTGGACGGCCGGGTCGGAAGTTCGGCGGTATCGACGACCGAGATATTGTTGACCCCGACGCCGCCAGCGACGCCGATCTCCTTGTAGCGCTGAAGCAGTGCATCATAGAGCTGGCGGTTGGTGTCGACCTCGCGCTGCAGGATGTTGTACTGGATGCTGCGCCGACGGAAGTCGAGCACGCCCGACTTCAGCGTCTTCATACGCTGTTGGAACTCGGTTTCCCGGCGTTCGGCCGATGCGAAGGATTCCTGCAGCGTCCGCTGGACGCGACTGACCTCCTGCGCGATCGAACGATCGACCTGCGCCATCTGCTGACGCAGCGCCCGCGCGGGCGGATAGCCGGGTTCGAACTGCGCCATCATCTTGGCATAGTCGGAAGCCTGTTCGGCCCGGCGCTGACGCAGCGAATTGATCGTCGAGTTGCCCAGCGCCTCATCGACCGCACCGCCATTGTTGAGACGGCTTTGCGCACGAACACGATCGGCCACGGCACGCCCGAGTTCGCCATTGGTGTTGGCAAGATCCTCGGCAACGATCGAGCGCTCGCCCCCGGTCGTGCTGGCAGGCAGGTTCACGATGCCCTGGCGGGACGCGTAATCAACCAGCTGGCGCTCGCTGTCGTTGATCCGCGACCGCAGCTGTACCAGGCGCTGCTCGAGGAAGTTACGTGCATAGGACGTGGCGTCGTAGCGGCGCGCCAGCGTCATGCGGATGAAGTCGGTGCTCCAGGTGTCGATGACACGCTTGGTGAGGGCCGGATCGGTCCCGGTGAATTCGATCGTCACCAGACGCGAGAAACGCTCCGGTTCGACCTTGAAGCGGGCAAGAAGATAGGCGGCCGCTGCGCTGGTGCGGTTCCGACGGTCCTGCGCGGAGATCGCGGTGGTCGGCGTCGCCGCATCATCGTCCTCGATGATACCGGCCGCCTTGAGGAAGTCGGTGTTGCTGTACAGCGCCAGATCGTTCGCGACCCGCTCGGCGAGCGACTTCGAGCTCAGCAGGCCGTATTGCGTCTGATAGAATTCCTGATCGGCGATATTGTCGCTGCTGGTCGCGCCTTCGACCTTCACGAAGCTGCCGGTCTCGCGCTGGATCTCGAGCACCGCGGACGCGGTGTACTTGCGCGTTGCGAGCAGCGAAAACAGCAGCCCGACCACCAGCAGCGCCGAGATGATGACCGCGATCAACGTGCGCCGACGTCGGATGACCGACAGTATCTCGGCCAGAGCCGACGGCGCCGATCGTTCCTGAAGATGTGGCGTCATTGTTCGCGGCGCGGTTGCGTCCGCGGCCCCGACGCCCTGCTCGATCATCCTGTTCATGCGATGTATCCGTAATTCTCGAGCGGTCAGTTCAGGATGGCGATCAGCGGACCGCTCAACAGCGCAGCGCTGCTGATGAGGGTCTGAATCAGGCGGCGGTTGGCGTCGTCGCCCACGAAGATGATATCGTTCGTGAAGACCTCGGGGTCCGCATACTGGCCGCGTCGGACGGCGCGCAGGTCATAGACCCCGGCCATCTGACGATCGCCGACCTTGCGGAACACGACCACGTAGTTGGTATTGGCATAGTCGGTCACGCCCTGCGCCGAGGCGATCGCCTTCTGCAGCGTCATCTTGCCGAGGACCGGATACAGGCCCGGAGTCTTCACCTGTCCATCGACGGTGATGATCTGGTTGGTCGTATCGGCATTCACCGTCACCTGCGGGTTGCGAACGAAGCGCCCCGTCAGGCCGGCGGTGATGAGACGCGACAGTTCGGCCGGCGATTTGCCCGCTGCATCTATCGTACCAAGCAAAGGCAGCGAGATCTGGCCGTTGGCGTCCACCTGGAGCGTGCGGGTCAGCTCGGGGACGTTGTAGACCTCGATCACCACCTTGTCGCGCGGACCGATCAGATAGGGCCTGCGCTCCAGAATCTGGTCGGCATCGGTTGGCGCCGGAAGATCGGAGAACTCCATGACCGTGAGATCGGAGCGCCCGATCATCTTGTCGGGGGATGCACATCCCCCGGAAAGGAGCAGAAGGAACGCTGCTACTCCAAGCCGAATATTCATACGTATCAAATCCCCACCGTGCAGGGCGCACGAGGCTGCCGGGTGCCTAGCGATATGCTGCACATTTTGCAATTCACCCTTCGCCTTCAAGCAGTTTGGGCGAACTGCGATAGCCGTTTTCGAGCCACATGCAGGCCAGAGTGAAGACCGCCGTGATCAGCGGCGTGCGAACGGGATAATCGGTGATGCTCGCCAGGATCAGGCCGAGGATCACCACCGCCGACATCCGCGCGTAGATCGCCGGCAGACCGCGTTCATTGCTGCGAACCAGGACGATGCACCGATGCATGAACCAGCCGGCGAACACCAGCATCACCGCGATGGTGAACAGTCCGCCTGACATCGCCAGTTCCAGCAGGTCGTTATGCGCGCGGTTGAAATAGGTCGGGGTCAGCAGCGCATCGGGCTCATAGGCCCGGAAGACGGGTTCGAACGCGCCATAGCCAAGGCCGACCGGGAAGAAGTCCTTGAGCATCTGGATCATCACCGGGGCGGCCAATATGCGCTTTTCGGCGCGCAGTTCGTTGGTGTCGAGCAGGCGGCTGATCGACGTGGCCTGATCGCTGGACACCATGTAGCCGATCACCGCCACGACCAGCAGGACGACCGCGAGCGCGGCATAGGTCACGATCTGCGACCGCGTATTCCCGAGCCGACGCTTCAAGCTGACCCGGAGGATCCACGGCAGCAGCAAAAGAACGCCGAACGCCATGATAAGGCCCGAGCGCGATCCGGTCAGGATGATGACGGGCATGAACAGCAAGAGGCCACCGACCACCAACGCCACGCGGATCGGCAAGGCCACCTTGCCGCTGCCGCGCAATCCCCAGACGCTCAGCGGCGCCAACGCCAGCGCGAGGAAGACCGCCTGATGGTTACGGTTGGCGAACAGCCCGACGGGCAGGCCCTGCGATGTCGGGCGATAGAGATAGGCAGGGCTGTTCCCGCCGCCGAGGATCTGGACGAGGCCCAGCATGGCGCTGATTGCGGCAATCGCGACCAGCCACGGCAAGAGGCTTAGTCGCTGCGCAGGGTTCAGCCGCACATAGCCCAGAATGACGACCAGCGCCGGCAACAACGCGATGAGCGCATTGAGCGTGAGATCGGGATAGAGCGAAATCGGGCGCCATCCTGCCGCCGGTCCGGCAAGATCGAACGACGGTGCGAACAGGCCATGCCCCGGCAGCGCGAGCCATATCTGTGGTGGCAGCGGGATGAGCTGGACAGCGATGGTGGCGGCGAAAAGCGCAAGGAATATCCCCGGCGCGCGCGCGATCGCCCGATCGGCACCGCCCGCGATCAGCAGGACGCCGCCGAGCAGCGCCACGACGACGGGGCGCAACAGAAGCAGCGCGCCGGCATCGGGACGCGAGGAACCGCCCAGCAACGCCGTCGCGACGATCAATGCTGCGACCAAATAGAAGTGTGCGGAACTACGCCAAGCTCCGGCTTTGATCCCCAGCATGTATACTCGTCTTTCACATCGCTCGAAGGGGTTGGCTCTAGCGACATTATCACAGGTTCGGAAGCCGTAGTGGATTCCGGAAGGCTCAATCCATCTCGCGGGCTCTGGGATGGGGCAATTCGGGGCGAGGACAGGTGCTGCTACGACCGCCGCGATCGAACATCGTGTCGCGGAGGACTGCGAGGCAGGAAGGGCTAGGCGTCAATGCCCGTGGCGCTTGATCCCGCGCCTGCGCAAACGGTCGCGGTGGCGTTTGATCTGCATGTGGATGAGGAAGGGGACCGCGGTTATCACGATGATGGCGATGATAGCATACGCAATATGTTCGCGCGTTATCGCAATCATCGGGACGCCGTTGTGGACATCGGATCATGTTTCATCATGGTTCTTCCATAGCCGTTATCGAAACAATGTACATTCGGACGTAATTGCGGCGAGAAAGTCATTAGTGCAGGGGCACGGCGTTCGCCGTACTATGCCGCAAAATTCTTTGTAAGACGATGTATTAACCGGTCTTTGGTGAACCTGGAGGGGGCGGCGGTTCGTATCAGTGCAGGGTTTTGAACGCCCGGCTGATCAGACGGGTCGGTACGACTTTTTTTCTGAATCTTTCTTGTGGCAAGTGTGGCCATGGCTGAGGCGCATTGTTCTAGATGACGCATCGGTCTACGACAAAAGTCCCGCGCGATCGGGCTGCATGATGCGATCGGCAGATTGTATGGCCGCAACCAATACCGTTATTGCGCGACATGCTTACGGCAGGATATGCCGGGGTCATCATCTGGCGTTGAGCGAAACCCGGACGGTCAATCGGTCATTTGCGGTCGATGCCTGCTTGACTGCCTCCGCTGTCGATACTCTACTTTGTCTTAGAATACGGGGATTTGTAAGCTTCTGCGTCTTGCCGGACGATACCCTGCGCCATAGGGGGGCGTGGTTTTGCAGGGCGGGTCGGCTCTGTTGCGACCCCTTGAAACTACGGCATTCGGGCCCCGGGCTCGGGTATGAGGTGTGTGTTGCTGATCATGGGCGATCATGGGCGATCGACGCGGGCGAGTCACACTGACGTTCGCTTGCTGAGGCCGCTGTTGATGGTCGCATTGACAGCCTATCTTGTACCGCTTGTCGCGCCGTTGATAACGTTCGGGACATTTTCCCTTGATCTTGCGAGCACGGTCAATACGCAGCTGACCTCGCTGGCTGCAGCGGTCCTCGCCCTGCTCGTGTTCCGTAGGATGACGGTGTATCCGGGCGCACGCGCGTTCGGCTTCATCCTGCCTGCCTTCTCTACGACGTTCGGGGTTGCGGCTGCCGCGCTGCTGATTTCACGGGCCAGCTATAGCGGTTCGATGCTGCTCGCAGGCTATCTCGCTTCGGTCGGCGTCACCTTCCTGCTGGGCTATTTCAACCAGCGTGCCGAACCCAAGCGCATGTACTATGTCCCTTCCGGCAAGACCGGCATCGTCGGCGATACGCCCGATGTCGACTGGATCAGGCTTGTCGAACCGATCGTCCCGAACGATCCCAATGCATCAATCGTCGTCGATCTGCGCTCCGATCACTCGCCCGAATGGGAGCGCATGCTGGCGCAGGCCGCGCTGTCCGGAATACCCGTCTACCATACCAAACAGCTGCGGGAGTCGCTGACGGGGCGTGTCCAGATTGAACACCTCTCGGAGAACAGCTTCGGGTCGTTGCTGCCGGGGCTCGGCTATCGGGGGATCAAGCGGACGCTCGATATCGTTGCGAGCATCGTCTTGCTGCCAATCCTGATACTGCCGCTGATCGTCGTCGCGCTCATGGTGCGCGCGAGTTCGCCCGGGCCGATCCTGTTTCGCCAGCGTCGGATGGGGTATCGCGGCATACCGTTCGACATGATCAAGTTCCGTACGATGGTGGAGCAGGTGGCGACGACCGGTGACGCCGCTGCGCGCCATTCGGCGATCACGCGCGATGCCGATGATCGCATCACCAAGATCGGCCGGTTCCTGCGACGGTCGCGGATCGACGAGCTTCCGCAGATCGTCAACATTCTCCGCGGTGAGATGAGCTGGATCGGTCCGCGACCGGAGGCCGTATCACTATCGACATGGTACGAGAATGAACTGCCCTTTTATGCCTATCGCCATATCGTGCGGCCCGGGATCACGGGGTGGGCGCAGGTCAACCAGGGGCATGTGGCAGCGCTCGACGACGTGCACGTCAAGCTCCACTATGATTTCTATTACATCAAGTTCTTCTCGTCATGGCTCGACCTGCTGATCGCGATCCGCACCATTGGGATCATGGTCACCGGTTTCGGCGCGAAATAATCAGCCAACCAGGGTGAGCAGGCGCGCGAGGATGGTCATGCTCACCGTCGCGACCAGTAGCGATCGCCAGCGGATGCGCCGAAGACGGGATTGAGGATCCGGCTGGGGGCGTGGCTGCGCATGAGGGTGCCGCCCATCGAAGCGGTGAAGACGGCGCTGCACGCGACGCTGTCGCGCAAAATGGAGGCGTTCGCTGTCGTCGAGCGCTCGATCATGCGCAGCCCGTGCGCGCTCATCCGACAGGCAGCGATAGGCATGCTGCACCTCCTGCAAACGCCCCGGCAGATCGCCTGCATCGCCTGCATCGCCCGCATGATCGGGATGGTGGTGCTTGGCGAGCCGTACGAAAGCGGCGCGGATGTCGGCGGGCGACGCGGTGCGGGGCACGCCGAGAACCTGATAGAAATCGCGTCGGCTCATCGCGGGGTCCGTGCGCTCACCAAGGCGCGCATCGCGGCGATGCGTTTGCCCGCGGAATCATGCGCCGCAAACAGGTCGAGACCCAGATCGCCCCCGCCGAGGTGCTGGAGTATCGCGGCGCCCCTGACGGGATCGAAGCCGGCATCGAGCATCACCGCGCCGCCAAGCACGTCTGCCGCGCGCTCGGTTTCGCGTATGATCCGGCCGCTTCGTCCCAGCGTCCGCCCAAGACCATGTTTCACATCGCCCCCCCGCATGATCGTGGCATGACGCAGGATGTTGTGCGCCATTTCATGCGCGATGACGAAGGCGAGCTCGTCGTCATTGCCGAGCCGCGACAACAGGCCGGTCGTCAGGAAGATATGGCGTCCGTCGGCATAGGCATTGCGCTGGTTCGAGCGCGCAAGGTGGGTATGCGACGGGCAGGCGGGCAGGGGAGTCACGTCGGCAACCAGTACGCTATCCTTGCGCAGCAGCGTGATCGGAAATCGGCGGGTGCCCGTGTTCTCCAGCATATCCAGGACACTATCGGCGCGGGCATGCGCGCGGGATGCATCGAAGGATGCGGACAGCGCGGTTTCGGGTGGCAGTGCGCGCCCGTCGATCGTCGTCACTATGTCGCCGGGACGAATCCCGGCTGCAGCTGCCGGACTATCCGGGACCACGACGACGACGCCAGGTCCCCGATCGAGCGACTGACTGGTGATCATGCCGGGACGGTCGGCCAGCTCGAATTGCGAAAGATGCTGAAGCACAAGGCCAAGGGCCGGTGCTAGGATCGTGCACCGCGTCCGGCCGGCAACCGCAAGGCGAAAGGCAATGCGTTCGACCCGGCCATCTTCCTCGCGGCCGGGCAGCGCCCAAGCGGGGATGGAACTAGGCGCCGTATCGACAAGCGTACTCGCCGTCGCGGTGGGCCTGGATGCGGTCTGGATAGCCGGCCAACAATTCGCCGGTTCGACCGCTGCGCATGCAAGACATCCCAGCAGTCCAAGTCGGACCTTGATCGAAGGCATGGGCGATCAGACGGTTAGAGTGTGCAGACAAGAAAAAGGCCCGGAATGGCGAACCACCCGAGCCTTTTACCGAACACAACCAAATCAGCTTACGGGCTGTTGGGCGAATCGTCCGAATCAGCAGCGACGTAGACGCCCAGGCCGATTGCAACGACTGCAAACGCAGCGATGATGAAACCACCACCGGCCAGCGCGTTGTCACCGTCGACCGACTCGGTCGCTGGCTGCGTCAGGGGCGTAGCGACAGGCGCTGCTGCGGCGATGCTCGGCGCAGCGACGAGCGAAAGTGCCGCCATCGCCGTATAAAGAGACTTTAATTTCATGCCTTCATCCCCTTTTTCTAGGAATCGGAGAACCTAATGTTGCGGACCCTATAAACCGGGATGGTTTACGTTGTCACGTAAAATCACGGCGAATTCTCGAACTTTGAACGTTTAAGGCCGCAGGAGCCGGAACTCCGCGCCTTGCGACAAGTTCCGACTTACATTCAAAATGGATATGTCGCGCTTGCCGAAAAGTCCGGTATCAAAAGGCGACTATAGCGAAAAGGTTTATACAGTGTTGTCGGGTCAGGCCTGATGCTCAAGTCCATGATAGTCGCGATACCATTGTACGAAACGCGGCACGCCTTCGGCGATCGTGGTGCGGGGTTCGTACCCCAGGTCGCGCTGGATCGCGCTGATGTCCGCAAAGGTGTCGCGCACGTCGCCCGGTTGCATCGGCAACAGTCGGCGCTCGGCCGGATGGCCGCATGCCTGCTCGATCAGCGAGATCATCTCGCCGAGATCTTCCGAGCGGCTGTTGCCGATATTGTAGATGCGGTGCGGGCTGATGCTGCCGCCTGCCTTTAGCGCGCCATCGTCCGCAGGCGGATTGTCGACGCAGGCGATGATGCCGGCGACGATGTCGTCGATATAGGTGAAGTCGCGGCGCATGTTGCCCTCGCCGAACACGTTGATCGGCCGACCGTCGAAGATCGCCTTGGTGAACAGCCACATCGCCATGTCGGGGCGGCCCCAGGGGCCATAGACCGTGAAGAAGCGCAGCCCGGTCAGCGGAATGCGATAGAGATGCGCATAGGTCTCGCTCATCAGCTCGTCCGCCTTCTTGGTGGCGGCATAGAGCGACAGCGGCTGGTCGACACGGTCCTCGACGCGGAACGGCAGCGTGTCGTTGCCGCCATAGACCGACGAGGACGAGGCATAGACCATATGCTCGACCTGCCGGTGCCGGGCGACCTCGATCATGTTGAGATGGCCGGCCAGGTTCGCCTGGAGATATGCGCGGGGGTTCTCGATCGAGTAGCGGACGCCGGCCTGCGCGCCGAGATGGACGATCCGGTCGAACGCTTCGCCGTCGAGCGCGGCATCGAGCGCGACATGGTCGGAGAAATCGACCTGCTTGAACGCGAAGCCGTCACCCAAAGTGGCGAGCTCGGCCAGCCGCGCATGCTTCAGCGTGACGTCGTAATAGTCGTTGAGACTGTCGATGCCGAGTACCGTATCGCCGCGCGCCAGCAGGTGACGGCTGACGTTGAAGCCGATGAACCCGGCCGCGCCGGTAACAAGAACGCGCATGCGATCACTCCCCAAAAATCGAGCTGGCTCTAGGGACAGAAAGGGGGAGGGGGCAAGACGCATGGCCAAGGCATGCGCTGCCACGGGCAAGACCATGTTTGGCGCCGGGCAGAATGGCTGCGGCTGTGGTCAAACCTCGCCCGACGTGTCGGCAAGCAATATGGTACGATAAGGCAGCCACGTATAGGAAAAAGACCCATGGACGAAGTAAACATATTGCACTGCAACGCTATACGATATGATTATAAAAGTTGTCGTAATACGTGATTTCCGGGCAAAGTTCGGAAGCGAGGGGATGTTGCCATATACGAAGACCTGAAGTGGTATCAGGAACAGCGACAGGCGATCAATGCCGACCGATGATGACGAAAAGAGCAGGCCGAAAATCGACAGTACGGCCAGACTGGAGATGATCGTCCAGATCAGTTTTTCGGGCGGTGGGATCAGGAAATTTTTGCGAAAAGCAAAGAAGACCGCGGCGGCCAGCACGTTCATTCCGATGCGGATGGCTGCACCGCTGGATTGATAGTCGCTGTTGACGTAATTTGCGACGAGGCGATCCGAAGAGCCACCGAGTGCGAGGGCTGCAAGGGCGACAAACGCGATCGAACCCATGATCCCGAACAGCAGATTGCGCTTGGCGACCGGCGCAAGCAGGATGGGCAGGAAGAGGATCGCCGTCTTGTGGAACAGCGCCCCAAACGCGACCTTGGCGATGATCCGCCAGACCCGGTCATGGCGTGCGGTCGAGATTGCCCAGCATATCGCGCCGATCGCGGCCGCCTGCCTGGTATATCCCATGCCGACGACGATCACGAGATAGGGAACGGACACCGTCATGGCGAGCCAGGGGTTGGGCTGTTTACGCGCCAGGCTCGAAAGGCCCAAGGCAAAGACCAGGGCGCAGGCGAAGTTGGCGACGTAAACGCCACCATCGACCTTGGCGGATATCCAGTTCAGGAATGCGTAGGCAGGTTCGGTCAGTTCGAGCGCTTGGGACAGAGGCTGCATCGAAATGTCGTGATACATGTCTTCATACGTCGACCAGTCGCCACCGACTTGGTATCGCAGCCCGATCATCAGGATCGTAAAGACCAGCGCCGCACCGAACAGGAAGCGCTCGGGACCGGTATTCGCCCTCGACGAGAATTGAACGGTGCCGATGAGCCATATGCCAAGCAACACGAAATAAGGGATCACGTTCGAAGCCTTGATGCGCGTCTGTGCTGGACGCTTGGTAACGTTCGGCAAGCGATATTACCCGATCGCATCAGGCACGACCACAGCGGGAGCCTATCGCCCGACATAGCTTATGGCGAGGCGGTGGCAAGCGCGGTCCCACGCAACCGGTGGCTGTGACTGCCGCTCCAATCTATTGGCCGGGGGCGAATGCGTGCTATGAAACGGCTAAATTTCTTGCCTATTCTGCTTTCTTGCCGGCGTCTTTTGCCTGCTAGGTCTCGCATCCCATGCAGCACCGCTCTATCCGAACTCCGATGCGTCGATCCGGCGCATACGCAATAGTATAGAAACGACGTGGATATGCGCTTGAACATCTCCGGCGAGAACAGGCCGTCGGTTATCTATATGTGCTATGATGGAATCCTCGAGCCGCTAGGGGAAAGCCAGGTCGTTGCTTATCTCGAGATCCTGTCTGATACGTACGACATCCACCTCATCAGCTTCGAGAAGTCCGACGATGCCGCTCGGCAGGATCTGGTGGCGCGGATGACCGCGCGGCTCGAGGGGGCGAGCATTAGCTGGCATCCGCGTCGCTACCATAAGCGCCCGAAGATTCTGTCGACGTTGTGGGATATGGGCGGGGCCATGCTGCTCGCCGCACGTCTGACGCGTCGGCACGACGCGCGTCTGCTGCATGCGCGCAGCATATTATGCGCTGCGATGCTTTATCCTGCGACGCTGATCGGTCGCGCCCGGCTCGTCGTCGACATTCGCGGTTTTTGGGCCGACGAGCGCGTCGATGGTGGCCTGATCCGCGCGAACGGTCCCGTCTACCGCGTGCTGAAGGTCATAGAGAAGGCGATGCTGCGTCGCGCCGACCATGTCGTGACGCTGACCCGCGCCTCGGTCCCGTTCCTCCGCGATGATCCCCGACTGGGGCAGACGACGGCGCCTATCACGGTCATCCCGACGTGCGCCGACCTCGACCTGTTTTCTCCGGGGCCCGACACAGACGGATCACGGCCGCTGACGATCGGCTATGTCGGTCAGATCGGCACCTGGTACATGCTCGACGAGATGCTGGCGTTCTTCGCGGCGGTCCGTCGGCTACGACTGGATGCACGGCTGTTGATCATCAACAAGAACCAGCAGGCGATGATCCGCGCTGCGCTGGCGCGCACCGGCATCGACCCCGCCGCGGTCGAGATCGCTGCGTCGAGCCGCGACGCGATGCCCGCGCAGATCCGGCGCATGGATGCCGGACTGGCGCTGATCCGACCGTTCTTTTCGAAAATCGCGAGTGCGCCCACCAAGCTAGCCGAATATTTAGGCTGCGGCGTGCCCGTCATCGGCAATGCAGGCTGCGGTGACATGGTACGGATCATCGAAGAGGATGGCGTAGGCGTCGCGATGATGGATACGGGACCCGAAGCGATCGAGTTGGCGGCACGGGCTTTGCTGGATCAGCTGCAAGACCCCGAACTGTCCGATCGTTGCGTGGCCTCCGCGCGCCGGCATTTTGCGCTCGACGACGGCGCGGCACGCTATCGGGCGATCTATGCCGCGCTGATCAACGAGGCCGCGTGATGCGGCGCATTCTCGTTCTGTGTCCCTATCCGCAGGGGATCGCTGCCGGGCAGCGGCTGAAATACGAACAGTACCTCGACAACTGGCGGGTGGCGGGTTTCGACGTGACGGTGTCGTCGTTCATGGATCGCGCGTTGTGGGATCGCGCGTATGCCCCCGGCCATGGGTTCGCAAAGGCGCTGGGTACGCTGCGCGGTCATCTGCGCCGACTGTGGGATCTCGCCCGGATCCACCGTTACGACATCGTCTATATTTCGATGTGGGTGACGCCGTTCGGTACGTCTTGGCTGGAGCGGCTGGCCCGCAAACGCGCTCGCGCGATCGTCTATGACATCGAAGACAATTTGCTGGCCGACGAAGGTGCGCCGCGCGGACTGCGTCAGCGACTGAAAGGGCGCGGTAAGGCCCGCTATCTACTGGAACACGCTGATCACGTACTGACCGCGTCACCGTTCATGGTCGATCGCTATCGTGCGATCAACGCGCTCGGCGCGGTCACGCTGATCTACCCGTCGGTGGACACCGACGTTTTCCGGCCGCGCTATACGCCGTCTCAGGCGGCAAAGCCGGTGATTGGCTGGACCGGTACGTTCAGTTCGCGGCCATATCTCGACTTGCTGCGCCCGATATTTCAAGAGCTGGCGCGGCGGGTTGACTATAAGCTGATCGTGATCGGTAATTTCAGCTACGATCTGCCCGGAGTCGATTTGGAAGTTCTGAGCTGGTCGCGCAAGGAAGAGGTCGCGCAGATGCAGCGTCTCGACATCGGCGTCTACCCGCTGCCCGACGACGACTGGGTGTTGGGTAAGGCGGGCCTCAAGGTCATCCAGTATATGGCATTCGGTTTGCCAAGCGTATCGAGTGCGATCGGCACTGCGACGCAACAGGTGACCGACGGTATTGACGGTTTCCTGGTCGATACCCCTGAGCAATGGTTGGCGACGTTGGAGCGGCTATGCCGTGATCCGGATCTACGTCGGCGCATTGGTGATGCGGGCAGGCATGAAGCGGTTGCGCGATATTCGAGACAAGCGACCAGCGGCCAGTATCTCGACGTCCTGAACATGGTCTCAGGGCTTTGACCATGACGGTCGGCGTTGGCGTTTCGCCAAGCAACCAGCGGCTCGCGGTGCTGCTACCGGATTTGGGTGGCGGCGGGGCCGAACGCGTGGCGCTGGCGCTGATGCAGGGGTTCGTCGAGCGAGGGCATCCGGTCGATCTGGTGCTGGTGAACCGGCGCGGCGTGCTGTTGCCGCTGGTGCCGGAGGACGTGAACATCGTCGATCTTGGCGCACGCAAACTGCGGCAGGTGATCCCACCGCTGGTTCGCTATCTGCGTCAGTATCGGCCGCATGCCCTGCAGGCGATGATGTGGCCTCTGCCGTTGCTGGCGGTCATCGCGCGCAAGCTGGCGCGCGTCGATACGCGGATCATAGGCAGTGAGCATACGACGCTATCGACCATGCCGCACGGCCTTCGCCATCCAGCGGTCCGGGCGATAACCCGTCAGGCATATCTCAGCGCCGACGCGTTGGTGGCGGTATCGGCGGGAGTTGCGGACGACCTGGCCTCGTTTGTCGGCGTGCCGCGGCATAAGGTTGCGGTGATCCACAATCCGCTACTATTGCCCGATAGGCTGCCCGACGCGCAGCAGATGGCGGCGCGTTGGCCTGCCGATACGAAACGCATCCTGGCTGTAGGTGCACTGAAGTCCGAGAAGAACTATCCGCTGCTATTGCGTGCATTCGCACTGGTGCGTCAGCATGTGAATGCTTCGCTGCTCATCTTGGGCGATGGCCCCTTAAGGGGCGTGCTCGAACAGCAAGTATCAGATGAGAATTTGACGGATTCGGTCGTCTTCGTCGGGTTCGAGACCGATCCATGGCCTTATTATGCAGCGGCGCATCTGTTCGTGCTGTCGTCGGACTTTGAAGGTTTTGGCAATGTCCTTGTAGAGGCGATGCATGCCGGCCTGCCTATCATAAGCACGGATTGTCCAAATGGACCGCGCGAAATACTCATGGACGGCAAGTTCGGTACGCTTATATGCTGCGGTGACGAGAAGGCGCTGGCCGAAGCGATCGAACACGATCTTCGCGAACCAGCGCTCCCGGCCGATCAGTATCAGCGCTCCCACGCGCTATCGGGTACAGAGGCGATCGACAAGCACATGGCGATTATGCGCGGCTCATGACATTTCATCTGGATGCTTTTATGAGATCTAGGAGAATTGCCGGTTTAATATTGGTATAGACCGGATGAAAAAGGAATACCGTTGTGGCAGAGTCTGGTTTCCTTCGTTTTGTAAAAAACATTCGTAGTAACATTCCGTTTCAGAATACGATCTACGGCGCTATTCGCGCTATGAGAGTTCCTGAGCGCCTTTACCGGCATCTGCCCATCAATGGTTGGATAACCATTGCGTCAAGACATGGCCGGCGCTTCCGGATGTTCAGCTACGGCGATGTCGTTGAAAACTCGTTGTTCTGGAGCAGTGACCGAAGAGGAGAGGATACAACATCCTTCCAAGCATGGGAAAGACTGGCTGCAATTGCCGATGGCATGATTCTCGATATCGGTGCCAATACCGGTCTCTATGCACTTCTCGCCAAGGCAGCTAATCCGGATGCGACAGTAAAGGCTTTTGAGCCAGTCAAGCGTATCGCAAAGAAGCTAACCCGGAACATCGTGGGTAACGGATACGATATCGAGGTAATCGAAAAAGCTGTCTCCGACAAAAATGGGGTCGCGACTTTCCATGATTCTGCTGATCCGGATTCATCCACAAATGGATATTCGGCGTCTTTGGAAAATAGCTTCGGTTTTAACGACCGATCGTATCAGGTCGATGTCGTTACGTTGGATAGCATGCTGGCGGACGCGAAGGTCTCGCTGATCAAGCTCGACGTCGAGTTGCACGAAGTGTCTGCCCTGCGCGGTATGATGGCGATCATCGATCGGGATAGGCCATCGATCCTGATCGAAGTCATCAACGAGGAGATCGCGGAAGAGGTGACTCGCATGCTGAAGCCTTTCGGGTATGAATTTTACCCGATCGAAGAGAAAAAGGGGCTTCATGCCGCGAGCAGGCTACGCCCGTTGCCGGGGCATAACTTTAACAACATCGCATGTCTGCCCCATCTGGTACGGGACGCCGATCTGTCTCAGCTTATGGCGGGGGCATAACGGGAGGCCGTCATCTAGTCTCACCGTATCATCTTGAAAAACCACGTCGTCCGGCATGGTTTATCGAGCCGCATCGAACCTTGAACGGCTTTTAGGAGTCGGATAGGCGCGCCGGCATGATCGACGGTTCCAATCAGTCGCGACCAGTCGTGGCTATTAATTTCCCATTTGCCGACACGAGCTGGCTAGGAGGCGCGAACTCGATCCGGTACCTGCTCAACGCCTATCATCAGTTGCCTAATCGTCTACTCGATCTCGTCATCGTCGCGCCAACGATGATTCCAGGCATCATTGCAAAGTCGCTGCCGCCTCTGCCGATCTGGCATACGGCGATGTTGGACGACGGCTCGCGCATGTCATTTGTACGGCGGATCGTGCGCCGCCTGACCGGACGCGACTGGATCATGGAGCAGTGGTTGCGCCGCCGTGGTGCGGCGCTGTTCTCCCATGCCGATCCGCTCGGGGTCGGGGCGGGCCTGCCGGTCATCGGCTATGTGACCGACCTCAGCGTCCATCATCTCACTGATCTTTATTCGGAAGAAGACCTTGCTGTACAGCAACGCTATATAGAGCGAATTCTCGCGTCTGTGGATACGGTATTGTTGATGAGTCATGCAGTTGATCGCGATTTTGACCGCTTCTACGGAAAAGAACGGGCGATCCGTGAAGTTGCGCATGTTGTCCCCATTGTACCACCGCGCGACCGGTCGGCGGAGGCCTTAGCAATCCAGCACTACGGCCTGCCTGAAAACTTCTTCTATCTTCCCAACAAGTTTTGGATCCACAAGAACCATGCCGTCATGGTCGAGGCGCTTGGCATCCTGCGGGCCGCAGGGACGCCGCTCTGCGTGGTCTGCTCGGGTGTTACCGGTGACGAGCGTCAGCCCGGACATTTCGAGGCATTGATGGCGCGGGTCGCTGAACTCGGCATTGCCGACGATTTCCGCGTGCTGGGTTTGATCCCGGGGGCCGATGTCAACGCGCTGCTCCGGGCATCGATCGCCGTGGTCAGCCCGTCGCTTCATGAAGGATGGGGGCTGACGATCGCCGAAGCGCGCGAGATGGGCAAGGCGGTGATCCTGTCGGATATTCCGGTGTTTCGCGAACAGGCGCCATCGCGGGCACGATTTTTCGATCCGGACGATGCGCACGCGTTGGCAGCGGTTCTGTACGATGCCGAGACACACTTCGATCGCATGCTTGACGATCAGGCGCAGGCCGACGCGGCGACGACTCATCGCGCCAATCAGGACGCATATGCCCGACGCTACGAAACCATTGTCCTCGATACGCTTGCGCGCCGTTCGCGATGACGATGATCGCAGGTCTGGGGGGCATGCTGCGGGTGGGGGCCGGGCGCCTGCGTCGTTCGCAGATCGCCGGGCCGGGGCTGGTCACGATGATCGCGATCATCGTCGGAATCGGGGCGACCTTTCTGGGCCAGATGCTCATCTCGCGGCATCTCGGCGTCCGATCCTATGGCTATTATTCGATCCTCGTCAGTTGGGCGATGCTCGTCGTTCTGCCGGCCTCGATCGGCTTGGACGGCGCAATCATGCGGTTCATGCCGATCTATTTGCTCGAGGGGGAGACGCGGCGGTACCGCCGGCTGATCATGCTCACGGTGGCGGCACAGATCCTTGGTGTCGCCGGCGTGGTCGGGTTGCTGGTCTTGGGGGCTTCGATGGGTATTGGCACGCTTGCCTGGGCCCGAACGGGAACGCTTATCTGGGTCGCGTTGCTGATCGGCGCGACGGTGATCGGCAATACCGCGGCTGCCGTGCTTCAGGCCGCCAGGCGAGTCATCGTCGCGCAGATCTTCATGAATGTCGTACGGCCGCTTGTGGTCGTGATATTGGTGGCATCGCTGATCTATCTGCGACCGGTCGGTTATGATGCGGCCGACCTGTTTCGCGTGACGGCAGGTGCCGCGCTGCTCGCGGTGATACCGCTCGTGATCCACATAGCCCGCGCGTTCTTCACCCGGCCTGCCACCGATACGGGTGCTATGCCGATCCGCCAGTGGCTGACGTTCGGTCTGTTCAATCTGACCGCGGGCGTTGGTCAGCAGGCGCTGATCCAGTTGCCGATCCTGATCGTCGGCACGCTCGGCGGTACCGACCAGGCCGGACATTACGGCGTCGCCAGCCGGCTCGCCTCCACCGTGTCGCTTGGCCTTGCCGCCCTTGCCATGGTCAGCTTGCCGTTGATCGCGACCGCATTCGCCGCAAAGGACCAGCACGAGGTGCGCCGTATCGCCCGGCTGAACGTCCGCCTGTCATTTGGCTTCGCGGTGCTTGCGACCTTGGCAATCATCGTCGCGGGGCGGTGGGTGCTGGCGGTTTTCGGTCCGGGCTTCGTGGACGCGTATCCGACACTCATCGTTCTGATGATTGGTTTGACGGCGTCGTCGGCGCTGGGCGTGGCGACGGGGGTGGTCGCGATGGGGGGACACCCGTCGGTGATCGCGATCGCCAACGCGCTCGGCGTCGTCGTGCTCGGGGTGGCGGCGTATGCGTTGGTCCCGATCATGGGCACGATGGGTGGAGCCGTCGCATACGGGATCGCCAACATGACGACGATAAGCATGATCGCGTTGTTTGCGTACCGCCGTCTTGGGATCAACACTATGATCTTTGCAAAGTGAAACTGGAACGACGCAGCATGGGGTGAAGTGATCGGACGGAGAGGCCCAGTGTTCATATTGCCGCCCCTGGTCTATCCCGATAAGAGACCGCAATTGTTGCGGGGGTAAGAACGATGTGCGGTATCGCAGGTGCGGTCGGCGTTGGACCGATCGATTTGCCCGTGGCGGCCATCATGCGCGACACGCTGACGCATCGTGGTCCCGATGATAGCGGCGCGTGGTTTTCCGACGATCGTCGTGTTGCGCTGCTCCATCGCCGCCTGTCGATCGTCGACCTGTCGCCGCTCGGACATCAGCCGATGGAAGCGGTGTCGGGGCGTTATGTGCTGGTCTATAACGGCGAGATCTACGATCATCTCGCGATCCGCGCCGAGCTTGAGGCCGGTGGTACGGCGCCGGCCTGGCGCGGGCATTCGGATACCGAGACGCTGCTCGCCGCGATCGAGGCGTGGGGCGTGTGCCGCGCGCTCGAACGGGCAACCGGCATGTTTGCCATCGCGCTCTGGGACAGGCGCGATGGTAGCTTGACGCTGGCTCGCGACCGGTTCGGCGAGAAACCCCTATATTATGGCTGGGCGGGCGGCATGTTCGCGTTCGCGTCCGAACTCGGTGCGATCCGCGCGCTGCCGGGCTTCGACAACCCGGTCGACCGCTCGGCGCTGTCGTCGCTGCTGTCGCGGACGTACATCCCGTGTCCTCAATCGATCTATCAGGGCATCTTCAAGCTGCCCCCGGCGACGATGGTGACGTTCACGCCCGGTGCGGTTGCCCAACCACGCACCGAACCCTTTGCCGAAGGACTGCACGACGGCGTCACGCTCGCATCGTACTGGTCGTACCGCGACATCGTACGCGGTGGGGTGTCGGATCCTTATGCCAGCGAAGGCGAAGCGATCGAGGCTGTTGAGGCCGCGCTTTCGACCGCGGTCGCGGGGCAGGCGATCGCCGACGTGCCAGTCGGCGCGTTCCTGTCGGGCGGGTTCGATTCCTCGACCGTCGTCGCGCTCTACCAAGCTGCGGCACACGGCAAGATCCGCACCTTCTCGATCGGGTTCGAGGAGGCAGGGTTCGACGAGGCGGTCTATGCCCGCGAGGTCGCACGGCATTTCGGTACCGAGCACCATGAAATGTATGTCGGCGCGGCGGATGCGATCGCAGTCATCCCGCGGCTGCCGACGATGTACGGTGAACCGTTCGCGGATTCCTCGGCGCTTCCCACGCATCTGGTCAGCGCGTTCGCGCGCAAGCACGTCACCGTCGCGCTGTCGGGTGATGGCGGCGACGAGCTGTTCGGGGGGTATAACCGTTATCTTCATGCGCCGCGGCTGTGGCGCGCGCTGGCGCCGCTCCCGCATCCGCTGCGCCGCCTCGTCGCGGGGGCGGGGGCGCAACTGCCCGATGCGGCGTGGAACGCGCTTGGCGGCATCGCCGCGCGCAAACGGCGCCCGCCGTTCTTTGGGGGCAAGGTACGCAAGGCGTTGCGGACGGCTGCCGACGCACGTGGGCTCGATGACGTCTTCGCTTCGTTGCTCGACGAATGGCATCTCGCGGCCACCCCCGTGCTCGATACCGACGGTCGGCGCCGTCCGCCGCTCGATCTCGATATACCTGAAGCATCCGATGCGGTGCGGATGATGTACGCGGATGCGACGAGCTACATGCCCGATGACATTCTGGCCAAGGTCGATCGTGCGGCGATGGCCGTCAGCCTGGAGACGCGGGTGCCGTTTCTGGACCATCACGTTGCAGCCGCGGCTGCCCGCGTACCGATCGACCAGAAAATCGTCGGCAACAGCACCAAGCATGTCCTGCGACAGGTTCTCTATCGGCATGCACCTCGCGAGATGTTCGAGCGACCCAAGGCGGGGTTCGCGATGCCGGTCGGGCAATGGCTTCGCGGCCCCCTGCGGGATTGGGCGGAGGACCTGCTCGATCCTGTCCAGATGCGACAGGAAGGCTATCTTGACCCTGCACCGATCCAGCTGCGCTGGCAGCGCCATCTTGCCGGCACTGCCGAAGATACGCCGGCCTTGTGGGCGGTGCTGATGTTCCAGGCGTGGCTGCGGCAGGGCGGTGCGGCGCCAGGCAGCGCGTGAGCGACGCGGAGACGGGGCGAATGTTGCAGGCCCGCCGAACGATCGTTCTGTCAATCAACACGAGCTGGAACATCGTCAATTTTCGCCGCAACCTGATCGTGCGGTTGCAGCGCGAGGGCTATGACGTCGTCGCGCTGGCACCGCGCGATGCGCATAGCGACGCGCTCGTCGCGATGGGCGTGCGCTATTTTCCGGTCGATATCGACAGCAAGGGTCTGTCGCCGATCCACGACATAAAGCTCGCCACGCACTATTACCGCATTCTGAAGGAGTTGCGCCCGGTCGCGTTCCTTGGCTGGACGATCAAGCCCAACGTCTATGGGTCGCTTGCCGCGCATGCGCTCGGCATCCCGGTCATCAACAACATCTCCGGCCTCGGCACTGCGTTCATCAAGATCGGATTGCTAACCCGCATCGTGCGGATGCTCTATCGCACGGCATTGGCACGGTCCTCGACGGTGTTCTTCCAGAACCGGCACGACCGTGACCTGTTCGTCGCGCAGCGGCTGGTCCGCGCACCGCGCACCGCGCTGTTGCCCGGGTCCGGGATCGATCTCGCCCAGTTCGTCCCCGAAACGTTCGTTCCAGAGCCGGCGAGCGAGACCGCGGCGCCGGTGTTCCTGATGGTCGCGCGCCTGCTGCGCGACAAGGGGGTGGTCGAATTCGCCGATGCCGCGCGGATCGTCCGCGAGACGCGGCCCGACGTCGCGTTCGAATTGCTCGGCTTCCTCGACGTCCAGAACCGTACCGCGATCGACCGCGACACCGTCGAGGGGTGGGAGCGCGAGGGATGCCTGCGCTATCTCGGCGAGGCGGCCGACGTGCGGCCCTATCTGGCGCGCGCGACCGCGGTGGTGCTGCCCTCCTACCGCGAGGGCATGCCGCGATCGCTGCTCGAAGCGGCTGCGATGGGGCGTCCGCTGATCGCGACCGACGTGCCCGGCTGCACCGAGATCGCGCGCGCCGGGCAGAACGCGTTTCTGTGCGCGCCGCGTGACGCGCGGTCGTTGGCCGATGCGATGCTGGCGTTGCTTGCTCTGGACGCGGACGCGCGTACGGCAATGGGGCGGCGCAGTCGCGAGATCGCCGAGCGTGAGTTCGACGTGTCGGTCGTCGAAGCGCGCTATCTCGACGCCATCGCGCGGGCGACGGCGTAGCGGGCTGCGCTACAGCGTCAGATGGCGGGCAGAGGACGGCTCGCGGCTGCGCCGCGTATAGGGACGTGCTCCCGACATCAGGCCCATACAGACCGCGAATACCGCCGACAGCGCCGCGGTACGCAGCGGATAGTCGACCACGCTGTGCAGCATGATCGCCGCGGTCGCGATGACGGCTGCCTGCGCGAACGGATCGGGCTCCTCGGCGCGCCAGATCGCGCGCACGCGGACGATCCACCATGCCAGGAACAGCGCGGCGAACGCGATCCCGACGAGACCCGTCTCCAGCAGCAGCTCGATCCAGTCGCTATGCGCATGGTTCATGAATGTGGTGGTGACCGACCCGAGCGGTTCCTGCATGTGATAGACGGGCTGGAAGCTGCCAGTCCCCGATCCGACCGGAAAATAGTCGCGCGCGGCGCGCAGGGTCAGCGCGAATGAGGTCTGGCGCGACAGTTCGACGTTGCTCGTCTGCGTCCCGAACAGATTATTGCCGAACGGACCCACCACGATCGTGACGACCGCGGCGAGCGATAGGACGACGGTGGCGACGACGATCCCGCGCCGCAGCGCGGGACGCTGGTTGCCGAACGCCAGCCATGACCCGAGCGCCACGGGGACGCCGAGGCCGATCCCTGCCAGCGACGAGTTGATCAGCAGCCCGACCAGGATGATGGCATAGGCCGCACCGACGAGCAGCCGGATGGCCGAGGCACTGCGCTGCGACCCGCTGCGCTTCAGCAGCGTCGCCTGAAGCGCAGCGAGGAACGGGATGCACACCAGCAGCAGCGTCGCATTGTGGTTGGCGTTGGCGAAGAAGCCGACGGCGACGCCGTAATTGGTGACCCGGTAGAGATAGGCGCTGGTCCCACCGATGACCTGGAGCGCGCCGATCGCGACCGAGGCGAGCGTGACCGCGACGATCGCCGTGGCGATGCCGCGTCCGCGAAACGCACCAAGCACGACGACGCCCAGCAGACTGGCAAAGGCCGGCAGCAGCCACAGGATGCTCGACAGCGCGACATCGGGCGCCAGCGTCAACGGCAGCCAGGGCAGGGGGACGCCCAGCAGGCGGTAGCCCTGTACCACCCCGCTACGGCCGGGCAGCACGGTCCAGAGTGCGGGCGGCAGCGGCACCAGCTGGAGCAGCGCGATGACGAGGAAGATCGCCAGCAGGCCAAGCGGCGCCCGGATCTGCGCCGAGGGGCGTTCCTGCACCATCTGCCATATGGCCCAGCCGATCAGCGGCAGGCTGGCGATCTGGAGCATGAAATTGGCGATGAAGCCCGCCGCACTTGCGCCGCCCAGCAACAGGCAGAGCAGCAGATAGGCCGGGACGATCGCATGGCGGATCATGGCGTGGTTTCCGATGCGGCTTTGGATGCCGGTCCCGACAAAGGACGCAGGTCTAGGTCGCGCAACGTCACGCCCAGCGGCGACGGGAAGTCCCCCGCCTCACCGCGCAGCGTCAGCGTCTGCGCGGCGCAGCCGGCAGGAACGACGAGTTCTGCCGTGACGCGGTGCGGCTTGGCGGTCGGCGTCACGGGAACGGTCATCAACGTGTTTCGGTCGCCCGGGGCCGCGGTGCCGCAGGCGATCGACCAGTATAGCTTGGTAGCCGCGTCGGTCTTGCCGGGATCGACGGTGAACGTGAAACGGTAGCGCCCGGGTTGCAGCACCAGCAACTGGCGGGCGAGATCGCCGCTGTCGCGTCCGTAATAGTCCACCACGAGGCTGCCGTTGCGGAGATCGGCCGCGCCCAGGCCGTTAGCGGTCAGCGTCCAGTCGAACGGGGGCGCGGCGCTGGCCTTGCGGAACCCCGCGTTGGTGATGAGCGCTGCGGCCTGCACAGGCGAGAGGCCGTAGACGCGCTGCCATACCGATCGCGCGAGCGGGTAGCGGCCGCGGTCGACCAGACGGTTCACCAGGATCGGGCCCCAGCTCTCCGGCGCGCGTGCATCGGCGCGCGCAGCGGGGCTGGCGAGCGCGAAGATCGCCGCCGGCGCGGTGTCGGACCTGGCGAGCGCGATCAGCACGCCGCGTTCGAGTGCCGGATCGGTGCTCAGCGTTTGGCGGACCGCAGCGCGCGTCTCGGGCGCCATCGTCATCTTCGCCATCGCGGTCGCGATCGACGGCTGCGTCGCGCTGAGGATCCGCGCCAGAACCGAGAATTGTGCTGCGGCATCGGCATAATGCGCGGTGCGCAGATAGCGATCGAGCAGCAACAGGTGGATCAGGCGCTGGCGCGGGTCGAGCCGCTGCCCGGCCTCCAGCGTCGCGACGGCCCGACCCGGCATGCGATCAAGCAGTTGCTGGTGGCCAAGGATCAGATAGGCGCGGGCATCGAGCGGCGCGGCCGCAGCCGCGCGCCGGACGGCGTCGAGCGTGGGTGCATCGAGGATGCCCCGCTGCGCGACGAGCATCGTCGCGGTCCTGGCGAGCACCGCATCGGGATAGCCGGGCGCGAACCGCAGGATCGCCGGTGCGGTCGCCGGGAGCGTCCGCACCATCGCGGCCTGGAAGGACAGCCAGCCGACCGACACGCCGGCAACCACCAGGATCGCCGCCGACGCAAAACCGCGAACGCTGTGCAGGCCCCCGCTGCGTGCAGTGCCGCCGGAAGGGCGTTGCTTACGGCTCGTCATGCATCGTCAGCATGATCCGGCGCTTCTTCTCGTTGCCGTCCGCGACATAGCGATACTGGTCCTTGTTCTGCCCATAGCCATAGCCATAGCCATAGCCGTAGGAGGCCTGTGGCTGGTAGCGCGTCAGGATCGCGCCGACCATGTGCGCGCCGGCGGTCCGCATGCGGTTCTGGGCCTCGATCGCCGCGCGCGTCCGGGTGCGACCTGACTCGATTACCATCAGCGTCGCCTGCACGATCGACGAGAGCAACGGGGAGTCGGCGAGGCCGAGGATCGGCGGGCCGTCGATGACGACCACGTCGAACGTCGCCGACGCGTCGGCGAGCAGCGCGGCGAAGCGTGCCGACGCGATCAGCTCAGGCGGGCTTGGCGGAATGATGCCCGACGGCATGACCCACAGCGCGTCGATATCGGTCTGCAACACATGCTCGCTGAGCGATCCGGTGTTGGTGAGGATGTGTGACAGCCCGACATTCTCGCGGCCGGTCACAAAGGCGGGACGACGCATGTCGGCGTCGATCAGCAGCACCGACTTGCCAAGCCGCGTGAAGCTGTACGCCAACGCCCAGGCCGAGGTCGACTTGCCCTCGGCGGGACGCGTGCTGGTCACGAGCAGCGTCTTGGGCGCGCCACCTTCGGTGACGAACTGCATCGCCGACGCGGTCGACAGGTACGCCTCGGCGAGAGGCGAGAGCGTATCGCGCAACTCCTCGATCGGCTTGGCGGATTTCGCGGTGGGAATGCCGCCCAGGAACGGCAGTTGCAGCTTGTCGCGGATATCGTCGGGTGACTTGATCGTGTCGTTGATGAACTCGAGCGCGATCGCGGCAAGCATGCCGATCACCAGCCCCAGCGCAGCGCCGATCATGAGGTTGAGATAGAGGTTGGGCGAGAATGCCCCCCCAGGCACCAGTCCGCGGTCGACCACGGAAGCAACTGCGGTGCCGATCCCGCCGGCGACGCCGATCTCCTTGTAGCGCTGCAGGAGCGCATCGTAGAGCGTCCGGTTGGTGTCGACGTCGCGCTTGAGAATATTATACTGGATCAGGCGACCACGTTGATCGAGCACTGTGCCGCTGAGTCCGGACACCTGCGCGCGCAGTCGGTCCTCCTCGGCGCGTGCCGCCTGGAAGTCCTGGCGAAGCGTGCCGATCCGGTCCGAATTGGCAGTCCGTGTCTCGGTGACGACGGACGCGCGCAGTGCGTCGATCCGCGCCTTTAGCGCAACCATCTCGGGATAATCGGGACGGAAGGTCTGGCGTTTCTGCTGATATTCCGCATCGAGCGCGGCGATCTGCGCGCGCAACGGCGCTGCGTTCGCGCTGCCCTCGGTCGTGGCGCCGCCCAGTGCGGCTTCGCGGTATTTCTGCTCGGCTGCGATGCGCCGCGCCTGCGTGGCGGCGAGCGCGGTGTTGAGCGAAACCAGAGAGCTGCCGGTCAGCGAATTGGTGTCGCCACCATCCTCGCTGCTGCCCGTGCTGATGAGACGCTGCTGTTGCGCATAGGTGGTCAACTGACGCTCCGACCGCTCCAGATCGCGCCGCGTGGTAGCGATCTGGCGCTGGAGAAAGTCGCGCGCGTAGGACGAGGACTGGTACCGTCGTTCGAGATTGGTCGCGATATAGGCGTCGGTGACGCCGTTGACGATCTTGGCTGCGATCTGCGGATCGCGCGCGACGAACGAGACTCTGACGATCATGCTCTGCGGTTGCAGCCGGACCTGCGTTCCGCCCTGGACGAAGCTTGCCGCGGTCGCCGTGTTGGCCGTTCGATCGGTGTTTTCGCCGACGATCGCCGGCTCCGCCGCCAGGTTCAGATTCTGGGCAACCCGCTCGGCAAGCGCGCGGCTGCCCAGCAGCGCGAGCTGCGTACCAACGAAATTGGTATCGTTCCGCGCGCTGCTCTGCCGTCCGCCCTTGCTGCCTTCGTCGGTCATGATCTCCACCTCGGGCGGATTGAGCTCGAGCGAGGCGGTTGAGCGATATTTAAGCGGCGTCAGTAGCGTGATGAGGACCGCCGCGGCGATGCTGGTGCCGATCGCGGCCAGGATCAGCCACCGCCATTCGACCGCAATGCGCCAAAGCAGTGACAGCGACAGTTCGCGTCCTTCGGCCGCCGTGCTTCCATAGCTGCCATATCCGCTTTCCTGCGGCACGGGGGCGAGATCGCGGCGCTGATCCGGCTGCTGCACGGTCAGGTTCGTGGGACCCACGGCCCCGGGGCTTGCCATGTACAAAGGTCCTAAAGGCGTGGCGTCAGAGCGCCAGGAAGATGGAGGCGAGCGGCAGGCTCTGCATCAGGTCGCGCTGCGTCTTCTTGACGCCCGACCCATCCACGACCACCGTATCGCCGGGATAGACTTCCGGATCCTTCATCTCGCCGCGACGGATGCTTGTAAGATCGAACGCCGCCGCCATGCGCTTGCCGCCAATCGTCCGGAAGATCGCGACGCGGCGGGGATTGGCCAGATCGTCGGTACCGCGCGCCAGCGCAATGACCTGGACGAGCGTCAATGATCCGGTTGCGGGATAGATGCCGGGCTGGCGTACCGAACCATCGATCGTAACGACACGACTAGCCGAAGACTTCAACGACACAGTCACGCTCGGGTTTTGCAGATACTTCTCGTTCAGCCGGCGCCCGATCAGAGTCCCGAGTTCGGTGGTGCTGAGCCCAACAGCATCGACGCGGCCGACCAGTGGCATGGTGATGCGTCCACTCTGGTCGATGTCGTAGTCGCGGCTGAGATCGGCGACCTGGAACACCGTGACGCTGACCGTATCGAGCGGCGCCAGCTTGTACGTGTCGTCGACGGCAACGACCTTCGGTGCGTCTGGCGCACCGAAGTTGCTGGAGTCATACGATATTTTTCCACCGCGCGTCGACGCGCAGGCTGCCAGCAGCAAGGCCAGGCCGATGACGATGATCCGACTCGTCGATCCGATTTTCGTCATGTCATTGCCTTGCAACCGAAAAGGCATCCCCGCGATGCATTGACGCACACCTACAATTAACACCGGTCTGCCGCAAGTCGAGCCATGATGTGATCCCTTGCCGATCCCGTGTCGGATTGTCGCGTGCGGCGCCGTTGACAGCGTCTTTACGGACGCGGATGCTGCCGCATGGTCTTGCTCATCGCATCTATGCTGCTCCGCCCGGATGATGCGGTCGCCAGCGAGGTCGTCGTGGTGGCGAAGTCGCGCAAATGCGATCTTGCGATCGGTGGGCGGACGATGCGCGACGCGGACTTCAAGCGGCATGTTGCCGAATGGGCGGCCGGTCGACCCGTCAGGATCGTGGTGCCGCACGCCGCGCGGACACAGTGTCTCGCCAAGATCATGTTCAAGCTGCACGATCGCGGCGTCACACGGGCCGAATTCGTCGATGCGCCCAGTCCTGCTCATCCACGGCCTTGACCCGCAAATAGTGCGCGGCGCACGACTATAGTATCATTGGGCGCGGCGATCGCGGTGGACGGACGTCGCGCTGCGCCGCATAGCAACGCGATGTTCGCGCTCGTGCTCGACTGGGAAATGTTCAAGGTCTGGCTGAGCGCGACGTCGGGCCTGACGCATCATGATTTCCATCTTCTGCTCGGCGTATTGCTGACCTTGGGGTTCGGCTGGGTGCTGCGCCGCCCGCTCGGGTCATGGCTGCCATTGCTGATCGTCCTCGTCCTCGAGCTGATCAACGAGACGTTCGATTTCATTCGCTATTATGTCGACAGCTATCCCTGGGGGCCCGGTCCCATGCTCGTCGATATCGCGCTGACGATGGTGCCCCCGCTTGCGATCGTGCTGGCCGCGCGGTGGGACTCCTTTTACTTCTACCGTTTCAGACGACGTCCCCGGCTCACCATCGCGGTTGCGCTACGCTAGCGCCGGCCGCGCGCCCGTGGCCAGGAAGTGGAGATCGTCTTCCTCGATCACCGCCGCGGTCAGGATTCCGGTCCGATACGCCCCGGTGTCGATGCCGATGCGGTTGAGCCGCTGGTCGACGCCATCGCTGATCGTGTGGCCATGGATCACCATGCAGCCATGATCATGCGCATCGGACAGGAACGGCTGGCGGATCCAGCGCAGGTCGCTGGGCTGCTGCTGCTCGATCGGCACGCCCGGCCGGATGCCGGCATGAACGAGGAGATAGTCGCCAAAGGCGAAGGTATCGCCGAAGGTCTTGAGGAACGCGACATGCGCAGCCGGGATCGCTGCGCGCAAGATCGTCGCGATCCGCTGTTCATCCATCGCCTGCAATGTCGACGGTGCGATGCCGTAGCTTTCCGCACAGGCATCGCCGCCAAACCCGAGCCAGTCATGCGCGACGCCCGGCTCTCCCGCGAGCGCACGCAGCAGAAATTCCTCGTGGTTGCCGAGCAGGAACAGGGTCTTTGCAGGGAAGGAATGCAGGCTCTGCAACCGCTCGACGACCCCTGCGGAATCGGGGCCGCGGTCGATGAGATCGCCCAGGAAGACGACCGCCGCGGTCTCGACGGGGCGGTCGGTGATGTCGTCCTCGATGCGACCGAGAAGCTCGTCGACGAGATCGAGCCGGCCATGGACATCGCCGATCGCATAGAGGCGCTTGCCCTTCGGACCGGCAAAACTTCGCGACGAGGAGACAGTGGCCGACATGCGGCGGAACAGCTTAGAAAACACGCACACCTCGAACGCAGATACGGGCGGCTCTATGATGGCCGTCCTGCCTGCATGTAGGCGCGATCGCTACATCGTCCATAGCTTCGTTCCGACGGGCGCCTGTCCCGACCCGGCCAGCGCGTTCTTCAGGTCGACGATCCCGCCGCCCGGTGCGAGCAGCCCGGTGAACCGCGCGAAATCCTCGACCAGTTCGCGGTGCGGGACAGCCAGGACGATCAGATCATAGTCGGCCGTATCGGGCGCCGAAACGATCTCGAGACCATATTCGTGGAGTGCCTCGGGCGCGGAGACCAGCGGATCATGGACGTCGACCCGGTGGCCGAGGCCCTGGAATGCGGCGACCAGATCGGCGACCTTCGAGTTGCGCAGGTCGGGCACGTCCTGCTTGAACGCCAGACCGAGCATCAGCACCTTGCCGGCGCCTGTCCCGCCGGTACGCATGTGCCAGTCGTGCACATCCTTTGCCACCCACGCGGCCATGCCATCGTTCATGTCGCGGCCGGCCAGGATGATGCGCGGATCGCAGCCGAGCTCAGTCGCACGGTGCGCGAGATAATAGGGGTCGACGCCGATGCAGTGCCCGCCGACCAGGCCCGGCTCGAACTTGAGGAAGTTCCACTTGGTCCCCGCGGCCGCCAGCACGTCCCACACCGACAGGTCCATCTTGGCGAAGATCTGCGTGATCTCGTTGACGAACGCGATATTGATGTCGCGCTGCGCATTCTCGATCACTTTGGCCGCTTCGGCCGCCTTGATCGATGCGGCCCGGAACACGCCGCCGCTCGTCACCTTATTATAGAGGCCGGCGATAGCCTCGAGCACTGCGGGCGTCTGGCCCGAAATCACCTTGGTGATCCGGTCGACGGTATGTTCGCGGTCGCCTGGATTGATCCGTTCGGGCGAATAGCCGAGGAAAAAGTCCTCGCCGCAGGTAAGACCGCTGATCCGCTCGAGCTCGGGGCCGCACATGTCTTCGGTGACGCCCGGATAGACGGTGCTTTCGTAGATGACGATCGAGCGTCGACCTGCTTTCAGCATGCCGCCCACCGTGCGCGTCGCGGCCATCACGATGCCGAGGTCGGGCTGGTTGTTGGCATCGACCGGAGTCGGCACGGTGACGATGTAGAAATCGGCATCCGGGCACGCCGCGGGATCGGTCGTCAGACGCAGGCTTGATGCCGCAAGGCGTTCGGCGTTGATCTCGCCGGTGCGATCATGCTGGCGCTCGAGTTCGGCAATGCGCCCGGTATCGACATCGAGCCCCCAGGTCTCGAACGACTTGGCCAGCGCGACAGCGAGCGGTAAACCGACATAGCCGAGCCCGATCACTATTACGCGCTTGTCTCCGAGCATGTCCGACACCCTTATCTGTTCCGTCAAAAATCAATTCCTTACTGGCGCCCTGCGCCACGACAAGTCGCGTTGCTTACAGCGTGGCGCGCGGAACCGAGTAAAGAATTTCGAACGGATACGGTCGGATCGGATTTCCAACGCTGAGAGCGGCGGTCGCGGAGCGGCGCAGGTCTGGTCACGCGATCACGCGGGTTAAAGACCCGACATCGAATCTTTATTCCGATAAATGACATTCTCGGAATAAAGAATCATCGCTTCGGCGCGACGGAATTGCCATGCGATTCTTGGTGGATCACAGGATCGCCCGATCGGATTGGGGTCATGATCGAAATTCGGGCCGTCCGAACCGCTGGAGCATCGCCGCATGACTGACGACCCCAACGACCGTGACGACACCGCGCTGACGCGGACTGCGTCGACGCCGTTGATCCCGTTGCTGCTCGACGACGAGATCGAGGCGACACGTGCCTATGTCGCCGCGGCGCGCGCGCCGGCGACGCGGCGTGCGTATGAATCGGACTGGCGGATCTTTCTCGCTTGGTGTGCGGCGCGCAACATCGATCCGCTGCCGGCCGCGCCCGGCGCGGTGGCGATCTTCCTGTCGGCCGAAGCGCAGGCCGGTGCGCGCCCATCGACGATCGGGCGACGCCTGGCCGCGATCGGCTATATGCATGCGCAGGCCGGCTATGATCCGCCGCAGCAGCAACAGGGCGCGGTCGCGATCCGCAATGCCGTGGCGGGGATCAGGCGGACGCATGGCATCAAGAAGGTCCAGAAACGCGCGGCCGATGGCGATATGCTGCGCGACATGCTGCGCGCTTGCGAGGGCGATAGCGTGCGCGCGGTGCGCGACCGGGCGTTGCTGGCGATCGGCATGGCTGCCGCGCTGCGCCGCTCCGAACTGGTCGCGCTGGATATCGACGATGTTGCCATCACCCCCGACGGGTTGCTGATCACGATCCGCACGTCGAAGACCGATCAGGAGGGCAAGGGCGCGACGATTGCGGTACCCGAGGGGCGCCGGATCCGGCCCAAGGCCCTGCTGTTGGCGTGGATCGCCTGTGCGGGGTTCGACGCCGGCCCGGTGTTCCGCAAATTGACCCCGCAGGGGCGGATCACGACCAAGCCGATGAGCGATCGGGGCGTGGCACTGGTCGTCAAGGCGCGCGCTGCGGCCGCGGGCTATGACCCGGCGCAGGTTGCAGGCCATTCGCTGCGCGCCGGTTTCCTGACCGAAGCGGCGCGGCAAGGCGCGACCGTGTTCAAGATGAAGGAGGTCAGCCGGCACAAGTCGCTCGAAATCCTGTCCGATTATGTCCGCAACCACGAACTGTTCCGCGACCATGCCGGCGAACGGTTTCTGTAGTGGATGGAGGCATCCCGGTCGCCGCGCCGCAGATCCGCGCGCATTGGGAAGCTCTACCGGCCCCGATGAGTGGTTGAATAAAATACGGTTTGCAGGATCTGATACCGCTGGCGAACCAAAAATCTAAGCACCTCAAATAACATGTGAATTCTTCGGCGAGAATCGACCGATTACGACAGGCTGTGTCATTTGGAGGTCAGGCGTTTGAGGACCGGTAATCAGACTATGGACAAACAATAAACCTATATTAAGATAGGTTTTATTAACAGTTCGGCGCACGATGTATGATGAGAAAATATGCTCAGAAAACTCTAGACGGACTTGGGGTTGTCGCTATCCGGGCAACCCCGCAAAACGACACATATTTGTTTCACAAGCTATTGCCGTTGAGCAGCCACATTCTTGGCCTGGATCCGCGAACGAGAGACTTTCTGGCATTTTGCACGTCGCGCATCGAGAACTCGAATTCGCAGATACTGCAGGATCTGTTTGTTCTCTGGGTGTTGCGCGAGAAGCGTGGCGGGTATTTTGTCGATTTTGGCGCGACCGACGGTATCGAGCTCAGCAACAGCTATCTTCTCGAAACAAAATACGGCTGGAACGGCATAGTCGCGGAACCCGCCAAGGACTGGCACGCCAGTCTGCGACGCAATCGTCAATGCTCGGTCGAGTTTGATTGCGTCAGCGATCGATCGGGAAGCGTTGTGTCCTTCGATGAGACGCCCGGTCTCGGCCTGTCGACGATGGCGTCTTTCGCGGACGACGACAGACATGCCGAGTCACGTCAGGATAGCGTACGGTATGACGTCAAGACCGTGTCGCTGAACGATCTTCTGCAGCGTCATGATGCACCCGGCAGCATCGACTATATCTCGATCGATACCGAAGGGTCCGAGCTCAGCATTCTCGGCGCGTTCGATTTTCAGGCGTACAAGCCCAGTATCGTGACCGTCGAACATAATTTCGTCGATGCAAAGCGTGGGGCGATCTTCGAGGTGATGACAAGAAACGGGTATAAGCGA
>NZ_QAOG01000008.1 GCF_003050705.1 Sphingomonas aurantiaca | reverse complement strand
TTCGCTAACGCGAATGTCGCGGGGTGGAGCAGCCCGGTAGCTCGTCAGGCTCATAACCTGAAGGTCACAGGTTCAAATCCTGTCCCCGCAACCATTTCCCTACTACGACAACGCCGCCCTTACGGGCGGCGTTGTCGTTTGTGGCGCAGGTCTTAAAGCTCGACCAAAACCTTGGCGGGGGGGCGTTGCGTACGTTCGGCGCCGTCGGCGTCAGTTCCTACGCGGTTCGACTATAGCGCTCGACGCGCGAACGCCCCCTGTAGTCGACCGCTATATCCACGATGCACCCCAGGCATTCTCGGCTGTCGTCATCGATACCGCGTACACATATGGAATCGTCTATTGCAGGCCAACGCGTCCGGGTGTGTTGCCTAGCGACCAACGCTGGTTGGGTGCCTGCGGGCCGGCTGTTGCGTTTGCGCGCCGTCGCTGGTGCTGGCGGTGCAGCCGGTAAACGGAGTTGCTGCATCGCTTCTCCCGCTGATCCGCTCCGCTACCAGCGATAGATTTCTGGCGAGCAGGTCAGGGGTGGTAGCGGGTACCGATATGGCATTGGCGTATCGAGACGCGGTCCGACCGGAAAAGGGCAGATCGGTTTGCCGACCAGAGAGTGCGCGCAGAACGGAAATATAGAACGATCCGCTTTCTAGAGCCGCTGAAACCATCGGCGTCAGGCCGACGCCCCCGGAAAGCAGTATTACAGGCCGCCGCGGCATGTCGGCGAGGCAAGAGTCGCCAGCGGGAGGTGTGGTCTCCAACCGGTCGCCGATCTGGATATCATCATGCAGAATGCAGGAATCGCCTTGGCCTGCCGCTTCCCGCTTGACCTAGATCCGGTAGTATTCCCCGTTCGACGGACAGGATATCGGGGAGTTTCGCGCGCGTTTCGGGGCACCGTTCGGTTTCAACCGGAACGTCAGATATTGGCCCGGCTTGTGGCGGAGCACGGGGTGGCCGTCCTGCGGCGTCAGAATGAATGACGTGATGTGGCTGCTCACGCGGATGCGCTCGACCACCGTAACCGAACGCCAACCGGTCCATCCGCCCTCTGCGGCCAATATCTCGTCCATCAGAACCGGCATTTTCGCGGGCGAGGGCACCAATCAGCCTGACTCCACGGTCGCTTACCTAACCGCCGTACCGAACTGCATCGGCCTGACGTCGATCCGCGTCCTGCCGCTACAGGGCACCACGTTTTTGAGCGCGGCGACGCTTTCGGACATCAGGCCGCACCCGTCGGCCAGGTCGGTGCCCCGTTCCTACCGATGAAGGTCGTGGCGTAAGGGATTTTGTGTAGCGCCTGCCGTCTCAGGTCGAGCCACCGTTCGAAATTTCGATCGCATGGGGACTCGCGACGCACCGTTGTGCATCGTGCCCGCGGAGGCATCGGCTTGGGGTCTGCGAGAAGACGAAAAAGGGCGGCAGGTGGATGACCTGCCGCCCCAGATATCGGACCCGAAGGTTCGATTACATGTCGATAGTCAGGCCGACGAACAGGTAGCGGCCGATAGCCTCGTAGATGCCCGGATAGGTGTTGCCATTGCCGAGCGAGCCGATCGGCGATGCTGCCGCACTCAGGATCGGCGGCGTCTTGTCGAGGATGTTGTTCACGCCCATGCGGTAGGTGAACTTGTCGGCGACCCGCACGGTTGCGGCCAGATCGAAATAGTTCTGCGCCTTCACGCGGGCATCGTTGACGAAGAACGGACCGGCGAGATCGCTGTCGCTGCTGGTGCGCTCGAACTTCGTTGCCGATAGGTACCGCCAGTTGCCGGACAGACCGATACCGTTCGGCGTCGTCAGCGATACACGAGCCTGATGACGCCACTTGGACATCGGATAGCCGCACTGCGCGCCGTACAGGCCTGCGCAATCGAACTTCGCGCCAACCTTGTCCGACGTGAACTTGTCGACATAGGTGCCGTTGAACGACAGCCCGATCGTGCCGATGCTGTCCGACCGGTAGGTGTAACCCGCCGACGTTTCGATGCCCTGTGTCGTCAGCGTACCCGCATTGACGTTGGTATCGACGATGTAGCCGGCATTACCCTGCCACAACGTGCCGCTGGCATCGCGTTTGATGGCACTGCAGAACTGCTGGTCGGCGGTCTGGAGGCACTGCGCGATGATCGTGTCCGCGCCGATGACGCCGATGCGGTCCTTGAGCTTGATGCGGAAGCCATCGACCGACAGGTTGAAGCCCGGCAGGAACGACGGACGCAGGATCACGCCGGCGGTGAACGTATCGGCCTTTTCGGGACGAAGGTTCGGGTTGCCGCCCAGTAGCCCGTTATACTGCTCGGACGGGTTGGCCGCGATCAGGCCGAAACGGTTCGCAGGCACGCCGGTGAGTGCGCACTGCGCCGCGGTGTTGCCGTTGACCAGGCCGTTGACCGCGGCGCCTGCGCAAGGGTCCGTCGCACCGTCCAGCTGGACCGATTGCTGTGCGAACAATTCCTGCGTGTTCGGTGCACGCACCGCGCGGTTGTAGCCACCACGGAAGCGGATGTCCGAAATCGGCGCCCAGACCAGTTCACCCTTGTACGAGCTTGCCGACCCGGCGGTGCTGTAGCTCGAATAGCGATAGCCACCGTTGACGGTCAGCTCATTGAAGAACGGACGATCGCTGACGAGCGGCACCTGGATTTCGCCGAACGCTTCCTTGACGTTGTAGCTGCCGCGGATCGGCAATGTCGCACCGCCCTGGCCGGCCAGATCGCCGCTCAGGAACGCGTTGTCGACTTCGAGGCTCAGCGATTCCTTGCGATACTCACCACCGACGTTCAGCGCGATGCCCTCGTTCGCGAACGGCGACTGAACGCCGTATTCGGCGCCCTTGAAGGTGAACGACGCGTTGAGGACCGTCTCCTTGTTCTCACCCGACTGGAAGCCCGGCGTCTGGACATAGTTCAGCGCTGCTGGGGAGATGCCAGCTGAACCGAAGATGTTCAGCGGTACGCAGTTCGGATCGGTACCGTCGACGACCGACCGGCAGACCGCCTGGCCGTTCGTCGCCGAACCCGGGCGCGTATCGGTGATGGCATCGAGCGCGCGCGTCGTACGCGACACCGAGAACTCGTTGCGATACACCTGGTTGAACACGGTGCTGCCGAACTGGCCGTACGCCTCGTACGAGATACCCTTGTCGAGCGTGCCGCTCGCACCGGCCACGAAGCGGTATTGCGTGTGGCGGAGATCGGCCTGGCGACCGCCACCTTCGACGTTGCGGCGGCCGATGCGGACATTGGCCTGCTGGTACTGCGAACCGTCCGGGTTGGTCAGGTTGATGACGTTGCCGTTCGCGTCCCGCACCAGGTTGGTGTCACGGAAGAAGGTAGCCTTCTGTGCAGCCGACAGGAACGGGTTGTTGCTGTTCAGGACCGAGGTGTTGTTGAAGTCGCCCGACGGTGCGATCTGCGCCACCGAACGGTCGTCCATGAACATGAAATCGGCGTAGGGCTTGAACGCGTCGCTGACTTCGTACTTTGCGAGGAAGCCTGCGGTATAGCGCTTATCCGGACGCTGATAATAGTTCAGCGGGTTGGCGTTATACAGCGTCGTACCCGGGACGAGCTGGCCTGCGGAATTAAGCGTATAGCCGGTTGGCGGCCCGCCCTCGACAGCGTCGTTGAGCGAGAAGTTTGCCGGGAACGCGGTTGCGGATCCGCCGCAGACATAGTCGTTGCCGACATTGCCCGTCGGTGCGTTGAGGCCGCACGCGCTGTAGTCGCGCGAACCCTGCAGGATCGCGCCGATCTTGCGGTAGCCGCCATAGCCGACGATGTGGCCGCGGCCGTCGCTGGTGCCGACGCCAACCTTGAAGTTGATGTCGAACTGCGTCCCGTCGAACGATTGACCGGTCGGCGCCGAATTGCCGGCGGTGGTGTTCAGCGCCTTGAAGCGGTCGCTGCGGTTGTTGTGGTTATAGATGCCGCCCGATGCATCGACGCTGAAGCCCTCGTAATCGGTATCAAGCACGAAGTTGACGACGCCGCCAATCGCATCCGAACCATAAACCGAGCCTGCGCCGCCGGTCAGCACATCGACGCGCTTGATCAGCGACGCCGGGATCATGTTGACGTCGGCAGCAGCACTTGCGGTGCTGCTCGACGACGGGTTGCCCGGCATCAGGCGGCGGCCGTTGATCAGCACCAGCGTGCGCGATTCACCCAGATTGCGCAGGTTGACCGTCGCCGTGCCGGTCGAGCCGTTCGATACCGACGAGTTCTGCGCGGCGAAGGCCGATGGCAGGCTGTTCAGAACGTCTTCGATGCGCGTCGCGCCGCGCAGCTTGATCTCTGCTGCGTTGACGACGGTCACCGGGCTGGCCGACGTCAGGTTCGGGTTCGAGATACGCGAACCGGTAACGACGATGTCGCCGCCGCCGGTCGTCCCGGCTGCGGCCGGATCCTCGCTCGGCGTGTTGGAGATCGCAGGCGTCGTGGCGGCTGCGCCGTCATCGCTTGCCGTGCCCTGAGCCGCGGGGGCGGGGGCCGGCGCCGGCGCCGTTGCGGTCTGGGCAAAGGCCGGCAATGCGCCAACCGCGCCTGCCATCATCGTCGATGCCAGCAGGCAATCTCGAAACATGTGGTTACGCATAGTCTTAATTGGTCCCTTTTCGGTATCGGCGAATTCTCGCGTCACGCGATCATTTGGGGGTCGAAAAGCCCCGATGGCGTCGATTTTTACAAGGCGAGCCCGGCTTGTCCAAAACAAAGTTACAAATTGGTCCCAGTTCATCGCATTGCGACGGTGTTGTTGCTTAATGGCAACATTGCTGACGTGATGCAGCACCGGACGGCGCCAGGCGCCGATTGCGGCATTCGGCATGTCGGCCTATCGATCGGCCTCACCGTAAAACCAGGGGGCGACATGCGGGTCACGATGACGTCGACAATCACCGGCTTGATCGGGGTCGCGGCGATTGCAGCGACGACCACCGCGGCCAAACCGCGCGATAGCGAACGTCCGCCTGTATTGCGCGCGGTAACGCAGTGCCGCGCCGTAGCGGAGGCTGCTGCCCGCCTCGCCTGTTTCGATCGATCGGTAGCCGCACTCGATGAAGCAGAGACCAACAAGGTCGTTGTCGTCATCGATCAGCAACAGGTGCGCGAAACGCGTCGCAGCCTGTTCGGCGTCTCGCTTCCCGATGCGGGCCTGTTCGGCAATGGCAACGCTCTGCCGCAGATCGAAACGACGCTCACCAGTGCGTCGGTGGATGACGCCGGGCGGTGGAGCTTCGTCCTCGCAGACGGCGCACGGTGGACGCAGACCGACGATTATATCATCGCGCGGCGGCCGCGGGCGAACGACACAGTCATCATAAAGCGCGCCGCGCTCGGCAGCTTTCGATTGAGCGTCGGCGGGCAGCCCGGTGTAAAGGCCAGGCGGCAGAATTAGCGCATAGGCAATGCTGGCGTGCCGACATGGATTTCGCGACCGCGCGTGAGTTGCGGCAGCCGACGAGATCCTGCGCTGCCGCGGAAAACAAGAAGGCACCGATCGATGAAGGCGACTGTCCATCGCGTTGTACATTGGGCCGCGCGCGCAGGTTTCTGTCTGTTGGCCACCAGCGCGATGGCACAGAGCGGGCCTATCCAAGCTGACCACAATCCCAATCTTCAACGCCACTGGAATCAGAAATTTGATGTCACTCTTCCCAAGGGCGTGGCGTCAGATGATCTGAAGGGGCGTTGCTGGTCCCAGCCGGCGCTGGAATCATACGTGCTCAATGGCCGCTTCTGGATCGAAGACATCTACGGACTTCCCTACGGTTACGTCGACAGTCACTGCCTCAGAGAACAGCTTTCGAAGATGAATTCGAGCCTTAACGCGTCCTACAAGCTTCTTCTGCGGTCACTTGCCGCGAACCGACGTCAGACTATCATCGCGTCTGAACGGCGTTGGGTTGTCGAGCGAAACAGGGAATGCAACGTCGCGGACGGGGTCAGTTACGTGATGTTGGGGTCGTTCGTGTGCCTCATGAACATGACAAATGACCGCCTGAATTGGATCACCTTGCGCCAACGATCGCTGGTCGCCCGATGGTTGAGGACGAATGTTTATGTGGTTTGATCGAGCATTGGTGGCACTCATGGTGCTGTCTGCCCCCGCGACCGCGCAAACGTCGAAGGACCGGGCACGCGCCATGGCGGGCGAACCGGCAAGGGCCGCCCAGCGGCTGACGCTGACGGACATACCCGTGCCGACCAGCAAGCCGACCGCGTTGTTCGACGGGCGCAGCCTGAAGGGCTGGACGCCTTGGCTGGGCTATGCCGATCCCTCGATCACCTACCAGCCGAACCCGGGTGTGCCGCCGATCGGTACCAGCCGGAATACCAGCGGCGACTTCGCCGTGCGCTCCGTCGAAGGTGCGCCTGCGATCTGGGTGAAGGGCAAGACCTGGGGCAGCCTCGTCCACACGGCCGACCTTGGCGACTATCACCTGCGGCTGCAGTTCAAATGGGGGGCGAAGACCTGGGCGCCCCGCGCGACGCTGCCGCGCAACAACGGGCTGCTCTATCATACCCACGGCACCGCCGGCGCAGTCTTCGGCACATGGCGTCCATCGGTCGAGTTCGAGATCATGACCGGATCGACCGGCATGATCGTCGCGGTGGGCGGCAAGCTGCGTGGGCGCACCGGCGTGACGTTCGATCCCGCGTTGGTCGAACCGCATCTTCGCTTCCGCGCCGGAGGCCGCGAGATCGACATCGTCAACGGCACCCCGACCTGGAACGTCGAGGCCGCGACCGATGCCGAGCGTCCGATCGGCGCGTGGAACACGCTCGACCTGTATGTCGTCGGCGATCGCGCAGTGCATGTCGTCAACGGCGTACCGGTCGCCGAAGTACACGACCTGGCGACGATCGCGCCCGACGGCACCCGGCGGCCGCTGACGCATGGCCAGATTCAGCTGCAATCCGAAGGCGCGGAGACGTGGTTCCGGGCGATCACGGTCGAACCGATCACGACACTTCCGAAGATCGTCGTCGCGGGACGGTAAACGTCCGGGTTCGCCGCGACGTCATCACGCCCGCTGCAAGCCGGGCTTGCCGCGCTTGGTGACGAAGCTGTCGTCAGTCGACAGCGTCCCGTTCCGCGTAGCGATCGTGTCCAGCACCCTCAGGTGGTCGCGGCCGACGTCACAGAGAACATAGCCACGGAAGTCCGTCAGCGCCCTAAGGTTCGAGTTCTCGGCGCGCGACGACCGTGTGTAGTCGTCGTTCTCGCCGACTCCGTCCGCGCCCGAACTGATCGAGGTCGCGAGATATTCGCTGCTGATGATCTGGCCGTTGCCGTGATCCTCGATCAGGGCTCCGAATCTTGCACCGCGGTACATCTGCATAGGGGATCCGTCGGGCATCGACGTGTCGACAACCCGCAAGCTAGCGGGGAAACGGGTGCTGCGCTGTCACGTGATGAACCCGCTGTTCATCGTCGTTCGCTTGCGTCCCTCGAACAGTAGTGCCCTGGCATAGGCGATCGGCGGTCTGTTTCGACCGTGATCCGCCATTGTCAGCCACGCCATGGCTTCGGCGACGCGTGCGGTGGGTTCGAGCGGGATGCGCGCGAGTTCGACGTCGAAGGGGGCGAAGTAGGCGGGTTCGCCCTGCCATTCGATCAGCCGCTCGCGGGCGCGTTCGATCGACCAGCCGTGTAGATGAATGCCGAGATCGACGAGCGCGCGGGCGACGCGGAAGAGGAGCCAATGGACATGGCCGAGCGCGTCATGGGCGTCGGCATAGGCACCAGCCCGGTCCGCCAGTTGCTCGGCGTAGATTCCCCATCCTTCGACGAACGCGGCGGCGTAGTCGACCCGGAGCGGGTGGGGCGGCCTGGCCCCCTCGAGCCCGAGCTGGATCATATGCCCGGGGAGGAGTTCGTGCGCCACGACGCTGGGCAAGGTCCAGCGGGGGCGGCGGCGGATTTCCTTGAGGTCGACGACATAGGTGCCAGGGCGGGTCGGCGTCGGAACGTCACGATAGCCGCCGCGGCCCGCGGCCATCTCCTGCGTCGTCAGCGCGCGGGCGCCGGCGGCGACGGACCATGGCGGAACTTCGCCGAACGCAGACCGGATATGCGCGCGCGCAGTGCCGAGCATGCGGTTCATGTCGGCGACCGCGCGCGCGCGCCCATCATCGGTGTCGGGATAGAGAAAGCGCTCGTCGCGCCACAGTCTGGCGTAGCGATCACCGATCGATGCCTTTGGCGCGCCGACGCTGTCGAACAGATCGGCGGCCCGTGCCTGGAGGCGGCTCAGTTCGGCGTAGAGTCGACGTTCGGCACAAGCAGGCGTCATCGATCCGAGCGAGCGCTCGAGTTGAAGCGCGTACCAGTCCGTTCCCCCGCGGAACCTCCCCACCCCGGGTGCGGAGGGGGCGGTGTCGCGCAGGCTTTCCAGCACCGCGATCTGTCGGTCGATAGCGGGATGTGCAGCCGCGGCGCGGAGCGCGGCGACCGTCCGATCGAGCGAGAGGCGCGGGAGAATTATGCCGGTTTCCGCGTCCGCCAGAACGGCCGCGGTGTCCGCGTCGATCTTTGCCGGATCGGGGCGTTGCGCTTTCCAGGCTCCGGTCGTCGGGGTGACCCGGTAGAGGCTGCGTCCGGTCCGGCCGAACCGCGATCGCGCGATGGCGGCGTCGATCGATAGACCGCTGCGGGCGGTAATCAGGTCCAGGCGGTCACCCGGTTTCAGCGCGCCCGCGTCGAAGCGAGCGAGCAGGCGTAGCGCGTCGTCCGGGTCGGTTGCGCCGGCCGCGTCGAGCGCCTCGCGCAGGGACGCACTGGACTGCGCGCCTGCGCTCACGGGCAGGATGATCGAGGACGCCAGGCCGCCCAGCACGCTTCGGCGGTTCGGGGTCATCGACGTCACGGTAGCGGGACTCGGTTGTTGGCCTGGGTGATCTCGGGCTCGTCACCCGCGAGTGTGACGCGCACGGCCAACGTAGCGCGATCGATGCGCGCCGGGCGTACCAGGTTGACGACCGCCGTTTTCGGCCGAAGATCGAGCGGGGCGGATAGCGGCGGAATGCGTGCGGTCGCGACGACGTGTCCCGCCGCGTCGATCAGATCCGCCCGCCCGCCTTGGACAGCCTTCGCGCCGAGGCTGTGGACGGTGACCATCACGTTGCGCCCCTTCGCGACCACGTCGTCGGTGCCGATGCCGAGGTCTGCGCGCTCCTCCACGGGGGATCCCGGCTGTACCAGCGTGAAATCGAACACCGTCGTTCCGGGGGCGAACGTCACGTCGGTGCCGGCGCTGCGTTCGAGCGTCATGGCCTGCGCGTGGCCGATCGGCGTCAGCGTCTTGCCGCCGTCGGTGCTGCTCGACGCCTGCATCGACCAGCGGCCTGCGGTGACGGTCCAGGTCGACATCGTCGCGCGCTGCGCATGGTCGGTCGTGTTGTAGGCGATTACGCGGAACCTGGTCGGCGTCGCGCCCGGCAGCAGGATCGCGACGCGCTCGGCGGCGCCCGGCTCGGCGAAGCGCCAGCTGACCGTGTTGCCGGGCCAGCTCTGATTACGGCGCAGCGCGATGCCGCCGAGGCGTTCGCGTTGCAGGATCTCGCTTGGCTGGTCGACGCGGTCGCTCCACCAATGCCCATCGGTGTACATGTCCATGTGCTGCGACTTGTCCGCGATCGCATCGGCATGGAGGGCTGCCAAGGGAGCTGTGTCACCGGTCGCGACCCAGGCGGTATAGCGCGCGAACGGATCTTCGGATTTGCCCGCTGCCAGTGTCGCGCGCGCCGCCGCGCCGCCGGGGAGCGCGTCGAACGCGTTTTCGTTGAACTCGGCGAGCGCGCCGGGTCCAGCCTTGGCCAACCGCGCGTCGATCGGGCGAAGATATTTCGCATCGCCGGTATAGCGCCACGCGGCCCAGGTCGCCTGCAACGACGTCGAAATACCCCCGCCGTCGCCGACTCGTTCGGCATCGGTGCGCCAGTTGATCTCGTTGGGATAGCGCCAGCTTCCGTCCGGACCCTGTTTGCCGTGCGCCATCCAGCCGTCGATCACGCCGGTGACCAGGCCTCTGGCGAACGGATTGGCGTTGTAGAGGCCGACCAGCATCGGGCCGTGCAGGACCGTGAAGGCATAGGGCTTCTGCCATTCCCACGCGCCCTCGCGGTACATTTTGCGGCCGCCATACCAGTTGCTGGCGAAGTGCATGTGGCCGGCGGGATTCTTGAGGATGACGCTCTGGAGTGCGCGCGTGGTGTCCATCAGGCGTTCGACCGCCTTCGGCTCGCCCCAGTTGAGATACAGGCGCTCGGCGTTGCTGTTCAGCCCTTCCTCATAGGCATGGAGTTCGTCCGCGGTGACATAGCCGAGGCCATTCACGATCATGCCGTTCCTGTAGACCGCGTCCGACAGCGCGCGGAGCGAGGCGTTGATCTTGTCGGGCTCGACCCCCATCAGCGCGAGGCCCGGCCATTGCTGGGTAAGATCGGTGTCGTCGGAGATGCCGCCGCCAAAATCGCCGTACGCGACCTGCCGCTCGTCGATCCACCAGGTGACGAACTGGCGGACGCGCTTCAGGTCCTCGAGCTGGCGGAACGCCCAGAGCGGGACGCCGGCGGGGGCGACCGGCTGAACGAACGCCGGCAGGTTCTCCGGGCGATAGTTGATGTCGGCCCAATAGGCGCGCGCACGCGCGTTGTCGGGGTCGACGCGAAGCAGATCGGACATGTCCGCGAACAGGCGCCGGTACAGCCCGGCGCGCTTGGAGGCGGTGTGCTCCTCGACGAGGAAGCCCCAATTGTCCTTCACCTGCGCCATGCGGTCGGCGACGTGTTCGGACAGGGCCGCAGCGCGGGGTTTGAAGACGAGGCGGATCCTGGCGCCGTCGAGTGCGGTGGCATCGAAGTCGGGGGCGGCGCTGGCGATCGTCAGATAGAGGCTGTCGTTCGGAAGGATGCGGTCGCGAAGGTCCAGCCATAGCGTGCGCGCCGCGTTGGGCCGCACCGAGACGGACAGGTCGATCATGTCGCGGCCCGGCCAGATCGGGTCCTTTACGCGGATATTGAGCGCGATCAGGCCGGCGCCATCGGGCTTGGCGTTCAGCGCGGGGATGTCGATCGCGATGCCGTCGAGGCCGTCGCTGAGATTTTGCCAGCCATAATCGAACGCGCGCGCGAGCGGCCGGTCGGGGAGCGCGTCGCCGAAGCTTGCGGGGATCAGGATGTGGATGATCGGCGCGGCGTCCTTGCGACGAACCGGTGCGCCCGATGCGCCGCCGCTGCCTGCGCCGACCGCGGCTTTCAGCCCGGCGGACGGCATCGCGACGACGGTGCTGCGCTCGTCGGGGGCGAAGCGACCGGTGATATAGGCGTTGAGCGGCGTGAGCGCGGCCAGGTCGGCGGACGCGTTCAAGTCGACGGTGTAGGATAGCTTGAAGCTGCCGGCGGGTTCTTCGCCTGCACCGATGTCATAGGCCCAGAGTTCCTGGATCGGCTGTTCCTGCATCGCATTGATGAAGCTGAGCGTGCCGCCGGTGCGGGGCGCGAACTGGTCGACGCTGCGAACGATGCCTTGGCTACGGTTGGCGATCGGGATGGTCCTCGTCCCGTCGCTCCAGTCGAGCCGGCCATAGGCCGCGCCACGGATCTCGACGCGGTTGACGCGTTCGCCGGCGGGGATCGTCAGGTCGTAGCGCTTGCCGCCGTCGACATAGGTGTTCCAGTCGGGCAGCTGGAAATAGTCGTCGCGGCCGGGCAGGCGCGAGCGGTTGTAGACGCCGGGCCAGGTTGTCTCGGCAATGCCGTCGACGCCTTTCCACATCCATTGCTTGAGGTCCTTCGCGTCGGCGAATTCGACCTTTCGAACGCGGGTTACGGCAGCGTCGAGAACGGGCGGGGCGGTCTTGTCCCAGCCGTAGCGGTGGAGCCATGCGGTGCGTTTGGCGGCGGGGTCGGATGGCCGCGCGGGGGAAGGCTCGCGCTTGTCGGCGAGCGCCGCGACGTCAGGGGCCGCTAGCATATGGTCGTAGACGCGGATCTCGTCGAGGTCGGACCCGCGCATGAAATTATAGCGGCTCTGGACCTGGTGCGGGGACATCACGCGACCGGCGAGACCGAACTGGTCGAGGCCGCTGTCGAGGTCGGCCTTCTGATCCTTCCGGGCGACCAGCGCGCCATCGACGTAGAGTTGCACGCCGACCGTTTCGTCCCAGACGAAGGCGATGTGCGACCAGGCGTCGGGGGCGGGGGCTTGCGGAATAGTCCAGGAAACGCGGATGCGCGACAGGTTCGCGTCGGTGACGAAAGCGTCGAAGCCGTGGCCGTTCCAGTCGATCCGCAGGAACGCCATGTCCCAGCTGGAATGGTCCGCGAACCCCGCGCGGAAGATCACGAACGGCGCTTCGCCGACCGGCGTGCGGGCCCGCCAGAAGAAGGCGAGCGTCCCGCGGTCGGCGCGCATGTTGCCCGGCGCCTTCCACGCGACATAGCCGTCGTCGGCCCAGCGTGCGGCACCGCCGATCGCGCCATCGGGGGTGACGTCGACGCCGCTGCGGAAATTGGGCACGGGGTCGCCTGTGGCGTAGTCGGCGGTCAGCGATGTGTCGGCGGAGGCGCGGAACAGAAGGCCGGTCGCGTCCTGCGCGGCGGCGGGCGCGATGCTCGCGGCTGCCAATGCGAGGACGGACGAAGTGGCAAAACGCTTCACGGCTCTCTCCTTGGGGCCAATCGACATTGCGCGATCTGGCCGGGTATCTCTGCGTCTCAAGCCTGTCCGCCGGTGCGCGCGGACAGGGAGGGCGGAGCGTCAGTCGGCGTCCACGCGCGCCAGCCTGGGCGAGAGCAGGTGCACGACGGTGATCGCGATCAGATACGTACTGCCCGCGACCGCGAAGATCAGCGTGTAGCTGCCCGTGGTCTGCAGGATATAGCCGGTGAACTTGGCCATCATCATGCCGCCGATCGCGCCGACGGTGCCGCCGATCCCGACGACCGACCCGACCGCGCCGCGCGGGAACATGTCCGAGGGGATCGTGTAGAGGTTTGCCGAGAACGCCTGATGCGCCGCCGTCGCCAGCCCGACGATCCCGACCGCGAGCCATAGATTGTCGACATATTGCGCGAAGAAGATCGGCATCACCAGAAACGCACAGGCCAGCATCGTGATCTTGCGCGCGAAATTGGCGCTGTACCCGCGCTTCATCAACTTCGACGACGACCACCCGCCCGCCACGCTGCCCAGATCGGACAGCAGATAGATCGCGACCAGCGGCGGGCCGAAGCTCTTGAGATCCAGATTATAGGTTTTGGCGAGAAAGTCCGGCGTCCAGAACAGGAACAGCCACCAGATCGGATCGATCAGGAACTTGCCCAGCGCGTATGCCCAGGTCTCGCGGTAGCCGAGCAGCTTGATCCAGCCGATCTTCTTCGCCGGATCCGCCGGATCGCTTTCGATATGCGCGAGTTCGGCGGGCGAGAGCTTCGCCACCTCGCGGGGACGGCGATAGATCGCGATCCACGCGACCAGCCAGACGAGGCTGATCGCACCGGTGATGATGAACGCCATCCGCCAGCCGAACGCGATCGTGATGATTGGGACGATCAGCGGCGTGATGACCGCACCGATATTGGCGCCTGCGTTGAACACCCCGGTCGCGAACGCGCGTTCCTTGGCGGGAAACCATTCCGACACCGCCTTGATGCCCGCGGGGAAATTGCCCGCCTCGCCAAGTCCCAGCACCACGCGCGCCGCCGAGAACTGGAACGCGTTGCCCGCGAACCCGCACAGCGTATGCCCGAGCGTCCAGATCACGAACGCGACCGAATAGCCGATCCGCGCGCCGAGCACGTCGACGATCCGGCCGAAGCTCAGATACCCGATCGCATAGGCCGCCTGGAACCAGAAGATGACGTCCGCATAGGTCGTCTCGTTCCAGCCGAGTTCGGCGGAGATGGTCGGCTTCAGCACGCCAATCATCTGCCGGTCGACATAGTTGATCGCGGTCGCGGCGAACAACAGGCTGCAGATCAGCCAGCGATAGCGGCCGATGGTGCCGCCTGCGCCTGCGCCGTCCGAGCCAGCCCCGGCCGCGCCCGGGTCCACCATGTTGATGCTCGCCATTGGCTCTTCTCCTAAACCAGCCTCTAGCGGGCCTTGATGGTGCAATGGACGGCAAAGCGTCCGTCGAAACGCGCCTCGACGCGGTCGCCGACCGCGACCGGATGGACGCCGGTGACCGCGCCGGTCGATATCCATTGTCCCGGCGACACCGTTATGCCGCGCGCCGCCAGATGTTCGAGCAGATAGCGGACCGCACCGAACGGCCCGTCGAGCATCGCCGCACTCGTGGCGGCGCCGATCAAGGCGTCGTTGATCCACAGTTCGACAGGCCAGTCGTTGATGTCGGCGTCGCGCCAGCCCTCGGCATCGGCGCCGACGACCAGGCCGTTGTTATTGCCGAAATCGGAGACCGTGACGGTCGGCCCCAGCGCGTTGATGCCGGGGAACGGCGAACTCGCAATCTCTATGCCGACATGGACCGCGTCGATCATCGCGCGCGCTTCGTCCGTCGTATAGGTCCGCTTGGCGGGGTCGGGGGCCGTGCCGATCCGCAGCAGGAACTCGGCCTCTGCGGCGGCAAAGCCTTGCGCGAACACCGGCATCGCCACCGGATCGGCACCGGCCTGGACGATCTGGTCGGCGAAGATCGGCCCCGTGAGGCGATCGATCCCGTCGAGCGGCGGGTTGATCCGGCCGACCTTCCACCCGGCAACCACGCCGTCGGCCAGCAGCAACGCTGCGTCCTGCACCGCATAGCCATCGTCGAGCGTGACCGGCACGTCGCCGGGAAATTCGGGAACGACGCCACCCTCCCGGCGCGCCTCGACAAAGGTCCTGGCGATCCGTGTTGTGTTGTCGTTCGTGTTCGGCCGTGCCGCCAAGAACCCCTCCTGTCATGTCATTCTATTTTGCCGAACGGTATGGGAAACCGGTGTCATTGACAAGCGGGCACGTTCCCCGCCTGGATTTGACGATGCTAACGCCGGGTGTTCGACCGGTTTTCGAGGGGCCGTACGGAACGCCGCAGGGTAATGAGGCTTGCCGGAGACGGCCGGATCACAGCGTCACGCCGCGCTTCCAGATGGCGATCTCGCGCTCGCCATTGCGCTCGGCGGCGGTTTCGGCACCGGACGCGACCTGCAGGATCCGCGCGAGCAGTGCCGCTTCGGTCGCCGCAAAGCCGTCCTCCAGCACTGCGCCTGCGTCGAAATCGATCCAGCCCGGCTTGCGCTTGGCGAGGTCGGTATTCGAGGCGATCTTGATCGTCGGCACGGGAAAGCCGAGCGGCGTGCCGCGCCCGGTGGTGAACAGGATCGCGGTCGCGCCAGCCGCGGCCAGCGCGGTCGAGGAGACCGCGTCGTTGCCGGGCGCCTCCAGCAAGGTGAGGCCGTCGACCCGGATCCGCGCGCCATAGCCTATGACGTCGGCCACTGCGGCGCGGCCCGCCTTCTGGACCGCGCCGAGCGACTTTTCCTCGAGCGTGGTGATGCCGCCGGCGACGTTGCCGGGGGAGGGGTTCTCCGACACCGTCTCGCCGTGATCGAGGAAGTAGCGTTTGAAATCATTGACCACGTCGACGATCCGATCGAACACGCCTCCGCTTGCCGCGCGGTTCATGAGCATCTGTTCGGCGCCGAAGATCTCCGGAATCTCGGTGACGAGGACGCGGCCGCCGGCGGCGGTGACCTGGTCGCTCATCCGGCCGACCAGCGGGTTGGCGGTAAGCCCGGACAGCCCGTCCGATCCGCCGCATTTCACACCGAGCACGAGCGTGTCGAGACCGACCGTCTGCCGCGGCGCCCTTGCCAGCGGGGCGAGTTCGGCGACCAGCGCGCAGCCTTCGGCGATCTCGTCGCCGCTGGCCTGCGTCGTCAGCGTACGGATCAGCGGGCGCCGCGCCGTGGGGATCGTCGCGAGCAGCGCCTTGATCTGGTTTTCCTCGCAACCGAGCCCGACGATCAGCACGCCGCCGGCATTGGGATGGCAGGCAAGGCTCGCTATGATCGTCCGCGTGCCCTCGAGATCCTGGCCGAGCTGCGAGCAGCCATGCGGGTGCGTGAAGGCGTGGACGCCGTCGACCGCATCGCCGACGAGCGCGGCGGCCTTCGCGGCGATACGCTCGGCCGTGCGGGCGACGCACCCGACGGTCGACAGGATCCAGATCTCGTTGCGCGTGCCGACGCTGCCATCCGCGCGGACATAGCCTTCGAACGTCGCGGCCGATGCACGGGGCGCCGCCACGGTGTCGACCGGATCGAATCGATAGGCGAGCGTGCCTTCGAGCGCGGTCTTCAGATTGTGCGAATGGACGTGCGCGCCGGCGGCGATCGCCTGCGTCGCGGTGCCGATCGGATAGCCATATTTGAGCAACGGGTCGCCCGCCGCGATCGACGCGAGCGCAACCTTGTGGCCTCGGCCGATATCGTCGGACAGCGTCAGCTCGCTATCGCCAACCGTCACGACAGCGCCTGCCTGCGCGTCGTCGAGCAGCGTTGCGACGCTGTCGCGCGGATCGACCCTCAAAGCCTTGGCCATCGCATCCTCTTAATCGGTAACCGGTGTCAAGATTATGAGGCGGTGACGGCTTTTCCGCAAGACGGCTCGATCGCGTCGGGCTATGTCGTTGTTATGCAGAAGACCGGTCAGCCGACGATCAACGATGTGGCCCGGATCGCCGGGGTTTCCAAGAAGACGGTGAGCCGGGTGATCAACCGATCGCCGCTGCTGAACGACGATACGCGCAAGCGGGTCGAGGACGTGATTGGCGAGCTCGGCTATATTCCCAATCCGCAGGCGCGCGCGCTGGCGCTCCGCCGCAATTTCCTGATCGGGCTGGTGCACGACAATCCCAATGCGCAGACCGTGCTGAACGTGCAGCAGGGCATGCTCGAGGCGTTGCAGGGGACCGAATTCGAGATGGTCGTGCGACCGCTCGATCGCGGTTCCGCGACGATGCTCGACGATCTGCGGCATTTTCTCGAGCGGCAGCGGCTGTTCGGGGTGCTGCTGATGCCACCGGTCAGCGAGAATGACTCGGTCGCCAAGCTTTGCGACTCGATCGGCTGTCGCTACGTCCGGATGGGCTCTGCGGTGATCGACGACAGCGAGCATATGGTCGCCTCGAACGACCGCGAGGCGGTGCGGACCGCGACCGAATATCTGATCGAGCAGGGGCATCGCCGGATCGGCCTGGTCGCCGGGCCGCACGGTTTCCGGTCCGCGCGCGAACGCCGCCTGGGCTTCGAGGATGCGCTGGCCGCGGCGGGAATCGCCTTGCCGCGCAGCATGATCGCGGACGGGAATTACACGTTCGAGTCGGGGCTGGTCGCGGCCGAGCGGTTGCTCGACGTGATGCCGCGGCCGACGGCGATCTTCTCGTCCAACGACGAGATGGCAGCGGGGATCATCCACGCCGCGCGGCAACGCGGGCTCGATATTCCGCGCGACCTGTCGATCATCGGGTTCGATGACACGCCGATCGCCGCGCATGTCTGGCCGCCGCTGACGACGGTGCGCTGGCCGATCGCATCGATGGCGCGCTCGGCGGCGCTGAAGCTGATCGCGGGCGCCGACGACGGCAGCGATCTCGTCGAGGAACCGTCGCTGTTCCTCTCGACGCTCATCCGCCGTGCATCGGTCTCGCCGCCGGCAGACGCCGATACCTGACGGCATGGCTCGAAATCGCGGTTGCACGATCTCCTGACACCGGTTACCAGATCACCTGAGGATCGCGTCAAGCGGCGAGGAGGATGGATGATGGCTAGGGCGCTGGAACTGCATCCGGACCGTCTTTTCCCGGCGGACCCGAGCGCAGGGGCGGGCGCGGCACTACGTCGAGCGCGCGGGATCGACTGCGGTTTCCTTGCTCGGTTGGTGACGGGCCACCGGCTAGCCGACCGGGAAGCCGCTGACCTCGCGCACGATCTTGCCAGCGGCCTCGTCCGCCGCGCCTGCCGTATCGACGACCCCCTTTTTGCCGCGCAAGCAGCCTGAACCGGAGCTCTTTATGTTCGACCGCACCTATTACGCCACGCATCCCGACATGATGGAATGCGTCTCCAACGACGAACTGCGCGACCGCTACCTCATCCAGAACCTGTTCCGCGATGGCGAATGCGTGCTCAATTACACGCACGCCGAGCGCTTCGTGATCGGCGGGGTCGCGGTCGCCAGCGGCAGCGTCAGGCTGCCCGACCAGGCCGAGCCGGCGTCCGCTGCCGGGCATCCGTTCCTCGAGCGCCGCGAGCTGGCGGTCGTCAACGTCGGCAAGGTAGACGGCACCGTCACCGTCGACGGCGAGACGTTCACGCTGGGCAACAAGGATTGCCTCTACGTGACGATGGGCGCGAAGGAGGTGCAGTTTGCCGGCGACGGGGCCCGGTTCTACTTGGCGTCGTGCCCGGCGCACAAGGCGTTCACGACGCGCGTGATCTCGGTCGGCGACGCGACGACGCTGGAGCGCGGGAGCCTGGAGGAGTCGAACGAACGGACGATCTACCAGATGGTCATCCCCGGTATCTGTGACAGCGCCCAGCTGGTGATGGGGCTGACGGTCCTGAAGCCCGGCTCGGTCTGGAACACGATGCCGCCGCACATCCATGAGCGTCGCAGCGAGATCTATTTCTACTTCGAGCTCGACGACCTCGAGAAGGACCGCGTGTTCCATTACATGGGCGAGGGCGACGCGACCCGCCACATCGTCATGGCGAACGAGGAGGCGGTGATCAGCCCGCCCTGGTCGATCCATATGGGGTCCGGGACGAAGGCATACGCCTTCATCTGGGCGATGGCGGGCGAGAACCAGGATTATACCGACATGAGCGTGCTGGATATCTGCCAGCTGGCGTAAAGCTCCCCTCCCGCGTGCGGGAGGGGTCGGGGGAGGGCGTGTCCACATGGGCCGGCACGCGTTTCCCCTCCCCTAGCCCCTCCCGCAAGCGGGAGGGGAATGAGCGAGGACATATGACCAACCCCTTCGACCTGACCGGCAAGGTTGCCATCGTCACCGGCGCGAACACCGGCATCGGCCAGGCGATTGCGGTCGCGCTCGCCACCGCCGGCGCGGATGTCGCGTGCGTCGGCCGCACCCCCGCCGAGGACACCGCCGCGCAGATCCGTGCGCTCGGACGCAAGGCGGAGATCGTCTCCGCCGACCTGTCGACGATCGAGCCGGTCCAGCGCGTCGTCGACGAGACGATCGAGAAGCTCGGCGGGCTCGACATCCTGATCAACAATGCCGGCATCATCCGCCGCGCCGACGCGGTCGACTTTACCGAGGCGGATTGGGATGCGGTGATCGACACCAACCTGAAATCGGTGTTCTTCCTGTGCCAGGCCGCGGGCCGACACATGATCGCGCAAGGCTCGGGCAGAATCGTCAACATCGCGTCGATGCTGACCTTCCAGGGCGGGATCCGCGTACCGAGCTATACCGCGTCCAAGTCGGGCATCGGCGGGCTCACCAAGCTGCTGGCGAACGAATGGGCCGCCAAGGGCATCAACGTCAACGCGATCGCGCCAGGATATATCGCGACCAACAACACGGCGGCGCTGCAAGCCGACGCGGTGCGCAACACATCGATCTTGGAGCGTATTCCTGCGGGGGCCTGGGGCGAACCGTCCGATCTCGGCGGGGCGGCGGTGTTCCTGTCCTCGGCCGCTGCGAACTATGTCCAGGGCCATATCCTGGCGGTCGATGGCGGGTGGTTGGCGCGCTAGCCTCGCCACCGCAGCGCGACGTACCGGCTCCATTACCGCTTCGGAAAGCGGTTCACCGCCCCGTGCCGGGCATGAACGAGAGGAGGGCGATATGGCGAAGTTTCTGGCATTCGGCGAAATCATGCTGCGGCTTTCTCCGCCGGGCCGCGAGTTGCTGCTGCAGACGGCCAGGCTCGACGTCTGGGTCGCCGGCGCGGAGGCGAACGTCGTCACGCAGCTTGCGCGATTGGGGCATGACGTCGGTATGGCGACGGTCGTGCCCGACAACGACCTCGGGCGGGCAGCGATCACCACGCTGCGGGGGCATGGCGTGGACACGTCGGCCATCACCCTCGGCGGCGAGCGGATGGGGCTGTATTTCGTCACCTCCGGGGCAGGCCTGCGCGCCACCGAAGTCATTTACGACCGCGCCTGGTCGTCGTTCGCGCAGGCACCGCTGGGCGCCTGGGACTGGGATGCATTGCTCGCGGGCGTCGATCGCTTCCACCTTTCCGGCATCACGCCCGCGCTGGGCCCGGTGCCGGCGCAGAGCGCGCTTGCCGCCGTGGAAGCGGCGGCTCAGCGCGGCATTCCCGTATCGTTCGACGGCAATTGGCGTGGCAAGCTGTGGGAGCGCTGGGAGTCGAACCCACGCGCGATCCTGACCGACCTCGTCGCGCATGCCGATCTGATGTTCGGCAATCACCGCGATATAGCCCTGCTGCTCGACCGTGACTTTTCGGGCGATGCGCCGCAGCGGCGGCGCGAGGCGGCGGAGGCGGCGTTCGACGCGTTCCCGCGCTTGCAGACGATCGCGTCGACCGCGCGGCATGTCGAGCATGTCGATCTCCACCGGCTTTCGGCGCGGATCGATACGCGCGCGACGCATGTCCAGACGGACGAGGTCGTGCTCGCCGGGATCGTCGACCGGATCGGTGGCGGCGACGCCTTTGCGGCGGGCGTGCTGCACGGGTTGCGATCGGGCGGGGACATCGGCGACGCCGCACGGATCGGGCTGGCGCTGGCCGCGCTCAAACACTCGCTGCCGGGTGACGCGAGCCTGTTCCGACAGGCCGATATCGACGCGTATCTGGCGGGTGGGCTCGATGTCCGCCGCTGACGGCTGGACGCGGCGCGGCGCTCTCGGCGGAGGCGCTGCGCTGATCCTGGCGTCCGGCGTGCGCGCGGCGTCCCCGCCCGCGGTTCGCGCCCCGGCAGGCGATTTCATCGGAACGGCGGACCGGAACGTCCTGGCCTTCAAGGGCATCCGCTATGGTCGCGCCGAACGGTTTCGCGCGCCGGTGGCCGTGGCGATGCCCGGCCAGACTCGTCCGGCACGGGAGTTCGGGCCGGTCTGTCCGCAGTCCGGACCCTATGGTCCGCAGGCCGAGGACTGCCTGTTCCTCAACATCTGGACGACTGCCGCCGACCCGCGCGCCCAGAAACCGGTGATGCTCTACATCCACGGCGGCGCCTATTCGAACGGCAGCGTCACCGATCCGCAGAATGACGGGCAGGCGCTGGCGGCGCGGGGCGACGTCGTGGTCGTGACGGTCAACCACAGGCTCAATGCGCTCGGCTATCTGTATCTCGCCCGGCTCGATGCGCGGTTTCCCGACAGCGGGAATGCCGGGCAACTCGACCTGATACTGGCGCTGCGCTGGGTGCGCGACAACATCGCGGCATTCGGCGGCGATCCGTCTCGCGTCATGGTGTTCGGCCAGTCCGGCGGCGGCGCGAAGATCGCGACGTTGATGGGGATGCCCGCCGCCGCCGGCCTGTTCCACCGCGCCGCGACGATGAGCGGGCAGCAGGTCACGGCGTCGGGACCGCTCAACGCAACATCGCGCGCGCGCGCATATCTGGGGAAACTGGGCGTGGCGGAAACCGACCTTGCGCCGCTGCTTGCGATGCCGGTCGAGACGCTCGTCGAGGGGCTCTCGGCAACCGACCCGGTCATGGGCGGCGGTGTGTATTTCGGGCCCGTGCTCGACATGACGTGGCTGGTTCGCCACCCGTTCTGGCCGGACGCCAATCCCCTCGGCAACACCATCCCGATGATGCTCGGCAACACGCATGACGAGACGCGGGCGTTCATCGGGTTGGACTCCCCGAAGGTCAGGGGCCTCGACTGGAGCAACGTGGCCGCGCGCATGGCCCCCGAACTCAGGATCGACATCCTGCCCGAATGGGTCGTGGCGCAGTATCGGGCGCGGTACCCGGACTGGTCGCCGACCGACGTGTTCTACGGCGCGACCACGGCGGGGCGCAGCTGGCGTGGGCAGGTGATCGAGGCCGAGGCGCGCGCCGATGCGGGGGCGCCGACCTGGGTCTATCAGGTGGATTTCGCGTCGCGGATGGATCCGCGGCGCGGCGCGTTCCACACGATGGATATCCCGTTGGTGTTCGGCACGCTGGGCGCGACCGGATCGCAGACGGGTGTGGCAGCGGATGCGCAGGCGGCGTCGAAGGCGATGCAGGACAGCTTCGTCGCGTTCGCGATCACCGGCGATCCCGATCATGCGGGCGCACCGAACTGGCCGCGATACGATCGGGCACAGCGGGCGACGATGGTCATCGACGCCCGGTCCAGGGTGGAACGCGATCCGCGCCGCTGGGAGCGCGAACTGTTCGCCCGCGTGCCGTATATCCAGCCCGGGACCTAGCTGTCGCGCCAAGTGCCGGGCGGAACGTTCAACGGCCGCCAGCGCAACGTTTCCCCGTCGTTTCATCGAACAATCATCGCCCCGTCACAGCGCGCCACACGGCGTGTTGACACGCCAAAGATCATGCGACATTGTTCTGACACCGGTTACCTAGGCAGGTAGGGGACGGTGGGGGGACCAGCAAGAGTTGGCCTTTCGGGAGAGGATCGGGTGCCCCCGTGGTCAGCAACGGGCCCAAATCTCCAATATAATCAGGTCGAAAGCGCAGCGGCGACATGTCGCGCGCGCAACCGGTGTCATCGGCGATGGCCGAATGGGGAGTGGATGCAATGGAAGTTCAAGCAACGGTTGCGATTCGGCGGACGGGCTGGCTTGGCGGCGTGTCCGCGGGCAGCCTGGTTCTCGCGCTCGCACTGCCTTCGATCGCAACGGCGCAGGCGGCCCAGATCCCCAGCAGCGTGACGCCGGGAACGCCGGCGCAGGTCGATCCCTCGCCCGCGCAGACCGCCGTCGTCCCGCAGGGTGGCGCAGCCGATCCTGCCGCGACGACCGCGCCGCAGGCCGCCCCCGAGACCGTGCCCGCCGACGGCCAGACCGCCGAGATCATCGTCACCGGGTTTCGCAAGTCGCTCGACGCCGCGCTCAACGTGAAGCGCCAGTCGGTCGCGGCGGTCGATGCGATCGTTGCCGAGGATATCGCCAAGTTCCCCGATCAGAACCTCGCCGAGTCGCTCCAGCGTATTCCAGGCATCTCGATCCAGCGCGACGCCGGCGAGGGCCGCGCGATCACCGTCCGCGGTCTGGGCGCCCAGTTCACCCGGGTCCGCGTCAACGGGATGGAAACCGTGGCGACGTCGACCGATGGCGCCAGTTCCAACCGTGATCGCGCGTTCGATTTCAACGTCTTCGCCTCCGAGCTGTTCAACTCGATCGTCGTCCACAAGACGGCGGAGGCCTCGCTCGACGAAGGGTCGCTCGGTGCGGTCGTCGACCTCAACACCGGCAACCCGCTTGGCGGCAAGATCGGTTTCACCGCGGTCGGCTCGGCCCAGGCCAGCTACAATGATCTCAGCAAGAACACCGGCCCCCGCCTCGCAGGGCTGCTGTCGTGGAAGTCGGCGGACGGCAAGTTCGGCGTTGCGGCGTCGGCAGCCTATTCGAAGACCAACAATTTCGAACTCGGCAACAACACCGTGCGCTGGGCCCAGGCGCCGTTTGACTCGGTCGACGGCACGCGCTGCTACACCACGCAGAACCGGGGCGGAGTCTATGTTCCCAGCACCGCCTGCACCGCGGCCGCGCTCGCCTTCCACCCGCGCATTCCGCGCTATGGCTCGGTGCGACACGAACGCGAGCGGTTGGGGATCACGGGCAGCGTGCAATGGGCGCCGAGCGATGCCACCAAGATCTCGATCGACGGGCTGTATTCGCGGTTCAAGGAAACCCGCGAGGAAAAATGGGGCGAAGTCCTGCTGCGCTCCAACGAGCGGTCGATCGACCTCAGCAACTACACGATCGATTCGAACAACAACCTGATCAAGGCGACGCTCAACGACGCCTGGGTGCGGACCGAGCATTATCTGCGCAAGTCGCAGACCGAATTCTATCAGCTCGGCGGCAGCTGGGATCAGGACGTCACCGACACGCTGCGCTTCACGCTGATGGGCGGCATCTCGAAGTCGGACGCGACGATCCCGGTCGAGACGACGTTCGTTTTCGACGACCGCGATGCGCAGGGCTATAGCTACGACTATACCGACATGAAGAGCCCGAAGCTGACCTTCGGCACCAGCGTCACCGATCCGGCGAACTTCCAGCTCGCCGAAATCCGCGATCGCCCGTCGGAAACGGTCAACAAGTTCCGCACCGCGCAGTTGCGGACCGAATGGGACGTCGCCGAAGGGTTCCAGATCAAGGCCGGCGGGCTGTACCGCAAGTTCACTTTCGACACGCAGGGCTTCTCGCGCGATGCCGTCGTCTGCCCCAATGCCGGCGGCCGCGACGTCGTGTTGGGTACGCTGACCTGCTCGCCGAACACGCTGTTCGGGCCGACCGCGGTCTACGGCTTCCCGGCCGGCAGCCTCGGCGAGATCTTTAACCTCGGCAAGGCAGGCCAGCCTTCGGGGACGACGACCAGCTTCCTCATACCGAACATCGATGCGTCGGCGGCGTATACGGGGCTCTATAACCGTCCTGCCACCGTGCTGGTCGGCGACACGCGCAGCGTCTCCGAGCAGGTGACCGGCGGCTATACCGAGTTCAACGTGAAGGGTGACATCCTCGGCCTGCGCTACGCCGCCAATGCGGGCATCCGGTACGTCCACACCAAGCAGCGCTCGACCGGGCTGTCTTCGGCGACCGTCGCCGGCGTGACCGTCAACACCCCCGCGACGGTCGGCCGCAGCTATGACGATTGGCTCCCCGCGATCAACGTCGCGCTGTTCCCGACGGAGGACGTCATCATCCGCGGCGCGATCGCCAAGGTGCTGACGCGGCCAAGTCTGGGCAGCCTGACGCCGGGCGGGTCGGTCGACGGCTTCAACTACCGCGTTACGTTCGGCAATCCGCAACTCGATCCGTTCCGCGCGACCGCGTTCGATATCTCGGCGGAATGGTATTTCGCGCCCCAGTCGATCTTCTCGGTCGCGCTGTTCAAGAAGACCGTCGAGAGCTTCCCGGTCTCGGCGACGCGCAGCGGCACGTTCGCATCGACCGGCCTGCCCTTGTCGGTCATCCCGGCAAGCTCGCCCGCGGCGGGCAACCCCGAAGGCCAGCTGTGGCAGATCACCTCGCCGGTCAACGGCACGGGCGCGTCGTTGAAGGGGGCGGAAATCTCGCTGCAGACCACGTTCCGCTTCCTGCCCGGGTTCCTGCGCAACTTCGGCGCGCTGGCCAACGCGACGTTCGTCGATTCGAGCGCAGGCTATTCGCAAGGCGGGCCGGCGACGGCGATCGTCCAGCCCGGCGGCACGCTCGGCGCGTTGCCCAACACGACCCGCACGGCAACGCTCTACGGCCTGTCGAAGCGTGCCTATAACGGCACATTATACTATGAGGATGCCAAGTTCAGCGCGCGCGGGTCGATCAGCTATCGCAGCCCGTATATCGACGGCGCGTCGGCGACCGGCAACTTGTTCGAGGGGTATGGTGCGACGACCAACGTCGACGCGTCGATGCGCTACAAGCTGACGCCAGCGGTGGAGGTCTCGCTCGAGGGGACCAACCTGACCGACAATTACCGCAGCCGGTACACCGATCTCGACGCCCAGCGGAACTATGAGAATAATCACTTCGGCCGCACCTTCCTCGTCGGCGCACGCTTCAAGATGTAGGTCCCGATCGACATCGTCTCTCTCTATCCTCGGGCGCATTCCTTCCGGCGTGCGCCCGTTTCTTGTGGACCCGAGCATATGATCGATCGTCGGCATGCACTGCTGGGAACGCTGGCCGCCGGCCTGTCTGTCGGCGTGCACGCACAGGCACCGCCGCCAGCGCGGATCGGACGCCGACGACCCAGGCAGCCCGACCCGACCGAAACGATCGAGCTCTGGCCGGATGGCGCGCCCGGCTCGCCCTCGAGATTGCCGATCGAGGTGGTCGAGGATCGAGCGACCGGTGACGCGGTTGCCGATCGCGCCGTCCACGGCATCGCGCGCCCGCGCATGGTCGTGTTCCGGCCGGCCAGGCCGAACGGATCCGCCGCGCTGGTGATGCCGGGCGGCGGCTATGCCCGGATCGTCGTCGACCGCGAGGGGTATGAGATCGCGCGCTGGCTTGCCGATCGCGGCTGGACGGTGTTCGTGCTGTTCTACCGGTTGCCCGGCGATGGCTGGGCGGCCGGGCCCGACGTCGCCCTGTCCGACGCGCAGCGCGGCCTGCGGCTGGTCCGATCAAGCGCAACGCGGTTCGGGATCCACCCCGATCGGGTCGCCGCGATGGGGTTCTCCGCCGGCGGCCATGTCTGCGGCGATCTGGCGACGCGGTTTGCGCAGCCAATCTACGCGCCGGTCGACGCCGCCGATCGCGTCAGCGCGCGGCCCGATGTCGCGGCGTTGCTCTATGCGGTGCAATCGATGGCGCTGCCGCTCGCGCATCCAGGCTCGCGAGCGCTGTTGCTCGGCCCCTCGCCGACGCCGGCATTGGAGCGCGCGCATTCGACTGCCGCCAACGTGACGTCGGCGACACCACCCTGTTTCCTGGTCCATGCCGAAGACGACCGAAGCGTCGCCGTCGACAATAGCCTGGCGTTCAGAGCGGCGGCGATAAAGGCCGGCGTCGCGGTCGAAACGCATCTGTTCGCCGCGGGCGGGCACGGCTTCGGCCTGAGCCGCGCCGTCGGCAAACCGGCGGCGTCATGGCCGATCCTGTTCGAAGACTGGTGCCGCGCACAAGGCCTTGGCTAACAAACTTCGCCTGCGATCACAGCGCCTCGTACCGGAAGTCGCGAAAGCGCGCCGCGCCGCTGCCGGCCGAATACAGACCGGGGCGCAGCATCAGGAACCCGCCGCGGACGTTGTGGTGATAGCCCGACACCTCCATCCCGCGATCGAAACGGTGCCAGGTCGTGCCCGCATCGCCGCTGGTATGGATCGCGACGATGTGCCGCGTATTCGTGATCCGGATGCGCATGCGGCGTCCGTGCGGATTGGCGGGACGGCCGCGCTCGTTGCCATATTGATGCGTGACGAACCGGTGTTCGTCGAAGCCCAGCCCGCAATACAGCTTGTCGTCGTAGAACAGCACCAGCCCCGCGGTTCCCCCCGGCGCGATCTCGATGTCGCAGTCGAACCGGTACGCCTGGTCGCCGGCGATCAGCAGCAGCGGCGATGAATCGACCGGGGCGGTGCCGCTGGCCTGCAGGATCAACGCGCCGCCTTCGGTGCGCGCGCGATCACGTTCGCCCGGCCCCGGTCGAAAAAAATTCCATTTGCTGCCGATTTGCAGCGTGCGGAAATCGTCCGAAAGCGGTTGGCCATGGGGTAGGGCCGTACCGCCGCGTGGCTTGGCGAGAGGTTTCGAAAGATCACCGCCGGTCATCGCGAACCAGCCATCGGCGGTCCAGCGGATCGGGTCGAGCAGCGCCTGCCGCCCGAGCGTCCAATACCCGTTCTCGAAGCCGTGATAGATCGACCACCAGCTCCCGTCGGGCGCCTCGACGAGGCTGGCATGGCCGCGCGACCACCATTTTTCGTCGGTGCTGACGGTCCGCACGACGGGGTTGGCGGGATCGTTCGTCCACGGGCCGTGGATCGAGCGTGACCGTGCGACGATTACCATGTGGCCGGTCGGTGGCCCGGCGGTGCCGCCGACCGCGGTGATCATGTAGAACCAGCCGCCGTGGCGGGTGATCTTCGGCCCCTCGGGACTGAAACCCTCGACGTCCCACGTGTCCGGATAGCGCCACGGGTCATAGACATGCTCGACCTTGCCGACCGTCGACAGGCCATCGTCGGCCAAGCGGATTCGGTCGCCGCCCGACAGGAACAGCCAGCGCGATCCGTCCTCGCCGACTGCATGGCAGGGGTCGATATGGTTGGGTAGTCCGAGGTCGATCGGGTCGGACCAGGGGCCGTCGATATGGTCGGACCAGATGACGTGGATCCCGTTCGGCTTTGCCTTGACCGGAATATACAGAAAGTACCGGCCGTTATGCTTCTCGAGGCTGACCGCCCACACCGATCCGATATTCCGGGTCAGCGCGGCCTTGCGCGGTTGCCAGTTCACCAGGTCGCGACTGTGCCAGATCGTCAGCCCCGGATAGGAATCGAAGCTCGAAAAGGTCATGTAATAGTCCGCGCCGTCCTTCAGGATGGCGGGGTCGGGATGGTCGCCTGCGATCAGCGGGTTGAGGAACCGGCCGTCGCCGAGGTCGGCCCTGCGCTGTCCTTCGAAGCCACGCCGCCAATCGCCGTCGAACCGCGGCACGCCCGCGCCGGGTTCGAGACCGTCCGCGCCCGAGGCTGTCGCGGGACCAAGTGCCGCGGCGCCACCCGCGAGCGCCAGTCCGAACGTCTCCCGGCGATTATAGACCATCCGCATCTTCCGTCCTGATTTCGCGCTTCTACCAAGTACGTCGTACCAGCAGGTCGCACGCAATACAGGGGACCATGGTCCTCGCCACCACTACGCCGCGGATCGGAAGGCGTCGTGCGTGGCGAGAAGGCGGCGGGCGCGGTCGACGACGGGTTTGTCGATCAGCTTGCCGTCGACCGCGACGGCACCGAACGCGCCGTCGATCGCGGACATGACCCGCGTCGCCCAGTCCACGTCAGCGTCCGAGGGCAGGAACGCGCGGTTGACGATCGCCACCTGGCGCGGGTGGACGCAGAGCTTGCCGCCAAAACCGAAGCGCCGCGCGTGTTGCGTGTCGCTTTCCAGCGCAGCGTCGTCCGAAAGGTCCGTCGAAACGCCGTCGACGGGTGCCGCAAGCCCGGCGCTGCGCGACTGCAGCACGATCTGCGTGCGGACATGATCGATTTCGGCCCGGTCGCCGTCGATGCCGGCATCGGCCTGGAAGTCGACGGTGCCGAACGACAGCCGCGACAGGCCGGGCGCGGTGACCAGATCCGCCAGGTTCAGGATTGCCGAGACGGTCTCGACCAGTGCGTGCAACGGCTTGCCCCCCGCCGCCTCGCGCATCGCGGCGAAATCGGACGCGCGCTCGGCCTTGGGCAGCATCAGCCCGGCGACGCCCGGCAACGCGGCGAGCGCGCGGACGTCGTCGGCATGCCAGTCGGTGTCCAGGCTGTTGACGCGCACGACGAAGCGCGGTTCGGTCAGGCTGGCGAGCGCATCATGCACCGCGTCGCGCGCGGCGCACTTGCGATCGGGGAGCACCGCGTCCTCGAGATCGATCACCACCATGTCCGCGCCGCTCGCGCGCGCCTTTTCGAAACGCTCGGCGCGATCGCCGGGGACGAACAGGATGCTGCGGGCGGCAATGGTCATGGAAAATCCTTTAGAGGCCGGATTCGGGATCGCGGCGGAAGGTCTGGGAATAGGAATAGCGGTCGGCGGGATGGGTATTGATCGCCATCTCGATCACCTCGGCGCGTGCGTTCAGATATTGGCGCGTCAGCCGCAGCCCGGGCGCGTCGGTCTCGGTTTCGAGCAGCGTGGCGATCGGTGCGCGGATCGCCACCGCCTCGATCTGCTGGCGAACCTCGGCGACGCGCTCGCCGAACTGTTCCTCGATCCGGCTGAAGATCGGCATCGACCCGACATCGTCGTCCAGCTTCAGGCTGCGAAACGCCGGATGGAGATAGATGTCCGAATAGGAGATCGGGCTGGTCCCGGCGGCGCGGCGCAGCGCGCGGAGATGGAGCCAGGTCTGGCCCGGCGTCGCGCCGACCTGATCGGCGATCGGCCCCTCCAGCACGATCGTCTCGCGCGCGATGATCGTGAGGCGGGTCTCGTTGGTATATTGCTGGAGATCGGACAGCCCCTCCATCACCTGGCGATAGGCGGCCGGTCGCGACAGCCCGAGGACTCGCGTGCCGACCCCCGCCTGGCGCGAGACCATGCCCGACTGCACGAGCCGCTTGATCGCCTCGCGGACGGTGAAGCGGCTCGCGCCGAACTGATCGCACAGGTCGAACTCGGTCGGCAGCAGCGTGCCGATCGGATAGCGCCCATCCTCGATCTCGTTGATCAGCGTCTGGGCAAGTTGCAGGTAACGCGGTTGCTGACGAAGCTGGGGCATTGGATATCCATCGGTCGCTTTGTCGGGTGATCCGGACAATAACTTATCGTTCAATGCCTTGGCTCTCGATGCAAGCGCTGGTGTCACCGTATCGCGCCACGCGTCCGCAAGTCCGCCACATCGTCGCCGCTATAGCCGAGTGTCGCGAGGATCGCGTCGGTGTCCGCACCGAGCGCCGGCGCCGCCTTGTCGGGATGTTCGACGCCGCCCGCGCGGATCGACGAGGCGATGCCGGGCAGGGGGCCGTGCTCGGGATGCTGGAAGTCGATGATCCGCTTCGACTCGGCGAGAAACGGATTGTCGAGCGCCTGCTGGACGTCGAGCACGGGCGCAGCGGGCACGCGGCCTTCGAACAGCTGCATCCACTGCGCGGTCGTGCGGGTCGAGAGCACCGCATCCAGGTCGGCATTGAACGCGGGCCTGTTCTCCAGCCGTGCGGCGAACGTCGCATAGCGCGGATCGGTCGCCCATTCGGGACGCTCGATGAGGCCGCACAGGACCTCGAAGAACTTCTCCTTGTTGCACATCACGAAGATCCAGCCGTCGCTGGTGGTGTAGAGCTGGCTCGGGGTCAGCGACGGGTGGCTCGAGCGCGACGTGCGTTCGACGGTGACGCCGCCGTTGAGATACCATTCGGCGACATAATTGAGGTTGCCGAGCGCGACGTCGAACAGGCTGACGTCGAGATCGCGGCCGATCCCGCTGCCGCGCGCCGAGACGACGCCCGCCAGGATCGCGAGCGCCGCGGTGGTGCCCGTCATGAAGTCGACGATCGACAGCCCGAAGCGCGCAGGCGGTGTGCCAGGCTCGCCAGTGAGCGACAGATAGCCCGCCTCGGCCTGCATCAGATAATCATAGCCCGGCCACGCCGCGCGACTGCCGGTGCGGCCATAAGCGGAGAGGTGGACGCACGCGATTGCCGGGTTGAACGCCGACAGCGCGGCATAATCCAGCCCGAGCTTGGCGGGCAGGTCGCCGCGCAGGTTGTTGAACACCACGTCCGAGTCCGCGACGAGTTTCTCCAGCACCGCCCGTCCGTCCGCGCTCTTCAGGTCGAGCCCGATGCTGCGCTTGTTGCGGTTGAGCGATTCGTAGAAATGGCTGTCGCCCGGCGCGAAGAAATACGGGCCGACATGGCGACCGATATCGCCGCCATCCTTGTGGTTCTCGATCTTGATGACCTCGGCGCCGAGATCGGCGAGCTGCTGCGTACCGAAGGGGCCCGCGCCATATTGCTCGACCGCGACGATGCGCAGCCCGGCGAGCGGCTGATTGGGGGCTGGCTGGCTCATGCCGGGTTCCGCGCGATGATCTGCTTGGCGATGATGATCCGCTGAAGTTCGTTGGTGCCCTCACCGATCGTCAGCAGCGGGGCGTCGCGGTAGAGCCGCTCGACATTATATTCCTTCGAATAGCCATAGCCGCCGAAGATCCGCATCGCCTCGATCGCATTCTCCAGGCCGGCTTCGGTCGCGAAATACTTCGCCATGCCCGCCTCCATGTCGCAGCGCTCGCCGCGGTCATACGCATTGGCCGCAGCCTCGGTCAGCAGGCGCGCGGCGTAGGTGCGCGTGGTCATCTCGCCGAGCTTGAGCTGGATCGCCTGATGCTCGCAGATCGGCTTGCCGAACGTCTTGCGCGTCTGCGCATAGGCGACCGCCTCGTCGAGCGCCGCCTGCGCGATCCCGACGCCGCGCGACGCGACGTTGATGCGGCCGAGCTCGAGCCCGCCGAGCACCTGCTTCAGCCCGACGCCTTCGACGCCACCGATCAGGCGGTCGACCGGCACGCGATAGCCGTCGAAGGTCAGCGCGTTGCTGTCGATGCCCTTGTAGCCGAGCTTTTCGAGCTTTTTGGAGACGATGAACCCGTCGCCCTTCTCGGCGATCAGCAGGCTCATGCCCTTGTGGCGCGGCTCGGCGGTCGTGTCGGTCTTCACCAGCAGCAGGATGGTGTTGCCCGAGCCCGAATTGGTGATCCACATCTTGCTGCCGTTGACGACATAGTCGTCGCCGTCTCGGACCGCAGTGGTGCGGATCGCCTGGAGGTCGGTGCCCGCGTCGGGCTCGGTCAGGCCGATTCCGCCGCGCAGCTCGCCGGTCGCGAAGCGGGGCAGATAATGATCCTTCTGCGCGTCGGTGCCGCAGCGCTGGACGGTCATCGCCATGATCATATGGCTGTTGATGATCCCCGCGACCGACATCCACACGGTCGAGATCTTCTCGATGATGCGGGCATAGGTCAGCGTCGAGACGCCGAACCCACCGAATTCGGGCGCGATCATGAGCCCGAACAGGCCCATTTCCTTCATCGTGTCGACGATCTTCTGCGGATATTCGTCGTCATGTTCGAGCTGGTGGACGAACGGCTTCACATCGGTTTCGAGGAACTTGTCGATCGAATCGAGGATCATCACCTCTTCGTCGGTCATCGAGGCGGGGGGGAGAGCGGACTGAGTCGTCATGAGGGATCTTCCTTGAATTCAGGCGCGCTGGGCGAGGATGTCGCCGAGTGCGGAAGCGGGGTGGCGGTCCATGTCGAGCACGGCGGCGCGGATGTGGGCGGCGCGGGTCGCGTCGACCGTGCGGTCGGCGTTCTCCGAATATTTCGCGTCGATGTCGGCATTGCTCAGCGGTCGGTCGGACGCGCCGCGATTGATCCCCTCGCGGTGCGCGAGCCTGCGGCCATCGCGGGTTTCGACGATCACTTCGCCGGTGAAGTGCTTGGGATAATCGCTGTCGGGATCGATCGCGTAGGTGACGCGCGCGGCCAGATCGAGAACCTCGGGATCGTTCAGCGCGGCCGGATCGAGCGCATCCAGCGTGAACTTGCCCGTCAGCAGCGCGGTGGCCACGGTGTAGGGGATCGAGAATTGCGCGTCGTAGCCGGTGCGCGGCGTCCGCTTCGGTGCGACGGGTTCGCACACGATCGGGATCACCGCCTCGGGCACCAGCACGGTGACCTGCGCAATATCGGCTGCGGTCAGCCCGTGCTGCGACCGCAGCGCGATCGCCGCGTCGATCGCGGCGTGCGTCATGTGGCAGGCGGGCAGCGGCTTGACCGACACCGCCTCGATCTCCCAGGTCTCGCCGAGGCCTGCGGTCGCCTGGTCGAGCAGCGCAGGGGCGGCGTCGCGCAGATAGAGCGCGAACAGCCCGAAGCGCCCCTCATAGGCAGCGGGAGGTCCGACGAAGCCGCGCTTGGCGAGCGTCGCCGCGGTCAGCGCGGAACTCGCCGCCCAGCCGGGGTGGAGCCGCTTGGTCCAGGCGCCATCGGCGAGGAATTCGAGGCTGCCGCCTGCCATCGACAGGACGATGCCCTGCGCCATCGCGATCTGCCGCGCGTCGAGGCCGAGGAGCCTGCCCGCCGCGAGTGTCGACCCGAACGCGCCGATCAGTCCGGTCGGGTGAAAGCCGAAGCCATGGAACCCGCCCGCACCGACCGCCGCGACGCGGGTCGAGACCTCCATCGCCGCGATATAGGCGACGAGCAGGTCGGCCCCCAATGCACCCGCCTTGTCCGCCGCGACGAGTGCGGTCGGAAAGGCGCTGACGGTGGCATGGATGATCCCGCGCGCATGCGTGTCGTCATAGTCGAGCCCGTGCATGACGAGGCCATTCATCAGCGCCGCATCGCGCATCGCCAGCCCGCGGCCATAGCCGAGCACGGGGGCGGTGCCGCTTCCGAGATCCCCGGCGGCGGCAAAGCTCGCCTCCGCCCAGGGTGCGCCGACCGCGGCGAGGCCAGTGCCGACCGAGTCGAGGATCAGGTACCGCGCGCGTTCCCTGACCCGCTCGGGGATGGCATCGATCGTCAGACGCGTCGCGAAGTCGGCATAGGTTTGCGAGAGCGTCACTTGGCGCCCCCCCCGGTCACCAGCGAGTCGTCCGAGACGTCGTCGAGCGACTGGCCCGTGGTCTCGATGTTCAGCAGCCCGACCGCGGCGATCATGCAGGCGAGCACCACCCCGACCATGCCGAGCACCCCGTGGAGCCCGAAGCGTTCGAACAGCGCAACGGTGGCATAGGGCGTGAGCATCGACGCAGCACGCCCGCACATCCCCGCGAACCCGGTGCCGCGCAGGCGGTAGGCGGTCGGGAACAGCTCGGGGATGTAAGCGAACAGCGCGAGCGTCACGAGCGTGTAGATGCTGGAGACGAGCAGGAAGCCGGTCAGCGGCACCATCAGGTCGCCCTGCGCAGTGGGATAGAGAAAGCCGAAGATCATGATCGCGACGGCCGCCGCGATCAGCGAGGCGCGGCGCGAGATACGGTCGGCGATGCCGATCGCGACGACCGCGCCGAACACGCTGCCGAACGACATCAGCGTCGTATACCAGAGCGAGGTGACGATGCCGGTGCCATGGCTGACCAGGAAGGTCGGCAGCCACGCGACGAAGCCATAGACCGAGACGTTGACCGCGATCGCGGCCAGCGTCGCGGCGATCAGGCGGCGGCGCAGCTTCGACCCGAACAGCGCGCTGAGCGGGGCGTGGACCTGCTGCACGGCGCGGACCTCGGGGACCTCCGCCAATGGGCCCTTGTGCGCGACGACTTCGGCTTCGATCTCGCGCAGCGTCGCCTCCGCCTCGTCGTTGCGACCGACCGATTCCAGCCAGCGCGGCGATTCCGGCATCTTCTTGCGCATCACCCAGACGATCAGCGCGAGGATGCCACCGATCGCGAACATGTAGCGCCAGCCGAGCGTCGGAATGACGATGTACCCGACCGCGGTCGCGACCAGCAGGCCCGAATTGACGACCATGCCCATGATCGAAACCCAGCGCCCGCGATAGGCGGGCGGGATGAACTCACCCAGCGTCCCCGCCGCAACGACCAGTTCGGCACCGAGGCCGATGCCCATGACGAAGCGGCAGACGATCAGGAACGTCATGTTCGGCGAGAAGATCGCGACGATCGACGCGAGCCCGAATAGCGCCAGGTTGAACTGGTACGACGCACGGCGCCCGAAGCGATCGCCGACATAGCCGGCCATGCCCGCCCCGATCATCATGCCGAGGAACGTCATCGACATGAACACCGCGGCCTGCGCCAGCGTCGAGAAGCCCTCCGCCTTCAGTGCGGCGATCACGCCACCGGCCAGATACACGTCGAACGCGTCGAGGAACGCGCCCGCGCTGATCAGCCCCAGGATACGCCAGTGGAATCGGGAGATGGGCAGACGGTCCAGCCTGGCTCCGGCGTTGACGGCGATGGTACTGGCCATGGGGCTACCTCTCAAGGGAATGGCGATGCGTCGGGGCGTCTTGGTCGAAGCTCTCGCGGCGCATGCGGGGGATGTCCGGCTACCAAGGGCAGCCGGTTAGCCGGTCGGATTACTTGTCGTCGGGGGACTCGCCGCGCTTGTAGACCAGCGAGTTGCGCGTGAACTCCATGATCTGCTTGGCGTCCTGGTTGAAGGCGCGCGTCCGCGTCGTGACGATCCCCTGGGTCGGACGCGACTTCGACTCGCGGATCTCGAGCACTTCGGTTTCCGCGGTCAGCGTGTCGCCGCCGAACACCGGATGTGTCAGCTTGATCTCGGTCCAGCCGAGATTGGCGGGCGACTTGCCGCTGACGTCGTTGACGGTCATCCCCAGCACGATCGCCAGCGTCAGCCCGCTATTGACCAGCAACCGTCCGAACTCGCTCTTCGCGGCATATTGCGCGTCGCAGTGCATCGGGTGCGCGTTCATCGTCATCAGCGAGAACTGGATATTGTCCGCGTCGGTGATCGTCCGTCCGGGGCGGTGCTCGTAAATGTCGCCGACGACGAAATCCTCGAGATAGCGGCCATAGCTTGCGCGGTAGCGCTGCTCGCCGACCTTGATAGCCGATAGGCTCATACATCCTCCTTATCGCTTTGTACGGACATTACCGAACTTGCTCCAGGTTTACAAGTCCGCTGCGGTGCCGGCGTTTAGAACGCCACTTCGGCGCGGGCGGCAAACGTGTCGCCGGAATCGCGCCCGACGAAACTGCCCGTCCGGTTGTCGGTACGGAAATGCGTATAGTCCGCCATGAAGCGGAAATTGTTGGTCAGTGACCAGTTCAACCCGATCGTGCCGGCCGTACCGGTGCCGCCAAGCGGAAGGCTCGAACTGTCGAGATCCTCGTAGCGCACCACCGCCTCCAGCGCGCCCCAGCCGCCATCGAGAACCGAGTTCAGCACGTTCGGCGCGACATAGGTGCCGCTCCGCGCCGAATAGGTCGGCGTCTCGCCGGTGATCCAGAACCCGCCATTGACCGACAATGCCTTGATCTTGCCACTGCGGAAGGTCGAGGTCGGCCCGCCATGCACGGTGCGCTGGCCATATTCGCTGAAGGCATAGAACGGTCCGAGCGTTCCGCCGAGTTCGAGCCCGAACGCCTTCGACCCATCGGCGCCGGTCAGCGCGGCGGATTCGACGCGGACGCTGTTGTTGAGTGCCCCCGCCATGCCCTGCGCGAAAGTAGTCGGCAGCGTCGTGTCGGGGATGTTCTCGCTATACGCCCAGCCGCCGATATGGATCAGCCCGCGCTTGGTCAGGACCGGGTTCCAGTGCGCGCGGCCCAGGAACATGCGGTTGTCGCTGCGCGTGAAATCGCTGTCGATCGCATCGCCGTGCACGCCGAAGCTCGCATGCCAGTTCTTGCCGCCCGCGCGGCCGACCGCGCCCATCAGGAAGACCTTGCCGCCCTGCGTCGCGAGCGCGGTGGTGTTGATGTTAGTGGTGATGAACGGGTTGGCGGTCGATGCGGTGCCGATGTCGATGCCGCGATCGGTGATGAGATTGCCGAAGCGGACGTCGGCGTCGGTCTTGCCGAACTTCTCGCGGTAACCGACGAACGCCTGCACGACCTCGGTCGCGTTGCGGCGGAAATCGGTCTCGAACTGGTAGAACAGATGATCGCCGATCGTGCCGATCGCGCCGACTCGGAACTGGCGCAGCGTCGAGACGGTAATGTTGCGACGGTCGAAAGCCGATCCGCCCGTGGACGACACATCGGCGAGCAATCGCCCGCGCATCTTGAAGGTGAACTTGCCGTCGCGGCTGCTGAACACCGGCGCGCCCCGGCTCCAGTCGACCGCGAGGTCGGCGGGCAATGCGACCCCGCCGGTGCGGGTCACCTGCTCGTTGCCGACCGGGACGGGGGCGATCTTGGCGCCGGCATCACGCTCCTGCTTGGCGACCTGCACGGGAGTCGACACGCGTACCGGGGCGGCCGGTATCGGGGCAGGGGGTAAGGGCGCTGCCGGCGCATTCGCGGCCAGTGCGCGTCCTGCTCTCGCCTTGGCGGTGGCGATCAGCGTATCGGCGCGTTCGCGGCTGACCAGCTTGTTCTCGACCATCTCGTCGATCAGCGCGAGCATCGTCTGGTACGATGCATCGGTATCGAGCGGCGATGGCGACGGGGACAGCGGCGGCGACGAAGTCTGGGCATGCCCCGCCGATGGCAGCATGGCGAGCAACGCGCAGAGCGATACGGCGTACGAATGACGCATACAGACATCCTCAAGTGACCGGGCTCACGTCATCGGCATCGTCCGTCTTCAGCGGCGCGACGTCCCGAGATCAGCCTCGCTAGTTCGACTTGATCTTAATGTCCGTACAAATGCGCTGTCAACGTCGTTCTGTGCGGTGAACGGAGCGGCGACCCGATCAGGGCATGTGCGGAATGGTGGTGCGCGGTGCCAGATCCGGCCGCAGCCGGATCAAACCCTCCTGCGTCACATGCGCGATCGCCCGCCCGTCGCGGCTGTGGAAGACGCCGCGCCCGATACCGCGTCCATGGCCCGACCACGGGCTTTCGCTCGAATAGAGCAACCAGTCGTCGAGCGGCACGTCCTCGTGAAACCACATCGCATGGTCGAGGCTGGCGGTCTGCATGCTGCGATCGAACATGTTGACGCCGTGCGGGATCAGCGATGCGCTGAGCAGCGCATAGTCCGACAGATAGGCGAGGATGCCGCGCCGCAGCGCCGGGTCGGCCGGCGCGCGGCCGCGCAACCGAATCCAGACATGCGACACCGGCGCGCCGGGCTCGGTCTGGAGAAACGCGGGGACGCCGCACGGTCGGATATCGAAGGCGGACGGTCGGCGGAGGAACGCGGCGGCCTGCGCCGAGCGGTCCGCATAGTCGCCCGCGAGCAGGTCGAGCGAGCGGAGCGCCTCCGGGGGCGGAAGATCGGGCATCGCGACCGCATGCTCCAGCCCGGCTTCGGGCCGTTGGAACGATGCGGCCAGCGTCAGGATCGTCGCGCCGCGCTGGCTGGCGGTGACGCGGCGGTTCGCGAACGACCTGCCGTCGAAATCGCGTTCGACGCGGAAGATGATCGGGTGCGTCTCGGCGCCCGCGCGCAGGAAATAGGCGTGCATGCTGTGCGCAACCGCGGGTCCGTCGACGGAGCGCTGCGCCGCCATCAGCGCCTGCGCGGCGACCTGGCCGCCGAACACGCGCGCGCTCGCGCCGGGTCGCTGGTGTCCCCGAAAGAGGTCGGTATCGAGCTGTTCGAGGTCGAGCAGGGTGACGAGTTCGGCGGTCAGGTCTGGCGTTGAGGGTCGATCGATCATGGTCGCCCGTACCCCGCGATCGCCGTTGATCAAAGCCGGCGCGTCAGTTGCGCTCGGCGGCAAGCGGCTTGGTTGGCGCGATCTCGTCGACGCGTCCGGCCAGGTCCAGCAGGTCGCGGTGCAGCCGACCGGCCGCGAAGGCGAGGCCGAACACACGGCCCGACGCCTCGAAATCCAAGGTCGCCGCGGCCTCGGTCCGGCGGAACAGATCCAGCGCGGTGCCGAATGTGCGATAACAGGTCTCGACATCGGCGCGGTCGACGGTTCCGCGCGTGCGCAGCGCCTCCGAACACCGTGCCGCCAGCGCCGCATGCGCGGTCAGCATCGTCGCCGATGGCGTGGCGAGCGCCGCCATCGCCGCAGGCGGCAGCGGCTCGTCGAGCGCGCGCCCGCTCAGCACGAGGTCGTTGCGGATCCGCCAGAGCGTGCGCGGCACCGCCGCCGGAATGCCGTGATCGGCAAGGCGCGACGCCCGTTCGCGGTCGGCGTCCTTCATCGCCAGTTCGACCGCGGCCAGCGCCTGGCGGAGCGCTGCGTGATCGGGTGACGAGGGCAGCGCGAGCCCGGCCGTCAGTGCGTCGGCCTGCGTGTGCAGCATGCGTTCGATGTGCCGCAGCACGGCGCGCGTGCGCGCGATCACGACGCCGTGCGACCGCGCCGGCAGGATCAGCATCGCCGCCAGCACGCCGATCACGCCGCCCAGCCCGATCTCGATGATACGGTCGCGGACGAACAACTGCACCGAGGCGCCCGGCGGCGCGCTCAGCAGCATGATCGCCGCGGTGACCGGCGCGATCCGCAACCGCGGTCGCAGCGACGCGACGAGTGCGGCAATACCGGTGACGGTGACGAGCACCAGGCCGAGTTCGAGCGTGTCGGTTCGCCCGAGCGCCGCGCCGATGCCGCCGAGAACCGCGCCCAGCAACGTGCCGAGCAGGCGATCCGTCGCCGCGCCGAGCGTCCCGCCGATCGACGCCTGCATCACGATCAACACGGTAAAAACCGCCCAATAGCCTTCGTGCAGCCCCATCGTCTTGTAGGCAGCAAACGCCGCAGCGGTCGCCACGATCACGCGCACCGTCTGGCGCAGGCTGTCCGCATTCGCCTTGATCAAGGCACTCGGCCGCAATTCCACTGTCAGCGGGCTTTCCTTCGATCGTTGCCGGACAGGTCGTTAGCAGCAATGCCGCGGCCCGTGATCGTAAATCGCAGCACGCCGGGCGATCCATTGCGGGGCCGATGAGCATGGACCTGGTCGGCAAAGCGCGGCATCCTCTCGCCATGAACGACGATACTGGTCCGCAACAGCCGATGATCCACCGGGCGCGCACGATCGCGACCGGTCTGGCCGATGTCGGGCTGACGCATGCCGAAGAGCTGCTCCGCCGCCTGTCGCCCGAAGGCCGCGAGCAAGCCCGCCGCGAGCGCGAGGCGAAGGCGCGACGGCAGAAGCGGGTGATGATCCGGCTGGTCCTGGCGGCGATGGCGTCGTTGGTGGCTTTCGGATTGGTCGCGATCGTCGCCCCGGCCGGGCTGTCGCTGGCCGTCGCGTCGGTGCTGATGCTGCTGCTCGTCACTTTGGTGTTCCTGCGCGCCGATCCCCCTGCGCCGGGACGCGAAGCCTTGACCGAGGCGCCACTCGCGACCCTGGCCGAGCACGCCACGATCTGGCTGGCCGCGCAACGCCGCGGGCTACCACCGCCCGCGCTCGTGCTGGCCGACGCCATGGCCGGTCGGCTGGAAGCGCTTGCGCCGCAGCTTGCGCGCCTCGATTCACGCAGCCCCGCGGCGGCGTCGCTGCGCAAGCTGATCGCGGAGGAGCTCCCGGCCCTGGTCCAGGGGTGGCGGATGGTGCCTATTCCGGCGCGGCGTATCCGCCATGCCGATGGCCGCACGCCGGACGAGCATCTGGTCAACGGCCTGCAGATCATCGACGCGGAGCTCGGTCGGGCATCGGAGCAGCTCGGCAAGACGACGCTCGACGATATCGCGGTGCAGGGGCGCTATCTGGAACTGAAATACAGCGACACCGGCCACGCCATATGACGCGTGTGCCGCGCTAGCCGCACGCTGGTCTGACCGCGCGCTGTTCGCCGTACCGGCGGCCGCGCGTCCGCGGCATCGGATCACCCCGTGGTCGCGGCGTTTAAATTCTGGACCAAGGCTGTGCGCTGACCGAGCGGCGGCGATACCGCGACGGCTTCCCCGATCAGCAGTAGCGACGGATCGGAGTCGCTGATCGTCTCGACCAGGAACGCGAGCGCCGACAGCCGGCCGCGCAGGATACGTTCGGTCGGGAGCGAGACGTTGACGGCGACCATCACCGGCGTGTCGGGCGCGCGGCCGGCGGCGATCAGTTCTCGCGCGACTTGGGCAGCGGCGGCGCGACCCATATAGACCGCGAGCGTGGCGTCGGGCGCGGCCAGCGCGGTCCAGTCGAGATCGAGCGCCTCGCCGGCACGGGCATGTGCGGTGACGAAGGTGAGTTTGCGCGCAAGACCGCGTAGCGTCAGCGAGGCGCCGCCCGAGGCTGCGGCGGCGCTGGCGGCGGTGATGCCGGGGCAGATGCGGACCGCGATGCCATGCGCGGCGAGGTGGTCGAGCTCCTCGGTCGAGCGGCCGAAGATCGACGGGTCGCCGCCCTTGAGGCGGACGACCCGCTTGCCCGCGAGCACTGCGGCGGCGAGCAGCACGTTGATCGAGACCTGGTCCTTCGAATGGCGTCCCGATCGTTTGCCGACGCCGACCATTTCGGTGCCGGGCGGGACGAGCGCCAGGACGCCGCTGCCGACCAGCGCGTCGTAGAAGACGATGTCGGCCACCGCGAGCAACCGCTCCGCCTTGCGCGTGAGAAGGTCGGGATCGCCGGGGCCGGCGCCGACCAGCCAGACCGAACCGGGCGGGAAATCATGCGACATGCGCGGATCCTTGCGTGACGAGGAGTTTGGCGAGCGCGGGACGGCACGATCCGCAATTGGTGCCGGCGTTGAGCGCGGCACCGATGGCGGGGACGTCAGCGAGATGCTGGTCGGCGATCGCGGTCAGGATGGTCTTCAGCCCGACGTCGAAGCACGCGCAGACGATCGGCCCGCGATCGACCTGCACGCCCGGCGCGCGGCCTGCGAGGAGGGTGGGCGCGGCGACCGGTTCGTTCAGTTGCGCGACGAGCCAGTCGCGGGGTGGCAGCGTGGCGTCGCGGGTGACGAACAGGACGGCGGCGAGTCGGCCATTGTCGAGGATCGCGATCCGGCGGCTGCCGCGGGCGGAGTCGATCGCCTCGATTCGCTGGCCTTTGGGGAGCAGCGCTTCGAGTGCGGCCGCGTCGCCATCGCCCGCCATGTCCCACGCCGTTCCGCACGGCACCGCGACGCGCGTCGCCCACAGGCAATCGGGGCGGCGCGCGAGTTCGCCGCGCACGACGATGAAGCCACGCCATTCGGTGGCCACCGCCTCGATCCGCACGGGAGTCGACTTGAACCCCGGCTGGCCCGAGATTGGATCGGCGAGCGGGCGGGGGAGCAGCCCGGCACGGCCGCCGGTCGCGGTCCGATCGGTCCAGTGGATCGGCACGAACAGCTCGCGGATCCGCTGCGTCGCGGCGACACTCGCGCGAAACACGCTGTCGCCCTGCGGCGTCGACACGCGCGCCAAGCCGCCATCGACGATCCCCAGCCGCGCAGCATCGTCGGGGTGGATCTCGACCAGCGGCTCCTCGCGGTGCCGCGCGAGCTTGGGCGACAGACCGGTGCGCGTCATGCTGTGCCACTGGTCGCGATACCGCCCGGTGTTGAGCGTCATCGGCCATTGCTTGAGCGGCGCGGCGACCGGCTTCTGCTCGACCGGGATCAGCCGTGCGCGGCCGTCCGGCGTCGAGAACCGGCCATCCGCGAACGGCGTGCCGCCCCAGCGGAACGGGGTCATCGCGTCGTACTCGGCATTGCCCTTGGCGGCGTGGCCGGGAAGCGCGAACAGCCGCGCGCCATTATTTTCATAGGCCGACAGCCGGCAATGTTCGCGCCAGATCTCGGCGGGGCGATCATAGGGGAAGGCGCTCTTCCACCCCATCCGCCGCCCGACCTGCGAGACGATCCACCAGTCGGGTTTCGCCTCGCCGGGCGCGGCCAGGAACGCGCGCTGGCGGCTGATCGTGCGGTCGGAGTTGGTGACGGTGCCGTCCTTCTCGCCCCAGGCGGCGGCGGGCAGGCGGACATGCGCGTGGACCGACGTGTCGGTCGTCGCGACCACGTCGGAGACGACGACGAACGGGCACGCGGCCAGCGCCTCGCGGACGCTGCCGGCGTCGGGCATCGAGACGGCCGGGTTGGTCGCCATCACCCAGAGCGCCTTGATCCGGCCGGTACCGAGCTCGCGGAACAGGTCGACCGCCTTCAGTCCCGGCTTGGTAGCCATGTTGGGGGCCGCCCAGAACCGGCCGACGCGCGCGACGTTCTCGGGCGCGAAATCCATATGCGCGGCGAGGCTCGAGGCGAGCCCCCCGACCTCGCGACCGCCCATCGCGTTGGGCTGGCCGGTGATCGAGAAGGGGGCCGCACCCGGCTTGCCGATGCGGCCGGTCGCAAGGTGGAGATTGGTGATCGCGTTGACCTGATCGGTGCCCGACAGCGACTGGTTCACGCCCTGGCTGAACAGCGTCACGGTGCGCGGCGTCGCGGCGAACAGCTCGAAAAAGCGCCTGAGGTCCTGCGGCGATACGTCGCAGGTGCGCGCCACCGACCACAGGTCGCTGCCGTCGCCGACCTGATCCCAGAACGCGTCGGGTGTCGCGACGTGGCGCGTGAGATAGTCATGGTCGACCACGCCCGCGTCGCGGCACCAGGCGAGCAGGCCGTTCATCAGCGCGACGTCGGTGCCGGGCCGGATTGCGAGATGCAGGTCCGCCTCGTCCGCGGTCTCGGTCCGGCGCGGGTCGATCACGACGAGCTTGGCGTCGGCCTCGCAGCGCGCGCGGATGCGTTGATAGACGATCGGATGGCACCAGGCGGTGTTCGATCCGACCAGCACGATAAGGTCGGCGACGTCGAGATCGTCGTAAGCGGCGGGCACGATGTCCTCGCCGAACGCGCGCGTGTGCCCGGCGACCGCGCTCGCCATGCAGAGCCGCGAATTGGTGTCGATGTTGGCCGAGCCGATAAAGCCCTTCATCAGCTTGTTGGCGACGTAATAGTCCTCGGTCAGCAACTGCCCCGAGACGTAGAAGGCGACGCTGTTCGGCCCGTACTGAGCGATCGTGTCGCGGAAGCGTCTGGCGACGAGGTCGAGCGCCTTGTCCCAGGAGGCGCGGCGCTGGCCGATCATCGGGGTGAGGAGGCGGCCTTCGAGCCCGATCGTCTCGCCGAGATGCGTGCCCTTCGAGCAGAGCTTGCCCGCGTTGGCGGGGTGGTCGGGGTCACCCTTGATCGTGACGCCGCGCTCACCGGTCGGCGTCGCGAGGACGCCACAGCCGACTCCGCAATAGGCGCAGGTCGTGCGGACGGACGTCATTAGCCCTCTCCCCCTCGGGGAGAGGGTACGGTGAGGGGCAGTTGGGAAGCGCAGCACGCACCCCAACCCCTCACCCCGACCCTCTCCCCACAGGGGAGAGGGAGCAGCGATGCGATCACGCCGCCGCCTTCATCGTCGAGGCGCGGCAGATAGCCCTCTCCCCCTCGGGGAGAGGGTACGGTGAGGGGGAGTTGGGAAGCGCAGCACGCACCCCAACCCCTCACCCCGACCCTCTCCCCGCAGGGGAGAGGGAGCAGCGATGCGATCACGCCGCCGCCCTCATCGTCGTGGCGCGGCAGATAGCCCTCTCCCCCTCGGGGAGAGGGTTGGGTGAGGGGCAGTTGGGAAGCGCAGCACGCACCCCAACCCCTCACCCCGACCCTCTCCCCGCAGGGGAGAGGGAGCAGTGACGCGATCACGCCGCGGCCTTCATCGTCGAGGCGCGGCAGAGAAGCACGCGGCCGCCCGACACCTTCACCGGAATCACCGGCGTACACCCCTTGTCCTCGCCCAGCGCCTCGCCGGTATCCAGCGCAATGCGCCAATTGTGCAGCGGGCACGCCACCGCGCCGCCGTGCACGATCCCCTGCGACAACCGACCGCCCTTGTGCGGACAGCGATCGGCGAGCGCGTAGACCCGGCCGTCGCCGGTGCGGAACACCGCGATGTCGTCGCCGCCCGTCACCTGCACCGTGCGGCTGCCGCGGACCGGGATCTCGTCGACCCAGCCGATATCAAGCCATTCGCCGATCATGCCATTTCCCTCGTTGCATCGATGGGGGTGAAGCGCGCCATCGGGGCGTGCTGTTCGCGGTGCTCGCCCGCCGCGCGTGCCGCCCAGGGATCGTCCTGCGTGAACTGCTGCGAGAACAGGAACCGCGCCGCCAGCGCATCGCGACCCTCGGCATCGTCGGCGATCCGCTCGCGGATATAGGCCACGCCGATCCGCTCGATCCACGGCGCGGTGCGCTCGAGATAGCGCGCCTCCTCGCGGTACAACTGGATGAACGCGGCGCAATAATGCATCGCCTCTTCCTCGGTCGCGACCTTGCACAGGAAATCGGTCGCGCGGACCTTCATCCCGCCATTGCCGCCGACCGACAGCTCGTAGCCGCTGTCGACGCAGACCACGCCGAAGTCCTTGATCGTCGCCTCGGCGCAATTCCGCGGGCAGCCCGATACCGCGATCTTGAACTTGTGCGGCATCCACGATCCCCAGGTCATCTGCTCGACCTTGACGCCGAGCCCGGTCGAATCCTGCGTCCCGAACCGGCACCAGTCGGACCCGACGCACGTCTTCACGGTGCGCAAGCTCTTGCCGTACGCATGGCCGCTGACCATCCCGGCGGCGTTGAGATCGGCCCAGACCGCGGGCAGATCCTCCTTCCTGATCCCGAAGATGTCGAGCCGCTGGCCGCCCGTCACCTTGACCATCGGCGCGTCGTATTTCTCGACGACATCGGCGATCGCGCGCAGTTCGCGTGGGTTGGTGAGCCCCCCCCACATCCGCGGCACGACCGAATAGGTGCCGTCCTTCTGGATGTTGGCGTGCACGCGTTCGTTGACGAACCGGCTCTGCTGGTCGTCCTTATAGTCGCCGGGCAGCGCGCAGAGCAGATAGTAATTGAGCGCGGGCCGGCACGACGAGCAGCCGTCGGGCGTCGACCAGCTCATCTTCTGCATGACTTCGGGAATCGATCGCATGCCCTGCGCGACGATCTCGCGGCGGACGTCGTCGTGGCCGAAGCTGGTGCATTTACACACCGTCTTCACCGCACGTTCGCCCGAATACTCGTCGCCCAATGTGACCGCGAGCAACGTCTCGACCAGGCCGGTGCACGACCCGCACGATGCGGACGCCTTGCAGGTGGCGCGGACCGCGTCGAGCGTCGCGTTGCCCGCGCCGATGCACGCCACGACCTGTCCCTTGCTGACGCCGTTGCAGCCGCAGATCTCCGCATCGTCGGAGAGCGCCGCAACGGCCGCCTTAGGGTCCGCCTGCGCCCCTCCCGATGCGTAGGCCTGGCCGAAGATCAGCATGTCGCGCAACCCCGAGATATCCTCGCGCCGCTTGAGCAGGTCGAAATACCAGCCGCCGTCGCTGGTATCGCCGTACAGCACGGTGCCGACGATCCGGTCGTCCTTCACCACAACGCGTTTGTAGACGCCGCGCGACGCATCGCGCAGGACGATGTCCTCCGCGCCAGCACCGCCCGAGAAATCGCCCGCCGAGAACACGTCGAGCCCAGCGACCTTCAGCTTGGTCGAGGTCACCGATCCGCGATAGCCGGTGTGGCTGTCGGTCAGCCCGTCGGCGAGCGCGCGGCACATGTCCCACAGCGGTGCGACGAGGCCGTAGACATTGCCATCATGCTCGACGCATTCGCCGACCGCGAGGATCGACGGGTCGCTGGTGACCATATGGTCGTCGACCTTGATCCCGCGGCCGATCTCGAGCCCGGCGTCACGCGCAAGGGCGACGGAGGGGCGGATGCCCACTGCCATGACGACAAGGCTCGCGGGGATCAGCGTGCCGTCCTTGAGCCGCACGCCCTCGACATGCGTGTCGCCGACGATCTCGGCCGTGTTGGCTTCGGTCAGGATGGTCTGGCCGCGCGCCTCCAGTGCCGATTTCAGCAGCCACCCTGCCGCCTCGTCGAGCTGGCGTTCCATCAGCGTCGGCATCAGGTGGATCACCGTGACCTTCATGCCGCGCAAGGTCAGGCCATGCGCGGCCTCGAGCCCGAGCAGGCCGCCGCCGATGACGACCGCCGCGCCACCCTTGCCGGCGGCCTCGAGCATGTGATCGACATCGGCCATGTCGCGGAACGAGATGACGCCGGGCAGGTCCTTGCCGGGGACGGGGATGATGAACGGATCGGAGCCGGTCGCGATCAGCAGCCGGTCGTACGACACGCACAGCCCCGACCGCGCGGTGACGGTCTTCGCCGCGCGGTCGATCGCCTGCACCGGATCGCTCGTCACCAGGTCGATCGTGTTGGTCGCGTACCAGCTATGGTCGTTGATGACGATCTGCTCGAACGTCTTCTCGCCCGCCAGCACCGGCGACAGCATGATGCGGTTGTAATTCACGTGCGGCTCGGCGCCGAAGATCGTCACGCGGTAGCGGGTCGGATCGCGCGCGATCAGCTCCTCGACCGCGCGACAGCCGGCCATGCCGTTGCCGATCACGACGAGATGCTCGCGGGTATCGTGGGGGGAGGGGGTCTGGTGGTCCATCAGATCGTCCAGTCGGGTTGGAGCCGGGGAAGGGGGGGCATCAGGCGGGGATCGCGCCGTTCACCGCGCGGTCGCCGGTGCGGCGTGCGTCGAGCGCGGCGTCGAGCAGCGCGCGCTCGTCCGACTTGTGCGAGGCGGAGAAGCGGACCGCGAGCGCGCAGACCGCGGTGCCCGCGACGATGTAGCCGAGTATGATCAGGCATTGCTGAGGGCTCGCCGACGCCTTGTTGAGGAACCCCGCCGCGACCGCGCCGATGTTGCCGCCGGCGCCGATCAGCCCGGCGACCCCGCCGAGCGCCTTGCGATCGACGAACGGCACCAGCGCATAGGTCGCGCCGCATGCCATGTGCGTGAACAGCCCGAACATCGTCATCGCCAGGATCGCGAGCATCACGCTGCCGGCATGGCCGAACAGCACCAGCCCGACGCCCTCGCCGAGCATCAGCGCGAACAGCAGCAGCGCGCGGCCGTCGAGGCCTTTTTTGAGCGCGATCCGGTCGCTCGCGATCCCGCCGAGCGCCCGCGCGAACAGCGCCAGCCCGCCGAAAATCCCCGCCGCCAGCCCGGCGCTCGTCAGCGAAAGCCCGAACCGGTCAACATAATAACTTGCGGCAATATTATGAATGAAGATCTCCACCCCAAAACACGCGCCATAGGTCGCGGCGAGCATCCAGGTCCGGTAGTTGGCGGCGGCGCGGCGGAGGATCGCCATCCCCGTCGCCTTGCCGCCATCGAGTTCGATCCCCGCCGCGCGGAGGTCGACGATGTCGCCCTGCGGTGTGTCCTGCGTGTAGCGCGCATAGACGAACGCCATCGCGACCATCGCCACGCCGGGTACGAACATCGCCGCGCGCCAGCCGAAGGCGTGCTCGACACCGAGCCCGACCAATGCTGCGACGACCAGCGGCATCAGGCTCTGCGCCGCGCCGCCGCCCGCATTGCCCCAGCCGCCGACGGTCGCGTTGGCGGTGCCGACGACGTTGGGCGCGAACATCACGCTCGTATGATATTGGGTGATGACGAACGACGCGCCGATCGCGCCGATCGCGAGGCGGAAGACCAGGAACGCTTCATAGGTCTGCGCGAACGCGAGCCCGAACACCGGGATCGCGCCGAGCAGGAGCAGCCACGTATAGGTTCGGCGCGGGCCGAACCGGTCGCAGAGCGGCCCGACCACCAGCCGCACCAGGATCGTGACGGCGACCGCGGCGATGTTGATGTTGGCGATCTGATCCTTGCTGAGGCCGAACTCGGCCTTGATCAGCGGCATCAACGGTGCGGCGGCGAACCACGCGAAGAAGCACACGAAGAATGCGAGCCACGTGACGTGGAACGCGCGCATCTGCGGTGTTGCGGCGCTGAACAGGTCGATCCGTGTGGCCTTGGGCGCGGCGGTGTCGATACCCGGCGATGCGAACAACATGGTTGGTCCCCCATCTGCGATGGACAAAGAAAAAGCCGCCCCGACGGCGACCTTGCGGACGCATCGGAGCGGCTTCGTTGCCTATGGACGATCGGTGGATCGTCCTACGCGGTCGGGCCCCTTCGTTGGAACCGGTCTCGCGATGATTTCGTGTCCGACTCCCTTGCCGGACGATGCGAAGATGACCGAAGTGGCTTTATCGCGCAAGCGTCATTTCGCACGTGCAGCAGATTTGGGTTTGACGACCCGGCTACCGTCGTCATTCCCCATTGTGTCCCCGCGAAGGCGGGGACCCAGACTGGGCTCCCGCCTTCGCGGGAGAACAAGTGAGGGGGCCAGCGTTCGCCTTTTACGGCAACCCGGCCAGATACCCCTCGATATCGTCCGGATCGAACGCGCGCTTGTCGAAGAACGCATCGCGCCCGAGGATCAGCCGACCCTGCGTCGATCCCGCGCCGATACCGTCCGCGTCGATCGCCCCTTCCAGCTTCGAGCTCGCGTTGGGCAGTGGCGCGTCCGACCCCGCCAGCGCAGCGCGATACACGTCGGGACGGAATACGCCTTGCGCGACGTCCGCCTCCTCGGCTGAAAACGGCGTACCGTCCCAGCGGGCCATCTGCGAATACAGCCACGCCGCCTGACTGCGCCACGGGAAGTTCGCCGCCTCGCGGTACTGGAACATGAAGTCGGGCACGTGGATCGGCACCGCGTCCTTCACCAGCCGCACCTGATCGCCGATCGCGCGCGCTACCGCACCGACCGGCGCATCGAGATACGCAGGGCGCGCCAGGATCGCCGCATTGGCCTCGCGCGTGGCCGGATCGACGAACTGCGCCGCGGCGGCGTGGAGCGCGCGGATCAGCCGGTGGACGACGTCGCCGCGCTCTACCAACGTCGCCGCGCGCATCGCCAGCACCTTCTCGACGCCGCGCCGCCAGACCTGCGCGGTGACCAAGGCGATACGGCCGACGCCGCGATCGACTGCGACGCCGTTCCACGGCTCGCCGACGCAGATCCCGTCGACCTCGCCCGCCGCCAGCGCATCCGCTGCAAAGGGCGGGCTGGTCGTGACGATCTCGACGTCGATATCGGGGCGGATGCCGACCGCGGCGAGCCAGTAGCGCAGCATGTAGTTATGGCTCGAATAGCGATGCACCACGCCGAACCGGAGACGGCGCCCAGCCGATGCGCGCGCGGTCGCGACCGCCTTCAGCCGCGCGCCGAGCACCACCGGATCGCCGAGCGCATCGCCCTCCATCACCTGCGCGGCGAGCGGCAGCGAGAGCGTGATCGCGTTGCCGTTGAGCCCCAGCACGAACGGCACCGCCATCGGCACAGCGGGCCGGCCGCGTCCCAGTGCGGTGGCGATCGCAAGCGGCGCGACCATGTGCGCGGCGTCGGTATGGCCGTAGAGCAGCCGATCGCGCACCGTCGCCCAGGTCATGTCGCGGACCAGCTCGATCTCCAGCCCCTCGGCCTCGGCGAACCCGCGTTCGCGCGCGAGGATCGGCAGCGCGGCATCGACCAGCGGCAGGAAGCCGATGCGGACCCGGTCGAGCGCCATCACAAATCTCCCATGAGCACGTCGCTCGTGATGATCGCATCGGCGATCTCGGCGATCCGGCGGTTGGATCGCATCGCCTGCGCGCGGAGCAGGCCGTAGGCGGTCGGTTCGTCGATGCCGCGGCGTTTCATCAGGATTGCCTTGGCGCGGTCGATCGTGGTGCGGTCGGCGAGCGCGCTGCGGGCCTCGTGCAGTTCGGCCTGCAACCGCGCGAACGCCTGGAAGCGCCGGATCGCGAGATCGATGACGGGCTTGATCCGCTGCTTGGCGAGCCCGTCGACGATATAGGCCGAGACCCCGGCGTCGACCGCGGCGGCGGTGGATTCCGCATCGCTCTGGTCGACGAACATCGCGATCGGCCGGGCGAGCGCGCGCGATACCGCAAAAAACTCTTCGAGCACGTCGCGGCTCGGGTTTTCGAGGTTGATCAACACCACCTCGGGCGCGGCCTTCTCGAGTGCGGCGACCATCCCCGGCGTACCGTCGATCACGACGATATCGTCGAGCCCCGCCTCGCGCAGGCCATCCGAGATGATCGCCGCCCGCGTCGTGCTTGTGTCGATGATCGCGATCCGCATGACGCGGTCTTATGCCGCACCGTTCGCGATGGCGAGAGCGCGTCGACAGAACGGGTCCGACTCCGCGCGTACACCGAGCTCCATGGTTGATCGCTTTTGATATCGTGGAGCTCCGCGCAATCGAGCGATGCCTGCTCGCGTGGTTCTATTCTTCCTGCACGTCACCCCGCACCGCTCGCAAGCTTTCGTAAAATAATCAGGCCTATCCCCCGATTCCCGAACATGGGGTTTACTAAAGCCGGTTAGTATTCACCGATGCCGATCGGAGGCAGCTTGCAACAGGTCGTGGCGTGTCATAGCTGATGTCCGGGGCATGACGGGGGCAGTTGCAGGCGTGAAAACATTCACACGGTCGTATCGCGTATTGTCATTCCTTTTGCTGACGTCGGGCGTCGCCGCCGGTGCCGCGCAAGCGGCGGATGACGGTCACGCGGCGAAGACCGCGTCCGCGCCGGTCGTAGCGATCGAAGCCGAACCTGTATGGATACGCGAGCGGACGATCCCGGAGGCGACCAAAGCCCGTGTGGCGAACGCGCAGAGTGGTATCGCATTCCTATTGCTCGACGAACAGCACCGGACGCGCGCCGATGGTCATGACGACTGGTTTCGCACAGCGACGAAGGTAACCGACCGCAGCGGGCTCGAATCCGCCGGCCAGCTAGCGCTGTCTTTCGACCCCGCGTTCGAAACTGCGGGAATCGCCTTCATCCACCTGATCCGTGACGGGAAGATCATCGACCTGACGCAGGATACGAAGTTTCGGATCGTCGAGCGGGAGGACAGCCTCAAGGACGGCATCGTCACGGGGACGCTCAAGGCGATCGCGAACCTGCGGGACGTCCGGGTCGGCGACGTGGTCGATTATGCGACGACGGTCCACACGCGCACGGCGCTCTGGCCCGGCCACGCATTCTATCATCTGTCGCAACGCTTTTCCGACCCGCTGGCGACGCGCGCGCTGCGCTTCGTCTGGCCCGCGGGGACGACGCCCCGGTTCAAGGCGTTGAACAGCGATGTGGCCTTTCCCCCACGTAAAATCGCAGCGGGTACGGAATGGGAGTGGATCGTCACGGATCCACCGGCGATGCGCGGCGAGGAGGACGTACCCCCGGGCACGTTCCAATGGGGGCGGGTCGATATATCGACGATGAAGGACTGGGCCGGACTCGCCCGCTGGGCGACGGCGCTGTATCAGGGCGACGAGAGCCTGCCCGGTGCCTTTGCCGCGCGGCTCGACGCCATCGCCAAGGCCTCTCCCGCGCCAGCCGATCGACTGACCGCCGCGGTCCGGTTCGTGCAGGACAATATCCGGTACGTCGGGGAAGAACTGGGTGAGGGATCCTATGTGCCGCGCCGTCCGGCGATCGTGCTCGCGCGGGGCTATGGCGACTGCAAGGACAAGAGCCTGCTGCTCGCGGTCGCGCTGCGTCGACTTGGCATCGATGCAGTTCCGGCGCTCGTGTCGACGACCGGCGGGGAGCGGCTTCCCGATCGTTTGCCGTCCCCGCTGGTGTTCGATCATGTCATCGTCCGCGTCGTGATCGACGGCAAGGTCCTGTGGCTCGATCCTACCGGTACGCACCGCGGTGGTACGGGACGCGGCATCGTGCCCTCCGATCTCGGCTATGCGTTGCCGATCCGCGCGGAGCAGACCGCGCTGGAGCATATCGACGGCTATGGCGACCGCGCGGGGCGCGTGACTGTGCTCGAGCAGTTTGCAGTGGACGAGACGGCGGACATCCCGTTGCGGCTCCACGTCGAGACGCGGTTTACCGACGCACGCGCCGATACGATGCGCGCGCGCTGGGCCAACGGATCCGCCAAAGCCATCTCGGATGCGAACCTGGAATTCTACCATGATCGGTTCCCGGGGCTCGTCGAGAGCAAGACGCTGGAACTGATCGACGATCGCGACCGCAACGTCCTGACGTTGAACGAGAATTACACGATGCCACGCGACGCGTTCGGCAAGGCCGGCATCCCCGCCAAGCTGACCACGCGCGCCTATATCGTGCAGAATGTTCTCCCCGCACGACAGTCCAGCCCGCGCATTCAGCCGCTTGCGCTACCGACCGATCTGGCGAACGATCAAACGATCGAGCTTCGCGTCAAAGATCGCGTGCTCACGCCGCTCGACGATCTGGATGCACGGGCCGGGGCCATGACGTTCTCCCGGAAGACCACCGCGTTGCGCGACGGCCTGCGCGTGATCTACCGGCTCGATACCGGCACGCGCGATGCCGTCCCGGCGAGCGCCGCCGCCGAGGTCTATGCGTTGTCGGATCAGATCAAGGACAATGCGGGGATCGAGTTCTACCTGGAGAAATCTCCCCACACCGCGTTCGCGCCAAAGGGTATCGACGCCGCGACCTGGGCACCGATCAAGGCCGACATGGAAAAGGCGGTCGCGCTCACACAGAAGAACGAACAGTCCACCAATCTCCAAGCGCTGGCACTGCTGTCGACGGCGTCCGGCAAGGTGCCGCATCCCTCCGCCGCAGCCGGTCTGATCGACGGGTTGAAGGGGGCCATTCTCAGCGACCTGCGCCGCCCCCAGGCAGCGTTCGCCGCGCTGCAATCCGCCACGGCGCAATATGACGGCAATCCGCCGGTCTATCGCCTGTGGCTCGGCTATGAACTCGACTTGGGAACGGCTGAGTCCTTCGTCAAAGCGCTGGAGCGGACGATCGCTGTCCAGCCGAAGGAGATCGGCACGCTGGACAAGCGATTGATCCAGCTGGCGCTGCAAAAGATAGTCGCGCTGGCACCGGAGAAGCGTGAGGCGGCACGTGAATCGTTGTGCATGACGCTCGACAAGGGTGGGTGGCAGCAGGATCCGAGGACGGATTTCGGCAACAGCATGCTGGGCTGCGCGATTGCGGCGCACAGTGTGAGGGGGAATATCGTCGAAGCGCGCAGCGGGCTGGCGAAAGATCCGCCCACCGAGGCATTGCTGACGATGGCGATCGACCGCCGTCACCAGGCGCTCTGGCCGGACATAGACCGGATTGGCGGCGATCGGTTTCGCAGGAGCCTCGAACGCGAGGCGGCACGCGCCGCTGCCGTCTCCGCTGCGACGCCAAAAGACTATGCCGCGATGACGTATCGGATGCAGACGCTACGTGCGCTGGGCCGCTTCCAAGAGGCGCTGGACGCCGGCAAGGCGTTAGCGAGCGATACGGCGCAGATCGAGATCGTGGGAACCGACGCATTCTGGCTGGTCAACGAATATGCGAGCAATCTGTCAGCGCTCGGTCGCGGCGATGCGGCGATCGCGGCATTGGACGGCGTGCTAGCGCTGGGTCTCGACCGCTATCCCGAACTGGTGTCGTTCGCCATCAATCGCGCGGAGATCGTCGTTCAGGCGGGACGGTTCGATGCGGGGCTGGTCAGCGTGACCGAGCTCGACACGCGCCATGCGAGCGGCTTGAGCGACTATGGCCGGATGTGGGTCTGGACGACCAAGAGCTGCGCATTGCGCGCACTGGGTCGCGTGGCGGAGGCCGAGGCCGTCGAGGCGAACATTGCGAAGACGCCGCAGAACAACTGGAGCGCGGCGACTGAGGCTGCCGCATGTCGGAACGACGGCGGGGCGATCGCCGACCTTATCAAGCTTCGGCTGGGCGACAGCGAAGCGCGCCACGACGCGCTGGCCCTGTTGATCACGTTCGACACGAAAACGTCGCAGACTGCGTTTCAAAAGCGGTTGCGTGATGCGCTGGCCGCCGCGATCGCACGGCCCGATGTCCAACAGGCATTCGCAAAATATGGGCGCGCGGTTCGCTATGCCGGGACGACGCAAGGCTGGAACGAATTCTGACGGGATTGCTGTTCAGCGGTGAGCGCGTGTTAGCGACAGGAGATGTAACCGGAGGCGGGGGGGGGGGCTGTGACCGGTGCGGTTTGATCGCCGTCAATGTCGGGGACCGGGTGCCGTGCACAGTGGCGGCATGGAGAGCCGCGATGATCGATCATGACGAATTCGGCGGATTAGTCGTACCGTTCGTGCGGCGGCGGCCTGTCATCCAGGACACCGATCTCGCCGCCATCTTCGCCTATCATGCCCGCCTTCGTGACGTGTGCGACAGCCTCGAAGCCTGTGCCGACGCACTCCCCGATCGACCCTCGGACGCAGCGGCGTTGCGGCTGAGCCTGCGCGGTGTGGTCGCCAGTCATGACCGGGAAGAGGCTACGGTAATTGACACGCTGTTCGCGTGCGACCTAGGCGATCCGCTGACCGCGGCGCTGCTTGGGCGAGTGCAGGCGCGGCGCCTGAGCGATGCGATCCATGCGGACGACGTCCTCGCGGCGCTGTCCGAACTATCGACGTCCGAGCGATGGCAGCCCTGTGCGGAAGCGTTCGGCTATATGTTGCGCGGCGTTTTCGACAGCTGCCGGCTGACGATGGACTTTACCGAGCTGGCGATCCTGACGCTTGGCACCGGACGGCTCAGCCGCAGCGCACGCGCGATGCTCATCGACGGGCTGTGCGCGCGGCAGGCGAGTTAGGCGGCTTCGGCGCTATCCTGTAGCGCGCGTTCATCGGAAATCGTGACCGCGCGGCCGCCCGGCAGGGCGATGATGCCGGCGATCTTCAGCCGGGTCATCTGGCGGCTTACCGTCTCGATCGTCAGCCCGAGCACGTCGGCGATCTGTCCGCGCGTGAGCGGCAGGTCGAACGTCATCGGTGCGTCCGGCGTCGCGCGGCACCCGCTCGCGGTGGCGCGCGACGCCATGTCGAGGAGGAAGCCCGCAATCTTCTCCTGCGCGGATTGGCGCGCGAGCGACGCGATCCGCGTTCGCGCGACACCGAGCGCCGCCAGCGTCCGTTGCAGCAACAGCCGCTCCATCCGCGCGTGATCCTCCAGCACGCGTTCGAACGCGTCGCGCGGGAAGATGCACAGCTCCGCATCGGTCAGCGCGGTAATCGTGAAGTCGGCCTGGCCGGCATAGGGTTGGCCGACGAAATCCGCCGGATATAGCAGCCCGACGATCTGTTCCCGACCATCGGGCGTCGCCGCCACCAGCTTGAGGACGCCCGACAACAAATTGGCGCAGATGATACTCTCATCGCCCGCCCAGATCAGCGTCTGGCCGCGCGTGATCGTGCGACGGCGGCCGAGTGTATTCAGCGTCGTCAGCTCGCTGTCGCTGAGACTGCTGCACAGGGCCTGGTCGCGGATCGCGCAATCCGTACAGATATCGATGTGAGCCATCCGCCGGCTATAGTGTACGCGACCCCAAAACCCGCCTGAATTCTTTCGCTGCCGTTACGAGTTGGCGGTTGCATCCGCATCGTCTTCGATCGGCAGGTGGAATTCATGCCAGATGCCATTGAGAATGCCGAAGCCAAGCGCGAGGCCGAGGCCGAGGATCCAGGTGAAATACCACATGATCAGATGTCCTTGATGTTCGGGGTCAGTAGAAATCGGGGTTGGTCGCGACCTCGTGCGCCGTCACGCGACCGAACATCACCTTGTACGCCCAGGCGGTGTAGGCGAGCACGATCGGCAGGAACACGACGGTGACGACCAGCATGATGCCGAGCGTCCTGGCGCTCGACGATGCGTTCCAGACGGTGAGGCTCGAGTGCGAGTCGATGCTCGACGGCAGGATGAACGGGAACATCGACAGCCCGACGGTCGCGATGATGCCGATCGCCGAGGCGGACGAGCCGGCGAACGCGGCGGTTTCCGACCCGCGGCGGATGCCGAACACGGAGAGCGCTGCGCCGCCGAACCCGAGCAGGGGGGCGATCATCATCCAGGGGTAGAGGCCGTAATTGACGAGCCAGCCGCCGCGTGCCGCTTCGCTGGTGGTGCGCAACGGATTGGACGGGCCTGCGGGATCGATCGCGCCGACGATATGGTAGCCGATATCGCCATAGGCGACGAACGCCCAGCCTATCGCGAACAGCACGAGCGAGGCGAGTCCGGCGACCGTCCCGAACGTACGCGCGCGATCATGCACCGCGCCGTGCTCGACCTTGATCGCCAGCCATGCGCTGCCGTGCAGGACGAGCATCGCCACCGACAGCAGCCCGCACAACAGCGTAAACGGCGTGAACAGTCCGAGGAAGCTGCCGTCGAAGAACGTGCGCAGGTCGTTGTCGAGGCGGAAGGGCGCACCCGACAGGACGTTGCCGACCGCCACGCCGAACACGAGCGCAGGCACGAACCCGCCGACGAACAAGGCCCAGTCCCATCGCGACCGCCACGCGGCATCGGGCCGCTTGGACCGGTATTTGAACCCGACCGGACGCAGGATCAGCGCCGCCAGCACGAGGAACATCGCCAGGTAGAAACCCGAGAAGCTGATCGCGTAAACGAACGGCCATGCCGCAAAAATCGCACCGCCCGCGAGGATGAACCACACCTGGTTGCCCTCCCAGGTCGGGCCGATCGCGTTGATCACCATCCGCCGCTCGGCATCGCTGCGCCCGACGAACGGGAGCAGCGCGGCCACCCCGAGATCGAAGCCGTCGGTCAGCGCGAACCCGATCAGCAGCACGCCGAGCAACCCCCACCAGATCAGACGCAGCGTTTCATAATCGAACATCGTCATGTCTCCAGTCAGGCGGTGAGGGCGGGGGCGGCCGCATGTTCGGGCGCATGCTGCGGATCCTCGTCATGCTCGAACGGTCCCTTGCGGATCGTCGCGAGGATCAGCCGCACCTCGATCATCGCGAGCGTGCCGTAGAGCGCGGTGAAGCCGACGATCGTCGCCCACAACACCCCGCGGGTCAGCGACGATGCGGCCAGGAAGGTCGGCAGCACGCCCTCGATCGCCCAGGGCTGACGGCCGATCTCGGCAAGCATCCAGCCAAGCTCGATCGCGATCCAGGGCAACGGGATCGCGACGACCGCCAGCTTCAGGAACCAGCGCGTCTGCGTGTGCAGCCGCAGCGAGGTCAGGAGGAATGCGGTGCCGAACAGCGCGATCATGAAGAAGCCGATGAACGCCATGATCCGGAAGCTCCAGAACATCAGCGGGACATTGGGCACCACGTCCCACGCGGTCGCGGCGATCAGCTGCGGGCTCGCCGTTCGCGGGTCGGCGACGTGGCGTTTCAGCAGCAGCGCATAGCCGAGGTCGCGCTTGTGCGCCTCGAACCGCGCGCGCTGGACGAGGTCGGTGCGATCGATCTTTAGATGCTCGACCGCGTCATAGGCGATGACGCCCGAGGTGATCCGTTCCTGCGCCTTGAGCACCAGTTCGGACATCCCCGTCACTTCCTTGTCGAGGCTGCGCGTGGCGATCAGGCCGAGGACCCAGGGGATCTGCACCTCATAGCGCGTCTCGCGCGCGGCGACGTCGGGTATCCCGAACAATGTCAGCCCGGCGGGAGCGGGGGCGGTGTGCCAGGCAGCCTCGATCGCGGCGAGCTTCATCTTCTGGTTGTCGGTCAGCGCATAGCCGCTCTCGTCGCCGAGCACGACGACCGACAGCGATCCGGCAAGGCCGAACGCCGCAGCGACGGTCATCGAACGGCGCGCGACCGCGACGTAGCGTCCCTTGAGCAGCCAGAAGGCGGAGATGCCGAGTACCACGACGGCGGCGCAGACATAGCCCGCGCTGACGGTGTGGACGAACTTGGCCTGCGCGATCGGGTTGAACAGCACCGCGCCGAAATCGCTGACCTCCATCCGCATCGTGTCGGTGTTGAACACCGCGCCGGTCGGGTTCTGCATCCAGCCGTTCGCGACCAGGATCCACAGTGCCGACAAATTGGTGCCGAGCGCGACCATGAACGTGACGATCAAGTGGCCGAGCTTCGACAGGCGATTCCAGCCGAAGAACATCAGCCCGACGAACGTCGCTTCGAGGAAGAACGCCATCAGCCCCTCGATCGCGAGCGGCGCGCCGAAGATGTCGCCGACATAATGCGAGAAATACGACCAGTTGGTGCCGAACTGGAATTCCATCGTCAGCCCGGTGGCGACACCCAGCACGAAGTTGATCGCGAAGATGCACCCCCAGAACCGCGTGATGACCCGCCAGATCGGCCGGTTCGTCATGACGTACACGGCCTCCATGATGACCAGCATCATCGACAGCCCGAGCGTCAGCGGCACGAACAGGAAATGGTACAACGCGGTCAGCGCGAATTGCAGCCGCGACAGATCGATGACCCCGAGGTCCATAGTGATGCTCCCCACATGGCCAAGGAGGTCATGTCCGGAGCGCGATCTAGGCGCTGGCCGCGGTCCGAACATTGACCGCGGTCAAAGACGCGCACGGGCGCCCCGTCGATGGCGGAGGGCATGACCAGTATCACCAAAGACCGCGCGCGCGTCTCCAGAACCTATCTCAAGGAGGTGGTCGCCGATGGCGGGGGCGTCCGGACGTCGACGAGCCTGCTCCTGCTCGACACGGTGGCGGCGATCGGGTTCGCGGCAGGGCTGGCCGGCGGCGTCGTCGCGGTGTCGTCCGGCGTTTTGGCGATGCTGCCCTGGGCGGTCCTGGCGGGCGCGTCGGGGATCGGGCGCGGGGCTTGCGCGATGCTGGCGGCACGTGTCGGCGCGCGTGGTGCGTATCGGGCGAAGACCCGGTTGCGGCGGCGGATCGTCACCGCGGCGCTCCACCGATTGCCCGGATCGGACGCCACGACGGGCACACTGATGAGCGCCGCGGTCGACGAGGTCGATGCGATCGACGGCTATGTCGCGCGCTTCCTGCCCGCGCGGATCGCGGCGTCGATCGCGCCGCTGATCGTGCTCGCCGCGACCGCAGTCGCCAGCCCTATCGCGGCGGCGGTCTTGGTGACGACGTTCTTCCCGTTCGTCGTGGCCATGATCCTCGCGGGCGGCGCCGCCGCGGACGAGTCTCGCCGCCAGTTCGTCGCACTCGCCCGCCTGTCGGGGGTGTTTGCGGACCGGATCGGGGCGCTGCCGATCGTGCTCGCGTTTCGCGCGGAAGCACGCGAGGCGCGTGCGCTGGGCGAGGCGTCGGAGGACCTCGCGCGGCGGACGCTCGGCGTGTTGCGTGTCGCCTTCCTGTCGTCGGGGGCGCTCGAGTTCTTCGCGGCGCTGTCGGTCGCGCTGGTCGCGGTCTATGCCGGGTTCAACCTGCTGGGTTTGCTGCCGTTTCCGGTGCCGGAGACGCTGACGCTCGGCCGCGCGTTCTTCGTGCTCGCACTTGCGCCCGAATTCTACGCGCCGATGCGCCGTCTCGCGGCGGCCTATCACGATCGGCAGGCGGCGGAGACCGCGGCCGAGCGGTTGGCCGCGATCGAGCAGGCAAGCGTGGCGCCCGCGACGGTCGTGCCGACATGGCCGAGGACGCTGCCGTCGATCCGCTTCGACTCCGTGTCGGTCCGCTATGACGGGCAGCACAGTGCCGCCGTGTCGGACGTCTCGTTCGAGGTCCGCGCTGGGACGATCGTCGCGCTGGTCGGCCCCTCGGGAAGCGGCAAGAGCAGCCTGCTGCATCTGCTGCTGGGCCTCGCCCCCTTGTCCGGGGGGCGTGTTTCGATCGGCGACCACGACCTTGCCGAGATCGGCAGCATCGCGCCAATCGCCGCGTGGGCGGGCCAGTCGCCGCTGATCCTGACAGGGACGATCGGCTCGAACATCGCGCTCGCCGATCCGACGGCGTCGGCCGAGCGGATCGCCGAGGTCGCGCGGGTCGCCGGGCTGTCGCCCATGCTGCTGGCGCGGGGCGGGTTGGGCGCGGCGATCGATGCGCGGGGTGGTGGGATATCGGGCGGCGAGCGGCGCCGGATCGCGCTTGCGCGCGCGCTGTTGAAGCCCGCGCCCGTCATGCTGCTCGACGAGCCGACCGCGCATCTCGATGCGGACGCCGAGGCGCGCCTGATCGAGGTGATCGCGCACGTCTGCGCCGGGCGTACCACGATCTTCGCGACACATAGCGCAAGGCTCGCCGCGATCGCCGATGTCGTCGTCGATCTGGGAGAAATCGCATGACGGCATTCGATACGCTGATCGCCGGCGAGCGGCGGCGGCAGCGGCGTCGTCTGTGGCGCGCGAGCGGCTATGCGGCGGTCGTCGCGCTGGCCTCGGTCGTGCTGCTCGGGCTGTCGGGATGGTTCATCACCGCCGCCGCGGTTGCGGGGCTCGCGGGCACGATCGCCGCGCAGGGGTTCAACTACGTGCTGCCTAGCGCGGGGATCCGCCTGCTCGCGATCCTGCGGACCGCCGGGCGCTATGGCGAGCGGCTCGCCAGCCACGACGCGGCGTTCGGCGCGCTCGCCCGCATCCGCCCCGCTTTGTTCCTCGGTTTCGCAGCGGGCCCGGCGGACCATGCTCTGGCGCTGACGCAGGGCGAGGCGACCGCACGCATCGTTCAGGACGTGTCGGTCGTCGAGGCGCAGTTCGTCCGGCTGTCCGCCGTGCCGGGGATGATCACGGCACTGTCGAGTGGTCTGCTCTTGTGCGCGCTCGGGGGCTGGCGTCCCGCGCTGGCGCTTGGCGTGTGCCTCGCCGGAGTGCTGGCCCTCGCGACCGTCCTTGCCCGACGTCTCGAAGCGCCGGGACGCGAGGTGCAGCGCGCGAGCGGCGCGCTCAAGGACGCGTTCGCCGGCGTGGCCGATGCGGCCGCGGAACTGCGCTGCTATGGCGCCGAGGCGGCGGCGTTGGCGGCGGTCGATGCCTGCAGCCTGCGTCTCGCCGAGGCCCAGCGCGCGCAGGCGGGCGTCTCGGGCTGGTTCGACTTCATCCAGGCGGTGGCCCTCGGCATGGCGGGCGTGTCGGCGTCGCTGCTTGCAGGCCCGTCGGGCGCGCCGATCGCCGCCTTGTGCGCATTGGCGGCGGTGATGACGGTCGACGGCGCAGGACCGGTCCTGCGCAGCCTCGCTCAGCGCAGCGCGGTGCGCGAGGCGACCGCGCGGCTCAACGAGCTGCTGCCTGACGCGGTGGCGGAGGCGCAAGTGGCCAATTGCCGTGCCGCGCCGTCGCTCGCTCTGCTCGGCACGCATTTGCCCGCAGGCGCACGTGTCGCGCTGATCGGCGCATCGGGGACGGGCAAGACGACGCTCGTCGAAAGCCTGCTCGGTTTGCGCGCGGTGACGGCGGGGACGGCGTTCATCGACGGGACCGACATTGCCGCCATCCCGCTCGCTATCCGGCGCGCGACGTTCGGCTGGGCGCCACAGGATGCTGCGCTGCTGGCCGGCACCGTGCGCGATACGCTCGCGCTCGGCGATCCGCTCGCCGACGAGGCCGCGATGTGGGCGGCGCTTGCCGATGTCGCGCTTGCCGACGTGGTCGCGACGATGCCGCACGGCCTCGACAGCTGGGTCGGCGAGCATGGCGTGCGGCTGTCGGGCGGCGAACGTCGGCGGCTGGCGCTGGCGCGTGCCTATCTCGTCCCGGCCCCATGGCTATTGCTCGACGAACCGACCGAGGGGCTCGATGCCGCCACCGAGCGACGGGTTGCCGACGGTCTGGCCGCGCGCCTCGAAAGGACGATGCAGGGGCTGGTCATGGTCAGCCATCGTCCGGCGATGGTGGCGCTGTGCGACCGGCACTGCCCGATCGTGGCGGCACCGGGTTTGGTCGTCACGCTACCCACGGCTACCGAGCCGCAACCGCGTCGCTCTCGCCGACGGTGATGACCGCCGGAGTTTGCCGGCGGTCGGACGGGCGGCCAGAGGCGGGATTCTCCACCGCCGGGTTGTCCGGCGGGAGGAGGGCCGCTCCCCCTCGCCGCGGTTACAGCCGGATGCCGAGCCCAACGCCCAGCACCAGCGGATCGAGGCTGATCGCGACGTGCTGCGTGCCCGCCGCGGTCGTCCGCAGGCGCGCGGTCGTGTCGATGTCGATATATTTGACGTCGAGGTTGAGGAAGACCTTTGGCGTGATGTCGATGTCGACGGAGGCCTGCGCCGCCCAGCCAAGGCTGTCCTTCATGTGGACGTCGGTCGCGCCGACGGCCTTGACGAGCCCGTCGGACGCCCTCTCGTTCCAGAAGATCGTGTAGTTTACGCCCGCGCCGATATAGGGGCGGACCTTGCCCGTCGGGTTCAGATGATATTGCGCGGTCAGCGTCGGCGGCAGGACCCAGGTCGAGGCGAGCTTGCCGATCGATCCGGTCGTGCCGGTGCGGCCGTCGGCGTGATGCTTGGTGGTCGCGGCGATCAGCTCGAAGCCGATGTTATTGGTCGCCATATAGGTGACGTCGACCTCGGGCATGACGCTGTTGTTCACGCGGACACGCTCGCCGGGAAACGCGGGCAGGACGCTGCCGGATTTCTCGTTCGGCGCGACCAGGATGGTCCGGACGCGCAGCAGCACGTCGCCGGCGGCGATGCCCTGGCGCGGGGCCGCGTCGGCTCGCGCCAGCGCGGGGGTGGCCATGGCCATCCCGGCAAGCGCCGCAACGATGGCTAGGCTAGTGTTCGACGATGTCATGGTCCGGCTCCTGCAATCCAAGGCCATCGGGCTAGGCGCAGGGGGCGGCAGTGGCGTTGACCGCGGACAAGGATCGGGTTGACCGCGGTCAAAGACGGCGCGTGGTTCGCAACCGCAGGGCTAGAACGCCGTCACATGCCCGATGCTAGGATGCAGTACACAAGTACTGGCACGCCAACCAACAGGATCAGGAAGAAAAGATTGAGCTCCATCAGCCGGTTGAGCCAATTCGGCGTTACGTCATGCCCGTCATGGGCATCGGCCTTCGAATAGTGCTGGACGATCGGCTGATCGAATTTCCCGGGAAACGCGTGGCCCGGCCTGGATCCCGAGACTGGTATGGCCGGAGCGGGCTTGGCCTGCTGTCCGGTGTCGGCTGAAGCATGCGCGTCGAATTTGGAGATAGGGTCTGCCACGACAGGGTTTCCGCTTACTCGAGAACATGGGTGTGCAGAGCACATCACAAAGGTCAGATCGAATAATGCCCGAACTCAAACGGCTATTGGCCGCGAGCTCGGGCTAACCCCGTGCGGCGAGTTGGCCGGCGTGGTCGATAAAACGCTTATGTGTCGCGGGAGCGTACATGCGAATACAATCGGGGAACCGCCGCGTGTTGTCAACATCGGACGGATTTGCGCCGCCGGACTTGATCTCCACTGATGAAGCATTAGGTTGATACTGCGGGCCGGGCCCCTCTGGCGTTCGTCTTGGGACGAGCGTGATGTCGGACCGCATCGGGTGAGCCCGGTGGTAAGGCCTGGCCTGATTGCCTCTTGTCATCGCGGCTGATCCGATCTTCCAATCGTCGATCGGAGCGCGGCTATGACCATTTTCTCGTACAAACTGACACAGTTGCACAAGCGGCTGGACGACCAGATCCGGGCCGAGATGAAAGTGCGCATGCCCGATACGCTGCGCCTCCTGCGGCTCAAACGGTTGCGTCTGAGCGTGAAGGATCAGCTGCACGCACGCGCCCTGCGCCAGCAGGTCTGCTGACGCGACGGGTCGACAGGTCGGCATCGACCATCGTCCACACAGATGAGCGTTACCGGTCACGATGGACCGGAACGGCAAAAGAAGGAGAGCGAACATGGCCTATTATCTACTCGCCGGATTGGCGCTCGCCGCCACGGGCACCGCACTCGGGCTGACAGTGGATCATCAGAACCAGGTGGATCATCATAGCGGTCCGGTCGCGGTCCAGTATCGCGGCGATGTCGCGATCACGCACAAACAGGTCGGCGCGGTTGCGCCTGGGGGAAGGGCGTCGTCGCTGCGTTGCGACTGGGCGGCGACGATGACGGTCGCGCGCCATGCCGTCGCCTCGTCGGGCACGACGCTGGTCCGTACGATCGACAGCGAACCGCTGGTCTCGGGCACACGGCCTGGCTGGTGCGCGACGAGCCACCGCGCGATCGCCAAGGAAGTCGCGGGCAAGACAGTCGCCATCCGGGATCATCTGGTGGTCGTCGCCGGGCAGGACGAGGCGATGCTGCGTGCCGAGCTGGACCGGATCCACGGCCCGCAGCGCGCCGGATGATCCGGGCATTGAAGCGCGCAGGCGTGCTGGGTTTGGCGACCTGCGGACTTGTGGCGCCCGCGTTTGCACAGACCGCCCGGTCGGCCACTGTCGAGGGCATGACGGACGAGGAACGGCGCGGGCTCAGCTGGAGTGGGGGACGCGCCGCCTTGGCGGGTGACGTTCGTGTGTCGCTGGGGCGGCTGGACGCCTCGGCCCGCGCGGTGACGACGCGCGGCAGCGCGCGGCATGGTGGCGCCGATGCGGTCGTCGACCTCGGCATCGGCACGGGATGGGATCTCGGTGCGATCCGGCTACGCGCGGATGCCATCGGGCATGCGTTCGCCGGTGCGCGCGGGCGGATGGATTATGTCGAGGGCGGCCTGTCGGCGAGTTACGGCTATGGCCCGCTCTAAGTGACGCTGGGTGCCATCGGCGCGCCGTCGCAGCGCGCGATCGGCGGCAGCAACGTCTATGCCTATGCCAACGCCAATGCGGGTATCCCGGGGACGCCGTTCACCGTCCTCGCCGAGGTCGGGCATTCGTCCGGCAGTGTCCGCAATCCCAATCATGCCGAGCGCCTCCGACCGGGCGGCGATTACACCAACTGGCGGCTAGGGCTCGAACATCGTCGTGACCGATTGACGGTCGGCGTCGACTATATCGGCACCGATGTCTCGCGCTCCGGTGAAGCCAGCCGGTTTGCGGATCGGCGCAATGCGGCGGACCGGCTCATAGGGCATGTGCAGCTGTCGTTCTGACCGGTGTGCATTTTGTAGAGGGACTTCACGCCTCGCCGAACAATTCCCGTTGGGCCTTGTCCAGTTCATCGGCGTAGCGGCGTCGGACGTAGGATTCCGACAACACGCCGAGCACGGTTCCGTCCCCCGTCACGACGGCCATCTCGTCGGCACCGGCCGCGTCGAACGCGGCCATGACGGTCGTGATGTCGGCGTCGGGGGCGAGTGTCTCCTGCCGGTTGATCGCAAGCGTCCCGATCGGTTCGCTCGCGACCACCGCCTCGGCAAACGCGCTCGCGGTCTGCACGATGCCGGCATAATGCTCCGCGCCGTCGACCAGCACGATCCGGCTCGTCGACCCTAGCGGGAACAGCCGCCGAAACTCGGTCACGCTGATGGCTGCGGGCGTCGCGCGCTCGACCCGGCGCATCATCTGCCCCGCGGTCAGCGTGCGGACCCAGCCAATGTCCCGCGCGCTCTTGATCGTCTCGCCACGCAAATGGAGCCGCCAGGTCGAGAAGGAATAGCCGAACGTTTCGCGAACGATCGTCGAGGAGACCAGCGCCGCAGCGATCGTCGCCCCCGCGAGCGAGAAATCATGCGTCGCCTCGAGCACCAGCATCGCCATCGTCATGGGACCGCCGACGACCGCGACCGCGAGCGCCGCCATGCCGACCAGCGCGGCGTTCTGGGGATCGACCAGCGGTTGCCCTGCGATCCACGCCAGTCCGCCCGCATAGAGCTGTCCGAGCAGGCTGCCGAGGAACAGCGAGGCGAAGAACAGCCCGCCGCGAAAGCCGAAGCCGAGCGAGACGACTGAGGCCGCGCACTTGATGATGAAGATTGCCGCAAGAAAGGTCAGCGGTACGGCGAAGGCGAGGTCGAGGTGGAGCGCGCCGTGCCCGGCCGACAAGACCTGCGGCGTCAGCCATGCGAGCGGGACGAGCAGCGCGCCGCCGACGACAGGACGCCATGTCGTCCGGATCGGCAGGCGGCGGGTCAGTGCCTCGACGTCCGCGACCGCGCGCATCAGCAGAATCCCGACCCCGGCTGCGACCGCGCCGAGCCCGGCATAGATGAGGTAGTGATGAGTCTGGACCTGCTCGCTGACCATGGCGTCGACCAGATAGGGCTCCGCGCCGAACGCCTGCGCGACGAGCACGCCCGACAGCGACGCCGCGGCGACGGGGGCGATCGCGGCAGGGGTATAGGCGCCGATGACGATCTCGAACGCGTAGAATGCCCCCGCCAGCGGCGCGCCGAACGCGCCTGCGATCGCCGCGCCCGTGCCCGCCCCGACCAGGATCCGCAGGTCCCCACGCCGCAGCCTGAACCACCCGCCCGCGATTGATGCGATGACCCCGCCGAGCTGGGCATAGGCGGCCTCGAGTCCGACCGAGGCGCCAAAGCCGTTCGAGATGATCGTCTGCCCTGAAATGACGATGCTGTCGCTCCACGACATCCGGCCGCCGTGCAGTGCATTGGCTTCGACCGCATCGACCATGTGCCGGTTCCGCGCCTTCGTCGCCCAGGAGAATAGCACCAGTGCGAGGCCCCCGACCGGCAGCGCGACGAGGACCAGCACGGGGATCGCGGGCGTCGCGCTGAGCCGCTGTCCGATCGGCAGGCCGAAGAGCAGATGCTGAATCGTCCGCGCAATGGCACCCTGCGCGACGCTCAGCAGGCCGGCACCCCCACCGATCGCCACCGCCAGCAGGATCAGCACCGCCTCGCTCGCGCGCAGGCGGCGGCGCAACCACGACGTCGCCGATCGGATGGCGGCGATGTTCAGCGTCACGCGACCTTCGTCCGCACCACCGTGCGACGGCGCGTGGTCGGCGGCGGTGCAAGGGCAGGGGAGCGAGGAGGGCGCATGGCTCCGGTTAAACCCAACGCTGCATCCGGGCTATGCCAATCTTGTTGGTGGCGGCTTGCCGGCGTCGCTGCGCCGAGCGGAGTGTGTCGCACGGCGAAGTCCCTGCGCGCCGGTTCCGCTCCGGGGTCAGGCGCTTACAAGACCTAAAAAGGGAAGTGTCGTTGCCATTTGAATCGCTGTTTCGTCGCATCGGCATCGTTGCCGGTCTGTCCGGTCTCGCGGCCTGCGTCCCCGCCGGACGCGAGACACTGTCGCCCGCAGCGCTGCCGATCACGGTGCAAACGACCACGCCCGCGCGCACGCCGCCGAGGCTTCCCGCGAGGCGATCGCAGCCATCGGCCGACCTGCTCAACGCGGTGCAGGCGCTGGGCGCGGGGTTCGATGGCGCGGTCGGCATCAGCGTCCGCGATATCGACGAGGGCTGGGTCGTCGCGTGGGAAGGCGACACACCGCGTCCGCAGCAAAGCGTCAGCAAGCTGTGGGTCGCGATCGCGGTCATGGATGCGGTCGATCGCGGCCAGATGTCGCTCGCCGATCCGGTGACCGTCACGCGGTCCGATCTCACCGTCTTCCACCAGCCGATCCGGGCGCTCGTCGGGCCCGACGGCTACAGGACGACCATCGGCGCGTTGCTGAGCGGTGCGATGACGCGCAGCGACAACACGTGCAACGACGTGCTGCTCTGGCGCGTCGGCGGACCGGTTGCGATCAACCGGATGCTTGCGGCGAAAGGCATCGCGGGCGTCACGTTCGGCCCCGGCGAGCGCCACCTGCAAGCCCGCACCGCAGGCCTCGAATGGCGATCCGAATGGGCCGGCGGCTGGGGGTTTCTGCAGGCACGCGCCGCGATGACCTACGAGGCACGAGACAGAGCCTTGCGGCGCTATCTCGCCGCGCCGATCGATGGCGCGTCGAGCAATGGCATCACGCTCGGGCTATCGTTGCTCGCGCAGGGCAAGCTGCTGAGCGCGCGCTCGACCACGTCGCTGCTGACGTTGATGCATTCGAGCAAGACCGGCCCGCTCCGCCTCAAATCGGGGCTTCGGCCGGGCTGGACGCTCGCGCACAAGACGGGGACGGGGCAGGAGCTCGGCACCCTGTCGACCGGGTATAACGATGTCGGATTGCTCGTCGCGCCCGATGGGCACCGCTATGCGATTGCCGTGATGATCGCCAGCACGCGCAAGCCTATCCCTGCGCGGATGCGGCTGATGGGCGACCTCACGCGAGCCGTCGTCGCGGCGGCGGATCGGTAACATCACAATCATGTCGTGATTGGAGATCCGCGTGCGAGCCGGGGAGCTCGCACGCGTGAACGTCACGGCTGGCCGCTACCGCCCGCGGCGCCGTAGATCTGGCCGTTGGCATAGCTCGCGTCCGACGCGGCGAGCTGGACGTAGATCGAGCCCAGTTCGGCCGGCTGCCCGGGGCGGCCGAGCGGAGTATTGCCGCCGAACTGCTGCAGCTTCTCCATCGTCGCGCCGCCCGAGACCTGGAGCGGCGTCCAGATCGGTCCAGGGGCCACGCCATTGACCCGGATACCCTTCGGCCCGAGCTGCTTGGCCAGCGACTTGGTGAAGTTCATCATCGCCGCCTTGGTCATCGCATAGTCGACCAGATCCTTCGACGGATCATAAGCCTGTTCCGACGTCGTCTGAATGATCGCGGAGCCGGGTTTCAGATGCGGCAGCGCGGCCTTGGTGACGTAGAACATGCCGTACAGGTTGGTCTTCATCGTCGCGTCGAAATCCTCGTCGGTGATATCGAGCAACGACTGCTTCTGCTGCTGCCGGCTGGCGTTGTTGACGAGGATGTCGAGGCCGCCGAGCTGTTTCACCGCGGTATCGACGAGCCTCAGGCAATAGGCACGGTCGCGCAGATCGCCCGGGATCGCGACCGCCTTGCGCCCAGCCTGCCGGATCAGTGCGACGACTTCGCGCGCGTCGGGTTCCTCCGCGGGGAGGTACGCGATCGCGACATCGGCGCCTTCCCGCGCGAACGCGATTGCCGCCGCGCGGCCCATGCCGGAATCACCGCCGGTAATCAGTGCTTTGCGTCCCTTGAGCCGGCCCGAGCCCTTGTAGCTGGTCTCGCCGTGATCGGGGCGCGGGGTCATCTTGCTCGCAAGCCCCGGAAACGGCTGCGACTGGCGTGCGAATGGCGGCTTGGGATATTGCGTGGTCGGATCGGTCAGCGGCGTATCGGATACAGCCGCTGCGCCCTGACCGAACGCAGGGACGGCAGCGGCCGCGAGGCCGACCGCCGCGCCGCCGACGAGACCGCGCCGGCTTACATGGTCGGACCCGCTCACGACTTGGCGCTGCCTGGCTCGGCCATCTTGCGATGCTGTTCGGCGAGCACAGATCCGGGAATGACGTTGGCCAGCACCCCCTGGACCTTGGTCATCAGCCCCGAGAACACCGACGGCTTGCCGCTCATCAGCGCATCCCAACCGTCCTTGGCGACATCGGCCGCGTCGCGCTTGTTCGGATCGGTGCCGACCGAGGTGTCGTTCATGTCGGCGCGGTCGAAGAATTCGGTGTCGACCGGGCCGGGCATCAGCGTCGTCAGCGTGACGCCGTCTGCTTCCTTGATCTCGTTGCGCAGCGCCTCGGTGAAGCTGTCGATGAACGCCTTCGTGCCATTGTAAACCGCCTGGAACGCGCCCGGAATATAGCCTGCGACCGATCCGGTCACGAGCACCTTGCCATCGTTGCGCGCGACCATCGCGGGCATCACCTTCTGGACGAGGTAGAGCGTGCCGGTGATGTTGGTATCCACCACGTTGCGCCAGTCGGCGAGCGCCTGGTCGAGGAAGCCGTGGCCGAGCCCTTGGCCGGCGTTGGCGCACAACACGTCGACCTTGCGGCCGTTGGTCGCGGCGAGCAGCGCGTCGACGCCCTCGATCGTCGAGAGGTCCGCCTCGACCGCGGTCACCTCGGTGCCGAACTGCTTGAAGTCGGCGGCGGCGGCCTGGATCAGCGCTTCGTTGGCGACGACGAGGATGTCGTAGCCATCCTTTGCCGCCAGCGTGGCGAGTTCGAAGCCGATACCCGTCGAGGCACCGGTGATGATTGCGAATTTATCGGCCATGTCGTCAAATCCTCTCAATTGAAGCCGGGTTTCAGCACGACTTTGGTCACTTCGTTCTGGTTGTTCTTGAACATGTCATAGCCCTTGGGGGCGTCCTCCAGGTCCATGCGGTGCGAGATCAGGAAGGTCGTGTCGATCTTGCCTTCCATGATCGCGTTGAGCAGCGCGGGCATGTAATGCTGGACATGCGTCTGGCCGGTCTTGAGCGTCAGGCCCTTTTCCATGAGCGCGCCGAGCGGGAACTTGTCGATGAACCCGCCATAGACCGCCGGCATCGACACGCGCCCGCCCTTGCGGCAGGCGATGATCGCCTGGCGGATCGAATGCGCACGATCGGTACCGAGGAAGGTCGACGCCTTGATCTGGTCGAGCACGTTGTCGACGAAGAACCCGTGTGCCTCCAGCCCGACGCTGTCGATCACCGCGTCGGGGCCGATCCCGCCGGTCATCACCATCAGCGCCTCGTAGACCGCGCTTTCCTCATAGTTGATCGTCTCCGCGCCAAACCGCTTGGCGAGTTCGAGGCGGTGCGGGAAATGGTCGATCGCAATGACTCGCTCGGCGCCCATCAGGAAAGCCGACTGGACCGCGAACAGCCCGACCGGGCCACAGCCCCAGACCGCGACCGTGTCGCCGGGCTCGATCTGCGCGTTCTCGGCCGCCATCCAGCCGGTCGGCAGGATGTCCGAGAGGAACAGCACCTTCTCGTCGTCGACGCCGTCCGGGATCACGATCGGCCCGACATCGCTGAACGGCACGCGGACATATTCCGCCTGACCGCCGGCATAGCCGCCGGTCATGTGGCTGTAGCCGAACAGCCCCGCCATCGGCTGACCGTATAGTTCCTGCGCGATGTCCTGATTGTCGGCGGGCAAGCCGTTGTCGCATGCCGAATATTGATGCTTGCCGCAGTGATAGCAGCTGCCGCACGCAATCGTGAACGGCACGACGACCTTCTGACCCTTCTTCAGCGTCGACTTCGCGCCGACCTCGACGACCTCGCCCATGAACTCGTGGCCGAGGATGTCGCCAGCCTGCATCGTCGGGATATAATTGTCGTAGAGATGCAGGTCGGAGCCGCAGATCGCGGTCGCCGTGACCTTGATGATGCAGTCGCGTGGGTTGATGATTTCGGGGTCGTCGACGGTATCGACGCGGACGTCATGCTTGCCGTGCCATGCCAGAGCGCGCATCAGGCCATCTCCTCTTCATGCTGCTTGCGGGTCATCGCGGCGGTCGCGATCTCGCCGGTTTCCATCAGTTGCTTGAAGCGTCGCAGGTCGCGGCGCGCCTGGATCGCGGGTTCGCGCTGGAACAGCTTGGCGATCAGTTTGCCGACGATTCCGGCGGGCGGATCATAAGCAATCGTCGCGGTGACGACGGTGCCGCGCGCGCCGGCATCGCGAAACTCGACCCGGCCGCTGTTCGCGACATCGGCGCCGGGCTCGGACGTCCAAGCGATGACGCTGTCCTGCGCTTCCTCGGTCACCACGGCGTCCCACTCGACCGTCTTGCCGGCGGGCGCCTTCACGACCCAGTGCGACCTTTTCGCGTCGAGAATGTCGATCCGCTCGACATTCTCCATGAACGTCGGCAGGTTCGCAAAGTCGCGGAAATAGGCGAAGACTTCACCGACCGGGCGATTGATCGTGACCGCGCGCGCAACCAGAGAGTTTCCTTGCTCGCCGGGGATTGCGGACTCCGCCAAAGCATCGCCTTTCTTCCACGTCGTCGGTGGGGCGTCGTCGGTATGATCGGTTTTCTTATCCGTCATGTCGGTTGATCCTCTGTTTGCTGAGCGACGATCAGATCAAGATCTGACGGCGTCACGATGCTGCGTTTGCAGCTGTTACTCTGGTGAACGGCGGGACCTTGAGGGCTTCGCTATGTGCGCAGTGGCCGGTTCAACCAACTTTTCCGCAGGTAAGGGGGTCGTCGCTATCTGGTATTTGCCCTGTTTCTCCACCGTGAGTAGAACAGCGGGAATTGTTGTTCGTTCCGCTCGTCCGCAGATAACAAAATTGTATTGATCGAGGTTGTGCGCGTCTTGCCTCAGGGCGAGCAATCGGATTGCTGGCCGATCAAAATACGCAGCGCGCGGCCAGCCCGCTTCCCGGCACGCAGCCTGCCGGCGCCACGTTGCCCAAAGTTGCCGTTCGGCATAACAGAACTCATGGAACGGCGGGCGGCCAACGGCACCGCCCCGCGTTCCAGCGAACGGGGCAAGGAATTCGAAGGCAATGCGGTTGGGGGTAACGAGGCACTGGTCGATCGCGATCGCGCTGACGGCAGCCCTTGCGTCAGCCGCCAATGCCCAGACCGCGCAGACTGGACCGACCGCGCTCAGCTTCGATGCGGCGCAATTGCGGTTCGATCGTAGGTCGCGCGCGATCAGTGCGGCCGATCACGGCGTCGATGCGGCGAAGGCGGGGGCGGATGCGGTGCGGACGCTGCACCGGCCGATCGTCACCGCCTCTGCGCAATATCTGGTCTACCAGAAGACTCTGTCGGTCGACGTAACCGGAGAGAAGAGCGCGGCGCTGGGCAACACGCAGGACTTCCTCGCCGCGTTTCCCGGGAGCGTGCCGCCCGCGTTCCAGCAGATCGCGAGCGAGATCAGCGGTCGTCTCTCGCAGGCGCTGCCGGGACTGTTCGATGCGATCCCCGATCAGCTCAGCTACCGCTTCCGCGACGAGGTGTTTCGGCCGACCGTGCAGGCGGCGCTGCCAATCTATACCGGCGGCGCGATCCCCGCGGTCCAGCGCGCTGCGCAAGGCGGCGTCGCGATGGCCGAAGGACGCCGTGCGCAGGTTGTCGATCTGGCGCGGCTCAACCTGATCCGCGCCTATTTCGGGCAGCAGGCCGCCGCCGGACTGCTCGAGGCGGCCCGCCGGAGCCGCGACGCGCTGGACAAGATCGTGTCGGATTCGCGCAAGCTGGAGGCGGCGGGCGTGATCCCGCACGCGCGCACGCTGGAGGTGCAGGTCGCACGCGACACCGCCGAGCGGACCTATCAGCGTGCCGAGCTGTCGAGCGCGACCGCGCGCGACGAACTGGCGCGGCTGCTCGATCTCGACACGGTGGTGCCGACGACAGCCTTGTTCGTGCAGACCCGCCCCCTCGCGCCGGTCGAGACTTTCCTCGGCAGCGAGGGCAGCGCGCCCGAAGCACGGACCGCGGATGCCGGGCGCCAGATCGCCGATGCCGGCGTCGCGCTCGCCCGCTCGCGGCGCCTGCCGCAGGCCTATGCGTTCGGCGAATATAATCTCAACCGCTCGAACGCGCTGCCGATCGAGCCCGACTGGATCGCCGGCGTCGGCGTCCGCTACACGATCCTGTCCAACATCGATCGCAGGCGTACCGAGGATGCCGCGCGCGCGCAGGCGGCGGCGGCGGCCGACACCGCCGCGGAGGCGCGCCGTATCGCCACCAGCGCGACGATCCGCGCGTATAATCTCGTCGAGGGCGCGCGGCGGTCGTTCGTCCTGCTCGACAGCAGCATCGCCGCGGCGCGCGAGAATGTGCGAGTCCAGTCGGTCGCGTTTCGCGAAGGCGAGGGCACCGCGACGCCGGTGATCGCCGCGCAGGCCGCGCTCGATACCGCGGAGGCGCAGCGGATCGCGGTCGCCTATGAATATGATCTCGCGCTTGCCGGGCTTCTCGCCTCGGCCAGCCGGCTCGACGCGTTCGGCAGCCACCTCGCGCGCGCCGACCAGCGCCTCGTCTACGGAACCGGACAATGAGTGATCCCACCGCACCCCCCACACGCCGCGCACGCATCCTTCTCTATGTCGGCCTCGTCGTCGTCGTGGCGATCGTTGGCGTAGGATTATGGCTGGCCAGCCGCCCGGCGCCCGAACAGATCCAGGGCATGGTCGAGGCGGACAGCGTCAACGTCGCGACCAAGGCGCTGGCGCGGGTCGACCGGCTGCTCGTCGACGAGGGCGCGCGCGTGAAGGCGGGGCAGGTGCTGGCGACGCTGTCGAGCCCCGAGCTGGGCAATGCCGAACGTCAGGCGCAGGGCGCGCTCGACACTGCGCGCGCGCTGGACGCGGTCGCGCGCGCGGGGGCCCGCAGCGAGGATGTCGGGTCGCTCCGGGCGATCTGGCAGTCGGCGCAGGCCGCCGCGACGCTCGGCGCGACGTCGAGCCGCCGCGCCGACACGCTCTATGCCGAGGGCGTCATCGCGGCGCAGCGGCGCGACGAGGCACATGCCGCGCGCGACAGCAGCCAGCGGTCGGCGGAGGCCGCGCGGCTGCAATATGAAAAGGCGCTGGCGGGCACGCGGAGCGAGGACAAGCAGGCCGCCGCAGCGCAGGTCCGGATCGCGCAGGCGGGGCTGTCGACCGCACAGTCGCTGATGAACGAGACCAGGCTGGTGTCGCCGATCGCCGGCGAGGTCTCGCGCAAATTGCTCCAGCCGGGGGAAATCGTCAGCCCGGTGCTCCCCGCCTATCAGGTGATCGACATCGATCATCCGCGCGTCGAGATCACCGTGCGCGAGAGCCACTATGCCGGGATCCACCCCGGCGGGATTCTGGTCGGCCATGTTCCCGCGCTGGCGCGTGACATCCGGTTCCGCGTCGTCCGGATCGCGCCGGAGGCCGAATTCGCCACCGTCCGCACGACGCGCCAGTCGAGCGGCTACGACGTGCGCGCCTTTGGCGTGCAACTGCGACCGGTCGAGCGCGTGGCCGATCTGCGGCCGGGTATGAGCGTGCTGTTCGACTGGCCACGATGACCGCGTTCCGCGCCGCGCTGGTCGAGGAGCTTGCGCATCTGTGGCGCGACCGGTTCGATCTCGCGCTGCTGACGTTGGTCCCGCTCGTCTGCCTGGTCGTGATGGGCGGGATGATGGCGCGGGGGTCGCCGCGCGGGCTCGGCGTGGTGATCGTCGACCAGGATCGCAGCACCGCGTCACGCGCGATCGTACGCGCCGTCGGGTCGGTCGATGCGCTGAGCGTGATCGATAGCGTATCGACGCTGTCGGAAGCGTTCGCGGCGATCCGTCGCGAACGCGCGGTCGCGGTCGTCGTCCTGCCACGCGGTCTTGGCAGCGCCCGGCGTGCGGCGACCCCGCCCACGGTCGAGATCTTCTACCAGACCGCGTTCCTGTCGACCGGCGCGCTGACCTCGGCACTGCTCCAGGCGACGATCACCGCGGAACTCGCCCGACAGGCGCCGTCGCAATCCGGGCTGGCGGGGGTGGCACTGCTCCGCGTGCCGTTGCCGGGGGTGGAGGTGACGTTGCTCGGCAACGCGTCGGCGAACCTCGAATGGTATCTCGGCCTGCTGATCGGTCCGGCGGTCCTTCATCTGCTGATCGCGGTGACTGCGGCTGCATCGCTCGGGCGCGAGCTCATCGACGGTTCGCTCGGGGGCTGGGCGGCGCGGGTCGGTTCGCCGGTGCTCGCCGTCGCCGGGCGTCTGGTGCCGCATGTCGCGATCGGTACTGCGTGGCTGTGCCTGTGGCTGGTGTGGCTCACGCTGGGGCAGGGCTTTGCGTTCACCGGCGCGATCGGGCTCGTCGCGATCGGCGGGCTGCTGCTGTTCGTGGCGAGCGCGGCGATCGCGGCGCTGCTGATCCTGCTGACCGGCGAGGTCGCTACCAGCCTGTCCGCCAGCGTGATCTATGCCGGCTCCGCGCTCGCCTATTCGGGAGCGTCGCTGCCGATCACCGGCGGCCTTGCTTTCGCCCGGATCTGGAGCGCGATCCTGCCGCTCACGCATTATGTCACGCTCGAAATGGATCAGGCGATTGGCGTCGATCTCGCGGTCTGGGCGAAACAGGCCGCTATCCTCCTTTTGGCGGCGGTCGTCGCGAGCGGCGGCGCGGCGCTGCTGCTGCGGCGCCAGGCGCGGAGGGCGGCATGACCTTCCGCCACGCCTTCGAAAGCGCGCTGCTCGAAATCCTGCGGACGCGCGATCTCGTCGCGGTCGCGGTGGTGTCCGTGCTTTTCTACGCCTTCTACTATCCGGCGCCCTATGCGCATCAGGTCGTCGAGCGGCTCCCGATCGCGGTCGTCGATGCCGATCGCAGCGTGCTTTCGCGGGCGATCATCCGCAACCTGCAGGCGGCGCAGGAGGTCGAGATTGCGGCGGATGCCCCCGACATGCTGGCGGCGCGCGCGCTCGTCCGTAGCCGGCAGGTTGAGGGTATCCTGCTGATACCGCACGATGTCGGCGCGTCGGTGGCCAAGGGGCGGCCCGGCGCGGGAATCGCGGTCTGGCTCAACGGCGCATATCTGCTGCGCGCCGAGGCCGTCGGCAAGACGATCGCGACGGCGATCGGCGCCACGCTGGAGGCGCGCACGTCGGGCCTGGCGACACCGGGCCTGGCGCCGGTCGTCACGCGGCCGCTGTTCAACACGACGGAAGGGTATCGCGATTATATCTTCCCCGCGGTCGCCAATATCATCCTGCAACAGACCTTGCTGTTCGCGGCCGCGCGCTTCGTGGCGGAGCGGCGGCGCACCGGCCGGTGGCAGCTCCAGCGGCGCACGGGCCTGGGCGTCTGGGCCGCCTGCGCCACGATCGGTACGCTGAGCGCGCTCTTCTATTTCGGCCTTATCTACTGGCTTCAGGACATTCCGCACGGCGGCAACATACCGGCGTTGCTGCTGACCGTCCCGCTGTTCGCCGCCACCGTTGCCGCTGCCGCGCTGATGGTCGGCAGCATGGTACGGAGCGGCGACGACGCGTTGAAGCTGCTCATTCCCACCTCGATCCCGTTCGTCTTCCTGTCGGGGTTTGCCTGGCCGCTCGTCGCGATGCCCGGCTGGGTGCAGGCGATCGCCTGGACGATCCCCGCGACACCCGCGATGCACATCTTCATTCCGCTCAACCAGATGGGCGCATCGTTGGGCGAGGTCCGCGGCGCGCTCGCGATCCTCGTCGTGCAGCTGGCGGTATTCGGATCGGTGGCGGGCTATAGGCTGACCCGACGAGCGCGCGTGCGATCGGCACCCGTCGGACCCTGATCGGCTCGGCGCCTGCCGAGATTGCCCCCGACTATCCCAGCCGCTCGCGGGCGACCTTCTCCAGGACCGTGAGCGGCATCGCGCCCATCGTCAGCAACCGGTGGAACGCCTTGGGATCCCAGTTCGCACCGGCCTTGCGCTTGGCCTCGTCGCGCAGCCGCACCCAGACGGTGTGGCCGATCTTGTAGCTGCACGCCTGGCCTGGCCAGACCGTATAGCGGTCGATCTCGCCCTGGCTGCGCCCGCGCGCGATCCCCGTGGTGGCGATGAGATAGTCGGTCGCCTTCTCGCGGCTCCAGCGCTTGGCATGCATGCCGGAGTCGACCACCAGGCGCGTCGCGCGGAACAGCAGCGATTGCAGATAGCCGATCTGCCCGAGCGGATCGCCGTCATAGACGCCCATCTCGTCGGCGAGCTGCTCGGCGTAGAGCGCCCATCCCTCGGAATAGCCCGAGTAGAACCCGCGACGACGGATCAGCGGAATGTCCTCGCTCTCGAGCGCGGACATGACCTGGAGGTGATGACCCGGCACCGCCTCATGGTAGCTAAGCGTCGCCAAACCGAATTTCGGCCGGTCGAACGTATCGCGCAGATTGATGAAGTAGATGGCCGGCCGCGTCCCATCGAGCGAGGCGGACTGGTAATAGCCGCCGGGCGACCCGGCCTGGATAGCCTCGGGGACGCGGCGGACCTCGACCGGGGCCCGTGGCAGGACGGCGAACTGCTCGGGCAGCCGCTTCGTCATGGCGGCGATCTGACCGCGCAGCTGCTCGAGCAGTTGCTCGCGGCCGGCATCGGTGTTCGGATAAAGCTGATCGGGGCGCTTGTTCATGGCTACCAGCCGCTCGCCGACGCTGCCTTGCGTCAGCCCCTGCGACTGGAGGAGGCGGTCGACGCGTGCGCCGATCTCCGCCACCTGCGCCAGCCCGAGCCGGTGAATCTCGTCACCGGTCATCTCAACCGTGGTCGCGGCGCTGGCCGCCGCCGCATAATAGGCGTCGCCATCCTTCAGACGCCAGACGCCCGCATCGTGCCCGGCGCGCCCGCGCAGCTCGGTGACAAGCGCACGCTGCCGGTCCAGCGCCGGAAACACCTGATCGGCCATCAGCTTGGCCACGACCGCCGCGCGCTCGGGCGGCAGACCGGCGGCCTTGAGCTTGGCCGACAGATCGGTCACCGGGCCGCTTGCACCAGGCACCTTGTCGCGGACCGCGGCGAGTTGCTTGAGCGTGGTATCCAGGATGTAGTCCGGGGCAAACACGCCCTGCGCAGCGTCCTCGCGCTGGCGGTCGGTTTCCGCGTCGATCGCACCCGCGAACGCCTGCACCCGCGCGACATAGGCGTCGGCGTCGGCGGCATTCCGGATGCTGTGCTGGTTGGCCAGAAAGTCTGGCACGTTGCGATAGGCCCCCGTCAGCTGCGACAGGACATAGGGCGCGTACCGACCTGCGCTCGCGCCGAACGCATAGCGCTGGCCTGCGATCACCCGTTCCAGGCTATACTGCACGACATCGTAATCCAGCTGCGCCGTTGGGCTCAGCGCGTCGCGCCGCACGCTCTTCAGTGCCGCCAGCTCCTGCCTGGCCCGGGCGAATTGCTTCGCCTCGCCGGCGCGCGACGTGTCGTCCAGCCGCGACTTCAGCCCCGCTCGCGCGCCCGTATCGAGACCGAGCGACGTCGCCTGCTCGGGGCTGTCCTGCAACCGGTCGTAGAAGAACCGATCGAGCATTGCGCGAAAATCGGCGTCGCGCGACTGCGTGGTACCGCTAACCGCCCCCGGCAGGGCGACGGCTGCGGACAAGAGACTGGTAGAGGCGAGAAATTGACGGCGATGCATGGAACACTCCCGGTGATCTATGCCCGACTGTCTACCGGAGCCCGACGCGGTCGCAACCGAATTGCAGGCGCTGCACGCTAAGGTTCATCAATCCTCGGCCCAGCGCCGCAGGAGATTGGACTGAGTCTTCGCCAGCAGGTCGAGCTCCGGCGTCTTGCCGAGGCGTTCGAACAGCGCGTGGCGGGCGGTTTCCAGATCGAAGAGCAGCTCACGGGAGTCGGCATCGCGGATCAGGCTGCGAACCCAGGTGACCGCGGCCAGCCGTTCGCCGGATGTCACCGGCGCGACGCGGTGCAGCGCGGTCGTCGGATAGACGACCGCATCGCCCGCGGCCAGCTTCACGTCCTGTTCGCCCGCCGCGGACTCGATGACCAGTTCGCCGCCTTCGTACGTGGCGGGATCGGAGAGGAAGACCGTAACCGACACGTCGGTACGCATGCCCCCCATGATCGCGTCGTCGACATGGCTGCCATAGGCCATGCCCGGCTCGTAGCGGCTGAACAACGGCGGGCGAACCACGTGCGGTCGCGTCGCCATCCGGAACAGCGGGTTGGCGAGCAGGCGGTCGACGACAAGGTCCTGCATCTCCACCAGCCGCGGGTCGGCGCGGTCGACCTGCTCGTTGCGCTTGACCGGGCTGGCTTCGCGGCCCGCCGTCTGGCGTCCGTCGACATAGCGGGTCGCCGCGAGATTATCTCGCAGCGACTGGAGATTGTCGGCGTCGAGAACGTTGGCAATCATGATCAGCATTAGGAATCCCGTGGCATCGGCATGACGTCGGAACGCGCGGCCTAACAGTTTGACTCCAGGCAGCAACCGCCAGGTGAGTAAAGGGACAGAGTATGCGTACTAAATTGTGGATGGGCGTCGGCGCCTTCGTGGTCGCGCAGTCGGGCCAGGCGATTCTGACCGAGGCCACCGCGAAGCCGTTGGCGACGTCGGTCGACCAGGTCGGTGAAGGCGGCGAAAGCGAGCGCGGCGAGGGTGAGGGCGAAGGCGAGGGACGGCAGGTCGTCCGCCCGACCAAGTCGCGCCACGTCGTTCGCAATCGGCGCCGCGCGCGCGCTGCGCAACAGCATGCCGGCCAGCGTGGCGAAGGCGAATATGAAGGCGGCGAAAACGAGCGCGGCGAAGGCGGCGAGGGCGAACGCTGATCCCACGAGGCGTCCCCGCGTACGCGCGCGGGACGCCTCAGGGAACCGAGATCAGGTCTCCCGCCCTGGCAAAGACGGCCGGGTCCTTAGCTTCTGTCCTGTCCAGATGGAGATACGCCGCGCTGAATTGCGCAAGCGACTTCAGCCGCGCCGGATTTGCAATGGTCAAAGTCCGGCTGCGTAGCTCGATCAGACCATCCTCGCGGAACCGTTGCAGGACACGGTTGACGTGCGACGGGGTCATCCCCGTGGCATCGGCAAGGTCTGTCTGGGTGATCGGAAAGTCGATCGCGTTGGTCTCGGTCGCCCCGCTGACCCTATAGCGTACCAGCATCTCGTAAAGTAGATGCGCAAGACGCTCCGTGGCGTCGCGCCGGCCTTGATCGATGATCCGTTCGCGCAACACCCCGAGGTCCGTCATCGTGCCCCACCACAAGGCCTCGGAGATCGGCGACGCCTCGCGCAGCAGCATCTTCATCTCGCTCGAATGGATCATCGCGGTCGTGCTGGCGGTCAGCGTCCCGACCGCGTGATCCATCTTCTTCAGGATGAAGATCTCCGCATCGCAAAGATCGCCCGGGACCAGGAACGCCATGATCTGCCGTTCGCCGTCGGGCAGGATCTTGTACCGGCAGGCGAGTCCGGTGAGCAGGACATGGCAGTAATCCGAGTGTGCGCCATCCGCGATGATGTCTTCTTGCGCCTGGAACGCCTGCTGCCTCGACGCCAGCACCGTATCGAGACGCGTGCGTTCGTCCGCGGTGAACGCGGTGAACTGCTCCATCTTCGTAGCCCAGGGATTGCGCATAGCCGTCCGATCCGGTCGAGGCGAAATGCCAACCATTCTCACTCAACGCACGGGCGGCGGCGATGGGCAACGCGCGACATGCCATCCGCCGGGTTGCGATCAACGCTTGGTGCTCGGTAATTAAATTACGAACACTGTGATCTAGCGCAGAGAATTCCCGCATAACATCGTTTAAAACTCCTAATGCAGCCAATAATTGAACTGCATGGGTTGCGCGTTACCGCAACGGTGTAACCGCGATGTCCTTGATGGCAGACGATATTCTTACGTTGGCGCTTAAAAGACTTGAGCGGCGATTGGCATTGTCGGCAGTCGATCGCTCTGCATTCCTAAGAATGCCGTTCTATGTAAAGCAGATGGTGCCTTCGGCGTACATCATCCGGGAGCAGGATCTGACGAAGACCTGTTCTATCCTGCTGTCCGGCTTTGCATTTCGAAGCAAGGTCCTCGGCAATGGCGGTCGGCAAATCCTGTCGGTCAACATCCCCGGAGAAATTCTCGATCTCCAGCACGCGTTCCTCGGCAAGGCCGACCACAGCATTCAGATGCTGACGGCGGGGACTGTCGCCTTTGTCGCCGCGGACGCTGTACGGGACATAGCCTTTGCGCACCCGGCGATCGGTCGGGCGATGTGGCGCGAAACGCTTGTGGAGGGCTCGATCTCGCGCGAATGGATCGCCAATATCGGCCGGCGCGATGCGCGGACGCGCGTCGCGCACCTGCTCTGCGAGATCGCCGTCCGCCTCCATGCCGCCGGGCTGATCACCGGAAACCGCTACGAACTGGCGATGACGCAGGAGCAGCTGGGCGATGCGACCGGCCTCACCCCCGTCCACGTCAATCGCACGCTGCAGAAGTTGCGCGCCGACGGGCTGATCACGCGCGACAAGCGCTCGATCACGATCGAGGACTGGAAGGCGCTGTCGGCGGTCGGCGATTTCGTCACCGACTATCTGCACCTCGAGACGGAACATGGCCCGTCCTCGATCCTGAACGGCGGCTATCATGCCTGACGTGATCGCGCCGACCGATCCGGATCGACTTGGGCAGGGTCATCATCGAGCGCAACATGCCCGCGCGTGCATCTGATGGCGTCCGCAAGGCGGACCCTGTTCCCCAGCCGTTGAACGGCCTCGCCGTGTTGCTGGTCGAGGACAATATGATCGTCGCGCTGACCGTCGAGAACTTCCTCGAGGACCTCGGCGCACGCCGCATCTGGACCGCGTCGCATGTCGAGAGCGCCAGCAAGATTCTCGACCGCGAGACGGTCGAGATCGCGATCCTCGACATCAATCTCGGCGAGGATACGAGCCTGGGCATCGCCCGGCGGCTGCGTGCTGCGTCGATCCCGTTCTTCTTCGCAAGCGGCTATGGCACGGATGCAGGGCTGAGCGCCGATCTCGACGCCAGCCTCGTCGTGCGCAAACCTTACGGCAAACGCGATCTGCAAAAGGCGATCATCTCCGTTCTGGGAATGTAACGTCCGATCCCACACGTCCGATACTGCCGGGGAGGTGCCGCAACCCGCCCCGTCGATGCGACGCACTGTGCATCGATACGACGCCGAACGAATTGGTCATGCAGAAATAGCCTGACGGTCGCCCATGGTATCGCACTCACCGTGGCAAACCCCTAAAATTGGCCATGCCGGAAGGCCTTGACTCGGTCACCGCACGCCGTAAGATAGCGCTATCAATAGCCTGCTACAGACGGGCGTGATCGGGGGGGTGGATGGTTTTGGCGCTTCAGTTTTGTTCGATCACCATGCCGCGACGCCTTGTGCTTCGCGACGCCTGACGCGTCTCCAGACACTCACCAAAACATGCTTTCTCGCCGCAACGACGGCGAGGTTTCAGAGAGGATCCTGATCGTGGTACCTTATAAGACGGCACCTGGCCTGACACGCGCGTCCTTGTTGTGCGCGACGACACTGGCGGCGCTTTGCGCGACGATGGCAACGGCGCAGACCATCCCGCCGACGCAGGATCCATCGCCCCCCGTGGCGCAGGACGGCGCACCCGCCGCCGCCACACCCAGCGATGCGCCGCCCGCCGCGAGCTTGCCCGATGCCGATCAGAGCCCCGGTGCGATCGACGCCGCGAGCAGCAACGACATCGTCGTCACCGGCTATCGCTCCAGCCTTGCCAAGTCGACGAATGCCAAGCGCGCGTCGACCGGCTTTACTGATTCGATCTTCGCCGAAGATATCGGCAAGTTCCCCGACACGAACATTGCCGAATCCTTCAACCGCATCCCCGGTATTACGATCACGCGCGACGTGACCGGCGAAGGCACCAACGTCGCGATCCGCGGACTTGGATCGAACTTCACCAACGTGACGCTCAACGGCGCGACGATCGCGGTGGCCTCGTCTGGCGCGACCGATGCGCAGGGCACCGATCGATCGGTCGATCTGAGCTTCTTCCCGACCGACCTGTTCACCAAGCTGACCGTCAACAAGAGCTATACCGCCGACCTCCTCGAAGGCGGCGCGGCGGGCAATATCGACCTGCGCTCGGCGCGTCCGTTCGATCGCGCGACCTCGTTCCTTGCCTATAACGTGCAGGGCACCAAGCAGTCGCCCGAAGACCGGATCGGCGCGCGCGGGTCGCTGATCGGTAGCTGGCGCAACGACAAGGTCGGCATCCTCGCCGGCGTGTCGGCGCAGCGGCTTTTCACCGACACGCGCGGGTTCGAGACGATTGGCTATACCAATCCGGCACTGACCGCGGCGCAATGTGGTGCGACGTCCGGCTGCAACACGACCGGCGGCGGCAACTGGACGATCCCCTCCGTCGTCCCGGCGGGCGCCGGCGCAGGCCTGGTGGCGGGCACGCCGATCACCAGCGCGTTCCTGCTCGCGAACAATCCGGGTGCGACGATCCAGCAGATCGACAACGCGCTGCTCCCCCGGCTCGGGCGTTCGACCAGCATCCGCGGACCGCGCGATCGGCTCAACGCGATCGTCAGCGCCGAGTGGCAGCCGACCGACACGCTGCATTTCTACATCGACGGCCTGTACGGCTACAAGAAGAACGAGCTGATCCGCGAGAACGTGGCGTGGATCGTCCGCAACGGCGCGATCATCCCGACCAACTTGACGTTCGACAAGGCGGATTGCACGGTCGGCTGTGTCGTCACCGGCGGTACCTTCGCCAATGCGCAGTTCTTCAACGAATTTCGTCCCTATACCGAGACGACCAAGCTGTTCAGCGTCAATCCGGGCGGCGAGTGGGACATCTCGGACAAGCTCAAGCTCAACCTGCAGGGCAATTACGCGCGCTCGACCTTCCATCGCGAGAGTCCATCTGTCGGCCTGACGACTCCGCTCGGCGTCGGCAACACCGTCACCTATACCAATAGCGGCAACGGCATTCCGACGATCCAGAGCGGGCTCGACCTCGACGATCCGGCGAATTTCGGCTGGAACGCGGGCAGCCGCGTCAACATTCAGGACGAGCGCCGGCTCAACAAGAGCAAGGGCGCGCGCGGTGACCTGACCTGGGGCGGCACGGGGCTCAACCTGAAGGTCGGCGGCGCGTTCGACGACGTGTCGCGCCGGATCACCGGCTTTGACAACAGCCAGGCGTGGCAGAATGCGGTCTGCGGCAACAACCCCAGCGTCTTTGTCGGCTCGCCCAACTCGCAGCCGCCGTGCGCCGGCCTGAATGCACCGGGCGCGGCACCCGCCGGCTATCCGACCTATCCGGGCTATGGCACCGGGGCGACCGCCGGCATGACGGGGCCGGTGACCTATGGTGGCTCGCTGATCCCCAATTCGGCGGTGCCGGGCTATCTCAGCCCCGGTCCGGCAGGGTTCGTGACGGTCGACTGGCCGAAGTTCGCAGCCGCCAGCAACTATGACTTCTACCACGACAACGCGCCGGAGACGGGTGCGGCGAACACCGGCGCCAGCGGCGGTGCGATCCGCGAAGTCGTCAAATCGGCGTTCGCGACGCTGAACGGCGCGCAGGAACTCGGCGGTAACATGTTGCGGTTCAACGTCGGCGTGCGTTACGTCAACACGATCCAGACGATCACCGGACGCGTGTCGTTGCCCGATCCGCGCAACACGACCTCGACCGGCGCGGCGCTGCCCGATGGCAGCCGCTATCCGAACCTGGTCAGCAACGTGTCGACGCGCAACGAATATGCCAAGTGGCTGCCCGCGGCGACGTTCGCCTATGACGTCAGCGAGCATGCCGTGGTCCGCGTCGCGGGATCGCGGACGATGACTCGTCCGGATCCGTCCGCGCAGCTGCCTGGCGTCAACTTTGGTGCGCCGTCGGCGGATCAGGCATCGATCGGCAATCCGGCGCTCAAGCCGTACATGTCGACCAACCTCGATCTGGGCTTCGAATATTATACCGGCCGCGAAGGCGTCGTCAGCTTTAACGCGTTCCGCAAGTCGATCGAGGGGTTCACCAACACCGCCATCGCCACCGTGCCATTCTCGAACCTGGCGCAATATGGCATCACTTACGACACGCTGAACCCAACGCAGCAGATCGCGCTCAACTCGCGCGGCGGCCCGACCGTCGCGCAGGTGCAGGTCACCTCGCAGGTCAACGTCCCCAACAAGCTCACGATCAACGGCCTCGAATTTCAGTGGGTCCAGCCGCTCGACTTCCTGACCAAGCACATCGGCATCACCGGTTTCGGCTTCAACGCCAACGCCACGATCGTCGACCAGCGCAGCGACGGTCCGGCACAGGCGTTCGGCGTGGCGCCGTTCACCTACAACATCACCGGCTATTACGAGAAGCATGGCGTGATGCTCCGCGTGTCGACGACGTCGCGCGAAGGATCGCAGAACAGCGGGACGGCGCAGAACGGCATCCCGGCCGCGGCACTGTTCGGCACCGACTATACGACCTACGACTTCTCGTCGTCGTTCGATCTCGACAAGATCTTCGGCCTGAAGAACGCGCCGCAGCTGACGATCAACGTCGCGAACTTCACCAATGCGACGCTGCGGTCGTACTTCCAGTTCGAGAACGCGACCTTCACGCAGTACAAGCCGGGTCGTCAGTTCCTGATCGGTCTGCGCGGGACCTTCTAGGACGATCGTCGGGGCGGTCGCGATGCGGCCGCCCCGACGGCACGATGCGCCGAGGATCGCGCGACGAGGTGGTCAAAGCTCAGCCTCGGTCGTCGCGCCGTGCGACGATGGCCTTTCCAGGCGGCCGCGTCCTGTAGTAGCATCTGCAGCAATTTGAGATTGGTAAGTCCGATGGCGAAAGCTGCATCACGCACCATTGTATCCGCGAACGGCCCCTACGACGCGCCGGCCAATGATCGCCTGTACCAGCGGATCGCGCGGCGGCTGGTCGAGGAACTGACCGGCGGGACCTATGCGATCGGCGATCGCCTGCCCGCGGAACGTGAACTCGCGACCGAATACGGCGCGAGCCGGCCCGCCGTCCGCGAGGCGCTTATCGCGTTGGAAGTGCAGGGTTTCATCGAGGTTCGCGTCGGCTCCGGGGCATATGTCTCCAGGCTTCCTGGGCAGGGGGAGGAGCCCGGCTTCGCGATCACCGCGTTCGAACTGACCGAGGCGCGGATCCTGTTCGAGGGCGAGGCGGCGGCGTTGGCAGCGGCGCAGATCACCGATGCGGAGGTGGCGCACCTCGACGCGCTGGTCGAGGCGATGACGACCGAAAACCTGCTCGCCGAAGTCACCGAAGTCGCCGATCGCGACTTTCACATGGCGATCGCGAAGGCGACGCGGAACGCCGGTGTCGTACGCACGATCGAGGATCTGTGGCATTTGCGGTCGACATCCCCCGAATGCGCGCTGCTTCACGCCAAGGCGCGCAATGCGAAGGTCCGCCCGGTAGTCGCCGAACATGCGGTGATCGTCGAGGCCTTGCGCGCGCGCGATGCGGCCGGCGCGCGCGCGGCAATGCGTGCGCACCTGACGTCGGTCATGGATCACCTGCTGTTCCAGACCGAGGAAATGGCGATGGAACAGGCGCGACTCGCGCTTGCCGAAACACGGCAACGCTATGGCGGCGGCACCGGCGCATAGCGCTCGCGTTAGCCAGGACTTGCAACATGTCAGACCAATTCTATAGCTTGGGTCGACACGGTGGATCGTGCGTCAGGCGCGCGACGACTTGATACGGGGATAGGCGGCACATGATGATGACCCAGACCATGCGCTGGTTTGGCCCGAACGATCCGGTGCCGCTGCATGCCATCCGCCAGGCCGGTGCGACCGGGATCGTCACCGCGCTTCACGAGGTCGCCAATGGCGAGGTCTGGACCGCAGACGCGATCGCCGTACGACGCCGGATCGTCGAGGACGCCGGGCTTGAGTGGAAGGTGGTCGAGAGCCTGCCCGTCGCGGAGGCGCTGAAGACCCGGTCGACGGACTGGGATCGGTTGATCGAGGCCTATGTCGCCAGCCTGCGCAACCTGGCGGGGCAGGGCGTCGAGGTGGTGACGTATAATTTCATGCCGCTGCTCGACTGGACCCGGACCGACCTGAGCTGGGCCTTGCCCGACGGCGCACGCGCGCTGCGCTTCGAGCTTTGCGCGCTCGCGGTGTACGACATCCACATCCTGCGTCGCCCCGGTGCCGAGCGGGACTATGCGCCCGACGTCGTCGCGGCGGCGGCGGATCGCTTTGCGGCGATGGACGAGGCGGCGCGCGCGACGCTCGAGCGGACGATCATCGCCGGGCTGCCGGGCAGCGAGGAGAGCTTCAGTTCACCGCAGCTGCTCGCGCAGATCGAAACCTATGCCGATGTCGATGCAGCGCGGCTTCGGGCCAACCACGTCGCGTTCCTCGAGGCGGTGTGCCCGGTGGCGGAGGCGGAGGGCATCCGGCTGGTGGTGCATCCCGATGATCCGCCCTTTCCGATCTTCGGTCTGCCGCGCGTCGTCAGCACCCAGACCGATGTGAGCGCGCTGTTCGCGGCGGTGCCCTCCGTCGCCAACGGGCTGTGCTTTTGCAGCGGATCGTTCGGCGTCCGCGCGGACAACGACCTGCCCGGCATGGTGCGACGCCTCGGTGACCGCATCGGCTTTGTCCATCTGCGCTCCGTCCAGCGCGAACTCGACGGCGCGTTCCACGAGGCGGCGCATCTGGAGGGCGACGCCGACATGCCCGCAATCATGGCCGAACTTGTCGCGTTGCAGGCGCGCACCGGGCAATCGCTGCCGATGCGTCCCGATCACGGTCACCAGATGGCGGACGATCTCAACCGGCACACCAATCCGGGCTATTCGCTGATCGGGCGGTTACGCGGACTGGCGGAGTTGCGCGGGTTGGAAACGGGGCTCCGCTACGCACGCGGCGCGGCTTCGTCATAGGCAACGCTATCTAGCGGTCACACGCGTTCGAGCAGCAACGCGATCCCCTGGCCGACGCCGATGCACATGAACGCCATCGCATAGCGGCCGCCGGTACGGTGGAGCTCCTCGACGGCGCTCATCGTGATCCGTGCGCCGGACATGCCGAGCGGATGGCCGAGTGCGATCGCGCCGCCGTTGCGATTGACGCGCGGATCGTCGAACGGATCGATGTCGAGGTCGCGCAGCGTCGCGATCGCCTGGCTGGCGAACGCTTCGTTCAGTTCGATCACGTCGAGCTGGTCGAGCGTGATGCCGCCGATCCGCATCAGCTTGCGCGCCGCCTCGATCGGGCCGACGCCCATGATCCGCGGCGCGACACCCGCCGCCGCCATCGCGACGATCCGCGCGCGCGGCGTCAGGCCGTGGCGCGCGGCGGCCGCCTCGGACGCGATCAGCGTCGCTGCGGCACCGTCGTTGAGGCCCGATGCGTTGCCCGCGGTGACGGTGCCGTCGGCGCGGACCACCGGCTTCAACGTCGCCAGCGCCGCCAGGCTGGTGCCGCGCAGATGCTCGTCTGCGGCGAACAGGATCGGGTCGCCCTTCTTCTGTGCGAGCGTGACGGGCACGATCTCCGCGGCGAAGCGACCGCTGGCCTGCGCAGCGGCTGCCTTTTGCTGGCTGGCCAGTGCGAACCGGTCCTGGTCCTCGCGACTGACCTGCCATTGCTCGGCGACGGTCTCCGCAGTCTGCGGCATGGTATCGACGCCGTATGCCGCCTGCATCGCCGAATTGACGAAGCGCCAGCCGAGCGTCGTGTCCTCCAGTTTCTGGGCGCGATCGAACGGCGCCTGCGCCTTGCCCATGACATAGGGCGCGCGCGTCATGCTCTCGACGCCGCCTGCGATCATGAACGCCGCATCGCCGCTGCGGATCGCGCGTGCGGCCGATCCGATCGCGTCGAGACCGGATCCGCAGAGTCGGTTGATCGTCGATCCCGAAACCGCCTCGGGCAGTCCGGACAGCAGGACGGCCATCCGCGCGACGTTGCGATTGTCCTCGCCCGACTGGTTCGCGCATCCCAGGATCGTGTCGTCCACCGCCGCCCAGTCGACGCTCGGATTGCGCGCGATCAGCGCCTTGATCGGCAGTGCGGCCAGATCGTCCGCGCGGACCTGCGCGAGCGATCCGTTGAGGCGGCCAATGGGGGTACGGATCGCGTCGCAGAGAAAGGCGTCGGCCATGATGTCAGTCCTGTACGATGGCGGAATCGAGTTCGGCGATGATCTTGCCCGCCTCGGCAAAGGCGGTGTTGGCCGCAGGCACGCCGGCATAGATTGCCGACTGCATCAGGACTTCCTTCAACTCGTCGCGCGTGAAGCCGTCGCGCATCAGTCCGGTCCGGACATGCAGCGCGAATTCTTCCCAGCGGCCGAGCGCGACCGTGATCGCCAGCACGATGAAGCGGCGGCTGCGGTCGTCGAGCCCCGGGCGCCCCCAGATCTCGTTCCACGCGATCCGCGTGATCATCGCCTGGAAGTCGGCGGTAAAGGCGGTGCGCTTGGCGAGCGAAGCATCGACCCAAGCGTCGCCCAGCACGCGGCGCCGGTTGAGAAGCCCTGCCTCGAACAGGGTATCCGCCGCATCCCGCTTGGCATCGTTCGGCGCGAGGAAGCCGCGCACCCTCGCGGCGAGCGCAGCCGGGGTTTCGATCGGCGCCAGATGTGCAGCATCGAGATGGACGACCGTTGCGCCCGGGATCGCTGCCGCGATATGCTCGCCATGCCCGGCGAACGGCGTCGAGGTGTCGCGGTCGCCGGCGACGACCAGCGTCGGTACCGCAATACCGGGCAGCCGCTCGATCACCGCCATGTCGCGGATCGCCGCGCCGCATCCGGCATAGCCGTCATCCGCCATCGCGATCAGCCCGGCGCGCACGCTCTGCGTCGCACCGACATGCGTTTCGGCAAATTTCGGCGACAGGAACCGCCCCATGGCCAGGTCGGCGATCGCGACCGTGCCCTCGGTGCGGACCTTGGCGATGCGCGCCTGCCACGCGGCTGCATCCATCGTCGCCGACGTGCAGACCAGCGCGAGTGCGGTGACTCGCGCCGGATGCCGCAGCGCCAGCTCCATCGCGATCATGCCGCCGAGCGACACGCCCGCAATCGCGGCCTGCGTCACGCCCGCCGCGTCCATCACCGCGACGACATCGTCCGCCAGCATCGCGAGCGTATAATCGCCCGCTGGCGCATCCGATGCACCATGGCCGCGCGTATCGATCCGCAACAGGCGGAACGCGGGCAGGAGGTGCGGGGCGCTCGTGTCCCACAGCGCCATGTCGGTGCCGATCGAATTGAGCAGGACGAGCACCGGCAGATCCGGCGCACCGTCGAGCTTCCAATAGAGGCGCACCGCCTCGCGGACTGCAAATGGCATGACCTTATCCTTGTTGGCGGGTGATCAGCGCGCGCACGATCGCGGCGCTGTCGCCGATGTCGGTGCCGATCCCCGCGGCGGCGAGGTTGCGGGCGATGGCGGGCGCGTCGATCTCCAGCCCCTCCGCGATATCCGCCATCGCCGCGGCGGATCCCGCGGCCAGCAGGAAGAGGTCGGCGAGGACCGGCGTTTCCGCCTGCCAGCCGCCGAGCCCGCGCTCCTCTTCCTGCGGCAGACCGCCGAGCAGCGAGGCGGCAAGACCGGGCGCTCTGGTCGCCGCCGACAGCGCGACCTGGCACCCCGTCGGATTACGCTTGTGCGCCATCGCCGATGATCCGCCGCGTCCTGCGACGGCGGGCTCTCGCGCCTCGCCGACCGCGTTCTGCGACAGCAGCGCGACGTCGCGCGCCATCTTGCCAAGCGCGCCGATCGCCATCGCCAGACTCGTGCCGATCGCCGCGACGCCGATCCGGCGCGCATGCCACGGGGCTCCTGTGCCGAGTCCGAGCATGTGCGCCATGTGCGCCGCCACGGCCTCGCCCGTTCCGTTCAGGCCGGCGCGGGACCCGGCTGCACCGCCGAGCTGGAGGAGTGCGTGATCCGCGACATCGCGCCGTAACCGCGTCGCCGCATCCTCGATCCCCGCCATCCAGTGCGCGATCCGCAAGCCGAACGCGACGGGCAGCGCGTCCTGCAACAAGGTGCGGCCGATCGCGGGCGTCTCGGCATGTTGTGCGGCCAGATCCGCCAGCGCGACCGTCGCGCGGGCAAGATCCGCGAGTACCAGATCCGCCGCCGCACGGGCTTGCAGCATCAGCACGGTGTCGGCGACGTCCTGGCTCGTCGCACCCTTGTGCACCGCCGCCGCGGCCTCGCCGCCGACCGCCGCCCGCAGACGCGCGACCAGCGGTATCGCCAGCGTGCCCGCGAGCGCGGCTTCGTCGGCGAGCTCGGCGGGATCGATGTTGAGCGTCGCACAGGCGTCGGCGATCGCCTGCGCGACATTGGGCGGGATCACGCCGGTCCCGGCCTGCGCCCGCGCCAGCGCCGACTCGAACGCCAGCGCGTGTGCGATCGTCGCACGATCGGAAAAGACTGCCAGCATCGCGGGCGTCGTCACCGGCCGGGTGCGCAACAGATCGGTCATGCGGCTATCGGTCATGATGCGGGCGGTCTTCAGCGATCACAGCGCAAAGAACACGGTTTCCCGGTCACCTTGCAGATGGATGTCGAACCACCAGCGACCGTCGGCCTGTTGTCGCGCGATCAGCGTGTGCCGTCGCGCCTCGGGGACTGCACAGAGTACGGGATCGACGTCATTTCCGTCGCCGCCATCAAAATAGAGCCGCGTCGCGAGACGTTTGAGGATCCCGCGCCCGAAGACCGATACGGCGAGATGCGGCGCCTGGAGCGTATTGCCGGGGCCGGGTACGCGACCCGGCCGGATCGTCCGGAACCGGTAGACGCCATCGGCATCGACCGAAGCACGCCCGAAGCCGATGAAATGGGGGTCGAGCGGTGCGTCGTCGCGCGCGTCGTCGACGCTCGCATAGCGACCCGCGGCATTGGCCTGCCAGATCTCGATCATCGCATCGAGGATCGGCACGCCCTTCGCATCGAACACCTGCCCGGCGAGCTCGATCACCACGCCGTCGGGCGTGCCGGTCGAGGACGACCGGTTAAGCACATAATGCTCGTCGGCGAACAGGTCCGGCCGCGCGCCCATGTCGGATGTGCCGACCAGATCCGCGCCGCCCTTCCACGGCAGGCCGTAGTGGAAGAACGGGCCGACCGTCTGCCACGGCGTCTGGCCGAAGATCGACGGATCCTGGTTGTCGAGCCGCGGCGCGGACTCGCGGTCCTCGACGGCAATCTCAGTGGTCATGGTGATCGTCCTCGAACGGCGTCTCGTCGCGGCCCTTCAGCACCACGTCGAACAGATAGCCGAGCGCCCAGGCGGGCTTGGTCGTCTTGATATCGAACCGCCCGACCATCCGCTGCCGCGCCGGCATCGGCACGGCGTTGGCGATCGGATCGATCTCGATCAGCGGATCGTCGGGGAAATACATCTGCGTCACCAGCCGTGTCGCGAATGCCGGGCCCAGCAGCGAGAGATGGATATGCCCCGGTCGCCACGCATTCTTGTGATTGCCCCAGGGATACGCACCCGGCCGGATCGTCACGTAGCTGTAGCGACCTTCGGCGTCGGTGACGACGCGGCCCGCGCCGGTGAAGTTCGGATCGAGCGGCGCATCCCAGCTATCGGCCGAATGGATATAGCGCCCGGCGGCATTGGCCTGCCAGATCTCGAGGACGGTGTTGGGCACCGCACGCCCGCGATCGTCGAGCACGCGGCCTGACACGATGATCCGCTGGCCCTGCGGGACGCCCTTATGCTGCGCGGTCAGGTCGAGGCCCTGGGGGCCGACCATCAGCCGGTCCCATTGGTCCGGACCGGTCGTCTCGGTCAGCGTCGGCGGGATCGCGATCAGCGGCTGGCGCGGGCTGCGATCGACGGTCGACCGATAGTCCGGCACCAGCGAGGGCGGCATGCCGTCGTCGTCGCGCGCATAGGCAATCGGGTCGCGGCGGGCGGCGCTCATGCCGCCACGCTTTCGACGACCGCGCCCGCATCGAACTTGGCGCCGGTCTTGGCGCGAACCTCGTCCAGCGTCACGCCGGGTGCCAGTTCGATCAGCGTGAGGCCGCCCGCTTTCTTGTCGCACGCCAGCACGCACAGATCGGTGACGATCAGGTCGACGACGCGCTTGCCGGTCAGCGGCAGCGTGCATGCCTCCAGGATCTTGGGTTCGCCTGCCTTGTTCGCATGGTCCATCACGACGACGACCTTGCGCACGCCCGCGACCAGATCCATCGCGCCGCCCATGCCCTTCACCATCTTGCCGGGGATCGTCCAGTTGGCGATATCGCCATTGGCGGCCACCTCCATCGCGCCCAGCACCGCCATGTCGATATGGCCGCCGCGGATCATCGCGAAACTCTCCGCGCTCGAGAAGAAGCTCGAGGTGGGCAGCGCGGTGATCGTCTGCTTGCCCGCGTTGATCAGGTCGGGGTCCGCCTCGCCCTCAAACGGGAAGGGGCCCATGCCGAGCATCCCGTTCTCGGACTGCAACGTGACGTCGACGCCGTCGGGGATGTAGTTGGCGACGAGAGTCGGGATGCCGATGCCCAGATTGACGTAATAGCCGTCCTGCAGCTCGCGTGCGGCGCGCGCCGCCATCTGCTCGCGCGTCCAACCCTTCGAAGCCACGCCAGTTTCTACCGTGGCCATCATGCCGCCTCCCGCCGACGCTCGGTCAGCTTTTCGATACGCTTTTCGTTGATCGTCGACAGCACGATCCGGTCGACATAGATGCCGGGGACATGGATGCAGTCCGCGTCGAACGTTCCCGCCTCGACGATTTCCTCGACTTCGACGACGGTCACCGTGCCCGCGGTCGCCATGTTGGGGTTGAAGTTGCGCGCGGTCTTGCGGAACATCAGGTTGCCCGCCGGATCCGCGCGCCACGCCTTGATGATCGACAGATCGGCCTTCAGCCAGGTCTCGCGGACATAGTCCTCGCCGTCGAACGTCTCGACCGGCTTGCCCTCGGCAACGACGGTGCCGACGCCGGTCTTTGTATAGAAGGCCGGGATGCCCGCGCCGCCGGCGCGGATGCGTTCGGCGAGCGTACCCTGCGGCGTCAGCTCCAATTCGAGTTCGCCGCTGAGATATTGCTGCTCGAACAGCTTGTTCTCGCCGACATAGCTCGAGATCATCTTGGCGATCTGCCGGCTCTCCAGCAGCATCCACAGGCCGAATCCGTCGGCGCCCGCATTGTTCGAAATTACGGTCAGTCCGGTCACCCCCGCCGCGCGGATTTCCGGGATCAGGCTTTCGGGATTACCCGACAGACCGAAACCGCCCGACATGATCGTCATGCCGTCGAACACCACGCCCTCCAGCGCCGCCTTGGGCGAGGGGAATATCTTGCTTTTCATGCTGCCTCCAGGGGAAGTCCGACATAGTTCTCCGCCAGCGTCTTTTGCGCGGCGGGCGAGCCCTTGATATACTCCAGCTCGGCCATCTGCAGCCGACGCGCGAACCCGTCCATCTCGGGAAATCGGTGCGTGATCGAGGTGAACCACCACGAGAACCGCTCCGCCTTCCAGACGCGGGCCAGCGCGCGCGCGGAATAGCCGTCGATCCCCGCGGTCGAGCCCGACCCGTAATACTCGGCCAGCGCCTCGCCCAACATCGTCACGTCCGATACCGCGAGGTTCATGCCCTTCGCGCCGGTCGGCGGCACGATATGCGCGGCATCGCCAGTCAGGAACAGGCGGCCCCAGCGCATCGGTTCGGAGACGAACGACCGGAGCGGCGCGATGGACTTTTCGAACGACGGCCCGCGCACGACCTTGGCTGCGGTTGCCGGCCCGAGACGCAGGCACAGCTCGTCCCAGAAGCGGTCGTCGGGCCAGTCCTCGATCTTCTCGTCGAGCGCGCACTGGATATAATATCGGCTGCGCGAGGCCGACCGCATCGAGGCGAGCGCGAAGCCGCGTTCGTGATTGGCGTAGATCAGCTCGTGCTCGGCGGGCGGGACGTCCGCCAGGATGCCGAGCCAGCCGAACGGATAGACGCGTTCGAACGTCTTGAGCACATCGGCGGGGATGCTCGCTCGGCTGACGCCGTGATAGCCGTCGCACCCGGCGATGAAGTCGCAATCGAGCCGTATCGGTTCGCCATCCTGCGTCGTCCACGTGACCGACGGCGAGTCGCTGTCGACGTCGTGCAGCGCGACATCCTGCGCGTTCCAGACGATGTCGACACCGCGCGGACCCGCGGCGTCGAACAGGTCCTTCATCACTTCCTGCTGGCCATAGACCGTCACGGTCGATCCGCCCGTCAGCGCCGCCATGTCGATATGGAACAGCTCGCCGTCGAGCGACAGGTTGGTGCCGCCGTGGATCAGCCCCTCCGCGACGAGCCGGTCGGCAATGCCGAGACGGTGCATCAAGTCGACCGTGACCTGTTCCAGCACGCCGGCGCGGACCCGCCCCTCGACATAGTCGCGGTCGCGGCGTTCGATCACGCGCGCGTCGATCCCGGCGGCGGCCAGCATATGTCCCAGGAACATGCCGGCAGGGCCGGCTCCGATGATGGCGACTTTTGTCCGCACGATCACGATCCTCTTCAACTATGTCTGACGATCTTGGCCGTCATGCGCCAGAAGCTACCGCAAGCGGGCAAATACGCTATGGACGCAGCGGGCGAATAGGTGGACTATTCGACAGGTATATGAGTCCCCCACTGGGAAGGGTGCCGTTCGATGGATACGCCGGTTCCGCGCTTTTATCTGTACGGCGAAGCGCACCGCGTGGCGGATCGCCGTTTCGTGCATCTCGAAGCGCTCGACGACCGATCGCGCCCGAGCGAATGGACGATCCGGCCGCACGCGCATGCCGATCTCCACCATATCTTCCACATCCGCGGCGGCGGCGGGGCGATGCGCGCGGAGGCGGCGATCCTGGCGTTCGAGGCGCCGTGCCTGATCGTCGTGCCGGCGGGCGTCGTCCACGGCTTCAGCTGGCAAAGCGAGTCGAACGGCAGCGTGTTGACCGTCTCCAGCGCCTATGTCGATCTGCTCCGCCAACGGAACGAGGAGCTTCGCGGCGTCTTCGCGCTGGCGCAGGTCGCACGTCTCGACATGGCGGGTTCGACGGGGTTCGCCACCGCGTGCGACGCGTTGCTGGAGGAATTGTCCTGGAACGCGCCGGGCCACCGCGCCGCGGCCGAGGCCGGGCTGCTCGGGTTGATTGTCCGGACGATGCGCGCGACGCACGGACGCGAGGCGGACCTGTTCACGCCGCCAGGGCGACAGGCGGCGCTCGTCGCGCGCTACCGCGAGCGGGTCGAGACGCATTTTCGCGCGCGCGAACCGGTCGGCGTGTACGCCGCCGCGCTCGGCACCACCGAAAGCCGGTTGCGCGCGGCGTGCCAGGCCGCTGCCGGCCAGACCCCGACGCAGATCCTCGACCAGCGCGCGTTCGTCGAGGCACAGCGCGCGCTGCTGTATTCGAACCTGTCGGTGGCCGAGATCGCGAACACGCTGGGGTTCGACGATGCGCATTATTTCTCGCGCTATTTCCGGCGCTGTGCAGGATGTTCACCGCGGTCGTATCGCGCGGCGCACGCCGATACGGCGCTGGCTGACACCTGATCGGGGGTCAGGCCTTGCCGAGCGTCAGCGTTGCTTCCAACCCGCCACCGGGATGATTGGCGAGGCTGATATGCCCGCCGATCGCGGTGGCCTGCGCGCGCGCGATGGTCAGCCCGATACCCGTCCCGTCACCACTCGATCGCGACGTATCCGCGCGCACGAACGGGTCGAACGCCTGCGCGAGCATCGCGGCGGGAATACCGGGCCCATGATCGCGCACCGTGATGATCACTGTGCCGCGCGTGCGGCGCGATGCGATATCGGCATCGCCGCCATGCTTGATCGCGTTGTCGATCAGGTTGGACAGGCACCGGGTGAGCGCATCCGGCCGCACGCGGACGAGCGCGCCGCAGCCCTGCGTGAAGCGGACGGCATGCCCGAATTCGGCGGCATTGTCGGCCAGGCTCGACAGCACCGAATCGAGATCGACCGTCGACCAGTCCTCCGCGCTGTCGCCGCTGCGCGCGAGATCGAGGCCGCGCTTCATCATCGCAAGCGTCGCCGACAGATCCGCGACGAGCCGGTCGCGCAACGCCTCGTCCTCGACCTGTTCGAGACGCAGCCGCAACCGGGTCAGCGGGGTCTGGAGGTCGTGGCTGATGGCGGCAAGGATCCGCGTGCGCTCGATCAACCCGGCACGAACGCGTTCCTGCATGAGGTTGAAGGTCGCGAGCGCCGCGCGGACGTCGGTGGGACCCGTTTCCAGCACCGGTTCGGCATCGATCGATCGGGCGAACGCGTCCGCGGCTGCGGACAGGCGACGTAGCGGTGCCGTCGCGAGCCGCGCGACGATCAGCGAGAGCGCGAGCGCCGCTGCCAGGACGAGGAACAGGAATAGCCGGTCGGTGGTCCAGCTCGGCGGCGCGGGCAGTTGCGGGAGATCGATCGCGACCGCGAGCGACCGGCCATCGACCCGCGCGGTCATCAGCCAGCAGTCGGGCAGCATCATCGGTTCGATTCCCGCGGCGCGCGGGCGTTCGCGGATGGGATCGCTCGCCTGGCAAATCGTCGTCGGTGCGCGCGCGATGCTCGGTCGCGCCGGCATGTCGGTACGGCTGGCCAGCATGCTCGTGAGCAGCGCGTCCTCGACGACGGGAACCGCGTCCTGCCGTTCGACGAAATGCGCCCCGACCAGCCGGCCGTCGCGCAAATTGGCGATCGTGGCGGCCGGATTGCGGTGGAGCCGGTCGAGCACGTCGAGCGCGCTGGCGATCACGCGCTCGTCACGGATCCGCATGAACTCGCCGCGCCGGCCCTGTTCCGCGATCAGCAGCGCGCCGACCGACGCGATCAGGATGCCGACGGCGAGGATCAGCGCGATCCGGCCGGTCAGCGAACCGAGGAACCGCACCAGCCGGGCGATCAACCGCCTCATTCGAAACGGGTGGTCGCAGCGAGCATATAGCCCTGGCCGCGGACCGTGAGGATCAGCTCTTCGCCGTCGGGCTTGAGCTTCTGGCGCAGTCGGCTGATCTGGTTGTCGATCGTCCGGTCGTGCGAGGCGGTGGCGGCGCGCGCTGGCACCAGCGCCTCGCGCGAGAGCGGCCGACCGGCGGCGTTGACGAGGCGCGAGAGCATGTCGAACTCGGCGGTCGACAGCATCACGACGCTGTTGCCGGGCGCGAGCAGGCGCCGCTTGACGAGATCGAGCCGCCACCGCCCGAAGATCGCGACCCGCGCGGGCGTTGCCGCGCCGACATCGCGCGCGCCCCGGCGGAGCAGGTTGCGCACGCGCGCGGTCAGCTCGCGCGGCTCGAACGGCTTGGTGAGATAATCGTCCGCGCCGAGTTCGAGGCCGAGCACGCGGTCGATCGCGCTGTCGCGTGCGGTAACCATGATGATCGCGCCCGGATAGCCTTCGCCGCGCAGTTCCCGGCACAGCGTCAGGCCGTCACCGTCGGGCAGGCCGAGATCGAGGACGATCAGGTCGACGGGGCCCGCTGCCAGCGCCGCGCGGATGCCGGCTACATCGCCCGCCGGGGTCAGCGCATAGCCTTCGCGGGCCAGTTGCGCCGTCACCAGATCGCGAATGTCCGCGTCGTCGTCGGCGATCAGGAGGTGAGGGCGATCCGCCGTTGCGCCGGGCATTATGTCGTCATCGCTCCGATCGGGCGGCATCACGTCGCGGCCGTGATGCCGGCATAAACGAGCGTGCCTCGCATGCCCAGCGGTAGCTGCGTCACAGCGTGTCGTCCGATCCGATCGCCTGATACAGCGTCACGCGGTTCTGGAGATCGGTCAGATCCGTCGTGATGGCGCTCTGCCGTGCGGAATAGAGCGTGCGTTGCGCAACCAGTGCGGTCAGGAAACTGTCGGTGCCTTCGCGGTACCGCGCCTCGCTGACCGTGTAGCTCTTCTGCGCAGCCGCAACGAGATCTGCCTGCGCCGCGCGCTGTCGGGCGATCGTCCCGCGGCGGGCAAGCCCGTCGGCGACGTCGCGATACGCGGTCTGCGCCGCCTTGCGATACGCGGCGAGGTAATAGTCGACCTGCGCCTTTGCGTAATCGAGGTTGCCGCGGTTCGTCCCGCCCAGGATCGGCACGCTGGCGGACGGCGAGGCGGACCAGGTGGAGCCCGAGAACAGGCTGGTCAGCGCGGAACTGGCGACGCCCAGCGCGCTGGTCAGCGAGATCGTCGGGAAGAACGCCGCGCGCGCCGCGCCGACATTGGCGTTGGCCGATTTCAGCTGGTGCTCCGCCTCGACCACGTCGGGGCGGTCGAGCAGCACGGTCGAGGACAGCCCGGCGGGCACGGTGGCGATACCCGTATCGAGCGCGGCCAGGCTGGCGGACAGCAGCGCATCCTCGACCGGGGCACCGACCAGCAGCTCCAGCGCGTTGCGATCCTGCGCCACCTGCGTGGTGTATTGCGCGACGTCTGCCCGCGCCTGCGCGAGCAACGTCCGCGCGTCGGCCGGATCGGCGCCGCTCACCAGCCCGACATCGTGGAGCTCGTCGTTGAGCTTGACGGTGCGTTCGCTGCTGGCGACCTGCGCGTACGACACGGCCAGCAGGTCGCGGTCCGAAACGAGCGTGAGATACGCGGTCGCGGTTTCCGCGACGACCGTGAAGCGCGTGTTGCGCGCGCCGCTCTGCGTGCCGAGATAGGTCTCGAACGCCGCGCGCGACAGGTTCTTCTGACGCCCGAACAGGTCGAGCTCGAACCCGCTGATACCGACGCTGCCGGAGAACAGCGTGCTGGATCCGCCAGTACCGGTGCCGCCGCTGGAGCTGCCGCCGCCGGTCACCGCGCGGTCGATCGTCGCGCCGGCATCGGCCGACAGCGTCGGCAGCTGGTTCGACTTCTGGACGCGGTACAAGGCGCGCGCCGAGGCGACGTTGGCGACCGCTTGGGCCAGATCCTGGTTGTTGACGAGCGCCCGTTCGATCACCGTGCGCAGCTTGGCGTCGACCACCAGGCTGCGCCACGGCATCCCGGCCCGGCCAGCGGCATTGGGGGCGTAGGCTGCACCCGCCGGCCACCCGGTCGGCACGAAATCGGCGACCGAGCGGACGTAATGCGGGGCGAGGTTGCACCCGGCAAGGGCAGTGGCGCCGATCAGCGCCGCCGCGATACGCAGCCGGATCATGCCGCCGTCTCCTTGGTACCGTGGAATAGTCGGGCGATGATCACGAAGAACATCGGCACGTAGAAGATCGCGAGGACGGTGGCGGTCAGCATCCCGCCAACCACCGCGGTGCCGATCGCGATCCGGCTGTTGGCGCCGGCGCCGGTCGCGACCGCGAGCGGGAAGACGCCGAAGATGAAGGCGAGGCTGGTCATCAGGATTGGCCGGAGCCGGGTCCGTGCCGCTTCCAGTGCGGCCTCGACGACGTCCTTGCCGCCGCGCCGCGCCTCTTCGGCGAATTCGACGATCAGGATCGCGTTCTTGGCGGCAAGACCGATCGTGGTGATCAGCCCGACCTGGAAGTAGATGTCGTTGTCGAGGCCCCGCAGCGTCACCGCGATGACCGCGCCGATGATCCCGAGCGGCAGCACCAGCAGCACCGCGATCGGCACCGACCAGCTTTCATACAGCGCGGCAAGGCACAGGAAGACGATCAGGACGGACAATCCGTACAGCATCGGCGCCTGTCCGCTCGCCTGGTTCTCCTGAAACGACAGGCCTGCCCAGGCATAGCCGGTGCCGGGTGCGAGTTGCTTCTGCAGCTTGACCATTTCCTGCATCGCCGCGCCCGAACTGCCGCCCGACGCGGGCTCGCCCTGGATCTCGTAGGACGAGCGGCCGTTGAAGCGGGCGACGCTGTTGGGGCCCTTTTCCCACGACAGGGTCGCGATCGCCGAGAAGGGCACCATCGTCCCGCTTGAAGTTCGCACGAACCAGCCGTCGAGGTCGTTCGGCAGCATGCGGAACGGCGCGTCGGCCTGCATGTAGACACGCTTCACGCGGCCGCGATCGACGAAATCATTGACGTAGACACCGCCCCACGCACTCGACAGCACGTTTGTGACGTCGTTCTCGGTCAGCCCGAATACCGCGAGCTTGGCATCGTCGAGCGTCACGCGAAGCTGCGGCGTGTCGGGCAGGGTGGAGGCACGGACCTGCGCGAGCTTGGGATCCTTGTTGGCCGCCGCGATCAGCTTGTCGCGCAGCGCGACGAACGCGTCGCGGCTCAGCCCGTTGGTGTTCGTCAGCTCGAACGTGAAGCCGTTGGACTGGCCGAGCCCGGAGATCGCGGGCGGAGTCAGCGGGATGACGGTGGCATCGCGGATCTGGCTGAAGCTCCGCATCGCGCGTGCGTTGATCGCCGAGGCGCTCTGGCTCGCATCCTTGCGTTCGTCGAACGGCGTCAGGCTGGCAAACGCCATGCCGGCATTCTGTCCCGATCCGCTGAACCCGAACCCGGTGATGCTGAACGCGTTGGCGACCGTCGCCTTCTCATGGTTGGAGAAATAGCTCTGGACTCGGTCGCGCACCGCCTCGGTCCGTTCGTTGGTGGCGCCGGCGGGCAGGGTGTACATGACCATGACCTGGCCCTGGTCCTCGGTCGGCAGGAAGCTGGTCGGCAGCCGCAGGAACAGCACTGCGAGCACGATCGTGATGACACCGACCACCGCCACGTGCAGGCCGCGCCGGCCGATCACCGCGCGCGTCGCGCCGACATAGCGGTGCGTCGAGCGATCGAACCACCGGTTGAACCGACCGAACACGCCCTTCCGCTCGAGCGGGTCGCCATGCGTCGGCTTAAGCAACGTCGCGGTCAGTGCCGGGCTGAGGACGAGCGCGACCAGCACCGACAACAGCATCGCCGACACGATCGTGACCGAGAACTGGCGGTAGATGACCCCCGTCGATCCGCCGAAGAACGCCATCGGCAAAAACACCGCCGACAGGACGAGCGCGATGCCGACCAGCGCCGAGCCGATCTCGCTCATCGACCGGATCGTCGCCTCGCGCGGGCTCAGCCCTTCCTCGGCCATCACGCGCTCGACATTCTCGACCACGACGATCGCGTCGTCGACCAGCAGGCCGATCGCGAGGACCATTGCGAACAGCGTGAGCGTGTTGATCGAATAGCCGCACACCGCGAGCACGCCGAACGTGCCGAGCAGCACGACCGGCACCGCGATCGCGGGGATCAGCGTCGCGCGCCAGTTCTGCAGGAAGACGAACATCACGACGATCACCAGGATGATCGCGATCACCAGCGTCTCGACGACCTCCTCGACCGACAGCTTGACGAACGTGGTCGTGTCGCGCGGGTAGGCGATGGCGTAGCCGGCGGGCAGGTTCGCCGACAGCTCGGCCATCCGCGCCTTCACCGCGGTCGCGGTCTCCAGCGCATCGGCGCCGGTCGCCAGCTGGATCGCCATGCCCGACGCCGGATGGCCGTCGAGCTGGGCCGATGAGGTATAGCTGTCCTGCCCCAGCTCGACCCGCGCGACGTCGCCGAGGCGGACGATCGAGCCGTCGGTCTTGGTCTTCAGCACGATCGCGCGGAACTGGTCCGGGGTTGTCAGCCGCGACTTGGCGCGGACGGTCGCGTTGAGCATCTGCCCCTTCACCGCGGGCAACGCGCCGACCTGTCCGGCCGAGACGTCGACATTCTGCGCCTGGATCGCGCTCTGCACGTCGGACGGCATCAGCTGCACCGCGGCCAGCTTGGTGGGATCGAGCCATACGCGCATCGCATATTGCGCGCCGAACACCTGGGTCTGCCCGACGCCGTCGACCCGCGCGAGATCGTCCTGGAAATTGCTGACCAGATAGTCGGCGATGTCGTTGGCGGTGGCCTTGTCGGTCTTGTCGTACAGCGCGACGATCATCAGGAAGTCGCTGTTCGACTTTGACACGGTGACGCCCTGCGACGTCACCGCGCTCGGCAGCCGGGCCTCCGCCTGCTGGACCTTGTTCTGCACCTGGACCTGCGCGGTATCCGCATCGGTCCCCTTGACGAAGGTGACGGTGATCGATGCCGAGCCCGAGGAATCCGAACTGGACTGGAAATATTGCAGCCCGTCGATTCCGGTCAGTTGCTGCTCGATCACCTGCGTCACGCTGGTCTCGAGCGTTTCGGCCGATGCGCCCGGATAGGTGGCGCTGATCGAGATCGTCGGCGGTGCGACGTCGGGATATTGCGCGATCGGCAGCGAGCGCAAGCCCGCGACCCCGCCGAGCATGATGACGATCGCGATCACCCAGGCGAAGATCGGGCGTTCTACGAAGAAGCGGCTGATACCCATGTCAGTTGGTGGTCCCGAGCTTGACGGTAACCGGCTTTACGGTCGCGCCGGGCTGTGCCTTGTCGACGCCCTGGACGATCAGCCGGTCGCCAGCCTTCAGTCCGGCGGTGACGATCCATGTGTCGCCCACCGCCTGCGCGGTCGTGACCTGGCGGAGCGCGACCTTGTTGTCGGTACCGACGACCAGCGCGGTGGCGTTGCCCTTGGCATCGCGCGTGATGCCTTGCTGCGGCGCGAGGATCGCGTTGCGGATCATGGTCTGCGGCACGGTCAGGCGCACGAACATGCCCGGCAGCAACAGCCCCTTCGGATTGGCGAACCGCGCGCGCAGCGTCACGGTGCCGGTGGTGGTATCGACGACCGCCTCGCCGAACTGGATCGTGCCGGTCTGCGGGTAGCTGCGACCATTTTCCAGCGACAGGCGCACGGTCGTGCTGGCCGGCAGCGCTTCGCCGGTCGCCAGGCTCTGCCGCAGATCATACAGCGCGCTGCTCGATTGCTGGATGTCGACGAAGATCGGATCGAGCTGCGAGATCGTCGCCAGTGCCGTGGTCTGCGCCGCAGTGACGAGCGCGCCCTGCGTGTAGGTCGATCGGCCGATCCGCCCCGAAATCGGCGCATAGACTCGCGTGAAGCCGAGATTGACGTTCGCGGTGCGCAGGGTGGCGCGATATTGTGCGATGCTGGCGCTGGCCTGACGCGATGTCGCCACGGCATCGTCGACGTCCTGCCGCGCGACCGCGTCGGCGCTCTGCAGCCGACCATATCGCTTCACCTTGGCCTGCGCGGTGGCGGCGGACGCCTGCGCGCTCGCCAGCTGCGCGGCGACCTCGTCACGCGTCGCCCGGTACAGGCGGGGGTCGATCTGGTACAAGGGCTGGCCAGCCCGGACCAGCGTGCCCTCGGTAAACAACCGCGCCTTGATGATCCCGTCGACCTGCGGACGGACCTCCGATGTCACGGTGGCCGTCGTACGGCCGGTCAGCTCGGTCGTGGTCGTGACCGGCTGCGTCGCCAGCGTGACCACGCCGACCTCGGACGGTGGCATTTTGGGCATCGCGTCCTTGGACGTGCCACAGCCGGCAAGCGCCACGGTCAGCAGGAGCGTCGCGGTCACGCGCGCGGTCGACGGGATCATGGTCACGGCCGGCTCAGCGCGGGCAGTGCTGGCGCTTGCCGCGGGCGTCGCGATACGTGCCGGTGCGGGCATCGTAGCCCTTGTGGGTCTTGCCGCAGCCCGCGACCGGCGCGCGGTTGCGGGTCTGGCGCTGGTCCGTCTTGGCGCGCGTGGCGGGGCGGACGATCGCCGAATAGCGGTCGGGTTCGATATATTGGGGCGCGGCGGCCATGCCCAGCAGGGCGGCGGCCAGTTCGAGTGCGATCATGAGGAGGACCTTTCTATGGTCCTCCCGAGCTAGGCCCTACGCCTTCCGCCAAACATGCTCGCCGGGTAAACAAAGGTAAGCGTTTGTAACGGTCGCGCGGCGCGCGCGTTTGGTACACTGTCGGTTGGATCAGGCGACCGCGACGGGATCGAGCACGACCGCGCTGCGCTCGGCAAGCTCGTTGATCGCCGCGAGGTAGCGCTGGAAATGCGGCGTGGCGCGATGCGCGGTCACGGCGTCGAAGTCGACGTACAGCTCGTCGAGCGCGAACACATCGGGATCGTCGCGATCCCGCCACAGGTCATAGCGAAGATTGCCCGGCTCCGCCCGGCTGGGACCGAGCATGCCGTCGAGCAGCGCGGCGAGATCGTCGGTCCTGCCCGAGCGCGCGCGGAGCATCGCCATGATCTTTACGGTCGCCATAGGTCGTCTCCCCCTGATCGTGCGGCTACAACGCGCACGCCCCCGTTACGCACTATCTCGCCTGAGCGAGCAACGGCGTCATCCGCTTGGCCGCGAACGGGGGGAGCTTCGCCGCCTTGGCGGCCGCCAGATTGGGGGAGGGCCCGTCACCGACCTGGACCAGCGCGATCATCCCCATCGCGTAATGCGGCTGGCACTTGATGCCGTACAGGCCGGGGGAAGAGACCTTCAGCACGAACTCCGTGTTGACCGCTCCCTTCGACGAGGCGACGCCGGCCGGTAGCATCGTCGGGATCGTCTCTGCATTGTGGCCGGGGTCGGTCGGCAGGAAGCGGACCGTGTCGCCGGGCATCGCCTTCACGAAGGCGGGTTCGAACACCATCACGCCGGCCGCACCCTGGTTGCGCATATGGACGACCACCTCCTTCGCGACCGCCGGAGCGGCAACGGTCGAACAGATCGTCGCGAGGGCAAGGATCGGCACCGCGGAAAGTCTACGCATCGTCATACTCCAACACAGGTCACGGGCGATTCTGGCGAAACAGGGCAGGTCGGGACCGCGATCCGGGCCGCCGACGCTGCGTGGCTCAGCGACTCTGCGCCTTGTCCTTGACGTTCAGCTCGAGCTTGCCCGTCGTCGGATCGAGATAGTCGCGGTTATCGGTGCAGGCCCATTCCTGCGGCTCGTTGCGCCGCTCGATCCCGCGGATGAACTTGCGCGGCTCCAGCGCATAGGGCTTCTTGAAGACGGTATCGTCGTACAGCGTGGTCTGGATTTCGAGCGTGTTGAAATCGATTAGGCGGATGCGTTCGACTAGCCGCAAATTGGGGCCGTGCGGCCCGAAGATCACGCCCGACACCGGCGAGTGATCGCCTTGCGGGCGCAGTTTTTCGCTCAGCCGGCCCATCTGGAACACCGTGTCCGCCGCGAGACCGGTCGTATCGACGACCAGCGTATCGCCTTCCCACCGACCGATCGATTCGCCCAGATACGCAGGATTGGGTTCCTCGCTGTGCTTGCGGCCGTCGGTATGGATGAATCGGGTCATCCCCGACGTCTCGATATAGAGCGCGATCATGCCGGGGGACTGGAAGAACTTCATCGGCATTCCGCCGATATTCTGCACGAACGGCATGCCCAGCGGCTTGCAGTTGGTGAACGGGCTGTCCTCGGCGGGTTTATACGCCTTGATATAGGCCAGCGCCGAGGGCGTATAGTCGGGCGGGATCGTGAAATTGTCCGCGATCGGCGCGATCGACTGCCATGTACCCTGCCAGAAATCCGGGCGGCTCGCGATGTCCTGCCACGCCTTGGCCTGCTCGGCAGCCGATTTGGGCGCGGTCGGCGTCTCGGTCGTCTGCTGGGCCTGGCCGGCATCGACCGCGAGCGTCAGGGCCGCCATCGCGGACAGCCCGCCGCACAGCGCACGGAGCACCGGAGTCTTCATGCGAAACGCTGGAATATGGGTCATTTATAGGGTTGTCCCTGCGGTTTGGTCGGTACCTGGCTGGGGCCGCCGGCGAGCGCCTGTCCGGTCGAGCCGGCCGGGTCGCCCAGGACTTTGCCCCGGGCGGTGAACACCGTCTGCATCGCGCCGATCGCGGTGCCGTCGCGGCCCGGGTGGACGTCGACCGTCACCTTGTCGCCGACCTTGATGTCGCTGGCGTTCCAGCCCCAGCGGCTCATCATGTTGGGGCTCGATCCGACCAGCGCCCATTGCTCGGTCGTGCCATTGGCCTTCTTGACGATGACGATCAGCCAGGTGTGGGGGTTGGCCCAGGTGAATTCGCGGACCGTGCCCGTCAGCGTCGTCAGCTTGCCCATGTCGAACTTGCCGAACGAATGATGCGCATCGGCGGTCTGGGCAAAGGCCGTCGCCAGCGCGACGATCGCGAGCCCCCAAGTTCGCACGCGGGTTCGTGGTGTGTCGGTCATGATGGTCTCGTCATCGAAAGTGGGGGAACGAAGGCGGGAGAAGTCATGCTTTGGCCTTTCTCGCTGCGCGCGGCCGGATGCCGTAGCGGCCGACGGACATGATTCCGTTGGGATCGACCGCGTCCTTCAGCGTCTCGAGAAAGTCGCGCAGCGCATGGTCATTGTACGAATAGGTCTCCATGACCGTGTCGTAGAAGGCCGGTGCGGTGCGGTATTCGCCCCAGCCATGCTCGGCCGACACCGCGATCAGTTCGCGGACGACGTCGCGGACCTTCGCGTTGACCGTGGCCGACCGCGTGACCGGCAGGCCCATCGCGAACAGGAACGCGCGCTCGAAGATCGACGAGGGAAATTGCAGCGGCGGGGAGGGGAGCTTGTACTTCCGTCCGAGCTTGGCGAACACGTCCATCGCCTCGATCGCGGCTTCGCCCGTCCGCGGGATGACCGGCGAGAAGAAGACATGGCCGACGACGTCCTCGCCTTCGTACGAGATCATCGGCCCCATGCTGAAGGTGCGCAGCGACGGGATGCCGAACGGGCCGGTATCGAACAGCGGCGCCAATTCCGCGGCGGGCAGCGGCAACGGCCGAATCGCGTTCAGCTTGAACTGCGCGCCGGGGATCGTGCGGATCGCGTCGCAGATGCACTCCCACTGCGCCGCGATCAGCTTGGCCGGCCCGTACAGGTTGAACTCGCACGCCCAGAACGGCACGCCGGCGGCCTGTGCCGCGATGTCGAGCTTGGTCATGTCGGCGCCCGCCGGGTCGTTCATCACCGCGGTGATCCGCGGATCGACCTGCGGGGGCACGCCGCCGATGATGTGCGCCGCGTCGCCGCGAACGCCGGTGGTCGGGCTCGACAGGGTCCAGAGGCCCTGGACAATCTTGCTCTGCTCGAGCCGGCCGATGGTGTCGACGAGCGGGATCAGGTCGTGGAATTTGGGGACGGTGACGACGCCGGTCGCGAAATTCTCCGGCGCGGACATCAGCCAGAAACCCATCTTGGTGACCACGCCGAAGTTCGATTGCTTGAACAGGCCATCGATGCGCGGGCCGAACCCGGGGCGGAATTGCTGCCAGGTCTTCGCGTTGGGCATCGCGCCCATGCCCGTACGCATCATCCGGCCGTCGGGCAGCACGACCTCAATGCCGCACTGCGCGTCGAAATGGCTGCGGTAGGAGGCCAGCGTGACGCCGACGCCGCCATCGAGCGCATTGCCGATCAGGCTGCCCCAGCCCGGGCTGGGACAATCGATCCACAGCTTCAGGCCCTTATCCTGGATGTAGGCGTAGAGATCAAAATAGCTGACGCCGGGCTCGACGACGACATAGGCGTTGCGCTCGTTGATCTCGACGATCCGGTTCATCCGCTTCAGATCGAGTACGACACTGCCCGCGACCGCGGGGGCCGCGCCGCCATAGCCCAGGTTCTTGCCGGTCGAGATCGGGTAGATCGGAGTCTTGTAGCGGTTGGCGATCTTGACGAGCTCGACGACCTGTTCCGACGTATCGGGCGCGACCGCGGCGGAGGCGGTCGGCTCGGCGGTCTCGTCCCAAAGGATCGAATAGGAATCGCGGTAGAGTTCGAGATCCTCGTCGCTGGTGAACAGCCATTCGCTGCCGACGATCGCGGCGAACGCCTTGAGCGCGGCCGCGAAATCGGCCTGGGTGACGTCTGGCGGTAATTTCATGTCCGGGATTCCGTGTGATCGGACCGCGTCCGCGCATCCTTGCGCATCGCCCAGGCGTGCAACATTCCATCGTTCAGCGACGGCCGGTAGGCGGCAGCGGGGAGGGCGGGCGAAGCGGTGAACGGATGCGCGTCGTTCAGGAAGGCGGCGACGACCCGGCGACCATTCTCCGCGTTGAAATCGGCGTGGCCCCGCTGTGTCCGCGCGGCCAGGCGATAGCCATGCTCCCACGCGATCCGTTCCACGCAGAACAGGGTCGCGCCAGCGGTGATCCCGACGATGACGTGACTCTCGTTCAGGACGCGGTTGAGCGCGCTGTGCCCGGCGGCGTCGAGCCGGATGGTGACGACCGGCAGCGTCCGCGCTCGCGCCGTGACGAAGTCGGCCAGCGGCCGGGGCAGGTCGAGGCCGTCGTCGATCAGCATTGCATCGATCGGACGTATCGCGGCTCGGTTGTCCGCCGCCCGGGCAGAGGCCGCGGAGCTGCCGGCATAGGCAAGCGACGCGGCGACCGCGCCTGTGCCGATCACGGCGCGTCGGGTTATCAGTGGGGCGGTGGTGTCGGGGAGGATTGTCACGGCCGCTTGGCCGCGGGGCGGGCCTGATGCGGCGCGGTCAGGTAACCCGCCAGCTGCGCCAGCTCGGCATCGGTGATTTCGGTCTTGCGGAACGAGGGCATGAACGACACGCCGTTGCGGACAGCTAGCTTTACATATTCGGCGGTCAGATCGGTTCGCTGCAACAGGATCGCGGACGGATTGCCGTTATACTTCCGCTGCAAGGCAATGCTGCCCGGGCCGGTCGGCGGCGTATGGCAGTCGCTGCACCATTTCTGATAGGTTTGCTGGCCCGAGGCAACCGTCGGGGTCGCTGCCGCGGCGCGCGGCGATCCGGCGAAGGCGAGCTGCCCCATGGCGGCGCAGCCGAGCGATGTGGCGAGCAACAGACGCGGTGTTCGACTCATGTTTGCATGCCCCAGGTCCGACCCCGTCCGGGTCGGCTCACGCCGAATTCAGATGATCGCCATGCCGTCCGAGAAAAAATGATCCGGACACAAAACGTTACCTTCCGAAACTAGCAGCCATCCGGCCCCGAGATAGGTGGATGAATTAACAACATCTTTCGGGCGCCGCGTTCGGACGATGGACGTGCGGGATCAGGCAAAGCTGAAGCTTCGGCTGACGAACCAATACACGCCCTCCAGCACCAGGAACGACGCGCACACATCGACCACGATCGGCCTCGGCAATGTCAGCCTGACCCGCCGGAGCAGCGCCACGACCCCCACCAACGTCGTGACGACCGTGAGCTGGCCGATCTCGACGCCGAGGTTGAACCCGACGAGCAGCTCGGCGAGCTTGGCGGGCGGGATCGACTCGTTGAGCAGGTCGGCGGCGAAGCCGAAGCCGTGGATCAGGCCGAAAATCAGCGTGACGACGAGCCGCAGCCGACCGGCATCGCGGACATGGCCCGCCACCATCAGGTAATTGGCGGCGAACAGCCCTGCGCCCAGTAACAACGTGAACGGGAGCAGGCCGATGCCGAGCAGCCTGAGCCCCGCCATCGCGAGCAGCGCACCGCCCGTCCAGAGCGCGAACAGCCCCGGCCGCTGGATCTGCACCGCGAGATTTTCCACCCCGATCAGCGCGATCGTCAGCGCCACCAGCGCGTCGATGAACTCGGCGTGCGGGCGGATGATTCCCGTGACGGCAAGCGCCAGCGTCAGGCTGTGCCCCAGCGTAAAGCCGGTGATGACGAAGATCAGATCCTTGAACCGCCGCGAGATCAGCACGAGCCCGAGCAGGAAGCTCATATGATCGACGCCGGTGAAGATGTGCATCAGCCCCATCTTCACGAACGTCAGAAACCCGGCGCCCTCGATCTCGCCGCCCTGCGCCTTGCTCAGGTCGATCGTCTGTGAGTCGGCGGTCAGCACGTCTTCGACAAAGTCCCCCTTGGCGGTCTGGATCTGCGCCAGGTTCACATGCGTCGGCACCAGTTCGAAGAAGGCGCCGTCGTGGAGCATCACGCCCTCGGCGGATGGGCAATCGTAGAAGAACTCGACGCGGCGATAGCCAGTGACGGCGGCGACCGGGCGCGGCTTGCCGGTCAGTGCGCAGGCCTTGCCTTGCGCGGAGGCGCCGAGTTTGGGCTTCAGATACGCGATCAGCTGCGGCGTGTTGGGGGGACGACCATCGGGCGTGAGCCGGCGCGCTTCGAGATCTGACACCGAGAAGGTCAGATGGACCGAACTGCCGTCGACCAGCCAGGTCGAATGCGATTCGGACCGCGTGTGTGCGCTGGCCGGCGCGAGCTGCCAGATAAACGTCGCGCACAACGCGAGCAGCCACCGGACGATGATGCGCATTGTCATTGCAGGTCCGCGGCGATCTTGATGTCGGCGCGCTTCTTCAGGAAGCGTTTGTTGCCCTCCTGAAGCCGCGCGATCTTGTCCGCGAGAAAATCACGCAGCACCTGATCGCGCGCTTCGGGATAAGGCGTCGCGACCGGCCGCGTGTTGCGGATCATCTGGACGATATGAACCCCATCGGGGCTTGGGATCGGATTCGAGATCGCGCCGTCGGCCAGACCGCGCGCGACCGCGAAGACGCGCGTGCCGAGATGCTCGTGCGCCGCGAAGTAGAATTCCTCGCCGTCGTCGACCCGGCCGGTGGTCTTCAACCCCAGCGCGTCGGGCGCGGTGCCGCTCCGCAGCGCCGCCACCGCGCGTTGCGGATCGGCACCCGCCGGCACCCGCCATTCGTGCAGCGTCATCAGGCCTTCGCTCGCGTATTTTGCCCGGTGTGCGGTGTACCAGCCGCGCAGTTCGTCCTCGGCCGGCTTCGCGGTTGCGGCGTCCTGCGCGATCTGGCCTTCGGTCGCCTGGACGAGTGCCTGGCGGACGTCGATGTCGTCGTTCGAAAGCCCCATCTCGACGCCGCGCTGCACATAGAGCTCCTCGCGGACCATATCGTCGAGGACCTTCTGTCGCTGCGACCGCGTCGTCTGCGCATAGGGGACGCTGTACAACGCGGTGACCTGCGCGATCAGGTCGGCGCGCAACACGGGGATGGCGTTGACCAGCGCGGCGTCCTCCGCGGGGATCGAAGCCGTCCGCGTGCCCTGCGCGGTGAACAGACCGTAGCCGGCGATCCCGAGCCCGAGCAGCGCACCGATCGCGGCGAGCAGCAGAGAGCGGCGCCCCACGGGTTGATGGACGTCCCACAGCGCGCCCGCGGGCGCCAGGGTCGGGGGCGGGGTCGGGGTCGGGGAAGCGGTATCCTGGGTCATTTCCTGTCCGATTGGATTGGCGCCAGCGAGGCGACGTAGACCGCTACGTTGCGCAATTCGGCGGGGGTCAGCTTGCGGGCGAAGGCCGGGCTCATGCCGGCACGGCCGCGACTGATCGACCGGCGGATGTCAGCGATCGAGCCGCCATAGAGCCAGATGTCGTCGGTGAGCGCGGGCGCGCCGATCGCGCCGTCGCCGCCCAGATCGCGACCGTGGCAATCCCAGCAGCCGGCCTTGTTATAGGCATCGCGCCCGCGTTGCTGCGCGGCGGGATCGGTGACGCCGGCGGTGAACGCATGGATGAACCGCGCCAGCGTCTCGATCTGCGCCGGAGTCTGCGGCGGAAGCGGCTCGGCGGCGTCGGGGTTCTTGCTGGCATAAGCGGGCATCACCGCAAGGTTCCAGCCATGCTTGTTGCCCGCACGGATGCCGTAGCGCGCGATATCCTCGATCTGCGCGACGGTACCTTCGCGGTACAGATGTTCGCTATCGGTCAGGTCGGGAACGCCCAGCGTCCTGTCGCCCTTGCCGGCCGCGCCGTGGCACGATGCGCAATGCTGTGCGTAGACCGGATGTCCCGCGGCGATCGCGGCATCGCGCAGCGTCGGGTCGCCGAGGATCGCCTCGGGATCCGCCCGCAGCACCTGCGCCGCGATCGCCCGATAGCGCACGCCGTGCGTGACCACGGCGGCGATCAGCAAGAACAGCGGTATGATCCACAACAGCCGTCGCCGTGTTGCGGCGCGGGCGAAGGTCGGGGGGGGCGTCATGGCGCCGGTCGTCTATCCAGCGCGCCCCCTGCGTCCAGCACCGAACGGTAACGTACAGGTTACGAAACAGTCGGGCGCGCCGCATTGGGAATGTTTGCGCTTGCCCGGCCGACAAAGACTGATAGCCACGCGGAATGACGGGGACGGATACAGACTATCGGGAGCGCTTGGCCGCAGAAGCCAAGCGCGTTCGCGATAGCGGCGATCTCGGTCGGTCCGAACCGCTGATCCGGCTCTTCGATTTCCTCGTCGAACGCTCGCTCGACGGTCGCATTCCGCGCGAGATCGAGATCGCTCAGGACGTCTTCGACAAGACGCATGATTTCGACGGGATGCTAGACGCCTCGGTGCGCGTCTACATCCACCGCCTTCGTCGCAAGCTTGCCGAGCATTACGCGCGAGCCCCCGGCGATCCCGACTGGATCTCGATCCCGCTCGGCGAATACCGGGTCGTTCTCGCATCGCCGCCCGCGGCCGACGAGGCCGCGGAGCAACCCGAGCCCCCCGTCGCGCCGCCCAAACGATCGATCAACCGGGTCTGGCTTGCTCTTCTAGCGCTCGCGCTGGTCAACGCACTCGCCTGGATCGTCTATGTCGATCGGTCGTCGGGCGACGACGCTGCGGTGCGGAGCAATTTGTGGCGGCCGATCGCCGACAACAAGCGGCCGACGCTGGTCGTACTGGGCGACTATTACATCTTTGGCGATGCGGCCGACGGGATCGTCGTGTCACGGCTAATGCGCGACTTCGCGATCAATTCGCGCGAGGAACTCGACCGCTATCTTATGCTCAACCCCGACAAGGTCGGCAGCTATGTCGACGTGAACCTGCATTATCTGCCGGTCAGCGTCGGGCGAGGCTTGCGCAGCCTGCTGCCGATCGTCAACGCCGCGACGAACGCCAGCGGCGAGCGCCCTGGCGTCGAGACGATGTCCGACATGAAGCCCGAGATCTTCAAGGCGGCCAACGTCGTCTATCTCGGTTTCCTGAGCGGGCTCGGCGCGTTGCAGGACCCGCTGTTCCGCGCATCGGGGTTCAAGGTCGGCGACAATTTCGACGAGCTCATCGACAAGGCGACCGGCCGGCGGTTCAAGTCGGACTGGGGCGTGGTGGCAGACGGCAAGGTGCCGCAGCGCGACTATGGCTATATTGCGAGCATGCTGGGGCCAACCGGCAACCGCATCCTGATCATCGCCGGAACGCGCGATCCCGCCGTGGCGCAGATGGCCGAGATTGCCGCCGATCAGGAGCAGCTCAAGGCGATCGATGCGAAAAGCGGTGGCGGCGCGTTCGAGGCGCTGTTCGAGGTGCGGACGCTGGGCAATCTTAACCTCGGCAGTTCGCTCGTTCTGGCGCGGCCGATCCGCGCCGAGAGCATCTGGCAACCCGAACGCCCGTCCGGCGCCGGCAATTCGTCGCATCCGGCCAACTAGCCATGTCGCTGTATTCAAACGCGTAACGCTATCCGACCGCACGTTCGATCCGGCGCGGTGACCGTACGGAACTGGCGCGGTCGATCGATTTCGTCTCAGGACCCCCGCCACAGACCATGAAGGGGGATCGATTTGACGCGATCGATACGTATCTTGCGATATGCCGGCTCGAGCCTCTCGATCGTTGCGGGACTGGCGAGCGCGGCGCACGCCCAGGCCGATACGGCGCAGCAGCAGGTTGCGATCGCGCCGGCTTCGTCCGCCCCGGACCAAGGGGGCGACGCTCCGGCCGATACCAACCGCGAGGACATTCTCGTGGTCGGGCGGAGCGTGTCGCTGGAGACCAAGACGGCGACCGGCAGCCGGCTCGGCCTGAGCCTGTTGGAGACGCCCGCGAGTATCGCGGTGCTCGACGGCGACGATATTCGCGCACGCGGCGACATGACCGTCGTCGACGCGGTCACCCGCGCGCCCGGGATCACCAGCGTCGCCAGCCCCGGCAATGGCGGCACCGCGCTCGCCGCGCGTGGCTTCTCCGGCCAGGGCTCGGTGCTCCAGCTCGTCGACGGGATCCGCCTGTTTCCGGCCGCCGGCACGATCACCTTCCCGACCGATCCGTGGACGATCGACCGGATCGAAGTGCTCAACGGCCCCGCTTCGGTGCTGTACGGGCAGGGTTCGCTCGGCGGCGCGGTCAACATGATCTCGAAGCGGCCGAGCGGGGATCGGACGCGGATCGACGCCGAGCTCGGCTATGGCTCGCAGAACAGCGCGCACGTCGCGGCGGGGATTGGCGGACCGATCGATCGGGTCCTGTCCTACCGGGTGGATGCGAGCTATCGACGGTCGGACGGCTATGTCGATCGCGGCGGATCGCGCAGCCTCGCGCTGTCGGGCGCGCTGCGGTTCGCGCCGAGCGACGCTTTCTCGCTGACGCTGCGCGACGATTATGGCGACGTGCACCCGTCGAAATATTTCGGCACCCCGCTGATCGACGGCAAGCTCGATACGGCGATCCGCGCGCGCAACTACAACGTGGCCGACGCGGAAATGTGGTCGAAGGACAATCGCCTGTCGCTCACGCTCGACTGGTCGCCGAGCGACACGATCACGGTCAGCAACGTCGGCTATTACCTGACCAGCAAGCGGCGCTGGCGGAACCTCGAAAACTATTGCTGGATCGATGCGAGCGGCAATTGCCCCAGCGGGTATAACAGCACGTCGGGCACGCCAGGCACGATCTATCGCACCGACAATACGGGCATCGTCCACGACCAGAGGCAGTGGGGCGATCAGGGGACCATCAAGCTCGCCACACCGTTCGGTGGCGGGGTGGCGAACGATCTCGTCGTCGGGTTCGACGTGAACCTCGTCAAGCTGACCTATTCGCATGATTTCGGCTCGGGCCTGCAGGAGGACTTCGTCGATCCCTACCGGTTCGACCCCGGCCGCTTTTACGATACGCAGGGCATCGCGCCGCGCTATCGCACGCGGACGGTCGAGTGGAGCCTGTTTGCCGAGGACCGGCTGAAGATCGGCGAAAAGCTGTCGATCGTCGGCGGCGTCCGCGCGGAGAGCGACACGGTATCGCGCTACACCTTCGTGTATACCGGCGACGCGATCACCGGCGAGGTCCCGGCGCTCAACGGCGGGGCGAACGCGTCGCGCAAACTCGACAACACCACCTGGCGCGTCGGCACGGTGTATCAGCCGACCCCCAACACCTCGCTCTATGCGCAATATGTGACGGGCGTCGATCCGCTGGGGACGCTCACCACCTATTCGACCGCGGCCAGCCAATATTACTTCACCAACGCGACCGGCGAGCAGATCGAGGGCGGTATCAAGGGCAGCTTTCTGGAGGGCCGCGTGTCCGCGACATTGTCCGCCTACCGGATCGTGAAGCATAATCTGGTCGCGCAGCGCACGCCGACCAGCCCGGTCGAGCAGATCGGCCAACGCTCGTCCAAGGGCATCGAGGCGACCGTCCGCGTCGCGCTGCCGGCCGGGTTCCTGATCGATGCCAACGGCACCGTGCTCAAGGCGCGCTATGACGATTTCGTCAGTGGTGCGAAAACGTACACCGGCAACGTGCCCACCGACGTACCGCAGACGGCGGCGAACCTCTGGCTGAATTGGACCGGCCAGAAGATCGGCGCGCGCGCGGGGCTGCGCTATGTCGGCGCGCGCTATTCGGACGATGCCAACCTGTTCCGCGTGCCCGCCTATGCTGTCGTCGACGGCAGCCTCAGCTATGCGCTCAGGCCCGAACTCGCGCTCGATCTCCATATCTACAACCTCTTCGACAAGGATTACGCGCTGACGACCTATAACGACCAGCAATGGATCCTTGGCCGGCCGCGCTCGATCGATGTCTCGCTCCGCGCCCGCTTTTAGCGCCCGGCGCCCGGCGATCGGCCATTGGCTGAAGCGCTGGCTGTATATCGGCCATCGCTGGCTCGGCATCGGCAGCTGCATCCTGTTCGCGATGTGGTTTCTGTCGGGGCTGGTGATGATCTATGTCCCGTTTCCGGCGCTCACCGCGCGCGAGCGGCTCGCGGGCCTGCCGACGATCGACTGGGCGCTGGTTCGCACGGTCCCCGGAGAGTCGTCGCGCACGGCAGGGGGCGATGCGCCGCCGCGGGTGATGCTGATCGAGATGCGCGGTGCGCTTCCCGTCTGGCGGGTGACCGGCGACGATGGTCGGGATCGCAGCATCTCGGCGCTCGACGGGACGGTGCAGACGCCACCGACCGAGGGTCAGGCGCGCGCGATCGCCGGGCGGTTCGGCCGCGATGCGGTGATCGGGATGCAGCGGATCGTGCGCGACCAGTGGACCGTATCGGGCGCGTTCGACCGCCACCGCCCGCTATGGAAGGCGACGCTGGCGGGCCCCGACGCGCGCGTCCTGTATCTCTCCGGCAGCACCGGCGCGGTGGTCCTCGATACCGTCCGTACCGAACGCTTCTGGAACTGGCTCGGATCGGTGCCGCACTGGCTGTATTTCACGGTCGTGCGGCAGGACAATGCGGTCTGGCGGCAGGTGGTGATGTGGGTGTCGGGGCCGTGCATCGTCGCCGGGCTGACCGGGTTCTGGATCGGCATCCTGCGCACGCGCTTCGGCCGCAGACGCTACCGCGACGGGCGGATGACGCCCTATCGCGGGTGGATGCTGTGGCATCACTGGGCCGGGCTGATCGGTGGCCTGTTCCTGCTCACCTGGATCTTCAGCGGCTGGTTGTCGGTCGATCCGTTCCGGTTGTTCGGCGGCGGTGGCGTCTCGGTGCAGGCCGAGGCGCGGTATGAGAACGCGCGCTGGGCAAGGACGCCGGACATGGCGCGCCTCGCGCGGATCGCCCGCGGCGCGAAACAGGTCGAGCTCGCCTGGGTGCGCGGTCGCCCGATGCTCGAGATCCGCTGGGCAGCCGGGACGCGGATCGTCGACGCACGGACCCTCGCCCCGTTCGCGCCGGTCATCGCGCCGGCGGCCTTGGTGCCGGGCGCGCGGATCGTCGCCGCCGAAAAGCTGACCGCGCCCGATGCCTATTGGTATGCGCTCGACGGTCTGCCCCAACTGCCCGTAATGCGCATCCGGTTCGACGATGCGGCGCGGACCTGGGTGCATCTCGATCCGGCGAGCGGCCGCGTGCTCGGCACGATCGACGCGCGCGGACGCGCCTATCGCTGGCTGTTCGACTTGCTGCACAAATGGGATCTGACGATATTGACGCTGCATCGCCCGGTCTGGGACATCGCGCTGTGGGCGCTGTCGATCCTGGGGCTCGTGACGTCGGTAAGCGGGATCTGGCTGGGCTAGCGGCGGCTGCGTCGCCCCAAACCCGTGCGGTCCAGGCGTCTCAATTGCGCGCCCGTCATCATGGAGAGGACATGACGACCATCCGGATCCGCCCGGTCGCGCTCGCCGCGGCGGCGATCGCGCTGTGCTGCGCGGGCACGGCGTTCGCGCACGACGTGGCCGAAGGCGACCGCGGCTATATCGCGACGACGACGGGCGTGCGGATCGGCGCGTTCTTCTATCTGGGCGCCAAGCACATGGTGACCGGGTACGACCATCTGCTGTTCCTGATGGGGGTCGTCTTCTTTCTCTACCGGCTGCGCCAGGTCGCGACCTACGTCACACTGTTCGCAATCGGGCACAGCACTACCCTGATCCTCGGCGTCTTGTTCGGGACGAGCGTGAACGCGTATCTGATCGACGCGGTCATCGCGCTGTCGGTGGTCTACAAGGCGTTGGACAATCTCGGCGCGTTCGAGCGCTGGTTCGGCCGCCGGCCCGACCCGCGCGCCGCAGTGCTGATCTTCGGGTTCTTTCACGGCCTCGGGCTTGCGACGAAGCTGCAGGATCTCGGGCTGTCGGCGGACGGACTGCTCGCCAACGTCGTCGCGTTCAACCTGGGTGTCGAGACCGGTCAGCTGCTGGCGCTGGCCGTGATCCTGATTGCGATGGGCTATTGGCGGCGGACCGCCGGGTTCGCGCGCCACGCCTTCGCCGCCAACGCCGTGCTGATGACCGCAGGATGTGTCCTGTTCGGCCAGCAGATCGCCGGCTACCTCATCGGAGTATCGCCATGACCGCGACCGGACCGCAGATCGAAACCGCGCCCCCCACGCTGCGACAACTGAACACCGCTGTGCTAATCGCCGCCGGCGCGGCCGCGGCGATCAGCATCGCGGCGGTGCTGCCGGCCGAATATGGCGTGGATCCGACCGGGATCGGCCGCGTCCTCGGCCTCACGCCGATGGGGGAAAGGCGGGTCGCGCAGGCGAATGGCGGCAAGGCGCCGGCCGGGCCGGTCGCGGGCGACGCGATCGCGACGACGCCCGACGGTGGCCGGCGAGTCCGGATCGTGCTCGGTCCCTATGCCGGCCGCGAGGTGAAGGCGGCGATGAAGGCGGGTGCCGAACTCACCTATCGATGGTCGACCGACGGCGCGCCGGTGGAGTTCGAGTTCCACGGCGAGCCCGACGTGCCCAGGACCCCCGGCGACTATTCGAGCTATGCAAAGGGCATGAAGGCCAGCGCGCAAGGCCGCTTCAAGGCGGGCTTCGCGGGGCATCATGGCTGGTATTGGAAGAACCCGACCGCGACTCCGGTCGTCGTCACCGCGATCGTCAAGGGCGCGGTGGAGTCGTTCGCGCCGATCTATGCCAAGGGCGCTGCCGTGGCCGCGCCTGCGACGGACTCGGTCGCTGGCGCAGCGGGGTCGGTCGAGACCACGCGCTATGCCACCGATCTACCGCTCAAGACCGTGATGCGCGCGGTGTTCGGCCATGCCGCGCAGGAGATCTGGAAGCGGCAGGGCTATGTGTCCGACGCGACGGGTGTCCACTCGCTGTTCCCGAAGGATGCCGAGGAATGGACGCTGGCCGAGAACGATGCGCTCAGCCTGGCGGAAATGACCAATATCCTGCTGCTGCCCGGGCGCCGGGTCGACGAGCAGGCCTGGATCGACAGCGTCGCGGGCGTGCGAAAATCCGCGCTGACGCTTGCGGCGCTGACCCGCAAGCAGGACAAGGACGCATATATGGAGGCGGGGCTTCACCTGAACGACGCCTGCAACGCCTGTCACGCACGCTATGCACCCGGCGTCGAGTGACGCGTCGGGCCGATGTCCAAACGAGAAAAAGGGGGCTGCCGGAATGATCCGGCAGCCCCCTTTTTTTCGTACGCATCGGGTGAAGCGGACTATTCCTGATTACGCCTGCGAGCGCGGAAGCCCATGCGCTGCAATTCGGGCTCCTTGTCGAGGAACTGGTGCTTCAGCGCGCCGCCGATGTGGAGGATCAGCAGCAGGATCATCAGATAGCCCCCGATCTTGTGCCACTCGGCAAACTCCTCGTGCAGCACGTGCTGAGGCTCCACGCCGCCGGGCTCGAGGCCGATGTTCGCGATCGGCGTGATCGCCGGCAGCGGGATCACCCACCAGATGCCCGGGGGAGGGGGTGGACCCTTGGACGCACCGGCAGGAGGCGCACCCGGCGCGCCATTGGCGGGTGCCGCCATCGGCGACGCACCCATTGGCGAGCGGGCGACCTTCGCGCCGGCAGACCCGGCGGGGGGATGCGCCGACAGGATCGCCCAGCCGGTCAGCGGCATCAGCATCATGCCCGTGTAGAGCAGGAAATGCGCGACATGCGCGGCGTGCCGCTCCCACGGCTTCATGGTGTCGGGGTAGGGCGGGGGCTCGTGGAGCAGCCGCCAGCCGATCCGCACGATCGTCAGCGCGAGCACGGTCAGCCCCGACGACAGATGCGAGGTGATGCCGAAGCCGTAAAAGGCCTTGTGCGCCTTGAAGAAACCGGCGGCGAGATCCCAGACCAGCAAACCGCTGACTAGGTTCCAGATAATCAGGATCGCGATCGCCCAGTGCAGCCACATCGCCACGCGCGTGTAGCGCACGCTTTCGGTACTGGGCCTGCCCGGCAGCCACCCCGCCTCGACCGATCTGGTTGCCATACGCTCTCCTCCATCCTGATGGTTCGGCATCGCTGCGCCGGGCCAATCCGACTGCTACTCGGGCGTAGGACCTGGCGGGCGACAGCAATGCTTTATTTGAACTAGACAGTCATCGTTGGACGACTTAGTCAAGAAAAAAGCAAGGTGGGGTGGTCGGGTCGAGGTCGTCTTGGGAGGCGCTCGAACGGTCGCCGACACCCGCTGCGCGCTCTGCCGCGACATTAGTCTGAGAGGATCGATCCGATGAAGCTTACCAGGTTTACCGTTGAAGGCCGCACCCGTCTGGGCAAGGTGGTCGATGACCGGATCATCGACATCAGCAATGCGGCGCCCGAGGCCGGTCACTCGATGCGTCTGCTGCTCGAACAGCTCGAATCGCTGCGCCCGGCGATCGAGGCGCTCGATGCACCGTCCTTCGCGCTGGCCGATGTCGTGCTCGAAGCGCCGATCGCCGATCCGCGCAAATATCTCGCGATCGGCATGAACTACCAGTCGCACGTCGACGAGGCGGAGGCCGCGGGCAAGACCGCGCCCAAGACGCAGATCTGGTTCAACAAGCAGGTGACGTGCATTAACGGCCCGTTCTCGGACGTTGACGTGCCGAAGGCGGGCCCCGACATGGTCGATTACGAGGCCGAAATGGGCGTCGTCATCGGCAAGCGCTGCCGCCATGTATCGCGCGAGGAGGCGCGGTCGATGATCGCGGGCTATGTCGTGTGCAACGACGTGACCGCGCGCGACTGGCAGTTTCGCTCGCCGACGTTCACGCTCGGCAAGTCGTTCGACACGCACGGCCCGATCGGCCCGTGGATCACCACCGACGACGAGATCGCCGATCCGCACGCGCTGACGATCGTGCTCGAACTCAATGGCGAGCAACGCCAGCATGCGTCGACCAGCGAGATGATCTACGACATCTATGACCAGATCGCGTATCTCAGCGAGGTGATGACGCTGGAGCCCGGCGACCTGATCGCGACCGGTACGCCGGCGGGCGTCGGCATTGCGGGCAACCGCTTCATGAAGGATGGCGACGTCGTGCGCGTTTCCGTCGACGGGCTTGGCGCGATCGAGAACCGGTTCGTCAACGAACGCTGAGATAGGGTGCGCGCCAGCCGGAACATCGGCGGCGCGCGCTGGCCCGTAATAACGATATTAATGTCTGGAGAGCGAGATGTCGGGTTTGAGCACCGAGCAGCAGCGTACGCGAACCTTCGAGCGGCGCAATCCGGTCACGGGCGAGGTCGCGACGACGGTCCACGCAGCGACCGTCGCCGACGCCAATGCGGCCTGCGATGCGGCGCAGGCGGCGTTTCCGGTCTGGTCGGGGCTGGGCCCGAACGCGCGCCGCGCGGTGCTCATGAAAGCAGCGGCCGAGCTGGAGGCGCGCGCGCCGCAGTTCGTCGCGGCGATGATGGGCGAGATCGGCGCGACGCAGGGCTGGGCCGGGTTCAACCTCGCGCTGGCCGCCGGGATCGTGCGCGAAGCCGCCGCGATGACGACGCAGATCACCGGCGAGGTCATCCCGTCGGACAAGCCCGGCTGCATCGCGATGGCGATGCGCGAACCGGTCGGGGTGATGCTCGGCATCGCGCCATGGAACGCGCCGATCATCCTCGGCGTCCGCGCGATCGCGATGCCGCTCGCGTGCGGCAATACCGCGGTACTGAAAGCGAGCGAGCAATGCCCGCGCACGCACGCGCTGATCGTCGAGGCGTTCCAGGCGGCGGGCCTCCCCGACGGCGCGGTCCAGATCGTCACCAACGCCCCCGAGGATGCCGCCGAGATCGTAGGGGCGCTGGTCGATCATCCCGCGGTGCGGCGGATCAACTTCACCGGCTCGACCCATGTCGGCAAGATCATCGCGAAGCGCGCGGCGGAGCAACTGAAGCCGGTGCTGCTCGAACTGGGCGGCAAGGCGCCGCTGATCGTGCTCGACGACGCCGATCTCGACGAGGCGGTGAAGGCGGCGGCGTTCGGCGCGTTCATGAATTCGGGCCAGATCTGCATGTCGACCGAGCGGATCATCGTCGTCGAGGCGGTGGCGGACGCGTTTGCCGCCAAGTTCCGCGACAAGGTCGCCGCGATGCCCTGCGGCGATCCGCGCGACGGCAAGACTCCGCTCGGCGCGGTCGTTGACCAGAAGACCGTCGATACGGTGACGGCGTTGATCGACGATGCGCTGGCCCAGGGCGCCGAAACGCTGGTCGGCGGCGATGCGACCGGCGTCCTGATGCCCGCGCACGTGATCGACAAGGTGACGCCCGACATGAAGCTGTTCAGGGACGAGAGCTTCGGCCCCGTCGTCGGGATCATCCGCGCGCGTGACGAGGCGCATGCGATCGAACTGGCCAACGATACGGCGTACGGCCTCTCGTCCGCGGTGTTCACGCGCGACACCGCGCGCGGTCTGCGCGTCGCCAGGCAGATCCAGTCGGGCATCTGCCACATCAATGGCCCGACCGTGCACGACGAGGCGCAGATGCCGTTCGGCGGCACCAAGGCCTCGGGCTATGGCCGGTTCGGTGGCAAGGCCGGGATCGACTCGTTCACCGAACTGCGCTGGATCACGATCGAGACGCAGCCGGGCCATTACCCGATCTGACCACCTGCAACGGCCCGTGTAACGGTAGCGCGATCGTAGAGGAACGGTTCTCTACGCGCGCTGCGCACAAACGCGGGTCATTGGCCAAGGGGCAGGGCTCGTCCTGCCACATTCACAGACACCCGAGCGGACCACCTTGCCAGACTCGGGCCTGCCAGACTCAGGCCGGCCAGACTTAGGACACCAGATCATGTCAGTCGCGAAGTTCGCCAACCACCTCTACGGCACCCCGCTCAGCACGGCGATCCGCGAGACCAGCTGGATCATCCCCGGGGTCCAGAGCATCCACATCATCGCGATCGCAGGCGTCGTCGGTGCGGCGATCGTGATGGACCTGCGGCTGGCGGGCGTGCTGGCGACCGACGAGGCGCCGCGCGCGGTGGTGAAGCGGCATCTGCCCTGGATGTGGTCGTCGCTCGCGCTGCTACTGACGAGTGGGTTCGTCCTCGGGCTTGGCGAGCCCTACCGCGTGCTGATGAACCCGGTGTTCTGGGCGAAGATGGCGCTGGTGCTCACCGGCTTCGTGCTGACCTTGCTGTTCCGCTATCCGCTGGTCGAAGACAATTCTCAGCGCGACAAAGGCAGCAACGTCGTCAACGTCCGCGCCGCGCGCACGTTCGGCGCGTTCCAGGTCTATGCCGAAGTCCTGAACATCCTAGACAGCCACGACAAGGATATCGCCTATCTGTACCAATCCTATATCCCGAGCTTCGATGCCGCACCGGTCGAGGGGCGGCTCAGTCGCGTGGTCGAACCGCGGACGCTGCGCGGTGGCGTGCGCGTCACATTTTGACGAGTCCGGACAAGGTCTGTAATTGGACGCCTTGGTCAATTCTGACCGCGTATTTGCAACCGTACCGGCGCGACCGTGCTGTACCGTATCGATAGGAACTCGCCATGGCCGCTCGCCCTCGACTCACGGACGGTACGAAGCAGGCGCCATCGTTGTTGGGCCAGCTCGACACCGCGCGCAAACCGGGCGAAACCGCGGGGCGCCGGGTCAACCGCACCCGCGTCGCGCTGCTCGAGGCGGCGCAGCGTCTGTTCGCGGCTCGGTCGATCGACAGCGTCAGCATCGACGACATCGCCAAGGAGGCGGAGGTCGCCAAGGGCAGCCTGTACAATCATTTCGACAGCAAGGAGGCGTTGGCCGACGAACTGTTCAAGATGGTCCGCGGCCATGTCGCCGAATTGCTCGACACGTCGGTCGACGACCAGACCCCGCCGCCCGAGCGGCTCGCGCGCGGCGCGTTCGTCATCCTGCGGTTCGCGATCGATCATCCCGAAAGCGTGGCGGCGCTGCTCAAGCTGTCGACGGCGTTGCTCGAGAATAATGCGCCGCTCAACGTGAAGGCGCGCGAGATCATCAGCGAGGGGCTGGAGTCGGGCCACTTCAAGGGCATACCGGCCGATTCCGCGACGCTGCTGATGGTCGGGGCGATGCTCGTGATGTTGCAGGATTCGATCGACCGCCAGAAATCGGTCAAGCGCCTGATCGCGCGGATCATCCCGCTGATGGGCGGCGTGCTCAAGGCGCTCGGCGTCGACAGCGAGAGCGCCGCGGCCGCGACCAAGGCCGCCGCGCGCACCACGCTGGAGTAGCCGCGGCCCGCGTCCCGAACCGCACGTTTCCAGTTGACCATATCGTTCAAATATGACTGTATGGTTCAACAAAGTCCGGAGAGGGATTCTGAGAGCTGTGCCAGGTTCGTGGCGCCCGTCAGTCGGGCGCCGCCGACCGGTAGCGATCATGTGCCTCCCGGACGTGCCGGCGGCAGCGGAGGTCCCCGCGCCGCCCATGTCAGGGGAACGTCGATCGTCATGACCAGTGATTTTGACTGTGATCTTCTCGTCGTCGGCCTGGGCCCGGTCGGCGCCGTCCTCGCGGCGCTCGCGCAGAGCCAGGGTGTGTCGGTGATCGTCGTCGAACGCTCGCCGACTCCATTCCCGCTCCCCCGCGCGGCGGTGTTCGATCACGAGATCATGCGCATATTCCAGATGATCGGGGTCGCCGAACGGATCGCCCCGCTGTGCCGTGCGCCCGAGCGGTATCAATTCCATACGGCGTGCGGGCAGGTCTTGCTCGACTTCGAAAACGCCAAGGTCGGGCCGTTCGGCTGGGCCGAAACCTATGCGCTTCACCAGCCGGCGGTCGAAGAGGTGCTACGCAACCGGCTGTACGAGCTTGGCGTCCGCGTTCAGACCGGCGTCGCGTTCGAGCGGCTGGTGCAGGACCCGGACGGCGTGACCGTCGGCGTCACCGACAACGGGATTTCGCGCGAGATCCGTGCGCGCTACCTCGTCGGCTGTGACGGATCGTGGAGCCCGGTACGCGAGGCGCTCGGCATCACGCTCGACGATTACAATTTCGACGAGCCGTGGCTGGTGCTCGACACGATCATCGACGAACCGGGCGACCTGCCGATCGTCTGCCAGCAGATCTGCGATCCAAAGCGTCCGGTGACGCACATGGCGATGAGCGGCAAGCGCTTCCGCTGGGAGTTCATGATCAAGCCCGGCGAAACCGCGGAGGACATGCTTGACGAGGCGCGCATCCGCGAACTGCTGGCGCCATGGAATTGCGCCGATCGCATCGAGATCGAGCGCAAGGCCGTCTATCGGTTTCACGCGCTGGTCGCCAAGCGGTGGCGCGACGGGCGGGTCTTGCTCGCCGGCGATGCCGCGCACCAGATGCCGCCCTTTGCCGGCCAGGGCATGTGCTCGGGGATCCGCGACTCCGCCAATCTCGCCTGGAAGATCGCGGCCATCGTCCGCGGCGACGCGGAGGACGCCGTGCTCGACAGCTATCAGCAGGAACGCGAGCCCCACGTCCGCGCGATCATCGGCACGGCGATCGCGATGGGCCAGATCGTTTGCCTGCTCGACGAGACGGCCGCCGCGGAGCGCAACCGCGACATGCTCGCGCGGAAATCGTCCGGCGCGCAGGACGTGTCGGTCCTGTATCCCGATCTGACGGGCGGGCATCTGACCGATACCGCCTGTGCCGGCGCGCTGTTCCCGCAACCGGTGAGCGAGGACGGCGAGCGGCTCGACTCGCTCTTCGGTCTCGACGCGGTGCTGATCGCGCGGTCGGCCATCGATCCGGCCGGCACAAGCGTGCGCACGTTCAGCCTGGATTCGCCGGAACTTCGCAAATTTGCCGAACCGATCGACGTCTGGCTGACAAAGGCGGGCGCGGATGCGGTGCTGATCCGACCCGACCGTCACGTCTTCGGTACCGGCGAGACCGCGGCACTGCTCGGCGCCTGGACCGAGCTGGCGCACCGCAAGATCGCCGCCTGAGCGCCCCCTGAGCGCCGCGCCTCTCCACATTCACCTTCCGCCCCTTCAACCGCAATGGAACCTGTCCAATGACATTCATTCCCAATGCCGCCTCCCGCTACCGCATGCCGATCATGTTCGGCCCGGCCCCAGGCCCCCGGCAACATGCCGAAGGGCGGATGTGGACCGCCGAGGAGGCGGGTGACATGACGGCGCACTGGATGAAGATCGGCTACCGGACCGATCCGGCCAAGCTCGAGAAGCTGCTCCCGGCCGGATTCAGCCTGCGCGGCGATCCGATCGTCTCGGTGAGCTGCGCGTGGTTCAAGAATCTCTATTGGCTGGCGGGACGCGGCTACGGCATCCTGTCGATCGATTTCCCGGTCACCTATCAGGGCAAGACCGAGCGGCTCGATGGCGCGCTCTGCCCGATCATCTGGGAGGGCCAGCCGGACGCGATCATGACCGGGCGCGAGGAGCTAGGCTTCCCCAAGATGTTCGCCAATTTCAGCGAGATCGCCTTCGATGAATCCGCGGGTCGCGCGACCTGCGACGCCGGCTGGTACGATCATACATTCTTCGACATCGCGCTGACCGATCTCGTCGAGGAGCAGAATCCGACGAAGCAGCTGCCCGGTTCGAATGGCGGTGCGCAGATGTATTACAAGTACATGCCGCGCACGAGCCCCGGCGGGCGTGAGGGCGCGGACGTCGCGTATGTCACGACCTCGGCGGCGCTGGCGGGCAGTGGCGGCGCGGTCGCCAACATCAACTTCGACGAGTTCGCGTTCCGCCGCTGGACGGGCAAGGGCTCGCTCGCCTGGCACCGCGCGACGTTCGAGCAGCTGCCGCTGTCGTTCCACATCGTCAACGGCATCGCTGACCTAGATATCCTCGAATATACCGATGCCGAGATGGTGCACTTCACGGGGCCGGGTGTCGGCGTCGCGATGAACAGCCATCGGGCGATCGAACCGGCCTGACGAACCGGCGACGCGAACGTGCGTCGCAGGCGGCGACAACTTAATAATCGAAACAACGGCCGTCGGCGCATTGTCGGCGGCCGTTTCATTGGGGTCGTCCAGACCGTCCGGGGATCCGGCCGCCGGGTTCTATCGGCGACTCGTGCACGGCCATATCGCGGCCGATCGCTGTGCCAAAATCGGACCGTTCGATCGCGGGATTGCGTCCGCGCGCGCCGCGTGCAGTTATGGCGCCGGAAAGGCCGATACGCATTTCTCGACACTTGACCGAAGTGTTCAAATGTGACTGAATGGTTCACACAAGAGGAATGAGTCCCATACCCTGGGCCTCGTCCGAAGGTCCCGTCCAAACGGATAGGTCCGGCTAGCTGCCACCGCCCTTGTTTGCCACCCTGGCGAACGCAGGGCCAGCGTTAGACCGGACTCGCGCGTGGACGGATGATGGAGAGTGATGATGCGAAGAGCTATGAGATCGTGGATCGGCGTCGCTGCGGTGCCGCTGTGCCTTGCCGGGTTCGCCCATGCGCAGGACCGGCCACCCGCCGGTCGGCCGCAGCCCGGCCCCATGGCGCCCGCCAGCAAGGACCCGTCGGCCGCGCCCGCGGGAACGTATCACGTCGACCTTGAACATGCGTCGGCGGTCGCGCGGGTGCTTCATCGCGGTATCTCGTACAGCGTGCTGCGGTTCGGCGTGCGCGATGGCACGCTGGTCTGGAATCCCGCAAGGCCATCGGCGATCACGCTGGCGGTGACCGTCGATGCCAAGCCATTCTACGCGCCGATCGTCTACAAGATTCTTCCCGAGGGACCCCAGTCGCTCGACGTCGCGAAATATCCAGACGCCAAGTTCGTCTCCACCGCTGTGCGCGTAAAGGCTGGCAACCGCGCCACCATCGACGGCCGATTGACGCTGATGGGCGTGACCAGGCCCGTGGTGATCAACGCCGAACTCGTCGGCGTCGGGCGGTCGATGGAGGGCGCCTCCACCATCGGCTTCACCGGCACCATGCTCGTCGACACGAGCCAGTTCACGCAGCAGCCGATGGCGCGAATGGTCGGCACGGTTACGGTCGTCCTCGATGCGGAATTCCTGAAGCAATGACCAACATCGCACAATATCGCCCCGATCGCGGTCCGCATGTGGCGGCGATGAATGCCGAACGCGTCTTCGGCGCGGGCACGGATGAATTGCAGCGGATCAGCGCCTGCATGCTGGGCGCGCAGATGCCCGCGAGCCTCGCGCATGAAGCCGTCCATGGTATGGAGATGTGCCTGTTGGGGCAGGGCTGGCCGGTCGGCCGCTCGCTCGGCGCGTTGCCCGACGTCCGCACGCGTCTCGGGTTGGGACGGCCGGCGTTTCGCGAGGCGATCACGATCCTCGAAGCGCGCGGGTTGCTCGACGTTCGCCGCGGGCCTGGCGGCGGCCTGTTCGTCGCGGCCCCCGCGCTTGAGGACGTCGTCGGTGCGGTGCTGATGTACCTTGCGCTCACCGGCGAGACGTTCGCGCTGATCGAGGAATTTCGGCTGCTCGTCTGGCGGATGATCGTTGACGCCGCGATTCAGCGGCACCCGACATTGCCGCAACCCGTCACGACGCTCGGAAGCTGGGGCTTCGCCGCCGACCTCGCCGAACAGACTGGCAATACGACCATGGCGCTGCTGGCGAAATTGGCCGAGATGCTCGTGCGGACGTCGCAACGAGACGCCGCCCCCGCGCGCGATGACGCGCTCGACGCCATGATCCGGCAAGGCGATCTGACCAAGGCCTTCGAGCGGCTCGACGCACTGGCCGGCCCGGTGCCCCGCGATGCGCCCGTCGTCACGCTCGAGGTCGCAGAGCGCGCTTTCTCGCTGTCCGGGCGCAAGTCGGCGATGGCGCTGGCCGCGCGGATGACCCGCGAACTGACCGCCCGCGCGGGCGCACAAGAAGCCGAGTGGGAGACGGCCGAGCGTCTGGGCTACACCGATGCCGTCGTGCGCCAGGCCAGGCGTATCCTGCAGGATTTCGGGATCGTCCGCTGCCGCCAAGGCCGCAAGGGGGCCGAACTGGCACCGCCCGCGGCCCCCACCGGCGTCATCCGCCTGCTGGCGCCATTCCTTATGGCGAGCGCGATGTCGGCGTCCGACGAAAAGGAGGCGATCGCGTTCCTGGTCGGCGAGGCGTCCGTCCTGGCCGCACGCCGCGTCCAGGCTGGCAGCGCGGTCCCGATCACCTGTTTTCCCTCCCCGCCGATGCCCGATCCGTTCGAGGCACTGGCGCTGGAAAACCACCTGCTCGAGCTGAGCGGCAATCCGCTGCTTGCGATCGTGGTCCGGTCGCTTGGTGTCGCGAGCATCTTCGCGTCGGCAGATCCGTTGCCGCCGATGGATGTACGCGACGTCACGGCGATCAACCGTCGCATCCTCCAGGCGATCGAGCTCGGCGACGTCGGCGCAGTCGCTGCGCTTGCTCGTCTCAAGATGGAGGTCATGCAGCACCCCGCCGACAGCTATCGAAAGGTCGCCTAGCCGTTGCGACGGAGATGATGCAGCTAACTTGCTAAGGCGCGGTCCCATAGCGTTGTGATCCGAACCCGTACGATAACTGGCGGGGACTGGAGAGGGGCGACCGACCGTGAATGCGCTGATCCGTGTCGATGTAGGCCGTGATGCCGCGATCCTGCACCGGGTGCGGGTCCGGCCTGCGCGGCTCGTGCCAACGCCCCGGCGCCGACCCTGCACGTCTGGAGTATCATCATGAATGCGTTGAAGGCATCCCGGTATTTATGGCCTGTTTTGGTTGCGAGCGTCGGCGTCGTGGCAGGCCCCGCGATCGCCCATCATTCCTTCGCTGCCTACGACATGAACCAGACCGTGTCGGCGGAAGGGACACTCAAGGAATTTCGCTGGGGTGCGCCGCACTCGTCGATGGTCCTGGTCTATCTCGACAAGGGCAAGGAAAAGCAGATGTCGATCGTCAGCGGCAGCCCGCTGATGTTTTCCAAGCAGGGGCTGACGCCGCGCGATTTCAAGCGCGGCGACAAGGTGAAGGTAACCTTCCACCCCAATATCAGCGGCCAGCCTGGCGGTGCGATGGCGAGCGTGAAGCTGTCGAGCGGCAAGAGCTTTTCGGACACCGAAGCCGCGCGTGCTGGCGGGAATTAAAGGGTGCGACATGGCGATTGATCACAGAATGACCCGACGGATCGCGCGCGCTTCGCTGGTGGGCACGATGCTGGGTCTAGCTAGCATGGCCTGCGGCCAGTCGGCACCGCCGATGGGCGCGAACCTGGAGGGCGTGTGGAAGATCGCGGCGCCGACCACGGTGCTCAAGCCGATCGCCGGCGCGGTGCCGTTCACCGCGGAGGGGCGCAAGGCCTATGAGGCGAACAAGACGCTCAGGGTGCAGCGCAAGTTCGACGATTACGACATCACGCTCTCGCGCTGCTCGAACCCGGGCGTGCCGCGGCTCGCGCTGACGCCGATGCGGTTCAAGATCTGGAACCGGCAGGGTGTCGTGACCTTCGATTACGAATGGAACCGCGCGCTTCGCCAGATCAATGTCGGGGTTCCGCCGCAGCCGGACCTGATGGGGCAGGGGCTCGTGCCGACGATGACCGGCAAGTCGAAGGGGCATTGGGAAGGCGATACTTTGGTCTCGGTCATGCAGGGCGGATCGGACCGCACGCTGATCGATGACTTGGTGCCGCACGGCTATGACCTCAAGGTCACCGAACGCTATCGCTTGGTCGATGCCAACACGCTCGAGGACCGCATCACGGTCGAGGATCCGGCGTTCTTCACGCAGCCCTGGACGTCGGTCGTGACCTATAAACGGCAACCCGACGCGATCTTCGCCGAGGACGTGTGCCTCGATCGGATCGCCGCGAAGCAGCCTGCGTTTTCCAAATGACGCGGCCGCACCCTGATCTGGAGCCTCTCCGCATGACGACCCGCTTCCCGTTCTCCACTACGATGCGCAGGCCGATCGCTGCGGCGACCGCGCTGATGCTGGCGGTGACGCCCGCGCTCGTTCAGGCGCAGCAGGGGCCGCCTGGTGGCCAGATGCAGCTGCCGCCGGGCGCCTCGGGCGGTCCGCCGCCGGGGGCGCCGACCGGACCGGTGCTGACGGATGCGCAGAAGATCGTCGCGGATCTGCCGCCCCCGGGGCCCGGCCTGATACCGCCGCGGCCGCCATTGCCCGCCGATGCGGTCATGCCCACGGCGGATCCGCGCGATCTGCAAGGGACGTGGGTCAACAATCAGCCGCTCCAGTTTCGGTCGCAACGCGACATGTACGGTGCGCTCGCGCCCTACACGATGGCCGGCGCCAAGGTGCTGTCGCGCCGCGTGATGTCGCTGAAGGCGGGCAAGCCGTTCATCAACGCGTCGGCGATCTGCAGGCCGCCGGGGCCGCAATGGCAGCGCGACCTGAATTTCCCGTTCTCGATCATCCAGGACAAGGATCATGTCGAGGTCCTGTTCGAGGAATATCACGGCCGCTGGTATATCTCGCTCGATCCGCAGGGCGTTCCGCTGCCGACGCAGAAGCAATATATGGGGCGCTCGATCGGGCATTGGGACGGCGGCACGCTCGTCGTCGAGACGACCGACTTCAGGCAGGCGATCTGGCTCGACGTCGACGGGACGCCGCTGTCCGCGAACGGCAAGCTGATCCAGCGGATGCGCAAGGTGAGCGACGTCGGGCGCGTCCCATTCCTCGAAGTCGTCACGACGATCATCGACCCGACCTATTACACCGCGCCGTGGACGATCGTGCGGACCTTCGGCTGGGCGCCGCATCAGGCGGTGTTCGCCGAGTATAATTGCGAAGAACAGGTCGGCGATCCGAGCGTCAGCGCCGATGCCGGTCTCGTTCCCGAACCGCGAGACTGATCGTGATGCGCACCCCAGGAGACATCATGCCGAAGTTCACAGCAGCGTTGAAGCCGGTCGGAATTGTATGTGCCGTGTTGCTGGCTTCCGCATCGCCAGCCTTGGCGCACGACGCACCGGCTGAGGCGGCGAACAAGCAGGTCGTGCTCGATTTCTACCAGGCCCTGAACGCAGCCGACGCGGCAGGTACCACCAAGACACAGATCCAGGCGATCGCCGAGAAATACCTCAGCCCCGACTATGTCCAGCATGCCGAACCGTTGGTCGATCTGCCGGGACCGGGCACCGCGCGCGACAAGCTGGTCCGGATGTTCCAGGCCATGCCGGCGATGAAGGCGATGCCAGCGCCGCGGACGATCGCGGTGATGGCAGAGGGCGACCGGGTCATGATGCTGACCGCGCGCGAGCTTCCCGATCCCGCGACGGGGCGGATGAAACAAGCGTATATCTTCAACATGTTCCGGGTGAAGAATGCCAAGCTGGTCGAGCATTGGGATGTCGGTACGCCGACCATGCCGACGCCGGGGGCGGGCGCGCCACCCAGCCCGTAAAGCGCCGCGCCGTCAGCAGCATCTCCGACAGGAGCGTCGTCGACACGAGCCTCCATCATGCGAGGCTCGGGGCTCTCGGGATACGCGCACATCTTAGGATAGCAGACCATGTCAGTCGCAAAGTTCGCCAACCACCTTTACGGCACCCCGCTCAGCACGGCGATCCGCGAGACCAGCTGGATCATCCCCGGGGTGCAGAGCATCCACATCATCGCGATCGCAGGCGTCGTCGGCGCGGCGATCGTGATGGACCTGCGGCTGGCGGGCGTGCTGGCGACCGACGAGGCGCCGCGCGCGGTGGCGAAGCGGCATCTGCCGTGGATGTGGTCGTCGCTCGCGCTGCTGCTGGCGAGCGGGTTCGTCCTCGGTCTCGGCGAGCCCTATCGCGTGCTGATGAACCCGGTGTTCTGGGCGAAGATGGCGCTGGTGCTCACCGGCTTCGTGCTGACCCTGCTGTTCCGCTACCCGATCCTGCACCCCGATTACCGCATCGAGCACACACGCGCCGCCGCATTGGTGAAGCCGCTGGCCTGGGCCTCGCTCGCGATCTGGGTGGCGGTCGTCTTCTGCGGTCGCTGGATCGCCTACTACCAGTGACACCCCCTATTTTTCCGGAGACCATGCCATGATGCCGGACACCGTGCCGCCCAACGCGCTCATGCAGACGCTGTACGATTCCACGATCGGGACCACCATTCGCGAGAGCGCGACGCTATTTCCGTGGATCGAGAGCGTCCACGTCCTGATGATCACGGCGGTCGTCGGCACGATCGCGATCGTCGACCTGCGGCTGATCGGCGTGGCCTCGCACCGCCGCGGTGCGCGTCAACTGATCGTCGACATGCTGCCCTTCACCTGGGTCGCCTTCGTGCTGGCGCTGATCTCGGGGACGTTGCTCTTCCTGTCCAACGCGACCGGCTATTACCAGAGCATGCCGTTCCGCTTCAAACTGCTGACGATCCTGATCGCGGGGATCAACATGGCGATCTTCCACATGACCGCGTACCGGAAGATCGGCGACTGGGACGACCGGCTGCCGACGCCGCGCGCCGCCAAAATCGCCGGGTTCAGCTCGCTCACGCTCTGGCTGGTGATCGTCTTCCTCGGTCGCTGGATCGGCTATTCCTACCCGCTCGCCTGACCGATCGCCATGCTACGCGAACGCCATGGAAGACTGATAAATCGGCAGGTTTAAATTGACCATATAGTCTAATAATGACTATATAGCCCATAATCAGCAGGGCGAATGGCGGCCGGTTTCGGGCCGCCGCGATTGCCCCGCCCCCGAAGCCTGCGCGCGCGAAAAGGTGCGGCAACAACGCGGAGTGGATCACCAATGAGCATCGCGAAAGCAGTGGATGTGGCGTATGTGCGCTTCAGCGCGCCCGACCTCGCCAAGATGCAGAATTTCCTGCTGGACTTCGGTATGGTCGACTCGGTGTCCGATCAGGCGTCCAATCGCTTGTTCATGCGCGGCACCGGCCGCGCGCCGTTCGTCCATGCGACCGAGCTCGGTGAACCAGGTTTCAAGGCGCTGGGGATCTGGGTTCGCGACCGCGCCGATCTCGAAGCGCTGGCGGCACATGACGGCGCCTCGGTCGAGCCGCTCGATGCTCCCGGCGGTGGGCTCGTGGTGCGGCTCACCGACCCGGACGGATTCCTGATCGAGGCGGTCGCCGAGCAGGCGACGCTGCCGCAGGTCGAACGGACGCTGTCCTATCCGATGCCGTGGAATCACGGCGGCGAACATCCTCGCATCGGGAGCTTCCGCCGGGTTCGGCAGGGGGCGTCGCACGTCCAGCGGCTTGGTCACTGCGTGTTCGGCGTATCCAATTTTCGGCGGTCCGAGCAGTGGTACAAGGAGCGGTTCGGATTCGTCACGTCGGACGAGATCCAGCCCGAGCCGGGCGTCGCGATCGGTGCCTTCATGCGCGCCGATCGGGGCGATGAACCGTGCGATCACCACACCATCTTCCTGTTCGAGCCGCCCAAGGGGCCGCCCGAGTTCATGCACTCGGCGTTCGAGGTGGCGGACGTCGACGACCTGATGGCGGGGCATGATTTCCTGATCCAGGCGGGGTGGCATCAGCATTGGGGTGTCGGCCGGCACATTCTGGGAAGCCAGATCTTCGACTATTGGAATGATCCTTGGGGTCACGAGATCGAGCATTGGACCGATGGCGATCAACTGCGCACCGCCGATGGCGGCGGCATCGCGGGTCTCGATCAGCTTCTTGGCGGCCAATGGGGACCGCCCAACCCGGTGCTCGAAAAACTCGGCAAGTAACGCGCTGCACCAGCAACCTCTGCTGTTCACAAAGGGAATGCCGCTATGCCGGTCGTACTGATTACCGGTTGCAGCTCGGGCTTTGGCGAGGCCAGTGCGCTGGCGTTTGCCGAGCGCGGCTATCAGGTCGTCGCGACGATGCGCAGGCCCGAGGCGGCATCGGCGCGGCTCAAGGCAATCGCGCACGCGAAGCCAACCGATTTCGTAATCGCGCCGCTCGACGTGACCGATGCCACGATGCGCCAGGGGATCGTCGATTTCGTGGTCGAGCAGTTCGGCCGCATCGACATTCTGGTCAACAATGCCGGCGTCGGCGCGCGCGGCTCGGTCGAGGATACCCCCGACAGCCAATGGCGCACGATGTTCGAGACGAACCTGTTCGGTCCGCTCGACCTGATCCGGCGGGTGCTGCCGATCATGCGCGCGCAGGGTGCGGGACGGGTCATCAACGTGACGTCCGTCGCGGCGCTCATGAAGACGCCGTTCATGGGGGCATATTGCGCCAGCAAGCATGCTCTGGACACGGCGACTGCCGCACTCAACATCGAGACGCGCGGCTTTGGTGTCCAGGTGGTCAGCGTCATGCCCGGGCCGTTCAAGACGGCGCTGCCGCAAAAGTCGCTCGATCGCGCGGCAAGCGCGCCGTACGCGGCAGCGGCAGCGAACTTCAACCGCAACTTCGATGGGCTGGAGGCCAAGGCGCCCGAAGACATCACGCCGGTCGTGACCGCGCTACTGGCCGCAGCGACCGATGCCGAGCCGATGCTGCGCTATACCGCGGGTGCCGAGGTCGTGCCGATCCTGCCGCCGATCCTCCAGGCGCTCGCGCCGATGGAGAAGATCGGGCTGCATCTGACGGGGCAGGGGTAAAACGGCGATCGTGAACGCAGGCCCCGATCGCCGCGCGTTGCTGCTCGGCGCGGCGGCATTGGTGCCGTTGGCCGCGGTGGCGGAATCGTCGGCCGCGCGGTTCGATCGGACCGCGTATGATCGCTATATCGGTCTGATGAACGCCGGCGATCTGCGGTTCGTCGACTATTATGCGGACGATATCCGGTTCGTGATGAACATCCGCGGCCGCGCCGGCGTGCTTGATTTCTATGCGCGTCAGCGTCCTTTCGTGAAGGAGCGGCTCGCCGTGACGTTCTTCTGTTCCGACCGCACCGGCGCCGCGGCCGAAGTGCGCAGCGAGGTCCGCTGCATTCGGGATTGCGCCGACACGACGATCTTCGGGCGCCCGCTCAAGGCCGGCGAGGTCCAGACGATCCGCGGCTGCCTGCTCTACGTGCTCGACGCGAGCGGGCTGGTCGCCGAGATCAAAGGGCCCCCACCCGAAATCCTGCAGCCCTGGACCGCAGCACGCTGAGCTGAAGCGAGCGTTTCGTCAGCCTACCGCCGACGCCTCCGTACGCGACGATCCGCGGAAGCGGCTGGCGAGCGCGATCGCGGCCGCGACGAGGCACAGGATGCCAAGGATCTGCAACGTCGCCGGCAGGTCGCCACCATTGTGGCCACGCATGAACGCGACCGCCTGGCTGCTCAGCGGCTGGCCGAGCCACCATCCGCTCATGAACATCCCCGTGCCGCGACCGCGAACCTCGAACGGCAGTCGGCCCATCGCCGAGACGACCAGCGCGGGCAGCAGCATGCCCGAGCCAATCTGGTTCACGACCAGCCATGTCGTGAACAGCTGCGGCGTCGGCGAATAGTTCATCAGCACGTACGACACGCCGAGCAGCCCGAACGCGATCAGCAGCTGGGTCGGCGTGATGAAACGCGCGGTAAAACGCCGGTAGAGCAATGTTCCGGCCGCGACCGACAGGCCGGCCAGCCCGCTGTAGAGGCCGAGCGCGCTCGTTGAGCTGATCCCATAATATTCGCTCAGCATGCTGCTGACCTGGATCTGCATCGTGAAGAACATCGTGCCGCCGAAGATCGCGAGCAGCGAGATCGGCAGGATGGTGCTCCAGGGGAAGCGGGCGCCGGGTGCGGCGAACTCCTCGAGCGGCTCGTCGCTCTTGCGCGGTTCCCAGGTCCAGAGGAGGAGGGCGATCGCGAAGACGATGCTGACGCCGTAGGCGGCGAAGGCACCGCGCCAGCCAAAGCTGCCGAGGGCGCCGCCCAGCAGCGCAAGGAAGATCGACGATAGCGAGGCGACCGCGGTCTGGTTGGCGAGCCATTTCTCACGGTCCCGACCGTGGAAATAGTCGCCGATCAGCGTCGTGCTGGAGATCACGACGAGCGCCTCCATCGCGCCGAGCACCACGCGGCTGATGATGATCGCGCTCAGGCTTTCGAGGAAGATCGGCAGGATGCCGACGATCGAGTAGATCACCAGCGCGCCGATGCAAGTCTTGCGCCGCCCGAAAAAGTCGACGACGACGCCGGCGACGGGCGAGAGCACCGCCACGCACAACGCCGGCAGGGTCAGCATCAGCGGGATCAGATAGTCGAAGCCGGGGACGTCACGGTAATGCGCCATCATCGCAGGCAGAATCGGCACCAGCACGATAAGGCCCATGACCGCCATCGTAATTGGCAGGAGCAGCAAGATGCCCTGTAAGGTGCCGGCCTGGCGTTCAGCGGTGATCATAGGCGTGCCTTTCCTCGACGAGGCCGGACGTCGCGCGTGATCGCAAGCCGTGGGGCGCGATCAGGCGGAGTCCTGCCGGATGCATCGGGTCGGCGTAGGTTGGGGGAGGCGCCCGAGTTAGGTGTAAATACTCGGCGCGAGGGCGGCGGACGTCAGTCCGCGGTCCAGCCGCCGTCGACGATCAGGCTGGTGCCGGTCATCATCGCGGAGGCATCCGATGCCAGGAACAGGACTGCGCCCATCAGGTCGGTCACCTGTCCGAGGCGGCCGAGCTTGATCTTTTCGAGCACGCCGGACCTGAACGCCCCGTCTTCGAAATACGGCCTGGTCAGCGGTGTCTCGATGAAGGTCGGCGCGATCGTGTTCGAGCGGATCCGGTGCTGCGCGAGATCCAGCGCGAACGCCTTGTTCATGCCCTCCAGCCCCCATTTGGAGGCGCAGTACAGCGATCGGTTGATCCCGCCGACATGCCCCATCTGCGATCCCATGTGGATCAGCGAACCGGGCACGCCATCCTCGATCATCCGCCGGACGACGGCCTGCGCGACGAAGAAGCTGCTCTTCAGGTTCAGGTCGAGGACTGCGTCGAAGTCGGCCTCGGCGACGTCGATCATCGACATCGGCCGGTTGGTCCCGGCATTGTTGACAAGGATGTCGAACGCGGGGCGCTCGGCAAAGAACCACGCGACCGCGCTGAGATCGGTGACGTCGAGCCGTGCCGCAACCGCACGCCCCCCCGCGGCGACAATCTCGGCGGCGGCGGCCTGGATCTCGTCGAGGCTGCGCGCGACCAGCGTCACGTCCGCCCCCGCCTCGGCCAAGGCGGCCGCGCTGGCGAGCCCGATGCCACGGCCTGCGCCCGTCACCACGGCGCGGCGGCCATCGAGCCGGAAACTGGGCGTGACGGGGAGGGTCAACGGGGTTCAACCTTTCCGGCGTACGGCACGTTGCGGCCGCCATAGCGACGTACGCGGATGTTGGCCTGTTCGCCATGCCCGGCAAAGCCCTCGAGCGCACAGAGCCGGCTGCAATATTCGCCGATCATCGCCGATGCCTCGTCGGTCAGCACGCGCTGATACGTGCAGGTCTTGAGGAACTTCCCGACCCACAGCCCGCCGGTATACCGCGCGGCCTTCTTGGTCGGCAGCGTATGGTTCGTGCCGATCACCTTGTCGCCATAGGCGACGTTGGTCCGCGCACCGAGGAACAGCGCGCCATAGTTGGTCATGTGGTGCAGGAAATAGTCGGGATCGCGCGTCATGACCTGAACGTGCTCGGACGCGATCTCGTCGGCAATGCGGACCATCTCGGCATCGTCTTCGGCGATAATGACCTCGCCGAAGCTGTCCCAAGCGCGGCGTGCGTATTCGGCGGTCGGCAGGATCAGCAGGAGCCGCTCGATCTCCCGCATCGTCTCCTCGGCGAGCGCGCGGCTGGTGGTGAGCAGGATCGCTGGACTGTCGGGGCCGTGCTCGGCCTGCCCAAGCAGGTCGGTCGCGGCGAGTTCGCCGTCGCAGCCGATCTCGTCCGCGATGACCAATGTCTCGGTGGGCCCCGCGAACAGATCGATGCCCACGCGACCGAACAGCTGACGCTTGGCTTCGGCGACGAACGCGTTGCCGGGGCCGACAAGGATGTCGACCGGCGCGATCGACTGCGTCCCGAGCCCCATCGCCGCGACCGCCTGGATCCCGCCAAGGCAATAGATCTCGTCCGCGCCCGCCATCGCCTGCGCCGCGACGATCGCCGGCGCCGGCTTGCCGTTGAACGGGGGCGCGCAGGTCACGACGCGGGGAACGCCGGCGACCTTGGCGGTGATGACCGACATGTGCGCGGAGGCGAGCAGGGGATATTTGCCGCCCGGCACGTAGCAACCCGCGGCGTTGAGCGGCAGCGTCTTGTGGCCCAGCACGACGCCCGGCAGCGTCTCGACCTCGACGTCGGTCATGCTGGCGCGCTGGATCTGCGCGAAATTGCGGACCTGCGTCTGCGCGAACGCGATGTCCTTCAGGTCCTGCCCGGAGAGCTGGTCGAGGCAGTCCTGGATCTCGCGCGGGGTCAGCAGATAGCTGTCGCGATCCCAGCCATCGAACTTGATCGACAGTTCGCGGACCGCCGCATCGCCGCGCGTCTCGATATCCGCGAGGATCGCCTCGACGGTGTCGCGAACCTGGCGATGGGTCTCGGCCTTCGCCGCCGCGGTCGCGCCGCGCTTCAGATAGATCGCCATGCGAACCTCCTTGATGCTATGTGAAATCTGCCGACGCATGCCGGCCCGATCAGGCTCCGGCTAACGAATGTCGGCACGGACATAGGTCTGATCGATCGCGCCGAAGATCGATCGCCCGGCGGTGTCGACCATCTCGATGCGCACGCGGTCGCCGAATTTCAGATAGGGCGTCCTCGGCGCGCCTTCGTCGACGAGTTCGATCGCGCGACGCTCGGCAATGCAAGCCGATCCCACCTCGCGGAAATTCGCATTCGAAATCGTGCCCGTGCCGATCAGCGTGCCCGCCGTGAGATTGCGCGTCCGCGCGGCGTGGCTGATCAACTCGCCGAACGAGAAGCCCATGGCGCCGCAGTCCGGGTGGCCGAACGCCGCGTCGTTCCAGTGTATGTGGAGCGGCAAGTGGACCCGGCCGTCGCGCCACGCGTCCCCCAGTTCGTCGGGCGTCACCGCCACCGGTCCGAACGTCGTCGCGCCCTTCGATTGCAGAAAGCCGAAGCCGGTCCTCAGATCCTTCGCCGCGAGCGCGCGCAGGCTCGTGTCGTTCGCCATCGTCAGCAGGCGGATATGGCGGTCGGCCTGCGCGACCGTCGTGCCCATCGGCACCCGGTCGAGGATCGCAACCAACTCGGCCTCGAAATCCATCCCATCCTCTTCCGATGGCAGGGGAACGTCGTCGCACGCGCCGAGCAGATCGTCGCCCGCACCCTGGTACATCAGGGGCACGGTGCGCTTCTCGGGCGGCGGATCGAGCCCGAACACCTTTTCGAGCAGGTCGCCATGCGAGTGGAAGGCGGACGCGTCGAGCCACTGCCAGGCGCGCGGCAGCGGCGCGGCGAGCCGGCACGTGTCGAGCGCCGCCGCATCGCGCGCGTTGCCGGCGTTGAGCGCGTCGTACAGGTCCTCCAGCGCACCCGCGACCAGATCCCACTGCTCGATCGCGGTCTGCATCGTGGGGGTGATCGCGGTTGCTGCGACGGTGTGCGTCAGGTCGCGCGATACGACGTGCAGCCTGCCGTCGGGCGACCCATCCTTGAGTGTTGCCAGCTTCATGGTCGTGCGCTGTCGCGTGCGTCGGCACGACGAGTTAGGTGCAAAGATTCCCGACGCTTCGATCGGTCCTCCGGCGGTGCGTGCGTGGCCAATTCTAGCACCTAACTCGCGGGAGTCCGGCGGTCTAAACCGAGGCAACGCTTTGGCTCTGTTGTGCCGGCGAGACTATGCTGTAGCCTCGGCTATTGGGAACTTCGAAAGGTGACTGCGGTGAAAGTGCTGAGTTCAACCCGTATTTCGGCAGCAGTGGCGGCTTCGTTGCTGGTCGCCGTAGCAATTCCAGTGGCCGCGCATCATTCCGCGGCACCGTTCGACATGACCAGGAAGATCAGCATCAGCGGCACCGTCGAGAAATGGGTGTGGTCGAACCCGCATTCCTGGCTCTACATCCGCACCACCAAGCCCGGCGGCGCGCAGGAAATCTGGGGGTTCGAGGCCGGCAGCGCCGGCATGCTCGCGCGCAGCGGCTGGAATTCGGGTGACATGAAGACCGGCGACAAGGTGACCGTCACCGCCAGCCCGAGCCGCAACGGCCGGACGGTCGGCCTGATCAGCGAGGTCAAGCTGGCCAGCGGCAAGGTGCTGGGCGCAGGGTTCGGTGCGCCGCCTCCTGGCGTCGCACCTGGTAATTGATCGGGGGGATGGTCATGAAAAATCGCAAGACATTGCTGGCGGCGATCATGGGCTCGGCCATGATGGCGCTGCCCTCGGCCGGCATCGCGCAGGCCGTTCCGCCGCCGGGGCCCGCGGGCTCACCGGCCCCAGGTTCATCGGCCCAGGGCGCACTGGAGCGTCCGACCGCGATCCCGATGCAGGCCCCTTCGCCGAACACGATGCAGCCCGCGTCGACGGCGCTCGGATCCAAATGGTCCGACGTCACCAAGCTGCCCGATTTCTTTGCCGGAAACTGGCAGAGCGTCACCTCATTCCTCGATCGTGAGCCGAAGACTCCGCTGACGCCGAAGGCGAAGGCCTATGCCGATGCGTTCAAGCCGATTACGGACATTCCGTTTGCAGGCGCCGGCTGCAAGACGCCGGGCATGCCGACGATCCAGCGCCTCGGTTCGCCGCTCAAGTTCTTCTTCGAGCCCGGCATGATCGCGATCTATATCGAAAACAGCAGCATGACCCGGTTCATCAAGGTCAACGGCAAGCATGCCGCGCGCCCGAACCCGAGCTATCTGGGCGACTCGATCGGCCATTTCGAGGGCAATGAGTTCGTCGTCGAAAGCATCGCCTTCGCCGACGACATCCTGTTCCAGTACACCAATTTCCCGGGAAAGGGCACGAGCCGCTTCGTCCTGCCGATCGAGTCCGTGTTTGGACCGCACGGACCCAATCTGCGGATGGTCGAGCGGATGAAGCTGCTCGATCCCGACACGATGGAGATCACGCTGACGATCTACGACGACACGGTCTGGACCAAGCCCTATGTCGCCAACACGCAGATCTTTAAGCGCAACCGCGGCGATGCGGGCATACCCGCCGAATGGGTTTGTGGCTCGGGCGCGGATCCGCTCGAATTCGATCCGGTGAGCAACGAATCGATCATGCAGGATCCCGCCGATGTGCTCAAGAAGCTCCAGGCGAAAGACGCGAAGTGACGTCACGACCGGTTTAGGGGGAAGAACGATATCATGCGACATTTGACGGGGATGGTCGGGGCGTGCCTGTTGCTCGCGTCCGGCGCGGTGCAGGCCCAAGGGCCGGGGCCAGCGGCGGCAGGCGCCAATGCGAGCGGTTTCAAGCCGACGGTCGACGACTGGGTGGGCGTGAACGCTGCCGTGGACAATTATACGCTCGGTCTCGAGCGCCACGACATGGCACAGTTCGATCGCGCGTTCTGGCCCGAGGCGACGATCATCGCGCAGCCCGAGCCGGGCAAGAGCTTCACGATGCCGTATCGCGCTGCAGCCATGCCACCGCCGGCGCCGCCGGGTGGAGGGCCGCTGCCCAACGCGATCGGCAATGGTAACCCGCCCTGGCATCTGTCGCTGAGCCATCACTTCGAGTTCCAGAGCCCGACGCGCGCGACGCAATATGGCTATTTCGTAAGCGTCTATCCCGATCTGAAGACGAAGACGACGATCGTCGGGTTGCCCGGCCATTACGAGGACGTCCTCGAAAAGCGTAAAGGCGAGTGGCGGATCCTTCAGCGCACGACGGTGATCGGCGCCAAATAGCCAAGGTAGACGGCGCTTCCGACGCCCGTCTGAACGAACGCAGCGCCGGGATTGGAATAACTTCCAGTCCCGGCGTTTTTCTTCGTTCGGTGCGTACGGCATGGCTCGCAAATTGAGGTGGTGTCGTCGATCAGCGCAAACGAAAAAAGGGCAGCGATCGGGGGATACCCGACCGCTGCCCTGTCGACGCAGCATCGATTCAGTAGCGGAAGCTGACGATCATTCCGAACGTCCGTGGATCGCTGAGCGCCGCGCGGTCGGTGCTCACCTGCAGCGGACCGCCCGGGGTCATGCTCGGCGTGACGCTGCCGATCGCCCAGCCGTCCGGCAGGAACCGGTTGTCGGTGAGATTGCGGACATAGCCGGTGATCGAGAATTGCGGGTTGATGATCAGCGTCGCGTTAAAGTCGGCGAGCGCCTGCGAATTGACATGGCCATAGGGACCGGCGCCAAGATCTGCCCATTCCTGCGTCAGCCGCGACCGGTCGTGCGCGGTGAAGAAGCGGACCACGCCGCGCAGCGCCAGCGTCGCTTCGCCGCCCAGCGGAATCCGGTGGTCATAGGCGACGTTGCCCTGGAGCGGGGGCACGCCTGATACCTTCTGCGTCGAGAAATAGGTCTTGTAGATGCCGAAGTCCCCATAGCGCGCATTGGTGTAGGACGCGTTCAGGCTGAACGTGCCGTTCGCCCAAGGACGCGCCTGCACCTCGAGCTCCGCGCCATAGGATCGCAGCGGCACGGTGATCGTGCGGAATGTCGGATTGCCAGGGTTTTCGGGCGTCAAGTTGATCTGCGCGGTCTGGTAACCGGCATAATCATAGTAAAAGAGCGCACCGTTGATCTGCAGCCGGTCGTTGAGGAACCGGTTCTTCGACCCGACCTCATAGGCCGTCAGCGTTTCGGCCTCGAGCGTCTGCACCACGGGCTGGAAATCCTGCCCGGTGGTCAGCGTGATGTCGCCCGGCGAGAATCCGGTCGAGATCGATGCGTAGACCAGGTTCCGCGGTGCCAGATCATGCTCGATCCGCGCCTTGTAGGTCACGTTGTTGAATTTGCGGACGCCCTGGTCGCCGCGCAGCGTCGCGGTCGTGCCGATCACGCTGGTATAGTCCTGCGTCACGGCGACCTTGGTATAATCATAGCGGACGCCCGCGGTCAGGCGCGTGGTCGGCGCGAACGCGTAGATGCCCTCGGCGAACACGCCAGCGGCGGTCGTCGTCTTGTCGGTAGTATCCTTGAACAGGAACCGACCGAGATCGAGATTGTACAGGTTGTTCACGGTATTCAGCGTGTTCCGGTAATACATCGCACCGGTTTGCCAGCTGAACTTCGAATCGTTCGGCGCGCTGTGGATCCGCAGTTCGTGAGTCACGAACTTGTCGTCGGGCGTCACGATGGTCTGGTCCGCGTTGAACACCGTCCCCCGCGCGACGATCGTCGCATTCTGATACCAAGTGCGCACCGCGGGGATATACGTGACCTCCACCGGCCCCAGGTCAAGTTTGAAATTCGCCCAATATTGCCGGAAATGGTTCCTGCCGGTCCCGACCTCCTGCGGCGTGTAGATGAAGTCGGTCGGTGAATCGCCCTGCCGGATCGAGACGCCACCCGAGTGCGTGACGTTGAATTCCTGCGCATAGCCGATCAACGCGGAGAAATTGTCGGTCGGGGTGAACAGCGCCTTCACGCGGAAGGCTTCGCTCGAGACGGCGCCGCCCTGGGCCGAATAATAGCCGTCACGCTTGTACAGGTTTCCCGACGCGCGCACCGCCAGCTTGTCCTGGATAATCGGGATGTTCACGTCGCCGGTCAGGTGGCGGAGCGCGAAGTTCCCGACCTCGCCGGTTCCCGACATGCTGATCGCGGACGCATCCGGCGCGCCGGTCTGGATCGCCACCACGCCCGATGTCGCGCTGCGCCCGTACAGCGTGCCCTGCGGTCCGCGGAGCACTTCGACGCGGTCGATGTCGTAGTTGCCACCGATGCCGTTATAGACGTCGTCGACATAGATCGCCGCGGTCGACGACGTCGACGTCGCGCTGCCGCCGGCGCCCGAGTTGGGCTGGACGCCGCGAATGACCAGGCCTGCCGCGGGGTTGTCCGTGCCGCTGCCCTGCGACGTCGCCACGGTCGAGGCGGCGCCGCCGACCACGCCGGGAACGTCTTCGAGGATGTTCTTGAGCTCATAGCGTCCCTGGCGAAGCATTTCCGCGCCCGGTCGCACGCTGATCGCCGCCGCGGTCTTCTGCGCGGTGTTGAAGCGGCGCTCCGCGGTGACGATGATGTCCTGCAGCGCCGCCCCATCGACGGGCGTCTGGCCGTCGGGCGCGCGCGCAGCACGGGCGGGGCTGGCCGATGCCGGCGCCGCGTCGTCCTGCGGACTGGCCGCGGGCGTGTCGGCGCCGGCGGGAACGTCCTGCGCGAACGCGGGCGCGGCGGCGGCAAAGCATGCCAGCAGCGATGTCGATAGAAGCAGGCTGAACTTGAACATTATCTTCCTCCCCAACTGCCCAATATTACTTGGGTCGGTTACCGCGTCGTGCAAATGGCTTGGCCGGGCTCTTGATGGCTAGCAGATCGCGATTTGATTTCAGGCGTGTGTCAGTGCATCCCCGTGGTTCATAAAGTCCTGTTGCTGGTGTCGAATTCAGTACTGGATGGGCGCACGACGATGCTGATATCGGACAGTAACACCGCGGGATGGGCCAGATAGGTGTCTGAATTCCCCGTATCGCGACGGAGAGGCGCGGTCCGACAAACTCAAAAGCGGACAGGATCTGCCGACGACCATGGTGGCCGAAGCGGCGCGCGCACCGATAATCACAGGGTGCAATGCGGCATGAACCGATCATGTCTTTAGAACGCGACGCCGCGCTTGGTTTTCTTTTTACCGACGTTAAGCGGCGTATACCTAGCCTGCATCGTGCTGAGCGGGCACGAGCTACTGTTGGCCTATATGACCCAGATAGCGGGGAACGGCATGGCTCACATTGCCCGAGAATTGGGCTTGGACGTGCTGCCACCGAGCATTTGGTCTCGCGGAATCCAGCGGGAAGGCGTGGACATCAGGGGCATAGGCCGGGATCAGCGCGATCGCCGCAGGTCCCTCGACATGGATGACTTGGACACGGCGCTCATGCGGTTCGAGCGCCGCCACCGAATCGGACTCTGCCGGGTCGATATGCGTTACGATCTGCACAATTGACGGGTTGATCGCGCGGATATGCGGCGAAATCGCCGCGGCTGTCGGTGACTGGCCGCGTCGTCCGAGCTCCTGCGCCCATATTCGCCCGTGGAGCGTTTCCCGGCTGCCGATGATTGGATCGCGTAAGTTGCTGTAAAGCGGCAAACATGACCTCGTCACCGACGGCGCCGAATTGTCGGCAACGCTTATTGCGAGGATATTGCATGCACCGGATCAAAAGCCTGGCCCTGATGGGCGCCGCACTGACGCTGGTCGCCGGATGCTCCGGCACCGGGACCGGCAACGACGCGACCGCCAACGACACCGCCGCCACCGCCACCGCTTCGACCGGCCGCGTGCGCGGCACCGTGCAGGCGGTGACCGCCGATGCGCTGACGGTGCAGACCTATGACGGCAAGACCGTCACGGTGCCGATCGACGCCAAGACCGGCTATGCCTGGGTGGTGCCATCGAGCCTCTCGTCGCTGAAGGATGGCGACTTCATCGGCACCGCGACCACCGGCCCCAAGACCGCGCTCCGCGCCGTCGAAGTGGTGATCTTCCCGGAATCGATGCGTGGCACGGGTGAGGGGCATTATGCGTGGGACGTCCCCGGTGTCGTGGCGGCCAATGGTGGCGATTCGGCGGGATCGAGCGCGATGACCAACGGCACCGTCGATGCGCAGAGTGCGATGACCAATGGTACGGTCGAGCCGCAGAGCGCGATGACTAACGGTACGGTGACCGGTGGTGCCACGCCCGGCGGCGGGGCGTCGTCGACCGATCGGGTGCTCTCGGTGTCGTACAAGGGCGGCAACGTGAAGGTCGCGGTACCCGCCGGGGTGCCGATCGTCCGGTTCGACCCGACGCAGAAAACGGTCCTGGCAAAGGGCCAGAAGGTGTTCGCGGTCACCCCGCCGGGCGCGAGCGCGGCAAAGTCGGTCGCGATCGGCAAGGATGGCCTGACACCACCGATGTAAACCAGCCGGCCGGGCTGCTGCCCGGCCGCCTTCGCCGCCAGTCGGCCGTTGCGTCGACGCGATGAACGTACGTCGCGTTGATCATAATCAGTTGCGTGGTGGCCCTTGAACAGGCCAACTCTTCCACCCTGCGAACGATAACAGCAATTTCGCTTGACGTCTCCTAGCGCTTGCCGAACGTCCGTTCGACTTGTTTCGAACGCGAAACGGCGCGCGTCGACTTGGTCGATGCCAGTAGAAACCATCTTCGGATCTAGGCGCGCCACTATAGGTGCGTGTTTTTATTGCGAACCTTGCTGGACAACGTCCCTCTTGTTCCGTTAGGCCGCTCACTGAAATTGGGGGATGCTACATGGTTGGAAGTATGTCGTCGGCGCGGCGCGTGCGCGCGCGCGCGTTGCAGACGAGCGCTCTGGTAATGACGCTGGCGCTGGCGGCACCCGCTGTTGCTCAGTGCGCGCCCGATCCTACCCAGACGAACGGTACGACGATCTGCTCGGGTACCGACGTCAACGGCTTGGTGGTGACGACGTACGGAACCAGCGTCAGCGTCCCGACCGGGGCAACCGTGCTGGGCGGTGGCCAGGCCGGGATCGCCGTCCAACTGCCGTCCACTTCGGGCGGATCCGCGGTGAACGTCTCGGTCGCCGGGCGTGTCGACGGCGTGGCGCAGTCGGGCGTGAGCGTGTTGTGGCAGCCCGCGGCGAACAACCAGGGCTATGCGACCGCCAACCTTCTCCTGACGGTCGCGCAGGGCGGCACGGTAACGGGCGCCAATGCGGTCGTGGTCGGCCAGGCCGGCACCGGCTACGGCAATGCCTATGCGACGATCGACAATGCGGGCACGCTGACCGGCACCGGCGGCATCGCGCTGCTGTCGACGACGCCCAATTATGCCGGCTTTTCGTCCATCACCAACCGCGCGACCGGCACGATCGGCGCGATCAGCGGACCGGTCGGAACGCTCATCAATGCGGGTCTGATCGACGGCGGCACGCGGAGCGCGGTCGACTGGGGCGTGGGCTATCTGCTGTTCGGCAACGTCACCAATTCGGGCACCATCACGTCGGCGAGCACGACCGCTACGCTGGCCAATCTTGGTTCGTCGCGCGCCGTCGCCAACACCGGCCTCATCGCCAACACTGGCACGGGCACCGCGCTGGCGGGCGACTTCATGATGGTGACGAACGCGATCGGCGGGCGGATCACGAGCGGCGGCGCGACCGCGATCCAGGCCAATACATCGCTGTCGCTGACCAATGCCGGCACCATCACCGGCAATGTCGTCACCGCCGCGCAGCCTGCCTACACCACCAACAGCACCATTGATTCCACTGCGGGGACGATCACGGGGTCGGTCACGTTCGGGGCGGGTAACGATACGCTCGTCGCCGGCTGGAACGGCAACGGGCTGGTTACCGGCATTACCGGCGCGATTAACGGTGGTTCGGGCACAGATACCGTGCGCGTGCGCATCGCGGCCGATACGACGCTCGCCAACGCCGCAGCGCTTCCCACCGCCTTTGAGCAACTCTCGATCGCGCCGGACGCAAACGTCACGGTGACGCTCGCCGACGGGTTTGCCGCGCCCGGACCGCTGGGGATCGCCGGCAGCGGCACCATCGTCAACCGCACCACCCTGACCGGCACCACGCAGGCGGTGGTCGCGAACGACTTTTTCTCGTCCGGCTATCCGACGTTCATCAATGCGGGGACGATCCGGACGACCGCGGGCACCAGCGGCGTGTTCGCCGCGGCGCTGGGGTTCAACGTCAACCGGTTTGAGAATAGCGGGACGATTGCCGCGACCGGCGACGGCGTGTCGTTCAGTTCTCAGGGCGAATTCGTCAACAGCGGTACCATCACCGCCGCAGGCACGGGCGTATCGCTGTTCGGGCCGAGCTTCGCCAATAGCGGCACGATCCGCTCGACCGGCGGTATCGGCGTCATCCTGTCGGGGTCGTACGGCTCGAACTGGACGAACAGCGGGCTGATCGAGGGGGCGACGGCGGGTGCGCGCGTCAGCAGCACGCTGGTGAACACGGGAACGATCACATCGGCAGAAACCGGCGTGCAGATCAGTTATTACGGTGTGCTCGACAACCGCGCGGGCGGCGTCGTGACCGGCGGCCTTGCGGGGATCGCTGGCACGTCCGATTCGCTTTTCAACGCCACGATTGCCAATGCCGGCACGATCAATGGCAATGTGCGCCTGATCGGAAACTCGGGCAGCAGCTATAGCGGCAACCGCTATTTTGCGTTGGCAGGCGGCGTGCTGAACGGTAGCCTGACGCTCGGCAATGGCGATACGCTGATCTCCGAATTCGCCAATGACGACGCCGGCGCGTTCGCGGGTATCACGGGCACGGTGACGGCGTCGGGAACGCTGCTGCGCTACCGCGTGCGCGCCGACGCGGCGGCGATGCTCGACCGGCCCGCGGGGTTTGCCGGCGTGGGCTATGACCTGTACGACGGTGCGACGCTCACGCTCACGGGTACCGCGACGCAGTCGGCGCCGACCTTCTACGCGGCGCCGCTGTCGCTGGCCGGCAATGGTATCGTCGACGTCGACGGCACGATCACCGCGACGAGCCAGCCTGCGATCCAGGTCACCTCGCTCGCAATTGCACCGGGCGAGACCGTACCGACCATGAGCGGTCTGGCCATCACCAGCCGGGGATCGCTGACCCTCGATCATCCGAACGATGCGACCTATGCCTATGCGGCGGTCACGCTCGGCGGTAGCGACAGCTTCACCAACGCCGGCACGATCACCGTGCGCGATCGCGCAACGACGATCTACAGCCCGATCTACGCGATCGGCGGCGGCAAGGATGTCGTCAACACCGGTACGATCACGCTCGCCGCCGCCGGCGGCGTGAGCGGTGCACGGAGTTTCACGAACTCTGGCGCGATCGTCCAGACCGGTGCGGCGGCGTCCACAGCCGTGATCAGCGGGGTTGCCGCAGTAACGAACACGGGAACGATCGACGCGGCGGGTACTGCCATCCTGCTGAGCTATGGTAATTCGATCGTGAATTCGGGACGGATCGCAAGCTCTGGCGCCGCAGCGATCGCGACGTCGGACTACTACACCGCGTACGGCGCGACGATCACCAATCAGGCTGGTGGCACGATTGCGGGGGCGAACGGCCAGGCAGCGATCCGGATTTCCGGCGGCACGCTATCCAATGCCGGGACGATCACCGGGTCGGTCGATCTGGGCTATTCGACCTATGGTCAAACGTACCTGCCGGCCACCTACATCGCCAACGGCGGCACGCTCGCGGGGGATCTGCGCTTCGGTGCGGGCGATGACGTGTTCGTCGCGGTCGACGATGTGAACGGGGTCAGCGGAACGATCGACGGCGGGGAAGGGACGGACACCTACACCCATGCCCGCACGACCAGCGGCACGGTCACGCTCGGCGCCCTCCTGCCAATCAGCTTCGAGCGGGAAGGCGTGCGTGCGCTCGGCACCGCAACCGTCGCGACGATCGCCGCGGCGACGCCGTTCGCGGCCGATGTCATCGTTTCGGGCGATGGCGCGATCGTCAACACCGCGGTGCTTCTGGGCCAGGTCTCGACCGAGTCAACGAGCTTCGGCCAGACCAGCGGCTCGGGACGCCTCGCATCGTTTACGAACAGCGGCAGCATCGCGCTGGGATTCACCGGCGCGGTGGACAGCTTCGTCAATGCAGGCACGATAGGCACGGATGCCCTTGGGGGCACGGCCGTGGCCATGTATCAGGACAGCCCGCTAACGTTCGCCAACAGCGGAACCATCGCCAGCAACGGCAGTGCGAACACGATGTATCTGGGCGGCCCGGGCATCAGCTTTGCCAATAGCGGCACGATCACCAATAGTGGGACCGGCCTCGCCGCATCGCTGTTCAGCTATTATGGCGGGACGATCGCTGCGACGAACAGCGGCAACCTCTCGGGTGGCTTCGACGCGTCGTCGTACAGCTATTATGGCCCAGATACCGAGACACCGGCAACCGCATCGGTATCGCTCGCCAACAGTGGCACGATCACGCGGGCCGACGGTACCGCCGTCGAACTCTATGTCTATCCTGGCGCGGCGGCCGCCAGTGTCTCGTTGAACAATTCGGGCATGATCGAAGCGACCGGCGCCGATGGCGTCGGCGCAATTGCTACCGTCGCCGGCTATGCAAACGATGCCGCACAGACCATCAACGTGGTCAATTCGGGAACCATCCGTGCAACCGGCAGCGGCGGCGTCGCGCTGCTTCTCAACGGCGATGCTTCAGTCACGGCGACGGTGGTCAACGCCAGCGCCGGGCTGATCGAGGCCATGGGAGCGAACGCCACAGCCCTGCTATCCTATGATGCGGGCGTCGATCTCACGAACGCGGGCGTCATCCGCGGCAACGCCGGCCGCACGATCGAGGCCGACGATCCCTTCGCGGACTATCTCGGCACGACCTATGTCGCCGGCGCGATCCAGACCGGCGGCAGCGCCGACGACCGGATCGTCAATACCGGCTCGATCATCGGATCGGTCGCGCTGGGCGCCGGCAACGACGCCATCGAGAATCGCGGCCGGATCGAGGGCGACGTTTTCCTCGGGTCCGGCGACGACAGCTTCCTGCAACTGGCGAGCGCGACGCTGATCGGCACCGTCGACGGCGGCACCGGGACCGACGACCTGATCGTCGACGCGACCGGCGGCGGTGCGGTCAATGGCGACCAGTTCATCAACTTCGAACGCTTCAGCCAGATCGGCCAGGGCAGCGTCGCCTATTCGGGCAATTTCCGCTTCGATACGATCGGCGTATCGCTGGGGACTGTCACGGTCGCCGCGGGCGAGACGCTCGCCAGCAACGGACCTGTCACGCTGACGGGGTCGGACTCGGCCGAGACCGTGATCAACAACGGCACCATCGCGGGGTCGGTCCTGCTGCTCGGCGGCAATGACCGCTTCGTCAACGCAGGGCAGGTCGGCGGTGCCGTGTCGCTCGGAGATGGCGACGATGCATTCGTCGAACAGGCCGGCAGCCGTGTCGTCGGCGGCGTCGATGGCGGCGCGGGCGATGATCTCTACACGATCGTCCTTGCCGGCGATCATGCGGGACTTGGCGCGCGGACCGGGTTCGAGCGGCTGGGCGTCACTGGCTCGGGCACGCTGTCGCTGACGCTCGACCAGGGCTTCGATCAGATCGCGCTGGCCGGTACTGGGCTGAACCTGGCCCTCGCCGGCTACACCGTCGGCGCCGTGACCGGATCGGCGGCGACTGAAACGCTCAGCGTCGACGGCGATATCGCCAGCGTCTCGCTCGATGCCGGCGACGATAGCCTCACGCTGGGCACGACGCGCGCCGCTGGCCGCTACGATGGCGGCGCGGGTACCGATACGCTGCGCTTCGGCGCGATGGCGCCGGTTACGCTCGCGGGCACCGCGACGGGCTTCGAACAGGTTGTGCTCGCAGGCGGTGCGCTAACCGTGACGGGCACGCTCGGCACTGCCGGGGCAGCGCTGGCGTTCGGCGCCGGCGACCAGCGGATCACCGTCGCCAACGGTGGCACGCTTGCCGGCACGATCGATCTCGGCGCGGGCAATGACGGTTTCCGCCTCGCCGCGGCCGGGACTCTCAACGGGACCGTTGCCGGCGGAGCCGGAACCGACACCGCGACGATCGAGTTGGCGGGCAATCGCACGATCGGCGCGGTGCTGACCGGGTTCGAGACGCTCGCCACCGAAGGCGCCGGCACGTTGTCGCTGACCGGCACACAAGCCTATGACCGCGTACTCGCAAGCGGCGACCTGACGATTGCGGCAGGCGCATCGCTGGTCGCACCGCAGGTCGTGTTCGCCGAGAGTAACAACCGCTTCACGATCGCCGGCACCTTCGCAGGGTCGGTGGATGGCGGTGCAGGTAGCGACACGATCGCCGTGTCGGGGGGCAGCCAGACCACGCCGGTCGCGTTCGGCTCGGTCGCCAATGTCGAATCCTTCGCGATGTCGGGCGGCTTTGCGACGGTGTCGGGTACGGCGGCGTTCGGCGCCGTCGATCTGACCGGAGGGCGTCTGGTCGGTCTTGCCGGTTCGACGATCGGCGCGTCGCAGATCTTCGTCCGCCAAGGCGCGACCTTCGGGTCGGCCGGCACGGTCAACGCCAACCTGACGGTCGCGGGCACGCTCAGCCCCGGCGCGTCGCCCGGCACGATGACGGTGAACGGCAATGTCGCGCTCCAGTCGGGGTCGGTCTCGCTGTTCGAGATCACCCCGACGGTGTCGGACAAGCTGCTCGTCAACGGTACGCTGACGATCGCATCGGGTGCGACGCTGCAGCTTGCGCCGAGCGGCACGCTGCGCCCCGGTACATCCTACGACCTGATCATCGCGAGCGGCGGGATCACCGGCAGCTATTCGACGATCGTCAAGCCGGACACGCTGTTCGGGTTCGTCGTCCAGCGCGCCGATCGGATCCAGCTGCTCGGCCAGTTCCTCGGCGATCCGGCCTTCTCGCCGCAGGTCTCGCGCAGCATCGCCTATGCCAATGCGACGCTCGCAGCGGTGCCGGCGACGAGCACGCTGTTCAACGCGCTGCCGTCGTTGCTAACGGCCAATGGCGCATCGAATCCGGTGGCCTTCGCGCAGATCACGCCCGAGGCCTATGCCTCGGCAACGCAGATCGGCGTCGACAACGCGCTTGCCCTGTCGGGTGTCGCGCGGGGTGCGGCATTCGGTACCGCGGGAGACGATACGCACGCCTACACCTTCGCGCAGACGCTGGGCGGTTGGCACCGGCTGGGCGGAGACCCCGCCACGGGCACCGCGATGGCGCAGAGCCGTAGCTACGGCTTCCTGGGCGGCATCGGTGTCGGCAACGCACGCTGGAGCGTCGGCGGGTTTGCAGGCTATCTCAACGATCGCCAGCAGATCGACGCACTTGGCGCGCGGACCAAGCTCGACGGTGTCGTCGCGGGCGTCCATGGCCGCTATCTCACCCCGGGTGGGTTCGGCGTGACCGCATCGGTCCTCTACGATGGTGGCAAGGCCCGGACCGACCGCGCCTTGCCGGGGGCGGCGTCCGCCAACGGGCGCTATGACCTCCACAGCTGGGTCAGCGACGTCTCGGCCAGCTACGAACTCGACATGGCGTCGGACTGGACGCTTCGCCCTCGCGCGGGTGTCACCTATGTCCGCACCACGCGCGACGGCGTGGCGGAAACGGGCGGCAGTCCGTTCGCACTGACCGTCGCGCGCGACCGGCATGTCGCGGGCTTCGCCGATGCCGGCCTGTCGTTTGCACGGCCCGAAGTGTCGACGAACCCCTTCCGGCCGTTCGTGTCGCTCGGCGCGCGGTACCAGATCGAGGGGACTCGGACCGATGCGGTCGCCGGCTATGCTGGCGGCGGCCTGGGCCTCGAGGCGCTCGGTGCGCAGCGGGCCCGGCTGGTCGGCACGGCGGCGGCGGGCATCGCCTATCGCCTGCCGAGCGGACTCGACCTGTTCAGCTCGGTCGGTTCGCAGACCGGCCGTGACGATCACCAGGAGAGCCTGACCGCGGGGTTGCGCCTGCGGTTCTGATGTCGGTGTCCGGGGCAACCGCGGCGGTCTTAGGCCCGCGGTCGCCCCGGACTACTGACTACAGCCGGACAGCCACATCGTGGGTTAACTTGGCGGACCAGTACAGAGTAGGGCAGGGGGATGCGTCCCACCGCGCCCCTCCATGACTAGAAAGCCTGCATGCTCCGCCTGATTCACACCGCCGACTGGCAACTCGGCAAACCCTATGGCCGCTTCGCCAGCGATGTCCGTGCGGCGCTCGGCGAGGCGCGGTTTGACGCGATCGACGCGATCGGCAAGGCCGCGGTCGAGCATGGTGCCGCGCACGTCCTGGTCGCAGGCGACGTGTTCGATACCGAGGGGCCGGAGGATCGCGTCATCGTGCAGGCGGTGTCGCGGATGCAGCGTTATGCGTGCACATGGTGGCTGCTCCCCGGCAATCACGACTTCGCCCGCAACAGCGGCCTGTGGGACCGTGTCTGCGCCAAGGGGGCAGCGAACATCCGCGTCGTCACCGAGCCCGTGCCGTGCGAGCTCGACCCCGGCCACTGGCTCCTCCCGGCCCCGTTGACGCACCGGCATAATCTGGACGACCCGACCGCCGTGTTCGACACGATGGAGACGCCGGGCGCGACGCTCCGCATCGGCCTGGCGCATGGGTCGATCCGGGACTTCTCGTCGCGCGGCGAAGCGCAGAACCAGATCGCGCCCGATCGCGCCCAGCGCTCCCACTTGGACTATCTGGCACTCGGCGACTGGCATGGCGCGCTGCGGGTGGACGCCCGAACCTGGTATTCGGGCACGCCCGAAACCGATCGGTTCCAGCGCGACGAGCCGGGCTTCGCGCTGCTCGTGACGCTCGAGCCGGGCGTCGAGCCGGTCGTGTCACCGATCCGGACGGGGCGGTTCCAGTGGCTGATGCGCGACTGGACGATCCCGGATGCGGACGGCTTTGCCGCGGCGTGCGACCGGCTGCTCGGACCGATCGAACCATCGGCGACGCTGCTCCAGCTGTCGCTTGCCGGGATCGTCAGCCTGTCCGACCGGATCGCGATCCTCGGCAAGCTCGACAATGACCTGCGCCATCGCCTGCGCCATCTCGCGGTTGCGGCGGACGATCTGGTCGGTCGGCCGAGCGAGCAGGATCTCGCCGATCTTCGCGTGGAGGGCATGATCGGCACCGCCGCGGCGAAGCTGATGACGATCATCGAGGCTGGCGGCAGCGACGCCGTCACCGCCAAGCGGGCGCTCGAGCGCCTGTTCGTGGAATATCAGCGCGGACAGGACGCAGCATGAGCCTCAAGATCCGGCGCGTCGCGCTGACCAACTTCCGCAAGTTCCGCGATCCGTTCGTGCTCGACGGGCTGACCGACGGCTTGAACGTCATTATCGAGCCCAACGAGACGGGCAAGTCGACGCTGCTCGAAGCGATGCGCGCGGCGTTCTTCATCCGTCACAATACCGCCAACCGACTGGCGCGCAGCTATGCCCCACATGGCGAAGCCGTCGCGCCGCAGATCGAGATCGATTTCGAGGCGCGGGGCGAGGACTGGCACGTCAGCAAGCGCTTCCTGAAAAGTGCGTCGGTCGAGGTCCGTGGACCCAATGGTCGCGCGCAGGGCGAGGATGCCGAAGCGCAGCTGCAGGCGTTGCTCGGCGCGCGTCGCGACACCAGCCAAGCGGGCGATGCGGCCGCGCACGGCGCGCTCGGCTTGCTCTGGGTCGGCCAGGCGCAGGCGCTGGACGTCACGCCGCCCGGCGAAATCGTCCGCGACAGCGTGCGTGCGACGCTTGAGGCCGAGGTTGGCACGATCATGGGCGGTGCCGCCTATCAGCGTGTCCGGCCCCGGATCGACAGCCAGTTCGCCGACTATTGGACCAACACCGGTCGGCCCAGCGGTCGGCAGTCGGCAGCGCGGACCGAGCAGGAGGCTCTGGAGCGGGTTGCGACCGAAGCGGCGGCGCGCCTTGCGGCGCTCGAACAGGGCTTCGCCGATCTGGAGGCGGCGCGCGCCCGGCTGAAGCTGCTGGACCGCGATCTTGCGGATACGACGGATGCGGAGCGGCGAAAGGCGCTGGTCGGCCAGATCGACGTGGCACGCTCCGCGGCACAATTGCGTGATACCAGGCGGGCCGAGCAAGGTCGCCTCGCCGATCAGGTCAAGGGGTTGCAGGATCTCACCGTGCGTCTCGCGGAGGCCAGGAAGGCGGTCAGCGACACGGCCGCCGCGCTTGCTAGTGCGCGGGACAAGCGATCCGGTCTGGAAGAGGAATTGGCCGGCACGCGAGAACGGGCTGGTACGGCGCGGGATCGGCTCGCGATGGCCCGTGACACGCGTCGCGCGGCGCATGCCGCGCTCGACGCTGCCACCAGGCTGGTTGCCGCCCGAACACGGCAGGCCGAGATTGCCCGCGCACGCCAGCGGCATGCCGAGTTGCTGCCGCTCGAGGCCGAACTCACCGCAGCGCGCGCGCTTGGTGCGACCGTGATCGCCGCGAGCGTCATCAAGGCGCTGGAAGACCGTGAACGCGCCGTCGACAAGGCGCGCGCGGCGGTCGAGGCCGGGGCGACCCGCGTCGAGTTCGCGGGCGACGTCAGCGGCGTCGAGATCGACGGGATCCCGGCCACGCCGGGCGACCGGACGCTCTCGCGCGAGACACGTATCCGACTTGGCGGGGCCGAGGTGATCATCCGTCCGCCAGCCGGGCTGCAAAGCGCCGAGACGACGCTTGCCAACGCCCGCGATGATCTTGCCGCGACTTTGGCTGACCACGGCGTCGCGAGTGTCGCGGATGCCCGCGCGCGTAACGAGGCGGCGCGCGATGCCGTCGCCAACGGTCGCACGATCGAGGCGCGGATCGTCGCGGTCACGCCAGCCGTGCCGTCGCTCGGGATCGCCGCGGGGGCGTCGGCGGTGAAATCCTTCGTCGCAGGGTTGTCGGAACGCGCGGACGCAGAGGCCGGTCAGGAAGAACCAGACCTCGCCGCCTTGACCGTGGCGGCGGCGGACACGGATTCCGCGCTCGCGCGGGCGGAAGGGACCGACGAGACGGCGGCGGCACAGCTCCGCGAGCTGGAAGCCCGCAACGCGCCGCTGATGGTCCAGGCAGCCGGTGCCGAGCGCGATGCCGTCAACGCGGTAGCGCAGCTCGCGGCGCTGGAAGCCAAGCCCGAGGTCGCGCGGCTGGAAGAGGCGCTGTCGGCGGCACGGCAGCACGAAGCCGAGGCATTGGTTCGTCTGCAGGATGCCGAACGGGCAGCGAACGCACATGATGTGGCGGCGATCGAACGGCAGATCGGCGTACTGGACAAACGTGCCGACGTCGCGCGGACGCAACGCATCGATCTCGAAAAGGCGATCGCCGGGCTCGAGGCGCGGATCGAGGCGGAAGGCGGCAAGGGGCTGGCGGACCGCGCCGCCGTCGCGCGCGAAGAAGCGGACGCCGCGGCCGCCAATCTCGCGCGCGTCACGCAGGAGGCGGACACGCTCAAGCTGCTGCGCGATACGCTGGAAAACGCGCGTGCAGAGACCTCGCGGACCTTCGTCGGCCCGGTTGCGCGCCGCGCGCGCCGCTACATCGAGCGACTCCTGCCCGGTGCCGATCCGAATTTCGGCGATGATCTGGGGCTGACATCGATCGCGCGAGGCGGTCCCGGCGAGAATTGCGGGGATTTATCCAAGGGCACCCAGGAGCAGCTCGCGGTCCTGACCCGGCTCGCCTTTGCCGACATGCTGCTCGAGCAGGGCATGCCGGTATCGCTCATCCTCGACGACCCGCTCGTCTATTCGGACGACACCCGCCTCGACCTGATGACCGAGATCCTTACCGACGCCGCGACGCGGATGCAGGTGATCCTGCTGACCTGTCGAGATCGCGCGTTCCGGCATCTCGGCAACCGCATCACGCTGACGGGAGCCCCGTAACGATACAAGGTGGAGGGCCCTATGACTGTCGAAAATCGCTCCGCCCAAATGCGCGCTAAGATGACAAAACCGTTAGAATGATAGTGACTCGCAAAAGCGATTAACATACGGGGCACCTGACAACGGGGGTTCGGTATGAGTTTTTCGAGTATATTGCTGGCGAGTGCAGCGTTGGCCGGAGCGCCGCTTGCGGCGAACGGCGATGAGCCCTCGACCGTCGGATCGGACGAGACGCAGAAGTCCGACGAGATCATGGTGATCGGCAAGAGCTATGGTCGCGAGGTCGGCAAGACCGTGACGCCGCTCAAGGACACGCCGAACACCATCACCGTCATCGATCGCGAGCAGATCGAGGCGCAGAACCTGTTCACGCTAGAGGACGCGCTGACCGCGACCAACGGGATCACCGTCAACGGCGTCGGCAGCGAGGATCCGTCGTTCTTCTCGCGCGGGTTCGCGATAACCAACTATCTGATCGACGGCGTACCGACGTTCGCGTTTAACTTCCCGTCCGCCGTCCCGGACCTGTTCTTCTACGACCGGCTCGAGGTATTGCGCGGCCCGGCGGGGCTGTTCAGCGGATCGGGCAACCCGGCGGGCAGCATCAACATGGTGCGAAAGCGACCGCTCGATGCGTTCAGGATGCAGGCGAGCGCCGGATATGGCAGCTATGACAATGCGCGGTTCGAGCTCGACGTTTCGACACCGATCGGCCCGCGCGCGGGTCTGCGCGTCGGCGCGATGGCGCAGGACCAGGACCAGTTTTTCGACACCGCACATCGCAACCGCATCGGCGGGTTCGCGGTCGGTTCGCTCGAGATCGGCGCGCGCACCACGCTGACCATCGGCGGCTATTACGATCGTTTCCGTCCGGCGGTGCAGACGGGCCTGCCGGGTATCATCGGCGGCGCGGACGGCAGCGACGGGCGGTTGCTAGACGTAAAGAGATCGACCTATCTCGGCGCCGACTGGAACCGGTTCAACGCCGAAACCTGGACCGGATTTGCCGAACTGGCGCACAAGATCAGCGATCGGTGGACGTTGCGCGCGACAGGGCTGGTCACCGACGTCGATCGCGTCGACATCTACAGCTATATCGGCAACCAGCCGGTCACCGCGACCAACGGCGCGACGAACCACATCGCCTATCGCGGCGACAGCAAGCAGCAGACGCGCGCGTTCGATTTCAACGGCATCGGCAGCTTCCCGCTATTCGGGCGCGACCAGACGCTGATCCTCGGTACCGATTATCAGGCGAGTTCGGGCACGTCCTACGCCACCAGGCTGTCCAACTATGCGCGGATCGACGTTTACAATCCGGTGTCGCCGTTCGAGCCGCCGCTGAACCCCTACGGCGCGTCGCCTTATTATCCCGTACAGGGCAGCGGCGCGACCTGTCCCGCCACCAGCACCGCGATCACGCCCGCCCCCGCCAATTGCGTCCTGCAAGTCTATGGCGGCACCGCGACCGACGTCGAACAATATGGCCTTTACGGACAGATGCGGCTCAGCCCGGTCGCCGGCCTGACGCTGATCGTCGGCGGTCGCGTGACATGGTGGGATACCACGACGACGACGCTCCTGACGCCGAGCGGCATCCTGCCGCCGTCGACGCGCTATGGCGTCGACAACCGCTTCACCCCCTATGCCGGGATCGTCTGGGACGTGGCGTCGCGGCTCAATCTCTATGCGAGCTACGCGGACAGCTTCACCCCACAGGCGGCACCCGTCGGACGGGCCCGTCTCGACGGCCAGCCGATCGAGCCGCTGATAGGCGCGCAATATGAGGCGGGGACCAAGCTCTCGCTGATGAACGATCGGCTGCTGCTGTCGGCGGCGGTGTATCAGATCACGCAGACCAACCGCCTGTTCAACGATCCCGACATCCAGACCGTCGTGCTCCAGACCGGCAAGGTCCGCTCCCGCGGGATCGAGGCGGAGGCGAGCGGCGAGATACTCCCCGGGTGGCGGATCAATGGCGGCTACACCTACACGAGGACCAAGTATCTGGAGGACCAGACCGCGGCGTTCGAAGGGTTGCCGCTGGTACCGATCGTGCCAAAGCACATGATCAAGGCGTTCACCAACTATGCACCGGTCGACGGGCCGCTGGCAGGCGCGAGCCTCGGCGGCAGCGTGACGTGGTTCAGCTCGACCTTCGGCGGCAACGCGGCGGTGTTCAACGCCGACGGAACGCTGCGCACGCGCTCCACGATCGTCCGCCAGCCGAGCTATGCGGTGCTCGACCTGCGCGCCGGGTACAGGTTCAGCGAGCGGGCCAGTGTCTCGGTCAATATCGCCAACGTGCTCGACAAAAGCTATTACGCCCGCATCGCCGCCACCGGTCGCGGAAACTTTTACGGCAGCCCGCGCACCGTGTTCGCGTCGCTCCGGTACAGCTTCGAATGACCGCGGGCGACGGGCATGTCCGCGCACGCTGGGCGCGTCGCGGCGACATAGCGCTGCGCGTCGTCGCTGCGGTGCCGCTCGGCTATGCGACGGCGAGCCTGTGGGCGATGGCGATCGCGCGGCTGCTGCCCGGCGACCGCGCCGAGGCGAGCGTCACCGCCTCGCTAGTCGCGCTTGCGTTGTGCGCGATCGCCGCGATCTGGGCCTTTGCCGCGCGCAGCGGCTGGCGAGCGATCTTGACGCTCGCCGTGGCCGCCGGACTCGCGGCTGCGATCACATGGATCTCGATCGACGCGACGGGGCGGGTATGAGCAAGGGCTTCCGCCAGTCGCAGGCATTCCTCCACACATGGTCCGGGCTGTTGCTCGGCTGGATCCTGTTCCTCGTCTTCGTCGCGGGCACGATCGCGTTCTGGCGCGAGGGGCTCAATCGCTGGATGCGGCCCGAGATCGCGCGCGTCGAACAGCCGATGCGTGTGCTCGCTGGCGCGCAGGCGTATCTCTCCAGGAAAGCGCCCAACGCCAAGAGTTGGATCATCCCGGTGGCGACCGAACGGTCAAACGGCGCGCAGCTGTTCTGGGTGCCGCAGCCAAAGCCGGGCGAAGAGCGCGGACATGGACGCCGTCGAGGACGTCGCGACACGCAGGCACTGATCGGTGCCGACGGGCAGGTCGCGCAGGCGCGCGAGACGCGGGGCGGGGAATTCTTCTACCGGTTCCATTTCGATCTTCACTACATGCCGGTGATCTGGGCGCGCTGGCTGGTCGGGTTCGCGACGATGATGATGTTGGTCGCGATCATCAGCGGGATCGTCACGCACAAGAAGATCTTCAAGGACTTCTTCACGCTGCGCCGCGCCAGGGGCCAGCGATCATGGCTCGATGGCCATAACGCGACCGCAGTGCTGGCTCTGCCGTTCCACCTGATGATCACCTATACCGGGCTGGTCACGTTGATGACGCTGCTGATGCCTTGGGCGGTCGTCGCGAACTATACCGACCAGAAAACCGTGTTCGCCGCGCTCTTCCCGACCGCCGCAGCCGTCGAGCGGACCGGACGTCCCGCGCCGCTGATCGACGTGCGACGGATAGCGACTGATGCGCAACGCCGGCTCGGCGCGCCCGCCAGCTTTATCGAGGTCAGCGATCCCGGCGACGCCGCCGCACGCGTGACGGTCAGCCAGAGCGCCAATTCGATGCTGTCGTCGCGGACGCCGCAACTGACCTATGACGGCGTTACGGGCCGCCTCGTCTGGCGTTCACCGCCACCGGGCGCCGCTGCCGAGACCGCGGGTGCGATGGTCGGGCTCCACGCCGGACGGTTCGCGGGGAACGGCGGACGCTGGCTATATTTCCTCTGCGGGATCGCGGGCACGCTGATGGTCGCAAGCGGCCTCGTGCTGTGGACCGTCAAGCGTCGCGAACGCCTGCCTGATCCGACCCGACCGCATGTCGGATTCCGCGTGGTCGAGCGGCTCAATGTCGCGGTGATCGGTGGCTTTCCGCTGGGGATCGCATGCTTCTTCTGCGCGAACCGCCTGCTGCCGGTCACGCTGCATGCACGCGCCGATTGGGAGGTGCATATGCTGTTCATCGCCTGGGCCTTGGCTGCCGCGATAGCGTTTGTCGCCAGGCCGGCGCGAGTCTGGCCTTCGCTGTTCGCGGCGACCGGCGTGCTGCTCGTCGCATTGCCGGTGTACGACGTCGTCGCGACCGATCGCGGGCTGTTCGCCATGCTGGCGATCGGAGACCTGATGATCGCGGGCATCGACGCGACGATGGCGCTATTCGGCATTGCCTTCCTGCTGCTCGCCCGCCGCGTCGCGCGCCATCGCCCCGCGGCTAGGCGCGTACGCAGCGCCCGCCCCGCCCCGGCCGCCATGCTGGAGCCCGCCGAATGAACATCGTTTCACTTCTTCTGACGACCGCCGCATTCGGGCTGCTGGGGCTCGCCACCGATGCGCATCATCGACGCCGCTTCGGGCACTGCCCGCAGGCGGCGCGGCGCAGGCTGCTGCGCAACGGCGGCTGGCTCGCGCTGGTCGGGAGCGTCGTCCCCGCGATCCTCTCGCGCGGGTGGATCTTCGGCCCGATTCTGTGGGCGGGCGTCGTCATGGCAGGCGCTGGGATCGCCTTCCTCGTGCTCAACGTCATTCCAGCGCGAGGCGACACCCGGTCTTGAACCAATGCGAGCCTAGTATGGGTCCCGGCTCGCAATCTCCGTCTGTCTCTCGAATACCGGCACGCCACCCCGACCGATCCGCGCGCGCTCGAGCCACCAGAGCAACCCGGCGACCAGCAGCCAGCCGATGAACCACGGCCAGGATGGTCCGCGACTGGCTTCGACCGTCCCCACGCTTGTACGCCCGCCGGATCCCACCAAACGGAGCGTCCCGGCGCGACGATCCACCGCACGAAGGCCTTGCAGCGCGTCGGCCGGATAGACGTAGAAGGGCCGGGCTGCCGGGCCAGACACATGGTGCCAGCCGGCAACATCGGGCCAATAGCCCGCACATCCGGCAGCCCCGGTCGCGGGATCGACGAGCGCGCGACCTCCACGTCCTCCGGGATCGGTAACGCTGATGGATCCAGCGCCGCAGATCGCCATGCGCTGGCCTGCGAATGCCGGAGCCTCGATCTGCACAGCCGGACCCGCCGGGCGACGCGCGACGGCGGACACGAGTTCGCTCCAGAGCTGGGCATGGACGTCGCCATGCCCGCTGGTGACGAGTGCGAAGCTGTCCTGCAGGCTGACCAGCGCGACCCTGCCGCGTCCGCTGCCCCGCGATGCCGCAAGGACGGTGCCGCGAATGTCGCGGAGGACCGGGATGCCCCCGGCGATGGTCACCGCCTGCCGCGTGAGCTCCGGCACGGTGTCGCGCGCGCCGGCGATCGAGGCGGGGGCGTCGCGCGTGCCCGGACCGCGCCGCGCGGCCAGCGCATCGTCGCTGGGCGCGTCGGCGCCCAACGTCACCGGCGCGACGTCGGCCGTGCCGCGGGCGCTCAGGCCGAGGACCTGCCAGCCACGTGGCACCGGCGCGGTGATCCGCACGACGAGGCCCATGCCGCCCCGTACCGCCGCCGCGAGCGCCTGCCGCCCGCCCGCGCCGAGCCCGTCCCAGGCGCGATCGTCGAGGATCACCGCGTCGACCTTCGCGAGCGTGGCACCGGTGAGGGCAGGCGGCGTATCGGCGAGCGACGCGCCGCCACCCACGTCGACGCGGACCTGCGGCGCCAACCCCGCATCGGTCGCCCAGCGGCGAAGATATTTCACTTCGGGCCCCGGTGCCCCGGCAAGGATCACCACGCGAGCGGATGGCGAGGCCGGGACCCAGACCGGCACCGCTGCCTGCTCGACCAGCGCACGCGATCCGTCGCGCAGACGCAAGGTGAACAGCGTCGTTCCCGCGGCGCGGACGGTGCCGGACAGCGCAATCTCGCCGGTCGACCCGATCGGTTGCGTATCGACGATCCGCGACGCGGGATCGAGCAGCTCGGCCGATCCGCCCGCCAGCTCTCCGGCGCGCGCCGTCACCGCGAACCGCGCGCCCGCCGCGATCGGTCCGGGCGGTTGTAGCGCGATCAGGCCGCGTGGCGCGCGTGCGGGTTCGAAGCGCACCGCCAGTCCCGCGGTCGCCTGCCGATCGCGCGGTTCCAGGCCCGAACCAACGATCCGCAGCGCGCCGGCATCGGGATGCCGCCGGACCGCCGTGCCGAGATCGGGCAGGCGCTCGGCACCGACCACGCCCGACGCTTCGGGTAGAGCGATCAGCCGGTCGCCCGCTCCAGTCGTGACGAAACGGGGCGCCCCGGCCGTTGCGATGACAAGCGTGCCCGTCGCCTTTCCGGCGCTCGCGGGCGGGAACAGCGTAGAGTAGAGCAACAGGCCGGCGATCGGTTGCAACGCCAGCAACGCGGCCAGTCGCCAGCCCCGTGTGCGCGACGATGCCGGGGCACGCCGCTGCCATAATAAGAGTCGCACCCAGCCGAGCACGACTGAAAACGCCAGGATTGCGGCAACGCTCTGCGCAACGGTCATGGCAGCGCGTCCAGATACCGGCGGCCGACCGAGTCCCCCGCCGGGCGTCGGGTCAGCCCGGGTGTCGGCCGTGGCAACGCGCTCCACAGCGTCCCGCGCAGCTTCGCACGGCAGGCGGCGCATGTCGGATCGCGGCGGACCGTATCGATCGCCGCGGACAGCGCGAGCGGATCGGGCACGCGCGCGTCGTTCGCGCGGAGCCAGCGCGCCAGCGCATCCAGCCCGCCCGCGTCGCTGCGCGTATCGAGTGCCGCCCAGATTGCAGCAGGTGTCGCGTCGACTGGGTCTGCAACGGTCGCGCCGAGCGTGCGCGCGGCCATGTCGGACCTGTCACCCGTCAGCCTGCGCGCGAGATCGACCGGGGGCAGTTGCGATCCCGTACGCGCCAGGAAGATGCGCGTCGCCTGCTGGACCTGTTTGATGAACCGCAGCGCCTTGTACGCGAACGGCAGCGCGCGCCTGGGATCGCCCAGACGGAGCGCGGTCTCGGACTGGCGCATATTGTCGAGTGCCAGTCGCAACGTCGCGCGCGTGCCGGGATCGAGCAACGTCGCGGCCTCGGATTCGTCATGCGTATGGCCGTATGTCTCGACGATCGCGCTCTCCTGCCCGAACTGAGGCGGCGCGGTAGGCGGTTCGCCCGCATGCTCGTCTGGCGGCGGCGCGGCGCCTTCCTCCGCGTCGCTGGTCGGCATCGCGTTGGTCGCGCCACCGCCGACTTCCTCCCCCATGAACTGGCCATAGCGCATGCGCAAAAGCCGCTGGTCGTCGGCGATCGCAGTCGAGCGCGCGAGGAAGCGGTCGGGCGCGGGGCGGGGGTGCTCGGCGAGCAACGTTTCGGCGTCGATGATGACTTGGCGCTGGCTGCTGAAATAGGCGGGCATGGTCCTGCGTGTCATGGCCTCCAGTCCACTCTCGGCACCGCTTGCCGGTGGGCGGCGAAGAATGACGCTCGGCCCGACGACCCGGTGCGGCGACGGTCTGCGCGCGTCGGCGACGGTAAGCTGCGCGACGAGGTCACCAGGTTCGGTAAAACCGGTTCCCGAGAGCGCGATGGTCGTCGCGAAGATGCGCTGGCGAGAATTACCGGTGCCACGGACTGCAACGGTCCGCTCGCTGAAGCGGATATTCTCGCCTTCGCCCTGCGCGACGACGAGGCGGAGCGATGCCACGGGCTGCACGCCGTAATCGTCGGTCGCCTCGAACGACAGCGACCAGCTGCGCTGGCCGGGGGACATCTGGATCAGCGTCGCGGCGGGCGAGACGAGGCGGATGCGCGGGGGTTGGTCGACGACCACGTCGATGCGGTGGAGCGGCGGCGCGGGTTGGCCGCCTGCTGCCACGATGCGGTAGAGGAGCGAGCGGTCCGCCGTCCGGGTTGCCGTCCATGTCGAACCGGATTTGGCGAGCGCGGTGCGGCTTGCGTCGAGGACGGCGAGCGCGGCGGCGGCAGGATCCGGCGTAAAGGCGAGCGTCCATTCGAGCCGCGAGCCCGCAGGAACACGTGCGTCGAGCGTGCCGAGCGCGCGCGAGGTCAGGCCGGTATAAGCGGGCGGGACGACCATCAGCCGCTGCGCCGTCAGCGTGGGGATACCCGGCCGCGCGACGCCCTCATGCGCCGGTGACAGCGGTCCACCGGACCCGGCTCGGTCGGGCCAGAGCGCGATCGCAGAGAGGACGGCGGCTGCGACGAGCCATAGCGCGACCCTCGTTCGGTGCGATCGGGCGGGATACAGCTCGGGCACCGGTTCGCCGGCCAGTCGCGCCTCGACCCGGGCGCGTTGCAGGCGTTGCAGCGGAGTCAGCGCTGCCGGATCGGCAAACAGCAGGTCGCTACTGTCCTCCACGTCGCTTCGCGCCGCATCGATCGCCGCGATCAACCAGCGGCGGTCGTAACGGCGTGCGCGGTTGCGGGCGATCAACACGGCCGCGATTGCGCCGAGCAATGCCATGCCTAAACCCGTGGCCGGGTTCGCTAGGCGCCAGCCCAGGGCCGCAACGATAATCACGATCGGCGTCGCGAGCAGCACGTCGTCGCGCATCGATCGCGTCCGCGCAGGCCTCGCCCAGTCGGCAATCGGCGTTTCCACGGTCATGGCGCGATCGCCCGTTTGGCGCGGGTCGCGAGCCAGCGCTCGACCAGCCAGGCGGCGGCGATGGCGAGCGCGAACCAGGGCCGGAGATCGCGCGACTGGCTTGCCGGGGGCAGGCCGCCGGGGAGCGGCCGGTACGCGCTCGCCTCGACCCGCGTTGGCGGTGGCGCAGGGGCGAGCAGATCCGCGAGAATCCTCGGAAAGGCGGGCTCTACCAGCGCTGGCATCGCGATCGGGTCGAGCGGTTGCAGCAGCCGCGCAACGTTTCCCTTGCCCTGCGACCGCGTTTCGACGAGCGGCCGGCCGGTCTCGTCACGCCATGCTGGGACCGTGAGGCCAGCCTCGATCACCGTATCGTTGGCGACGAGCGCGGTGCCGCCGTGTTCGATCCAGCGGGTGACGGCGGCGGGTAGGGGACCGCTCGCCAGCCAGATCAATGCCGTCGTCGGAGGCGGTACCGCGCGGGCGGGACCATCGCTATCAATCGGGAGCTCGAGTGCGGCGGCTGCGGCCCGGATATAGCGTGCGCCGGTCGCATGCGCGGTATCGGTGCGAAGGGCGAGGCGGAGCGGGGACGGGGCGGGCTTGCTCGCCGCCACGGCGCCGGGGACGATGTGCCAGCGCACGCGGTGCGACACGCGCGGGCGTTCGGCATCCGCGCCGTCGAGCGTGGCGGGGACGACGATTGTCAGCGGCGCCGTCGCAGCGGTCTGCGTGTCGAGCTGGCGGATGAGGCTACCGATCGGCACCGCGTCCTGCGGGGCGGGCGTGTCGATCGGGCGGAAGCCGGGGGCGAGCCATATCGCGCGAGCCTTTGCATCCCGGGCCACGGTCGCGGGGTCGATCCCCGGGGCGAAGGCGATCACGGGCGTCGCGTCCTGCGTGTTCAGAAGCGCAGGTCCGGCCAGGAAGACCGCTACCAGCGCGAGCAACAGGATCCGGGTCGCCAGCAACAGGAGCTCGTCGAACTTGGGCCGATGGCGCGGGCGCGGTTTCTGACGAAGCCAGCGTAGCGCGGCGAAGTCGGTCGGGCGCTGCTCGGTCCGCCGCGCGAGGTGGAGGACGAGGGGGACGAGGATCGCACCGAGCGCAGCCAGGCCGAGCGGCAGCAGCAGCGTCGGCGTCATTCGCCGCCCGCCCGGTTGCCGGTGCGGCCGAACAGCCGCTGCAACGGCGTGTCGAGCGGTTGATCAAGGACGAGGTCGGCGTGGCGGACGCCGGCCGCATCGAGCGCGGCGTGGAGGCCCGTCTGCGCCGCACCGAAACGGCCGAGATATTCGGCGCGTAGCGCGGCACCGTCGCCAAGCAACTCCTCGCCGGTCTCGGGGTCGCGAAAGCGGTAGCCGCCGTCATAGTCGAAATCGCGTTCGCCGATCGTCAGGATCTGTATCCCGAGCACTTCGCGCCCCGCCGCCGACAGCCGACGCGCGAGATCGAGACAGGCGGGGTCGAACCAGTCCGACAGGATGACGACCAGGTCGCGCTGGCCGATGCGTTCCCACAGCGGCGCCAAGGCGGTCTCCTCGGGGAAGCCGCCCGCCGCCGGCAGGCCGTGGAGGTCGAGGTGGAGGCGGTCGCGGTGTCGCGTGCCACTCGCCGGACGCGTGAGGGTGAGACCCGTGTCGCGCAACGCGGCGAACGCGAACCGGTCGCCTTGCGCCAACGCCAGTTCGGCCAGTGCGGCGACCAGGCCCTTGCCCGCATCCAGCCGCGAAAAACCGGCGCGGCGCGCATCGGCCTGCGCCATCGACGCGCTTGCATCGAGCAGGATCCAGAGCGCGACGGGGCTTTCCCGCTCGGCCTCGCGGACGAAGAAGCGATCCGAACGTGCGTAGAGCTTCCAGTCGATCTGGCGCGGCTCGTCGCCGAACTCGTATGGGCGATATTGCGCGAATTCGAGCCCCGTGCCGCGGCTGTGGCTCGCATGCAGCCCGATGCCGCGATCGCCCACCGCACGGCGGGCGACCAGCGACAGTCCCTTCAACCTGTGCCGGACGTCAGCCGGTATCAGTGGTTCAGGCACCCGGTCCTCTCACCGCGCCGACGAGCCGCGCGACGACCTGGTCCGGGCTGACACCCTCGGCCTCGGCGGCGAACGACAGGATCAGGCGGTGGCGGAACACCGGTGCGGCCAGCGCGAGGATGTCGTCGCGGGTCGCGGCGAGCCGCCCCTGGAGCAGCGCGCGGGCCTTGGCCGCGAGCACCAGCGACTGGCCGGCACGCGGCCCCGCACCCCAGCGGACATAGGTGCGGATCGCGTCGGGCATCCCGTCGCCGGGCCGGCTCGCGCGGACGATCCGCGTGATCCAGTCGAGCAGGTCTTCGCCGAGATGCACGTCGCGCACCCAGCGGCGCAACACCATCACATCTTCTGCGCCGAGCACGCGCGGCACCGTCGCGGTGCGGCTGCCGGTGGTCTGCGCGATGATCGCGCGCTCCTGCGCCTCGCTCGGATAATCGACGCGGACATGGAGCAGGAAGCGGTCGAGCTGCGCCTCGGGCAGCGGATAGGTGCCCGCCTGCTCGATCGGGTTCTGCGTCGCCAGCACGAAGAACGGGTCGGGCAGCGTATAGGTGGTGCCGCCATAGCTGACGGTGCGCTCCTGCATCGCCTCGAGCAGCGCGGCCTGCGTCTTGGGCGGCGTGCGATTGAGTTCGTCGGCCAGCAACAAATTGGTGAAGATCGGGCCCTGCTGGAAGCGGAAATGGCGCTTGCCGGTGCCGTGATCCTCTTCGAGCAATTCGGTGCCGAGAATGTCGCTCGGCATCAGATCGGGCGTGAACTGGACGCGGCGGAAATCGAGCGCCAGCGCCGCGCCGAGCGACCGCACCAGCAGCGTCTTGCCGAGTCCGGGAACGCCCTCCATCAAGCAATGGCCGCCGGCGATCAGTGCGATCAACAATTGCTCGACGACCGCGTCCTGCCCCACGATCGCCTGGCCGATCGCGGCGCGAAGATCACCGAGCTTGGCCAGTTGCGCGGCGATCTGGGTCTCGGAGACGTCGTTTTGGGTCATGTCGGTCCTAAAAGCATACTCGGGAGGGCCTAGTCAGACGGTCAGCGCATACATGACGATGTTGACGCCGAACTTGGTATTGTCCTGCGCGAGAAAGCGCTTGTTGCGCCAGTCATAGTCCCACTCGCACCCGTAATCTTTGTTGCTGTACAACAGCCCCAGCCGACCATCGATCGTGACACCCTTGAGATAGTCATGGACGAGGTCGTCGCCCCAGCCATTCAGCTCGAACGTCGTCGCTGGCGGCCCCGTAAATTTGAAGAAGCTCGTGTAAATCGGATGCTTGGGCGGCAACTTCTGCAGGGCGCGGGGACCGAATATCTTGGTCATCTGGCGTTCGAAGGACTGCGCGAACAGGCCGTCAATGTCGTGGTTGCAATCGTCGACCAGCACGAACCCGCCGCTTCGCACATAGCGTTCGAAGTTGCGCCGTTCGTCGGCTGAAAACTCGACCAGCTTGTGCCCGGCCATGTAGCAGAACGGCGCGGTCAGCATCTTCGGATCGGCGAGCGCGACGACACGCTCCTTCGGGTCGACGCGCAAATTGGTATAATCGATCAGCGACGTGATGATGTTCGACGGCATCCGCTGGTCGACGTCCCAGTCGCCGGATTGATAGCGCAGCCGCGTGAACCAGAAGTCATACGCCCCCGCGGCGGTGGCCGCACGCGGGAGTACCGAAGCGGCGAGTCCCGCGCCCATCAGCTTGAGGAAGTCCTGGCGCGTCATCATTCCGCGTGGTGTCTCCGCGTCAAGCTACCACCCCGGCGAAAGCCGGGGTGGTGTCAGTGGAGAAACGGGCAAGATCAGACCGCGTCCGACAGCGAGGTGAAGGTAAAGTCGCGCAGTTTCATCGGCGGGATCATCATCACCAGCGAACTCTCGTCGCCCGCGACGCGCACCGGCTTGCCGAGTTCGTCGATGTTGTTGAGCATGATGACCGGGCTCTCGTTGAAGCGGAAGTTCTTCACCGGATATTTGATCTCGCCATTCTCGATGTAGAACGTCCCGTCGCGAGTGAGGCCCGTCAGCAGCACGGTCTGCGGATCGACCATGCGGATGTACCAGGTGCGCGAGACAAGGATCCCGCGCTCGGTGCCGCGGATCAGGTCGGCGGTCGACTTGGTGCCGCCCGCCATCAGCAGGTTGCCCGGCGATCCAACCGCGCGCTTGCCCTGCTTCTGCGCCCAGTAGCGCGAGTAGTTGAGGTTCACGATCTTGCCGTCCTTGATGATCGGCATCGCCTCGCGCGGCAGGCCCTCTTCGTCCCACGGCATCACTGCGGCGCCGGGTGCCCAGGGGTCGGCGGTGAAGTTGACGCGCGGATCATATACTTGCTCGCCGACCTTGTTGCCGCCGCCCTTCTTCGACAGGAAGCTGCGTCCTTCGTCCGCCTGGCGCGCATCGAAGAAGTTCATCATGAAGCTGATGAGCCCCGCCGCCGCCGCGGGTTCGAGGATGACGGTGTATTTGCCGGGTTCCAGCGCGCGCGCGTCGACCGAGGCGGACGCCTTGCGGATGCCGGTGCGGATGTCGGTCGAGGCACTGAACGCGGACGAATCCTGCAGGCTGCGGCCGACCCAGCCGGACCCGCGACCGTCTTCGGACCGGACCGTGCAGGTGTAATCCATCGACGACGCGCGCTGATACCCGAAATTGCCCTTGGAGTTGGCGAACGCGACATAGCTCTGGCCGTCCTGCAGGAAGCCCGCGGCGATCAGCTTCTCCGCCTTGCACGCGGTGATCGAATCCCCGGCGACCTTGGCGCGATATTCCGGATCGATCGCCGCGGTCGCTGCGCTGAACGTCGGCGACGGCTTGTAGACCTGCTTGGCGACCGCGGGCACGAATTCGGGGTTTTCGGGTGCCAGCCGGGCAAGGTCTTCGGCGCGGCGCACGGCGCGTTCGAGCGAGGCGTCGTCGAACTGGTTGATCGTCGCGGTGCCGACCCGCTTGCCGAACGCGACCTGCACGGCGAGATCAGAATTGGTGATCACGCCGCTGGTCGAGATGTTGTTCAGCGCGAACCGGATGTTGCCGTCGATCGAGCCCGTCAGCTGCGCGGTGCATTCGTCGGCCTTCGACAGCGCGACGACCTTGGTGAGGATGGCGCGCGCCTGCTCTTCGGTGAGGATGCTCATGACCTGTGTCTCCCTATCAGCCGAGCGAGCGGGCGGTGTTGATGACGTTTATGCCGTTGAAGCGCGCGGTCGAGGAGCCGTGACTCACCGTCGACACCTGGCTCGGCTGGCCCTTGCCGTCGAAGAACGAGCCTCCCATCCGGTAGTCGCTGGCGTCGCATACGCCGACGCACGCGTTCCAGAATTCGGGGGTGCGGATCTGGTAGGCGACGTCCTCGATCTGCTGGGTGATCTTGCCGTTCTTGATCTCGTAGAACAGCTGCCCGCCGAACTGCGCGTTGTAACGCTGCTGGTCGATCGAGAAGCTGCCGTCACCGATGATGTAGATGCCGTTCTCGACCCCTGCGATCATGTCGGCGACGCTCTGCTTCTTCTTGCCCGCTTCCAGGCTGACATTGGGCATGCGCTGGAACTGCACATTGGCCCAGTTGTCGGCATAGCAGCACCCGTCCGATGCGGACTTGCCGATGATGTGCGCCTGGTCTCGGATCGCCTCCAGATCGACCAGCTTGCCGTCGCGGATCAGGTCCCATTTCTTGGTCTTGACGCCCTCGTCGTCATACCCGACCGCGCCGAGACTGCCATATTGCGTCTTGTCGGCGACGATCGAGACCTCGGGGCTGCCGTACTGGAAACGCTGCTTGACCTTGTCGAGCGTCACGAACGAGGTGCCCGCATAATTGGCTTCATAGCCGAGCACGCGGTCGAGCTCGAGCGGATGGCCGACCGATTCATGGATCGTCAGCCAGGTGTGCGAGGGATCGAGGACCAGATCATATTTGCCGGGCTTGACGGTCGGTGCCTTGAGCTTCGCCTGCGCCTGTTTGGCGGCAGCGATCGCGTCCTCCTTCATGTCGTAGGACAGGCCGTAGTTCACGACGCCGTTGGGCGAGACGAACTTGCCCGAGGCGGCGCCGTCGAGATATTCGAACCCCATCCCCATCGGCGCGGAAAGGCCTTCGCGGGTGCGGAACTTGCCCGTCGCCTTGTCTATCGCGGTGACTGTCAGCGGCGCCCAGATGCGATGCACGTCCTGGTCGATGTACGATCCGTCGCTCGAGGCGAAGTATTTCTGCTCGTTGACGAGGAACAGGATCGAATTGACGAAGCTCGCGCCGGCATCGGTGGCGGCGGCATTGACGCCGAGCAGCAGGTCGACCTTTTCCTTGAGCGGCACCGCCATCGCGTTCTTCTTGACGGGGGTGCGCCACGACACCTCGCCGACGCCGGGCGTCGGCGCGAGCTGGACCGGCGCGGTCTGCGACTTGGCGTTGGCCTTGGCGATCGCGGTGGCGAGCTTGGCGGCGTTGGCGACCGCGTCGACGGTCATCTCGTTCGAGGCGGAGAAGCCCCAGGCGCCATCGGCGATGACGCGGACGCCGACACCGGTCGATTCCGTGCTGACGACGTTCTCGACATTCTTCTCGCGCGTGATGACGAACTGGCGAAGGTACCGGCCGACACGGACGTCGCAATAGCTGGCGCCGGCGCTTCTGGCGGCGTTCAGCGCGGCGTCGGCAAGGCGCTTCTTCACGGCGACGTCGATGGTGGAAACCAGCTCCTCGGCGGCGATCGCGCGCCCGAGAAAGGTCGGCAAAACGCCGCTGCCCAATGCCAGGCCGCTTGCGGCCAGGAAGTCCCGTCTGTGCAACGCCGTTCCCCCAATATCGCCCGCGAGTATCCTCTGCGTGGCACGGTCCCTGATCCCGGCGACTATGACCGATGTTCGATCATACCCAGTCCGATAGCCGGATCATCGCGCGCGTTTCGGCAAACGTCAACACGGTGTTTTACAAGACTGCTACAGCTAGCCGGGTGGCGCGTATGCTGGTGGATATAAGCGCGGCGTCGACACCAGACCGCTTGGTCAAAAGCCTTTTTCTGCAAGCCTTTAGCAGATCAGGCGCGCGAGGTCCGGCCAACCATATGCGACCTCATGCAAGCTTATATCGCCGTCCGCCGCTGCCTTTTCAGTGATGATTGCGCCGCCCAACCGCTCGTAGAAGCCGCGCGCACCCAGATTCTCCCGCAGGACCCAGAGGCTCGCGCCAGATACCGGCCGCGCCATCAGATCACGTGCCAGCAGATTCATGAGGGCGCGACCCACACCCCCAGCGTGGTGCGACTGAAGGACGTAGATCGCCCCGATCTCACCGACGAAGCCACGTTCGCGCATCGCATCGTCACGCTGACCGCCACACGCCCCGAAAGCGATGATCTCGCCTGCGCTCTCCGCGACATATACCCGTGTCGCGATCGGGCTGGCTGGGACTTCGAGAACCGCAGCCCACATTGCCGACCGGCGGTCGGCCGACAAACCGTCCAGCATGTCTCGGGGGAGTAGCCCGGCATAGGTCTCACGCCATGACATGACGTGCACCGCGCCGATCGCCGACGCATCTCCGGTCGTTGCGAGGCGATAATCGACCTCAGGACCTGATACCTCTTTCCGAAGGATGACTAGCATGACGACGGCCGACGCAGCGATCAAGGCGTCTTTCCCTTCGGTCCGATCGTCTTGCAACGCGGCGTCGACCCCGGACCAACGCTCGACGGTCAGCCGCGGACACGCATGCCGCTTATGGGCCGAACCGAAGGCAAGAACGGTCAGGCCTCGGCGGCGATGTCGCGCAGCGCGCTTTCGAACGCTTCGGACGGCTGGCCACCCGAGATCAGATAGCGATCGTTGATGACGACGGCCGGTACTGCGCTGATCCCGCGCGACTGCCAGAGCCGTTCGGCAGTTCGGACGTCGTCCGCAAACTCGTCCGACGCCAGGATCGCGGCGGCTCGCGTGGGCTCGAGCCCGACAGACACGGCGGCGGCGGTCAGCACGCCATGCTCGGACATGGCCTGCTGATCGGTAAAATACGCGGAAAACAGTGCATTCTTCAGCGCCGCCTGCTTGCCCTCGAGGTGCGCCCAATGCAGCAGCCGGTGCGCGTCGAACGTGTTGTAGATGCGGCTCGTGTCCGACATCTGCATCGTGAACCCCAGATCGGCAGCGCGCTCGCGGATCATCGCGCGGTTGGCGGCCGATTGTTCCGGCGTCGAGCCATATTTTTCGGCGATGTGTTCGCCGATGTTCTGGCCGTCCTTGCCCATATTCGGGTTCAGTTCGAACGGCTGGAAGGTGATGTCAGCGTCGATCAGGTCGCCGGTGCGGCTCAGTGCCTGCTCGAGACCACGCAGCCCGATAATGCACCATGGGCACGAGATATCGGAGACGAAATCGATTTTCATTTTCTTGGACACGCGACACCGTAAGCGGTTGAAGGGGAACCCCGGATATAAGGTCGCGCCAGCCAAGATGCATCTGGTCTGCGGTTCGACCGCGCGAAAGTCGCTGATGTCGGAGCCAATCCGGGGTGCCGGCCGTTTGGTTGATCTCGCAGCCTGCGGTCGCCGTCCGAGCGCGACGCCCGCTCCGGGCCCTTGGCACGCCGATGAGCCGCAATACGCCTTCAGATCCGGGATAGCCGCATGCAGATCCAAGCCATACTCTTCGATATCGACGGTACGCTGGTCGATACCAACGACATGCACGTGCTCGCGTGGGAGGAAGCCTTCGCAGGCATGGGGGCATCGTTCGATCGTCAGCGCATCCACGACCAGATCGGCAAGGGGACCGACATGCTCGTACCGACGCTGTTGCCCGATGCCGACGAGGCCCAGCAGGATGTGCTCGGCGACGCGCATGGCGCGATCTTCAAGGCGAAATATCTTGAGACGGCAAAACCGTTCGCGGAGGCGAACGCCCTGCTGGCTTACGCGCATGGCCTGGGCCAGCGGGTCGTACTGGCATCGTCCGCGTCGGGATCCGAGCTCGATCACTATATCGACCTGCTCGACGCGCGCGACCTGCTTGCGGCGACGACGAGCAGCGACGACGTCGAGAAGACAAAGCCTGCGCCGGACATCTTCGCTACCGCGCTTGAACAGCTGCCGGGGCTCGCCCCAGCCAACGTCATCGTCGTCGGCGACACACCCTATGATATCGAGGCGGCGGCAAGGTGCGGGATCGCCGCGGTCGCGGTGCGATCGGGCAAGTTCACCGACGCGCAACTGCAATCCGCGGGCCCGGTCGCGATCTATGACGATGTGGCGGCGTTGCTCGCGGACTACGCGCAATCGCCGCTGGGAGCGTGATCGCCATGGCCATCACGCTCAACCGCCTCCGCGATCAGGTCATCGTCGTTACGGGCGCGACCAGCGGCAACGGCCTCGCCATCGTCGAGGCTGCCGTGCGCCGCGGTGCGGCCGTCGTCGCGACGGCGCGTAACGCGGCGGCGCTCGAGGCTCTGCGCGATCGCCTGACCGCCGACGGCGGACGCCTCGCGCTCTGCGTCGCCGACGTCAGCGACATGGCCGCGGTCGAGCGTGTCGCCGCGGTGGCGGTCGAAGCGTTTGGCGGGTTCGATACATGGGTCAACAATGCCGGAATAGGGACGTACGGCACGCTTGAGCAGGTGCCGATCGCCGATCACCGCCGCGTGTTCGACGTCAATTATTTTGGCGTGCTGCACGGTTCGCTCGTCGCCGCACGCCATCTGCGCGGGCGGGGCGGGGCGATCGTCACGATCGGCTCGATCCTCAGCGACCGCGCGATCGTCGAGCAGGGACCCTATTGCGCCACCAAGCATGCGGTGCAGGCGCTGACCGATACGCTGCGGATGGAACTGGAGAAGGAGGGGGCTGGGATCTCGGTCACGCTGATCAAGCCCGGCGCGATCGATACGCCGTTCCCCGAGCATGCGCGCAACTTCATGGACCAGCCACCGCGCCTGCCGCCGCCGCTCTACGCGCCGTCGGTGGTCGCCGACGCGGTACTGTTCGCATGCGAGACCCCGCGGCGGACGATCTATGTCGGCGGCGGGGGACTGGTGGCGTCACTCCTCTCGCGCGCCGCACCGCGGCTGAGCGACAGGATCCTCGAACTGGTCGGCACGGCGGCGCAACAGGCGCCGGCAGATCCCGGCGATCCGACGCGGCGAGACAACCTTTATGCGCCGCGGGTCGATGCGTTGCGCGGAAGCCAAGCGGTCGGCGCGCGCCAGTCGAGCACCGCGTTGCAGGCGCAGAAACTCAACCCCGTCATACTGCTCCTCGGTGTCGTGGGTGCGGGTATTGCGGTGGCGCTCAGTCGGCCCAAGGATGTCTCCCGGTGATGGCGGAGTGGCCGAAACCGCGGTCTTGACGCCTCGTGCGGTGCCGCGACCCTCGACAGGTTGGTAAACTATGGCAGCGGGACGCGCGTACCGTTTCGGCTTTCGCGCGTTGTCCCGTCGAAGCAGCTTTTGCTCGTCCAGGCTGCATCGAAATCCATGATGCTCTCGGCACAGGTACCGGTATGAACCCTTTGCGCACCGCAATCCGCCGACAGATACACGCGGTGATGCGGCCGGATCCCGCGGCGGACCCAGGCCTCGAACGGCCCCCCGGCGATACCGGATTGTTCGGGCCGGGCTCGGCGGTGTGGGCGGTGCACGGCGATTTTCCCTCGATGATGATCGGCGGCGTATCGTCTCTACTTTTGCAGATGCTCCACCCAGCGGCGCTTGCGGGCGTATGGGACCATTCGAATTTCCGCGAGGACATGCACGGTCGGTTGCGACGGACCGCGAAGTTCATCGGCGTCACGACGCGCGGATCGACCGAAGCCGCCAACGCCGCGATCGCGCGCGTCCGGGCGATCCACGAGTATGTGGCGGGATCCATGCCGGATGGCACGCCCTATGCGGCGAACGACCCAGCACTCCTGACATGGGTTCATGTGGCGGAAGCGCGCAGCTTTCTCGCCGCGTATCTGCGATATCGCTCGCCGGCGTTTCCGGGCTGGCGGCAAGACGCCTATTATGGCGAGATGGCGATGCTGGCGCGTCGGCTTGGCGCCACCGGCGTGCCGGAGACCCGCAGGGACGTTGCGACCTATCTGGGCAGCATGCGGCCGCAACTCCGCTGCGATGCGCGGACACGCGCGGTCGCATCGGCGCTGATGAACCAGCCGGCGACCAGCGTGACCGCGGTGCCGTTGCAGAAAGTCCTGCTGCATGCGGGTGCAGAGTTGCTACCGCCTTGGGCGCTCGCCCTGCACGGACGCAGCGTGCCTGGCGCCCGGCGCCTAGCGGTCCGCGCTGGTGGCGTAGGCGCCGGGGGGCTTCTGCGGTGGGCGCTCGCCTGAATGCGCTGCCGACGGTCGCGGGATCCGGCGGGGCGGGTAGTGGGCGGGGCGCGCATCCATAGCATGATCGTGGTTGGTGGAGGCGACGGGGACGCAGCCTTAGATCTCACGGCTTGCCTGGCCGAAAGCGGTGCGATTGAAACGCAGTGCGCTTCGGAACACCGTCCTGTGCGAATAGCATGGTAAACTGCTAGTCACTAACATAAGTAAGACTATAGGCCCAGCGTATCTGCTAAGATCTGGCGGGGGAATATTCTATGCTTGACGAGATCGCAGCCACCACCGCGCTTCATAGCGAGAATGTCGGCATACGCGACATTCTTGAAGAGGTGGCGGCCGTGACCGGCATGGGATTCGTCGCCGTCGCCCGCGTTACCGACACGCGGTGGATTGCGTGCCAGGTGATCGATCAGATCGAATTCGGCATGTCGCCCGGCGATGAACTTCGCGTTTCGACAACGATCTGCAACGACATCCGCGAATCCGGCAACGCGGTCGTGATCGATAATGTCTCAAGCGATCCGAAGTGGCACAGCCATCCCGCCCCCGCGCTCTATGGGTTCAAGAGCTACATATCGCTGCCGATCATTTTAGACGACGGTTCGTTCTACGGGACGTTGTGCGCGATCGATCCCGAACCGCGCAAGCTTGTCGGGCCAGACACCGTGCCAACGCTTATGCGCTATGCCGAGCGAGTCGCTGCAATCCTCTCGCGAGAGACAGTGTCCGGCTGAAGGCGAAGGCGATGCCCCACTGACAAGGGCACCCGGTAATGGCCGTCCGCGGCGCGGCTGTTCTCGCATGGTTCGGCGAGATCGCCCTGTGCGATGGAACTATCGCCTAGCGCGGACGCTGGAAGACACCGCTGCTTTTTCGGCGGTGATGGAAAGTTCTGGCCACGTGATCCCTGGACGGCGACATATCGCGATCATCGCACCGCCAACCGCGGGGCACATCAATCCGCTGGTCGCGCTGGGGGCTGCACTCGCGGCGACGGGATCCGAGATCACCGTGGTCAATCTGGCGGAGGCAGCGCCGCTGGTCGCGGACCCGGCGGTGCGCTTCGCGGCGCTCGATCACTCTGCGGACCGCGACGGGGGGCTCGCGACCTATATGTCGGCGTTGGCTAGGCCGTCAGGGCCGATCGGGCTTCCCAGGATGATCCGCACCAGCGCAGCGATGACCCGCCTGCTCCTCGATACCTTGCCGGCAGCGTTGACGCGGCTCGGCGTCAATGCGGTGATCGCGGACTCGGTCGAGCCCGCAGGCGCGCTCGTAGCGCGGCATCTGCGCTTGCCGTTCGTGACCGCGGTGACCGGGTTGCCGCTGCTCAGGGAGCCGATGGTCCCGCCGCCGTTTCTCGGATGGCCCTATCGTCCGGGTGTGATCGGGCTCAACCGGAACAGGGGTGGGTATGCGGTGAGCGACCTGCTGATGAAGCCGATCACCGGGACGGTCGCGGGCTATGCGCGTCTCTGGGGGCTCGATCCCGATCCGCGATATCAATGGTCGGACCGGCTGCAGATCGCCCAATGTCCCGCCGGCCTCGATTTTCCGCGCGCCGCGCTGCCGCCAAGCTTCCGATACGGCACCCCGTGGCGGCGGAGCGAGCCTGACGAGCGCCTTCCGAGGGAGGACGAGCGGCCGCTGATATTTTGTTCGCTCGGGTCGCTGCAGGGGGCGCGGCGGTCGCTGTTCGCCGCGATGACGCGCGCCTGTGCCGCGGTCGGCGCGCGTGCGGTGGTGGCGCATGGGGGCGGGCTGAGCGACCGCGAGGCGGCCTCGCTTCCCGGTGATCCGCTGGTCCGTGCGTTCCTGCCGCAGACCAGAGTCTTGCAACACTGCTCGGCCGCGATCCTGCACGGCGGGTTCAACACGGTGCTGGACGCGCTGGCGGCGGGGATCCCGATCGTGGCGGTGCCATTGGGGTTCGAACAGCCGGCTACGGCGGCTCGGCTCGCGCGGGTCGGCGCGGCCCGTGTCGTGTCGTCCAGAGACGCTGGCAGGGGCGCGCTCGAACCCGCGCTGCGACGAGTATTGACGGACCCGGGCTATCGCCGCGCCGCGCGACTTTTCGCGACGGAAATCGCGGCAGGCGGGGGGGCCACAGAAGCCGCGGCGCTGGTCGATGCTGCATTTGGGGGCTGGGCGGACGCTATGCCGGCAACACTGCGCCGACCGACTGGGGAGACGGCCTGCGCCGCGTGAGGCGGTTGGCCAAGATGATTGCGGGCGGCGCCAGGATTAGCCCCATGATGACGTCGACTCCGTAATGCCCACCAAAGACCGGCGTCGCGATGATCGTCAGTATCGCCCATGCGCTACCCGGTACGGACAGGCGCGGTATCGCCCGGAACGCCCAGATGAAGATCGCGGCGAGAGTCGCGTGGAAACTCGGGAAGCTGACGATGCCCATCAGCATGGTGAGGTCGAGGACATGATGCGATCCATCGCGAAGCCCGGCGATCAGACCCTGCTCGACCCACGCCACGGATGGCCAGAGGTGCCGGTAATGGGAAGGGTCGAACAAATTGCCCAGTGCAGGCGTCAGTCCCGAGATCAGGATCGTGACGAAGCCGGACAGGATCGCGGCGCACACCGCCGTCCGAAGCGTGTCAAATTTCGATAGCGCGCTCAGGCACACGATGACGACGACCATCTGCACCGTCAGGCTGTGATACGCCAATCCGAGCACCCAGATCACCGCGGGCGCCATGTCGAGCAGGCGCAGCACCACCGGCCAGTCGAACCCGATCGCGCGATCCGCCGCCGCCAGGCGCTGATCCCACAAGGCTCCCGACTGCGCCGCCAGCGCATAGGCCAGAACGACTCCTAGCACGGTGAACAACGTCATCTGAAGGAACGCGGTCGCGCCAGCGGCAAGGCGAGGCCGCGCGGTGCGCCTGCCGGTCACCATCGCCGCGCCGAGTGCCGCCATGGCCAGGACCGCAGGCAGCGCCCGGACCGGATCGATTAAAAACATGTGCGAACATTGCGTAGCGAGCAGGCTCAGCAGCATCGCCGCGATCAACACCCAGGAAGGCAAATCGGGGCGGTCGGCGGATGGGACGGGCGCGGTCATTGCGGTCGAACGCAGCGTGTCCGCCTGCGGTGCCACCGGCGCGCGGTTAGTTTGGCGCGCATGGAGCCCGCCATCATGCGAATTAGCCGATGCCCCCCCTCGCATCGACGTCGCGTAAGGGATATGTACGGATCATGTTGAAATCGCTGTCTCCGTTCGCCTGCACCTCGGTGAGCCACGCCTGATGGCCTGGTTCGAGAAACTCGCGATCGTCGTCTTCATGGTGCTGTTCATGGAGTGCTTCGCCTGGGCGGCGCATCGGTATGTCATGCATGGCTGGGGCTGGGGCTGGCACAAATCGCATCACGAGGACCATGACGGTTGGTTCGAGAAGAACGACCTGTACGCGATCGTCTTCGCGATCGTGCCGATCGTCCTGTTCGTCGTCGGCCTGCGGTGGGAACCCTTGTGGTGGGCGGCGCTCGGCATCACCGTCTATGGTGGTATCTACGCGTTCGTTCACGACATGCTCGTGCACCAGCGCGGGGGCTTTCGCTGGGTCCCCAAGCAGGGCTATTTCAAGCGGCTCCTGCAGGCGCACCGCCTCCACCATGCCGTCGAGGGCAAGGACGGTACCGTCAGCCACGGCTTCCTGTTCGCGCGCAAGCCGGCCGTGCTGAAAGCCCAGCTGCGCGCCAATGTTCAGCCGGCGCGCCGTCCGGTCGGGGCGGAGAAAACCCACACAATGCCGACGTTGGCGGTGAAGAAGTGATGGCCGCTGTGCGCCCCGCGGACCGGACGTTGGCCCGGCAGACCGCGATCGGCGTCTCGCTCGCTGCAGCGATCGTCGTCGCCTGGCTGACGATCCATATCGTCGGAATCTTCTTCTGGCACTGGAGCTTGGGCACCGTTCCGGTCGCCATCGTGGCGATCCTGGTGCAGACGTGGCTGAGCACAGGCCTGTTCATCGTCGCACATGACTCGATGCACGGGGCGCTGGCGCCGCGCTATCCCCGCCTCAACCGAGCGATCGGAACGACCTGCCTCGCGCTCTATGCCTGCCTGTCCTATGCGGCGCTGCTCCCGCGGCATCACCTGCATCACGAGAGCACGGGGAGAGCGGGAGATCCCGATTTCCACGGCGGCGATCCGAGCCTGGTCGGCTGGTTCACGCAGTTCTTCCGCACCTATTATTCCCACGGCCAGATCGTGCGGATCACCTTGGTCGCGCTGGTCTATACGCTGCTGCTCGGCGCCCCGCTCGGCAACATCGTCGTCTTCTGGGCCTTGCCGGCCGTGGGCGCCGTTGCGCAGCTGTTCGTCTTCGGCACCTGGCTGCCGCACCGTGACCGCGCGGAACCGTTCGCGGACTCACACAGGGCGCACAGCATAAAGATCGGGCCGACGCTGTCGCTGCTGACCTGCTTCCACTTCGGCGGCTATCATCACGAGCACCATCTCTCCCCAGGAACACCGTGGTGGGGACTGCCGGCGCGGCGCCGCGCGACCGTTGAAAAGGTTGCCGGCCGCCAGCTGGCCCGAGACCGGACATGATCATCGCCATCCTCCTGTCCGCGCTAGCGATGACCGTCATCGTGGGCGTGCGCTATCTCATCGTCTCAGGCGCGTTCGCGTGGGTCACGGTTCGCAAGCATCCCGGGCTGTACCTCGGGCTGGACCCGCAGGTTCGGCGCGAGATCGTCTGGAGCCTTGCGTCCGCGGCGCTCTACGGAATCCCAGCGGGGGTCGTCGCCTGGGGCTGGGAGCATCATGGCTGGACCCGAGTGTACACCGACATCCACGCCTATCCGCTCTGGTATGCGCCGGTCTCGGTCCTGCTGTATCTGCTGCTGCACGATGCCTGGTTCTACTGGACGCATCGCTGGATGCATCGACCGGCGCCGTTCAAGCTCGCGCACGCGCTCCATCATGCCAGCCGCCCGCCGACCGCGTGGGCCGCGATGGCGTTCCACCCTATCGAGGCGCTGACCGGCGCCGTGGTCATCCCGCTGCTGGTCTTCTTCGTGCCGATCCATGTCGGCGGGTTGGCCATCGTCCTGACGATCATGACGGTGATGGGGGTAACCAACCACATGGGGTGGGAGATCTTCCCCCGCTTTATGTGGACGGGGCGGCTGGGAGGCTGGCTGATCACGGCGAGCCATCACCAGCGGCATCACGAACTCTATGGCTGCAACTACGGTCTGTATTTTCGCCATTGGGACCGGCTGTGCGGCACCGACCGCGGCGTCGGCGACTTCGCGCGAGAGCATGCGCGTGCTGCTCGCAGGGTCACGGCCGCCAGCACCGCCCCCGCGGAATAAGGGCAGAGCAGCGTCAGCGGCTTCGCAGCAGACTGTCGAGCTGGACCGGCGCGAAGTCGTGGGCGTCGACGCCCACGTCGAACTGGCGCAGCATCGGTTTCAATCGTCCGTGGCTGTGGCCGTGCAGGTTGATTGCGCCGCGGTGCTGCCCGTTCCAGCTCCTGAAGGGATAATGGCACAGGACGAGCTGTCGCCCCTCCAGCGTGATCTCCGCATAGTCTCCGACGCTGTCCCACCCGTCCGAGGCAAGCGTCGCATCGGGATCGTTGTTGCCCCGAAGCAGGTTCTTGGTACCGTTCAGCCGCGCTAGCAGCGCGGCGACGTCCGCCGGTCGACGCGCCACATCCCCCAGGTGCCACACCACGTCATTGGCGCCGACAACGGCGTTCCAGCGTTCGACCAGCGCCTTGGTCATGTCCGCAGTGTTCGTGAATGGTCGGCGGGAAATGTTGATCGTGCGATGGTCGCCGAAATGCGTGTCGGCGGTGAAAAATACGCTCATGGGCGCGGCGACGGCGACGGCGGCGGACAGGTCATCGGCGATCAACGATAGCCCGCCCAAAAGGTTCGGCGCCATCTGTGCCGGTATCGCCGTGCCGGTTCAGGTCGGGCGATGGCCCATCGGCTCGCCCAACCGGACCTGTCGCTCGGGTGCCCATTGATCGTTGAAGACGATACTATCCTGCCCGAACAGCATGACGATCGTCGAGCCGAGCAGAAAGCGACCCATTTCCTCGCCCTTGCGCAGGACGATGTCCTGATCGGCGTAGTTCCATTCGGTCGTCGCGTTGCTGCGCTTCGCATTGACCACGCCGTGCCAGACAGTCGCCATGCTGCCGACGATGGTGGCGCCGACGAGCACCATGACGAACGGGCCATGCTCCGCGGAATCGAACACGCACACCACGCGTTCGTTGCGCGCGAACAGGTTCGGCACGCCGCGCGCGGTGACGGGGTTCACCGAAAACAGCTGTCCCGGCACATGGATCATGCGAGTCAGCTTGCCGTCGCAGGGCATGTGCAGGCGATGATAGTCCTTGGGGGACAGATACAGGTTGGCAAAGCTGCCGTGCCGGAACCGGGCCGCCAGCACATCGTCGCCGCCGACCAGTTCCGTCGTGGTGAACCTGTGCCCTTTTGCCTGCACGATGTGATGGTCGTTGATCGCGCCGAACTGGCTGATCGCGCCATCGACCGGGCAGACGAAATCCGAGGCTGCAATCGGACGTGCGCCAGCCCTGAGGGGGCGGGTGAAGAAGTCGTTGAAGCTCTTGTAGCTGGCAATGTCCGGATCTGCGGCTTCGGTCATATCGACGGCATATCGGCCGACGAACCAGCGGATCAGCCGCGTTGTCGCCGAGCCGCCCTGTGCGCCGGCGATGCGCCCCGCAAAGACCGTCAGACCCTGCTTTGGCAGCACGTACTGGAACAAAACCTTCAGGCGATCGGACATCAAGCACTCACAACTTCCAAGTCACTCTTGTAGGGCAATTAAAGGGCAGGTCGACCCTTGAGAGATATGTCCCATGCCGAGCCATGTGATGCGCGCAAACAGGCACGGCTGCGGGTAAAGCCTTCCAATCGCTCCGACGGCGCCCGCGCCTCTTCAGGCGAGGCGGGTGGCGAGGCTCATCAGCAGAGCTTGTCGCAGATGTTCGAGCTCGAACGGCTTTTGCAGAACGATCGTGCCGGTCTCCTCGCCATCGAGCGCCACCTGGTCGCCATAGCCCGAGGCAAAGATATACGGCACACCTGCCTTCCTGACGCGCTGCGCGAAATCGAAGCTGACCTGACCGGCCACATTGATGTCGAGTACCGCCAGGTCGAAACGGCCGGCGGCGAGAAGGGCATCGGCCTCCGCGATGGTCGAGGCGGTGGTCACCCGGTTTGCGCCGAGCGCGTACAGCATGTCCTCGGTCTCGAGCGCGATGATCATGCTGTCCTCGAGCAGCAAGATAGAGGTGCTGGCGAGACGGTTGATTCCGGTCGAGGCCGCCCCGACGGGTGCCTCCTCGGGCGCAATGGCGTCGCAGCCGATAGCCATGTCTCTATCGGCCGCAACGACGTGTTTTGCGGGGAGATAGAAGTCCGCTTCGAGACCGGAGAGCGCGTACCGGATCTCGGCGGTGCCCTGGAGATCGAAGGGTACCGTCCGCTCGATCACCACCGAGCCGAAACCGCGGCGCGTGGGCGCCTGCACAGGCGGCCCGCCCCGCTCGCGCCAGCGAATGTCGAGCCCGCCATCCGCGCGTATGCCAAGCGCGACGTGCACCGTGCCTTCGGTCGACAAAGCCCCGTATTTGGCGCTGTTCGTCGCCAGCTCGTGGATGACGAGCGCCATCGTCGAGATTGCGGTCGGGTGGAGGTGGATCGGCGGTCCGTCGATCAGGAAGACGTCGTGGCCGTTGCGACGATGCGCATTCACCTCGTCATCCAGCAATGCCAGCAGCGACGCCGGCCCCCATGAGCTTCGCGTCACATAATCATGCGCGCGTGCCAGTGCCTGTACGCGACCATTGAGCGATGACGTGTACTGGGCGACACCGGTCGCGCTCTGGCCGGTTCGCGCGATCAGGCCGCGGACGAGCGTCAGGATATTGCGGACCCGGTGATTAAGCTCGGCGATCAGCAACGTGCTGCGCTCGGTCGCCCGGCGGCGCTCGTCGCTGGCCGCTTCGGAGTAGCGCAGGATCACCTCGATGATCGCGATGCGGACGGCCTCGCCAATGCGTCGGTCCGCCTCCGAAAACGGCGACGCCTTGCCCCGGACCGTCTCGACAAAGGCCTCAAAGCTCTTGCGCGGCGATAGTCGCAGGCCGTCCTCGGTCTGGACCACCGGCTTGGTCGGGTCACCGCTCCACCGGACCTCCTCGAGCAGCTCGCGGCGGAACAGCATGATATAGTCGCGCGGCGTCCGCGACACCGGGATCGCCAGCATCCCCGCGGCGCGATCGGCGGACTGCGCGCACCGCGGCGCGATCGCCGCAATCTCATGCGTGTCGTAGACGCGGCTCGGCGACGTGGTATCCAGGTAGCGGGCGATCGCGGTGATTTCGCTCTCCGGCGGCGTTGCGCCGTTGAGTGTCAGTTTGCCCTGCTGGAAGATCGCGACGCCGTCGCACTGGATCATGCCGCCGACGATATCGCGGATCCATTCCGCATTGGTCAGCAGTGTCTCGTCGCCGGCGATCGCCGTCATCATCCGGTCGCTGAGCGCACGGGCATTGCGTTCGTCGGTCGCGGCATAACCGCGCAGGCGGCTTTCGAGCGTCATCGAATACATGTGGCCGAACAGCTCGGCGGCGGTGCGCATCACGAAGCTGGGGCAGCGCGGGTCGACATGGTGGCACGCGATCAGACCCCATAGCCGGCCCTCGACGATGATCGATATCGACAGCGAGGCGCCGACCCCCATGTTCGTCAGATATTCGATATGCACGGGCGATACCGCGCGCGTGACGGCGTGCGTCATGTCGAGCGCCTGCTCGGGCTGGCCGCGATATGGCAGTACGGGGACGGTCGGGGCATGGACGTCCGCGATGATCCGGAACGGATTGGCGAGGTACAGCGCGCGTGCCTGGACCGGGATATCCGACGCCGGATAGCGCAGGCCGAGAAAGCTTTCGATGTTCGACCGCGTCGATTCCGCGATGACGTCGCCGTTGCCATTGGCGTCGAAGCGGTAGACCATGACCCGTTCGAACCCGGTGATCGCGCGCACCTGGCGCGCGGCATCGCGGTGGAAGTCGGCGACGGACTTCGCGCGCTTGAGCCGCTCGATCATCGCGCGCACCATCGAGGCCGCTTCCATCCGGTCCTGCGGCAAGGAGGGCTCGCCCTCCAGGATCAGCAGGTCGCCGCTATAGTGCAGGCTAAGATCGAAGCGCTTCTTCGCGGTGATCAGGCCGATGTCGAAGAGCCGTTCGCTCGACGTTGCCTGGAGGATCGACATCCGGTTGCGAATGTCGTGCAGCGCCTGCCGGCTGATAAGCGTGTCGAGGCGGCAACCGATCAATTGCTCTGCCGCGGTGCCGAGCATCTCGGCGGTGTTCTCCGAGGCGCGCGCGATGGTCCAGTCGTTCGATAGGGCGATCAGGAACCCGAAGGACTGGATCCGATCGAGCCGCGTGATTGGCTCTCGGTCGCAGATCGTGAGATCGGGAATGCTCTGATCGACGGTACCTGACATGATCTACGCGGCCCTCATTGGCTCGGTTGGCCGTATTCCATGGCCGAACAGCCGACCTTGGCGCGGCATGCCCGCCTGAACCGCGTGCGCGTCGAAAAGCCGACCGGCCCTGACATGGTCTCGATCCTCAGGTCTGATTGCCTCATCGGGGCGCAGCGGACGCGCCACCTTGGCGACGCGACCAGATGCCAGGCTGAGGGCGAGTGAAATCTGCACTATTCGAGCCGATTGATTCTTGCGGAATGCTGCATTCGTGCTGGGTACGGCATCCGTTCGGTGGATGGAAGTCACCAAGCGGGACCAGTTTCCGCGTGCGGCGGTCAATAAAGGGCAACAGCCGGTGAAAGCTAGTACAGAGCCGTAAGACCAGCATTTTAGGGATCGTGGCTATTGGCCTACGCCATTTAGGGAATACTTAATGCTGTGGCGTTGAGGGCCGGCCAATTCATGGCGATTTACGTCAGGAGCGCTCGCCGCCCCCGCAGGACGGGGCGGGTAGCCGTATCAGGGCCGAGATTCGTCGTCGTACAAGCACGCTACGCGTCTCAGGCCGGCGTCCACCGGTCTCGACCAAAGCCACTCCGCGCTTGCGCCGGGTCCCGCAACGGCTCACTTCGCCGACACCGAACAACCGTAGCGGAGAATCCGAATGACCGAGACCGCCGACTATACGCCGCCCAAGGTCTGGACGTGGAACAAGGAAGGCGGGGGCCGGTTCGCCAGCATCAATCGCCCGATCGCCGGTGCCACGCATGACAAGGACCTGCCCGTCGGCAAACACCCGCTCCAGCTTTATTCGCTGGCGACGCCCAACGGGGTGAAGGTGACGGTGATGCTTGAGGAACTGCTCGCGGCAGGGCATGTGGGCGCCGAATATGATGCCTGGCTCATCAAGATCATGGACGGCGACCAGTTCGGCAGCGGCTTCGTCGAGGCCAATCCGAACTCGAAGATCCCGGCGCTCGTCGATCGCAGCGGTGCAACGCCGATCCGGGTCTTCGAGTCCGGATCGATCCTCGTCTATCTCGCCGAGAAGTTCGGTGCGTTCCTGCCCACCGATGCCGCCAAGCGCGCCGAGGTGCTGTCGTGGCTCTTCTGGCAGATGGGGGCGGGGCCGATGCTCGGCGGCGGCTTCGGGCATTTCTACGCCTATGCACCGGTGAAGATCGAATATGCGATCGACCGTTTCGCGATGGAGGTGAAGCGGCAACTCGACGTTCTCGACCGGCGACTTGGCGAGAGCGAGTATGTCGGCGGCAACGACTATTCTATCGCCGACATGGCGGTGTGGCCCTGGTACGGCGCGCTGGTGAAGGGGCTCGTCTATGATGCCGCCGAGTTCCTTCAGGTGAGCGAGTATAAGAACGTCCAGCGCTGGACCGACATGATCGCCGCGCGGCCTGCGGTGAAACGCGGGCGGATGGTCAACCGCGTGATGGGCGAGCCTTCCAGCCAGCTCCCCGAGCGCCACGACGCCGCCGACTTCGAGACGCGGACACAGGACAAGCTCGACGCGCTGCGGACTGACGGCGCGCCGGAGTAATACTCGACCAGGAAGGTTAAACGGTCTGACACGCACCCGACGCCGCGGCCCGGCGCAGGTGCGTGTCGAGCGTTACCTAGTCATCCCCGATGGCGTTGAGGATGCGATAGGCGGCACCGACGTCGCGCTCGACGACGGCGGCGGTAAAGCGTTCGATGATGGCGCGGAACCGGTTGGTCGGCGCGCTCGCCGCGGTCAGGATCGGGCCGTCGATCAAGCGACTTCCCCATTCGATGCCGAGCCGCTGCGTTTCGTCATCCGCGCCGACCGCGATCGACGGGAAGGGCAGCTTCATCTTCGGCGATGCGAAGCCGTGACCAGTGAGCCCGGCCCGTTCGGGCGCCACGAGCAAGGCGCCGGAAACGTTCGCCGTATAGGATTTCGGCGACAGCCGCGCCCACCATGCGGCCGCCGCGCATGCGCTTCCCTGTGCCAGCAGCATGACGGCCCGGTCGGAGATCGATACGGCTGAGTCGATGCGCGCCGCCGTTGCGGTTCGCTCTGCAACGGTACGGCCCCGAACCGCGATCTGCTGCAAATCGGCAAACCGCGGGAATTCCCGGAACCGGTCGAAGATCGAGACGGAATTTTCGGGGACGAGCGCGATGAGCTTCAGCCGATGGCTTTCCAGGACAGCAACAGACACGATCCGGTCTCCCATTCCATGAGCGCATAGGCTGCCTAATTCGGACCCGCCGCGCAATGCCGTTGAACGGATACGAGCCAGACTGGTCTATCCCGGCTCCAGGCTGATTTCGCGCCTCGCGCGTTGCTGGCTTATCCAATCCTGCGAAGGGCGCTGCCTTGCCAAGGCGCGGGCGCGACGCCAACACTGAGTCTGTGAGGGAGAAGCCTGTGATGTCCGACGAATATGCGCGCGGGCGGCGCGATGGACTGCGCCTGGCGCTATCCATCCTCGAAGCAGAGGAAGCGAAGTGGGAGGCCTTGCTCGGCGAGAGCCCGTCATGGCGGACGAATGCGACGCGTGCGATCCGCCACAAGGCCTATCAGGTCGCGCGCAAACGCGTACAGACCGCGCTGAACCGGTTCCTGCCCAAGTCGGAATCCGCGTTGCCGGTCGAGGTCGCGTCGATGATCGAACAAGCCGGACTCTAGGCAGAGCGGGGCTGCGCGATCCGTTCTACCAACCCAGGCCTAGGTGACCGTGCCAGCTCGCGCCGCGCAAGCGGCCATCGGCGTCTTAGGCCAGTTCGCCCTGCTGCGACTCTTCGACATGCTGGAAAGAAACTCGCCCAGCGGGATCGCCATCGTCGCGCGCGTTTCTAGCCTGCGTCTGCAGCCATTCTGTTCGCCCATCGCCGGCCGTTCACCAGATCGTCGTAAAAGCGCACTCCTTAATTGTTATACAAATAGTACATAAAGCTTGACACGGCGTCGCCGCTTATAGATTGGCGTTCGGGGGGGGTAGGACTCAAACACTCTCGGCAAGCAGTAAATCTCAATTCTCAGGATGAATGCAGACAGGACTGAGAATCGACCAGATACCGATAATGCAATCGGGTAAATATGGATCGCGTGTAGGCGAGGTTGCTTGCGATGTACCGCGTGCAACGACGGCCGACCGTGCGTGAATAACGGACGATCTATCAAATAATGATAAGTGCCCGCCTCAATGGCGGCTCAAGCAGGAGCAGGATTATGTCACGCGTACTTTCGCGCGCGCTTTGTCGCGCCGCCACGCTTTCCGCCGGTCTTGCGGGCGTTACCGTCCTGGCCGCTTCTGCCGTAGCGCAACAGGCCCCGGTCGGCGACGGCGCGGAGGGGCAGCGCGAGCCGCCGGTTCCGGTTGCGGGCAATGCCGCGGGAGCGTCGGTCGAGCCGTCCGAGGCGCCGCTGGCCGTCGCATCCGATGCCGAGGACGACGCGGCCAAGTACCGACGCTTCGATGCGCTCGCCGAACCGGGCCTGACCACGAGCGTCCCTGGCTCCGCGGACTCGCTGCTGCGCGATGCGGGTGGTGTCCGCAGCATGCTCGCCGAGCATGATATCGGCATCCAGGCGCGTCTGAGCATGGTCGGCCTCTACAACCCGCTCGACACGGGGCAGCCCTATGCGCCGCAACGTTATAACGGCCAGCGTCCGACGCTACAGTATCAGGCGACCAACATCGTCACGACGATCGGCCTCGACAAGTTCGGGCTCGCCGATGCGAAGCTGATCCTCGGCTATAATTCGCAGATCACGACCTTCCGGCCGAATGGCCAGAACACGGTCGGCTTCAGGAACATCGCGCTCTACCAGAGCTTTGCCGACAATAAGATCGAGCTGAAGCTCGGTATCATGCCCAATTATTACGAGTGGGTCGGCTTCTTCGTGGGCGGCAGTCCTGTACTGGCATCGGGGCTTACCGGTCTGATCCCGATCCAGGCCGGGCTTAGTGCCGATCCCGCCGCGACACCCGCCGTGAACCTGACGTTCCACGCCAAGCGGGGCGGCTATCTGAAGCTGGGCGTGCAACGCAGCACGGCGCCGGCGGGGACGCCGTACGAACTCGACCATAACGGCCCCAATGTCGCGTTCAAGATGAAGGACGCAGGGCCGCTGTACATCGGGGAGGTCGGCGTCAAGCGACCCGCTTCGAAGGACGGCAAGCAGATCTGGGTCCGTGCCGGCGCGCTCTACAATGACTCAAACTATACGCGCTTCGACGGGCAGGGCACTGCGGCGAACAAGACGGTGTACGGCGCGGCGGACTTTCAGCTGACCCAGCCGGACCGGGCGCAACCGTCGCATGGCGTCTACGCCGGTGCGAGCGTGTTCTGGGCGCCGAGCAACGTCAACAGCATGACGCAGTTCTACGAAGGGCGGGTCTATCACCTCGGACCGTTCGCATCGCGCCCGCTCGACTCGGTCGCGCTGCGGGTCGGCTATACCAAATACTCCGACGACGCCCAGACTGCGAACGCCGCGCAGGAGATCTACGCCAACGATCATCAGTTTTCGGTGACCGGCAGCTACACCTTCCACGCCACCCACGGTCTCTACCTGACGCCGGGTGTCGCCTATATCAAGAATCCCTCGTTCATCGGCCGGTTCAAGGACGCGCTGAACCTGTCAGGCACCATCTACGTCCTGCTCTGATGACGGCCTCCATTTGTTATATGGATAGTACATTACTGATTGACACGGCGTTGCCGCGCCATAGGATGCCGCCATATCCAGCCGGGCAGCACCGCGCGTTCCATCGGAAGTAGCGCCGCCTTCGCCGACGATTGCCAGCCTCGGCAGAGAAGTTTGGCGCCGTGTCGCACGCCCACCGACCCCAGGTCCAAATGCAAAAGGCATTGGACACGCAAGGAGAGAGCCGATGCCGATCGCTTATGCAAGACGCCGGTCGCCAGCCGATGCCGGGCTGGTCGCGCAGTGAGCGGGGCAGTCCCCGTCAGTGACGCCGACGAGGCCATCGCGCTCGGCGAACGGTTGCGATCGCAGCGCTGGACCGGGCTCCAGATCCTGGTGGTCGCGATCTGCGCGGCGATCAACGCGCTGGACGGGATGGACCTGCTCATCATGTCCTATGTCGCGCCGTCGATGGCGGCGGACTGGAACATCGGCCTTGCGACGCTGGGCGTCGTGTTCAGCGCCGGACTGTTCGGGATGATGGTCGGCTGCGTCGTGGTCGCGCCATTCGCGGACACCTGGGGCCGCCGGCCGATCGTGTTGCTGGCGTTGACGGTCATGACGATCGGGGCGCTCGGTTGTGGCTTTGCGCCCAATCTCGTCACCTTTTCGATCCTCCGCGCCCTGACCGGAATCGGCATCGGCACGTTGCTGGCCAGCGTCGCGGCACTCGTCAGCGAATATGCGCCGGCGGGCCGTCGCTCGCTCGCCATGGGCATATTTCAGGCAGGGTATCCGATCGGCGCGGTCGGAACCGGGCTTGTCGCGCTCTACACGATCCCGGCCTTTGGTTGGCAGGCGACGCTGATCGGGGCAGGGGGCATCAGCGCCGCGCTTCTGCCGGCCGTCTGGGCATTGCTGCCGGAATCTGTGACGTTCCTGGAGACGCGGCAGCCCGCCGGCGCGCTGTCGCAAGGCAATGACTTGCGCCGCCGGATGGGGTGGCCGGAACTGGCCGCTCTTCCACCACTGGCCGAAAAGGGGTCGCTGCCACGGCCACGCGATCTGCTCGCGCCTGACCTCTGGCGCGCGACCGTTACGCTGTGGATGGCGACCTTCCTGAGCTTTGCGGTCCTGTATTTCGTGACCAGCTGGATCCCGAAGCTCGCGGTCGAGAGCGGGCTGAGCCAGTCCAAGGCGCTCTGGGCGGGCAGCATCTTCAACATGGGCGGCGCGATCGGTGGATTGCTGATCGGGTGGCTCGCGATGCGCAACTCGATCGGCCGGTTGATCGCGATCTTCTTCGCGATCTGCGCGGTGTTGATGATGATCTTCGCGCAAAGCCTGCCGCTGACGCTGATCCTGGTCACCGCCTTCGCACTCGGACTGACGTTGCAGGGCGGGTTTACCGGCTTCTACTCGCTGTCGGCGCAGCTCTATCCGGCAAAGATCCGCGGTGCGGGGATCGGCTGGGCGGTCGGGATCGGCCGCGGCGGCGCGATCATCGGCCCGATCGCGGGGGGCGCCCTGCTGGCGGCGAAGCAGCCGCTATGGGTGACGTTCGCCTGTTTCGCGGTGCCGCTGGTGCTCTCCGGCGTGCTCGCCGCAGTCGCCGCCCGGCTCGGCCGCCTCTCCGTATCCGATCGCTGAACCGAAAAGGACTCTGCCATGACGGACACAAAGGTGTTGAACGGAACCGGGGTCGTCTTCGAAATGACGTTTCCCGCGATCGTCATCGGAGCGGGCGCGACCGGGCTGACCGCCGCACTCGCGCTGCGCGACAAGGGGAGCGAGGTCCTCGTGCTCGAGCGCGACTCGACGCCCCTGGGGTCCACGGCGATGTCGACCGGGCTCATCCCCGCTGCCGGCACGCCTGAGCAGCGCGAGGCGGGAATCGACGACAGCCCGGCGCTGTTCGCGGCGGATCTGATGCGCAAGACCAAAGGCGGTACCGACGGGGACATCGCGTTGCGTCTCGCCAAGCAGTCCGCCGATACGATCGCATGGATGCGCGATGTCCACGGCGTGCCGCTCGATCTGGTCGACGGCTTCCTGTACCCCGGGCACAGCGCGCGGCGGATGTACGGCACGCCGCGTCGCTCGGGCAGCGAACTGATGGGGGCGCTCGAGGCCGCCGCCGAACGCGCGGGCGTGACGCTGCTGACCGACGCGACCGTCGAGGCGCTGCACGCCGACGGCGACCGGGTCACCGGCATCCGCATCCGACGGCCCGATGGCACCGCGGAGGATATCGGCTGCGACGCGCTGATCCTCGCCTGCTCCGGGTTCGGCGGCAATAGCGACATGGTCGAGCGGTTCATCCCTGAAATGGCGGGCGCGGTGTTCTACGGCCATTTCGGCAACAAGGGTGATGCGATCGCCTGGGGCGAAGCGCTGGGCGCCGCGACCGGCGACATGCATGGCTATCAGGGGCATGGCGGGCTCGCAGTCGGGCATGGCGTGCCCATTCTCTGGCCGCTGATCATGGAAGGCGGCTTCCAGGTGAACCTCGGCGGCGACCGCTTCTCGAACGAGGCGGCGGGCTATTCGGAACAGGCGGCAAAGGTCAACGCGCAACCTGGCGGGGTCGCATGGTCGATCTTCGACGCGCGGCTACATGCGTTGATGCTCCAGTTCGACGACTATCGCGACGCGCTGTCCGCGGGCGCGGTGATCGAAGCGGCGGATCTCGACGCGCTGGCGGACGCCACCGGGCTCCCTCGCGACGCGCTCGCAAGGACCGCAGGGCAGGTGGCGCAGATGGTCGCCGCGGAGGCCGAAGACCCGTTCGGACGCGACTTTACCGGCAAGCCCGTGCTCGCACCGCCCTATCGTGCCGCGAAGGTCACCGGCGCGCTGTTCCACACGCAAGGCGGCCTGGTCGTCGACCGCGACGCGCGCGTGCTGCGCGCGGACGGGTCGCCGTTGCCGAACCTGTATGCGGGCGGCGGTGCGGCGCGCGGCGTCTCGGGGGCGGGTGCGGACGGATATATGGCGGGCAACGGACTGCTCACCGCAACCACCTTCGGCAAGCTGGCGGGGCGCGCCGCGGTCGAAGCGATCGGCTGGGCTTGAGCGTTCAGCCGTTCGCCCCGGGGTAGATCCAGGGGCGGCGCCTGCGGTCGTCCGCGAGGAACGCGTCGATCTCCGCCCGACGCAGCAGCGTCAGCGCAATCGCGTCCAGCCCCTCGAGCAGCATGTGCCGGGCTTCCTCCCCGATCTCGAAGCTCCAGGTCGCGCCCGAGGCTGCGCGGACCTCGCAGGCGACGAGATCGATCGTCATTGGCTCCGGCGCCTCGTCCGCAAGCTGGGCGACGACGTCCGCGGCCTGCACCACCGGCACGATCCCGTTGCGGACGCAATTGCCCTGGAAGATCGGATTGAACGAGGGGGCGACGACTGCGCGGAAGCCATATTCCGCGAGTGCCCAGGCGGCGTGCTCGCGGCTCGAACCGCAACCGAAATTGGTCCCCGACAGGAGGAATTGCGCGTCGCGATACGCGGCTTGGTTGAGGATGAAGCCGGGGTCCGGCTCGCGCCCGCCGATCTCGGTATAGCGCCACCCCGCAAACAGCCCGTCCTCGAGCCCGGTCTTGCCGACGCTCTTGATCTCGCGCGATGGGATGATCGCGTCGGTATCGACATTGTCGCGCAGCAACGGGGCGGCGACGGCGGTGCAGGTGGTGAAGGGTGTCATGAGCTTGGCTCACCATGCGCTGGGCTGACGATCCGTCCGGCGATCGCAGAGGCTGCGACGGTCTCGGGCGAGGCGAGGTGGGTCCGCGTTCCAGGGCCCTGACGGCTCTCGAAATTGCGGTTGGTCGAACTGATCACGCGCTCCTGCGGCCCGAAGCTTTCGCCCCCCGCATAGAAGCACATCGAACATCCGGCCTCGCGCCATTCGAAGCCGGCATCGAGGAAAACCTGGTGAAGCCCCTCGGCTTCCGCGGCGATGCGAACCTGGCTGGAGCCGGGCACGCAGATGGCGCGGACGTGCGGCGCCACGTGTTTCCCGCGCAGGATCTCCGCCACGCGCCGCAAGTCCGAGACTCGGCTGTTGGTGCAGGAGCCGATGAACGCCGCGTCGATCTTCAACCCGACGATCTCCTGCTCGGGCTTCAACCCCATATAGTCGAGCGCCCGCACAACCGCCTCGGCTGTATCGCGGGGGGAGTCGCCGGTCCTGGGAACCGGTGCGCCGAGCCGCATCGCCTGTTGCGGGCTGGTTCCCCAGGTGATCATCGGCGCGACGTCGGACGCATCCATCGACCACTCGCGATCGAAACAGGCGTCGTCGTCGCTGGAAAGGTCGCGGCCGGCCTCCACCGCTTGCGTCCACAACGCGCCCTGTGGGCTAAACGGGCGTCCTTCCAGATAGGCGAAGGTCGTGTCGTCGGGCGCGATGATCGCGGTAAACGCGCCAAGCTCGGTCGCCATGTTGCACAGGGTCAGCCGCTGATCGACATCGAGCGCGGCAATCGCCGTCCCCGCATATTCGACCACCAGGCCGCGCGACCCCGCGGCGCCGATCTGCTCGAGAATGTAGAGCGCAAGATCCTTTGCGGTGACGCCCCGCGACAACTGTCCCGACACGGTAATCCGCATTGTCCCAGGCTTCTGGATCCGCAGCGTTCCCGTAGCGAGCGCATGCTCCGCCTCGCTCGATCCGATTCCCCACGCTAGCCCCCCGAGCGCGCCCTGCGAGCAGGTGTGGCTGTCGGGGCAGACCAACGTGCTGCCCGGCTGGATGATACCCTGTTCGGGCGAGATGATGTGCACGATACCTTGTCGCGGATCGCCGATGTCGAACATCGTGATGCCGGCCTTCTTCGCCGCCTCGCGGGTTGCGACGATGAAGTTCTTGCCGGTGGGCATCAGCGTCTCGTCGGTGCGACCCGGTCGCGTGTCGACGACATGGTCCATCGTCGCGAAGGCGCGTTCGGGTGCCAGCACGCTGTATCCCGCGCTCTCAAGGCTCTGCAACGCGACGCCGCCGGTCCGCTCGTGGAGAAGCACGCGATCGATCGCGATCAACGCCGCGCCATCGCCCAGGTCGGCGATCCGGTGCGCCTCCCATATCTTGTCGAACAGGGTCTTTGCCATCTGGCTCACGTACCAGACGGGACGGTGATTTGCTATAGCATTAGCACAATTCAACGTCTTGAGTTTTAATGCTGTGCCGACTTTCGGGGCTGCGCTAAGGTCGCGCCATGGCAAGAGGCAAGGACGGTTCGGGCGTGGCAGTTGTACCGGTTCAACGCGCGGATGCCGTCCCGCTTTATCACCAGATATTCTTGGCCTTGCGCGATGATATCCTGCGTGGTCGGCTGGCGTTCGGGGCGTCGGTGCCCACCGAGCATGAACTCGGCGCGCAGCACGGCGTCTCGCGGATCACGGCGCGGCGCGCGTTGCACGAGCTGGCGCTCCACAAGCTGGTCGAACGCCGCCGCCGGACCGGTACGCGCGTGGTCTACCAGGCCTCCACCGTGCCGATCGAGGCGAATGTCGACCAGGCGATCGAGTCCCTCATGGCGTTCGGGCGCAACACGCCGGTCAAGGTCGTCGACCTCGCCAAGGAACCGGCGCCCGCGGACATTGCAGACATTCTGGAACGGCAGGCGGAGACGATCGTGTATCGCGCGCGACGCATCCGCCATACCGATCACGAGCCGCTCGGCCTGGTGACGAGCTGGATGCCCGCCGATCTTGGCGTCAAGCTCACCAAGCGGTCGCTCACCGCCAACCCCATCCTGAAGCATCTCGCCGATGCGGGCGTCGTGATCGCGGGGGGGCGGCAGACCGTTTCCGCGCAGCATGCCGGCGCCGACACGGCCGCGCTGCTCGGGATCGAGCCGCGCGACGCGATGCTGCGGATCGAGCGAGTCATTCTCGACGACGGGGGCAGGCCGGTGCTGTTCACCATCGCGGACTATCGGGCCGATCGCTACCGGATTAGCCTCGATCTCCAAAGCGGCACACGGCCTGCTATCGGCTGACATCAGGCCAGCGCGGCCGCGATCCTGTCCTCGCTGAGCCCTGCCTCGCGCAACAGTTCGGCGCCGTGCTCGCCGGGGGTCGGCAGGCCGAGCCGACGCGGCATGCGGCTGCCGTCCACTTCGATCGGAAGCCCGGGCAGGCGGGTATTTGTTCCGTCTTCGAGCGTGAGGTCGACGAGCCCGCCGCCGGCACCGAGATGCCGATCGTCGAACAGGTCGGACGGCGTGGCGATCGGCGCAAACGGCAAGCCGAGTCGCTCGAGTAGCGCGACGGCCTCCGCGCGGCTCATCGCGCGGAAACAGTCGCGGACGGTCGGCAGGATCCTCTCGCGGGCCTCGACGCGCTGGTTATTCGTGGCCAGCGTCGCGTCCGCGAGAAACGCGTCCAGTCCGAACGCTACGCAAAACGCGACCCATTGCCCGTCGCTGACGACGCCGACGAACACCTGCTCGTCGGGCAGGCGCGTCTCGAACACGTCGTAGATCGCCCAGGCGGAGATCCGGTCGGGCATTGGTCGCGGTGCCTTCCCGGTCACTGCTTCCTGCGCCATGTGCTGCCCGACCAGAAAGGCCGTCGTCTCGAACAGCGCGCACTTCACGTCGCCGCCGCGCCCGGTGCGATGCCGGCGTTCGAGCGCGGCGAGGATCCCGATAACGCCGAACATCCCGCCGGTGATATCGACCACCGATGCACCTGCGCGCAGCGGGCGGCCGGGTGGACCGGTCATATAGGCAAGCCCGCCCATCATCTGCGTGACCTCGTCCAGCGCGGTCCGGTTCTCATACGGGCCGGTCAGGAAGCCCTTGGCCGAGCAGTAGATCAGCCGGGGATGCCGCTCCGCAAAATCATCGGGTCCGAGCCCGAGCCGGACCAGCGTGCCCGGCCGGAAATTCTCGATCAATATGTCCGCGCCCTCGACCAGTGCGATGGCGGCCGCCTTGCCGACCTCGCTCTTGAGATCGAGGCAGATGCTCCGCTTGTTGCGGTTGAACATCGGGAAATATCCCGCGCCCGAGCCGAGCAAATGCCGTGTCTGGTCACCCCCCTTGGGTTCGACCTTGATCACGTCGGCGCCAAGATCGGCCAGGATCAGGCCGACCGACGGCCCCATCACCATATGCGTGAACTCGATCACCCGGATACCGCTCAGCGGCAACGCCTCGTCGATCATGTCATCTCCCATTCCAAATCCGTGCAACCTTACCCATGCTCGACAGGTTGTCTCAATTGTTATAGGTATAAGACATAAAAGCCAAGGTGAGTCGAATGGCATCGCAGATATTGATCAGTGAGGTAGGCCCGCGGGATGGCCTGCAAAATCTCGACCAGGTGCTGCCGACGGCAGTCAAGAAGGCGTGGATCGCGGCCGAGGCAGCCGCCGGCGTGACCGAGATCGAGGTCGGGAGTTTCGTCCCGGCAAAGCTGCTCCCCCAGCTTGCGGACACCGCGGAGATCGTCGCCTTTGCACGAACGATCCCGGGCCTCACGGTCGCGGTGCTGGTACCCAATGCCAAGGGCGCGGCGGCTGCGATCGCGGCGGGCGCGCACAAGATCACCTTGCCGCTGTCCGTGTCCGAAACACATAGCCTCGCCAATCTTCGCCGGACGCACGAGCAGGTGCTCGCCGAGGCACGCGCCATTGCTGACTTGATCGCGGCGCTGCCGGTCGAGCAGCGTCCGCATTTCGAGGGGAGTTTGTCGACGGTCTTCGGCTGCACGCTCGAAGGCGCGATCCCGGATGCGCAGGTCATGCGGCTGGCCGAGGCGCTGATGCAGGCCGGGTGCGACGAGATCGGGCTCGCGGACACCACCGGCTATGCGGATCCCGCCGGCGTGCGGAACATGGTCCGGATGGTGCGCGATGTCGCGGGTGCCGCCGCGGTGACCGGTATCCACCTCCACAACACGCGCGGGCTCGGGCTCGCCAATGTGCTCGCCGGGCTCGACGCTGGCCTGACGACCTTCGACTCGTCGCTGGGCGGGCTGGGCGGCTGTCCGTTCGCGCCCGGTGCGAGCGGGAATATCGTCACCGAGGACCTCGTGTTCATGCTCGAGGCGATGGGGCTGGATACCGGAATCGATATTCCCAAGCTCCTGGCGACGCGAGCGATACTGGCGGAAGCTCTGCCCGACGAGCCGCTCTACGGCTTCGTACCCGATGCAGGGCTCCCGCTCGGGTTCGCGCCGGCGATAGCGCGGCCGCAACACGAATTGGAGATGGCAGTATGACCGACATGCTCGGCACCCGCATGGTTGCAGACGACCGCACCGCCCGGCAGATCTTCGAGGAGGTCATGTCCAACCCCGCCCGCGCGAAATTCGGGTTTGGCGAGCGGCTTGCGATCGTCAACGTCGATATCCAGAACGCCTATACCCGGCTCGACGAGTTCAAGACCGCCTATGAGACGGACCCGCGCCAGATCGATCATGTGAACCACATCAGCCGGCTCGCGCGCAAGCGTGGCATGCCGGTGATCTGGACCCGCGTTGGCTATCACGGCACCGCGGCGGACGCGGGGGTTTGGGGCACGCGCAGCGACACGCCCGACAGCCTGCAGAACATCACCTACGGGTCGCGCCGCCATGCGCTCGACGATCGCTGTGACATCGATGCGGTGGTCGACCTGGTCTATGACAAGCGCATGCCATCGGCCTTTTTCGAGACGCCGCTGCAGAGCCTGCTGGTCTGGCATAAGGTCGATACGGTCGTGATCACCGGCGGCTCGACCTCGGGCTGCGTCCGCGCCACCGCGGTGGATTCGCTCAGCCGCGGCTATCGCACGATCGTCCCGCTCGAGACGTGCGCGGACAAGCATGAGAGCTACCACTTCGCCAATCTGACCGACCTTCAGCTCAAATATGCCGATGTCGAGCCGGTCCAGACCGTGGTCGACTGGCTGGAGGCACGCTGATGCGCGAAGGCGAAGCCGATCCAGGCCTGTATGATTTCCGCCCCTATCGCGACCGCACGCCGATCCGCTGGCCCGATGGCAAGTCGATCGCGGTGTGGGTGTCGCCCAATCTCGAATATTACGAGATCGACCCGCCCGCCAACCCGCACCGCAAGAGCTGGACCAAGCCGCATCCCGACGTCGTCGGCTATGCGCACCGCGACTATGCCAATCGCGTCGGCCACTGGCGGATGGCGGAGGTGATGAGCAAGCACGGCTTTCCCGGCTCGGTCTCGCTGTCAGTCGCGCTGTGCCAGCATATCCCGGAGATCGTCGCGGATGCGAATGCGCGCGGCTGGGAGTTCTTCAGCCACGGCATCTACAACACGCGCTACTCCTACGGGATGGACGAGGCGCAGGAACGCGCGATCATCGAGGACTCGATCCGCACCGTCCGCGAGGCGACCGGGCAGACGATCCGCGGCTGGCTTGCGCCCGCGTTGACGCATACGCCACGCACGCTGGACCTGATCGCCGAATATGGCCTCACCTACACCTGCGACCTGTACCATGACGACCAGCCAGGGCCGGTGCATGTGAAGTCCGGCAAGCTCATTTCGATGCCCTACAGCCTCGAGGTGAACGACCATTATGGCTTCTTCATCTACAATATGAGCCCGCGCGACTATGCCGACGCGCTGATCCGGCAATATGACCGGCTGGCGGCGGAGGGCGAGACGTCCGGCACCGTGATGTGCATTCCGCTCCACGCCTATCTGATCGGTCAGCCGCATCGGATCGGCGCGTTCGAGGAGGTTCTGCGCCATATCGCCGCGGACGGGCGGGCATGGATCACGCGCAGCGGCGATATTGCCGACCATTTCCTGGCCAATGGGTATGACTCGGCCGCCGCCGATGCCGCCCGCTTCGCGGAGAACGGCCGATGAGCCTCGACCCGAACTACCTCGTCTACGAGCGCCGCCGTCGCGGCATGGATCATGATCTATACCCCTGGTCCAACCTGTTCGAACGCCAACCGATCGCCTGGGAGGGCAATACGGTGGTCGCCGTGCCGATCGTCGTCTCGCTCGAATGGTTTCCGATCCAGCCGTCCGCGACGCCGTTCCTCGCGCCCGGGCACATGCAGACCGCCTATCCCGACTATCGTCACTATACCGCGCGGGAATATGGCACGCGGGTGGGCTTTTACAGGCTGCTCGACGCCTTTGCTGCGGTCGGCGCAAAGGTCACCGTCGCTGCCAATGCCGCAATCGCCGAGCGCTATCCGTCGATCATCCGCGACATCGTTGCCGCCGGGCACGAGATCGCCGCACACTCGACCGACATGAACGGCACGATCGCGTCCGGTCTGGATGAGGACGCGGAACGTAGCCTCATCGCGCGCGCGCTCGATGGCATCGAGAAGGTCGCCGGAACGCGCCCACGCGGCTGGCTTTCGATTGCCCGGTCGCAAAGCTGGAATACACCGCGGCTGCTGGTCCAGGCGGGGCTCGACTATATGCTGGACTGGGTGAACGACGACCTTCCGTACCGCATCACGACGCCGTCCGGCACGATGCTCAACATCCCGCTGAACCATGAACTGTCCGACCGACAGATCGTGACCGTCCAGCAGCAATCGGCGGAAAGCTTCCGGACCCAGCTGGAAGATGCCTGCATGTGGCTGGAAAGCGAGGTGGCGCGGTTCGGCGGACGCATGCTACCGATCCACCTGACCCCGTACGTCATGGGGCTTCCCTATCGGATCGGCGCGTTGGAAGCGTTGCTCGGCACGTTGCGCGACCGACCTGGCGTAAGCTTTCTGCCAGCGTCCGAAGTCTCGCGGCAGATCGCCTCGCAAATTGCGTAGGGTATAGTCCTGGCATCTGACCACTGCCGGCCATCATGCGCCCAGGGGACCCCATGCAGGCATGGCGCGGGTTGGTCGAGCCATGCTCTGCGCGTTGGGATTGCGCAGGCGTTGCGTTGGTCGTCGCCATCGACCGCGTCACGGTACGATCGGAAGCGTGCAGCCAGGAGCGATGTCGCCGCGCGCGTGTCGTTGAAGAGCAGAGGCTGATAACCGCCTTACTTGATGGGCCCTATGGCACGGACAGCGGTCCCGGCAGTTGCCGAGGGAACCACGTCAGGAGAGCGTCCGAAAGCGCCGTAGCGACAACAGAGGGGGTGCCCGATCGTGTGCCGCTAGCGCGCACCGTGGTCGCCTGCCCTGTCCATACGACGTGATTATCGCGGCGCAGCGACACGGTCACTTCGAGACGGGTCACGATCAGACCGTGCAGCTGATCCTTCCCCGAAGGCAAGGTCAGCGACAGACCGCCAAGCCCGGCCGCCATGGCCGGCCGATCCGACCGATCGGTGCCCGACCGGACGACGCCGCGCTGAGTCTGCGATACCTCGACCCTTGCGACGTAAAGGCTGTGGTTTGCGTCGGGGAGGGGCAGGAAAGGCGTTCGAAGGAGCGTTCGCTGAACGGCGTCCGTGAACGTTTTCGTGATAGCGGGAGACGTGGCCGGACTATCCGCAGCCACGATCGCTATCGTGCCGGGCCTGACCGCGGTGGTGGCAGCCGGCGATTGCACGACGGCTGCTGCCGCAGCCAGAGGAAGTAAGTACATCAAACAGGATCCGATGATTTAAAAGTCTATTTGATGTCGCCCGACACGTCGGAGGTATGCGATCTCTCGTCTCAGCTCCGGCATTCCGCCTTGGCTTGATTACAGAAGATCTTCGATCCTGAACGGCATCTCGCGGAGCCGCTTGCCCGTCGCATGATGAATGGCATTGGCGATGGCGCCGGCACAGCCCGTCATGGCGACTTCGCCGAGCCCCTTTGCGCCAAGGGCATTGATGAGAGGATCGGGTCGATCGATGAAGCCGACGTCGATGGACCCAATGTCGGCATTCACCGGGACGACATAGTCGGCAAGATCGTTGTTTAACCAGCCGCCATAGCGCGGATCGACCTCGGTCGCTTCGCGGAGCGCCGCACCAATGCCCCAGATCACGCCGCCCCGAACCTGGCTCTCGGCTGTGCGCGGCGAGATCACCCGTCCACAATCGGCAATGCTGACGACCCGTGGCACACGGACGCGCCGCGTACCGGGTTCGACATGAACTTCAACGAAGTGGGCGATGTAGCTGTAGGTCGTAAAGGTCGAATAATCCGGCCCGACCAACGCCGTGCCGCCCTTGCGCAGCGTCGCCAGATCCTTCGGACCCTGGTCGACCGCAACATGCTCGACCTCAACCTGGAGCGAGGGACGCCGCACGGTGGCAAGCTGCCGGTGGAGGTTCCCCGCCACCTGACGCCCGGCCAGCAACTCGGCCATGGCAGTGTTCAACTTTGCGGCGGCCTCTGCCGCTGCGGGCACGACGCTCGCGGTGCCCCAGGATCCCGCCGTCGTATGCTGTGGCGCTACGCTGGTATCGCCGATCGCGATCTCCAGTTTCAAAGGATCGATCGCCAGGTCGCGTACGAGAACCTGCTCGATGGTCGAGCGGATCCCCTGGCCCATCTCATGCCCGGCAGCCGCAAACCGGGTCGTACCGTCGGCATTCACGCGGAGCGTCACGATGTTGGGATGGGCAGAGCCCGGATAGGCACCCGATGCTACGCCCCAGCCGACTTGCGTGCCGTCAGGCAGCGTCATCGAGCCTGGCTGGAGACTGCGCCGTTCCCAACCAAACCGACGTGCGCCCTCCGTCAGGCATTCCGACAGATAGCAGGACGAGAGTTTATGGCCGTGGATCGGGTCGGTCGTCGCGCGGTGGCGTAGTCGGAAGGCGACCGGATCGACGCCGAGCTTGAGGGCGAGTTCGTCCACCGCGCTCTCGAACGCGAAGCACGATGGATGCGGCGTTGGCGACCGCATATAGCCTGGCGCCTGCGTATCGATCCGCAGGTTAGCGGCGGTCCCGTGGTAATTCTCGATCCCGTACAGCATGGGCACGGACTCATGATAGTCGGGCGGGAACTGGCCTTCGCGCGATTGCTGTTGATCGGCGTCGTAGCGCACCGCGATCATCTTGCCGCTGGCATCCGCACCGATCTCGATTCTGTGAAGGTTTTTTGGCCGAAAGGTCGCGTTATGGAAAATCTGCCCGCGTGGCAGGACGAGTTTGACCGGTCGGCCGAGCAGCATTGCGGCGCGGGCGACGAGGGCGGTCTGGCGCTGTGCCCCACCACGCTGGCCGAAGCCCCCGCCGATCTGTGGGCTCTTTACCGTCACCTGCTCGGGCGTAAGGCGCATGTTGCGCATGACAGCACCCTTTGTGTTGCTGCTGCTCTGCGTGCTTTCGTAGATGGTGAGTTGCCCGTTCTCCCATATTGCCGTGGTCGACAGCATCTCGATCGGGTTATGGTGCTGTGGCGGTGAGACATAGTCCGCCTTGTGCCGGGTGACCGCGCGCGCCATCGCCCGCATCGCATCGCCCGCCGTAACCGGCTTGACGGCTTCGCGCACCATCCCCGGCTGGTCGATCAGCGAGGTGAACGCGGGGGCGACGGTGTAGATCGGACGGATGGCCTCGGCGCCCTCGATCGCAGCCTCGAGTGTCTCGGCGACGACGAGCGCAACCGGCTGCCCGCGATAGGCAATGTCCGTCGTCAGCGTCGCAGGCGGGGGCGGTGCGCCAGGGGTCGCAGGCGGGGGCGGTAGAAAGTCGCTCGAAGTCAGCACGCGGACAACGCCCGGCACCTGCATCGCCGCGTCGATCGACAGCGCGGCAATGCGCCCCTTCGCGATGGTTGCCGGAACCTGCATGGCATACAACAGTCCGGCGACCTGATGGTCGGCGCCATAGCGCGCGGCACCCATCACCTTCTCGCGGGCATCGGCACGGGGACGGTTGGGGAAGGGGGCGGTCATGACCGGTTCCTCGCTGCGGCAATAGTCAGGGCATCGGCAACGGTCCGTGCGCCGAGTTCGATCTTGAAGCCGTTATGCTGGCCCGCCTTGGCATCGGCGAAGGCGGCGTGTCCTGCCGCCAGCGCGGTCGCCGGGGTCAGGGGCTTACCCGCCAGCAGCGCCTCTGCCGCGGTCGCCCGCCATGGCTTGGTCGCCACCCCGCCAAGTCCGATCCGGGCGCGCGTCACGGTGTCACCGTCCATGTCCAACGCGACGGCGGCCGAGGCGAGTGCGAAGGCGTAGCTCTCGCGGTCACGGATCTTGTGATATGTCGAATGCCGGCCTGCCTTCGTCTTTGGTACGACGATAGCCGTGATCATCTCGCCTGGCTGCAAGGTGAACTCCAGGTTCGGCGTGCTGCCCGGTAGGCGATAGAGTTCGGCAATCGGGATGGCGCGGCTACCGCCGGCGCCTAGCACCTCGACATACGCATCGAGCGCGACGAGCGCGACGGGCCAGTCACCTGGCGAGACGGCGGTGCACGACGAACTCTGGCCGAGCACAGCCTGGCCGCGGTCGAGCCCGCCGATCGCCGCGCAGCCCGAACCCGGTTCGCGCTTGTTGCAAGGGTAGGTGTTGCCGACCGACGTTCCGCCCGCACCGTTTCGGAAATAGAGGCAGCGGGTCCGCTGTAGCAGGTTGCCGCCGACTGTCGCCATATTGCGCAACTGCTGAGAGGCAGCCTTCCACAACGCCTCGGCAAGTATGGGATAATCACGCAGCACGACCTTGTCGGTCGCGACGGCGCTCATCGGCGCGAGGGCCTCGAAGCGCAGCCGCTCGCCGTTCGTCTCGATCGCGTCGAGCCCTCGGATCGTCGTGACGTCGATGAGATGCTGGGGCTTCTCGATGTCAAGCTTCATCAGGTCGTAGAGCGAGGTGCCGCCTGCGATATAATGCGCTCCAGCGCCCGCCGCCATAAAGGCTCGGACTGCCGCGGCGGCGCTTTCGGGTCGTGCATAGGTGAAGGGACGCATCAGACCTTCTCCCTTCCCGCAACCTGCTCGATCGCCGCGACGATGCCGACATAGGCGCCGCAGCGGCAGATGTTGCCGCTCATATATTCGCGAATGCGGTCCTTCGATGTGGCGTTGCCTTCGCGCACGCACGCCACCGCCGCCATGATCTGTCCGGGTGTGCAATAGCCGCATTGCAGGGCGTCGTGATCGATGAAGGCCTGCTGCATCGGATGCAGCGTCTTGCCATCGGCAAGCCCTTCGATCGTCGTCACTGCACGTCCGTCCACCTTGGCCGCTAGCGTAAGGCAGGACGCGACACGCCGACCGTCGACGTGAACGGTACACGCGCCACACTGGCCGTGGTCGCAGCCCTTCTTGGCGCCGGTCAGGTGCAGTTGCTCACGCAACAGGTCGAGCAGCGATGTCCGCACATCGATCTCTACCGGTACCGCCTTGCCGTTGACCGTCGTCCGGATCGCCATCCGGACGCCAACAGGCTTGGTGAGCGGTGCTGCGATCGCCGGATCGCTCTCAGAAATAACGCTCGACGCTGTCAGCGCGGCGGTCCCACCGAGCGCGGTGCGCCGCGTCAGCGGCACGCCCAGCAAGTGCTCCATATCAGGCATCAGAAGACCTCCGGACGGGTACTTGCCGTCCCAGGCATTCGTAACGGAAGCAGACGCTTAGCTAAAGCGCTTAGTTCGATTGTCCTGCGCATTGTTATGATTGCAGCACATGGCGTCAACGTATTCAAGTCAGTCGATAGGCCCGTTCTCTTCGGGCAGGGGGGGGGCGGCTCGAGAAGCCGACGAGCTCGCCATTGGTGGCTTCGAACTGCCACGAATGCCTGCACGCGCTCGAACTTTTCACTTTGGCAAAGCATCTTGATGACGTCATCGCCGAGCTTCGTGCCGAGAGAGTCATGGCCACCCGGCACAACGACAACAGACGGTCGACCGCTCGTGGTAGAGCGATATGACATCGGCGTTGCCCGTCCGCCAGCGGGTAGCCGCGAGCGCCACAGCGCAGGTGCCAGCCGGTCACCATGGCTGGCGACACGACCAATCGGTCATGATCTCTCATCTCACGAGCGTGCCGCGGCCCTCCTCGATGCGCATGTCGATTACCGGGTGCTGCGCGCGCTGCCGCCACCTGCCCGTTATCCCGTCGTCACACCGCAGGGGCTGGTCCGCACCGCTGTAGTGATCGACGTAGAGACGATCGGGCTCGATCCGGATCATCCGATCATCGATCTGGCGATCCAGCGTATCGCCTTCGATGCCCGTGGTATGATCGTACGGGTCGGTCAGGTCCGACAGTGGTTCGAGGATCCCGGTACAGCGATCCCGGCGGAGATCACCCGGCTGACTGGCATCACCGATGCCGATGTCATCGGCAAACGGATCGATGCCGACGAGGCGGCAAGCCTGATCGTCAGCACCACCGTCGCCATCGCCCACAATACCGCTTTCGATGCCCCCCGGGTCGAGCGACGTCTGACTGCCATTGCCGGCCATGCTTGGGCGTGCTCGTGCAACGAGGTGGCGTGGCCGAAGCTTGGCTTCGACGGCCGCAAGATCGGTAAGCGCACGTGGCGGCGCGAAATTGCGGCGGCGGATGAGCCAGCATCGCGTGAATGGCTACGCGATGTCTGTTCCTGTGGCCAACCGCGGGTAACGCACATGACCTGGAATCAATGGCATCGAGGGTGAATGCGGACGGTCCGCCTTTCGGTAGATTGGGTGGAAACCGGGGCACATACGGCCCATGGCACGCACGGGGAGCCCGGCTCGTTCCAATCACAGATTATCTGTGACCCAAAAGGGTTTGTTAGGTTTGTCAGTGGCATGTGGCCAAGACATGCTCAATCGACGGACCATTCGAGGCGCGGCCTTACGCATCGGTCGGCGGACCTCGCACTTTGCTCGACGCGCAAAGATTCAGGCTCCCCGATTCACTCTTTACGAAGGTCGGACACAGTGCCTCGACGGACTCGTCGAACCCAGCGACGCGTTGGTTGGCGCAAATAGTGCGCCCGAAGTCGCACCGACGTCGCTGCGGCCTCGGTACATCGCTGGTCCCAAGGCTGTCATCGTATTACTCGTGCTGGCCGTGACGCTGTGCCTGGGCACGCTAATCTACGTTCAACACGCCAACAGCCTCATCGTCGACAACGACATGCAGACCGCGGTCAAGTTGAGCGAGATCGCCGCACGCTTCGATCACGAAGATGGGAATCTGTACCGCCTGCTGGTGGATGCGTCGGCTAACGGCCGCGCCGCTGACAGCGACACGCGCCTGGCCGATATCCGCCACAGGATCAATCAGATCAGTGCCGACCTGGCGGGGCAGCGAGACGTGCTCGACCCTGAAGACAGCTATCGTGCTACTCGGGCCGTCGCCGAACTTGGCAAATATGATGACGCGGTTGGCGTGGTATCGTCGATGCTCGAGGTCGACTTTACCGCCAGCGTCACCATGCTGCGCCCGTTTCGCTCCAATGCGGATCGCGTATTGGCCGAGGTCAAGGCGATTGCCGCGTCAGGCATTGCCGATGCTCACCATCACGCCGAGGACGCTGCCTGGCGGACACGGTGGCTTGTCGCCCTGGTCACGGTTGCGGTTCTTGTTGTGGCCGGCCTATCCTATGCTTGGCTGGCATTGGCGGCTGAACGCGGCGTGCAGCTGCGGGAGGAGATCCAGCGCCGAAGCGTTGCGGAGCAGGAGGCGCTGTTGCTCGCGCGCACCGATGCGCTGACCGGGCTCATCAACCGTCGGGAGTTCGGTAACGCGCTCGAACTCGCCATAGACGCTGCAACGACCGCTGGCAGCGGATTATCGATCGTGCTGATCGATCTCGACGGCTTCAAGGACGCCAATGACACGCATGGCCATGCTGCCGGTGACACGGTCCTTATGGCGGTTGCGCACCGGCTGCATAGCATCTGTGGGGATCACGGCATTATTGCGCGCCTGGGCGGGGACGAGTTCGCTATCCTCGTGCCGGACGAAAAGGATATGAACGGTGGCATGGCGTTGGCCCGTCAGGCGAGTAGCGTGCTGCATCAACCGCTCTCGTGGCGCAGCAACATGATCACGGTCGGTGCCAGCTTCGGCGTCTCCCGCTTTCCAGAAGACGGGGCCGCTGCCAGCGAACTACTGCATGCCGCCGACATCGCGATGTACGAGGCCAAGCGCGACAGTAAGGGCGGCGTCTGCCTGTTCTCCCCATCGATGGAAGCCGCGCGGTTCGAGCGCCGTCGCATGGAGCAGGAACTGCGCGAGGGTATCGCCCTCGATCAAGTCAAACCGTTCTACCAGCCTATCGTTCGCTTCTCGGATGGCGGCCTTTGCGGCTTTGAGATCCTGGCACGTTGGCAGCATCCTCGTCTTGGGCTCCTCACACCCGACGCCTTCATCCGGCTTGCCGATAGCACCGGTCAGATCACGGCGATGACCCATTCGATCCTGCGACAGGCGTGTATCGATGCCCGGCATATTCCCGCTCACCTGCGGCTGGCATTGAACATCTCACCGACCCAGTTCGAAGAGCCGGGTCTGGCCGAGACACTGATCGCCATCATCCTCGCCGAAGGGGTGTCGCCAGCGCGTTTCGAGATCGAGATTACCGAGGACGCCGTGATGGACGACATCGTTGCGGCCGAACGCGTTCTGGCGACCTTCCGCAACAGCGGGATGACCGTGGCACTCGACGACTTTGGCACCGGCTATTCCAGTCTATCCAACCTGCGGCGCCTCAGGTTCGACAAGATCAAGATCGATCAGAGCTTCGTCAAATCGCTCACCGAGAGCGTCGAGAGTGAGAAGCTGGTCGACGCGATCATCTCGCTGGCGCTCAGCTTCGGCATGAAGGTGACGGCCGAGGGCATCGAAGACGCCGCGGCGGCCGAGATGCTCTTGCGAAAAGGGTGCACGCAGGGGCAGGGCTACTTTTTTGGCAAGCCGGCGTCGTTTGGTGAGGTAGCTTCCCTGCTCAGCCTGCCTCGCGAGGTCGCGGCCTAACAGTACTGGACCCGCTATGAGGTTTATCCGGACCTGAGGATCAGGCCCGGCTGAATTGGCAGCTCGCGAACCCGGACCGGGTTTGACGGTGCACTAGAATGCGAGGCGTAGGCCACCGCGCACGCGTCGATCCGCGGGGATCGGGGACGCCGCCGCGCTGTTGGCCAAGGACAGGTTCTCGCCTGCCACAAACGCTTCGAGCGCGGGAGTAAGGCGGAAGCCAACGCGAGCATCGAGGGCAAGCGCATCATCTACATGGTAGAGGAGAAGCTGCGGGGTCGAGGAGAACGCAAATTGGCGGGTCGCCGACGTGTAGCGCGCTACGCCGGCAATCGACACCCTCCCGGCGTCATAGCCCAACGTGAGATTGGCCTTGTGGACCGGCGTCGTTGATCGGGGCGACAGAGCGTAGGGGATGGGGAGTGTAAGCGCCGTCAACTGCTCGTCGGTATGTGTCCAGGTGTAATTGCCACGCCATGTAAGACTCCCGATCGCGCCGGAGGCGGACAGCTCGGTTCCATAGGTGGTGTAATTTCCCGTGGCCCGAAACCGGGCCACGAGCGAGGGTTGCGGCGACAGGAACAGCTCCGTCTGCAGTCCATCGCCGGGTGAGGCAATGGCGTTCTCGGTGCTTGTGACAAAGGCGGTGGCCTCGAGGCGGGTGGCCCCAAGCGCATGGCTATAGCTCATCTCACCGCTCCACATGAGCACGGGCGAGAGGCGTGGGGAGCCTGCAACGAAGACCGGAATCGGCGACGGTGTGGCGATCGGCAGGCGGCTTCCGAATGTTGCGAGCGAAGGCAGCTGGTATCCGCGGCCGCCGTTGATACGCAGCAGGCCCTGCCTGCCGGTATGAACGAGCACCGCGGCATTGAAACTGAACCGGGTGAAGGCGCGGTCGAAATCACGCGGATCGTCATAGGCGGGCTGCGAAATCATACCCGACTGATGGAGCCAGAGCTGGTCGAGCCGCCCGGCAACTGTCAGCGAGACACGATCATCCGGATGCAGGTCGAGCATCGCATTGCCCGATACGACGTCATAGGCGACGCGCTCAGCAAACTGGAACGCGGAGACCAAACGATTGTTGCGGTACTCCACGCCCAGCCGCAGCATGTTCGTGCTGTCCAAGCTCACCAACGAGGATGCCTGCGTGACGATGATCCTGTTCTTGAGCACAAGCGCATCGTTGGCGTTGGCGATCGTGCCGGCACCATATTTGGCATTAAGCCAGTTGATGTAGCCGTTCAACGTGACGCCGCCCCAGCTCGTGTCCCGCGCGACCGAGCCATGGACGTTGCTGCTGCGATAGTGCTGGTTGGACAGCAGCTGGCTTGGCAGATACTCAACCTGCCTGTTGACGGCATGACCGCCGCCGATAACAGCTTCCAGTCCGTCAAATACGCCGGTAACGTCGCCCGAAATCTGGTCGCTGGCGACATCGAAGACCCGGAGGGGCTGCGCAAGCCTCGACGAGACGTTGCGCTCGTCCTCGCGTGCATGGGCGCCGGCCATGCGAAGTCCGATCATCGGCGTGATGGGCAACGTCAGCGATCCTGCCAGCTTGCCGATCCCGTGGTTGCCCAGCTCCGCTGTAGCGGCTGCCGACGGAGCGTCCCCGACACGCCGGGTGATAATGTTGACGACGCCGCTGGCAGCGTTGAACCCGAACAGGGCATTGGCAGGGCCACGGACCAGCTCGATCTGCTGAATCTCTTCCAGCTGGACGCCGAGCAGGTTCCAGTCGGTCATTCCGTAATGATCGAGATAGACCTGACGACCGTCCACCAGAACCAGCAGCCGCGCATTGTAAGTCTGCACGCCGCCGCGAACGGCAACATCGCTCTGACCCGCAGTCCAGCGGTTCACATCGACGCCAGCATAGGTCTTAAGCAACCCGGGGACATCACGCGCAGGCGAGCGGGCGATATCAGTCCGCGTGATGACGACAGTCGATGCGGGCAATTCGGAGGCACGTTGCGGCTTGCCAGTGACACTGGTCGTGACCGGCTCACCGACGGTCTCCTGTAACGCCTGATAGTCGACGGCCTGTGCGAGCGCCGTCGCAGGGCATAGTGCAACGCCAGTCAGCAGAAGCAGACGCAGGCTCGCGCACGGAACAGATACGCGCATTGTCAGATTTCCTTGACCAGCATGAGGAATGCCGATCCGAAGCGGATATTGGCGGCTCGGGCCGCAGCCCGGTTGACGGTGATCTGGACCTTCGGCGAGGCGGTGACGCCAACCACGCAACGGCCGGTTTGCACGCAGGCGCGGTCCGAGGATATGGTCAGGACCGATGCACGGTTTGCAGCTATGGCAATGCTGCCCTGTTCCGTGCGCAGGCCTGCGGTCACAAATGCTACCGGTATCCCGACAGCGAGCCCATCGTCGAGACCGGCACCCGATGGGCTCGGACGACGCTGCGTCCGACAGACAACCCTGACCCGACCGCTCGCTCGATCGATGCGGCCTCCGCTTCCGAAGCCGCGTCGCCAGGGTCATAGAGGATGGCGACCGTAATCAGTCCTGTCGGACTTGGCTGAACGAACGAGACGACACGCACCGCGATCGGCACGTTGAGTTCCGCAGCGAGCGGCGCGGCGCAACCCAGCGCAATAGGGCCGACCGCCAACATCCAAGGCTTTAACAAGATAGTCCCCCGCGCGCCCGCTCCAGCGGTTCGCAGGGTGCATGACACCGAGACGTCTACGTCTGGTTAATCTTCAGTGTTTTGCGGTCGTTACACGACGGCATGGCTCACATCGCACTTTCGGCCAGATGGCGGAAGCAAAAAAACTGAGGTTCGAAAGTCGCGACTTTGGCGAATGCGAAGCGTCCACAATGGTGGATAGCAGCCTGGCCGCTTTCGTGCATCGATCGGCGCAGGCGGACGTTTTTCAGACGCGCCCCAAGACTACCTGAGCGCTAGCGGCGGAATTAGGCCTGAGTGTTTTCTGAACGACCTGCAACTTAGATAGCTTAAGCAACGTCTTTTTATGCCGAAGCCGAACTTCGCAGTTTGCAAGGGTGTATTGTAACTGAACGGAGCCCCGAACGAACGTCCGCTTTCGACGTGCTAGCACTCGGTAACGATGTCTGGGTGCGGATCGGTACGTAGACAGTGTCGCAGAGGAAGCGAGCAGGGCGGTGGACGCGTTCCACCGCCCTGTGATCATTATCCAACGCTGTGCTTCAGCGCGCTCATCTTGTCGTGACCTTCTCGGACCGACGCAAAGGCAGTATTGATAGCTTCGCGTGTTGTAGGCGCAAGGTCGCCGTCTTTCATTGCGTCCTCGAATTTTGCCTTGATATGGTCCTCGCCGCGCTCGACCTCCTGGATGATCGCCTTGTCGTCCTTGCCGGTGATTGCCTGCTTCAGGTCCATGAACGTGCGGTGCGCGGCAGCTAGCATGCTAGAGTCGAGTTCCGGTTCACCGCCGAGCGCGCGGACCTGGTTCTGCAGGTCGGTTGCGACCTTTGCCCGATCCCGGGCGAAGTCTGCGAACATGGTCGCATATTGGGTGCTTTCTGCATCCTTGGCGGCGTCCTCGTAGCCCTTCATGCTGTCGAGTGTGGTCTTGATAAGGCCGTTCAGTACGGAAGTGTCGTTGTTATCGCTCATGAAAGCCTCCGGTTTGGGAGCTTGCACAACGATCCCTTGGCTAAAAAGACTCACGGCAAATATTGGGATGATGCGAGTTGCGGTGTGTCGATCACCGAGAAGATTTAGCAGGCGCTGGGGAGGGAGGAGATGCGCGAGGATGGGTTCGGTTTGCCATGCCCAGGCACCTATCGCCGCGGCGGTTTACCGTTCAAAGTGCACACTCAGGGTATCCGATGCTTATACGCGCCGCTTGCCCGCAGCGGCCCAGATCGAGGTATCGAATACCCTGTTAAGGTGACGTCAGGTTACCGTCACGGCGGCACGGCCATGCTCGACGATCGCCGTACCGGACGTCTTGATCATGCCATCGGGGCGGGTGACGGTATCGACGGTGCGGAACTCGGTCTTCCACTGGTCCGCATCCACATCACACAGCAGGTAACCGCGCCGGTCGTTGGTCCAGGCGAGGAACGGGTTGCGCGCGCGGAGGCGGTCTTCGCCGACCCGCCGGTCCGCGCCATCGCCGCCCGAGGTGATCGACGTGCCGACGAACTCGACCGCGACGGCATCCCCCTGGCCGCCTTGGGTGCGCAGGACGCCCGCATAATTCTGATGCTCGTCGCCGGTCAGCACGACCATGTTGTCGAGGCCTTGGACCATCTTCAGCACGCGCTCGCGTGGCGCGTCGTAGCCGCCCCAGCTATCCATGTTGCGGATCGGCGCAAGTTCGTCACCCGTCCGCCGGTCGAGCGGCATCATCATCACCTGTTGCGCCAGTGCGTTCCAGCGCGCGCTCTTCTGCTTCAGCGCCGTGGACAGCCATGCCTCCTGGGTTTGTCCCATTACTTGTGCGGCGGGATCGGCCCACCCCGCACAGCGCGGCTTGAAGCCATCGTCGCAGGGCTGGTCGGTCCGGAACTGCCGGGTGTCGAGCAAATGCAGGTCGAGCAGATTGCCGATCGTCGCGCGGCGATAGATCTGCATGCCCGCTGGTCCCGGAAATGCCGAGCGGCGCAGCGGCATATGCTCGTAATAGGCCTGGAACGCCGCCGCCCGGCGTAGCGCGAACACCTCGGGCGGATCCTTCTCCTGGTCGATCTCGCCGACCCAGTTGTTCTCGACCTCGTGATCGTCGAAGGTCACGAACCACGCTGCCGCGGCGTGTGCTGCCTGAAGATCCGGGTCGCTCTTGTACTGGGCGTAGCGGCGGCGATAATCGGCGAGGTCGAACAGCTTCTGCCCGGCATGCTCGCGGACGAAGCGGCGTGGCTTGCCGTCATAGCCGACGGGCATCGGCGCGCTCCGGCCTTCGTAGATATAGTCGCCATAATGGAAGACGAAGGCGGGATCGTCCGCCGCGAGGTGGCGATAGGCGGTGTAGAGCCCGTCCTCGTAATTCTGGCAGCCGGCGACCGCGAAGCGCAGCCGGTCGAGCGATGCGCCCGCAACGGGTAGCGTGCGCGCACATCCCGCGGTCGAGCGTTCGCTGCCGACCGTGAAACGGTACCAATAGGGGCGGTCTGGCAACAGCCCGGCGACCTCGACATGGACCGAATGCGCGAGTTCGGGACGCGCGAGCGCCTTGCCACCGGCTACCAGCGTCGCAAAGCGCGGATCGGTCGCGACCTGCCACTCGACCTCGACCGGCTGCATCGGCATGCCGCCATGCTCGGCCAGCGGGTCGGGAGCGAGCCGGGTCCAGATCACGAACCCGTCCGCGGCCGGATCCCCCGCCGCGATGCCGAGGCGAAACGGGTAGGCGGCGAAGAGTTGCTGCGCGCGCAGGATCGCGGGTGCGCCAACCAGCGCCGCGGCGGCACCGATCATGGTGCGGCGATTGAGGATTAGGCCTGAGCCGGTCGTATTGGTCATCACTGTCTCGTCAGTAGAGGGGCTGGGCGACGAGTGCCGCCTCGCGTGTGCAGAGTGCCGTGTCGAGCGTCGCCGCGCTTGCGGTCTGCCGGAGCGTCGCGATTTCCTGCTTGGCCGCGGCGAGATCGGCCGTGAACGCCGGGTCCCCCTGCAGCGCGGTCAGCGTCGACGACGCGGACAGCCGCCCCGTTTCGACCGCGCTGGCATTGTGGACGCCGCACACGATCCGGCTTTCGCCATACGCCCGGCCGCGCGCGAGCAGCGGCGTTGCGCGATCGGGCGCGATCTGTGCGAGCAAAGTCGCCATCGTCCACCCCGCGGTCGTATGGCCCGACGGATAATCATAGCTGTCCGCGACCTCGGCCGCGGGCTGGCAGATCGGCCCCCGGTCGATCAGGAACGGTCGCTGCCGCTTGTAGACTGTCTTGGCGATCCCGGTCTGGCGTGCCGTGTCGACCATCGCGCGCCGAAGTAGTGCGGCGGTCCGTGGCGCGTTTTCAGGCGTCATTGCGATCCCCATGGCGCAACTGAAATCGCGGAACAGATCGGCGGGTGCCAGCTTCACGTCGTTGGTCGCCATCGCCCAGCGCGGACTCCCCTGTAAAGCGCGCGTCGCCGTGAAGATCGCGCGGTCGGCGAGCCCGCGCGGGTCGGTCGGCTTCGGGGCGCGCGGCAGGACGGCCAGCACGTCGAACGCACCCGGCTTGAGATACCCCGCCGGCCCGAGCGCCTGCTGCGCACCGGCAACGGCGCCAAGGCTCGCCAGCGTGACGGCGATGAGAAGCGGCAAGCGAGTCATGAAGTCTGGATCCTGATGGCTTGGATCATGGGAAGAGCGAGACGGCGCTCGCCGATCGCGTGACGACGATGCGCCGCGAATATGTCAGCCACGTTGCATCGCCTGCTCCCACAGCGCGGCGGTTTCCGCCGGGGGTGGACTATCGATCACCAGCAGCAACCGCGTCTCGCCGGTACCCGCGATCGGCGGCGAGCGGTGGACGATCGCCTGCTCGCCGGCGAGGATGCGCCCCTTGAACAGGCCGACCGCGCCGGGCGTGAGCGATCGCGGCCTCTCGACTGGCGATCCACCGGCGCGGTCAATCGACCGCTCGATCCACTGCGTGCCCGATCCGCAATAGGTGCTGATCAGCCGAACGGGCACGTAATCCGCATGCCAGCGTTTGCAGGCGTCGCCGACCACCCGCTCGAGCCGGATCACGACGTGCGACAGCGCCATGATCGCCGCAAAGGACGCTGTGAGCGCAGCGACATCCGCGGCGATATCGGCATGCCAGGCGGCCGGGGGCTGCCGCGCGAGCGCATCGGTCAGCGCGGCGTGCGCGTGATCGACCGATATCGTCATCTGGATGGTGGCGAAGCCGTCCAGCGATCCGACCGGCACGAGGGCGGGTCGCTCCCAGATCGCAAGATTTACATGCGGGTCGAGGATCGCCGCGAGAGCATCGACGGTCTGCGTGCGATGGACGTGGGAGCGGGGCGGGGCAAGGATCGACGCACCGTTCATCACGCCGTCTCCCGCACGCCCCAGGCGGGGAACGGATGGGGCAGATGCTCCCACAACCGGGGCGTAAACGCGGTCGCCGGCACGAGGCAGGCATCCAGGCGGCGCGGTATCACCGCTCCGTACCAGGTTGGCGTTGATGTTCACCTCGGACATGTCGTTGACGATCACCGCCACGCGCCGGTCTTCGTAGTCGGCGAGGATGTGATTGAGGGGCGTCGTCTTCCCGGCCCCCAGGAACCCTGAAAGGACCGTGACGGGTAACAGCGGCGTCTCATCTCGTAGCATCGACCAACCTCATATTGTATGATACAATGTATCATTACGTTGATAAAATTGGTTGTGGCAAGATGAGAACGACAGGGACGTGCGGAATGGATTGGCTCGACCGAGCAGCCATGGCGGGCTCGGCAGCCTGCATGGTCCACTGCCTCGCGTTGCCGCTCCTCCTGGCGGCTGTGCCGGCGGCGGCCGCGATCATCGTCATACCCGAAAGCTTTCATCGTTGGGTGCTGCTGTTGGCGGTACCGCTCGCGGCGATCGCGCTACTCGGCGGACGTGCCCGTCACGCGGCTTTGTGGCCACTGTGCCTTGGAGCCGCCGGACTGAGCCTGCTGATGATAGGTGCCTTCGCCCTGTCGGAAGGCGGCATCGAGCGCGCGGTCACGGTAACTGGCGGCATATTGGTGGCGCTTGCACACGCTGCCAACCTGCGTTTGCGGCATGGCTGCGGGGCCCCATGATGTTCTCTGCGCGAAATACTCAGGTGGAGATGAAAGAGTACGGATACGGCCCGAAGCTTAGAAAAGGCGCAGCGAAGCATGATGTCGACGCCCGGCGCGGCGTCCCCGCCTCTACAGAGGTGCTGCACGGTAGGCCCATCTGCGCTGATGCTGACGCCGCACACCGCGAGCAACATCAAAGCCGCGCCCACCCTTCTCGAACGCGCTGGGCGGCTGCGGTACCTGCTTGGCGATAAAGGCTACGATGCTCACAGTATTCGCCGTTAGACTCGTAAAGTAGGCGCTATCCCGGTGATCCCCCGGAGGGCGCAAACCGAAGCGAACAGTTCGCACCACAACCAGCGGTACCGCGGTCGCCATCTCGTCGAAAACGCTTATCGTTGCCGGAAAGACTTCCGCCGTGTCGCCACCCGGTACGACAAACTCGCCGCTGACTTCCTGTCAGCTGCCGCGCTAGCTACAGCTATCGTCTTCTGGCTGTGAATGAGTCTGAGCCCTGGCGCTGGACCACGCTGCAACATCGCAGCACATACGTTCACGCAGCCCTTCTCCTGATCGAAATTTGCTTGGGCGGGTCCGTATTAAATTCGGATATGATCTTCATAGTCTCCGACATTGTGACCGGCTCACTGAACAGATACCCCTGAACACTCCGACACTGCTCATGTTGGAGAACGTCCAGCTGCTTGTGAGTCTCGACGCCCTCAGCAGTAGATTGGATACCTAGATTCTCGCACAGCCCGACGACGGCTCGCACGATAGCCAAGCTCTCTGCATCAGCGCCGAGTTCGCGTACGAAGGATTGGTCAATCTTTATTCGATCAAACGGAAAGCTTCTTATATGGCTCAAAGATGAGTATCCAGTTCCAAAATCGTCGAGTGAAACTCTAATGCCGAGTTTTCTTATCTCGCTTAACTGGGAGATGATACCGGATGAGCGATCAAAAATTGCGCTTTCGGTAATCTCAAGTTCCAGGCGGCTTCCAGGAAATCCGATCTTTTCGAGGACGTCCTTGACGATAGTTGGAAGATTTCCCGATTTGAACTGCACCGGGGAAAGGTTGACAGAAACCGTTACGCACGCCGGCCAGGCCATCGCATCCTTGCACGCAACTTCCAGAATTTGCGCGCCAAGCTCCTCGATCAGCCCATTTTCTTCGCACATAGGGATGAACTCCGTAGGCGAGATCATGCCTCGGCCGCTATGCCGCCATCGCGCCAGAGCCTCGAACCCTGAGACAGTTCCAGCCTCAAGGTCTATTTGAGGCTGGTAGAATACCTCGAACTGCTTGAAAAGGACGGCATTCGACAAGTCCACCTCAAGCTGCCGCCGAGCTGTAACCGCGGCGTGCATGGCAGGGTCGTAAAGTCTGGCCGTGTTTTTACCATCCGCCTTCGCTTGATAGAGCGCGATATCGGCATTTCGAAGTATCTGATCTGCATCCATCTCCGAAGCGTCTATGATGTCGATTCCTACGCTGGCGCCGACGTGTATTTTGTAACCCTCGATAGTAAAGGGTCTATTCAGCAAATTAATGACTCTTCGCGCAAAGCGTTGCGGACTCGACCGTGATCGAATGTGCTGCACGACGATTGCGAATTCATCGCCGCCGAGGCGTGCTACGACGTCCATCTCCCTAACTATGGATAGTAGGCGTCGGCTTACCTCTACGAGGAGCAGGTCACCAATGGCGTGTCCGAGCGTGTCATTCACCGCCTTGAAGCCGTCAAGGTCAAGAAAAAGGATGGCGCACTTCTGCTGTCGCCGCCTGTTCCTATATATCTCAAGGATCCGTTCGCGCAGAAGGACTCGATTGGGAAGGTCGGTGAGATGATCGTGCCGTGCCAAATGGGCAATCTTGTCGGATGCTTGGTGGGCACCCGTAATATCGACGATCGTGTCTAGGAAACCGCCATCAGCGACGCTGGTGCGCGTCAATTCCACCCAGCGTCCATCGGGCCATTGTTGCTCGATCGGGGTCCGATCCAGCCGGTCCAGGCAGATATGCTCTCTTATGATAAGCCTCTTGTCGAGATCGTTCGCGCGAGACAGTGCATCGCAACGGCCTAGAATCTCTGGAAGCTCAAGGCCGATCGGTGAAGTCTCGCCATCGATGCCATAGATCTCCAGGAAGCGGGAGTTGCAAACGACTAATCGCCCCTGCTCGTCGAACAGGGAGAGGCCATGATACATATTGTCCATCGCAGCCCTGAACCGCATGTTCTGCAGCGCAAGCTCGGACAGTGTGACATTGAGTTCGTCTGCCATTACACGATTGGCATGGTCTGCACGTTTTCGATCGATGTCCTTTTCCTGGTAGGCTGTTGAAACGAGCGAAAGGAGTGTCGGTACGTCGATGGATTCGTCGTCACATTTCGCTTTTAACAACTGACGATTTAACAGTGGGTGGTAAGACATTACGCGACCTCTGAGATCATCGTCAACGTGATCGTCTGGTTATGGAGGCCGGAAGGTCCGGTCTTGCTGTTAGCTAAAATCTCGCCGTATGAATAGAAACCGACTATCGGGAAAGATCCACCGATAGACGAGTAAACCACGTCAATTTCCTCTTCTGTTTGTTGTCCCATGAGCAGGCGGCGTCCGACACAACTTACGATTAGGCATAGGCCGTCATAACTGGTTTGGTTTTCCATTTGCGATTTGGCGCTATCCGCTGCCTCGGCAGCGCTGTCGATCAGGCGCTCGAACGAGCCGCGCATCAGGCGGGCTTTCCAGCCCTGGGGAATGTCGCCCGCGAACTTCATCGAGCGACGCGCATGATCGACGCTTAGGACAGTACGAACGACTTCATCGTCTGGGCAGGCAGGGTCCCAGATTTTAAGAGGATAGAGCAGGGCAGAGGCTGGCAGAGCGGCGGCTTCGTCGCCGAGGTAGGTTTCGTAGAGGTCGAGTGCCGGCTTGCCGTCCAGTTCATAAAGGATGGAATCGTCCGATCGCGTAATTATGCGCACGGGCCCAAACTCATCCCATCCGCCGGCGGCTTCATGCGTCATGCGCAGCGACGGTCCGTACAATCCCACTGCTGCAATAAGCCCCGATTCTGCAAGATCGCCGACCGTTACCAACGTATCGGCGAATTGTGCGCCATCCCCGGCCAGCCCCCCGCTGATTTTGACATGCTCTGGCAGGGTATTCTTCAGGCCGTTGACAAGCGCGCTACCGTTGACGGCAAGTCCATCCGATAGAACAAGCACGCCTACGAGCTGTTCGCCACCTAGCTCGAGGCCAATCGCTTGGCCGGCTCGATAGGAGTCCGACATGTCGGCAATGCGTTCGATCGCGACCCGTGCCCAGGATGTTTCGAATCCAATCGCGACAGCGACGGTGTTGGTGTCCGATAGGGAGCGGCCTTCGACGGTTGTTCCGGTGCTGCAGCCAAATAGGATCGCTTCTGGAAAACTCGTTCTCAGCAAGCGCGTGATTTCACCCGATCGAAGGGACTGCGTGGGGCCGAACGTGATGACAAGTTGCGCTGGGCTGCTGCGTGACCTCAAAACCGAGGTAGATTCGGCAATGCCCGACAGATTGACGCGTTCGACCCACAAAGGACATTCTCCAACTGCAAGGCGCTCGTCGCCAATAATGAAGCGCCCAGTTTCGTTATAGGCGACGCGGCTCGCCCGGGGCGGGATCGCCGCCGATCTCCGGACCGACGGGTCGCTTCTCACCCGGGGAATCGCCGCCCGTGGGCAAAGCCCGGCCCTTGGTCTATCCGAGCTAACTCATCACGTGCGACAGCGGGCTTGCGCGCGTTCTCACGACCGGGCCCCGTACCGAGCTGGGCCGGATCGGACAGTCGCCCGCGACGCTGGAGCATATCGGCGTGGCGAAGGGCAAGCGCGGGACCGACGTCGCGCGCGAAGCCGCCGCGATCATGCTGATTGACGATGATTTCGGCGCGATCGTCGATCCGTGCGGCTGGGACGGCGGATCTACGACAATCTCCGCAAGGCCATGGCGTTCATCTTCGCGGTGCACGTGCCGATCGCCGGGCTCGCGCTGCTCGAAACGTGCAAGCCGCTGGTCCGCAAGGCAATCGCGCGCAGCGGGGGGGGGGGGATTCCCCCAGCCGAATACTCGCCGTCCATCCCGTGACGCTTGCCGACCAGGCCCAAAGCCGGCCGCCGGTCCCGGCTCGCCGCGCTGCGCGACAAACCCTGTCGCAGTAGGACGCTAGCCTGCGTCCTCTGGGATGGCCTCCTCGTGCTGGTAGCGACGTATCGCCCGCACCGGCTGGCCGTTGGCCGGCTGCGTCATCATCTTTCACGATCGACGGCATCAATTTCGGGGGGCCTACGGGAAACTACGGAAGGCCAGCGGCGCATTTGGCTGTCATTGCTCGTTCCAAGGAGAAGCGATCATGCTCAAGAGCGTTCTGGCCGTCGTCGACAATGGCGATATCGCGGCCCCCTTCCTCCGGGCTGTCGCCGGATTTGCGGAAGCGAGAGGCGCCCATCTGGAGGTCGCCGTTCTTACCCCGGCACCGATGACGTCTCCGGCTCTGGCCCCCTTTGGCGCGGTGTACGTGCCCGAGGTCGTCCTGATGGGCGACGATGCCGCCAACGTCGCGCAGGTAAAGGACGCATTGAAGGACTGCGATAGCCCCAGGGATGTCTTTGGCTTTCACGACGATGTGGCATGGCTCGCCGGGGATTTGCGTCGGAGCCGGCAGGTGGCGGATATCATCGTCATGGGCGCGCTCGAGACCTGGGCGACACCATGGCTGCGCCGGCGCGTCGCGCAGACGCTGATCCGGGCGAGCGGTACGCCGCTACTGATCCTGCCCTACGACGCCGACATCACCTGGGTTCATCGGGCGATACTCGGCTGGACGCCGTCGCCCGAAGCCACGCGCGCCCTGCACACCCTGATACAACTGGCGGAGCCGGGCGCTGCCATCGACATCGTGACGGTCGGCGACACGCTCCATCAATGCGGGCGCGAGAAGGATGCTCATGCCGAGGTGAAACGACATCTCTCCCGGCACGGCTTCGCGGCGGAGGGGCACTGGATCGTCAACGCGGTGAAACCCCCCGCCGAAACGCTGACGCTCTATGCAAAGGAGCAGAAAGCCGATCTTCTCGTGATCGGCGGGTTTGCGCATTCGCGAGTCCGCGACATCGTGCTGGGGGGGGTGACCCGCGACTTCGTCGAGGCCAGCACGGTGCCCATCCTGATCGTGGGCTAGGCGAACACTCTTGCCTCGCCAAGGCCCAAGCGTCGGGGACGAACACGTGCGATGCGCAGTGGACGGTAGATCATGAATGACATGTCGCTGACGCTAGGCCCGATAGCGCTCCCGACGCTGCTGCGATTCACCGCCACGGCGCTGCTGATCGAACTGACGCCTGGACCGAATATGGGCTATCTCGCCATCGTCGCCGCCCAGCGGGGACGATCCGCGGGACTGACTGTGATCGCCGGCGTCACGCTTGGCTTGGCGCTCTACCTCGCGGCAACCGTTGCCGGAGTCGCGCAGGGCTTCCTCGACAACAGGTATGTCTACGAGACGCTGCGCTGGTCCGGCGTGGTCTACATGGTCTGGCTGGCAAAAGATGCGTGGCATCCAGAACCGATGACGAATGCGCATGAGTTGCCGTTGCAAAGAACGCGGCTTTTCGCGCGCGGGCTGCTTGCCAACCTGCTTAACGTGAAGGCCGCGATTCTCTATGCGGTCCTTTTGCCGGCGTTCCTCGACGGCAAGCGTGGCAGCTTGCCGCTTCAGGCGTTGACCCTGGGATCGGTGCACCTCGTCATTGCCACCACGGTCCATTGCAGCATCGTGATGCTTGCCGCGCGGTCGCGGATCTTGGTTACGAACCACACGTCGGAATGGCTCGGCCGGACCTATGCTGTTGCGCTCCTGGCCGTGGCCGGCTGGCTTGCATGGAGCACGCGCGTGTCTGCCTGATCGCCAAGGCTATCCCGTACTTCTGTGCGGGTCCTCAGTATAACTACGCATATCTCGCGCCTGCATCCCGGTCGATGATGCGGCCGGTTCACTCATGATGGGGCGTGACGATGACTCCGACCATGAACACCAATATTTCCAAAACGCAGACCGCGCGTTCGACGCACTTGGTCATCTGCGCCAACCCGTCACCCGCGAGTTTCGATACCGCGATCGTCGATGCCTATTCGGCGGAAGTCCGCGACCGCGGTCACAAGGCAGTCGTTCGCGACCTTTATGCGCTGGGATTCGATCCGGTGCTCAAGGAAGACGAGCGCCCCGGCCAGTCCCCATGGGCGCCGCGCGCCGATGTCGCTGAGGAACTGGATCATGTCCGCGACGCCGACGTCATCGTTCTCGTATACCCGATCTGGTACGGCATGCCGCCGGCGATCCTGAAAGGGTATATCGATCGCGTCCTCGGCGCGAATTACTCGTTTCGTGCCGTCCACGATCAGCGCGGGCAAACAGGGCTGGCAGGCAAGCCGCTCCTGTCGTTCAGCACGTCCGGTCTGCCGCTCGACTGGCTGAGCGAGCGCGGGCAAGTGCTGTCCTTGCGTGAAATCCTCGATGTCTATCTGTGGCGCGGCTTCGGCATGAAGCAAAGCGAGCACGTCATGATCGAGTCGGTCGTGCCAAACATGAGTACGGCGTACGCAACCACACAACTCGATCGCGTCCGCCATACCGCTGCGCGCACATGCGCGATGTTGGAGAATACCCTTCTTGTGGAGGTGTATGAATCATGATCGTCGATCCACCGCCGGGAGGGCGGCCCCCCGCCGATCCGAACCCGGCCGAGCGGGCCTATTTAAGACGGCGCGCCTGGGATGAAATTGGACGGGCCGGAGCGGCCGAGGATTCGGTCGCACGCTTGCCCCATGCGGCGATGGCAAGGGCGTATTGCGCGAAGTGCCGCGCCATTGCCGATCCAAGGGAGTGTGCGGACTGCACCTTGCGGCCGCTATGCCAGACGCTTGCCGCGTCGTGTCGGGCGGGAGCGCTGTTCGGCCAGGCATCCTACGACGCGATCGCACCAGAACCGTCAGTGCCGGCGCCGACCCGGATACCTGGGAAACCGTGCCTATCGACCCTGGTTCGCGCCTCGTAACCGTTCCCGGCAACCCACGAAAGGAGACGATTGATGAAGAGCATTCTTCTGCTGATCCACGACGATGAGGGCCAGGAGGCGCGCTATCAGGCCGCGCTTGATGTCGCCCGTGCGGTGGAAGGCCATCTTGCATGCCTCGATCTGACGATCGTTCCCGAATATATCGGTGATTATTCTGTGCCGATGACAGCGGGGGGATTGCTCCTTGCCGAAGAGAACGCGATCGAGGCGGCGCATGCCAGTCGCATGCGTACCAGGATCGAGCGCGAGGATGTACCGTTCGACTGGACCAGCACGACCGGATTCCTGTCGCAGACGCTGGAAGCGCGCTCCGCGCTGATCGACCTCATCGTCGTCAGCACCGATGATGCCGACGCGTTTTTCCCGCACATGACGCACGTCATCGGCGATCTGCTCGTCCATACCGGCAAGCCGGTCCTGGCCGTGCCACCCGCGTGTCGCGGCATCACTGTCCATGGACGCGCGCTGGTGGCGTGGGACGGCTCGCAGGATGCCGAGGCCGCGCTGTGTTCGGCGCTGCCGCTGCTTCAGGTCGCCAAGTCGGTCACTCTGTTCCATGTCGACAACGGCGCGACGGCGACCGGCGTGGGAGAGGCCGCGCGCTATCTGGCGCGGCACGGAATCACGAGCACGATCAAGAACGAACCGGTCGGCTTCGAGCGCGTGGGCGAGGCACTGCTGCGTGAGGTCGCGATGGCGCGTCACGACTTCGTCGTCATGGGCGGCTTCGGTCACGCCCGGACGATCGAGGCGATCTTTGGCGGTCCGACACGGACCATGCTCAGGGAATGCGACGTGCCGATGCTGCTTGTCCACCGGCGCTAGCCCGGTGGCTAAGGGATTCCACGGATGGCGCGAACGATGCCGTTCGTGGACGCTCCGGTCATGCACCTGATCGTCCAACTCTTTGCCGCGACCGCTCTGGTTGCCGTGACGTGCGCGATGCATCTTTTCGGCATCGGTGGTCTGATGCTTTTACTGCGGCGACATCGCAAGGGCGCCGGTGAGGCCGAACTGATACGCCAAGCCCTCACGATTGGTGCGGCTGCGACGGGCCTATTCCTGCTCCATGCCACGGAAATCTGGCTGTATGCCGGTTTCTATATTGTCGTGCACGCCCTGCCCGGGCTGGAGACAGCACTGTATTTCTCCACCGCATCCTACACAACGGTGGGCTATGGCGATGTCGTGCTGGGTCCCGGCTGGCGGGTCGTCGGCGCGATAGAGAGCGCGAACGGCATCATCCTGTTGGGCTGGTCTACGGCCTTCTTCGTTGCCATCGTCGGACGCATCCGCTGGCTCGAGGCAGAAATAGAGGCTGCCCGATGATAGGCGTTGTTACCGCACCCTCGCCAGTACAACGAGCCGATATCGCGATGTTCGTCGCAAGTGTTACTGATCGGGGGCTTGTGCTGGGTTGGACGGTGTCATTTCCTACTGGAAGTCCAAGCCCTAGGGTCAAAACTCGTTGATCACAGCCAGAAGATGACGGTGGCAGCGAGGGCAACCGCAGAGAAGAAGGCTGTCGGGCAACGGTCGTAGCGGGTTGCCACGCGGCGCCAATCCTTGAGGCGGCCGAACAAGATCTCGATGCGGCTGCGGCGCCGATAGCGCCGCTTCCAGTTCGAATCCTTCGAGGAGAATCAACACCACTCCACCATGAACTATCCGCGCAGCCTCCGGCGCCCTCAGGTTATACGTTCGCTCGATGTGCCCGAGGTATTGGAACAAGATAGTGTTGCGGGTTAGCTCCTATCGTCTTGATCACGGCGCATGTCTGTTTTCTGCTGTTCAAGCCAACCTCCCGGCAGGATCATGTAGCTGCGCCTGAGCGTCTAGCCATCTGACATCTGTGGACCCTACGCTTTAAGAGAAGGGCTCCCTGGTGATGACCCACTTCCGGCCGCACAGAGACCGCCAGGCTCCGCCCGAAACCAACAACTCGTTCAGCATCGTCGACGGCTGATCAACCACATTTTGAAACCGGCGGTTTACTGCGCATGCGTATACTCGATTGACCGATCAGGGCCGATGGAGATGATCGATGGGTCATCCGTCAATGAACCCCGCCTTTCGCGAAGTTGGGCCTTGGAACGAAGACCGGCTGATCGGTGCGAAGCGAGCGCTGAAACAGCAACAGGTCTGGGCAACACGCTTCTGGCTCGACCAGCAGAAGCGACTGCGCGACCGAGCGCTATTCGACTTCGCGATCGACAGCAAGCTCCGCAGCGGTGGCCTGGTCAGGGTGCACCAAGCGAAGCTCAAACCGCTGCTGCGTGGTGAGATCGCGAATAAAGCCGGTGAAGATGCGCCCGGCGGCGCGTTCCGCCTCGCCAACCGACAGTTCCATCGGGAAGCCGGTACCATCTGTGCGTTGTCCAACCAAGACGCGGCCGGTGCCGATAATCGGGCGCTCGCTAGTCGTCAGATACCGCTCGACATAGCTATCATGCCGGCTTCGGTGATCCGCGGATGTGAGCAGTCTTACGTTGCGGCTGACTACCTCATGTTCCGAATAGCCGAATACCCGCTCCACTGCCGCACTGGACGAGTGAATTATGCACCCTTCGGCGATTATGATCTCGCGTCCGGCACCGTGGTTAAGGCCGAACGTATAGGCGCCGCGCGGTCCATGACCATGCACTCGGGGGCGCACCTCGTGGTCACATCGACGATCGACAGACCATGTCCGCGCACCTCCCCCGTTGCGACCTTGATCGGGGCAATGGTGCCATCTTCCATGAACTCGGCCCCGTCTCCTCGGCAGCGCCAATCTTCGAGACGACGGGTCACATATCATGCGGCTTAAAGAACAGATGCTAACCTGCCCAAAACTTGGCCATCTTGCATCTAGGGTCAGGACCCATTGATGTGATGGCCGCGATCTGATTCAGGTTGCGTAAGGAGACTGGCATGAGCGACCTGTTTTGGTTGACGGAAGAGCAG
>NZ_QAOG01000007.1:69994-234996 GCF_003050705.1 Sphingomonas aurantiaca | reverse complement strand
TTCAAGCTCGGCACGACGCTTCAGCTCGGCTTTTTCGGGATCGTCGGCACTGTCCTCACAGTGGCGCTCGCAGCAATGTGGCTGCTGGTCGGCGCCAAGACGGTCGCGGGCGGCTGGCGCGGGAACCTGTTCGTGTCGCCCTGCATCGCCCAAGCCAATTGATGGGCCGAACTGATCGTCCTGTCGGATCGAACCGTCGCATCCGATCGACCCGTACCGGGCAGACCGGCGGACGGGTCGCGCATAAAAGCATGACATCGAAGGGAGAATGCTGGTGGACAGCCTGGATATGAAATTGGCGCAGGCGACGAACCGCCGTCGCTTTCTCTCAGAAGCCGCGATCGGTAGCGGCGCGCTGATCGCCGCACCCGCGCTGGCGCAGAGCATGGTCGATCTGCATCTGCCAGGTGGCCCATCGGAACGGCCCATGACCAACGCGTTCCCCGGCAAGGGCAACATGATCCTCCAGCGTATCCACCCGCCGTTGCTGGAAACGCCGATGAGCGTGTTCAATGGCGACGTCTTCACGCCGAACGACCAGTTCTTCGTCCGCTGGCACTGGGCCGACATTCCGACCGCGATCGATGTCGAGGCGTTCCGGATCAAGGTGTACGGCGCGGTCACGCGTCCGCTGTCGATCTCGCTCGCGCAACTGCTGAAGCTGCCGCGCGTCGAGTTGGCGGCAATCAACCAATGCTCGGGCAATTCGCGGGCGTTGTTCCAGCCTCCGGTGGCGGGTGCGCAGTGGCGTCACGGGGCGATGGGCAACGCCAAATGGCTCGGCGTGCGGCTGCGGGATGTGCTCGATATCGCCGGCGTGAAGCCGGGCGCGGTCGCGGTGCGGTTCGGTGCGCTCGACCAGCCGGTGGTCGCGGGCGGACCGGATTTCGCCAAGTCGCTGTCGATCGACCATGCGCGCGACGGCGAGGTGATGCTCGCCTTCGGGATGAACGGCAAACAGATGCCGCTCCTCAACGGCTTCCCGGTCCGGCTGATCGTACCCGGCTGGTATTCGACCTACTGGGTCAAGATGCTGAACGACATCGAGGTGCTTGCCGCGCCCGACGACGGTTACTGGATGGCCAAGGCGTACAAGGTGCCCGCCACGCCCGGCGCGAACGTGCGGCCTGGCCAGAAGGATTTTCCGACCGTCCCCATCAACAAGATGATCCCGCGCAGCTGGGTCACGAGCCTCGACGAGGGGCAGGCGATCGCGTTCGATCGCTCGATCCCGCTGGGCGGTATTGCGATGGGGGGCGATTGCGGCGTCGCCAAGGTCGATGTGTCGACCGACAACGGCAAGACCTGGTACAAGACGACGCTCGGCCCCGATCACGGCAAATACAGTTTCCGCCGCTGGGATGCGCAGGTTCCGCTCACGCATGCGGGCCCAACAAAGCTGATGTCGCGCTGCTGGAACACCGCCGGCATCGCGCAGCCGATGACGCCGATCTGGAATCCGGGCGGGTTCATGCGCGGCAACATCGAAACCACCAACATCGTCGTCGGCTGAGGAGCGCACCGCATGAAAACGCCTTCCATCGGCACGCTGTCGTTCGGGTTCGTCGGCGCGACCGTCGTTCTTCTGCTCGCGATCGGTGCCCCGAACAGCCGCGTCGCCCCGCCGCCTGCGGCCCCGACCGCACCACCGCCGCCAAGCGTCTCGGCGCGCGGCTTTTCGCTGGCGTCCACCTCGGTCGATCTTCCGACCGACGAAGGTCAATATCCCGCCGGCCCGCATGCCGATGTCATCAATGCCAACTGCACGTCGTGTCATTCGGCGAGCATGGCGCTGAACCAGCCACCACTCTCTGGCGACCAGTGGACCGCGGAGGTCACCAAGATGCGCGAGGTCTACAAGGCACCCGTCGCCGCAGCCGACGTACCGGCGATCGTCGCCTATCTGACTGCCATGAGCACGAAGCAGCCGGGCGCCGCGAAGGGCAAGGCACAGGACCCCGATCCGAAGGCTGCGCCCGACGTATCGGGAGGATCAGGTTAAGCCATCAACTCACGACACGCGGTTTTGCGCGCGAAGTGCTGTGCGGCGTGTACGTGTCTCGCGCAGTGTCGCATTGGGCGCCAGACCGTCTGCCGGCACCTTGGGTATCGCAACGCGCTGCGACAGGTAGATGCCGTTGTGGCCCGAGCAGAGATAGGCCACGAAACAGGCGACGGCGATCGGCACCGCATAGGCGGCGCCGAACAGTTCGATTCCCATGAAGGTGCAGGCGAGCGGGGTATTGGCGGCCCCGGCAAAGACCGCGACAAAGCCGATCGCGGCGAACAGGCCCGTCGGCACGCCCAAGAAAGGCGCCAGCGCGTTACCGAGCGCTGCGCCGATGAAGAACAAAGGCGTGACTTCACCGCCTTTGAAACCCGCGCCGAGCGTGACGACGGTAAACAGCAGCTTGATCGCCCAACTCCACCGATGCGTGTCCGGTCCGAAGAAGCTGGCGATGGTAAGGCTGTCGGGCCCCGCTGCCAGGACACCCAGGCCCAGATAGTCGCGCGTGCCGAACAGGAAGACGAGCGCGATAACGACGGCCCCGCCGATCACTGGACGTAGTGGACCATAGGGAACGATCCGCTTGAGCCATCCCCCGACCACGTGGTTGGCTTCGGCGAAGGCCAGACCGACCAGTCCGAATATGATCCCCGCAACACCTGCCTTCGTCACGAGCAGCGCATCGACGGGTATCAACGCACCGATCGGGTAGACACCGTGATGGATACCCCAGGCGAGGCACGTCCAATCGCCGACCAGCGCTGCAACGAGGCAAGGCACCAGCGCGGAATATTCAACGCGGCTGATCGCCAGCACTTCGAGCGCGAAGACCGCTCCTGCGATCGGCGTGCCGAAGACCGCGCCGAACCCGGCTGCGATCCCCGTCTTCAACAGGATGCGCGTGCCGCCCGCATCGAGGTGGAGCGCGCGGCCGAAACCGCTGGCAAGGCTTCCGCCTAATTGGACGGCGGTGCCTTCACGTCCGGCCGAGCCACCGAAAAGATGCGTCACCACTGTGCCGAAGAAGATGAGCGGCGCCATCCGCAGCGGCACACCGCCGCCCGGCTCGTGAATCTGCTCGACGATCAGGTTGTTGCCGCCCTCCACGAGCGCCCGGTGAGATGGTAGAGCAATCCGACCACGAACCCGCCCACCGGCAGCAGATAGAGCAGCCAGGGCGATGCGAACCGCAGTCGCGTAACGGTATCGAGGCTCAACAGGAACGCCGCACATAGCGTCCCGACGAGTGCCGCCATGGGCAGCAGGATCAGCGCCCAGCGCAGGACAGAGATCGCATGGTCGTGACGATCGCGCACGAATGCCGCGACGTTCAGCGTGTCGACCAGATTGCGAAAGGTAGCGCGCACAATTCCTCCTTGCTGCCTGACGGCGCCAAGTAGGAATCATCAGCTCATGTCAGAGCGGTTCGGCCAAATTGCCCGGCAGAAATCCATTGCCGAGGTCGATCTATGAGACGTTGGCCCCAACCGTCAATGGGCATGTTGGTCGGGCAAATGCTCGGACCGGCCGGTCGTTAGCGTCTATCTGAGCCCGTTATATGTACCGACTCCGGTTACGTTGCATGCGGGACCAATCGGTTTCGGCCCGCGCGTCGTTCTCGGGCTGCGTCGCAAGGAGCTATACCGCACGAAAGCCGCCGATGCGCTGCTGGAGCTGATCGGCTCGCAGCGCGGTTGGCGTCGCTGCGCTACGAGCGTGCCGTCCAGATGCCGACGAGCGCGGCCAGCGACACGAGCATGAGAAACCCGTTCATCACCACGAGCAACGCCGCGGGCAGGCGCTTTATGTCCGGTCGTGGCGGCGGGGCGCCGGCACCCATCTCTCGCCACACCGCGGCGACGAAGCAAAAGGCGCTGAACAGGATCAGCATCGTCCCGGTCGCCGTCGCCAGCCACGGGAACACGACGTCCTTGAGCAGCGCGCGCGCGCCGATCCCGGAAGCGAGCGCCGCCAGGCCGGTACGCACCCAGGCGGCATAGGTGCGTTCGCCGGCGAGGATTGTGCGGTCTGCAGCAAGCTCCGTGCGACGATCAGCGCTGTCCACCTGCTGGACTGCGCTGTCCTTTAGCGAGCTCGCGCTCTCCGCGAGCTTCGCATGGGCCCGATCGGCGTTGTGCGGCGCGTCCATCAGCCAGCGGTGACGGTGATGCGATGCCAAGCCGTCGAGAGATAGCCGGCGAAGTTCCAGATCGCTTCGGGCCGTTCGGGCTGCATCTGCCCGGCACCGTCGACGGCGCGCACGACCAGGACGTGGAGCCCGGGCGAGAGATCGACCGTGACGTGCCACTGCGTCCAGCTCCAGGGTGAATCCGGTTGGCTGGTCAGTTCCGCCTGCAGCCAGTCGGTGCCGTCATTGACGGAGACCTCGACGCGCGAGACCGCTCGGCCGAAGGCGACCGCATAGCCCGCGATTTCGCATGCGCCGGCGCCGATATGCGCGCCGTCCACGGGGGCGCAGATCGCAGCGTTGAGCGGCATCTCCTCGATCGTCAGGCCCCGGTCCCAATCCGCGTCCTCCTTCGCTACCGACGCCGGAAAGAGCTTGTAGTCCTTGGCCTGGATCGGCGCATCGGACGGGCGATCGCGCACCTCGATGCGCGTCAGCCACTTGGCGCTACGAACGCCCGCATAGCCCGGCACGACGAGCCGCAGCGGTGCGCCATGTTCGGGGGCCAGCACCTCGCCGTTCATGCCCCAGGCGATGAGCACGTCCGGCTCTAGCGCCTTGGCGATCGAGATCGAGGCACCGAACGGCGCCGTCTCACCATCGACATCCACGTCGTCGGCCCCCGTAGTGCCGACGAACGACGCGCCATCTTGGATGCCGGCCGCGGCGAGTACGTCGCACAGTGCGACGCCGGTCCAAGCCGCATTGCCGATCGCGCCCACGTCCCAGGGATCGCCCGAAGTCTTTTCCACGTCTTGAAGATGTGCCCGACGATTGCCGGCGCACTGCATGGTCGCGGTCACTGTCCGGGTCGCAAATGCCGTTTGAAGTTCGGCGACCGTGTAGGAGCGCGGGCGGTCGACCAAGCCGTCCAGCGCTATACGATGATCGTCGGCCAGCTCCGGCGTAGGTCCGTGACTGCGGATGTAGAAATTCGCCTGCGGCGTCAGGAAGGACGTGATCAGTTTATCCGGAGGCGTTTCCGCATTGAGCGGCTCCGGACAGCGGAGGATTAGATTCTGTTCGGCGCGATCGGATGCGGTCATGCAAGCGGCCTACCATGATGAAATCAATAGCGAAATTGATCGTTTGGCTGGACGATGTCACCCAGACTCTTTCGATAGCCTATCCCTTTCTAGACGGGGGGAGCGATCGCCATGCCGTCGCGCAAGAGGCGCCGAGTGCAAGACAGCCTTTCCCGTAGATCGACTCAATGTGGCTGAGCTTGCTACGACGGCTTTGTCCCAAAAGTCGTCGCTAGGCACCAGGGATGACGGAAAACCCTATCGCCATCGCAGATGCGCGACAAACGGGTGTTTTCGGACACCCAAGCAGACCTGTCGGCGCTTAGCGTATATCTGGGTCCATTCTATGTACCGACCCCCAAAGGTGTCGATCGCCCAGCTTTGCGCTGCCTTGAAAGCGGCGTCTGCGGTACCCGGTATCGCAAGCGTCGTTGCCAGGAGCAAGGCAATGATAGCGGACGCACCCCAGAACACGCGCGGATTGATTTGGCTCTTCATCATTTTGCCATTTTAACGCCGGCTGCCAACGATGGCCAATCAGTGGACGGGGAAGGTCACCGTTGCACCCAAACGGACGCCAGGTTCGCGAGGCTGCCAGCAGGCTCCTTGCCTAGAGCTATACCAAGTTCAAGAAAGATCCCAAGTTCCAGTCTAGCTAATTCGGGTGTCTAAGCTCGCGCTTGCCTAATTATCCAAAAAAGCTTTGCCACTTGATAAAAGAGGTCAACGACGAGGGATGACTTCCACAATAATATCGCCAGCTTCCAGACAGGCAGCTTCAGGCTCCCAGAAGCAAAAGTCCTGATGCCCACGATAGATGCGGTGACCGAGCCCGGTGGCGATGTCGGCAAGCGGCTTGCCCACTTCCTCTGCGGAGACTTCGCGTTCGCGCAGGACCACACGCCCGCCGGATGCGGCAAGATCGGCCATGTATTCGGCGGTATGTGCGCCGTGCGTGGAGCCGGCGAGCAGGAGACCGGCAAAGCTGGCCGGGTTGATGACCACGTTGGCGCCGGCCTGATGCGCGATCGCTTCATTGTCCTCCGATCGGATCACCACGCTGATCGGTAGATCGGGCGCGATTCGCCGCGCCGTCAGCACGATCAGGATCGAGGTATCGTCGCGACCGGCGGAGACGATGAGCGCCCGGGCCTTGGAAAGACGGGCCGCCTCCAGCGCTGCGTTGCGCGTTGCGTTCCCCTCCATCACCGTCGTGCCGCAACTCTCCGCCGTGCGTAACGCCGCGGCGCGCTCATCGACCACCACGATCGTGCCCGGATCGGCACCGCGACGGATGAGCTCGCTTACGGCCTCGGACCCGCTCGTGCCGAAACCGGCGACCACGACATGGCCTTCGAGATGTCGCTGGATTACCGACATACGCCATTTCTCCCAGACGCCTTTGAGCAGAAAATCATACGCGGTACCTAGAAAGATGAGCCATACGAAGAGCCGGATCGGCGTCACGACGAAGGTATCGAACATCCGCGCCTGCTGCGTCACAGGCACGATGTCGCCGTAGCCGACGGTCGTCACGGTAATCATCGTGAAATACAGGATGTCGGCGAACGTCACGGGCTCGCCCGAGTTCTGCCGTAAGCCGTCGCGATCGAACCAGTGGACCGCTAGCGCGATGCCGATCAGCGCCAGCGCGACCAGCGCCCGCCAGGACAAGGCCAGCCACGCCGGGGTTCGGCTCTGGCGTCGAAGGCGATAGTGCACCGTGTCGGCATCGTCAGTGTGCATGCTATCTCTTGCATCGGCACGCCGCTGTTGTGAAGCTAGGTTGGTCCGTCGAGGATCGGAACCAAGCCATAGCATTCAGCAGAGTCATAGCCCCCCGATATGGCGTGTCTGGAACCGCTCTCGGTGAATCGACATGAGGATTCCAAGCAGGATCAAAACGGTCATCATTGCCGATCCCCCATAGGATAGCAGCGGCAGCGGGATGCCGACGACAGGTGCCAGGCCCATGACCATCGCGATGTTGATGCTGACATACAGAAACAGCGTCATCGCAAGTCCAGCAGCGACCAGACGAGCAAACATCGACTTGCCATCGAACCCCAGGTTCAAGGCCCACCTGACGAGGTAGCCATAGGCCAGAAGGACGAACAGGCCGCCCATCATCCCCCACTCCTCCGTCATCGTCGAGAAAATGAAGTCGGTGTGTGTTTCTGGGAGGTATTTCAGGTGGCTTTGCGTCCCTTGCAGAAACCCCTTGCCGAAAATGCCGCCGGATCCGATCGCGATCTTGGACTGCGACAAATGGTAGCCGGTGCCGAGCGGATCGCTTTCCGGATCCATGAAGATCAAGATGCGGTTCTTCTGATAGTCGTGCAGCAACCCCCATGCGACCGGCAGCAGGGCGCCTACGATCGCGCCGGCGCCGATAAACCACCGCATTTTCGTACCCGCGAGGAAGATCATCGTCGTCCCGGCGATGGTGATCATCATCGCCGTACCGAGATCGGGTTGCAGCATCACCAGCCCGGCCGGAACCGCGACCAGCGCAACCGGGATGATCAATACGCCGGGGCGGCTGATGAAACCGGGCGGTACTGTGTCGTAGAAGCGGGCCACGCTCAGCACGACTGCGAGCTTCATGAACTCGGAGGGCTGCAGGCGGATGATGCCCAAATCGATCCAGCGCTGAGCGCCCATGCCGATATGCCCGAACAATTCGACGAGCAGGAGCAACGCGAGCGTGATGGCGTAGAAGGTGTAGGCATGCTGCTTCCACGTCGCGACGGAAACGCGCGAGAGCACGAGCATCCCTGCGAACAGCACCGCGAAACGCACCGCCTGGTTCGTCGCCCAGGGCGCAAGATGCCCTCCGGCGGCCGAGTAAAGCGTCACCAGACCAAATGTGGTGATCGCCATTACCGTCGCGAGCATCGACCAAGGCAATGCGCGGATCGGGGCGGGCAATGTGCCAGCTCTCAAGATTTTTTTCCCGTATCCAGTATTAAAACAATGATGGGCAGGCGCGTCGAGCACGTTTTGGTCCGTTCGCCACCCCGTCGCTCAGAGGCCGGTATTAGCCTTCGGCCGGCCGGACGTGACGCTCCGGAGCAGGAGGTAGCCGAGAAGTCCGGAGAGGAAGGAGCCGGCGAGAACGCCTAGCTTGGCTTCCGCCTGCAAAAGTTGGCTGCCGGGGAAAGCGAGCAAGGTGATGAAGATGCTCATCGTAAAGCCGATCCCGCAGAGCAGTGCGACACCAAGCAACTGCCGCTTCCCGGCATGTGCCGGCATGTCGGCCAGGCCGAGACGAACGGCCAGCATGGAGAACCCGAACACGCCTGTAATTTTCCCGATCAGAAGTCCCAGGGCAACGCCGAGCGTCACGGGCGCAACCAGCGCTTCAGCAGGTAGCGTCAGCACGGGCACTCCGGCATTGGCCAAGCCGAAAATGGGCACGACGAGAAAGCCAACAGGAAGGTTCAGCGCATGCTCCAGTCTATGCAACGGGCTGTCCGAGTCATTGTCGGGACGGCCGGGCGTGCACTGCATCGGGATGGTGAAGGCGAGCACGACCCCGGCGAGCGTCGCGTGGATACCCGAACGGAACACCAATACCCACAGGATCGCCCCCACGAGCAGATACGGCGTGAGGCGAAGCACGCCGAAGCGGTTGAGGCCTATCAGAACCATGAGCGCTACGGCCGCCCCGGCAAGATCCGGTATCGACAGCTTCGCCGTGTAGAACACGGCAATGATCATCACGGCGCCAAGGTCGTCGATGATCGCCAATGCCGCAAGAAACACTCTGAGCGATGCCGGAACGCGATTACCAAGCAACGCGATCACACCAAGTGCAAACGCAATGTCAGTAGCCGCTGGAATAGCCCAGCCTGCAGCGGTCGGACCACGGTTGAACACGAGATACACGAGCGCCGGTACCATCATGCCGCCAGCGGCAGCGATCCCCGGCAATATGCGACGCGACCAAGTCGAAAGCTGGCCATCCAGCATCTCGCGCTTGATCTCCATGCCAACGAACAGGAAAAATACCGCCATCAACGCATCGTTGATCCAATGCCCGACCGATAGCGGCCCGACGTAGGCGTGAAGGATGGTCTCGTAGTTCGGTCCGAGCGGAGAGTTCGCTACCATGAGCGCCAATACCGCCGCGCCCATCAGCACCAGACCGGCGGAGGACTGGCTTTCGAGAAAGCGGCGAATAGCGCTTGGCTGTACGTGGCGCGAGTGGCCCATCGTGACGGTCTCCGGACACAAATTTTCAGCGCTGGCGGCCCGACCAGCGTAAAAACCTGCCCCATTGACATGAGAGCACCCGTCGCGCCCTATCGCACCGGAAATTGACCGGGGCAACCCGATCAGGGTGGCAGTGGTACTATGTCGGAGTTATTCCCCGCTTGGTGGCGAATGAAAGCGCAGATCGCGCTGGGGCACTGGCATGGTGACGCCATGTTCCTTGAACAGATCCCAGATGCGAAAGAACACGTCGCTAGTGACGTTCCCAACCCCCGCCTCGGGACTGTCGATCCATATCCGCAGGTCGAACTCTACCCCGTTGTCGCCAAATTCCTTGATCCAGCAGACAGGGGCGGGTTCGGTCAGCACACGGGGCGAGACGGAGGCGGCTTCAACGGCGAGCCTCTGCGCAAGTCGCAGATCGCAATCGAACGATACCCGAAATCCGACATGAACCCTGACGTCCCGGCTTGAAAAAGACCAGTTTTCGACTTCGTCGGTCATCAGCCGTTCGTTCGGGATCAGATGCTCCTTGCCATCGCGGGTCAGGACTGAGACCGCGCGAACGCCGATCTTGTTGACCCAGCCGAAGGTGTCGCCCACCGCGATGACATCGCCGGGTTTGATCGATCGGTCGAGCAGCAGGATGAGACCGGCGATCAGATTGCCGAGCGTCTTCTGCAAACCGAAACCGATCGCGAGCCCGAACGCCCCGGAGAAAACAGCCAACGCTGTGAGATCAATGCCGAGAAGGTCGATACCGACGAAGATCGCGACGGTGACAACCGCGATCTGGGCGAGTTTCTGGAACAGCACGCGTTGCGCCGCGTCGAGCAGCCGAGCCTGTCCGATCCAGCGCAGAATAATCCCGAGAAGTGCTCTCGCGGCGAGGAACAGCAGGAGCGACAAGCCGACGGCATTGACGATGTCGAGCAGCGAGATGCGGCGGTTGCCAACCCTCATGCTGGCGCGATCTAGTCCCGCGATCAGAGGGCTAAGGCCACCCAGTCGACTTGCCAGCACGATGAGAAACAACGTGGCCGCGATCAACGACGCCGGCCTGCTTTGGAGGCCAAGCGCACGGCCAAACTCATAGGCCAGCACCGCAATAGCGATGCCGAGCCCTCCGGCGAGGAGAAGGTCCGCGCCGGGGTTCAGCCCGCGAATGCCCAAAAACGCCGTCAGTACCAGCGCCGTCACACCAGCGCGAGCAATTGCCATCAGCCGCGGCGCGATCACGTCCGCGTGCCGTGGCGCCAAGGCCGGCAAAAGGTACCGGCAGGCGAGGCGCGCTGCAATGATACCCAGCAGGAGGGCCGTGCTTAAGATCGCGACAGCCGAGATCAGGTCATGAAACGGGAGTGCCGTCCATTGATCCAGATAAGTCTGCCACCAGGCATCGTGTTCCAATCGGTTCTCCAGTGCCAGGTCTGCGGCGTCGATCACCCGACAATCATGGCGGCGATCACAGCGTCATTCACAGCTGGTAGCCGCCCCATTGCAATCTAACCATGGCGGTAATTTAGGGGCGGTACTGAGCATGGATCAGAACGGGAAGAACACACACGTAGTGGTGATCGCGACGATAGCGGTAAGAAGATTGAGCGGAAGTCCCACGCGAAGGAAGTCCGTGTATCGATAGCGGCCTAGTTGATATACGATGACGTTCGTCTGATAGCCGAATGGGGTCGCAAAGGAGGCACTGCCGGCGATCATGACTACAACAAGGAAGGGGCGAGGGTTTACCCCGAGACTCTCCGCCAATGCCACTGCGACCGGTGTGACCAACACCGCCACGGTGGCGTTCGAGAGCAACTCGGTCAGAACCATCGTCAGGCCATAGAGCACGATGAGAGCAGTTAACGGACTGACGCCCTCGAGAGTGGCAATAAGCTTTGTGGTGGCGGCACTCGCGAGCCCGCTTTGCGCCATCGCGATCCCCAAGACTACCATCCCAGCAATGAGAATGAGGATCTGAGGTCGAAGGCCCCCATAGGCTTGATCGGCCGAGATGACACGTAGCAAGATCAGTAACACTGCTCCTGCAAATGCCGTTGCGGCGATCGGTGCGACGTTGAGGGCGGCGAGCAGGATCGCGCCGACGAACGTCCCAAGCGCGATGGCAGCCTTGACGGGCTGCAACGGACGACGCTCGGCAAACACCTCGGCGTCCCCGACTTGCCCGCCAGCAACATTGATAGTCGCATCCGGATGCCCATCGGTTGGGTCCAGCATCCGCGTGCCCATTAATCTGCCGCTGAATAGCAGTAGATAGAGTCCGCCAACCAACGCAACGGGCACACCCACGGGCGTGATCTCGAAGATGCCGAAGCGGCTTTGACCGGCGATGCGCGCCATGTCGTCGACCAGGAGGTTGGTCGACGTGCCCAACAATGTGCAGCATCCGCCGAGGATCGTGATGTAGGATAGCGGCATCAGGTAGCGCTTGGCCGGCAGTTGCAGGCTCGCCGCGACGTCCTTGACGACGGGGGCGGTCAGCACGACGATCGGGGTGCTGTTCAACACGCTGGAAAAGAGCCCGGCAATACCTAGCAATAGCCAGACCCCCGTGCCGCCTAAACGACGGCACATCGCGACGGCAGCTTCGATCGCACGATCAAGCAATCCCGACAGTTCAAGCGCATAGGAAATGACGAAAAGCGAGGCGAGTGCGATGATAGCGGGGCTAGCAAAGGCGCCCTGAACGTCGATCGGGCGAACCACGCCCGCCATAAGCAAAACGGCCGCGCCCGCTAGCGCTACAACATCCGCACGCACCTTGTCCCAGATGAGCGCCGCGACGACGCAACCCAGTACAAGCAGTGTAACGATCTGGTCGAGCGTCATAACCGCCCCAGCGGTAACCAGAAGCCAGTGCTTTGCAAAGTAACCCTCATGCCACGCGGTATGGAGGATCGTGAGAAATTTGCTACAGTTCCGCAATGCTCGAGCCAACCCCCCGTACAAGTCGCCTTGTCGTTGCCGGCTCGGCCGCAGCGATCGTTCTGTTAGGCGGGGGCGGGTTTCTCCTAGGGCGGAGCACCGCACCCTTACCTCCGCCGCCAGTCGCAAGTTCGGAGCCTGTGCCGGTCGCAAAAAAACTGCCCGTTCCCGAAGCGCCTGCCGCCAATATTCTGGCACGCAGCGATATGATCGCGATTGCCAACGCTGCGGCAGACGCCACTTCGTCAGGAGCGCAACTTCCAGAGATGGCGTCCGCTGCCGAGGGTTTGCGGTTTGAGGTCGACTTACCGTTCGGTTGCGATGGTCCGGTGAGCGAAGACAGTCGCGAGGCATTCCAATGGCGCTACGACGCTAAGTCATCCTCACTCAGAGTGTCGGTAACACCGGCTGTATTCGATGCTAGCGAGTGGCTGGAGGAACCGCCATCAAGCGTTGCAAACGCCACGCCTTCGGCCAATCGGAAAGAGGCTATCGAGGGCTTCTGGATTGCGCGACCGTGGTCATCGCGCGAGACCTGCGAGTCCGGTTCGCTGCCCGTCGCCCCACTCGGCATCGATGCTGTTACGCTTCCGGGCCAGACGCTCGGTTTGGCGGAAGTGCTTTCCGATGATGGGGCGAGGAGCGCGAGACGCGGGGGCAAGCCCTATGAGAGCGTACGTCAGATAACTGAGACCGATCTCAAGATCGATCAAGGCCTGCGCGTCCGCCTCTCCGGGCGCATAGCCCGCTTTCCCGACGGATCGACAGTTCGGTGCCGTCAGCCGGCGGGCAAGGACCAGCGTCCGGTATGCCTCGTTGCCGTAAGCTTCGACGATGTCGCCATCGAGAACCCGTCGACAAAGGAAACGATAGCGACCTGGCCGTCGGCGAACAGAACGTGAGATTGTGGCAATTGAACATAAAGCTGTTTGTCACATGATCCTTCACGACGAGTCTGGATTGAACGCCAAAGATGCCTCGCTCAAGGTTGAGGAGGTGGCGGAAACCCGTATTCTTGCAGCAGTAAGCGGATCGGGAAGCGGAGAGCGGGTCGTTGAACTAGCTGCGGATCTGGCCAAGGCGCTGAGTGCGAGCTGGCACGCGGTGTTCATCGAGACGCCTCGATCGGCTCGCGATCCCGCCATCGCACGAAGAGCAGCCGACGCGTTAGCGCTGGCTTTGCGTCGGGGGGCGACAGTCAGCAACGAACCCGACGACGACGTAGCAAGCGGCTTGGTTGCACATCTTGCAGGTTCACCCGTTGAGCATCTCGTCATCGGAGCCCCAACATCCGAACCTAAGCGCCGCTGGTTTCAACGGTCGATGATATCGTTGGTACAGGAGCGGTTACCTTCGGTGACGGTCCATATCGCGCCAGCGACCGCGCCCGCATCAGCCTTTGATGGAGCAGATGCAGAGGCATCGCTCCCATCAGAGCCCAACCTACGCCATCATCTATTCGCCTTAGGCCTCGTCGCCATCACGCTCTGTCTTGCAGAGCTGGCAAGCCTGTTGATCGGCGGGCGACCGCTGAACCTTCTGTTCTTGTTTCCTGTGATCGCTGCGGCCGCCCGCTTCGGGATCGGTCCAGCCCTCACCGCGACCACGGCGTCAGTGCTGGGCTTCGATTTTTTCTTGCTTCAGCCTCGTTTTCACTTCGAACCGACAACACCCATCATATTCTTGACGCTGGCATCGTTACTGGCGGTCGCAGTCTATACCAGCTGGGTAACGCAAGCGCTCCGGAGCCGGGTTGCCTTGAGTGACCGCAGCGCGAAAGAGAATGCCCGCATCGCATCCTTTGCTCAGGTCCTTGCTCGTGCAGCAAATTGGAAAGAGACGGCTGGTGCAGTCTGTGACGAGTTCAGCAGCGTGCTGAAGGCCGACGTTGCCGTTTTCCGCGAACGCGGTGGACGTTTGGAACTTGTCGACGCAACAATGGATCCACTTTCTTGGGGCCCGATCGATCAAGCAGCCCTGGATTGGTGTTGGGAGCATGGCGTATCGGCAGGTCGTGGGACGACAAATATTGCTTCTGCGGAGTGGCGGGTTGAGCCTTTGCGGACGTCACTTGGGACTCTGGCAGTTTTGGCTTTCGTTCGTTCTGATGGGCGTGATCCAATCAGGGCCGATCGAGGGGTCTTGTTTAGCACGTTAATCAGCCAGGCGGCGTTGGCGCACGAGCGGCTGATCCTCGAAGATAGCTTGCGTACAGAGTAACCCAGCCGGCAGTGGTCAGCACCACCCTCCTGATTGCCGGCAATCAGGACGTTGCGTAGGCGCTTTGTAATGCGTCATGCAATCGGCGGAGACCGCTGCGATCTGCGATGCACGTCATTCGTTAATCCTGCTTCCGCACGAACATAGGCAAACGAATGAAGCACTTGCGTTACCGCGCTCAGGTTCGCAGAGACCGGCACCTAATGCTCTTCACTAAGTCACGAGAAACAGCTGTATTGCCGTGGTCGATGGTATGCCGTCTTTCGACGCTCGCTTTTGTGACCGGTACAGCAAGCTGTGTCGCGCTGCCTCCTCCCCTGATGCAGTCCTGCGCAACAGGTGGGCACGCAATCGCTGTGTCAGCCGATGGTCTGCGCGCTAGCACTACGTTCGACGTTCTGACCTTCAACATTGAAGGACTTGGCTGGCCGGCTCGTGGGAAGCGCGCCGGATCTCTGGTGAAGATTAACGCTGCACTCAAGCACATGATGAGACAAGGCACCGAACCGGACGTGATCATGGTGCAGGAGATGTTTAGCAAGGCGGCAGTCAACGCCGTTCAGGGCCTTGGCTACCCGAACATGGTTTCTGGCCCGTCCCGAACACAATCTAAGAATTTGCCTGTCAACGACAAGATGCCTGGTCCGTACCGGTGGAAGAAGGGGGAGCTTGGCCTGCATCTGGTCGGATCAGGCCTGTCCATTCTCAGTCGATACCCAATTATCGAAACGCACTCGGAGCCGTTTGGCAAGCGTCGATGTGCAGGCCTCGACTGCCTCAGCAATAAGGGTATGCTGTATGCACGTATGGCTATTCCCGGTGTCCCAGGCACAATCAATCTGTTTAACACGCATCTCAATTCGCAGAGGTCTTCTCGGGTACCGCCACGGCGACATGCCCGTGCGCATCGCCTTCAGGTCGAAGAGTTGGGCTATTTCATTTCCGCTGTCGGGGACCCGAACATTCCGACGATTCTTGGCGGCGACTTCAATATGAAGAGTTCGGCGATACGGTTCGAACGCTTCCGCAACGTTACCGAGCCGTTCGAGATCGTGCAGGAATATTGCATCGATAATCCGCTACCATGCGATGTCCGCATATCTTGGGACGGTGATGAACCGTGGATGGATACGCAAGACCTCCAACTATTCGAGAGCGGTTCCGCCGTCGATGTCATACCTGTGCGCGTCGAGGCTCTTTTCGATGGCTCGGAGCGCAGTCCCAGATTTTCGGATCACGACGGCTTTCGAGTTACCTACAAGGTAAGCTGGCAGGTAGGTAAATAGGATCGCATGTTTATTTGATATCTACCTGCTTTTATAAATTCGTACTTTTCAGGCAACAATAATTGCCTGCTCATCGTGAGCCATTACTGTGACATCGGAAACTCTAAATCGGCTAGTTCGTCTTAGCACTAGTCCGGCTAGTCGTAGTCTCTTCAAGTACATCCTTCACTTCAGCACGGGTATTATTTGACGTAGCATCAGAAAAAGGCGCGAATGTATAAGCATATGGCCTGAGCCCACACAATAACGCTCCTCCAGGCTGCGGACATTGAGCGATTATCGATTAGCGATTTGCCACAATCGCGCGCGTGACATTGCCCATGAGCCGCATCCGCACCGGTATGGGTTGGCGCGTGCTGGCGATCATGACGGCGACCGCATAGCGATGCCCATCGGGAGCAACGAGCAAACCCACGTCGTTGTAGCCGGTCGAGAGAGTGCCCAGATCCTGACCCGTCCCTGTCTTGTGCGCGAGCGTCCAACCAGGACGGAGGCCCGACTTTAAGCGCAGAGGACCGGTCTTGCTGGACCGCATGAGTGTTAGTAACGAGGTGGTCGATTGAGCGCTCAAGAGTTTGCCTTGAGCCAGTAGAGATAGCCCTAGCGTCACGCCATTGGCAGATGCACCGTCGAGCGGATCAGACAGATAGCGGCGCAACGCCTTGTCGCGCGCTTCGTAGGTCATAGCTGCACGGGCTTGCAGGAATCCCCAACCTCCGGCCCACTCCGGTCGCCATTCCAGTCCAGCGGTACGCGCCTGCAACTGCCTTTCTCCAGGGCCGAACCCGACGCCTGCAATCCCCTTCTCGTCCAACATGCGGTTGATTGCGGCAGGTCCACCGATGCGCCAAAGTAGCACATCGTTGCAAGTGTTGTCGCTGCGAGTCATTGCCCCGCGAAGCAAGTCACCGATCGTTGTCCTGTAGCCGTCTTTGCCAACAAATGCCCGGATAGGCTGATGAAATACAGTAAGGTCGGATCGTGTAACGGTTACTGGATCGGTCAGCGATAAGCGACCCCGATCCACCGCGTCCATGACCGCGATCGCAACCCAAAACTTGCTCACGCTCTGCTGGGGTCGAGGGTTGTTGCCCTCCCAGGCAACAACCCACCCCTCGTCAATGTCGCGGACGCTGATGCCAACGTCGCCTTTGAAACTTATGCCAAGCGCCTGTACCGCGTTAAGCAAGTTGGCTGATGGTTGGGCTCGCGTTTGCACAGGCTTGGGCGGTGTTCGGGCGGGTGTGGTGGTCTGTACCGTGATCGGCAGGGATACGGGCGTTACAGGGTACCGCCCTGCCGGAACACACGCTTCAACAACAGATAAACCTGCAATGATACCAACGCGACGACACAGTAAAGCAAATGACAATGCAACTTCCCTTTCAGGGTCTTTTAGCCAACTCTGTACACAGCGAAACTGGGGGGGGGGCGAGTTCGACCCGCATCTCACCCGGCTTGCCGCTGTTGTAACTGCGGGAAAGTCAGCTAAACGCCGAATTTGTCGAGGGAACATGGTACGTGCCTAAGCCGGGATCAGCTCTCGCCAAATAGCTCACGTTGCGCCTTGTCCAGTTCCTCTGCGTAGCGGCGTCGCGCGTAGCTCTCGGAGAGGATGCCGAGAACCCCACCGTCACTCCCAACTACCGCCAGTTCGTCCGCCCCTTCGGTATCGAACGTAGTCATGACGCTTCTGATGTCGGCATCCGGTGTAAGGGCGAGACCCGTGTGGATCGCCAGCGACCCGATCGCTGCCTTCTGATCGACCTCTTCGGCAAATGCACTGGCAGTCTGTACGATACCGCCATAATTTTCGTGGTCATCGACGAGTAGGACCCGACTTGTGGAACCAAGCGGGAACGCCCGACGAAACTCGGCAATCGTCGTGTTGCACGGCGTAGCCCGTTCGACACGTCGCATCATCTTGCCTGCCGTAAGCGTCCTGACCCAGCCGACATCGCGGGCGCTTTTGATGGTTTCGCCCCGGAGATGCAGGCGCCACGTTGAGAAGGAATAGCCGAAAAGCTCGCGGACGATGGTGGACGAGACCAGCGATGCTGCAATGGCCGCGCCGGCGAGGGAGAAGTCGTGGGTCGCCTCAAGGACTAGCATCGCCATTGTCATCGGCCCCCCAACCACGGCGACCGCTAATGCGGCCATCCCCACCAGGGCCGCATTGTGCGGGTCGATCACCGGCAATCCGACCATCCATTCGAGTGACCCCGCAAACAGGTGACCCAGTAGGCTGCCTAAGAACAAGGATGCGAAGAACAGGCCACCGCGGAAGCCAAAGCCAAGTGAGATGATGGATGCTGCGCACTTCACGACGAAGATAGCGGCGAGAAAGCGCAGCGATACGTCGGCTTCAAGATTGAGGTGGAGGGCGCCGTGACCAGCAGAGAGGATTTGTGGCGTGAGCATCGCGAGAGGGATGAGCAGCAGCCCGCCCAATATCGGCCGGCAAATTGAGGGTATCGGCAGCTTGCGTGTCGCTGCTTCCATCTCCGCGACAGCCCGCATCAGCAGTATCCCAGCGCCAGCGGCGCAAGCCCCAAGCCCGGCATAGACAAGGTAGTGGAACGTCTCGATCTGTTCGCCTGCATTAGCCGCAACCAGATACGGCTGAGCACCAAACGCCTGCGCCACAAGGACACTCGCCAGGCACGCCGCAGCGACAGGTGCCAGCGCTGATATCGTATAAGCCCCGATTACGATCTCGAAGGCATAGAAGGCCCCAGCTAATGGAGCCCCGAATGCACCTGCGATGGCGGCGCCCGTTCCGGCGCCGACCAAGATGCGCAGATCGGACCTGCGTAACGCAAACCAGTTGCCGCTGAGCGAGGCGACGAGCCCTCCCAACTGCGCATACGCCGCCTCAAGCCCCACAGACGCACCGAAGCCGTTGGAAAGGATCGTTTGCCCGGAGATAACGAGGCTGTCGGACCACGACATGCGACCACCATGAAGGGCGTTCGCCTCCACAGCGTCGACCATCCGGCGCCGGCGAGCATGAGTAACCCAGGAGAAGAGTGCGAGGACGGCTCCACCAGCCGGCAGGGCAAGTAGAGCGAGGTAAGAGATCGTCGTGGCCGCACTCAGCCTTTGATCCGGCGACAAGGCATAAAGCAGATGCTGCATCGTCTGTGCGAGCACGCCCTGGACGACACTAAGCAATCCGGCTGCACTGCCGATCATGATGGCCAGCACGATGAGTGCAGCTTCGCTGGATCGGAAAGCTTTACGGAGCCACGATGGCGCTACCCGACCAGAGCCAGGTGGACCAGCGGTGCTATCGATCAGTGGCGCTGAAGCCATGTCAGTCGGGGTCCTGCATCAAGGTCGCAAACAAGGCTGCGGCAAGAACCGCACTGGAAGGCCACATCACAATCGACAGCGTCCACGACGTCGCCAATCCAGCTGTCGTGACTGTTGCAAGCAGCAGGGCGATGAGAACGGGCATGGCTGCCGGCGAGCGGAGAAAACGCATGAAACCGCCTACGCCTGCTACATCTGCGGTGCCACAACCTTCCGGGCTTCCCTGCCACGGACGCCCATTCAGTATCCCGGAACGCCTGCGGTTTGGCCATACTGCCCATCAACAGTTCCCGGCGATCAGAGCAGTGGCCAAGTCCACATCACCAGAGGCGTACCAACCAAAACCACCAGAACAGATAGTGGCGCGCCCAGCCGGGCGTAATCACTGAAGCGGTAACCCCCAGGACCAAAAACCAGGGTATTACACTGATGCCCAATCGGCGTCAGGAAATCGCATCCTGCCCCGATGGCGGTCGCTATCAGGAACGCTTCGGGGCGATATCCGAGGTCGTGCGCGAACACCGCCGCGATTGGCGCCATCACCAAGACCGTCGCGGCATTGTTGAGAAACGGCGTCACAGCCATCGCCGCTACGAGGATCAGGGCGACCGCACCCCATGGCGGCAGGGAGGCAGCCAGATGGGCAAGCGAGGTCGCGAGTACATCCGACGCGCCGGTGCTGCGCAGGGTTTCGCTAACCGGAATGAGCGCGCCCAGCATGATGAGAATTGGCCATTCGACGCCATCGTAAGCCTCGCGCAGCGGTAGCGCGCCGGTCGCCATCATCAAACCGGCAGCGGCAAAGAAGGCGACTGCTACAGGCACATAGCCGGTCGCGGTTACGGTCATCGCAACCGCGAGGATGATAAGTGGTAGGAAGCGACGCTTCGAACTCCCCAGACGCAGGGCGCGCTCTGCCAGCGGCAACGTACCAAGGTCACGCATGCGTTCTGGCAAGAGTGTGAGGGGTCCTTGAAGAACGATGACATCGCCAGCGCGAAGGACGGTCTCGCTGAGCTGCTTGGTCAGCCGTTTGCCGGCGCGCGATACCGCGATGAGGTTGACGCCATAGCGTTGCTGAAGCCGCAGTCGTCCGGCGGACTGGCGGACCAGCACAGAGCCGGTGGTAATGACCGCCTCAATGACGCCGACCTCATCATCTTCGCTGCCTTCCGGTAGGTCACGATGCTGTCCGGCAAGTGCCAGGTAGTCACCCGCAATAACACGCTCGAGCGTATCCGGGTCACCGCCCAAGATCAGCGTGTCGCCGGCAGCCAGAAGGAACTCGGCCGTAATGCTCGTGCGCATATTGTCACGGACAACATTGGCGATCGTCACCTCATGATCATGGCGGTCGATGAAGGACTCAACCGTTTCGCCGACGGCGGGCGATCCGTCTTCGATGGTCGCCTCAGTGACATAGTCCGTGATGTTGAGAGCTTCGCCCATGGTCGGTGCTGCGCGGCGTTCCCTGGGCAGGAGGCGGTAGCCGAAACGCAGAAAAATGAGGCCTACCACAAGCAGGCCCAGCCCCGTTGGCAGATAATCGAACATGCCGAACGGCTTGCCGGTCATCTGCTCTAGTACTCTGCTGACAATGATATTCGGCGACGTACCAACGAGGGTCATCAACCCGCCGAGCAGCGAAGCGAACGACATCGGCATCAGGAACACCGAAGGGCTAGTGTCCGATTTCTTAGCCGTCTGAACGGCTGCCGGCATCAGCATCGCTAAGGCACCGACGTTCTTGACCAGCCCGGACGATACCCCGACTGCCGCGGTCAGCACCACGAGTTGCGACCGGACGCGGGTCACGCGCCGCGCCAGTATCCCGAGCGCGCTCTCGATTAGGCCGGAACGCTGCATTGCCGATGAGATCACCAGCGCCGATCCAACTATGATAACGATGTCATCGGAAAAGCCGGTAAACGCCTCTTTGGGCTTCACTAATCCCAGCGACAGTCCGGCCAGCAGGGCAATGATGGCTGTGACATCATAGCGAAAACGGCCCCAGAGAAAGAGGCCCATCATGCCAATCAGCAGGCCAATCGACATAAGTTGCGGCGTGGTCATGCAAGCAGAATCCGTAGAATGGCGATAGTCACGCCGGTTATTGCAGCCAAATCCCGACGAGTGCCGCCAAGACGACAATCGCTAGGAAGGCGTTCACAGCGATCAGCGGCCAAGCCGGCAGTCGCTGAGTGTCGGGCCGCCGTGGTGCGGCAGGGATCATTACGTGCCATACCGCTGCCCGTGTCTGACCCCTGCATCAAAGCGGAAGCCACCGGGACTCCCAAAACGCAGATTTTCAGCGACAAACTCGCGTTCTCGTTCAGGATGCGGCTTTTGTCATCGCAGCAACTTTGCTCGTCAACGCTTCAAGCGTGAATGGCTTGGTGAGCAATTCCATACCCGGCTCAAGGTGCCCGTTCCCAACCGCAGCGTTATCTGCAAACCCGGTAATGAAAAGTACCTTCAGGCCGGGCCGAAGCGTGCGAGCATGATCGGCTACCTGTCTACCGTTCATGCCGTTCGGTAGACCAACGTCGGTAATAAGCAGCTCGATACGAGCACTGGACTGCAAGACTTTGAGACCTGCTGCTCCATCCGCCGCACCAATCACTGTATAGCCCTGCTCTTCCAATACCTCGTCGATCAGATGACGGATCGTGGCTTCGTCATCCACCACCAAGACTGTCTGTCCGCCTGCAGCTTCAGCCGCGATGCGCTGAGTTTCAGCAACATCATCCACGACATCGCCGTGATAGCGGGGCAGATAGATGCAGACGGTCGTCCCTTGGTCGACCTCGGAATAGATGCGAACATGCCCACCGGACTGGCGTGCGAAGCCGTAGATCATCGATAGGCCGAGGCCTGTGCCCTGCCCAATGGGCTTGGTTGTGAAGAAAGGCTCAAATACCCGCTGGAGCAGATCGGGTGCCATACCCGTGCCGCTGTCCGTCACACAGACGGAAATATACTGACCTGGGGGAAGCTCATGGTCTTGCCCTGCACGATCGTCGAACCACTTATTCGCGGTTTCAATCGTAAGCCTGCCGCCATCAGGCATGGCGTCACGACCGTTGATGCACAGGTTCAAGATCGCATTCTCAAGCTGGCCTGCATCGATCTCGGTTGGCCAGAGGCCGACTGCGCCGACAACCTCGATATCGACGGTGGCCCCAACAGTGCGGGCGAGCATCTCCTCGAAACCGGTAATCAGTCGGTTTACATCGGTCGGCTTGGGATCGAGGGTCTGGCGTCTTGAGAACGCGAGCAATCGCTGGGTTAGTGCGGCAGCCCGGCGACCCGCACCCTGTGCTGAATTGATGAAACGGTCGAGATCCTCCAGGCGACCACGCGCAACACGAACCTGTAGCAGTTCAAGGTTGCCCATCATGCCGGTCAGCAGGTTGTTGAAGTCGTGCGCTAGACCGCCGGTAAGCTGACCCACCGCCTCCATCTTCTGGGCTTGTCTAAGAGCTTCCTCGGCTTGGCGTAGTGCCTCGGCCTGGTCCTTTTCCGCCGTGATATCTCGGGCGACGGCGATGATCAGTCCGTCTCCAGGCGCGGCCGTCCACGTCAGTGTCCGATAGCTACCGTCCTTGTGACGATATCGGTTATCGAACCGACCGATGACACTACCTGCCGACAGAGAGCCGGCAGCATTCTGCGTGGCAATCAGGTCATCGGGATGGACGAGGTCGAGGAAGTTACGCGTCAGCAGTTCCTGTTCGGACCAGCCGAGGGTCGTCATCCAGGCCGGGTTGACCGCGCTGATCACCCCATCGAAGCCCGCCACGAGCATGACGTCTCTCGATAGCGTCCAAAGGCGGTTCCGATCAGCGGTGCGCTGCTCCACCTGCTCTTCAAGCGAAATAGCGAGGTCGTTCAATCTGGCTTCCGCCTTGTGCCGTTGGATCGCTACCTGCGTCCGATCGGCAACCTCGCGGATGAAGGCAATCTCCGCCCCCGTCCAAGTGCGGGCGTCCCGCTGATTGACGAACAGGATCGCCGCCAGCGTGCCGCGTTCCATAACGGGTATATTGACTAAGGCAGTTGCTGCCGCTTCTCGAAGCGCTTCGGCATTCGTGCGGCGGTCGGCAGCTAAACCGTCGATGACCACGTCTCGGCCACGTTTCAGATCTTCGATGTATGATCCGTAGTCACGGAAGCGGACGATGCCCTGGACCGACGCAACGTCAGGTGCTGTCCAGTCACGCTCAATAACTAACGTATCCGCCGTCGGTTCAACCTCACCGTAACCCACCCGATCGACGTCCAGTGTGCGTCCAAGGACATCGCCCGCCGCATAGGTGATCTCAGAGGTCGAGGTGCAGTCACGCAACCGATCACCAAGCTCTAGCAGCGCCTCCCGATTGACCTCCCCGCGGCGCTGAACTGAGACATCACGAGAGACGGCGAGCAGCTTTTCCGGTTTACCGTCGAGGCCGAGGATCGGCGTAACCTTTACGTCCCACCATTTCGGCGTACCGGCCATGGTTGTCGCTGGACCACGGAAGTGCGCGGTTCCCCCGCTGCGCGCGGTCTCGACCGCAACTTTTGCGTCGGCGTTGCCCTGATCGGTCCAGAAGCTGGTCCAGGCACAGCCACGGATCGCCTCAAAATCAACGACCTCCATGACCTTCATGCCGCCCTCGGTCATCGATAAGAGATCGCCATTCAGATCGAGAACCTTGATGCAGTCGTCCGACGACGCAAGAACGCCCCGGAGAAACTCGGCATCGAGGCGGGCTTCCTCGGCGATCCGACGTTGCGCGGTGCGATCACGGAGAATCTTCACATAGCCGATGTGGGACCCATCCTCGGATCGCAACGGCATCATCTCGCCATTGGCCCAGAACCGCGAGCCATCCTTCTTCAGGTGCCAGCGTTCGTCGGTTGCGCGCCCTTCAGCCAGCGAGCAACGCATCTCGACACCCGCACGGTCAGCGGCTTGATCTTCCGGCGTGAAAAAGCGGTCTGCGGGCTGACCGGAGATCTCTTCTGCCGTCCACCCGAAGGTCCGTTCGGCACCGCTGTTCCAATCGGTGATCAGGCCATCAGTACCAAGGCCGATGATCGCGAAATCAACAGCGCTCTCGAAAATCGCCTGATATCGGGTGCTGTTACCCGCCGCTTCCGTCATTCCAACTCACCTGCTCGAAATGTAACAATGCGCCACTGACATAGATTGAGCGGCCTAGGCTCACTTTGCACCGCTGTCCTTGCAAATGCCTGAGGCTGCGATGTAGCTGACCATCCGCACCTCCTCGGATCCATTACGCTCTGCCGCGAGCTTTGGCGCGGTCAAGCACACGCTCGATGGTGCCGCCCTGCACGATTACCGAGAACAGCACGACGATGTAGGTAGCCGCAAGCGCGATAGACCGCGCGGGTCCGTCCGGCAGGCCAAGGGCCAGCGCAACCGAGATACCACCGCGCAGGCCGCCCCAGATGAGGGTCAGCGGTGCGAGCCGTCCGAGCGATAGGATCGGCCGCAGGACGGCAAGCGGCGTGACGACCGCAATCCCGCGGGCGAGCAGCACTAGCGGTACAGCGGTTAGACCGAGTGCGATAAGCCGCGGGTCCCAGGGGATGGTCACGACCTCGAGACCAATGAGCAGGAACAGGACAGCGTTGAGGATGTCGTCTATCAACGCCCAAAACTTCAGCAGATAATCGCGTGTGATGTCGCTCATCGCATCGGCAACGCCCTTGTTGCCAATCAGCAGCCCGGCGACTGCCATGGCGACCGGACCGCTGATGTGGAGCTGCGCGGCAAGCGCGTAGCCCCCCATAACCACCGCCAGCGAGATCATCACCTCGACATTGTATTCGTCAATCGATCGCATCGCCCGGTAGCCGATCCAGCCTGCCGCCAACCCCAGAAGCACGCCTCCGCCCGCTTCCTGAAGGAACAGTGCCGCACCGTGACCGAGCGACAGCGGTTCAGTGCCCAGCGCGGCTTCGAGCAGGATAGCGAAGACGACCACCCCGACCCCGTCGTTGAACAGGCTTTCACCGGCCACCGTCGCTTTCAGTGTCGGCGAAACCTCCGCTCGACCGAGGATGCCCATGACGGCGACGGGGTCCGTCGGGCTGATGAGCGCGCCGAAGACGAGACACCAGATCAGCGGCACGGCAAGGCCGAGCCAACCAGCGATCAGGTGGAAGCCACCGCCAATGATGAGGGTGGAGAGCAACACGCCAACGGTGCTGAGAACAACGATAGGCCAGCGCCCGCGTCGCATATCATCCCACTTCACGTGCAGTGCGCCCGCGAAGAGCAGGAACGACAGCATGCCGTCCATCAATGTCGTGTGGAAATCGATGCCGGCGATGAAGCCGACGACCTGCTCGCCGACCTGACTGCCGGGCAGCAACTGGTCAATACCGACGACAAGCAAGGAAGCGACCGCCCCCATGATCGTCAAGCCGATCGACGAGGGCAGTTTCAGTACACGGTGGTTGAAGTAGCCCAGCACCGCGGCGAGTACGATCAGGATCGCCGCTGCGTCGAACGGAGTCAGCACGGCCGGTTAGTCCTTCGGGTCGCTACGGACGATGGTCAGCGCGTTGATGTGGCGCGGCTCGGGAACGGTGTCACCCGCCGGCCAGCCCTCGCGCTGGCGTCGACGATCGCCGTCGCTCGCCTCGGTCTGGTCGTGGAACAGCACCTGGGTGGTAGGGAACGGCAGATCGATCCCGGCGCCGACCAGCGCCTCAGACACCGCCTGCAGAACCCGGTCACGAACCTGAACAACGCCCGACCGCTTGGGCTTAGTCCACCAGCGCACCCTTAGGTTCTTGAACGATCCGGCCAGATCCCAGAGTAGCACATCGGGGGCAGGCTCGGCGAGCACGCCGTCGACGCCCTTGACCGCTTCCAGGGCAATCCGTCGTGCGGTGGTGACGTCGTCGCCGTAGCCGATGCCAACGTCATACTCGCTGCGCAGCAAGTCGTAGGCGGTGATGACGGTTACCGTTTCGGTATAGATGACGCTGTTGGGCACGATCACCCGCTGGCCGTCATAGGTGCGGATGTAGGTAGCCCGCGTCTCGATCGATTCCACCGTTCCGGTGAAGCCGCCCCCGGTGGTGATCTCGTCTCCGGCGCGGAACGGGTGTCGGATGAGAAGCAGGATACCGGCGAGCAGGTTCTGGAAGATGTCCTTGAACGCAAAGCCGATCGCGACACCTCCGATCCCGAGCGCCGAGAACAGCTTCGCCGGCGTGACGGACGGAAACGCAACGGTCGCCGCGATCAACGCGCCGAGTAGCATCAGAGCGATATAGGCAAGCCGGCCAAACGCCATGCCAGCACTGGGAAACTCGGAACGCTTGGCTGCGAACGCTTCGACGCCGCGGCGAACACCCGATGCAAGGCCCCAGAATATCAGGAAGACGATCAGCCCCGCCAGAAGCAAAGGCAGCATGGCAAGGAAGCCGTTGACCATGCCGTTGACGGTCGTCCAGATCTCGGACGGATGGATGGCCTTCGCCGAGGGAGTATTCATCATGTTTTTCCTCAGGCCGTGCCGGCAAGCCAGGCGGTTCCGTCGCGCAGGCGACGCTTGTAGTCGGGTTGGTCGAGCGCGGTCCGTAACTCACCTGTGCGCGTCCGAACGCGGGTCAGGTTGAAGCCCCTCAGCGCCTCACCCGCCAGTTCCTCCAGCCTGTCGGCATAGAGGCGGATCGTCGTCAGCCGATCGGGCTCGTCACAGTCGAGCGATACCTCGCCTAGTGCGTTGAGGTAGCGCAGGCTCGCTACCATGTCGGCCGCACAATACTGCGCCAGCGCGCCAAACGATCGGTCCATCAGCGATGCGAACGTGGTGGGATGGGCAATGACGCGGAGCGCACCGGCATCGTCGACACGCAGGTGTGACGGCAGCGATCGGCCGGCCAAATCGGACATCGCAGCGCTCAGCCAGTCAAGGCAGGTGACCGCCGTGAAGGGATCGTTGACGCCAGGCGATAGCGCCCGTGCCGCGATCTCGACCAGTTCGTCAACGAGGAAGCGCAGGTCCTGCAACGCCGAACGGCGCGAGCCGACGGCGAATGCGTCGCGTAAGTCACTGGCACAGGCGTCGTCGCACTGCTCAGGCGGCCAAACTTCCACCAAAGCGCGCCCGACATGGACGAAGTCACCGGGCTGGTACTGAAGGCGAAGAACGAGATCGTGCTTGGATGCCAGACGGAGGACCGCCTCATCGTCTAGGAACTGGATGTAGCCTGTATCCTTGGCCGTAACGATCCGACGCTGTTTGCCGACGCTCGCGTTGGCATCGTCGCGGAAAGTGTCGGGAACGTTCGTAGCGGTCGTGGCATGATCGTCGGGCGAACTGCCGACAAAGCGGGGGAAGCGATCGTCAATGCCGCGCAGCAAGCGGTCGCCGACATCCTCAATCACGCTATTGATGTGAATTTTGGATGGTACATGGTGGATGAAATAGATCAGCACCGCGATCGAGCAGAGCGCCAGTAGCACGCCGACCAGCAGCGCCAGATTGGGCACGAAGCCATAGCCACCTGACTCGTCAGCCGAGTGAATCGTGCGGAGCACTAGCAGGCAATACAGGAACGTCGCGATGAAGGTTCCAAGCGTCACCTGGTTGCCGCGGTCGCGCATGAAGTTGGTCAGCAGGCGGGGACCATATTGGCCGGATGCATACACTACTGCGGCGATCGTGACGGAGAACACCGTACCGGCCACGGTGATCATCGACCCACCGACTGAGGACAGCACCTGTCGCGCACCATCCGGTCGCGAGGCGTACAGCCAGACATAGCCGTCCATCCAGGACGAGCCGACCTTCGAGTCCAGCGCCACCATGCCACCTGCCAGCAGTACTGCGGCGATGGCCATGACGGTGGGGACGAACCAATAGCTGGAACCGAGGTAATCGGTCAGACGGCGAAAGCCGGCTTTCATGAGGCAAGGCTTTCGACAGATGCCCGGCCGACTAGCGGCCGGGCAGAAAAATCAACGGACAGCTGCGGCCTGATTGGCGACAATGGCGTCGCGCTGTTGCTGGCTCATGCCGGCAACGTTCATATCAGCTGCCTCGATGGCGTCAGAGCGGGAGTCGCCGACCTTGCGTGCCTTGTCGGCACGATTATCGAGCTGCGCTGCCTGATTACGCAAATCATCGGCATTCGCTTCCATGGCGTCAGCACGGGTATCCGCTGCATTCTCGACGCGATCAGCAAGCTTGTCCGACGGACTTTTATTGCAAGCTGCCAGTGGAAGCATGGCGGCAAGTGCCACCAGGGTGATCATTGATTTCAAGGCATCTCTCCTGACAAAGCGCCAGGGTGTGTCCCGGGCGCGCCGAGCTCACCGTCCGGTTTGTATCAACTGCGAAACGACCAAGGGGTTCCAGACACAGGTTAAGCGCAAGCGGTTGGAATGATTACCGTCTTCCCAACAAGGCAGCTTTCGTGCCCCTCTTTGGTTGGCAACGCCGACGGGGTACGCGGGCGTTCCACTTGACGGATCTCGAGAACGCACTGAGTGCATCGAGCATTTTTCTTGGCAAGTGCCGTCAATAGATACGATGACGTACAATGAATAAAATCCCAAATAACATGGTTTTTCTTAGCAAAACACCGGCAGAAACCCAGGAGTATGTGACGCGACACCCTCGATCAGAGGGCCAGTATGTTATGGCATATCACACTGGCACGGATGTATTTCGTGTGTGGGCCATCCTCGAGCGACCTCACTTCCCGCAGCGCCGGCTTTTCACCAACCTCTTCAGGAAAGTAGCCAATGTTGCCTACGGCCGAAAAATAACGGGTGCGCCGTCAGCTACGCGAACATCACTCTCATGTGCCTCGCGGCCGTTCGTTCGGCCCTGCGAACTTCGCCAGAGTCCGACGCTCCGAATTGTTGCGGCGCCGCGACCAGCGCATAAAACCGGTCGTGAACAGGATCGTGGGCAGTATACCCGCGACCAGCGCGAGCAGCCGGCCGGTGAGCCCGAACGCCTCACCGCCATGCAGCGGGTGGAGCCAGTTTAGCACCGTGTCGCCGCCACTCTCCGCACGGCCGTCACGCACGGCAAGGATGCGACCATCATGGGGATCGAACCAGACATTGGTGCGCGGGAAGCGTCGGCTCGGCTCGCCGGGGCGGGCGAGATTGATACGGACGGCCCCTGTGGGGGTCGCCGGCGTTTCGATCCAGGCCAGCGCACCGTCGGGAAAGCGCCGACGTGCACGCATGATGAGCGCGTCGATGGTCAAGCGGGTGCTTCCGAGCATCACGGCCGGCTTGGGTGTCTGGTAAAGCGGCGAGACGCTGGCGATGATCGGCCTGGTCTGGTCGGGCAGGTCGAGCATCACCCCCGTCGCGGTCACGACCAGCAACAGGATCAGTCCGGCAAGGCCGGTCAGCTTGTGCCAGTCGTATAGTCGCCGGATCGGCAGGGCGTGCGTCTTGAACCGCACCGCGCGCCACCAGCCCCCTGCTCGCGGCCACCACGCCCATATACCGCTCGCCAGCAGCACCAGCATGACGATCCCGGCAATCCCCATCGCGATCCCGCCGGGCTCCTCCAGCAACAGGCGGTAGTGGAGATCGTAGATCCAGGTGACCAGCGTATCACCCCAGAAGCCGGTCCGGATCGTCGTCAAACGCACCGGATCGACCCAGGCAAGCAGCGGCGCAAAGGCGCGTCCGGTCGTTTCCTTCGGTGTGTAGTACCGGACGGGGATCGCGCCGCCCTCCCCCGACACCTCGATCCGCCACGCGCCGGTGCGCGCCGGATGCTCGCGGTGGAGCGTATCGACCACCGCCTGCCACGACGCCGGGTGTGCTCCCGTGGGCACCGCGCGCAGTGCTGGGCTGAGCACAGCGTCGATTTCCGGGTAGAACACCAGCAGGCTGCCGGTCAGCCCGGCAAACGCGAACAGCACGCCGATCGTCAGCCCGAGCCACAGGTGGACGCGCCGCATCGTCACGCGCAGCGAAGGACGCGTCGCCATTTTAGAAGTTCAACCGCACTGCGCCGAACAGGGAGCGCGGGTCCGCCGGCGCGTGAAGCCGCTGCGTGCCGTCGTACCAGACATATTCGTAATGATCGTTCGTGAGGTTCTTCAGCTGCGCCGACAGTTCGAGCTGCGGTGTCACCTTGTAAGCGAGTTCCGCGTTCAGCACGACATAATCGCCATAGCGCCCCTGCGTGTTCGCCGGGTTCAGTTCATAACTCGACTGTCCGTTACCCCAGAACGATAGGCGCAGCTTCGGATCCGGGGTTAGGTCCAGCCCGCCCGAAAAGACGTTCTGCGGGACATGGTCGATCGCGTTGCCCGCCTGCGACGGCGTCGCCGGATCGGGCGTCACGATCCGTGCGGTCTGGTGCGAATAACTGCCCCAGAGCGCAACGCCGCGCACCGGCTTCACGTCAATTTGGAAATCGACGCCGCGCCTGCGCGTCTTGCCGAGATTGTCGAAATCGCCCGACGGGTCGTTCAGGCGACGCTTCAGTTCGCCGCTCGCGGTCTGCTGCCACAGTGCAACGCGTGCTTCCAGCCAGCGACCGCGCGTTAGTTTCACGCCGCCCTCGAACCCCTCGTTGATCGACGCCGCGACATCGACGACGCGGGGCGCCACCAGATACGCACCTGAGCCGGCACCGATCTGGAAGGTCCGGCCGTAATTGCCGTACACCGTGACGCCGCGCACGGGCGCGATCGCGACGCTCAGCTTGGGCTGGCTGATCGTGCCGTAATCGTTGATCGGCGCCGTCGTGCCCGCGAGCCGGTTGGTGAAATCCCCCTCGGCCCGGTCAAGCCGCCATGCGGGCGTGATCTTCAGCCAGTCGGTCGGTTCGATCACCGCCTGCAGATACCCGCCGTACACGGTGAGGCCGAATTTCTGGTCTCGCGTCTGGCTGGTGAGGATACGCCGGTTGGTCAGCCAGCGCAGGCTCTTGTTGTCCTGCACCTGCACGTCGCCGCCCGCCTCGATCATCAGCGCGTCGCTGGCGTGGTAATGCAGCGCGAGCGTGCCGCCATATTGCCATTCCTCGGTCAGCCGGCGCTGTTGCGCGACGTTCGCCGAGAAGCGGACGTAGCGGTCGTCGCGCAAAGCGTTGGCATAGCCCTTGGCACTGAGCGCGAGATCGTCGGTGAGGTCGGAATCGAGGTGCAGGCTATACTGTCCGAGCCGGCGCTTGCCGCCATCGGTTTCCGAGACCGCGTAGGAGCGTCGTCGGTTCGTATAGGCATCGGCATCGGTTAGGTAGCCTGGCTCCTCGGCGGTCGCGTTCGAATGGCGGATGATCGCGCCGAGCCGCGTCGATCCGAAGTCGTAGAACCATTTGGCCGCGAGATTGAGCCGGTCGAGATCGGCATGGTCGCGAAACGCATCGGTGCGTCGGTAGCTGACCAGGTAGTTCTGGCTAAACTGGCCGCGTTCCAGACCCGCGGAGACCTGACCGTCGATCGTCCCGAATGCGCCCGCGATGGCCCGCGCGTCGAGGTAGCTGCCACCGATCCGCGTCAGGATGTTCGCGTTGCCCGCGATATTGTGCAGGCCCCAGCGCGGATCGGAGGTGCCGCGGACCAGTTCGATACCGGCGATGTCGAGCGGCGAGACCATATCGATCCCGGTCATGCCCCCGGCATTGTCGTTGGTCGGGACACCGTCGATCAGCAGCTTGACCGCGTTGATCTCGCCTTCGCCATTGAAGCCGCGGATAGAGAAGCGGCCCGAGGTGGTGCCCTGGTTGAAGTCGGTCAGCACGACGCCCGGCAGCCGCGCGAACAGCTCCCAGGTGTTGTCTACCGATTGGCGTTGCGCGATGTTGCCGCCGAGCACGTCGACCGAGGTCAGGATATTCTCGGTCGAGCGCGCCATGCTGGGCGCGGTCACGACGATATCGCCGATGGTGAAGCGCGTATCGCCCTCGGCCGGCCCCGTCGCCGCCGTCCGTGTGGTGGCCGTCTGTGCGACAGCGGGATACGCGAGCGCTAGACCCAGCATCAGGCCGGGCGCGGCGAGCATCATGTTCTTCACGTCAGTCTTCCCCTTGGATTTTTTATCTGGTTCGTCTGCGGGTTCAGCCGTTGGCAGCCAAAGCCTCGGCCTGTTTCCTGAATCCGGCGATCAGTTCGATCATCGGCGCCTTCACCTCGGGACGCGCGGTCTTGAGCGTGCCGGCGTTGAAGGGTGGCTGCGGATCATATTCGCTCATCAGCTGGGTACATTCGGCGTAGGTCCGGTCGCGCAGTTCGGCGATCATCGTTAGCCCGAAATCGAGCCCCGACGTCACTCCCGCGCCGGTGATGCGGTTGCGGTCGCGGACGACACGCGCGTCGGTCGGGATCGCGCCGAAACCCGCCAGCGCGTTGCGGCACGACCAGTGCGAGGTGGCCTTGTACCCCTTCAGCAATCCGGCCTTGCCGAGGATCAGCGAGCCCGAGCAGACGCTGGTGACGTATCTCGCGCGGGCACCGCGATCGGCCATGAATGCAATGGTCGCGGGATCCCGAGCCGCAGAGATCGTCCCGTCGGTGCCGCCCGGCGCGAACAGCACCGTCAAGTCCCGCGAACGGGTGTCGAAGGTGGCGTGCGGCGTGATTGTCACGCCCGCGTCGCTGGTCACCGGTTCGAGCGTTTTCGCGACCAGCATGACCTTGGCGCCCATCATCGATGCGAACATCGACTGTGGCCCGATCAGGTCCATGACGGTCATGCCGGGGTACATGAGCATCGCGATCTGTTCGTCGCCTATCCAGTGGATGCCGTCGCCGCTGTTGCCGGGCATCGCGTGGTTCATGGGCGGCGCCATCGGCGCAGGTTTAAGCCTGGCGGACGCCGTCTGTGCGCCGGCCGCACCCGCCGCCAGCGGAGAGAGCAGCGTCATCAGCGCAGCGGTACGGCGATCGATGTTCGTCATCGACATATCCTTTCAGAGACGCGTCTTGAGCGTGACGAACGCCGAGCGCGGCTGCGTCGGCATCACGACCGGGAAGGCGAAATACTGATAGGTGTCGAAGCTGCGCGCGCCGCCCAGGTTGACGGTTGACACCTGCACAGTGAACCGCCCGATGTCATAGGATGCCTGCGCGTCGATCGCCGCATAGCCCGGCACGGACACGCTGTTGGGCAGCGTGATCTCGCGCGCGGTGAAGGCGGTGACGCCCGCACCCAGCGACAGGCCCTTCGCCGCGCCGCCCAGGACGCGATACCGTGCGGCGATACGCCCGCTGTGCCGCGGCACGCGCGGCAACCGGTCGTCGATCAGCGATGTGTTGGTGTCACGGGTGACCGCAGCATCGGTATAGGCGTAGTTCGCGATCATCGAGAACGCCGGGCGCGGTTCCCAGATCAGGTCGGCCTCGATCCCGCGCGATCGCTGCTGCCCGGTCTGCACCGCGAAAAACGGAAAGGCCGGATTGGGATCGGGCGTCGCGACGTTGTTGCGCGTCTGTTCGTACACCGCCAGCGTGCCCGACAGGCCGATGCCGGTCGCCGCAAGCTTGATGCCACCTTCGACGTTGCGCGACGTTTCCGGCCGCGGCGTAACGCGGCTCATGAGGCCGAACGCGCCACGAAAGGCTGTGGCATAACCGGCATAGAGCGCTACCCCCGGCACGACGTCGACCGTCGCACCGATCCGCGGCGACAGCCGATGATACGTTTCGTCTGTCGCCTGCTGGTCCTCGCGGAACCTGAGCCGCGTGTAGCGAAGCGATCCGGTGAGGTGCAGCCAGCCATAATCGGCCTGATCCTGCGCGTAGATGGCCCGCGTCTCGTATCGGTCCGTCTGCAGGAGACTGGGAGGCAGGATTTCGCCGAACGACACGTCGTAGGTCGGATCGGCGAGGTCGATCGATCCGCGCGTCATGCCCGTGAAGGCCATGTCCGAATAGAAATCGGTATGGTCGTAGCTCGCCCCGACGAGGAACGTGTGCGTCCCGCCCACCATCTCCGTCTTGGCGACCAGGTTCGCATCGAACGTCGCCTCCTCGAAATGGCTGAGCATGTTGAGCGCCAGCAGCGGATAGGTCGTCGGGGTGGCGGGGTCGGCCGGGTACATGTCCGGATAGATGAAGGTCCCGAACTGCGGCACGCGGCTTTCGTAATAGCGGCCTGTGACGGTCAACCGCACGTCGTCGCCGAAGTCGTGCCGCAAGGTGCCGGTGACCATCTGGTTCGTGGTACTGGACCGCGGCTGACCGTTCGGCGCGCCGGGAAAGGCATTGCGATCCACTTCGCCTGCCAAGGTCTGCGCGGCGGGAAGCCCCGAATATTCCAGTTGCTCACGGCGACCATATTGCCCCTGCACCATCAGGTCGGTCCGGGTGCCGAGCTGGAAAGCGATGCTCGGCTGGACGAAGATCCGCTCGCCCTCGATCCGGTCGACCCAGTGGTCGTTGCTCTGATACTCGCCGGCGATACGCGCGGAAATGCCCGTTGTGATCGGCACGTCGAGTTCGCCGTAAGGATTGAAAGTCGCGAAGCTTCCGGCCCGGATCGCGGCATAGCCCTGAAGCTTGGTTCCGGGGCGCTCGCTTTCGATATTGATGAGGCCGCCAAGCGGCGAGCCGACGCCGCCGCCGTAGAGCGTGGCGCTCGGGCCTTTCAGCACGTCGATCCTGCGGATGCCGACCAGGCTTGCGGGATCGTTGGCCGCCGAAAACGCGCCGAACATCGGCAGGCCATCCTGATAGATCTCCGCCATGAAGCCGCGCACGATCGGCCCTACGGTCAAGCCCTCCTCGGGGCGGTTGCCGACGACACCTGACACATTCGCCAAAGCCTCGCCGAGCTGGCGACGATCCTGTTCGCGCAGCAGCGCGCCGGTCAGCACCTGCACCGACTGCGGCACATGGATCAAAGGCGTGGTGGTGCGCGTTGCGGACGCCGTCTCGGGAACGGCATATCCGTCGCGGATACCCGTGACGACGATCGTATCGCCAGTCCAGCTTGGCCCGGCATTGGTCGGTATGGGGTCAATCGGCGCAGTCTGAGCTTCGACGTTCTGAGCGTGCACGGTCGGAATTGAGAAAGACGTACAGGGTGCGGCGACGGCGACAGCCCATCGTCGTCCCAAGAAGAGACTTCGGTCGAAACATCGAAAATGCCTTTGACTGGCGCGCGAGCCTTTGGCAGCGCACCATGAACGACAGCGACCCGCCCCCGATGGGAGGCAGGTGCGATTCAACAGGTCAACGAAAGACGGGCGGGCCTTGCGAGGGCGGCCGGAGATGCGGCGTAAGTGCAAGGCGCGGCGATCCGACCGCTCGCGAGCCAACCGCCATGACGAAGGCGATGGCCGCGATCAGCAGGACGGGATCGACCGCCGCGAGCGCGTGCGCCGAAAGGCTGGAGAACGCGCACGGCATCTCCGTCTTGCCATGCTCGTCGGACTTGCCTTGATCGGCCATGTCGCCGTGCATCCCCGGCATGGTCATGTCCATGTCCCTGCTCGTGCCAGGGTTAATGGTCTGCGGTGCGACCCCCGAGCAGATCGTGATCGCGATCCGACCGTGCTCGGCGGAGATCATATAGCCCGACGGGATCAGCAGCTTCAGCGCCAGCGCCGCAACGCAAATCAGCGCAGCAAGATGGCGATGAGCCAGAACATGGCGGCGAAGTGCGAACACCCGATGCGAGGTAGCCCAGTCATGAGCAACTGTCACTTGGACAGGATGACCTCCCCGTGACGTTCGTGCGATCCGAACCTGCCGCCGTTCCATGCGCAATTCCGCCCGGGAACATTCGTTGGCAAAGAAGCAAAAATAATCGCGGGTTCCCAATATCATGGGGATATCGAAATGGACTTAAGCACCAGCCCTGCAGCGCACATGAGACATAATGTCACATCGACCAGGGCGACGGCGTGACTTAGCGCGTTCTCATGCCGGCCATTCGCCATCTTGTTCAAAACCATTCGCTGGCGATAGTCTTGATCCTTGCGGTATCGCTTGCATTACGGCTCGTCGTACCGAGCGGATACATGCCGACGATGTCGCACGGCAAGATGATCGTATCGATTTGCTCGGGCACGATGACCGAGCCGATGGTCCTGGAGGTACCCGGACTGGCGCAGCAGCCGGACGATGCGAGCCACGACGCCCCCGCAAAGCATGACAAACCGTGCGCCTATGCCGGCCTGACGATGGCGGCGCTTGCTGCCGTACCGCTCGACCTGCTGATCGTCGCTCTGGCCTTCATGATGGGTAGCGGCCTACGCCCTGGACCGGCACCGGTCGAGACGTCGCGGTACGGGCTTCGACCGTGGGCGCGAGGCCCCCCCTTCCCCCTCTGACCAGTCGTTCATGCGTCTGAACGTCCACTCGGTGGTCTCGTCCAGCTGAGCCGACGCGCGGCGCCCGCTTCGTCAGAGATGCCCGCGTCGATCGCGGGCGGAACAGGATCATCAATGTCTAACTCATCGTCCGTCCGGGCGAGGGCGTCGTGTGCCCGGCGCCAAGGCCCCGTCTCACTGATCGGAAGGGCAGCGGAATGCTGACTCCCGGTGAACGGCGTTTCCGCCGAAAACTCGACATCTTCGTGGTTCTGCTGGTCGCGGTCACCGCGATGCTCCTCATGCTGGAACGCGCGACCGAAGAGCGTGCAGGCGCAACCGATCCGCAGCCGGCCACGAGCACGGCAGGATGAACTTGGTGCCGAGCGCCAGTCGTTCGGCATCGCTCCGTGCCCGGCCAGGTCCGGCACGACGAACAGGCCTCCCATGACAGATTATGCGCTTCTTCTCGCACGGATACAGTTCGCCTTCACGGTATCCTTCCACTTCCTGTTTCCCGCGTTCTCGATCGGGCTCGCCAGCTTCCTGATGACGCTCGAGGGCCTTTGGCTCAGGACCGGGCGCGGCGTGTACGCCAACCTCTACCGCTACTGGCTGAAGATCTTCGCGATCGTGTTCGGCATGGGCGTCGTCTCCGGCATCGTCATGTCCTACCAGTTCGGCACCAACTGGTCGGTGTTCTCCGACCGGGCCGGCCCCGTGATCGGTCCGTTGATGGCCTACGAGGTGCTCACAGCCTTCTTCCTGGAAGCGGGCTTCCTCGGCGTCATGCTGTTCGGCATCACGAAGGTCGGGCGCGGACTGCACTTCTTCGCTACCTGCATGGTGGCGCTTGGCACTCTAATCTCGGCGACCTGGATCCTGAGCGTCAACAGCTGGATGCACACTCCGACCGGCTTCGCGATCAATGCGCAAGGGCAGTTCGTCCCTGCAGGATCGTGGCTGCCGATCATCTTCAACCCCAGTTTCCCTTACCGGCTGACCCACACGGTCATTGCCGCATTCCTGACGACGGCGCTGGTCGTCGCCGCGGTTGGTGGATGGCACCTGCTCCGCGATCGGGCGAACCTCGGCGCGCGCAAGATGCTGGCGATGGGCCTGGGCATGATCGCGGTCATGGCACCGCTCCAGATCCTGGCTGGCGACGAGCACGGGCTGAACACGCTCGAGCATCAGCCGGCCAAGGTGCTGGCGATGGAAGGGCATTACGACGCGCACCCTGACGGAGCGCCGCTCATCCTGTTCGGCCTACCCAGCGACCGCGACGAGCAGGTCCGCTATGCCGTGGAGATACCCAGGCTCAGTTCGCTGATCCTGCGCCATGACCTGAACGCCCCGCTGCCGGGACTGAAGGCTTTCGCGCGCAATCGACGTCCCCCGGCAACGATCCTGTTCTGGTCGTTCCGGATCATGGTCGGGCTTGGGCTGGCAATGCTCATGCTCGGCGTGTGGGGACTGTGGGCACGGTGGCGAGGCCGGTTGTACGACACACCCTGGCTACACCGCGCGGCGGTGGCAATGGGACCGGCGGGCTTCGTGGCAGTGCTCGCCGGCTGGATCACGACCGAGGTCGGCCGGCAGCCATGGGTCATTTATGGTCATATCCTGACGGCGGACGCGCGCTCGCCGATTGCTGCCCCCGCAGTGGCGACGTCACTTGCCGCTTTCGTCGTCGTCTACTTCGCGGTCTTCGGATTGGGCGTCCTCTACGTCCTTCGCCTGATCGCCAAACCACCCGAAGCGCATGAGGCTGAGCCGCGCCGCACGCCGCGCCATGCAGCCGGCATCACGCCGGCAGCGACCTTCGAGCCGACCAACAAGGAGAAGGACGCATGACCGGCCTGACATACAGTCTGGACCTTACGGTCGTCTGGGCCGTCATTATCGCATTCGGCATATTCGCCTATGTCGTCATGGACGGGTTCGATCTTGGCATCGGCATCCTGTTCCCCGGCTTCGAGGTCGGGGCGGAGCGTGACGCCGCGATGAATTCGATCGCGCCGGTGTGGGACGGAAACGAGACATGGCTGGTGCTAGGCGGGGGCGGGCTGTTCGCGGCCTTCCCTCTTGCCTACGCGATTATCCTTCCCGCCACCTATCCGCTGGTGATCGCCATGCTGCTGGGCCTGGTCTTTCGCGGGGTGGCGTTCGAGTTCCGCTGGCGCGATCCGGTGCACAGACGTTGGTGGGACAGGGCCTTCATGCTGGGTTCTCTGGTTGCAGCGATCGCCCAGGGCATGATGCTGGGCGCAATCCTGCAGGGCATCCGGGTCGTGGGCCGTGCCTTCGCCGGGGGATGGCTGGACTGGCTCACTCCGTTCACCGTCCTGACCGGTATCTCTGTAGCGGTCGGCTACGGGTTGCTTGGCGCGACCTGGTTGATCGGTAAGACGGACGGCCCCGCACAGGCGCACGCGCGACGGATGGCCAGGATGCTGAGCATCGCTACGGTCGTTGCAATGGCCGCGGTCAGTGTGGCGACGCCATTCCTCAGCTACGATTATTGGCGACGCTGGTTCGCGATGCCAGGGGTCCTGCTGACCGCGCAGGTACCGTTGCTGGTCGTCGTCATCACAGGAATCCTGTTTTGGTCGATCGCCCGCGGTAGGCACAAGCTACCCTTCCTCGCGGCGCTTGCACTGTTCCTGTTGGGCTATGTCGGGCTGGGCATCAGCATCTTCCCCTATGTTGTACCGCGCGCCATCACGATCTGGGCAGCTGCGGCACCGGCGCAGAGCCAGTTGTTCATGCTGGTCGGGACCGTCGTCATTATCCCGATCATCATCGGCTATACCGGTTGGGCCTATTGGGTTTTCAGGGGTAAGGTCGGCGAGGGGTATCACTGATGGCCACGCCCAAATCTCCGTTCGTCCGGCGGCTGTGCTGGCTGGCAGCGATCTGGACCGGGAGCGTGCTGGCACTTGCGGCGGTCGCCTTCGCCATTCGTTCGGTGCTACTTTAGTCTCTTCTACTCCGGCCGGGAAAGGCGAGTTTCCAGGCCGGAAGGGGGGCTGCATGCATCGGTACGCGCCACGTGCCGGCGTCCGTCGGCGCACGCTCTAATCGGTGATCTTATCAGCCCGGGCGTCGATCATTCGCCGTGGCGGCGACTTCACGCACACCTGCCACGAAGCCCGTAAGCATGTCCTGCGCCCGAGCGAGTACCGCAGGGGGCGCGTGGTCCGGCGTACCGCTATCGAGCGAAGGCGCCGGTGCATATTCGGCAAACAGCTGGACCATCTGCGCAAACTCGGTGGGACGAAGCCGCTGGATCAGGGCAAGCGCTAGGTCGAGGCCAGCGGAGACCCCTGCCCCGGTCGCCCTGTTGCGGTCGAAGACGACGCGCTCATCGACTTCGACCGCGCCGAATTCCTTCAGCAGCGGTCGGCCAATCCAATGCGACGTCGCGCGATACCCGTTAAGGAGTCCGGCGCGACCGAGCACGAGCGATCCCGTGCAGACACTCGTCACCCACTTGGCGCGCGCTCCACGATCGCGCAGGAAGGCGAGCATCGCCGGATCGCGCATCGCCGCCAGCGTGCCGGCGGTACCGCCACCAATCAGCAACACGTCGAGATTTTTGGGGCAGGTCTCGAACGTGGCGGTTGGCGTCAGGACGAGGCCGTTCTCGGACGGTATCGGGCGAATACTGTCGGCAACGAAGTGGATCGTCGCACCGGCCAGTCGGCCCAGGAAATAATGCGGCCCAATAACGTCGAGCGCCGTGACGTGATCGTACAGGACGATGCCGATCTGCTCATTGCCCTTCCAGGCGGCAGGAACCTTGTCCATGTAGCCGTTCGGTTCGGCGCTGGTGTATGATGCCTCCAAGGGCGCCGTTCCGCTTGCCAGAAGCGTTCCAAACAGAGTCATCATCGTTGCCGTTCGGCGATCGCAGTCGACCATGTGTGGCTTCCCAGTGGTTCGTGGATACTCGTACGCCGGATGGTATCATCGCAACTTTCCCGGCCGAGGCCGAACCCAGCGCCTGCTTATCGCATGACTAACCACCGCAACCCCCTTGTCACTTGGGCAGAATGCCCAAGTGACAAGGCCCCCTGATCACGATAGCTCTGCGTCGTGCCTGCGATCCGCCGCCTCCTTGCGCAACGTCATCTTGCCGTGCTGCTATGTGTCGCGGTGCTGCTGTTGAAGCTGCTCGTTCCGACCGGGTACATGATCGCGAACGACGGCGGTGCGATCACCATCGTTACTTGCTCGGGCATGACGACCGAAGCGACGGCGATGCCCGGAATGGGCGACGACATGGCCACGATGAAGGCAGCGATGCCCGACCACGCGCCGTCGACCGATCACGGCAAGACCGAAATGCCCTGCGCCTATGCCGGTCTTTCGGCACAGATCCTCGGCGCCGTCGATCCCGTCATCCTGTTGGCCGCACTCGCCATCGTCGCCGCGTCGGCCTTGCGGACAGCGCCCAAGGCAACGCTGCAACCTCATCCGTATCTACGCCCACCGCTACGTGGACCACCGCTCTCGCTGAACTGACGATCGTCCGCCCACCGGCATGACCGGATGCAGCGGCACTGTCACCGTGCACCCGTCGCGTGATCGGGTGTGCGTACAGGCTCGTCACGTCGATCGACTGACCGGGAGGCGTCGACACCATGTCGGCGACCAAGCTTTCGCGCACGATCAATGGAGCCTTTCGCGATAAGGAAATCATCGATGTTTCGCTGCCTGTTTTTCGGGGTGATCGCCCTGTGCGCGCCGGTGCCGTCGTTCGCTCAAGTCGCGCCGGCACCGTTCACGCTTCCCGCGTTACCCTATGCCACCGAGGCGCTTGATCCCGCGATCGACGCGACGACCATGACGATTCACCACGACAAGCATCATCAGGCCTATGTCGATGCGCTGAACAAGGCCGTGGTGGCCGATCCGTCGCTCGCGGGCCGATCGCTGGAGGCGTTGCTGGCGAAGGCCAGCACGCTCCCGCCGGTCGTCCGGAACAACGCCGGCGGTCATTGGAACCACAGCTTTTTCTGGAAGACGATGGCGCCGGCCGCACAGTCCGGGCAGCCTTCCGCCCCGCTCGGGGCCGCAATCGATCGACAGTTCGGTTCGCTCGCGGCATTCAAGGTCGCCTTCAGGGAAGCCGGTACGAAGCGGTTCGGCTCGGGCTGGGTGTGGCTGGTGGTGAAGGCGGATGGCACGCTCGCCATCACATCCACCCCCAACCAGGATAATCCGCTGATGGATGTCGCCGATGTGAAGGGCACCCCGGTGCTGGGCAACGACGTGTGGGAACACGCCTACTACCTCAAATACCAGAACCGCCGCGCCGACTATCTCGATGGCTGGTGGCAGGTTGTGAATTGGAAGACCGTTTCGGACCGCTTCGCTGCTGCGCGCACGCGCTGAACCCTATCAAAGGAAGTAGAATGACCTATCGCATCGCGCTGGCGCTCGTCGCCACGCTTGCCACCCCTGCCCTTGCGCAGGATGTCCGCAAGGGCTCGCTCACCATCTCGCAGCCCTGGTCGCGGGCTACGTCGCCGCGTGCCACGGTAGGGGCGGGCTTCCTGACGATCCGCAACGCCGGAGCACGAGGAGACCGGCTTATTTCCGCCACGTCGCCGCGCGCGGAACGCGTCGAGATCCACACCATGTCGATGGACGGCGGGGTCATGCGGATGCGCCAGCTCGTCGATGGTCTCGCAGTGCCGGCAGGCGGCACTGCGACGCTCGCGCCGAGCGGCAATCACATCATGCTGATCGGCCTGAAGTCCCCCCTTAAGGCAGGCGAACGGGTTCCGGCGACGCTGCGTTTCGCGCGCGGGGGGACGGTGACCGTGCAGTTCGTCATCGGTGGCGCTGGCGATGCAGCGCCGGCCGGTCAGAATGGGGGGCATAAGTGATGTCGGATCCACGCACGCGCGGGTTGCTGCGCGGTACCGCTCTGGCAACCGTCCTCACGCTCGGGCTGGTCGTGACCGTCACGGGATGTTCGCGCCAACCCAATGCCTCCGGCAATAGCGCCACGACATCGCAACGCGCGGGACCAGGCGGGCCGTTCACACTGGTCGACACCAAGGGAAAGACGGTCACCAATGAGACGCTCAAAGGCAAGCCCTACGCGATCTTCTTCGGCTTCACGCGTTGCCCGGATGTGTGCCCGACGACGATGGCGCGCATGGAATTGCTCCGCAAGCGGCTCGGGACCGACGCGGACAAGATGAACGTCGTGTTCGTCTCGGTCGATCCCGAGCACGACAAGAAGGAGGACATCGCCAGCTTCCTCTCGATGTTCGATGCGCCGGTGATTGGTCTGACCGGAGACCCAGCCGAGCTCAAGCGGATGGAGAAGTCGTTCAAGATCTATGTCGAACGTGTGCCGCTGCCGAACGGCGATTACACGATCGATCACACCGCGCGGATACTGCTGTTCGATCGTGATGGGCAATTTGTCGACACGATGGACGCCAAGGAACCGGAGGCTCAGGCGGTAACTAGACTGAAGCGACTGATCGATGCTTAGGTTTCTCGGGATGGCGGGCGCTTTTGCGCTCGCCGGCTGCGGCATTCCGAACACGGTCGTCGACAAAGGACGCATCGCTCAAGCGACTGAAGCGCACTTCGGCAGTGCGCGGTTTCCGATCGAGCTTGGTCCGGTCGTCATAAGCGGCGATCACGCGATCGCGGACTGGACCCAAGGCGACTTTGGCGGTCGGGCCTTGTTCGAGCGGGGGACGTACGGCTGGATGCTCGTGCTCTGCAGCGGCGATTCGATCCGACGCGCGGAGAATCTGAAGCGCGCTGGCGTGCCCGACTTCAACGCCGGCTGGATCGCCGACCGGCTTGCCAAAGCGGAAGCCGAACTGCCCCCCGAGAACCTAGCTCGCATGAAGCGCTTCGTAGGCACGGCGCAGGACCACGAAAACTATCTGAAGACACTGGAGGGGAAGTGATATCCGGATCGAGCTCAGCGCTACCTTTCGATCATGCGGAAGGTTTCACGGCGTTCATCCTCCGGCGTGATCGAACGAGGTCAGGATCGGGCACGGTCCCGCGGAACCGCTGGCGCATTCGCGTGCTAGCCGTCGAAGCGAGTCCCGCGCCTTTTCCAGCGCCTCGATCTGAAAGCCCAGCGCAACGAGCCGCTCCTTCGCCAGCGCCCGGACCCTTGCCCGATCCTCGGTCGCGTCGAGCGCGAGCAGTTCGCCGATCTGCTCAAGCGTGAAACCGGCTGCCTGCGCGGAACGGATGAACCGAAGCCTACGAACATCGTCGTTGTTATAGCGCCGGATACTCCCCGACTGGCCGTACCCGTCCGGTCGAGCCGGCGTCTCGAGAAGGCCTCGCCGTTGATAGTAGCGAACCGTCTCAACACCCACATTGCCCGCGCGCGCCAGCCCGGCAATCGTAAATCCTGACATCCCTTGACTCCGTACCACGGTACGGACCCTATACAAGTGGCAGTGCATGGATACCAGTCAAAGGCCGCTGCAATGACTTCAATCGCCGATCCCCGCCAAGCCGTTCTCTACCGCATGGTGATGGACCAGCACGTGTGCCCCTATGGGTTGAAGGCGAAGGACCTGCTGCGCCGAGAAGGCTATGCCGTCGAGGATCGCTGGTTGCGCACGCGCGCCGATACCGATGCGTTCAAGGCGAAATACGGTGTGAAGACGACGCCGCAGACTTTCATCGGCGGTGAACGGATCGGCGGATACGACGATTTGCGCCGGCATCTCGGCAAGACCGTCGCCGATCCCAAGGCGACCACCTACCGGCCCGTAGCGGCATTGTTCGTCATCACCGCGTCGATGGCTTTGGCTGTAAGCCACGCGGTATATGCCACGCCGTTCACGCCGCAGGCTGCGGCGTGGTTCATCGGGTTCAGCATGACGGTACTGGCCTTATTGAAGCTCCAGAACATCGAGGGCTTCGCGACGATGTTCCTCAACTACGACCTGCTGGCGAAGCGCTGGGTGCCGTATTCGTACGTCTATCCGTTCGCCGAAGGACTGGCGGGCGTACTGATGATCGCAGGCGTGCTGACCTGGCTGTCGGTGCCGATCGCGCTGGTCATCGGTACGGTCGGCGCGGTGTCCGTGGTCAAAGCCGTATATATAGACCGACGTGATCTCAAGTGCGCGTGTGTTGGCGGATCAAGCAACGTTCCGCTCGGCTTCCTGTCGCTGACCGAGAACCTGATGATGATCGCGATGGCGGCATGGATGGGGCTTTCGGTTCACCCAACCCTGTGATCGGCATCCTCGAAAGCATGACCGGGCTGGGAATGAGCCCGGATCAATGCTCCTTTCGGCATTGACGTTCAGTTGCGAGGAACGCGGACAATTTCGAATCCGCCCTTGATCGATCGCATCTGCAATCCCGTACCGTCCAGCATGGCCTGCAACGCCCGTTGAGGCACCATGGTGCCGACGACCGGCTTTGAGCGCTTGCCCTTGGCCAGCTTCGTGCCGGAAATCGGGCACCTGGTCGTGAGGCGCAGCTGGTTGAGCGCCCGGTCCAGTCGATCACCCGGGATGGCGATGGCGACCGGTTCATTCCGGCAGTCATACTGGAGACCCTGAGCGCTGACGTTGGCGCCAATGCCGGTCACCATCACAGCCAATGTTGGAATTACCAGTCGGGCGATGGAGGTGCGCATTCGCTTGATCCTTATGTATGCGAGATGGCCGTCGCGGGCCGTATGCCGTGACGGCAATCCTCTCTAACGGACTGTCATTTCAGTCTTCTGAACATGTAGGTGCCTCGTTGACCCGATGTACCGGTACCGAGCGCATACGCATCGCTCGGCTTGTGCGACACCAATTTTGAGAACCAAGTGCCCGATGGCGCAAAACCAGTGATCCAAGTCCTTTACGCCACCGCTTCGTCGGCAGACAGATCGTCGCATAGGCGGCAATCAGGAATCCCCATGCAAGACTTCAATCGACGGACAGCGCTCATCTCCGCAGCCGTGACACTAGGTGGGCTCGCACTCGCTGGCAGGGCCGCGATCGCCGGACAGGCCGCCAAGACATCATCGCTCTTCGACGCCTCCAAGAACCCAAATCCGGAGAGAATAGCGCCGTACAAACCAAGGTTCGGTCGCTCGAAGCCTCTCGTCGCCATCGTCGGCTTGAACGAGGGCACGATCATCAGCGATTTCTGCATTCCATTCGGGGTAATGGCACGCTCGGATGTGGCCGACGTCGTATCAGTGTCGGTGACATCTGGTCCGGTGAAGATGCAGCCTCTCACCTTCCAGCTGCAGACGACCGTGGACGAATTCGACAAGAACCATCCCGAGGGCGCTGATTACATCTTCGTTCCGGCCGTCGAAAACGACAGTGATGCGGGCCTGCTGCGGTGGATCAAGGCGCAGGCGGGCAAAGGCTGCACCGTAATCAGCATCTGCTACGGTGCGATGGCGGTCGCGAACACCGGCCTGTTCGACGGCCACCGGGCGACCTCGCACTACAGCAACGAAGAGATGCGGGTACGGCGTTTCCCGAACGTGAAATGGCAGAAGAACATCCGCTACGTCGCCGACGGCAAAGTAGTCTCCAGTGCCGGCGTCAGTGCCTCGATGCCGACCTCGATCGCGCTTGTCGAGGCGATCGCCGGTCCCGCCAAGGCTGCCCAGGTCGCACGCGACGTCGGCATCGACGGCTGGAGTTCGAAGCATGACAGCGACGCGTTCCAGTCCGATCCGGGTAATGCGGACATGCCGGCGCGCGATGCGAAGCCCGATGTCAAGCTCGGTATCCCGGTAAAGACGGGAGACGACGAGATCGCGCTTGCGTTGACCGCAGAGTCCTACAGCCGGACGGGGAACACGATGGCCTACGCCGTCGCGGCAAGCAGAGCTCCCCTGCGACTTGCACACGGGCTGGTCCTCCTGCCCGATCTGGTGGCAGGAGGCCCCACGAAAGTCGATCGCACCCTTGCCCCGCTCGAAGCACATGAAGCCACTCGCGCGCTGGACATCGCGCTGGCCGACATCACCAAGACCTACGGTCCGAAGGCCGCGCGTCATGTTGCCCTGTTTATGGAATATCCCGGACCGACGTAATCCCAGGCACCATTCAGGTCGTCGGCCTCTCCCCGCTCGCGAACCGTCGTCGGTAATCGGATGGGGAGAGGCCGACGATCCGATTGACGACCTTATGGAACGCGCTCGGATCCGTGTAGCCGACCTCCCAGCCGATCTGATCGATCGCAAGCCCTGTATCACGCGGCTTCGCTCTCGCGTTCGATATGCGCAAGCGCTGCCAATAGTCCGTCGTCGTGTGACCGGTCGCCTTTTTGGAAGCGCCGCAGGAACGTCCGGTCCTTCAGCCCCGCCTGCGCCGCGAGCGGCGGGACGTTGACGATCTTGCCCTGACTGCCTTGCATGAACTTCTGCACTTTCAGGATCGCATCTGCTCTCGCCCCGGCGGATCGATCAGGAAACTACGCGCCACTCCGATCATCACAGCATCCCTAAGGAACCTGGCTATGATCGTCAGGCAAAGATCCGCCCACGCCATGACACCGCCAGCGGTGACGATGTCATCGTCGTCAATGACGATCCGATCCGTGTCGAGCTTCGTCAGAGGAAAGCGGCTTAGGAGGCGATCCTCATAGGCCCAGTGCGTCGTGACCGTACGACCGTTGAGAAGATCCATTTCGCCGAGCAGGAACGCGCCCAAGCAGACCGAGGTTAGTACGGCGCCGTCCGTACCGTTCTTGCAACCAACGCGTCACGACCGGCACCGTATCGTTGCCGGGCTGTCCAATGCGGGGGAAGGAGGTAGATAGATGGAGTCGTGGTATGCGAAACCGAGGAATAGACCCGTGTAAGCGTACCCCTTACGCCGATGGCAGCCCAATGGGCCACGACTAACGTACCACTAGACGCTGGATCCGACCTAGCTGCAATGCGATCGGCGGCAACCAACAAGTCAGTAATGCCGAAAACCGCCGCCAGCTGTGCGCCGGAGTAAGGGAATGGAAAAGCGCGCCCTGATCGTGGTCGATCTTCAGAACAAGTATCGAGCCGACGGTAAGTTACCACTGAAGAACCTGGACCAGACCATCGCGAATGCGAAGTGTGTCCTCACCGCCGCGCGGGACCGACAGGACCTGATCGTCCACTTCCGCCACGAGACCCCCGGTTTCGCAGATGCACCGTTCGCGGCCGGCACGAACGGCACGGAGATCATTGCTGCCGTGGCACCCGTCGATGGCGAGGCCATACTGTCCAAGCGTTACCCCCAAGTCCTTCCGCGACACCGGACTGAAGAACATCTTGGAAGAGGCGAGCATCACGGATGTAGGGATCTTTGGCGCGGTGAGCCACATGTGCATCGATGCAACCGCGCGTGCCTCATTCGATTTCGGACGGTGGTCGGCGACGCCTGCGCTACGCACGCGCGGGTCAGCGATGGCGTCGACGTCCCGGCCCCACAGGTCCACGCGAGGTTCATGGCAGCGCTTGCCTTCGCCTATCCCAAGGTCGTGCCAACATCAGTGTTGTTTGCTGACTGAATTGCGATTGGAGGGGGAATCTAAATTAACGCCCCCTAACTGCCCGATCTGGCTCTCCTAAATTCCCATGTCGGTGAGCCACTGCCCCACGCTGCGCGGGCAAAGGCCGAGTTGCTCCTGCGCGCTGGTGTTGGCAGTCACCACGTTATCAGGCATCTGCAGGAGCGCGGCGTAGAAGCTTGCGATGTTCACAGCAGCAGGACCGATCAGTGGTTCGAGCTGCGCGCCAAATGATTTGGGAGACAGCGCCTCGAACCGGATCTCGCGAGCAAGATGCTCTGAGAACGCGTGGGCCAGTTCCGGTCCTGTCAGACCTGGGATATGGCCGATGCCGACTATGCCAGTCACGGAATGGTCGGTCAGCAGCCGTTCCGCCGCGATTGCCACATCGAGGTGTGAACTCCACGATACGGCGAAATCTTCGCGCATCGGGTAGGGCAGCACGCCGTCCGACTTCACCGGCCCGATGACCATCGGCAGCAGCAGGTTTTCCAGATACTGGCGCGGCGCGATGACACCATGAGACACGCCGCTGTCGGCCACGCCGCGGAGCAGCGTTGCGATAGCACTATCGGCAGATGCCTGCAGTATGCTTTCGGGCTGATCAACGATCGCGCCGCTGGTTGAGATCACAACGCGCTTCGGCCGGGCGACGGCTATTGCCTCGACAATGTTGTTCGCCTGTTCCAGCCGCACGGATTCTGCCGTCTGCGGCAGATGCACGAACACGCCGTCCGCACCGGTGTAAGCAGCGATCAGCGACTTGATCGAACCGTTGTCCATGATGATGGCGGGCATGTCTTGCGCACTGGCGGGGCTGCGTACCGCAGCAAGCGCAGCCCGATTGGATGCGAGAAGCTGCTTGTAGAGGGGCGCGCCCTGCGCTCCAGTCGCGCCATGGATGATGTAGGACATGTAATGTTCCTTTTCGATAACGCCGGCTAATCTACCGACACGGATGAGTTCGATGATTTCGGTTCCGGCGCAGCCTAGAACATACGCGGCAGGACATCGCTTCCAGGCCGTGTGTCGAAATACCGGTGCTTCACGACACCAGCGACATGCAGCCCGATCATGGTCAGAAGCGTGTAGGCCATAACTCGGTGCAGCCACTGGAAAACTGCGAAGCGAGCGTCATCCTTGGACAGCAACTCCGCAACGGGAATGCCGAACAAAGTGACTCCGTCACTTTGACTATAGCTGCTCGACATAGCGTAGCCCATCAACGGCACTGCCACTAGCAGTACGTACATAGCGGTATGGACCGAGGTCGACATCCGCTGTTCCCAGATGGAAATTGCGGCAGCGGGTGGCGGCAGCGCAGTTCGCAATCGAATCGCGATCTGCGTGACGACGAGGCCGAAGACCAGCAACCCGAACGACTTGTGGGTCGGATAGAACGTGCCGTATTTTGACGGAACCGTATCGTCGAGCCGGGTCATCCACCACCCTGCACCGAGCATCCCGATAATTAGCAGCGCACGGCTCCAGTGCAGCAGTCGCAAAACAAGGGGATAGCGCGAGACTTCTCGCCCCGAAGCGGTCACCATCAGTGGCCCATCGTTCCGGAACGAGACGCCACCCACGGTTAATTGCTCACCGAAAAGCCGCCGTGGATCATCCGGCCATTGAGTGGCGTATTCCGCAACATGCGGACCAGTGCCTGTTCAGGCGTCAAGCGCCCCTTGATCCGCGCGGTCTTCATGCTGCGCGTCGAGCGGCCTCTTATCCGATCCGTGTCGATCGAAACCGGGCAACGGGTGACACTGGTGAATTTGGCCAACGCCTTGTCCAACGGCATCGACGCGATCGCGATCGGAATCCTGTCATTCTGACAGTCGTAGAAGCTGGCGTCCTGCGCCTTGCCGGCGTGTGGCAGTAGCGCGACGAACCCGATTGCGATCGGAAGCAGGAACTTGGACATGAAATCATCCTTTGACTGATGCAGGACTTGCCGATGGTATGACCCTTCAGGACGGGTCGCCTCCTCAGCGGCGGTACTGAGCGATGATCGGTCCGATCATCCCTCGGGCGGCGTCTCGCATCTGCGATGAAGCAGCATCCACGGTGCCTGTGCGGAACGGAGGGTGCGGGTCATACTCGATCGCGAACTCCGCTAGTTCGCCTGCTTCGCGTCCAAACGCGTCTGCCGCAACCAGCAGCGCCACCTCGAAGCTACCGATGCCGGGGCCAGCGGTGTAGAGATTGCCGTCGACCGCGGCCCCCGAGCCGGACGCCAGCACCTTGGCTGCGCCAAGGTCCTCGAGAAGCCGTTCGGCGGCAAAGTTGCTTGCGACCGTCCGTCCCTCGATTAACCCGGCCGCACCCAGTAGCGCGACGCCATTGCAGACGCCGATGATATATCGCGCGCTTTCAGCCGCCTTCCGGGTGAAAGCGATGACGTCTGGATCATTCTGGACTTCGGGCGGGTTCATACCAACCGCAAAGACGTCCAGCGGAGGGCACGTCTCGAAGGTGGCCGTAGGCACGGTCGGCCACGATCGAAAGCCTTCGACCACGTCATGGTTCTTCCAGATAAAGTGGATCTGCGATCCTGGCATCATCGCCAGCACGGTCTGCACACCGATGATGTCCATCGGCACGAAGCCGGGTCCGATCAGGATACCAACGTGGAACGGCGGAACCCCTTCGGGCGCGAGCGAGGCGAGCATGCCATCGTAGGAGGTGATCTTCATGGCTGATTCCATCACACGTGTCAGTTGGCAACGAGCGCACTACCGCCCCGTCACGGATGGCTGTAGGGCATTAATCCCTCAATTTCGGCCATAGGTCGCTTATGCCGATGCATCCGGGAGCAACTTGCATAGGAGGTGATGTGGCTTGGTTCTAAGGAGGTACGATGTCAGCGCCGTTCGCTTTCTACCTGTGCGAAGGCTTCCAACTTCTGGATCTAGCCGGGCCTACGGCGGCTCTGACTGCGGCAAACCGTCTGCTTGGCACAGACTATTACCGGATCGAACTCGTCTCCAAAGACGGCGATACTGTTTTGGGTGATGCGGGGCTGAGCCTGACGGCACGCCTCGCGGGGTCGTCCCCAGCCGAGACGGTCGTGGTGGTAGGCGGCATGATCGAACCGATGCTGGAACCTGACAACATTGCAGGTATTCAGCGTGCATCTGCCGAAGCCTCTAGCATCGCAAGCATTTGCACCGGTGCGTTCCTGCTTGCCGCTGCGGGCTATCTGGACGGCAAACGAGCGACAACCCACTGGCAGTTCGCGCAAAGATTACAGGATCGATATCCCAGAGTGACGGTCGATGCAGACCGGATTTTCATCAACGATGGTGCGATCTGGACGTCAGCGGGCATGACCGCTGGTATTGACCTTATGCTGGCACGCATTGAGGTCGATCACGGCGCAGAAATGGCCAAATCGGTATCACGCGAGCTCGTCGTGTATCACCGGCGACCAGGTGGACAATCGCAGTACGCCGCAATCTCACAGATGGAGCCGCGGACCGACCGCATCCGCAAGGCGCTAACCTACGCACGCGACCACCTCTCAGAACCGTTGTCAGTCGATCGGCTTGCTGAGGCTGCCTGCCTGAGCGTTCGTCAATTCACTCGCCTGTTTCGGAAGGAAACGGGTGAAACACCTGCACGTGCGATCGAACGTCTGCGCTGCGAGGCCGCACGCATCCGTCTCCGCGACGGGAATGAACCGGTCGGGACAGTCGCGTTATTTGTTGGGTTTGCAGATGCAGAGCGCATGCGGTGCGCTTTCCTACGCAACTTTGGTCATCCGCCGCAGACGCAGCGTCGGCTTGACCAACCACTGGCAGTAAACGTTAGTGGCCTTACCTGCTGGCCTCCAGCATAGCAGTGCTGGCACATCAGATCCTGCAATTCTTCATCCTCGTTACTATTTCTCATTCGGGAAGCGCTAGCAGAAATAGGTTTTGGGATCGTCGCGCGGAGGTAGCGGGGCCTTGTGCCTGTCCCATCTGGGCGGCCTGGTTGACCTTCTCAGTCGGCAATTCCGACTGTTAAGCGCGGTGAGGTCCAAAGAAGATTACGCCGGCGCCTAACATGCAGAGTGCCGTGCCAGCCAAATCCCAGCGGTCAGGCCTGACACCTTCCGCTCCCCAGAGCCATAGAACCGCAAAGGTGATGTAGATGCCGCCATAGGCGGCATAGGAACGTCCCGCAGCAGCGCTATCGACGCGGGTCAGAAGATAGGCAAAAATCACCAAGGAGAGGCAGCCGGGAATAAGCCAGAACGGTGACTTCGACATGCGAAGCCACGCCCAAAAGGCGAAACAACCGGCAATTTCTGCAATAGCAGCGCACGCGTAGATAAAAGTCGACACCATTTTCAAGTCCTAGCAACCTGACGCGATCATGCTAGTCGGGTTTTCTAGCTTTCCTGACCAACTAACCCAATTTTCGAAATAACTCAAATAAAGCGGCTAAGGCCGTTCTTAGAAAATCAAAATGATGGCTACTTTATGTGACTACGAGGCTCGCCGCCCTAAAAGTTGGGTATTATAGCCAGTCCGGAGTTCCCGGTTCTAGTATTGATCGCGCTGATGTAGATTTGCGTCGGGATGGACGATGGCACATCTATCGAGCCGGCGAATACGCCAGGCGACTCCTTAAACGGCAGCGATGTTGTCACCAGTTTCTTGCCGGCCGACCAGACGGATGCTGTTACCACATACTCTGATGCATCCCATTCTCCCCCCGGGGTGATTGGGCATCCGCACATCAACTCGACCTTAGCTTGAACCACCACGGCACTGCCGCTGCGCATTGCGGTCGGGGTAATCGCCAGCCCAGGCAGTTCGACCATCCAGCCATTGCCGATATCGATTGCCTGGCCTGGCACCATCCATCGTTGAGACTTTACCTGGAGGAGCGACCCAAGCCGCCCAAGTGGTCCAGCCACCTCGAGATCGACTAGAGTTGGCTCTGCAATGTCGACAATCGTATCAAAGGTTGCCGCGTCGTCGGTTTGCAACAGTGGAGAGCGACCGGTCGCTCGCATGATCCGGTCGGTGTTCCCGGTGCCGCCCTTCGTAATGCCTTGAGCCAGCGTTTTACCGGACTTGGCGTCGCGGAGGGTGATGCGCGCACCGCCAGTATGATCGCCGACAAACTTGCCGTCCTGACTCAATACCCGAACCACCACACGGGTAGGCTCAGCGTACGCGGTAGTAGCGACTGCCATCCCAAAAGCTGATACGAAAAGCCCGATTTTCATCCCCATCTCCTTGCTGACATCAACGACTAATCCGCTAGCCCCGTGTCAAGCCGTTGCTGACGCCGTGGGGAAGCATCACCGTTGTTGCCCCACGGCGCCTTGCTTAGATCGAAATATTCTCGCCGTCGGCGGGGATAAGTAGCCGCTGAGCGAAGCCTTCCTTCTTAGCAAAGGCTGCGAGATCGGCCCGACTAAGGACACAGTGATTGATTGCTTCCATATGCGTCGCGACGAGCTGAGCGGTCGGTGCCGCGCGATGGACGGATAGTACCCCTTGTGGACCCATCAGGATCGGGCCGAGATCAACCCATTGGGCATACCCTGCATTGAGGACGATGACGTCAGGCTTGTAAGTCTGTACCGCCTGCGACACGGCTGCATCCCAAACGGTGTCCCCCACGACGTAAACCGACTTGTGCGATTGGTGACGAAAGACAACGCCGCTAACGGGATCTAGCGCTGGCACTGCACGCAACACAGCATCTCCGCCATGATGCCCGCCTGTCCGGGCAAGTTGAACACCCTTGAAGCGCGTATCCGTCGTCATAATCCGCACATCAGAAAAACCCTGCCCCCGAATGGTGGCAGCGTCCGTTGCGTTCTGAACGAAGATTGGCATCGCCTTCGGCAGTGCCTTCTGCGCGGCGTCGTCCCAGTGGTCGATATGCGTATGGGTAACTATAACAGCGTCTGCATCGACAAGGTCTGCAACTGCAACTGGCAAAGGAACGAGCGGATTGCGCAGATGGCTCATCGCCGAACCAGGGAAGCCCGGATAAGCCCCTGGATCCGCAAACATGGGATCAACCAGGAACCGCACCCCGGCATAGTTGACGCGAATTGTCGCGTTCCGGATCTGGACTATCGAGTCCCCGGTGCTTGGCGCAGGCAACGGCGCTGCCTTGAGCGAAGGGGCAACGCTGAGGGTAACGGCAGCGGCACCACCGGCTGCCAGAAGCTGGCGGCGAGAGAGGCCGGACAGAGTTTCCGATGTCATAGTAATGCTCCAGCTCAGGCAGGAAGGAAGTCGGCGGTGGAGACTACCTGACCGTAGGCAAAGGCGAGTGCGGCCATGAAGGCAGCGTGGACATGGGCGGCAGGAACCTCGACGCCGTTGATCGACAACGCGCGCGTGGCACAGGCATCATCGATGACGGTCACGGCATAACCGAAGTCGAACGCTGCGCGAGCCGTCGCATCGATGCACATGTGGCTCATCGCGCCGACGATGATCACCTCCTGCACGCTCGCGTCATCGAGCAGCGCCTTCAGCCCCGTGTCGCGAAAGGCGTTGGGGTAGTGCTTGGTGAGCGTTGTTTCACCATCGACGGGCGCTACTGCCGCGATGATTTCGGTGCCGCTCGTACCAATCGCAAAAGGTACCACGTCCAAATTCGGTGTCTCGTGACGAATGTGAACGATCATCTCCTCGCCGTCACGCGCGGCCGTGAGGACACGCTTCGCATTCGCGACGGCTTGATCCAGATTCTCCAGCGGCAGCTTGCCACTGGCTTCATATTCGTTCTGCAGATCGACTACGATCAGGGCTCGTTTGGCCACAACATTGCTCCAGTTGAGTATGGAGCCTGTCTAACAGGATGATCAGGCCTATATGAGTGGCGACAGCGACAAAAACCGGGTTAGAAATGACATGATGGAAATTGCTCTTCTTGCCTATCGTGGAGCCCAGCAAGCAGCGATTTTGGGCATGACGGATCTCCTGATTGCTGCCGATCGCATTGCCGCTTCGTTGCCGGCGCAAGCGCACAGATCCAGGCTAGTGGTCAGTCACTGGGCTGCAGCGAAGGCAACGGGCCGGTTGGAGCGCGTTTATTCCTCGGCGCCATGCAGCACTGATCCATCGATATGCATTTTGCCACCGGCGTTGGATGGCCCGCATGATGACAGGGATCCAGATATAAAGAGCTGGTTGCTCGAACGGCACGCCGAGGGCGCCGTGCTGGCCTCCATCTGCTCAGGTGCATTCGTGCTTGGCGATACCGGCTTGTTCGACAACCGAACCGTCACGACGCACTGGACCTACGAAGATCGCTTTCGAAGCCGCTTCCCTTTGGCGCGGGTCGAAACCGACCGGATCGTCATCGACGATGGTGACATCATCACGGCCGGGGGCGTCATGGCCTGGACCGATCTCTGCTTGACGATCATCGCGCGGTTCATGGGGGATGCCGTGATGATAGAAGTGGCCCGTGGCTTCCTCATTGATCCGCCCGGACGCGAGCAGAGCTATTACAGCGGCTTCAGTCCCCACGTTGGCCACAAGGACGAGGCTATATTGAAGGTGCAAGAATTCCTGGAAAGTAATAAGGGCAAAACCGTCAACGTGGCAGCGCTTGCAGCTCAAGCTAGCCTTGAGGAACGGACGCTTTTACGACGCTTTCAGAAAGCGACCGGCTATACCACGACCGAATACTGGCAACGCCTGCGAGTATCGAACGCCAAGACAAAGCTGCGTGATACAAGGCTTGCTATCGACCAAATCGGCTGGGACGTGGGCTACACCGATCCAAGCGCGTTTCGTAAGGTATTCCATCGCATTGTCGGCTTATCTCCTTCCGATTATCGGCGACGGTTCGCTACGGCGGTCAAGACTGTAGCCTGAAATTGGCTTTCACCGCCCACCTAGGCGATTCCCAAAATACCATCGTTTTTGAGAAAGGCAGATGGCTTCAGCGAAAGCCCGCTAACGCCATCTGCCTTCCCAATAGCGGACAGGCTGCTTTCGAAAAGAATTACCCAGACAGCAGCCAGCCATCTCAGTAAGACTACTAGTCGCAAGAGCAGAATTTCATAGCTTAAGATTGCCATCGCAAATAAGCGCCAATAGTCGGCCGATCCGCCAGCCGACGAATGTACCGGGAGTATCGTCAGCTCCTTCACTTGTTCATAGTTTGGAACGTCTAGCGTTTCATTAAGCCAGCACCGCCTGTACCGCGGCGCGCTCACCGTGCTCGAAAGCATCAGCAAAGCTGTCGAGGTCGGCACCGGTCATGCCAAGCGCACGTCCCTCGTCCTGCCAACCCGCGACGGCCTGCTCAATTTGCGACAGCATTTCCTTCGCGCGCGATTGTGTCAGGCGAAAGTAGGGTAGCACGGACATCAAAGCGTCGATCGTAGCTTCAGGGCCGACCTCTTCCGAGACCCACGTTTTCAACTCGCGTAGCCGCTCCGGGAACGGATTGATGTCGAACGCCGGCGCCAGCCGCCACAGTCCCCTGTCGACGTGCAGGAAGCCGTGGTTCATAAGATGATCGTCGACGTTGGTGATCAGGATCGAAAAGGCGATCCGACGCCATAGCTCCTCGATATCGGCAGTGGGGTTGCTTCCGTTCACACGAAGCGCGTCCACGATCTCGGTGTAAGCGTGTTCCTGTGCGTCTCCAGGCTCCGCGCCAATCATCGTCGCCGCCGAAACGTACATCAACCGCCCGCCCCCGGCGGGCCGATCGAACCGTCGGATCAGCGCGATTGCGTCGCCATCGCTCTCGACCAGCCGGGCTTCGGCGGCGTCGATCCCGGCGCGGCGGGCAAGCCGCATCGCCAGCACCTCCCCTCGCGTGACAGAACGCTCGTCGGCGACGCTCGGAAACTTGCCGATCGAAAGATGCCCCTCGTCATCGATGACGGTGCATTTGGGGCGTAGCCCGCCGAGCGACGTGCCGCGACCGCGCAGATAGGCGAGATCGGCGGCGGTTTCCGTGTTGGTCTCGACCGCGCGACTGGCGGCCAAGAGATGACCCAGCTCGATGAGGGGTGGCGTGGTGCGGCGACCATCCTCGGTCGCGCGCTGCGCGATCCCTTGCTCGTCGACGAGACGCAGCGCGCCGACCCGGCTGACGTCGTCGACCGCCAACAGATAATCGAGGCCATTCAAGGCGCGGGCGTTGACCTCCTCGCCGCGGCGGCGGGCGTCCTGCCGTCGCTTGGCATGGTCTCGCTGAATGACGCGCTTACCCCATCCGTCTGGCTCGGTGTCGGCGATGGCGGCATGGAAGACAGAGCCAGTGCCTGCCTTGCGGTGAAACTGCGGGCCGGCAACGAGCGGCAGCGCGGGCTCGAGGGCGAAGCGGTCGGGGTCGGCCAGCCAGCCGGCATCATATTCGAAGCCCGCGCTCTCGCGGCTTCCCTGCTGATTGTAGTGCAGCAATCCGACGACGCGCGCCTCGTCGCCAATCTGGATGCCGATGGTCCGCCTCATAGCGAAACCGGCGGTTTGGGTCGGCGAACGCGCTGCGGCATGCGCTCCACGTCGAGCACCAGACCTTGCTCGTCGTTTCTGGCGTCGAGGATCTCTCCAAGGCTCTCGCCAAACCCGAGAACGAAGAAGGTCATGGCGTATGTACCCAACGCGACGGTCGGGTCGCCTTTTTCCAGCTTGAGATATGTGCTCTTGGCCACGCCGATGCGTTCGGCCATCATGACCACCGTGAGGCTGCGCTTTTTGCGCGCCAGCGCAATATCGGCGCCTAGCTTCGTCAAGCTCCGCCGCACGCGCGGCGGCAGAGTATCAGCGACAGTCGATCGCATCTAGCGTCTCATATAAGCGCCCATCAGGCCAATACGGTACGTTATACACGACCTTACGTTGCCGGTCGAGATAGCCGGTTCGAGCCGCGTTGCCCGGGTTCGAGAGGGGCGAATGCAAGTGCCTGCTCGGGTGGCATCGATAGAACGGTTAATCCCACGCAGAGCGTCGGCCGTGGCGGCTTGCTCTTCAGGTAACCGGTACCGCTGGGCGTGCTACGTGCTGTCGCAGCGCGGGGGTATGTCGTTGGTCTACCGATCAGACCGAGCAACCTTCACGAGTCGGAATTAAAGCCCTAGACGCCCTGAAGGCTTCACCCCCTGAGGTGCACGCAGCAGCGCTTGCCGTTCTAGGTCAGGTGTCGGCGCCATTGACCGCGCGCCAGCTCGCCAGCGCCTTTCCAGCACAAGGCATCGCGCTGCTCGATGCCAAACGCATGGCACGAGCCCTGCGAAAGCTCGATATCATCGCGGTCGCCCCTCGCGGCCCTTGAAGCTCGAGGATTGTGGGCTTCGGACTGGCACGGACGCGCCCTGTCGGGCTACAATCGAAATTGCGCCAGAACCAGACGCGAGAAGGTAGACGATCATGACAGAAGCGACCTGGGGTGAAAGCGCGAAGACGCCCGAGATCAATTGGCGGATGAGCGCGTCGCTCGAAAACGTCCCGCGCGGCGATAGTGACGTCGCTGAAGTCACCAACCTCGAGCGAGCAGTTCGCGATTGGCGCGGATTGGACCCCGAGCATCAAGCCGCGGCCGTCCTGACGGTAGAGCATCCTGTCCAGATCGAGGGTGCCTCCAGCACGACATTTACCGGTGAGGGTATCGCAGCACTGGCGGAGCACCTGCCGGCTTCCAGCACAACCGAGGAGTAAGCCGGCATGGCCAATCCCAGCGTCCGTTTCGAGATGGGGGACTATTACTGGGTTGCCGAACGCGAGAGCGTCGGTTTCACGGGTACCACCAACTTAGGGGTCGTTGAATTCCTCATCACCAGCGAGGCTCTGACACAGCTTCTCGATCCTGATCGCGATACTGTCGATTCCGAAACTGCCCTGGAGGTCTTCATCGAGTTCGAAAGCGACATTCACCGCATAGCACAGCGCGAGTTCGTCAAGCGGCTCGGCGGGGAGCCCCCGATCCTGCTGACTGCGGCCGACGTAGAAGGCTGAAGCCGTGGCGGAAGGAACCGCCAGCCGGATCGATCCGTCGCATCCAAACGGGCGCCACCCCCAGGCGTTTCAGCCGACGATGCAGGCGGCCACTCCTTCTCACTGATCGAGCACTTCCTCATATCGGCCCGCACGGCGCAGCTGACGGACAATGCCGTTGAACGCAGCGGTCACCCCCTGTGCCCTGCCGATCTCATTCTCCTGGCGCGCCGCATCCCAATAAAGCTCGAGCGGCCATCGCTCCAGGCAGTGCGGCAGCAGGCACCGAAGCGCCAAGCGAACCTCCGCGCCGTCCACGCGTGCGTCCGAGCAGCGGGCGACGCCGCTCCGCAGGATATGGACCGATAGCGCAATGACGACGCGCTGGTGGCGAGCGAGCTTTGCCATCGCTCAACGAAAGTCATGCGATTTGAAACGCACCGCGTCCTCGGGATCCATGCCCTCGGCGTGCGGCGGCCAGTAGCAGTTCCGCGGCTCCGGCTTCCAGCCCGCGTCACCCCGGTCAGGCGATCCGGCATGCTTGGCCCCATCGCCGCGGCCGGTCCGATGAGGGAACGACATCTCGCCAACGCGGTGCAGCAGGTCCCCATGGTCGATGATCCGGTCGCAGATGACGTGGATCACCTCGCCCTCTTTCTGCACCCTGCCCTTCATGCCGATCATCGACGCGGACATGATCGTGCGGCGTTGCCGCTCGAACCGGTCCGGCCACAGGATGCCGTTGGCGATTCCGGTCTCGTCCTCGATCGTGATGAACAACACCCCCTTGGCGGACCCGGGCTTTTGCCGGACCAGGATGATGCCGGCGACCTCGACGTGCCGGCCATCTCGGATATTCGTGAGCTCCCCGCATTTGGTCACGCCACGCCTGGCCAGCTCATCGCGGACGAACGTCAGCGGATGCGCCCGCAGCGACAGCTGAAGCGAGCGGTAATCCTCGATCACCTCGCGCCCGTCCGTCAACGGACGGAGAGCGACGGACGGTTCGATCCCTTCGGCGCTGATCGTCTCACACAAGCGATCCGCAGCCGCGAACAGCGGCAGCGGCGCCTCGCCAAGGCCCCTTACCTTCCACAGGCCCTGCCGCCTGTCGGCGCCGAACGCGTGAAACGCATCGGCATCAGCGAGCTTCTCGATCGCCTCGCGCTGGACGCCGGATCGACGCCACACGTCCTCGATGGAGTCGAACAATGTCGTGCTGCGCGCGCCAACGATCGCGGCACCGTCGGCGTTCGACAGTCCGCGCACCTGGCGCAGCCCGAGCCGCACCGCGAGATAGCGGCCGCCTGTCGGCTCCAACGTGCAATCCCAGCGGCTCGCGTTGATGCACGGGGGCCGGACCTGAACATCGTGTGCCTGGGCGTCGCGCACGATCTGCGCGGGGGCGTAGAACCCCATCGGCTGCGCGTTCATCAGCGAGGCGCAGAAGACGTCGGGATGGTGATGCTTCATCCAGCTCGAGGCGTAGGAAATCTTGGCGAAGCTCGCCGCGTGGCTCTCCGGGAATCCGTAGGAGCCGAAGCCCTCGAGCTGGCGGAAGGTGCGTTCGGCGAAGTCGCGCGGATACCCGCGCGTGACCATGCCCTCGACGAGCTTTTCCGAGAAATGCGACACGCCGCCGGTGACCTTGAAGGTCGCCATGGCGCGGCGCAGCTGATCCGCCTCGGCCGGCGTGAAGCCGGCGCCCACGATGGCGACCTTCATCGCCTGCTCCTGGAACAGTGGCACGCCGAGCGTCTTTTCCAGCACAGCGCGCAGTTCGGGCCGGGGATATTCGGGCTTCTCCAACCCCTCACGTCGGCGCAGATACGGGTGCACCATGTCGCCCTGGATTGGGCCGGGTCGGACGATCGCGACCTGGATCACGAGGTCATAGAATCGGCGCGGCTTCATCCGCGGCAGCATCGACATCTGCGCACGGCTTTCGATCTGGAAGGTGCCGAGCGTGTCGGCATTCTGGATCATGGCGTACACCGCCGGATCGTCATCCTGGAGGTCGCCCAGACCGATGCGGATGCCCTTGTCCTGCTCCAGCATGTTGAAGGCGCGGTTCATGCAGCCAAGCATGCCGAGGCCGAGCACATCGACCTTCATGAACTTCAGGGAGTCGATATCATCCTTGTCCCACTCGATGATCTGCCGGTCGACCATTGCGGCAGGCTCGATCGGCACGAGGTCGTCGAGCCGGTCGTGGGTGAGCACGAACCCGCCAGGGTGCTGCGACATATGGCGTGGCACGCCGATCAGCTTGCGGGCGAGTTCGAGCGTAAGCCGCAACCGACGATCGCCCATATCTAGGTTCAGTTCATCGACCTGCTTCTCGCCGACGCCCTCGGCCGACCAACCCCAGACCAGACCCGCCAACGACGACGTCAGGTCCTCGGGCAACCCCAGCGCCTTGCCGACGTCGCGCACGGCGCCGCGCGCGCGGTAGCGCTGCACCACAGCCGTCAGCGCGGCGTGGTTGCGGCCGTAGGTTTCGTAAATCCACTGGATGATTTCTTCGCGCCGCTCATGCTCGAAATCGACATCGATATCGGGCGGCTCACGGCGCTCGCCCGAGACGAACCGCTCGAACAGCAGTTCGTGCTTGATCGGGTCGATCGAGGTGATCGCGAGCACGAAACATACGCACGAGTTCGCGGCAGACCCCCGCCCCTGGCACAGGATTCCGCGGCGCCGTGCTTCACGCACGATCGCGTAGACGGTCAGAAAATAAGGGGCGTATGCAAGCTCTGCGATGAGCTTCAGCTCGTGGGTGATCTGATCGGTGTACGCCTGGGGCACCGCCCCATCGAACATCCGGTCGGCGGCCTCCAGCGCCAAGCGCTCGAGCGCTTCCTGTGCGCTCAGCCCCTCCAACAGCCGCTCATGCGGGTATTGGTACGCCAGCTCGCCGAGATCGAAGGTACAGGCGCGCGCAATATCGACGCTGGCGCGCAGTGCGTCCGGGTACGCCTTGAACCGTCGAACCATCTCGGCCGGCGACTTGAGCGCGCGGTCGGCGTTCACCTCTCGGCGATAGCCGAGTTCGTCGACCGTGCATTTCTCTCTCACCGCAGTGACGACGTCCTGCATCAGCCGCGCCTCGGGCGCGTGATAGAGAATGTCGCCAGTGGCGACCGCGCGTACGCCTGCGGCTGCGGCTTGGCGGGCCAGTGCATGGATACGGACCGCGTCGTTCGGCCGGCGCCGCTGGTACAGCGCCATATAGCCGCGCTTGCCATACACCGTTTTCAGCTCGGCGAGCGCGACCGCATTATGGTCGCTGGCGTCCTCGGCGAGCAGAATAGCGACCGTTCCTTCGGACCAGGCCACGAGATCGTGCCAGTGCAGCTCGCACTTGCCCTTGCCCTTGCCCGCTCGCTTCTTGCCGACCGTCAGCAGCCGGGTAAGCCTGGACCAAGCGGGCCGATCGGTCGGATAGAGCAGCAGCCGGCGCCCACAGGCGAGATCGACGCGGGCACCGGCGATCATCCGCACGCCAGTCGCCTTCTGCGCCTCCCAGCCCCGCACGACCCCGGCGACGGAACCGATGTCCGATAGCCCCAGGGCATCCAGGCCAAGCAGATTGGCGGCCGCGAACAGCTCGTCCGGGCTCGACGCGCCGCGCAGCAGTGAGAAATGCGTGAGCACCTGCAGTTCGACATAATCGGTCATGCGAACACGCCGTGCATCCACCAGCTGAGATCGCCGGTTTCGCTCTCGAAGCCATCACCGCGTCGGAACACCCAGTAGCGGCCGCCCTTGTCATCCTCGACACGGTAGTAATCGCGCACCGCCCAGACCTCGGCGTCGCGGCGCCACCATTCGCCGTGGATGCGCTCGGGGCCGTCGCCGGCGACGATCATGTAGGTCGTGCCGCGCCATTCGAACCGCCGGGGCGGCTGATCCGGCAGCAGAGCTATCACGCGCGCCAGCGGCTCTGGCCTTGCGAACAACCGAACGGGGCGAACCCATTCTGGCCAGCCGCCGGGTGCGTCGACAGGGTCCGAGCGAATCACTGCGCGCTCGGGCACATGGCTTTCGACGGGCGCGAGGCGGTACACCGCGCGCGCGCCAATCCTGCCAGCGACGACGTCAACCAAGCGGGCAGGATCGCGCACCAATGTCTCGTCTGCGAGCACGGCTCCCAGGTCGATGGCATCAAGCGGTTCTGTGTGAGGTGCGACCAGCGTGAACTGCTCAATGCCGAGCCCGGGATCGATCCGGTCGATGCGAAGCTTCAGAAGGCGTAGGAGATGCGACACTTCCCGCGTCGGACGGGACGTGCCGACAGCGACCACTTGCTCGCCTCCATCGATCCGCAGCCCTACCAGCCGCAAGACGCGAGCGCCGAGCCCCCTTGCCTGCAGCACCTCGGCGAGATCGGCGAGCAGGTCTCCCATGACGCGCTCGATCGCCTCCGCGGTGCAGATGGGTTCCAGCAGGCGCCGTTCGACGACCGGCACCTCTGCATCCTCGCGCGGCGTGATCGGCTCGGCAACGCCGCCCAGAGCCTGATCGAGCCGTGTGATCGCGGCTAGGCCGAGACGGCGCGCTAGCGGCCCCCGGGCAACGGGCAGGAGATCCGCGACCGTCTCGAACCCGAACTTCCGGCCAGCGGTCAGCGCTACGCTGTTCAAACGCAGTGCTGCGATCGGCAAAGGTCCAAGCGCTTCGACGGTACGCCCCGACGGCACAATCGTGAGAGCGGCGCGCCCAAAGCGAGCGACTGCATGCGCAGCGCCTGGCGTATCCGCAACCGCAACACGGGCCGTGAAGCCGGCGCGCTGACAGAAAGCGCGCAGCCGCTGGCAGAAGCGCTCCTCGCCGCCATGAAGATGCTCGCAGCCGGTCAGATCGAGCCACAGCCCGTCGGGTGGTGTTGCCGCGGCGATCGGTGTCCAACGACGCACGGCGCGCAGCGCCAGATGGTCGAGCAACGCCGCATCTGCTTCCGGCTCAGCCGGTCGGAAATCCAGGTCCGACACCAAGGCGCGGGCATGCGTTGCGGCCATGCCGACGACGATCCCTAGGCTTGCAGCCGAAGCGCAGGCTGCCACGACCTCTTCCCGCCGACCGACCTTACCGATCAACGCGAGCGGCGACGCATGGAAGGCGGCAACCGTTGCTTCTACCGACATGGCTTGGTGTGCTGGCGCATCGCCGCGGTACGGGTGGACCGCCGCTTCCGAGCGCCGGCCGAGTTCGCGCATCGGCGGTTTCGCATGTGCCGGGAGCGCTGCGATCTGACTTTCGACGTCGGTGCTCTCCGGCGCGTCCGTACGGGCCCAGCGCGCACCGGGTCGCCAACCGCCACCACGCGGGACGGAACAGGCGCCGGGATTGTCGTCGACAGGAAGCTGGAGCGCGACGGGCCTAGGCCGCGGCATAGCGTGCCGGTCCAGCCGTCTCAGCCGTTCGATGGCCAAGTGCGGCAGGAACAGCGAGACAACCCGTCTCATCGCACCCCTCCACGATCATAGAAAACGACGTGCCACTGCGCTGGCGGGCAAGCTCGACCGACCAACGCGGCCGCCCTACCCCGGCGACGTTCAGGCGTTGGGACGGCGCGCTGGCAATCCGCCAGCGGGTCCACGCGGCCGACGGCTCGCCGAGCGGATCGTGCTCGCGCCCGCGTCGTCGCCGAAGGAGGAGCACAGGGATGTCTGCGTCGGCCGCGACCAGCTGAAGCCGGCGCGTCGCCACCATCGAAACCTGCCGTGCTTCTGCAATAACCGCAGACGGTGTGCCATCGCGCACCGCGTCTTCGATGACGGCCAGCAGCGCTGAGTCATCGAGCGGCTGCGCATAGATCACGTTTGCGGAAAGAAGGCCCGCCTGCTCGAGGCCGGGGGCGTAAAGATCGTTACGGCAACTCGCCCACAATACCGGCCCGCCGGTCCGGGCCGACTCCCGTGCCGCAATGCCGGCGAGGAACAGCGTAGTGGCTGCGTCGTCGACGACCGAGCAGCTGTGCGCTGCGGCCTCGTGGAGCGCCCCCGTGCGCAGGCCCCCGCCACTCAGGCGGCTATCGATTCCCTGGATTTCGAACGGCAACACCCGGTAGTCGGCGACGGGAACCGCAATCGTTCGCAGCTGCGCGAGACTGTGCTGGAGGTTAGTGGACGCGGCAAACATGATAAGCTGAAACTCGAATTGTTCCCCCTATGTTCCGCCTATGGCAGCGCTCCGTCAAGGCGATTCCGGCAAGCGGTTCGACCAAATCGGGATTCCACGGATGACTGCGGGACGGAACGGCTGCGCAACGTAAGGCAAACAAAGCAGGAAGATTTCTCTTTCGTTCTGCCACCGGCTGACTCATAGAATCGAGATGCCGATCCGCCCCGAAAACCGCTGGCTTTACCCGATCGATTGGCGGCAGCTATCCGACGTGATCCGGTTCGACCGAGCCGGCGCGCGTTGCGAGCATTGCTCGAGACCGCACATGCGACGGGTAGCCCATCTTGGCGACGGTCGTTGGTGGGACGCAGAGGCTGCGTGCTGGCGCTCAGCGGGTGGCAAGCGGATCACGCTTAAGGGCGACTTCATCCTCAAGTCGGTGCGAACGACCTATGTCGTGCTCGCCTGCGCGCATCTCGACCACGATCCGGGCAACAGCATGCCCGGCAATCTCGCGGCGCTCTGCCAGCGCTGCCATATGATCCACGATGCGGCCGAGCATCGATGGCAGCGCTGGTGGAACGTCTTTCGCCTGCGCGCGATCCGCGACCTGTATGAGGATCCGCGCGTCACCCGGGAGCGGGGTGCACGGTAGGTGGCCACGCCAAGGCTTCGCATCTGCCGAGGCACCCGTTGGGCGGACGCTCCTGTCCGTACGCAGTCCGATACCCTCGACGACGTGATGATTTGCCAACGTTCGAACAGTCGAGCGAAAGACCGCGATGTCGGCCGCGTTGCGCAGCGTCGTTGAAACGTTGCTCGTCATAGCTAAGGTCGCGTGAGATTCACAAGGGAAGTACATGAGCATGAATATGGGTGAACTGGTCAAGGCCGTCGCTGGTACGACGAGCACGAGCGAGGCAGAAGCCAAGGCCGCGATTGCCGCCGTGTTCGAACACATAGCAGGCGCAGCCGCGAAGGGCGAAGAGGTCTCGATCGCCGGCTTCGGCAAGTTCTCGGTCAAGGATCGTCCCGAGCGCCAGGGTCGCAATCCGTCGACCGGCCAGGCGATGACGATCGCGGCGTCCAAGAAGGTCTCGTTCACGCCCGCCAAGGGCCTGAAGGACAAGCTTTAAAACCAGAGTGCCGGCGGGCAAGCTCGCCGGCACCACCATAGGGTGTCCGGATGTGCAATCGATACAGGCTGACGGCGACGCAGGCAGAGATCGCCGCGACGTTCGGCATCCGGCCGCCTTACGAGCCGGACGAGACTTACCCGGCTCCCGACATCTTTCCGACGGGCAAGAAGACACCGTTCTACGGCCAAGTGGTCATCCAGGACGGTGCCGACCGGAAGATCGAGCGGATGGAGTGGGGTGTAACGACCCAGGTGCCGAGCAAGCGCGACGCAAGCGTAAAGCTCACCAAGTACGTGACCAACGTGCGCAATCTCAGCTCCAGCTTCTGGCGGTCGATGCTGACAACGCCGGCACGCCGCTGCCTGGTGCCGGTGACGGCATTTTCAGAGTTCGGAATCGCGCCCGGTGAGGACAGGAAGAAGCCGCTGCACTGGTTCCACGTGCCAAGCCGCCCGATTTTTGCCTTTGCCGGGATTTGGCGACCGACCGAGCGCGGAAACGCCTACGGGTTTTTGACCACCGAGCCGAATGCGATCGTCGCGCCGATCTATCCAAAGGCGATGCCGGTGGTTTTGCACGACGACGACTATGATCGCTGGCTATCGGCACCATGGGACGATCTGAAGGGGCTCGTTGCCCCCTACCCTTCCCAGTTGATGGGGCTCGGCTGACGCGGCCATGATCCGCGCAATTCAGCTGCCGCTGCTGCGCTTTCATGCACTTCCCCAGTGCGCTCGCCAGGCGTCGTTCCAGTCGTCATGATCCTCGGGCACGCGACTGATGAGCTCGCGCCCGTTCGCCGTCAGGTGATCGCGCGCTTTTTCGAGCAGGCGTTCGGCCGCGCGGCCTCGATCGCCATAGACGATCACACGCCGCACCTTCTCCGGGATCGCGACGAAGGCGAGCCGTTCGACACCGCCCAGCGCCCATGTCGGCGTTCCGAACCACTGCGTTGCTGACAGAGCGTCCTCGATCCCTTCGGCAAGGCCCAGTTCGTCGGTCGCGGGCGCAAGCCGGATCGCAGCTGTGCCGAGCAGCCCAAGCGCAACCTTCGGCTTGGGGATGGGCTTTCGCAGCACATCATCGGAAGCGAGGAAGGTACGTTGAACCGCGACGAGACCGAGGTCGTTTTCGACCGCGGCAATCATCGCGGGCATGACGCGTCTGTCGGCGCCGGAGCCGAATATGGTCGCCGGGTTGAAGCGTAGAGCCTTGGGATAGGGCGCGGAGAGGCCGCGGGCGACGAGGTAGTCTTCAGCGAGCGTGCCCGCGATCGGCGCGCTGGCGTTCCAGAGACGCATGGCGAGCGCGCCCATGTCGCGCTTTGGTTTTCCCGCCGGCATTGCCACTGCAGAACGGTCATGGAGCTTCCGGCGCTGAAGCGCCTTGAGCACCTCGGGCACTGTACAGCCGGCAAAGCAGTGGAACAGGATGGCCGAATCGCCGAGCCGGACGGACAGGCTGGGTGAGCCATCATCATGGGCTGGGCAGCGGCATTCGCCGCGGGTGCCACGCCATACCCCGCCGAGCTGTTCGACAATGTTCCTTGCTCGAATTTCGGCATCGAGCGGTAGTCTCGCCATCGGCCACGTCCTGTGAAGCTGATAGGTTTCGGTCACTTTTGGCCTCCGGAAAATATCACCGAAGGCCAGGCGGCATCCTCCACTCTGGATGGTCGGCAGGAGACGATTGGCCGCGCGCAGCGCGACGATCTCCTTCGTCCAGGTGTCGACCCGAGCGAGGATCGTCACCCGACCGCGTTGAGACCGCCAGGCAGGCTCGGTCGCAGCGCAGCGTAAGGTAGAGTTGTGCGGCCAAGCCGCTCCCGCCCCCCATCAGCTATGCTCGCCTTCAGCCTTGGTCAGGATCGAGAAGGTGTCGGCAACCAGTTCGGTGCGGTAGGAAACTTCGTTGCCCTCGCCGTGGTTGCTCTCGCGGACCCGGCCGGTGACATGCACCAGATCGCCCTTCCCGGCCGCCTCGACTTGGGGGCCGACATTGGAAAAGCACACGACGCTGTTCCATAGCGTATCGGTCTTCCAGTCGTCGCCATCGCGCCGGTTATAATTGGCGGCGACGCTCACATAGGTGACCTTCTCGCGCGCCGTGATTTTGCCGATGCGACCGATAATCCGAAACTCGGCAATATTCTGTGGCATGATATCCTCCTTCGTCGGTGTTGGGGTCGGATCCGGCTACCGGTGCGAGGCTAGTCACGCTCCTCTTGGCGATGCCGAAAGTGGTAGCGCGCCATGTTCTCGGGCGTTGCGTAGGTGTCGTAGGCCTTTGTCCAGTCGTGCCGGATAGCCTGCTGCGCCGTCCGAAGTGGCACGCGGCGCTCGCAAACCAGTCGCCACAAGACATAGGCCAAGGCATTTTTATCGGCCGCGTTCGCCTGACCGCGCCGGGGCTGGAGCCAAAGATCGCGTAGGTCGAGCGGCGCGCCGCCAAGCGAGATCGGGATCAGGTGGTCGAGTTCGTAATCGGCAAAGGACTCGCCCGTATGCTGCGTGTCCATTAAGCGCCGTTTGACGGGCGCGGTAACCGCGAAGGCGGGCCGGGCCGATCGGGCATAGCCGGGTCGGCAGATCGTCGTGCCGATGTTCGCCTGAGTGATAGAGGGATCGACGGCCCCTGGCGTGTCGCGGGGCGGCAGAATGCTGGTTCGGTCCACCCGTAAGAAGGGATTGCGGACCGCCTTCGATAGGCCGGTGACGGCATCGCAGAAGTCGTGCGTCGCGGCGGCGCTGCAGGTCCAAACCTCACCTCGCTTCACAGCCCGCTTGTCGTCGGTTGGCCGATACCAAAAGGCCATGGCAATCAAGAGCGCCAACCCGCCCAAAAAAGCTTGCAGCCTCAAGAGCTCACCGCCCGTATATCCACCGTCTTCTCCGTCACCGCCAAATCACTCTGCAAACAAGTCAGCTAGGCCTTGGCCATACTGACAGTTTTCGAAAGCCGTTTGAGTCGCGTAACCTATGATCAGATAGCACCAGCGCGCCTCCAGTCGCAATAGATTATGCTGTATCGCTCCATAATCGTGCCTGGTTCGTTCCAAACATGTCGTTGTTTGCCGGTATCTTCAGGCCTAACCTTTTGATGCGGATGTCTTTAAGTCACCGACAACTGCTCGGGTCTAATCCAATAACGGTGCATTGATGTGCTTCCGGCGAGTATCGTAGCCAAGGCAATTCAACTCTGTGCCGCCGGGCTAGCCGGGGCCGGAACGCCATCTCCCGCGTCCCTCGCGGTCTCCGTGCGTTCGGGCGCGGTTCTCGCCAGGCAGCCGGGCAACGCAGCTGACGCAGAGGCGACGCTGCATGATCTGATCGCGTTGGGCGCGGACTTCGAGGCGGGGCCGCTGGCGATCCGCGGGCGTGATTTCGCGACTTACGGTATCACGCCGGCAACGGTTTTTGATGCGTGCGCGCTCTCTCATATTGACGACGACCGGTCTTCTTTTGGCTCCGTGAGCGCGCCCTCGGTGTCGAACGTCGCAGCCCTGGTCCGTCGCGCCTTTGGCTCGCGGATCACCGATACGATCCGCCCGATGAACGCCAGCTACGGCGCGCGGTATAGCTGGCACAAGTTCGGCCAGGCGGTCGATTTCGTTCCCGCAGGCGGCGTCCACGCGATCGACCGCCAGAAGATCCGGGCCCTCATGGCACAGAGCGGTATCCGTATCATCGAGTTGCTCGGGCCGGGCGATCGCGGTCACGCGAACCACTGGCATGTGGCGTTCGCGCGACCCGGACAGGTCATCGACCGGACCCGACCGATCGAAGGCGACGAGGACTGGATCATCACCGTCGCACAAGGCGACGCGCCGTCCCCGCCGACGCCCGCCGGAGTTGAGGCGGCCCCCGCACCGACCGCGCCGGCCTCGGCCCTCGCCCTTGCCGCCAATGCACCAGCGCAGTGGGACGTGTTCGCAACCGAAGAGTGGCGCGCAGTTCATGGAGGTGGCTCATGATCCGATACCTGACGACCAAGCTCGGCGGCACTACTGGCGCCATCGCGCTTTGCGTGGCCGGCGTCGTGGCGGTCGCGGCCCCACAACCCGCCTACGCGTCGGACTGGGGGTGTCAGGTGGTCCTCTGCCTTGCGACACCCGGTTCGCCGACGAAATATGTCGAGTGCGTCCCGCCGATCACGAAACTTTGGAACGCCCTCGCTATCGGCAGCTCGTTCCCGACCTGCACCGGGATCGGCGTCAAAATGAAAAAGGCCAAGCACGGCTACGACCTGAGCGTGACGCAGGCCGATGGCGGAACCTCGCGGTACGCGCTCGACACCCTCTACCAGACGGTGACGCAGCGATGATCCACACCGTCACCGCGATCACCATGCTTGCGCAGCAATGCGCGCCTGAGATCGCGACCGAGGCGGTTGCTCCCCTCGTCGTGACCGAAAGCGGCGGCGACGATCTGGCGATTAATATCAACAAGGGGCCGCGTGTCCGCGCCGCGTCTGTCGCCGACGGTGCCGCGCTGGTGCGGCGGTACATGGCGGCCGGCTATACCGTCGATGTCGGGCTGGCGCAGATAAACTCGGCCAATTTCGCGCGATTGGGTGTCACCGTCGAGCAGGCCTTCGACCCTTGTACGAACTTGCGGCTCGCATCCTCAATGCTGCGGGCGGGATATGGCCTCGCGAGCCAGCATTATACGGGGCTGGACGCGATTTCCGCGACCTATTCGCTCTACAACACCGGCACGCTGACGCGCGGTTTCCGCAACGGCTATGTCGGTCGGGTCTGGTCGGCGGCGAGCAGCATGGGGACGATCCAGACACCCCCGCCCATCCCGGGCTTGGCGTCGGCGTCGGCGCCGACCGCCACGCCCGCCTCGGCAAAGCAAGGGATCGACGAAGCTAGCTGGGTGGTGGGGCAGATCGATTCCAGCGCGGTTCAGGTCTTCAAATGAGCGCGGATAACAGCGTTGCGCGGGGCGGCCTGGACGCGCAGACGCAAGCCGAACAAGCTGCGTTCCAGATCCCGCCTGAGCTGGCGACACGGTATCAGGTCCGGATCATCGAGCCGTCCGACGGCAGCGAGCGCCGCGTCGGCATGTTCCTGCCGACAGATCGTGAGAATCCGTCGATCGAGATTGCCGGCGATCGCATCATTGCCCGAAACGAGGATCCCGACACCGTCTCGGCCCTGGTCACGATCGCCAAGCACAATGGCTGGGCGGGGATCGACGTCGAAGGTTCGCCTGAGTTTCGTCAGGCCGTGTGGACGGCGGCGTCGCGCGAAGGCCTGACCGTGCAAGGCTATGAGCCGAGCTTCGACGAACAGGCGCGAATGGAAGAGCTGCGTCGCACCTATTCTGCACGACGCGACCGTGAGGTGGCGGAGAAGCCGGCGCCGACTGTCGAACCCGTCGCTCCGACGGCGGCTGTCGGGGCGACGGAGGCGACAGTCCTCGCGCCGTCGGCCGACGCGGAAAGGAACGGCGCGCCTCAGCCGTTGCCAAGCGGAAGCAGCACCGAATTGTCCGACGCAGACAAGCGCCTCCTGTTGACGGTGAGCGTCCACACGCAGGATCGCAAGGCGCTCTACGCGGCGGTCAGCGAGGACATGGAGCCCTTGCGGAGGGAGGTTCAAGCCGAACGTATCGATCTGAACAGGGATGCGCTGAACGGGGCGCTGGAGCGGGCCTTGGAAAGCCCGACGCTGGTCAGCGCCTTCTCAAGGTCCGGTTATGAACCCGACGATCTGCGCCAAATGGCGCGCGACGGCGCGTGGGACGGCGAGGTCGCCGATGCGATCTACATCGTCCGCTCCGGGCTCAACCGGCACGAAGTCGCCCGAGAAGCCGGTGCGAACGTGCCGCTCGGCGGCGCGCTCGCCGCCGGGCCCGAAGACCGCTTGGCCGGCGAAGCGACGGCTGCGCCCGAGCGACAGCCCGAACAGGAACCCCAGATCGTCCGGGAGGAGCGCCTTCATCAGGCCGCGCCTGAGCGACGTCACGAAGATAACGAACTGGCCGAACTGTTCCTGCATGGCGGGGCGGAGCGGATTGCCGCCGAACCGCGCCTCGCCAATGCGCTGCAGGCGCAGGCGGCGATGGATCAGCATCTCGGTGCGGCGTTCGCTGGGGACACGGACCGGATGGCGTCCGCAAGCATCGAGAGCCGCCACATGATCTCGGACGTGCTGCGGCGCGGCCTGGATGTTTCGGTCCGCGACCCGGCGCCTGTTCGCCAGGTCGAGCCGATCCGCCCCACCCACGATTTCGAGAGGTAACCTCAAGCCATGGAGACCCGTATGAAGTTCACTCAAGGCATGGGCCGGATGATGTCCGACGCCCGCGCCCGGCAGGTCATCGGCTTTGTCGGTGCGCTCGCCCTCATTTCAATCGCTCAGCCTGCCTTTGCCGATGGGACCGCGATCGAAGGCGGCCTCAACACTATCAAGACGTGGATGACCACGGTCGCATCCGTGGTCGGCGTCATCGCCGTCATGGCGGTCGGCTATGCCAAGCTGACCGGTCGGATGGACTGGGGAAAAGCGGTCTCGGTGCTGATCGGTATTGGCATCATCTTCTCGGCCACTACGATCGTCGGCTGGATGAGCAGCTCGGGTGGCTGACGCGGAGAAGCTCGCCGAGGATAAGGTGTTCCTCGCCCTGACCAGGCCATCGGTGTTCATGGGATTGCCGCTCGAGGCGATCCTGCCGATTATCATGGTTTGCATGGTGATCTGGGGGATTTTCCACAATCCGTTCTACCCCCTCGCCTTGTTCGGCGCGCTCTACTTCCCGGCGCGCATGATCTGTCACTACGACTTCAATGCTTTCCGGCTGTGGGGCCTGTGGTTCCAGACCGGCTTTCTATCCAAGAACCGCAAGTTCTGGGGTGGCGGGAGCTACTCTCCGGTTCGCCTCGCCAAAGGCGTGAAGCGAAAGCATTTCGGCAATGACTGATTCCAAGCTGAGGCATAAGAAAATCGCGGTGCGCGAGACGGATGACATCAAGTTCATTCCCTACACGCGGCACGTCGACGACACGCTGGTTGCGCTCGGGGACGGCTCGCTTATGCGCATGTACCGCGTCGATGGGCGGCCGTTCGAGACCAGCGACATCGGCGACCTCAACACCTGGCATAACAAGCTCAACATCGCGTGGCGCTCGATCGGTGACGATCGCGTTGCGCTGTGGACCCATCTCGTGCGGACAGCCACAGACCCCGTTCTCGGCGGCGACTTCCACTCCGACTTCGCGCGAACCTTGCAGGAGAAATACGCCGCCACGCTGAAGGAGAAGGTCCTCTACCACAACGAGTTCTACGTTACGATCATCGTCCGGCCGTCGAGCATGGCCGGCGACCAAGTGACGCGGCTTTTCTCGAAGCGGAAGGCCAACGCCGAGATCGACGATCGCGCGCTCACGATCATGGCGGACAAGTGCCGCGACTTCGAAACGCTGCTCGCTGATGTCGCGCCGGAACCGCTCTCGATGTATGAGCACAACGGCATCCTGTTTTCGCGACCGATGGAGGTGCTGCACTTCATCCTGACCGGCGACCGCATCCGCATGCCGCTGCTCGATGGCAGGCTGGGTCAAGCCCTGTATGCGTCACGGGTGGTGTTCGGTCGCGAGGCGGCCGAGATCCGTCTGCCGCACACGTCGCATTACCTCGGCATGTTCGGCGTGCGCGAGTATGTCGCTAGCACCAGGACCGGTCAGTTCAACAGCCTGCTCACCCTCGACTTTCCGTTCGTGCTGACCCAGAGTTTCGCGCCGTTGGTGAAGTCGGTCGCGAGCGAGCGGTTCACCAAAAAATACAAGCAAATGGTCTCCTCGGACGATGCCGGCGTCAGCCAGGCGGAGGAGCTGCTCGACGGCGTCGACGATCTGATGGCGAACCGCTTCGCCATGGGCGAGCATCACCTCTCGATCGCGGTAATCGACGAGAACCCGAAGCGGCTGCTGGAACGCTTGTCGATCGCACGATCGGCAGCGGCCGATACAGGCATGGTGATGGCGCGCGAGGACGTCGCGCTGGAGGCCGCCTTCTGGGCGCAGCTTCCCGGCAATTTTCGGATGCGCGCGCGCCCCGCGGTCATCAACACGCGCAATTTCGCAGGCTTGAGCCCGTTCTACACCTTCCCGGCAGGCCGCAAGTCTGGAAACCACTGGGGCGACGCGGTAACGCTGCTCAAGACGCGCGCGGGCTCGTCCTTCTGGTTCAATTTCCACCGGGCCGACATCGGCCACACGCTAATCATCGGGCCAACGGGTGGCGGCAAAACGGTGCTGCAGAACTTCCTGCAAGCGCAGCTCGAAAAGACCGGCGCAAAACAGGTGTTCTTCGACAAGGACCGCGGTGCCGAGATCTTCGTGCGCGCCTGTGGCGGCACCTATCTGGCGCTGCGCGACGGCGAGCCCACCGGCTTCGCGCCGTTGAAGGGTCTCACCCCGTCTCCGCACGACATCGCGTTTCTGCGGCAGTTCATTCGTGTCCTGGTACGCCGGGACAACCGGCCGCTCAGCGTCGCGGAAGAGCGACTGATCGACGAGGGTATCGAGGCGGTGATGCGGCTGCCAGCGCCGTCGCGCTCCTTCAGCGCCCTGCGCGAGATGCTCGGCTACGCCGATGCCGAGGGCATCGGCGCCCGGCTGGAGCGCTGGTGTCTTGGCGGCCCGCTCGGCTGGGCCTTTGACGGTCCCCAGGACGAAGTGTCGATGTCGGCGCGGTTCATCGGCTTCGACATGACGGACTTCCTGGAGAACCCTGAGATCCGCACTCCCACGATGTTGTACCTCTTCCACCGTGTTGACGAGTTGCTGGACGGGCAGCGTGTCGTGGTCGACGTCGACGAGTTCTGGAAGGCGCTTCAGGACGAGGCCTTTCGGGCGTTCGCGCAGGACGGTCTCAAGACCTTCCGTAAGCGCAACGCCTTCATGGTATTTGGCACGCAGTCCCCGGCCGATGCGCTGCGCTCGCCGATCGCGCACTCGATCATCGAGCAGACCACAACCAAGATCCTGCTTCCAAACTCGGACGCCAAGCGATCGGATTATTGCGACGGGCTCGGCCTGACGGATGCGGAGTATCGGCTGATCCGTGAAGACCTGACGCCGGAGAGCCGGACCTTTCTGGTCAAGCAAGGGCATACCTCGATCGTTGCGAAGCTCGATCTCGGCGGGATGCCCAATGAGCTGAAAGTGCTTTCTGGCCGCGAGGAAACCCTCGTCGCCATGGAGGAGGCCATTGCCCTGGCGGGCAACGATCCTGCGGCGTGGCTGCCGCATTTCTATGCCAACCAAAGGAGAAGCTGACATGTCGCTCAAGCGCATCATCTTGGTTGCAGCCGCGCCGGTCGCGATCGTCGCGTTTACGTCGCCGGCCGCTGCACAGGGCATCCCTGTGTTCGACACCTCTACCTATGTGCAAGCGCTCGCCCAGGTCCAGAACACGATCAAAATGATCCAGCAGGGCGAGCAGCAGATCCAGACGGCGACGACAACGCTCAGCTCGCTTCAGAAGCTGACCAACGTCAACGCGCTCGCCCCGCAATTGCTCAACGCGCAGGTGCGCAACATCCTGCCCAACACAACAATCGACGCCTCGACGTTGCTCAGTGGCGACCTGTCGAAGATTGGTTCGCTCGGTTCGCTCGCATCAAGCATCCAGTCTCGTTACGCGCTGCCGGCAACGTCGTCCTCCGACGCAGACCTAGCCTACAACCAGGCGCTCAAGGATGCGACCAGCTCATCGGCCGCCACGGCCGCGCTGGGCGAGAATACGCTCAGCATCGCCCAGACCCGGATGCAAGGCCTCGACCAGCTCCGCGAGCAACTGTCGTATGCCAAAGATCCCAAGGACGTGATGGACCTCCAAGCCCGAATCTCGGTCGAACAGGCACAGCTGCAAAACGATCTGCTCAAGATGCAGGCGATCCAGATGGCGCAGGCCGGTCAGGCGAACATGCAGATCAGCGCAGCGCAAGTGGCGGCCGGTCGCGATGAAGCAGCATTCTTCAGTGCCAACACGATCAGGAAGTGATCATGCGCAAGATACTATCCCTCTGCTCGTTGCTCGTCGTCTGCGGATGCCAACAGAACGTCGTGGTGCCTACCGCCAAGGAGCTGATCGCCGGTCCTCAACTCCTCTCGCAGTGGCAGGCGAAGTGCGATGCGGGGGAGTACAGCCATCTCCCTGCAGATCAGAAGGCCAAGATGTGCGCGACGACCGGAGACGCGACCATCTCGGTCGCTCAGACCAAGGCCGGCAACGAAGAGGCGGACTTCTTCAAACAGAACACGATCCGCAAGAAGTAGATTTAATCGCTGCGCTTTGATCGCCGAAGATCGGAACCTCACTCAATGGCTGCCGGCCCACCCAACATCATGACGCTGTTCACGACGATGTATTCGTATGTGGAGACCGCCATAGCGACCTCGGTTGCGAGCTTCGGGGCGGGGCTCGTCAGTTTCGTTGCAGCGCCTTTGGCCCTGGCGGCGATCATCTACTTCCTGTTGCTCGGCTTTGCCGTGCTACGAGGGGCTATCCAGGCTCCACTTCGCGAGCTTGTATTCCAAGCCGGCAAGGTCGGGTTCGCCCTCGCGGCTGCCAGTGCGGTTGGCTATTCGGCGTTTGTGGTGAACGTGGTCACCAACTTGCCGAGCGAAATCATCGCGACTGGATCGGGCACGCCCGTCACCAACCCGGGAACCACCTTCGATACCTATGTCGCCGATACCGGCAAGCTCTCGGAAAAGTTGGTCAATGCGAACCTGAAAGTTCAATCGCAAGAGCAAAAGGGCATCACAGACTTTCGCACACCCGTGATCCAGCTCAGCGCCACCCTGATCACCTATCTGTGCGTTGCCGTCCTCTACATCTTCGCGTTTATGTCGGCGTCGATCGGCTTTTGCATCGTCATTTTTGCCAAACTGTCGGTTGCGATCTGCGTCGCGCTCGCGCCGCTTGCGCTGGCATGTCTGCTTTTCAACTCCTCCCGCTGGCTATTCGACGGCTGGCTAAAGCAGACCGTCAATTTCATCCTGCTGATGGTCGTCATGGCGATCATGACCAAGTTCATCACCGGCCTCCAGGAAGCCGCCATGGACGGCATCATGGGATCGATCCCCGAAGACGGCTCCTCCTTCGTCATGGCGCAGAACGGCTACATCGTTCTGAAAGCTGCCGTAATGCTCGTAGCGACGATCGCCTGCGCGGCGATCTACATCGTCGGCACGATCTTCTTCTTTCAATCGCCGGCCATCGCCGCGGGTATCTCGGGGGGTGCGTCCTCTGGCGGCCATGGCTTCCTGCAGACCGGGGCGAACATGCTGACCAACCGGCTGATGTTCCGGCGCGCGACGCAGGCGAACCGTCCCCCGCCAGGAGGGGGCGCCACGGGCGGCTCGGCCTCTCGGTCCACTTGAGGACCGCTGGCGCGTCCAAGACCATGAACCACGGAACCGCCGGGCGCGGGACCTTACGAACGGAGACGTCATGAAAAGGCTGACCATCGTGGCGATCGGCACGCTTGTGCTTGGCGGCTGCACCGGGACTCATATCAGACCTGTCTCGGTGTGCGACGGCAAACACCGGCGTCCCGCCAACCTCTACGGGTCGATCCTGCCGAGCTTGCCGGTGCCACTGCCGGCGTCACAGCAGGGCGCAGGGCAGTCGATGGTGGCGCCGCCATCACGCGAGCTAGCACCGGCGCCTCTTCCCGCACCGACCCCTACGCCCGGTGCCGGAGGTACGCCTGCCGCCCCAATCGGACCTGGGGCCATGAATATCCCGCGATCGGCGCCACGCACGTCCGCGCAGGACGTCGCGCCGACCTACTCCTCCTGCTGAAGGGATCGACGCCATGGGCGCGGTGAAGGCCGAAGATAAAGAGAAATACTACGAGACATCGAGGACGTGGGAATATGACCGTATGCGTGCGGCGATCCAGTCCAAGCGGCTCGCCTGGGGCGTTGCGGCGGCTGCGTGCACGCTCGCTGTGGCGTCAGTTGCGGCAGTCGCGATGCTTAGCCCGCTGAAGACCGTCGAGCCCTATGTCATCAGGGTCGACAAGAGCTCGGGCGAGACGCAGGTCGTGACCGCGCTCAAGGGGCCGCAGCCGCGCACCTATGAGGATGCGGTCAACCGCTACTTCATCTCGCAATATGTGCGGTTGCGCGAAGGCTGGCTCAACGATGCCGCGCGCGAGAACGCCTATACGGTCATGCTCACCAGCGATTTCGCCGAGAGCGCTCGTTACCTGAACAGCGTTCAGGCCAACAACAAGAACGCGCCTTCCAACATTTACGGCGGCAAGGGCTTCGTCTCGATCTCGATCCGGACGATCAGTTTCCTCAGTCCTACCGTGGCGCAGGTCCGCTTCACGAAGATCATCACCTTCGGGCAGAACACGCCGATCGCGCAAAATTGGAACGCGATACTGACCTTCAGATACACGACGGCGCCGGAGCATGAGAAAGATCGGAATCTCAATCCGCTCGGCTTCCAGGTCGTGAACTATCGTTCAGACCCGGAGGCGTGACATGAGCGATCAGCCGAATACGTCGGACAGTGGCGACCATGTCCTCGTCCCCTTCCTGCCAGCGCTGCGCCAGAAGTTGGGTCTTCGTCTGTCACCGCCGGCAACGGCGTTGGTGCTGACAGAGGATGGCGCCAGGAATCGCTTCTGGCGCGGGGTCGGGGCGGTGTGGCACCGCCTCGTCGCGTTCTCGGTTCTGGGTGCCGTGGCAGTCACGCTCGCGCCACAGCCTGCGTTCGCGTCGGAAACCCCCGTCCCCGGGGCCAAGGACGCCCGCGTTCGCAACGTCAACTACGATCCGGATCAGGTGGTGACGATCGTCGGCAGTTTCCGGCATGCGATCGAGATCCAGTTCGGGCCTGGCGAAACGGTAACGCAGGCCGCCCTGGGCGATACCGTCTCCTGGCAGATCGCGCCCGTGGGAAACATCGTCTTCCTCAAACCCCGCGAGAAGGCTGGCGGCACCAACCTGATCGTCGTCACCAACGCCGGCGGCGTGCCGCGCACCTATCATTTCAACCTCGCGCTGGGAACGGGCGCCACGATGTACGGCGTGCGGTTCCGCTATCCGCGCGAGGAACGGGCGATGGCGGCGCTGCAGGTGCAGATTGCCCAGGCCCAGGCCGCCAAGGCGATCGAGACGACCATCACCACCGCCGCGCTCGACCATGCCGTGATCGAGGGCACCCGGAATATGAATTATACCGTGCAGGGCGACGTCGCACTGCAACCCACCGAGATCTCCGACAACGGCGAGTTCACCGTGCTGCGCTATCCGGGCCACGCCGACATTCCCTCGATCTTCGCGGTCGACGTTGACGGGACCGAGACGATCGTCCCCTACGATGTTCGCGAGGATTTCGTCGTGATCCATGCGGTCTACCGTCAGCTGCGCCTCAGGCGCGGGGCGACGGTGCTGTGCATCTACAACGAGACGCCGCTGCGGAACGATCGCGGCGATCGAACGGGCACCGTCTCCAACGTCGTCGAACGTAAAGTGAAGGGGCAGTAACATGGTCGGGACCGTGATTGACCGCGGGGGCGATGTCGCTGCCGACACCGTTGCGCCAGGCGAGGTCGATAACCCGGTCGCGCGTAGCGGCGGGTGGGGCAACCTCGCCTTCATCGGTGCGGGGATCGGACTGCTCGGTGCCATAGGCGGCATCGTGATAGGCTATGGTGCGTTTCACCAATCGGCCAGTACCGCGGCTGCCGCGCAGCCCGCGAAGGCCAGTGACCGTGCCGTGGACGACGTGATGGGATCGCCAAACGCGCAGCGAGCGGCGCTCGCGGGTCAGCTCGGCCAGCCCGACGCGGCGCAAACCGACATCTTCGGGCGGCCGATCGCCGCAGCCCCGGGGCCGCAGGTCGCCGATGCCAACGGAAATCCGGTGCCGGCAACGAGCGGGACAACCTCCCCAACGGCGAACGGACAGCAATCTCCTGAGCAGCGACGTGCCGAGCAGGCACGCGCCATGGCCGATGCGGCGCGGCGGTCGCCGATCATGGCCTTTGGCAACACCGGGCTGGCCTCGGCCGCCCTTCCCGCCTCCGCGCCCGGTGCGGACGCACAACAGGGGACCGACCTCGATGACCGGACGCGCGGCGGCGGACAATCCACCGTCGCGCGACGGGGCCTCGGTGCCAGTGGCTTCGGAGCGCGGGGTGAAGAAAGTCCAGCCGAGGCGGGCAAGGGCTCGACCGACTTCAGCGATCAGCTCGGCCATGCCGCGATCCAGACGGTCCGGGCAACGATGGTCGCGGACCGCAACCTTTTGCTGAGTGCCGGCACGGTCATCCCCTGCACGCTCCAAACGGCGATCAACTCGACGCAGGCCGGCTTCGTGTCCTGCGTCATCAATCACGACGTCTATTCAGAAAACGGCCGCATCGTCCTGCTCGACAAGGGGACCAAGGTGCTGGGGCAATATTCCGGTGGCATCACGCAGGGGCAAGCGCGCCTGTTCGTACTGTGGACGCGCGCCCTGACGCCGCGTGGCGTCGCCATCGACCTCGGGTCGCCGGCAGCGGATAGCCTTGGCCGGGCCGGGTTGCCAGGCGGCGTCGATACCCAGTTCTGGGCACGTTTCGGCGTCGGGCTCGTCATCTCGGTGCTGGAGGATGCCTCGCAGATCGCCGGTCGGGCGGTTGCCAATGAGGGGAGCAACACCACGCAGGTTCCCGGGCAAACCGGACAGACCGTCCTGCAGCAGACCATGAACATCAAACCGATCCTGAAAAAGAACCAGGGCGACACCGCGGCGATCTTCGTCGCGAAGGACTTCGATTTCCGCTCGGTCTATGACGTGGGATTGAGGCGTTAAGGCCGTGGCATCCAGTCCGACGTCGCTGATCTACGAGCATAATGCCGAGCCGATCCGACGGCACCTTCTGCGCGACGATGTGACCGAATTGGTCATCAACGAGCCGGGGATAATCGGCCTCGAGACTCGGAATGGCTGGGAGTGGCATGAGGAGCCCGCACTCGACAATGCGGCCCTCATGACGCTGGCGAAGCTGATCGCGGGGCTGACCAAGCAGGACATCAATTCCGAATATCCGATATGCTCCTCGGTCCTGCCGGGCGGCGAGCGCGCGCAGGTCGTCGTTCCCCCGGCGGTCGAGCAAGGCTTCATCTCGATCACGATCCGCAAAGCGTCGGGCGTGACGATGAACATCGACGATTTCGTGCGTGCCGGCCTGTTCAGCGAGGTCCGCGCGCGAGGCCTGTACGAGGAGGTCGACCCCGATCTGCTACGACTGCGCGAGGCGGGCGACTGGCGCGCCTTCTTCAAGCTGGCGGTCGCAGCCCGCAAGAACATCCTCATTTCCGGCGCGACGGGCTCCGGCAAGACGAGCTTCTCTAAGGGTCTCATCAAGCTGATCCCGGACTATGAGCGGATCCTGACGATCGAGGACACGCGCGAGCTCGTCGTACCCCAGCGCAACCACGTCCACATGATGTACGCCAAGGATGGGAAGAGCCTCCAGAAGGCGGGCGCCAAGGAGTTGCTGGAATCGGCGCTGCGGATGCGGCCCGATCGCATCCTTCTGCAGGAACTTCGGGACGGCACCGCCTTCTTCTACCTCCGCAACGTCAACAGCGGTCATCCCGGTTCGATCACTACTGTCCATGCCAATACGGCCGAGGGCGCGCTCGAGCAGCTGACGCTGCTGGTGAAGGAGTCAGAGGGCGGCAACGATCTCGACCGTCACGACATTCGGGCGCTGCTGCGCTCCCTGGTCGATATCGTCGTGCAGATGCATCGCCTGCCACCCGGTGAGGGCCAGCCGGCGCGCTATCGCATGACCGAAGTATGGTTCGATCCGGCGAGCAAGCCGACCGACTGAAGGGGGTGCCGGCATGAACGGAAACTGGGTGCGAAGCGACGAAGGGTCGCAGCCGGGCGCGATCGCGTTCCTCGGCGTTATCGGCATGTTCGTCAGCGCCGCGATCGGCGCCGTCGCCGTCCTGTGGCGTGCCCACCTCCTCAACGCCCATACCCCGTGGCGCAAGGTGCCGGCCGCGCTTTGGGCGCTGAAGGGCTATCCGATCGTCTATGAGCCGTTCCTGATTGGCTTCGGGATCGGCCTCGTCCTGACGGTCGTCATCATCGTCTCGACGCTGTTCACGCGGCAAAAGCTCCACGGCGAGGCGCGCTTCGCGCGGGTCGGCGAGGTCCGCAACGGCAAGATGCTCGCCTCGGCCGGCATCGTGCTGGGCAAGTTCGGCGGCAAGGTGATGCGCTTTGGCGGACCCGAGCATGTGATGCTGGAAGCCCCGACACGCGCGGGCAAGGGAGTGGGCGTCATCATCCCGAACTTGCTCGACTGGCTCGATTCTCTCGTGGTGCTCGACATCAAGCAGGAAAATTATGATAACACGGCGGGGTATCGGCTGAAGGTGCTCGGGCAGCAGGTGCTGCTCTTCAACCCGCTCGATCCCACGGGCCGCACCGTGAGGTGGAACCCGCTGAGCTACATCAACCGGCATGATCCGGTGGAGGTCATCAATGAGCTCCAGAAGATCGCGGCAATGCTCTATCCAGATCCACTCACGGGCGAAAAGTTCTGGGCCGAGGGCGCACGAACCGCGTTCCTCGGCATCACCGCCTATATCGCGGCGACCGTCGACGATGGGGAGGACGCCCTCCCCTTCACGCTCGGCGAGGTGTACCGCCAGTTCGCGGCCAGCGATGCCCAGCGGCGTTTTCCGAAGATCATCGCCGATCGTAAGAGGGCCGGAAAGCCCCTGTCGGAAGGCTGCGTCTCGGCAATCAAGGATTATACCGGCTCGTCGGCGAACACGTTCTCCGGATTGCGCCAGTCGGTTACGTCCAAGATCAACGGCTGGCTGAACCCATATGTCGATGCGGCGACCTCAGAGAGCGATTTCGATCTCAGTGACTTTCGGGACAAGCGGATCTCGCTCTATCTCGGCGTGTCGCCGGATGACCTGGAGCGGGTTGCGCCGATCTACGGCCTGCTCTTCCAGCAACTCATCGACCGCAACGTCCGCGAGCTGCCGAAGGGCGACAAGCATCAGATCAAGGTGCTGCTCGCCCTGGACGAGTTCGCGAGCCTCGGCAAATGCACCGTGCTCGCAAACGCCTTCAGCTATGTCGCCGGCTACGGGTTGCGGATGCTGCCGGCGTTTCAGTCGCTCGAACAGATTCAAGGGGTCTATGGGGACAAGGTGGCGGCCGACATCGAGCGAAACTGCGCGGTGCGGCTTGTTCTTCGTCCGGCCGGTTTGGCCGAGGCGAAGAAGATTTCGGACCAGCTCGGCAGTTACACGTTCAAGGCGCGCTCGCGCTCGATGGGAACGTGGGGTGGAGGCGGCGGCTCCACCTCGGACTCCGATCAGCGCCGGCCGCTGATGCTCCCTCAGGAAGTCGAGTTGCTGCCGGAGGACGATCTGATCGTTTTCCGGCGAGGCATGTACGCGACCTATGGAAAGAAGGTCCGTTACTATGCCGAGAAAAAGCTCTCGGCGCGGACTAAGATACCGGCCCCGGAGATGCCCCAGATCCGCGTGGACCCAGCCATCGCTGCCAATAGCCTTCGCGTGATCGAGGCCACTCAGGCACCCGATGACATAATTCCCGCCTGGTCGGCGCCAAGCGCCGTGCCGACGTCGGGATCCGTCGCAACCGACGGAGCAACTGCAACGGGTCGGCGTGGATTGAACCAGGCCGCGATCAGCGCTGCCTTGGCCGTTCCGACAAACGAGCGTGTCGCCAAGCTCTTCGAAGGCGTCCTCATGGTGCGAGGCAGGCCTGCATAACCAATGCGAAGGCCTTCTCATCGATTTTGAAAGTGGGAACGAGCGAGGTTGCCTCGAAGGGCGTTAAATGGGACAAAGCGGTCACTAAAGTCGTCGGGCGGCAATGGCGGCATCGGATAGAAGCAGACGCTCGCAGCATAAGTCTCCAGAGGGCAAACGCTCGAATGTGGCCGCCTCGGGGCCGACTTTGGGGTAGGTGCGCTAGGACTTCTTTTCCGCTTTGCCCGGTCGCTCGCCACCACTCGCGTTGAACCGTTCACAGGCACCCGTTTGTTGAACGCTCGCCCTGTCTAACTGGCTAAGACCGCATGGTTTTGTAGCATCTGACGGCACGGGAAGCACCTGTCCAGAAAACGACCGTTTGTTGAACATGCACGGACTGTGTTGTGTACGTCAGCACCCGGCTTCAGGTTTTGGTATAGTCGTCACCCCACATCCGCCCAAGAGCGATCAGCAGCTTTCCCAGTTTGCCGTGAAAATTCGCAATTTCGAGAATTTCAAATTGGGAACAGATTTTGAGAAAGCGCACCCGTCTGCGGCTGTCAGTCGGATCAACGGGTCAGGTTTCCCGGTCAACGTTCGTTATTGGGAACAGCCGGCCGCGCGAAGATTCATATATCACGTTGCGAAAAGCCGAACTGGCACATTTAATCCGCGCTCACGATTCCCATCCGGAGCATCCTCCTAAATATCTCCAATGCTTCAACTGTGACATTAGGTGTAGCTAGAATCACTGGTTCAGGGGGGCTGCTCAGCCTTTGATGTAAGTAGGCCGTTCTTGCCACCGCGCCTGTAGCAAAGCAGACGATATCGAGTGCGTCGTAAGCAGCTATGTCAGCGCCAACAAAGCTATATTGTGCACTCAAGTCGAGATTTGAGTCGGTATGATTTAGATAGATCGATATTGATCTGGCATCGACCGATCGATCTTCCATATAGCGAACGCATGCCGAGACGCTGTCATTTGCTACTCGCTTCGGTATTTCGAAATCGGCTAGCGTTAATAGTGAATGCGAAGCCATGAATATGAGCAACCTGTTCCGCTCATCATCTCCCAGGGACTGGTACTTTGCGTTATCGATGACTGACCAGCCAGCCGTCCATTCCTCGCTACTCACTTGCACACTCCTAATCACGCCATGCTTTGCTAAGCCACGACAATTGCGAAATCCGATCGGTTCGAGCAGCGCAGTCCCATATCGTGATCGATTCCGAGAACGCCGATGCCTTTTCGCCCGCCGTTCGCAAATGGACGCGTGAGATCGCAAGAACCATCTAGTTGCGGTCACTCCTCTTTATATGGGAACATTGCGAACGTCGTTTCGACAATCATTGGCGGAGGTAATGCAGAATGGAAAGTAGCCGTCAGTTGGAAAACATCGGAATCGCAATCGCGCCGATGCTAGTTGGTTCGGTGTCCGAAATAAGGGTCGTGGCGGAAGTCCATGACGACTGGATCCAGAGGCGCTATGATGTCGTGCATGACGGCAAGCTTGTTGAAGGAGTGGAAGGCGAGAGATCCGTGAACCGATCCGTCAATGATGCTCTATCTGCGCTCAGACGTGACATGCTCGAAGAGGGTCAGGTAGACTGGCATCATTGCGCTTATATCTTAAGGGCTGACGGAGCCTTCAAAATCGAATTCGATCGTAGCAGACCGCCGAGCGCATAAATGTCGACGACTGGAGATCTCTAGCGGAACAGTAACTGCCTCGTTTCCGAGCTCGACCATTCCGCTGCCTACCGTTCTCGGCCATTCCCGTAACAGCATCCATCGCGAGAAAGCCGGATCGGGAAAGAACGGCTCGGTACCGTCTAAAGCCCCCCCGTTATTCGCTCGGGATGCATTAGGTTTTGCATCGTTAGGATATCAAGGTTCACGCGGTTTGGTAGCGGATAATACAAAAGCGGAGCTTGAAAATGAACGAGATGGACAAGCAGACCGATATAATAACGAAACTGGCTCAACTAATGATTGATCAGATTGAGGGTCCTTTTGAATCCATCGTATGCGAATACGAATATCTAGAACGATACAGCACGGTTAGCAGTTCGCTTTCGGTCATACTGCACGGGACGCAGAAATATCCAGAGACTGCGGCCGGATTTGCGACCGACAATGTCGAGCTCTGCATGAAGCTTCGTGAGTTGATGAGATTTCATACGGGAGGGGAATGGGGCTCGTTTACCCTTTCGCTAGCTGCGAGCGGCGAAGCAAAAACAGAGTTCTATTATTCATAATCGGCGACGCCTAATCATCATACTCATCTCGAGAGCAATGACTGAGGTGGCGTGTGCGAGGAAGCTGTTGAGGAAGGATTTTTCGAATGGCTGTTGATCCGGAATTCATTGCCGCAGTGGCGAGTTCGAACGTCTGCGCATTATATTACGCCCTGTGCGATGAATATCCGTTGCGCTTAAGGATACCTAGAACGACATTGGCGAAGACGGCCGTGCTGGAGGCAGCGGCAGCGAGGGAACTCCCTTTAGAAAAACTGAGAGGTCCGGGAGCGGTATATCGCCTTTCATCGCTCCCAGAAAACTTGAGCCTTAATGTGATTATTCAGGGCGGCGGATCCTTAGAAACCGATTTTACCGTGCATTATAGGGATAGGCCCCAAAGAGACGGCTTTGCCCAACTTTGCTATAGTGCCCGTATATTCACCGGGCAGCCACCGTGCCAACCACCTTATCCCCGTCCAACATGCCTGTCGGTTGACGAGATTCTGCCGGTGATCAAAAGACTTGATGACTTAACCCGAATTCTCGGGAGCTTTTCCGGCCGACCTTCAACCTGCTGAATTATCCGGCACAGTGCGTTCGCGATTGAAAGCGGCCATGCCGCTTTCATCTCCAACCGGCCATTCCCAAAATTCGATCCCTTTCGAGAGGGCTGCCGGCTTCTCACGGCTCGTTCCTAATTGGGAACATCGCTCGGATCAGCGTTATCGTCCACCTCCAGCAGAACACGATAAGCGCTGTCTTCGCTTTGCATTGCTCGCGCCGCTTGTTCAGCCGTTATCGAACGGTGAAGAAGTCGGCTGCCGGCCGACCCTCCGCTGTCATATTCAGCTATATAATGGTCGTCTTCGCAGGTGATACGCAGACCCCATCCCTCGAATACGATCGTCTGCAACGTCACCCCCTATCAAAAGGTTTATGTGATACGCCCTGATAACGGATCTGCTTGAGCTTTGGAAAAATCCTGATCTACCATCCTAACGGGAATGCATTTGCCGCTGTGATCGCACTACCCTATCAGCGCGCGGCGCGTGCTAAATCGCAGCAGCTTCGATCCGGCTCTGTAGGTCTTTAATCGTCTGCTCCAAGGCATGCTGTATAACTGTATCTCCCAAAGCCCGCGCAGTCTCATATTCCGCCCTCCTAATCTTGAGCACCTCGCTGGCGACGTGCCGCCAATCGGCAGCAGGTATGCCGTAATCGCGGGTTGCCTCTACTTGATCGAGACCGCTGATCCCAATCAGATGAAGGCGAGGCCACTGATCGATTTCGTCGACATATGCATAGTCAAAGTTGGTTTTAGCATTTTCGGTCAAGGTCACCGTAACGTGATTCCAAGGTCTCGGCAGGAAGATGTCGAGCGTTCTCGTTCTCGCGAGATCGAACTTTATTGACTCCTCAACCTCTTCGGGCCGGCTACCGAAGCCGACATACTGCCCTCGCACGCCGTCGCGACGGGTCCATTGACTGACGCCCGCAGTCTGCATCCACTCATGAAACTGCGCCTCGAACCGCATCTCCACTGCGTCCTCGGGGAAGATCGACCACAGCTTTCGGCTAATGTCGCCAACGATTGCCTCGAACTGCTGCTTGTCTGCCATCGGTGTCCCAATCCGTTTGTTAGTATCAGTTCGTCGGTCTCAGGCGGCAGGTCCAGTCCCGTTCGAAAATTCGCCCTCAGCCAACAGAAATCCCATTTCGCGATCCCAATCGAGAAACCAGACCTGCAGAAATCATTCCCGGGCACTTATGGGGCGGGCAGAGTAGGGAGAGGCTCGTTGGCTAGCCTGACAATCTCCGCGGCTAGATCGTCGGATGATGCTGCCGCCTTAGGCCAATAAATTATGTCGCTGATAGGTACGTTAGGGAAAGTGCGCTCAAGAATACCGAGGCAAAAGCTGCTCCTTGGTTCGTCCGCAGCTTCGATGACGCCGATGCATTCCGCAACTTCCTGAACGGTAAGGTCGGGGATGCCTGGAGGAGGTCCCATCGCTGCCAACACCGCAAAATCACGTTCGCTGGTCCAACTGTTCAGGTTGCTAAACGTGACGCTATCATACCCCTGCGATCCCGCCAGCGCATCGGCTTCGGCGATGAGCGCGTCGCACTCCTCGTCAGCATCCAAACAATCGACGATCCGAAGAATGAGATTCTGCAATGCGTCGATCCGCTCCGGCGGGGGCGTCGGTATCAGCGCCTCAATCCTGCTGGGCATCGAACCTCTCCTAACCTTCGAATAATATCCGACCATGAACACCGCTATCGAATAATCTCAATTCATCGAGCCTAGCTATTCGTTGCCGACATTCCGTTTCCCATTTCTCGATCCCTTTTGAGAATCGGCTGATGGCAGCGGTGTGCAGAAAACGGCCGGTTTCCGAACATCGGCATATGGGCCGGCCAGAGCAGGCCCTTACCGCCGACCAATGTCCATCAACTGGTTCGGAAAACAATGTGCAGGAAAGGCCCACGTACGTCAGCTATCCGCATCGAGGTGCCCGATCGCTGCCGGTTGGCAATGGCCTCTCGCCGGTCGGTTTAATGCTGGTGCCGAGCGACCTCAGGAACGACCGCGTTCAAGACCAGTTACCGAACGCGTTCTATGGCAAGCATCAGGTGACCGCCGATCGTCCTCTTGCTTCGTCGAATGACGGGTTCCGTTTGGAGCTGCCATTCGCAACTCGCTTTACGAACGGCTTGTGTTGGTCGGAAGCCGCCGATCCACTCTACCGGACGCCGTCTAACGGTCCTTGCCGGGCTCGACCGCAGCCGCACGTTCGTTGCTGTAAACCGGGCCACTGTCGCCGATGCTCGGCCGATCGCCTGCCTCGATGCGGGTTGCTAGATCGCTGTGAAGCGAGACGAGCTCGGGTGGAAAATCCACACCAGCCGCAGATCCCAGCCTGCGCTCCGCATCGTCGAAGATATCTACGGCGCCCGCCAGCTCGGGTTCGCCGTAAAGTGCTGCGCTTTCCCCTGCTCGCCATAGCTCGGCAAGTTGGTGGGACCGGATCATGCAAGCCGAGGCCGTTCGATCGACCGCAACGGCGGTGCTTGGTGGTCCTGGCGGCTCGCCCCCCCTCCCCTTGATCTCGGCCCGCGTGATTGCTGCCAGGCGGTAGCGCAGGACCCGGGATTCCGAGGTATCCGTTGGTGAGGGCTGCTGCTGATGATTCAGGAGAGAAATAAGCTCCACGGTGGTGATGGACGACGCGGCGTTGCGCCAGTCCGTCAAAGCCCGCTCCTCCGATGCCAAATCCGCAGGCTGAGTCAGGATAAAGCGCTCGAGAAGTGGATCGCTGGCTACTGCGACAGGCAGGGGTGCTCGGTTGCCGTTAGCGGCGGCATGGGCGAAGCCGATCGCCGTCGCAATCGTACCGAGCTGCGTCTTCATGATCTCACGATCGTCGATCGATCGCCTCAGGATCATCTCGAGGATCGGCGTTAGATCCGTCACGGCGGCCTGGCCCGCATCGATCGTGTCGAGCCTATGGACGATCTCTCTGTGTGTCGCCTCGATTCGCTGGCCGCTTTCGGTCAGCGCATCGAGCTGCTCCTGCACGAGCGTCAACGCGTCCAGAACGCCTGCCAGAGCAACGCTTACTTGGTCCGTGCTCATCGTTCTGGCCCACCCCTATCCGGCGAACGCGCGCGGTCCAGAGTTGCGCGATCACGATCCAATATCTCGCGAAGTACCTCTTGCTGCTTGCTTGGCGTCGGTGCTGTGGCCTCCCGTTCGGCCTCGTCCATAAGCGAGCGAAGGCGCTCGGATACACCCGAAGGTCGGCGTTCATGCGGCATGTCTTCGGCTCGGTCGGGGCTCTTCCGGAGTGCTTGCTTGGCCTCCAGTTTTCCACGCATGACGCGAGAACGCTCCAGTGCTGCTGCGATCGGATCAGGCCCGGGATCCGCGACAGCGGGTCGCGTCCGAGCATCGACGATCGCGCCGCGCGCGCGAGGCGGTGAAGCGGCACGCATTGCCCGAGCGGAGTTGGGCTCGGGCGGCGGCAATGCCGCGACGAACCGCCCGAGGCTCTGTGCGACCACCTGATCGGCGAGGGAGGGCGAAGCCGACAGCTCTGCGACGGATCTCATATAGGTCGCGCGAACGATGGCCTGCCGACTTGCAAGAACGGCCTCGACCGGGTCGGAGATACCCTGATCGCGGAGGCGCATGGCGCGATCCGCCCGGCTCCTATCGAGCCGCGGAACCTGCCCCTTGTCGCGCATCTTTTGTACCGCAATGTGCTCATGCGCGGGGTCAATACCGCGCGCCCTGGTCGGCGTGGCGTTGGCCTCGATGCCGCGTTCGCGAAGCTTCTCGGCGAAGCGTTGCCGCCATCGAAACAGATCATCTCGGTCCGGATGAAAGCGGCGCCCGTCAAAGTCGCGACGCGCGATCGTGAGGTGAACGTGCGGATGGTCGCGATCGACGTGAAGGCCGGCAACCCACGACCGGTTCGCAAACTCTTCGCGTGCGAAGTCCAGGGCCGCCGCTTTCAAACGGTCCGGATTGGTCCCCGTCGGCATTGAGAGGATCATGGATATCGACGTCGCACCTTTTCGTCTGGCGTCCCCGTCCATCTCGAAGTTATGCCAATCCTTCGCGAGGATCTGCATGTCGCGTCCATCCCGCAGAACGATCCCCTCGCTGGTTTCAAGCCCGAGTTCCTCACCCGGACCGTGCCCCAGCCGGCTGATGTAGGCAAAGTTGGCAAGGACGTGTCCGCCGCCATGCTGACGCCCCGTGATCCGCACCATGACCTCGGGGACGCGACGCGATGTGCGATCCGCAGTCATTACTGCACGGCCGTTTATCCGGGCCTGCGATCCGCCGCCGAAAGCATGTTTCGCCTGCGCACTGGGACGCGACGTGGCCAAAGATGATGCGGCCTTCGGGAACATCGATGCGACGGCAAGGCCGAGCATCGTGCCCCCGGTACTCGGGCCCTTTGCGCTGCCGCCTCCAGTCCCGAGGCGGTACTTCTTCGGCGGCGCGAAGACGCCCGCCATGGAGTCCATGGTTCCGGAAGAGAAGCGGAAGCTCACGCTGCTGAACCTCGGTAGGTTTCGGTCCAGTACCCGACCTCTGCCCCGATCGAAGCAGATAGGGCCAGCCGGGTCGTAAACAGCAGCGTCTTCAGTTCTTCACATTTTTCGATGAAGGGACCGGCGATGCGGGCGATATCGAGCGAGCTTTCGGGCTGGTTCGCTGCGTTCATAGCATGAACCGCCTGGTTGATGTTCCGGCCGATCAGAAGCACCTGCTTGCGCAGTTTGACGATCTCAGCCTGGGTGGCCGGAGCCAGCCTCAGCACGCCCGCCTTGTCCCAAAGCTGCCAGCGCAGCGTGCGTTTGATCCATTCGTTTCGCGTCATCTTCATCGGTGCCGCTACGGTGTCGATGCCTTCGACCTCGCTCCGGTCGAGCCGGACGGTGACGCGAACGAGGTCGTCGGGATGCCCCCTGCCCTGAATTGGCAGCACCGGGATGTCATCGTTCTCCGGGGCCAGCACGGCGGTGGCCAGCACGCTTGCCATCCAGCTGCTGCGGTTCTGCCCGTTCGCTGCGGCAACGCGGTCGATCTCGGCGACCAACTCGTCCTTCAATCGCAGGCCTACATTCATCCCAAAAGCCCCGTGCAGCGGCGCCCCACAAGCCAATGTTAAACATTGGTGCCGTGAGGCATATCCTGCCATCCCTAGTAATTTCCTATCCTCATGAAACAACGACATCTTTGGAGCTAAATCACTCCAAACGCGGAGGTGAAAATTGATTGACTGTGCGCTTGCTACAAGTAGCTTTCGGTCTTGCGGTCCCCGCGCAAGGCGTTTGCACGATTAGGCACAGCTAAATGCTATTTCTTGGATTGCCTGCAACCTCCTAACTTGTTCTCTATTGGAACCGGATTCGAAGAATGGCCCGAACAAGAAACGCCGTCGATCTCGCAACAATCGAGGCTCGGCGGGAAGCTCTAAAAGCGGAACTTGCTCATCTGGACGAACAGGCAAAGGCGGCGGAGCAGACGGCTCGAGACGCTGGTCGTCCGGTTCTTACCGCAGCGCTCGAGCGGGTTAAAATTGCAGCGATCGACAAAGCGGATGCCCGGGCAATCGCGACGGCTATTTCGAAACACGGCGGCAAAGCGGTGGCAAGCCAGCTTGCGTCGCTAGGCTAGGCTTCCCGATCCACCATCCAGACGAGAAGCCGGCGTTGGCCTAGCATCCAGATTAGGGCAGCCTCATCGGAAGCCTCAACCCTTGAACCTGACCGCTCTCCTTGTCGACGAATATGACGCCGCGCTCTCCTTCTTCGTTCAGAAGCTTGGCTTCGAACTGCGTGAAGATACTGTGCTGACTGATGACAAGCGGTGGGTGATGGTCGCGCCGCATGGTGCGGCGAACGGACTGTTACTAGCGCGAGCGGTTGGCGACCGGCAACGTGAGGCGATCGGCAGTCAAAGCGGCGGTCGCGTGTTCCTGTTTCTCGAAACAGACGATTTTGCCCATGACCACCTCGCTTACACTCAGCCGGGCATCCGTTTTGTCGAAGCGCCTCGCCATGAATCATATGGCACGGTGGCGGTCTTCGAAGACCTCTACGGAAACCGATGGGATTTGATCGAACCTAGCGTGGGCAAGGGATGACCTTCGATCCGCCATTCTATGCGGTCAGGGCATTGGCTGGGATCGAACGCAGCGGTTCCCCAATCTTGGCAGCCACGGCCTGTCTGGGTGTTGCGCCGACGGAGGCTGACGGCCGGCGCTTGCTTCAGCGCGGCCGAGCAGAATACCCGAAAGCAGATTGACGGCGCCAGATGAGGCTGCCCCCTCCCCTGCCGGCCCACCACAGATTGCGTCCTGTTGGTGGCTGGCGATCGCCCGTGCGCCACTGCACGCGGGCGCCGCGCGTACGGTGTTTCGGGCGCCGTCGCGGTTCTGCCAAGCGAGGTATCACGCCCTATCCATTCGATCGTGGGGCCGCCTTTAACGAGGTTCTGCGGCGCGCGGGCGGTCAACCAGGATTGCGTTGCGTCGCCGCGCTAACGGCCATGCAAGGCCCCTGCCCTACCTATTGACTAGCGCCATCGATCTCGCGTTCGTAAAGCAAAAGCGCCGCATCAGCGACGACGTCGGCGAGCACGCGTTTGCGTGCCGGGTCCGCGTCACGAAGAGCATAGAGTCTCGCAGCGGTCTCGGGATCTACCCTCACGTTGATCGCGATATTGCGATTGCCGGTTACGCGTGGCGGCCGTTGGAATGTCCCGGCTTGGGGACGCTCTTGAGGCACGGGCGCCGCTACAGGCGGGGCAGCTACAGCTGGGACAGCCGGACGCGACGGAAAGCCGGCCCCGTCGCTGATCTCGCGTAGCTTGGCTGGATCCTTGTTCGGGGGCGTATCATCGAACTCCGAGAGATCGAGCCGGGACCGGGTCATGCTGCCTCCTTCACGGTACGCGCCTTACGCAGCCTTGCGATCACCGCTGCCGCATAGGCCTCGGCGTTCTCGAGCGCTGCCTTCATGTTACCGACGCCTTTGTCGTTGATGGTGCGAAGCGTCCCACCAGCGGCGAACATCGCGCGATAGGCCTCGCGATTGTAGATCATGACCGGAAGGACTGGAATTTCAGCATCGTTGAACTGCTCCGCGATGTCCTTCTGATTGTTCGAGCGCAGCGCTGGCGGGATTTGGCTGAACAGGATCGCATAATCGATCTTTGTCCTGGTACCGCGCGCCGTCTGCTTGACGAGCTTGATAGCGCGGGCAGCCTGGGTGGCATCCAGATGCGACCCCTTGCAAGGAATGATCACCAGATCGCTTTGCGCGATTGCGAACGTGACGGTCGCGGTCGCCGCGCCTTCGAGGTCAACGAGTGTGAAGCGCGCCTCCGACGCGCCCCTCTCGATCTCATCGATGATCGCGTTTTCGTCGCGGCACCCGACGACAGTTATAGCATCCGGTCGTCCCGGTAACTGGCCCCAGTCGACCAGCGGAAGGTTCGGGTCAGCATCGATCAGGCGTACGGTACCCCCCGCCTCCGCCAACTCTCCGGCGAGCAACAATGTCGCGGTGGTCTTGCCCACCCCGCCTTTCGGCGACACGAAGCTGATGACTGGCATGCTGCTCTCCCGTTGCGGCCAGGTTGCTACTATGTAGCAGCCAGCGTTCATGAAGCTGCTATATCGCAACCTTGCAGCTAGCGTCTAGCGACTTTAACGCAATCTGACAGCGAGCAGCTTGCGGTGTAATTGCGATTTGATTGCAACTCGACCGCGAGTCGGTTGCGAGTTTATCGCGTCCCTGTTGCAGCTTAGATGCGACAATGTTGCGCCTAAGGAGCTACATGCTCGCGGTCTGGTTGGTAGCCGGTTGCTGCTTGCTACCAACTAGCGATACGCACCCTTGCGATACCGTCGAGACGCGGTTGTAAAGGCGCGAGAGGCAGGGCCACACCGTGTATGAATATGCTACGTCATAGCTATCGGGTTGCTACCCGAGCGCAAACCGCGATCAAATCGCTACAATGTCGCTAGCTCGTTGCTACCAGGCAGCTACCAGATGAAGGAACAATCACCCTCAGTTCGCGTGTCGCCAAAGCAATTGATGAAGCCGCAGTGCCAAGCCACAAATCGACAAGAGATTGAGACGCCGAACGCGACGAACGCGATCGGCGTTCACCAAAGCGCAAAATGGCGAAATCGATCGTGAAGTACCCACGGCCCGATCTCGTTCGACACGACCTGCACCACACCGGATATCACGACGCTCAAGACGAAGACCCGATCCTCTAATCGGGCGGCCGAGGCCGCCCGGACGATGTTCATTCCTCCCAGAGCGGCTTGAGCTTGCGCGTCCGCTTTACTGCGGGGAGGGGTGCCCGCTCGGGCATCCCGTGTGCTGCGATCTCCGCTTGGATGCTTGCAAATTCAGCGAGCCATGCCCGGGTGCGTGCGGTTTGGACGTGCATGTGAACCTCCGTCTGTTCGTTGAGACGGATGCCGACTGACGATCGGGTGGGGTCCAGGGTCACAGGACCGCGCAGCGGCCGCGCAAGCGGGGCGTGGGGGTGCCGATTTTGTCGTGGTCGAAGCGAAGCGAAGGCCGCGTCAAAATTGGGGGAACCGCGCATCCTTGACGCTGGCTCCGCCCGGTCGTCACGATGGAAAGAGTCGACGACAGAGCCTTTTCGACGTTGGTAGGGCAGGGGAGGCGCCGACCCACGCGACGGTCTTGCCTCCCACACGCACCAGTCACCCTTCCCGGACAACCGCCGATGTCCAGATAGCGACCGTCAGCTCGTCTCAACCAAATTCTGCGGCAAGTCGTGAGCGTTGATGCCTCGATCTTATAAGAGAGAATGCCGCCTTCATAACGGACGTTGCCACCAGCGAAGTCGATCCCGCGTTCCCGTCGCGCGCGCTCGGCTGCGCTCATCTCGGGGCGTTGAGTGGGGAGGGGGGCCTCGACATTCGTGATCCGATCCTCTCGGCAGAACGATGAGCCCCGGCGCCATCGCGCCGGGGCGGTACGTCATCGTTCGTCGACGCGCATGATCGTGAGGATGCGCGTGGTCTTGAAGGGATCCGCCGGATCCTCCGAACCTGCGGTCACGTCGTGATTGTAATAGTCGATCTTCCAGTAGCAATCGGTGCCCTCGAACAGGAACCGGCCCAGGTCGTGCTCGCCATACGGGTCGATTGCGTCGTCGAAAGCGTCGAAGTCGCGAACCGCTCGGAGCAGCTCCGCCCGCTTGCGGAAGTTTCTGAAAAGGGTGACGTCGCCGATCAGGTCTGCGATCCCGCTGGTCATTATGACACGGTTGTTGCCCGGGGCGGTGAGATGCTCGCGCAGCCAGTCGTTGAGGCGGGCGATCGTCGCTGCGCCACCCGTGGCGTGGTTTGATTGAGGCGTTTGCTCGGCCATGATGGTCTCCTGCCATTGACCCCGACGATCGGGGCCTTTCGACAGGCGACAGGACGGCCGGGGCATAGGTCACTCGCGCACCCGTAGGGTCGCAACGGAGTGGAGAAGCCCGCTGGCGGGCTTGCGCGGGGGAGCGCCCCGGCCAGAACGTGGAAGCCCGAAATGCCGCGCGGATCGTCGACAGGGAAGAGACTTCAGGTCGAGGCTGATGCTGGACGACCGCGCCGATCGGGGCGTATCGTTCGATCATGGAAACGGCTGACAACATCGTTGCCCTGTGGCCCCGCTGGATGGACAGCGCCGGCGATATGCTCCGGATGAAGGCGTTGGTCCGGATTCGTTGCTGCAAATGCGGGACGCTGATGCGGGCCGAGTTGGAAGACATCGTGGCACGCCACGGCTCCGACTATTCGCTGGTCGACAAGCTGGAGCGCTGCCGGATGGTCGCGTGCGAAGGGTCTAGCTTCTATCTGGCGTCACGAACCTATGGTCGGGAATGGGTGACGCTCCTGCGCGACCCGCGGCTGATGAAGGTGTTCGAGGAACTGCCACCTGTCCGGACGGCGTGGAGCTGATTGCCCGCGTCCGGAAGCAATACCGTCGAAATTTGGATCCCGCACCCAAGCGGTGGGTGGAAGGGGGCAGAAGCCCTGCGTCCAGCGGCGGTGCCGTGCTTGCGCAGCAGGGCCGGGGCGGGCTCGATGCCCGCTCCCCGGCGCCTTCACGGTTGACGAGCGGAGAGGGGAGGGGGGGCGAAGCCCCCCCGGGAGGCTCAGGCGTAAGGGTCGTACTCGTTGATGATCGTGAGCGAGCTGTCGTGATCTTCGGCCGTGATGACGGCGTATTGGGTGCCGACGGCGATCACCATGGTAGCCACCATCAAGGTTCTTGCGAGGCCCATGGCGTTTTTGCGGGCGATCCAGATATCGTTGAACATGTCCGAGGCTCCTGTGAAGCCGGCGGGGTTCATCCCCGCTCGACAGGCGCCCGACAGGACGGGGAAGGGCCGCGATCACTTTTTTCGCTTGCGCAAAAAAGCCGTAGCGAAGCGCCCGGACCCCTTGCGGGTTGATCGTACGAGGCCCTGAGCCGGCCCAAGGATTGCGCCTCAAGAGCGGGGTGAAGCCCGCCTGCCCGGAGCGTCGTGCTTCGCGCTGGCTCGCCGGTGACGCTCCCCCTCGCAGGCGCGGTGGACGCCTGCCCAGCCCGTGCCCCCACTCTGCGTCCCTATGCCGATGAGGGGAGTGCGCCGCGCGACAAGGCCGCCCTGGCCGGGCTAGAATGGAAAGAAGTTGCCGATTCCCGGAAGAGAGTTTCCCCTGCGCTGCGCGCCCGTCAGTCGATCGTCACCCGAACGGGCCGAGACCGGCTACGGGCTCGGTGGAGCGAAGCGGAAAAGAGCGACGGTCCCGGCTTTGCCGGGAGACGCCAACTCGTCTCGGGACACCAACACAGGCTACCCGGCTTCATGATAAGCCTTTAGACTGAACGGCGATCCCTACCGTCCCTATGCATTGGTAGTCGACGACGATCCGCTCATTCTCAGGCATGTCTGCGACATTCCGGAGGGAGCGGGTTTTCGCTTTCACGAAGCGGGTACGGGTGAAGAGGCCAAGACCTCCTGAGCGATCATACCGACGGTGCTACGCTCCTGTTCTCAGACGTGGCGATGCCGGGCGACAGCGACGGGTTCGCGCTTACCCATTACGTTGCCGAGCATTGGCCCTGGATCGAGATCGTGATCGCAAGCGGCAACGTGACGCCATGTCCGGGGGACATGCCCGACAAAGCGACGTGCATCGCCAAGCCTTTCGACGATCGTATGCTCCAGAAACGTCTCACGGAGACGCTGCCGGACGACAAGCAGCTCGAGCAGCTCAAGCACGCGGTTTAGTTGTGTCTTCGTGAACTTGTGACCCTGCGGTCCTGATTGCCGGTGAACGCGAGAAGAGGCCCGGAGCGTCAGCTCCGGGCCCGTACTGCCTCCCTCAGAAGGGGACGTCATCGGCCTCATCGTCCTGCGTGGCGCCTTGGCGCTCCTGGCGGTTTTTGCCGTAGGAGAGGAAGGTCACTTCGTCGGCGATAATCTCGACACCGTAGCGCTCGTTGTTCTGATCGTCGGTCCAGCGGGTGTAGTGGATGCGGCCCCGGACCATGACCTTCTGGCCCTTCTCGACATACTGCGCGACGGTCTTGCCGACGCCGTTGAAGCAGGTGATCCGGTGCCATTCGGTGTCCTCGACCCGGCGACCTTCGCCATCCTTCATGGTCTTGCCGTCCTGGTCGCGCTTGGGGCGCGAGGTGGCGAGGGAGAAGTTGGTGATCTTGGTGCCGCCCTGGGTGGTGCGGACTTCAGGCGTGGCGCCGACGTTGCCGGCGAGGATGACGAGGTTCTGCATTTCGAGGTTCCTTTTTTTGCTCGCCGGGGGGTCCGTCCCCTCGACTGAACACCAAAAAAGACGGCTAGGACGCCCTCTCCACCGGAAGCGCGAAGACGCGCAGGGAAACCCCGATCGAAGGGGTGGTGCGGGCAGCCGTGGCACACGGCAACTCGGCCCGAACGATCGCGGGTTGGAGGGGGTGGACGGCCGGATTAGGTCGTTCAGGAAAGAGAGGGGATGGACCGCCCGGCGGGCAGCGGACATGGAACCGGGAAACAGGACGCCCTTGTCGCGTTGCTCGTCGGCAGTGCCACTATGCCTCGATCCCGCTATCCGGGGCGGCTTGATACCCTTCCTCGCTGGTGCTCGCACCCTGCTCCAGTGGCTGTCGTGAAGGATGATGGTTGCCGCGTGGACCTTGGTGCCGCCTTTCGCCGTCACGGCGCGCGCGGACGTCGTGCGCGTCGAGATGACGATGGAAGGTTCGTGCTGCGCAGCGTCCCGCCCGGACTGCAGGAACCAAGCGCGGCTGACGTGCCTGCCGGCAGTGCATCCCACCTGGCACAACGCGGCGAAGCCGGAGGAGAGATCAACGCGGTGAGGCGGCATGCCGCCCGACCGAAAGGCACACGGCGAGGGGCAGACTCCGGCCTCGCCCCACGGAACCGCTCCGCGTCGGAATCGCGATTTGGGCGCGATAACCCCCCGTCAGTCGAGCGTCACCCGAACGGGCCAAGACCGGCTAGGGGCTCGGTGGAGCGAAGCGGAATAGCGCGCTGGTCGCGAAACTATTGGCCCCGAACCTTCGCGAGCTTGCTCTTAGGAACCGGTCATCACCGCTCGGCTGTTCGCCTTGGGAAGCCTGCACGACCGATCATGGCGTCGACAGCGCGATCCGCGTCGTCATCATGTAGGCGGGGGGCCGGAGCCGGCGACGCTGACGAAAAGCCTATTGCCGCTCGCGCGAGGAGTGCTGCGGTTGTCCGTCATGACGACGTGGTAGGTGTCGCCGTCAACCGAAGCGCGAAGCGCCAGCTTTGCCCAGCCGCCTTTAACAGGTTGGGCTAGGCATCGGTTTGCTCCCCGATGGGTGGAAGTGAGTGGAATCTGCGGAGAGGCGGCAAAGGGCGAGGCCGCTGGCTTTGCCAGCGGCCGAGCCGAAGCTCAGGCGACCTCTCGGTCGCGCTGAGCGTTTTGAGCTGCGGGCGGGGTGCCGAGCGGGCCCCGACGATCGACCACGCGGATGCCGGCCTTCTTGGCGTCGATGACCAGACGCTCGGTCACGCCATTACCCTGGAAGGCGATGACGTAGCGGGGCTTCAGCGAGAGCATCTGCTCGTTGCGACGGAAGCCGGCACGATCGCCCAGCTTGCGATCGAGACCGAAGCGGACTTGCTGGATGCCGTTTTGCTCGGCCCACGACGCCGCGATTCGCTCGATCCCCTTCATGTCGCCGCCATGGACGAGATACATGTCGCCGACGCGCTCCCGAACCGCACCCAGGGTGCGCAGCAGATTGTCGCCGAACGCCTTCATGTCCTCGTCGGTCCGGAAGGTCAGCCGTCCCCCGGCAAACACTACGGGCGTGCCCTGTGCAGTGTTGGCGTCGCGGACCCGCTCGCGCCGAGCCTGGAGGAAGGCGCGTCCGTCAACGATTGCCGACGTAACCCCGAGCGAAATGCGGTTGCCGGTCGATGGGATCCAGGAACGGCCGGTCTCGCGGATGTAGTGTGCCGCTGCGGTGTCGCGCATGTGTTCGTAGCAGGTGGCGGCTTCCTCGATCTTCTTGGCGAGGTCGATCTTGTCCTCGAGGTTGGCGGTGTTGATCTCCGAACCGTCCTGCTCGGTCAGGAGGAGCCTGATCTCGTCGGTGAGACGGTCGATGGTCGCGTGCTTCTTCGCCGCGGCCCGGTGGAAGAGGTTGACCAGGCCCCAGCCCATCTCCTCGATGTCGCGCTCGAGCGACGTGTTCTGGAGGGTTGCGAACAGGTCACTCCAGATGGCGGTGGTGGTCTGCTCCAGTGCTTCGGTCGAGGGCGGGCACATGCCCGAAACGTCTTCGGCGCGGGGTTCGAGGTGTCCAAGCTCCAGAGCGGAGAGTGCGGCAGCGAGGGAAGTGGTCATGGGGTCAAGCCCTTCATCTGATCGAGACCGGCGGCCTATCCGCCGGATGCGCACCTCCTGGGCGGCCGAATGAGAGGCGCCCGCACCGGAGCGTAAGCGGAGGGAAACCGCAAAAACTGGGGTGGTGCGGGCAGCCGCAAAGCGGCAACTCGGCCCGGATTTTTGCGGTTGCGGGGGTCTCGCGGCTGCCCATGTGCCGCATCTCTCTGGCGGAAGGCTGTCGGGCGTCAGGTGGCGTCGGGCGCAGACGTGACCACGCTTGCTGCTACGGTTGACGTGGGGCTCAACCCGAACGTCGCAACGTAGTCGAGAAGTGCCTGCCCCGTTGCACACAAGCGGACCATCGCCGCTGCTGTGATCCGTGGGCGCTCCATCGGCGCCGATCGTGTCGATCATGATGCGCAAGCTGGTCGACCAGATCCTCACTCCGGGTCGCGGCATAGCCCGCGCACGCTGCCACCTCGCAAGAATACGCCCCGGGACGGGCAGGACGGAGGCATCGCCGCCATCCGGGACAAAGCGCCAAGGATCGACGTCCACACCTCCAGCGACAAGCGCTGACATAAGTGGGATGCTCCGTATCGAGGCTCTTCCACTCGTCGGCCGTATGCAACGCATCGACAAGCGGAGCGGCAGGCGCTGACGACATCTTCCGCCTCGACCATGATTTCCGCACGGTAATGGGCAGGGTATTCGAAAAGGGCCGGTGAAGGTCTTCATGAGACCGGACTTCTGAAGGTTGGCAAAATGGGAGACCCAAGCGGTTCGGGTCATTCGTAGCGGCGACGCTCGGCCGAAAAGGCGAGAGGGGGCCAGCCTTTGTGGGCGTGGGCCCCGAAGCGACCAGCTGAGAGGAGGCTGCTGATCTTGCGAACGTGATCGCCGACGTTCCAATCACGATTGAGATACGCCTGAAACTCCAACTGCATCGTCCAACCGTGGTCCTCGTGACCCTCGGCAAAGGTGACGCCACAGGCAGTCAGTGCCGGTTCGGTGCAGAGTTCGCCGGAATCTCAGTACCATGGTGATGGTCTTCGGCCAGCGCGTCGGACGCGCGATGAAAGTCGTCGAGCCAGCGCCCCATCGGGACGCGTTGCTCAGAGAGGAACGCGGCCTGCGCGGCCTGAAAATCGAGTAGCGCCAAAGGCGCCGTCTCGATGATGCGGTCGACTTCGGCCGGTGATAGGAGGCCGCGTTCGCGGATGAACTCGGTGATGCTGCCGGGACGCGGCGTCGCACCGCGACGGCCAAGCACCGGCTTGCGCCACAGGCCCTCGACATTGCGAAGGCGAGGCTTGGCTCGCGCTTCCATCAAAACGATGATGCGTAGCTCCTCGGTTGAAAGCTCCAGCACCTCGTCGGGCTTGATGCTGCCGCAGAAGTAGCAGCTCGATTTGGGCGGGACGGGGAGTCCGGCGCGCGCGATGCGCGCCTCGCAGTCGGCGCGCGACCATTCCCATTCCCGCAAGGGGTAGCGGTAGGCGTAGCGAGGATCCTCGCACCCGACCGCGTGATGGTAACGCTGCGTGTCGCGTCCCGAGGCGTCGTAGCCGATCAGCTTTACCACGCGCCCGCCTGCGTCCCAGCAGCGGCGCGCGGGTTCCCACTGGGCGGTCCAGGCATCTTGCGGGGCGGCCTTCCATTTCTGGCTGCACGACCCGCCACCAAATACCACAGAGGGCAGGGTGGCGTTGGTCAGCATGTTCTCGGCGATGCCCGCATAGGGCGGCCAGTGTTTGAAGTTGCGGGGCTGGTAGCGGACAATCTCGGACGCGATGCCGCGTTCCGACATCCAGGCCCGGAAAAGGGGGATAAAGGCATAGGTCGCCGACTTCGCGGCGCCGGGGTCGGCGAAGAGAACCATGTCGATCGGCTCGCCGCGTTCGGCGAGTTCGACGATCATGGCGGTGGAATCGACGCCGGCACCCCAGGCCGCGATGACGGGCGGGCGGTCAGCCACTGGCCGCGTCCCTTACGACGATCGCGGCATGAACGATGCGGTATGCCCGTTTGCGAAATGCCGGGATGCGGCAGATCGCGCGGCTTTCCGGGTCGCGGAACAGCGGCGTCTTGCCTTTGGGATTGGCAACCACCTCGAAGCGACTGCGGTCGCTACAGTCGCTGAAGCGTATGGGCTCATCGAAGATGATGGTCTGCCCGGGCTTCGGGGTCGGCTTGGCCCGGTCGAGCTTCTTCGCGAGTAGGTTGGCGCGGCACCGCGCGCGCCAAGCCAGGGCGTACTCGCTGTCCGTTTCGGTCAGTTCGTCGAGGATCGCAGCCGGGCACTCGCTCTCGTTCGGCCCGACCGTTTCATCCATATCCTTGTACCCGAACGTGCAGCCGTCGCGCGCGCCGGTGCTGGTCTTGGTGAGGCAGACGATGCCGAACACGATCCGTTCGGCGTCGTCCGCGAGGCGCTCGCAAGCTGCGTAATAGGTCGATCCGACCATGACGGACGCCAGCACGGTCAGACGATGCGTCTCGCGCTGGTAGGTGAACTGGTTGTCGAGATACGAGCGCGGGGTGGCGTAGCCGCCCATATCGCGCATGAAGAGCCAACCCATGATAAGTCTCCGATGACGTGAGGATCAGGCGGCAGCGGCGAGGCGCGGAGCGCCAACGTCGCCAACCGTCGCGGTAAGCCGGCGCTGGAACGTGCTCACGTCCAGCAGCTCGGCGATCGGCGCGCGTTGAACGGGGCCGGCGTGTTCGCCGTCCCGGCAGCGGTTGAAGGTGATCTCGCTGTTGGGGAGGAAGCTGTGCGGCCGCACCCGGATCGAGAGATCGGCGTGGCGCAGCTCGGTCGTGCCATCGCCCGCGATACCGCCCATGTCGGTATCGATACGGACGTCATGCGCGTCGAGGCCGATCGTCTCGGCGAGCGAAGCGAGCGCGAGGCGTGCCTGCCGATGGAAGGTCCGTTTCGCCACTGCGTCGCCGGCGACGCTGTTGCCTGCGATGTCGAGCAGCGCGGATCCGGCGACGACGCTGTTGCGGTCTTCCGCACAGCGCAGACGCAGTTCGTTTGTGCTGGGCGCACTACGTTCGGCGACGGACGCCAGATTGCGGATCAGCAGCAGGATCGACGCATCGCGATCGATCGGCTTGCCGGCACGCCGGCAGTCGTCGACGCCCGCGTTCAGGGCATGGAGCGCTGCAGGCAGGGTACCGAGCGCCTCGGAAGACAGCGCCTCGTTGTGGCGGTAGTGGGTGTCGTAGAGCATGGCCGAACCTCCTGAGCGCCAGGGCGCGCTCAAAAGGCCGAAGGCTCCCTCTCCTCCGTGCGGGGCCTTGTCAGAGCATCCCGCCAACAGGATCGGCCGATCGTGAGGCCGCGTCATAGCCGGACTGCCAAGCCGTGCGGAGCTTGCTCCCTCGGCGGTATTGGCACCGGTCGTTGCCCATGACGAAGCAGCGCCATCCCGATTTCTCGGCTTCCCACAGCGGGTCTTCCGGCGTGGGAGCGAGCAGGTCCATGAGACCGACGCGCATGGCGGCGTTCATGGCGGGCCTGCATGGTCGCCGAATGCGCCGGCAGGAAGCGTCCAGCGATCCGCCAGGATCGAGAGACTCCAGACCGGATCATCGGCTTGCGCTAATTCGTCGGGATGGAGCGTCGCAGCCGGGAACGCCGTGCCGCGGTCAGCGAGCTGCGTGACGGTGAGCGAGCGATGGATCGTCTTCCCGCTCGCGGCTTCGCGAGCCGCGACCCGTCGGAAGGCGGCAGGGAAGACGAGCCGGAGCGTCGCCCATTGGTCGGGCGAGCCGAAGATGCAGGCTCGGCAGGACAGGCGGCCCCAACCCAGGACGTAGGCCGGATGGGGACGGATCCGCGCTTGCGCGATCGCGTCCCAGATCAAGCGCTCGGTCCAGTCATGGACCGGGCGCCAATGATCAACCGCACGCGCGAGGGTCGATGTGCGATGCGGCTCGATCGTCGCATAGCGCGCACGCGAGGGACTTTCCTCGGCGCGCTCGCCGGTAATGATTAGCGTGCGGCCGTCGAGGAAGCGCGGCTGATTCCGGATCGCGGCCGCGAGGACGTCGATCTTCAGCGCGGGGCTGCACCAGCGCACGCGAAGATCGGGAGACGTCTGGGGAAAGAGCCCGCGCGTGCCGGCAGGGCCGTTGCCCCCGGCACGGCCGATGCCGGTCGGCGTCTCGAACGCGATCGGGGCGGTCGGCGCGTCGTCGCGCGCCAGCTCGCGCGCGAAGCCGCCCTCACGCCACGAGACGTAGAGCGCGATGCCGAAATGGTCGGCGATCGCGCGGACATAGGCAGGCGTGCACGGCCAATCCATGAAGGTCGGGCCTTGGCCATCGACATCATGATGGTGCAGCTCGATCGCGTGCGCCGGCACGCCGAGGCTGAGGAGGTGGAGCAGGGCGGCAAGGCTGTCCTTGCCGCCACTGAACGCCACGACGAAGCGCCGGTAGGCGCCGAGGTCGGGGAGGGCGGCCGGAGCGGTCATGCTGCTTCACGGATCTGTTCCTCGGACTCGGCCGAGGCGTCGAGGCCGGTTGCGCGGAGCAGATAGCCGGCTGCCGCTTCTGCTTTCGCCGCAGCGGTCATGATCGCGCGGCTGTCCTTGCGCAGCACCTTCAACCACGAGCCGATATAGGCGGCGTGGTCGTCCATATGCGACGTCGGCAGACCAAGATCGGCACCGAGGAGCGCAGAGGTCATCTCGGCGCAAAGCTCCTCGAACGCGTAGGCGTCGTCGCCGAAACGCTTGCCGAACGTGCGATCGAGCCGGTCGGGATGACCGGTCCAGTGGCCAGCCTCATGGGCAAGCGTGGCGGCGTGGTAGGCGCGGGTCGAGAATAGCTCGGCGGGCGGCATGGTGATGGTGTCGGCGGTGCGGTCGTAGAACGCGCGATCGCCGCGCGTGTGGACCGTAGCCGGCAGCGCATCGAGGAAGCGCTGCGCGCGCTCGGGGAGCGCATCGGCCGGGGGCACGATGCTGACAGGGCTCGGGTAGAAGTCAGGAGACAGCCCGTCGATCTGGTCGCAATTAAACACGGCGTAGGAGCGCAGCACGCGCCGCATCTCGTCGGTCGTGTCGCCGGTGACGACGGATTCGACGGTCTTGCTGTAGGATTTGTAGAAGATCGCGATCTGCGATCGCTCGCCCTCGCGGACCTGACCGCCAAGGGCCTGCGCCTGTTTGTACGTCATCCAGGTGCGCGAGTTGTATCCGGCCCCCTCGGCACACAGCCATAGCCAGAAGCAGTTGATGCCTTTGTAGGGGTCGCCGGTCGCGCGCAGCGGACGACCGCCAAGGCCGGGGCGCCACGGCTTGACCCAGGGACGCACCCCGGATTCCAGCTTGTCGATGATCGTGTTGGTGATGATGTCGGCAGGCGAGGGCTTGTCGGTGGTCTGTGCCACGATCGTTCTCCTGATTGGGTGAGGCAAACCCGCGTGAGCATCCTCCCCTCTGAAAGGGCGGTGCCGGGTCACAAAAAAGAGGGGCGACACTTGCGCGAAGAGTGCCGCCCCCAGGTGCCTTGAAATGTGCAAGCCGGCGTCAGGCCGCTTGGCTGAAATCCTGCTCTTCCTCGTGATCGATCACTGCGTCGTCACCGGTGTCGCGGTCGGTATCCTCGTCCTCGTCCGGATCGGTCCCGGTCTCGTCATCGGCGAAGCTCGAGCGCAGCGGCGTGCGTGCCTCCTTCTCTTGTCCCTCGAAGCGCATGGCTTCCGGCAACCAGGCCGTCGCCTTCTCGCGGATCTCGGCTTCGACGATGCCCTGGCCGTTGCACAGCGAAGCACAGGTGCCGGCAAGGTCGCCCTTCTTGGCGTCCTTGTAGCGGCCGCGCAGGATCGGGCCTCCAATCTCCTCGAGCGCGTCGAGCATGACGGTCTTCTTGACCCGGCCGAAGAAGTTCTCGGCCGTCGGGCGCCACCAATTCTCGACCTGGATGTCGAGGAGGCGACCGAGATGGTCGTGGAAGCCGTTGCTCCGATAGCCCTCGGCGACGTTGAGCGTCGGTTCGAGAGTTCGTGCTATCGAGTATGCAACCCAAGCGCCCCGGGCCTCGTCGTCGAGCGCGCGGAAGGCGTCGAAGCGGGCGGTCATGGTCGGCAGACCCGCCCAGCTCGTGTCGAGCCGCTGGCGCTGGTCGTCGATCGTCTGCGACGCCATCGATCCCTCGTCGCGGAACCCGAAGATCGGGAAGCCCGCGGCGCTCGACTTCAGGGTCGAGTGGTTGGGGATGTGCGCCTGCTCGAACACCACGTTCTGCGCCATCAGGAAGATGGCCAGGTCGAGTGCGAGTCCCGGGTCGCTGGCGACGTGGGCAACGAGGATCTGGCGGCGCTGCGTCGCCAGTTCATCGATCAGCGTGGCGCTGAGCTTCGGACCCTGTTCGGCGTCGCCGGCATCGCCGTCCCCGGTCGCGCCGCCCGACTCCTTGGGCGGGGCGTTCGGATCCACGACCGGCTTTTCGCTGAAGAGGCGGGTGTGGACGCGGGGTTCGCCATCGCCCCCGATATAGACGAACGTCCCGATCTGCGCCTTCAGCGCTGGATCGATCTCGTGCCGGGCGTCCTCGATCGTCTCCAGCTCGCGCTCGATCGCCTCGATACGCGCGTTCGCCGCCTCGGCTTCGGCGCTGCCCTCGGGCAGTTCCTGCTCGAGCTGGTCGATCAGCGCGTCGTTCTCGGCCGACAGAACCTCGACACGCGCGGTCTCGTCCTCGGTGAGGGCGCGGGCGGGAGCGTGATACTCGTGAAGCTGGCGCTCGAGGTCGTAGGGAACGTGCGTCGCCGCGATCGGCGTGACGAACGCGAGGCCCTCGGCCTGCGCCAGTTCGGCCGCTGCGGCTTCCAGCTTCGAGGCGGCAAGCGTCTCGATCAGGTCGACGTCGATCCAGTTCTCGTCGCCCTCGGTCGCGAACAGGTCGCCTTCGATGCGACCGCCAGCGGCGACATAGGCGTCGCGACCGACGAAGCGCGCCTTGGCGTCGTTCGCCTTGACGGTGCCGTTGAGGATGGCGCGACGGATGTTGTCGGGGTTGTCGCCGTAGTAGGAGGTCTTCATCTGGGCGAAGACGCGCGTCTGGCGGTCGACGTCGGTGGTGACGGCGTATGCCTGCGCGACACCGAGCGTGATCTCGCCTGCGGCGAGCGCTTCGAAGACGCACGGGGCCAACTCGGCAAGGCGCACGCGTTGCTCGACGAAGCGGGTGGTCACGCCCTGACGCTTGGCGACGTCCTCGGCGGTCATGCCCTTCTGGATCAGGAAGTTGAACGCGGCGCATTCGTCCGCCGGGTTCATCGGCACGCGCTGGAAGTTCTCGGCGAGGCTCGCCTCGATCGCGTTATCGTCGTCGCTCAGCACGAGGACGGGCACGGTGTGATCAGCGGGGAGGGTGCCCTGCTGGATCAGAAGCTGGAGCGCGCGCAAGCGGCGACCACCCGCCTTCACCGTAAACGTACCCGCCTTCTTGAGAGGGGTAACGATCAGGTTCTGCAACAACCCTTGGCTTGCGATATTCGCGGCGAGGGTGTCTACCCTCTCGTCACGGTTGGATTTGCGCACATTGTCCTTCGACAGCGTCAGGTTCTTGACCTTCACGGACTGGATCATCGGTCGTCTCCGTTTGGAAATGGCGCGCCGCGTCCCGCGGTCACGCGAGCCTGGTCCTCCAAGCTCACAAAGCCGAAGGCTCCCTCCCCTCCCTTTCGGGACACCGGAAGAGAGCCTCGTGTCGTGTCAGGCGGTGATACGGTCGATCACGACCGCAGCGGTCGCGACGGGCACGAACATCCGCGTCTTGTGCTGGATGATCTCGGTGAAGCATCCGGCTGCCTTCAGCTCCGGCAACCGCGTGTGCGGCCAGTCGAGCAGTTCGAGGCGCTGCTGGCCGGCGACCAGGCTTCGCTTCAGCCGGTACGCACCGAGCGCGGTGATCTCAGCCGTGCCCATGACATGCTTGGCGGTCTCGGCACCCGACACCTTGATGGCGGCGGCAATGCCGAAGGCGTCCGCGAGCTTGATCACGAGCGGCGCAGGGACGATGCGGCCGAGGAAAGACTGGCCGTCATCGGTGTTGAGACGCCAGACCTGGACGTGATCGTCGGGTAGGCGGTCCCAGACCGGCAGGAGCAGGCCGGTGACGAGGTAGAGCGTGTTGGTGCGGGTCTTGCTCGACATCTCCTCGACCTCGGCCTGCCAGAGCGCGGAAAACTCCGCCTCGGTCGCATCCTCCCACATCGTCTCTAGGAGAAGATCTTGCCGCATCCGTTCGGTGCGCGTCGGGCGGACAAGCTCGTAGCGGCGCACGATCTCGCCATCGTCGTCGGTGAGCGAGTAGGTGCTGCACCGGATCGCGGCCTTGCCCGACTTGCGGTTGACGATCGGGCGGGCGTCGTCGCTTAAGGTTCGCAAAGCGCGATCGAGCGCGAGCGGCTTGTAGCGTTCCTCGGTCTCCAACCGGAGGATCTCGGTCTCGGCGCCGCTGGTCTGGTCACGCCGGATGACGGTGCGATCGAGGATCGTGATGCGCTCGGCGTTGATGCTCTCGACCCCGAGATCGAGCGTGCCGGCCTCCTTGGCCGCCTCGATCCGCGCCTCGATCAGCCCGAGATACTCGTCGAAGATCGCGTTCTGCATGGCAATGCGCAGCGCTAGGATGCGGTTGAGCCAACGCTGGATCGGGGGCATCTCTTCCTTGAGCCCGCCACCTTCGCCCTCCAGCTCGAGGCCGGTCAGCTTCTGGAACTCGTCGAGCGTGGTCGAGCGCAGCTTGCCATTGGCGAGCAGGCGAAACCACTGTTCCAACGACTCCTTGGCATAATCGCTTTCGAGATTGTCGCGCGGGTCGAACAGGCCCTGACCGCCGGTCTGACGCTGGCCTCGGGTGAGCGCGCCCAGGCTGTCGAGCCGGCGTGCGATCGTCGAGATGAAGCGCCGTTCGCCCCGGCAGTCGGTCGACACCGGCCGGAACAGCGGTGCGGTCGCCTGGTGCGTGCGGTGGGTGCGACCGAGCCCCTGGATGGCGGCGTCGGCGCGCCAGCCCGGCTCGAGGAGATAGTGGTTGCGACGCGACTGGTTCTCGCACGTAAGGCTCGCATGATAGCTGCGGCCGGTGCCGCCAGCGTCGGAGAAGATCAGGATCTTCTTCTGCCCCCGCATGAAGGCGTCGGTTTCGGCTAAGTTGGTACGGGGCGAGCGGCTTTCGACGCGCTGGCGACCGTGCGCGTCCATGATGACGCGACGGCTACGCCCCGTGACCTCGGCGACCGCATCGGTGCCGAAATGCCCGATGATATGGTCGAGCGCGGACCCGACAATGGGCAGCGCGCAGAGCTGCTCGAGGAGATTGTCGCGCATCTCAAGCGCCTCTCGGGCGAAGACGGGGCGGCCGTCCTCGTCCGACATCGGTTCGGAACGCGTTTTGCCGGTCTCGTCGACAAAAGTCTTCATCTGTCGGACCGGGAAGGCGGCCGTGAGGTACGACATGAGAAACTCCCTCGGCGAAAGTTCAATGTCGAGATTGGCGCGTTCCTCGACCGAAAGAGCCGCCAGCGCCCGGTTGAGCATCGCCTCGGACGTCGAGACGAGTTGAATGACGACGCTCTCGCCGCGGGCGAGATCGGCCCGGATCGCGGGAACGAGCGAGGGCAGCTTCATGCCGATCAGGAGTTGGCAGAAGAACCGCTGTTTGGTGGACTCGAAGATCGACAGTGCGGCCGCCTTGGCGCCGCTGTTGTAGGTGTCGTTCGAGAAGCTGTCCGTGACGCGGGTCGCGTCGAGCGCGGCGCGAAGGTTGCTGTGGATGATCGCCCAGGCGTCGGCGTAGGCGTCGTACACCTCGATCTGGTCGACGGTCAGCTTGTGTTCGAGGATGTCGTACTCGACACCGGCGAAGCTCAGCGCCCGCGAGACGTAGAGCCCCTCCATTTTCAGGTCGCGCGCGATAAGCTCCAGCGCGGCGATCCCGCCCCGGCGCAGGGAGTCGACGAAGGTCCGGCGATCGGCGAATGCCGTGCCCGGACCCCACAGGCCAAGCCGCGCGGCATAGGCCAGATTGTTGACGTCGGATGCGCCGGTCGCGGACACGTAGAGGACGCGGGCGCGCGGCAGGAGGTTCTGGAGACGGACGCCGGCGATGCCCTGGTCGGAGCCTTGCTTGGTACCGAAGCTGCCTTCGCCGCCTGCGACACCGGCCATCTCGTGAGCCTCGTCGAACACGATCATGCCGTCATAATCGTCGCCGACCCATTCGAGGATCTGCTGGAGCCGGGTACCCTTGTCGCCGCGGTTGGAGCGCAGCGTCGCATAGGTGAGGAACAGCACGCCTTCGGCCGCGCCGATCGGGGTGCCCAGCTTCCACTGGTTGAGATGCTGGATGTCGAGCGCGAGACCGCCAACAGAGGTCCAGTCGCGACGCGCATCTTCGAGCAGCGTCTCGGTCTTGGAGATCCAGATGTGCTTGCGGCGTCCGCGCAGCCAGTGGTCGAGGATGATCGCGGCGACCTGGCGGCCCTTGCCGGCGCCCGTGCCGTCACCGAGGAAGAAGCCGGTGCGGTATGGGCGTCCATCCTCCGATGGTGCGATCGAGAGCCCCTCCTCGACGGGTTTGAACAGTCCGGGGATGTCGCGCTCGAAGGCGTCTCCGGCATAGATCAGCGTCTCGAGCTGCGCGTCGGAGAGCGTCTTCGCGTCGACGACGGCGTGCGGCAGCGTGGGGACATAGATCGGACGCGGCGCGGTGATCGATCCCATCGCGATCGATTCCACCAGAGCTGTCGGATGCGCTGATGCGCAGCCGATCGCGATGCGGCTCGGCCGATAAGGCAGGTACACACCGACAGACTCGCCGGTTGGAAGTGGCTCGGCGAACACGGTGTAGTCGATCGGGGTCGCGGTCTGCGACCGCGCGGCTTTTGCGGGTGGTGCGCTCAGGCGCGGTTTGTTCGCCAAGCCGCCAAGAAGCGAGCTGCGCCCGCTCGGGCGGGCGAGCAGCGAGGCGGCGCGCGCGACAGGCGCGGACACAGGCGGAGCGGCCTTTGCGGCGATCGCCGTGAGCGCATCGGCGAGTGTCGCGCAGCGGATCAGCTCGGCAGGCGTGCCGGTCCCCTTTTCCAGCACCATGATCTTTACCGTCTGGCTGGTGCCATGCTTCGCATAGGCGTTCGCCGGCAGTTCGAGGTGCAGCGTCAGTGTGCAGCCCTCGGTCGCCTTCGCCCAGGCGCGGCTCGACGTATCGACGCGATCGGGGAGGATGGCAGCGCAGCGGCCTCCGGTGCCGAGACGCATCAAGGCGGCGCGAAGATGTCGGAACGCTGCTTGGCGGTCGGCGTGGCGACCGATGCTGCGCGAGAAGGGAGGATTGATGAGGACGGCCGTGGGCCGGATCGTTGGTTCGAGTAGATCGTGGATCAGCTCCCCGTCGTGGCGCGTGACAGCGACGCCCGGGAAGGCGGCCGCAAGCATTTCGGCGCGGGCCGGATCGATCTCATTAAGAACCAGGCGGGCACCGGCGCGCTGCGCGAAGGCGGCGAGCAGGCCGGTGCCGGCAGACGGTTCCAAAACCAGATCCGTGGTGGCGATTCTGCCAGCAAGCGCAGCGAGGTAGGCGATCGGGGCGGGGGTCGAGAATTGCTGAAGCTCGATTTGCTCCTCGCTGCGGGCGGTATGCGTGGGCAGGCCGGCGACCAGCGCGGTCAGTGCGGCAAGGCAATCGCTCGGAGTGGATGGCAGGTCGGCCTTCGCCAGGTACATGACCTCGGCGAGCTCGAGCATGTCGTAAGCGTCGCGAAGCGACCAGCGACCGTCGGCCGAGGATCCGCCATAGGCTTGCTCCATGACCCACAACAGCGTGTCGCGTTGCAGCGATCCTTGTCCAGCGATCGTGCCGGCGACCGCCTTGGCAGCGGTGATCGACGGTTCGGTGAAATCGAGTTCTAGAGCTGCGGCTGAGGTGCGCATCAAGGGCCTCCATTGTGTCGCCCGGTGATCATCACCGGATCAACAAGCCGAAGGCTCCCTCTCCTCTGAACGCCTTGGGCCCGACGAAGCATCGCTACCGCGAAGCCATCTTCCAAAGTCGGTCGCGCCGCGTCGGCCGCCGCTAGTCGCGCAGCATGTCAGGCATATGGGTCGATATCAGGCGGCCAACGTGGCCCGAACGCCTGTCGACCGATCCTTAGGCCTCATTACAACTACCGTTTCTGGCTTCCCGACCCGTCGTCCCAGTTTATCCCGCGCAGGGACCTCCGGAACAACTTCACGCACTTCAATTGAGTAGCTCGGCATTTTATTCTCGGCTGCGATTTTCTTCAACTGACTTTTCAATGTGCGAAGCGGCGACGTGGAGCCGATCTTCGCACCCAGCATCTCCAAAGGCATCTCATATTCTTCATCACGACAATAACAGTGCGCCAATTCATAAAGGCGTCGTTCAATCGAGCCGAGACGGAAATAATCGTTGTGATAGTCATAGATACGACTGTCACGCGAGACCGCGCGGACAAGCCAATCACAGAGTTGGACGCGGACCGGCATGAGTTGATCGACGCCGCTGGCCGTCTCGCGAGTGGTTGCCTGTGCTTCTGCGAACCAGGAGAAGAAACCCTTCGTCCCCACGGTGCCAGTTTTGATGTTGGTGCGGATCTGCGTGCCCTGCAGACGACCGAGCGCTTCGATAAAGCGATCGTAATCACGCTTCGATGGACGTCCGACGCCGGTGGCACGGAAGAAGTCGTGTGCATTGAAGGTGAAGACGTTCTGTACTTCACCGCCGGTCCGACCGATTTGCTGCACCATCAACGACAGGACGTAGATCAGGACTTCTTTATCCCACATCGTCGCGATACCGCTCGAACTGGGCTTGATCTCGATTTTGACGCCATCCATCTCGTAAGTCATCGCCTCCATCTGAGGCCGCTTCGCTAACGAGAATAGTGGAAAGTCCATGATGCTCTGCTCGCCACGGACTTTGCCGTGTAGCGGGCTGTCGAGATAGTCGAACAGCTTACCCTGAGTGAGAGCGATTTCTCGCGAATCCATCGTCGGGGCTCCCACCAGCTTCACTTAGCAAGGCCGCTTATAGCGGATCGGCCGCAAACCTGCAGTCGGATAAGCGACCGCGTTATCGATAGCACGAGGATTTGGAGCGATTTAGCCGGTAAATCGGGGTGTGTTTCGCATTTGAGTAGGTACGGGCCACCGTAAACCCGGACTAGACTCGTGCTATCGGTAACGCCGTGAAAGCCGTTTAAAGACCTGGTGTACAGTACGAGCTCCAGCGCTTTGAAAAGAGGGCGATATCCCGTCATCTTAGTCCGGCTCCTTGGGAAACCAGCCGCGACATCAGACTCCCGATCGGCGTCGCATCGGTCCCATCGGACATCCCCCGCATTGCGACCGCGCGGCTCAGGTCCTTGAGGCCGTGGAGCGTCCGCCCAAGGTTCAATTCGCCCTTGTCAGCCTTGCTGCTCATTCCGCGGAGATACGCGCCGGGCCGCTGAACCTCGCCGCGCCGGTATTTCTGGATAGTGGCGATGACGGAGGCAGCGGCACCTCGCTGGCCCATGATGCGACAGGCTTCCTTGAAAGCATGATTGCTGATCCCCGACTGTCCCGCAAGCCGCTCCGCGGTGGCGACCACCTCGCCCCACGATCCATTGCGGTAGAGCAGACCGGAACAGAGCTCCGGCGCGATCGTCATCATGAATTCCGGATCGACACCGTGTTTCTCCAGATCGTCGTCGACGGCAGTTTGAGGTTGAGAGGGGAGGGCGTCCCCATTTCCACTACTTTCTTGCGCCAAGCTTCTACGGGTATCTGCTTTAGCAGATTGGAGTTGGTTTGTAGTTGTAGAGTGGATGTCGTCAGGCCCATCCCAGCATGAACTATGATCCTGATCCCTACCCGTAATTTGGACAACAATCTTGGCCGAAACAGCCCCGGCAAGACGCCGCGCACGCTCTTCGATCTGCTCCACACAAGCCGTCAGAAGGCCAGCATCGCGGACGCAGCGCATTTGGTCGGTGGCCATCAACGCCAACGCGAGATCGTCACCCGCCTTCAAATCGTGAAGATCGGCGTCGAATGCCGTTTGGGCCAGCGCCCTGATATTCCTGCGGGCAGCGGCAAGGCGCTTGCGGAGCACTGTCAGTGCCGCGTCCTCTGCGGCTCCCTTGGCCGCGCGGGCAGCAAATTCTTGAAGCCTGGTGCCGATCGGAGCGAGCACAATGCCGTAGCCCCACGTGATGAAGCCGTCGGCCCCGCGGCGTCCACCACGATGACCGTTCGGACTATCCCGAAAGCTGATAAGACCGAAGGCCTGTGCCTGATTCAAGAGCTTTTGAACCTGTCGGACGGTTACGCCCAGCTTTTGCGCGAGCAGGTCGTTCGACGGCCAAACGACAGGGATTTGTCCACCCTGCCAGTCCTGCGGCTTCGTCCAGGCAAACAGAAGATCGATGACGGAGACCACGCGCAGGGGGACGCCCATATAGGGAGCCGCCCGTTTGAGCGCCGCAAGCGCGTTGGAAGGTGCCATTCCGGTATCGAGCCCGCAAAATTGGTCGACAAGCTTCGTCGCCTTGGCGGCATGCTCGTCAAACCGGCGTAGTCCCCGGCCGGGGCTTTGGGCAGCAGCCATTGTTCGTTCTCCCTGGGAGGGGAGTCCGTGCAGACAAAGCGACTCCGTGGCGCCACGGTCGGCGCTTTGGGGTAGCAATATGAAAGGGAGCCAGCTAAGCGAGGGTTCTCACATCCGCCCTAGCAGGCGTCCCGAAAAGCCCGGCCTCGTGCCGGGTTTTTCATGTCCGCACAGCTCCCCCCTTGATCGTTGTGGCGCCCGCCCGGGTGGACGGCGGCGGTCAGCGTCGAGCCGATCCACAACGTCGATTGTTAAGCATCGCTGGCGGGTCGGTCGTGCGCGATGAATCGTGCTATCGGTAACGGGACGGGCAATAATCACGTGCTATCGGTAACGAAGCGTCGATCTTCGCTCGTGCTATCGATAACGCCGTGCCGCTGAGACACGTGCTATCGGTAACGCCGTCGCGCTCTCGCTCGTGCTTTCGGTAACGGCGTGAGAATCGTGCGATTCGGCTGTCTTACGTGACATGTAGCGCAGAAGGAGAGCATCCCCCTCAGCGCCGCGCCGAATAGGCGTGGCGGAAAAATTGCAGTTAAGGCAGCGACGGCCTGCAAGTTCAGGCTCAAAATCAGCTGCCGCCGTCTGTCCTAGCGGTAGATCGAATGGGACTTTTCGATCGTTCGATATGTCACTGGTGACCGAAAGAACGGAGTTGAGCGTGACCCGTAGAAATCGTCAGCCCGATCTCCGATCCTGTATTTGGGACTCGGCGATCTGAAGATCGAGCCACTGCTCCGAAGCAGCAAGAAGGGGAGTAAGCGTGCCGACGATCAGGCGGCGTCCGTCATCAGGATCCGTTTGTCTGACTATGTATCCCAGCGCCTCGAGATGCTCGATGTGGCGCAAAGCGGTGGTCGTCGAGCCTCCGCTAAGCTTACAAAGCTGGGACACAGCGATGCGGCGCCGCTCGCACGTAGCCACGTAAAGCTCCAGGATCATGTCCCAGCTCGGATCATAGAAGCGGACCCCGTTGAAGTGGGTCGCCCGCCGACGCCGGCCGACCAACACCGCCCTGGCCTCGGCAAGCCTGCGCTCGGACAGGTCTCTCGCGTCTGGCGGCATATACAGCAAAGTGTCCTCGATCGCCTTGCGCGGCAGCCGCACGACGACGTCGATCAGGTCGTCTCCTTCAGATGCTGCACCCATAATCGTCTTGATCCGTTTCGGATGTGGGGCTCGGCGTTCGCCGGCAAGCGGAGCGTGCCGAGCGCGAGCGCGCCGAGCGCGAGATAAGCGTAGATCCCAAGCCCGGTGTGGTAGGCAAATAGCGGCACGCGGGGCAGCAGGGCGCCGAAGACGCTCATGAAGAGTTCCGCTACCGCAAAACCTGCAGCCCAGATCGGCCAGAAGCGGGTCGTCGTCACGCCCAGCCAGTAGAACCCGGCGGCGACGCCCGCATCAATGACCAGGATCGATACCTCACCTGGAGCCCAGCCTTCTCTCGCCACAATCAATCGAATAGCCGTAGTCGTGGCGAACCCCGCCATGTTGATGAGCGCGCCCAATCGCTCGGGCCTGCCCCCTCGGAGTGCTGCGAAGAGCAACACGCCGACCATGACGACGTTGAAGATGACCGCGAGGATTATCTGGGCGCTCATTGGATTTCTCCCGGCCCGCCCGCCGTTACCCCTGCGGTGACGTAACCTCGACAATCGGCGGAAAGTCGATCTCCTCGAGCGAAGCAGATGAAGGCTTCGGCAAATTCTCGCCCCAGCTCGTCTCCGTCATACCCAGTTGGCGACCGACCTTCTCGACAAAAAGATGCGCTCGCATTGCCATCTGATCCTGGCCCTCGACGAGGGCCGACAGCGCCGCGACCGTCGCCTTTACCGTGCGCTGCGTCATCGCGGCGGATAGGCTGTGCGCCTCCGTCGCCTCGAGCGTGGTGAGCAAAAATTGCGCCGTATCGCGTGCGGCTAGATTGATCGATCGCTCCGCTCTGCGCAGCTCGTCCGCGACGATCCGGCTTGTGTTCGAAAGAGATTGCATAAGGCCTCCTTGGGCACCGCGCGCCCATCACAGTGGTTTCAGCCCGAGCAGGAGCAGCAGCGTTACAATCGCCATGCCGGCCGCAGTTAGGCCCAAGGGGGTCACGATCGAGATGATCGCGGTCCAGAAGGCAACCTGCTTCCAGGTGAGCATATTCGCTGCCGCCCCAGCGGTCGGCAACGGGAGGGGAAGCGGGAAAGTTGGTGGCGCGGAAGGTAGGTCGTTTGCAGGGGGTAAGGCCTCTACCCCTCCGTCGTGCTCCCCCAGGAGCCGCGCGGCATCAAAACGCGTCGGCACACCGAGGATATTATTGGCCTTTAACAGCTGCTTATCGACCGCCCGGTGGCTGCTACCCGTGGCCGCCGCGATCTCCTTCGAGTTGCGGTTCTGAAGCACAAGGCGGAGATAAGACCGTTGTCGATCGGTCAGGCGGGCAATGCGATCCGGTGCGCTTACATCGGGCGTCGGGGGTGGGGGCGTCTGTTCGGCAGGACGTCTGCCCGGTTCGTTGGTCAGCATGCTCTGGAGAAACCTCGGAATGCGAAATGATTCGGCTCCATATCGGGGGTAACTCCTGACGGGCTCCGTTTATCAAATCCACTTCACAGGGTTCAGGCGTCGCGCGAACGCGACGAAGAGGTGACGTTCCAGCGCCCATAACGCTTCGCCGATCACTCACTTCCGAAGTAGGCCCAATTCAAGAACACTCATCGATCAGCTTCGACCGCAACCCGGCATGAGCGATCGCCCTAGTGGACGGACGGGAATTTGCCGACGGTTGCCGCGGTGTCGTTCAAGCGAGATGCCCAAAAGGAGAGGATCTGTCCCTCGGCAGGGCGATCTTCGACTGTATGCGCGGCAAATTCGGACAGGGTGCGGGCAAGTTCGGCGCCCGTGATTACGCGTTCGCGTTCCAGTATCGTGGCCAGCAGCGCGAGCCAATCGCCGTGTGCCTGCACGAGCGCTTCGATCTCAAGCATTCCCGAATCGCTGCCGGAGAAACCCTCCGAAGGGCTTTGACGCCGGCAGAACCTTGTTAGCAAACTTTTGATCAAGGACATGGCGCGCGTTCCATCAACCGCCCGTAGCCGGGACGGTTGAACACGCGGGAACACTGGTAACCACGCCCCACGTATTCCCCGCACCGACAAGCGGTAGCAAGGTATTGTATTTCGCGGGCCGCCCGACGGAAATCGGGGACCCAGCATTCGACCGCACTTGCGGGCCAAGGATGGTGTTCAAGCCATGCCCAAGCCATGCCGCTATGGCACAAGGCTCAGGCGAAAACACGCTGTCATTGCAAAACCAAGCAGACCGCAGCATCCTTGAAGCAGGCGTCGCGCGCGCCGCTCAATGGAGGCGCGGGAGATAACCGCGGCGATCAGCGTATCAGTCGCCATGCTTTACGAGCACCTTCCTGCCCAGTTACACAGTTAACGCAGGCTCGCCGAGGCGTCACAAGGCACCTGTTTGCCGCTATCGACATCCGGGGGCAAAGAACATGCATCTATGAGGAGTAAACTGGCCTCACATTCGGGCGTCGGGAAACACAAGGGTGCCAACGTTACGTCGTCTCATTGCTTCGCTTTTCGCAGGCAGATGCCCATTTGCCTAAATCGATTTGCTCACTGAACGCGGCAAGCTAGCATTCTCGCAAACGATCGTTTTTGATGCGCCATCATGTGAGAACCTTTAGCAGTCGATGCCAGCGTCTCAAAACACTTTCGCGATTGGAGCTCGACATGATAGGCGTCGGACATGAGTTCTGAGAATGCTTCATGCTGATCGGCTATGCCCGAGTGTCGACCCCGGAACAGGATCTGACCCCGCAGCTCGAAGCGCTGCGCAGTGCGGGTTGCGAGCGAACCTTCTCGGATAAGGCCAGCGGAGCAAAAGCCGACCGCGCCGGCTTAGCCGACGCGCTTTCCCATGCGCGAACCGGCGACATCCTTGTAGTATGGAAGCTCGACCGGCTCGGCCGTACCATGAAGGGACTGATCGACCTCGCGTCCGATCTGGCGGCGAGGGGGATCGGGCTAAAATCGATTACTGACGGGATCGATACCGCAGGCACAGCTGGGAAACTCGTTTTCCATATCATGGCGGCGATGGCCGAGATGGAGCGTGACTTGGTACGTGAGCGCACGACGGCTGCGTTGATCGTCGCCCGGCGTGAGGGCAGGGTAGGTGGCCGGAAGACAGTAATGACACCCAAACGCCTCGAGGCCGCGCGGAAACTTTTATCCTCGGGGATGACTGCCCGCGAAATAGCCCCAACCATCGGCGTCTCGATCGCGACGTTATACCGGCATTTGCCAGCACCAGAACAAGAGGCAATTAGCGCGGAAGAGAATGTCGCTTAGCCGCATGCGGCTGATCTACACGCACCATAAATGGCTGGCTCCCCGTTCCCTGAGAAGCCAGTCCCTAGATCATTCCGCCGCTGCTTCTTCGGTCTTGCGCTTGCGCGGAGCCGAAGCGGGCTTTGCGTCTGCCTTGGCTACATTCGTCTGGCCAGGCTTGCGACCCAGTCCAATGCTCTTGGCCATCGTACGACGTGCTTCCGAATAGGTAGGAGCGACCATGGGGTAATCAGCCTTCAGGCCATAACGCTCGCGATACTCCACGGGCGTCATGCCGTTAGTCGCGAGGTGACGGCGCAGCGTCTTATACGGCTTACCATCGATCATGCTGATGATGTGATCAGGGCTGGCAAGCGACTTACGAGCCGTCACTGCCGGGGTGTATTCTTGAGCAGATGCTTCGGGTTCAGCAGCGGTCACGTTTCCACCGACCAGCACCGAAACAGTTTCATACATCTTGTTCAGGAAGGCTGGAACGTCGTCAGCATTGGTACGCGTGTTGGGATTGGCCAACCAGGCGATTGTCAATTCCGTAGCGAGTTCAACGGGGTTCAGGTCGAGGGTAGTGTCGGGCATAGAAGTCTCCGTTTCTGGAGGCGCATCTAGGTACTTGATTGGTCGCTGGCAATATCAGGTCGCGCTAAATCATCTATTTGAGATTGATACATAAAATGAACCCGGGAATACGCATTCCTAATTACCATCCGAGACCTTGGCAAATTTGCTCCTTCGCTGACGCCGACGCCAGCGACCGTTTGCATCTTGCCGGACTTGCTCCAAACTCCTGATCGACGATAATTAATCAAGCTCTCATGCGCGGAGCGGTCACCGCTCTAACCGTATCCGTCGCGGGGCCTAAGCACTGGCAAGGTCGCGCCGGAGACGCAAAACACCTGTTTGTTGTACAGTCGTGATTGCGACTGGTTTTTCACACATCTGACCGCTGAGGACACTCTGCAGGCCTATATCGAGCCGAAAGCTAAGCCGTTGCTTCCAGCTCGCGTAAGCTGCGGCCCCGCGTCTCTCTTCCTGCGCGCCCGATCAGTACCGCTGACAGCGTCATTGGTACAATCAGTGCGATTGCCGCGCCCCCCATCGTCGGGATCAGCCCAGCGAAGGCGCCCAGCTGGACAGCAACGCCACCAAATTTGCTACTCCCCGCGATAAGCCCTGTGGCACGTCCACGGACGCGTAATGCGTAGTTTTCGGCTGCATAGGGAAGTAGCACGGCGATCAATCCGTTTGTGCCAACCACCAGCAACGCGATCACAGCAATGAGCAGTGGCGGCCAAGCCAGCGTAGGCGCCGGCAGGAGGGCTCCGGTAAGCCCGGCGAGTGTGAGAAGTACAGTGCCGATCAGGGTGCGCTTGCTGCTCCACCGGCTGTAAAGGAAGGCCGCGATCATGATCGTGGGCAGGGCAACGAGTGCTGAGCTGGCGATGATGCCGCTCGCAATCTCGGCACTGAAACCTCGATCCTGCAGATCGGAAGGCAGCCATAGCAGCAAACCGAAGTTGACGAAGCTCCACGACAGGGCGGTTATGACCAAGGCAATGGTCAACTCGCGTTGGTGCGCCGCAACACTATCAGCATCCGCTGGAGGAGCTTGAGGCGCACGCCTGACAATACCGAACTTCCGGGCCATATCCGCCAGCTCAGTATCCATGCCCCGTTCCAACAGGAAACGCGGGGACTCAGGTATCCACCTTGCCATCGCAAGCAGCAGCAAACCGGTTGGAAAGCCCTGCAGCCACAAGCTACGCCAGCCGAACAACGGCTCGAACAGATGAGCGGCGCCACTAGCCGCGAGGTAGCCGCCAACCAGCCCCGTACCGCCAACCAGCACAAGTACCCAGCTTCTGTGCCGCGGAGGCATGATCTCTGCCAACAGCGTGTAGACGACGGGCAGCATGCCGCCGGCCGAGCACCCCATCAGAAAACACATGACCAGGTTCCAGCTGTAGGAAGGCATAGCTCCGCAGATAGAGGTCGAGACGAACAGGATCGTCGACAACAGGATCGACACACGCCGACCGTAGATATCCGCAAGCCACCCCCACAGAAACGAGCCAACTGTGGTCCCTGTAAGGGCAACGAACGGAAGCAGGGCAACGGTCGATTTGGCGAGCCCATACTCGCCACGCATGCCGGGGAGCACGAAGCCAAGCGTTGCTGGCTTCATAGTGTCGATGATGAGCCCAAGGGTAAGCACCAGCAGAACGGCAGCATGCGAGCGCGTCAGAGGGGTATCATCGGGCGCTTCATATGCGATGCCAACGCCTGCCCTGTGATCAGGCCGTTTCTTGGGTAAAGCGCCAAATATAGCTGCCGGCACGCCGATGCCGATCAGCGCCATGCCCAGGTACATCCATCCGTCCATGGGCATACCCGACAGGTGATTGCCCATCCTATGGGCCATCGCGAGCATCGGTAAGTGAAGGGCAACTCCAACGCTGATCGCCGCACAGCCTGCCCAGAAGAGCGGCCAGCGCTCGCCGACCACCGAGTTTCCGCGGCTGCTACTGCCATTCGCCATTCATTTCCCCCCACCAGCAGTAGCGACATACGCTGCACGGCTTGCCTGCCGCAAGCAGAGCATCTGCCGGCGGGGCACGTTGCGGCTCATGGCTTGCCGATTGGCTTTCAGGCTTGCGGCTCGCCAAACTGAGCGTCCAAAAGTGGGCGTTTTTGACCGATTCCTCTTCCCGATCGGCGTGATGTTTTGGAATGAGAAGTGCGGCAGATTGAGCGCAGACTACGGTCGTTATCAAATAGTGAAACCGCTTGATCACTGCGAACCGTGTCCTATCTAGAAAGCGCGGGCCGGGCCCCTCTGACAATTTCCCTCGGGTGATTGTGATGTCGGACCGCATCGGGTTATCTCGATATAGGCCTGGCCGCTTTGCCTCCTGTCGTCGTTGATGATCCGAGCTTTCGATCACCGATTGAAAAGAGGCTCTGAGCATGGAAACGAACAGACCGGCACAGCTCCATCAGAAGTTGGACGAGCACGCGCGTATCGCGATGGCGCGCCGAACCCCGGCTTCTCCAATTGCGCTGCAATTGTAGCGCTTTGAGTTGGGCCTGAAAGGTCGCTTGTGCGCGCCACCCGCGAGATACCTGCCCTCCTGACCGCTAATTCCGCCCCACGTCATCACGTTTGTTAGAGGTCCCCATGCCTGAGCTGCTTTCCTTGTTATTCCTCGGTACGCCTGTCTGGATGTGGCTGGCATTTCTCGGCATCGTCGCAACGTTGCTGATCCTCGATCTGGGTGTCTTGCACCGCGGACAGCGGGAAATTGGGGTACGCGAGAGCCTTGCATTGTCAGCAGGTTACATCACGCTGGGACTGGCGTTCGGCGGGTGGATTTGGTGGTATATCGGGCCTACTGCCGGCCTTAACTACGTGACGGGCTTCGTCATCGAGAAGAGCCTTGCGATGGATAACGTGTTCATCATCGCCATGATCTTCGGCTACTTCGCCATCCCCCGCATCCACCAGCACCGCGTACTGTTCTGGGGCATCCTGGGTGTCATTGTCCTGCGTGCAGTGATGATCGGTTTTGGCGCGGCATTGGTCGATCGGTTCGAATGGGTATTGTACGTCTTTGCTGCCTTCCTGGTTTTCACCGGTATCAAGATGTGGCTGACTGCCGACACGGAATATGACGTAGCCAGTTCGCCCGTTTTACGCTGGATTCGCCAGCGCATGCCGGTTACCGACCAACTTCACGGGGAACGTTTCTGGGTAAAAGAGCAGGACCCGGCGACTGGGCGCATGCGCCGGATCGCTACGCCGTTGCTACTGGCTCTGGTCATGATCGAATGCGCTGACGTCATTTTTGCGGTCGATTCTGTACCGGCTATCTTCGCGATCACAACGGATCCATTTATCGTCTACACGTCGAACATCTTTGCTATCCTTGGGTTACGCGCACTCTATTTTGCGCTCGCCGCAATGGTCGACCGGTTCCATTACCTGAAATACGCCTTAGCCGCGTTGCTGGTGTTTATCGGCTCGAAAATTTTCGTTGCCGACATGTTCGGGCTCGCCAAATTCCCGCCCGCAGCGTCGTTGGCGGTAACCTTTGCGATACTGGGTTGCGGCGTCGGCTGGTCCCTGTGGAAAACGCGAGCGGCTGCTTCGGCCTGAGTTTGAACGCGTCCGCCGGCATTGAAAGCGGACCGGTCATACGCTGTGGGTATAGCCGTACTCCATTTACCGAGACTGGCGTTTACGACGCACAGGGATAAGGTGGCTGCTGATTATGACCGTCCGGCCGTCCACCAACATGGTCAAAAAAAGGGATCAAGATGCGCGCCGTTTTAGCCATCATCGCGCTAGTCTCTGCTCAACCTTGCTTCGCGCAAACTGACCCGAGGCCAGGCCCGCCTGCAGGTAGGCCTTTGGAGGCAGGCACTGCCGGATGGAGCATTACCGTTGGCGTCGCGCCAGTCCTCAGTCCTGCATGGCAAGGCTCGCGAGACATGGCCTTGTCGATTTTTCCCGACTTGCGGCTCAACTACAAGGACGTGATCTTTGCCTCGATTCCTGACGGTTTGGGCTGGAATGTGGTGAACCACGACGGGTGGAAGGCAGGACCTCTGGCCAAACTCCGCTTCGGGCGGGATGAGGAGCGCGGGGGATCGCCGTTCCTCATTACAGGCGGGAGTGACGCGCTACGCGGCCTCGGCGACGTAGATGCAGCTGTTGAGGTGGGAGGCTTTATCGAGAAACGGGCTGGGCCATGGCGTGGACGGATCGAGGTTCGTCGCGGCTTCGGCGGACATGACGGCGTTGTCGCCGACGGGTCAGTTGCTTACCAAGCGCGCCGGGGACGGACCATCATCAACGTCGGGCCTCGCGCAACGCTGGCAAGCCGCGAGTATATCGAGACGTATTTCGGCATCGATGCGGTCCAGTCGCAACGGTCCGGGCTTAGACCGTATTCTGCGTCAGGCGGACTATTGTCCTACGGTGTAGGCGGTACCGTAATTCGTCCCCTGAGCCGGCGAAGCGCCGTCACGCTTTTCACTGGCCTGGATCAACTAGGTCAGAACGCAGGCGATTCACCTCTCGTCCGCGAACGTGGGCGCCGGACCCAATTCACCCTAGGTCTCGGCTACGGATTTAGGTTCAACCTCTAATCGAATCAGACGCATATACCCTACGCCGGTAGCCAGCGACCAAGCCTGAAATAACGAGGATCGCGGCAGCGCCGGTTGCTACGGCAATAGGTCCTGCAGCTTGGCCACCTGCAGCGAAGATAGCAGCAAGAGCCCAAAGGAAAACAGCTGCGTACGGCAGATTGCCACGTCCTCGGACCAGCACGGTGGCCGCGATGAGTCCAGCAATCACGATCACCGCTGCACCTATTACCGGCGCGGCTGCACCGCCCTCCATGCCGTGATACCTCAGGCTAGCTGCGATGTTGACGGTGGTAGCGACGGTCAACCATGCGGCGAGCGCGCTCAACGGAAGGTACGCACACCACCACGCGGTTTTCGACACCGCCGCATTCGACAGGGCACGATAGGCAATGATCAGGCACGTCAGCGTGAAGGTAATGATCAGAACCGATACGAAGCTTAACCCGTAAAGCTGTGTGTAAGCAGCCCAGAGTGCGTTCCCCAAAAATGCGCCCGCTGCCGGCCAGCGCAGGCGATGAAGCAATGCATTTTGGCGCTGTGCGGGCAGGGCCTGATAAACAGCAAACACCGTGGCTCCGAGGTAGAGCGCGCCCCAGATCGAGAATGCCCAGCCTGCCGGGGTTATCGAGGTTCGGACCGCCAGCGACCGGGATCCGATAGGCTCACCGATCCCAATCTGCGGTAAAAGAGGCGTTAGAATTTGAAGCGCTGCTGTCAGCAGCACCGCGAGATGCGGCAGATCGAACGCGGTCCGTTGGGGTAAGGTATTCGTTGCCATTTTTCCACAACGGCCGATCAGCTTACGCGTTGCAATGTCACAAAGAAACTCGCTCGCATTCAGCGCTATCGTACTTAAACGGTCCTCGGGCGCCTGACATATTGTCATTTACCCGAGGCTTCAGTGGGACGACCCAGAGGCCTTTATCCACGATCCCGGTTGCGACGCGAAGGCGGTATCTTATCGTGTTCTAAAGTGCAGAGGATAAGACGCAATATACCAGCACCGGTACGCCAACCAAAACGATTAAAAGTAACAGGTTGAGCTCCATAAGTCGGCTCAGCCAGTCCTTACCTTCATTCTGCCGGGCTTCGGCATCAGCCTTAGAATAGTCTTCTACAATCTCCAGATCGAATTTGTTCGAGAAAAAACTTTGTGGTCGCATCCGCAAGAAAGGCTGAGGTGCTGGATTGGCAGCTTGATGCTGACGGTCATCCTGACACAAATCATCGGATTTCGAGACTTGGTTTTCCACTACACGGTTTCCACTTATTCGAGATCATGGGCGCGTAGAACGCGTCCCAAAGGTCAGATCGAATAAAGCCCGAACTCGAGCGGCAGTGGCCGCGAGCTCGGGCTAAGCGCGTGCGGCGAGTTGGCCGGCGTGGTCGCGGAAACGCTTATGTGTCGCAGGAGCGTACATGCCAGTAACATCGGGGACCCGTGTCCTAATGTCAACTCGTGCAAATCCATTTGCTCTCCTATTGACCTTGACCGGCTAAACCCTAGCTTGAGGGAGCGGGCCGGGCCCCTCTGGCGGTCGTCTCAGGACGAACGTGATGTCGGACCGCATCGGGTTATCTCGATGTCTAGGCCTGGCCTGTTTGCCTCCTTTCATCGCGACTGATCCGATCGTTCAATCGTTGGTTGGAGAGCGGCTTTGCCTATATTTTCTCACAAGTTGACCCAGTTGCATGCCCGGCTGGATGAGCAGATCCGCGTCGAGATGAAGCGACGCATGCCCGATACCTTGCGGCTATTTCGGCTGAAGCGGTTGCGTCTCGACGTGAAGGACCGCCTGCACGCACGCGCCTTGCGGCCGCAGTTCAGCTGAACCGACACGCTGAACCATCGTTGTAGAATCATCGTCCGTAAGGATTGGCTTCACCGATCAGAATGGATCGGGATGGCAAAAGGAGAACGAATATGGCCTATTTTCTAACCGCCGGCTTGGTGCTTGCTGCTACCGGGGCGGCCCTCGGCATGACTGTCGATCATCAGAACCAGGTGGATCACCGCAGCGGTCCGGTCGCCGTCAAATATCGCGGTGACGTTGTCATCACGCACAAGCAGGTGGGCGCGGTTGCACCCGGCGGAAGACCGTCGTCGCTACGCTGCGACTGGGCGGCGAGCATGTCAGTGGCACGGCACGCGGTCGCGGCGTCGGGTACCAGGCTGGTGCGCAGCATCGACAGCGAACCGGTGATTTCCGGCACCCGGCCCGGCTGGTGCGTTGCGAGCCATGGCGCGATCAAGAAGGAGGTCGCGACGAAGTCCGCGGACATGCAGCAGCATCTGGTAAAGCTGGCGCAGGAAGACGAGCAGATGCTGCGCGTCGAGCTCGACCGGATCCACGGCCCGCAGCGCGCAGGATGATCCGGCGCGTTCGATTGGCGGGCGTGCTCGGTGCCGCAAGTTGCGGCCTGATCACGCCCGCGTTTGCACAAGATGTCGGGTCGGTAACCTTGGAAATGATGAGCGAAGAGGAACGGCGCGGGCTGAGCTGGAGTGAGGGACGTGCCGCGCTAGCGGGCGATATTCGCGTCTCGCGCGGCCGGCTCGATGCATCGGCGCGCGTGGTAACGCTTCGGAACAGCGTGCGACACGGTGGCGCCGATGCGGTCGTCGACCTTTCGGTGGGAACCGACTGGGATCTGGGTGCGGTGCGTATCCGTACCGACGCCACCGGCCACGCATTCGCGGGCGCGCGGGGCCGCATGGACTATGTCGAGGCCGGCGTATCGGCAAGCTATGCCTATGGTCCGCTCTACGCCACGGCCGGCGTGATCGGCGCGCCGTCGCAGCGCGCGATCGGTGGCAGCAACGTGTATGTCTATGCGAACGCCAATGCCGGTATTCCTGGTACGCCGCTGACGATGCTGGCCGAAGTCGGCCACTCGTCCGGCAGCGTCCGCGACCCCAGTCGGGTGCAGCGTCTTCGTCCGGGCGGCAGTTACATCAACTGGCGGCTGGGTCTCGAGCATCGTCGTGACCGTCTGACGATCGGCGTCGATTATATTGGGACTGACGTCTCCCGCACCGCCACTGCCAGCAGGTTTGCCGATCAACGCAACGCCGGAGACAGAATCGTAGGGCGCGTACAGGTTTCGTTCTGACGATTACCGCGGTCAGTGAGTGCCCATTAACGCTGATGTGTATACGATCTGCCTCGGCAGAACCGTCTGTATATGTTAAACAAACGGCCGGTGCGGTTGAAAAATAGCCTGACGTCGCGCTCCTGATCGTATCGACCGGGATCGAGTCCGAGAACGCCCTATCCGTCTCGATCATCGTTCGTTTGCGGGATTAGAAGTCGCGGATGGTAAGTTTTGCTGGCGAGCGAACTTGTTTGCTGCCGCCTTCACGATATCGGGCTGATTGCTATTAAAAAGGCCGTGACAAACTATCGGGAATAGCACGCAACGCGATTGCCGTTCGAAGGCATTTATGAAGATGCGCGCCTACCAACGGTTGGTCACCAGCATCCGCGACCGCCAAAGCCTGACCGATAACCGTTATTAGACGTTCGAGGCGCTGAGCGGTTGTTTCGCCGTCCATCATGGCTTCAAAGCCTTGATCATTTTGGCGTACCCGGCAGCACGAGCCAGATGAGCGATGCGAGCTGAAACGTCGTTACTGGCTTCGGCCTGTTCCCGCGCGCGCGCTTCGTTACGAACAAGAGTGCTCAGATCGCTCGAGTTGGACACGTTTATGCTCCTATCAAGCGGGAGCGCTCCAGCGTCTCTCAGTCGCCGCCATGCCATTAGCGAGTCGCGGCGATGTACCGACCCTGTACATGCCGTTAACCCGATGCCAACCTCATTTATGCTACCGTCCCCCATGGTAAACCTAACCGGCATAGTCGACGAGGTAGCGCGGCTGGACGCGCTTCGTGCTCTCGATATGCTCGACACTCCCCCTGAAGCCGAGTTCGACGCCATCGCTGTAGGGGCGCGGCACCTCTTTGGCTGCAAGTTCGCTTTCGTTTCGTTAGTTGACGCGGACCGGCAGTGGTTCAAGGCAGCGTGCGGCCTTGAGGCTAGCGAGACACCACGAGATGTGTCTTTTTGCACCCATACGATCGCTGCCGACGATCTGCTCGTCATTGCGGACACGCGCGAAGACCCGCGCTTTGCAACCAATCCTATGGTGGTGGAAACACCCTTTGTGCGTTTCTATGCAGGCGTGCCGTTGCGAGTGACACCACCAGGAGGAGGTGCCGCGCTGCCGATCGGCACCTTGTGCGTGGCTGACGACAAACCGCAGGATCCGACCCGCGAAAAGCTGGAGATACTCGCCGGTATGGCGCGGGTCGTCGAAGCGCTGCTTGAGGCGCGCCGGACCAGCAAAGAGAACCTACAGCTGGCGCTTGATCGCCAGGAGGCCCTCGGTGACATGGCCCGCACGCACAGACTGCTCCAGCACGCCGAACGCATGGCAAGGATCGGGTCGTGGCGCCTCGAGCTTGAAGGCGGACGGATACACTGGTCCGATCAGACCTACGCGATCCACGGCCTGGCACCGGGCTCGCAAGCGCAGCTTGCCCTAGCTATGCAGTTCTACCCCGAAGACGATCGTGCCAAGTTGGAAGCAGCGCTAGACCGCTGTGTGCGGCAAGGGACTGCATGGGATCTGGAGCTGAACTTCACAGATGCGCAGGGGCGGCCCCGTCGCGTGCGCACATTGGGTGAGATCGATGAGCGCGCCGGTAAGCGTGTCGCCGTCATGGGAGTGATCCAGGACATCACGGACCGGTACCAATTCGAGCGCCGTCTGGTTGCGGTAGCTCGAACCGACGAACTGACGGGCATACCAAGCCGACGCGCTTTTAACGAAGAATTGGAAGCTGCGCTCGATCGCGCCCGGGAAGGCGCACCGCTTGCTATCGCAATCATCGATCTGGATCGGTTCAAGGAGGTCAACGACCGGCTTGGCCATGCGACAGGGGACAAGGTTTTGCAGGTGATGGCCGCCAAGCTGCAAGCAGTACAGTATCTGGGCGATCACTCCATCGCCCGACTGGGCGGGGACGAGTTCGTGCTGATCCTACGCGGACGGCGTACGCACGAAGAACTCGTCCAAGACATCGCGCGATTGCTCGCAGACCTACGCTACGCCGTGCCTGACGACCGTAGCGTTATAACGGTGTCTGCGACGATCGGAGCCTGTGTCTATGGCGCAAGTTATGTCGATCGGGCTTCGTTGCTTAAAGAGGCAGACGAGGCTCTGTACCGCGCGAAGCGGATGCAGCGAGGCACGGGCGCTATTGCAGGCAACAGCGCCCATATCCAAAGTTTGGTTGGTGAGCCGCGATAATCTGCTTTGACCCCGGCACCTGGTTGGCGAGAATAGGATTCAGGCATTTTGCATGTGACAATGAGCCGATGAGCACCGGACTGATGAAGATCCCCGTCTTGCTGGTATCCGGTGTCCTGTACTGGCTTTTCGTCTGCTGGGTGACAGGCGCGGCGGAACCCTGGGATGCCGACGCCTACTGGCGTCTCTGGTACCCGTCCTCGTTGGGCCTAGCTGCGCTAGCAGGGGCAGCGTTCAAGACGAGGGGGTGGATGGCAGGAGTTATCCTGACGTTTGCCCAGCTTCCTGTGATATGGCTCAACGCTGGGACTATCTCGCTCTGGGTAATCGGCCTGGCAATGTGCTGCGTCCTCGCTGTGCCGGCTGTCGCAATCTCAGCTTTTACCGGCTGGTTTGCGGCTCGCTCACGACCGTTGTGACAGGTCGCGAATGGATCCGCCTGTGCATCAGTAAAGATCATGGTAGGACCTGTTCGCCCGCGCTGGACGGTGCCCTTACCGTGTGCAGCGAGCCGGAGTGTCGACCGGAGGATGGATCGTGTTGAAGCGAGTTGGACCGGCGGTGGCGGCGATGGGATTGCTAGCCACCGCCGCGGCATCTGCCACGATACGGTCGCCCGTGGGTCTGCAGTGTACGGCGGTAACAACCTGGGCTTGCGCGGAAGCGAAGACCTGCAAGCGACGCGAAGGCGAGGCCAAGGAAAGCTACAGCTTCGACTTGGTAGCGAAGACGTATCAGGCACCGCATGATCGAGGAGCGATCACCGCGTTCGAAACTGACGACGGCGGCTTCATGACCTTCCTGCTCAGTGGCGGCCCACGTTACGTCCACAAGAACGTCGACGCCGGCGATCCGATGACGTCGTTCCTGTACATGTCGTCGATGGATATGCGAGAACTGCGGTGCAATGCACGCTACGCGCCGGATGCATCAGCGGTTGCATCCGGCGCCAGTCGCAGTCTTACCGGTCATTACCACCTGTTAGGTGTGATGGAGACGGGATCGGAACTGCTGCTACGTCCAGATCAAAGCTTTGTCTGGTTCATGAGCTACGGCGCCGCGGATCAGGCGGCGGAGGGCAAGTGGCGGGTCGATGGCGACGCGGTCCTGCTGGAGGCCGGAACCGGACCCGGCGCTGCCGCAGAACCGGCCTTCCGGCAATTGCGGTTGCTGATTGACCATGGTGCGCTGCTGCTGAACGGCACGGATAAAGGCCGGTACGAGCGGCATGCGTAACGCTGGAGTTGATCCTGCGTACTGGCGGGGTAGTACCGCGAACATGGATCATCGTCACCACCGCGCGACCACGTCGCCGACGCGCTTCACCCTGAGGCGGTTTCCGGTGCGAGCGATGGTCGCCGTCGCGGTTGCCAGCGCGTTGGCGGCATCGCCAGCCGTGGCCCAATCCGAGCATGAGGTGCTGCCGACGCCGGCATCGCTAACGCAGGTCCTGTCCTGCCAGTCGCGCGACGCGCTCGGAACCTTCGCCGAGTTGCTTTTCCTGCAGTATCGCCCGCCAGCGTGGATGCGCCCGAGTAAACTTCCTAAGGCGCTCGACGGCATGATCGGGTTGTATGGCTTCGCGGTCGAGGGCAACGTCTCGGTGTTCGAGGAGCCGGTCGACCACGTCTATTTCATGAGCGACTGGGTCGTTGCGCTGCTACCCCGCGCAAGCGCCGAGCGGGTGATTGCTGCCCAGAAGATGACGCGGGCGCCGATCGCGATCACGGAACAATATTACCGCTTTGTCGATCCCGAAACCGGGCCGATGATCGGCGGGTTCGCGCCGACCGTTGATGCGATGGCGAAAATGTTAGTCGATGCCTTCGGCGGCGATCCGGCCGCGAAGTCTGCGAAGGTGCCGCCATCGACGGATCCGAAAATGCTCCTGGTCGGGTGCAATTACGCCGTGGCGTCGCAGGAAGATTTTCTAGATGCGGCACGTGGCGCCGAGGATACCATGCGCAAGGCAGGCGCGGATATCCGGCGGATGGCCGAAGAAGGTGAGGCTCGCCCGCCACGGTGATCGTCTTGCGGAAGGCGCAGCCGGGAGTACCGTAATTTCAGTGCGACCTGGCAGGATGCCTTCGGATTGCGCAGACCTCCCAATCGCCGAAAACCCGCATCCACGGAATGCATCATTCCGACCGTCTAGTCGACGGGAGTTGCCATCTAAAACACGGCGCGCCGATACGTCGAAGACTTTTACCGCTGTCGGACGGCCGAGAAACTAACGAAGATACCCCGAACTATTCCTGTCGCCAAGCTCGGGCGAACGCCCAAGAGCAACCCTGACTAGTATCCCGAATCTTCTGGTATCCTAAACTCTCTTTAGACAGAGTAATAGCGTCATTTTCCGTCTACTTCTCGAATAATGGTGTGAAGCCACTTTAGCAGAAGCGTTGCTGACAAAATGGCAACCCAAGAAAATATAGGATCCGCTTCTTGGACTAAACCGACCTGAGCAATCCAAATTGTGGCGGTCAGTATTGCCATTGTAAGCGATGTTAACAATATTTTTTCCGCTCTCGCTTCCGATCGCCAGAGCAAATCGCAAAGCAACGCTATAAATAGCGCAAGAAGGATATTAATAGATTCTATAATTTAAAAAACTCCCGTTTGCATTACAAATATGAATTCAAAGTCAAGTTCGTGGGCGCCTGTCGAGAATTCCGCTTGCCGCCCGACTGGCCGCGTGGAACTCAACACGCCGGAACAGCAGGTCGAGGTCTTCCCGGCTCACATCGAAGGTTTCTCCGAGATCCGCGAGCGCAAGGTCGATGTCTAGGGGGTGCGGGATGCTTAACTCGGATGCAGCAAGCTTGTGACCTACTACCGGGACTGCGCGGTGCGGGTAGGAATGGCCCGAAACCCGGTGGAACGCGATGCCAGCCAAGATTAGGATCAGTGAATTAACGCCGACCGGGACGAGAGGGAAAGCGTAACCAGCTTCCAGCACTGAAGGCCCACCGATCACTGCTGTCAACGCAGCAGCCCCGCCGGGGGGATGCAGGCAGCGTAGGAGCGACATGACCAGAATTGCCCCGCCCACAGCAACCCCTGCCGCCAGATACGGTATGGGTACGAAGCGGGCCGCTGTTACGCCGACCAGCGCCGATATGATGTTACCGCCGACCACCGACCAAGGTTGTGCCAATGGGCTCGCCGGGACGGCAAAAATTAGCACTGCAGAAGCGCCGATCGGCGCCACCAGCAACGGGAGCGGCTCAGATCCGTGCAGCGCCATAGCGCACACGAGGCTCGTCAGTGCGACCCCGATTACCCCCCCAATACACGCAAAAAGGCGGTCACGCAGGGTTGCACCAGCAAGCATCATGGGGAAAAATGGCCGTCTCATATTCTCAGATTACCCACAACGATGGAGACCAAACCGCGGTAACCACATCAACTACAACTGCTCAATCGTTAGCAGAATTGCCAAGCTCGGTGTATCGGATATGGCAGGCACGCGACTGAGCCTCCTTACGAACTGAGCTTACGCCGAACCGGACCCTGCAACGTTCTACCGATCCCTGTGCCATGGGGGCATGATCGCGGTCCACGCTGAAGGCGTGACATTAGAACGACTACCCTGTGGCGCTTGGGCAACAGAACCTGGAGCGATCATCAGGAATGCTTGAGTGCATGTACCATCTGCAATGCATCCGGCTTGAAATCGGCCCCGATTTGCGTCTTCTTCCGCGGTAGGTAGCGGCACCGCGGACACAATCGACAATCGATCGGCTGGCTGGCGCATGGGGGGGACATATGGCTCTATCTGAGCTGAGCGTAGCATTCTTTTTGCAGGTCTTCGTCATCGTCGCCGCATGCCGTGCGATGGGCTGGATCATGAAGCGCTTCTTCGATCAACCGCAAGTCATCGGGGAGATGATCGCCGGCGTCATCCTGGGGCCGTCGCTGCTCGGGCTGCTTGCGCCCGACGTCCAGGCGATGATCTTCCCCAAGGATGCAAAGCCGGTGCTGTATGTCTGTGCCCAGCTCGGCGTCGGGCTCTACATGTTTCTCGTCGGCCTTGGCTTCCGCACCGACCATTTCCGATTGAACGCAAGGAGCGCGGTTGCTGTTTCAGTGTCTGGCATGGCCGCGCCTTTCCTCGTTGCCGTGGCGCTCACGCCGTGGCTCCTCAACCTCGATCTCTTCGGCAAAGGCATAACCAGCGTCCAGGCGACGCTTTTCATGGGTGCCTGTATCTCGATCACCGCGTTTCCCGTGCTCGCGCGCATCATTCAGGAACGCGGGCTGACGAAGACGCCGCTCGGTTCGCTGGCACTGTCTGCCGGTGCAATCGACGATGCCGGTGCGTGGACGGTGCTCGCGATCGTCCTGGCGAGCTTTGGCGGAGGTCCGGAGGTCGCCATCAAGGCCATCGTTGGCGGCGGTCTGTTTGCCGCGTTCATGATTGTCCTGGGTCCAAAGCTGCTGGCGCCACTTGCCCGTTGGGCGGAGCGTGAAGGTAAGGTCACCCCGCAAATCCTGGCCGTCGCGGTCATGCTGTTTGGGTTGAGCGCTTGGGCTATGGACGCTGCCGGACTGCACTCGGTGTTCGGAGGCTTTCTGCTCGGTGTGGCAATGCCGCGTGGGCTGCTGACCCGTGAGATTAGAAAGCAGGTTGAACCGTTTACCACAGCGCTGCTCGTGCCGATGTTCTTCGCCTTCTCAGGGCTCAACACGCAACTCACAATGGTCAACAGCCTCAACCTGGCTGCCATCGCTACCGTGATTCTAGTGGGTTCGGTTGCGGCCAAAGGGTTGGCATGCTGGGCGGCAGCCCGTGTCACGGGTCAGGACAATGCGACCGCCATGGCGGTCGGCACGCTGATGAATGCACGCGGGTTGATGGAGCTCATCATCATCAACATTGGTCTGCAAAAGGGCATCATCGGTCCTGCGCTGTTCTCGATGCTGGTCGTCATGGCCATCGTGACGACGCTGATGGCATCGCCCCTGTTCGAGCTTGTGTATGGTAGAAAAGCGCGGGCGTCTGGCGAGCTTGGCCAGCTTAATGAGGCAGACGATAACGAGGACATAGTAGCCGCCCCTGCCAAAGGCCTCGCCTGACATCTCGCGTGAAGTACATATGAGTTAGGGCAGCGCCACCCGCCAACCAGCGAGCTGCTGCGATTCAAATCGGACCTTCGATTGTTCATACGCCACAACAGACGATGCTAATTATAAGCTGTCCCGGCTCAATCATGCGGTGGCTCAAGCTGCTACCGGGTGTTCTGATCTTCATGCCCGCGGTCGGCCAGGGGCAGCGGGCTGGATTATGGGAGACCCGGGTCAGCATCGCCGGTGCTGCGCAAGTTGCACCAGTCCGATGCTGCGTCGCTGCCGATGCACCGTTGCACTCGCTCAGTTTATGGCCTGCGAACTGCACTGCCGCCAAAGTCAGGAAAACAACTGCCGGGATCGTTTCCAGGGTGGAATGTGAAAGTGGCCAACCCGGTACGCTGCTGATCATACAACGGGAGCTATCAGGTGATCTGGCCCGCCAGTATCGGCTTTCCACCGAAACCTTGGTGGCACGGGCAGGCATGCAGGCGGAGTTGGCTCAGTCCTTCGACACGACAAGCCGCTATCTGGGGCCATGCCAGGGGGACGACCGCGAAGCGGTGTCCGACGAAGAAAAAGTACCTGAAACCACGTGGACAGCCCTGGGGTTTGCGCTGGTCTTCGTCCTCCAGGGGATGGCGTTCGTCGGACTGGCATATGCGACGTACCGCGGGATGGCCTGGCTGTCGTCGCGGCTGGGACGTCGCGCCTACGAACGAGCCGTGGTTGCTAACATCACTGTCGACGGGGCAGGCGCGGCAACGATACCCGTGCTTGCGACCTTCACCGGAGTCCGCGGTCTGCCGTGGTGGTATGCGGTCGCGTCGAACAATGCCAAACCGCTGTTCGTGATCGAACCTGACGGCATTCGTTTCCGCGTCGCTCGCCAGCGGAAACGTCGTTATGCCGAAATCGAATGTGTCGATGTCCGGCAGGGCAGGGGCACCGTCAATCTTGACTTCACCTTCTACGGATCGCTGCTGAACTTCACGGCCAATCTCGGTGCCGTGCCGCTGGCCGCCCATGTGCTAGCTTTGCTGCCTGGAGCCGTGCCGCTGTCTGCGCGCGCCCTCGCCGTGAAGGGAATCGGCATATGAACGGACTTATTCTGTCCATGTTCGTCAGTACGATCCTGAGCGGCGTGATTGCCACTGTGAGGGATCGTTCTGTGATCCTGTGGACGATCCTAGGCGCGCTCACCGGCCCCATTGCCGTCGCGTTGCTCCTGTGTCTGCCATCGCGAAAGGCGGTCGTTACACCGACACCGATCCGGTCACTCGCTAGCGAAATTCGCGAACTACAGGAACTGCGGGAGCGAGGTCTTATCTCTGACGACCAGTTCGAGCAGGGCAAGGCACGGGTGCTGGCCTGGCCGGTCGGATCGACAGACCCACATGCGCTGGGATCAGCGCGGGCCTTGGCAGATAGCGGTTGGACATGGGCGAGTTATCACCCAGCCGCCCGCGCCGCCTTTGTCGATCTGGCGCAGCGACATCATCTTGATCTGCAATGGCCGGACGACGTGTCTTTCGAGGTCGTCTGCACCCTCCCCGTGCAGCCGGGGCTTTCCTTCGCGGTCACGCTGGCGCTCGAGAAGGGCTCGATCCATTGCTGGGGCGATGGGTGGGCGCTTGATGGGGCGGCCCCTGGAAATCCGGAAATCGGCTTGCCGGCTGACCTCGCGGAAGGGCTTGAAGCCTTGATAGCTGGATCAGGCCGATTGCTGGTGCGAACGGCCTACCGCGATACGTCGCCGTTTTGGACATCGTTGCAGGTGCAGCGGAACGGCCGCTGGCGAACGGTTGGGTATCAGGCGGGGATCCCCATCCTGCCATTGTGGCGGCGTATGATTGTCAAAAACGAAGCCGCCCTGACCATGCCGCGACAATGAATTCCTAGCGCAAGTTCTCGTCGCTGACTGTTTGGGCAAGCAGGAAGCGGCGACCATGAACAACCACGCGGGTCTCCGCCGTCGTTAGACGATGTCACGACGGCGGCATGCTCGTCTGTTTATGGCTTCAGGTTATTCTCTTTGAGCGTTTTGCCATCGGTGGCGAACTCAGCGTAGTCGCTTTCCTTGATGTCATTGGTGGCGAGCTGCCCGTCGAAGTCGAGCCGCAGCACATGGACGTTGCTGAGCGCGCCCGGCGACATCAGCCGCACGCCCGACCACGCGGGGCGCTGGCGATTTGATTCAGTGAACCTGCGCCCGATCTGCAAATTAGACCGTTGCGTTCATAACGTCCCGGAGCCGTATTGGAGAAGTGAAATGGCACTAGAAAACATTGTTAACGCGGCCAAGTCTGCTTTGAAGGATGTCGTCTCGTCGCCATCTGCTGACCCAATTTCCGACCGTGACGAGGTTTTGCAGGACTTACATCTGGCCGAAAAGGCATGGGCGACCGACGGTGTTCATTCAGGAGTATGGTTCGTCCGTGACGGCGAGCATGTTGCCTTCACGCCCACGACGCGAAATGGGGCGACACTGACGATCGGTGGTCAAACGACGAACTTCATTCCCGCTGACCGCTTTGCCGACTACCTAGTGAACATGCGGGCCGCTATCGAAGCAGGCGAATTTGATCGTGAGATAGCAGGTGCGCTCCATGGTTCGGCTAACGTCGGGGGAATTGCCGAGGTTGCGCTTCCGCCGGCTAGAGAAGGCAGTCCGCAAGATATCCGGCAAGTGCAACAGGATGCTGTACTAATTCGTGAGGGGCGCAATCCGGACGGATCGTTATCTGCAGTCGTGAGCAGTGGTTCTTAGCAACTACTGCGAACAGAGGTGGCTCGGCAGAACTGGGGAGGGGCCTCTGTCTCACCTGTCCATTTTCCAAAAACTGTTCCCGATTGTACCGATAGTCGTATTGCCGCACGCGACCGTTATGCCACCATGTTCGTTGCAACCGCTTGGGCAAACTTTCATGGCCCCACTTTGAAGGAGCAACACGATGTCGGACCTCAGCCTACACGACCTGTCAAAGAAGATGGCAAAGTTGGACTTCACGATGATGGCCACTCGCTCACCCAATGGCACCCTGACAGCCCGCCCGATGAGCAACAACGGCGATGTAGAATACCAAGGCGACAGCTACTTTTTCGCCTACCAAAACTCGCGAAAGATTACTGACCTGCGTGCCGATCCGCACGTCACGCTTAGCTATACCGGTGCCGTCGGTATGCTCGGCGGTCCCCCGCTGTTTGTAACTGTCGAAGGCGCCGCTGCGCTGATCGAGGACAAAGGCGCGTTCGCCGATCACTGGACCAAGGATCTCGATCGGTACTTTCCCGAGGGCATCGACACACCCGGTATCGTAATGATCCGTGTCGATGCAAAGGCGATCCGCTACTGGGATGGTAGCGATGAGGGCGAGATCACAATCTAAGCAAGTCACCTAAAGCCCGTATCACATAGGACTTCCGCGGCATTCTCGCGGAAGTCCTAACTTTCGCGACAGCAGGACAGCCGATTGCTGTGTAACCGTCGATGCTGATCGGCGCGGCTTGTCAGCGCTACATGCGACCCGCCCAAGTGTCGCAAAACACCTGTTTGTCGCATAATCGTAATTGCGACTGGGTTTTCCACATAGGTGCCCACGAACTGGCGTCATCGTTCAGACAGTGCGAAGGGCGGGAGACTCCCGTCCCAGCCAGCGCCTCGTTCGAGGGAAGCGACGCAGCAGGTCCCTTTCAGTTATCGCTACGCTCAACACTCCGTCCTGAGTCATGCCGTGTTAAAAGCTGTAACTGCCGCGCATGAACACTGATCTACCGTTGAATCCGAACGGGGAAACGGCGTTGTAAGGCTGGGTGCCGGCATTGTCGGCGCCATTGCTCCCGACCGCAACGCTAGAGACCGTTGAGGCGATATTTTCGTCCGGATAGATGTTGAAGACGTTTTGCGCTCCCACGCTGAGCCTAAGCGCACGGGTCGCCTGCCAGCCGACATCGATATCCGTCAGAATCTTGGCACCAAAGCGCTGGATGATGTCCGAGTTCGCCGCACTACCTACCGAGGGAACCAAGCGAACGTCATAGCCCTGTACCAATGCTGCGACTTGAGCCGGCGTACGATTGAGCAACGCTACCGTCGCGACGCGACCATACCGGGTGTTGGTGACGGAGAACGTAAACGGCCCTCGCGCATAGTTCAGATCCAGCGTGATCTTGTCGCGCGGTAGGCTGTCAGAGAAGCGGAGCTGCTGGGTGAGATCAAAGAGTGGCGTGGTGATGCCCAGCGCCGCGATCGGTGCCGGGGTGCCCGCGATTCTGTCGAACGTCGTCTTGTTGTAATTGCCGGCAAGCGTGGCTGTGATCCGGCTTCCGCCTCCAAAGCGATGTCGGTAGTTCATGACCAGATCGATGCCCTTTGTCTCCGTGTCGACCGCGTTGGTCAGGAACGACAACGCAGCGAAGCCAGACTGCCCGTTGGCTGCCAAATAGCTGGTCAGGCGGGCGTCCTGAAAGGTCGATGAGATGGCGATGCGGTCACGCACCTTGATCCGGTAGGCATCGAGTGTCGCTGTGAAACCGCCAGCCTCGAAGACGGTACCGATAGATACGTTGCGTGACTGTTCAGGTTTCAGGTCAGTCGCGCCTGCCAGCCGCGCTGCAGGATTGTCGACTGCCGCCACTCGTACGATCGCCTGGGCACCGTTGAGGATCAGCGTATTCGATGCGTTATAGCCGGACTGTGCCAGCGCAGGCGCACGAAAGCCGGTGTTGTAAGAGCCTCGCAGCGCAAGCCCGCCGAACAGACCGAGCCGCCCGGCAGCCTTGAAATTCGTGGTGCTGCCGAAGTCGGAATAACGTTCGTGCCTGGCCGCACCTGACAGCAACAGCCGGCCAAAAAACTGCTTTTCCACTTCGCCATACATCGCGACGCTGTCACGAGTGATCGAGGCACGATCATCGGGTCCGTTGCTCGGTCCGGGTTGCGAACCTATCGGCCCTGGACGACCGGCGTTGGGGCCATCCGGGATCAATACGCCGCCATTGCGATAGCCATCGGGCGCCCCCGAGAAGAGACGGTAGGCTTCCTCGCGATACTCGGCGCCGAAAGCCAGTCTAAACGGCTGATCGTCACCGACCGGGATCTCTCGCGTGAAATCGAGGTTCGAGGTCCATTGATAAAAGTCGCTACCGCCGCGGTAAAAGCGCGACGGGGAGGCAGCCCCCAAGGACACGTTGACGCTGTCGACGTAAGTCGTGCGGACGGTGCTGACGCCATAGACGGTCGACAGGTCCCAACCGAACCCTGCCAGATCGTCTCCACGCAGACCGATCGCGGTGGAGAAATTCTCCAGCCTGGTGTCGAGGCCTGGGCTGTAACCGTCCGGGTAGAGCGCGCGTACCGTCTCGTCCTGTCCAGGACGGCGGAAGAAGTACTGGATGTCGCCGTCGAGGCGATTGTAGCCACCGAAGCTGTAGAGTTCGGTGCCCCCTGGCAGGGGCGCGACGAGGTTGTAGAAGAGCTGGTAGTTTCGGTTTGGCTGATCGCCCTGCTGAAATACGTTCCGGTCGAACCTGGCTTCCCGCGGGTCGAGCGTCCCGTTCGATGGTGTCAGTCCAACACCGGAGCCATAATTGCCAGAAGGCGCGACCGGCCGACCAGCGGCGTTCGTCCCGAAATACTGCTGCCGCGTATCTGCCCGCGCACGATTAGTGCCGTCCCGGTCTTGGTAAGCTGCGGTCAGGCGCAGGACCCCGTTCGCTCCGAGCGGGATGCCGGTGGCGGCGCTTGCCTCGTAGGTGTCACCGTCGCCCTTCGTGGTCTGCACATAGCCTGCCTGCGCGATGGTGCCGAGCGAGCGGTCGAGGATCATGTTGATCACCCCCGAGATCGCGTCCGAGCCGTATTGGGCGGCAGCACCGTCGCGCAGCACTTCGATTCTCGACATGGCAAGGGTCGGAATGGCATTGAAATCAACCGCGACGTCGCCGCGACCGATGCCGTTGCTCGAATTGAGGTCGGCTGTGGTGTGGCGACGTTTGCCATTGATCAGCACAAGCAGTTCGCCGGCCCCTAGTCCGCGCAGGGAAGGTGGCTGGATGAAATCGCCGACACCTGATGCCAGCGGTCGCGGGGCGCTGAAGCTCGGCACCTGAACCTTCAGCATCTGGATGAGATCGACACGCCCACTCTGTTGCAGCGCCTCACGCGATATGGCGTCCACTGGCGTCGACGATTGCGTTGTCGTGCGGCCGCCAAAACGACTGCCCGTAACGACGATCTCCCGGGCCTCATCATTGTCTTCGACTGCGTCGGCTTCCCGAACGACCTCCTGCGCAAACCCAGGCATCGGCATCGCAGCTGTGGCGGCAAGCGCTATCGCAAATGAACGCATGTAGACCCCTTAAGTGATGTTATTCTATTATGTTGCTCAGGCTGCCGATGGCCGTGTTTTGATCAGCGAACAGCCTGATAGCTCCGGGTGAGCCGTTCACCGCCGTAAAGGGTGGTTTCAGGGCCGGTCAGCGGCCTCGTTTGATCCACCCGCTGTATTCATGCGAGCGGCAAAGATCGGTGCCCGACCGAAGTCGACCCTGCCAAACGGCCGGTCGCGAAACAGATACCCGTAGTAGAAATTGCGCAGCCTGGCGTGGAAGGCACGCACTCGGTCCTGATATGCCAGCTGTGCGCGCACGTCGGTATCGGCCAGCCGGGTCAGCAAAGCCTGTACTCCCACCGAAGGCAGCACCCACCCAAGCATGCGCGCAGCGGCATCGCGGCGTTCCAACCCGCTTCGATAGGCGCGGACCTTGGTCGCGACGCTTTCGTCACCAAGCTGATGGAAGGCGAAATACCATTTGTAATGGAAGGCCGACCCGAGCGGGGCAGAGTCCGCCCATTCGGGATGACCGGCATAGAAGCGGCGCATCGTCGTTTCGCGAGGAATGTCCCAGGCGCGGTTGACCATCTCGCGCTGGGCAAGCGCGATCTCTGCGCCCTGACCGATCGGCACGGCGCGGTTGATTGCGACGTGCGCCAGTGTCGGCAGGACGAGCACCAGCACAAGCCAGCACGCTGCGAGCGTTGCAGCGTTTGCAACCGAGCTCCAGCGGAGTCTCGCGACCAATGCGGCGAGCGCTGTCCAAAACAGGAGGTAAGCGAGGATTACGGCGAGAACCGCAAAGATCGCTGCGCCCCCGACACCGGACGCTACCGCGGCAACGAGGAAGGGCACGGCAAGCGCCGCCCATAACAGCGCGATACGCAGCAGCATACGTCGACGCAGCAGCTTTGCGCCACCCCGTGGTAGAGCATCCAGCATCCGCAGCCGCCCAGCCTCGCGTTCTCCGGACGTCAGATCATGGAACAACGCGACCACAAATAACGGCGCGAGGAAGACGAGGACGAACGCAAAATCGAACCGGCCTGGCAAAGCGAGTTCAGGATTGAAGATGTCGCCGTCATAGATCTGCGCTTCCAGCCCCAACGCCCGGACTCGCAGGATGTAGGGCGAGACGTCGCGCATCCCGAGTGCGGCGAAGGCTAGGGGGGACGGTGCGTCCCAGGTTGGGTGGAAGCTGTAATAGCCCGCACTGCCCGCGTCCTTGGTCCGGTCGACATAGTCGGCAACGGCCGCGATATCTTCGGATTGCGCGGCCGGGATTGCGGCGATCGCGGTACGCTGCCGGGAAATTTCCACCATGCCTGCAGTGACCGCAGCAGCGGTGAGTATGGCCATCAGGATCAGTGCCACGACGCTTAACCGCGCACGGAGCAGCAGGCGCAGTTCATGCATCCACAGGGTCATTGACGGGCTCCCAGAAGGCGAGTCACCCGCGTGAGCAGCAGGGTGGCGACTGCCAACCACAGTCCCAGAATACTGATCCCGGGCAGCGCCGCGGCCGCAAGCGCCGAGGCACTTGGCGCAATGAAGGCGAAATCGGGCATATGCTGCCAATTGTCCGCTGCAATTCGCTTGCGGCGATCGGCACCCGCATCCTCGGCGATATCGTCGGCGTAGCTGACATTCTTCGCCTCCATCCGATTAAGACGCTGCACAAGGGCGTAGCGATACGTCTCTGCCTGTTCGAGGAAGCGACGATGTCCGGCAAAGTCGGTGTCCGCCGCAGCCATCGACAGCGCGCGGATCGCGATCGTTGGGCTCAGGACACCGATCGCATCGACCAACCGGTTCTGAGCGGTCTGCGCCGCGAAGCTGGCACCTGCATAGCGATCGAACAAGCCGGACGTCAGCCGCTCCCCCTCCATTGCCAACAGTCCTTTGTAATTCACCGGCAGATCCTCGACCCGGGTTACGCCATAGCGTTGCAGAACCGACTGCTTGAAGGCCGCCAGATGCGGATCGTCGGGATTGTGACTGTCGCCCAGCTGGCGCAGGTCGCGCGCGATGGCGACATCGGTCTGAAGACGGTTCTGGAGCGGCACCGCGGCCCCCGCAATGTCGGGGGCGATGCGCGGCACCAGCACGACCGCGACCGTCCATATTGCCAGCAGTGCAAGGAGGGCATCGCGCCCGCGCCGGGCAAAGCCCGACGCGAGCAAAATCAGGACGACCCACAATGCAAGATACAGCGCATAGCCTAGCCCGATGGCTGCCATTGGTAACGCCAGCGTACCGGGTTGCGCGACGACTGCGACAAAACCGACCATCGCCGGCAATCCGACGATCAATGCCACGATCCCGAGCGCGGCAAGCTTGCCACGCACGAGCTGTCCGCGCGAGACACCCTGCAGCATCAGTAATCGCAGTGTTCCTCGTTCGGTCTCGCCCGCCAGCACGCCGAAGCCCAGGAAGATCAGCAGCAATGGGGCGACTACCTGAAGGACGAAGGCGGGGGTGAGTTGCCCAAAACGGACCAGCAAGGAGCTTTGCCGGACGTCGCCGAAATTGGCGCTGTTCTGGCGGTGGCCTTCGAGGAACATGCTGTTGCCCGTGAAGGCGTCGACACCGGGATCGAACGCGGCCAACGCTCCCAGCGGACGATAGATGAAGGTGCCGTAGTGGACCATGCGGTGCGGGTGGCGATCAGGTTGAGCCTTGAACGCCGCAGCAGCCACCTGCTGATGCCGCATGCGCAGCTCGGCGATGCCGCGTTGGTGCGACCATGAACTGAGTACAGCCGCCAGGGTCAGCAGGACGAGCAGAACAAGCGCGATCACCGCCACGCGGTTGCGTGCCATCAACCGAAGTTCGTCACGCGCGATCAGGTGGGTCGCACTCACGCCGCACGGGTCCCTACGCCGACCTGGAATCGCGCGTGCAGGGCGCGAATGTCGAATCTTTCGGACCCGGTGGCCGTGACATCCTCGACGATCCGGCCCTGTTCAAGGAAGGCGATCCGGTCGGCGACATCGGCGGCAGATAAGAGGTCGTGCGTTACCATCAGCACCGCGGTGCCACGGTCGCGCACTTTCAGCAGCAGCGCGTTGAAGTCGGCGGTTGCGCGCGGGTCGAGACCAGAGGTCGGCTCGTCGAGCAGCAGCACCGGGACTTCGCGCAGCAGCGCCACCGCAATCGCAACCTTCTGCCGCATCCCCTTGGAGAAGCCGCCCAGCCGCTGGTCCCACGCCCGGTTCTGCAATCCGGCAGCAGCCAGCGCAGCGGTGATCGTTCCTCGGTCCTGACGTTGATCGGCGAGTGCCAACAGGTAATCGGCATTTTCGACCGCGCTCAGATGCTCGTACAGCGCGACGTTCTCGGGGAGATAGGCAATGCGTCGGCGTGCCGCGTCAGCGTCAGTCCCTGGATCGATGCCGCAGACTGCGATCTGTCCCGCATCGGCGCGCACAAAGCCAAGGAGAGCGGACAAGGTGGTGGACTTGCCGGCTCCGTTGCCGCCCAGCAACGCCGTGATGCTGCTGGCGGGAACGGTAAGCGAAAGACCGTCGAGAACGCGATGGTTGCCGTAGGCAAGTGCCAGTTCGTGAATGGCGATAGGGTTACCGTTGTTATCGGGCATAGGCCTCAATCTGCAAGCGACATGATATAGCGTATCATACGGCGTTGTTACTGCGTTGCAACATCGCATGGTGAGAAAGGGGGCTGGGAGCGCGCGACACGCGGGTCGGCGCTTCTGACGACTATCCCTTTTTGAACTATTCGTTCGACAGGTTCTTCATCGCTCTGGTGCCAGAACCAGTGGTTGTGGCCCTGGCAAGCCAGCAAGCGACTTCCGCACCTTTGGGAAGCGATACCGCGGTCACTCCTCACGGCGGACGGGATAGACGCGCACCTGACTGTTCGGTAGCCGCTCCGCGAACCAGGTCAGCCGCGCTTGCGGATCGGCGGCAAATTCCGGCTTGGCAGCGAGCTTCGCTTCGAATGCCGTACGCAGCGTTGTGTCGGCCGCGAGCATCGCTTCGGCCAGCGGCGCCGACACGAACGCTTCCGCCACTTGCGCCCCTGCCACTACCTCGGGAAAGAAGCCCCAGGCAAGGAACGAGTCCTGGCTTTCCGGCTCCAGCAGCGACGCGGCAAGCAGCCCCAGCGGCTGGTCGGCTGGCACGCGCAGGCTGCCGGCTGGCATTGTCTCGCGGACGGAAGCGTGAACAAGCCGCGTTTCTACCGGCACGCGGCCTTCACTCGGCGCTTTCAACTTCGGGTCGAGCAAAGTGGTGCGATCAAGCGTCATCGCCCGCGGCGCGGGAAGCACCTCGAAGCCGATACCGTGCAGTCGCAGCCGGTCGATCACCTCCGTCTGTGCAGGCGGCACCCACCAGGCGGTGGGTAGCCGCACCGTTTCAGTCGGCTCCTGCCCGATGATCGGCATGCGCCAGGTAACGGGCCGACCCAGCCAGCGCTGTTCCAGCCGCCCGGTCGCGGGCGATCGATACCATTCGAACGCAACTCCCTTGAAATTCTCGACCCACCCGATCGGCGTTTCTCGCGGTTTCCACTTCGTCATCAGTGTCGCCGGGCGGCTTGCCCGGTCCGCAGCCTTGGCAGCCGCGATTTGCTTCGCGTCGCGTGCCGCGACCCTTAACGCCTCTTCCAGGAGCACATAGGTGCCGAGCACGCGCTGCCGATAGGGCTTGAGCATGTGGTTCTCGACCAGCACCGTCGGCATGCCGATGAAATCGCCATAACCGGTGGAATAGCGCGGCCCTTCGGGGCTGTAGCGGATTCCGCGGGTCGGATTCCGCGTATCAATCGGGCTGGGGTATATGATCGGCGTGTGGCCGGACGCGGTCAGCGCGCTGGACACCGCCGGGCCGAACCGCGTCTGAAGCCAGTCGGCGGTCGCGCGATGGCGCGCATACGTCCCCCACCCCGCATAGGTGTAGGTCACGTCATACTGCATGTCGAAGCCTTCGCTGACATGGCAGTCAATGTAGAGGATCGGGTCAAGCGAGCGGATCAGCCCGATCATCGCGCGCGTTTCGGGCGCGTCCGCCTTGGCATAGTCGCGGTTCAGATCGATGCTGCGTGCGTTGGCATCGGTACCCTTTTGCGCCGGCCCGCGCACATGCACGAAATTGTACGCGCTGCGCTGCTCGTGCCCATCGACGTTGTAGATCGGCACGAACACCAGATCGACGCGATCAAGGAGGCCGTCCTTGCCGCGCAATGCTATGTCCCGCAGCAACATCAGTCCGGCGTCCTTGCCGTCGATCTCGCCGGAATGAATGCCCCCTTGGACAAGCACGACCGGCTTGCGCGCGGCACCCTTGTGCGCTCGGACCATCAGGAGATCACGTCCTTCCCCGCTTCTACCAAACGTCTCCATTTTCAAAAGCGGCGATGCTTTGACGAGCCTTTTCAGCCAGGCTCGTGTCTCGGCATAGGTGGGAGTGGTTTGGAAACCGGCACGTTCGGCCGGCGTGATCCAGGGGTCGTCCGCGCCCACGATCAGTCGCTCGCTCGCTCCCGACCAAGGCAACACAGGGGGCAGAACGCTTTGAACATCAACTGCTTGCGCGTGCGCAGGCGACGAGAGCGGCAGCAACACTGTGGAGAGCAGGAGGGCGAAGCGGCAAGTTCCACGCGAGGATCCGAAGAGGACACGATGAGATAACATATCTTTCCTCTTGCATGATTTGCTGCGCAGCAGCAAGAGCTGCCGATTAGTTCCACGAAGGGGGATAACGTGGCGACGCAATGGAAGATGATGCTACTGACAGGGGCGGCGCTGCTGACGGCAGATCGCGCGGCAGCACAAGCCGCGAAGGCGATCCCCGACGATCAGGCCGGGGCGACCGAAACGGCCGACGGCAATGCCGACATCACCGTGACTGGCCTGCGCCAGCAGTATCGCGGCGACGTGCCCTTGCGCGAACTGCCCCAGAGCGTGCAGGTTCTGTCCGCCGAGAAGCTCGCCGATGCCGGGATCGTCCGGCTCGATGACGCGCTCGATTTCGCCAGCGGTGTTTCGCGCCAGAACAATTTCGGCGGGTTCTTCGACAGTTTCTCTATTCGCGGCTTCGCGGGCGACGACAATACCGCGAGCAGTTACCTGCTCAACGGCTTTCCCGCCTCGCGCGGCTATGGCGGCATCCGCGACACATCGAATGTCGAGCGGATCGAGATACTGAAAGGCCCGTCTTCGGCGCTATTCGGCCGCGGCGAACCGGGCGGCGCGATCAACATCGTTACCAAGAAGCCGCAGTTCGATCGCTTCGCGGCGGGCGTGACCGCGGCCTATGGGACCTTCGATCGGTTCCGGGGCGAGGCGGATATCAACGCGCCGATCGCCGGCAGTGTCGCGCTGCGTGTGACCGGCGCCTATGATGAGGGCGACAGCTTCCGCGATTTTGTGCATTTCAAGAAATATACGGTGACGCCGTCCGTCCTGGCCGCGCTCGATCGCGACACTCGGCTGTCCTACGAACTGGAATATGTGCGCCAGGAAGCGCCGTTCGATCGCGGCATCGCGGCCGTTGACGGCGATCCGCAGGGCTTGCCACGCGGGCTCTTTCTTGGGGAGCCAGGCGACGGCGACATCGTCGTCGATGCATTGGGCCATCAGGTGCAGCTCCAGCATGACTTTAGCACGCGCTGGTCGCTGCTGCTCGGTGGCTCCTATCGCAACACCAGCCTTGAGGGTTTCTCCAGCGATCCCGAGAATGTCGACGGGCGTCAGCCCTATTTCAGCAACGCTGCCGTTGCGACGACGCCGATCCTGTCGCGCCAGCGGCGGTTCCGAAACTATGACACCAGGAATCTGGTGTTCCGCGCTGAACTGAGCGGGCACCTCGACACCGGTAGCATCCGACATCACCTGCTGTTCGGTGCTGATTACGACGAGTTTGACCTGGCCACCCGTCAGGACCGGTTCCGTCCCGGCACCGGTGCGAACGCGCTGAGTGCGTCGGCGACGCCTGCCCAGCTTGCCGGTGCGAACGCGATCAACGTCTTTGCACCCGTTTATGGCAATTTGCCCTCACTCGTGCCGTTCACCGATCAACGCGAGCGGCAGTGGAGTTGGGGACTGTATCTCCAGGACCAGATCGATATCACCGACGCACTGAAGGTACGCCTCGGCGGTCGCTACGATCATCTGGAACAGCAAGTCGATTTCCGCATCCGCAGCGGGGCCGGCGTACCAGCGCTCGCCGCACGGCAGGTGCAGCAGCGTTTTAGCCCGCAGGTCGGTATCGCCTATGTCGTGGGTGTGCCGTTGACCCTTTACGCCAGCTATGCCCGCGGCTTTCGGGCGAATGCCGGCACGGGCGCACCTGACACGCGCGGCGCCGCCACGTTGTTCCAGCCCGAATATACGCAAAGCTATGAAGTGGGCGCCAAGTTCGCCGCCCTTGAGGAGCGGCTGACTGGAACGATTGCGCTGTTCCAGCTCGACAAGGAAAATGTGCTGACCGCCGATCCGACCAATCCCGGATTTTCGCGCGCATTGGGCAAGGCGCGCAGTCGGGGTATCGAGTTCGATGCGGACCTGTCGCTGCCTGCCGATCTGCGGCTAGCTGTGACCTTCGCCTATCTCGATGCGGAAGTCAGAGCCGCGGCATCGGATCCCAATTTCGGTTACCAACTGCGTATTGGCGATCCGCTCATAAACATCCCGGAAACCAGCGGCTCCGCGCTGCTGTTCAAGGACTTTACCTTGGGTGATCGCACGCTGACGATCGGTGGCGGCGTCAACTATGCGGGTCAGCGGCTTGGCGAGACCGGGTACCGTTTTCCGGACGGTTCGTTCTTCAAGCTGCCGGCCTACACGACAATCAGGCTCCACGCTGCCGTAGACGTGACCGCTACTGTCCGGATCTCGGGTGAGGTCACCAATCTGTTCGATCGGGACTATTCGTCCAGCAGCTACTCGCGGGTGTGGATCCAGCCTGGTGCGCCACGCCAGTTTCTGGTGCGCGCCGGCTTCAAGATTTGATGGCCCCCTGTATGGCCCGCGCGTGTAGTTGTTTGTCATATGGGAGACCGGTGAAAGGATGTTCGAAAACGTACGCTAAGCTCAGGGGTGGTCCGGTCTAGCACCTCGCTACAGCGTGATCGTCGCTCCGATGCGCAACATTCTGGGTTCGACAGTACGGCTGTGGATGCCTTCGATCCCGTCGACCGGTTCACCGGGCAGTCTTGACGCATAGTAATAGTCCGCGTCGGCACGCGCGGTGTCGAAGATGTTGAGCATCTCGGCGGTCACCTCGACGGGGCCGAACCGACGTGCCGCGCGCAGGTTGACGACGGTCGTGGCAGGGGACCGGACACTGTTGTCCTCGATCAAGGGATGCGGCCCCAGGTAGCGGACGCGGACCGCCGCATTGAAGCGACCGAAGATCGTGGCGAGGCCAAGCTCACCCGCCCCCTCCAGCGCGTTGGGGATGCGATCCCCGCCCGGCGCATCGACAAAGCGCGCATGATTGGTGGCGTAAACGGCATCGATCGCCAGCCAACGCACCGGCTTGAGGTAGGCGGTGACTTCATAGCCACGCCGTCGGCTCGGGCCGGTCGGGCTGACCGTGCCGTCGTCCCCCGAATAGACCAGTTCGCTCGACGCGCGGCTCCACCAGTGATCGATCGCCAGGATCAGCGGGCCGCGCTCGAACCGGGTGCCGACCTCGTATCCGGTCGCGCGTGCCAGGGCCGGCGTCGCATCGCCGGGCGCAATCACCCCGCGAATGGCATTGGAGTGAAACCCTTGGCCATAGTTCGCATAGATCGCCAGCCCGCGTGCGACCTGTATGTTCGCCCCGGCTTTCGGTGTCGCGATAGTGTCATTGACCGCCCCGGTGAACCCCGCGCCGGCGCGGGCGGTGGTGCGGAAACGGAAATGATCGATGCGCGCGCCTGCCAGCAGGCTGATCCGCTCGACGGGCTTCCAGCTGGCCTCAGCATAGCCGCTCAGCGATGTCTCGGTCGCATCCACTAGACTGGTGGTGCCGATCCGTTGGCCGAACTGCGTATGGTAGAGACCGAGGCGGTCGATACGGTCGGTCTGGCCGTCGGCCCCGATCGTCAGCGTGAGGGCGTCGGCGAGTTCAAACCGCCGCGCGATCCGCGCACCATAGGTCCAGCGATTCTCCGCTTGCTCCAGTTCGTCGCCGCGCACCGGGTCATTCAGGAAGAACGTGAAGTTGGATAGCAGATCGAACCGGTAATGCTGTGCATAGGCCGTCGCCGTCAGATGATCGCCGGTCAGGCCTATGTTGAACACCTCGCGGTTCGTACTGCCGCGCAGGAACGGGTCGAGCGTACCGAACCGGTCTGGGATCTGGTTGCCGATCGCACGGACCGGAATCTGCTCGGTCGGGCGCCAACGCGCATCGTAGAGCGACAGGCTGGCGCGCAGGGTGCCGATGCCGGTCTCCAAGGTATATTTGCCAAACGCGCCGACATGGTGCAGCCGTTCGAGCAACTGCCAGCGCCCGTCGTTCGCCTTCACCTCGGTGGCGAGCAACAGCGTGCCCGGTCCGATATCTAACGACCCGCCGACCGCGAGCCGGTGATAGCCGTAGCTGCCCGCCGTCACCGAAGCGAACGGACGCTCGAACCGATCCAGCGTATCGAGAGATGCCGCGGCGACGAACGAGAAATCGCCATCCGCCGCCCGGTACGGGCCTTTGCGATACGCTATGTGATCGACCGTTTCCGGGATCAGGCCGTTCAGGTCGAGATAGCCGTGGCCGTGCGCATGACTACGCAGATTATACGGCATCCCGTCGATCGCGATGCTGAAGTCGGTGCCGTGGTCGAGGTTGTAGCCGCGGATGAGATATTGCGCGGCCTTGCCGCCCCCCGAATGCTGAACCGCGATCATCCCCGGCACGGCTTCGGCCAGTTCGCTGGTGCGCAACAGCGGGTGGACGCGCAGTTCGGCCCCCGAGACGACACCTTCGCTGGCGGACTGAGCCGTACCGATGCGGCGTTCGCTGCGTCCGGTCACCACGATATCTGAGTGATCGTGGTCGGGGGTCGATGCCGCAGATTTCGCTGGTGGAGCTGCTTCCTGCGACGCGGCGACAGGCGCGATCATCACCGTCAAGGCCTGTCCAAGCATTGCTCACTCCATACAAGGCTACATGATTTAGCCTCGGCTTAATTGTGGAGCAATGGCAATTCGACTAGCGATCGGCGACCAGGGTTTTCGTATGTCGGATGAAGGCTTCCAGGGTTTCCTTACTGACGTGATGCTCAATGCCCTCCGCATCCGCCTCGGCAACAGCCTCGCTCACTCCCAAGGCGCGCAGGAAGTCATGAACAATGCGATGCCGGTCCCGTGACATGGCCGCCACCTCGGCCCCGCGTTCGGTCAGGAAGATCGATCGGTAGGGCAGGCTTTCGACCAGCCCCTCCCGTTGCAGCCGCTGCACGACCTTGGCCGCTGTCCCATGGCTGACGCCGAGATGCTCGGCCAGATCGGTCAGCCGCGCCTCCCCGATCATCGCGATCAGGTCGCCGATCAGTTCGACATAATCCTCGGCGACTTCGGTGCGCTGCGCTTCGCGCATACGCCGAAAGGCGGCTGCGCGACGTGTGGCGTCGGGTAAAGCTTTTACCGGCATCTTCGGTTGAGTGGTCATGCGCTCGTCCTTTTGCGCGACAGCAGTTTTTCACCATCGGGTCTGATCTCACCTTGCGGAGTAACGTCCCGGTATAGCGTCTAACGCGTGACGCCGAGTTCGGCGCACAGGTCTGCAACCTTGGTTTCCGGCTTGCCCATCGCCGCCTGGGCGAGGCGCAGCTTGGCAGGTGTCATCTTGAACGGACGACCGCCATGCCGGCCACGTGCGCGGGCGGAGGCCAGCGCGGCGCAGGTAGCTGACGCGAGTGATCGCCGGCAGCACGGTCGGTGAAAGCCCGACCGCCATGACGAAGGCGATCAGGATGACGAGCTGAATAGGATCGATCGCACCGAGCGTTGCGGCTGACAGGCCCGCAAACGCGCACGGCATTTCAGCCTTGCCGTGGTCCCGCGACTTGCTGTGATCAGGCATGTCGCCGTGCATACCCGGCATTGCCATCGTCACGGCTCGAGGGGCGACGCCGGAACATAGCTCGATTGTGATCCGGCCGTGCTCGCTGCCGATCATGTACCCGGTCGGTACGAGCAGCTTGAGCAACAGCGTTGCCGCGCACACGAGGCCGCGAAGTAGCGTTGCGCTAGGAGGCGACGAACGGCGAACACCGAACGCGGGTAGCGCAGGCAGGCAGTCCTGTCATTGCCGTGTCGATCTACCCTGCAAACGGACGGGATCAGAGAAGGCCGAGGCTGTCTTGCCGATCGGAACCTTCCCCGGTACGCAATGTCCGTCAGGCCGGAGAAGTGTCTCCGACCCGACAATGATCGCGTTGGTGTCCCGAGAGGGACTTAATAGGGAACACGGTGTGGGAGACGCTCTCCCGAAGCCGAGGCTGTCCCTGCAACTGTAAGCGGCGAGCGAGACGTACATCGCGTCCTCTTCTGGAGGGTGCAGCCACTGGACCAACGCCGTAACGGCCGAGATCCGGGAAGGCCGTATGTCGAGCGACGACCCGTGAGCCAGGAGACCTGCCAGCGTCTGGTCGCTCTTGCTTTGGTCCAGGGGATGGTCGGGGCACGGTTCTTCCGTCTGAGCGACGAACGAGCGGCGGGGGTCGCATCGGTTCGTGTCGCGGGCGCTTGCGTCCGCCTGCCGACGCGCGCCGACCGTTCACAGCGGACGCCCCCGTCCAAAGTCGCTTGGCGCACGGGGGACGGACATGAAGAATCTGAGATTACGAACAAAATGGCTCGAATGCATAGCTATCGCTTCGGCATGTAGCACCACACCCGCATGGGCTCAGGGGCAAGACACCGAGGCTGTGCCGTCACAGGCACCAAACGACATCGTCGTGTTCGGCCGCGGCGAAGCGAAGATCGGTGTTGCGCATGCAGCGAGTGAGGGCACCGTCGCCGGGGCCGACCTTCTGGTTCGCCCGCTGCTGCGCGTCGCCGAACTGCTGGAAGCGATTCCCGGGATGGTCGCTGCGCAGCATTCGGGCAGCGGCAAGGCCAACCAGTATTTCCTGCGTGGCTTCAATCTCGATCACGGCTCGGACTTCACGACCTATATCGACGGGGTGCAGATGAACCTGCGCACGCACGGTCACGGCCAGGGCTATCTCGATCTCAACGGACTGATCCCGGAGATCGTCGCGCGCGAGGATTTTCGCAAAGGGCCATACCGTGCCGATGGCGGCGACTTCGCGCTGGCGGGGGCTGCGTACATGACCACGATCGATGGCCTCGCCCGGCCGTTCCTGTCGGTCGAGGGCGGCTCTTATGGCTATGGCCGGATCGCCGCGGGTGGCACGATCGACGGGATCGGCACCGGCAAACTGACGCTCGTCGCGCAGACCAAGGTCTATGACGGCCCTTGGGAGGAGCCTGAGCATCTGCGCCATGCCTCTGGCTTCGCGAAATATACTGCTCCAGCCGGTGCAGGCCAGATCGAAGCGTCGCTCAACGCCTACCGCGCGACCTGGCGTCCGACCGAACAAATTCCGGAGCGCATAATCGGTACCGCGCTCTGCAAGGACGTCTTCTGCTCACCCGATCCGACTGCACGCGGCGAGACCACACGGTTGGTCGGCAATATCGCGGTCCGCCAGCCGGACTGGCACGCCAATGTGTATGGTCAGTTCTACGACTGGTCGATGTATTCGAACCCGACCTACACCGATCCGGACGGGACCAGCGCGCAAATCCGCCAGTTCGACAAACGCTGGATCGTCGGTGCACGGGGCGAAAAGCGCTGGACGCTCGCGCCGACCCTCGCCGTCTCGCTCGGTACCGAAGAGCGCTACGACCATATCGGTAGCGTCGGTGTGTACCGCACCAGCGCGCGATCGTTCCTGTCATCGCTCGGCCGCTACCATGTCGAGGAAGCGTCGGCAGCTTTGTATGGCGAAGCGACATGGACGCCGGTTAAGGGCCTCCGCCTGATCGGTGGGGTCCGCGGGGACTATTATCACTACGTCGTTCGCGCGCGGGATCAGGCGGCGGTGTTGGCCGGGGAAGGCAGCGGCGACGACACGATCCTATCGCCCAAGGCATCGATCGCGTACTCGCCGACCGATCGGCTGGAGTTCTACGGCAACTGGGGACGTGGGTTCCACTCCAACGACGTCCGCGGCGCGGTAAACGTCGAAACGCCGGTGCCTGTGCTGGTCCGCGGCAACGGCCGTGAAGTCGGCGCCCGGTGGCAGTTACCCGGCATTACGCTGACCGCGACCTATTGGTGGCTCGACGTCGACAGCGAACTGCGCTTCGTCGGAGATTCCAACGCGGTCGAACCGACCGGTGCCAGCGAGCGTCGTGGCTATGAACTGGTGGCGTTCTGGCGGCCCAGGCCGTGGCTTGCGATCGACGGCAATTACACCGCGAGCCGGTCGCGGTACGACAATGGTGATCGCATTCCGAACGCCTTCGAGAACGCCGCATCCGCCGGGATCGCGCTGGTGCTCGATCCGTGGGAGGCAAGCGTTCGCGTCCGTCACCTCGGGCCTTATCCGCTGATCGAAGACAATAGCGTCCGGGATTCAGGAAGCACCGTCGTCAACGTCCGGGCGGCCCGCAAAATCGGCCGGTTCGAGGTGTATGGCGAGGTGCTCAACATTCTCGACAGCCGTGACAAGGACATCGCCTATTTTTACGAATCCTATATTCCCTCGTTTGACGCTTCAGGGCCAACGGATGGCCGGTTGAGTCGTGTGGTCGAACCACGAACCTTGCGTCTGGGTACCAGGGTCAATTTCTGACCTGGCCGAGGGCATCGCCAGCCTGGGACCCGTTCCGCGCTGGCGATGCAACACCGCCGTGATCAGCCGAGTATCTCTCGCCGCACAATTTCCGCGCCGGCACTCAGCGCCTGGAGCTTGCCCCGAGCGACGTCGCGCGACAGCGGCGCCATCCCGCAGTTGGTGGCGGGCAAGAGCTTGTCGGCATCGACGAAGCGCAGCGCATTGCGCAATGTTTCGGCAACCTGCTCCGGCGTCTCGATCGTGTCGGTCGCGACGTCTATCGCGCCGACCATCACCTTCTTGCCGCGGACGAGCTCGATCAGGTCCATCGGCACGCGCGAGTTCTGGCATTCGAGCGAGATGATATCGATCTTCGACCTTTGCAGGTTGGGGAAGGTTTCCTCGTACTGGCGCCATTCGGAGCCGAGCGTCTTCTTCCAGTCGGTGTTAGCCTTGATGCCATAGCCATAGCAGATGTGGACGGCGGTCTCAGCCGTCATCCCTTCGGCCGCGCGCTCCAGGGCAGCGATGCCCCAGTCGTTCGCCTCGTTGAAAAACACGTTGAAGGCGGGTTCGTCGAACTGGATGATGTCGACGCCGACCGCCTGCAGCTCGCGGGCTTCCTCGTTGAGGATGCGGGCGAACTCCCATGCCAGCTTCTCGCGGCTCCGGTAATGCGCGTCGTAGAGGGTATCGATCATCGTCATCGGCCCCGGCAGCGTCCACTTGATCGGCTGATCGGTCTGCGCGCGCAGGAAACGGGCGTCGTCGACGAAGACCGATTTCGGGCGCGATACGGCGCCGACGACCGTCGGCACGCTGGCGTCGTAGCGGTTGCGGATGCGCACCGTCTCGCGCTTCTCAAAATCGACACCGTCGAGATGCTCGATGAAGGTCGTGACGAAGTGCTGGCGGGTCTGCTCGCCGTCACCGAGGATGTCGATACCCGCCTGCCGTTGGTCCTTGACCGCGAGGCGGAGCGCGTCCTGCTTGCCAGCGACCAGCTCGTCGCCCTCCAGCTTCCAGGGCGACCACAAGGTCTCGGGCTGGGCGAGCCAGGAAGGCTTGGGCAGGCTACCCGCGGTCGTCGTCGGCAACAATGTCGTCATGATGCAAATACCTTCGTGTCGTGGGGATCAGAGGCCGCAGGTCGCGGACCAGCGCCGAAGCGCGGCACTGTGCGGCTTGATGAAATGCTCTTCGGCGAATTTGCCCTGCTCGACAGCGAGGCAACCACGTTCCTCGCGATCGTAGACGATGCGAGTCAGCGAATAGTCCTGATACTTCAGGCTCGGCTGATAATGCTCCGCCGCGACCGAGTTCGCATTGTAGATTTCAGGACGATAGATTTTCTGGAACGTCTCCATCGTTGCGATGGTGCTGGCAAGTTCAAGGTTGGTGTAGTCGCTGACAAGATCGCCGGTGTGATAGACGGCGAACGGCGCGACGCTGTGTGGCGGCATGAAGTAGCGCACCTTCATACCCATCTTGGCGAAATACTGATCGGTCGAGGAAAACTTGTCGTTCCGGTACTCGACGCCGAGGATCGGATGCACGTTGGCGGTCCGGTGATACACCTCCTTGCTCGACACGCTGAGGCAGATAACCGGGGGCTTGCGGAAATTGTCACGGTAGGCGCTCGAGCCAAGGAAGTGCTTGAACAAGTTGCCGTGCAGATCGCCGAACCCCTCTGGCGCACCGCCACCCCCAGCCTTCAGGTGGTCAGGCAGGACGACGCTGAAATCGTAGTCACGTACATAGGACGAGAAGTTGTTGCCGATCATGCCGTCGGATCGCTCTCCGCTGATCCGGTCGGTCACGGTCGTGTGCAGAATCTCGATCAGCGGGAAGGCTTCGTCGTCGGCACCATCCCCGAGCGTGAGCGCGGCCGAGACGATCTTCAGCTCAAGCGTGTAGCGATCACCCCTGGGATTATCCCAGTGCATCAGCGCGTTGAACCGATGGTCGATCATCACCAGCGTGTTGCGCAGATTCTCCTGTCGGCTGTCTCCGCGCGCGAGATTGGCAAAATTGGTGGTGATGCGCGTGTTGTCGGCCGGACGATAATCCTCGTCGAACGGGATACTGCTGATCGAGAATATGAACCCGCTATTCGTCATGACTCACCCTGGCTATGCGGGCGGGAGGTCAGGCGAAAGCGCGCAAGGCGTGAACAGGCCCGGATGGCGGCAAGCCACGGACCGTCGCATCAAGCGCGATCCACCGGAGGAACCCCCGTCCGAGGAACGTTATGGCGTCGAAGGCAGGTATCCTGGCTTACGGGTCAACGCAGTGGCTCCGGCCTTCCCAGGCTCCTTGCGAGAACCCAGTGACACGAAATGGAGCCGCCACTCGCCGCTTACAGTTGCGGGGGCAGCGCCGGAATCTGACCCGAAGGACACCACCGGCTTCCCGTCTTAGCCCCATCGCCATGCCTGGAATGGGGAACCTCGACGTGGCCGTTCGACACGAGCGAGCGATCATTGTCAACAAACATATAAAGATATCTTTATATGTTGATGAGGCGGCATGAGTGGAAGCATGGCGGACGGTGGTACGGCTACGCCCACCATGCCGTTCTCAGTCCGCGAAGCCACTTGGCCTTGACGTAAAGGGCCGTTTCCTGCGACCTCAGTGAGGTCAAGGTTCCTTCGCCGATTGGCCGAAGGCTAAGACGGGAAATCGGTTCGATTCCGATGCTGCCCCCGCAACTGTAAGCGGCGAGTAGAAATTCCCTCGTGTGCCACTGGCGCTTCCGCGCTGGGAAGGCCGGGATTTCGACGATGACCCGCGAGCCAGGATACCTGCCTTCGACGCCATAACGACCACCGGCGGGGTGCCCGGTCTGGCCGCTGCGTGCTGTAGGAAGAGGTGTACCTCTCCCGTTGGTCGCTGGCGTCTGGATGCCCTCGCGAATGATTGAGGACCAGGATGCCACAGGAACACCACAGCACCCCTATTCAGCTGATCGACATGGTCTTCCCCGGTGACGCCAATCACCACGGCACGCTGTTCGGTGGTGTGGCTCTGGCGCATATGGACAAGGTCGCCTTCCTGGCGGCCTCACGCCACGGTCGCGCGGCCTTCGTCACCGCCTCTTCGGAAAAGATCGATTTCGCGGCGCCTGCCCGGATCGGCGATATGGTCGAGGTGACAGGTTGCGTCGTGCGGGTTGGACGTAAGTCGCTCGACGTCGAGGTCGAACTGATCGCGGAGGCACCGGTATCGGGCGAACGACGGCTGTGTACGCGAGGCCGTTTCACGCTCGTCGCAGTCGGAAGCGAAGACCCTCTGCCACCGATGGGTGAGATGGTTCCGCATGATGCGGTGCAGCCGTTGCGAATGGTCGAAATGATTTTCCCGAACCAGACCAACCATTACGGCACCCTCTATGGTGGTGATGCACTTCGCATGATGGGCAAGGCGGCATTCATTGCCTCAACCCGCCAAGCCCGGGCGGTAATGGTTATGGCAGCATCTGACCGGATCGACTTCCGTTCCCCTATCCAGAAGGGCGAGATGGTCGAGCTAACCGCCGAAGTACGGATGACCGGGCGCAGTTCCGTGCGCATCAGTGTTGATCTTAGCGCCGAGGATTTAATATCCGGGGAACGACGACATGCGGCCACGGCTCTATTCACGATGGTTTCGGTTGATGAAAATGGTCGAGCGAAGCCGTTCGGTTGTATCGGATAGTACCGGGCCTTCAGCCCCCCAAACCTTCCCAAAAGGGAACCGCCAGTGAGACGGTGAGGGCGTTCTCGGAATCGATCCAATTTCGGGAATGTCTGGAACGGAGAGGAAAGCAGACCGCCTGCATTCGGGAAGGGGCGAGGGATAGCCGCCTATGGCTTTCTCAGATCAGCATCTTGAGGTTCAAGGTGGCGGGCGCGGCCGTGGAGCAAATCATTATCGTGAACATCGTTAGGTGGTTTACGTCCGATACCGTCATGACCCACTCTTCTCCGCCCCAGAACACCTCGCCCTGATCACGTATAAGTAGACCTGCATATTTTAGTGCGAAGCAACGGGCTGCAGCAAGCGACGGTAAATTCTCTCCGACACAGGGAATAGCCGGATTAGCATCGGCAATCTCGAAATAGTAAATTGGCATTAGAACTCCCGAAATTACGCGGGAGCACCAAGTCTCTCAGTCGCCGACAACCAACGATTTACCGTAAGCGAATACCGTAGGGCTTCGGTTCCACTGGGCGCATCTGACCTGACGGTCCGTCTGGTAGCTCATGTTTAATCGCATTTCGCTTGGTCTGCCGCCGAGGTAGACGATCAAAAAACGTCTGAAATTGGGCGAACTGTTCGGTGAGAGGTGGCTGGCAACACCCCAAGATTGTGGAGAGCTTGCGCTGCGATATTGTGGAGGACGACCACGTTGAGCTAGCTTATCAATGAGGCTGATCGGAGCATGGCGATGAACATCCAAGGCTTGTATGCGGTGGCATGTGTAACTGACATGGCTCGCGCCGAAGATTGGTATACGACTCTGCTTGCCCGACCCGCTGACGACCATCCTATGCCTACCCTGACGCAGTGGCGGAATATTGGCACGGCGGGTATTCAATTAATCTGCGATTTCGAGAAGGCTGGACGGTCCGTAGTTACGATCGTGACGCCCAATATGGGCGCGGAAAAGGACAGACTTACCGATCTGGGTCTCGATATCGGCCCGATCAGCCGGGGTAGTTTCGGCGCTATAGCCGAGATTGCTGATCAGGATGGCAACAGGATCATCATAGCGGAGCCCCCAAAGGATTTCACCGGTTGACGAAAGAGCTGATCTCACACGTCCACCATCATAATGGATACCGGACATATCCACCCGTTTAGCCCAAACCGTCTACTATTGGCATGTCACATACCGGCAAAGCCTAGAACGTTGGCCTTGTAATAACAGAACTTGTCATTTGCCCACCCCAACCTTTGCTAGAACCCGATTTTATAGGTTCGGAGCAAAAGTCGTGCTGAACCAATGTCCGCTTTCGCGGATGCAAATTACCCATCTTTGCGTCGGCGATTGGGCGGTTTGGTCATTTTGGCCATTCCCAAAAGGGAACCGCCAGTGAGACGGTGAGGGCGTTCTCGGAATCGATCGAATTTTGGGAATAGCCGGGGTTGTTTACCGTTCGATCGTGAGGATCGCCGAACATCCCCAACGACTGGCCAGGGCTGTCCGCCAAACGCCACATACGTTCCAAGAGGTCGCTTCATCTTTGAGATTGTCTGGCCTCGCCGACCAATGGTACGACCACTTCGAACACCACCTCACTAGAGAAATATGAGATTTAGCTGTTCCACCGGTTTCATGCGCCAAAACACACTAAATAAGCTGTGCGCCAAAGCTGGTCCGTGTCGGGGGCCCAACCGGTGGACCTCCTGACTCAACCCAATGTGAGGTGGAGATCGCTCGACTGCCAACCGTCGATGACCTTCCCGCTTAGTTCTGATCTATTACCCTATCCGAGATCGATAAGAATCGTATATTAATATCTAATGATATACCTGTTACTAACAAATCATTATAGGTCACTTACTAAAACCATATATTTCGGTGATAACGTCGTCAAATACGCTTCTTAGGCGAGATATCGTTTCATCTGATAAAATTAAGTCTTTTCCTTTTTCTATATCAAAAACTTGTCGGCTTTGAATTAGGTATTTTATCCAACGCGTACACGTTTCTACATTAGCGCCTAACTTATGGATTACCTCAGACTTGGATAATATTCTATTTTCTGCGTGGGCAACAAATAGGGTAAGCAAAATTATCCATGCGTGGTCATTAAACATATTACTAGGAAATAGCACATTACGATTCAGACGCGTAGATAGTATCATCTTTGCTATTTGCGCTCGCCGCTCATCACCATGCATTTGCCGCATATGATCTAGATTAGTAATTTAGTATATAATCTAGATCAATTAGGTCAATTATTCGACGTAGTACGTTTTACTTTTGGGGATGCCTTTTGTACTAGTTGTCCTATAAATCTTAGGACTGAATACCGTTAATGTCCTGACGGTAAATTACCTCAGCTCCACCACCTCGATCGGAGGGAGCGACGCCACTTGGCAACCGCCAGTGAGCCCTGGCCTGCCATAGTTTTGGAGGAGATATGGTTGCAGACCCTTAGCCGGCTGGTCAGTGAGATACTCCGATTTTTCGCTGTCCATTTCGCGACATGGCATAGATTGAATTGTCGAATGTCACGCCTACGGGCTGCGAACTATGCCTTTTTGCAAGATGATCTGATATTTCTCTGCATATGTCCTCTTTGTAAAAGAAATGCTCTCGCAACTCAAAAATTAATATGTCAACGTTGGCAAAATATCTATACACCGCGGGACTGGTAATATTTGCTTTCTTAGCAAGATCACCAAGTTTTAGAGATGCAGTTCCGGTCATCTCAATAGTGCTTAGAGCTATATCTAGCAATTGAAGACGGCGCCTAACGTAGGTCATTCGTGTATGCGATCGAATACCAGGGGAAAATCTCACCATATAAATGGTCCCTCGATAAAATTACGGTATTGCGTCATCATTGCAATAAGAGTTGTATCATCTGCCCAAAGCCTCGCGGCCCAAAGCCCGACTGGCTGCAACTATACCCGCATCTGCCGCCTTACCGAGCAAGCTCCGACCGCGGATCGGGTCTTTCACGATCCCGGTGCCATTGAGGTACGCCAGGCCAAGAACGTACTCAGCTTGGGCATTACCGGCATTTGATGCGACGGTGATGAACCGGATGCCTTCCTCCGCTTTGCCATTCGCGATCAAGGTCAGCCCCAGGCGCAAGGCTGCTTCTCTGTGGCCTAACGCCGCCGCAAGCCGATAATATCTCATTGCGCGGTCTGGCGATTGATTTTCGATGCTGCGGCCGAGCTGATACAGCTGTTCGGATTCATTCAGCGTTTGGTCGACCGGCGTCGGCGTCGGTGCCTGCTTTCTCCATGTCCCGGAAGGCTTTCCGCTCGAACGCTCATACGTGCGCCAGAGGATAGTGGTACCGACCGCCAGGTCGACTTTTGCCGCCCCACTGCGCCCGCCATCGGCCATCAAAAATCGAGTAGGTATCCCGCCTTTTACCGACCTCGTAGCGGTCACAAAGCCTTTCGCCTCAAGCTGCGCGACAACGGCCATCTGATAATAGCCTTGAGGTTCACCGACGATCAAGACGGCCCCCGGCTTTACCAAAGCTGCCACTTCTCGCGCCGTGTCTTCGGCAAAGACGTGCGCGTCGACGGGGGGCGTTTGAGCCGTGCTGACCGAAACAGGTGCCGCCAGAAGCGCGGCAGCGAGGCGTAACGTGGGCTTGCACCAGGCCAAGCCGTTAGGTCCGCCGCGTCGGATCACACAACGGTTCCGCCGTCCTGACGTCATCCCGCACCTACCCGGTCGGCACATGCCGACGTCTGCCAAACAACCCGCAGCACGATCGGCCGACGGCTAGCCAGCGGCCCCTGCTGGGGAGTTCCGAAGACCACCTGCATCCGGCAGCGCATCGGGTCGTCGCCTGTTGCCGTAAGATTCAGGATGTAATTGAATGTGCGCGTCATGGTCTCGCCGAAATGCGGCGCGCCGACGATGCGGTAGACTGCGTCCTTGTCCATACCTGGCACAATCAATCTGACTATTGAAGGCTGGATGACGATGCCCTTTTTCCGATCATAAGCGGACTTTGTCTTGAACGCGCTGCCATCGACGAGTGGTCGTGGGGATGGCGCAGACATAGTGGGGACTTGGGAAAAGGCCGCGCCCTTTGGTACGAGGAGGCTCGCCGGCGCGGCCAAGGCAAGGATCAAACTGACATACTGCTTCATGATGGTTCTCCGCTGGAGGAGCGGGTCACGTGACGCGACCCGCTATTAGTCAGAACTGGTACCCGATGCCTGCGTTGGCACCGCTGTTTCCACGCGTGTCGCGGTTGACGCCGGCCTTCAGAATGGTGTGGCCGTCGTCGAAGATCCGCGAAACGCCAACTGCGAAGGCGGCCTGACCACGGTATGTACCAACGCCTCCCGCAACGAGGCTCTTGCCCGGTTCGAAGGCCTGGGGAAGCGCCGCTGAAGCCAACGCTCCGGCCGTGCCAGCGTTTGCGTCACGCTTGTAGGTCTGTAGATCGAAGTTGACCGCGTTGATCCGTACGTCGGTATACTCATTAGCTGCTGCCAACGTGCTCGCCAGTCCGGATCCCAGTTGCCCGACGTTGACAGCGTCGGTCGCCAAGGTACCTGCGGCAACGTTGCGAAGGGCGACCGGCGATCCGCCGCTGTTCAGCGTGACCCCAGTGCGCGTTGCATCATCATATTGCACTGCGCTTTGCCCAAGTGTCGCGAGCGCTAGGTTGGTGGCGGCAAGCTGGCCACCATTGACCGCCTCTGTCGAACCGGCTGCGAGTAGACCGGCTGCGACGTTCGCCAGCGTCTGTGCGGCGCCTGGGGCAGCGCCTGAAGCGCCTGCCGCCACTAAGTTAAGCCGGTCGCCAGTGCCAGGGCGCTGAACGGCTCCGATCGTGCTGCCGCCTACAATAGTGGTAAGTGCTGAGATGCTGCTGTTGGTAGCGGCAAGCTGCGAACCGTTTACCGCATCAGTCGATCCGGCAGCAATTGACCCCGCCGCGACGTTCGTCACCGTTTTCCCGCCAGCATTGATCCCCGTGGTCGTAAGGCTCGGTCCGCCAGCGATTGTGAGACCGGCTGCGTTGATGACCGTGCCACCGGTCGTCAGACTGTCAGCCACCAGGTTCGGGTTGGTCGCGATCGTAAGATCGGTACCGCTCTGACTGATCGAGATGTTGTTACCCGCCGTGATCGTCTGCCGCGTGCCAGGTGCGACGTTGGCAACCGCGGTGCCCGTGACCGTCCCCGTCCCGGTCCGAGCGGTGGTGATGTCAAAGCCCCGGTTTGCGGTCGCGGCCGCGTTGGTGATGGCGGTGTTGTAGTTGTCGAACGCGCCTTGCACGGTCGTCGCGGTCGTACCCCCAGCAGTGGTGTAGGTCGGCCCGGTATAGGTACCGTCGGGATTGACGGTACCGCCGATGACGCCCGCAAACTGTCCTTGGACGCCTCTCAACTGGCTGACGTTGACCGCATCGGTCGCAGCGGTACCCGCGGCAAGGTTGCCGAGCGTCTGGAGCGCGCCAGGTGATGCACCCGTGCTGCCCGGCGCAACCAGCGCCAGCCGGTTGGCCGTGCCACTCTGCTGGACCGGACCGATCGTGCCGCTGGCGATGCTATTGCCGAGGTTGGTGATCGCCGTGGTATTGCCGGCGATGGCGCCGGTGTTCGCCGCAACCTGCTGGTTGGTGGCAAACAGCTGCGCGCCGTTGACCGCCTCGGTCGAGGTGGCACTCAGCTCGCCCTGATGGAGGTTGCCGATCGTCGTGCCGCCCGTCACGCCACCATCGGTCGAAGCGACGCCTGCAAGCGTCGTGCGTGTCTTGGCCGCGTCATCATACTGCACCGAGTTGTCGGCAACAGCACCAATCGCCTGGAGCTGGCCCAGATTGACGGCATCCGTTGTCGCAACGCCAGCTGCGACGTTGGCAATCACCTGATTGCCAGCATTGATCCCGGCGGTGGTGACGCTGGGGCCGCCTGCGATGGTCAGCCCGGTCGCGCCCAACGTGGAGGCCCCGTTCGTGAAGCCGGCCGTGTTGATCACCGTACCGCCGGTCGT
>NZ_QAOG01000007.1:0-69352 GCF_003050705.1 Sphingomonas aurantiaca | reverse complement strand
AAGGTTGCCGATCGTCGTGCCGCCCGTCACGCCACCATCGGTCGAAGCGACGCCTGCAAGCGTCGTGCGTGTCTTGGCCGCGTCATCATACTGCACCGAGTTGTCGGCAACAGCACCAATCGCCTGGAGCTGGCCCAGATTGACGGCATCCGTTGTTGCAACGCCAGCTGCGACGTTGGCAATCACCTGATTGCCAGCATTGATCCCGGCGGTGGTGACGCTGGGGCCGCCTGCGATGGTCAGCCCTGTTGCGCCCAACGTGGATGCCCCGTTCGTGAAGCCGGCCGTGTTGATCACCGTACCGCCGGTCGTCAGGCTGTCGGCCACCAGGTTCGGGTTGGTGGCGATCGTCAGATCGGTCCCGTTCTGCGCGATTGCGATGTTGTTGCCCGCCGTGATCGTCTGCCGGGCGCCCGGTGCGACGTTGGCAATCGCGGTACCAGTCACCGTACCCGTGCCCGTCTGGGCAGTGGTGACGTCGAAGCCGCGGTTTGCGACAGCGGCCGTGTTGGTGATGGCGGTGTTGTAGTTATCGAATGCGCCTTGCACCGTGGTAGCGGTCGTCCCGCCCGTCGTCGCGTAGGTTGGCCCGGTGTAGGTACCGTCTGGATTGACGGTACCGCCGATGACGCCTGCGAACTGGTTCTGCACGCCCGTCAGCTGGCTGACGTTGACCGCGTCGGTCGCCGCTGCGCCCGCAGAAACGTTGGTAATCCGACGTTCGGCACCCGCTCTACCGATGGACACCTCCGACGTTGGGGCCGCAGCACCAGTGGCATAACCGACACCTGTAGGTGCCGCAGTACCTGTGCGAGAACCTGCACCGAGCGCTAGCGAATTGTCATAGAGGGCCCTTGCGGTGTTGCCGATGGCAACACCGAACGTGCCGGGTGCCTGGGCATCGGAGCCGATCGCGATCCCGTAGTCCCCGGTAACGATGGATCCACTGCCGATTGCCAGACCAAGGAGGCCGGACGACCGTGCAAGTGTACCAATCGCAACCGCGGCCTGCGCACTAGCGTTCGTGTTCTGGCCAATCGCAGTCGCGCCACCGCCGCTTGCCTGGGCGTTGTTGCCGAAGGCCAGTGCGTTCGCGCCCGATGCCGTAGCCGTCAGGCCCAGCGCCGCAGACGATGTGCCCGACGCGACGGCATTGAGACCAATTGCGGCGCCGTTCGTGCCGCTTGCAGTCGCCGCGTTGCCGAGTGCGAGTGCATTGGCGGCCGTGGCGCTGCTGCCACCGCCGACAACGATGCCACCCGCAGCAGTCACTGTGCTACCGTTGCCCGCGACGATCGCGTTCTGCGCATTCACCGTGTTGGTGTTGCCGAACACGGCAGAGCCCGACGCATTGGCAGTACTTGCCAATATGTTGTTGGAGCCGTGGACGTTTATACGGTTGCCGTTGCCGGCTGTGTTCGGCCCGTTCACCGTGTTGTCGTTGCCGGTCACGAACGTGCCGTCGCCGTTAATGATGTTGGGGTCGCCGACCGCGTATGAGGCAGTGCCGGTGACGACGTTGCCGGTACCGAAAGCGCCTGAGCGAGCACCGGTCACCTGGTTATTGTAGCCGACCGCAGTGCTGCTCTGCGAATTGGCGACGCTGGCGGTACCGATCGCGACGCTATTTGCGCCCGCCGCGCGCGCACCGCTCTGGACGACACCGCCAACCGTGCTGCCGTCGCCTCCACCAAGCGCAACGCTGTACGCACCGGTTGCCTGCGATGCGCCCGGAGAGAGGAAGCCACCGGTGGCACCACCCAGCGCCAAGGCACCGATACCGCTCGCATTGGCGCTCTGCCCCAGCGCGATTGCGCCGTTGGCTGCTGATGTGGATTGACGTCCGATCGCGATCGAAGTCAGTCCAGTAGCAGTGGCAGCGTTTCCTACCGCGATGGATCCGTCGCCTGACGCGATCGTCTGGAAATCATCGCGCACGCCGATCGCGATCGAATTTTGAACGGTAGCCTTCGCACCCGAGCCAAGCGCCGTCGAGGCTTCAACGGCTCTGCTCGCGCTGCCTAGGGCTGTGCCCCCGGTCGATGTCGAATTCTCGCCGATCGCGACCGCATTAAAGTTGACCGCAGCGTTCGTCGCACTGGCGCCGGTACCGATCGCAATATTGTTGGTGCTTGAAGCGGTCGCTGAGTCGCCGATTGCAATCGCCGAGCTCGCTGCGGCTCTGGATCCCGATCCGACTGCCACGGCACGGATACCCGATGCCGTGGCCCCGGCGACGGCGACAGGGGTGGTCGCTCCGCCTTGCGCGACAATATCACGGCCACCAATTGCAACCGAGTTCGATCCCGAGGCGATGGCGGAGAGTCCCGTAGCCGTCGCGCGGGTCGATGCGCTAGCTCCGTACCCTACGGCAACACCACCATCGCCCGTCGCCGACGAATAGGCACCTAGGGCCGTGACACCAAAATTAGCCCCACCGTTTGCGCTGCATCCTAGCACACTTGAATAGGTGCCGTCGCCGTCGACTGGGTTCGTCTCCGCCGGGCGTGGAATGCCGTCAGGCCCCGTGTCAGCGCCAGAGTTGCATGCTCCCGTGCTGTTGTAGGTGTTTGCGCCGGCGGTCGTTGGATACATCAACCCGATGCCGAGCGCTCCTACGGCCAGCATAGCTGCGACGGGCAGGTTCGCGTAGAGTGCTTTGGAGATGATTTCCGCCCGGCCACCGGGCCCCCCCGCCGGCAGAGCAGCCGCCATACTATTCAGACGTAACGGTGAGGCGTTGGCCAAATTGGCTGAAGATTGCTTGTTGGCCTGTTTCCCTCGGGCCTTATCGAGAGCTGTCGACCGCCGTGCAAGACGGTTCTGTTGGCTTATGGTTGCAACGTTATGGCGCTCGGTGGTCATTGGCTGTCTCCAATTTCGGTTGAAGTATTGTTCCGAACAAGCGCGGACGATCGACCGGAGGCTCTACGAGCGTTCGGTGCCGGGCTTTCGGTAGATGTCCTTGGGATTCAGATGTTAATGCGCGGGCGGCGAGTGCCGTTGATCACAAGGCGCAGGCAATATTTGATAGGCGACGCTCAGGCGATACGCATGCGAGGCGCATCGCTCTGACCGTCATTGTGCGTAAGTGGTGGTCAAGTCGACGACCACACACGTACCAGTCCCAGTAGGGACCAGAAGCGTTTCCGTGGGTCCCTGTTGCATGACAGTTACTCCAACAAGTTGCCCTCTTGCCTGAGCGCGTGTCGTCATCGCATTGCGCACAGCATCACAAGACAAAGGGCTCGGTACGACCTGCACCGCAACTAAATCGCACCGCCCGGGCGAAACTGGCGTTGCAACGATCGTGCTTACACCTGACGGGATCGGTTCTTTCTCTGGGTAGCGTTGCGCGACTACGACGTTCACACTACGCTGATCGCCGCCTTTCGGGTTCCAGTTCGATAGCGTGTCATATTGACTGGCTCCCGCAAGTATTGTTGCACCAGCTGCGTTTATCTGTGGGGCGCATGCTGCCACGCCATTTTGCCGAAGTCGAACTGCAATGTCGGACAGTCGGGTCGATGGGGCAATGGTGTTGGACTTTACCGCGCTCGTTTTTGCAATATCACGCTTGGAAGGTAACGTGGCAGCATTCGCATCCGCTGATACTGTAGAGAACAGGATGTTTGCTATGATGAGCATCACGCCCCCATAGATTTTGCAATGACTAAACCCGTACATTGGCACCTCCATCACCATCATCTTCCCCGGCCAACTGCACATCTACGATGTTACATTTCGCATGCCGAATCGGACTGACAAATGTCATATGTGATGGTTCTGAGCTTTCACGATTAACGGGATTTTAAAAAACCAGATCAGCGCTAATTTGGCGCTCTGATCGATAGATCTAGTCGTTTTGGGTTGAACGAAAGGTCGTGATTTAGCCATTCAACGCGGCCATGGATGATTTTCAGGTCTTCCCATCCGCGTCGGATCCGCAACGATCGATCTGCTGCCGAACCTTAAGCCCACTAAGCCCGTCGAATAAAGAACGATGATGCCACGAGCGAACACGATTTTCGTTCACGCCCACCACGTTATGCCAACCTAGGCGCGCTCGAGATTAACAGTAGAGCCGTCACCTATTCGGCGCAGCGCTTCACGTGAGTTGGCTTCAGGTCGAGTCCAAATACCGTTAATACGTTGTCGTATAAACTGCACCGCAAACCTAGAAAAGTCATTAATTATCAGCTGCTTATACATGTGTTTCAATGCAAGATTTTGCCACAAGCTTTCATCATTGCAAACGCAGCGTGCAAAATACCTCCGGAAATCCACACATCGATAATAAAACATCATAATCGGTGCATAGACCTGCGAATTCTAATTGATATAAATCAATACATAAACACGGTAGACCGATAACTATCTAACATTAAACATTTTATCTAGGAATTATGATTTATATCGTTCACTGGGGACATGACATATGTCTATGCACTTTTGCCTTAATTTGGAGGATGTGGAAGCTTTGGTTTAGGCGAGCGTGCTTGCCTTGCGATATTTATGGAAGACGCAATGCCGGGGTTGAAAATCTTAGTCGATAGTCTCGAGCAAATAGAGCCCCTTAATCAGGAGGCGCGAGCAGCTATTTTAAGCGCAGATTGTGTCGTCCGATCATATGCTGCCGGACGGTACGTACTGCGAGAAAACGATCGGGCGGATTTTATCGGGATAGCAATTGAGGGATTTGCCTTTAGTCATAAACAGACTAGTTCTGGATCTAGACAGATTTTATCGCTCATACTGCCAGGTGAAGCGCTAGCCCTCGAAAACATATATTTAAACCAGTTAGATTGTAGTATACAAGCTCTCACCACATTCAGTGTGGGGCTCATTCATCGAGATGCGATGAAACGCTTTATGATGCTACATCCTACGATTGCGAATGGTATCTCTACAATGCTTGCTTATCGTTCCTCAATTTATAAAGAATGGATGCTAAACATTGGTCGACGCAATGCTAAAGAGAGAGTCGGGCATCTGCTCTGCGAAATTGCCGTTCGTTTGACGGGAGGCAACACAACTGCCGATCGAAGTTTCAAATTCCCCCTGACTCAGGAGCAAATTGGCGACGCCCTCGGCCTTACAGCAGCTCACGTCAATCGCGCAATGAAGTCTCTTCGTAATGAAGGCTTACTAATTAGGGAAAAAACGTTATTCAGACTGCCCGAATGGGATGCATTGTGTGTACTAGCCGATTTCAATGACGAGTATCTGACCAACGAATGATATAAATGTCCGATAAAGCTCGGTACGTATACTAATAAAACCACCTAGAACGTAGGCGCTATTTGATTTTGGTATTCTGCATTTCACTAAATGATCAAAGATCTTATTTTACTAATTATGAAGCCCCGGCCCTCGCTGAATTACCGCTAGCTACATGATAGATAGCCAATTCATTTCCAAAAAGGTTATCTCAATTAGGATGCTTTTTTGGGAATGTTCGACTTTTGTCAGCCGGACAGAAACATGGTCGATCAGATCCAGAAGTGCTGTGGTAGAATTGAGTAGACGGGAGCGGCATGGCCGCTCCCGTCCCCGTATGCTCAGTGGCGGCCGTTAGGTGCGGCAGGCAGCATGTCCTTGCCGTAGCTGCGCGCAACGCCGCGCTGATCAAGTTCGCTCTCGATCGTGCCGAGCGTACGATTATACGAGGCGAGCTCCGCAGCGCTGACGAAGCCCTGCTGCTTGCCGAGCCGGGTCATGCTCTGCCGGGTCTGCGCGATCTGACGGTTCAACGCCGTCGCGCGCGCACGCGCAATCTTGTGCGTGCGCCGCGCGTTCTCGATCCGAGCCTGGGTCGCATCAATGCGGGTATGAAGCGCAGTCGCCGCCTGCATATTCTCGGCGCGCTGTGCTTGGGTTCCTCCTTGCTGCGCAAAGGCGACACCGGGCATCATCAGTCCGATCGCAACTGCGGCAACAAGGGCGAACGGCTGTTTGGTAAGGATCATTTCTATCTCTCTAGAAACCGGCGATGTGGCACGCTGCAATCGTCCGGTCGCGCTTATCTAACGATCCGTCGCTGCATGGCAGGTGAATGAGCAGATAAGCCAGTGCTGGAATCTGATTTTCGCATGTGCAGCGTCGCCGCTGTGGCTCAGCCTTTCTTTCAAACGTACGGCAGGCGAGAAGGGATCGGCGTTCTCGGAATCGATCGCATTTTGGGAATGCGCGCGCTTTCCGAGCGCCGGTTAGCGGGGGCGGCAAGCAGCTTACCCTCGTGGAGTGTCCACGTAGGCCCTGTACGGGTTCTGACCATCGGTCACTATGAGCGTGATAGTACCGCCGGATGCATCAGGGGGTGGAATAAAGTAAATACTATCCACATCCTTATTAATATTGGCCAACGGAAAATCTTCAATAATAGCCCCGTCTCGAACGACATAATGACCTAGATGGCTAGTATGATCGCTCCGTTCTATTCCAAAGAAGGATTTTTCATTTCCAAAGCTGCTACACAGCTTCAGGCTCGAACTGATAGATGCTATTGTATTGATGCAGCTATCTGTCTGAACCTTTTCACGGGGAATGTCTTCATATTTCATCGTATAGGACTTTTCGATCGGATCACTAAAGCCAAATGCGGGTGCGAACCCGAACGGGTTATTTTCAATGTAGCGCCTTACCTCGCTACCGTTGGTTAAAAAGAGACTCCAACCGGATCGGTCATCTATTTTGAAGCCACATGGCAATGTCAGCATTGCGATGTCACGAACCTGAATACCTTTTTGCAGCGGTACGATAGAGTTCTTGATACGGCTCGTGATATTCGAACCCACCGAAGCATGGACAAGTTGATCAGTAGTGCATGCGCTACCATTTGAATCACGCTTGAGCACTGGCGTTCCAACGTCTTCCGTAGATTGCTTGCTGCGCGAAGACGCTTGCTCGTTTAGCACCTCATAGAGCGTTGAGGCTGACCGATTGGCTTTGTGTTCGGAAGCTTTGTCATTGGTTTGCGCAGTCGCTTGAGGGGCGGCTCCCGCCCCGCCAATCGATATAAGCACGGCCATCATCATGACAGTCTGGGTTCGCATTGCTTCGATCCTAGCCTCCGCAGATTTTGCAGGGTCACCCGCCATCCCGCAAACCGAGGCGATGATCAACCGCCGAGGATTAAGCTTTACCAAGACGGACGGCTATCTAGCCGCGGTTTGTAGAAGCCGAATTTGCTTACCGTTTAGGCCTTCGCAGCTGTTGGCTCATTTCCCCAAAAGGAACGGCTTGCGAGGCGGCCGGGGCATTTCCATTGGGATCGAGATTCGGGAATGTCCAACATGGGCAGGAAAGCGGACCGTCCGGTTTCAGGCACGGCTAGTGATATAGCGGGCATCGCTTTCACAGCCCCGCAGGCGCCAAATAGCGGCATGACGCCGACTCCATGTTGCCCGCGAATGGCTGACGATTTAAACCGGGTTTGTGCCATTCACGCGGATCGGTTGGAGTGACCCGATGTGTTCGTCGCGGACATGAACGGGGGCTACGATCCGATCGTCCACGATGGCGGTAGCAGCGCTATCGGGATCGTGTTCTGCCGTAGTGCGGCTCTCGCCTGCCCCGAATGGGGTATTGATGGGAAGAAAGCAGATTGTCGCTCTTTATGATCATCAGGCCAAGCGTCCTTGCGCTCGGACGCCACCACAAACATCAATAAGGGCAGCGTAAAGAGGAATAGAAGGTCGGCATAGTTATATTGAGTGAAACACTGACTGTCGCGCAGCTTGCAAAGTCAGGTGCGCTTAACTAACGGCATCTTTCATGTTAATTAGCCCACTCATGAAGCATAGGGGGTAAATGACTTTTTCTTCGAGACGCATACGTTCGCCTGCACGAGCCAAGATAGTGTGTGTCGCGACAGTGAATTCTACCCATTGCGTTTCTAGCCTATCGCAATCCCAGGTATAAAGATAACTGTCCCAATCATTCTCTATTTCACCAAGCAGCGTCCTGAGCCTCTCTTCTAAAGAGAAACCGGCGTCGATCCCTCTGGTCATTAGAGGGCCGTAGATGCAGCATCGTTCCAAAGCCCGGTGCGCATCGATAAGCTTTCCAAATTCGGTAAGCTGTCGCTGAGCCTCAATGACATTCTGTGGCCCACGCACCAGCTGAATTAGCGACTTACGGCGGATGTCGAGATCTATATGATCGCTCATCAATCGCTCTAAACTAGCAGGTGAGCGAAGCGATACGACATTATCGCCAGAACGAGTTTGCAATGCAACAGCTGTTGGAAAGTCGCTTATTAAGGAATTTATACTCGACAAACTACCAGGCTCTATCCGATAGGTTATCAATTCATTAAGCGCTTCATCCAGCTTAATGCTTACCAAATCAAGTTCGTTATCATCTGCTAATACAAGAGCCTGCTCAATTAATTGAGTTAGTTTATCGGTGTCATGAACCATATCAACCATCCGGCAAGCTCAAGATGATGGAAAATTATAGGTCTTTAGGCCCCTACAAGATAGTTTGACTGCCTTGATACGGATCAAGTTCCGAGACTGCGCCGCCTTAGACAGGCGATGGTACTTGTCTGCCATGTCTACATGGCTTTTGCGAATTGCTGGGTCTGACGTATTCGACGCCAACGCTCGTGTGGCTGCAGCTCGTTGGGCAAAGTAAACGCGGTCTTGATCGTTGAACATATCACCCTCCCCTCTAACGCGGCAAATTCGACTAATCCGGATAGCATTGTCAATAACATAAGTTATGTCGCGTTCAATGCATTTATTATTGGGATATTAAGATTCAATAATTGATCAACAGCATTAATTGGTGGTTATTAGTCCGTACAACAATGAGTCTATAAAGACTATATTCTTCTGAGTAAGCTATAATAAGCATCTTGTTATGTATACTATTCGATAATAATCACCCGGCTTGCCTGCTGCAAGCGGAGCACCTGCTGCTGGGCACCAATGGGGCTCGCGGTCTAACGAATGGCTGCTTTTGGCCTCGCGGATCTTCAACCTGAGCGTCCGACTTTGGGCGTTCTTGCCCGAGCCGGCATTCTCGCGAGGGATCGAAATTCGGGAATGCCCTTACGGCCGCGATTTCAGGAGTGGCAAATGAACACAGACCCATGAAGAGTCCATCAGAACACTTCTTTGAAAATCTCACACGCACGCATATTTGATTCCCCGGTCATCTGGCTGTCAGCCGCAGGATGCATACATATCCCCGAAGACTGTGTGCCATTGACCAAAAACACATAGCTTTTGACTATCTGTCCGTCGGCGGACCTGGCAGTAAGAGAAATAATGTAGCCGCCTGACTTGATGGCGGCGGTCAGTGTTATTGGTACCTGAGCAATTTCAATGCCGGGTATCGTAGTAAAGAGGCACGGCTGATCAATGCATCCAAAATCGATGAAACCATGTTGCTCCCGGTAATAACGGCGGATCTGAAGCCGGTGTACCGGCTCGATCTCGGTGACGCCGGTGCACCGCAGTGTCCTGCCGCGGATCGACAGTGGACAGGGCGCGGTCCTGACGTAGGACCCCGGCCCTACGCGATAAGCACCGGTGACTTTGACCGCTCCGCCGGACAGCCGATTAAACAGGCGGTTCAGCGACAACACACTGATCCGGCGCGATTGATCTTGGTCTAATAACTGTCGCGTATTTGATATTAGCGGCCTTACCCCCTTCTGCTTCACCTTCTGAGTTTGTGTCGTAATTGGCGAACTGTCAGATTTGCTGGCCTGAACACTAGTCACACCGGAAATGCCGACTGCGAAGATAGAAGGTAAAACGAACCGGAACCATGACAAATCGCATCCCCCGTCAAGAGGCCGCAGCACATGCTCGGGGAGCTGCGTGGTTGCGGGCTCGAAGATTATCAGCCGCGACAATAGAGGCAATCAACACATTCTCGCAAACGAACGCCAATTGAGAAGCCTATGGCGTTCCCGATCGGGAACGCCAGCCAGGCAGTGCTCGTTACTGGGTGCTCTTCGGTGGAAGCTTGAACTTGACCCGCTGAACACAGCCTCGACGTCCTGAATCGCTTTCTACTACCCGGGCATTGGAAAGCGCATTGCGCGCGGTATCGCCGAACGTCTCGTCCGGTTCAGAACCTAGAACCCTTACGTTCCCTACCGCTCCCCATGGCGCCGTATCATAGCCAATTACGGCCGCCCCTTCGATCCCGCGGCGCCAGAACGCTCTGGGGTAGGCGCTTCCGTCGAGAAGACCCGGGATCGATTTGGGATCCACGATACAACCCGGCTGGTTTCCAGTATCCAGGGGCGTGTCTGGCACCGGTACGGGGGCCGCCTGGTTGGCGCTTCCGTTATGGTAGAAGTGATAGGTGCATCCGTGAAAACCCGCTCCCGGCTCATAGCGGTTGGCCAGCAAAGCTTCTCGGCCGGCTCGCTCGAACCCTGTATCGCCGGACGTACCCAATGTCTGGACGTTGCCAGGCTTACCTGCGGCGTTCACGTCGAATGCCAGAAACACCCAAGATGGTCGGCGCGCCGGTTGCGACAGTTTTTCGAAGGCCGGCAGGTTAAGACGCCGGTACTGGCCTGGCTCGCGGGGGCAGTTTGAGTCTGCGGGGCGAACTCGTTCAAACAGGGCAGGCGCGAATCCTATGGAGTCCGGACGGCTCGCCAGTTCGTACAAATCCGGCATCGACGCCTTCTCGATCGGCGTGACCGATACCTTGAAGGACACGCTGCATTTTGCCTGCGGCATTCCGGTTGGAAAGCTCGAAGCCGCCAGCGCAGGGGCAAGATCGCTCGTGTCGACATACCAACCCGGCGATTCCGTCCTATCACGGCGGATAGTGCGGGCGCGCCCCTGCGCATCGATTACGAAGGAGAACCGATATGTGGGTGAGGGGCTTTCGGTAACGGCGGGACCGTAACGCGTTGCAACGGCTGTGAAAGGCCGAACGATGTTAGCGGCTACTATCGGCTCGCCTGAACAGGTGACATCGCTGGCGGTGAACGCAACGACCTCCGTCCGCTGTGTGGCGAACGGTACCGGAGGGGCAGGGACACTGAGCAGCGCGAGCAGCGCACCAGGCATGGCGTGATCTCCAAATTTACGACATCGATTATCCCGCTGGCGGCAACGTGCCTAGCGATCTCACCAATGAATAATCCTCGGCGAGCACAGATGATAGCCGGCCTGGAATTCCACTTTCTCAAAATATGTTCTCATTGTTCATTCTCATTGAACGCCAACTTTGTTGACTAGCTGAGAAGGGTCGAACCATGACGATCGACGACGCACTGCGCGCCTATGCCTCCGGACACCGTTCGGCCAAGGAAACGAAGGACCGTACCGGGCTGGGTTATGTTCAAGTCCTAGACGGCCTTGGCCGGCTAAACCTTCGCGTACCACCGCCCGCCTTCGACGGCCCCGACGGCGACGCGCTGCGTGAGAGCGCAGATCGCTTCGCCGCATTCCGAGGCAGGCGCCCTAACATGGCGGATTCCCCGCTGATGCTCATCGGATATGCCCGGGTCTCGACATCTGACCAGAATTTGACGTTGCAAACGGACGCTCTGACCGCTGCGGGATGCGAACGGATCTGCAGTGACAAGGCGAGTGGCGCGAAAACCGACCGTCCGGGTTTGTCAGAAGCGTTGAACGTCGCTCGCCGGGGAGACACGCTCGTCGTCTGGAAGCTCGACCGCCTTGGCCGTTCGATGAAGGGCCTTGTCGAACTGGCAGCTGACCTTGCTACCCGCGGTATCGAGTTACGGTCCCTAACCGACGGGATCGACACAGCGACGCTGACCGGCAGGTTGCTCCTTCACATTCTGGCGTCGATCGCAGAAATGGAGCGTAAGCTGATCCGCGAACGCACAATGGCCGGGCTACTGGCGGCCCGTCGCAAGAACGGGCCGGGCAGGGGGCGCAAGTCGGTCCTGACGCCAAAGAGGGCCACGGCTATGAAGCTGCTCGCTGCGGGCGATCGTCCCCGGGACGTAGCCGAGGCGATCGGCGTCTCGGTCGCAACCTTTTACAGGCATTTTCCGGCTGGTGGCAGCGAGCCGGGCCCTTGAAGAACCGCTACCTGCGCATCGTGCCCTTTAGTGGCCATGATCGCCGTCTGATGACCCTGGAGGCCCTGAGGACGCGCCTCCAGGGACGTAGACTGCATTTCCACAGGGGCTCGGCTCCCGTTTTCCGGGAAGCTATGCCATGGCTTATTCGGCTGCCGTTTCTTCGGTCTTGCGCTTGCGCGGAGCCGGGGTGGGCTTGGCGTCTGCCTTGGCTGCATTGGTTTGACCGGGCTTGCGACCCAGGCCAATGCTTTTCGCCATCGTGCGACGTGCTTCCGAATAGGTCGGAGCGACCATGGGGTAATCAGCCTTCAGGCCATAACGCTCACGATACTCCACTGGCGTCATGCCGTTAGTCGCAAGGTGGCGGCGCAGCGTCTTGTACGGCTTGCCATCGATCATGCTGATGATGTGATCGGGGCTGGCAAGCGACTTACGCGCCGTCACGGCCGGGGTGTATTCTTGAGCAGGTGCCTCGGGTTCAGCAGCCGTAGCGTTTCCGCCGACCAGTACCGAAACAGTTTCGTACATTTTGTTCAGGAAGGCCGGAACGTCGTCAGCATTGGTACGCGTGTTGGGGTTTGCTAACCACGCGATGGTCAATTCCGTGGCGAGCTCAACGGGGTTCAGATCGAGGGTAGTGTCAGACATAGCAGGGCTCCATTTCTGGAGGCGCATCTAGGTATTTGATTGGTTGCTGGCAATCTTAGTTTACCCGAGGCCACATATTTAAGATTGGTGCATGGAAGGACCGGAAAATGCGGTGATCACAAATGGTTCGATATGCAGATCCTACTCACCGCCCACTTGATGTCGGGCCTGCTAGCAACGCGCCGCATCGGACGTTTAGTGGCACAGTAACGTACTTCTCCGCTTTGCATCTCGATCGTGGCGGACCGGTTGGTCCGGCTTCACTACTGGCCACGCCGGCCCGGCTTTGTATGACCGGAATGGTTGCTCACGAGGCACTCTGGTATGCGCCCATTTTTGCGACGGCGGGATTAGCTCGCGCTGATAGTTTCCTCGGTAGATTCGGGATGACATACCGCCGATCCTGCGCGTGAGGTATCAAGCTTGGGCGGATTGCAAATCTTTTTTGATCGCAAAAGGATTTGTTAGTCTTGTCAGCGGCATAGGCGCTGAACATGCTGGAACGACGAACCATCCGAGGCGCCGCCTTTCGCATCGGTCGCCGTGCCTCGCGTCTCGCGCAAAACGAGATAGGTCCGGGGCCGCAATTTGCATGTTCAGAAGCTCGCGCTCAATGCTTTGCTGACCTTGTTCAACCAGATGATGGGTTGACCAGCCTTAACGCTGTTTCCGAGCTCGAACGAAAGTCGCGGCTACCGCAGTATATAGCTGGCCCCAAGGCCGTGATCATATTGCTCGTGCTGGCAGTGACACTTTGCCTTGGCACGCTCATCTACGTTCAACATGCCAACAGCCTCATCGTTGACCATGACATGCAGACGGCAGTCTCATTGAGCGAGCTTGCCGCGCGCTTCGACCACGAAGATGGCAACCTGTACCGCCTGCTGGTTGATGCGTCGGCTAACGGCCGCGCCGCTGACAGCACCCGACGCCTGATCAATATCCGCCATAGGATCAGTCAGATCAGCGCCGATCTGGCCAGGCAGCGGGAGGCGCTCGACCCTCGGGACATCACTCGTGCTACCCGGGTCGTTGCAGAGCTCGGCAAATATGATGAAGCGGTTGGAGTGGTGTCGTCGATGCTGGAAGTCGACTTCTCCACTAGCGTTGCCATGCTGCGCCCGTTTCGTGCCAATGCAGACCGTGTGCTGGCCGAGGTCAAGGCAATCGCAGCCTCCGGCATTGCCGATGCGCACCGTCATGCCGAGGATGCTGCGTGGCGGACGCGATGGCTTGTCGCATTAGTTACGGCTGCGGTGCTGATCGTCGCCGGCCTATCCTATGCTTGGCTCGCATTGGCAGCCGAACGTGGTGTCCAACTGACAGCGGAGATCACGCGCCGCGGTATCGCCGAGCAGGAGGCGCTGAAGCTCGCACGCACTGACGCGCTGACAGGTCTCGTTAACCGACGAGAGTTCGGTAACGCGCTTGAGATTGCCATTGACGCTGCCATGACCGCTGGCAGAGGATTATCAGTGGTGCTGCTTGATCTCGATGGCTTCAAAGATGCCAATGACATGCATGGACACGCTGCCGGCGACACGGTGCTCATGACGGTTGCACACCGACTGCATAGCGTCTGTGGGGATTATGCCACTATTGCGCGCCTGGGCGGGGACGAGTTTGCTATAATCGTGCCAGACGAAGGGAGCACAGGCGATGCCATGGCGTTGGCCTACCAAGCTAGTCACGTGCTTCATCAACCGCTCGCCTGGCGCAGTAACACGATTACGGTCGGTGCCAGCATCGGGGTCTCCCGCTTCCCGAATGATGGGGTCGCTGGGAGCGAGCTACTGCATGCAGCAGACATCGCGATGTATGAAGCCAAGCGGGGCAGCAAGGGCGGCGTCTGCTTATTTTCCCCTTCAATGGAAGCCGAGCGGTTCGAGCGCCGACGCATGGAGCAGGAATTGCGCGATGGTATTGGCCGCAGCGAAGTAAAGCCGTTCTATCAGCCAATCGTCCGTTTCTCAGATGGGGGGCTATGCGGCTTTGAGATTCTGGCGCGCTGGCATCATCCTCGTCTCGGGCTACTAGCGCCTGACGCCTTTATCAGACTTGCCGATAGCACTGGCCAGATAACGGCGATGACCAATTCGATCCTGCGACAGGCGTGTATTGATGCGCGCCAGATCCCCGCTCACTTGCGTTTGGCTTTGAACATTTCGCCGACCCAGTTCGAAGAACCGGGACTGGCCGAGGCACTGATCGCCATCATCCTCGCTGAAGGCGTCTCGCCATCGCGTTTTGAGATCGAGATTACCGAGGATGCGGTGATGGATGACATCGTCGCGGCCGAACGTGTGCTGGCAACCTTCCGCCAAAGCGGGATATCCGTGGCACTGGATGATTTCGGTACTGGGTATTCCAGCCTATCCAACCTGCGACGCCTCCGGTTCGACAAGATCAAAATCGACCAAAGTTTCGTCACATCGCTCACTGACAGCGTCGAGAGCGAGAAGATTGTCGATGCGATCATCTCGCTGGCGCTCAGCTTCGGCATGAAGGTTACGGCCGAGGGTATCGAGGACGCGGCGGTAGCAGCGATGCTCTCACTAAAGGGATGTACCCAGGGGCAGGGTTACTTATTCGGCAAACCGGCATCATTCACTGAAACTGTCCGATTGTTCAGCACAGCCTGTCAGGTGGCCGCCTGAGCAAAAACAGGTGCCGTCCATAGGTTTCGAAAAGACATAGCCACAGGCCAGAACGGTTCATTCGATCCGCCGCCACATTCCCGGCGGGTATTAACCACTGGCACACATCCCGTTGCTATCCGGCGGGACAAACGATCGGGATACGTGTGAAACATCTATCTTTCCTCGCGGGGCCAGTCCTCGTCACTAGCATGATTTGGCCAGCGGCGACGGCCCCGTCGGCTGTTCTCAACGTCCCCGTTGCCGCCCGTATCATATCATTCGTTCAACCATCGCCTGTCGGACTGGTACCGGTCGGCATTGTTTATCAGCCCGGCAACGCTGCCTCGGAGGCGGAGGCGTCTGACATGGAGCGCATGTTGACTGGTGGCTTCACGCTGGGCCGTGCGACGCTCCGCACGCGGCGGGTGGCAGTGAGTAACCTAGGCCAGCTGACTGGCACGAAGGCTGCGTTCGTTACCACGGGTCTACGCGCGCACCAGGACGAAGTGGCCGCAGCTGCCAGCGCGCAATCTATTTTGACAATCACCGCCGACGCTGGCTGCGTCGTGGCGGGAAAATGCATTGTGGGCATCAGCGGAGCGAGCAAAACACAGATCATCGTGAATAAGGCTGCGGCGCGTCGAAGCGGTATCAGGTTTGGGTCCGCTTTCCTCATGCTCGTCAAGGAAATCTGATCATGGGGCGCCTTCTTACCCTTGTGGTCGCCACCGCAATCGGTGCGATTGTACCCACCGGGCTCGATGCACAGATCGTCGACTATGCTGCGTTGGGTGACGCCTTCGGTGAGCCGATTACGACCAGCGTGACTGGCAAGCCTCAGCGAGCGTCTGAAGCTCCCGCCTCAATTACTATTATTTCGCATGACGAGATCGAGCGGTCACCAGCCCGCAGTGTACCGGATCTCTTGAAGGCTTATGCCGGAATTGATGTCAATCGCTGGACCGCGGGCCAGAGTGACGTTGCCGTTCGCGGCGGTGTCCAGACCTATAACGCCAGGCTACTTGTTCTAGTCGACGGGCGACAGGTCTATCTTGATCATTACGGCATGACAAACTGGAACCTACTTGGTGTGCAGCTCGATGACATCCAGCAGATCGAGTTGGTCCGAGGTCCTGCTACTGCGCTGTTTGGCTTCAATGCCGCCAGTGGTGTCGTCAACATCATCACCACTAACGCTGGTTCAGATCCGCATCTTGGTGCAACTGCAGAACTTGGTACCCATAGTTATACCCGCATTGGCGGATCGTTCACCATACCTGTTAGCCCAACTATCGGCTTGAAGGTAACTGGCGGACATCAAAAGGAAGACGAGCGCGCGATCCCAGGCGCACTTTACCAGCCGCCACGTACATTGGGCATCTATGCCGATCAGGTGAGCGCGACGCTGGCAATTCAGGCTGGCGCCTCAACCTCCATCGAACTTAATGGTGGGCTGACCGGCAACCGGCAACTGGAATTCTTGCCGAGCCAGATTCTGACCGAGCAACGGTTCCGCAATCAGACCGCCGGACTACAGGTGAACCACGACACCAACTGGGGCAATCTCTCTGGCCGCGTCTACACTAATTGGTTGCAGGCGGACTATGGGATTACCACGCCCATTTCTGACCCCTACAGCAGCGTTGCCGATCTTCGTACGAGCAACCGCATCACCGTGATGTCCGCGTCGGCGCTCGTTAGAATAAGCGCGGCAGACACCCTTCGAATTGGTACCGAATACCGCAACAACCAGCTCGGCTCCGACAGTCTGTTTTCACATCGCATTGGTTATCAGGTTGCAGCGGTCAGCGGAATGATCGACATTCGTCCGCTTGCCCGCCTCTCGCTGACGGGCGCTTTGCGGCTCGATCATCTTTGGTTGGGTCAGGGGGGGGCGCCGGCAGCACCTCAGATTGATCCTGCCTCAGCCTATAACCGCACGATTACGCCGGTCAGCTTCAACGCCGCTGCAACCATCCAGGTCAGCGAAAATGGCCGGTTCCGGGTTAACGGCGGACGTGGCCTGCAGTTGCCATCGCTGATCGGCTTTGGCCTACGCGTGACCGTTCCGGCGCCTGAAGTTCCGATCCCGGTATATCTAACTGGCGATCCCCGTCTTGCTCCAGTCACCGTCTGGAGTGCTGAGACGAGCTATTCGCATAGCTTGGCGTCAGGCCTAAGGTTTGATGCATCCCTCTTTTATACCCGGACCGACAAGTTGATCGCCTCGCCAGGGGGGTCTGTTGATGTAACGGTAGTGCTGACACCGGAACCGATCGCCGTCACTCGGTTTGCCAACGTGGGAAATTTTGAAAGCTACGGCGTTGAGCTGTCAGCGTCCGGTAAGATCGCGACCAACTTCGGTTGGTCATTTAACTACAATGTGACCCGGGTGGATGAGAACATCCCGGCCAACCGTAATACCACCTTCTATGCTCTCTTTCCTAAGGCGGCCACACCGCAGCATCGGGCCAATCTGAGCCTCGATTATGCCGCAGGTGGATGGTCAGCGACCACATTGGCGCATCTCACAAGCGCCAGTCGCCAAAGCAGTTTTCTTCCGTCGACAGAATTGGCGATGATACGCGTACCGGCAGCCATTACGGTCGACGCTAAAATTGCCCGGATGCTAACACCAAGGGTGTCGATCCATGTGGCAGGAGAAAACTTGACACAGGCTCGTGGTGCTTACGGCTCTCCAATACCGGCCGATCGTCGACTTAGATTGGGAGTAAGTGCCAAGATATAAGCTAAAACGTAGCTGGTTGCATGATGAATGGTCGGAAGGGCGACGGTTTCGCTCCCCATCGATCGACGTTCTTGATCATCACCCCACCTGTTCGAAACCACACGATTTTCGATGGCATTGCCCAGGCCAAGGACGCCGCCATTAATCCGGGCTCAGCGTGTGCGACAAACCCTGTCGCTTTGCCTGAGTAGGCGGAAACCCGATTTTGAAGGTTTCACGTCACTTCCGATCGTTAGCGCAGAACTCGGTCTCTTCTATCTAAACTCCTTATGAACGAACCGAGCTTGCGTATCGTGGCGGTATCTCGCTGAGCGCCGCCGGAGCAATGCTGGCGGTTGCGCTGCTTCTCGTTTGGTCTTGGCTCCGCCGAAAAGCTCCGCGGGGCTTGGGCGCTCTCTTGCCTAATACCCATGGACGTAAGCGACGGTCTGTTCGATACGACCGGCAAGGAACGGCACGGCGCGGGCTAGCTGCTCGCATACTCGCTCGACAGCGGCCCTCGGAGCTCGAACCCTGTCGTTTACCGAATGGGCACCACCTTGGCGCCGGCCGCGACGGCAACCTCCTTCCACGCGCGGTCCGCAGTATAGGCCGGTACGCCCAAGCGCTTTGCAAGCGCCAGGCAGAACCGGTCGCCCAAGGAGAGCCCTACCGAACTGGTGACGGCCCGAAGTACGCCGGCGTCCCAGCCAAGCGCATCGTCCGCGGCCACGACGGCGTACGGCAGCGCTCCAAGCATGGCCCGGACTTCCTCGATCGGCGCGCCCAGGTGGACGAAATGGCTCACCACCTCCGCCTGGTTGAACACACCGACCGCCGCGTCCGCCACGACCCCGGCCACCTTACTTGCTCCACGCTCCCCCTTAAGCAGAGCGATGACCGCAGAGGCGTCGAGCACCGCGCTAGTCATTCGCCGCTGTCCGCGCGGCGGTTGGCGAGAAAGGCGTCGACCGACGCATCGGGATGGCTCGCATATTTCTTCGCGATCGCCTGCGCGCGCGCCACGGCTTGGGTAACGGTACGCAGCACGACGCCTTCGTCCGTTTCCTCGAGTAGGACCGCTCCGCCGCCTTCAAGCCCCAAGCGTTTGCGAATGGCTGCCGGCAGGCTCATGCGTCCAGTGGCAGTGATGTTCACTAGTAGCGTCATGAGGCAAGTAAGCTCGCTTTTGGCAAAGAAGGCCTTCCTTACCACATTTTTTGAGACGACACAGCAGGGGTCGACGGTTCCCGCCCGGCGTTAGCTGACACGCATCCTAATTAGCGATAACGCTGATTCCCGCTAATTACATGCTGGCGCAGATTCTGGTGATCGGTTAGCCCGTTTCGCGGATAAGGGCGGTCTCATCCACCGGCCGGTTGAATCAACGTGCGGCGTAGGAGGTCGGCTTGCCCGATGACGACATTGATGATGCGGCTCGCGTCAACCGCGCGGACTTGGACGCGATCGTGGCTGACGCGCTGGTCATCGTTGATCAGGTCCAGTCGCTCGAACCCTATCTCCCGCAACTTGCCCCCCAGGATCGCGAGCGCGTCGACGACTATGTCCGCCGCGCGTCGGCCGACGCGACACTGCGCGCCTACAAATCGGACTGGCGGTTGTTCTGTGCGTGGTGTCAGGAGAGCGGCTATCGCCCGCTTCCCGCGACACCGGAAACCGTCGCCGCATTTCTGACGTTGCTGGCCGAACGCGGATACAGTCCGCAAGAACTTCGCAGGACGAAGCGCGGAACCGTGCTGCCGCGGAAGGAGCCAACGCCACTCGGCCGGGCGACGATCGGCCGGCGGCTTGCTGCCATCGTATTCGCGCACCGAGCCGCCGACGTCGAGCCGCCGACCTCGCAGCCAGACGCGGCGCGCTTAGAGCGCGCCATGCGCGGCATCCGCAAGGACAAGCGTGGCGAACTGCCCGGGAAGAAGCGTCCTGCCGACGGCGACGTTCTGCGCGACATGGTGCGCGCAATCACGGGTGAGGATCTTCGCAGCTACCGCGACCGCGCTCTCCTTGCGATCGGGATGGCCGGAGCGTTCCGCCGTTCCGAGCTCGTGGCAATCACCGTGGCGCGTGTAAGCGGGGATAGCCGCGGACTGCTAGTGCGCATCGCCGCATCGAAGACTGACCAAGAGGGCAAGGGTCACACCGTCGCGATCCCCGACGGCCGCAGGCTTGAACCAGTGAGGCATTACCGCGCCTGGCTCGAGCAGGCAGGCATCACCAGCGGGCCGGTATTTCGCAAACTGACGCCACAGGGCCGGCTAACCGACAAGCCAATGAGCGCTCAAGGGGTGGCGTTGGTGGTAAAGGCGGCTGCGCTCGCCGCGGGATACTCGCCGGAGTTGTTCTCAGGCCACTCTCTCCGCGCCGGGTTCCTTACCGAGGCCGGTCGCCAGAACGCCAATTTGTTTAAAATGAAGGAGCATAGCCGGCATTCATCTTTAGAAATGGTAGCGGAATATGTGCGGGATCATGAGCGGTTTCGCGAGCATGCGGGCGAGGGATTTTTGTAACTACGACCCAGAACCGGACGTTCACGCGCCCTTCCCCTCTATCCAACTCCAGACATTCGTCGCCTAATCGCGTTGGTTGCAAGAGGTTTATGAGATGTCGTTGCCGAGAGCATGGTCGTCTTCGCGGTCGACATAGGCCGCCGCATGATGGGGCTTCGCGGGTAACCCTTCCAAGGTTCATCACGCACTTCATTGCCACGAAGGCATAAGGTGCAACGAATGTCGCGGAATGGATCAGCCTACGTCCCAGCAGGACGTCTCGTGGCGCCTTGCGACGCGGACGAGCTCGGGAATTTAAGCTGCGGCGGATTTCTCCCTGAACGGTTCACCGGTGATCAGCATGCTATGCATGATGACGGCAAGCTTGCGGGCAACTGCGACCGTGGCGCGTTTGAAGCCAAGCCTTTCTCGCAGCTGTAGCCCCCATTTGCGTAGATCGCATTCGGATCGGCTGCGCGTGAGGAGGACTGTTGCGGCCTCGTAAAGGAGTCCGCGCAGGTGGCTATCACCGCGCCTGGAGATGTGACCGTCATAGTTGATCTCGCCAGACTGATAGCGCCGCGTCGTCAGCCCGACGAACGCTCCCACCGATCTCGAATGCTTGAAGTTGGCGGGCTCCTCGATCGCGCTAACGAACGACGTGGCGGTCACAACACCTACACCGGGGATCGACATCAGCAGCTGGCAGGCGGCGTTGCGCCGCGCATCCGCGAGAAGCTTGCGTCCGAGCTCTGCGGAGCGGAGGCGAACTGCGTGCCAGGCTTCAAGCAGCGGACGGATGATCTGCCCCAGGTCTGTATTGTCAGCCAGCAGCGCATGAACATGATGCTCGAACTTGCTGCCCGTCACAGCGGGAACGATGAGACCGAACGTCTTCATCAGGCCCCGGATCTGGTTCGACAGCTCGGTACCAATCCGCACGAGGCGAGTCCGTGCTGCTACCAGCGTGCGAGTGAGCATGCTGTCGAAGCTCTTGACCCGCACTTCCTTGTAGAACCCGACCTCAGCCAGATGCGCCAGTCCGTCGGCATCGTTGGCGTCGGTCTTGTTCGCTGCCATGTCGAGAGCGGCTTTGGCATGGCGTGCGTCGATACAGATCGCCGGCACCCCTTCGGCCGCCAGCGCGTGAAAGATCCAGACCGAGAGCGGGCCAGTCTCGAATACTACCCGCTTGGGTGCCGACGCATGCTTGCGGATCAATGCCGCCAGAAGCTGTGGATCCGAGGGACACTTACCACGCCAAACACGCTTGCCGTCACGCCGAATGGATACGGCAGTCTCTTTCAAGGAAACGTCTAGCCCGATATACTCGTCCATAGCTGTTCTCCATCAGATGCTTGGGCCCGGCTTCGGATCGTGAGCCCGTACTTCTACCTTATCGGGGAACAGCCACTAGCTTCCATCGTGAACGCTAGGGCTTCGCTCCCGCGATTACCCCATGTTCATCACAGCGCTGGCTGAGCCTGGCGAATGATCGTCCGTCATGGATGGGAAGGATTTTGGCGGTCGGCCCGACAGCCGAAGCGACCTATACGGCTGGTCGGATCAGCACTACACCCTCTCTGCAAGCAGCGAAGCGTTAGGAAGTTATGATGAGTCGTCGGACTTTCCCCGTTGTGGTCGCAATCGCCGTTGTTGCCCATAGCCCTGCAAGTTCGGCGCAAAGTCTAATTTCAAAAAAATACATCCTAGACCGCAAAAAAAGCGATGACGCTGCGCGAATGATCACGAACGCTGCTCCCAGCCCGCTCAACATTAATTGGCCAGAACTTCGTAGGAAAATATACAAGTCCAGTCTGCCCACGGACAATTTCAGGATTACAATCGTAGCAGGTCAAATTTCGATCAGCGACGACAGCCCTAGGCCAATAATTCATGTTTTTTCAGACGATGGATCGATGAAATGGAAGATAAATGACGGCCAAGTTCTCGATGTATCAGCTAAGCTAGCTGGCGAAGATATTGAGATAAGGTATATCGGCGACGGATATGAGCGAATGACGGTTTATCGCAACGTTGGGCAGAGCCTAGTAGCGGAGTCTACCATTACCAGTCCAATGCTGTCGGTGCCAATTCGCTTCAAAAGCATCTACGCTTAATATGGGAGCGATATACTGCAGAGGTGGTAAACTGGCTATCTCATGCTCCGGCTATTAGCGAATGTCCGCAACTGGGCGGATGCGCCTCATCCGACACCTTCCGCCCAGACCCAGATGCGGACACTCAGCGACTTCGTCACCTATCTAAACTTCAGACGCTTGTTCAGGTGAGGCGATCGATGAGCCGGCGGCCGCACCTGTCGGACTGAGCGAACGATGGATGCCCTTGTACGAAAAGTTAATCGGCCTTGACCGGATATGTCAGGTACGATCTTCGATAATGAGCACGCTGGCGCGCCGCTGCTCGGCTCCTTCGATCGCCCAGTCTTCCGCCTGAGCAACCGTCTCATGGTCGCGGTCCTCCATCAACCCCGACATTGAGCCTTCAATTTTTAGGTTTGCGCGAACGCGGCCGCTATGCGCCTGAGAGAGCATCAGGCGCGCCACGGTCGCGTTTGCGGGGTACTTTGGGACGCGCAAGATTTCCATGGACCGTGATTAGCAGAGCTGGAAGAAGTGTGCGAGCCAAGCCGGTGCCGTAGCGGCGCGGACTGGACCAAGCACGCAGATCTTTGGGCTGGAATCATGTTGACGCTAAACGACAGCAAGTGTCGCCGAAATGGCTAGTGCGCGCGAGGTATCGGTCTTCGTGTCGTATTCACATCTGGATGATGAGTTCAGGAAGCGCTTCGAGACTCATATGGCGCAGTTGCACCGCGAAGGCGTGCGCACCTGGTTCGATGGCGACATAACCCCCGGCGCCGAGCTCGATCCCAACATCAGGCGGGCATTGAAGCAGGCGGACATCTTCGTCGCGCTGGCGAGCCCGAACTATCTGGCTTCGCGCTATTGCTTCGAAACCGAATATGGCTTCGCGCTGCGCAAAGCGTCCCGCAAGAAGCTCTTTGTCGTCGTCGTCCTGCTGCGCCAGTGCCAGTGGCGGCACACTCGCATGGCTAAGTACAAGCTCTTGCCGAGGGACGCCAAGCCGATTGACCAATGGGCGCGCCGCGGCGACGCGTGGGAAAATGTCGTCGAGGGCATCAGGACGGTTGTGAAGCAATTTCGTCTGGCGTCGCAGCCGCCCGACGCACCCAAGAAAACAAGAGCCCCCGCCCAGACGCGCGCCACTAAAACGAAGCCGCTCGGTGTGCGGCCACGGCGGGTGACGAGCGGCAAGGCGGCGTCCGCGGCCAAACCCAAGCCGACGCGCAGCCTGAAGCCTGCCGGGAAGCGGACGCGACCGATCAAGCCGCGCGCATCCTAGCTTGCTTCGCTCGCCCGCCCTCCTTCACAAGGTTGCACAACCAAGGATCCGCCATGCACGGTAACGACCCCGAACTGCCACTGCTTGAGGAGCCGTGCGGCGCCTGCGGCGGAAGCGGTGATGCACCGCCCGGCAACGGCTATGAGATGCGCGCCAGCTTCAATTGCCCGAAGTGCAAAGGGCATAAGCTTGCTCCAACCGCTGCGGGCCGCACGCTGCTCGATTTCGTCAAGCGTCGTTTGAACCTGTCCGAACCCGAAGCGACGCGATCGCTATTCGGTTAGGTGGCGCATCGCCCTTCTCATCGCGAGCGTGATCGGGGCCGCCGAGACGACAGGACCCAGAAGCGGACGCTCGGCGTGTCCAACAGCCTACCCAGCTTCGGTCATTCGTTCATCGCGAACGATTACGCCTTCGATTACGCGGAACGGTACTCTTTGGTTACGCACCTCACTAGCTGCGAACGCCCGTTCAACGTTCGGTTCTCTCTCAACGCGGCGATCCCGATCGAGCCAATCCACGACTGGATCGAGTTGCTAACCGGCTTGGACTGATCGTCCTACTGCCCATATGATGGCAAAGAGCCATACACAAAAATGGCGTTCGGGAGAGTGTGGACGTGGCGATTTACGAGCATGACGTGAAGCCGCTCGGCGGCAAGCCGACCAGGGTTCGGTACGGCATCATCGCGCTGATCTTCATCATCACGTCGCTCAACTATGCGGATCGTTCGACCTTTTCGATCGCCGGCAGCGCGGCAGCGCACGACCTCGGCATCTCTACCGTGCAGACCGGCTTCATCCTGTCGGCCTTCGCCTGGGCCTATGTGCTCGCGCAGATTCCCGGCGGATTGCTGCTCGATCGGTTCGGGACGCGGCGGGTCTATGCCGGCGCGATCGCACTCTGGTCACTGCTGACCGCTATGCAGGGGCTGGCGGGGCTGGTCGCGCTCCCCGTACTGGCGATGCTGTTCGCGTTGCGCTTCATGGTCGGCGTTGCCGAGGCGCCGTCGTTTCCGGGCAATGCGCGGCTCGTCGCGGCTTGGTTTCCTGGCAGCGAGCGTGGCACCGCATCGGCAGTGTTCAACTCCGCGCAGTATTTCTCGCTGGTGGTGTTCGCGCCGCTGATGGGCTGGCTGGTCCACGAGCATGGCTGGCGCAGCGTGTTCTGGGTGATGGGCGCGCTCGGCCTGGTCGCAACCGCGGTGTTCTGGCTGTTCATCCGCAGCCCGGTCCGCCACCCCCGCATCAACCCCGCCGAACTCGCGCTGATCGAGGCGGGCGGCGGGCTGATCCACATGGAGGAAGGCGCCGGCGTGAAGCAGGTGTTCAGCTGGCACAATGTCCGCCAGCTGCTCGCCAACCGGATGCTGCTCGGCATCTATCTCGGTCAATATTGCATCAATGTCCTGACCTATTTCTTCGTGACGTGGTTCCCCATCTACCTCGTCAAGGAACGCGGTTTGAATATCATGGAGGCGGGGATCGCCGCCGCTGCACCGGCGCTGTGCGGGTTCATCGGTGGACTGGTCGGTGGGTATCTGTCGGACACGCTGCTGCGCCGCACCGGCTCGCTCGACATTGCGCGGAAGACGCCGCTGGTGATCGGCATGCTGCTCGCGACGCTGATCATCGCGTGCGTGTTCGTCGAGGCGGAATGGCTGGTCATCACGCTGATGGCGGTCGCGTTCTTCGGCAAGGGCGTGGCCTCGCTCGGCTGGGCGGTGATGTCCGACGTCGCGCCGCGCGAACTGTCGGGGGTGGCGAGCGGGATCTTCAACATGTTCGGCAACGTGGCGGGGATCGTCACGCCGATCGTGATCGGGTTCATCGTTGCCGGGACCGGATCGTTCGACGGCGCGCTGGTGTTCGTCGGGCTGCACTGCCTGCTGACAATCTTCGCGTTCCTGGTGGTGGTGGGGCCGATCAAGCGGGTCGAGCTGAAGGCGTAAGACGCTTTAGCGCGGTATCCAACTGAGTGTACCGGCTTCGGCGGTCTGAACTGCGACTGCACCAAAAACTCTCCGTCACCCCGGACTGGTTTCGGGGTCCACGGTCCCGCGAACCAATCCCTTTAAATGATGCGGCACCGTGGATGCCGGAACGAGCCCGGCATGACGGAGAATGTAGCCGCGTGCCGACTGACGATCGGTCCTAACCGAGCGTATCGAGGCAGAGCTGGCGCATCGGGGCCAGCGCCGGGTTCGAATTGTCGCGGCGCCATGCCATCACCAGCTCGACCGGGTTTTCCGGTTCGGTCTGGATCGTGCGGAACTGGACGTCGGTCATGTGCAGGCTGGTTGCCGCCTGCGGCACGATCGCCGCGGCGAGCCCGGCGCGGACCAGACCGAGCATCGAATGGATCTGCGTGACGTGCTGGACATAGTCGGGCTCGGCGCCCGCGTCCGCGAACAGCTTCAGCAGCATCTCGTGGAAATAGCCGGCGCCCTGCCGCGCGTACATGATCAGCGGCAGGCCGTCGAAATCGGCGGGGACGAGCACGCCCCTCGCCTGCCGCGGATCGCCCGCGGGTAGCGCTGCAATCAAAGGTTCACGCAGGACGCAGACCGACTCGAACTCGTGGCGATCGATCGGCGGGCGGACGAACGCGACGTCGATCAGCCCGGTGACGAGCGCGTCGACCTGTTCGGACGTGACCATCTCGCGTAGTTCGAGCGCGATGTTGGGGAGCCGCGCGATCGCCTGCGCGACGATCCGCGGCATCAGGTCGTAGCCCGACACCGCGGTGAAGCCGATCACGACGCGCCCCGCATCGCCGCGCGCCACGCGCCTTGCGGACAGCGCCGCGCTTTCCGCTAGGCGGAGGATACGGCGCGCCTCGATAAGGAAAGCGCTGCCCGCGGGTGTCAGCCGCACCTGGCGGCTGGTCCGTTCGAGCAGCATCACATCGAGGATGCGTTCGAGCAACTGGATCTGTCGGCTGAGCGGCGACTGCGTCATGTTGAGACGCTGCGCCGCGCGGCCGAAATGCAGTTCCTCGGCCGCCGCGACGAAACAGCGGAGCTGGCTGAGGTCGAACATGGCCGACATCTATAGAGTGCCGGCCACTAGAATGTCACGCCGCGCGCTTGACCGCGGCGGGCGTTGCCTTGGCGATCAGTACGGCGAGATCGCGCTCCTCTTCCGCGGTCAGATCGGTCAGCGGGGTACGCACCGGCCCGGCATCGCGGCCGACGACCCGCATGCCCGCCTTGACGATCGACACTGCATAGCCGCGGCTGCGGTTGCGGATCGCGATATAGGGCAGCACGAAATCGCGCAGTTCGGCCTGCACCTTGGCATGATCGCCGGCGCGCACCGCCTTGTAGAAGTCGAGCGCCCATTCCGGCATGAAGTTGAAGATCGCCGACGAATAGGTCGTGACGCCCATCGTCAGATACGGCGTCGCGAACGTCTCCGCGGTCGGCAGACCACCGATATAGGTGAGCCGGTCACCCATCCGCGAATGGACCCGCGCCATCAACTCGATGTCGCCGACGCCATCCTTGTAGCCGACCAGATTGGCGTTGCGCTCACATAGCCGCGCCAGCGTCTCGTCGTTCACGATCGCATTGTCGCGGTTGTAGACGATCACCGCGAGCCCGGTCGACTTGCACACCGCATCGATATGCGCGGCGAGGCCTTCCTGGTTGGACGTGGTCAGATAGGGCGGCAGCAACAACAGCCCGTCCGCGCCGACCCGCTCGGCACCGCGCGCGATCTCGCAGGCGATCGCGGTGCCATAGCCGCAGCCCGAGATCACCGGCAGTTTGCCCTTGGCTTCGGCGACGGCTGCGGCGACGACGTCGACGACTTCGGTCGGAGTCAGCGAGAAGAACTCGCCCGTACCGCCGGCTGCAAACAACCCGGCCAGCTCATGCTCGAGCATCCACGCGCAATGCGCGCGATACGGATCTTCGAGGAACGCGCCCGCTGCGTCGAAATGCGTGACCGGGAACGACAGCAATCCGCCGCCGATTGTCTTCGCCACGTCTGTAGGACCAAATGCCATTCTATGCTGCCTCCCCTGCCGCGCCGAACCTTGTCCGCCGGCGCTGGATCACTAATCACCGGGTCTATGGCAGCGGTATCACGCGGTCCATTCCAAAGGCGCAATCGATCGATGCCGTGGTTAGCATGATCCAGCATGTGCCAGTCGCGACGACGCTTAAGCAGCCGTGCCTGGTACCAAACGGGATGGGATCACCATTCGTCTGGTCCCGAATTGCATCGAACGATCCAGGATTGGCAATGGAATTCGGTCCAGTCCGGATGCAATAGGCATCGTCCGGGCCAGAGATGCCCGGACCGGACGGACGGAAACATCTGCCGCCGACATCGAGGGGAGGACTGGATGCATCGTCGCACGTTCATGCTGGGTACCGGTGCCGCCGCTTCGCTGTCGGTGATCGGCGAGGCCGCAGAGGCGCAGACCCGCCAGACGCAGTCGCGCCGCCGCGCGACGCCGCCCGCCGCGAGCCAGTACCGCATGAAACTGGGTTGCCAGAGCATGCCGTCCACCGACGCGCATTTCGAAGTGTTCGCACGCTACGGCGTCCGCAACATCTCCGCGCGCGCCACGATCGCCGATGGGCGGATGTACCCGACCGTCGCCGAACTCACGACGCTGAAACAGATGGCGGAGCGCCACGGGCTGAGCCTCGACATGCTCGAACCCGAAATCCTCAACTCCACGCATATCGACCGCGAGAAGCACCCCGGCATCATGCTCGGCCAGGACCCCGATCGCGAGCGCGAGATCGAGGCGTTCGCGACCACCCTGCGCAACTGCGCCGCGGTCGGCATCCCCTGCGTCAAATACAACATGAGCCTGCTCGGCGTGCTGCGCACCGCGCCCGTCGAGGGTCGTGGCGGCTCGAAATATTTCGGCTGGGACCTGGCCAAGGCCAAGCCGCCGACCCCGCTCACCCGCGCCGGGCGGGTCGATGCGACCGAGTTCTGGAAGCGCATCACCTATTTCCTCGACCGGATCGTGCCGATCGCCAACGAGACCAAGGTGCGGATCGCCTGCCACCCGCAGGACCCCGGCACGCCGCCGGGCGGCTACCAGGGGATCGACAACGTGCTCGGCACGATCGAGGGCCTCAAGCGCTTCGTGCTGATCAACGAGAGCCCGTATCACGGTCTCAATTTCTGCCAGGGCTCGGTCTGCGAGAATCTCACCGACCCGGCCAACCAGATCTTCGATGTGATCCGCTGGTTCGGCGAGCGCAAGAAAATCTTCAACGTCCATTTCCGCAACATCCACGGCGCGCGCAACAGGTTCAACGAGACCTTTCCGGACGAGGGCGACATCGACATGGTGCGCGCGCTGCGTACCTATGCCGAGGTCGGGTATGACGGGATGATCATGCCCGATCACGTGCCGGGCATGGACGATCCGCTGGTCGTCGACGGCAAGCCGGTCTGGACGCCGCGGGCCGAGAATTTCGCCTTTTGTTACGGATACATCCGCGGGCTGCTGCAGTCCGCGCAACGATCGGCCTGAAGGCCGTCACACACATAACGGCAGGCCGAAGCCCGCCACCCAGGGGAGGAAAGACATGATCAACCGCAAGACCGCATTCTGCGGCGCCTCGGCGCTCGCCATGATGATCGCCGGCACCGCAGCCGCACAAGTCCAGCCACAGCCGCAACCGGCCGTCCCCGCCGCGTCGCCTTCGGCCAGCGTCACCGCCGACGGCACGTCGCCTGCCGCCGACACCGGCGCGGCGCAGATCAGCTCGGCAGGCCCTGCCCCCAGCGAGACCGCCGACGCGGACATCGTCGTCACCGGCAGCCGCATTCCCGCCAACGGCTTCGGTGCGCCGACGCCGGTGACGGTCGCCAGCGCGACGCAGCTCAACGCCGCGGTGCCGACCACGCTCGGCGAGGCTCTGAAGCAGCTCCCCGCGCTCTCCTCCTCGGTCGGTCCGCGCGGTGCGCAGACGTCGAGCGGCCAGGGTGGCGCGTACCTCAACCTGCGCAATCTCGGCCCGACGCGAACGCTGACGCTGTTCGACGGTCGCCGCTTCATCCCCAACGACGGCAGCGGCCAGGTCGACACCAACCTGTTCCCGCAGGCATTGGTCGAGCGCGTCGAGGTCGTTACCGGCGGTGCCTCGGCGGCCTATGGCTCCGACGCGGTCGGCGGCGTCGTCAACTTCATCATCAACAAGAAGTTCACCGGGCTGACCGGCACGATCCAGGGCGGCGTCACCACGTACGGCGACAATGCCGAGCAGAAATACGAGCTCGCCTACGGCACGCCGTTCGCGGGCGGTCGCGGTCATTTCCTGGTTAGCGGCGAATTCTTCCGCAACGAAGGCGTCGAGGATCGCCTGAGCCGCAGCTATTCGCGCCAGAGCTGCCAGCCGATCGCGCTCCCCGCCGGCTCCGCCACGTCGCGCGAATTCGCCTGCGACGTGCGCGTCGCCAACGCGACTTTTGGCGGACTCATCACCGGGCCGACCGCATTCCGCGGCACGACCTTCGACGCGAGCGGCCAGCCGATCCCGTTCATCTACGGCACCAGCCTGACCAACTCGACGATGATCGGCGGCAGCGGCCCGCGTCCGCAGTTCGCGCCGCTGATCTCCGAGCTGGAGAAGCACATCGCCTATACGCGCGCGAGCTACGAGCTGAGCGACGCGGTCACGGTGTTCGCGGAGGGCAATTACGGCAAGACGCACAACGACTATCAGGTCGGTTCGTACAGCAACCAGATCGGCACCACCGCGCTCGTGATCCGTCGCGACAACGCCTATCTGCCGACCACCATCCGCGATCGCATGACCGCGCTCGGCACGCAGACGCTGACGATGGGCCGTTACGACGACGATCTGCCGCGTACGCAGGTCAACGCCGATAACGAGACGATCCGCGGCGTGCTCGGCCTCGAGGGCACCGTTTTCGGCGGATTGAAGTGGAACACCTATGTCGAGGCGGCACGCAACGATCGCCACCTTGCGCTGACGAACGATCTCATCCAGCAGAACTACGTCAACGCCGCCGATGCGGTGGTGAACCCGGCGAACGGCCAGATCGTCTGTCGCTCGACCTTGACCACGCCCGGCAATGGCTGCGTGCCGGTCAACGTGTTCGGCTTCCATGCGCCGACCGACGCCGCGCTGAACTACGTCACCGGCACCAACACCGCCGACCAGCGCTTCAAGGAATTCGTCGCGGCGGGCTCGATCGCGGGTTCCGCGTTCCAGAACTGGGCAGGCGATGTCGGCTTCGCGGCGGGCCTCGAATTCCGCAAGCAGAGCTTCAACCAGACCGTCGACGCGCTGTCGGAGGCGTTCAATCCGGTCACCAATGCCGAGGGTGCGTACCGCGTCGGCAATGCCAAGGCGCAGAGCGGCGAATATGAGGTGACCGAAGGCTTCCTCGAAGTCGACGTGCCGCTGCTCCGCGACGTCAATCTGTTCAAGGCGCTCGACTTCAATGGCGCGGTGCGGCGCACGCATTATACCACCAGCGGGTCGGTGACGACGTGGAAGGCGGGCCTCACCTGGGCGATCAACGATGAACTGCGCTTCCGCGGCACGCGCTCGCGCGATATCCGCGCGCCCAGCCTGTACGAGCTGTTCCAGCGCGGCACGACCAGCTTCCAGCCGCAGGTGTTCGACCGCGCGACCAACAGCACCGCGACCAACGTGCGCTCGGTCGTGCTCGGCAACCTCAATCTGACGCCCGAAGTCGCGAAGACCACGACGTTCGGTGCGGTCTATTCGCCGTCATTCCTGCGCGGGTTCAATGCCTCGATCGATTTCTACGACATCCGGATCAAGGACGCGATCGCCTCGCTGTCGTTCCAGCAGACGCTCGACGACTGCTTCAACGGCAGTGCGGCAAGCTGCGCATTCGTCCGCCGCAACGATGCGGGCCAGCTGATCCAGATCGATCTGGTGACGCAGAACCTTGCCGCGTTCGACACCCGCGGCATCGATTTCGAGATGAGCTATAAATCGCGCATCGCGACCGACGCGAACCTGTCGCTGCGACTACTCGGCAATTACGTCGATCGCTATATCCAGCGCACGCCCAACGTCGTCGCGGTCGATCGCGCCGGCCAGATCGGCACCGCGCCGCACTGGCGGATGACCGGGCAGGTCCAGCTCGACGCCAAGCCGTTCAGCGTCTTCACGCAAGGCCGCTTCATCGGCGGCGGTGCGTACGACAAGGGCACCGTGCCGACCGATCTGGCGCAGCGCCACTTCAACGGCCAGCTGCTGGTCGACACGCGGATCGGCTACAAGCTGCCGATGGGCGGCGACGTCGAGACGTATCTGAGCGTCACCAACGTCTTCAACCAGCTGATCAACCCGTATGTCTCGAACGGCCCGTCGGGCGTCCAGGACTTCGACTCGATCGGCCGCACCTTCCGCGCCGGCGTACGCTTCACGTTCTGACCTTACGATCCTCCCCCGCAAGGGCGAGGATTGCAGGGGCGAATACCGGCCGGCGTGACCCCGAATACTGGAGCCAAGACGCATGAATGCAACCCTGTTCCGCGGCGTTCTGGTCGGCGCGCTCGCCGGCCTGTTGTTCGGGTTCGACACCGCGGTGATCGCCGGCACGACCGAAGGCATCCGCACCGCGTTCGGCCTCGATGCGGCGGGGGTCGGCATCACCGTCTCCAGCGCGCTCTGGGGTACGCTCGCCGGCGCATTGCTCGCGGGCGTGCCCGGCGATCGCTACGGCGCGCGGACGTCGCTGAAGGTCATCGCGCTGATCTACCTGGTCTCCGGCATCGGCTGTTTCGCCGCGTGGAACTGGGGTGCGCTGCTCGCCTTCCGCGTGCTCGCCGGGTTCGCGGTCGGCGCATCGTCGGTGCTGGCCCCCGTCTACATCGCCGAGATCGCGCCGGCCGAAAAGCGCGGCATGATGGTCGGCGCGTTCCAGCTTAACATCGTGCTCGGCATCCTGGTGGCCTATCTCAGCAACGCGATCGTCACCGGCATGGATCTGGGCGCGCTCGACTGGCACGTGAAGTTCGGCGTCACCGCGTTGCCGGCGCTGCTGCTGCTGGGGATGATGTTCACGATCCCCGACAGCCCGCGCTGGCTCGCAGCCCGCGGTCGTGAAGCCGAAGCCGAAGCCGTGCTCCAGTCGCTCGGCGTGGCGGACCCGGCCGCCGACATCGCCAGCTATCGCCAATCCAACGTCGCCGCGGCCGCACGAAAGCCGCGGCTGAGCTGGGCGCGGCATCGCCGCCCGATCCTGCTCGCCTTCGGAATCGCCTCGTTCAACCAGCTCTCCGGGATCAACGCGATCCTCTATTATCTCAACGACATCTTCGCCGCCGCCGGGTTCGACAGCGTTTCCGCGGACCGCCAGGCGATCGTGATCGGTGCGTGCAACCTGTTCTTCACCGCGCTCGCGCTGACCGTGATCGACAGGATCGGGCGCAAGACGCTGCTGCTGATCGGTGCGGCGGGGCTCACCGTCATGCTGTCGGGCGTCGCCTATGTGTTCCTCAGCGGCCAGCATCAGAACATGCTGTTGTGGCTGCTGATCGGCTTCATCGCCTTCTTCGCCTTCTCGCAGGGCGCGGTGATCTGGGTGTATATCAGCGAGATATTCCCGACCGACGTGCGCTCGCGCGGGCAGAGCCTTGGCTCGTCGACGCACTGGTTCATGGATGCGATCATCGCGATGGCGTTCCCGCTGGTCGCCGCCTATTCGCGCGGCGCACCGTTCATCCTGTTCGCAGGCATGATGGCGCTCCAGTTCGCGGTGGTCCTCGCGTTCTTCCCCGAAACCAAGCGCCGTTCGCTCGAAGCGATCGAGACCGCATTGTGAGCGCCTTGCGGCTGCTGATCGCCAGCCTGCTGGCACTGGCAGCAACGCCCGCGCTGGGTCGCGACGGCGCGCTCGACCCGGGCATGCGCAATCCGCTGCTGCCCGGCTATTTCGCCGACCCGTCGATCGTCCACGATGGGGACGAGTGGTTCGTCTTCGCGACGATCGATCCGTGGGGCGCCGACACGCTCGGCCTGTGGCGCTCGCGCAACTTCCGCGACTGGACCTTCGAGACGCCGAACTGGCCGACCAAGGCCGCCGCGACCAGCCCGACGTCGGGCAAGAGCAAGGTCTGGGCACCCTCGGTCGTGAAAGGCCGCGACGGCAAATTCTGGATGTACGTGTCGGTCGGCAGCGAGATCTGGGTCGGCAGCGCGGATCGTCCTGCCGGCCCGTGGCGCGATGCCAATGGCGGCAAGCCGCTGATCCCGCGCAACTTCCGCCCTGGCCTGCACATGATCGATGCCGAGGCGTTCGTCGACGATGACGGCCAAGCCTATCTCTACTGGGGATCGGGGCTGAACTGGGTCAACGGACACTGCTTCGTGGTGAAGCTCAAGCCCGACATGGTGACGTTCGACGGCGAACCCAGCGACGTCACCCCGCCGCACTATTTCGAAGCCCCGTTTATGCTGAAGCGTGGCGGGCGATATTTCCTCACCTACTCCTTCGGCAACACGACCAAGGATACGTACCAGCTGCGCTATGCGGTCGGCAGCTCGCCGATGGGGCCTTTCAGCGAAGTGTCGGATCAGCCGCTGCTCGCTACCGATGCGAAGCGGCAGATCATCAGCCCAGGACATCACGCGATCTTCAGCGCGGGGGGCGAAGATTTCGTCCTTTACCACCGGCAGGCGCTACCGTTCACGCCAGCCGGCGACATGGTGCTGCGCCAGGTCGCGGTCGATCGCCTCGCCATCTCGGGCGACCGGCTCGCGATCGTCCCCACGCATCGCGGCGCGGATGTTCCCGGCACCGCCGCACGACGATCCGGCGCGAGGCCCGCCCGGCTGACTGCGTCGGGTGCAGCAGACGCCGCACACTCCCCTGCCGCAGCCGACGACGACAATTACGCCACCAGTTGGCGCTCCAACCCCGGCGCAGCGTGGTTGCAGGCTGATCTTGGCGCGGTGAAGGCCATTGGCGCGACGACGCTCCGCCCGGCCTACCCAACCGTGACGGTCCGGTTCAGCGTCGAGGCATCGTTGGACGGCAAGCTCTGGCAACAGATCGCAGCCGAACGCGCCGCCAGTGGCTCGCCGATCACCCTCCCCGCTGTCGCCAAAGCCCGCTTCGTCCGGCTCGTCTTCCCGCAGGGCGCCGACATCCTCGAATGGAATTCGCAGACCCGATGACCTACCGCCCTCTCCTTGCCGCCCTGTTGGTAACCGCCGCGCCCGTTACCGCACAGCGCGCACCGGTCGCCGTCCCGATCCAGCCGCAGGTCTCCGCCGACCGGCCTGATTGGGAGAACCCCGCGGTCTTCGCGATCGGCAAGGAGCGCGCGCGCGCCACTGGGTTCCCGTTCGAAACCCGCGCCGCCGCGATTGAGGGGACGATGGAACGCTCGACGCGGTTCGTCACGCTCGATGGTCAGTGGAAATTCGCCTTCTCGCCCGACGCCGACAAGGCCCCGAAGAATTTCGCCAGCCCCGCCTACGACGTGTCGCAGTGGAAGGAGATCAAGGTCCCCGCCGACTGGCAGGCCGAGGGTTACGACCAGGCACGGTTCAACAACGTCACCTACCCCTTCCCCGCCAACCGCCCGCTGATCCCGCACGCGACCAACCCGGTCGGCTCGTACCGCCGCGACGTCGAGGTGCCGCGCGACTGGAGGCAAAGCGACGTCATTCTCCACATCGGCGCGGCGGGCTCGGCCTATTACGTCTGGGTCAACGGCCATAAGGTCGGCTATTCGGAAGACAGCAAGCTGCCGTCCGAGTTCGACGTCACCCGCTGGATCAAGCCTGGCCGCAACAGCGTCGCGATCCAGGTCTATCGCTGGTCCGACGGGAGCTATCTCGAGGACCAGGATTTCTGGCGCGTGTCGGGGATCGAGCGCTCGGTGTATCTGATGGCCGCGCCGAAAGCCCGGGTTGCCGACACGTTCGTCAAGACTGGCCTCAGCGCAGACTATACCGACGGCACGCTCGATATCGCACTCGACCTCACAAACGCAGCGCGTGGCCACACCGTTCGCGCGACCGTGATCGATGGCAACCGCACGCTGCTGATGAAGACCGCGCCTGCGACGGGGGCCAAGCTGTCGCTCACCGGCACGCTGCCCGGCATCCGCCCCTGGACCGCGGAAACGCCCAAGCTCTACACGCTGCTCGTCGAACTGCTCGACCGCAAGGGCGACACCGTGCAGGCGACCGCCCGCCGCATCGGCTTCCGCAGCGTGGCGATCCAGAACGGCCTCGTCACGGTCAACGGCAAGCCGATCACGATCCGCGGCGTCAACCGCCACGAGCACGACCCCGAGACCTTCCACGTCATCTCGCTGGCGTCGATGCGCCGCGATATCGAGCTGATGAAGCTCAACAACGTCAACGCACTACGCACCTCGCACTACCCGAATGACGAACGGCTCTACGACCTCGCCGACGAATACGGCCTCTACGTGATGGACGAGGCCAATATCGAGAGCCACGCGTATATGTCCGCCGCCAACCGCGGCGGACGCACGCCCGAGAGCATCCAGATCGGCTACGATCCCGCTTGGGAAGCTGCGCATGTCAGCCGCGTCGTCAACATGGTCGAGCGCGACAAGAACCATCCCTCGATCATCTTCTGGTCGCTCGGCAATGAGGCCGGCACCGGTCCCAGCTTCGAGAAGGCCGCGGCGGCCGCACGCGCGATCGATCCGACCCGGTTAATCTCGTACCTCGGCTACAGCCAGATCAACGATTTCAAGCCGAACGCATACGCCGACATCTATGCGCCGATGTACGACAGCCCGGCCCGAATGCTCGACTATGCGCAGCATCCCGAGTTCAAGCAGCCGATGATCCAGTCCGAATACGCCCATATGCAGGGCAATTCCGGCGGCAATTTCAAGGAATATTGGGACGCGATCTATGCACGGCCCGACCGGTTGCAGGGTGGCTTCATCTGGGACTGGGTCGACCAGTCGATGTACCGCTATACCAAGGACGGCCGGCGGTACTGGGGCGATGGCGGCGAATACGGCCCCAACCCCGGCGGCGAGATCGAATTCGGCGACGGTCTGCTCAACCCCGACCGCACCCCGCATCCACAGCTGTTCGAAGTGCAGAAGGTGTACGCACCGGTCCAGTTCACCGCCGTCGATGCGGTCGCGGGGCGGTTCACCGTCACCAACCGCGACGATTTCCGTGATTTGTCCGGCTTCGATTTCGACTGGACGGTGAACGAGAACGGCGTTCCCATCGCGCAAGGCGCCGTACCGGCGTTGCATACCACCGCGCATGCGACCGAGCCGTTCACGCTGCCCTTGCCGAAACTGCCGCCCAAACCGGGCGCAGAGTATCTGGTCACGATCCGCGCCCGCGCAAAGGCGGGCACGATCCCGCTGGTGCCGGCGGGCCACGTCGTCGGCTGGGACCAGTTCGCGCTGGGGGTCCCGATCCCGGCGCACATCACGATACCGCGCGGTCGCACGACCTTGCAGGAAACCGGCGGGATGATCGCGTTGGCTGCGGGTGACACCCGCCTGACGATCGACCGAAGGACCGGCCTGATCGCCAGCTATCGGGTCGGGCGCGACGAGTTGCTGAGCGGCGGCGCGCCGAATTTCGCGCGGGCGCTGACCGACAATGATATCGGCACGCGGGGCGAGGCCGCGAACGCGCCGTGGCTGGCGATGTCTGCTGCGCGCACGGTCGAGTCCGTCAAGGCCGAGCGCATCGGTTCGGGTGCGGCGGCGGTCACCGTGCGCTATGTCATGGGCGACAATGCGGTCCGCTTCACCAGTCGCTACACGATGCGCGGCGACGGCAGCGTCGACATCGCCGGCGCGTTCATGCCGCTCAAGCAGGACCTGTCGGACCCACTCCGCATCGGCTTCCAGTTCGCGGCACCGAGCCGGTTCAAGACTATCGAATATTATGGTCGCGGCCCGCATGAGAACTATGCCGATCGCAAGACCAGCGCGGCGATTGGCCTGTGGCGCGGCGCCATCGCCGATCAGAACCACAACTTCATGCGCCCGCAGGAAACCGGCACCAAAAGCGATGTCCGCTCGATGACGCTGAACGGCGACGGCCATACCGGGCTCAAGCTGGCAGGCGATCTTCCGCTGTCGATGAATGCGCTCGCATTCCCCTATGAAGATCTCGCGCGCCGCGCGCCCGGCACCCGCAAGAGCACCGATATCGTGCCTCACGACCATGTCTCGGTGCTTGTCGATGCTCTGCAGTCGGGCCTGGGCGGGGATACGACATGGAACGCACAAGGCCGCCCGTTGCCGAAATACCGTGTACCACTCGCGCCCGTTCGTTTCACTTTACGATTGGCCCCTGTGTTAAGAAATTGATCGTAGATCGGTGAGATCTCAGCATTGCTATAGCTTGGACCCTGTTCCGGACCTTCACGCCCCTCAACTCGCTTCCCGCAATCGAACATTTGTTCATGCACGGGCGATACGAGAGGTCGAGGAATGGTGAGCTGCTGAAACCTCAGCTATCGCTAAGTGATGACGGCCGGATCAACCTATCCCCTCCGCTGCCATGGCCGCCTGGACGGCGGGCCGCGCCTTCATGCGTTCACGCAAGCCGAGTAGCGGCAATGGCAGATCTAGCGCAAACCGATCAGCCCAGAGCAGCATGACGAACAGGTAGAAGTCGGCGACGCTCGGCGTGGCCCCGAACAGATAGTCGCCCTGCAAGCCATCGGAAAGAGGTTGCATCAGGCGGAGCACCGTATCGCCTGCCCTCGCTTTGTCGGCAGCGCTACCGGCGTGCCACATCGGCTTGTACGCCCGGTGGATCTCGGTCGTGATATATGTCAGCGCCTCGATAACCCGCGTCCGCCCCATTGCGCCGCCGATCTGCAACGCAGGCGTCTCGCCAGCGATCCAGTCGAGAACCGCTAGATTCTCGGTGATCATCGTGCCGTCGTCGAGAATGAGTGCCGGAACGTATTTCTTCGGATTGATCCGTGCGAAGTCTTCGCCGCCAGCCGTGCGGAACGTGCGCAAATCGACGCGTTCGGCTTCAAACGCCATTCCTGCCTCTCGAAGCGCAATATGGTCGGCCAGGCTGCAAGCGAGCGGGCTGTAATAGAGCTTCATCGACCAGATTCCTTGTGAGACACGGCATGGACGGTGATCGCGATTGCCAACACAGCGGGCAGCGTCACGGCAGGAAAATCACGAAGCAGCGCGGACGGACCACAGATCCCGACTGCCACTTCCCAGATGTGGAAGAGGGCATGCCCCGAGAGCCAGATCGCGGCCGCCCCCCAGGAAACCGAACGATGGATCGGACGTGCTGCACCCAACAGGAACGCCGTGCCGACGCCGAGGAAGATCAACCCGATGTCGCGTACGAAATGCTGGTTGAATGGTCCGGTCGTGGTGACGCCGGGAACCGCGAAATACCAGCTCACGGGCGAGGCGAGCATGAAGACGCCGTTTGCGATCGCGCCCACTCCCAGCAGGATCGCGATGCCCAGGACGACGCGGCTCACCGGCCTGCGAACCATGTGTCGTAGTCAGTCGCGCCGATACGCGCTCCGGCCGAGGGCATGAGCGAGATGTCGTCGATTTTCGCGCCAAAATAGAGCGCGTCGGCCTCCCCCACTACGCCGCGCGCGTCACCGGTCGCCTCGAGATAGCAACGCACTAGCGCATCCATCCGGAACGCCGTCGGGCCCGCCACCTCGATCGTCCCGTTCGTAGGCGGCGCGACAACGATCGCGGCGAGCGCGTCCGCGACGTCATTGGCCGCAATCGGCTGGAACAAGGCGGTCGATAGGTGGATCGCTTCGCCCGCTGCGGCCGAATGCGCGATGCCGCCTAGGAATTCGAAGAACTGCGTCGAATGCAGGATCGTATAGGGCATGCCCGACGCGCGGATCAGCGTCTCTTGCGCGACCTTCGCGCGCATATAGCCGCTGTCGGCAAGGCGCTCAGTCCCGACGACCGACAGCGCGACATGGTGCCGGACGCCCGCGCCCGCTTCGGCAGCAAGGACGTTGCGGCTCGAGGTTTCGAAGAATGCGAGCACCGCGGCATCCTCGAACGATGGCGAGTTCGCGACATCGACGACCACTTCCGCCCCGGCCAGCGCCTCGGCGAGGCCCTCCCCCGTCAGAGTATTCACGCCGCTGTTCGGCGACGCGGCGACGGCCTCGTGTCCCGCTGTCTCCAAACGCGAAACGAGCTTCGAACCGATGAGGCCAGAGCCCCCGATAACGACGATCTTCATGTCCCGATACCTTTGCAAAGCGGCCCGCCGGATCGGCATGGGCTCACTGTAGGATGGGAGGTAGCAGGGCCTTGGCCCAGGCTCGTAGAGCCAAGAACCGCGAAAGCGACTAGGCCAAGATCATCATACTCGGTCGGCCATCAGTCGTCGTAAGGCGGCGACCGCCTCGTCGACCCTGTTCGGGCGAAGGTTCGTTGCGCTCAGCAACAACCCCGGCATACGGCGCTCGGGATCCTGATACCAAGGCGACAACGGCGACGGCGCGATCCCGAGTTCGGGCGCGCGCCGCGCCAGCGCCATATCGTCGATCCCCTGTGGCAATCTCAGGAGTGCGATCGGGCCGGCGACGGTCTCGAGCGGATAATCCGCCTCGAGCGCACGGTGCAGCGCGGAAAGCCGTTCGGCATAGAGCCGCTTCATATTGCGCAGGTGACGCAGGTAATGACCCTCGGCGAGCAGCTGAGCAATCGCAAGCTGCGACGGCGCGAAGAAGCTTGGCCCCAATGTTGCCGCCGCTTGCCCGAAGCGCGTGGCGAGCGCCATCGGCGCGACGACGAAGCCGATTCCGACCCCGGGCTTTAACGTCTTGCTGAAGCTGCCCACATGGATCACGCGCCCCGCGGTATCGCCGCTTGCCAGCGCCGGCGCGGCGCGCGCGCCAAGTTGGAGCTCCCCCAGATAGTCATCCTCGATGATCCAACCGTCGGCCGCCTCGGCCCAGTCCAGCAACGTCCGTCGCCGGGCATGGCTCATGGTCGCGCCTAGCGGGGAATGCTGCCCTGGCGTGACGATCGCAACTCTGGCGTCGGGCGCGAGCGCTATTCCTGCAGCAACGTCGATTCCCTCCCCGTCAACGGGCACCGCGACCGGGCCGACGCGCGCCATCTCCAGTCCCATGCGGGTTATGGGGTAGCCCGGCTCCTCCATCCAGGCGCGCTGCCCCGATGCGCCCAGCACCTGCAACGCCAGCGCGAGCCCACCGCGATAGCATACAGTGACGATGACTTGGTCGGACACGCAACGGAGACCTCGCGCGATCGCCAGGTAGGCGGCAATCTGCTCGCGCAGTACGGGGTGCCCGCGCGGATCGGGATAGGTCGTCGGCGTCATCGCATCATCGCGGACCGCGCGTCCGAGCAGGTTGGCCCAGAGCTTTGTCGGAAACGCATCCTGCGCCGGCACGCCGGTCTGAAAGGGCAACGCCGTTAGCGAGAAGCCGCGCAGCATCGTCGAGAGCGGCCGGACGATCGGCTCGCTCGTCGTGGAAGCATGGCGGGGAGGCTTGGCGATCACGCGGGTGCCGCCCGAACCGGCGGTGCTCAGCAGCAATTCAGACACCAGCGCATCGTAAGCAGCCTGCACGGTTCCTCGAGCTACACCCAGCTGGCTTGCCAGATCGCGGACTGATGGCAGGCGCGCGCCAACCTCCAGCCGCCCGTCGTCGATCGCCGTTCGGATGTTGTCGCACACTTGATGAGAGAGCGACATTGTCGCTCTACGGTCCGGCTTGATGATGAAGTGCGCATGGGAAGCCATGCTCTTACGGTACAGTGTTAGTGCCCCATGACGAATGCGTTCCGATGACTCTGGCGACGAGTGCAAAATCTCGGTGCCAAGATCATTACCTAACGGAGGGAGCGAGACCCATTCCTGGCCATCCGCGACCCATTTTGTGTTCCAACTTCGGCCATTGGTTCATCTCGACCGTACGGCCTTATTCCGTACGCTGGACGGCCTACTTAGAATGCTTCGAGTGGGGAAACGGCCCTTCCGATCAAGGAACGTTGCAACGCTCAACCGAGCCTCTCATCCGTCGCAATTCAAACTCCTCTCGCAGCACCCCGACCAAGGCTGCTGCCGGCATGACACGAGACAGTGGCGCACCCTGCCCTGCCCATTGCGCCCCGAAACCGTGCTCGCCTTGTGCCTTGGCAGCCGCGTGCAAGGCCTTTCCCGCATCATAAGCGATAGGATAATCAGGCGGTCGGCGTTCATCGACCAACCGACTCAGAGCCGTAAACCGGTTGGCCAGCGCACGCGCCGGTCGACCAGAAATAAGCGACGTGAGGACGGTGTGGTAAGCGCCCGCACCGGTAAGGGCCGCCCGGTATGCATCGTCTGCGGCCGACTCCGGGCACGCGACAAAGGCAGTTCCCAGTTGAGCTGCCGATGCGCCGAGGTCGAGCGCCGCGGCGATGCCGGCACCGTCCATTATCCCGCCAGCTGCAATAACTGGTAGGCTGTTCTTGCGTACCAGGAGTCGGGTCAGCGCGAACATGCCCAGCGCGTCGTCGGGCGCGGTGGGGTCGAAGACACCCCGATGCCCGCCAGCCTCGATCCCTTGCGCGACCACCGCGTCGATCCCCGCCGCCTCAATCGCGTGTGCTTCGTCGAGGCTTGTTGCGGTCGCCATGAGGTAGATACCGCGCGCTCGTAACGCCGAGAGCAGGTCGGTGGACGGCAACCCGAAGTGGAAGCTGACCACTGGCGGCGCGAGATCGAGCAGTACCGCCACCATGTCGGGATCGTCTGCAAAGCTCTTGTAGATGGTCCTGAGCGCCCTGGGGGGTTCTGTGCCGTACTCGGCGAACAGCGGGGCAAGCCAATCCAGCCATTGTGCTTCCCGCGAAAGATCGGCCTTTGCGCCAGCGTGGACGAAGACGTTGACGTTGAACGCGCGGGTCGTGCGGATGCGCACCTCCTCGATCATCGCCCGTGCGCCGGCGGCGTCGGTCGCGCCCACGCCGATCGACCCCAAGGCTCCTGCCTCGGATACGGCTGCCGCCAACGAAGGTGTGGCGACCCCCGCCATCGGCGCCTGGATCAAGGGCACCGAGAGTTCGAACCGATTGATGAGAGACATACCTACGGGACCCAACCGTTAACGATGGTCCGCTTATGACTACGCCAGCGCATTAAGTGAATGGCGCCAGGTGGGCGGACGCGGATCCTCTGCCCTTCAACCTCTACGACCCACAACACGACATTCAGCGGTCATTTCGCGCTCCCCAACTTCGGACATCCGTTCATGGTCTCCACCGCCCCGATCAGCGATAGTGGAAATGGCGAGAAGTGGGACTCAACTGTCGTCCTAGACAGCCGCGGCAAACGAAAGCTTCCAACGAGAACCGACGTCAGGCTAGAGAGGCTAACAGCTTAAAGGGAGTGTATATGGCTGCGGGCATCGAAATGTTTCGCGACATGAGCCTGACCGTGCCGCCGGGCGCGACGGCCGCTCTGCGCACCGCGCTCATCGAAGCCGCCGTGGCTCCGTGGCGCTTCGATGCCGAGCGTGCCGAGGAGATCAAACGCAACGCGGTCAGTTTTGAAGACGTGCTGCTCTTCCGGCACGACGCGAGCGATCAGCTTCCCGCAGCAGGACTGACACTGTGGGGTAGGGAGAGCGGCTACTATGTACCCAATATCGTGCCTCTCGAGGCGCGGAGTCTGTCCTATAGCCAATATAATTCGATCCTGACCGACTTCGTGGATCGCATCGCACGGCCGGTCTGCGATCGCCTGGGCGTCGGCATTGAGCTATCCTCTGGTAGTCAATCGCTTGATGACTGGACCACGGAAGATGTGGCCACCCGTCTTAGGCGTTTCTCAGCTGCAGCGAACAAGTCGACCGGGGCCAGTCACCCGATGGACCAGCGACGCTGGTTCGACTTCCTCGTAGCGTCGCATCTCTCCGAGAAGGAGCTCGACGTCGAGACGCTTGCCCGTTGGCTGCGCGAGGTTGATGGCTGGGACGAGGAAACCGCCTACGACCTCGCTGGCAACTATCAGAACGCGCTCGCGCTGCTCACCTATTACGACGAGCATTGATTCGGATGATCTCGGCCGCAGGCCTCGCAATGTCGTCGGTGCCGGTGGTGTGCTTCGACACGTGCTCGCTGCTCGACATCATGCGTGACCCTTCAAGGGATACGATGCGCGTGCCGGATCGGATCGCTGGCCTGGCGCTGTTGGAGGCCGCCGAGGTTGGGCGGCTCCAGTGCTTCCTGCCGGAACAGGTCGCGACCGAGTTCAATGAGCATGACGTCTCGACCCAAGATGAGGCAGAACGGGCCATCAATCGGGTGCGGAATCAGCTCAGTCGGATCAATGCGCTCGACGCCGTGTATGGCGCTTCAAAGGTCGTCGACCTTGCGCATCTAGACGGCCATGTCGGCCGCGCCCGCGGAATCGTCGGCCGCTGGCTGGCACGGCTGCAAACTTTCAAGCCGGGGGACGACGCTCCAGCTAAGGCGTTTGCTCGGGTCAACACGGCGACCCCACCGGCAACGCGCGGTAAGGAATCCTCCAAGGACTGCCTTGTCTACGAGACGGTACTAGAGTTGGCCTCGGGCCTCCGGAGCGCCGGAACCAAGGAGCCCATCGTGTTTCTCTCGTCTAACATCAACGAGTATCTTCTCGATCGTAGGAGTCTGAAGCCAGAAATCGCTTTTGAGTTCGCGCCTCTAGGGCTCGACTATGCGCAGAACATGGGTTTGGCGAAGCATCTTCTGGGTCTTTGACAGGATGAAACGCCGGGCTGTTTTGCTGGCTTTTTCTGAGAAGATTTCACTCTGATGTTTCGTGAACTAATAGTGTAACGTGCGGATATGCCTCTGAAATCCCGACATAATTTCTCAGTGACTGTTCGGCGCACGTTGGCCGTTCGCGCAGCCCATTTTTGCAGCAATCCGCGATGCCTGAAACTCACGGCGGGACCGTCTTACGACAGTTCACGCGGACTGGAGACCGGACACGGCGCGCATATATGTGCCGCCTCGCCGGGAGGGCCGCGCTACGACCCCGGTCAGACCGAGGCCGAACGCCGCTCCGTGGAAAATGCATCTGGCTCTGCCGCGAATGTGGCGACATCATCGACAAGGACCAGGGCGGCTACAGCGCCGACGAGCTTCGAGGTTGGAAACGCGGTCATGACGCAATGATCGCCGAAGTCCGGACCCAAGGCTATGCCAAGAGCATCGAACTGCTCCGCGCGCAGCGGACCGATCCGGACGTCGCGGCGCAGGTGATCGTTCTCGTGGAGGACCGCCGGGCGCTGTGGGCCGCCTTCGACGCGGAATTTCCCGATCGGGTGCGGCGCTCGCTAGACGGTTTGCGGCGCAATTTCACCGCTTTGCGATCGCGCTGCCTGAAAGGCTCGCCACTCGACACAGTCATCCTCGCATTGGGTCAAACGATTCGGCACTTCTTCGATACCGTTGAGCCCTTCAATCTCGAGATCCTTCGGTGCGATAGCGCTGATCCGGAATGGCGTGCCTTCGAGGCAGCGCTTCGGATACTCCGCAAATCGATCGGATTTCAGGTTGCAGCCCTGGCCACATCCTATAGCCTTCCCCTTCAGGGTGAATTTGCCGAGTATCAGCCGATGATTCAGGATAACGCGGGACCTTTCGCCGCCTTGCCGCAAGATTTCGGCAATGGCGACGCCTCGGCGTACGCTAAGGGTCGACAGACCATCGGGCTTTCACCTGAAACGCTCGATAGGCAAGTTATTGTTCGATAGGTCGTCCGGTGGGAGTGGTGAATGAAAACATTCGCGCCAGCCGCATCATTGTAGCGTCACCACAACATGTGGCGCAGAAGTTCCTTCGTTTTTGGGAGTTGTTCTTGGGTCTGGAGATTGACGTCGTAAGCCGCGCTCACAAGAGCTGAGAGAAATTCGACAAAGACGATTTCGAAGGCGCCAGCACGCTCATCGCCCGGGGGCATGGCGGCCGGAGCACCGTCGCTACAGAAAGCCGTGATGCGGGGTGGCCCCTCTTCCCTCTGGCCGAAGCCCACGAAGGTGACGGCTCGGTCTTGGAGATGAGGCTGGACAGTCGCCAATAGGCTTGGGCCTACCGAAGCAAGGCTGGTCGTCATTACGTCGAAGGCAGCCGGATTTTTCGCATAGGGCGCAATGAAATCACGGCTTACCCGCTCATCGCAGCCGGCAAGAAACGCGCCAAGGCAGAGCGCAACGTAGGTGGCTTCGACGCTTTCGTCGGCGGCTGAAATCGTGAACAAGAACATCTGTCCCGATCCAATTTCGAGCACCAACTGAACACCAAAGGTGGGTATCTCGCGCAACCGAATTTGTTGGTCGCCCTCAAGACATAACGTCGCGATCGTCAACATCTCGGCGCGCGTCAGTTGATAGGGGGCTGTGAAAGCCAAGAGGTTGAGCAGGAAGAGGGCACGGTTCTGGTGGCCTGCCACAATCTTGCGGTCGGCAACGATGCGAAGGCAGCGATCGAGCGCTGCGCTGAGATACGCCTTGGGTATCGCAGCGATCAGATGTCGGACCAGCATCGAAGAGGTTGCCGCGGCAACGTCGGGCACTGCTTGTTCGAGCATCGCAGCAGCAGCCTCCGCCCACAAAGCCAATGGCGGAGATTGGCGGTCGACCTTTTTCCCCTGAGCGACGAGCATCACCCGCATGGCAAGGTCGAAAGGCAGATCGAACGCACCATGGGCCAATTGCCGTTCGAGCTTGTGCGCGTTGTCGAAATCGCCGGCTGCCCGGAATAGCGCTACGCCTCGTGCTCGTGTCTCCCAGCCTTCACCTTCGCGTCCGAGGCTGATCAACGCCGTGCCGAGCTCGTCATAAGCGTCGGCATGGTCGTGCGACCCAAGGCTGTTTTCAAATATCACGATGGCGCGGCGAGCCAGCTGGACGGCTTGCTCGGCATGTCCCTGAGCATCCACACCGGTCGCGCTTTCGGCAAGCGAATTATGGCAAGCTGCAGCAAGGCGCGCCGCGCGCCCGTCGATTTCTGGTCGTGATACCGCACGCCCCTCAATGCCTGCCGCCTCGTAGGCAATGAGGGCATCGACACATCGGCCGTCATCTCGAAGGGTGTTGCCGAGCGCCATCTGATTGATGGCGACAAGACGACGATCGCCGAGGGTCTCGCCAATGGTGATGGCTTCCCGGGCGACCTCCTCCGCTTCCTTGCAGCGCCCTTCGTCGCGATAACGGCGATTAAGAATATTGCACATCCAGGCACGTTCTCGTGCCTCGCCTCGCGAGGGCCGAAGGGTGGCTAGAAGCTGCTCACCTTCCGCAGCGGTTGCAGTGCTGGCGAGAAGAGCACCGGCTAGATTGCGGGTCGCAAGCTCCTGGCCATAGGCGTCTTCATGCGCCTCAAAGATTTCGAGCGCACGGCGAAAGCGGGGTTCGGCCTCATCTTGTCGGTTGACCCCTTGAAACGCGACGCCCTCTTCGACCAGCAACCGGGCTACGCCGTGCAGGTCGCCAGCCTCTTCGTGACGGTTGCGAATGCGCTCCACTTCACCCAGGGTTTCGAGCGACATGGCGGTCTGAAGGGCATAGGTTGCGGCAAACTCCGCAACGAAGTCGATGAGAGCCTCATCGCCAATAGTCTCGGCAACCGCCCGGGCTTCGGCCAGAAGAGGGGCGCAGTGTGCGGTATCATGAGAACTGCTCGCTATCTGCGCCAGCGAGACGAGGGTTTGCACAAGCGAGGTCCGGTCTCCCGACGTCCGATAGTGGTCGGCGAGGAACTGCTGCGCAGTTACAAAATGCGTGATCGAGCCCGAGTACAGGATTTCACGCAGCGACCGCTCCGCCTGGATGACAGCAAGGTCGTCATTCGCGAGGCGTGCCATCTGAAATGCCAGCCATCCCCGGCCGGTTGAATCGAACAACGTGACGAGCTTGCGCGCGACCGCGTCGAAAAACTGCGCTCGCTCCTGCGTGACGGCCACCAATTCGGCAGCCCACGCGTCGTGCAACAAGGAATAGCCGGATGCGTCCTCCACAACGAGGTCATCAAGAGATGCCATCTCGTCGCTAAGCGCGGTTAGGTCCATCGCGCTGTCGGCAAGGGACGAGATGTCAGTCAGGGACAATGGCGCACCGCTGAGCGCCAGACAAGCAATGATCTCTCGGCGCCGACCCTTGAGCGCCAGATACCGCTCCTTGAGCGTAACAGCGTTTCCAGCCTCGTCGCGGAGCGGTCGGATGGCAGAGCGTACCGCAAGTGGCAGCGTCGTCGTCGCAGCGGGTAGTTCCGCTATATGACGCTGGGCGTCCGCATCAACCACGGTCTCGAGAAGGGCAAGCTCATCCTGGGTAAAGCCCTCGACTTGAAGGGAGCCGCCACGAAACCCCGCCGGCTGTTCACGCGATCCGATGACAACGACGCCCGAAGCCGTTTCCTGCATCACTGCAGTCAGTTCGGACCATAACAGATCGCCGTCACTGGGGTCATCGATCACCAGTGGCCATGTGCTCGCGCCACGCCATGCCTCGGCAAACGAATCTCGTGCCTCTTCGAACGTCTCGGGATTCGACGGATTGGCTGTATTGCCGATGAGAGCGTCTGTGGCTTTCGCAAGGAGGGCACGTGGATCAAGCCCGCGGCCGTTCACATAGGGCAAGCCAACATCCGCAGCATATTGAGCAAGTGCCACGGATTTTCCGGCGCCTGCAACACCAGAAACACTGACCGCGCGGTGATGGGTGACGAGCCCTCGCAGTGCGGCGTCCAGTCCGGCACGCCGGATGTAGTAAGGGGCGGTTTTGAAGATCGCGTCGAGCGTGGTCTGCGGGGCGATGGCGCGCTGATCGGCAGCAATCCGGCGAAGGGTGAAGGTTTGCGCAAGTAGGGTCACAATATCGGCGTGAATGACGGAGGTGAGATCCTCATCCGCATCGAAGAAGTAGGCCGTTTGCTGGCCGAGGATGTCATCGACGATCGCCGTCAGCCGCGGATCGCGTTTCGCGTGCTTCTCGATATAGGCGAGAAACCCGAGCTTCAGCCGCCGAATTTCAACATACTCATCCTCAAGGCCCGAAAGCGTCTGCCCCTTTGCCTCATCGACCCAGCCATAGCTCGCGCGATAGATGCCGATCGCAAGCTGGCTTCGCCGCAGACGTCCCAGATAGAGCGCTTGCGGGCGATAGGTCCGCGCGCCTTCGCGCTCGAATACGAATGGGTCAAAACCAAGGGACTGAATCGCCGCCCTGGCCTCGTGACGTTGCTTGGCGCACTCCTCAATCGTGGAGGAGACGAAGATCGAGAGTCGTTCCATCTGTCCCGCAAGGACGTCGTCGCTGCGATCAGGCATAGCCTGCCTCCCGAATGGCGGTCTGGCCCGCCGCAAGCGATTCCGTCGCGGGGCAGCGACCAATCCGCCTCAATAGAAAGCGCGTGTCGCGCCGGATCTGGTCGAGAATGTCGTCGATGGTCATTGCCCCCAGATCGACGGTTTGGTCCGCAAGCTCGATATGCCCGAGGCGCAGCGAATGCGTCTCCATCCAATGGGACTGCGGCGGCGCTTCACCGACTTCGGCAAGCGCCGCCAGGCGGACGTTGGATATCGCTTGCTCGACCTGCCAACGCGCCACACCGTCCGCCGACAGGCGATCAACAAGCTGGCGACCGGATGCCGTGTGGCGAAGGACATGGATCGTCTTCGGCATGATGGAGGGGAGGCGCCAAGCGCGCTGCGCCGCGACCATGGCCGGATCGACGCCCGACGAGATGGTGTCGTCTCCAGCGTCGCCACCAGCCAGGAACGATCCCGCAGGAATGTCTTCGGGCCGACGGTAGATCTGGACCGACGGCAGCAAGAGATGCGGTACATCGTCCAGGTCACAAGCAAAGGGCTGGCCATTGCTATCGATCTGCGCAATCGCTGCGCCCAGGTAGACCGGCGCAAATGGGCTACGGCCATAGTCGGCGAGTGAATTCAGGAAATCGCTACGGGTGTCGATCCCCTTGACCCAGGCGAGGTTGAACGCGCTAGGGCGCGACACATTACCAAATCCACAGCATCTCCATCGCAGTGACCGGGCGTCCGGAAGCACGGCAACGCGGAACCCCGGATCGTCGAAGGCGATTTCGATTTGGATGGCGCCGGGACCGCTCAGCAACTGCCAACGCGCGAAGAGGTCGAAAACGTCGCGCAGAGGTCCTTCATGCTCACCCGTCAGAAGTAGCATTGGCGTCGTGCCGCCATCTGGGCCGCGAACCAAGGCATATCCAATGGCGTTCACCTCCGCCCCCATCAGTAAATTGCTGAAGAGCGGGTCGGCGAGCGCGACATTCGCGTCGGGCCAGCCATAGTCGAAGCCGCCTTCATCCTCGGCGAAGTCTTCGGCGGTCATCTGGCTCGCGACACGCGGCGTGACCGAACCGGCTGCGGGTGCATCGCTGGTCATCGCATCAGGCACGGGACTGGAGGATCTGTGACAGCCATCCATGCACAATGGACAAGCCAGGTATCGTACTCAAGTGCCCCCGGGGCCTAACAGGAAGCGCCGATCACTTCCCTAGAGGCCACAAAGTGTCGCCGCGCAACGGCACCAATGCACGAAATGGTTCTCCAACCATGGCCTTCGAGGTAAATTAATCTAAAGCTTCTTTTTTTGAGGATCTTTCAATAGTCGATGGCTGACATTGAGGCCCAAATGACGTGGCTTACGCTAACGCGGGTTTGAGATGGATCGGACCAGCGCCACTGATCCGGCGGCGATTGTCCCGCTCTGCTTCGCAATTGACAGATTTAGCTGCCGCACTGGTGTCTCGTCGGTTGTGTGAACCAGCGTGATGCCGCCATCTCCAGCCCCGACCCCTACCGCGATATCCGCAGCAACTGGCAGCCACATCTCGACACGCGGGTCGTTGAGATCGGTAGATCCCGGCGCGGTGAGCTTCACCACCGGTCGGCTGCCCACGATGAACTGTTTCCTCGGCTGGCAAATCCGCAGCACGGCGATGCCGCGGCGTTCCAGCACTCCCATGACATTCGCCCTGAACCCGAGCAAGGACTGTACCCGGACATTACGGATCGTGCGAGCCTTAGCCTCCGGCGTCGCATAGGTTTCGATCTCCGCGAGGCGATGCGGCAAGGCGGCGCGCAGCTCATCGAGAAGCTCATCGATCATACGGCTCGCTTCTTCATCGCTCGTGCAGGCGCGCTGATTCTCTGGCGTGCGGCGCCATTGCATCAAGAAAAATAGGTGCCAAAGTCGCATCTGCTCCTGTGACAGCACGGGTATCTGGCCGCGACGAGCCGGCCCGGTGAGTGCGGCGATCACACCGACCGCCTCATTTTCTAGGACCGAGAGCGCCCGCTCCATCGATGGGTCCTTGATGCCGGACTGGGCACGAGTGCTGTAGAGGTGATTCTGGAGGAAGAGCTCGGCGGGGCGCGCGCGTCGCACAGTGCTCGGCTTCTCACGATGATTGCACCAATAGAGCCAGCCGTCCGCGTCGGCGAACCCGTTCAGGATCATTTGAGGCACGTAATGGTGACGCTTTGGAACCGACATTGGAATGACTTCTGACAAATGGCTAGTCAGTCGGCAAGTCGGATCGGAGACTGGACACCGAATTCGATCGCGGGCTTTTAAGAGAGGATTTGCATGGGGGTTCACGTCGTTGTTCTCAGGCGGGTGAACTGATGACAGCTCTCGGTGTCAGCGGGAGTTTCGTCAGACGACCAACTTCGGTGCGCTTGGCTGCTGGGCAGATATCGACAACACGAGTGACTGGTTCGGGCGTCAGCAGACGTTCACGCTACTGCGTCGGAATGGCGAGTTTTGATCGGGAGCTGCCGCCCGTCCCTTCTGTCCGGGCGACCAAGATGCAGACGTTGGCAGCCCCTTTTTCCCAGGCATAGTTTCTGCTGTTCGCTCATCTCGCGTTGACGAGGCTTTTTGATGTCACAACCGCTCGGTTGTGACACCTACACCGTTTTGGCGGCTCTCGACTAAAATGCGTCATTCGCCGATCGAGGTCCGAAGGGCAGCTTCGCACCGGGTGTCTTGAAAAAGCCAGTTTTCTTAAGTGAATTGGCCAAAGTGCAACCTTGACGAATGTCTCTGTCGTTGCTCGTCTGAGCTTGGCTCCGGCCGCGGGGGAGAAATCATGAAGCTCAGCAAAGCAGCAATCAGGAATTTTCGCAGACTCGAAAACGTTGTCATCGACGTAGAAGAGCGAGAGACTGTTTTCGTTGGCCCGAACAACAGCGGCAAAACGTCAGCCACCGCGGTCTTTCGTGCCTTCCTAGGTTCGCGCGAATTTAAGATTCACGACTTCTCGGTCGCGAGGATTTCGGCTTTCGACGACTTTGGCGTTGCGGTGGACGAGCCTGCCGGAGCCGCCGACGCCGAACCCATGGTGGACGCGGGCGTCCACGATCCTGATCCAACGACGTCAGATGCACCCGAAGCGGCGACCGACCCGGAAGCCACTGCGGAAGCACCGACGCCGATACCCGAGGCATCCCCGACCCTGCCGGAGATCAGCCTTGATCTGTGGTTCACGATCGATCCAGAAAGCATTGCGTTCGGTCGAGTCTACACCCTGCTGCAAAACCTTTCGGACGATACCAAGGTTGGCCTGCGACTGACGTTTGGCGTCGATGAGCCTAAGAAACTGCGCGCCGACTACCTACAGGCGTACGAGAAACCGCCTGAGGGTGCCCGCACCAAGACGCTGTTCGAGTATCTCAGCCTTGAGGGCAATCTCGCGCGCTACTGCGTTGTGCGTCACTACTCGCTTAGCGAAGTCACCCTCGGCGACGGTGCGGCTTCGATCAAGGCTGTTCGGCTGGATCCGGAGGAAGGCAAGCGACTGGTCAAGAACCTGGTCCGCGCGGAGTTCGTCGATGCTCAACGCAACATCAACGACGAGGAAGGCAGCCGAGCCAACCGCCTCTCCTCGGCCTTCGCCGCGTATTATCGCAAGAATCTCCAGCAGATCGCCGCCGCGGCCGAAGCGCATAAAGTCATCGATGCCAACAACGACGCCCTGACCGCACATTACGGCTCAGAGTTCAAATCGCTCATGGCCTTGATCCGGGGCTTGGGTGTGCCGTCGATCAACGATCGCGAACTGCAGATCATCTCGGCCCTGAGTCCCGAGGTTGCCCTGAAAGGTAGCACGGAGCTGATCTATGTAGACGCGGGTCGCAACCACCGACTGCCCGAGCCCTACAACGGTCTAGGCTTCAAAAACCTGATCTACATGGCGATCCAAGCGCGCCACTTCCATTCGCAGTGGGTCGCCACAACGGAGAACCGGCCCCTCTGCCTGTTAATATTCATTGAAGAGCCTGAAGTTCACCTGCACGCCCAAGTCCAACAGACGTTCATCAATAACATCTGGGGTGTTATCAACGACAGCGCCAAAGAGGCCGGCGAGTCCGAGTTGATGCCGCAAGTGCTGGTGACTACGCACTCGTCGCACATCATCGACACCGTCGATTTCGAGAAGGTCCGCTATTTCCAGCGCTGTCACCTAGAAGGTGAGGCTAATCTGGAGGGCGTGCGTAACGCCTCGATCGTACGCAGCCTGAGGGCCTTCCGCCCCGAAGACGAGACAAAGGACGCGGCCGAACCCATCGACGAAACCGACGATAATCAGCTTCTTAGCACCAAGGAGGCATTGGCGTTCTTACAAAAGTATCTTCGGCTGACGCATTGCGACCTCTTCTTTGCTGACGCGGCGATCCTGGTTGAGGGCGCTGTCGAGAAGCTTCTTATGCCATCCATGATTGACAAGGTGGCCAAGCGCTTGCGCGGAACGTATCTCACTGTTCTTGAGGTGGGCGGCGCCTATGCCCACAGGTTCGAGGAACTCCTCAGCTTTCTGAACATCCCCTACCTGATCATCACCGATCTGGATTCGGTGACTGCTAAGGGCTACCCAAGTGCTTGCCGTGGCGACACGCCGGGCGCCCGTACATCGAACGCCTGCCTCAAGAAGCTTTGCAATGCGCGGACCGTAGCCGAGCTCTTGGCGCTGACCAAAGATAACAAGCTTAGTGTCGACAAAGATCGCTGTATCTCATTCCAGACTGGCGTTGAGATTGAGGTCGATGGCGCCAAACACCTGGCGGTCCCGCGCACGCTGGAAGAAGCGATCGCCTATGAAAACCTAGCTCAACTTCGTGCTGGGACCCTGTCAATCGGGATAGATGTTCCGGCCTCATGGCCGGCAGTTCACGAAGATGTCTACCTCCATATCCGTTCGGACAAGTTCAAGAAAACCGCCTTCGCGATGAGCCTGCTGGCGACCGATACGGACTGGACCACGCCGTCCTACATCACTGAAGGCCTGGTATGGCTTGAGGGCCGCCTCAGCCCAATCACAATTATCGGGGCGGGTGCGTAATGATGCTCAAGCGCATTGAGACCGAAGCCGACAAGAAGGTGCGCGCTTGCCTAGACGAGAAGCGCAGCTTTGCCCTAATTGCCGGCGCGGGGTCGGGGAAAACCAGTTCACTGATTGATGCTCTTGCGCGCATCCGCGAGACCGACGGCGCTCGGCTTCGGCGCGACGGACAGCGCGTGGCGTGCATCACCTACACCAAGCGCGCCACGGAAGTGATCCGAACCCGCCTCGGGTTCGACGAGCTCTACCTCGTGTCCACCCTTCACAGCTTTTTGTGGGGTCAACTCGCCGGCTTCCAGGAGGACATCCGCCGCGTCCTGATTGAGGACCGGCTACCCGCCCAGATTGCCAAGGCGGGAGAGAAAGTGACCAAGGCCGGTGGCCACACCCAAGAAGGGCAACGACAACAAGCCAAGATCATTCGCTTCCAGGCTGAGCTGAAGGACCTTCAGCTTGTCCCCCGTTTCACCTACGAGGACTCCGAGTTCAGTAACTACGCCAAGGGTGAGCTTGGGCACCCCGACATTATCGAGATCGGGTCCTACCTTCTGCGAACAAACAGGGTTTTCAGGCGGATCACGGCTCTGCGCTTTCCCTATATCTTCGTTGATGAAGCCCAAGACACCTTCAAGGGGATCGTTGAGGGCCTGAACCTAGTTTGCGCTGGTGAGGGCCTCCCGCTCGTCGGCTACTTCGGCGATCCCTGGCAGCAGATCTACGATGGGCGGGCCGGCGATTTTGCGCCGCCTCCGGGTGGCGAGACCATCACCAAGACCGAAAACTTCCGGTGCTCCGTGAGCGTGATCGCTTTCCTCAACGCCTTCCGGAAGGACGTCGAACAGTACCCAGCAGGCGACAACAAGAAGCGCCAGGGCCGCGTAGCCGTCCGGTTGGTGCGGGCGGAAAAGGGCCTGGGCAAGCGCAACACCTACACGGAAGAACAGGTTGGTCGGGCTTTGGAGCACATGGACAACGCGCTGAGCGCGTGGGGCTGGAAGGACCGTGACGACGTCATGAAGCTCCTCCTAGCCCGGCAGATGATTGCGCGCCGGTTGGGATTTTCCGCGCTGAACGATCTCTTCAACGACGGTCGCATGGCGTCGAGCCGGGCCACTGACGCCTTCGAAGAAGGCAGCCACTTTCTGCTGACGCCGTTTCTGTCGACAATCTGCCCCCTGCTCCGAGCGAAGGAAGAGGGCCAGCCCCACCGAGTAAACGAGGTGCTGCGCCGCGAGAGCCCGGCCTTCGCCACCGACGGCGAAAACGCCAATAGGTCGCTGCGCCAGATGCTGGAGGCCTCAAAGGCCGCCATCGACGACCTGCACAAGCACTGGACCACCCAAACTGTCGGCGAAATTCTGCGCCATAGCGCCAAGACCCGCCTGATCAATGTATCCGACAGATTGCGAGAGCACCTAGCGCGAGAGCCGCGCGCTGAAGTTTACGATGAGACCCTGCACGCCCAGGAGAAGGGCGATTGGCTCGCCGACGCCTTCTTTGCCATGAAGCCCGACACGATCGCCCCCTATACCAAGTATATTCTGGAAAACTCCGCCTTCAGCACCCAGCACGGCGTGAAGGGTGAGGAGTATGACCGCGTGCTAGTCCTTTACGACGATACTGAAGCAAAGTGGAACGTTTACAACTTCAACAAGATGCTGACTCCCGACACCTGCGGCGTGCCGACGGACGGACAGTTAGATAAGAGCCGAAAGCTTGCCTACGTATCTTTTTCGCGCGCCGAAGACGAGCTAGGTATCATCCTGTTCACGCCCAATCCTGAAAGAGCTAAGGCCGAGATGATGAGCCGCTTCGCTATGAGGGAAGAGCAGATCTCAATAGACAGCTAGAGTATTCATGTCTGTCACTTAGCAGATTTTGGTAATCTAAGATATGAGTCAAGAGTCGGCGTTCGGACCATCGCTTATACACGGTAGGGGCGCCCCAAAGGTCGCTTATCTTAGGGTGCCAAAACCGGAGGCTGTGAGCCTGCACATCGTCACATAGTTTCGTGCTGGTTTCAAAGTGTCAAAAGGGCGCATCATAAGTCTGCTCACGGTGGGGGGCGCCCCGTTCACGCCCCCCTGCCCTACCGTCTGAAAGAGCGTCCGCTTTGTCGTGGTCGACGCCCGAAAGCGGACTGGCAGCTCTCCCCCCATACGCGGACGAGATCGCATGACGGCCGCTAGGCTAAATCGCCATCCCAGTGGGCTACGGCGTCCAGATCAGTCCCTCGCGCAGATGGCTGTCGATCTCGACCTCCCGGGCCAGCGGGTGGTTCATGAGGATGAGTCGCAGCGTGCGCAGCGCCGTGTAGGCCTGCTCCATCAGATCGCGCTGCTTGAGGGCGATATCTGGATCGAACGCGTTGCCCACGCCGACGTGCGCGGGCTTGTTGCGAAGCTTGCGCACCTTTCGGAACGTCGCGAGCATATCGTCCATCGGCGCGGGTTCTCGCGGCCGGAACTTCTGCCGGAGCCATTCCTCGAGCAGCTGCAGGGAGCCCTTACGCTCGAGGCGGAAGCCTCCGCCCTCGACGTCAATTCGGCGTTCGCGCGCAACGTCGTCGCCGAAGAAGGCGAGGTCGATGTTGTCCGAGATCATCTTGTCGAGAGTCGCCACGAAGTCGTTGAACTCTTTGACGGTGGGACGGAGAAGCGAACCAAACTCCCGAGGCCGGTCGCGCGAATGGTCGTGGCGGAACAGGCCCGGCCGGCCGATGGCGGCGGCGATCCGGTTCATCGTCTCCAGCTCCATGATGAAGGCTTCGTAGAGCGACAGCCGCTCCGGGAAGTGGCCCATGACGGCGCGGTGGTGGTCAGGGTGGAGGGAGGTCGGCACGTCGACCTCCCTCATCCGCCAGCGCTGCTGGGCCTCCAGCGACAGCTGCGAGAGATCCCACAGCATGGCGGCGACGAACATCGCGCGGTCTTCGCCGAAGGCGAAGCCGAACCGGAGATAAACATTCTCTTCGCTCCGGACTCCAGCGTCGTCGTGCGCGTAGATCTGCCCCTGGATGTCGTTGGTGCTGTATTCAAACCGGGGGTCGTTGCGGTAGTCCTCCAGAATTCGCAGTTCGAACGCGCGGTGCCCGAGCTGGGGCTCTCCGCGTGCGAGTTCGTACGTGTAGGGGCGGCCCGGATACTGCTCCGGCGTCACGACGGTGTCGAGGTACGCGCGCGTCGGATAGAAGTTGCCCTGGACGAAGCCGCGCTCGTCCAACTTGCGCAGCGTTTCCTCCTTCGGTTCGTCCGGCAGGGCGCGAATGAACGGATTGGGGTGGATGTCGCCGAACACGATCGTGGCGAGGCCGCAATCGATTAAGACGCGAAGCGACCGCCTAGTCTCTTCGTGATCGTCGCCCGCCAACTTCATCAGCGGCAGACCGTTGAAGCGGCCGGAGACCAGATAGGCGTGCGCCATCACTTGAATGAGCTCTTCCGGCGACAACGTCTCGAACTCCCGACTTGAAACGGATTGTGCTAACTCGTTGAATGGAAGCGGGTTTTTGTCCTCTCTCTCCGACATAGCACTGCTACCTCAGTCTGACGACTATAATAGCCGCCGCAGTCGGCCGTTCCGAAATCTTGATCTTCGGCTAGCCGGTTCGCTGGGGGGGGGCAGTTGCTGTAAGCTACTCGCCGAATGGCTCGGTGAGCGGAGTGGGCGGCCCCTTCTCCTCCGCCCCTCCTCGAGTAGGGTGGGCCTACTCCGTCCCGCCATCCTCGCCGATGATTTCGAACGTGCTGTCAGAGCCGAACTCCTCGCGCAGATAATCGGCGAGGTCTGCGCGATCTTGGAAGTGCCTGCCAACGTCGATCTTCTGCGCCGTGGTCAGATGTCGTCCAGTGTCGGCGTCCTGCACCGAATCGATCTGAAACATGTCACCCGTCCCGCCCTTTCCATAACTCAACGACACATTCAGGTGCATACCATCATCTTCTCTATCGCGAGCGAGCGACGCTGCGCCGCCCTTCCCTCGAAGGTGCAAGATGGTGAAAACCCGCTCAGGATCAACCGGCCTTGGTCCGACCGGCCCTTATCCCGGCGGTCGAATGCGACCAACGACTGCCGTTCTACGCTTTGGCCCGCGCATGAACGGAGGTCTGGTTACCTTGAGTTGTCACCCGAAAGCGGTCGGGCTGGTTTTCACCACAAACGGCGATGCCGGCGCCTGCCCGGCTGCCTGAACGAACGTCCGCTTACGCCGTTTGATTTCCGAAAGCGGACGGGCGGCTTTCCACCAGTTTCACTGTAAATGCGGACAGTCCGCATGCACCTTATTACGCCGTATACTGTGAAGCAGTGCGTTCCTGCCGCTTCAGGATCCGCTGCCAGAACGTGGTGCGGTCCTCCATTGGAGAAGCTTCTTTCGCCTGTGGGTAGCGGGCGTCTTTGCCGAATAACCTCAACCAACCGGCCGCTAATGCCCCTGCCTCTGCCACGACGTTTATGATAGAAGGCCACATGCTCAAGACAAGAATGAAGCGGGTCGCCGATCGCGGCAATCACGCGGTGCGTCGCCTTGCCGAAATCGAAGCCTCGATCGCGAACCTTTCCAACGAGGATCTGCTCGATTTGGCTGACATCTTTAAAGCCGAACCCCGCCGGCCAATCGGGGATATCGCGTTCGCGGAAATGGCGCGGCGGAATATCAGTCTCTGAGCGCCCGTCGGGAACGGAGTGGCAGAATCATGTGCCCCCACCGAGCACATCGGTTACGCGAAGGATCTCCCGCAACTTTACCGATCATAATAAGGCGACGACGCAGCGATGGTAGCGATTGGCAACCGGATCGATGAGATAGGCACGCTGATCCGCGATGGCGGGGCATTCTATCTTCGCCGCGATTTCGGCGGGCGCTACGAGCTGGAACTGCATCGCACCCCCGTAGATCTGGTAGAAAAACGCGTCCGGCTTATCGGCACATTGGTTGGCCCAGATCTGGTGAACGCTGACGGCGTTGCGCCAGCTTAGCCGGTCGGGAATGCCTTCGCCTGAGTCGTCAGTCACTGGCCGCAATTCTGATTCAACCTGACTCATTGCCGTTGCGCACAAACCACGAACGGCCATCATCCTAGCCATGGAACAGCGGATCATTCACGCCTGCGGTCATGAGCAGGGTCATTATCTTACCGGGTTTGACAGCCAGCAGGAACGCAAGGTCAAATGGCTGAAGACGACGAGCTGTCGAGACTGCTTCGTTGCGGAAAAGCGAGCAGAGGAAGCCGCTGCAGCAGCGTTGAGCAACGCTGCTATCTCCCATCTTGATCTTCCACCGCTGACCGGCACCGACCGGCAAGTCAGTTGGGCGTCTACGATCAGGACCAAGCGGCTCGCAGTCCTAATCAACTCCAATAGCGGCGTCGATTGTTACGCTTGCCTTCAGGTCACTGACGCCAAATGGTGGATCGATCGCCGCGATCTGACGGACGTCGATCTGATGGCGGCAGCGGCGCAGGCATCGGAAGTCCAAAGCGCCACGGCGGTCACGGCGTCGATCACGGATATGCATCGGACGGCATGATCATCTCGCCGGCGCCAGCGCGACGACCAACCTTGCGACGGCGGTGTCATTGATAGCACGAACTCCAACGCGATATCACGGGCATGCCCACTTCTCGAGATTCTAGCGGGTGCGAACCGTACCTCTGACAGCCCGGTGCTCTTAGGGTATGCCTTTCGCAGACCTCTCAATAGCTGGTACTTTAATCCCGTCCTGACGGCGTAAAAAGGACTAGACTAATAAGTACCACATATAGCAGACTACGGGATGTTTATCCGAGCCTATCTTCGCGCTTCTACCTCCGAACAGGATGCGTCGCGCGCCAAGAGCGCCCTCGATGAGGTGGCCCCTTAAATGACCTGACAGAGCCCCGCTCTTAGATAAGAGTGAGGCATATGACTGACGGTACGACCAGGCGTTACAACGATGGCGAGGTTCTCTCCGGTGTTCAGCGCCGGAGGCGGTGGACACCGGAGGAAAAGGTCCGGATCGTCGAGGAGACGTATCTACCGGGCATGACCGTGTCGCTCGTCGCCCGCCGGCACGGCATCGGTGGCAATCAGATCTTCACCTGGCGGCGCTTGATGGCGCAGGGTGCGCTGACCGCCGCGACAGCGGGCGAGGAAGTGGTGCCAGCGTCCGAGTACCGTGCGCTCGAGGCGCAGGTGCGCGAACTACACCGGCTGCTCGGCAAGAAGGCCATGGAAAACGAGCTGCTCCGCGAGGCCGTGTCCCGGGCCGCAGGCCCAAAAAAACTGCTCTTGCGCTCGACCTCGTTGCCGCGGGATGGACGGTGAGCGCGGTGTCAGGCGCGGTTGGAATTGCTCGCCCACACCTGTCTGCAATGCGCCATCGCCCGGCGCCCCGACCACGCGGACGACCGCCGCTGCCGGATGCCGAGCTGGTCGCCGACATCCGCGCGCTCATCGCCGATCTGCCGACCTATGGCTATCGCCGCGTTCATGCTCTGCTCCGCCGGCAGGCCGAGAAGACCGGGCGCGAAGCGCCCAATCCGAAACGCGTTTACCGCGTCATGAAAGTGCACGGGCTGCTGCTACAGCGGGACGGCGAACGCCGCGAGGAACGGCGTCACGATGGCCGGGTCGCCGTCGATCTGCGCAACACCCGCTGGTGCTCCGACGGGCTGGAGATCACCTGTGACAATGGCGAGAAGGTACGTGTCGCATTCGCGCTCGACTGCTGCGACCGTGAAGCGATGGGACACGTGGCGACGACGGGCGGCATCACCGCAGAGGACGTCCAGGACTTGATGGTCGCCACGGTCGAGCATCGCTACGGACGGGTGAACCGCGTGCCCCAACCGATCGAGTGGCTCACCGACAACGGAAGCTGCTACACCGCTCGCAACACACGTGCGTTCGCCCGGGACATCGGATTGATCCCGCGCACGACCCCAGTCAGCAGTCCTCAATCGAATGGCATGGCTGAGGCATTCGTTCGCACCCTCAAGCGCGATTATGTCCGTGTGAACCCCAGGCCGAATGCGCAGAGCGTCATCGACCAACTGCCCGGCTGGTTCGACCATTATAACGAGGTGCATCCGCATCGCGCTTTGCGCTATCGATCCCCACGCGAGTTCATCGCGCAAACCTGCGAGGCTCTGTCAGGCCTTTAGGGGGCAACAACACTCGACGTGTTTGCGACCGAGCACGGGCTTCGGATTGCGGCCCGCTATGTCGAAAACGAAAGTGGAGCCAAGCTTCACCGGCCAGAGCTGTTCCGCCTGCTTTCGGATTGCGAGCCGGGAGACGTGCTCTTGGTCGAGCAGGTTGATCGGCTTTCCCGCCTCACCTCCCCAGACTGGATCAAACTGCGGAATCTAATCGACGCCAAGCAGGTCCGGGTTGTTGCACTCGACCTGCCGACGTCGTGGATCCTGACGGCACCGACGGATGAGTTCACCGGCCGAATGTTCGCAGCGGTCAACGCCATGATGTTGGACGTACTCGCCGCGGTTGCCCGTAAGGACTATGAGGATCGCCGTCGTCGACAAGCCGAAGGCACCGCAAAAGCCAAGGCAGCGGGCCTTTATAAGGGACGTCCCGAGAACAAGACCCGCAACGCTGCGATCTCGAGCCTTCTTCGCGATGGCCGAAGCTGGCGCGATATAATGGATGCGACTGGGTGCAGTCGAACGCTGCTAGCCAAGATTGCTCGTGATCGCCGTCGTCAGGCAGAGGCTGACGCAGCAATGTCAGACGCGCACCCTTAATGTGTTCAGGCAGACTCTAGACTCTCATAATGAGGTGTCCGATTTCTCTGCTATCGACCCTGTTTGAAGGGGTTTTGTATACCAAAGCCCATGCCCACTCAGGGTATACCCTTTCTGACAAATACGGGGCGCCCATAACTGTGTCTGCCGATCATAGAATTTTCGGGAACGGCCGGGTTGGGTGGACGCTTACCGGCAGCATCAATGACGCGGCTTGCGTCCTATCTCACATTTGAAGCTCATGGAGATGTCTGACATGACCATTCCAAGCGCTGGCGGATCAATCGTTATGAAGCAATGGGCTCAGCTAATTCCGGTTGCTTGTGAGGATGCTGATGGACCTGCAGAGCTCTAGAGAATGAGTAGACCTCTGAACGATCCGATAGACAGACGCATGGTTCCCCGGCGTGAGAAGCCGCTAGACAAACGTCGATGGTGGATGCGATCACGCCGTACCTTCGGCTTTTCGGTTATGGTATTGGTTGACGTCATTATCCTGTTGGTTGTCCGGTACGGAACAACCAATGATAGCGACGCTGCAGGCAACGGTATGTCTCATGCCATTGACATAGCATTGTTTGAGATTGGGGGAGCTACGGTCTGCTTTGTTACGTTTCTGTACGTCATCATTCCAAGCCGAAATATAAGGATTGTTTTCACGATTATTATGGCGCTGATTATGGTAGCTTTGATGGTGATAACCGCCTGACGAGCTTTGTATCAGAGTAACGGCCCGGTTGAGAAAACCTGATCGGCTGAAATCGCGCAATTCGGGGGCGGTACATCGAACGCATCCAAATATACGCTAACGATAGGGAGTGACGGAAAACCTCCAAAATCTGGTTTCCGCCTACTAAGACAATACGACAGGGTTTGTCGCGTACCCCGACCGTCGATTATTAGCTGCGGCCAGCCCTTTAGTGATACCCTCGGAAATCATGTGTTTTCCGACAGTCTCAAGACGCTGCGGCAACCTATACCGGCGTCATGACCAAGATACTCGATACGGACAGGAGATCGCAGGGTTCACCTGAACCCTCATTTCTGCACCTGAACGACAGCGCTCGGCATCATCGGGTCGCCTGACGCAATGACGAGGTACCGGCGCATGTCGCCCTTCGCGTCGCTGACGATCTGGCGGAGCGGTCCGAGCGTGTTGACGATCGCGCCGCCCGCGGGATTGGTCATGAACTTTGCCAGAGGCTGGATCACGCCGCCACCATCAGCGCGGGAGGATAGCCCAAGGACATAGGGCATCTTTGGGCTGAGGCCCGCAACCGCCGCCTGCAGGATCTGGACTTGGCCTTGATCGAACAGCGTGACCTGGCTGCGGCCAGTCCCGGCGAGGGTCAGCTGGATCTTCATGCCGGCCTGTGCGAGCGGTATCAGGTTTGCACGGCCTTCGCCTACCGGCACCGCGCCGGGAACATAGGCCACGCCTTGCGGCCCCTGACCGATCGGAATCGTCGCGATGACGGTGTTGCTGGCGGTGTCGATCGCCGCAACAGCGTCGGCGTTCTCCAGCCCGACATAGATCCGCGAGCCGTCGCCCGACGGCCACAGACCGTGCGGCAGCGCGCCGACCGGGATGCTCGCGACCTGCACGAAGTCGGTGGTGCGGAACACCTTCACGACATTCTCGGTGCCGACCGTCACATAGGCGAACTGGCCGGCCTTGGTGCGGGCGATGTTGACGTGGTTGGTGATCGCGCCGGTGTCGAACGTCTTCAGCACTGCGAAGGGTGGCTTGGCGTCGAACACCATGACCTTGCCGACGTCCTTCAGCGTCAGCCAGACCTGCTTGCCGTCGGGCGTCGCGGCGATGTCGGGGCAGAACGGGCTTGCCTGCTTGACGCGACCGACGATCTTCTTCGAGGCGGTGTCGATCACCACGGTCTCGGGTGAGAAGCTCGAACAGACATAGCCGTATTTCCCGTTCGGCGAGAAGATCGTCATGCCGGGGCCGTTAGGTACGGGAATGCGCGTCGTTGGCGCGAACGTCTTGCCGTCGAGTACCTGAATGTAATCCTCGCCGCGCACCGCGACCCACACTTCGCGACCATCGGGACGGAAGAACGCCTCGTGCGGCGAGCGCCCGACATAGGTCGTGTGCTTCACGGCGTTGGTCGCGGTGTCGATGAACGTCACCGAGTTCGACCCGATGGAGATCACCGCCAGCGTCTTACGGTCGGGCGAGAAGCCCATGCCGTGGACGAGCAGCTGCCCCTTGTAGAGTGGGCTGAGATTGGCGGGGGTCTGGTCACCGAGCTTGATGACGCCGAGCAGCGTGTTGGTCGACGGATCGATCACCGACACGGTGTTGGAGAACTGGTCCGAGGTGTAGAACCGGTCCTGCGCGCTGACGGGTATGTCGGGGCTCGCGTTCGGAACTTGCTGCGCAAATGCCGGGGCCGAGAAAGACAGGGCGGCACAGGCGGTTAAGGTGAAACGCTTCATGGACGGTCTCCTTGATGGGGGTGACCGGTCGCGGTCGGTTCGGTGTGGGGCGGCAACGCGCCGCCTTCGGATAGGATGCTCTGCATCACCGCGATTTCCTGTCGTTGTTCGACGATGATTCCCTGCGCAAGCCGGCGCAGGCGTTCGTCTTTGCCATAGCGCAGTTCGACTTCGGCCATGTCGATCGCGCCCTGATGATGGGGAATCATCATCCTTGCGAAGTCGCGATCGGGATCGCTCGAATAACCGGTCATCATCGCGCCGTGCATCCGCGTCATCGCCGCATCCATAGCGGACGCGAAGCTGTCCGTTTGCGCTATAGCGGCCGTCGATCCGGACAAGGCTATCGCGATCAGCAAGGTCGTGCGTGATTTCATCGTCATGCCCCTAGTCATCCCATTTACGACACACGAGCGATGATGCCGATAGTCGTTGCTAGCACGGCCATGCAGCCCGGGAGAAAGAGCATCTGTATAGCCGCTTCGCGCCCTGTGATCGTGCCCGTCAGGATATCGACCGGGCCCTTGATGAACTCTGGGAACGAGCGGAGATGTTCGCCGGGGGCGGGAGTATCGGCGAGTACGATGCCGCCTGCGATCAGAGCGAAATACAGGATCATGAAGACTGACACGACCGTAAGGACGAGCGCCGTAGCTGCATCACGTGCGAAGAAGGTCCAGAAAGTCAGCAGCATGGCTGCATACACGCCGACCAGCAGGCCCAACGTGACAGGATGGACGCCGCGCGATGCGATGCCTGGAGCCGTCCTTTCCAACTCGTCATAATTGCCTGCATCCGGCACGATTGCGAGATGTCGACGGACAGGCCTAGGAGCAACGAGTGTCTCGGGAGCGAGATCGTAGATCGGCTGTGTTGCCATGAGGAAGTCTGCGCGCGTCTCGATGAATGCCGAGCGTGACAGGATAGATGATCGCGGCGCGACCGTCGGTCCAACGCATGGGCATGGTCGTTCCGATCATTTAACAAGAACGGTCGGCAATCTATGATCGCGTTTTCGTATTGAAATCATCGCGTCCATGCGTTGGACGCGAGGGACATATCGGTCGATCTAGCGGCATCGGACCGGCACGATCACCCGCCGGATCCGCGATAAGGATCAAACGATGAAAGCTGCGATCGTTCTGGTTGCCGCGATGTTGGCCTCCGTAGCGCCAGTTCCGGCGATCGCTCAGGCCTATTGGGCTGCGCCGGCCGCGGACGACTTTGCCTACGATATCAATGCGGTTCAGGCACCGTGGTCGAAGGCTGATATCGACGTCAGCCACCATGACCGGATCTATGTGTCTGACCCTACATCGACGAAGATCGTTGTCATCGATCCTGCAGCGGGCAACGAACTGGGACGGATCGACCTCTCCAAGAGCGGGATGGCTGAGCCCAGCTTTTCCAGCCCGAACGTCCAGCGCCTGGCTGCGGCGCGTGATGGGCGGACCGTAGCTACACTAGCCACGAGAAGCGTGACGCTCCTAGATCTGGCCACGAACACGGAACGAGGCCGGACCGTGTTCGAGACGTCGCCTACCGCCGTCGCGTTCACACCCAACGGGCACGAACTCTGGGTTTCGCTTGGCGATGAGTATGCCATCGCAGTCGTGGATCCGAAGACCGCGCGGGAAATCACTCGCGTACCAGCAAGTGGCGGAGCGGGCGCGACCATCCTGTCGCCTGACGGACGCTATGCCTTTGTGTCGCTTACGGCGCAGCCGTCCGTCCTGGTTGTCGACGTCGCGCATCGGCGCGTTGTCGGACACGTCGCCAGCACCGGTGCAGGTGCGGGAGCAATCGCGGTCTCGCCAGATGGCAAACAGATATGGGCGACACGCCGCGATAGCGGCACGACCACGGTCTTTGCTGCCAAACCGCCGTTTGCGGTACGCGAAGTGATAAACACTGGTCCCGCAACAAGCGCAGTCAACTTCGCCCAGCGCGCAGACGATTCGTTTGCCTATGTCGGCGTTGGCGGCGATCAACCTGGAATCAAGGTCTATAGAACCGACAGCCTGGAAGCTGTGACAACCGTCCCGCTGCAAGCGGCTCCGACCGCGGTTTGGCCGTCGGGCGATGGTACGAGGATCTATGCCAGCCTGGCCGGAACCAACAAGGTCGCCGCGATCGACACGCTGACGTACACCACGGCGTCGACAATCCCGATCAGTACCGATGCGCAAAGCCTAATCTACGTTCCCGGTGCCGTCCGATCAGGAAAAGGTCTCGCCAATCTGGTGCCATCCGGGCGCGATGCGGCGCTTGCCCTGGCGGCGCGTTGATCGGTCTCACACCGTCTGTAATCTCCCAACGAAAGCCCTTTCCAAAATGACCAAGCCCCCCGTCAGGATCGCGATCAGCGGTGCCGCAGGACAAATTTGTTATTCGCTGCTCTTCCGGGTCGCGCAGGGTGACGTGTTCGGACCGGACCAGCCCGTTATCCTTCAACTGCTCGACGTGCCGCAGGCGCTGGACGCAGTACGCGGCGTGGTCATGGAACTTGAGGATTGCGCGTTCCCGCTGCTGGCAGATGTGATCATTACTGATGATCCGAAGGTGGCTTTCAAGGACATCGATGCGGCCATGCTAGTCGGGTCTCGTCCCCGCTCGAAGGGCATGGAGCGCCGTGATCTGCTCGCTGCCAACGCAGCGATCTTCAAGACGCAGGGCGCAGCGCTGGACGCAGTGGCCAAACGCGACGCCAAGATCCTGGTCGTCGGCAATCCCGCCAACACAAATGCCTGGATCCTTGCGCAAAGCGCACCGGGTTTCCCTGCCAAAAACATCACGTCGATGATCCGGCTGGATCACAACCGCGCGCAGGGACAGCTTGCGGCCAAAGCGGGTGTCGGTGTCGATGCGATTACAAAGCTCGTTGTCTGGGGAAACCATTCGCCGACGATGTTTGCCGACTGGGGGAATGCCGAACTCGATGGCCAAAAGCTTGCCGACCGTATCGGAGACGAGGCCTGGTACCGCGAGACCCTGATCCCCACCGTTGCGCAGCGCGGAACCGCGATCATCGAAGCACGGAGTGCGTCCTCGGCCGCGTCGGCCGCAAATGCGGCGATCGACCACTTACGCGACTGGGTGCACGGGGCAGGCGATAATTGGGTGTCGATGGGCGTGGTGTCAGATGGCTCCTACGGTATCCCGCAAGGGCTGGTTTGTGGAGTGCCGGTGCACTGCACGAGCGGTGGCTACGTGCGTATCGAAGGCCTGACCCTCGATCCATTCCAGCGAACGATGCTCGATCGCACGATTGCCGAACTGGTCGATGAACGTGAGGCGGTCATCGACATTCTGAAATAACCAATCGGCATACCTGATTGGAATGACCATAATCTTTGGTTGGTGAGATTGATCTCCTTTCCCTATTATTAGGGCAAGGAGATCGGGCATGACCCTGGAACAACTCAGGATTTTCGTCGGTGTCGCAGAGCGCGAGCACATGACGCGTGCTGCCGAAGCGCTCAATGTGACGCAGTCGGCCGCAAGCGCTGCCATCGCCGCGCTAGAAGCTCGGCACGGCGTGCCGCTGTTCCACCGGGTCGGCCGCGGGATCGAACTGTCCGAAGCGGGCCGCATGTTTCTGATCGACGCACGCGCCGTCCTTGGCCGTGCGGCTAGCGCGGAACTTGCACTGGCCGAATATGCCGGGCTGGAGCGCGGCACACTGCGGCTGGTCGCAAGCCAAACGATCGCGGGCTATTGGCTGCCCCGCCAGCTAGCGGCGTTCCATGCGCGCTACCCCGCGATCACGATCGAACTGGCGATCGACAACACGGAAGGGGCCGCGGCGCGCGTGCTCGACGGTGCGGTCGAGCTCGGCTTCGTCGAGGGTGTGATCGACGAGCCCGCGCTCGCGCATTGGACGGTCGCTAACGACCGCATGGTGCTGGTAAGCGACCGCGCAGCCGACACGATCGACGAGGACTGGATCCGCGCCGCACGCTGGATCGTCCGCGAGCAGGGATCGGGCACGCGCTCGTCGTTCGAAGAGGTATTGCGTCAGCGTGGCGTCGATCCGTCGGACCTCACCATAGCGCTGACCCTGCCATCGAACGAGGCAGTCCGCAGCGCGGTCGAGGCCGGCGCAGGCGTCGCGGTGCTGTCGCAGCATGTCGTCGCGCCATCAATCGCCGCTGGAACGTTGCACGATCTGCCGCTCGGTCTGCCGCGGCGTCCGTTCTACGCGCTGCGCCATAAAGAGCGGTATCGAACGCGCGCGGCAGATGCGCTGACCGATCTCATCAAGGAGACTGGCAAGTGACCGCCGATCTGAAACCCGTTCTCGATGGCCTGAAGCCCCTCAGCCGGCTCGACTCCCCGCGCGAGATGATCCGGCAGTTCACCCCCAACTGGTTCGCCGCGACGATGGGCACCGGCATTCTCGCGCTCGCCTTGCCGCAGGTGCCGGGCGTCGGCGCATCGCTGCACCCGGTCGGCGAGGCGCTGTGGTACTTCAACATCGCGCTCTTCACGCTGTTCGCCGGGCTCTACACCGCGCGCTGGACGATGTTCGGACACGAGGCGCGGCGGATCTTCGGGCACAACACCGTGTCGATGTTCATCGGCACGATCCCGATGGGGCTGGCGACGATCATCAACGGATGTCTCGCATTCGGCCTGCCGCAGTTCGGCGCGGGCGTGATCCCGATCGCCGAGACATTGTGGTGGATCGACGTCGCGATGTCGCTCGCCTGCGGTGTGGCGATCCCCTACCTCATGTTCACGCGGCACGAACATTCGCTCGACGGCATGACCGCGGTGTGGCTGCTGCCGGTGGTCGCGGCGGAGGTCGCAGGTGCGAGCGGCGGCCTGCTCGCCCC
>NZ_QAOG01000006.1 GCF_003050705.1 Sphingomonas aurantiaca | reverse complement strand
CTGCTCTTCCGTCAACCAAAACAGGTCGCTCATGCCAGTCTCCTTACGCAACCTGAATCAGATCGCGGCCATCACATCAATGGGTCCTGACCCTAAGGCAGCTGCCATCGGATTGGTTGTACCTGCGCTCGGCATGACCGGGGCACCCCGGCCGTCTTCGCCGGCTCGTAGGTGAGGGTCAAGCTCTTGGCGAGCGCAACCGCGTCAAAGGCAAAGGGCGGATCAGAAACGAGAACGCGCGCGGCTGTCGCCGTGCCTGTGGCGCTGATGCTGAATTCGAGCATCGTGCGTCCCTGCAGCATCGCCTGCACGAGGTCCGGCGGGTAATCATCGGCGGTGATGTTGGACGAGGTAAATCGCACGGGCGGAACGGCGACGTTGCAAAGGTCGGGTGCGAAGTCGAACTGCTCAATCAGAGCGGCAACCGCCGCACTGTCTCCTTGCTCGCGTCTGACGCTCAGCAGTCGAAGCCCCAGTGCCATCAGTCGCGGGTCAGTGGCAGGCACGTGCGCGCGTAGCACGGCAATGGTCTGCTCCAGCAACTGCACTCGTAGAGCGGTGGGGGCTTGGGTATAGGCTGTCGCGTTGCTCACCACCGTGAACAGGTTATCGAGCGATACCGCTGAATTACGTGCTGCCTGACCCAACAACGACTGGAACTCGGCCTGCGCGGCAGTAACGGACTTGCTTTGCGCCGCGACGTCCAGTCCGGTTGTGGAGAGCGCACTGAACAGAACCATGTCTGCCGGGGCGCCGTTGGCCGCGATGATGTCGGCGATCCGGTGGGACAGCGCGGCAGCGCGAGCTCGTGCCTCTTGATTGTCCATGCCACTCGCTACCGTTGGGCCCAGTATCTGGACCAGAACGGGCAGCAACATGACCGAGGTCGATCCGTAACGCCGCTCACGCTCGGCAAGCAGGCTTGCCAGCGATGGCGTGTCGCTCTCATCCCCGGTGTCCAGCAACGGATACGCCCCGCGGCTTGTACTCCAGCTAAGGATTTGGTCGTCGAGGTCCGCTCTTACCTGATAATCGGCCGCTGGACCCAGGCGACACTTCAGGACAACGGTGGTCGCTTGACCGTCCTGAACTTGGAACCCAGGGTTCCGTGCAACGCCATCGAGAAACGCCGCGGCAATGCCTGCCCGGCTTGCCCAAACCAACGAGAAGCGCGGTCGTCCGGGAGGAGCTTGCCGCGAGAACTCGACGGCAACGCTGTCGTTCGGAGTAATGCCGGCGGACCCGCAGATCGGCACGTCGGCACCGAGCACCTCTTGACCCGTGTTGGTGCCGCGATTCAGCCGATCAACCGCAAGCATCGCGATCAGCCGTCCCCGATCTCCTTTCCTGCCGGCCGTCACCATCATGTCTGAAGCGACACGGGCTGCGGCACCTTGTTCTGCCCCAGCCATGGGAGCTTCCGACCATGCCCGCTGCATGGCGGCCTGCGCGGCATCGTCGCGGCCCGCGAGCGCCTCGGCTCGTGCCCGTTGCAGATCCACTTCCCATGCCTGAGCCGGTAACGGCTGCGCTGATTGTAGGGCAAAAATCGCGTCGTCTGGGCTGGTCATCATCCGCAACCGTGCATAACCGATGACGCTGCTGGTGCGATCTTCCGCAGACGCCTGCCGATCAGCACTCACCGACTGGTACAGCCGCTCGGCGTTGGTGAACTGGCCGCTCTCTTCCCGCGCCGTTGCCAACAGGAGCTGATAATGCCCGCGGTTCTTCAAGCCTGGCTGCGCGTTCAGCCGCAAGAGCAACGTTGTCGCGCTCGCGGGCGTCCCGTTCGCCGAGATCAGCTCCGCAAACAGCCGGTCGAGAACGGGATCGGGTCCGCCCTTGTCTGACCCTGGCAAACGTTCGGTAATCAGCTTGTTGAGCTCGATGCCGGCTCGTCGATAATCATGGGCATCGAGCGCCCGTTGCACGACGGCGCCGTCCGGCTGCGGGCTCGAAAAAGCGGCCAGTGCCGCCGAGCCCACCCCAACGGACATCAATCCTGCGCAAATCACGTTCAAGCGTTTCAATGCCGTCCCCCCGTTTGCTGAAGCATTCCCGACGGGGAAGTGAGCGTCAAGCAATACGATGACGGCTTGCTAACCGTCAGAGCGGTAGCCGATCTACGTGAACGGACTGCCGCTCTGGGGAAGCGGTGAGGTGGTTCTGAATGACCGCGAATGGGTCTGCCCCGTCGCCCCCGCCAATCTCGTACCGGTAACGAGGCATGCGCATGCTCCGTGTCGGTCGGTAAAAGGCGTGAAGTCTTGTTTCGCAGCGACTGCACCCGCCTTCGTAAAAAAAACATGGGGCGGATCAGCCAACATCGCATGATCAGGCGGCTAAGGCGCGCTCCGTAAATTGCACACTTCCGCCCGCAGGTTGTTGCCGGGTTGCGGACGTCCGTTCACGAAACCGAGATAGGTTTTCGTCGCCAGGTCGTAGCGCTTCCAGTTTGGAAGGCCTGCTGCGCTGGGTGCGCCGGTGCGCGCGAAGGCCAGCCAATAAGCCTGCATCGGCGGCGCGCCGGCTTCAAGATCCTGAGCGCTTTGCATCACGTAGCGGATCTCGCTGCCGTGGGTCACGGGCTTGGCGTCGGGGGCGGTATAGTCGAACTGATATTGCCACACTGGCTGGCCAGCGCGTGCCCGAGCAGCGGAAACTACCGTCACCGGGCAGCGGAAGTTTATGTCGTTCGACAAAATCAGGCCGAGATCGCCCAGTCGCGGATCGGCCGCCGGAGTCGCATTCACCCCGTACGCTTTCCGCGCGAGCGCAGCGTTGCTACCGAACGCGTCCGCGATTGCTTCGTCGGCACGCGACATGCCGCCGTGGAGCGTCAGTTCTCTCGCGTTGCTGCCGATGATCAGCGGGGCGGGGTTGCCGCCTTTTGCCAAAATAGTCGCGGGGGTTTCGGTGAGAAAGCGGCCGTCGACGATCGCCTGGAGCCAGATGAAGCTCTTGTCGGCGAGATCAGGTACGTCGATCGCCTCGCTCGCGGCGATCAGCGTGGCGACGGGGAGTGCGCGCAGCGCCGCAGCCGTCTGCGCGATGCCTGCCTTGGCCGCGATCGCCATGCCAAGGCGTTCGTTCTCGGCGAGGCTGCGGGGTGGCGTGCCGAAGCCGGGCGTGCCGCTCTCCTCGATTGCCTTGGCGAACAGCCCGCGCGATCCGAGGCTGAGCAGGTGCAGGCCGACATCCATCGCGCCAGCGCTCTCCCCGAAAAGCGTGACGTTGGCGGGATCGCCGCCGAAGGCCGCGATGTTGGCGCGCACCCAGCGCAACGCCGCCTGCTGGTCCATCAGTCCGTAATTGCCTGATGCGCCGCCGCTTTCGCGGGTCAGTGCCGGGTGCGAGAGAAAGCCGAGCGCGCCAAGCCGGTACTGGATGCTGACGAGCACCACGCCCTTGCGCACCATTCCGGACTGGATCGTTCCTGAACCGCCCCCCGCATAGTTGGAGCCGCCATGGATCCAGACCATCACCGGCAGCGGCTTGCCTGGCTTGAGATCCGGCGTCGCGACTTCGAGGTACAGGCAGTCCTCGCTAGCGAAGCTTGCCGCCTGCGTGTTCCAGCCGCGATCGACCTGCGGGCACGACGCCGCCGATTTGGTCGCGTCGCGCGCGTGCGTCCAGCGCCGCATCGGCTGTGGTGGTTTCCAGCGGAGAGGGCCGATGGGCGGTGCGGCATAGGGGATGCCGCGGAACAGGTTGCGGCCGTCCTCGGTGACTTCGCCGCGTACGGTGCCCTGCTGCGTCGGCACGACTGTGGTGGCGGCGAACAGCGCGGCGAGCAGGATCACTTGGCGATGACCACGCGTGTCGGGGCCGGACGCGACAATGCCGCGTTGAACGCGCGCTCCGCGACCGGCGCCATGACTGCATAGCCCGCCGGCGTCGGGTGGACGTGATCCGACGATAGGCCTTCACGCATGCCCAGCGTACCGGGCGCGACCAACGCGGACCAGTAATCGGCATAGGTCGAGCCCGTCGCCGCCGCATAGCCCTTGAGCCACGCATTCATCGCCGCGATCTTGCTGCCCGTGTCGAGACCCGGACGCCACGGATACTGATCGGCTGGCGGAATCGAGGCGAGGATGACGCGGATGCCGTTGGCCTGCGCCAATTCTGTCATCGCGCGGATATTGGCCTTGCTCTCGTCCGGTGTCATCGGTCCGGTGTTGAACGCGATGTCGTTGGTCCCGGCCATGATCTGCACGACTGCGGGCTTGAGCGCGACAACGTCGGCGGGGAAGCGCACGAGCATCTGGGGCGTGGTCTGACCGCCGATCCCGCGACCGATCCGGCCGCCCTTGAAGAATGCCGGCACCTGATCGAACCAGCCTTGCGTGATCGAATCGCCGATCAGCACGATCCGCGGTTGGCCTTTGACGGGCGCACGCATCACCGCATTCGCTTCACGGTATCGGCCGAGATAGGCCCAGTCGGTATGCAGCCGCTCCTCGGCCTCCTTCGCCCATTGCGCCTTCTGCTCGGGCGTGGGGTCGGCGGCGAAGGCGGGGCATCCCACGGCAATGGTAAGCGCGGCAAGCAACAGACGGGTCAGTTTCATCATGTTTCCTCTATCGGATCGGCACGAGGCGGATTGCGCCGCCGCCCGATCCTGCAAGCTTCAACGTCACCGTATCGCGTGCAGTGACGATACGACTGGTGGCGACGACATCGGTCGGGCTCGCGCCGTCCTGCCAGATCGTGGCGGTGAAGCGTCCGCTTCCGAGAAAGTCGAGCGGCACGTCGAGGACGCGCGGCGTCTCGTCGGTCATCGCGCCGACGAACCAATCCTTGCCCGATCGGCGCGCAGTCACAATCTGCTCGCCGATCGCTCCCGACACGACACGCGTCTCGTCCCAGCTCGCAGGCACCGCACGCACGAAGTCGAACCCCACCGCGCCCGCGTAGTTGTCGGGGCTGTCGGAGACACCCATGAACGGGCTGTCAAAGACGACGTACATCGCCAGCGCCTGGCCGCGCGTCGTTTGCACCATCGGCGTCTGCGGCTCGATCCGGAACGTCGCGGGCGTCGCGTTGCGAAAGCCGCCCGGCGTATAGTCGTACGGCCCGGCCAGCCCACGCGTAAATGGCAGCGTGACATTGTGTCGCGCAGTGATCCGCCGCGTCCACTTGTTGTATTCGGCGCCGAGCACGCCCTCCTGCGTCAGGAACTGCGGCCAGGTCCGCGTCGCGCCGGTCGGATGATACGCACCGTGCAGGTCCAGCATCAGGTGATGCGCGGCACTCGCCTTGAATATGCGTTGGTAGAAGTCGACGATCTGTTGGTCGCTGCGGTCCATGAAGTCGACCTTCACGCCCTTGATCCCCATCGCGGCATAGTGCGTGAACACAGCATCCATCTTCGCATCGAGCACGCGCCAGTTCGCCCAAAGCCACAGCCCGACCTTTCGGTCTGCGGCATAGCGAACGAGGCTGGGCAGATCGATCGTGGGGACGACCGTCATGATGTCGGCGCCTGGATAGACCACAGGCCCGCCGCCGCTGTTGATGTACCAGCCCTCGTCGATCAGCATGTAGGGCAGGCTGTTCGCCGCGGCAAAATCGATATACGCCTTGATCGTCGCGTCGTTCATGCCCGCGCCGCCGGGGAGCGCCCTCAACGTCGGACCGTTCCACCAGTCCCACGCAGTTTTGCCCGGCTTCACCCATGCGAAGTCGCCCTTCGGGGCCGGGTTAAGGCTGGTCAGGATCGTCGACTCGATCAGTTTGCCGGGCGTGTCGGCGAGCATGACGACGCGCCATGGCGTAACTAGGCCGGTAGTCCGGACATTGGCCTTAACAGCGATCCCGGCATCATCGAGCCGCGGCGTCAGGCGTGTGGCGAAGCCGAGCGCCCCGGTCTCGCGCCCGGTCAAGTACGCGCCTGCATAGTCGTGCAGATCGGCGTCGGTGATTGCGAAGCTCGTATCGCCCGCACCGGTGCGACAGGTGACCGGCATCTCGAATAGGTTGTGCGGACGGACCTGCGACGCCTGAACCGGGTCGTATTCGCCCTCGTGGCTGGTGTCGAATCGTCCGAGGTTGAGACCCCAGCAGCGATAGTCCGCAGGGAAGGCGAATTCGGTCAGTTCACCCGAAAGCCTGAGGTCGGTGAAGCCGGGCTGGACGGGCAATCGGTAGCGGAACGCGACGCCGTCGTCATAGACGCGAAAGACGATATCGAGCCGCCGCCGCGCGCCGCCGGTCTCAATCAGGTTCAGCGTGAGTTCGTTATAATGATCGCGCGCGGTGGAGGTCTTTCCTGCGATCAGCCGATAGCGGGTGTCGACGCTGGTCCGCACAGCGCCGGTGACATTGGTATCGGGACCGAGTTTCTTGTACGCCTCGAACGCGAGGCCGAGCGGGGACATGTCGATCACCGGACGGCCGTGGACCGCGATCGCGTAGGTTGGCCCTCTGGTTGCCGAATCCTGGCCGATCGTGACATCGATCGCGCCGTTCGGGGACTGGAGATGGCGATCCTGCGCCGCGGCAACCGCGGGTGCTGCGAGCAAGGTCAGGGCGGCGAGGATCTTCATCGGCTCAGCGGACCTTGACGGCGGCCGGCGTCACGTTCCAGCCGCGCAACGCCACCGTCGTCCTGCCCTTCGTCGCGGAGGCCGGGTAGCGGATCTCTATTCGGCGTTTGGCGCCCGGCAGCAGCGAGACGTAGTTATCGGTAAAATACGCCGGCAGGACCTGCGTCCCGTCGGCGTTCATCACCGTCAACTTGGTCGCCAGCGCGGCGACGCTGCCCGGATTGGACAGATCGAGCGTGGTGGCGATCTCGTCGCCGTCGCGGTGGCTGGTCGCGGTCGATGTGAGGCGGACCTTCGCCATCTGCGTCATGCCGCGATAAGCGGTATCGTCCGCCCCTTGCCAATAGACGTTCTGCGAGACGGTCTTGCCCGCGACGTCGGTCACGTCGAGCGAAACCAGCACCATGCCCTGCGCCAGTAGCGGCGCGAGATCGAGGGTGAAGGCATCCGCGACCAGCCCGGCGCCGGCGCTGACGGTCGCGCGCTGGTCCGCCAGCACGCGGTTGTCGAGCGACGTCACCCTGGCGTGGACGACAGCTGCCGTCAGCGCCGGACCGTTGTTGACCAGGACGACCTTGTGGTCGGGCAGGTTCATCTGGACGTGGACCGGCTCCGAGGCCTTCTTCGTTCCGTAGAACGCAGCATGCGTGTCATAGTCGGACGAGAAGATCTGCCACGCTGACGATGGCCAAGCCGGCTGCGTCATCCACAGCATCCTCGCGGAATTGGTGGTCCACAGCCCGGCGTTGAAGCCCTCGAAGATCGCGCGATAGGAGTCGTACTCCATCATCTGCGCCTTGCGTTCGAAGTCGGGCAGGCTGGTCCCCGCGCCATAGCGCGTCGCCAGCGTATCCATGTACGTCTTGACCGCGCCGTTCCCGGTCTGGTGCCAGTCGTGATACGCCCATGTATCGCCGATCGGCCACAGGTCAGCCTTTGGGATTGCGCGCGTCCAGGCCTCCAGGGTCGGGAAACTGGGCGTGCCAAGCTCGACCGAAAAGCCCTTGGCGTGATCGGTGAAATAGGTCGACTCCGGCCGCCAGTTATACGGCCCGCTGTTTTGCAGGTTCACGCGGTTCGACGAGCCCATGTACAGCCGCGTACCGTCCTCCCGGTTGATGATCCGCTGCAACGCCTCGTTCAGGATCGGCTGCGGCACCCCCTCGTTGCGGCCGAACCAGACGACGATTGAGGGATGGTTGCGGAAGCGCTTCACCACGTCCTCGGCGTTGGCGGTGAACAGCGGCACGTCCTGTGCCTCGATGTTGTAGTCCTGCGTCGATTCCCAGAAGTCGTTGAGGATCATCAGCCCGTGCTCGTCGGCGAGATCGTAGAACGTCTCTTCGGTATTCTGGCCGACCCAGTTGCGGATGATGTTGAGGTTGGCATCCTGATGCAGCCGGAAGAACGGGAGCAGGCGCGCGCGCTCGGTCCGCTTCATGAAGTCGTCCATGCCGATATTGCCGCCACGCGCGGCGATCCGCACGCCGTTGACCTTGATAAGCAGATACGGCGCGAGACCCGCATCACCCGCGACCGGCGTCACCGCGGGCGACGTCTCCGCGCCGGGGACGAGCGAGGCTGCCCAGCCATTCTCGGTCTGGCGGATGCCCTGGTGCGTGCCGTCGACGATCTGCGTATGTAGCGCGCGCGCCTTGGACAGGTCGATGCCGACGCGGCGCAGCGTATCGGTCTTGTCCATCAGCGAAATCTCGTACGTCACCTGCCGCATGCCAAAGCGCAGCGTCTTGGTGTCCGAAACCGCACCGCCGACCACGCTGGTCAGAGTCAGGTCATGCAACGCGGGGGCGCCGTATCCGTTCGGCCACCACAGCTTGGGATTGCGCACCGCCAGCGTCGGAAACTCGGTGGGGGCCATCGTCACGTCGGCGCTCGCATAGGCGTCTAGCGCGACCGTCCTGGCCACGGTGACGTCATCGAAGGTCGCAGTGACAGTCGCGGTCGTCGGCTGGTCGGTCAGGTTACGGACCGGAACGGTGATCTCGACATTGGCCACGCTGTTGTCGGCGTTCGGCAAGGTCGTCACGACCTGCGCATCCCCCAGCGCCGCCGGTCCGGTCGCGATCAGATCGACGCCCTGCCACAGCCCGGTGTTGCGGTCGCGGATCGAAGGGATCCAGTCCCAGCCCTCGGTGGCGACGAATGTCGGCCCGTCGAGCATCTGCATGCCACCATTCTCGCCGACGCCCGCCGTCATCGACTCCTCGTGCGCTATGCCGGGATGCGGTGGCGGCGAGACCTTGACGGCAATGACGTTGCGCCCCGGTGCAAACTTGCCGGTAACGTCGAACCGTCCGCGGATGAACGCGCCCTTCATCGTGCCGAGCCGAGCGCCGTTGAGCCAAATCTCGGCAGCGTAGTTCACGCCCTTGAAATTCAGTTCGAGATGCTGGCCGAGCGTGCCGGCCGGAACGTCGATCTCGGTGCGATACCAGTAATCCTGTCGCGCAAGCCGCTCGGGAATCGCCATGTTGTTCAGCCCGAACGCAGGGTCGGGATACACGCCGCGATCGACCAGTGTCGTCAGCACGGTGCCCGGCACGGTGGCGACGTACCATGACTTCGCGTCATAGCCAGCGCGCGATACCGTCGCGCCGTCCGCCTTCACATCGGGGGCTTCGGCGAGCCGCCAGCCGGCGACGGTCCATAACCCGGGTGAACGCTGCGTCAGCGCCGGGCCTCCCGGCGCCGGTTTCGCAACCGGCTTCGACAAGGGCGCGCGACTGCGGGGAAGCGTGGCCGGATCCTGCGGAGCGACCTGGCCGAGCGACTGGCGGACCTGCACCGGCCATTCGGACCGAACGGGGTCGCGTCCGGCATACCCGGCGGGAAGCGGGGCGGGCGGTGCTGTCTGGGCGACTGCCGTTGACGCGAGCAGCGACGCGAGCGCAGCGGCGCCGTAGATGCGGATCGAACAGTCGGTCATCAGTCATCCCCTTTTCGGCAGCCGGATCTCTGGCCGGGCTGCACGATCAAGCTCTAAAAAAGCACGAGAAAACCAAAAAGCCAAATTATTTGGCAAATTCGTTTTTACGATCGAACGGGCCGTGGTGGGCGACAAAGTCGGCATGGTTGGGCAATGACTGCGCGCCGCGTATTGTAGCGGCGCGGATCTGGCGGATCGCGTCCGCGACGCGGTCCGCATCGAGTGCATCGACGATCGGATCATGGCCGACCGGGATGACGTTCTGGCCGAGCAGCACCTGCACCCAGCTCGATATCCCGAACAATTCGTCGTCGTAGCGGAACACTCGCCCCTTTTCGCGAAAAAGCGCTAGCTTGCGCGTCAGGCTGTCGGGGATCGGCATCGTCCGGACATGCCGCCAGAAGGCGGAACCGTCGCGGCGGGTGGCATGATAGTGCAGGATGATGAAGTCGCGCACCGAGGTATAGGCGTCGCCCATCAGCCGGTTATATTCGTCGCGCTCGACAGCGGAGAAACCGCGGTCGGGGAACAGCGCGAACAGTTTCGAGATGCCGGTCTGGATCAGATGGATGCTGGTCGATTCGAGCGGCTCGAGGAAGCCGCCGGCAAGCCCGAGAGCGACCACGTTGCCCTTCCACATGCTGGTCCGGCGCCCCGCCTTGAAGCGGAGCTGACGCGGCTCGGCGGTTGGCCTGGAATCGAGATTCGCCAGCAGCACGGCGGTCGCTTCGTCGTCCGAAATGTGCGCGCTGGAATAGACATGGCCGTTGCCGGTGCGATGCTGAAGCGGAATCCGCCACTGCCAGCCGGCGGTCCGCGCCGTCGCGCGTGTATAGGGGAGCAACGGCGCGCTTGGCTCGGTCGGCACCGCCACTGCGCGGTCGCAGGGCAGCCAGTGCGACCAGTCCTCGAACGGTACGCCCATCGTCTCGCCGAGCAGCAGGCTGCGAAATCCCGAACAGTCGATGAAAAGGTCGCCGTCGACCGATCTCCCGTCGTCGAGGCGCACCGCGCGGACATGGCCGGTGTCGGGATCGCGATCGACGCGGGTGATCCGTCCTTCGATCCGGGTGACACCGCCGGCCTCGGCGCGACGGCGCAGGAACGCGGCGTAGAGCCCCGCGTCGAAATGATAGGCGTAGGCGAGCGGCGCGGTCTGCGGCCCGGTGGGCAGGCCGAACCGGTTCAGATAGGCGGCAACGGCGGAGGGGGCATAGGCGTCGATCCCGCCGATACCCGGACGATCGCGCAGCTTGAGCCAGAGCTGATGGAAGGCGAGGCCCTGGATATCGCGGCCATGCCCGCCAAACGCGTGCATGTACCGGTCATCACCGGTGTCCCATCCGACGAATTCTATCCCGAGCTTGAACGTGGCGCCGGTCGCGCGGAGGAACTCGCGTTCGTCGACGCCGATCAGCGCGTTGAACCCCAGGATTGGCGGGATCGTCGCCTCGCCGACGCCGACCGTGCCTATCGCATCGGACTCGATCAGGACGATCTGGCGCTGACCGTCGTCGAGATAGCGCGCGGCGGCGGCCGCGGCCATCCAGCCCGCGGTACCGCCGCCGACGATGACGACCTTGCGGATCGGGCCTGGGTTCGCATCGGTCATCGGCCACGCTCCAGTTGTGCGAGATAGGCGGGGTAGGGGGGCAGGCGCGCAGGCAGCGCCGCGGTCGCGTCGGCAAGCTGCTTGAGCGTCGCTGCGATCAGCTCAGGCGGGCTGGCGGACGCGATCGGATCGGCGATCCGGGGGATCATGCCGAGCCCCAGCAACAGCCCGTGCCAGTCGTCCTTGTCGAAACTCTCGTCCTCGTAGAATGGTAGGCGCCCGCGATGCGCGAATTGCTCGAGCGTGTGCGCCAGGCTGTCGGGCCGCGGCAGGCGCGCGATGCTTTTCCAGAACGGCCCGCGCGTTCGTCCGGTCGGGAGATAATGCGCCGCCTGGAAATCCCGGACACGCGCCGCCTGGCGGTGGCTGCGCTGGTTATATTCGGCAAGTTCGGTCGGCGCGCAGTCCCGCCCCGGCAGCAGGTCGATCGCGCGCAAAATAGCGCTCTGCGCGAGGTGGAGATTGGCGTCTGCCAGCGGATCGAGCACGACCGCGGCATCGCCCAGTGCCAGGACATTGTGCCGCCACGGTTCGGCTCGGACACCCAGTGCAAGCGGAACGACCGTGTCGCCGGCCGGCAATACGCGGCGGGCGCTGGAATCGGACGTCTGATCGGCCGCGTAGCCAAGCCCGACGAGAGTCCGGTCGCGCAGCGGTTGCACGAACCGCCAGCCTGCGGGTACCGCGATTCGGTCATCGGTTGGCGTCGCGACCCGTGCCGGCGCGGCCCCGAGCAGCAGGCGATCGACCGGCAGCCAGCGCCGCCAATCGTCCCACTGCGTATCCAGCGCCGATCGCAACGGTGCGGCGGGGCCCGAACAGTCGAGGTACAGATCGGCTGCGACGCACCGACCGTCGGCGAGCAGGAGCGTCGCAACGTGCCCGTCGCTGCCGCGCTCCACTCCGGCATAGACGCCGGGAACGGGGATGATCCCGATATGCCGGGCAAGTGCTCGCAAGAGGTCGCGGTAGCGCGGCGGGTCGAGCCGCCACGCATAGCCAAACCCCGAGATTGGCGAGCGCGGATCGTCCGACGGATGGACGAACCGGTCCGCGGCAGCGAGCGTCGCAGGTACCGAAAACGCATCGAACGCCGCGGTCTTCCCGGCACGGCGCGCGTTCAGCCAATGCTGGTGAAACGTACCCGGCGCGATCGCACCGCCGCGCTCGCCATGCGCCAGCACCAAAGGCACCCCGTCGGCACGCCAGTCCGACAGCCGTGTGCCTAGCCGGTGTGTCGCCCCCGCCGCCAGCAGATCGCGTTCGCGCAGGCCGATCCGGTCATGAAATTCGGCGATCGAAGGCAGTGTGCCTGCCAGATGGTCGGTCAGTGCGGCCGGATCGTCCGGGGTCTCGATCACTGTCACCGCGAGCCCGGGCAGCACGCGCGCGAACGCGATCGCCGCGGACAGGCCGACGATCCCGGCACCGAGCACCGCGATGCTGCGGATAGGCGGGCGGGCGGTCATGCGGCGATCGTCGCGTTGCGGCGTGCGATGAACGTGCCATGGTCGGGCATCGCGGTTGCCGTGGCGGCAACGTGATCGCGCAGGCTGGCGATCGCGCGATCGAGACCGTCTAGGCCCGGACGGTCGGCACGCTGGTCCCAGGCTTGCGGCACGATGCCCTGTCCGAGATAGACCGCGATCCAGCTCGGTTCGAGGAACAGCCCCTCACTATACTGCGTCACGCGTCCAGCTTGGCGGAACAGCTCGATCTTGTCGGCGAGCGTAGCCGGAACCTCCATCGTCCGGACATGGTTCCAGAAGTCCGAATCGTCGCGGGTCGTCGCGTGATAATGCAGGATCAGGAAATCGCGGATGCGGTCATATTCCATGTCGACCATGCGGTTGAATTCGGTCCGGTCGGCCGTGGCGATACCGTCAGCGCGTATATTCTGCGGGAACAGTTCGATCAGTTGCGTGATCGCCATCTGCGCGAGATAGATGCTCGTCGATTCGAGCGGCTCGAGGAACCCCGACGCAAGGCCGATCGCGACGACGTTGCCGACCCAACTGTTGCGGCGGCGACCGGCGCGGAACTTGAGAACTCGCGGATCGGCGAGCGGCGCGCCCTCGACCGAGGTGACCAGTGCATCGGCGGCGGCCTGGTCCGAGAGATGCGCGCTCGAATAGACATAGCCGTTGCCAACGCGGTGCTGGAGCGGGATGCGCCACTGCCACCCGGCTGGTTTCGCGGTCGCGCGCGTATAAGGCTCGATCGGCCCGTCCGGCGAGGTGCAGGGCATCGCGACGGCGCGGTCGCAGGGCAGCCAGCGCGACCAGTCTTCCCAGGGTTCGGCCATCGCGTCGCCGAGCAGCAGGCTGCGGAACCCCGAACAATCGACGAAAAGGTCGCCCTCGACCGCTTCGCCCGAGTCCAGGCGGAGCGCGCGGACGTCGCCGTTCAGCGGATCCCGGTCGACCGACACGATCCGCGCTTCGGTCCGGCGCGCGCCGTGGGCTTCGGCAAAATGGCGGAGATAGGGGCCGAACAACGTCGCATCGAACTGATAGGCATAACCGAAGCTCGCGGCCAGATCGTCGGGCGCGCCATCCGGGATGGCGAAGCGGTGGCGCTTGGCGGCGGCGACCGCGACCGAATAGTCGCCGATCGGCCCGGCGCGGCCTGCCGCGGCAAGGCGGAGCCAGTAATGGTGGAAGCCGACATCGTCGAGCGGTCGGCCGAAACTGCCGAACGGGTGAATGTAGCTGTCGCCGATCGCGCCGAAATCGCGGAAGTCGATCCCGAGCTTGAAGGTCGCATGCGTGGCGCGCATGAAATCGGCCTCGTCCAGGCCCAGGCGTTCGACGAAGGCACGGATGTGCGGCAGCGTTGCCTCACCGACCCCGACGATCCCGATCTCCGCCGACTCGACCAGATGGACCGAGCACGCGACCGGCAACAGCCGCACAAGCGCCGCGGCCGTCATCCACCCAGCCGTCCCGCCGCCCACCACGACGACCCGCGTTTTGCGCATATCCATTGGCCCTCCATCCTCGCGCCACACCGCTTTGCACAGCCCCTTATCGTTAGGGCCGTTCCGAACCTGTTACACTTTGGCAACACATCGGACGTGTCCGACATATCTGTATTTCAAATTGTCTTATTCAACTTGTGATCCGAAATATTGCTGCCTAACATCTTGGCAAGACGGGCGATGGACGTTCGTCGATCTGGGGAAGCGCGACAAGACCGTCTGCTCGATGAGCAGCGGCGATCGTGCTGAGGATGTTTGGGGAAGTATCATGGCTGGTGTTGCATCATCGCGGGCGATCGCCCGCGCGACGCGTCTGTTTGGCGCGAGCGTTTCGATAATCGCGATCGCCGTGATGGCGCCGTCCGCCTTCGCGCAGGTCGCCGATTCTGGCCCGTCCGATCCACAGGCCGTTCCGGCGCCGGCAGGCTCTGGCGTCGCCAGCACGACGTCTGGCTCTGCCAGCCTGGACTCGGCGACCGCGGGCACGGCGCCCGGTTCAGCGAGCAACACGACCGGCACGTCGGGCGCGGCGCAGGATGCCGGCAACCCCACCCCGGACACCGAGCGCGGCGAGATCGTCGTTACGGGCATCCGTCAGAGCCTCGCCAACGCGCAGAACATCAAGCGTAACTCCGATACCGTCGTCGACGCGATCACGGCCGAAGACATCGGCGCGCTGCCCGACCGCTCGGTCAACGAAGCGCTGCAGCGCGTGCCGGGCGTGTCGATCAGCCGCTTCGCCGCCCCAAGCGACTCCGCGCATTACTCGGCGCAGGGCTCAGGCGTCGTGATCCGCGGCCTCAGCTATGTCCGTGGCGAGTTCAATGGCCGCGACGCGTTTGCCGCTGGCGGCGGCCGCGAGATCGGCTTCAACGACATTCCGGCGGAGATCGTCGGCTCGGTCGAGGTCTTCAAGAACCTCACCGCAGATCTGGTCGAGGGCGGTATCGCCGGCACCGTCAACATCAACACGCGCAAGCCATTCGATTCAAAGAAGGACTTGTTGTTCCTCTCGGCGGGCATGAACCTCGGCGATCTGGAGAAGCGCGGCGCGCCGCAGTTCGTCGGGCTCGTCTCCAAGCAGTTCGATCTCGGCAGCGCAGGCCGGTTCGGTATTCTGGCGAGCGGCACCTATCAGAAGCTGTACAGCCGGTCTGACTCGGTGTTCATCTCGTCGATGCTGCCGCGCTACAACGACGACAAGAACGGCAACGGCGTCCAGGATGCCGGCGAAGGTCGCGTGCTGAACGCGGGTACGCCGTATCAGTCGACGCTGTTCGATACCTTCCCGCTGCCCGCGGGTCGCAACGTGGTGTACGCACCGCTGGGCGCAGGCTCGCGGACGCAGGATTTCGATCGCACGCGCATCGGCTATTCGGGCGCCGCGCAGTACGAGACCGCGTCGGGCAACCTGCTCATCACTGCGCAGTTCGTTCGCGCCGAGTCGACCGACGACTGGCTTGAGCACACCGTCGAGCCGAACGTCTATTACGGCGATGCCAACACGGTGTTCCCGGTCGGCGGATCGGACTTTACGTACGACGACAACGGCGTCTTCACGAGTGGGACTCTGGGCAAGCGCAGCGGCGCGGTGCAGGGCAACGGCCCGAACGGCTATGGCGTGCTGTCGCAGTTTTCGCCAAACGGTGTGTTTACGACCGAATCCAACCGGCACTTCCTCTCGAAGTCGATCTCGCAGGATCAGTCGCTCAACATCAAGTTCGAGCCGATCGATCGCCTCCACCTGAACTTTGACGGGCAATACGCCACGTCGAAGGTGAAGGTTCGCGACGACATTCTCGATACCGCGACGTTCAGCCAGACCGCGATCGATCTGCGCGGCAGCGTTCCGCAGATCACGTCGATCACGCCTGGGTTCGAAACCACAAGCTATTTCGCCAACCCGAACTCGATCTATTTCCGCGACGCGTTCAATGGCCGTCAGGACAACAAGGGTCACGAGTGGGCGTTCCGCGGCGATGCGCAGTTCGATGTCAGCGACACCGCGTTCCTGCGCAACGTGCGGGTTGGTGGTCGCTATGCCGATCGCAAGCAGCTGGTGAAGTCGGTCGACTACAACAACTGGGGCTATCTGTCCGAGACGTGGTCGGCCAAGGGCCCAGTGACCTATGCGGCGCTCGCTCAGGACGAGCAAAGCTTGCATAATTTCACCAACTTCTTCCGCGGGAAGACCAACACGCCGCCGAGCGCGACGTTCGTCGCCGACGACATCCTGCGCGATCATGATGCGTTCACCGATTTGTTGCGCAAGATCACGACGCTTGGGGGCGGTACCTATACGCCAGCCGAGGACCGCAAGACGTCGGATGGCAGCGCGTTGATCGACGGCGCATACCTGCCGAGCGAGTTGTATCGTAACCGCGAGCAAACCATGGCGGCCTATGCCCGGGCCGATTTCGGCGTCGAGGATTTCGGCAACGGCATGAGCCTGACCGGCAATATCGGCCTGCGCTTCGTACGGACCAAGGACAGCTCGGACGGTGCGATCACCTTCCCGCAGCAGAACACGATCTTCGATCCGAACAATCTGCCCGCCAATCCCAATGGCGGCGCCTATCCGGCGACGCTGGCCGGGTTCTGTCAATCGCAGCGCGACGTGCCGCCGACATCGGGTTCGATCAACGCGATCTGCACCGTGCCGGCTGCCCAGCAAGCCGCGATCCTCGCTTATGCCAATGGATCGTCGACACCAGACATCGCCAAGCAGAAGTTCAACTTCTGGTTGCCGAGCGCGAACGTGAAGCTTCAGGTCACCCCGACCTTGCTGTTCCGTGCGGCCGGATCGAAGGCGATCTCGCGACCGAACTTCGGCGATCTGCGCAACTATGTCGGCGTCGGCACGTCGGGTGGCAACACGGCCGGCAACTTCCAGTTCGCCGCGCAGTCCCGGAACCCATTCCTGCGTCCCGTCGAGGCACTCCAGTTCGACCTTACCAGCGAGTGGTATTTCTCGAAGGTTGGCTCGCTGACCGCGACTCTGTTCCACAAGACGCTGTCGAACATCATCGTCGACAATCTCGGCTACACGCGCACGCTGACCAACAATGGCCAGACGTTCGACGTGCAGGTCAGCGGCCCCGCCAATGTCAACGGCAAGTCGCGGATCAAGGGTGCGGAAATCGCGTACCAGCAGACTTTCGACTTCCTGCCCGGCGCACTCGGTGGCCTAGGGCTGCAGGCGAACTACACCTATGTGAAGGCCGGCAAGATCCCCAACCCGGTGCCTGCCAATGGCGCCGCGGACGGTAGCCGCCCACCGCAGGATGTCGCCGGTCTCTATGACAACTTGCCGTTGCAGGGGCTGTCGAAGCATACGGTTAACGTCGCCGGTTTCTACGACAAGGGTCCGTTCTATGCACGTGTCGCGTATAGCTGGCGCTCGAAATTCCTGCTGACGAACCGCGATTGCTGCTTCCCGTTCCTGCCGGTCTATGCACTGCCAACCGGCCAGCTCGACGCCTCGGCGTTCGTGACGGTGAACGAGCATTTCAAGCTCGGCGTGACCGCATCGAACCTGCTGGACGAGACGACCAAGACCAACTTCCTGCTGAACGGCGCGGGGCTCGAAGCGCCGCGCAGCTTCTTCAAGAACGACCGATCGTACACGCTGTCGGCACGCATGACCTTTTAAGGTCTGGCAGGGCCGAAGGCCGGGGATTACACGCACGCTATGAGTGACATCCCCGGCCTCGCCGTCGCCGAGACCGGCGCGATCGATGCGGCGCGGTTCGAAGCCGAAATCGCGCATGGTTACCGGCCCGTGGTCATGCGCGGATTGGCCGCGCACTGGCCCGCGGTGCGTGCCGCGCAAAGTTCCGACCGCGCGATCGGCGAGCATATCGTGTCGTTCGACGGCGGGCGCTCTGCCGACGTGATGGTCGCACAGCGCGACGTTGGCGGCCGTTTCTTCTACAATGACGATCTGAGCGGCTTCAATTTCGAGCGCGCCAAGGCCCCGATCCCGACGTTGGTCGACCAGTTGATCGCGTTGCAGGGTGTGCCGGGTGCGCCTGCGATCTATGCCGGGGCGGCCGCGGCGGGTGAATTCCTGCCGGGGTGGGCCGAGACCAACGTCCTGCCGCTACCTACGCCCGAAGCGGTGCCGCGCGTATGGCTTGGCAACGAGAGCCGCGTCTCGACGCATTACGACGTGTCGAGCAACGTCGCGGTCGTAGTCGCGGGGCGGCGGCGGTTCTGCCTGTTTCCACCTGAGCAGGGGCCCAATCTCTATGTCGGTCCGCTCGATGTGACGATCGCCGGCCAGCCGGTCAGCCTCGTCGATCTCGAAGCACCCGATCTCGATCGCTACCCCCGGTTTGCGGACGCGCGCGCGCAGATGCAGGTGACGGTGCTGGAGCCGGGCGACGCGATCTTCATCCCGTCGATGTGGTGGCATGACGTCAAGGCGCTCGGGCGGTTCAACGTGCTGGTCAATTACTGGTGGGGGCAGGGAGGTGCGGCATCGCCGTTCCCCGCGCTGATCCACGCGATCCTGGCGATCCGCGATTTGCCTGAGGGCGAGCGCGCGGCGGTGCGGGGGTGGTTCGATCAATATGTCTTCGGTGACGAGGCCAAGGCTGCAGCCGCGCATCTGCCGGAGGCGATGCGCGGCGTGCTCGGCGAACCGTCGCCGGAACGGACCGACTCGATCCGCGGGTATCTCGCGCGGACCCTGGAGCGGCTCTAGCGCGCGCGGGTCGCGTCTAGGAACGCGGCCGTCCAGACCAGGGGGGCGTTCCAGTTGATCGCGACCTCGTTGACCGTGAAGGCGCGGTAGTCGTCGATCCAGCAGGTTTGCGGCGCACACCCCTTCATCGGCCCAAGTTCGCGCGCGGCGGCGGAGTTGGGGCCGCCGGACAGGACGCCGGTCGGCGGTGCGGGATAGCGCGGGTCCGCCGCGGCAGCCCAGAAACGGTGGTGTGGGTACTGCATCGGACGCGTACCGATGCCGGTGACGTAGGACCGGTCGAGCGGGTTGCGGCCGACGATATAGTCGACGCTGGCCACCACGGCGTCACGATAGGCGGGTTTGCGGTCGATCTGCCACGCGACGCCGAGTACGATCGCCCGGTTGAGGATCGAACTGCTCGAGCCCCAGGGATAGTTCGTCCCGGCGAACGGAATACCGTAGCCGCTGCGTTTGCCCTCCGCGACGAAGCCGTCAGCGAGCGCAGCGATGCGGGTGCGCAGCATGGCGCGATCGTCGGCAGGCAGCATGCCGCCCGGCAGCGTCGCCAGCGTCAGCGCGCCGGCCAGCCTTAACGAGCCCCAGCTTATCTCCGTGCCTGGATCGGTGAAGAGGCGGTCGTCGCGCAGGCGATCGAGGAACGATGGCTCGCGCGTGGTCGCGTAGAGCTGGGCCGCCGCGAAGGTGAATTCGTCGCGGACGTCCGGGTCGCCATAGCCGCCGCTGCCGGTGAAATCCGAACTGGTGAGCAGCGCGGGGTACCGGAGCGCAGCGGCCCACCCGCGGTGTGCCGCGGTGAGGCAGCGGGTGGCGAAGGCGGGGTCGATCGTCCGCCAGATTCGCGCGCACTGCGCGGCGACGCCGGCCATGTTGAGCGTCGCCGCAGTCGACGGCGGGTAAAGGAATCGGGTCTGGCGATCGTCGGCGGGTGCAGTCGGAATCGTCGTCCAGTGCTCGTCCGCGATCTTGGTATGGACGAGGCCGCTTGCGTCGATCGTCTCGAACCGCGTGATCGCCTTGCCTGCGACGCCGGCATCGGGCGCGACAGCGAGCCGCGTGCCCTCGGGGATCTGCATCGACAGGAGGAACGCGACTTCGATGCGCGCTTCGTCGAGCAGGTCGTCGACATGGTTGGCGTGTTCGGGCAGCGCGAGGCGGCCGTCGGCGAACGCGTTTGCGTCACCGAGCGCGGCAAGCCGTTCGTGGAGATCGAGCAGGGTCCAAGTCGAGACGCCACCGTTGACGACGTATTTGCCGTGGTCGCCCGCGTCGTACCAGCCGCCGGTCGCGTCGATCCGGTACGGGCATCCGGGCCACTGGACGCCCTTCTGATCGCGCCCGGCGAAACAGGTGGCGATGTCGGGGGCGTGGCCGGCGGGGCGCGCAAGGTCCTCGCGTTCGAGGAAGGCGGGGAGGATCGGTACGCCGCTGCGCTGTTGATAGAAGAAGGCCATCGCCGCGGTCGCGAGCGGCGCGAACGGTCGGTCGGCGATCGCGAAGGCGTGGCTGGCGGTCGCTCCGACATGGAGGTGATAGCCGGTACCGGGCATCCGGAATGCGCCGAAGTCGATCCGGTGGACGCTTTCGCCTGAGGCGGAGTCCGGTCCTGCCGGGATCGTCCGGCCCGACGCGACGACGGCGCCGCGCGCATCGGTGAGCGTCCACGCAAGCGGGCTCGCCTGCATGGATGGCAGGACCGCGATCTTGGGACCGCGCGTCTCGAACCCGACCTGGTCGATGCGGATCGGGGCGGGCGGGGCTTGCGTGGCGGAGGTCGTCAGCGCGACCGCCGCCATACCTAGCAGCCGCGGGGTCAGTCGCCGCATTTGGTAATCGATACGGGTGCGGAATCGATCTTCACGTCGGAGATCGACACGCCGAGCGTGCCGTCCGTGGCGATCAGGAACGGCGCGGTGACGTGCGCCATGTCGATGCCGCGCTTGGCGAAGCATTGCAGCGGGACGATCACCTGCTGCCAGTCGCCGACCTTGGCCGTAGCGAGCATCCTGGTGATCGGGACAGTGACCGCCTTGCCGTCGGTGCTGACCATACCGAGCGCGACCGGCGCGGTGGCGGGACGGTCGACGCGGACGTCGACGACCAGGCTCAGTTCGCCGTTGCTCTCGCGTGTCAGGTCGAGCGGGCCCGACGCCTCGATCCGCGTGTCCGCAGGACCGCCCGCCCAGACGAACGCGCGTGCGTCCTCCTGGCGGCGACGATCGACGGCGGAGGCGGCGAGGCGCCTGGTCGCGGTCGTTGCGTTGACACCGAGCAGGCGAACCTTCGACTGGCCCTGCTCGACCAGGGTCAGCGACCAACCCTCGGGAACGCGGCCCTTGCCGAAGACCGTTCCGTTGAACGACGCGGCCATGCCGGCGGGACGCGCCTCGTCGAGCTTGGGGACCGTGCCCGGCTTGGCGTAGCTGAGGCCATAGCCGAACGCGAACAGCGGGTCGTAGCCGGGGTCGGTGCGGTTGAGGACGTACTGGTCGGGGCGCTTCGGCCAGGAGAAGCTCAGCTTGCCGCGGAAGTCGTTGGCGACGCTGCCGTCTTTCTTGCGGAACAGCACATCGGCGACGCCGCCGCCCTCGCTGCCCGGCAGGAACGCCGCGACGAACGCATCGGAGGCGTTGAGTTCGGCGTTAACCCAGAGCGGGCGGCCGGACAGGAATACCGCGACGACGGGGACGCCTGCGGCCTTCAGCTTGCGCAACAGGTCGAGGTCGGCCTTGTCGTCGGGGCTGTATTCGAGGTTCGGGCGGTCACCCTTGAACTCCGCATAGGGCTGTTCGCCGAACACGACGATCGCCGCGTCGGGCTTCTTGGCGTAGCTGCCGTCCGCCGAGAGCGTCGCGGTGCCGCCGGCATCTTTGACCGCGGTGCTGATCCCCGACCAGATCGTCTGCGCGTTGGGGAAGTCCGCATTGGTGGTGCCGCCGCCCTGCCACGTCAGCGACCAGCCGCCGGCCTGTTGCGGGATGTTGTCCGCGCCGCCGCCGGCGACCAGGATGTTCGCGGCGGGTTTGAGCGGGAGCAGGCCGCCTTCGTTCTTGAGCAGGACCATCGACTCGCGTGCCGCGCGCCGAGCGATCGCGCGGTGGTCGGCGGCCCCGATCAGGGTCATCTTGCCCGCGAGCGCACGCGACGACGGGCGACCGCGATCGAACGTGCCCGCACGGATCTTCACGCGCAGGATACGGCGGACCGCGTCGTCGAGGCGCGCGGCGGGGATCTCGCCCGACTGCGCCTGTTTCAGCGTGTTGGCGTAGAGCGTCTTCCAGCCGCTGCCCGAATACATGAACATGTCGAGCCCGGCGTTGATCGCCGCGGCGCAGCTCTCGTTCGAGCAGCCGTCGACCTGACCGTGGCCGTTCCAGTCGCCGACGACGAAGCCGTCGAAGTGGAGGCGGTCCTTGAGCACGCCGGTCAGCAGGCTCTTGTTGCCGTGCATCTTCGCGCCGTTCCAGCTGGAGAAGCTGGCCATCACCGATTGTGTGCCCGCCTCGATCGCCGCGGGATAGCCGCCGAGATGGATGTCGCGCAGCGTCGTTTCGGGGATGCGCGCGTCGCCTTGGTCGCGGCCGCCGGTGCCGCCGTCGCCGAGGAAGTGCTTGGTCGTCGCGATCACGTGGTCGGGGGCGAGGAAGTCCTTCGTGCCGACCTTGCCCTGGACGCCTTCGATCACCGCGCCGGCATAGTCGGCCTGGATCTGCGGCTCTTCGGAATAGCTCTCATAGGTGCGGCCCCAGCGATCGTCGCGGACGACCGCGAGCGTCGGCGCGAACGTCCAGTCGATGCCGGCGGCGGCGGTCTCGATCGCGGTGACGTGGCCGATCTCGCGCATCAGGTCGCGATCGCGCGCGGCGCCGAGGCCGATATTGTGCGGGAAGAGAGTCGCACCGGGGATGTTGTTGTTGCCGTGGACGGCGTCGGTGCCCCAGATCACCGGGATCGCCGGGCGGCCGTCGCTGCGTGCCATCGACGCGTCATAGAACTGGTCGGCGAGTTTGAGCCACTCGATCGGCGGGGCGAGATCGTTGCCGCCAGGGCCCGCATTGCCGCCGTTGAGGATCGAGCCGAGCTTGTAGGTGCGCAGGTCGGACGGCTCGATGCTGGCGATGTCGACCTGGATCAGCTGGCCGATCTTGTCCGCGACCGACATGCGTTTCAGGAGCGCATCGATCCGCGCCTCGACCTTCGGATCGCGCAAGGGGCGCGCGTTGGCGGTCGGCCAGATTTCGGGATGCGCGACCGCCGACACGGGGGCGGTGGGCGGGGCTACCGGCGTCGCCGCCGACTGCAGCAGCAGCGCGATCGTTAACGTGGAAAACCCTGCCGACATCTTACTCTCCCCGGATGGTACGCGATCGTGATCCGTACCTTTGCGGCCTTGCTACCGGCTTCGGGCAACAATGCGCAATTCAATTGCTTATTCGATCACCTACATTTTCGGATACGCGTTGATATCGGTGGATAACCGGCCGGCGATCCGGGCAACGCCCGCGGTTGGGGGATGCGTCTGGCCATCCGTGCGAATCAGGCCTGAAGCGAAATGGTTGAGTTCGGTCTGCGCATACGCACGGGTCTGCCGTGCCGCAGTGGATGCGGCCATTTTCAGTCGAGCGCGATGGCCTGACACATGGTATGGATGCCGCAACGCTGGGGACGTGGCATGAGGCTTGCGCGCATAGTGTGGCTCTTAATCGTTGCGACAAGCGGGGGCGCCGCACAGCGCGCTCCGTCCAATCGCGCAAGCTATGAGTTTTCGTCCCGCTACGACGCCGAAATCGCGGCCCCCATGGTCCATCGCGTGCGGTATGCGGATGACCACATCATGCTGCTGGAGGTCGCAAATCCGCCGGGCTACCCGATGCAGATGCATGGCCACCCGTACCCGTCGGTTTTCGCGCGATCGTCTGGACGGACCAGCCTCGGAGGACTCGGGCCGCGCGAGCAGTATCTCGAACCGGGGGGTGGCCGGAACGGCGAACATTGGCACAGCGCGCCGCCGCCGAAAGGCACGCCGGCGCTCGAATGCACCGCGGCGGATCCGCAGGCGCCGCACCGGCCAGTCAATCAGGGCACCACGCCGCAACATTTTTTTCGGATCGAGTTCAAGCGGACCGACGAGGATTCGCCGAGCGTGGGGTGGTCCGGTCGTGGCGTTGCACGGGACCGGACGCTGTTTGAAGACGCGGCAATCCGTCTGTCCGAAGTAACGGTACCGGCCGGTCGCAGCGGTTCTGCGAGGGCTACCCGCTTTCCAGCGATACTCGCGGTTGATACGACGCGGGCGTTCGATGCGCTCGATGCTGTGGTGGGAGGCGATGCGGGTCGTTCGCAGCCGCCGACCGGATTGTCGATGCCGCGCTGCATCACGCTCGATGCCGGGGCAGTACTGGCCTTTCGCAACACGGGCATCGCGCCAGTTCATTACTACCGGATCGAGTTCAAGAGGATCGAGGGGGATGCGCTCAAGGGCCATTGGCGCGACTGGTATCCGTTCATGGCGACGATGCACTGAGGCCGAGCGGATCGGGACGTCGTGCACTGCGGTCGGGAGCAACTGTCAGAATGCGAGCTTCGGTTAGTGCTGTCGCCTCTCCCTCGATGCAGGTGACCCGCGCGGCGAAAGCCCACCCGTGAGGCCGGTCACAATCCTTGTTACGGACGCTTCATCATGCCTGCTACGCCGTCTAAGCTTGCGTGGCGCAGCCGCATTCATCGTCGGCCGGAACGGTGCGGCGACGTTCGTCGTTGGTGATGGTGAACCGTCGGGGCTGATGTCGGATTACATGACCGCCGTCTTGACCGGGGCGCTGTAGCTCAGCACGCCGTCCAGCCAGCCATCGCGCATCACGACTGCGATCATATGGGCCCTGTTCCGGGTCCGCGTCTTGAGCCGGACATTTTCTATATGCCGCTCTACGGTGCATGGCGCGATGCTGAGCTCAACGGCGACTTCCTTGGCGGAGCGGCCCAGAGCAACGAGGCGGAGCACTTCCGCTTCACGCGCGGTCAGGTGTGAAATTGCTGATGCATATTGCATATCGTCCCCCAATTTATCGCTACGGTGTAACTGAAAAATTGCGGGATCCCCCGCCGCGGCGTGTTTGGATATGCCTTTAGGTCAAGAATCAGCAATAATTGATCATGATTTAATAAGTATAATCAGTCACATACCCCTATTGCCAAAACCATACCTTGATTTATTTAATTAATGTATCGTTAATTCGCTGAACGGGCTGTGCGTAACGTACAAGTCCGCCGTGTAGTCCGCGACCCCGACAGTGCTAGACGCATCCGTTTCGCACTGCGAAGGCGACCATGTGCGAACGGTTGCGGGTCCGGGTCTTGAGACGGACGTGATCGATATGTCGCTCGACGGTTCGCGGTGCTATTCGCAACTGCTTGGCGATCTCCTTGGCCGAAAAACCCGCGGCGGTAAGGCGAAGGATATGAAGTTCTCGAGCGGTCAAGGAACTGACCCCCTCGGGATCAACTGGATCCATAATCTACCCCCCTCGTATTGGCCTCGGATTATATGTCAATGTGGGTTCATATTGGATATCCGTATTTTGCAGTACGGTGTTCCCGCGCTGATTTGGGGCGATAATCGTTTGCCCGGATCGCTGGCATCATTCGGCAGATGCGACATTTTTTCCCGAACACCGCGCTCCGGCAGCCCAGCCTCGGGGACGTGCAGGGCGTCTGGTCGACCGGCCGCACTACGGCCGCGAGGCAATCGCGACCGCGATGGGCGCTGTCCAGAAGGGTGCCCGGCGCGGTCGCCGATATCGTGGCGATCGGGCTCGAAGTCCTGGGGCTTCTCGCCGCCGCGTGGTGGGCGGCGACCTCGCTGTACGGGGCAATCGCGCCTCCCCTGGCAGAGGCCCTTATCCGGTCCACGCTGGTCATCACCATGCTCCATGTCGTCGTGGTCCATGGCTTGGGCGGCCTCGGGCCGGAGGATCGCTTTTCTTACACGGCCGCAATCCGGTCGGCGATCATCTGGTCGTCGGTCATCATGTTCGTTGCGATCATTGGCTTCCTTCTGCGGGCGTCGATCGACGTCCCGTCGCGCTGGGCGATGCAGTTCGCGATGCTGGGGGGAATCGCCGTCCCGGTAATGCGGTTCGCCGGCGTTGCGCTCGCGCGGTGGACGCGGGGTCAAGGTGCGTTCGATCTGCGCAGCGCGGTCGTCGGCACGACCGCCAGTACCCGGCGAATAACCGAGCATCTGGAAAAACATCCATGGCTGACCGTTTCGATCTGCGGGCAATATGCCGATCTCGACACGACGCGCAGCGGCTTGGATGATCACGCCGGTGCGGGGGGAATGTCCGAGCTGATCGCCGCGATCAGGCGCGGCCAGCTCGACCAGGTGATCGTGATCCTGTCCGAGGTTGCGCCGGAACGGATCGCGACCGTCCTCGACCTGCTGGCGCAGACACCCGTGCGCGTCCGCCTCGTCTCCAGGCTTGATCCTGCGCCGCGCAGCCGGACCGTGTTTCTCGGCAATCTGCCGTTGGAAACGGTGGCGGACCCGCCGCTGACCGGACTGGCCGCGGCGACCAAAAGCGTGGCGGATCGCGTGGTTGCCACGGGTCTGCTGGTGATCCTCGCGCCGTTGCTGCTCGGCATCGCGGCCGCGATCTGGATCGAGACGCGCGGGCCCGTCTTTTTCCGGCAGGACCGTGAGGGGTATAATTGCAGGAGCTTCCGCATCTGGAAATTTCGCAGCATGCACGTCCGGGCGTGCAACCACACGACGCTCGAACAGGCGCGGCGTGGTGATCCGCGCGTTACCCGTGTCGGCGCGTTTCTGCGGCGATGGAGCCTCGATGAGCTGCCCCAACTCGTCAACGTCGTGCTCGGCGAAATGTCGATCGTCGGTCCGCGCCCGCATGCCGCCTCGACACGGGCGGGCGGGGTGCGCTTTGGCGAGGTGACGCACGACTATCATGCCCGGCACCGGGTCAAACCGGGCATCACCGGTTGGGCGCAAGTCTGCGGGCTGCGTGGAGAGACGGACACGTGCGAGAAGCTGATCCGCCGTTTGGAGCATGACCTTTATTACTGCGAACGCTGGTCGCTTGCCTTCGACGTACGGATCCTGTTCCTCACGATCGTGACCGTGCCGTTCCAGCGTGGAGTCTAGCGGCTTCGAGACACCGCTGCCCCGTGTTGGATCAGATCGAGCGGGCCACGGGATTTGCGGCCAGCGGACACGGACCGGTGGTCGTCGCGGAGGCCAAGGCGGCGTTTGCGCGAATGTCGAGATGCGCCATCGCGGAGTAGCGTAGAAAGTCCCGGACGAAATGGGGGGACGCACCGTGCGGGCGGCGTCGTATCACGCAGCGCAGGCGCCAGATCGCGATGCCGAGGAGCGTGATGAGGTCCGTGACGACCGCATAGGCGCGCCCGTGATTCTTGACCAGGTACCGGCGGCGGGAATGGTGCCAATAGGCCGGAACGCGGCGTCGTGCGGCGTCGTGCGCGGTCAGTCCGGTACTTTGTCCCGATATGTGCTGCACGCGCGCTTGCGGCACATACCAGCGCTCCCAACCCGCGCGGGCGACGCTGTGGAAGAAATCGGTTTCCTCGAAATAAAGGAAATAGTCTTCGTCGAACATGCCGGTGGTTTCGAACACCGCCCCGCGCAGCACCATGCTCGCGCCCGATACCCAATCGACTTGAGTCGCATGCTTTGCCATTTTCTGGGCAAGGGACCGGTCCCGCAGCAGACGGGTCGCAATACCGCTGCGCAGCGCGTTTTCAAGCTCGCCGGCGAGCGAATGGAAGCGGAAGGCATAGGGCCACAAGTCTCCCGACGCGTCCTCGATAGCGGTCCCGATCGCGCCGGCATGGGGATGGGCCTGCATGAAGCGCAGGATGTGCCCGACCGCGCCGGGCCGTACGAGCGTGTCGGGGTTAAGCATCCATATCAGCGCGCGACTTCGTGATAGTGCGGAGCTGCATGACGCGAGGATCTGCGCGATGGCGATGTTGTTGGCATAGGCAAAACCGCCGTTCACGTCCGATCGGTGGAGGCGTGCCCAGTCGTCCCAGCCTCTGTCCCGTAGTGCGTCTTGCAGCAGCAGGTCGGAGCCGTCGTTCGACGCATTGTCGACGATCAGCACGTGTACGCCCGGGTGCGCGGCGATCTCCGGTGCGAGGCTAGCAAGGCAGTCGATGACCAGCTTGCCGGTGCGATAATTGACGATCACGACCACGAGATCGGTCGCCTGTGACGCCAGTCCGCCGACCTCCGCCTTCACGATTCCACCATTTCCGCCAATGCGCGGGAGGGGCGGTCGTCACTCTCGGCCACCGCGGGGGAGGGCGCGGTGATCGAATGCGACCGCCCGCGTGACAAGCCGGTATAGAGTCCTTCGCGGATCGCCTCTGCCAGCGTGGCGACGTTGGGTTCCTGCAGCGCGCTGACATGGCCGCCCGGCACCGTCAGTATCTCCACGCCATCCGCGACCCGCGCGCCCCAGCCGAGCGCGCAGTCGCTGAACTGCTCGGAGAAGGGCATGTCGTCGGGAGCCCCGGTCCCGGCCTGGGCACGGTACAGGACGACGTGCGCGTTATGCAGCAACCCGTGCGGGCGGTGCTGGCGGTGCGCGATCTTGTACAGGTCGAGGAAGGTGATCCGCGGCGTTCCCTCCGCAATCGCGGCGGTCGAATGACCCGGGGGGGCACGAAGATCGTTCACCTGGCGCTGCATGCGCCGACGGTGGCGCCAATCCTCATGCTCGTAGCGCAGGAATCGCCAGGCCTTGGCCGTGATCTCACGGCTGACCGTTGCCAAATCGGAAAGACGGGACACGGTCAACAGCGCGGCGAACCGCTTCAAGCGCAACCGCGCCACGAAGAAGGGCCGCTCGCGCGCCTCGACATCGGCGGCATCGATGATCCCGACATACCAGACCGCTTCGCCGAGATCCTCGAGCTGGCGGGCCATCTCGAACGCGATGACGCCGCCGGCGCACAGGCCGGCGAGCAGATAGGGGCCCTTGGGCTGGACCTGCCGGATCTTGACGATATGCGCGGCCGCCATCGTGGCGATAGCGGTATGGATGAAGCTCCCGTCGGCGCGCACCTCGGGCTGAAGCCCGTATATCGGTCTCTCATCGCCGATCCTGGTGGCGAGCGTTCGATATAGCAGGATCTCGCCGAGCCCGTCATGGACCAGGAATAAGGGTGTCGCCCGCCCGCCGCCGGCAATCATCACCGCGTCCCGGCCCAGGCCAGCGGGTCGCGCGGCCGATCCCTCATCGTCTGTCAGGCCGGGTGAGGCTGCCGGTTCGAACCGCGCCGCGAGCGCACCCAGCGTCGGCGTCTCGATCAGCGCGGTAACTGGGACCGGAACGCCGAGCCGCTTGCGCAGCTTGTTGATGAACTGAACCGCAAGCAGCGAATGCCCGCCCAGATCGAAGAAATTATCCGCCGGGCTCAGCCGGTCGACCCCGAGCATATCGCGCCACATGTCCGCGATCAGGCCTTCGGTCTTCGTCATTGCCGTCCGACCGGGATCGTCATCACCCGCTCCACCGCCGTCGCGGGCCGCGCCGCGCGAAACCGCCGACGGCGTCCGCGCGGCCGCCAGCGATGCGACGAAGTCCTGCGGCGCGACGACGATCTGCGGGCCCAGCGACTGCGCCAGCAGGCAGTCGATCACGGCCATCCCCTCGTCCGTGCGGATGCCAGTAGAGTGCGTGGAAGCGCGGGTCGGCGAGTTTCCACGACACGTTGGTGCCCGCGCCAGGGGCACTGCCGGTTCCGGTGCAGCCATGGTCCGCCCCTGCACTCGGACCATCGTGAACTCGCGTATGTCCGCGATGACGAGGCCGTGGACGTCGCTGATCGTCACGTCGTAGCACGCAACGTCTGCGCCGGAGGCCTCTGGCAGCAGCCGAACATGGCTGACCATCGTCGCGGTCATCGGGCTGTATAGGCGGATCTGTGCATAGGAGGCCGGAACGAAGAAATCGCGTGCCGGGTCGAGACCGAGGCATATCATCTGCGCGCCTGCGGTCGCGAGATCGAGCAGCGCCGGGTGGATGCCGGGCGTATCGAGGTCCGCCGCAAAAGCAGGGGGCAGGGCGAGCGTCAGCAGGGCTTCGCTCTGGCCGACAGCGATCTCGGCCACGTTTGCCCAGCGCGGACCGAACTTCATGTGCGCGGACGGCACGATCGCCGCCCGCCCGCGACACCGCGCGCGGATCGCGGCGATCGGCAGCCGGTCTGGATCTGCAAAAGCCGCGTGGCTCAGATGCCCGCGAACATGCGCGACCGTGGCGCCAGCCAATGACTGGCTGGTCAGCTCGAACTGCCACATATCGTCGGCGCCACGACTGAAATGAAGGTGGAGGTCGCGGTCGGCGTCGTCCTCGACGAAAAACGGTTCCAGGAAGAGGACGTCCTGTATGCCCGGCGCGCCGCTGTTGGTGCGCGGGATCGTATCCGCCGCAGCGCGAATGATCTCGATAAACCCTGTGCCGGGGATCAGTGCCTTGCCGTCGCCGAGGACGCGGTGTTCGTCGAGCAGCCAATGGCGCCTGGCGTTGAACCGGGTCGCAAACCGATATTCGCGGGGGCTGCTAAGGCGCGTGTCGAGTAGCGGGTAATCAGACGCCGTGCCGGCATCGTCGCCGATGACATCGATCGACAGCCCGCCACGCGCGAGCGCCGCGGCCATGCCGATATCCTGCCATTGCGACCAGTCGACCGCGACGACGGTACCACTATCCTTGAGCGCCTCGGACTGGGCAAAGGCATCGAGAAACGCGGTTGCGCCGGCATAATCGACCTGTCCCGCGGCACCGAGCGATGCGCTGACCGACGAGAACAGCATGACGAAGTCGGGCGTTTCCTTGGCGAGTGCGGCGTGCAGCGAAAGCGTGCCGTGTACCTTGGGCGCCAGCACACGCGCGGCGCCCGTGGCGTCCTTCAGCTGAATGAGCCCGTCGTCGAGGATTCCGGCTGCGTGAAAGACGCCGTGGATCGGACCGAAGGCAGCACGTACGTCGCGGATCGCCTTTTGCATGGCACGGCGGTCGGCAACGTCGGCGGTGACGAGGAGGACGCGGCTGCCCGACTGTTCCATCGCCAGGATCTGGCGCACGCACCGCACGTCGCGAGCATCGCGGGTGCGATCCGTGAGCATTGCAGGCCAAAGCTCGCGTGGCGGCAATGACTTCCGCGCGACGAGTCCGATCTGCGTCTTGGCGGTAGCGGCGAGGTGCTGTCCGAGCGCCAGTCCGATTTCGCCCAGGCCACCGGTGATGACATAGGTGCCGCCCGGCTTGATCCGCGGTGGCGCCTTGTCACGGCGAGACGGGCGAGCGGGCGCGAACTGCTGTACCCAGCGCTCGCGGTGGCGCAGCGCCACCGTCTCGGCGTGGTCCTCGGCATAAGGTTCGGCCAGCAGCGCGTCGATCAGCCACGCCTCGCTCGCCGAGCCGCTGCTAGGCAGACAGACGTCGACCGAGCGCGCGCGGATATTGGGCAATTCGCGTGGGATGACCCGGCAAGGTCCGAGCAGCGTGGCCTTGGTCGGCGAGGGCGCCTGCTCGTCGCACACGCGCTGCATGCCGTCCGATACGACCACCAGGTCGATTGCGTGCGACGCATCGTCCGCGCCGATCGCCTGCGCAAGGTAGAGCAGGCTGTAGAACCCCAGCGCCAGCGTCGTATCGACCGACTTCATAGGGTCGCGTTCGGCTTGCGCACCCGTGACGGACCAGAGATGATAGATGAGGTCGGGCAGTTTGCCATCGGTTGCCAGCGAGGCAATCAGGCGGGCGTAATCCTCAGGCACATCGCAGCGAATGCGATATTCGTCATCGTTAAGACGCGCGAAGCTGCGACCGGCGTGCGCCATGACGACCGCGTCGCCGCGCAAGCGGGCGGCCTCTGCCAAACGGGTTCCGAGTTTGCACCGGTCGGCGAAGATCAGGGTGGTGTGGCAGCTATCGGCGTCCGGCGCGGGCTGTGTCTTGATCCATGACGGGCAGTAGAACCAGTCCGCGATATCGTTTCGGCGCTGCTGCGGATCGCCAACCTCGGCGACGGCGGCGCCGCGGCCAGGCTCGATCCAGTGCCTGACATGATCGAAACGGTAGGTCGGCAGCGGGACGCGCAGCCGCGCGGTGCCGGCATGGAGACAGTCGAGGTCGACCGGCGCGCCGGCAGCCCACAACCGCCCCAGCGCGTCGAGCATCTGCACCGCGTCGTCGACGGGGTCATCGACGTGGCGCGACGACGGTATCACGGCGGTCGTCTTCGCGCGGCTTGGGTGCTGCAACGCGTGGCCGACCAGGACCCGTCCGGGTCCGACCTCCAGCAGCACGTGATCGTTACCGTCGAGCAGGCAGGCAAGTCCGGCATGGAAGCGGACCGGTTCGCGCAAGTGACGCACCCAATAGGCTGGGTCCTGCACCTGATCGGCGGTAACCCAGCGTCCCGTCAGGCTCGAGACGAAGGCGAGTTTGGGGGGGTGAAGCCGGATCGTGGCGAGAAATTCCGCAAATGCCGGCAGCATCGGTTCGAGCATCGCCGAATGGGCCGCGACGTTGATCCGCAACAGCGAGCTCGGCGTCTCGATCTCGAGCAATTTCAGGCGAAGCTGGGTAATCGCTTCGACCGGGCCCGAGACGACGGTTGCGCGTTCGCCGTTGATCGCGGCGATCGATACGACCGGTGGCAGATGCGGCGCGAGGTCATCGACACCGAGCGGTACGCTCAGCATCGCACCGGGCGGCAGCCGCTCGAATAGCTGGCCGCGGCGCTGCACGAGCCGGAGCGCATCGCCGAGCGTGAAGACGCCAGCCAGATGAGCGACCACATATTCGCCCATGCTGTGACCGATCATTCCGGCCCGAACGACGCCCCAGGACTGCCACAGTTTCGCCTGCGCATATTGGATGACGAAGAGAGCGGGCAGGCCGATCGATGGTCGCTCAAGCGCCGCCGCGGCCTCGGCTTCCCGGGCAGGCGGCGGATAAAGCGCGGTGCGAAGGTCCGATCCTTGCTGGCCGCCCAGGAGATCGAGACACTGGCACACCGCATCGCGGAACACGGCTTCGCTGCGATAAAGGCCCAGGCCCATGTTCGGATGCTGCGCGCCGCCGCCGGCAAACATGAACGCGATGCTGCGTGCGCTCGCCGGCCCCTGTGGCGCATGCGGCCTGGCGCCGTTCGAACCACGAAGCGCTGCGATCGCGGCTTCGCGCGTCGTCGCAACGACGGAGCGCCGATAGGGGAGACGTTTGCGGCCAACGTCCAGGGTGTAGGCGACGCTGCCGAGATCCTGCTCGGGATGCAGCGCGAGATGGTCGGCAAGCGCGACCGCGCCGGCGTCGAGTGCGCTTTCACTGGCCGCAGAAAGCACCAGCAGCTGGGGGCGATCCACCGGCGGTGCAGCCCGGCGCGGCGGCGCCTGCTCCATGATGAGATGCGCGTTCGTGCCGCCGACACCCAGCGAGCTTACACCGGCGCGAAGCGGAGCTTTCGTCGTGCTGGTCCAGGGGCGCAGCGCGCTTGCCACGTAAAACGGACCATCCTCCATGCCGCAGGCGTCGTTCGGCGCGGAATAGTTAATCGATGGCGGCAGTTCGCCCTCGCTCAGCGCGAGTGCCACCTTGATGACGCCGGCGACGCCAGCGGCCGTGTCCAGATGCCCGACATTGCCCTTGAGCGAGCCGATCGCGCAAAAGTTGGTGTCGGCGGTCCCGGACCGGAATGCCATGGTCAACGCCGCGACTTCGATGGGATCGCCGACGGGCGTACCCGTGCCATGCGCTTCGACATAGCTGATCGTGTCGGGCGCGACCCCCGCGATCGTCAGCGCCTCCATGATCGCGTGCGCCTGGCCGTCGACGCTCGGCGCGAAATATCCAACCTTGCCCGAGCCGTCATTGTTGATCGCCGACCCCTTGATGACGGCATGGATATGGTCGCCGCTCTCGATCGCGTCGCTCAACCGGCGCAGCACGACCATGCCGACGCCGCTGCCGAACACCGTGCCGCTCGCGTCGCGGTCGAACGGCCGGCAATGGCCGTCGCGCGACGTCACGCCGCCGTCTTCATGCAGATAGCCGTGGCGATGGGGCAGTTCGATCGTGACGCCCCCGGCCAGCGCCATGTCACATTCGAGCGCGAGCAGGCTCTGCGCCGCAAGATGGATCGCGACCAGCGACGACGAGCAGGCAGTCTGCACGGCGACGCTGGGGCCCTTGAGATTGAGGAGATAGGAAAGCCTGGTCGTCAGGAAATCCTTGTCGTTGCCGGTATGCCGCAACATGAACATGCCCGTCGAGCGGACCAGATCGGGGTTGCTGAGCAGATTATAGGGCAGGTACGCATTGTGTCCCGATCCGGCGAAGACGCCGACGGGCCCCGGAAAGCGGCTGGTGTCGTATCCGGCATTCTCGATCGCCTCCCACGCGCATTCGAGGAAATGGCGATGCTGCGGATCCATGATCGCAGCTTCTCGCGGCGTGAGTCCGAACAGCGCGGCATCGAACAATTCCATGTCGGCGAGTGGTGCACCCACCCGGACATAGTCCGGATCGTCGAGCAGGTGTTTGGGAACGCCGGCTGCGAGAAGATCCGCGTCGCTGTAGGTCGTGACCGACTCAACGCCCTCGCGCAAGTTGCGCCAGAAGCTCACGAGGTCGGGCGCACCAGGAAACCGGCCTGCCATGCCGACGATCGCGATGTCGGTCGCGAGCGCGGTCGCGGGGGCATGAAAACCGTGATGGTCGGGTGACACCGGCTATTCCTCCCCGTTCATCAGGACACGCGCGACCGGCGGTTGCCGCCGGCCCAGTGCCGCGAGGCGCCGGAGCGCACGGTCCTGTACCCGGTCCAGCGCCGAGTCCTTTGGGGTGACGCCGTCGATATGCGCGCACAGGCTGGCGACCGTGGGAAACCGGAAGACGTCGGTGATCGATAGCGTCGGCGCCATCTCCGTGCGCAGGCGACGATGCAGCTGGACGGCGAGCAGCGAATGGCCGCCGAGATCGAAGAAATTGTCGCTGGCTCCCACGCGTGGCAGCCTGAGGATGTCGCGCCAGATCGCCGCCACCCGGGCTTCGCTTCCGTCCGCGGGGGCCGCGAACGGCGCCGCCGTCGGCGCGGGCACGTCGTCGTTCACGGCAGCCGGTGCCGGCAGTGCCTTGCGATCGACCTTGCCATTGGGCGTTTGTGGAAAGCTGTCGAGCAGGGTGATGTGCGAAGGCACCATGAACTCCGGCAGTCGCGCGCGGAGGCGTTCTCGCAGCGCGGCCACGTCTGCCGTCTGCCCGGGCCGCGGCAGGATATACGCACAGAGCCGTACGTCGCCCGGACTGTCCTCGCGCGCCACGACGAGCGTCTGGGCGACCTCGCCCTGTTCGGCGAGGGCGCTCTCAATCTCGCCCAGTTCGATCCGATGGCCGCGCACCTTGACCTGATGGTCGAGCCTGCCGAGGAATGCGATCCGGCCGTCCGGCTCGTGGCGGCCGAGATCGCCGGTACGATAGGCGCGCTCGCACTTGCACAAGGGGTGGGGGACGAACCGTTCGGCGGTCAGTTCGGGGCGGTGAAGATAGCCGCGCGCGACGCCACGGCCGGCGATGACGATCTCCCCCGGCATCCCCGGCGGCACCGGTGCACCGCGTGAATCGAGAATGTATATCTCCTGATTGGCGAGTGGCCGGCCAAGTCGCAATGCGTCTTCGTTGCCGGGAATGACGCCATCGGTCGCGGACCAGATCGTGGTTTCCGTCGGGCCATACATGTTGGTGATCCGCGCAGTCGTCACCGCGCCCAGATCGCGCGCCAGCGTCGGAGCGAACGCTTCCCCGCCGATCATCACGTGGCGCAAGCCGGCAAACGCTGCCGCCGCGACTCCGCTGTCGAGCATCATCCGCGCCATCGACGGCGTGCATTGGAGATGGGTAACGCCGTGGCGGCGGATCAGGCCTGCGATCGTTTCGTCGCGCGTTTCGTCGGTCGCTGCGGCGCTACGGACGCGATCGAGCCAGGGGAGGTGATCGAGCACGACCTCCGGGGCGATGCCGAAATCGATCAGGCATGCGATCTCGTCGACGCCGGCCTGTGCGACGCGCGCGACCATGGCGGCGCAGGTCGCCGGCGTTCCGAACAGCCCGGCATCGGCATAATAACGTTCGAATGCATGCTCGAGCACCGAGGTGAGCTCGTCCTCGCCGAGCTCGGCGAGATCGATGTCGTTCGCCTGCACCATCCCCGGGCGACGCTTGAAGGCGGGGAACGACCAGGCATATTGCTTGATGAGGCTGGCCGAGCTGCGCAGATAGGCGATGAGCGGCTCGCGCACCGTATCGCGTACGGCGTCGGCATCCGGACCGACGAAGCTGTGCAGCATGAGCGAGACATGGCCAGTTCCGGGATACCCGGCCGCTGCCCTGGCATGGCGATACGCGGCGATCTTCTCGACCAGCTCGTCGACGGTCTGGCCCAGCAGGTGCGTCAGCAGGTTCGCGCCCATCGCGCCCGCCGCCGCGAAGGTTTCGATGTTGCCGGCGGCGGTCAGCCAGAAGGGCAATTCGGGCTGAACCGGTCTTGGCTGCGTGCCGACGGCCACGGGCTTGCCGAGCGCGCCGTCGAACGCAACCGTCTCGCCGCGCCACAGGCGGCGGACGACGTCGATCTCGCGCAGCATGACCTGTTTGGCGTCAGCGAAACTGTCGGGCCGCAGCACGAAATCATCGGGTTGCCAGCCAGCGGCGAACGAGATGCCGACGCGTCCGTTCGACAGATTGTCGACCATCGCCCAGTCCTCGGCGACTCGCACCGGATGATGCAAAGGCAAGACGACGCTTCCTGCGCGGATTTGGACGTGCTCGGTGACCGCGGCGATCGCCGCGCTGGTCACGGCAGGGTTGGGATAGAGTCCGCCGAACGCGTGGAAATGTCTTTCCGGGGTCCATACCGCCGCAAAGCCGTGCGTGTCGGCGAACTTGGCGCCTTCGAGCAGCAGCCGGTATTTTCCAAGCTTGGCGTCGTTCGCCGCGCTGGAGAAATAGAACAGGCTGAAATCCATCGGGCGCTGCCGCGCTGGCGCCACGGACATGGCGTCCGCCGGATCGCCGGCATGGATCACGACCGTGAAGCCCCGCGTCAATGTCCAGCAGAGTTCGAGGACGGAGATGTCGAAACTCAGACTCGTGACGGCGAGCAACGTACCCGGAGCGCCGATGCCGGCATCGATACCGGTGCAGAAGTTGACGACGTTGCGGTGCTCAACCATCACGCCCTTGGGCCGGCCGGTCGAGCCCGACGTGTAGATGACATAGGCAAGATCGCCAGGCGCAGCGCGGGGGGCGAGGGAGGTATCGCTCTGCACTGCGATCTGGGGTGCGACCGCGTCCAGGTCGATCGCGATCGCGTCGATAGCCGGAAGCTGGTCGCGCACATGCCCGGTGCAGAGGACGACCGGCATGCGCGCGTCTTCGATCATGTAGGCGATCCGATCCGCCGGATAGGCAGGATCGAGCGGCACATAGGCGCCACCAGCCTTGTGGATGGCCAGCAGCGCGACGACGAGCGCGAGGGACCGCTCCAGGAAGAGGCCGACGAGAATGCCCGGAGCGACGCCGCGCTCGATGAGGAAGCGTGCGAGCTGGTTCGATTGCGCGTCGAGCGCATGATAGCTCAGCATTTCATCGTGACATACGAGCGCAATCGCGTCGGGCGTGCGACGCGCCTGTTCGACGATCAGGTCGTGCAGGCAGCGATCGTCCGCCACCGGCATCGCGGTCGCGTTCCAGTCGAACAGGACGCGTTGCCGCTCCTCTGCCGTCAGCAGGGGCAGCTGCGAGACAGGACCCTCCGGGTTGGCAAGCGCGGCGGCGAGCAGTCCGGCGAAGCGATCATGCATCGTCGCGATCGCCTCGGCGCTGAAGTGCGTCGCATCGTAGAGCCAGCGACAGGCGTTGCCCGAGGGCTCGAGCGCCAGCATGAGCTGCGTTCCGTCGAGGGGGCGTGCATCGTCCAGCGTATCGACCTCGACGACGGCGACCGGCATGATGTCTCGCGCGCGCATGCCCGACGGCGCGCGCAATTCGGGCGCGCGGGCTACCAGATCGGTCAGGAATCCAATATGGCGGTGCAGTTCGCGGATGTCCGCGCCGGTGGCCGCGCACGTGTCGTCGAAGGACTTGTCAAAGGCGATGGGTACGGCGAGCGGCACCTGCCTTGCGCATTGGCCGTGGCCGCTGTCGATCTGCGCCATCAGGACCGGATTGGCATAGCCAAGCACGATATCGCTGCGGTCGCAAAGACGTGCGAAGAAGCATAGCGCGGCTGCGACCTGGGCGGTGCGGGGTGCGGTCGCGCTCGCCGCCGGAAGACGACGATCGAGCGCGACCGGCGCCGCGTTGGGGGGACGCGGCGACCCGACTCCGACCGGCGATAGATCGAAGCCGACAACGGCGGCGAGACGGGCTCGCCAAAACCCCTCATGCGGTGCCATCGCGGCATCCAGCCTGCCCAGCTCGGCGGCGGCAGCATCGTCGAGGACATCGAACCGTCGCCCTTCCGCCAAGCCGAAGCGTTCGACGGCGACGGGCATGTCCAGACTGCACCGAGTCCGGTCGGCGAGCCGGTCGATGGCCAGGTCGACGGTAGTCGTCGCCACAAGGATGCGACCAGTCTCGACGCGCACGATCGTGCCGGGCGGCAAGGTGGAGGTCGCGCCGGTCGCCGTGGCGGAGAGGATGATGATCGTCTCGCCATCGATGACCGCGCGTGCCGTCACGAGCGGGTTCGCATGCGTTCCGAAATCCAATGCGCGGACGAGGCGTGCGATCTGGATCGCAGCGCGGTTCCAGCGGATCAGTCCTGCTGCGGGGATGCGCGCGCTTCGCCCGTAATAGGTCCGCTTCCCTGCGGCCTGCGGGACTGGCTGGATACCGCGGACCGCCAGATCGTCGAGCAGCGCCTCGAAACTCTCCACGCCTGCGGCGAAACATTTGCTGTTGAGCGTGAAGGCGCTGTCATGGTCCTCGATCGGGATCGCACTTTCCCGGAGAATGGCGCCGCGGTCGATCCCCGTGGTCATGATATGCCAGCTCACGCCGTGCGAATCTTCCCCGTTGAGCAAGGCCCAGACCGGCGTGTTGAGACCGGCATAGGTTGGCAGCGGACCGTCATGGTAGTTGATCGCCGCGATCCGGCACAGATCGAGCACGGCCTGCGGAAGCACGACGAGATTGGCGATGCTGAACAGATAGTCGACGCGGGTTGCCCCCATCCTGTGCAGCAGTGCTGCAGGATCGGCGCATAGAGGCAGATCGTTCGCTCTCGCCCATGCGCTGACCGCCGGGCTGATCGAGATTACGGCGGCGATGCCCCAGCGTCGGCGCAGCAGCGTTCGCCCGCATTCTATCAGCAGCGATTCGTCCCCTATGAGAACGCACTCATGCGGTTCATCACCCCTATGCCGGGGCGGTGGTGCCGCGTGGGGAAAAGGGCCGTTATGCGCGAACGGAGAACGGTCCAGCCGGTCCCCGCTCACGACGCCATCGCCCGATCGTCGTGGAGGCGGCGGGCCTTGCGCCCGGCGATGGAGAGCAGCAGGGCAAGGAGCGCGAAAGCGGCAACATCCTCGGACAGCGTGCCGTGTCGGGGTGTCATCGGTTCCAGCATGGGCGCTGGCAGTGGTCGTTGTGCGGACGCGCCAGCTGCGCTGACGTGGATCGTCGGTGCTGCCGAAACAGGTGACGCGCCGATGTAAAGCAAGGCAGAGGCTAGCAAGGTATATCGGAAAGTCTTCATGGATCATCCCCACGTGATCTGAAGTCGGTTCTCGCAATGGAACTGGATTTTATCGTGTGCCCGTTTCTTGGAAATCATGACGATTGGGTGCGGAAAAACCCGAGGGTATTCATTTATATTCTATGAGTTGGATGTGCCGTTCCGACCTGGGTCTAAGCCAATTTTCCAGCTGCCCGACGGCGTGCGGGACTTTGCCGAGCATGATGTGGGTGGCGTACAGTCCCCCGGACCGCCGGGCGACGCGGAGCCATAGCACCGGCCACAGTGGCCAGGCGGGGGGTATCGCCCATAGAATGTTGCTGAGCACATAGCGAAGCAGTCTTGGATCCTCGCGCCCGCGCAATCGCCATGCCTCGGCACCCGCAAACCCGCTGCGACGATTGCGCTGCCACCATTGCTGCCAGCGGGTCATCGCTGCGTCATGCATGGTCATGTCATCGGCGATGCGCTCGATCAGCCATCCGTCGCGTCGCAGCCGGTGGCATAGATCGGGCTCTTCGCCCGCGATCAACGTTTCGCGAAAGCCGCCGACGGCGCGCAGGGCTTCGACACGCATCGCGGAGTCGCCACCGCAACTCTGCACGAGGCCGGGCGCCCCATCCCATTCCATGTCGCACAGGCGGTTATAGACGGTCGCGTCGCGGAACCGTTCGCGGCGACGGCCGAAGACGATCGCGAGATCAGGCCGTGACATCAGCGTGACGAACGCGACGGAGACCCAGCCTGGGGCGAGTTCGCAGTCGCCGTCGATGAACTGCACGATGCCGATGTCGGGCCATCGCGCCAGCAATCGCGCGAAGCCGGCGTTGCGCGCGCGGGCCGCGGTGAAGGGACGGTTGGCATCGAGCTCGACCGTCTCGACCCCCCTCTCGCGAGCCCAGGCGACGCTCGCGTCGTTCGAGCCGGAATCGACATAGACGATCTGCTCGGTTTGATCGCGGGCAGATGCCAGTGCGCGGTGCAAACGCTCGCCTTCGTTCCGACCGATGACGACGATCCCAACCATGCGTGACACGCGGTCCTTGGACGCGTTCTCCGCCGGGCCGGGGGACGCAAACTGTTGCGCCAGCAGCGTCATGGCGTGGTCTTTCGAGCCGTCCGGATCCATCGGCGCTCGCGGCGTCCGATCAGCCGGAGATAGATGGGCAGCTTCCAGACGATATAGGCCGGCAGCTGAAGCAGCGTCGTCGCCGGCAGCGCCCGGCGGCCGAACCGCCACCACGCCAGTAGGAGCGCGACCGCCATCCAGGCGATTTCGGCCCCGATCGTAACGAGGACGCCAAAGCCGCCACCGGCTAACCCGATGCCAAGTCCCGCCAACGCCAGCACGAACAGGATTAGGGTCAACAGCGCGACGGGGGGGACGCAGAGATCGAGCAGTACCAGGATCAGCTGCGGGCGGCCGCGGACTGCCGCCAACAGGAGCCGGGCAGAATAGCGCGTGGCGATACCGATCGCGCCATGCTCCCACCGCGTGCGTTGCGTGGCCAGTGCGGCGCCAGTCGTTGCCGCGCTACGAAAACAGGTCGATTCCGAGAACTTGATCGGAACGCCCGCGATTGCCAGCTCGATGCCGAGTTCCAAGTCTTCGACGATGTTGCCGCTGGCAAGCGGTGCGGCATCGAATATGCTCCAGGGAAATGCCATCCCCGTGCCCTGCAACAGGGCAGGGGCACCGAACCTGCGAAGGCCGCGTTGGCGTACATGGTTCTTTATCAGAAACGCGAATGTCGAAATCGCGGCATTCGGGCCGGGGTGCGGCGCGTCCTCGAGCAGGTACAGGCCTTGGATGACGGCTTGGTCGCGCGCCGCCGTCGCCGCAAGTGCCGGGAGCGCGCCTGGATCGGGGAGGCAATCGGCATCGACGACGATGGCGACCGTCGGTGGCGCCGCGCGCAAGACCGCGCGGCCGGCAGCGAGCGCGAAGCCCTTGCCCAGGTCGCGATCGCAGTTGCGTACCACCAGTTCGGCGCCTGCATCACCGGCGATCGCGGCTGTCTTGTCGGTGCAATTGTCGGCGACGACGATCACCCGATCAACGGCACGAAGCTGCGCTTTGACTGCGGCGATCGTAGCCGCGACGCCCGCCGCTTCGTTGTGGGCGGGGATGATGACCGCAAAGGGCGGGGGAGCCTCGCTCGGCGCCGCGACACCGCTACCGCCGAGTCCGGCAAGGCATTCGGCGCCGAATACCAGCGGGGGCAGAGCGGCAAGGACCGCAAGGACGGTCAGCGCATCGCTCATGCCGCTGCGGCCAGCTCAATCGGGCGACGATGCCACGATGTCGAGAGAAGGTCTGCGAGCACGGCGGCGTTCGTCGCTGCGTCATGCCGTTCGCGCACGCGGGCATGCCCGGCGGCACCCCGGGCCCTAAGCATTTCGTCGGTCGCGTCCAGGACTGCGATCATCGCTTCGGCAAGTGCGTTTGCGGAGCCCGCCGGCACCAGCCAGCCGCACTGCGCGTCGACCAGCTCGGGCACGCCGGCGACGAGCGTTGCGATGACCGGCCGTCCGAGCCCCAGCGCCTCCATTAGCACGACCGGCAGGCCTTCGGCAAAGCTCGGCAGGATCAACGCGCGGGCGGCAATGAGTTCGTCACGGATTGCAGCACCGCTTTTCGAACCGAGCAGGTGGACGCGCGAGCCGAGTCCAAGCGTCGCGATCTGCGCGGCGAGTTCCAGCCGCATTGCTCCGTCGCCGATGATCCGCAGACTCACGTCGTGGGTCGCGACGACCGCCGCCACCGCGTCGAGCAGCAGAGACAAACCCTTTTGACGATCCAGCCTTGCAATGCACACGAATGTCCGCCGCGACGGCGCGACTGCGTGGTCAGCCGGTTGGTCAAGAAACTGCGCGTCGAGCCCACAGCGAACGACCGCGATCTTCTTCCAGTCCGTCCGCTCGCACCAGCGCATCAGTTGCCCACGCCCGTAGCTCGATATCGCCACGACGAAGCTTGCTTCCGCGATCTTGCGCGGCAGCGACAGGGCTAGCGGCGCATCGAACTCGTCGGGGCCATGGACGGTCATGCTGTAGCTGATTCCGCCCAACATCTTTGCCAGGAGCGCGACCGCCGCCGGATTGGTGCCGAAATGCACATGGAGGTGCCGAATGTCCCGCAACTCCGCCATGCGTACCAGCAGCGCCGCCTCGGCGAGGTAGGCGACATGGCGCATCCATCTCCCACCGGCGGCGCGGCGCAATATCGTCATCGTCCGCACGGCGCGCCAAAACCGGCCTGGTCGCAGCAACGCCAGTCTCAGTGTCGCAACACACAGGGCCGTTCTGCCGGCATCGAGCAAGACGGTCGTGCGCGACTGTTCGTTCTGGTCTTTCGGGTCTGGCAAGGCACCGACGGCGCGGCGGACAGAGAAACGGGCGATCGGCAAACCCTGGTTTTCAAGCGCGAGGATCTCTCGCCGGATGAAGCTGTGGCTGACGCTCGGATAGACATTGGTGAGGAAGCCGATCGGCCCCACCGTCATGTCGCCTGTCGCGCCAACGCCTGCGTTTGCGAGTTGCGCGACAGCCGGTTCGGCAGTGTGCGACGGCGCTGCCGACAGGCGCGAAAGCGTCGGTATGGAATCGCTGGTCGGCTGCTCCATCTTTATACTCCCCGCTTCGCCGCCCCGCTGACGCACCCGATGGACGGGCATGCCGCGACACGTCGAACCCTATCGCGGGACCTGCCGGTACGCGCTCCTGCAACCGCAGTGGGCGAGGATATCCTCGATAAACTCCCCCCGAGAACTACGCGGGCGTTGGTCGCAATGGTGACGCCGTGCGGCCGTCCGTACAGTCCGGGGCGATCCAACCATGTCCGGGACACACTGCGTGGAACACAAGCCCGATCGTCTTGAAGATGATGCGTGTTCGACTTTGCGGGTGCTGGTCGTCGCGGAGAATATTGCGCTGCGCTTGAGTGGCGAGACGCTGGTTCCCTATTATTATTTGCAGGGGTTTGCGAACGCCGGCATCGAGACCTGGGCGATCTGCCACGAACGCGTTCGCGACCAACTCCGCGAGGATCTCGAGCCCGCGCAATTCGACAGGATGACGTTCGTGAAGGACCGCGCGGTGCAACGCGTCCTATTTCGGATCGGTGCGCTCTTTGCACCGCGGATTGCCGATCTCGTGTTCAACCAGCTCATCGCGATCGTCACGCAATGGTCGATGCGCGCCGCGGTACGCGATCTGGTCGAGAGGCATGCGATCGACGTGGTGTTCCAGCCGACCCCGATCGCGCCGAAGTCGCCCAGCTTCCTGTTCGGGTTCGGCGTGCCGGTGGTAATCGGACCGATGAGCGGCGCGATGGACCTGCCGGCCGCGTTTCGCGATATGGAAGGCGCTGTTGTCCGCGCAGGCATCGCAGTGTCGCGGTGGCTCGCGATCGGCCTCCACCAGATCATTCCGGGCAAACGCTACGCTGCCGCGCTGATCGTCGCCAACCGTCAGACCCGCGCGGCGCTCCCGCGTCCGATCAAGGGGCGGATCATCGAACTGACCGAGAGCGGGGTGGACCTCGCGCGGTGGATCCCGCGTGACTACCCATGGGAGCGCCCGCCGGGCCCGGTCCGCTTCGTGTTCTGCAGCCGGTTCGTCGACTGGAAGGGCATAGGGTTCCTGGTCGATGCTTTCATACCGCTCGCCCGTGCTGGCAGTAGTGAATTGCATCTCGTCGGCGATGGCGAGCTGTTCGACGCGATCGGGCGGCAGATTGCCGAAGCCGGTATCCGTGACGCCGTGACGCTGCACGGGCGTTTGCCTTTGGCTGAGTATGCGACGTTGTTGCGGCGCTGTGATGTCTACGTGACGCCGTCGCTGCGCGAATGCGGTGGCATGGCAATGCTCGAGGCGATGACCGTAGGGTTGCCGGTGGTCGGCGTGGATTGGGGCGGCGCGGCGCACTACACGACACCAGCGTGCGCGATACTGGTCAGCCCCAGTTCGAAGAGCGCGCTCGTTGCCGGGTTGACGCAAGCAATGCTGGAGCTTGGGGGCTCGTATGCGCGCCGGCGCGCGATGGGCGAAGCGGCGCGACGGCATGTGATCGACGACAATATGACATGGCGCGCAAAAGCCGAGACGGTGGCGGCCATTTTGCGCGACGTCGTTGCCGCGCCGCCGCATGCCCGCCCTCGCACGACGAACGCTGTGCCAAGCGCGTTGAGGTATCGGCCGCCTGCTTCCACGACAGCGAGCTTGTGATGCGCGACGCTGTGCCTGCGGATCGGCGAACCGACTTGGCGTTCTACACGCGCAGCTTGCACAACGGCGGCGTCGACCGGGTCGTCTTCAACCTTGCGGAAGAGTATCGCGACCGGGGGATGGCGGTCGACATCGTCGTCGATATCGACAACGTCCATTCGCCGTTCCGCACGCTGCTGCCATCCGGGGTAGAGTATGTCGTGCTCGATGCGCGCGGGCCGATCGCCCGGTTCACCAAGCTGCAGCGCTATCTGCGTCTTGCCCGGCCGCGTGCGGTGATGTGCACCAGCTTCGGCTTTCCCAATATCTACGCCGTGACCGTGCGAAGGCTGTCGGACGTGCCGTTCAGGTTGATGCTCACCGAACATTGCTTTCCTTCGGTCGACGTAGCCGATCCCGGGCCGTTGACGTCGCGCTATTGGTTCTTTCGCATCGCGCGGTTTTTCTACCCCCATGCCGATGCGATCGTGGCCGTATCGCAGGGAACGGCCGACGATCTGGCCGACGTGATCCGGATCGACCCGCGCACCGTACAGTGTATCTACAACCCGATCGTCAGCGATGCACTGCATCGCCAGGCAGAGTCGCCGATCGACCATCGCTGGTTCACGCAATCATCGGTACCGGTCGTGATCGCGGTGGGCAGGCTAGAGCCGCAAAAGGATTTCGCGACGCTGATCCGTGCCTTTGCGCAGGTGGTCCAGACGACGCCATGCCGTCTGCTGATCCTGGGGGATGGTTCGGAGCGTGCGATGCTGTCGCGGCTGGTGGCGTCGCTCAATCTGGACGACCTCGTCGAGATGCCGGGGTTCGCGCCCAATCCGCATGCCTATGTCGCGCGCGCCGCTGTGTTGGTGCTGTCGTCGCGCTTCGAGAGCCTGGCCAATGTCGTGATCGAGGCCATGGCCGTCGGTACGCCGGTCGTGGCGACCAACTGCCCGTCGGGGCCCGCGGAAGCGCTTGGCGGCGGGCGCTTCGGTACGCTGGTCACGGTCGGCGACGCGGATGAGCTGGCGGACGCGATGCTTGCAGTCCTGAAGTCGCGCCCGGCGCGTGTGCCGGCATCCTGGCTCGAACAATTCTCCACCAAATGGTCGGCCGACCGCTATCTGGAATCGCTGGGGCTGGTCGCACCATGATGACGGGTATCGCCGCACGGCTGGCCTGTGGCGGCGCGGCAGCCGCGATGGCCCTGGCGGTCGGCATGGGCGACAGCAGGCCGGGAAACGCTGCCGACGCGGTACCGGCGCAGGCCCGGCCACGTGCTGCAACGGACCTAGGCATTAATCTGTTCGGACTGGAAACCGCCAATCGCGAGCAGGTATTCTCGAACCTCATCCTGCAAAGCGGCTGGTTCGTCGACACCGGCCACGGCTGGACGCCGATGCCTGCGGACCGGCTCGATCGCAATGGCTGGATCAAGACCCTGCGCAAGGGCGAGGTGGCACCGCGACCTCTGGTCTTGCCGCCGTTACCGTTCGATCGCGTCGCGGTGCGCTGTACCTATGCGGGGCAGGGCATACTCACCACGGGTGGCATTGCGGAGACGGTAGGGCGGGCACCGGGCGTGCTCGATCTCGAGCTTCGGTCGAACGCTGCCCCCGACGAAGGCGCGTGGATCCGGCTCGATCAATCGAATCCGGCCGATCCACTGCGCGACATCGACTGCCGGGAAGAAGGCCGGTCCCGGTCCGAGCTTTTCAACCCCGCTTTCATTCGGTCGTTGCACGGTTTTGCCGCGGTGCGCTTCCTCGACTGGCAGCTCACCAATCTGAACCGATCGGTAACCTGGAACACGCGGACGCGCCCGGAGAGCGCGAACCAGACCGGCGGCGACGGCGTCGCGATCGAGACGATGATCGCGCTCGCCAATACCGCGCATGTCGATCCGTGGTTCCTGATGCCCTATACTGCGGATGCGACCTATATCGCGGGGTTCGCCAAGCTCGTGCGGGAGCGCCTGGCGCCCGACCGGACGGTCTATGTCGAACTCGGCAACGAGATGTGGAACGACATGTTCGAAGCGACCAGGCAGGCCGCGCGCGAGGGGATCGCCGCCGGACTGGCGCCGGCAGGCGACGGCGATACGGCCAAGTCGCTTCGCTACGCGCAGAAAACGCGCGCGGCGATGCGGATATGGACGCAGGTCTATGCCGACCGGCCGAACCGTCTGGTCCGGGTGCTGTCGGTCCAGAATGTCGAGCCGGCGATGGCGCGCCTCATGCTGGCCGATAAGGAGACGGCCCGATCGATCGATGCGCTGGCGACCGCGCCGTACATCCATCTGGATATGACCGGGCTCGGCGTCGACGATGTCGATCGGATGTTCGCAGCGCTGCCCGCGCAGGTCGACGCGACGATCGGCTATGCGGCGCAGACGCGTGCGCTGGCGCACGACCATGGCAAGCGCTTCGTCGCCTATGAAGGCGGGCAGCATCTGGTGACCGGGGACCTCGCGCTCGCGCGCGCGGTGCAGCGCGATCCCCGGATGGAGGCGATCTACCGGCAGTATCTGCGGGCGTGGCAGGCGCGGATCGGGGACCGACTGATGCTGTACGCCTCGACCGCACCAATCGCGCCCTATGGCGCGTGGGGGCTGAAGGAATATGCGGGCCAGGCCGAAACCGAGGCGCCCAAACTGCGCGCCGTCCATGCCTTCATGGCAGCGTCGCGCTGACCCGACCGTCCGCCTTGCCCGCCTTGATGCTGATCGCCGGGGGGATGCTGGCGCTATGGGCCTATTTCGTGATCAAGCCGGCCTTGTTCGTCGTCATCCTGTCCGGAATCGCGCTGTCGATCTTCTATGCCTGCCTCCGCCGCGAATGGCGAACGCAGCTGGGATGGGCACCGGCATTGGTAGCGGTTGCTCTGCCACTACTTGCCTGGTCGCCGCCCAATGTGTGGCTGCTCTATGCGGCGATGGCGTTGGTGGTACCCGTTGCGGCGCGGCGCGATGCGCAGATTGCGCCGCTCTACCTCTTCGCGCTCCTGCTGTTGCCCGGGCTCGATACGGTCATCGTGATCGGGACGTTGAAGCTGTTCGACTGCGGGGTCCACGACATGCTCGGGATCGGCGCGCTGGCGCGGCTTGCGCTGGCGGCGCGACGGACGCCGGTCGCGGTGCGCTTCGACCTTCCGGCCGCGGCTCTGATCACGCTCCTCGTGTTTGCGATCGCGCGCGATACGAGCATGACCAACGCGCTGCGCGTCACGATCACGATGCTGCTGGACTGCGCGATGCCCTATTACATCCTGAGCCGCGCGGTATCGCGCCCTGAGGATGTGAAACGGTGCATGGTACACCTGGCCGCCGCCGCGGCGATCCTGGCCGTCATCTTGCTCTACGAGGTTCGCACGTCCTGGCCGGTCTATAACGGGCTGTACAATGCGTATGGCCTGAACCTGATCCTGCTCGTCAAGCAACGCGGTGGCTATCTCCGCAGCGGCGGCCCGTTTCTCGAATCGACCTCGGTCGCGATGGTGATGGCGTGGTGCATCCTCGCCGCGTGGCTCGCACGCTTTGCGTTTCGGACGCGACTTTCCCACAGGGTCGTGCTTGGCCTGCTGCTGGTCGGCCTCACCGCGCCGCAATCGCGGGGTGCGTGGATCGGGCTCCTGCTCGGCACGATTGTCGCGGACCTCTATCGCGGTCGCATCGCTGCGATTGCGGGCCGGCTGGTCGGTGTGGCGACGCTCGGCGTCGTCATGGTCGCATTGGCACCAGCTGTGCCTTATCTGGCGAACATGCTGGGCAAGTCGACGGAGACGGCGTCGACCGTTGATTATCGCGCAAGATTGCTGACGCGGGGCATGGAGGAATATTGGAAGAGCCCGCTCATTGGCTATTCGCAACCGGAGGTGCTGTCGCGGCTTGCGGACATGCGGCAGGGGGAAGGGATCATCGACTTCGTGAACACCTATCTGTTCTTCGCGCTGGTATCCGGGGCGATCGGGGTAGCCTGCTTTATCGCCGCATTCGTGTTCTACATTCGCGGCATGCTGCGTTTCAGGGGCGCGCTGGGTCGGGCGGATCGAAGCCTCGCCGTGCCGGCATTCCTGGTCGCTGGGCTCGTGATGCCGATGGAGATGCTGGTCTTCACCTCGTTCGGGGGGCGCTGCGAGGTGATGGTGTTCGTGCTGTTCGGGCTGGCGGCGGCGCAGATGGCCTTCGTGCAGCCGCCATATCGTCGGCGCCGCGCGTCCTACAGCGCGATCGCGCAGACCGCATAACCCGCCGCTATCCCTATCCCGCCTATCGCGAGGAGACCGATCTCCTCGCCCAGGTGCAACAGCCCGACGCGGTGCAACTGCACCCAGCTGTAGAGCAGGGTCGGCAATTCGAGACCGCCGACACACGCGACGAGCCCAAGCGGGCCGGCGGTGAGAAACGACACGGGGCCGAACACCGCGAGCCAGACCAGTCGCGCGATATTGGCGTGGAACGTCATCTCCACCCGGCCGGACGCGGTGAGAACCTCGTTCGCGCTGTAGGTCGCCAGCGCCAGGAAGGGCGTGACGGCGAGCAGCCTCAGATATAGCGCGGCCTGCGCGTATCGGTCGTCGTAGAGCAGGGCGACGAGCAGGGGGGCGCCGCCGATCAGTCCACCCGCCGCCGCCATGTACAGCATCGAAACCGTCCGGCGCTGCTGGTAGAACACGGTGCGCAACCGGTCGGGCGTCTCGCGCCACGTCCTTGCATAGGTCGGATAGAGGACGCGGTTGGCATAGCTGACGGTGAACGACATCGGCGCGAGCGCCAAGTTGGCCGCGAGCATGTACAGGCCCAGCATGTCGAGGGGCAGGATCCGCGCCAGGACGAGCTTGTCGCTTTGCATCAACACCATGCTGATGATGCTCGACCCCGTGACGAACCGGGCAAAGCGCCAGAGTTCGCGCGCATAGTCCGCGTCGTACACCATTCTCCGGCGCGAATGCGTGAACATGACGTAGCTGAGCGCCGTCCGTACCGCGCTGGAGATCAGCATCGAGGCGACGATCGACCAATATGTCCGCCAGATCAGTGCAAGGCCGATCGCGGCGGCGACCTGGACGGAGGAACCGATAATGTCGAGCGCGCTCAGTGATGCAACCTGTCGCTCGCGCAGCGCCGTCACGAGCGACAGCGAACTACAGCCGTCGATCAGGAACTGGATCGCCGATACCGCCAATGCCGGCGCGATGACGGGACGGTGGACGAGATTTGCGATCGGTGTCGAGAGCATGACGAGGACGAGGGTTAGAACCGCCGCGCGGACCAGGCGTATGGTCCAGATCACGTCGAGAAACCGGCGCTCGGCTCCATCGCGGTGCCGGATGACGAAGGCTTGAAAACCCAGATCCGAGATCATCGACAACACGAACGCGATCGAGCTGATCAGGCCGACGGTGCCAAAGGCTTCGGGCATGAGCAGCCGGGTGAGGACGATGCTGCTGATCATCCGCAGGACGTTGCTCGCGATGACCGTGCCGACGACGATATTGGTGTCGCGCAACAAAAGCTTGGCAATGGTTCGACGGAGATCGCGCGACGGTCTTTGCTCCACCGAAATCGGCTCGACCGAACTCGCGGTCATCGTTGCCGTCGGGCGGCTAGGACGTCGCGGTAGAAGTCGAGCATCCGCGCACCGATGGCGTCGGCAGAAAATGTCGTTCTGCATTGCCGCCACGCGTTGAGCCCTGTCTGGGCGGCGGCGTCGGGGTGATCAAATAGCCAGGCGATGCGCGCCGCCATCGCGGCGGGGTCATCGATCGGTGTCAGCCAGCCGGTAAAGCCGTCTTCGATGATCTCGTCCGCGCCGGGCCACCTCGTGGAGATGAGCGGGCACCCCGCGGCCATCGCCTCGACGGCGGCATAGGGGAAGTTTTCCCAACGCGAGGCGACGACGGTGACGAACGCGCGTCGTCGCAACGCGTGGATCGCTGCCGGGGTGAGCAAGCCATGCACCGTTATCCGGGCCATGGCCTGCGGGCTGGTCCGCTCCCGGATCAGGTCGAGGTAGCGGACGACCGAACCGTCCGCGCGCTGCGCACCGCTGTCGGGCCCGACCAGGATCAGCTGTGCGGTCGGTCGGATTGCCAGCAGCTGTGCGAAGGCGGCGACTAGGGTGTCCGCGCCTTTGACGAGATCGATCCGGCCTACGCACAGGATCGTCTCGGGCTCGCAGCGCCTTATGTCCCACAGCGCGTCGCGGTCCGCGGCGATGACCGGGTTGGGAATCGTGCGCATCTGCGGGCAGGTGCAGCGATACCGGGTTCGTATCGCGCCCAGCACCGCGGCGGTCGGCGCGGTCAGCGCGGTCGCGCGCTGGATCGCACGACCCTCGGCACGCTCGCGATGGACCTTGTGGTGGGCGGGAATGAGCGCGTCGGCACCCTTTGGCTTGAGACATTGCGGGCCGTGCAGCCGGGTGATGATCGGGACGTCGAGACTCCGCTGGATCCTGCCGGACCAGCCGAAACTTTCCTCCATCTCGATCAGGTCGGTCGCGACCAGCTTACTGGCGTGGCGCATCTCGGCGGCGAGCCGGCGCGCGATGAAGGGGTGGTGGCCCAACCGGCGATCAAGTCGCGAGATCAGCCGCGTGGCGAACGGACCATGGCGGCTCGGTACGTGTAACGGGCGCGTCGTGCCGTCGCTCAAATGCAGCATGCCGTCGGTCAGCACCGAGACCTGATGACCCTGCCGGAGCAGATAGTCGCGGATGACCGAGACATAGGTCACGATGCCGTTCGCGACGCCCGCAGGCGGCCAGGCGGGGGAGTAATAGGTGATGTGCACCATCCGCACGCTCCAGCGTTGCAATAGACTAGCCGCGGCGCTGCGGCGCGTGGTCCTAGACTTCAGCCGAAAGCGGTGCTGCGTGAATTGGCAAAACACAGGAGGGAAAGTACGTCTGGACGATCATGCCGGGGAATGGCCTAGTCTGTGCGTGCCCCGTCGTTCCCTGATGTCCGACGGCGCGTCTCTTTTGCGGAGCTGGACGATGGCGCTGTTGAACTTTGCGGACGTGCGCGGATACCGGGCACTCGACGCGCAGGCGTGTCGCGTCGCGGGATCCGCCTTGACGGAGCGTTACGCCAGTGCGTCGCCCTTTCCGCATATCGCGATCGACGACTTCGTTCCGCGCGAGATATTGCGCGACGTTCTGACCGACTTTCCTGCTCGCCGGGAGCAGACCGCATTCGACCGGCATCAGGAGCGGCTGAAATACCAGTTCTCGCCGCAGCAATGCGGGAGCGCGGTGATCCGTAACCTGTTCTCGGAGCTCAATTCGGCAGCATTTCTCGGCTTTCTCCAGGAACTCACCGGGATCGACGGGCTGATCGCGGACCCGTATTTCGCGGGCGCGGGCCTGCATGAGACGATGCCGGGGGGGCATCTCGGCATCCATGCCGACTTCAATCGGCATCGGGCAATGAACCTGGAGCGGCGGCTCAACCTGCTCATCTATCTCAACGACGATTGGGAGGACGGCTATGGCGGTGCACTCGAGCTTTGGGACAACCGGATGACGGCGTGCGAACAACGGATCGCGCCAATCCTGGGCCGCGCGGTGATCTTCAACACCGACCTCGACAGCTATCATGGTCATCCCGATCCGCTCGCCTGTCCGGTCGGACGATCACGGCGGTCGATCGCGACCTATTACTACACGGTGCCCCGGAACGCCGACTTCGGCATCGAGCGCGAAACCCAGTTTCGTGTCAGGCCGGTCAGCGACGACCGGCGGGATTGGAAGATGATCCTGCACCACGTCATGCAGGACTGGACGCCGCCGGCGTTGCGCAAGGGGCGTCGGGGGGCGCTGCTCCCGCGCTTATTGAGCCGCTAACGCGTCTTCGCGCGCGCCGAGCCGGGCGTCGATCACCTCGGCGACGCGCAATGCGTTGGCGATCACGGTCAGTCCCGGGTTGGTACCGCCGCTGCTCGGCATGAACGAGGCATCGACGACATATAGGTTGTCGAGGTCGTGGACCTTGCAATTGCCGTCGAGCACGCTCGTGGCGGGATCGTGCCCGGCACGGCAGGTGCCGCAGGCGTGGCCGAAATTGAGCTGGACGTCGGTCTGAAGAGGCACGACGCGGAGGCCGCGCAGGAACCGTCGCGTCAGCCGGCGTGCCTCCCGAGCGCGACGCCGCAGCTCGTCCGTCACGGTATAGACGACGGTGATCCGACCGGGATCGCCGGGATCGAAGACGATGCGATTGTCGGGATAGCCGAAGTCCTCGACGATCATGACGAAGATCGAGGCCTCGCCGAACAGGCGGCCAGCGACAAAAGCGACCAAACGCAGCAGGCGCCTGACGGACCGCAGGTGGCGCAAGCGGCTGGTGTCGAACCAGTTCTGTAGAAAATGCTGCACATTGTCGACCGTGGCGCGGAGCCCGGTCGACTGGATGCTGCCCAGGCGCTGGCCGGCATGATGGTAGAGATCGCGGAATCCGATCGTCTTGCGCGGCCCTGCCGTGCTGGCGGCACGACGCGCCCACACCGCGAACCATTCATTGGCATGGAACATCAGGTGGCGGCCAACCTGATCCGATCCGTTCCCCAACCCATTCGGCCATTGCGGACTGCGCGATGCGAGGAGGATCGCGGGGCTGCGATACGCGCCTGCAGCCAGCGCTACCACGCGGCCCGTCACGCGATAGCTCGTCTCGCCCTGTCGGTACACGACGCCGGTCGCGCGTTGGTCATCGGCCTCGATCCGCTCGACCTCGGCCCCTGACACCAGCCGGGTGTCGCCATGGGCCAGCGACGGTTCGACACACACCAGCCGGGCGTCCCGCTTGCACCGCGCCGGGCAGACCGTGCCGCCGCACTCGCCGCATCCCGGGCCATAGCCGATGCCGACATGCAAACGGTAGGGATGCAGCCCGGCGCGGCGAAAGGAGTCGGTGAGGGACCGGTCGATCTCGCTCGCCGCCGGGGGCGTGAGCATCGCTGGCGAGGCGTGCTCGGCCAGGGGATCGGGCGTACCCATGACGCGGTACAGGCGCTCGGCCGCGTCGTAATGTCGGCACAGATCCTGCCAGGCGAACGGCCAGCCGCCGGTTGGATGCGGCAGGCCGGGTATCGACTCGATGTCGCTGCGCGCAAACCGCTCGAGCGCTGCGGCGAAAAGCAGCGACGATCCCCCCGCGCCACAGCCGAGCGGCGGGTAGACGAGGCTTTCGCGCCCGTCGATCTTCACGGTCATCCGCTCGGGCCAGCGCCCCGCGGCCATACGCTGCTGCGGGTCGTCGATCGCGTCGGCAAAGGGGATATCGTGCCGCGCGTGCTCGGGGCCGCGTTCGATGAACAACACGCTGCGACGCTTCTCGGAAAGCGCGTGACCCAGTGTACCGCCGCCGAGGCCGGCCCCGATGATGACGATATCCCATACGTCGCCATTGCGGGGGGACGGACCGTCAACCGTCACAAGCCATGCCCGTGAAACTGCCGCCAGTGATGGAACACCGATACAATCTGTGGCCCCTCGACGAGGTATCGGCGCCACAGGCGGGCGGGGTTGGTGGCGAGACGGTACAGCCACTCGAGCGACATCTGCTGGACGAACACGGGCGCGCGCGTCTGTTCGCCGACCAGGAAGTCGAGGCTGGCCCCGATGCACAGCGCCAGTCCGGTCGCCTCGCCGGTTCGCGTGATATCGTAGGCGAGCAGTTCCTGCTGCGGGGACCCGACCGCCAGAAAGATATAGCGCGCCTGTGCGGCGACCACGAAATCGACCGCGTGGGCGCGCTCGGCGCGATCATGGATGAACCCCATCGCCGGATTATGGTGGAGCAGATTCGTAAAGCCGTAGCGTTCGCGGAGCTTGGCGATCAGCGCAGGATTGCCACCCACCACGGCGATGCGGTCCGATCGGGACATGACCGTGGCGAACATCGCCTTCGTCAGGTCGCTGCCGGTCGTGATGGGCAAGCGCATGCCGGCGAACGTCGCCAGTTTTGCGAGGATCCGGCTGTCGCACAAGGTCATCCAGGCATGGCGGTATGCCGGCCATACGTCCGAGCGGGTACACGACAGCCGGACGATGTGGTCAACGTTCGGTGTCACGACATAGGCGAAGGGCGCCGACGGGGCCCGGGCGCGGATAGCCTGCAATGCCCTCTGGTCGTCCAGGCAATCGAAATCGAGCCCCAGAAGCTCGACGCTGTCACTCTCGGTCCCCTTGGCCATGCGCTCCTCCCTTGCCTCGACGCGCTGCCTTGAAGGACGGTTCGATCTGTGGCGGCGTTCGGGTCGATGCCCGACGTTGTCGCGACCTGCGCACGCGGCGGCCATGCGTAGTACAGCCATGCACGACTGCGTGATCCGCAATCCCTTCCGAAAAATCAGGGGGCGGATCATGGCTGTGGCATTCCCCGATACTCGTCGTGCCGGCCCGTTTGTACGCTGCCGGCATCACTCGCGCAGGAAGGTGGGATCCGATGCGACAAGGCCAGAATGACCGACAGAGTGCGCGCCGATGGTGCCGCGCCGCGGTTTATACGACGCTGTGCCTCGGCGCCTGGAGTGCGCATGCCGCGGAACCGGCACGATCGGTGACCGCGCCGAGCGGGGAATACCGCGTCAACGCTGGCGACGAGCTCGATGTCTCGGTCTGGGGCGAAGAGCGGATGCAGAAGACCGTGCGTGTCTTGCCCGACGGGACGTTCGCCTTCCCGCTTGCCGGCAGGGTCTCGGCGAGCGGCAACACGCCGCGCGAGATTGCCGACACGATTACGGGCCGGATCAAGAGCAATTTCCGGGACAGCGTGCCCGAGGTCACCGTGATCGTGCGCGATCCGGCGGGGATGCGCTTTTTCGTCGTGGGCAAGGTCCGTACGCCGGGCAGCTATCCGATCAGTCGCTCGGTCAATGCACTGCAGGCGCTCAGCATGGCCGGCGGTGCCGCCGATTTTGCCGATGTCTCACACGCCGTTCTCCTCCGCCAGGGGACGAAGGGGCAGGTGGTGGAGCCGGTGGATCTGGGACAGATGCTCAAAGGCGGCCGCGCGCTGTCCCCGGGGGTACAGACGACCGAGCTTCCCATGCTTGGCGCGGGTGACGTGCTTGTCATACCGTGACCTGCGCGTCGAACGCCTGGCGGTGCTCACCGCGCTCGCGTTGCAGACGGCTTCGCAGGGCACCGCCCAGAGCACTTCCCGCACCGCTATCACGGTCGACGCGACGACCGAGGCGGCGTCCAATCCGCTGCTGCGAAGCGGTAAGGATAATGGAGCCGTCATCGCCGAACTGTCGATCATGCCCCAATATAAGGTGACCGACGAGCGGGGCAACACGCTCGATCTGGACGCGGTGGCGACGGTCCGCAGTTATAGCCGGCTTTATCCTACCTATGTCCTGGGGAGCGTGACCGCGGTCCGCGGATTCCGGCAAAGCGAGCGCCTGTCGGGTACCGCGACGCTTGGCGTTGTGCGTGACCTGCCCGTCGACCTGCCGACGACCGGCATCGATGCGCTCGTCGCGCCGCAGAGCATCCGGACGACGATCAACGGTGCGGCCAATCTCGAATGGCGGCCCGACAGCCGCACCACCATCGCGCCTGCGATCTCGGCACTGCGCGCGACCTATGGCGGGGATACGGTCTTGCGCGCGACGCGCAGCGGACAGGCACAGCTGGCCTATGGACGGTTGGTCGCGGCGCGCACCACAATCGGGTTTCGACCGCTGTTCGCAATCTCGCAAACCGCAGGACAGCCGACGCTGGAGCGCTACGCCCTGGTCGGCACGGTCGAACACGGCTTGTCCTCCGTCATGCGGCTGAACTTCGATCTCGGTGTCGAATATCTGCCCGCGGTGCGGGATGCCCGCCTCCAGACCGCGTCGCGTGGCGCCGCGACATATGTCGTGGGGTCGCTCCGACTGTGCCGGGAAACGCTGCGGCTTGACGCCTGCATCGCCGGCGAGCTCGGTTCGCAGGTCAGTGCGCTCGATGGGTTCCAGCGCGCGCGATCGCTGCACACATCGGTCTCCTACCGACTGGACGAGCGCAAGACCCTCGCCGTGCTCCTCGACTACCAGCGCATCTCCGCGCCCAGGGGGCAGGCGGCGCTGTCGGCCGCCGGCGGTGGCAGGTTCGAGGCGGGCTCGGCGCTGGCGCGGATGAGCTGGCGGCTGACGCCAACGCTGACCGGCTCGGGCGAAGCCGGCTATATCATGCGCCGATCCGACATCGTTGGCCGCGTGCGGTCTTCGTATGTGGGCCTGCGCCTGCGTCTGGAGCCAAGACTGCGATGACCGAGCATGATGCACCGGAACGCCTCGACGGCTTCGAGCTGCGCGATTTGATATCGATCCTGTTCCGCTGGCGTCTGTGGCTAATAGGCGGCGTCGGTATCGGCACCGTGATCGCGGCGATCGTCGCGTTCGCGACGCAGCCGGTCTACCGTGCGACGGCGTCGCTGCTGATCGAATCGCAGGACATCCCGACGACGATCATCGCATCACCGTTGAACGACGGGGTGGAGGACCGCGTCGCCAAGGTGCGCGAACAGGTGCTGAGCCGTGCCAACCTCGCGAGGCTGATCAGCCAAAATAACCTCTATGCATCACGGCGCGGTATCGACTCAGCCGACAAGCTGCTTGCCATGCTGCGACGGGATATCGCGGTCGACCTGGTCGGCGCGAACGAGGGGAACGTATCGCAGCAGGGCAAGAACTCGACGATCGCGTTCACGCTGTCCTTCTCCAGCCCCGATCCGGCAGCCGCGCTGCGCGTCACGAACCAGCTGACGAGCATGTTCGTCAGCGAGAACGACCGTCTTCGCTCGCAACAGGCGCGTGGCGCGGCGCTGTTCCTAGTGCGCCGCGCGGACGAGCTGCGCGATCGGCTGGTCGCGCTGGAAGTCAAACGGCGTTCGATCGAGGCGCGGTATAATGGCGCGCTGCCCGACCAGCTTGCGCTGAGCCAGCAATCGACGTCTGCGTTACGCGCGGAGATTTCCCGTCTCGATGCCGAAACGCAGGGCATCGCGCAACAGAACGGCCTGCTCGTCGTGCGGCAGCAACAGTCGACGCCGCCGCTCCCGTCCTCGGCGCGGACCGAACTGGCGCAGGCGGAAGCGCGGTACGACCGGCTGCGCGCGACCTATTCCGACAGTCATCCGGACGTACAGGCGGCGCGTGCGGTGTTGCTGCTGGCGAGACAGGCCGCCGATCGGGAACCGGCGCCCCCCGATATCGGTGCGCCGATCCGCGCCGAGGTTTCTGCGGGGAACAGCCGGATCGCCGGCCTGGCGAGCCGACGCGCGCAACTCGTATCCGCGATCGGTCATGCGGATCGCCTGATCGCGATGGCGCCGCAAGCAGGCTATGAACTCAACAACATCGAACGCGAATATGACAATCTGAAGCAGCAATATCAGACCATTCGGGAAAAGCAGCTCGATGCGCAGGTCGCGGTGAACCTCCAGGCCGAGGGCAAGGGCGAGCGGTTTTCGGTCGTGGATCGCGCCACCTACCCGATCGAACCGGTGAGCCCACATCGGCTGAAGATCATCCTGACGGGGGCTGCGCTTGGTATCGCGGTGCCGTTCGCGCTGATGGTCCTGTGGGAGCTCTCGCAGCAGCCTGTTCACGGCGCGGCGGCTATCCGCAGGCTGACCGGGGAGGATCCGATGGCCACGATCATGACGATGAAGCGAGAACCACGCCTTGGCTTTCTGGGCTGGGTCCAGTCACTTCGCAGTCGCCATGCCGCCAGTTGAGGAAACTGCCATGTCCATGTCCACCTCCATGTCGATGTTCGACACGCTTCTGCTGGCAGAGAGCGACACGATCGCCTGGGACCCGCGGGACGATCCCATATCGTTGGTAGAGCGGGGGATCGTGCCGTTGCAGCGCGCGAACCTCGTGCGCAACGACGTCTATGCGTTCGCCATGGACGATCCGCGGAGCCAACCGTTCGCGATGTTGCGCTCGCGCGTGTTGCGGCACATCGGGAACACGCAGGCCCAGCTCATTGCGGTGACTTCGGCGAAGCCGCGCGAGGGCAAGTCGTTCGTCGCGCTGAACCTGGCGGCTGGGCTCAGCCATATTCATCCGACATGGCTGATCGATGCGGATCTTCGCAATCCTTCGATTGCCCGGCGGCTGGGGTTCACGCCGTTGCATGGGATCGACACGTTCCTGCACGGCGACGATGCGATCGTGCCGCTGCGGTGCCGGTTGGAAACGGACCTTCTGACGGTCGTCGCGATCCACGAGGCGCAGGCCGATTCCGCCAGGTTGCTCGCGTCGCCACGCGCGGGCAAGGCGTTTGCGACGTTGCGGACGCTCGCGGCTGGCGCGGTGTGTATCATCGATACCCCGCCGGTGCTGGAAGGCGACGACCTGATGATCCTCGCCCAGCATGTCGATGCGGTCCTGCTCGTGGTCGAGGAGGGGCGGACGCTGCACGCGGATCTTCGCGAGAGCCTTCGCATCCTGTCCCCCACGCCGGTGCTGGGGACGGTGCTCAACCGCACGCTCCTCCCGGTCCGGGCGCAATATTACGGGCAATATCCCTATCGGTCGGTACCCTGACCGCGGCGTCCTTCGATCACACCGGTGCAGGCGGAATGATTTTGAGCACCGGGTGCAAGCTGCGCGCCCATAGCGTCGCGTTGCGTTGGCGCGGGGGCATCCCGAGCGCGAGCGTCTCAAGCTGGCGCGGGTTGAGGCCCGAACGCTGGCAGAAGAAGGGATGCCGCGTCTGCCGCGCGAAATAGCTGTAATATAGCGCCGTGCGATCGTGCGTGTGTGCCGGTTGGCCACGGTGGAAGAAGCGCGCGGTGTCGGTAAAGACGACGGTGCCCGCAGCACCCGTGCACGTCACGACGGCGTCACGATAGTCCGCGCCCAGTCGCGACGTCAGTTCCTCTTCCGACCCACCTGCATAGCGATAGCCGTTCGCGTCGGTTTGTCCGAGATCGGGCCGGCTGATGACCTGCAAGGGACCACCGCCGGGCTCGACGTCGCAGCAATAGATTGCGACCTTGATCATCTTGCGGTCCTCGCGATCGCGATGCCATTCGCGCGCGCCCCCGCCGCGTCCGTTGGCGACGGTATAGATCAGCGCAAGGCCGTCATAGGCAACCGGTAGCCCGATATAGGCCTCGGCGATGTCGAGGAGACGGCTGCTGAGCCCCCAATGGAAGATCTCGTCATGGGCGAGGATCGCCGTCGGCGGTGCGACGATGAAGTCGCGGCCTGCGTCGCTCAGTCGCCGCGCCATATCGGTACAGTCGGCCGCGACACGCTGCGCTGCCGCGAACATCGCGGCCGAGCCCGGAATACCGAGTGCTTCGAGGCTCGTTACGTAGACGCCGGTGCGCGACAGCGTATCGACGATGTCCTGATCCGAGGGCGAGAGGATCGGCAGCGCGGGCCGATGGCCGGCCAATGCCGCGGCATAGCGCTGTTCCAGTCGGCGGCGCACGGGCGCCATGTTCGTCACCCCGAATGCCAGCTTGGCTGGGCGGTCGCCTAGGCGGCGCAGGATCTTTTGTGTTAGTTTCGCCATCGTGCGTTGCTCCGCGCGCGGCATAAGCAGGGGCCGCGACGTCGTCGACGCCTTGCTGCCGTACGGGCGTCACCCGGGCAATCCGTAGATCGACCGGGCAAAATTATGGATGGGGATCACCGGTTACAGGCAGCGCGCCCGAAAGTACGTTGGGCGTTCGCCTGATGCCATGCCGCGCAGGCGTTCCGTAAGACTGGCGCCGCGCGCCGCCATTCCCGGCAGTCGCAGCGACTGCGATCGGACAGGATATGAAAAGGCTGGACGGGCTGCAGGCATTGCGCGGGGTGGCCGCTGCGATGGTGGTGACCGACCACGCGATGCGCGCGGCCATCATTCAGGGACATAGCTTTGTCGCGCTAGAGGATTTCGCGGGCACCATCGGGCGCATGGGGGTGAACATCTTCTTCATCCTGAGCGGGTTCATCATGACCTATACCACGCGTGAGACGCAGCTGCTGCCGCCCCTGGTCCGCACGCGAACCTTCCTCGCGCGGCGCGTGGCGCGGCTGGTGCCGCTCTACTGGCTGGCGACAGCCGCGACGCTGGCGATCGGGACACTCGAGGGTACGGTCTATCGCGTGGGGACGCTGGTTACGTCGCTGCTGTTCCTGCCGAATTTCGCCGATAGCGGCGACTGGCGGATGCCGCCGATCGTAGGGGTCGGGTGGACGCTGAACTATGAGAGCCTGTTCTACCTGATCTTCGCCGGATCGCTGTTGCTGCCGCGCAGACTGGGGCTCGCGGTATCTATCGGCGTGATCGCGCTGCTGACGGGCGGGGGCGCAATCGCGCTTCATCATGTCGACGACGAGCCCTGGCGGCGGATCATCACCTTCTACGCGTTTCGGAACATGGTGTTCTTCGCGATCGGCATCGTGATCGCGATCGTCCTGCACCGCGCACCGGCCGCACCCTCGCAGCGCGCATTCTGGCTGGGGATCGCCATCATCGCGGTAACGCTGTCGGGTTATCTCGTCTTCGGCATTACCGAGGGCGTCGCCGCATGGTCGGTGTTTTCGGCCATGTCGTGCACGCTTGTCGTCATCCTGGCGGCGCGCGACGCGGCGCTTCCGGCTACTGCCCTGAACCGTGTCCTGCTGCATCTCGGCGAAGCGTCGTACAGCATCTACCTGTTCCATGCGCTTCTGATGGACCGCTTGGCCGCGGGCATCGAGAGCGATTTTAGTGTCTTGCGCGGCGCGGTCTTCGCGAGCGCAGCGACGCTTGCCTGCCTCATGCTCGGCTCGGTCGTCCACAGCGCGGTCGAGGTGCCGCTGGGCGCCATGCTGCGCCGGCCGTGGCGTGTCACGCCGGCGCGGCGACACTCGGCCGAGTCTCCAGCCCGGGGGGATACCCGTCAGCTCACATGACCGAGGTCCTGTTCCAGTCACCGATCACAGGCATCTGCGTTCTGCGGCGCATCGGCAGCGTGCCGTCGAGCGCGGCGGCCGCGCGCCACGCCCATTCGAGCGGGCCATAGCGGAAATGGCGTAGCCAGATCGCTGCGCCTGCCGTCTGTGCGATGACGACCACGAGCGCACAGATCGCCGCGTCGACCTCGTCGATCCGCGCGTAGAGACCCGAGCCGAAGCCGTAGATCAGCGGCACGAAGATCGCGGACTGCAGGATGTAGAAGGTCAGCGCCATCTTTCCGACGGGTACGAGCCGCCGCAGGATCGCCTGCAGTCGTGTTTCCCACACGCTGACGAAGCTCAATACCAAGACGACCGTCGCGCTGGTATTGAACAGGCAGGCGATGAGCAATCGCGCGTCTTGCACGAGCGGCGGCGTCGTGGCGCCGGGAAGCGCTACCATGCCCCACGCCAGATAGAGCGCTACCGTCGTCAACAGCGCGCCGGCGAGGACATAGTGGTGCGTAGCGCGCCATGTTGCGGCCGTTTCGAACAGCCGCGCTCGTGCCGCCACGAGGCCAAGGATCATCCAGCCGGCGAGCTCGAAGAGACGTCCGCTCAGGAGCATGAACTGCCATTTTCGCCAGAGCGCGGTCAGCAGATTGGCTTCGACCAGTTGCGTGAGCGAACCGTGGAGCGCGAGGGCTTGCCCGAACACGATATGGTCCTCGGGCAGGGGAATATGCGCGAGCGCCGCGCCGATCCGGACCAGAAGAAGCGGCTGCATCAGGCAGCAGAGCGCGACCAGCAACAGGCGCGAGGGCGAGACGATCCGGTCGGCGGCAAGGAGGGAAAGCCCGATGACCGCCAGGACGGTCAGTATGTCGCCGGCGTAGAGCAGGCCGTGCACCAAGCCGATGCCGAACAGGATAAGCAGTCGCCAGGCGTAGCGATACGCGAAGTCCGTGACCCCGACGCGCATCGTTCGCTTGATGGCGTCGAAGCTGAAGCCGAAGCACAGGGCCATGATCGAGAAGGTCTTGCCCGAGAACAACGCAAACACCGTCGCCTGGACCGCGGAGTGCATGTGCGGCATCTCCCAATAGGCGCCGAAGAGTTCTTCCATGTGGACCAGGAAGATACCGGAGATGGCAAACCCACGCAGCCCATCGACGATCGGTACGCGCGTACCGGCATTCCCTTCACCCTGCATCGCCGTGTCGTCCCCCTAGATGTCGGAACGATCTACCGGGGTTTGCACTGGCCGGTCAGAGGTGATCGACCCGGGTCGATCTAACTAGTGGTTTCTTCGCCGGATCGCGCGGTACGGGAAGGGTCATGGGCAGTAATACGGAGGGCGGGGGCGGGAGTTACAGCCGTCGGCCGGGACCATAGCGTTCGACCTGGACAGTCATAACGGGGAAGATCAGCATGGGCGGGAAGAGCTTTGCCGGTAGCGCTTGGCGCAGTGTTTGCCTGCCGCGGTCGACGTCTTGCACCTGCCGCGATGCCGCCCTGGTGCTCGCATGACGCCGGTCTATGTGACGCAGCCCTGCATGCCACCGCTGGGTGAGTTCATCCCCTATCTGGAGACGATCTGGCGAAACAAGTGGCTCTCCAATGCCGGGCCGGTCCATGAGCAGCTGGAGGCCGAGCTGGCGCAGTATCTCGGCGTCGAGCATATCGCGCTCGTCGCCAACGGCATGATCGCGTTGACGATCGCGTTGCAGGCGCTGGAGATTGCCGGGGAGGTCATCACGACGCCCTTCTCGTTCGTTGCCACGAGCAACGCGATTCTGGCGGGCGGTCTGAAGCCGGTGTTCGCCGATGTCGATCCGATCACCTGCAACCTCGATCCCGATGCGGTCGAGGCCGCGATCACGCCGCACACCGTCGCGATCCTGCCGGTGCATTGCTTCGGCCGCCCGTGCGACACGGTGCGGCTGGCGGCGATCGCCGAGCGGCATGGGATCCCGATCCTCTACGATGCCGCCCACGCGTTCGCCGTGCGAAAGTCGGGCGTGAGCGTCCTGCGCGAGGGAACGATGTCGACGCTGAGCTTCCATGCGACCAAGGTCTTCAGCACGTGCGAGGGCGGCGCGATCGTGTGCCGCGACAAGGCGCTCAAGGATCGGGTCACGTCGCTGCGCAACTTCGGCTTTATCGACCAGGAGCGCACGGGCATGATCGGCATCAACGGCAAGATGAGCGAGGTTCACGCCGCTTTCGGGCTGTTGCAGCTCAGGCACCTGTCCGCCGCGCTCGACCGGCGCGGTGCGATCGACGACCGGTATCGCCGTGGTCTGGCGGGGATCCCCGGCCTCGCGATCGTGCCGACGGGTGACGACGTCCTTGCCAACCACGGGTATTTTCCGATCCTTGTCGAGGATGCGTACCCGCTCGACCGCGATGGACTACACCGCGTCTTGACCGCCAAGGGCATTGGCGCGCGCCGCTATTTTTATCCGTTGATCGTCGACATGCCGGCGTATCGCGGATTGCCGGCGGCGGCCGTTTCGGTGCCCAACGCGCGGCGGATCGCCGACCGCATTCTGTGCCTGCCGATCTTTCCCGACCTGACCGACGACATCGTCGACGGGATCGTGGGAACGCTGCGCGAGCTGGTCGGCGACCGCAAGGCGGCCTGACCGCGCGTGTTCGCTACATCCCGACGATCGGGATTGCGAGCTCCACCATGGCCGAGAGAGATACCACGAGGCCGCAGCAGGCGATGACGCCGCAGCTGATCCGATCCCGGATCGTGAACACGATCGGATCGTCGTGCATATGGCCCCGCCGTGCCAGCAGCCACATCCGCGCCAGCCAGTACAGCAACAGCGGGCAGACCAGCCAGAGCAGCGCCGGGGTGGCGTAGAGCCGCGCGACATAGGGCTGCGCGGCATAGAGCGAGAAGACGAGCACGCTGCAAAAGCCGCTGGCGATGCCGAGCGCTGCGATCACGGCCTCGTCCCCGACCGCATAGCCGCGTCCTCCTGCAGCTTGCAGACCACGCCGCGCGGCATCGACCAGCTCGGCGTAGCGCTTCAGCATCGCCAGGCAGATGAACAGGAACATCGAGAAGGCCAGAAGCCACATCGAGATCGTTACGCCGAGCGCGACCGCACCACCGATGACTCGCACCGTGTACAGGCCTGCAAGCGTGAACACGTCGACCAACGCCCTTCGCTTGAGCGAAAAGGAATAGGCTATCGTCGTCCCATAATAAGCCGCGAGCGTCACCGCGAAGCCGGGTGGCAGCAAGAGGCAGATCGCGGCCGCCAGGATCACCAGGGTCGGCACCAGCACGACTCCGCCGAGCAGCGGCGCTCTCCCCGATGCAAAGGGACGTTTCGATTTGCGGGGGTGCAGCCGGTCAACCGGAAGATCGACGATGTCGTTGAGCAGATAGGAACTGGAGGCGCACAGGCTGAATGCGACGAACGCGAGCGCCGCCGCGAACAGCGCGTCGGGCCTCGCTATCATATGCGCGGCGAGCAACGCGACGAAGACCAGCAGGTTCTTGAGCCATTGGTGGGGTCGCAGCGCGAGCAGCAGCGCGAACGGCTCGCGCCTGGAGTCGAAGATGCGGGCATCATGGCCGATATGGCGCCGTGCGTTGGCGCCGACTCCCATCGCTTCGCCGGCGAGCTGCCACACCGGGCGGTCGGCGCGGCTGTCGCCGACATATGCGAATCCCTGCGGGCCGAACCGCTCGGCGAGATGCTCTGCCTTTGCCAGTCCCTTGAGGTTGATCGCGGTGGTGGATGCGCAGGTGTCGTCGAATACCCCGAGGTGGTGCGCTACCGCGTCTGCCCATGGTCGCGGCGAGGCGGTGACGAGGAAAGCCTGTCCTCCGGCGGCACGGTGTTCTGCGATATAGGCAAGCAGATCGCTGCGGTACGGCAATCCTTGCGGGGCGAGTGGAAGGCGCGCCGCGAGTTCTCCCTTGAGCCGACACGGGCCTTGAACGGCCCATGCGACGAGCTGCCAGCCGGAGAGCGGATGGAGGCACAGAAAGGCGATAACGGCCTCGTACAGCAGATCGGTGCGGATCAGCGTGTTGTCGAGATCGACACAGAGCGGCAATCGCGTGTCTTCGGTGGTGCGCGGCGCGGCGACGAGGCTGGTCACGCGGTGCGGCCGGCTGCGACGAGCAGGACCCCGGACACGACCAGCAACGATCCGACAATCTGCGGCAGGTTCGGCACCTCGCCCAGCCAGAGCCACGACAGCAGCAGGACCAGTACGAAGCCGAGCGCGACGAAGGGATAGGCCAGCGACAGGTCGATTCGGCCCAGCACCAGCATCCATGCGATCGATGCCGCGGCGTATAGCAGGAACCCTGTCAGCAGCTGGGGCTCGAGGATCACCGCGCGCGAGAACGGGATCGCGCTACCGTGCTGCATCGCCGCCTGTACTGCAGGCCGCTCCATGCCGAGTTTGAGCAGGACCTGCGCGAGCGAGGTACTGCCCACGCTGAACGCGATCCCCACGAGCGTCGCGGTATCGATACTCCGCACAGTCTGTTCCCCCGCTGCGGACTTTGGGCGAGTGTAGCGGGCGGGGTTTCGGCGCGTCGATACGCGCGTTCGCGCTCCGAGATCGTCGTACGGCATACACAGGATGCCGGAGCGCGCCCGGATGAGGCATCCCGACATAAGGCAGAGTGTGGGGAGCAACCGTCGGTGGCAGATGCGCGACAGCAGATAGCCCGCGTGCTGGACGCCGCCGCGCGCCACGCTGGGTTTCCCTATGCCGTGCTTGGTGTCGGGATCATGGTGCGGCTCATCTGGGCGCTGCTCGTTCCCGTGGTGCCGGTATCCGACAGCCTGTCCTATGGTCTTTTTGCCGGCCGATTGTCGCGAGGGCTTGGATATACCTGGCTCGACGGCAGCGCGTCGGCGTTCTGGCCGGTCGGGACCTCGGCGATCTATGCGCTGCTGTACCGTCTGTTCGGGACCGGGCACGGCGTCATCGTCGGGTTCAACATCCTCCTGTTCGTGCCGATCCTGCTGCTGTCGATGCGGCTGACGGCGCGCTGGTTCGGCGCGCACGCGGCGGCGATCTCGGGCGTCTTGCTGGCGCTTTGGCCGATGCAGGTCGAATTCACCACGATCCTTGCCAGCGAACTCATCTTCACCACGCTCGTGCTGATCATCGTGTCGCTATGGGACGCGGAGAGCCTTTCGCCGCTGCGCCGCGGGATCCTGTTGGGGATCATGCTGGCCGTCGCGAGCTATGTTCGGCCGACTGCGCTGTTGCTGACCTGCGTCCTGATGGTGTCCGCCGCGGTCAGGGGGCAGGGCGCGCGGCGTCTTCCGGCCGCGGCGATCAGCGTGGTGGTTGCGGCCTTGCTCATCGCGCCCTGGGCGGTGCGCAACAGCCGGGAGTTCCATCGCCCCGTCCTCTTGTCGACGAACGGTGGCGTGACGCTGTGGATGGGCAACCATGCGAATTCCGGCGGCGGCTATGCCGAGGTGCCGGCTGAGTTTGCCGGCCTCGACGAGGCGACGCGGGATGAACGCATGGGCGGTATCGCCAAGGCGTATATCAGGGCGCACCCGGCGCAGTTCGTCTGGAATTCGCTGCGGAGGCTGCAGGATACGTTCGGGCGGGAGACGATCGGTATCGCCTGGAACGAGCCCGGGCTCGTCCGCGCGTTCGGACCGCGCGTGCTGGTGTGGCTCAAGCTGGTGTCGCAAGCCTATTGGCTGGCGGTGCTGGCGCTCGGACTCGCGGGGTTCGTGCTGCTCGTCGCGTCGCTCGGGGTGTGGCGCGCGGTGAGCCATCCTGGGGCGATCACATGGCTGTATTTCGCAGGCGTTCACGCGGTGATCGTCTCGCAGGATCGCTATCACTTTCCTGTGACGCCCTACATTGCCGGTTTTGCGGGGATGGCGGTCTGGGCGATGGTCCAACGATCGCGACACGCCGATCCGGCGTTCGAACGCACGGCGCGGCCGTCGGGTATGCGGGGATAGACCGGGTCGGCATTGGGATGAGTCGACCGTCTTGGCGGGGTTCGATCGACGGGTGCCGCTGTCCGGTCGGATAATCGTCGTTCGGATCGCCCGGTCGGACGCAGACGGATTGACGCGGATCGTGCGACCGCCGCAGCACGACGGCAGATGGCGACCGCGGCTGATCGCGCATGCCCCTGTTGCAGATTGTCAGACCGATGCGCCTTCCTCGTCTCTTCAGCCGTGCGTCCAGCGATATGGCAATCGATCTCGGCACGGTGAACACCGTCGTCTACCTGCGCGGGCAGGGCATCGTGCTCAACGAGCCGTCGGTGGTCGCGATCGAGACTCGCGACGGGGTGCAGCAGGTCCGCGCGGTCGGTGCCAAGGCCAAGCTGATGATGGGCAAGACGCCCGACGGTATCGAGACCATCCGGCCGATGCGCGACGGCGTGATCGCCGATCTCGACGTCGCCGAGCAGATGATCAAGTTCTTCATCGACAAGGCGCATGGCGGGCATAGCCGGATGCCGCGCTATCCCGAGATCGCGATCTGTATCCCCTCGGGCGCGACGCTGGTCGAACGCCGCGCGATCCGCCAGGCCGCGTCCAATGCGGGCGCGCGGAAGGTCTATCTGATCGAGGAGCCGATGGCGGCCGCGATCGGCGCGGGGTTGCCCGTGACCGAACCGGTCGGCGCGATGGTCGTCGATATCGGCGGGGGTACGACCGAAGTCGCGGTGCTGTCGCTGCGCGGGCTCGCCTACAGCACCTCGGCCCGCGTGGGCGGCGACAAGATGGACGAGGCGATTGCGTCGATGATCCGCCGCAAGCATAATCTGATGATCGGCGAGGCGACCGCCGAGCGGGTCAAGCTGGCAGTCGGTATGGCGCGCGTTCCCGAGGACGGGATCGGCGACACGATGCGGGTCAAGGGCCGCGACCTCCGCGCCGGCGTGCCCCGCGAGATCGAGGTGACACAGGCGGATATCGCGGGCTCGCTCGGCGACCTGATCGGCCAGATCGTCGAGACCGTGCTGACCGCGCTCGAGAAGACCGAGCCCGAACTGGCCGCGGACATCTGCGACCAGGGGATCGTGATGACGGGCGGGGGATCGTTGCTCGCGCGGCTGGACGAGGTGCTTTCCGACGCTACCGGGCTGCCGGTGACGGTGGCGGACAACGCGCTGACCTGCGTCGCGATCGGCGCGGGGCGGGCGATGGAAGAGCCGATCTATCAGGGTGTCATGACCGAGGTTTGAACGGGCGCGCGCGGCGCGTCACGCGAAAGGGCAGCAGCCTTGACGAATTAACTTGATCACCGACTGAAGAATTTCCGCTTTAGTCATCAGGTTGCGAGACCGTATGCGATCCCGAACGATCGAGGAGAGCGTGCATGCCCGATAAACGGCCGGACGGAATTACCGATTACACCGGACCTGCGGGTGGCTGGGGCGCGCTCAAGGCGGTCGCGGTTTCGCTCAAGGCGCAGCAGATCGTGGTGCGTGGCGGGCAGACTTTGCTCAAGTCGAACCAGCCCGACGGCTTCGATTGCCCGAGCTGCGCCTGGCCCGACCCGAAGCATACCTCGTCGTTCGAATTCTGCGAGAACGGCGCAAAGGCGGTCGCGTGGGAATCGACCGCGAAGACGATCGGCGCCGAGTTCTTTGCCAAGCACAGCGTGTCGGACATCTGGCAGCAGAGCGATCACTGGATCGAGGACCAGGGCCGGGTGACCGAGCCGCTCCGCTACAATGCCGCGACTGATCACTATGAGGTCGTGAGCTGGGCGGAGGCGATGCGCGGGATCGGGGCAGGCCTTGCCGCCGTGCCCGATCCGAACCAGGCCGAGTTCTACACCTCCGGACGCTGCTCGAACGAGGCAGCCTTCCTGTTCCAGCTGTTCGTGCGGATGTATGGCACCAACAACTTTCCCGACTGCTCGAACATGTGCCACGAGGCGACTTCGGTCGGCCTTCCGAAGTCGATCGGGATCGGTAAGGGCACCGTCAGCCTCGAGGATTTCGATCACGCCGACCTGATCCTGTCGATCGGTCACAATCCCGGCACCAACCATCCGCGGATGATGGCGACTCTGCGCGAAGTGTCGAAGCGCGGCGGCAAGATCATCGTCTTCAACCCGCTCAAGGAACGCTCGCTCGAGCGCTTCGAGTCGCCGCAGTCGGTGGTCGAGATGGCGACGATGTCGGCGACCCCGATCGCCAGCAGCTATTACCAGGTCAAGGTCGGCGGCGACGCGGCGGCGCTGAAGGGCATCGCCAAGGCGCTGGTGGCGCTCGATGAGGCCGCCAAGGTCTCGGGCGGCGAACCCGCGCTCGATCATGCCTTCATCGCCGAGCATACCGCCGGGCTCGACGAGTATATCGCCGATCTCGCGACGACCGAATGGGCCGATATCGAACGCTCGAGCGGGCTTTCGCGTAGTGATCTTGAAGAGGTGGCGCTCGCCTATTCGAAGTCGAAGTCGACGATCTGCTGCTACGGCATGGGCGTCACGCAGCATCGCACGGGCACGACCAACGTCCAGCAGATCGCCAACCTGCTCCTGTTGCGCGGCAACATGGGCAAGCCGGGGGCGGGTATCTGCCCCTTACGCGGGCACAGCAACGTGCAGGGCGACCGTACCGTCGGGATCACCGAGCGGCCGATGACGATGCTGCTCGACAACATGCGCGACGTGTTCGGGTTCGAACCGCCGCGCGAGCATGGCCATTCCGTCGTCGAGAGCATCGCGGCGATGCGCGACGGCCATGCCAAGGCGATCGTCTGCCTGGGTGGCAACCTCGCCATCGCCTCGTCCGATCCGCAGGCGTGCGCGGAGGGCTTCCGCAACCTCGACCTCGCGGTCCACATCACGACCAAGCTCAACCGCACGATGCTGTTGATGGCGAAGTCGACCTATATCCTGCCGTGCCTCGGCCGGACCGAGCTCGACATGCAGGCAACTGGCCAGCAAGCGGTGACCGTCGAGGATTCGATGTCGATGGTCCACGCCTCGCGCGGCTTCCTGATGCCGCCGGGCGAGAATGTGAAGTCGGAGATCTGGATCGTCGGCGAGATCGCCAAGACGACGTTTGCGGCCAAGGGCCATTCGCCGGTCGCGATCGACTGGGACGCGTATGTCGGCGACTACAGCCTGATCCGCGACAAGATCGAAGCGGTGTTCCCCGCCTTTGCCGATTACAATGCTCGTATCCGCAAGCCTGGGGGCTTCCATCTGCCCAACTCGGCGGCGATGCGGCAGTGGAAGACGGACAGCGGCCGGGCCAACTTCCTGGTGACAAAGGGCGTTGCGGAGGATGAGGGCGCGGGCGATCCAAACGTCATGCGATTGACGACGCTGCGCGCGCACGACCAGTATAACACCACCGTCTACAGCCTCGACGACCGCTATCGCGGCGTGTTCGGTCGTCGCGACATCCTGTTCATGAACGCGCGCGACATGGCGCGTCTGGGCTTTGAGGAAGGCGACGTCGTCGATATCGCGACCGCGCTTCAGTTCGCGCGTCCCGACCGCGTCGTGCAGAAGCTGATGATCGTCCGGTATGCGCTGCCCGATGGATGTTGCGCCTCCTATTATCCCGAGACGCAGCCGCTGATCGCGCTCGAGGATCATGATCCGCAGAGCTTTACCCCCTCGTACAAGTCCATTCCGGTGACCGTCCGTCCCGCCGCCGCCGACATGGGTTCGGATCGCGGCGTGGTGCGTGCCGGGATCGTCGGCCAGAAGAGCAAACAAGACGCATGAGCACCGGTTACACGTCGACGATCGACACCTATGCAAACCTGGCGGCCGTCAAGGCCGCCGCACTCCGCCGGTCGCCGGCGGGCTTTTTCGCCGGGGCTATCCTCGCCGGAACCTATATTGGCATCGCCATGATCCTGGCGATCAGCACCGGGTCGGGGCTCGCGCCGGGCGTGCGGCCGCTGGTGATGGGCGCGACCTTCGGGCTCGGGCTGATCCTCACGGTGTTCGCGGGTGCCGAGCTGTTCACCGGCTATGTCATGTATCTGGGCTTTGGCCTGGCGAAGCGGACGATCGGCGTCTCGGACGCGGTGAAGATGATCGTCGTCGTCTGGATCGGCAACCTGATCGGCGGGCTCATCCTGTCGGCGGTGTTCGCGGCGGGCGGTGGCGGGGCGGTATTCGCGAATGCGGACACGATGTTCCACGCCTATGTCCAGCATAAGGTGGAGGCGAGCGCGGTCGCGCTGATGGCACGTGCCATCCTGTGCAACTGGCTGGTGTGCTTGGCGATCTGGACCGCCGCCCGCATGACCGGCGACGCGGCCAAGTGCATCGCAATGGCCTGGATCCTGCTCGCCTTCGTCGCGGCCGGGTTCGAGCATTCGGTCGCGAACATGACCGCTCTCACGCTCGGCCTGCTGGTGCCCAACCCGTCGATCGATGTTGCGGGCATGGTCCGCAACCTGGCGATCGTCAGCCTTGGCAACATCATTGGCGGGCTGGTGTTCGTCGTTGGCGGCTACCTTGCCGCGGCGAAGACCGACGTCGTACCGGCGAAGGCCAACACGCGCCGCTGACGCCGCCCGCTGCTACATCGCCGCGTCGCGGATCGTCTCCATCGCAACGAAGGTGGAGGTGCTCGCGACGTGCGGCAGGCTCGATATCCGCTCGCCCAGCACTTCGCGGTAGCGGCGGATATCGGGCGTACGCACCTTGAGCAGATAATCGAAGCTGCTAGCGATCATGTGGCATTCCTCGACCTCGCGGATCGCCAGCACCGCGCGGCGGAACGCGTCGAGCGCGGCCTCGCGCGTGTCGGACAGCTTCACCTCGGTGAACGCGATGTGGTCGAGCCCGAGCATCACTGGGTCGAGCACTGCGCGGAAACCCCGAATATAGCCATCGTCGAGCAGACGTTTCAGTCGGACCTGGCACGGCGTCTTCGACAAGCCGACGCGCCGCGCGAGCTCGGCCACCGACATCCTGCCGTCGTCGCGCAACAGGTCGATGATCCGGCGGTCGAACTGGTCGATCGGGCTAGCTGGCTTGGGGTTATCGGGCATCTGACCTTTTCTATCGCTATTAATTGGCCGGTTCGTCTTCTGAAGGCGTATTGATAAGTCGGATCGACGGGCGCGTCCATGCTACGGAAGTGGCCAGATTTCTGACGAGGCCCGCCATGCCGCATCCATCTTCGCCTACCCCGTTGTTTGCCGATTTTGCCCCTCCGGTCCGCGAACAGAGCCCACTGCGCCGGGCGATCACCGCAGCCTATCGCCGCCCCGAGACCGAATGCCTGGCGCCGCTGCTCGACCAGGCGACGCTCGACGACTCGACCGCGGCCGATGTCACGCGGACCGCGACCGCGCTGATCACGGCGCTGCGCGCCAAGCGCAAGAGCGGCGGGATCGAGGGAATCGTTCAGGAATATGCGCTGTCGAGCCAGGAGGGCGTCGCGCTGATGTGCCTGGCCGAGGCAATGCTGCGGATTCCGGATGCGGCGACCAGGGATGCGTTGATCCGTGACAAGATCGCGGGTGGCGACTGGACGTCGCATCTGGCCGAGGGACGGTCGTTGTTCGTCAATGCCGCCACCTGGGGCCTCGCGCTGACGGGCAAGCTGACGGGCAGCGTCGACGACACCGGACTGGGTGCGGCGCTGACCCGGCTGGTCGCGCGCGCGGGCGAGCCCGTGATCCGCGGCGGCGTGGCGATGGCGATGCGGATGATGGGCGAGCAGTTCGTCGCCGGCCAGACGATCACCGAAGCGCTCAAGCACGCGGTGACCCCGGAAAAGCAGGGCTTCCAGTATAGCTACGACATGCTGGGCGAGGCGGCGACGACCGCGGAGGACGCGCGTCGCTATCATGCCGACTATGTCACCGCGATCCATGCGATCGGCAAGGCATCGGCGGGACGCGGGATCTATGGCGGGCCTGGAATCTCGATCAAGCTGTCGGCGCTGCATCCACGCTATGCCCGCTCGCAGGCCGACCGGGTGATGGCCGAGCTGTTGCCCGACGTGAAGACGCTCGCGCTGCTGGCCAAAAGCTATGACATTGGCCTCAACATCGATGCGGAGGAGGCGGATCGCCTCGAACTGTCGCTCGATCTGCTCGAGACGCTAGCGATGGACCCCGATCTGAGCGGCTGGAATGGGCTGGGGTTCGTGGTGCAGGCCTATGGCAAGCGCTGCCCGTTCGTGCTCGACTGGATCATCGATCTGGCGCGCCGCGCGGACCGCCGGATCATGGTCCGGCTGGTCAAGGGCGCCTATTGGGATGCGGAGATCAAGCGCGCGCAGGTCGACGGGCTGAGCGACTTCCCCGTCTATACGCGCAAGGTCCATACCGACGTCGCCTATATCGCCTGCGCGCGAATGCTGCTGGCGGCGAGCGATGCGGTGTTCCCGCAGTTCGCGACGCACAATGCGCAGACGTTGGCGACCATCCACACCGTCGCCGGGCCCGATTTCGTGATCGGCGATTATGAGTTCCAGTGCCTCTACGGCATGGGCGAGCCGCTGTACGAGGAAGTGGTCGGCGGCAACCGGCTGAATCGTCCGTGCCGGATCTATGCGCCGGTCGGGACGCATGAGACCCTGCTCGCCTATCTCGTTCGCCGGTTGCTGGAGAACGGCGCGAATTCGTCGTTCGTCAACCGGATCGCGGACCCCGCAGTGCAGGTCGCCGAGCTGGTCGCCGACCCGGTCGCGACGGTGCGCGCGATGCCGGTACCGGGGGCGCCGCATCCGGCGATCCCGCTGCCACGCGACTTGTACGGCACGCGGCGCAACTCCGACGGGCTGGATGCCAGTGACGAGGGCGTGCTGGCGGCGGTTAGCGAGACGTTCCGCGGGGTGCTGGAGCCGGTGCGGGCGGGGACCGGTGACGGGACTGCGCGCGCCGTGTGCAATCCGGCGGACCACCGCGACCAGGTGGGTACGGTGTACGAGCTGTCGGTCGAGGCCGCGCTGTCGCTGGCGCAGACGGCGACCGAGGCCGCGCCGCGATGGGCCGCGGTATCGGTGACGGAGCGCGCGGCGTGTCTCGATCGCGCGGCGGACCTGATGCAGGCGCGGATGCCGGTGTTGCTGCCGCTGATCATGCGCGAGGCGGGCAAGTCGCTCGCCAACGCGGTCGCCGAGGTGCGCGAGGCGATCGACTTCCTGCGCTATTATGCGCAGCAGGCGCGGGCGATGCCGGCGGGGCAGGCCCCTTTGGGCGTGGTGACGTGCATCAGCCCGTGGAATTTCCCGCTCGCGATCTTCGCCGGGCAGGTCGCCGCGGCGCTGGTGGTGGGCAATGCGGTGCTGGCGAAGCCCGCCGAGGAAACGCCGCTGATCGCCGCGCAAGGGATCGCGATCCTGCACGAGGCAGGCGTTCCCGAAGACGTGCTCCACCTGGTGCCGGGTGACGGCGCGATCGGCGCGGCGCTGGTCGCGGGGCCTGCGACGATGGGCGTGATGTTCACCGGATCGACCGAGGTCGCCCGGTTGATCCAGGCGGAACTGGCCAGGCGGGTGTCGCCCGCCGGTGCGCCGATCCCGCTGGTCGCGGAGACGGGCGGCCAGAACGCGATGATCGTCGATTCCTCCGCGCTGGCCGAGCAGGTCGTCGCCGACGTGGTCGCCTCCGCGTTCGACAGCGCGGGCCAGCGGTGTTCGGCGCTGCGTATCCTGTGCCTGCAGGAGGACGTCGCGGATCGGACGCTGGCGATGCTGAAGGGCGCGCTGCAGGAATTGCGGATCGGGCGTACCGATACGCTGGCGACCGATATCGGCCCGGTGATCTCCGCCGAGGCGAAGACGACGATCGAGCGGCATATCGAGCGGATGCGTGGACTCGGCCGCCCGGTCGAGCAGATCGCGCCGGCGGGGGACACGACGCACGGGACGTTCGTCTCGCCGACGATCATCGAACTCGACGATTTCGCGGATCTGGAGCGCGAAGTGTTCGGGCCGGTGCTGCACGTCGTCCGCTTCCGCCGCCCCGAGCTGGGGACGCTGATCGATCGGATCAACGCGACCGGCTATGGCCTGACGTTCGGGCTGCACACGCGGCTGGACGAGACGATCGCGTTCGTCACCGGGCGCGTCCAGGCGGGCAATCTGTACATCAACCGCAACGTCATCGGCGCGGTCGTCGGCGTCCAGCCGTTCGGTGGACGAGGGCTGTCGGGGACGGGGCCGAAGGCGGGCGGACCGCTGTATCTCGGCCGGCTGGTCACCGGCGTCGATATCGCGGTGCCCGGTTCGAGTGATCCCGCGGCGCTGGCATTTGCGTCCTGGCTCGACGCACACGGCGAGACCGTGGCGGCGCAGACCGTTTGGAATTGTGCTGCGGCATCGCCGCTGGGCGGTGTGACCGAGCTGGCGGGTCCGGTCGGCGAGACCAACGTCTATGCGATTCATCCGCGCGGCACGGTGCTGCTGCTGCCGCAAACGCGCGACGGCCTGATCACGCAGCTGGCGGCGGCGCTGTCGACCGGCAATGCCATCGTCGTCGGCGCGGCGGCGGCGTTGACGATCGACCTGCCCGAGGCGGTCGCGGAACGCGTGCGCTGGGTCGAGGATTGGGCGGCCGCTGGGCTCTATGCCGGCGCGCTGATCGAGGGCGATGCCGTGCGCGTCGCTGCGCTGAACCAGGCGATCGCCGCGCTGCCGGGGCCGATCGTGCTGACGCAGGCGGGGGCTGCCGGGTACCGGCTCGACTGGCTGGTCGAGGAAGTATCGACCTCGATCAACACGACCGCTGCGGGCGGCAATGCCAGCCTGATGGCGATGGCGTGATCGATCGGAGTTAGGTCGAAACAACGGGTTGTTCCGGCAGGGTTTTCCGTTCACCCTGCCGGCATGAATCGTATCCTGCCCTTGCTCATGCTGCTGACCGCGGCGACCGAACCCGCCGCGCCCTTGCTGTCGCCCGACCGCATCAAGGCGGATGTCCGGACGCTGAGCGCCGACGATTTCCACGGACGCGGCCCGACGCAGATCGGCGAACCGATCACGCTCGATTTCCTCAGCCGGCGGTTCGCCGACCTCAAGCTGCAGCCGCTGACCGACGGGGGGTATCGCCAGCGCGTTCCGCTGCTGCGCTGGACGCGCAATGCGGCGCAGTTCACGCTCCGGCTCGGTGCGACGTCGGTGCCGCTGCGGCCGGGCGTCGAGATCGCGGCGTCGTCGCGGATCGTGGGCGCCACCGCGCTCGACCGCGTGCCGATCGTGTTCGTCGGCTATGGCGTGGTCGAGCCGTCGCTTGGCTATGACCCGTATCGCGGCGTCGACGTGCGCGGCAAGATCGTCGTGGCGCTGGCGGGCGATCCCGATGTCGAGGCGGGACGCGATCTCGGCTTTGGCGGTCGCGTGTCGAGCCCGGCGGCGCGGACCAAGCTGGCCGAGGCGCAGAAGCGTGGCGCGGCGGGCTTCCTGACGATCCACGAGACTTTTCCCGCGAGCTATCCTTGGTTGCAGATCGCCAATGGCGACGCGGTGCCGGGCTATGCGCTGGACACGGGCACGATCCCGGCGGCGTTCGGCGTGCGCGGCAATGTGCGCAACGACATCGGCATACGCCTGCTCCGGCAGGGTGGGCTCGACTACAAGGCGGCGAAACTCGCGGCGCAACGCGCGGATTTCAAGGCGGTCGAGCTGAAGGGCGCGACGTTCGATGCGCGCGTCGATACCCGGCTCGACCATGTCGAGAGCCATAATATCGTCGGTATCCTGCCGGGTACCGATCTGGCTGCAGGCAGCATCCTGTATGGCGCGCACTGGGACGCTTATGGCGAGAACGCGTTCGATCCGCCGGCGGACCGGATCCGCAATGGTGCGATTGACAATGGGACGGGGACCGCGACGCTGCTCGAGATCGCGCGTGCGTTTGCAAAGGGGCCGCGGCCGCGGCGCTCGGTCGTGTTCGCGCTGTGGACCGCGGAGGAGAAGGGTCTCCTGGGGGCGAGCTGGTATGCGGATCATCCCGTCCTGCCGCTCGCGACGACCGCAGCGCAGTTCAATCTGGATCCGCATGTCGTGCTGGGGCGGACGCGCGATCTGGAGCTGATCGGTGTCGGCCGGACTCCGCTCGAGGCCGATCTGGCGCGCGTCGCGGGCGCGCAGGGGCTGCGGATCGTGCCCGAGGAGAATACCGAGGCGGGGTGGTATTACCGCTCGGATCACTATGCGCTGGCGCAGAAGGGCGTTCCCGGCGTGTATTTCCGTGCGGGCCGCGATCTGGTCGCGGGCGGCGCGGCGGCGGGCGAGGCGAAACGCGATGCGTTCAATGCGCGCTGCTATCACCAGACTTGCGACGAATTCGATGCGCGCTGGGACATGACCGGCGCGGCGCAGGAGGGCAGCGTTGCCTATGCGCTGGGGCGCGAGGTGGCGCAGGGCGCGGGTTGGCCCGGCTGGAACGCGGGCGAGCCGTTTGCGATCGAGCGCGCGAAGACCGACGCGGCACGCCGCTAAGCGCGCGCCGCGATCGTCCGTAACGCATCGCTGGGGAGGATTCGCAGCGGCGTGCCTTCACGGCGGAGTTCCTCCGCCTTGAGGAACGCGGCGCTGGCGCGGGTGGCGCGGCCAAAGGGTTCACGGCCGGCGACGACCAGCATCGTCGTCGAGCTGCCGACCCCGGTCATCACGCGCGCGCCGAGGCTCGCGGCGAGATGCGCCAGCTTGCCGTCGCGCGGTTCGCCGAGGATCGCGACGCGTTCGCCGCGCAGTGGTCCGTCGGCAGCGGCGCGCGGGGCGGGGCCGGCGACGCGCGGCGGGGCGAGCCAGTCGGCGAGCGACAGCCCGGTATGGTCGATTGCCTTGACGATCACCCAGCCCGCCGCGCGCGCGTCGCTGAGCGCATCGTGGTGGCGGTGCTCGATCCCGAGATAGCGCGCGAGGACGCCGAGCCGGTGGCTTTCGAGATCGGGCCAAGCGCGCTTGGCAACGCGGACGCTGTCGAGCCACGTCGTCTCGATCATCGCGCGGTCGTGGATGCGACATGCGGCCGCCAGCGCGCCCTTGTCGAAATAGGAATGCGCGACGGTGGTGCGGCCTGACAAATGGCCGTGGACGACGGCGTGAATGTCGCTGAAGCTCGGTTTGCCGACGACATGGTGCGCGGCGATGCCGTGAATCCGCGTGTTGAAGACGTTGAACTCGTCGCGCGGATCGAGCAGCGTCTCATAGTCGAAGATCTCGCGCCCGTCCTTGAAACCGACGATGCCGACCTGGCAGATGCTGCTGACGCGCGAACACGCGGTCTCGACGTCGATCACGACGAAATCGGGTGTCGTGGCCTCGGTATCGCGGTTGGTCATTTGGTCGATCATTCGCCGATCCCTGACGGGCCGGGGACGCCAAGTAAAGCGACGCGCATCCGATCGCTTACCGAAGCTGGCTGTCCTTGCTGCCGCGGCGGTTGAACAGCGCGGAGGCGGGGCGGTCGCGGCCGCTCTGGCAGGCGACGCAGGTCCGCACGCCGGGGACCGCGAGCCGGCGTCCCTCTGGAATGTCGTCGCCGCACTGCGCGCAATAGGGCTCGCTGTCGCCGGTCGGCATCCGCGCGCGAGCGGACAGCACGGCGTCCATCACCGTGTCGTCGATCTGGTCCTGCACCGCGCCGTCGCGTGTCCAACCGCCCGCCATCATTCGCATCCTTTGTTTCGCGTGCATCGATGATATGGGCAATGTTGCTGTCGTTTCCAGTCGCGGTGCGTGGACGTCGCATTGGACGGCATTTCGGGGGCATTGCGGGCTTGTCGAACGCGCCCGGCGGGGCCATCCTGCGGGCTGCAATCCCGAGAGGTCGACGATGAACCGCTACGCCCGCATCCTGCTCTGTGCCGCCCCCGTTCTAGTCCTGGGGGGGATGACAGCCGCCAGCGCGCAGCGTGTGCCTGCGCCGATCGCCGCCGCGGTGGCTGCACCGACTCGTACGCCCGCCAATGTCGCGCGCGACCGGTATCGCCATCCGGCCCAGACGTTGGCGTTCTTCGGGGTGAAGCCGACCGACACGGTGGTCGAGATCTGGCCGTCGGGCGGCTGGTATACCGAGATCCTCGCGCCGATGACCGCGCGCGGTGGAGTCTATTACGCGGCGGGGCCGTGGGAGAAGGGGCTGAACGGCGTGCGCGCGATGCAGGCGAAGACCCCGGCGGCATACGGCAAGGTTCGGCTGGCGGCGTTTCCGGCAGAAGCCGGGCAGCCGGGCGTGCCCGACGGCAGCGCCGATGTCGTGCTGACGTTCCGCAACGTCCATAATTGGCGGTTCGGCGGCGCGGATCGCGCGCGCGCCATGTTCGCGGCGATGTTCAAGATGCTCAAGCCGGGCGGCACGCTGGGCGTGGTCGAGCACCGGCTGCCCGAGGCGCGCGACATCGCGGCGGAGGAGAAGAGCGGTTATATGAAGACGAGCTCGGTCATCGGCTTTGCGACCGCGGCGGGGTTCAAGCCGGCGGGCGCGTCGGAGATCAACGCCAATCCGAAGGACAGCGCGGATTGGCCGAACGGCGTCTGGACGCTGCCGCCGAACTATGCGCTGAAGGACGTCGACCGCGCGAAATATGCCGCGATCGGCGAGAGCGACCGGATGACGCTAAAGTTCGTCAAGCCGCGATAGGGATCTGCTCAGGCGTTGCTTGCGGCGGTCGAACGCCCGGCCTAGTCCTTGCCGTAACATTCTTACGGTGGGGAATATGCCGGTGTCGATCAAACTGCTGCTTGCTGCGTGTCTAGCAACTACCGGTTCCACCGCCGCGGTCGGTCAGGCGTTGCCGCCACCCACCGCGCAGGCCGGCGACAGCGTCGAGGATACCAAGCTCAAGGCGTTGTTCTATGCGAGCGACGAGGCCAGCCTGAAGCGGAACCCGGTATCGGCGATCTTCCGCGGCGACCTGCGCTACGCCGATCATCTCGGCGCGTACCTGACCGATGCATTTACCGCGGCCGAACGCGCCGCGGCGGAGGCCGATCTCGCCGCGCTCGGACGGATCGACCGCGCGAAACTGACCGCGGTCGACCAGATCGCGTACGACGTGTTCGAGACGAATACGCGGATCACGCTGCGCGGCTATGCGCCCGACCTGCTCAAGATCCAGCGCGACCTGCCGATGGATCATTTCTCGGGCTTCCAGACCTTCTATCCCGACTTCGCGTCGGGGCAGGGCGCCGCGCCGTTCAAGACGCTGCTCGACTATGAGAACAACCTGAAGCGCAACGCAGAATATGCCGCCGTGCTCGACCGCGCGATCGGGCTGTTCCGCGAGGGCATGAAGGACGGGATCGTCCAGCCGCGGCTGGTGGTCGACAACATGATCGGCCAGTTCGACAACCTCATCAAGGAAGGCGCCGAGGGTTCGACCTTCGCCGGGCCGCTCAAGACGTTCCCCGCGAGCATTTCCGCGGCGGATCAGGCACGGTTGCGCACGGCCTATGCCACGCAGATCCGCGACGTGATTCTGCCCGCCGAACAGCGGGTGCGCGATTTCCTGGCCAACGAATATCGCGCCAAGGCTCGCGAGAGCGTTGGCGTGTCGGCGATGCCGGGCGGCGCCAAGCTCTATGCCTATCTGATCGAGCAGAACACGACGCTGCCGCTGACCGCCGACGCGGTGCACACGCTGGGCCTGTCCGAGGTCGCGCGGCTGTTGAAGGACATGCGCGTGCAAAAGGACGCGGTCGGCTTCAAGGGCGACCTGCCTGCGTTCTTCACCTATCTGCGGACCGATCCGAAGTTCGCCCCCGTCTCCGCGGAGAAACTGCGCGAGGGGTATCAGGCGATCGAGGCGCGGATCTACACGCGCATCCCCGAGCAGTTCTCGCTGGTGCCCAAGACCAAGCTCGAGATCCGCGCGGTGCCCGCGTTCAAGGAGAAGACCGAGGCGGGTGGTTCGTACCAGGGCGGTACGCCCGACGGGACGCGACCCGGTGTGTTCTACTACAACACCTATGATCTGCCGTCGCGCTACACCTGGGAGATGGAGACGTTGTTCCTGCATGAGGGCGTGCCGGGGCATCATTTCCAGATCAGCCTCGCGCAGGAAAACACCGCGCTGCCCGCGTTCATGCGGTTCGGCGGCAATACCGCCTATGTCGAAGGCTGGGCGCTGTATTCGGAGAGCCTGTGGAAGGAGCTCGGCGTCGAGACCGATCCGTATCAGCGGATGGGCGGGCTGAACGACGAGATGCTGCGCGCGATGCGGCTGGTGGTCGACAGCGGCATCCATGCGAAGGGTTGGACGCGCGACCAGGCGATCGCGTACATGCTCGCCAACTCGCCGATGGCGCGGACCGATGCGACCGCCGAGGTCGAGCGCTATATCGCGATCCCGGGACAGGCGCTGGCGTACAAGATCGGCCAACTGACGATCGCGCGGACCAAGGCAAAGGCGAAGGCGGCGCTGGGCGCGAAGTTCGATCCGCGCGGGTTCCATGCGCAGGTGCTCGATACCGGTGCGCTGCCGATGCCGGTGCTCGAAAAGAAGATCGACCGCTGGATCGCGGGTGGGGGCAAGGCCGAGTGAGCGCCGTACCGATGACGCAAGGCGATCGCGATTTGGATCAATGTCGGTGTTGACTTGCCCGTGCAGGTACGAGACCTTCGACAATACCAAAAGATGATCTTTCGCGATCACGGCGGGGAAGGGGGACGATTGAAACAGCATGGTTTAGCGGTGGCGGTGCTCCGTAAGACGGGTATGCGCGTCATCAGCCATGGGCGGGCCGGTGGCGGTGCTGGCCATACCTGCATCTCGACCCCGGACCGCGTCCCGGATTGGACGGCCGCTTGAACTTTTCCGATTTCGATCCCGCGATCCAAGGCGGCGTGACCGCGGACGAACGCGCGGTGCGACTGGGACCAAGCTTGTCCGGGACCAATCTGGAACGCGCGGGCGACTATAACCAGCGCGTCGTGCTGCAGGTGATCCGCCGCAATCCGGACATCACGCGCAGCGAGATCGCGACGATGACCAATCTGACATCGCCGACGATCGCCAATATCACCGCGCGATTGTTCGATTCCGAGCTGATCGTAGACGCGGGGCGCCGGACGGGCGCGCGGGGCCAGCCTGCGGTGCGGCTGCGGATCAACCCCGATGGCTGTTTTGCGATCGGGCTGAACATCGATCGCGATCATGTCACGCTCGTCTCGCTCGATCTCGCGGGGACGGTGCGATCGCGCTTTACGCGCCAGATCGCGTTCGCGATGCCCGAGGATGTCGTCGAGACCGTGCGCGCGGGAATCGCCGAGATCTACAAGACCAATGTGATCCGTACCGACCGGGTGCTGGGCGTCGGGGTGGCGCTGCCCGACGATCTGGGCCGTGTCGTACTGCCGCACCGGCCGGCGGGCTATGACCGCTGGGGGGACGTCGACCTGCAGGCGCTGTTGGCCGATGTGGTTCCGTGGTCGATCCATATCGACAATGACGCGGCGGCGGCGGCGATCGGCGAGGCGCAGTTCGGCGGCGGCCTCGATCATGCGAGCTTCTTCTACATCCTGGTCAGCGCAGGGCTGGGCGGCGGGATCGTGACCGACGGCACCTATTATCGCGGCGCGACCGGGCGCAGTGGCGAGATCGGGTTCCTGCCGCTTGCGGGCGATCCCGGGCGCGTGTTGCAAGACGTGGTGTCGCTGTCTGCGCTGACCCAGCGGCTGGAGGCGGCGGGGATGCCGGTCGCCGGACTGGATCCGACCGAGCCGTTTCCCGCGGCGTGCGCGTCGTCGCTCTCGGGGTGGCTGAACGAGGCCTCGAGCGCGCTGGTGCCCGCGGTGACCGCGGTTAACTGCCTGCTGAACCCGGCGGCGATCCTGCTTGGCGGACGGCTTCCCGACGAGGTGCTGGACCGGCTGGCCGACGAGACGCATCGCAAGATGACCGCGGCGGCGGCGACCATCCCCGCCTCCGCACCGATCCGCCGCGCGACGTTGTCACGCGATGCCCCCGCGGTCGGCGCGGCGATCCTGCCGTTCCTCGACCGCATGCTGCCGTCCGACGCGATCCTGATCAAGTCCTGAGTTCGGGTGCAATCGGGGCGCCGTGCGCACAACCGTTCGTGGGTCCAAAACTCACCCGATCGCAAGATCTTTGACACCCCGACATCCGTCCCGAGCAAGGAGTGTCGGACGACCGCGCCTCGGTGGATAACGAATTGGTCGCGACGGTCTTGTCGTTGACCTGACACGGAATTCATTTGCACCGCGCCCGCGATGCGCGCTTGCGACGGGGGCAGAAACCGGCGTCAGGAGTAGTCATGTTCGAGGATCAGGTCGCGATCGTCACGGGGGGAGAATCGGGGATCGGTGCTGCCTGCGCCAAGGCGCTGGGTGAGGCCGGTGCGCGGGTGGTCATCACCTATTTCGAGGACGTCGCGGCGGCGAACGCGGTGTGTGCGGCGATCGGCGGCCCGGATCGCGCGCTGGCGGTGCAGACCAATGTTGGCGACGAGGACGCGGTCGAGCGGCTGTTCTCGGCGGCCGAGAAGGCGTTTGGGACGGTCAGCCTGCTGGTCAATTCGGCGGGGCTGAACATGACCGGGGTCAAGCTGGTCGACATGCCGCTCGCGCAGTTCGATCGCGTGATCCGGTCCGATCTCTACGGCCCCTTCCTGACCTGCCGGCGACTGGTGCGCGCGCTCGAGGCCAAGGATGCTCGCGGGCGGATCGTCAATATCTCGTCGATCCACGAACGCGCGCCGCGGCCCGGCGGGGTGGATTATGATTCGGCCAAGGGTGGATTGTCGCAGCTGACCGCGACGCTCGCGCTTGAGCTCGCGCCGAAGGGGATCGCGGTCAACGGCGTCGCGCCGGGGATGATCCTGACGCCGATGAACCAGTCCGCGCTCGATCATCCGGCCGAGCTCGCGGCGAAGGAGGCGGCGATCCCGTGGAAGCGCGCGGGGCGGCCCGACGAGGTAGCCGCGCTCGTCCTGTTCCTGCTGTCGCCGGCGGCCGATTATATCACGGGGACGACCGTGACGATCGACGGCGCGCTGTCGCTGACCGTTGCGCAAGGGGCCTGAACCGATGCTCAGCTATGTCGTCGAGCAGCTCGATACCGTCACGCTCTCGGCGGCGTCGCCGATCGACGGGATGGACCTGATGAGCCCGTTCGTCTGGAAGGAAGGCGCGCTGTACCGCGTGATGATCCGCGGCGTGCCGCACCCGCTCGGGCCGCATGATCCGACCGGGATCATCGCAGGCGGAGCGAGCACGGACGGGCTGCACTTCCGGATGGATGCGGGGCTGGCGGTCGTGCCGGGGCCGGGGCCTGCCGATCTCGGCGGGTGCGAGGATCCGACCGTGCTGGTGACCGACCACGAGTATCTGGTCTATTACACCGGGGTCGACGCGGCGCGGGCGCAAGGATCGATGATCCTGGCGGCTGGGCGCGAACTGAGCGCGCTGGTCAAGCAGGACCTGGTCCTGAAGGCGCCACCCGGCGAGGGCAACATCAAGGAGGCGACGCTCGCGCAGACCGCGGCGGGGGATTGGCGGCTGTTCTACGAATATGCCGCGCACGAGGCGTCGCGGATCGGCATGGCGCGCGGACCAACCGCCAAGGGACCGTGGACGGTGACGCCCGATCCGTTCGGGATCCGCGAGGGCAGCTGGGACAATTGGCACCTGTCGACCGGGCCGATCATCCGGATCGCGGGGCAGGATCCGGTGATGTTCTACAATGGCGCGACGCACGACGCGCGCTGGCGGATCGGCTGGATCAGCTTCGATGCCGATTTCACGCGGGTGACCGGCCGCGGGATCGAGCCGATGCTGGTGCCGCCGCCCGCGGTGAGCCGCGAGGCGACCGATATCGCGTTCGCCGCATCGACCGTGATCGAAGGCGACAGGATCGCGCTATATTATTCGCTCGAGGACCGGATGCTGCGGCGTGCGCTGATCGGCGTCTATTCGCGCTGAGCGTCGAATTCGGTGCGGCCGAAATAAATTGCGCCACGCGGGCAGGCGCGGCGGTATCGGGGCTGGCCGCCATCGTTCCCGGGGGCATCGCCAAAGGATAGAGACGATCTTCCAGCTGATCTTTTCGCTGCCGTGCCTGTACGTGATCGGGCGCTGGCTCTGGCCGCTGTCGTTGACGGTGCCGGTCAAGCTGATCGTCGCGGTGCTGCTGCTGCTGGCGTCGCAATATCATTCGTGGAGCCGGCTGTCGTCGGGGTCGGTGTTCGCGCCCGAATTTCCCCGCGCCGTCGTGATCGCGTTCAACTGGGCGTTCGGCGCGATCCTGTTGCTCGCCATCCTGCAGATGCTGCTCGATCTCGGAACGCTGGCGACGATGCTGGTGCGACGCGGTGCCGTCGTGCCCGACGCGGTGCGCTATGCGACCGCGGGGCTTGCGGCGGTGCTGGCGGCGATCGGCATCGCCAACGCGATCCGCGTGCCGGCGGTCAAGGACGTCGAGATCACGATCCGCGACCTGCCGCCGCAGTTCGACGGATACCGCGTGCTGCAGCTGACCGACCTGCATATCAGCCGGCTGTTTCCTGCGAACTGGGCGCGTGCGGTGGTGACGCGCGCCAATGCGTCGGGCGCGGACGTGATCGTGGTGACCGGGGACTTTATCGACGGGTCGGTGGCGATGCGGCAGGCTGACGTCGCCCCGCTGCACGACCTGCGCGCGCCGGACGGCGTCTATGCGATCCCCGGCAACCATGAGTATTTCTTCGATTATGCGGCGTGGATGCGGCATGTTCAGGGGCTGGGAATCCGCATGCTGCCCAACGCGCATACGCTGCTCCAGCGCGGCGATGCTCGGCTGGTTCTCGCGGGTGTGACCGATCTCTCCGCGCCCGCGGTTGGACAGGCGGGGCCGGATCTTTCCGCGGCGCTCGCCGGTGTGCCAGCCGGGGTGCCGATCCTGTTGCTCGACCACCAGCCCAAGGCGGCGCGGCAGTCGGCGGCGCGCGGGGTCGCGTTGCAGCTGTCGGGCCATACGCATGGGGGCATGATCCTGGGATTCGACCGGATCTTTGCGCTCGCCAATGGCGGCTTCGTCTCGGGACGCTACGATGTCGACGGGATGACGTTGTATGTGAGCAACGGCACCGGGCTGTGGCCAGGCTTCGCGCTGCGGCTCGGTCGATGGGCGGAAATGACGCGGATCACGCTGCGGTCGAAGCGCGCCTAGCCTGGTCGGCGATGCCGGGCGGAGGCGGCAATCAGACGTTGTGGCGGGTCGGCGGTCCATGCAAGAAGAGCGTCATCACTCCTGCCATAGAGAACCATCGATGCTGCGTTCCACCCTGCTTCGTTCCGCCGCGCTTCTGTGCTGCCTTGCCGGTGCCGCCACGGTCCAGGCGGCGCGCGTCAATCCGCTGACCGTGCCCAGCACGCTGCCGTTCCAGGCGCCGCGGTTCGACCAGATCACCGACGCCGATTACCAGCCCGCGCTCGAACAGGGGATGGCCGAGCAGATCGCCGAGATGAAGGCGATCGCCAACAATCCCGCGGCACCGACCTTTGCGAACACGATCGAGGCGATGGAACGCTCCGGCCGGACGCTCGACCGCGCGAGCCAGGCGTTCTTCGGCGTGTCGCAGGCGAACACCAACGATGCACTCGATGCAGTGCGGTCCGCGGAGGCGCCCAAGCTCGCGCAGCATAGCGATGCGATCTATCTCGATCCCGAGCTCTTCGCGCGTGTGCAGGCGCTGTACGCCAAGAAGGATAAGCTCGGTCTCGATGCCGAGCAGCGTCAGGTGCTGGAGATCTATCACAGCGACTTCCTCCATGCCGGCGCGCAGCTGAACGACGCCGACAAGGCCAAGCTGCGGTTGCTCAACACGCAGATCTCGACCGCGACGACCGACTTCCAGCAGAAGCTGCTCGCGGGCACCAAGGCAGGCGCGCTGGTGGTTGACGACAAGGCCAAGCTCGCCGGCCTGAGCGATGCCGAGATCGCCGCCGCCGCGGAGGGCGCGAAGGAGCGCGGGATGCCCGGCAAATATGTCCTGTCGCTCCAGAACACGACGCAGCAGCCGGCGCTCGCCTCGCTGAGCGATCGTGCGACTCGCGCCGCGCTGTTCGAGAAGAGCTGGAACCGGTCGCAGCGCGGCGACGCGAACGATACGCGCGCGCTGATCCGGACGATCGCGCAGTTGCGCGCGCAGAAGGCGCAGCTGCTCGGCTATCCGAACTATGCCGCCTATTCGCTGTACGACCAGATGGCGAAGACGCCGGCGGCAGCAAAGGGGTTCATGACGCAGCTCGTGCCCGCGACTGCCGCCGAGCAGCGCCGCGAGGCGGCCGAACTGCAGAAGACGATCAACGCGACCGGCACCGCGTTCCCGCTCGCGCCGTCGGACTGGGACTTCTATTCGGACAAGGTGCGCAAGGCAAAGTACGACCTCGACCAGAACGAGCTGAAGCCGTATTTCGAGATCGGCCGCGTGTTGCAGGACGGCGTGTTCTTTGCCGCCAACCAGCTCTACGGCGTCACCTTCAAGGAACGCCGCGACATTCCGACCTATCAGCCGGACATCCGCGTCTTCACCGTCTACGACAAGGACGGGTCCGAACTCGGGCTGATGTATTTCGATTACTGGAAGCGCGACAACAAGTCGGGTGGCGCGTGGATGTCGAACTTCGTCGGCCAGTCGAAGCTGCTGAAAACCAAGCCGGTCGTCTACAACGTCGGCAACTTCACCAAGCCTGCGCCGGGCCAGCCCGCGCTGATCACGTTCGACGACGTGACGACGATGTTCCACGAATTCGGGCATGCGCTGCACGGGCTGTTCGCGAACCAGACCTACCCGCTGGTGTCCGGCACCAACACCGCGCGCGACTGGGTCGAATTCCCGTCGCAGTTCAACGAGCATTGGGCGCTCGATCCCAAGGTGTTCGCGAACTACGCGAAGGATTACCGCAGCGGCGCGGTGATGCCGCAGGCGCTGGTCACGAAGATCAAGAACGCGGCCAAGTTCAACCAGGGCTATGAGCTCGGCGAACTGGTGGCCGCTGCCACGCTCGACCAGGACTGGCATTCGCTGCCCGCGTCCGCCGGGCCGCAGGACGTCGATGCGTTCGAGACCAAGGCGCTCAACACGATGGGGCTCGACACGAAGGACGTGCCGCCGCGCTATCGTACCAGCTATTTCGCGCACATCTGGGCGGGCGGTTATGCCGCGGGCTATTACGCGTATCTGTGGACGCAGATGCTCGATAACGACGCCTATGCGTGGTTCATGGCGCATGGCGGCCTCACGCGCGCGAACGGCCAGCGATTCCGCGACATGATCCTGTCGAAGGGACACACGCAGGACTACGCCCCGATGTTCAAGGCGTTCTATGGCAAGGATCCCGATATTGGGCCGATGCTGGAAGACCGGGGCCTGAAGGCGGCTGCCAAGTGATGCGGCCCGTGCTCATGGCGGCGCTGCTCATCACCGCTTCGACCGCAGCGGTCGCGCAGCAGGCGCCGGTGCATCAATATGGCGCGGTGGCGATCGCACCCAAGGGCGACCGCCTCGCCAGCATCGAATCCGCGTCGCCGACGCATGCGGCGATCGTCGTGCGGCGCGTGGCGGATGGTGGGATCGCACAGACGATCGATCCGTGCCCGACCTGCAGCTATGGCGCGCCGACCTTTGCGACCGATGGTCGGATCGCGTTCGTCGCGCGCAAACCGGGCGAGCCGCGCGCGCTGGTGATGCTGGCGGATATGCGCGGCGCACGGCAGGTCGCGGCGATCGACGGCATCGCGTCGACGCCGCGGTTCTCGCCCGATGGCAAGCGGCTGGCGCTGCTCGCCACGTTCGGCGCCGCGAAGGAAGCAGGGGCGACGCAGGCGGGCGTCCGGCAGGTCGGCGAGATCGGCGAGACCAGCGACGAACAGCGCTTGGCGATCGTCGACATCGCCGCGGGCACGGTGAAGCCGGTGTCGCCCGCCGACCGCTATATCTACGAATATGACTGGACCCCCGACGGTCGCGGTTTCGTGGTGACGAGTGCGCTCGGCAATGGCGACAACAACTGGTGGGTGGCGACGCTCGACGCGGTCGACGCGCAGACCGGGGCGGTTCGCACGATCGCCAAGCCGAAGACTCAGCTGAACATGCCGCGCGTGTCGCCCGATGGGCGGACGGTCGCGTATATCGGCGGGCTGATGAGCGATTTCGGCGCGATCGGCGGCGACGTCTGGACGGTGCCGGTCGCCGGGGGCGTGCCGGTCAACCAAACCGCAGGCGCCAAGGCGACGGTCACCTCTCTCGACTGGACGCAGGGCGGGCTGCGCGCGGTTCGCCTCCATGCGGACGCGGCCGAGATCGCGACGCTCGATCCGGCCGGCAAGACGACGGTCAGCTGGAGCCGCCCGGCGAGCTTTGCTGCGGGCGATGGCCGCGTGGCGTATAGCGCGGACGGCAGCATCATGGCGGCCGCGGTGCAGGATTTCACGCACGGCCCGGCGATCTTCGCAGGCCCGATCGGCGCGCCGCGCCAGATCACGCATGATAATGATGCGCTTGCAGCCGTCGCCACGGCGCGCAGTGTAACGTGGAAGAATGACGGGCTCGACGTGCAGGGCTGGCTGCTGGCGCCCAAGACCGCCGACCCCGCGCGCAAGGCGGCGATGGTGACGATCGTCCATGGCGGTCCGTCGTCGGCGAACACGCCGAGCTATATCACCATCGGGTCGGGGCCGGCGGCGCTGCTAGAGGCTGGCTATTACGTGTTCATGCCCAACCCGCGCGGCAGTTTTGGGCAGGGCGAGGCGTTTACCGCCGCCAACCGTCGCGATTTCGGCGGTGGCGATCTGCGCGATATCCTTGCGGGGATCGATGCCGTCGAGAAGATCGCGCCCGTCGACGATGCGCGGCTCGGGCTGACCGGGGGCAGCTATGGCGGCTTCATGGCGATGTGGGCGAACACGCAGACCAACCGGTTCAAGGCGATCGTGGCCGGTGCCGGGCTGTCGAACTGGATCAGCTATTACGGCACCAACGGCATCGACCAGTGGATGATCCCGTTCTTCGGCAAATCCGCCTATGACGACCCCGAGGCCTATCGCGCGGTCTCCGCGATCAGCGTCATCAAGCGCGCCAAGACGCCGACGTTCATCTATGTCGGCGAACGCGACATCGAGGTGCCGCCAACACAGTCGATCGAATATTGGCACGCATTGAAGGAACTGGGCGTCCCGACCAGCCTCGTCATCTATCCCGATGAGGGCCATGCCATCCGGGCGCCGGCCAATGCGGCGGATGTCCGCAAGCGATCGGTCGCCTGGTTCGATCGCTATCTGACGCCGCGGTAAGCGCACGGGGAGAGTTCGAGGGGACCGCGCGTTAGGACCCGCAGACAAGGAGTTTGCGATGAAGGTCATGACGCTGCGGTCCCCCGCTGGACTCGATACCCTGCGCATCGAAGAGCGCGCCGATCCGGGCGATCCCACGCCCGGCACGATCCGCGTTGCGCTGCACGGCAGTTCGCTGAATTTCCACGACCTTGGTGTCGTGACGGGCAAGATGCCGAGCGCTGATGGTCGCGTGCCGCTGTCCGATGGCGCCGGGATCGTCGAGGCGGTCGGCGAGGGCGTGACCGAGTTCGCGGCGGGCGATCACGTCGTGTCGTGCTTCTTCCCCGATTGGCAGGACGGACCGCCGGTCATCGGTGACTTCAGTCGCACGCCGGGCGACGGGATCGACGGGTTCGCGCAAGCCCATGTCGTACTGCCCGCGACCGCGTTCACGCACGCCCCCAAGCTCTACGATTCCGTCGAGGCGGCGACGATCACGACCGCAGGGCTGACCGCATGGCGCGCATTGGTCGCCGATGGCGGGCTGAAGGCGGGCGACACGGTATTGTTGCTGGGAACGGGAGGCGTATCGATCTGGGCGTTGCAGATCTCCAAGGCGATGGGAGCGATCGTCGCGATCACCTCGTCGTCGGACGCGAAGCTCAACCGCGCCAAGGCGCTCGGCGCGGACTTCACGCTGAACTACCGCACGCATCCGGACTGGGGCCGCAGGATCGCCGACTGGACCGGCGGCCGCGGGGTCGATCACGTGGTCGAGGTCGGCGGCCCCGGCACGCTTGGCCAGTCGATCGACGCGGTGCGGATCGGCGGGCATATCTCGCTGATCGGCGTGCTGACCGGGCGCGGCGGCCAGGTGCCGACCGCGGCGTTGATGGCCAAGCAGGCCCGGCTGCAGGGCCTGATCGTAGCCAGCCGCCGCGACCAGCAGGCGTTCGTCCGCGCGCTCGATGCGACCGGGATCCGCCCGGTGATCGACCGCCGCTTCCCGCTCGATCGCCTTGCAGACGCGTTCGCGTTCGAGATGAGCGGCGAGCATTTCGGGAAGATCGGGATTGAATGGTAACGCCTTCCGGCGGGTGAGGGACTGGGGTGGCGCGACGGCTGCGCCACCCCATACCTCCGTAGATAGCCGCCGTTATGCAGTTTGGCGTTTCAGGCGTCGACGATCGTCGAACCGGTGCGCTTCGGCTAGAACCGCATGGTCCCGCCAAACGCGACCGTCCGTCCGCTCACCGTGTTGGTCATCACGCGCTTGGCGGTGCCGTCGGCATATTGGACGATCGGCTCGTCGGTGATGTTGATCACGTCGAGCGACAGTTTGACCTGGTGCGTCAGATTGACATAGGCGGACGCATCGAGGTTCGTCGTGCCCTTGATGTACTCGCCGATATTGCCGTTGCCGCCATCGCCCCAGCGATAGCGCGAGCGTGTCGCGACCGAGCCGCGCACGCCCCAGCGATCGGTATCGTAGTAGAGCGTCGCATTGGACGAAAATTTCGACAGCGTCGGCAAGGGCAGGCGCACCGGGACTCCCGCATAGAAGACGTCGGTCGATCCCTCGGCGATGGTGACGTTGCCGAGGACGCCCAGCTTGTCGAAGGGGGCGGGGAGAAAGTCAAAGTCGCGTTTTGCGGCGAGTTCGATGCCCTTGATCGACGCGCCGGGGCCGTTGATGGGACGCGTGTAGTTCACCAGCACCGAAGGGTCGACGCCGACGGGCAGCAGCGACGCCGGATAGCCCGTCGTATCGTACGCGACCAGCCGGGTCTCCGACGTGATGTACGAATCCATGTGCTTGTAGAACGCACCGATCGCGAGCGAACCGCGCTTGCCGTCATAATATTCCAGAGAGGCTTCGACGGAATCGGCCTTGAACGGCGCGAGATTGGGGTTGCCGGCGGCGATGGTGCCCCCGAACGAGGCGAGGTTGAGCGTCCCGGCGGCGCGCATGTCGCTGAGGGCGGGGCGGCTCAGGTTGCGGTTGCCGCTGAGGCGAAACACGACCGACCGGCTGAGGTCGAACGCTAGGTTCGCGGCCGGAAGAAAGCCGTGATAGTTGTTGGTCACGTTGACCGGCACTAGCGCGCTGCCGACCAGCGCGGTGCCCGATGACCCGAGGTCGGTATGGTAATAGCGCACGCCGAAATTGGCGCGCAGCCCGATCGTGCCGAGTTCAGTCGCAAGGTCATATTGCAGATAGGCGCCATAGGTGTTCTCGAGCAGGTCGTAGGCGGTGCCAGCAACGGTGTTGCCCGCGGTCAACGTCATGGGCTGGCCGAGCAGCGCATAGGTCCCTGCGACGTCGCCGATCGTGTACGGCGCAAGCGTGCTGTTAGACAGCGTCGTCGTCGGCACGTCGGGGATGCCCGGCTTGCCCTCATAGCTGGGCGCGACCTTGCGTTGCCAGCCGCTGTTGGTGAAGCGCTTGAACCCGGCCCCGGCCTTGATCGTCGAGCCTGAGCCGATGGTCCAGGCAAGCTCCGCCTTGGTGTTGTAGAACTCGCTCTTGATCCGGTCCGCGCGCGTTTCCAGACCCTGGAGATCCCATTGCGACGCGTCGGTCGTGTCGAACCCGTAGCTGGTCCGCGGGGACCCGGTGTTCAGGCCCGTAAAGGCATAGCTCTTGCCGACCGCCTCGAGATAGACCTCGGCATAGCGGGAATCGAACGTCGATCGCGACCAGCCGCCGAGAAAATTGACCGTCAGGTTGCTGCTGAGATCGGTGTGGCCGTTCAGCGCCGCCTGCCAGAAGGTCGTCTGGTCATGCGTGACCTTGGATTCAGTGCGCATGTCGACATGGTCGAACGACGCGCCGACGATATCGTTGAAGTCGTCGAAGCTCACGCCGGTCAGCAGCTGCGTACCGGTGACGTTGTTGGCGGCGATGCCGTTGGTGCCCGCCGCCCCGATCACGCCGGATGTGCGATCGTTGTTGAGCTTGCCGTACAGCACGTCCAGCGTCAGGTCGGTGCGATCGTCGGGATGATATTGCAGCGCAGTAGTGAGCCCGAGCCGCTCGCGCTTGTTGAAGAAGGTCGCATAGGTCTGCGCGCGGCTGTTCCAGATCCGGCTGGCCCCGGTCGCATTGACCAGCAACGCGCGGTCCGCCGCCGAGATGGCCGGGCCGACATTGGCGGCACCGAAATTGATCTGCGACCAGTTCCAGTTGCGATAGCCGAATTCGACCGTGTCTGCGGTGCTGTACGCGACCGACGCGAGGACCCCGAAATCGCCCCAGCGTTCGGAGATCAGCCCGACAAGCCGCGGCGTGACCGTCTTGGTATATTGGTTCATCTGCCCCTTGGCGGATGCGACCACGGTGAGCCGGTTGAAATCGAACGGCTTGGCGGTGTGGAGCCCGACCGTCCCGCCGATCCCGCCCTCGTCCTGCTCGGCCGCGTAGGACTTCTCGACGACGACCTTGTTGAAGAGTTCGGAGGCGAAGATGCTATAGTCGAACGCGCGTGAGCGGCTCACCGACGACCGGCTGTCCAGCCCCGACGACGTGTTGGTGAGCACCTCCATGCCGTTGAGCTGCGTGCGCGTGAAATCCGCGCCGAGGCCGCGTAGCGAGATCTGCCGCCCTTCGCCGCTGTCGCGCGTGATTGCGACGCCGGGAATGCGCTGGAGCGCTTCCGCGAGGTTCTGATCGGGAAACGCGGCGATGTCCTGCGCCAGGATCACGTCCTGCGATCCGGTCGCGTTCTTCTTGATCTGCTGCGCCTTGGCGACGCTCTCGCGATAGCCCGTCACGACGATGTCGCCGCCTCCGACGACCTGTGGCTCGACCGCCGATTCCGACACCTGAACACTTGCGCCATCGCCTGCCACGGCAGCGGCTGCCGCCGTGGCGAAGCGCTTGTGGCGCGCGATCGTCACCGTGCCGTCGACGATCCTGCCATCCAGGTCGCTATCCGCGGTAAGCCGCGCGAGCGCGTCCGCGGCGGTCATCCGCCCCTGCAAGCGTGGGCTGCGCGCGCCGTTCAAAACCGCCGGCGACGATGCCAGCTGCAGCCGCGTCAGCCGCGAGAAGGCGAGCAGCGCATCGCCGAGCGCTTGTGCCGGCAGATCGAACGCGAAGGTCCGCGAGGCGGACGGCGCTGCCTGCGCGGGGGCGGGCGTGCCGGCGAACCCGGCGAGCGAGACCGAGCTTAGCAAAAGATGCAGACGAATTTTACGCAACATGTCTTCCCCCAATATGGTTCGAGAGCAAGACGGGCGCGCCGCCGAGAACCCGACAAACTATTTGGTTTCACATATAAGACATAATGTTTTCATCGATCTAGATTTGCCAGACCGGGAGTAGTTGACGGATGTTATTTGATACGCACAAGGCGGAACTTGTCGGCATGGCCCGATAATATCTCCCTCATCTCGCGGTATTCTGTCCGAGATTGTCACAAATTCTGTCTAGGGCGCCTGGATCAACAATCCGGATGTCCGATGCCAGCGGTGCTGCACCAGATCGAGAACCGCGCGGGTGATGCCCCTGCCGAGGATTGGCGCGCGATCGCCGCGACGCTGCGCCGCTACGTCCGGGCACGCACGAGCCGCGCGGACGTGGTCGAGGACGTCGTGCAGGAGACGCTGTCGCGGCTGGTGCATCAGGGCCGCGTGCAGAAACTGCTCAGCGTCTATGCGCTGGGGTTCCGGATCGCCGCAAACCTGCTGATCGACCATCATCGTCGCGACAGCCGCTATGTCGCCGAGAGCGGGGAGGAGACTGCCAGCCTTGCGCCGTCGCCGCATCGGGTGCTGGCGGGGCGGCAGGCAGTTGCGATCCTGAAGGAGGCGCTGGCGGCGATGCCGCCGCTGCGTCGGGACGTACTGGTTCGCCGCCGACTGCACGGGCAAAGCTGTGCGGCGATAGCGAAGGAGCTGGGGTTGAGCGCGAAGGCCGTTGAAAAGCACATCACCCGCGGCCTCGCCGACCTGCACAAGGCGATGCCGGGCGATACGGCCGCGCGCGAGGCGGTGCGATGACGCGCGACGCGCAGATCGTCGAGGAGGCCGCGGCTTGGATCGACCGGCTCAACCGGCCGGTGGTCGACGCCGCGGTGGGGCCGGCCTTCGACGCCTGGATGGCGGCGGCGCCGCGGCACCGCGAGGTCATTGCCGAGCTTCAGGCGCTCTGGCAGTCGGAGGCGCTGGTCGAGGCACTCGGTCAGTCCCGCCTCGCGCCGGGCGTCGCCACTGCGCCCTCTGTAATCACCGATCGCTCCGGTCGCCTGCGCCGTGCCGCGCCGCGGTTCGCCGCCGCGGCGTGCGCGATGCTGGTCGCGGTCATGCTGATCGTGCCGGCGCTGTTGACGAGCACCTATCGCACCAATGCGGGCAGAGGCCGGTCGGTCGTGCTGGGCGACGGATCGCGCGTCGACATGAGCGGGGATACCGAGCTTCGCGTCCAGATATTGCCGTGGAAACGCAGCGCCGAACTGGTGCGCGGCGAGGCGTTCTTCGACGTCCGGCATGAGCGCGTCCGGATATTCCGCGTGGCCAGCGGCACCACCTCGGTGCGGGTGCTGGGCACCGCGTTCAACGTCGATCGCCAGAGCCCGACGCGGACCGCTGTCGTCGTGTATCGCGGTGCCGTCGAGGTCGGTGTCGCCGGCGAGACCGAGCTCGTCTTGAACACGGGGTATGGCGCGCGCGTCGTCGACGGCCATGTCATCGCGCAGCGGCGGATCGCAGGCGGCGTGCCCGACTGGAAATCGGGGTGGTTCGAGGCGTCCGACGTTCCGCTGGGCGTGCTGATCGACAAGGTCCAGCGCTATTCGGCGCGGCCGATCCTGTTGCACGATCGCGCGTTGCAGGCGCTGCCGATCAGCGGACGCTTTCATGTATCCGATACCGAACGCGCGCTGCAGGCCGTGCAGGCGGCCTATCACGTCGATATCGCCTACGGTCCGAAGACGATCGCGATCCGTCCCGCGGGCGAGGCGGACGATCGATAGCGGCGACGCGGTCGGTTTATCGGTGTCGGGTTTTGCCCGGCGGCTGCGTCTTCCCGTCATAGTCCGTCGCGACGCGATGCCGGGTCCGGTCCGGCGCGTGGTCCGCGCGATGCCGTCAGGGAGTACCGCCGTGCCTCAGTTCGATCGCCGTAACATGGTCAAGGCCGGCCTTTCGCTCGCGCTGTTGGGCGGAGTCGGCGCGCCGCGGCTGCTCGCGCGCGCCAATTTCACGCGCGATCCGTTCACGCTCGGCATCGCGTCGGGTGAGCCGTGGCCCGACGGGTTCGTCATCTGGACCCGGCTTGCGCCCGAGCCGCAGACGCCCGGTGGCGGCATGCCGCCGCACGATGTTCCGGTGCGCTGGGAGGTGGCCGAAGACCCCGGTTTCCGGACGGTCGTGCGGACCGGCGTGGCAGTGGCGAAGGCCGACCTTGCGCATTCGGTGCATGTCGAAGTCGACGGCCTGCAATCGCGGCGGCCCTATTGGTATCGCTTCCTCGTCGCTGGTGCCGGATCGAGCCCGGTCGGCACTGCGCGTACCGCACCGGCGGCAGGCACGTCGCCCGAGCGGCTGCGTCTGGCGATGCTGGGGTGCCAGGATTTCGAGACGGGGTTCTTCACCGCCTATGCGCATGTCGCACGCGAGCCCGACCTCGACGCGGTCTTTCACTATGGCGACTATATCTACGAGATGGTGGCGCGGACCGAGCCCAGCCCGCGCAAGCATCTGGGAGCCGAGACGTACACGCTGGACGCCTATCGCCGCCGTTACGCGCAATATAAGTCGGATCCCGATCTTCAGGCCGCGCACGCCGCGGTCGCGTTCATCATGTCGTTCGACGACCATGAGATCGACGACAATTGGGCGGGCGAATTCGACAAGGATGGCAACCGGCCCGAGATCTTCGCGCTGCGCAAGGCGGCGGCACTGCAGGCCTGGTATGAGCATGTTCCCGTCCGCCGCGCGCAGCGACCGGGCGCAGCGCATGTGCGAGCCTATCGCCGGCTCGATTACGGCACGCTCGCGCGGATGCACGTGCTCGACACCCGCTCGTTCCGCAGCGATCAGCTCTGCGAGCGTCCCGGCATCGGGCGCGTCGAACTCGATGCTTGCCGTCCTGTCGACCGGCCGGACCGGACGATGCTGGGCGCGGCGCAGGAAGCCTGGCTCGATCGCGGGCTCGGCAACGACGCCCGCTGGAACTTCGTCGCGCAACAGGTGCTCCTCATGCCCTATGACGCGCGCAAGGACGGCGCGACCGCACCCGTCGTCGGCAAGGACAATTGGAACGGCTATCCGCTGTCGCGCCAGCGGCTCGTCGACAGCATCGCGCGACGCGGGCTGAAGAACGTCGTGATCGGCAGTGGCGACCTGCACCAGCATGTCGTCGGGTCCGTACCGCGCGACGCCGATGACGTCGGCGGCGCGGCGATCGCGACCGAGTTCCTCGCGACCTCGATCTCGTCGGGGGGGACGGGCGGGGCGCACTATCCCGGGGAAACCGGGACGCTGGCCAACAACCCGAACGTCGCACTGCTCAACAATCAGCGGGGCTACCAGCTGTTCACGGTCACGCCGGACGCCTGGCGGGCCGACGTGAAGGTCATGGATCAGGTCGACCGGCCCGGGGGGCAGATCTCCACGATCGCGAGGTTTGTCGTCGACCCCAAGCAGCCCGGACCGCAATCCGGCTGACGCAGCCGCGATGTTCACGCTGCCCGCTGCTTCGCGCTCAGGGCGGCGCAGCGCCTTGACGGGCGCCTGCCTTCGCCCGGTCAACCGGCGATGATCATGATCCCTGCATGATCCCGGCGCGTGCGCGGAACCGAATTCTCGTCCCGACCGACAGGCCCGCCCACCGTCCCCTCTATAATGATCATGATCGGTTTGCCGGGGATGGTCCCCGCGCAACCGTCCAGTCACGAGGGATAGGATGCAGGCGATCATCGAGCTGCCCGCAGCCATGACGGTCCGTACCGGCGCGGCGTTCCAGGGCCAGCTGCTGGCGGCTTTTGCAGATAATGACGAGGTCATACTCGATGCCGCCGCGGTCGCCGACGTCGATCTGAGCTTCGTGCAGACCGTATACGCCGCGCGCGACCATGCCGAGCGGCTGGACAAGACGATCCGCCTCGCTTCGCCCGCACAGGGCCCGCTCGCCGCCCTGCTCAAGCGCGGCGGCTTCACCACCGACGCGGATCCCGCCGATCTGCAATTCTGGTTCCACGGAGACCTGCCGCAATGAGTGCGTCCATTCTCACTGTCGATGATTCCCCCAGCCTGCGGATGGCGATCCGGATCGCGCTGAGCGGGGCGGGCTATGCCGTGACCGAGGCGGAGGACGGGGTCCAGGGCCTGAAGGCCGCCACCGCCAGCCGGTTCGACCTGATCATCACCGATCTCAACATGCCCAACATGGACGGGCTGACGATGATCCGCGAGCTGCGCAAATCGCCCGACCAGTGCGGCACGCCGATCATCTTCCTGACCACGGAATCGGATGACTCGATGAAGCAGCAGGCCAAGGCGGCCGGTGCGACCGGCTGGCTGGTCAAGCCGTTCGTCCCCGAACAGCTCATCAAGGTCTCGCGCAAGGTGCTCGGACGATGAGCGGGCAGGATCCGATCGCGGCGTTCCGCATCGAGGCCGCCGACCTGCTCGACCAGATCGAGGAGGCGCTGCTCGACCTTGGCCACCGGCTCGACGACCGCGACTTGGTCGACGCGGTGTTCCGGGGCTTGCACACGCTCAAGGGCTCGGGCGCGATGTTCGGGTTCGATGCGCTGGCGACCTTCACGCACCACTGCGAAAGCGCGTTCGATCGCGTCCGCAAGGGGCTGGTGCCCGCGACGCAGGCGCTGGTCGCGGTGATCCTGTCCGCCAAGGACCATATGCGCGCGCTGATCGACGGCGACGGCACGGGCCAGGAGGCCGCCGGTGACGCGATCCTGCAGGCGTTGCAGGCCGCGATCGAAGGCGCGGGTGCCGCCGCGGCTCCGGACACCGTGGCCGAGCCCGCCAAGGCCGGCTGGCGGCTGTCGTTCCGCTTGCCCCCCGAAGCGATGGCGAACGGGACCAACCCGCTGATGCTGCTCGACGAACTGCGCGAGTTCGGCGAATGCCGGGTGATCGCGCGGGTCGACCGCGTGCCGATGCTGCCCGATCTGGTGCCGGTCGAATGCCATATCGGCTGGGATCTCGAGCTGCACGGCGACATTTCGCGCGGCGATATCGAGGACGTGTTCATCTTCGTGATGGACGACATGGAGCTTTCGATCGAGCCACTGGAGACCGCTGCGCCAGCCGCCGCCGCCGTCGACGACGCCTTGGACGATGTCCCGCCGGTGCAGCTCCATGCGGTCGCGCCCGCCACGCCCGCCGCGATCCCCGCCCCGGATGCCGTCGCCCCGGCGAACGGCCGCCAGCCCGCAAAGTCCGGCGAAAGCGTGCGCGTCCCCGCCGAGCGGCTCGACGAGCTGATGGACCGGGTCGGCGAGCTGGTGATCGTCCAGAGCCGCCTGTCGCAGCTCGCGCATGGCAGCGTGATCGGCATGGAAATGGTGCTACGTTCGATCTCCGAGGAAATCGAACGGCTCGCGAGCGAACTGCGCGAGACGATGATGGTCCTGCGGATGGTGCCGGTCGCGTCGCTGTTCAGCCGCTTCCGCCGCCTGATCCACGACCTGTCGCGCGAGACCGGCAAGACGATCGAGCTCGAGACCGAGGGCGAGGCGACCGAGGTCGACAAGACCGTGATGGAGCGGCTCGCCGATCCGATGGTCCACCTGATCCGCAACGCGTGCGACCACGGGCTGGAAACCGCCGAGGAACGTATCGCGGCGGGCAAGTCCCCGGTCGGCAAGGTGCGGCTCTCCGCCAGCCAGGCGGGCGGCGAGGTGATGATCACGATCCGCGACGATGGCCGCGGGATCGATCGCGAGCGCGTGCGCGCCAAGGCCGAATCGCAGGGGCTGATCCAGCCGGGCCAGGTGCTGAGCGATTCCGAGATCCTGCACATGATCTTCCACCCCGGCTTCTCCACCGCCGCGACGGTGACCAACCTGTCGGGCCGCGGCGTCGGCATGGACGTGGTCAAGCGCACGATCGAGACGCTGCGCGGCGCAATCGACATCACCAGCAAGCCGGGCGAGGGATCGACCGTCGTGCTGCGCATCCCGCTGACGCTGGCGATCATCGACGGGTTGCTCGTCCGGGTCGGCGACGGACGCTATGTCATCCCGCTCGCCGCGGTCGAGGAATGCATCGAACTGAGCCTCGAGGACGATCTGCGGTCGCGCGGGCGCAGCTTCATCACGCTGCGCGAACGGCTGGTGCCGTTCCTGCGGCTGCGCGAGATGTTCGACACCGGCACGCGGCCCGATCCGCACCAGAAGATCGTCGTCATCGCCACCGGGACCGAGCGCGTCGGGCTGGTCGTCGACCAGATCATCGGCAGCCACCAGACCGTCATCAAGTCGATGTCGCTGCTGCACCAGGCAGTCACCACCTTCGCCGGCGCGACGATCCTCGGCGACGGCGGGGTCGCGCTGATCCTCGACGTCTCGCAACTCGTCGCCTTGGGCCAGCATCAGGAGGAGCGGCTGCGCGCCGCTGGATAAGCCAATGGAAAAGAGCATGATTCACTGGGACGCGACGGGTGGCCTTGAAGTCCTGACGTTCGATCTCGGCAGCGAGACCTTTGCGCTGGAAGCGGTGCTGGTACGCGAGATCCTCGACCTGCTGCCCGAGACAGCCGTGCCGGGCGCGCTCGCGCTGGTCGGCAGCGTCGTCAATTTCCGCGGCAAGATCATCCCGATCGCCGACCTGCGGCTCGCCTTCGGCATGCCCGCGGCGGAGGCCACGGTCGACAGCCGGATCGTCGTGATCGAGATGGACGCGCATGGCGAGCCGATCCAGCTCGGCATCCGCACCGACAAGGTCCACGAAGTCGCGACGCTGCGCGAGGCGGATGCGGAAGCGCCGCCCGCGGTCGGAATGCGCTGGCGCCGCGACTATGTCCGCGAGCTGGTGCGCCGCGAAGAGGGCGTGATCGTCCTCCCCGATCTCACCGCGATCTTCAATCCGCTCACCGGCGGCGACGACGCCGCTGGGCGTGCGTCGGTCCACTGACCGCCTTTCCCCGATCCCGATCTCAGGCCAAAGCCTGCCAGGAGACACGACATCATGCGCGCCACGATACGGATGAAACTAGCGGCGGTTTTCGCCGTGGTTCTGCTCATCTCAGCCGGGATGGGCGTCGTCGGCATCTACAAGATGAACGTCATCAACGCCCAGTCGACCGATATGGCCGAGAACTGGATGCCGAGCATCGACGCGATCCATGCGATCAACACGTCGGCCGCCAATCTGCGTGTCGCGCAATATTACCACGTCGCCTCGACCGACGATGCCAAGATGTCGGCGGTCGAGGCCGAGATGAACGCCGACCTGGCTTTGCTTGTCCGGCAGCGGGCGCGGTATGAAAAGCTGATCTCCTCGGACGACGAGCGCGCGATCTATGCGCAGTTCGCCGAGAAGTTCGGCCGTTACGTCCAGGAACAGCGCAGGATCCTGCTTCTGTCGCGCGCCAACCAGAATGCCGAGGCGGCGCGTCGGATCGAGGCGAGCAAGGGGCTGTACGACGACTTTTCGGCGGATCTCACCAAGCTGGTCAAGCTGAACGTCGATGGCGGCGCTGCGGCGAGCCGGACCGGGGACGAGGTCTATGCCGCGGCGCGGTCGCTGTTCATCGCGCTGCTCGTCGCGGTCATCGTCATCGGCATCGCCGCCGCGCTCTGGATTTCGCGGCTGGTGTCGCGCGGGCTCGGCAAGATCGCGGAAGCCGTCGACTCGGTCGCCAGCGGCGACCTCGGCCATGAGGTCGTGGTTACCTCAAACGACGAGATCCGCGACGTGGTCGATACCGTCAACCACATGACCCAGACGCTGCGCGGGGTGATCGGCAATGCGGCCGCGGCGGCGAACAACGTCTCGTCAGGCAGCCAGGAACTGTCGGCCAGCGCCGAACAGATGTCGCAGGGCGCGACCGAACAGGCATCGTCGACCGAACAGGCGTCGTCGGCGATGGAAGAGATGTCCGCCAACATCAAGCAGACCGCCGACAACGCCGCGCAGACCGAGAAGATCGCGCGCCAGTCGTCGAAGGATGCCGAGGCGAGCGGGATCGTGGTCGATCGTGCGGTCGGCGCGATGCGGACGATCGCCGAGAAGATCGGTATCGTCCAGGAGATCGCGCGCCAGACAGACCTGCTCGCGCTCAACGCAGCGGTCGAGGCGGCACGCGCGGGCGAGCATGGCCGTGGCTTCGCGGTGGTCGCGTCCGAAGTGCGCAAGCTCGCCGAACGCAGCCAGGGGGCCGCCGCCGAGATCGGCGCGGTGTCGAGCGATACGCTGCGTGCCGCGAGCGAGGCGGGCGACATGCTGACCAAGCTGGTCCCCGACATCCGCCGCACCGCCGAACTGGTCGCCGAGATCAGCGCCGCGTGCCGCGAGCAGGACATCGGTGCCAACCAGATCAATCAGGCGATCCAGCAGCTCGACCAGATCACGCAGCAGAATTCGAGCGCATCCGAACAGATTGCCGGCACGTCGGAGGAACTCGCCGCGCAGGCGCAGGAGCTGCAGGCGACGATCGCCTTCTTCCGCGATGCTGGGGTCGAACGGCCGGTGCGTGTCGCGAAACCGACCCGCGCGCCCGTTGCGCCCGTCCGCAAGCCTGCGCCCGCACCGCGCGTCGCCAGGCATCGGCCGGGATCGATCGGAGACCAGAAGGCCCGCCTGAACGGCTTCGCGCTCGACCTGCAACAGGGTGGCGCCGACGACCACGACCGCGCTTTCGAGGCGGCGGCATGACCCAGGGTTTGCGCGCCGTCGATCATCACACCCGCGTCAGGAAGGAAATCTGACCATGCGTCCGACGATCAAGTTGAAACTGGCCGGCGCGTTTGCCGCCGTCCTGCTGATCTGCGCCGCGCTCGGCGTGGTCGGCATCCTGAAGATGAACGCTATCAACGCCCAGTCGACCGAGATCACCGATAACTGGATGCCCAGCATCGATGCGCTCCACCGGATCAACACCGCGACATCCGACCTGCGCGTCGGCCAATATTATCACGTCGCGTCGACCGATCCGGCTAAGATGGAGCAGGTCGAGACCGAGATCAACGCCACGCTCGCCACGCTCAAGCAGCAGCGCGCGCGCTACGAGAAGCTGATCTCGTCGGACCAGGAGCGCGCGTCCTACGCGCAATTCTCGGAGAAGTTCGATCGCTATGTGCGTGAGGGCAACCAGATCCTGACGCTTTCGCGCCAGAACCAGAATGCCGAAGCGGCGCGACGGATCGAGCACAGCAAAACGCTGTTCGACGACTTTTCGGGGGATTTGCTCAAACTGGTCAAGCTGAACGTCGATGGCGGCGCGGCGGCGAGCAAGACCGGCGACGACGTCTATGATGCGGCGCGCTCGCTGTTCATCGGCCTGGTCGTGGCGGCGCTGGCGATCGGCATCATCGCCGCGCTGTGGATCTCGCGCACCGTGACGCTGGGGTTGCGCAAGGTCGCCACGGCGATCGATGCGGTGGCGATCGGGGATCTCGACCAGGATGTCGCGGTCACCAGCAACGACGAGATCAAGGACCTCGTCGATACCGTCAACCGCATGACCGCCAATCTGCGTCAGACCTCGCAGCTCGCCGACCAGATTGCCGGCGGCGACCTGACGGTCGATCATCACCCGCTGTCCGACAAGGACACGCTGGGTCTCGCGCTCGCGCGGATGATCGAGCGGTTGCGCGGCGTGGTGGGCGATGCCTCGAGCGCGGCGAACAACGTGTCGTCGGGCAGCCAGGAACTGTCGTCCAGCTCCGAACAGATGTCGCAGGGCGCGACCGAACAGGCGTCCGCGACCGAACAGGCGTCCGCGGCGATGGAAGAGATGTCGGCCAACATCAAGCAGACCGCCGACAATGCCGCGCAGACCGAGAAGATCGCGCGCCAGTCGTCCAAGGACGCCGAGGCGAGCGGGATCGTGGTCGACCGTGCGGTCGGCGCGATGCGGACGATCGCCGAGAAGATCGGCATCGTCCAGGAGATCGCGCGCCAGACCGATCTGCTCGCGCTCAACGCCGCGGTCGAGGCCGCGCGCGCGGGCGAACATGGCCGTGGCTTCGCGGTGGTCGCGTCCGAAGTGCGCAAGCTCGCCGAACGCAGCCAGGGTGCCGCCGCCGAGATCGGCGCGGTGTCGAGCGATACGCTGCGTGCCGCGAGCGAAGCGGGCGACATGCTGACGAAGCTGGTGCCCGACATTCGCCGCACCGCCGAACTCGTCGCCGAGATCAGCGCCGCCTGCCGCGAGCAGGACATCGGTGCCAATCAGATCAACCAGGCGATCCAGCAGCTCGACCAGGTCACGCAGCAGAATTCGAGCGCATCCGAACAGGTCGCCAGCACCTCGGAGGAACTCGCCGCGCAGGCCGAGGAGCTCCAGGCGAGCATCGCCTATTTCCGGCTCGACACGCATGGCGCGCGGCCGGTGAAGGTCGCCAAGGCCTCGGTCGCCAGGACCAGCATGCCGATCCGCAAGGCACCGGCCCGCAGCCTGGCCAAGCCCCGCCCCAACTCAGTAGCCGACCAGCAGGCGCGCGCGCAGGGCTTCGCGCTCGATCTCGCCCGTGGTGGCCCAGACGCAGAGGACGCCGATTTCGGCGCACAGGCAGCATGAGCGATACGCATGAAATCCAGGTCGTCACCTTCGGGCTGGGGGCGGAGGTGTTCGCCGTCCCGGTGACGCTCGTCCGCGAGATCCTCGATTATCGCGAGACCTTCCATATCCCCAACGGGCCGGAATATCTGCTCGGCTTGACCGACATGCGCGGGCAGGGGGTGACCACGATCGACTTCCGCCTTCGCCTCGGTCTGCCGCATGCGGACCCGACCCCGAGCACGCGGATCCTGGTGGTCGACGTACCGCTCGCGGACCGCGCGCTGATGCTGGGGCTGGTGGTGGACCGCGTACTCGAGGTCAGCACCTTCCGCGGCGACCAGATCGACGCGGCCCCCGATATCGGCGTGCGCTGGCCGTCCGATTATATCGGCGGCGTGGTGAAACGGCCCGACGGTTTCGTCGTGCTGGTCGATATCGCGCGCGTCTTTTCGTCGGCTGACGTCCCGTTGCTGAGCAGGTCGATCGCGCACGCCGCCTGAACCCTTGTACCCCGGGGCGACTGTCCCTGGAGCCCTCTACCCGGAGCATCGACGTGCCCAGAGCCGCCGCCACCGCCGCCACTGCCCCCGCACCGATCGGTCCGGCCGGGTCGGGCAACGACCAGATCAGCCACCGCAACTTCGTCAAGATCGCGACCTACATCTACGCCACCGCGGGCATCAAGATGCCCGACAGCAAGAAGACGATGCTCGAGGGGCGGTTGCGGCGCCGGATGCGGGCGTTGTCGTTGCCGTCGCTGGATGCCTATTGCGACCATGTGTTCGTAACGGGCGGGCTCGATGCCGAGGCGTTGCACCTGCTCAATGCGGTGACCACGAACAAGACCGACTTCTTCCGCGAACCCCAGCATTTCGACTATCTCGAATCGACGATCCTGCCCGACCTGATCGACCGGCGGGTCGACCGGATCCGCGCATGGAGCGCCGCCTGCTCGACCGGGCCGGAGCCCTATACGCTGGCGATGGTGCTAGACGATTGGGCGACCAACCGCGGTGGCCCGGGTTACGGCATCCTCGCGACCGATCTCGATACCGACGTGCTCGAAGCGGCGCGGACCGGGATCTATTCCGCCGAAGCGGTCGAGCCGGTGCCGCATGCGCTGCGCCGCTATATCGCGACGTCGCGCGATTCGCGGCGCAGCGAGGTCCGGATCGTGCCCGCGCTGCGCAGCGCGATCGGCTTCGCGCGGATGAACCTGATGGACGAGCGGTATCCGGTCGGGGATCCGATGCACCTCATCTTCTGTCGCAACGTCCTGATCTATTTCGACAGGCCGACGCAGCGCAAAGTGGTGTCGCGGCTGATCGACTGCCTCGTCCCCGGCGGGCACCTGTTTCTCGGCCATGCCGAGTCGGTCGCCGGGCACGATCTGCCGTTGGTGCAGGTCGCCAACACCATCTTCAAGCGGAGCTGAGCAATGAAGAACGGCAAAATCCGCGTCCTCGTCGTCGATGATTCGGCGAGCGTGCGTCATATGATGACCGCGGTGCTGCAGGAGGACCCCGATATCGAGGTGATGGCCGCCGCCGCCGATCCGTTCAGCGCGGCGCGTGCGATCCAGGCGGAAGTCCCCGACGTCATCACGCTCGACGTCGAGATGCCGCGGATGGACGGCATCACCTTCCTGCGCAAACTGATGGGGCAATGCCCGGTGCCAGTGGTGATGTGCTCGTCGCTGACCGAGGACGGCTCCGAAACGCTGTTACAGGCGATGGAGGCGGGCGCGGTCGACGTGATCCTGAAACCCAAGATGGGCGTCGCGGATCATCTGGCGGAGCATAATATGCAGATCCGCGACGTGGTGAAGGCGGCCGCCCGCGCGCGCGTCCGCGGTCGTCCGGCGGGCCATGCGGTCCGCCCGCACACCCCAGAGAAGAAGCTCACCGCCGACGCGATGCTGCCGCCGCCAAGCAGCCGCGCGATGAGCCGCACGACCGAAATGGTGCTGTGCCTGGGTGCCTCCACGGGCGGCACCGAGGCGCTGAGCCAGGTGCTGCGCGCGCTGCCCGCGAACGCGCCGGGGATCGTCGTGGTCCAGCACATGCCCGAGAATTTCACGCGCGCCTTTGCCCGCCGGCTCGACGGGCTGTGCGAGGTCGACGTCAAGGAAGCGAGCGACGGCGACGCCGTGCTGCGCGGCCAGGTGCTGATCGCTCCGGGTGGCGGCAAGCACACGATGCTCGAGCGGCAGGGCGCGCGCTATCATGTCAGCGTGCGCGAGGGGCCGCTGGTGTCGCGGCATCGCCCGTCGGTCGACGTGCTGTTCCGCTCGGCCGCGCGCTCCGCGGGGTCGAATGCGGTCGGCGTGATCATGACGGGCATGGGGGACGACGGCGCGCGCGGCTTGCTCGAGATGAAGCAGGCGGGCGCGATCACCTTCGCGCAGGACGAGGCGACCTCGATCGTGTTCGGCATGCCCAAGGAAGCGATCGCGCGCGGCGCGGCGGATCACGTGATCCCGCTCGGGCAGATCGCGCGACAGATGCTGGGCGCGGCGAACCGCTGATGGAGATCGTCGTATCGCCCGGGGCGGAGGAGGTCGCCGCGTCACCCGAGAGGCTCGCGGACGCGCCTGCCGCCGGGTCCGTCGAGGACTCGCGCGCAGGCGGCGGGGCGATGCCGCAGTCGCTGGAGGTGCTGCGGACGGCGCTCGCCGACCTCGCGCGGGGGCTCGATTCGCGCTTCGTCGCTGCCGGCGCGGCGCTCTCGCAGACATATGAGATCGTCGAACGCCTCATCGCCGCGCTGGAGCGCGTGACGGGCGCGATGGATGCCGACGGCGCGGCGGCTGCGGTGGCCAACATGCGCGCGACGGCGGACCGGCTGATCCGGCTTCCGCAGTCGCAGGCGGCGCGTGCGACTGCCCTGCGCGACGTCCAGCAGATCGGCGTGGCGCTGCGCGGCGAGATCAGCCGGGTCAACCGGACGCTCAGCTTCCTTCGCATCTGCGGGCTCAACATCAAGGTCGCGTCGGCCGGGATGGCCGAGTTCTCCGATTTCGCCGACGACATGTTCGTGAAGCTGGATGTCGCCGAGGCCGAAATGGCGCGGATCGGGGTCGAGGTCGAGGTGCTGGTGGACTTGGTGCCAAGCGTGTTCCGCGTCGAGCAGCAGCTTACCGCCGAATGCGCGGCGGTCATCCCGCGTGTTCCCGCCAGCCTGGCCGAGGATGCCGGCGCGCTGCAGGCACATCAGACGGTGCTGGCGGCGCGCGCGGCGGAGATCGCCGAGGTCGCGCGCGATGTCCGGTCCAAGCTGGCGACCGCGCTGGGTGCCTTGCAGATCGGCGACATCGCACGGCAGCGGATCGAGCATGTGGTGACCGGGCTCGGCATGATCCATGATGCCGTCGATGCGGATCTCGCGCTGGACGCCGACGCCGCAGCGGCCGTGCGAGGCTATGGGATCGCGATGCTGGCGGCACAGGCGGCCGATACCGCGCGGGATTTCCAGCGCGAGACGCATGTGTTGACGCAGAACCTCCACGGCATCGCGCCGCGCGCCGCCGCGTTGCTGACGTTTCGGCAAAGCGGTGATAGTGGCGGCGACAGCGGCGGAGACAGTGGGGGCGGCCAGGGTGAGACGACGTTCCTGTCTGGGCTCGAACGCAGCGTCGCCGAGGCGGAGAGCGTCACCGGTCGGCTGCGCGAGGCGGATGCCCAGTCGCAACGGCTGGGCGAGGCGACCTCTGCGATGGCGGCGCAACTGGCCGCGCGGTTGCGCAACGTCCACCGCGTGAAGGACGACGTCCAGCACATGGCCTGGAACACCGATCTGCGCAGTTACCGGATGGGGGAAGCGGGCCATGGCCTCGCGGTGGTGGCGTCCGAGATCCGCGGCTTTGCCATCGCGCTCGAGGCTATGTCGGGCCGGATCGGCGCACTGTTCGAACGGCTGGCGAGCGCTGCAGGCGCGATCGGCCGCCCCGAGGCAGACGGCGAGGTCACGCAGCCGCTGGCGGAGTCGCTCGACCGGATCCGCGAGGGGAGCGTGCGGATGCGCGAGGGGCTGGCCGGGCTGGGCGACGATGCGACCGCGATTTCGGACATGTTGCGCACGACGACCGACAGCGTCGATTGCCATGCGGTGGGTGGCACGCTGGCCGATCACGCGACGCACCTCGCCGGCTTCGGCGCGACCGGAGACGATTGCCCCGACGCGGCAAAGCCCGCGCTGGCCGACCTCCTCGATGCCATCCGAAGCCTCTACACGATGGCGCGCGAACGCGAGATCCACCGCCAGTTCGCGCTGCGGCCGGACGAGCCCACTGCCGCCCCCGCGGCATCGGACGCCGAAGAGGACGACGACGACGGCCTGTTCTGACCGCCGCCGCTGGTAGGAAGGCAGGGCAAAGCGTAGCGCAACCATCGCCACGGCACCGACTCCGGCGATCCCGGCAAAGGCGGCACCCCGCCGACCGCCGCCACCGTCAGGCCGGAGAAGATCGCGGCGATCGCGCCCGCGCGCTGCCGAGCCTTCGAAACCGGATCGGCGTTGTGAAGATCGCACACCACATCCGCCACCGCCCTCGCGCGCTCCTTGCTCGAGCTGGCATCGATCAAGTGGTCATGCTCGTCCAATGCCGTCAGCCGTCGAGGCCCTTGCAGGCAAGGAGAGCCTACGCTTCAGCATAGATGGCATCGATCGTGGGGTGATCTCCCTCCGGGCTGGGCTGCCGGGCCAATCGAGCTTGATGCGCTTCGACTGCCAGCGCGATGCATCGCTGAGTATCTGTTTCAGCTGATCGGGGGGCAGCCCCGTCGACCACGGTCATCTTCCCGCCAGTGATAGCTACCGCGCAACTTTAGGTTCGATAAGCCTCGTCCATCGCCCCCAATGGGTGCAGCGAAGGGTAAAGTCGTGGGTACGACCATGCCCGATCGCCATATTGGCGACGAGTGATGATCGAAGTACCTCATGATGGTCGGGGAGACAGGATTCGAACCTGCGACCCCCTGGTCCCAAACCAGGTGCGCTACCAGCCTGCGCCACTCCCCGACTGCGACGGCCCTTAGCCGCTGATTTCGCCGGATGGCAAGCGGCATCGTGTTTCGCGCGGCGAAAGACGCCCGTCAGGCCGTGCGGCGCGCGTTAGCCGGCACGCCGCGAGAGGCGTACGGCCGCACGTGCGTCGGGCGGGACGATGCGAGGTTCCGATCGCGGCGGGTCTGTGGCAGAGCCCACTCATGGGTGGGACATCGACAGCAACGGCGCGACTGCGCAGGATCGTTATCGGCTTGGTTGCCGTGCTGGCCGGGAGCAGCCCGGCGCTGGCGCAGGACGATGCTGGGTTTCAGGCGTATCTCGTCGCGCTGCGGCGGCAGGCGCTGGCGGACGGTGTCAGCACGCGAACGGCTGACGCGGTGTTTCCGACGCTGACGCTCAACCAGCGGGTGATCGATCTCGACCGGCAGCAGCCGGGCGCGACAAGTAGCAGCGCGGTCCCGGCGTTCGCGCCGTACCGTGCGCAGCATGTCGACGCGGCGCGGATCGCGCGCGGGCGCCAGACCTATCTGGCGCAACGCTCGCGGTTGCAGCGGATCGAGCAGACCACCGGCGTCCCCGAATCGATCATGGTCGCGATCTGGGGGCATGAGACGAATTACGGCAGCTATACGGGCAATTTCGATCTGCTTCGGTCGCTCGCCAGCCTTGCCTATGAGGGGCGGCGGCGATCGCTGTTCGCGGGCGAGTTCATCGCCGGGCTCAAGATGCTCGATCGTGGCGTGACGCGCGACCAGCTCAAGGGAAGCTGGGCGGGCGCGACGGGCAACCCGCAGTTCCTGCCGTCGATCTATCTGCGCCTCGCGCGCGACGGCGATGGCGACGGGCGCGCGGATATCTGGAACAGCCCGGCGGATACGCTGGCGTCGATCGGCAATTACTTCGTCGATGCCGGCTGGCGCGCGGGCCAGCCCTGGGGTGTCGCCGTCACCGTTCCCGCGACATTCGACCGATCGCAGGTCCGCAACCGGCTCGTCTCGCCACGCTGCCCGCGCGTGTTCGAGCGGCATAGCGGGTGGCGGACGATCGCCGAGTGGCGTGCGCTGGGGATCGCGCCGCAAGGCCGCAGCCTGCCCGCCGACAGCGTGATGGCGACGTTGCTCGAGCCGGACGGGCAGGGGGCTACCGCCTATCTGCTGACGAGCAACTACCGCGTGATCCTCGATTACAACTGCTCGAATTTCTATGCGCTGTCGGTCGGCCTGCTCGCCGATGCGGTCGAGCGCTAGGCCGAATTTACGCGCAACGCGGGCGTGACGCGGTCGCCGGGCGCGGCTATGACCTGCATCACATCCTGCCCACGGATCGAGTTCCCTTTTGCTCACGGAATACCCCATGAAGAAGCTGATCGTCGCACCGCTCGTCGCGCTCGCGCTGGCGCACCCGTCCATCGCCGCTGCGCCCCAGTTCCAGACCGCCGCGCCGATCGCCTATATGGAGGACCTGTCGTCGGGTGCGGTGCTGTTCGCGCGTGACGCCGATCGCCGGATGCCGCCGGCGTCGCTCGCCAAGATGATGACGGTCTATGTCGCGTTCGACATGGTCAAGAAGGGCGAACTGAAGCTCGACCAGATGATGCCCGTGCGGCCTGAGACCTGGGCGAAATGGCATGGTCCGTCCGCGGGTTCGACGATGTTCCTGTCGTCGGGTGAGAATGTCAGCGTCGCCAATCTGCTGTACGGCATCGTCACGCTGTCGGGCAACGACGCGTGCATCGTGCTCGCCGAGGGGATTTCGGGCTCGGAGCAGGCGTTCACCGAGCGGATGAACCGCAAGGCGGCCGAACTGGGTCTCAAGGACAGCCATTTCGGCACTGCGAACGGCTGGCCCGACAACGGCGTGACCTATGTCACCGCGCATGATCTCGCCAAGCTGGCCGCGGCGACGATCACCAACTATCCCGATCTGTACAAGCAATTCTATTCGAAGCGCGACTTCACCTGGGGCAAGACGATGGGTGGCAGCGCGATTACCCAGGCGAACCGCGATCCGATCCTCGGTCGCGTCGCGGGCGCCGATGGCCTGAAGACCGGTCACACCGAGGAGGCCGGCTATGGCTTCACCGGCTCGGCGGTGCAGAACGGGCGTCGCCTCGTGATGGTGGTCGCCGGGCTGACGAGTTCGGGCCAGCGCGCCGAGGAGTCGGTCCGCTTCATGGAATGGGGCTTTCGCGCGTGGCAGTCCAAGCCGATCGTCGCCAAGGGCAAGAAGGTCGAGACCGCCGCGGTGCAGCTCGGCGATGCGTCGTCGGTCGGGCTCGTCGCCCCCAAGGCGCTGACCGTGACGCTGCCCGCGGGCACCTCGCCGACGATGACCGCCAAGGTCGTCTATGACGGCCCGATCAAGGCGCCGATCAAGGCGGGGCAGCATGTTGCCGATCTCGTCGTCACCACGTCCGACGGTCTCCAGCAGACGATGCCGCTGGTCGCCGAGAAGGATGTCGCCGAGGCCGGCTTCTTCGGTCGCGCTTGGGCAGGGCTGACCGGCTTTTTCGGCTGATGACCCCGGCGCCGATGGTCGTGCAGGCATGACGCCGATCATCGGCAACACCGCCGCGCAGGCTGCCTTTCTGGCAGCGATGCGCGGCGGCTCGCTGCATCACGCGTGGCTGATTGCGGGGCCGCAGGGCGTCGGCAAGGCCAGCTTCGCGCGCGCCGCGGCGATGCGGATGCTGGCGGACGCGGCCAATCCCGATGACGGTTCGACGGGGCTGGCGGTGCCCGAGGGCAACCGGACGCGGTCGCTGATGGAGGCGGGCTCGCACCCCGACTTCCGCGTTCTCGCGCGGTTGCCCAAGGATCCCGACAAGCCCGACCAGGACCTCGCGCGCAGCATCACGATAGCGCAGGTCCGGACGTTGCAGCCCTTGTTCGCCACGACGCCGTCGATGAGCCCGCGCCGTGTGGTCGTCATCGATGCGATCGACGATCTGGAGCGGGGCGGGGCCAATGCGCTGCTCAAGAATCTCGAGGAACCGCCCGCGGGGACGATCTTCCTGCTCGTCAGCCATGCGCCGGGGCGGTTGCTGCCGACGATCCGATCGCGCTGTCGCCTGTTGCGGTTCGAGGCGCTCGATACCGACGAGGTCGCGACCGCGATCCGGACGCTGCGCCCCGAGGCGGATGAGGACGAGGTGGCCGCGCTGGTTCGTGCGAGCGACGGTGCGCCCGGACGCGCGCTGCGCTATGCCGGGCTCGACATCGCGGCGATCGACGACGCGATCGCGGCGATTGCGCAGGGCGGCGACCGTGACAATGGACTTAGGCTTAAACTGGCTAAGGCGCTGGCGCTGAAGGCGGCGCAACCGCGCTACGAGGCGTTTCTCGATCGCGCGCCTGTGTTTATCGCCGATGCGGCACGGGCCCGGTCCGGGCAGGCTCTGCGGTCCGCGCTCGACGCGCATGCCGCGGCGCGCGATCTGGCGGGGGCCGCGATCGGCCTGTCGCTCGATGCGCAGGCGACGGTGTTCGAGATGGCGGGGATCGTCGCGACATTACGCCAGTGATCGCGCGGCACAGGCTTCACCTGATCGGGGTGATGCTCTAGGAGCGCGGCATGGCCGACCCCTTTTATATCACCACCGCAATCCACTATCCCAATGGCCGACCGCATATCGGCCATGCGTATGAGATGATCGCCGCCGATGCGATCGCCCGCTTCCAGCGTCAGGCCGGGCGCGACGTGCTGTTCCAGACCGGCACCGACGAGCATGGCCTCAAGATGGTCCAGACCGCACGCGAGCGCGATATCCCGGTGCGCGACCTGGCCAATGAAATGTCGTCGTATTTCCATGAGATGGCGGATCGTCTTGGCATCTCGTACGACCGGTTCATCCGCACTGTCGACGAGGATCACTACGCGGCGAGCGCGGCAATCTGGCAGGCGATGGCGGATGCGGGCGACCTGTATCTCGATCGGTACGAGGGCTGGTATTCGGTCCGCGACGAGGCGTTCTACGACGAATCCGAATTGACCGGGGAGGGCGACGATCGCCGCTCGCCGCAAGGTACGCCGGTCGAATGGACTGCCGAGGAGACCTGGTTCTTCCGCCTGTCAAAATATCAGCAGCCGCTGCTCGATCTCTTTGCCGCCAACCCCGACTTCATCCGCCCGGAGAGCCGTCGCAACGAGGTGATGCGCTTTGTCGAGGGCGGGCTGAAGGATCTGTCGGTCTCGCGTACCAGCTTCGACTGGGGCGTGCCCGTCCCCGGCAGCCCCGGCCATGTCATGTATGTGTGGGTCGACGCGCTCACCAACTATCTGACCGGTATCGGCTATCCCGACATGACCGGCGACAAGGCGAAATACTGGCCGGCGGATATCCATCTGATCGGCAAGGATATCGTTCGTTTCCACGCGGTGTACTGGCCGGCGTTCCTGCTCTCGGCGGGGGTTCCGCTGCCCAAGAGCGTGTTCGGGCACGGCTTCCTGCTCACGCGTGGCGAGAAGATGTCGAAGTCGGTCGGCAACGTCGTCGATCCGATGGCGCTGGCGGATGCGTTCGGCGTCGATGCGCTGCGCTATTTCTTCCTGCGCGACGTCAGCTTCGGCCAGGATGGCAGCTACTCGCCCGAGGCGATCGTTACCCGCGTCAATGCCGAGCTGGCGAACAGCTTCGGCAACCTTGCGCAACGAACTTTGTCGTTCATCGCCAAGAATTTGAGCGGCGAGTTTCCCACGGCGGGTACGGTCCACGAGGCCGATGCGATGCTGATCGAGGAGGTCGTTATCGCCTGTGCCGGGTTCAAGTCGGGGTTCGCGGACCTCGCGCTGTCGCAGGGCATCGAGGCGTGGATGCGCGGCGTGTTCGCGTGCAACCAGTATATCGACGCGCAGGCACCCTGGGCGTTGCGCAAGACCGATCCCGAGCGGATGAACGCGGTGCTCGGCACGCTGGTCCGCGCGATCCGCATGCTCGCGATCGCGATCCTGCCGGTCGTGCCGGACTCGGCGGGCAAGGTGCTCGACCAGATCGGCGCGACCGAGCGCGATCATGCCGCAATCGACGACGATGGCTGGTACGACCGCGTCGCCGCCTCCGACTTCCGCATCGCGCCGCCTGCGCCGGTGTTCCCCCGTCTCGAACTGCCTGCGGAGGCCTGATGCTCGCCGACAGCCATTGCCATCTGAACTACAAGGGCCTCGTTGAGGACCAGCAGGCGGTCCTCGCGCGCGCCCGTGCGCGCGGTGTAACGGCGATGCTCAACATCTCGACCCGCGAAAGCGAGTGGGACGATATCGTCGCTACCGCCGAGCGCGAGCCCGATGTCTGGGCGACGATCGGGATCCATCCCAACGAGGCGGATACTTATCCCGACGTCGATGCCGCCAAGCTCGTCGCGCGCGCGCAGCATCCGCGCGTCGTCGGGCTCGGCGAAAGCGGTCTGGACTATTTCCGCGATACGTCGGACCGGGCACGCCAGCAGGCGAGCTTTCGTGCGCACATCGCGGCGTCGCGCGAGACCGGCCTGCCGATCGTCGTCCACACCCGCGATGCCGAGGACGATACCGCGGCGATCATGGCGGAAGAGATGGCGAAGGGGGCCTATACGGGCGTCATCCACTGCTTCACCGCGAGCGGTGCGTTTGCCGACAAGGCGCTGGACATGGGGCTGTACATCTCGATCTCGGGAATCGTGACGTTCAAGAACGCGCGCGACCTGCAGGAGACCGCCGCGCGGTTGCCGATCGAGCGGTTGCTGATCGAGACCGACGCGCCGTTCCTCGCGCCCGTGCCGCATCGGGGCAAGACTGGCGAGCCCGGTTTCGTCGCCGACACCGCCAAGTTTCTCGCCGACCTGCGCGGCGAAACTGTCGAGGACTTGTCGCGACGTACCGCCGAGAATTTCCACGCGCTGTTCGCCAAGACGCGGGTGTCCGGGGCGATCGCATGAAGATCACGATCCTCGGTTCGGGCACGTCCTCCGGCGTGCCGAGGATCGGTAACGACTGGGGCGACTGCGACCCGACCGAGCCGCGCAATCGCCGCACGCGGGCGTCCGCGCTGGTCGAGCATGACGGTACGCGGATCCTGATCGATACGAGCCCCGACATGCGCGAACAGCTGCTCGCGGCGGATATCGACCGGGTCGATGCGGTGATCTGGACGCACGATCACGCGGATCACTGCCACGGGATCGACGATCTGCGGCAGCTGTTCCACGCAAGCGGTACGCCCGTTCGCGGCTATGCGCGGCCCTTCACGCTCGCGGCGCTCGATGCGCGCTTCACCTATGCGTTTCATGGTCGCCCCGGTTACCCGCCGACGATCGCGGCCGAGGTGTTGCCCGACCGGCTGACGATCGGCGGTATCGATATCCGTGTGACCGACCAGCCACACGGCAGCATCCACGCCGCTGGCCTGCGGTTCGGGGCGGCGGGCGTGTCGATCGGATATGCGACCGATTTCAACGTGATGACCGATGATATGGCCACGCTGTATCAGGATCTAGACGTCTGGGTCGTCGACGTTCTGCGAAGGCGTCCGCATCCGACGCACATGGCGTTGCCCGCCATACTCGGATGGGTCGAACGCCTGACGCCAAGGCAGACTGCGTTGATCCATATGGACAATACGATGGACTATGCGACGTTGTGCGACGAGCTGCCGGCCGGTGTCGAACCTGGTTATGACGGGCTCGTGCTGACCGCCTGACGGCCGCACGAGCCCGAGGCTCAGAACCCCTTTTTCAGCGAGACGAAGAACTGGCGCGGGGTGCCGGCCAGCAGCGTCTGGTTGTCGCCGCTGGCGGTGAAGCCGTTCGAGCCGATCGTCGCGATGTACTTCTTGTCGGTCAGGTTGGTGACGCTGCCCAGGATCGAGACGCCGTGCAACGCGCCGTCGCCCTCGAAACGATAGCCGATGCTCGCATCGACGAGCACGCGCCCGGGCACCGACTGATCGTTGAGATAGGTGAAGTAGCGCTTGCTCATGTAATCGGCACCGACGCGTGCGGTGAAGCCCGACTGTTCCAGGACGACCTCGCCCTTGAGCATGTGCTCGGGGCTGTCGACGGCCATCTTGCCATCGGTTGCCACGAGCACTGCGCCGGTCGCAGACAGGACGTCGTCGGCATATTTCGATTTGTTGTACGAATAGCTGGCGAACAGCGACAGGGGGCGGAACACGCGGTAATTCACCGCGACCTCTGCGCCATAGGTATGGACGCTGCCGACGTTGTTGAGCGTCGCGGGGTTGCCGATGATCCCGGCGCCGTTGGCAAAGCCGAGCAGCCGGTTGGCGAAATCGATGTAATAGCCGACCGCCGACGCCTGGAACGGTCCGGTCCGGAAGCGCAGGCCGCCCTCCGCGGTCCTGGAGCGTTCGGGCTTCAACCGGCCGCGGATCGCGTCGAACCCGGCTTGCGTGGTCGAGAACGGGCCGGTCGTCGCCGACGACACATAGGCGCGGACGTTTTCCTTATAGTCGGCGAAGAGTTCGGTCGATGGCGCGAGCTTGAAAAGGATGCCCGCCTGGGGCTGGAACCAGTCCTTTGCGGTGATCCGTCCGATCGCGAGCGGCGAGGTCGTCGCCGGCAGCATGACCGCGCGGTTGACGACGTAGAAGCCCTTCCACCCGGCGTTCAGCGTCAGCCGGTCGTCGGCGAGCCTGATCGTGTCGCCGACATGATATTGCATCGTGTCGGTGCTGTACTTGCCGTCCCACTGCGTCCGGTAGGGGTTCTTCTGGAATTCCAGCGTGTCACGGTTTGGCGTCGCGCTGTCGGTCATGCCGTAGAAGCGGCGCGCCTGCGTGAACGTGTTGCTCTCCAGCCAGCCGCCGACCTCCAGCGTGTTCGCCGACGTCTCATACACCAGATTGCTCAGCGCGCCGCCGCGCTTCATCGCATATTCGGTCGTGCGGAAGCCGAGCGGGCTTGCCGCGGCGATCGGTGTGCCATCGGCGTTTGCGGCGCCGGCCGGGGTCGGCGAATAGGGCGTGATCCATGATCCCTGGCCCTTGTTGTCATGATAATAGCCGGTCGTGGTCAGCGACAGTTCGGGCGTCAGATGCGCGTCGAACGTGACACCGCCCAGATAGTCCCGACGCAGCCCGCCCGCATCGTAATAGGCGTCGTCGACCGTGCCGAACCCCGTCGGAAACGTCGTACCGGCCCCCGTCCAGGGCTGCGCGGTGCCAGCGGCGACCGCGGCCTGGTTTTGCGCGACCTTGGCGATCTGCAGCGCCAGCGGGTAATTGTCGGCGATGTTGTCGTTGCGCAGCCCGCGGCGGTTGATGATGTTGAGGTTGAGATCCTGATAGTCCTGCTCGCGACGATCCGAGAAGTTCAGGAACGCCGACAGGCTGCCGAGTGTGCCTAAATCCTTGACGATCTTGCCGTTGGCCTGGTGCTGGCGCTGGACGCCGTCGCCCTTCCACTTGTCGGTCGAGAGATAGCCATAGCTCAGATAGCCCTTGAGCCCGCCGCCGAGATCGCCGCTGTCGATGCGGGCGAACGCGCGATAGGTGTTGTCCGACCCGTAGGTGCCGCCGCCGGTGACGTTGCCCGTATCGCGCGGCGCGTCGCTGAAGAACTCGATCGTGCCGCCGAGGTTGCTCGTCGAGGCGGTGCCGAGCGCGCCTGCGCCCTGCGCCACGTCGGTGCGGGCGACGTTCTCGGAAAGGATCGCACGGCTGATGTGCAGGCCGTTGACATTGCCATAGCTCATGTCGCCGAGCGGTACGCCGTCGAGCGTGAAGCCGAGCTGGTTCTGGTTGAACCCGCGCAGCGAGATCCGCACCGCCCATTCATAGGCGCCGAACGGGTCGGCCGCCTGGAAATTGACCCCCGGCAGCTTCTCGATCGCCTTTAACGGGCTCGAGCCGGGCGTGAGGCGGTTGAGATCGGCTGCGGTGATGCTCTGGATCTGGCGGCTCTGGCCGAAGCCGAGCACGACGATGTCTTCGCCAGTGCCCTGAGCTGCATCGGTGGCTGCGCCGTCGGCCGGGAGCGGCTGGTCCGCTGGCGCCAGCGCCGGGGAAGGGGCGTTTTGCGCGACGGCGGGTGCAGCGATCGCCAGCACGGCGACGCTGGCGAAAAGGCCGGAAAGACGGTTCATGATGGTCCCCTTCGCTGCCATGGCGCAGCGTCCACCGCGCCCATCGGCGTGGCGCGTTACCGGGCGACGACGTTTCGATGACGTTTCGATGTCCGGTACGTATTTCCGCGACGCTCGTTTGCACGGATGAAATTTCGCGGGGCCAGCGTGACCGATCCGCAACACCGGGCACGATCGCCGCTGCCTGGAGAAACTTGCGGCAGATTAGATCCGTGCGTGCGGAACCGATCGCGCCGGCGACGCTTTGATTCGGGTGAACACCGCATGCGCCTGACGACGACCGGTCGCGGAAGACGTTGCGGGTCATCACATGGGAAAAGCACGCGCAATGGCTCATACAATCGCGGATATCATGGCGCTCACGCTCGCCGATGCCGGCGTCAAGCGGATATGGGGCGTGACCGGCGACAGCCTCAACGGCCTGAACGAGACGCTCCGCAAGCTGGGCCGGATCGACTGGATGATGACCCGCCACGAAGAGGTCGCGGCGTTCGCGGCCGGGGCGGAGGCGGCGATGACGGGCGAGCTCGCGGTCTGCGCGGGGAGTTGCGGGCCGGGCAATCTGCACCTGATCAACGGGCTGTTCGACTGTCACCGCAACCATGTGCCGGTGCTCGCGATCGCCGCGCATATTCCGTCGTCCGAGATCGGCCTGGGTTATTTCCAGGAGACGCATCCGCAGGAGTTGTTCCGCGAATGCAGCCACTTCGTCGAGCTTGTTACCAACCCGGCGCAGATGCCCGAGGTGATGCACCGGGCAATGCGCGCGGCGATCGGCAAGCGTGGCGTCGCGGTGATCGTCGTGCCCGGCGACGTGGCCTTGCTCGACGCGCCCAAGGGTGCGACGGGGACGTTCCCCGCTCTGAACGCGCCGCGGATCGTGCCCAACGCCGCCGATATCGATACGCTTGTCACGCTGCTCGACGACGCTAAGGCGGTGACGTTGCTCTGCGGGGCGGGGTGCGCGGGACAGCATGACGCGGTCGTGGCGCTCGCCGATACGCTCGGCGCGCCGGTGGTCCATGCGCTGCGGGGCAAGGAGCATGTCGAATGGGACAATCCGTTCGATGTCGGGATGACCGGGCTGATCGGTTTCTCGTCGGGCTATCAGGCGATGGAGAATTGCGATCTGTTGCTGATGCTCGGCAGCGATTTTCCGTATCGCAACTTCTATCCCAAGGACGCGAAGATCGTTCAGATCGATCGCGATCCGTCGCAGCTCGGCAAGCGCGCGCCGCTCGAGCTAGGGATCGTCGGCGACGTGGGCGAGACGATCGCCGCGCTGCTGCCGCGCCTGGAGCGGCGCACCGATCGCACGTTCATCGATGCCGCACGCAAACATTATGCGAGCGCGCGCAAGGGGCTGGACGATCTGGCCACGCCGTCCAAACCCGGCCGCCCGATCCATCCGCAATATCTGGCGAAGATGCTGAGCGATCTGGCAGCGGACGATGCGGTCATCTCCGCGGACGTCGGCACGCCGACTGCCTGGGAGTGCCGCTACATCACCGTGAACGGCCGCAGGCGCTTGCTGTTCTCGGCAAACCATGGATCGATGGCGAACGCGCTCGCGCAGGCGATCGGCGCGCAGGCGGCCTGTCCCGGGCGTCAGGTCATCTCGCTGTCGGGGGATGGCGGGTTCGCGATGTCGATGGGCGATCTGCTGACGCTCAAACAGCTCGATCTGCCGGTGAAGATCGTGATCGTCGACAATGGCGAACTGGGTTTCGTCGCGCTGGAGCAAAAGGCGGGTGGGTTCCTCGACGTGAACGTCAAGCTGGAGAACCCGGATTTCGCGATGATCGCGCAGGCATCGGGGATGCTCGGCATCACCGTGACCGAGTCTGCCGATTTGGAGGAGGCGCTGCGCCGTGCGTTTGCGCATGACGGTCCGGCACTCGTTTCGGTGAAGACGGCGTCGTATGAACTGCTGATGCCGCCGTCGATCAAGGCCGAACAGGCGAAGGGGTTCAGCCTCTACATGGCCAAGGCGATCCTCAACGGTCGCGGCGATGAAGTGATCGAACTGGCCAAGACGAATTTGCGGATGGCGCTGCCTGGCCTCTGAGCCGGGCCGCATGCGAGACGGGGAAGGTCCCTAGACCTTCCCCGCTCGTTATTACTCTTCGTTGCCGAGCGTCTTCTTGGCGGCGTCGAGTGCGGCCTTGCCGCTCTTGCGAACCGTCTTGCCCGCCGAGTCCACAGTCTTTTCGACCGTGCTGCCGGCCTTGCGACCGAGACCGATCGACTTTGCCATTGCGCGGCGTGCTTCCGAATAGTTCGCAGCGACCATCGGATAGTCGGCCTTCAGGTTGAAGCGCTCGCGATACTGTTCAGGCGTCAGGCCGTTGGTCGTCAGGTGGCGACGCAACGTCTTGTACTTCTTGCCGTCGAGCATCGAGATGATGTGATCGGGCGACGCGAGCGACTTGCGCGCGGTAACCGCAGGCTCATGGCTCTGCGAAGGCGCAGCGGCGGCTTCGGCATCGCTGCCGTCGGTGAGCTTGATGACGGCGGCATGCATCGACACGAGGAACGCGGGAACATCATCCGCCGACGTGCGCGTGTTCGGATTGGCCAGCCAAGCTGCAGTCAGTTCCGCAGCAAGCTCCACGGGGTTGATTGTATCGGTCACACTCAGTCCTTGTTTCTACTGCCCCCCGGCGGAGGGCGGACTACAACGTGTGCAACAGAATGAAAAGCCACGAAGTTATGAAATATTAGACACTATTCGAAATTGCGCGGGTCAGCGAAATTCTTTCGATCACGCACAATCACGCACTCGATACCCCATCGACGCTGATCAGATCCGGTGCGATCGCGACGCCGATTATACGTACGCGCTTCTGCACATGATCAACCGGCATTCGGCCAAGTTGCAGCGTGTAACGACCGCCTGAATCGCGTTGCAATAGGAATGCTCCACCCTCGCGGATCAGCGTGCCTGTTTCGTCTATCGGTGTGCCTGTGTTCGTCATTCGCGGACAACGCACGAATCCGCATGCGGATCACTATACGATCTGCATGGCGCATAACGGGGTACGGCGATCGCTGCCAACGGATCGGGGCCAACTGTGCCCGTGATCGGCTCGACGGGATCGGGTAAGCCCGGTCCGATGACGCTACCGATCCTCTACAGCTTCCGCCGCTGCCCCTATGCGATGCGTGCGCGCCTGTCGTTGCTCATGCGCGGCGTGGCGGTCGAACTGCGCGAAGTCGTGTTGCGTGCCAAACCCGCGGCGATGCTGGAGGTTTCGCCAAAGGCGACGGTGCCGGTGCTCGTCCTGCCGGACCAGCGGGTGCTCGACGAAAGTCTCGACATCATGCGGTGGGCCACGGCGGAGAGCGGAGCAGCCGACTGGATGTCGCCGGACGACGCGATGCTCGTCGCCGACACTGACGGCGCGTTCAAGCATCACCTTGACCGCTTTAAATATGCCGATCGCTATCCGGCGGATGCCGTCGATCACCGGGCCGAGGCAACGCGGTTTATGCAGAGGCTGGACGGTCGGCTCGATCGTCGTCCGATGCTGGATGGGGACCGTCTGTCGATGGCTGACATCGCGATCCTGCCGTTCGTGCGCCAGTTTGCCGAAACCGATCGCGGCTATTTCGACGCGTTGCCGCTACCGGCGCTGCAGCGCTGGCTGGCGACGTTCCTCGGATCGCCGCTGTTCGGCCGCGCGATGACCAGGTTCGCGCCATGGCAGGACGGGGATGCGCCGGTCGTCTTTCCTGCGGATATGTCCGAAAACTGCTGACCTGGCGGAAGAGGTGGGATTCGAACCCACGGATGAGTTACCCCATCGCTGGTTTTCAAGACCAGTTCCTTAAACCACTCGGACACTCTTCCAGGCCAGTCGGTGAGCGCATCTAGGCAATGCACGCGGTGTTCGCAACACTCGCCGGACATAGCCTGCGGGTTGCGCGGCGACGCCGCTGACCGCATGGGAGCGCGATGGACCTTGACGCGATCTCGCACCATTTTTTCGGGACGACCGACATCGATACGCTCGACCCCACCGCGCTGGCGGCGGGGCGGGACCGGCTCTCGCTCGCGTTCGGCACCGAGCGGGAGCCGGGCCGGCGTTTTGCGTTATGGGCGGTGCTTCGGGCGACGGGCGAGGCGCCCGCGCCACACCTCGCGTTCAAGGACCCGCGCGAGCTGCGCGCGGCAGAACTCTATGCGAGCGTCCTGAGACAGTCCGAGACCTCCGAGGACTGAACCGCGGAGCGGCCTGCCGGCGTCAGGCGGCGCGGCGGATCTGCAGCGCCTGGTCGATCCGGCGGATCAGGTCGGCGATCGGTGGCCGCTCAAAGACGGAGGCGCAGTCGTCGCGGTGCAGCGGTGCGCGCATGCGATTGCCGACGAGCGTGAAGATGTCCTGGTGGCGTGCCATGGGGTCGATCCTTTCGATCGCCCCACCATGCCCGCCAACCGTTAACCAAAGGTTGGCGATGCAACGCTGTGCACCGTCAAGGGCTTAGCCCCGCCGTCTGCGGGCGATGTCGAGCGTGCGCAGGGATAAACTTTCGCCGGGGCGCGTTGAGCGGCGATAATCCCCAGCGAAAGACCAGCCATGCATATCGACCTGACAGGCCAGGTGGCGATCGTCACCGGCGCGAGTTCCGGGCTTGGCCGTGCGTCCGCGATCGCGTTTGCGAAGGCGGGCGCGAAGGTCGCGGTGAACTACAACAGCAGCGCGGACAAGGCGCGCGCGGTCGTCGAGGACATCGTGCAGGCCGGCGGCGAGGCCTTTGCGTGCGAAGCGGACACGTCGGACGAGGCGGCGGTGCTGAAGTTGTTCGACGAAACGGTCGCGCGGTTCGGCGGCGTCGACATCGTGTTCGCCAATGCGGGCATGCAGAAGGATGCGCCCTATGCCGAGCTGTCGCTCGAGGACTGGAAGCGGGTCATCGACGTGAATTTGACCGGGCAGTTCCTCGTCTCGCGCGAGGCGGTGCGGCGGTTTCGCACGCAGGGCGATCGCGGCGTCAGCCGCGCGATCGGCAAGATCCTGTTCATGAGTTCGGTACACGAGGTCATCCCCTGGGCCGGGCACGCCAATTACGCCGCGTCGAAGGGTGGCAGCGGGATGCTGATGCGGACGCTGGCGCAGGAGGTTGCGGGCGACCGGATCCGCGTAAACGGCATCGCCCCCGGCGCGATCGCGACCGAGATCAACGCGGATGCCACCGCCGACCAGGACAAGCTGCTCGAACTCATTCCCTATGCCCGGATCGGCGATCCCGACGATGTCGCGCGGGTGGCACTGTTCCTCGCCTCGGATGCAGCAGACTATATCGTCGGATCGACGCTGACGATCGACGGCGGGATGAGCCTGTATCCGGGCTTCCGCGACAATGGATAAGGCGACCATATCGATCGCGGATCATGGCGCGATCGGCAATCTGGAAACCGTCGCGCTGGTCGATACGGCGGGGACGATCGACTATCTCTGCTGGCCTTGCCTCGATAGCGCATCGGTATTCGCGCGATTGCTCGACACCGAAACGGGCGGGTATTTCGCCGCCGAGCCCGATCTGCCGGGGGCCAACATCGTCCAGATGTACCTGCCCGAAACCAACATCCTGCTCACCCGCTGGATGGCCGACGCGGCGAGCGTCGATCTGATCGACCTCATGCCGGTGGGCAATGACGCGGACGATGCGCCGTCGCGGCTGGTCCGGCGACTGACCTGCACGCGGGGATCGGCGACGGTGCGGGTGCGGTGCGCGCCGCGGTTCGACTATGGCGTCGTGGGGCGCAAGGCCTCGGTGACGACGGACGGCACAGACGTCTCGCGCGGGCGGTTCGATCATGAGAGCGGGCTTGCGCTCGCGCTGCATGGCGCAGGGTCGCTGGTTGCCGACGGGTGCGACCTGACCGCCGAGATCCATCTTGCTGAAGGCGACACCGTCTCGCTGATCCTGAGCAACCCGGACGACGTCTCGCTCGACACCGATGCGCTCGATGCCATCGTCGAACGCGACATCGCGTATTGGCGGAGCTGGAGCCGCACCTCGCGCTATCGCGGTCGCTGGCGCGAGACGGTCGAGCGGTCGGCGATGGCGCTGAAACTGCTTACCTCGCGCAAGCACGGATCGATCGCCGCCGCAGCGACCTTCGGCCTGCCCGAAGCGCCGGGCGGGGTGCGCAACTGGGACTACCGCGCGACGTGGATCCGCGACTCTTCGTTCACCGTCTATGCGCTGATCCGCCTGGGCTATCAGGAGGAGGCGGTCGGCTTCCTCCACTGGGCGATGGATCGCGCGCAGGCGTGTTCTAAGGGGCATCTCGGCGTGATGTACGCGCTCGACGGCGGCGAGATCGCCGACGAGCGCAAGCTGGACCTCCGCGGCTTTGGCGGCGCCGCGCCGATCGTCGTCGGCAACGAGGCCAAGGACCAGACACAGCACGACATTTACGGCGCGCTGCTCGACGCGACGTATCTCGGCAGCAAATATGGCGAGGCGATCGCGCATGATTCCTGGGTAGCGATCGGCCGGATCGTCGATCAGGTCTGCGATACCTGGGCGACGCCGGATTCGGGGATCTGGGAAGTCCGCGGACCGAAGAAGCATTATCTGCACTCGCGGCTGATGAGCTGGGTCGCGATCGATCGCGCGGTGCGGCTTGCGCAGAAGCGCTCGCTCCCGGCGCCGCTGGTGCGCTGGTCGGAAACACGGACGGCGATCCATGACGATATCTGGGCGCAGTTCTGGGACGACGATCTCGGCCGCTTCGTCCGTGCGATCGGCGACGCACCCGAGGACAAGGCCGTCGACGGCGCGTTGCTGATGATGCCGCTGGTGCGCTTCATCGGCGCGACCGATCCGAAGTGGCTCGCGACGCTAAAGGCGATCGGCGAAGACCTGTCTGATGACGGCCAGGTCTATCGCTACCGGATCGACGATGGCTTGCCGGGGCAGGAGGGGACGTTCGTCGCCTGCTCATTCTGGTATGTCGAATGCCTCGCGCGGGCAGGGCGGCTCGACGAGGCGCGGCTGAACTTCGAAAAGCTGCTCGCGCACGCCAACCATGTCGGGCTGTTCGCCGAAGAGATCGCGCAGGATGGCAGCTTCCTCGGCAATTTCCCGCAAGGCTTTAGCCATCTCGCGCTGATCAGTGCCGCCTTCTACCTCGACCGCGCGCTCGACAGCGACGGTCCGCGGGAATGGGCATGATTTTCATCACCACCACAAGGACGACAGCATGAACCTCGATATCGCAGGCAAAATCGCGCTCGTGACCGGCGCGGACAGCGGCATGGGCAAGGAAACCGCCCGGATGCTGCTGCAGGAAGGCGTACGGGTCGCGATCTCCGACCAGCCGGGCGGCGACCTCGACTCCAGTGTCGAGGACCTGAAGGCGCATGGCGAGATCATCGCGGTCGAGGCGGACCTCACCAAGCTCGACGACGTCACGGCACTGTTCGAGAAGGTCCGCGCGAAGCTCGGCGAGCCCGACATCCTGGTCAACTGCGCAGGCGTGACGGGCGCGACGGGCGATTTCCTCGATGTCGACGATGCAGGCTGGCAGTCGACGATCGACATCAACCTGATGGGTGCGGTGCGCGTCTGCCGAGAGGCGATCCCGGCGATGCGCGCCAGCAAATGGGGCCGCATCGTGCTGATGAGCTCGGAGGATGCGGTGCAGCCCTATGTCGACGAACTCGCTTATTGCGCATCGAAGGCGGGCATCTCCAGCCTGTCGAAGGGGCTGTCAAAGGCCTATGGCTGCGACAACGTGCTGGTGAACACGGTATCGCCCGCGTTCATCGCGACGCCGATGACCGACAAGATGATGCAGAAGCGCGCCGACGAGAACGGAACGAGCTTCGACGAGGCGATCGAGACGTTTCTCAAGGAGGAGCGCCCGGGCATGACGCTGAAGCGCCGTGGCACCGCGGAAGAGGTCGCGTCTGCTATCGTATTCCTGTGCTCCGAGCGGGCGAGCTTCATCAACGGCGCGGATATCCGGGTCGATTCCGGCTCGGTCATGACCGTCGCGGGCTGAGCTGCCGCTAAGAGCCTGTTCCCCCGCGGAGGCGGGGGAACAGGGTTAAATGCAGGCCTTACGCCTCGAACAGATCCTTAAATTGCCGCGGCTGCGACCGTAGATACTGGTTCGGCGCCTTGACCTTCCCGCCCAGATGCGCCGCGGCATGCCAGGGCCAGCGCGGATCGTAGAGGATCGTGCGGGCGAGCGCGATCATATCGGCATCGCCCGTACCCACGATGGCCTCGGCCTGCTCATAGTCGGTGATCAGCCCGACCGCGACGACCGGGATCGACACCGCCTGCTTAACGGCCCGTGCGAGCGGTACTTGGTAGCTCGGCCCGACGGGGATCTGCTGCGCGGGCGTCGTGCCGCCGCTCGAGACGTGGATCGCGCTGCAGCCGCGCGCCTCGAGCGCCTTAGCAAACGCCACCGTCTGATCGGAGTTCCAGCCGCCCTCGGCCCAGTCGGTGCCCGACACGCGCATCGTCACCGCGCGCTCGGCCGGGAATGCCGCGCGAACCGCATCGAACACCTCGAGCGGGAACCGCATCCGGTTTTCAAGGCTGCCACCATACTCGTCCTCGCGACGGTTCGACAGCGGCGACAGAAATTCGTGGAGCAGATAGCCGTGCGCGGCGTGCAGCTGGACGGCGTCGATCCCGAGCCGAGCGGCGCGCACCGTCGCGGCCACGAACGCATCGCGGACCCGTGCCAGTCCCTCGCGGTCGAGCGCGACCGGTGCGTTCTCCTCGGGAATGAACGGGACGGTCGACGGTCCCTCGGTCTGCCAGCCATTGGGTTCGCCCGGCGCGATCTGGAGCCCGCCCTTCCACGGCACCTCGCACGATGCCTTCCGCCCCGCGTGCGACAACTGGATCGCGATCGGCATGTCGGACCAGCGCCGGATGCTCTCGATCACGCCCGCCATCGCGGCCTCGGTCGCATCGTCGTACAGCCCGACATCGCCGTACGTGATCCGCCCCTCGGGCACCACCGCGCTCGCCTCGATCGTCAGCAGCGCGGCACCCGACAGCGCGAGGTGTCCGAGGTGGATCTGGTGCCAGTCGTTCATGCAGCCATTGCTTGCCGAATATTGGCACATCGGCGCGATGACGATACGATTGGCGAGCGTCAGGTTGCCGATCGTGAGCGGTGCGAACAGTTTCGGCCCGCTCATGCGATGGTCGATCCGACGGTGAGAGAAGTGCGCATGGTCGTCCCTTGCTGATAAGAATTGCGCGGCGAAAACTCGCTGCGGAACTGGGAACATAGGAAGCGGCGGACGGGTTTCACGCCAAGCAATGCTGCACCGCGATAAAGCTGCGGTCGGCGCCACGAAAAGGGTCTTCGCCTTGCATCTACTGCCCGACACGCTCGACGCCGGTTCCGCCTATCCGTTGGGCGCTACGTTCGACGGCCTTGGCGTCAATTTCGCGGTCTATTCCGCCAACGCCGAGAAGATCGAGCTCTGCGTCTATGACGAGACCGGCCGCCGCGAGCTAAAACGCTACGCGCTGCCCGAATGGACCGACGAGGTCTGGCATGGCTACCTCCCCGATGCGCAGCCCGGCCTTGTCTATGGCTACCGCGCGCATGGGCGGTACGCGCCCGAGGAAGGCCACCGGTTCAACCCGAACAAGCTGCTGCTCGATCCCTATGCCAAGCAGATGATCGGCGAACTCCGCTGGACCGACGCGATGTACGGCTATCAGGTCAAGTCGCCACGCGCGGACCTGAGCTTCGACAAGCGTGACAGCGCGCTGACGATGCCCAAGGGCGTCGTGACCGACAGCCATTTCGACTGGTCGCGCGACGTGCGGCCCAACACGCCGTGGTCCGAGACGGTGATCTACGAGGCGCACGTCAAGGGCCTCACCAAGCTGTTCGACGAGGTCCAGCCCTCCGAACGCGGCACGTTTGCGGCGCTCGGCAACCCCAAGGTGATCGATCACCTCAAGCGGCTCGGCGTGACGGCGATCGAGCTTCTGCCGATCCACACCTACATCCAGGATCGCTTCCTGCAGGAGAAGGGGCTGCGGAATTATTGGGGGTACAACACCCTCAATTTCTTCACGCCCGAGCGCTCGTTCTTCGCGACCGACAGCCACAACGAACTGCGCCGTTCGATCCGCCGGCTGCATGCGGCCGGGATCGAGGTGATCCTCGACGTGGTCTACAACCACACCTGCGAGGGCTCGGAACAGGGGCCGACGCTGTCATGGCGCGGGCTCGACAATGCGAGCTATTACCGGCTGGTCAAGGACGATCCGCGCTTTTCGATAAACGACACTGGCACTGGCAACACGCTGAACCTCACCAAGGCGCGCGTCATCCAAATGGTCGCGGATTCGCTGCGCTACTGGGCGACAAGCTTCGGCATCGACGGCTTCCGCTTCGATCTCGGGCTGACGCTGGGGCGGACGGATACGGGCTTCGATCCGGGTGCGGGATTCTTCGACGTGCTGCGGCAGGATCCGGTGCTCGGCAAGCTGAAGCTGATCACCGAGCCTTGGGATATCGGCCCCGGCGGTTATCAGCTAGGCAACTTCCCTCCCGGCTTCGCGGAGTGGAACGACAAATACCGCGATACGGTGCGCAAATTCTGGCGCGGCGATCACGCGCAGCGCGCGGATCTCGCCGCGCGGCTGACCGGGTCGGCCGATCTGTTCGACCGTCGCGCGCGGCGGCCATGGGCGAGCGTCAACCTGCTGGGCGCGCATGATGGCTACACGTTGGCGGATACGGTCGCCTATGAGGAGCGGCACAACGAGGCGAATGGCGAGGACAATCGCGACGGCCATTCGAACAACTGCTCGCGCAACTGGGGCGTCGAAGGGCCGACCGAGGATCCGGCGATCCTCGAGACCCGCCAGCGCGTGATGCGCTCGATGCTGACGACGTTGTTCGCCTCGCTCGGCACGCCGATGCTGGTTGCCGGGGACGAGTTCGGGCGGACGCAGAATGGCAACAACAACGCCTATTGCCAGGATAACGAGATCAGCTGGCTCGACTGGGAGAAGGCGAAGTCGCCCGAGGGTGACGCGCTGATCGACTTCACAGCGCGGCTGATCGCGCTGCGTCGCGACTATCCGATGCTCCGCGCCGGGAACTTCCTGTACGGCGAGGATACGCCCGCCGAGGGCCTCAAGGATATCGAATGGTGGGACGAGCGCGGCCAGCAGCTCACCTCCGAGGATTGGGAGAACACCAACGGTCGCGCACTGGTCATGCGTCGGGCATGCGAGCGCGAGTCGGGCGAGGTTCAGGTGATCTCGCTCCTGCTCAACGCCTCGGAAGGCCCGCTGACCTTCCACATGCCGCCGCCCGAGGATGCCGAACGCGTTGTCCTCATCGACAGCAGCAAGCCGGATCAGCCCGCCACGCCGATCAAGGACAGCTATGAGCTTCCCCCGCAGGGTGCGGCGTTGCTGACATGGACGATTGCGGCGGCATGATCGGCTGGGGACCGACGCTCGAGGCCGATGGGACGACCTTCCGCCTATGGGCACCCGACCGTGATTGGGTGACGCTCGAGATAGCCGGCGGCGATGCGGTCGCCATGACCAGCGGGCCTGACGGGTGGTTCAGCGCAAAGGCGCCAGTCGGCGCAGGCGCGCGCTACCGGTTCCGGCTGGCGGACGACCTTACGGTCCCGGACCCGGCGTCGCGCGCGCAGTCGGGCGGGGTCCATGGCTGGAGCGTCGTCGTAGACCACGCCGCTTATGAATGGCGCACGACGGACTGGCGCGGGCGCGCTTGGGAAGAGATGGTCATCCAGGAGGTCCATGTCGGCACGCTGGGTGGCTTTTCGGGTGTCGCGGACCGGCTTCCAGAGATCGCCGAGCTTGGCGTGACGGCGATCGAACTCATGCCGGTCAATGCGTTCGGCGGCACGCGCAACTGGGGCTATGACGGCGTTCTGCCTTATGCTCCTGCCGAGAGCTACGGCACGCCCGACGACCTGAGGGCGCTGGTCGATCGCGCCCACGAACTCGGTCTCGCGGTGTTCCTCGACGTCGTCTACAATCACTTCGGGCCCGACGGGAACTACCTCGGCGCCTATGCGAAGGGGTTCTTTCACCCCGAAGTCGATACCCCCTGGGGCGGCGCGGTCGCGGTCGATCAGGCGCCGGTCCACCGCTATTTCGTCGACAATGCGCTGATGTGGTTGAACGACTATAAGTTCGACGGCCTGCGGTTCGATGCGGTCCACGCGATCGAGAATGACGACTTCCTCGACGCGATGGCGGCCGAACTGCGTGAGAAGACTACGGGCCGCCACGTTCATCTCGTCCTCGAGAACGAAGGCAACGACGCCGATCGCCTTCACCCCGCGGCGTTCGATGCGCAGTGGAACGACGATTTCCACAACGTGCTGCACGTCCTGCTGACCGGCGAGACCAGCGCCTATTATAGCGACTTTGCCGACCGGCCCGCCGAACGCCTCGCGCGCTGCTTGGGCGAGGGCTTTATCTATCAGGGCGAGGGCTCGCCGAACCATGACGGCAAGCCGCGTGGTAAGCCCAGCGCGCACCTGTCGCCAACCGCGTTCGTCGCGTTCCTCCAGAATCATGACCAGATCGGCAACCGCGCGATGGGCGAGCGCCTGACGCTGCTTACCGACCGGCAAAAGCTTCGGGCCGCGACCGCGTTGCTCCTGCTGGGGCCGCAGATCCCGCTGCTGTTCATGGGGGACGAGCAGGGCAGCGAGAGCCCGTTCCTGTTCTTCACCGACTTCCACGACGAGCTCGCCGATGCGGTGCGCGAAGGGCGGCGCAAGGAATTCGCCAAGTTCGCCGCGTTCGCCGATCCCGAAGCGCGCAAGGCCATCCCCGATCCCAACGCGCTCGAGACGTTCGACCAGTCGCGCGCGCATCCCGGCCCGGATGCTGCGACGTGGCAAGCGCTGTACGCCACGCTGCTCAAGATTCGCCACGAGGCGATCATCCCTCGGTTACGTGGCACGACTGCAATCGGTGCGGAAGCGATCGGGGAGGGGGCTGTCGTCGCGCGCTGGCGGATGGGGGACGACGCGGTTCTCACGATCGCGCTGAACCTGGGGGACGAGGCGGTAGCCTTTCCTGTCATCGAGGCTGCGCCGATCTTCGCGGATGGCGACCCCGGCCAGCCTGACAGCATCGCGGTCTGGTTGGCGCGATGAGCGACCTGCACACGCTCGCGACGGCCGCCGGGCTGCAGCGTGACTGGCAGGACGCTGCCGGGCGTCGCCAGACGGTATCGGACGACGCCTTGCGGACGATCCTCCATCGCCTCGGCCATGCATCCGGCAGCGACACGCAGATCGCCGACAGCCTCGCTGCGATCGAGCGCAGGACGGCCCATGCGCCCCGGTTCCTGTCCGTCGATTGCGGAGCCCCGATTGCGCTTCCTGCGACGGCTTTGAGCAGCGCCGAACTGACGCTCGAAGACGGCACGAAGATCTCGTTGTCGGTGGAGAACGGCGCGCTGAAGCCGATCGAGCAGGTCGGGTATCACCGTCTCGCGATCGACGGCACTGAGATCGATCTGCTCGTCGCCCCGCGGCGCTGCTTTACGATCTCGGATGCGGTCCCCGGACGCAAATGCTGGGCGCCCGCGGTTCAGATCCCCAGCCTTTGCGGCGACACTCCCCAGGCTTTCGGCGACTTCGGAACGCTGGTCGATGCTGCGCGTGCCTTTGGCGCCCGGGGCGCCGATGCGCTCGCGATCAGCCCCACGCACGCGCTGTTTCCCGCCGATGCCAGCCGCTACAGCCCCTATGCGCCATCGAGCCGCCAGTTTCTCAACGGCCTCTATGGGACGCCGTCCGTCGACGCGGACGCTTTGGCTGACGTCTCCGCCGATCTGATCGATTGGCAGAACGCGATACCTGCGAAGCTTGCACAGCTTCGCAAGACTTACGCGGAAGAGGTTGCCGACATTGGCGAAAGCCTCGACGCGTTCCGACGAGACGGTGGGGAGGATCTCGAACGCCACGCCGAATTCGACGCCCTCCACGCGCATTTCTTCGCACAGATGGGTGCACGCGGCTGGCAGCAATGGCCGGCCGACTATCATGACCCTGCCAGCGCTGCCGTCCGCCGCTTCGTCGAGGATCATGCCGAGGACGTGGCCTTCTACGCGTTCCTCCAGTGGCGCGCGCGCCGTGATCTGGATGCCGCGCAGACGGCCGCCAAGGATGCGGGCATGGCGATCGGCCTCATCGCCGACCTTGCCGTCGGGATGGACCCAGGCGGCAGCCACGGCTGGAGCCGGCGCGGTGATCTGCTCACCGGTCTGTCGATCGGGGCGCCGCCGGATCCGCTGGGTCCTGACGGCCAAAGCTGGGGCATTACCGGGTTCGATCCGCAAGCGCTTCGCGATACCGGATTCGCCGCATTCATCGCGACGATCCGCGCAGCCCTCGCGCATGCCGGCGGCATCCGTATCGACCATGCCTTTGGCCTGCGCCGCCTGTGGGTCGTACCCGAGGGCGCATCGGCCGCGGACGGCGCGTATCTCGACATGCCGTTCGACGACCTGATGCGGATCGTCGCGATGGAGTCGCACCGCGCCAAGGCGATCGTCATCGGCGAGGATCTCGGCACCGTCCCCGACGGGTTCCGCGAGGCGATGGATGCGCGTGCGATGCTCGGCATGCGCGTCTTGTGGTTCGAGCGTGATGCCGATGGCTTCGTCCCTCCCGTGAAATGGTCGCCCGACGCGGTGGCGATGACCGGCACGCATGATCTGGCGACCGTTGCCGGCTGGTGGAGCGGACGCGATATCGGCTGGACCTGGGCGCTGGGCCGCACGTCCGAGGCGGTTGACGAAGCCGCAGACCGTGCCGCCCGCGCCACGGATCGTGCCGCGCTGTGGGCCGCGTTCGACACGGGCCGCGATCAACCCGCGGAGGACGACACCGACCCGGTCGTCGACGCTGCGATCGCGCATGTCGCGAGCACCCCCTGCGCGCTCGCCATCGTGCCCGTCGAGGATCTCGCCGGACTGGTCGAGCAGCCCAACCTGCCGGGCACGATCGACGAGCATCCCAACTGGCGCCGCCGCCTGCCCGACACGACCGAGGCGCTGCTCGACCGCGCCGACGTCACCGCCCGTATCGACGCCCTCAACGCCACGAGATCCGCATGACCCCTCGCGCGACCTACCGGTTCCAGTTCCACAAGGATTTCACCTTCGCCGATGCCAAGGCGCTGGTGCCGTATCTCGACGCGCTCGGGATCAGCCATGTCTATGCCTCGCCGATCACGCGGGCGCGGCGCGGGTCGAAGCATGGCTATGACGTTGCCGATCCGACCAGCATCAATCCCGAACTCGGCGGCGAGGATGCGTTCCGGAGCCTGGTCGCGGCGCTCCGTGTGCGCGATATGGGCATCATCATCGATATCGTCCCCAACCATATGGGGGTGGCTGGCGGTGAGAATGGCTGGTGGAACGACGTCCTCACGCGCGGGGAAGCAAGCCCGTTCGCCCGCTATTTCGACATCGATTGGCGCGAGAAGCTCGTCCTGCCGATCCTCGGCGATCCGCTGGCCGAAACGATCGCGAGCGGCGCGCTGAAGGTCGAGCAGGTCGATGGCCGCTACGTCCTCGAAGCCTATGGCGAGCACCGTCTGCCGCTCCGCGACGAGGACCAGGCGGCCGCGGCAACCGCGGATATTGCCGCGCTGGCCGACCGGCAGCATTACCGTCTGGCCTCGTGGCGCGTTGCCAATGACGAGCTCAACTGGCGGCGGTTCTTCACGATCAACGACCTTGCCGGCCTGCGTGTCGAGGACCCGGTCGTGTTCGACGCGACGCATGCGCTGTATTTCCGCCTCTACGGCGAGGGCCTGATCGACGGCGTCCGCGTCGACCACGTCGACGGCCTCACCGATCCCGCCGCCTATTGCCGGCAGCTCCGCACGCGGCTCGACGCGATTGCGCGACCGGCCGATGCGCCGCCCGGCCCGGCGTACATTATCATCGAGAAGATCCTGGCGGACGGCGAGCCGCTCGCGACGGACTGGCGCGTCGACGGCACCAGCGGCTATGATTTTATGGAGCAGGTTGCAGCCTTGCTCCACGCGAGCAGCGGCGCAGAGCCGCTCGCTACTCTGTGGGCGGACATAAGCGGACGATCCGCGGCCTTCTCACCCGAGGAACTGCGCGCGCGGCAGGAATTGCTTGCCTGGCAGTTCGATGGCCAGCGCCGCGGGTGCGTCGAGGCGTTCGTGGCCTTGGCGCGCTCGACGCCGGAGTGCGACGGCCTCACCCGCGGCATGCTCGACCGTGCGATCGAGCGCATGCTGTGGGTCTTCCCGGTCTACCGCACCTATGGGACCGGCGATGCCGCCCCCGCAGCCGATGCTGCGATCCGCGAAACGGTCCGCGAGCGTGTCGCCGAGTTCGTGCCGCCAGGCGAGGACGCGGTCGTCGACCGGATCCTGGCATGGTTGGCAGGCGAGGGCCCCGGGGACGCCGGGCTGGCGGCGGAGGCGGTCCGCAAATTCCAGCAGCTGTCCGCGCCGATCGCGGCCAAGGCGGTCGAGGATACTGCCTTCTACCGCTATGGTCGGCTGCTGTCGCGCAACGACGTCGGCTTCGATGCAGGCCGCATGTCGCTGGATATCGGAGACTTCCATGCCGCGATGATCGATCGTACGCGCAACTGGCCTGCGGCGATGCTCGCCACCGCGACGCATGATCACAAACGCGGCGAAGACGTGCGGGCGCGGCTCGCCGTGCTGAGCGAAATCCCCGATCTGTGGCGCACGCATGTCGAACGATGGCTCGACCTCGCGCTGCCCTTCGCCGACGGGGTGGCGCCGGATGACAGCTATATGCTGCTTCAGACACTGTTCGGCGCTTGGCCGGAGGGCCTTTCCGCGGCGGACGGCGGAGGGCTGTCCGACTATGCGGAGCGGATCGTGGCGTGGCAGGAAAAGGCCTTGCGCGAGGCCAAGTTGCGCTCGTCTTGGGAGTCACCGGACTCGGACTATGAAACGCGCTGCCACGATCTGGCGCGAGCGCTTCTCGATCCCACGCGATCGCAGGCGTTTCTGGAAGACCTGACCGCCCTCGTCGCGAAGTTGGCCCCCGCAGCCGAAGCGAACAGCCTCGCCCAAGTCGCGTTGCGTTACACAGTGCCCGGCGTGCCCGATCTGTATCAGGGGACCGAGGCTATCGACCTGAGTTTGGTCGATCCCGACAATCGTCGGCCGGTGAACTATGCGCGTCTGCAGGCCAATCTGGACGGCGAGCCGCTGGCGAAGATGGCACTTATCCAGCGGCTTCTGACGCTGCGACGCGATCATCCGGCATTGTTTGCCACGAGCGGATATGACCCCATTGCCGTCACCGGCGCTCGTGCGGATCAGGTCATCGCGTTTCGACGGGTGGGCGACAGGGCGGTCTTGCGGTGTGTCGTGCCGCTACGGACTGCCGAGTGTCACCTCGACGGGATCGGCGTGCGCGACTGGTGGGGCGATACGGCGCTAGCCTCCGGCGAACGGCTCGCCGATCTGGTCGGCGACCGTTCGGTCTCGATCGAGCTGTTGCCCGCTACCGGCTGAGCGCTCAGCGACCGGCGAGATAGCGGGCAAGCGGGTCGATCATGTCCTCGGGTATCCGCCGAGCGATGACGGGCATCGTCGACTGCGACTTGCGTGCATCGACGACCGTCTCGTCGCCGCGCCAGTTCCGCAGGCGTTGCGCGATGTAGCTCGCGCGCTGGCCGGCGAGCACGGGATAGGGCTTGCCGGGCGCGTGGCAGCTTGCGCAGGCGGGCAACTGGACCTTTGGCAGGCCTTCGCGGTCGATCCTGGCAGCCTCGACGCTGCCCGCGGGCTTGGTCGTACCGATGCCGGGCATCGCCGCGAAATGATCCGCCAGGCGCGTCATCTCGGCTGGAGTCAGCGTCGCGGCCGCGTTCGACATTACCGCGCTCTGTCGCTTGCCGATCGCATAGGCCTCGAGCGCGGCGCGCAGATAGGCGGGGCTCTGGCCGCCGAGCACGGGGATGTCGGGCTGGCCGCGGCCACGGCCGTCCGCACCATGACAGCCCGCGCAGGTGGCGATCCTTGCGTCGGTCGGCCCCGGTACTTCGGTCAGCGCGCGGTAGGTCGCTGCCGACATTTCGGGCAGCAGCCGGACGAACGCGACCATGTGGCGGACCTCGTCGTCGCGGTCCTTCGCCGCCCAGCCGGGCATGCCGCTGAATTTCACGCCGTGCTTGAGGATCCAGAAGAGCTGCTTGTCGGTCCATTCACGCGCGTTGATCGAAAGATCGGGGGCAGGGGGCGTCGCCGCCTGCATCACCGGCAGCGGGCGCACGCCAGGTGCGCCGTGGCAGGCGGCACAACTCGCCTTGAACAGGCCAGCTGCGCTCACGACCCCGTCGCGCGCCTTGGGATCGTCGGGCACGGTCAAGGCGGCATGCGTGCGCACCGAGTTGCGCATCGTCCAGTGGAGGAACCAGTCGGTGATCTTCCAATGCCCCGACGAGGCGGCGACGTTGAACACCCCCGACCAGGAAAATAGCAGCCCCGCCACGATCAGCGCGACGATGGCGGCGACCGCGCGCGCCCAGGTGATCCGGATCGTCATGCCGTTGCGCTCCGTGTCTTCAACACACCGCCGAGCATCGCGAGCCCGCCGAGAAAATAGCTTGCCGCACCGATCATCAGCATGACGACGCCGCCAAGCTGCTGGTCCTCGAGCGGATCGAGACCGTGCGCGGACGGATGCATTGCCATCATGGCGTAGAGCGGCCGCGGCGCCAGGCCGATCAGCGCACCGAGCAGAGTCATGTGCATCGACGTCAGCAGCATTGCCGCGACGCCCGACACGCGCCGGTCGGTCGCCCCGCCGGTTTGCGTGCCGAGCACCGCGCTCCACAGCAGCAGGCCGGCGCCGAGGAAACTCGCCTGCTCGATCAGCAACGCCAGCGGCTGCATGTCGACGCGCAGCCGCAACGCGGGCAGGTGCCATAGCCACACCACGACGAGTTCGACCAGCGACATCACCAGCGGCGTTACCACCGCAGGCCACCGCTCGGCCGGATCGAAGCGGCTACCCGCGATGCCGTAAGCGAGGAACGGCGCCGCGACCGCAACTGCGATCATGTGACCCGCCATGTGCCCGACCATACCGAGCGGCGCTGCGGCAAACGCCCAGCCGAGCGGGACCAGCACCGCGCCGAGCACCAGGCTCGCGCGTCTCATCGGCAATCGCCGAACACGATGACCGGCAGTGCGGTGAAGATGACCGCGACGAAGCTCAGACCTGCGAGCAGCCGGGTCGACAGCGCGAGGAAGCGCAGACGGTCGATCGCGGTGCCCTCATCATGCGGCGCAGGGTCGCCCGGCGTCTGCGACTGGACGCGCGCGATATAGCCCGCCGCGACGATCCCCAGCAGCGCGACGATCGTCGCAATCAGCGTGGCCAGCGGAAACCCGTTTAGCGCCGTCCCCGGCGTCGGCGATTTCGCGCAGGTGACGGCGACCCACAGATAGCAGAACATGAAATGCACCGCCCAGATCGTCGGCGGGAGGATCAGCGTCCACAACGTGACCTTGAGGTCGCGCGCCCAGTGCTTGCGGTTGTCCTTGGACGTAGTCATGCAACCCCCGGGAACAGGCCGATCGTGCAGAACGTCACGATACCCGTCAGTGCGAGGAAATGGTGGTAGACGGTGATGTTGCGCAGGTCGGCATCATAAACCGGCGTCATCTTCCCCGCGAGGCTGCGCGCGAGCGTGTAGGTCTGCATGATCACGCCGATCGCGGCGTGCACCGCGGTCCAGATCGCCAGCGTCCACACGATCGCCGGATAGACGTGCAGCTCCGGATCCATCCCCGACACCCAGGGTCCCGCAAGCCCGGCGAACAGGCTAGACAGCGTCGTGACGATCCCGACGACCAGCAGCGCGCGGCCCGCAGCGACGTTACCGCGGCGATGCACTTCGCGCGCGCCGACCGTGGCCGCCCAGCCTGTCAGCGTCAGCGCCAAAGCGACCATCGGCCAGAACACGCCCGGTCCATCCAGCCCGGCGCCCGTGGGCGGGAAATTGGTGTGGATCGTCCAGAAGAAGAAATAGCCGAAGACGAGTCCCGAAAACGCGGTCGCATCCGCCATCATCGTGATGAACATCGCCCACCAGCCCGGCGCCGACGGCCCCGAGGTGTAGAGCGGCACCTCGATGCCGTGGCCGATATGCTTGGTCGGCTTTTCGGGGATCTCGGCGGTCCCGGTCCACAGCCACCACAGCACGCAGGCGAGCGTCGCGATGCCGCTGAGCGCGGACAGCAGATACAGATGATAGGTCGTCAGGATGAACACGCCCGCCAGCGCGACCGCGGTCATCATCGGCTTCACGCTCGGCGTGCCGAGGCGGATCACCTGCAGCGGCCGGGCGTCGAGCACGGTGGTGATGATCGACTCGCGGCGCATCTCCTCCGCGTCGGGCAGGAAGAAGCGGCCCTCGTCGACCTTCTGGACGAAGTTCTTCTGATCCCAGATCGGATAGCGGCTCTCGATCAGTGGCACCGAGCGGATGCCCCAGTCCTCGTCATCGGGCAGCGCCAGCCATTCGAGCGTCCCCGCGTTCCACGGATTGCGCGGCGCCTTGGGGCGGCGCGGCGACAGCGCGAGATCGATGCACACGATCAGCACCCCGAGCGCGAACAGGTACGAGCCGGCGGTCGAGGCGAGATTGAGCCCGCCGATGCCGAGTTCCTCGGGATAGGTAAACACGCGGCGCGGCATGCCGAGCAGGCCCGAGAGATGCATCGGGAAGAAGGTCAGATTCATGCCGACGAACATGATCCAGAACGCGATCCGGCCGAGCCTGTCGCTGAGCTTTTTCCCGGTGACCAGCGGCCAGTAATAATACAGCCCGGCGAACAGCGGCAGCAGCGTACCGCCGATCAGCACGTAATGCAGATGCGCGACGATGAAATAGGTGTCGTGCGCCTGCCAGTCGAACGGCGCGACCGCGACCATAACGCCGGTCAGCCCGCCGATCACGAACACCGCTAGGCTTCCGCTCGCATACAGCAACGGCGTCGATTTCTTGACGTTGCCCGCCCAGAGAGTCGCGATGAAGACGAAGATCTGCACGCCGGTCGGGATCGCCACCGCTTCGGAAGCGGCCGCGAAGAAGGCGAGGCTGATCTTCGGCAGTCCGGTCGTGAACATGTGGTGGACCCACAGCCCAAAGCTCAGGAACGCGGTGCCGACCGCGGCCAGCACGATCCACGGATAGCCGAGCAGATGCCGCTGCGCGAAGGTCGGGATCAGCATCGCGAACAGCGCGATCGAGGGCAGGAAGACGATATAGACTTCGGGGTGGCCGAAGATCCAGAACAGGTGCTGCCACAGCAGCGGGTCGCCGCCCTTCTCCGCATTGAAGAACGGCCAGTTGAGCAGCCGCTCCATCTCGAACAGCACGTCGCCCGCGATCAGCGGCGGGAACGCGAACAAAATCATCACCGCGACGACCAGGATATACCAGGCGTAGAGCGGCATGAGGTTGAGCCGCATCCCCGGCGGGCGGCATTTGAGCACGCCGACGATCAGCTCGACCGCGGCTGCGACCGACGACACCTCGATGAAGCTGAGGCCCAGCATCCAGATGTCGGCGCCCAACCCGCTCAGATCGGTCCGTGTCGTCAGCGGAGGATACATGAACCAGCCGCCATCGGGCGCGGCGTCGAAGAAGATCGATCCCGACACGAACACGCCGCCGATCAGGAAGCTCCAATAGCCAAAGCCCGACAGCCGCGGGAACGGCAGGTCGCGCGCGCCGAGCAGCTGCGGCAGCAGGATGATCGAGACCGCCTCGAACATCGGCACCGCGAACAGGAACATCATCATCGAGCCGTGCAGCGTGAACAGCTGATTGAACGTGTTCGCGGTGACGAGGTCGTTGTTCGGCACCGCCAGCTGCGTGCGCATGATCAGCGCGAGCACGCCCGCGAACAGCATGAAGCCGAACGCGGTCAGCGTGTACCACACGCCGATCCGGTTGTTGTTGACGTCGGTCCAGCGGAAGAACCAGCCCGAGGGCGGCTTCCACACTTCGCGCAGGCGGTCTTCCTGGCCCTTGCGGACCGCGGGATCGTTCTGGTCGGGGGCGACGTACGGGGTGCTCTCGGTGGTCATTTGAGCCCCTGGAGATAGCTGGCGATCTGGTCGGCTTCGGCGGCCGACATCTGCGGGAAGGCGGGCATCCGCACGCCGGGCTTGGTCTTGCCGGGATCGCGGACGAAGCCAGCGATATTAGCGTGGGTCATCGGCAGGACGCCGGCCGCGAGCGTCGCGCGCGACCCGAAATGCGTCAGGTCGGGGCCGATCTTCGCAACCGGGCCGATCCCGCGGACGCTGTGGCAGCCGCTGCACCCATAGCTGGCGAACAGGCGCGCGCCGGGCGATGCGGTCGGCGTCGCAGGTCGCGCCTGTGCGGCGAGCCAGCGCTCGAACGCGGCGGGCTCCATCGCGACGACGTCGAACGCCATCAGCGCATGGCCCAGCCCGCAGAACTCGGCACAGACGCCGCGATACGTCCCCGCCTTGGTCGCGCGGACGATGAGGCGGTTGGTGCGGCCGGGGATCATGTCCATCTTGCCCGCGAGGCCCGGCACCCAGAAGCTGTGAATGACGTCGGTGCCGCGCAGCGACAGTTCGACGGTGCGGCCGACCGGCAGGCGGAGTTCGTTCGCGGACTCGACCAACGGTCCGCCGGGCGGCGCGTAGCGGACCCGCCACCAGAATTGCTCGCCCTCGACACCGATCCGCAGATCGGTATCCGCGACCGGGATCGGCCGCATCGCCGGCAGCGCATAGAGCAGCAGGCCGAGCAGCAGGATCGACGGGCCGATTCCGCCGAGCCACAGCACCAGCTTCATCCCGCCCTTGTGCGTGAGCCGGCCTTCGGGCGCGCGCATCGCGTGGCGCATGAGCAGCGCGAGACCGGCGGCAAGGATAACCGAACCGACGACCAGCACGATCGCGATCGAGCGAACCTTGTCCGCCTCCTCGCCGAACGGGGCGAGCGTCGATTGGTGACGGTTGCACGCGGCCAATATCGGCAGGCACATCGCCACGGGAAGAAATTTCACCTTCCGCATCATCACCTTGCCACCCTTTGAAGCGCGTCTCCTAAACGGCCGACTTGGGTGGCGGAACCCCGAAAATGACATTTTGTTCATGTTCGGTACGAAGCGCTGTCGTATATCCCGGCAGCGGCACAGTCGGTCGACGACCAGTGCGCCGCTGCGAGGTCAGGGCCGGAGCTTGCGCTCCGGTCCGTAGATCAGGCGGCGAACTGGTTCATCGTATTGTGCACGCCGCCGGCCTTCAGCGCGGCCTCCCCCGCGAAATACTCCTTGTGATCGTCGCCGAGGTCGGAGCCCGACATGTTCTGATGCTTGACGCAGGCGATGCCCTCGCGGATTTCCTTGCGCTGGACGCCCTTCACATAGCCGAGCATCCCGGCGTCGCCGAAATACTCCTTGGCGAGATTGTCGGTCGAGAGTGACGCGGTGTGATAGGTCGGCAGTGTGATCAGGTGATGGAAGATGCCGGCACGCTTGGCCGAATCCGCCTGGAAGGTGCGGATGCGCTCGTCCGCCTCGTCGCCCAGCGGCGTGCCGTCATAGTCGACGCTCATCAGGCGCGCGCGGTCATACGCCGACACGTCGCGACCCGATTCACGCCACGCGTCAAAGACTTGCTGGCGGAAGTTCAGCGTCCAGTTGAAGCTCGGCGAGTTGTTGTAGACGAGCTTTGCGTTCGGGATCACCGCGCGGATGCGGTCGACCATGCCGGCGATCTGTTCGATGTGCGGCTTCTCGGTCTCGATCCAGAGCAGGTCGGCGCCGTTCTGTAGGCTCGCGATGCAATCCATCACGCAGCGATCCTCGCCCGTGCCCGCGCGGAACTGGAACAGGTTGGAGGGCAGGCGCTTCGGACGCAGCAGCTTGCCGTCGCGGTTGAGGATGACGTCGCCATTCTGCGCGGTGGCGGGGTCGATCTCCTCGCAATCGAGATACGAATTATACTGGTCGCCCAGGTCGCCCGCCGTCTTGCTGACCGCGATCTGCTTGGTGAGCCCCGCGCCGAGCGAGTCGGTGCGCGTGACGATGATCCCGTCCTCGACGCCCAGCTCGAGGAACGCGTAGCGGCACGCGCGGACCTTCGCGAGGAAGTCCTCATGCGGGACGGTGACCTTGCCGTCCTGATGGCCGCACTGCTTCTCATCGCTCACCTGGTTCTCGATCTGCAGCGCGCAGGCACCCGCCTCGATCATCTTTCGTGCGAGCAGGTAGGTGGCCTCCGCATTGCCGAAGCCCGCGTCGATGTCGGCGATGATCGGCACGACGTGAGTCTGGTGGTTCTCGATCGCGTTGAGCAGGCGCTGCTCCTCGATCGCATTCCCTGCGGCGCGCGCGGTGTCGACGTCGCGGAACATCATGCCGAGCTCGCGCGCATCGGCCTGGCGCAGGAAGGTGTAGAGTTCCTCGATCAGTGCCGGGACGCTGGTCTTCTCGTGCATCGACTGGTCGGGCAGGGGGCCGAACTCACTGCGCATCGCGGCGACCATCCAGCCCGAGAGGTAGAGGTAGCGGCGGTCGGTGGTGCCGAAATGCTTCTTGATGCTAATCATCTTCTGCTGCGCGATGAACCCGTGCCAGCAGCCGAGCGACTGGGTGTAGTTCGCCGGATCCGCATCATAGGCGGCCATGTCCTTGCGCATGATCGCGGCGGTGTAGCGCGCGATGTCGAGGCCGGTGGCGAAGCGGTTCTGGAGCCGCATCCGCGCGACCGATTCGGGCGAAATCGCGTCCCAGGTGCCGTTCTGGTCGGCGATGAGCGTGGTCATCTGGGCGATATGCGTCTGGTAGGTCATGGGCGATCCTTCGCTGCTGCGTTGATCGTCGTGTAGGGTTGTTGACACGGGTGGCGGTGAGGAATCCACGCAGCCACGGGGTGTTGATGTCACCCGAACGGTTTTGCTGCTGTCGTAGTGTAAAGAAGATTACAGAGCGCGGTAGTTGGAGGCGGTACAACGAAGAAGGGCGCCCGGATCGCTCCGGACGCCCTCTTGTCAGTCAACGTCGTGGCGAAGCCACGCCGTCGGTCGTCGCTACTTGCGACGCCGGCCGACAGCGGCTGTGCGCTTTTGCGCACCGCTGCCGGCACGGCAGCTCAGCCGCTGTAGTACATGTCATACTCGACCGGACTCGGCGTCATTTCCCAGCGGGCGACTTCGGCGCGCTTGATCTCGACATAGCTCTCGATCTGGTCCTTCGAGAACACGTCGCCCTTCAGCAGGAAGTCGTGATCGGCGAGCAGGCAGTCGAGCGCCTCGCGGAGCGAACCCGCGACGGTCGGGACCTGGGCGAGTTCTGCCGGCGGCAGGTCGTACAGGTTCTTGTCCATCGCTTCACCCGGATGGATCTTGTTCAGGATGCCGTCCATGCCGGCCATCATCAGCGCCGCGTAGGCGAGGTAGGGGTTCGCCAGTGCGTCCGGGAAACGCACTTCGACGCGCTTCGCCTTGGGGCCGGTGCCGTACGGAATGCGGCACGATGCCGAGCGGTTGCGTGCCGAATAGGCGAGCAACACGGGCGCTTCGTAGCCGGGGACGAGGCGCTTGTAGCTGTTGGTCGTCGGGTTGGTGAACGCGTTGACCGCCTTGGCGTGCTTGATGATGCCGCCGATGAAATACAGGCACATGTCGGACAGACCCGCATAGCCGTTGCCGGCGAACAGCGGGGTCTTGCCCTCCCAGATCGAGAAGTGCGTGTGCATCCCCGAGCCGTTATCTTCCTTGATCGGCTTGGGCATGAATGTCGCCGTCTTGCCGTACGCATGCGCGACCTGATGGACGACATACTTGTAGATCTGCATGCGATCCGCAGTCTGCGTCAGCGTGCCGAAGGTCAGGCCCAGCTCATGCTGCGCGGCCGCGACCTCGTGATGATGCTTGTCGCACGGCAGGCCCATCTCGATCATCGTCGAGACCATCTCGCCGCGGATGTCGACCGCGCTGTCGACCGGCGCGACGGGGAAATAGCCGCCCTTGGCGCGCGGACGGTGGCCGAGATTGCCGCCCTCATATTCGCGACCCGAATTGCCCGGCAGCTCGATGTCGTCGATCTTGTAATAGCTCGTCGAATAGCTGTTCTCGAAGCGGACGTCGTCGAACATGAAGAATTCGGCTTCGGGGCCGACATAGACGGTGTCGCCGACGCCGGTCGTCAACAGATACGCTTCGGCGCGCTTGGCGGTCGAGCGCGGATCGCGCGCGTACAACTCGCCCGTCGACGGATCGGCGATGTCGCAGATCAGGATCATCATCGGCGTCGCCGAGAACGGATCGACATAGACCGCGTCGAGATCGGGCTTGAGCGTCATGTCGCTCTCGTTGATCGCCTTCCAGCCCTCGATCGACGAGCCGTCGAACATCAGGCCGTCGGTCAGCTCGTCTTCGCCGATCAGGCTGGCGACCATCGTGAGGTGCTGCCACTTGCCCTTGGGATCAGTGAACCGCAGATCGACCCACTCGATCTCCTGGTCCTTGATCATATTGAGAACGTCGGAGGCCGAATTCGCCATGATGCTTGCCCTTCGTTTTGAGACTTCCACCGCGTCATGCGGGGAATCTAATTGCGGTATGGAACGTGATTTCCACACAATGTTGCGCCGCGTCAAATGACGATGTCGTCACTCGGCGTCAACGCCGTATGCGTGGATCTGAACTAGATTGCGTCGTCGTCGCGCTCGCCGGTGCGGATGCGCAGCGCGCTCTCGACCGGGATCACGAAGATCTTGCCATCGCCGATCCGGCCGGTCTGCGCGGCCGCGGCGATCGCCTCGACGACGCGCTGCGCCAGGCCGTCCTCGACGACCACCTCGAGCTTCACCTTCGGGAGGAAGTCGACGACATATTCCGCCCCGCGGTACAGCTCGGTGTGGCCCTTCTGCCGGCCGAAACCCTTGGCCTCGGTCACGGTGATGCCGCTGACGCCGATCTCGTGCAGCGCTTCCTTCACCTCATCCAGCTTGAACGGCTTGATGATGGCTTCGATCTTTTTCACAGGTACGCCCCCGGTTGTCGTTGAAAGCCTCGCCCTTGCGGGTGAGCCGTTCGCCCTTGCGGGCGCCTTGCACCAAACGTGCCAGCCGCGGCGCCCTCGGGCAACCGCGGAATATCGTTGATTTCACTGCCCGAAATTGCGGCATCTGCTGGGAGCGTGCGCAATGCGAGGGCAGGGGTATCGATCACAGGATCTCGTGCAGTCGTGCGATCGGGCGGCCGAGGCGTACACCCTTGTCGGTCTCGACCAGCGGGCGCTCGATCAGCAACGGATCAATCATCATCGCGTCGAGGATGGCCTCGGCATCGCCGTGCTTGACCGCCTTGGCGCCGTCTTCCGCCATGCGCAGGCCCTGGCGCGGCGTCATTCCCGCGCGGTCATACAGTCGGACGAGGTCCGCGCGGGAGGGGGGAGTCTTCAGATATTCGACGATCGTGACGTCAGCACCCGCGTCTTGGAGCAACGCGAGCGCCTCGCGTGACTTGGAGCAGCGTGGGTTGTGGTAGATCGTCGCCTTCACGAATGCTCCGTTATCGTCGTTTGCGCCCGTCACCCCAGCGAAAGCTGGGATCTCACCGTTCGGGTCGCACCGCAAACCAAGCGGGATATCCCAGCTTTCGCTGGAATGACGGGTAGGTGGGTGCAGGGCGGCTGGGCCGTCACGCTCCCTGCTTGGCGAGCCACTCTTCCAGCCACTTGATCGTGTACGCGCCTTCCTGGAACTCGGGATCGTCGAGCAGCGCGCGGTGCAAGGGGATCGTCGTCGTGACGCCCTCGATCACCATCTCCTCGAGGGCGCGCCGCAACCGCCGCAGCGCGCCCTGGCGGGTCGTGCCGTAGACGATCAGCTTGGCGATCATCGAGTCGTAGTAGGGCGGCACGCGGTAGCCGGCATACAGCCCGCTATCGACGCGGACATGCATCCCGCCGGGTGCGTGATACACCTTCACCAGCCCCGGCGACGGCGCGAAGGTGCGCGGGTCCTCGGCGTTGATGCGGCATTCGATCGCATGGCCGCGGAACTGCACGTCTTCCTGGCGCAGCGTCAGCGGATGCCCCTCGGCGACGCGGATCTGTTCGCGCACGAGATCGAGGCCGGTGATCATCTCGGTCACCGGATGCTCGACCTGAAGCCGGGTGTTCATCTCGATGAAGTAAAATTCGCCCGCTTCCCACAGGAACTCGATCGTCCCCGCGCCGCGATAGCCCATGTCGGCCATCGCCTTGGCGACGATCCCGCCCATCCGCTCGCGCTCCTCGGCGGTGATGATCGGCGAGGGGGCTTCCTCGAGCACCTTCTGGTGGCGGCGCTGGAGCGAGCAGTCGCGCTCGCCCAGATGGATCGCGTTGCCGTTGCCGTCGCCGAAGATCTGGAATTCGATATGCCGCGGATTGCCGAGGTATTTTTCCATGTAGACGGTGGCATCGCCGAACGCGGCCTTCGCCTCGCTGCCGGCCTGCTGCATCTGCGTCTCGAGGTCTTCGGCGTCGGCGACGACCTTCATGCCGCGACCACCACCGCCGGATGCCGCCTTGATGATCACCGGATAGCCGATCGATTCGGCGATCGCCTTGGCTTCCGCGATGTCGCTGATCGCGCCGTCCGAGCCGGGGACGAGCGGAAGCCCCAGCGCGCCCGCGGTGCGCTTGGCCTGGACCTTGTCGCCCATGGTGCGGATATGCTCGGGCTTCGGCCCGACGAACAGGATGTTGTGAAGTTCGACGATCTCGGCGAACTGTGCGTTCTCGCTGAGGAAGCCGTAGCCGGGATGGATCGCATCCGCGCCCGAGATTTCAGCGGCCGAGATGATGTTGGGGATGTTCAGATAGCTGTCGGTGGCCGATGGCGGTCCGATGCAGATCGCTTCGTCCGCGAGCCGGACGTGCATCGCATCGGCGTCGGCGGTCGAATGGACCGCCACCGTCTTGATGCCCATCTCATGGCAGGCACGGTGGATCCGCAGCGCGATCTCGCCGCGGTTCGCAATGAGCAGCTTCTTGATTTGCGGCATTATTCCACCACGACCAGCGGCTGATCGAACTCGACCGGCTGGCCGTTCTCGACGAGGATCGCGGTGACGGTGCCGGCCGAAGGCGCGACGATCGTGTTCATCACCTTCATCGCCTCGATGATCAGCAGCGTGTCGCCCGCATTGACCTTCTGGCCGATGGTCGAGAACGGCTTGGCCTCGGGGTTGGCGGCGAGATAGACGGTGCCGACCATCGGTGACTTGACCGCGTTCGCGCTGGTCGCTGGGGCCGACGCGCCGACCTCGGCCTGCGGGATCGCGAGCGGGGCGGAGACGGGGGCCGCCGCGGGGGCGGGCGCGTAATGCGCGACGGGCGCCGCCTGCGCGGCCTTGCGCGCGACGCGGATCCGGCGCGAGCCGTCCTCGACTTCGATCTCGGTCAGCTGCGTGGTGTCGAGCAGTTCGGCGAGCTGGCGCACCAGGGTCACGTCGACCTGCATTGCGCCTGTGGTTTCTGGTGTATCGGTCATGGCGGGGCCTCCTGTCAGAACCGTGCGACGGCTTCAAGCGCAAGCAGATACGAAAGCGCGCCGAAACCCGCGATCGTACCCTTCGACGCCTGCCCGACCAGGCTTACATGCCTGAACGATTCACGTGTGTGGGGATTGGAAAGATGCACTTCGATTACCGGCGTCTTCACGCCCTTGATCGCGTCATGGACCGCGACCGAGGTGTGCGTGAACGCGCCGGCGTTGAGAATCACCGCTTTCGCGCCGCGCGCCTGCGCCTCCTGGATCCAGTCGACGAGGTGGCCCTCGTGATTCGACTGGCGCATGTCGATCGTCAGGTCGAGTTCGCGCGCGCGGTCCTCGAGCATCCCGGCGATATCGTCGAGCGTCTCGTCGCCATAGATTTCCGGCTCGCGCGTCCCCAGCAAATTGAGGTTGGGGCCGTTCAGGACGAAGATCGTATCGGGCAAGGTCGGCCTTTCGGTTGCGGGCGCTGCGGAGCGGTCTCTATATGCGCGTCACGCCATTCCTTACAGGCCCGTCTCGCGACAAGTCGAGCGGCGCCTTCGCTGTATAGTGGATCACATATCTATGCCCCATTCCGATGGCACCGTTTCGATCACCGTCAACGGCGAGCACAAGCGCGTCACGGCCGGGCTCTCGCTGGCTGGACTCGCAACCGAACTCGGCCTCGTTCCCGAGAAGATCGCGGTCGAGCGCAACATGGAAGTGGTACCGCGCTCGACGCTGGCGGACGTGATGGTCGAGGACGGCGACGACCTGGAGATCGTGCATTTCGTGGGCGGCGGTGACCATGCGGATAGCTGGACCGTCGCGGGGCAGACGTTCAATTCGCGGCTGATCGTCGGTACCGGCAAGTACAAGGATTTCGCGCAGAACGCCGCCGCCGTCGCGGCGTCGGGCGCGGAGATCGTCACGGTCGCCGTGCGCCGGGTCAACGTATCGGATCGCAACGCGCCGATGCTGACCGACTTCATCGACCCCAGAAAGGTCACTTACCTGCCCAATACCGCGGGCTGCTTCGATGCCGAATCGGCGATTCGCACGCTGCGGCTGGCGCGCGAGGCGGGTGGTTGGGAGCTGGTGAAGCTCGAAGTGCTCGGCGAGGCAAAGACGCTCTATCCCGACATGGTCGAGACGCTGCGCGCGACCGAGATGCTGGCGAACGAGGGTTTCAAGCCGATGGTCTATTGTGTCGACGATCCGATCGCGACCAAGCGTCTAGAGAATGCGGGCGCAGTCGCGATCATGCCGCTGGGCGCGCCGATCGGCTCGGGGCTGGGCATCCAGAACCGCGTGACGATCCGGCTGATCGTCGAGGGGGCAGGGGTGCCCGTGCTGGTCGATGCGGGCGTCGGCACCGCATCAGATGCTGCGGTCGCGATGGAGCTCGGCTGCGACGGCGTGCTGATGAATACCGCGATCGCCGAGGCGAAGGATCCCTTGATGATGGCGGCGGCGATGAAGGCCGCTGTCGAATCGGGGCGGCTCGCCTATCGGGCCGGTCGAATGGGGCAGCGGCGCTATGCCGATCCGTCGAGCCCGCTGGCCGGGCTCATCTGATCGCGCCCTAGCAAACCGGGTCATGACGCAAACGTCACGGAACCCACGGGAAAGACGGCCGTTATACCTTAGCAAGTTCAAGCGGCCCGGTTGGCGGGCTAGCACAACAAGTGGAGGCTCTGATGGGCGAGTTCACCGACAAGGTCGCAGCGGCAGGCAACAAGGTTGCAGGCAACGTCAAGGAAGCCGTAGGCAAGGCAACCGATAACGATCGTCTGGTAGCCGAAGGCGAAGCGCAGCAGGCCAAGGGCACTGCGCAGAACGTCAAGGGCAGCGTCAAGGGCGCACTCGGCGACGACATCTAAGCTTTGGCTTGATGCAGGAATATTGGCCGCTTCGGGAGACCGGGGCGGCCTTTTCATTGTGTAACGCTTCCCGCCGCCGCCGCCCCGGCGAAGGCCGAGGCCCAACTGGGCGGCAATGCTGATGACGGGCTGCCCGTTGTCACTTCGGACATGCCAACCGGGCGCCGGCCTCCGCCGGGGTGGTGCAAAAGTGCGGACCAAACGGCCTTGCCTCACCCGCCAACCTCGATCACGAGCACCCGATGACCTTCCCCACCCGCACTTACGCCGCGTTCCTGTTCGACATGGACGGGACGATTCTAACCTCGATCGCGTCGGCCGAGCGCACCTGGACCAAATGGGCAATCGCGCACGGCCTCGACGCCGCGACGTTCGTGCCGACGATCCACGGGGTGCAATCGGTCGAGACGGTAAGGCGGCTTGGCCTTCCCGGTGTCGATCCGGTCGCCGAAGCCGCAGCGATCACCGCGGCGGAGATGGAGGATGTGGACGACATCGCGCCGATCGCGGGCGCCGCGGCGTTCCTCGCCAGCCTGCCGCCTGAGCGCTGGACGATCGTGACCTCGGCGCCGCGCGCGCTCGCCGAAGTGCGCCTGAAGGCTGCAGGGCTGCCGGTCCCCGCGACGATGATCGCCGCCGACGACATTCCGAACGGCAAGCCTGCGCCGGACTGCTTCCTGGTCGCCGCCGAAAGACTCGGTGTCGCGGCGGGCGATTGCCTGGTGTTCGAAGACGCCGCAGCCGGGATCACCGCGGGGGAGGCCGCGGGGGCCGATGTGCTCGTGATCACCGCGACGCATTCGCACGGGGTCGAGATGGCGCATCCGACCGTCGTCGATTATGTCCGATTGTCGGTAACCGTCCGCGAGGATGGCCTAATCGTCACGCAGGACTGACCTCCCCCCCTTCGTCATCCTGACAAAAGTCAGGATCCAGAGTAACAGTCCGCGCCGCTCGTGGCTCTGGATCCTGACTTTCGTCAGGATGACGGAGCAAGAGGCATCCGGGGTCTTAAAACAGCCCTTCGATCAGCCCCTCATCATTCAGGTGGATCGCTTCTGCCGCGGGGACGCGCGGCAGGCCTGGCATGGTCATGATCTCGCCGCAGATCGCCACCACGAAGCCGGCGCCAGCAGAAAGCCGCACCTCGCGGACCGGCACGATGTGTCCCGTCGGCGCGCCGAGCAGCGCCGGGTCGGTCGAGAAGCTGTACTGCGTCTTCGCAAGACACACGGGCAGGTGGCCATAGCCCGCCTCCTCCCACCGCTTGAGCTGGGCGAGCACGCTCGGATCGGCAACTGCATGCTCTGCACGATAGATCCGCCGCGCGACCGTATCGATCTTGTCGAACAGCGATAGCTCGTCGCCATAGATCGGCGCGAACCCGCCGCCATGCGTCTCGCAGATCTCCGCGACCGCATCCGCCAGTTCGACCGCGCCCGCGCCACCCTCGGCCCAATGCCGGCACAGGATCGCACGCGAACCATGCTGTGCCGCGGCCTCGACGATCGCGGCGATCTCCGCGTCGCTGTCGGTGTAGAAATGGTTGATCGCAACGATCGCGGGGACGCCGAACTGGCGGATATTCTCGATATGGCGGACGAGGTTGACCGCGCCCCTGCGCACCGCCTCGACATTTTCCTGCGCCAAATCGGCCTTGGCGACACCGCCGTTCATTTTCAGCGCGCGCGCGGTGGCGACGATCACGACCGCGTCGGGCGCGAGCCCCGCCTGCCGGCACTTGATGTCGAAGAACTTCTCCGCGCCCAGATCCGCGCCGAACCCGGCCTCGGTCACGACATACTCGCCGAGCGACAGCGCCGCGCGCGTCGCGATCACCGAGTTGCAGCCATGCGCGATGTTGGCGAACGGGCCGCCGTGCAGGAAGGCCGGCGTGCCCTCGAGCGACTGGACGAGGTTGGGCTTGATCGCCTCTGCCAGCAGCACCGCCATCGCGCCGTCCGCCTTCAGGTCGCGCGCGGTCACCGGCTGGCGGTCGCGCGTATAGGCGACGACGATATCGCCCAGCCGGCGCTCCATGTCGGCCAGGTCGTTCGCGAGGCACAGGATCGCCATCACTTCGGACGCGACGGTGATGTCGAACCCGGATTCGCGCGGGTAACCGTTGGCGACTCCGCCGATCGACTGGACAATATCGCGCAACGCGCGGTCGTTCATGTCGAGCACGCGGCGCCATACTACGCGGCGGACGTCGATCTGGAGCGCGTTGCCCCAGTGGATATGGTTGTCGATCATCGCCGCGAGCAGATTATGCGCCGCCGTGATCGCGTGGAAATCGCCCGTGAAGTGGAGGTTGATGTCCTCCATCGGCGCGACCTGCGCGCGACCGCCACCCGTCGCGCCGCCCTTCGTCCCGAAACAGGGTCCGAGCGAGGGCTCGCGCAGTGCCAGTACCGCCTTGCGGCCGGTGTGGCGCAACGCATCGGCGAGACCGATCGAGGTGGTGGTCTTGCCTTCGCCCGCAGGCGTCGGGTTGATCGCGGTGACGAGGATCAGCCGGCCTTGCGCACCGCCCTTGCGCGTCTGGAGCCAGTCGAGCGCGATCTTCGCCTTGTAGCGACCATAAGGCTCGATCGCCGCGTCGGGGATGCCGAGGTCGTCCGCGACGGTGGCGATGGGGCGCAGCGCGACGCTGCGGGCGATGGCGATATCGGTGTCCATGGCGCCTGCCTAGCGAGGCTGTGCTCGGGATTCCAGACGCTAAGCTGGCAAGCGTCGTCACATCACCCTAAGCGCCACGGCAATGACCGACACCCATCGCACTATGCCCGCCATGACACCCGCGCTCACGACCGTCTTTGCAGGCGCGTGCGGCATGATGGTCGCCAACCTCTATTATGCGCAGGCGCTGATCGGCGAGATCGCCCCGGCGCTGGGGCTTCACGGCAGCACCGCGGGGCTGATCGTCACGCTGACGCAGCTAGGTTACGGCGCGGGCCTGTTGCTGATCGTGTCGCTCGCCGATCTGGTCGAGAACCGCCGGCTGATCCTGACGATGGTCGCGGGCACGACGATCGGGCTGATCGGCGTGGTGTTCTCGACCGGTGCCCTGAGCTTCCTCGTCTTCTCGTTCGTCACCGGATTTTGTTCGGTCGGCGCGCAGATCATGGTGCCGCTCGCCGCGCATCTGGCGCCAGATGCGAAGCGCGGGCAGGTGATCGGCAACATCATGGCGGGACTGATCACCGGGATCATGCTCGCGCGGCCGCTGGCGAGCGGACTTGCGTCGATCGCCGGCTGGCGTGCGATCTTCGCGGTGTCGGCGGTGGCTATGGTCGCGCTCGCGCTGTTGCTGGCGAAGATGCTGCCCGAACGGCGGCCGAGCCCCGGTCTTGGCTATGCGCAGATCCTCGCGTCCAGTTTCAAGCTGCTCGCGCGGACGCCTGCGATCCGTCGGCGCACCGCGTACCAGACGACGATGTTCGCGATCTTCAACCTGTTCTGGACCGCGGTGCCGCTGGTGCTGGCGACCCGGTTCGGTCTCGGGCAGGCCGGCATCGCGCTGTTCGCCCTGGCAGGGGCGGGCGGTGCGCTGACGGCACCGATCGCCGGACGGCTCGGCGATCGCGGCTATATTCGAATCGGAACGGGCATTGCCCTGGGCAGCGCGATCCTGGCCTGTGTCGTCGCGGGCTGGGCGGGGGCGGCGCATATGCTGATCGTGCTGGCGATCGCAGCGATCCTGCTCGATGCGGCGACACAGCTGAACCAGGTGCTCGGCCAGCGCGTGATCTACTCGATCGCCGCCGACGCCCGCGGGCGAATCAACGCGATCTACATGACCGTCGTGTTCCTGGGCGGCGCGGCAGGGTCGATGCTGGCCTCGTTCAGCCTCTACCATGGCGGCTGGACCGCGACGATGGCGGTGGGAGCCGGCCTTGCGGTGGCGGCGTTCGCACTGTTCCTGACCGAGCCGCGCGGCGATCACATCCTCAGCGGATCCGCATAACCCGTCAGCTCGAGATACCCGCTGCCACCGGGCGTGCGGACCGCCCCCTCCCAATAGACCGGCATTCCACTGCGCCTTGCATCGAGCTCCTGGTCGGCGAACAGCGGGTTGAGGTCCAGCCGGCGAACCCCCTCGGGCAGGCGGATGCTGAGACGTTGCGCGACCGGGTACACAGCGCCGGTCCTCGGCGATCGCCATCGCTTCAGCGCCGCGAAGCGTACGTCGCCGGGCGCGAACCGGACGACCCGGCCGTCGGCGCGTCGGAACGATCCACCCGCCCAGATCTGCCGGCCGCCCGGACCGCGGATCCGGAACGCCATCAGCGCGCCGCCGTCGTCGAGGTTGAGCCCGGTCCAGTCCCAGCCGACCGCACCACCGCCGAGATAATCCGACGACCATTCGCGATCCAGCCACGCTTGGCCGGTGACCGGCTGCGCGGTGCCCTTGCGCGTCAGGCTGCCCGATACCGCCAGATGCGGCACCGAGTAATAATAGCTCGCCTGTTCGGGCAGGGGGCCCTTCTGGCTATACCCGTCCTTGCCCTCGAGCAGCGGCGGCTGGCGCGGCGTCAGCGTCAACGCCAGCGCGAACTCGGGCGTCTTGACGGTGGCGACGAAGCGTCCGTCGGCGAGCCGGCGGATACGCCAGTCGCGCAAGCTGACGTCGGTGTCGCCGATCCGCGCCTGGGCGAGCCCGAAGCCCGCCCGCGCGGCGCGCTCGCCGTGGAGGAGGTGGCCAACGCTAGGATCGGAGAGCGCGGCATGCGCGAACAGGATCTGCTTGGGCGCGAACTTGCTCGGGTTGGCAGGATCCGTCTTGGGCGTCGTCCGGAAAAACGTGATCTGGAAACCTAGGTCGCGCTTCTCGCGCGTCTCCAGCCGGCCGGTGACGTACCACCATTCGGTCCGAAACGCCGGGTGCGCGCCATGCTCGCGCGGGAAGACGAACCGCGCGCCGGGGCGGACGGTCGGATAGTCGGTTGCAGCAGGCGTCGCGGCCGTCAGCGTCACCGCGGCGGCCGCGAGCAGGCCTGTGGACAGGCGTTTGAAACGGCGCGTGAACGGGTAGGGCATCACCAATCCTCCCTGACCATGCGGACCGCATCGGCGGCGATCGCGCGGCGGCCGGCCAGCGTCGCGGTGCCGGCGGCGGCGATCACCAGCGCCCCCGCGACGCTGGCCACGATTCCCCAGGGAACGCGCGTCGCCATCGTCCAGTTGAACGATTGCGGGTTAATCACGTGGACCAGCACCTGCGCCATGATCCCGCCCAGCGCGATCCCGGCAATGCCGCCGACCAGACCGAGCAGCGCCCCTTCGCTCGCCAGCATCGCGACGATCTGGCGTTTAGAGACGCCAATGTGCCGCAGCATCCCGAACTCACGCGTGCGGGCGATCGTCTGCGCGGACATCGTCGCGGCGACGCCTGCGAGCCCGACCAGGACCGCAACGCCTTCCAGCAGATAGGTCACCGCAAAGCTGCGATCGAACAGCTCGAGCGCGTATCGGCGCAGCGTGGCTGGTCGCGCGATCGAGACGAAGCGGGCGAGCCCGCGGGGCGTACGCGCCGTCAGCGCCTGTTCGACGCGCACCGGGTCCGCACCGGGCTGCAGCGTGATCGCCGCCTCGGTTCGGGTCCGGTCGCCGGTCGCCTTGCTATAATCGGTCTCGCGCATCACGATCGCGCCCTGCTGGCGGGCGTAGTCGCGCCAGATGCCGGCGACGGCATAGCGCCCCGCCAGCGGCAGCGTGACGGTCGCGCCGACCTTCCAGTTATAGAGCCGCGCGGCGGGTTCGGAGAGCCAGATCGGGATCGTCCCGGCGGGCAGGCGATCGGCCTTGTCGAGCAGCACGAACCGCGCATCGACCGGGCGCGCGATCAGCGTCACCGGCGGGCGATCCGCGGAGAGCGTCAGCGGAACCTGCCGGCTGAACGCGATGCCCGCCACGCCGGGAGTCGCGCGCAGCACCGCCTGCGCGGCGGGATCGAAGCCTGAGCTGCCCTCAACGCGCAGATACAGGTCGTCCGACAGGATCTGACCGAGCCATTCGTCTACGGCGCCGCGGAAGCTGGTCACCATCACCGCCATCGCGATCATCAGCGCGGTGCTCGCGACGATCCCGCACAGGGCGGTGGCGGCCTGCCCGGGCGCACCATGAAGATGGTGGATCGCAAGATCGCTGGCGACGCTGCGACCCGAGCGGCGGGCGAGTGGCGCCAATACCGTCCGCGCGAGCCATGGCATCCCGGCGATCCCGCCCGCCAGGATCAGCGCCATGCTCGCAAACCCGAATATGGGAAGTCCGCCGATCGCGGGAAGCTGCGCCGCGACACCGCCGACCGCGATCAGCGCCGCTGCGGGGATCCACGGAACGGGCGTGCGCGGATCGATCATGTCGCCAGCGTTGCGGAGCGCCGCGGCGGGCGCGACGCGCGCGGCGATGCGTGCGGGCAGGACGCTGCCGGCAACCGCTGCAAACACGCCGAGCAGGAAAAAACCGACCGCGGCGGCGGGCGCGAACGCAAGCCGGACGCTGCCATCGGCGAAATAGCCCGCGCCGAGATCGCCGCCGAACCTGGTAAGCGCGGCATAGGCCACCGCATAGCCGAGCAGCAGTCCCAGGCTCGATCCGATCAGGCCGATCGCGAGGCCTTCGAGCGCTACCGTGGCGATGATGCCGTTGCGCGGCAGGCCAAGCGTCCGGATCAGTGCGAATGCGCGAAGCCTGCGCGCGACCGACAAGGACTGTGCGGAGAACACCAGGAAGCCGCCCGTCAGCAGCGCGACCAGCGCGAGCATGTCGAGATTGACGCGATACGCGCGGGACAGCGCGTCGCTGCGTGTGGCATCGCTGGCGCTGGTCCCGATCGTCGCATCGCGCGGCAGGATCGCGGTCAACGCCGCGGTCGAGGTGCCATCGGCCTGCTTGACGTCGATCCGGTCGAGCCGGCCCAGCCTGCCGAACCGCCACTGCACGGTGGCGATATCGACGACGCCGATCGCTTGGCCCTCTGCGACGCCGGGTAGCGCGCCCGCGACGCGGAGCTGCGTCGCCTTGCCGTTTGCCGCCACGGTCAGCGCGTCGCCCGGCCGAACGCGAAGGACGCGTAAGGCGGCCGATGACAGGAACAGCGCCTGCCCGTCGAACGCGGCATCGGTGCGACGGTCGACGCCGGCGGGGGCGATGCCGATCAGCGACGGCGTCACCTGCGCTGCACGGATGACGTCGAGACCCAGCAGCGTGAAGCGCGCCGTGCCCGCGGTCGCGCGCAGGACGACCACAGGACTCGCATCCGCGACGCCCGTCGCGGTCGCAACTCGCGCATACAGCGCCTCGTCGAACCCAAACGGGGTCGTGGCGTTGACCTGCACGTCCGCCCGCCCGTTCACACTCCGCAACGCACCCTCGAACGACGACAGCGCCGAGCCGTTGACCAGATGGACCGCGAACCCGAGCGCAACGCCGATCGCGATCGCCACCGCGGTCAAGGCGAGGCGGGCAGGGTGCGCGCGCCATTCTCCGCCGATCAGCCACCCCAGCGCAAGTCGCGCCGATAGGAGGCTCATGCTCGGCGTTCCAGGCCGGTAGCCGTCAGCGTCAGGACGATGTCGGCGATCGCCGCGGCGGCTTCGGAATGCGTGACGATGATTGCAGCGACACCGTTCTCCCGGACCGCAGTTGAGAACAAAGCAAGAATCTTGGCCGCAGTCTCCGGATCGAGATTGCCGGTCGGCTCGTCGGCAAGGATGATCGCCGGGCGGTGGACGAGCGCGCGCGCGATGGCGACGCGTTGCAACTCGCCGCCGGACAGATCGCGCGCATAGCCGCCACCGCGTGTGCCCAGACCGACGCGCTCCAGCATCGCGTCCGCACGCGCAGTGATCGAGCGTCGGTCCGCGGAGACCAGCGCGAGCGGGAGCGCGATGTTCTGGCGCAAGGTGAGATACGGGAGGACATGGAACGCCTGGAAGACGAACCCGACACGCGTCGCACGGAGCCGGGTCAACGCCGCTTCGTCCAGTGTCTCCAGACCGACGCCTTCGATCGCGACCTGGCCGGCATCGGGCCGGTCTAGCCCTGCGAGTATGTTGAGCAGCGTCGATTTGCCGACGCCGCTCTCACCGACGATCGCGATGAGCTGGCCGGGCCTTGCGATCAGGTCGAGACCGCGGAAGAGCTCGCGACCGCCGGGGACCGATTTTGCAAGGCTGGAAACGCGAAGTAGGGCATCGTCGTGCATCGCCGGACCATGCCACGCATGGCCATGGCATGACAGCCGCGCGGCATTGCCTCAGATTGCTTTCGAACCAGTCTAATCGGTACCGAGCATCCGGGCTCAGGTCGCACAAGGTCGGCGCGTCCGGCCCGACGTATGTTTGACAGGATAGCGGTTCACCGTAAGGGTTCGTTCACCAAACACAATCTGTATTTTACATAATACATATTATCGATCTTATATCGTGATGAATCTCCGGGTCGTTTTTTGAGGGCTTTCTATGATTGAACGGCTGACTTCCATCATGGCGCGGTTGCGTGATCCGGTTGCGGGTTGCGAATGGGATCGCGTCCAGACCTGGTCGACGATCGCGCCGTACACGATTGAGGAAGCCTATGAGGTCGCCGACGCGATCGCGCGCGACGATGCTATCGATCTCAAGGACGAACTCGGCGACCTCCTGCTCCAGGTCGTCTTTCACAGCCGTATCGCCGAAGAGTCCGGCGCCTTCACCCTGGCCGACGTCGTCGCCGCGATCAGCGACAAGATGGAACGCCGCCACCCGCATATCTTCGGCGATGCCGCGACCTCGCCCGGCTGGGAAACGATCAAGGCCGGCGAGCGCGCCGAAAAGTCGGATCCCAGCGCGCTAGCCGGGGTTGCGATCGGCCTGCCCGCCTTGGCGCGCGCGGAAAAGCTGCAGAAGCGTGCCGCGCGCGTCGGCTTCGACTGGCCCGATGCCACCGGCCCACTCGCGAAGGTAGTCGAGGAAATCGAAGAGGTTCGCGAGGCCGGCTCAGACACCGTGGCAGAAGAGATCGGCGACCTGCTGTTTGCGGTGACGAACTGGGCGCGGCATCTCGGCGTCGATCCCGAAGCGGCCTTGCGCGCGGGCAATGCCAAGTTCGAGACACGCTTCCGGGCGATAGAGGCCGATGGCGGCGACGCCTTCGCCGCCATGACACTCGATCAGAAGGAAGCCCTATGGCAGGCGGTCAAGCGTCGCGGCGGATGAACCGGTCATAGTCGCTCTCGGATAGCCGCACGTCATAGGTCGTCGCCAGCTCGTCATCTTGGGTGCCAAGCACCTCGCCATGCGCATGCAGCCATGCCGCCCCCGCGCCATCGGTCGCATCGAGCGTGATGCTGTAGCGCCGATGCGCGCCGGTCAGCTTGGCCGCGACCTGCTGGATCAGCGTGTCGACCCCTTCCCCGCTCAACGCCGAGATCGCCACGACATCGTCGCGCCGTGCGGCCTCGGCCGCGATCCCCTCATGCGTGTCGGCATCGAGCAGGTCGAGCTTGTTCCAGACCTCGAAGCGCGGCGTATTCTCGTCGACGCCGATCTCGGCCAGCACGGTCTCGACGTCAGCGCGCTGCGCCTCGCTATCAGGATGCGCGATGTCGCGAATATGGACGAGCAAGTCGGCCGAGACGACCTCCTCCAGCGTCGCCTTGAACGCCGCCACAAGCTGCGTCGGCAGGTCCGAAACGAAACCGACCGTGTCGGACAGGATCGCCTTGTCGATGCCGGGAAGCTGGATCTGTCGCAACGTCGGATCGAGCGTGGCGAACAGCAGATCCTCCGCCATGACGTCGGCGCCGGTCAACCGGTTGAACAGCGTGGACTTTCCGGCGTTGGTATAGCCGACCAGCGCGATCACCGGCCACGGCGCGCGTTGGCGACGCTCGCGGTGAAGACCACGCGTGCGACTGACCTGCTCCAGCTCGCGCTTGAGCCGTGCCATCCGGTCGCGGATCAAACGGCGATCTGCCTCGATCTGCGTCTCGCCCGGACCGCCAAGGAAGCCGAAGCCACCGCGCTGGCGCTCGAGATGCGTCCAGCTTCGGACGAGCCGGCCCGCCTGATAATCGAGATGCGCGAGCTCGACCTGCAACCGGCCCTCGGCCGTCGCCGCGCGCTCGCCGAAGATTTCGAGGATCAACCCGGTGCGGTCGATCACCTTGGTTTCCAGCGCCTTTTCGAGGTTGCGCTGCTGGACCGGGCTGAGGCTCGCGTCGAACACGACAAGCCCCGCCTCCTCCATCCGCACCTGCGTCGCAAGCAGTTCGACCTGCCCGCTCCCGATCAGCGTCGCCGGTTTTGGCTGGCGGACTCGGTAAGCGATCCGCTCGACGACCTCGACGCCGATCGCCGCGGCGAGCCCGGCGGTCTCCTCCAGGCGCGCATCGACGTCCCGTGACGCGTCGCCCTGGTCGGGCAGCACGACGATCGCACGCGTGCCACGGGTGAACTCGTCCCGATCGCGTTCGAAACCGCTACTCAATCGTCATCGTCCGAATCATCCGCGTCATCCGTATCGGTGGGTTCCTCGGCGAGGTTCAGCGGCCGCGCCGGCTGGATCGTCGAGACGGCGTGCTTGTAGACGAGCTGCGCCATGCCCTCGCGCTGGAGCAGCATGCAGAACAGGTCGAACCCGGCGATCTGACCCTGGAGCATGACTCCGTTGATCAGGAACATCGTCACGCTGTCTTCGGACTTCCGCACCGCATTCAGGAAAATATCCTGCAACAACGGGTGCTTTTTCTGGTTCTCTCCGACCGCATCGACGATCGCCGACACGTCCATCGGCCCCGCCGGCATGATCGTCGAGATCGCATGCTTGTAGATCAGCTGCGACTGGCCGTCGCGACGGAGCAGAACCGAAAAATTATCGAACCATGTGACGATGCCCTGGAGCTTGACGCCCTTGACGAGGAACATGGTGACCGGCGTCTTCGAGCGCCGGAGTGCGTTCAGGAACAGATCCTGCAGCGAGCCTGGTTTATCGGCCAATGGGATAACCCTTTGTTTTTGGCGGGACTTTGCCCGCGAGGCGCTGTTCCCAGCGTCGGAGATGCACCCGATTACCGGGCGCAGTGTATGATCTATGATCGCCGCCCTCATAGTTCCAGAGGGCGGCGAAATTGCGGCGTGTTATTCGTCGCGTGTTTCGGTGATCCCGAGCAGCTTCAGCTTACGGTGCAGTGCCGAGCGCTCCATGCCGATGAAGCTCGCCGTCCGCGAGATATTGCCCGAGAAACGGCGGATCTGGACGCGGAGATATTCGCGTTCGAACGTCTCGCGCGCCTCGCGCAACGGCGAGCCCATGATCGCGGTGCCGCCCGCGGCGCCCATATCGCCCTGATCGCCGAGCACCTCGGCGGGCAACAGATCGATATCGATCCGGCCGATCCGGTCGCCCGGCGCGAGGATGATCGTCCGCTCCACCACGTTGCGGAGCTGGCGGACATTGCCGGGCCAGTCATAGGATTGCAGCGCGACCATCGCGTCGGGCGCGATCTCCGGCGTCGGCACGCGGCGTTCGGACGCGTAGTGCGCGATGAAATGCTGGACCAGCGCGGGGATATCCTCGCGGCGGTCGGAGAGCGGCGGGATCGTCACTGGGACGACGTTGAGCCGATAATAGAGATCCTCGCGGAACCGCCCCTCGGAAATCTCGAACACCAGGTCGCGCGCGGTCGCCGAGACGACTCGCACGTCGACCTTCACGACGCGCGTGCCCCCGACGCGCGTAAAGCTCTGGTCGGTCAGCGCGCGCAGGATCCGCGCCTGCGTCGTGATCGGCATGTCGGCGATCTCGTCGAGGAACAGCGTGCCGCCATGCGCCTGCTCGAACAGGCCGGGACGGACGAGATCGCCCGCCTCCTCGACCCCGAACAGCTCCTCGTCGACTCGCTCGGGCGTCATCCGCGCGGCGCTGACCACGATGAACGGCGCGTCGGTCCGCAGGCTCCAGCCATGGAGCAGCCGCGCGGCGACCTCCTTGCCGACCCCGGCACCGCCCATGACGAGCACGCGGCTGCCGGTCGCCGCGACACGCTTGAGCGTCGCGCGGACGCCGTTGATCGCGCCCGAGCTGCCGGTCAGGTCGGTTTCGCGACCGACCGTCGCCCGCAGGGTCGCGACCTCGCGCCGCAGCCGTTCGGTCTCGGTCGCGCGCGCCACCATCAGCAGCAGTCGCTCGGCCTCGAACGGCTTTTCGATGAAATCGGACGCACCGCGCCGGATCGCGGCGACCGCGGTGTCGAGATTGCCGTGACCCGAGATGACCAGCACCGGGATCGAGGGATCGCGTCGCTTGATCTCGTCGAGCAGTTCGAGCCCGTCGAGCCGCGAGCCCTGCAGCCAGACGTCGAGCAGCACGAGCGATGGACGCCGGGCGGCGATCGCCTCAAGCGCGGAATCGCTGTCGCCAGCGTCGCGCGTGGCATAACCTTCGTCCTCAAGGACGCCGGCGACCAGTTCGCGAATGTCACGTTCGTCGTCCACGACGAGAATATCGAGCGCCATCAAATCATGTCCGGTTGCGAGTCATGGTGGCGAGTTGGCCGTCCCCTGCCCCCTCGGCGAGCGCCCCTCGTGAGTCGAGCCCCCCCTGGTCCAGTCCGCCTTGGTCGAGTGCGGCCAAGGCCCTGGTATCGAAGATCATCGTGACGATCGTGCCGCCACCCGGCCGATCGGAGAACCCGATCGTGCCGCAATGTTCCTCAATGATCTTCTTGACGATGGCAAGCCCGAGGCCGGTGCCGCGCGCCCGCGTCGTGACATAGGGCTCCATGATCCGATCGCGATCGGCGGGCAGGCCCACGCCGGTGTCCGCCACCGCGATCGTCACGCTGCGGCCCGGCTCTTGGCTGAGCGTCATGGTTACCGAACCACCGGGTTCGCCCTTCGTATCAATAGCTTCGACCGCGTTCTTCACGATGTTCGTCAACGCCTGGCCGATCTGGCGGCGGTCGCAGACCAGCGCCAGCGCGGGATCGTCATTGGCGAGATGGAAGCCGATCGCGGGATGCGCCACCTCGTGCAGGAAAAGCGCCTGACGGGCGGCGTCGACGAGCGATTCCTCGCGGAAGACGGGCTTGGGCATCCGCGCGAACGAGGAAAATTCGTCGACCATCCGGCGCAAGTCGCCAACCTGGCGGATGATCGTGTCGGTCAGCCGCGAGAACGTCCCATCCTGCATCTCGGCCTTAGCGCCATAGCGGCGTTGCAGGCGCTCGGCGGCGAGCTGGATCGGCGTCAGCGGGTTCTTGATCTCGTGCGCGATCCGCCGGGCTACGTCGGACCAGGCAGCGCGCCGCTGATCGAGCAATTGCTGCGTGATGTCGTCGAAGGTGAGGATCGGTCCGGTCGCGGGACGCGCGATACGCACTGCCAGCGTGCGGACGTCACCGCCCTGCCCGACCTCGACGATCGCCTCGCGGTCACCGCCGTCGAGCATCGCATCGAGCTCGGGCGCCACATCGACCAGCTTGCGCCCGACCAGCCCGCCGGCATCGGTACCGAGCAACGCCACCGCGGACTCGTTGGCGATCGTGATCCGCCGCTCGCGCCCCGTCGCCACGACGCCCGCCGAAACGCCCGCCATCACCGCCTCGATCAGCGCGCGACGATTCTCGAGCTGGCCGTTCGCAGTGACGAGATCGGTGTTCTGCGCCTCGAGCTGGCCGGTCATCTGGTTGAACGCGTTGGCGAGCGTGCCGACCTCGTCGCGGCTGCGCGGATCGGGAACGCGCGCGGTCAGGTCGCCCCCGGCGACACGCCGTGCGGCATCGACGAGTTCGCCGACGGGCCGGACGAGCCGGTCGGCCACCGCGAGCGCGATCCACACCGCCACGCCGACGATCAGCAACGAGATCACCAGCAACGCGGCATTGAACCGCAGCTGCAAGCTCCGCGATCGCGCGAGCAGCGAGCGGTAGCTCGTCAGCACCTCGTTCGCGCGGATCGTCTGGCCGGACAGCAGCTTGGTATCCTCAACGCGGCCGGCATAGAGGAACAGCTCGTCCGACCCGGGGAGCAACGTGATCGTCTGGATCCGGTCGCCGGTGACCGCGACCACCGCCGACTTGCCTGCGCGCAGCTGGGCGATCGACTGGGGGGTGACCTGGCGTGCGAAATCGATCTTGTAGGGGTCGACCACCGCAAAGGTCTGGATCTCGTTCTGCGGCGTGACCTTGAACAACGCCGCCTCGGACAGGCTGCGATAATAGACCTGCTGGAGGAAATAGCCGGAGAAATCGGGGCTCTCGAGCGACTTCTCGCGCAGATAGCCCGACATGTCGGCGGCCATCGTCACGGTTGCCTCCTCCCACCGGCTGAGCTGGCGCGCATAGGAGGATTGTGCGAGCGCGGTGGCGTTCTCGAGCATCCCGCGTGCCTGGTCTGAGTACCAGAACTGGACGCCATATTGGAACAGCAGCGACGCGAAGATCGTCACCAGCAACATCGGCACCGCGGCGACGATCGAAAAGAGCGCGACGAGCCTGACGTGGAGCCGCCCACCGCCGCCGACCGGCGACCGCGCCGCGCGCCGCATCGCGACGCGCCGGCCGAGCAGCATCAGCAGCGCGATGCCGGGAACGAGATTGGCCACCAGCAGCAGCGCGACCAGCGGCGGGGCGAGCAGCCGCTGCGGTGCATCGGTGCCGGTAATGATGAAATAGCTCGCGACGCCGATCGCCACGGCGATCGCAAGCACCAGTCCCTCTACCGCAGGCGTCACCGCGAACCGGTGCGCGGGCCCGTCATCATCCATCGGTAGCGTCGCGGAAGCGATCATCGTTGCCCCGATACAACGTCAACCGTTGCCGGGAAACCACATAATGACAGAATTAGCGTCGTTCTCGTTCTTCCGCGCGATCACCGTCTAGCGCGGTGCCGCCGATATCGATGCCCAGCGTATCCAGTCGCTTGCGCAGCGTGTTGCGGTTGATCCCCATCGCGCGCGCGGCGCGGAGCTGGTTCTGGCCGTGGCGCGCCAGCATCGCCTCGATCAGCGGGCGTTCGACCTCGCCGATGACGCGGTCGTACAGCGTGCCGTCGTCGAGCGCGGCGGGATTGTCGCGCGCGATCCGTTCGATCATCGCGCGGACCGCATGGCCGATCTCGATATCGACCGGTTCGCCGATGATCGCCTGCGTCCCGATCATCGCCCGGATCGCGTCGGCGCCGATCACCTCGTCGCGCGCGAGCACCGCCAGCCGTCGCATCAGATTCTCGAGTTCGCGGACGTTGCCTGGCCAGTCATGCGCGCCGAGTTCGGTGAGCGCGTCGCTGCCGAGTTGCCGACGTGGCAGCCCCTGGATCGCGGCATGGTCGAGGAAATGCCGCGCGAGCAGCGCAATGTCCTGGCGCCGCTCACGCAACGCCGGCAGCGCGATTGGCACGACGTTGAGACGGTAGAACAAGTCTTCGCGAAACTGCCCCGCCGCGACCTGCGCGTTCAGATCGCGATTGGTCGCGGCGACGATGCGGACGTCGACGCGGATCGTCCGCGCACCACCCACGCTGGTGAATTCGCCCGACTGGAGCACGCGGAGGAGCCGGGTCTGCGCCTCCATCGGCATGTCGCCGATCTCGTCGAGAAACAACGTGCCGCCCGCCGCCTGTTCGAAACGACCTGCGTTACGCGTCGCGGCGCCGGTGAATGCGCCGCGCTCATGCCCGAACAGGTCGGCCTCGATCAGTTCGCGCGGGATCGCGGCCATGTTGATGGCGACGAACGGCGCGGCATTGCGCGGCCCCAGATCATGGATCGCGCGCGCGACGAGTTCCTTGCCGGTACCCGATTCGCCCGAGATCAGCACGGTCAGGTCGTTCGAAACGACGCGCGCGATGATCCGGTACACGTCCTGCATCGCCGCCGACCGGCCGATCAGCGGCAAGGCCCGATCCTCGTCGGCGAGCGCATCCTCGCCAATCATCCCGCCGCGCGCGAGCGCACCGGCGACCGCGCGGGTCAGCACGTCGAGGTCGAACGGCTTGGGCAGATATTCATACGCGCCGACCTCGGCCGCGCGGACCGCGGTGGTCAGCGTGTTCTGCGCAGACAGGACGATGATCGGCAGCAGCGGAAAGCGCGCGGCAACGCTGCGGACGTGATCGATCCCGTCGCCATCGGGCAGGACGACGTCGGTGACGATCACGTCGGGAAGCGAGACGGCCAGGGCGCGTTCGAGCTGCGCAATGCTGTCCGCCGAGGTGACGTCATGCCCGGCACGGCGCAACGCCTGCGCGACGACGGTGCGGATCGCGGCATCGTCGTCGACGACCAGGACCGTGCTCATGACGCGGCTCGCGGGAGCAGCAGGCGCAGGACGGTCATTTCGGGCGTACCTTCTCTGGCGTATTGGACGATTCCGCCCATGTCGCGGGTCAGCTTGTCAACAAGCGCGAGGCCCAGCCCCTGCCCTTCGCGACGGCCGGAGACGAACGGATCGAACAGGTGATCGGCGATGTCGGCAGGTGCACCCGGACCATTGTCGAAGATGCAGATCTCGATCGGCAGCGGCAGACGGGGTTTGCCGGGCCCCGCGCTGACGGTGATGCCGTGACGGTAGGCGGTGGTCAGGACGATGCGCGGTTCGCGTTCGTTTCGAACGGCTTCGCGCGCGTTCTTGAGCAGGTTTATGACGATCTGCAGCAGCGCATCGCGGTTGATCTGCGCGGGCGGCAGCGACGGATCGAAGCGCTCCTCGATCGAAATGCCGCGCGCGAACCCGGCAAGCGCAAGCCGGCGCGCATGGCCGAGCAGCGGATAGATATTCTCGCTGGCGAGCGGCAGCGGACGGGTATCGCTGAAATCCTGCATCCGGTCGATCAGCGCGGCGATCCGGTCGACCTCGGTCACGATCAGCGTCGTGAGTTCGCCCGCGCCGAGCAACTGCGCCGCACCGCGGATGCCCGACAGCGGGTTCTTGATTTCGTGCGCGAGCATGGCCGCGGCCCCGACGGCCGCCCTCGCTCCGGCTGCGCGGTCCGCGGAATGGCCGAGACGGCGCGAGGTTGCGGCGGCGTGAAGCGTGATCGCACGCCAGCCCGGATAATCGGCAATCTGCGTCTCGGCGAAGTCGACGCGGATCTTGACGCCGCGCGCGGTCGACATCTCGGTGTCGTACACCGCCAGGCCGTGACCGTCGCGGTTGCGGGGATCGTCGGGCGACGGGATGATCGCGTCGAGCGGCTGGCCGATCATGAGCCGCTCGGAGAGGTTCAGCAGTTGCTCGGCGAGCGCATTGGCGTGCGCAACGCGGTGGTCGGGATCGACGACGACGACCGCGACCGGCAGAGCGGAGAACAGTTCCGCAAAGCCAGGCCGCAGACGAGAACGCGCGTCAGGCGGCAGCAAGATCGCGCCAGGGAGCGTAGAACTCGGCCAGCATCGCCTTGACCTGCTTGGGATCGGGGATCTGGTTCACCTTGTTGCGGAACTCGGCCGAACCGGGGAGCCCCTTGGTGTACCAACCGATGTGCTTGCGCGCCATGTTGACCCCGGTCTCGGCCCCGTAATGCTCAAGCATCGCCTCGTAATGGCCGGCGATCGCATCATATTGCTCGGTGATCGACGGATCCTCGATGCGGCGGCCGGTGGCGAACCACTCCATCACCTGTCCCAGCACCCAGGGCCGGCCATAGGCGCCGCGACCGATCATCAGCCCGTCCGCGCCCGACTGGTCCATCGCCGCCTCGGCGTCCTCGATCGTGCAGATGTCGCCGTTTACGATCACCGGAACGCTCACCGCGTCCTTGACCTTGCGGACAAAGCCCCAGTCCGCATTGCCCTTGTACATCTGGTTGCGCGTGCGGCCATGAACAGTGATCAACTTGATGCCGAGGTCCTCGGCGATCCGCGCGAGATCGGGCGCGTTGAGGCTGTCGTGGCACCAGCCCATCCGCATTTTCAGAGTCACGGGGACGTCGACCGCCTTCACGGTCGCCTCAATGATCGCGCTGGCGAGCTTGGTGTCGCGCATCAGCGCCGACCCCGCATCGCCATTGACGACCTTGCGCACCGGACAGCCCATATTGATGTCGATGATTGCCGCGCCGCGATCCTGGCTGAGCTTGGCCGCCTCGCCCATCTCGTACGGCGTGCAGCCGATGAGCTGCATCGACACCGGTTCCTCGAGCCGGTCCCACGCCGCCTTCTGCAGCGACTGGCGCGTCTCGCGGATCGCCGCTTGGCTCGCGACCATTTCGGTCACGTTGAGGCCCGAGCCATAACGCCGCACCAGCGTGCGGAACGGCATGTCGGTGACGCCGGTCATCGGCGCGAGCACGACGGGGCTTTCGATCCGGACGGGACCGATCTGGATGGGGGTCAAGTTACGCATGAATGTGCCTGAAAAAGAGGCATCCCCCTACCCCACCCTGCGGTGTGCCGCAAGACTGGCGAGTGCCGGGATGAACCGCTAGGTCGCGGGGATGGCACACGGACAGCGTATCGTCGCGATCATCGTCGCCGCCGGAACCGGCGTGCGCGCCGGGGGCGCGGTTCCCAAGCAATATGCACGCATCGGCGGACGACCGATGATCGCCTATTCCCATGACGCGTTCGCCGCGCACCCGGCGATCGCCGAGACGATCGTCGTGGTGGCTGCCGGACAGCAGAGGATGGCGATCGAAGCACTCGACTGCGACGCGACGATCGTCGTCGGCGGTGCCACACGCCGCGAGTCGGTCGCGAACGGCGTCGCAGCGGCCGGCGAGGCGACTCACGTGCTGGTCCACGACGCGGCCCGCCCCTTCCTCTCTGCCGCCGTCATCGATTCGCTCGTCGCCGCCCTGAAGACCAGGGATGCGGCCATTCCCGTCCTCCCGGTGACCGACACGCTCGCGCGCGGCAGCGTCCTGCTCGGCGACATCGTGCCACGCTCGGACCTCAACCGCGTGCAGACTCCCCAGGCGTTTGCCGTCGAAGCCTTGCGCGCCGCCCATGCGGTCTGGCCCGCGGACGAAGAGGCGACCGACGACGCGCAGATGGTGCGACGGCTTGGCGTCGGCGTCGCGTTGGTGCAGGGCTCGGCGATGCTCGAGAAAGTCACCCACCCCGAAGATTTCGCGGCCGCCGAAGCGCGAGTCGCCGCCAATAGCTCGTACGAGACCCGCACTGCGATGGGCTTCGACGTCCACCGGCTCGAAACCGGCGAAGAGCTCTGGCTCTGCGGCATCCTGATCCCGCATGACAAGGGCCTGTCGGGTCATAGCGACGCCGACGTCGCGCTCCATGCGCTGACCGACGCGCTGCTCGGCACGATCGCGGCAGGCGATATCGGCACGCATTTCCCGCCGAGCGATCCGCAGTGGAAGGGCGCCGACTCGGGCCAGTTCCTCCAGCACGCGGCCAAGCTGATCGCCGAGAAGCGCGGCCGGATCGATTTCGTCGACCTCACGATCATGTGCGAGGCGCCCAAGATCGGCCCGCACCGCGCGGCGATGACCGCACGGATCGCCGACCTGCTCGGGCTCACGCTCGACCGAGTCAGCGTCAAGGCGACCACGACCGAGCGACTCGGCTTCACCGGACGCGGCGAGGGAATCGCCGCGCAGGCGGTCGCGACCGTCCGCGTCCCCGGTGCGCCGGCATGAAGATCACCGCCGCGTTCGTCGCGATCGCCCTCCTCGCCAGTCCCGCAGTGGCGCAACCACGCTGCATCACCGGCCCCGAGGCCGAATCGCTGACCTTGGTCGCGATGCCCGACATCATCCGCGAGACGGGCCGCGTCTGTGCCGCGCAGCTCCCCTCGGCCAGCCTGATCCGGCGCCAATCGAGCGCGCTGATCGGACGCTACGAGACCGAAGCCGAGCGCGCATGGCCGGCGGCGCGCGCAGCGATCGTTAAGCTCAGCGACCCTGCTGTCGATGCGCTGCTCGATTCGGACTTCGCGCGCCCGCTACTGACGACGTTGCTCGTGCCGCAGATCGTCGGCCGGATCGCGCTGCGCGATTGCGCGACGATCGACCGGCTCGTCACGCTGCTCGAACCGCTGCCCCCGCGCAACACGGCTGGGATCGTCGTCGAGACGCTACGCTACCTCAAATCGCAAAAGGCGCGCGGGGGTGCTATTTCGGTCGCCTCACTGCCTTTGTGCCCGGTGGAGACTCGCTGATGGATACCATCCTTCCCGCCGAACTGGTCGAAGCCGCGCGCAAGGTCATCGACCAGAACCGCGCGATCGGGCGCCGCGTCGCGGTCGCCGAGAGCTGCACCGGCGGGCTGGTCGCCGCGGCGCTCACCGAGATCCCCGGATCGTCGGACGTGTTCGAAGTCGGCTTCGTCACCTATTCGAACGACGCCAAGCTCGGCATGCTGAAGATCAGCTCGGACGTGCTCGACACGTTCGGCGCGGTGTCGATCGCGGTCGCCTGGAGCATGGCGCAGGCCGCGCTCAAACAGTCCGGCGCAGATATCGCCGTCGCGATCACCGGTGTCGCCGGCCCCGGTGGCGGATCGCTCAAGAAACCGGTCGGGACGGTCGTGTTCGGCCGCGCGGAAAAGGGCGGGGACCCGTCCGACGTCCATGCCGATCGCAAGGATTTCGGCGACCTGGGCCGTGGCGGAATCCGCCTTCAGGCCGCGCTGTGCGCGCTCGAACTCTTGCTGCCCGACGCATCAACGCCGTAAAGTTCGGCGGCGCGCGTCTCGAACGCGCCGATCATCTTGCGCAGCGCCGCGCCGAACACCTGCCCGGCGATCATCTCGAACATCCGGTTCTTGAACGCGAAGTCGACGGTGAAATCGACCGCGCAGCCCTGCGGCTCGGGCCGGAAATGCCACTCGTTGCGCAGATATTTGAGCGGACCATCGACATAATCGACGGTGAGTTCGCTCGGCCGGACCTTCTGGACGCGCGACGTGAACGTCTCGCGCAGGCCCTTGAAGCCGACGATCATGTCGGCGAGCGTCTCGGTTTCGCTGTTCGAGCGCACCCGCATTGCGCTGACCCAGGGCAGGAATTCGGCGTAGCGGCCGACATCGGCCACCAGGTCGAACATCTGCTCGGGCGTATACGGCAAATGACGCGTTTCCGAATGCTTCGGCATCAGATGCGCACGACGCCCAGCTTCGCGTCGCGATTGGCACGCAACTGCTCGAAATCGTCGCCGGCGTGATAGCTCGACCGGGTCAGCGGCGACGAGGCAACCAGCAGGAAGCCCTTCGCGCGCGCGATCGAGGCATAGGCGTCGAACGCCTTGGGCGGCACGAACTCGGCGACCTTCGCATGACGCGGCGTCGGCTGGAGATACTGGCCCATCGTCAGGAAATCGATGTCGGCGCAGCGCATGTCGTCCATCACCTGATGGATCTCAAGGCGCTCCTCGCCGAGCCCCAGCATCACGCCCGACTTGGTGAAGATCGACGGGTCGTGACGCTTCACGCTCTCCAGCAGCCGCAGCGACGCATAATAGCGCGCGCCCGGGCGTATCGTCGGATAGAGCCGCGGCACCGTCTCTAGGTTGTGGTTGTAGACGTCCGGGCGCGCCTCGACGATCGACTCGATCGCGGCCTGCGCCTTGTTGCGGAAGTCGGGCGTCAGGATCTCGATCGTCGTCGTGGGGTTCGACGCGCGGATCGCCTGGATGACCTTGACGAACTGCGACGCACCGCCATCGGGAAGATCGTCGCGATCGACCGAGGTGATGACGATGTGGTTGAGCCCCATCTGCGCGGCCGCATCGGCAACGTTCTGCGGCTCCATCCGGTCGACCGCGCGCGGCATGCCCGTCTTCACGTTGCAGAACGCGCACGCCCGCGTGCAGGTATCGCCGAGGATCATGACCGTCGCATGCTTCTTCGACCAGCATTCACCGATGTTAGGGCATGCCGCCTCTTCGCACACCGTCGTGAGGCTTTTGGATCGCATCAGCTCGCGGGTCTTTGCAAAGCCAGCGGAGGTCGGCGCCTTGACGCGGATCCAGTCGGGCTTGCGCGCACGAACCGGCGCAGCCATCGGGGTCATGTCGTTCATGGACGCCAGATAGCCCCGCCCTGCCCTTGAGACAATGGCAGCCGATCGCGTCGTCGGCTTGGAATCACCGTTCGCCGAGGATAAAAACTTCTCCGGGAACCAGTTGCAACATGACAAGTTTGTCATGTTGCAATGCAATCGTCCATGAAAGGCTAACCGTGCCCACTCACTTTCCGGAAATGATCGAAGGCTATCACCGCTTCAAGGACGGCCCCTGGGAGCAGCAGCGCGAGCGCTGGAAGGAGCTTCAGGACGGCCAGAGCCCGAAGGTGATGATCATCGCCTGCTCGGACAGCCGCGTCGAACCGGCGCAGATCTTCGATACGCTGCCCGGCGAAGTGTTCGTCGTCCGCAACGTCGCCAACCTGGTGCCGCCCTACGAGACCGGTGGCGGCCATCACGGCGTGTCGGCGGCGATCGAGTTCGCCGTCACGCAGCTGAAGGTCGAAGAGATCGTCGTGATGGGCCATGAGAAGTGCGGTGGCTGCAAGGCCGCGCTGACGCAGGCCTTTGCCGACGCGGACCATGGTGCCGGCGGTTTCGTGTCCGACTGGGTCAGCCTGCTCGACGGCGCGCGCGAGAAGGTCATCGCCAAGTATGGCGACAGCGACCAGGCCGGTCGCGAGATGGAACTCGAGTCCGTCCGCACCTCGATCGCCAATCTCCGCACCTTCCCGTTCGTCAGAAGGGCCGAGGCTGCCGGTACGCTGGCGCTCCGCGGCGCGTATTTCGGCATCGACAAGGGCCAGATGCTGCTGCTCAACGCGGACGACGAGTTCATCCAGGCCGATGCACCAGAGGCCAAATCCGCGAAAGCCTAACGGGTCAGCGAAGTCCTAACGCCTTCTCCGCCACGCGCTTGACCTTCGGGTCGAGCGGTGGCGGCACCATCGATACGCCGGCTTCGAGGCGGTCCGCGATCAGCGTCAGTGCTGCGATCCGGGCCGCCTTCTTGTCGTTGCCGTCGATGACGGTCCACGGCGCGGTCGCGGTATCGGTGCGCGCGAACATTTCCGCCATCGCCTCCAGATAGTCCTTCCGCCGCGATCGGTTGTGATAATCGTCGAGCCCGGTCTTCCAGTGCTTCCACGGATCGTCGAGCCGCGCCTTGAGGCGCCGGTCCTGTTCCTTCTGCGTCGTGTGGACGAACAGCTTGATCAGCGTCGTGCCGCTCTCGACCTGTTGCGCTTCGAACGCGTTGATCTCGTCATAGCCGTGGCGCCATTCGGCCTCGCTCGCAAACCCTTCGACGCGTTCCACCAGCACACGACCATACCAACTGCGATCGAACACCGCGATATGGCCGTCCGCCGGCAGACGGTTCCAGAAGCGCCACAGGAAATGATGCGCCTTCTCGTCCGCGGTGGGCGCCGAGATCGGCCACACCTTGTAGTTGCGGGGGTCCCATTCGGCGGACAGGCGCTGGATGATACCGCCCTTGCCCGCCGCGTCCCAACCCTCGAACATGACGATCGCGCGCGTACCGCCGACGATATGCGCGACTTGGATATGCTCCAGCCGCTTCTGGAGCGCAGCAAGGTCATGCTTGTACTTGCCGTCATACGAGTCGCCGGCTTCGTAGTCGTCGAGATGTATCGTCATGCGCTGCGCTCCGTCACTCGCTTCGATTATCCTGCGTTGGGTGCGACCGTCTTGGTCGCATCCTTCGGACCATCGACGGTCAGGCGGATGTTGAGTTCCTTCAGCTGCTTGGCGCTGACCGGGCTCGGCGCGCCCATCATCAGATCCTCGGCCTTCTGGTTCATCGGGAACAGCACGACTTCGCGGATGTTCGGCTCGCCCGCGAGCAGCATTACCATCCGGTCGATGCCGGGTGCCGAGCCGCCATGCGGGGGTGCGCCGACCTTGAACGCGTTGATCATGCCCGCAAAGTTCGTGTCGACATCGGCCTGCGTGTAGCCCGCGATCTCGAACGCCTTGTACATGATCTCCGGACGGTGGTTCCGGATCGCGCCCGATGACAGTTCGACGCCGTTGCAGACGATGTCGTACTGGTACGCCAGGATATCGAGCGGGTCCTTGTTTTCCAGCGCGTCCATCTCGCCCTGCGGCATCGAGAACGGGTTGTGGCTGAAATCGACCTTCTTGGCGTCCTCGTCATATTCGAACATCGGGAAGTCGACGATCCAGCAGAACTCGAACCGGTTCTCGTCGATCAGGCCGAGGTCCGCGCCGATCCGCGCACGCGCGGCACCGGCGAGCTTGGCGGCGGCGAGTTCCTTGCCGGCGGCAAAGAAGATGCCGTCGTTCGGGCCGAGGCCCATCTCAGCGATGAGTTTGCGGGTCGCTTCCTCGCCGTGGTTCTTGGCGATCGGACCGCCCAGCTCACCGTTCTTCTGCGTGATGTAGCCGAGACCCGCATGACCTTCGGCGCGCGCCCAGTCGTTCATGTCGGTAAAGAACTTGCGGCTCTTTTCGGCGGTGTTCGGTGCGGGGATCGCGCGGACGACGTCACCGCCCGCGACGATCCCGGCGAACAGCCCGAAGCCCGAATCGACGAAATGATGGCCGACGTCGTGGATCAGGATCGGGTTGCGCAGATCGGGCTTGTCGCTGCCGTATTTCAGCATCGATTCGCGGTAGGGGATCCGCTTGAACGGCAATGCCGAGACCTGACGTCCCTTACCCTGCCAGTCGGCGAACTCCTCGAACACGCCGTGGAGGACGGGCTCGATCGCGTTGAACACGTCGTCCTGCGTGACGAAGCTCATCTCGAAATCGAGCTGGTAGAACTCACCCGGCGAACGATCGGCGCGCGCGTCCTCGTCGCGGAAGCAGGGGGCGATCTGGAAATAGCGGTCGAAGCCCGCCACCATCAGCAGCTGCTTGAACATCTGCGGCGCCTGCGGCAGCGCGTAGAACTTGCCCGGGTGCACGCGGCTCGGCACCAGATAGTCGCGCGCGCCCTCCGGCGACGACGCGGTCAGGATCGGCGTCTGGAATTCGGTGAAGCCCTGATCGTTCATGCGGTTGCGCAGCGAGGTGATGACTTTCGAGCGCAGCATGATGTTCGCGTGGAGTCGCTCGCGACGCAGGTCGAGATAGCGATAGCGCAGGCGGATATCCTCGGGATATTCGGCCTCGCCTGCGACGGGCATCGGCAGCTCGCCGGCCATCGACTGGACGGTCGCGGCGGTCGCGCGGATCTCGATCCCGCCGGTCGGCAGGTTCGGGTTTACCGCCTCGGGCGCGCGTGCGGTGACCTTGCCGGTAATCGTGACGACGCTCTCGCTCTTCAGGCCTTCGATGACCTTGAAGACGGGGCCGGACACGTCGGTGACGATCTGCGTGATGCCGTAGTGATCGCGCAGATCGATGAAGACGAGGTCGCCATGATCGCGCTTCTTGTGGACCCAGCCCGACACGCGGACCTCCTCGCCGACCTGTTCAGGACGGAGGGCAGCGCAGTTATGGGTGCGATAGGCGTGCATGATGGGTCTTCTCGGACGATAAACAGGTGTCTCGCGCTTCCCTTCCTCACCCGCCTTTGTCAACCCGGACGACCCTCGCTATGGAAACGTCATGCATATCCACCCGCTTATCTCCGACAGTGCCACGCTCGCCAATCTGTGCGCGCGCATGGCCGACGCCGACTATGTGTGCGTCGACACCGAATTCATGCGCGAGAGCACCTATTACCCGGAGCTCTGCCTCATCCAGATCGCCGACGACAAGGAAGCCGCCGCGATCGACCCGATGGCGCCGGGCATCGACCTGAAGCCGCTGCTCGATCTGCTCGTCGAGAATCACGACGTGCTGAAGGTCGTCCATGCCGGTGGGCAGGATATCGAGATCGTCTACAACCTCACGGGCAAGACGCCCTTCCCGCTGTTCGACACACAGGTCGCGGCGATGGCACTCGGCCAGGGCGAACAGATCGGCTATTCGAACCTCGTCGACAGCTGGCTCGGCATCGCAGTCGACAAGGGCGCGCGGTTTACCGACTGGGCACGCCGCCCGCTCGATGCGCGGCAGATCGAATATGCGATCGGCGACGTGACGCATCTGTCGAAGATTTTCCCGAAGATGCTCGAGCGGCTCCGCAAGACCGGCCGCGGCGTGTGGCTCGACCAGGAGATGGAGCGGCTTGGCGATACCGCCAATTATGCGAACGATCCCGATCTGGCGTGGAAGCGAGTCCGGATCTCGGGGCGCAAGCCCGAGGTGCTCGGACGACTGAAGGCGCTCGCGCGGTGGCGCGAGCTCGAGGCGCAGGCGAAGGACCTGCCGCGCGGCCGGATCGTCAAGGACGAGACGCTCGGCGACATGGCGGGCCATCCACCCAAGAAGCAGGCCGATCTCGCCCGGGTGCGCGGCCTGTCGGCGAGCTGGGCGGGGAACGACATTGGCGGCCGGCTGATGGCGGCGATCGAGGGCGCGCAACCGCTCGGCGAGGACGAACTGCCGCCACGCGACGATCGCAAGCCCGGGCTCGGCAAGGAGGGGTCGCTGGTCGCGGACCTTCTCAAGCTGCTGCTGAAGATCCGCTCGCGAGACATTGACGTCGCGTCGAAATTGCTAGCGCGGACCGACGAGCTTGAGGCGCTGGCCGCTGGCGTGCGAGTCGGGTTGCCGATGCTCGAAGGCTGGCGGTTCGATCAGTTCGGCCGCGACGCGCTCGATCTGGTCGAAGGCCGCTTGGCCTTCGCGGTGATCGGCGGAAAGCTCAAGATGACGCGTACGGAGGATGCCGCATGAAGATCGTTCTGGTTGCCGCCCTGCTGGGGTCCGCGGCGTGCACGCCGGTCGAGATGCGCGGTGAGACCCCCGCTGCGGCTCCCACCGAAACCGCGTGCAATGCGGACTCGCTCGGCGATCTGGTCGGCAAGCGCGCGAGCGATGCGCGGGCCGATGTCATGCAGACGCGATCGGGCGCACGGACGTTGCGCTGGATCGCGCCAAACACCGCGACGACGAAGGATTTCCGCGTCGACCGGTTGAACGTCTATGTCGATGCCAAGGGCCGGATCGAACGCTTTACCTGCGCCTGAGGACGAGCCCCTAAATCCTCCCCCGCCAGGGGGAGGATTACTAGGGCACGACGCTTACGCGATCGTCAGCAGCGCCTTGCGGCCAAGCGCGGTGGCCAGCGCGTTATGCCGCCGTTCGACCGCTTCGCCATACAGCCCCTTGTCCTCGGGACGCAGCGTCAGCGTCAGCGTCAAGCCGTCATCAGTCAGCCGCGACCGCTGGAGCGGGCCGGCGAGCCCACCGCTCATCCGCTGGCCAAGTCGCATCGCAAGCCCCCACGCCGTCGCGCTTTTTATCGCAGCGGGTGACGCTAGCCGACCAACCGGATCGGCCGCCGCAAGATCGCCGCCAAGGCTCGCATAGAGCGCCTGTGCCAGCATGCCCCGCCCCGGCGCGTCGATCGCGACCCAGTTGCCGTGCAGCGCGACCTCGACCCCGCGTTCCGCGCGGAACTCCGGATTGGCGCGCCAGCCGACATCGGCGAGCAGGCAGGCGGTGTGCCGTATCCGCGCCATCGCCGCCGGTTCGCCGACGAACAGCGGTGCGATCCAGCGATCGAGCAGATCGCCATGCTCGGGAAAACGTCCAAGCAGCCGCCCTTCCTCGCGCGCGGCAACGATCAGCGGATCGAGCGTGCGGTCCGCGCGCTTCAGATCTTCGTAGAGCAGCCCTTCACGCAGGCCATAGGCGGAGACGATCGTCGTCCGGCTGCCGAGTTGCCGCATGAGCACGCCCAGCAGCGCCGCAGCGTCGGCAAGCGTTGCCGAACGGCCCGACGACAAACCCGGAATAGCCTTCAGCCGCGGCTTGGAGAGCTGCGGGATCGTGCGGCTGAGACGCGTGATCGTCGCGGCGGTCATCGAATATTGATGGATGATCGGTAGCGGATAGTCCGACAGCTCCATGTCGAGACGCGCCAGCGCACGCCACGATCCGCCGACGAGATATAGCGGAAGCCCCTGCCCGCGCGCAGTCCAGCCCGCCTCGCGAATGAGGCGGGCGACGAGCCGTTCAAGGACCTTGCCGCGTTTGGCGCGGATCGGACCTATGCGCAGCACACCGAGCGGAAACGAGACGCGATCCTCGATCTTCCCCTGCCGGACGCGGACAAGTTCGAGACTGCCGCCGCCGAGATCGCCGACGATGCCGTCGGCATCGGGGATCGCGGACAGCACGCCATAGCCCGCCGCACTGGCCTCCTGCTCGCCCGACAGAGTCTCGACCTTGAGGCCAAGATGTTCGGCTGTTGCAATGAGTTCGCCGCCATTCTTCGCATCGCGTACCGCCGCCGTCGCAACCGTGCGGAGCGTCGAGCATTCCATCTCGCGCGCGACGGCCGCAAACCGCGCCAGCGCAGTTCGCGCAGTCTTCAGCGCGGACTTCTCGATCGATCCGGTCGCAGCTAGCCCCCGACCGAGCCCGGCCAGTACCTTTTCGTTGAACCGGATCGCAGGGAGCCGCGGCGGGCCCTGATACACGACCAGGCGGATCGAGTTCGAGCCGATGTCGATGATCCCCGTACGCGGGTGATCATCGGTTTCGGCCTTGGGCGGCGCGTTGCCGAACAAGCGGTGCGCGACGCTCATCGTTTTCGACGGAGCGACAGGGTCGGCACGGCATTGCTGGTCGCAAGCGAGGCACCACGGCCGGAAAGCGACGGATTGGTCATGAAATACCGATGCAGGTTGAAGGGGCGGTCGCCGGGATCGACGCGATTATACTCGCCATCGGGTTGCAGTTCCCAGCTCTGCTCGTTGTCGATCAGGTTCGCGACCATCACCTGGTCGAGGATCTGGTCGTGGACGGTCGGGTTGAGGATCGGCAGCATATATTCGACTCGACGATCGAAGTTGCGCGGCATCCAGTCGGCCGACGAGATGAACAGCTTGGCGCCGTCGTTGGGCAGTGCCTTGCCGTTACCGAATGCCCAGATCCGGCTGTGCTCTAGAAAGCGCCCGATCACCGACTTGACGCGGATCGTCTCGGAAAGCCCGGGCACGCCGGGGCGCAGGCAACAGATGCCGCGGATGATGAGGTCGATCTCGACCCCGGCCCCGCTCGCCTCGTACAGCTTCTCGATCACCGCGGGGTCGACCAGCGAGTTCATCTTCGCCCAGACGCCCGCAGGTTTCCCCGCGCGCGCATTGGCGATCTCGACGTCGATCAGGTTCATCAGGTTCTGGCGCAGGTCGCGCGGCGAGAGGCTGACACGCGCCATGTCGGTTGGTTCGACATACCCTGTGATGTAGTTGAACATCTGCGCCGCATCACGCCCCACCGCCGCGTCCGCGGTGAAGAAGCTGAGGTCGGTATAGATCTTGGCCGTGACCGGGTGATAATTGCCCGTGCCGAAATGGCAGTAGGTGCGAAACGCGGAGCCCTCGCGGCGGACGACCAGCGACACCTTGGCGTGCGTCTTCCAGTCGATGAAGCCGTACACCACCTGCACGCCCGCACGCTCCAGCGCGGAGGCCCAGACCATGTTCTGCTCTTCGTCAAAGCGCGCCTTCAGCTCGACGACCGCGGTCACGGACTTGCCGGCTTCGGCCGCGGTGATGAGCGCGTTGATGACCGCGGGCTGCTTGCCGGCGCGGTAGAGCGTCTGCTTGATCGCGACGACATCGGGGTCGTTCGCTGCTTGTTTCAGGAAGGCGAGCACCACCTCGAACGTCTCGTACGGATGGTGGACGACGATGTCCTTGGCCTTGATCGCGGCAAAGCAATCGCCACCGAATTCGCGGATCCGCTCGGGGAAGCGCGGCGTGAACGGCGGGAATTTGAGATCGGGTCGATCCTCGTCCACCAGACCGTCGAGATCGACGATGCCGAGCAGGTTGCCGCTCTCGGTGATGATCGCATCCGCGCCGCCGAGTTCGTCTTTCAGGACGGCGGCGAGCACGTCGGGAATTCCGGTCTCGAGTTCCAGGCGGATCACGCGGCCACGGCGGCGGCGTTTGATCGCGTTGGCGAAGTAGCGGACGAGGTCCTCTGCCTCCTCCTCGATCTCCATGTCGCTGTCGCGCAGCACGCGAAAGCTCGCCGCGGCGAGCACGTCGTAGCCGGGGAACAGAACGGGGGCGAAGCGCTTGAGCAACGTCTCGATCGCGATGTAGCGCGCGGGTTCGCCGGGCAGGCGGACGAAGCGCGTCATCGTGTGCGGGAGCATCACCAGCTCGCGCACCGGCTCGTTATCCGAGATCCGGACGAGGTCGAAGATCACCGAAAGCCCGCGGTTCGGGATGAACGGGAAGGGATGCGCGGGGTCGAGCGCCTGCGGGGTCAGGATCGGGAAGATCTGATCGCGGAAGTGCGTTTCGAGCCACTCGTCGGCTTCGCCCTCGATCGCCTCGCGGCGCAGGACGAACAGCCCCGCCTCGTCGAGCAGCACGCGCAGGTCGCCCCACACCGCCTGCTGGCTCGCCATCAGCGCATCGGCCTCGCGGACGATCGCGGTCAGCTGCTGGCCTGCGGTTAGGCCGTCCGCAGACCGGCGGTCGACGTCCTGCGTCTGCTGGCCCTTCAGCCCGGCCACGCGGACCATGAAGAACTCGTCGAGGTTCGACCCCGAGATCGACAGGAAGCGGAGCCGCTCGAGCAGCGGATGCGCCGGGTTGCACGCCTCCTCCAGCACGCGACGGTTGAACGCCAGCCAGGAGAGTTCGCGGTTGAAGAACCGGTCGTTCGGCTCTGCGCCGATGGGATCGTCGTCGTCTTCCGCTTGGCGGACGATATGCGCTGGACGGTTCATCGGTCCTCTTGGGGTCTTATGGTGACGTAAAGAGCGGCAGATCCAGGGCAAGCTGTGGCCGCAGGATCAGCCCGGCCTCGGTGAGTGTCGTTCGTGCAAGAGGAATGGACAAGCGCTTGCGACGTTCCATCGCCTCCTGATCGAGCGCATCGACGGTTCGCGTTACGGTAATATGACTACGCTCAATTCGGGTGGCGAGCCAGTCGACCAGATCGGGCCGCGCATCGAGGCTCCGCCGCTCGAACAGATGCGCCAGCAACAGCCGCATGAGCTCGTCGTCGGGCGCACCGATCGCCGCGATCGGGCTGGCGGCGAGACGCGAGCGCAGATCAGGGAGCTTCACCTTCCATTCGGGCGGTGCCGCATCGGCGACGATGAGGAGCGGTCGGTGCTCCTCCTGCGCGCGGTTCCAGGCGTGGAACAGCTGAGTCTCGGGCACGCGCTCGGCATCGTCGATGATCGTGCCGCCGCTCTTCGCCGCGAAGATGCGCGCGAGTAGGCTGCGGCCCGATTTGCGCGGGCCGATGAGGATGGCGGTCATGACGGGCCAGGTCGCGGTATGTTCGAGCGTGTGGACGGCCCGCGAGTTGGAGGGGGTAACCAGGAAGGCGTCGTCGCGAGGGTCCGCCGGCCAACCGAGTGGCAGCGCGATTTGAGTCATCTTGGTCGCGCTCACCCTGTCGTCACGGTATCCGCGGGAAGATCCGGCGGAAGAAGTTGGGAAACCCGGCGGATCCGGATCGTCTGGCCGGAGCCGAAGACCTGATAGCCGCGCGCTTCGAGCGCGGTCTTCAGCGCCGCCGGATCGCCGTCATAGGCGACGCGCATCAACGAGACGCCACCGAGCGCGAGGCTGGTCGTCGCGGCCGAGCGGACGCCGGGGATCGCGCGGAGGGCTGCCTCGGTCGAGGACACCGCGGTTGCAGCCGGCGTGTCGAACTGGACGATAACCGAAATCCCCTCACCACCGGTCAAAGCCGCGGTATTGGCGTCTGCGGTCTCGTCGGAGGGCAGATCGTCGATCACCGCGGCTTCGGGCGGCGGCGGGGGCGACAGGCTGTAGTCGACGCGCAGCGACCCGTTGCGTCGCGCCTGCTGGTACAAATCGTCGATCCGCTTCACGCCGGTATCGAGCAGTTGCGCGATGCCATCCGACGTGCCGACCCGCAGCGTGAAGCTGCCGATGAGTTCGTTGTCGGGGCCGTGACGCGCTTCGAACACGCCGATCACCGGACCGCCGGGCCATTGGCGATAAAGCTTCACGACGGGCATCAGCACGTCGCTCGCGCCATATTGATCGAGGATCGTCCGCCACCAGCCGCGGCCTGGGCGCTGCGTCTGGCCGACGTTGAGCAGCAGTGCGTCGGGACCGGAGCCCGACGGGCGGACGTAATCGATGCTGCTGTTGCCGGTGCGATAGCGCGCCCAGGCCTGCTGCCACTGCGTGCTCTGCTCGAACGCCTGGCCGACGCCGCCCGACCACTGGATCGGGATGACCAGCATCGGCTGTGAACGATCGGCATAGGTCGAGATGCCCAGGATCGACCCGGCGCGGGTGCGATCGAACAACACGCCGAGTTTCGCGATATAGCGCTGTGGGCCGATCTGCTCATTCTCGACGACGATCCCGGACACGAGCGAATCGAGCGTGCCATCGGAGACGAGGCCACCGCCGCCGCCCAAGCGTTTCGACAATTGCACCCAGGCTTTTCGCTGGGCGAGCCGCCAACCGCCGTAGCGTGCGGCGTCGGCGGTCTTGCCGGCAACATCGACCGTGACGCCGCTCACCTCATAGGCGCTGCCGCTGTCGACCGGCGCGGCGCCGCGGCTGCCGCCCTCGATCTGCGCAAGCACGGCGCCACCGCTCAACAGGAGAGCGGCGCCAGCAAGCGCTGTGGGAAGGGCACGAATACGGATCACGCGGGCCTTTTGGCGAAGCAGACGTGGAAATCCAAGCGCGATGTGGCTAGCAGCACCGATCATGACCGATACGCCAGACTCCGCCACCCCCGCTTCGGGCCCTTACACCTACGCCCAGGCGGGCGTTTCGATCGCCGCGGGCAACGCGCTGGTGCGCGCGATCGCGCCGCTCGCGCGCTCGACGCGGCGGCCGGGGGCGGACGCCGATCTCGGCGGGTTCGGCGGCATGTTCGACCTGAAGGCGGCCGGGTTCGTCGATCCGCTGCTGGTGGCGGCGAACGATGGTGTCGGCACCAAGCTGAAGCTGGCGATCGAGTGGGACCGGCATGACGGCGTCGGCGTCGACCTGGTCGCGATGTGCGTCAACGACCTGATCGTGCAGGGTGCCGAGCCGCTGTTTTTCCTCGATTATTATGCGAGCGGCAAGCTCGATGCGGCGGTCGCCGAGCGCGTCGTCGCCTCGATCGCAGAGGGCTGCAAGACCGCCGGCTGCGCGCTGATCGGTGGCGAGACCGCCGAGATGCCGGGCATGTATGCGGACGGCGATTACGATCTTGCGGGGTTCTGCGTTGGTGCGGTCGAGCGGACCAACGTGCTGACCGGGCGTGAGATCGCAGCGGGCGACGTCATGCTTGGGCTTGCCTCGTCGGGGGTGCATTCGAACGGCTTCTCGCTGGTTCGCCGGCTGGCGACGGATCGCGGGTGGAAGCTCGATCGTCCGGCACTGTTCGACCAGGACCGGTTGCTGATCGATCATCTGATGGCGCCGACTCGCATCTACGTCGCGAGCCTGTTGCCGCTGCTGCGCGATCGGCGAATCAAGGGCCTCGCGCACATCACGGGCGGCGGCCTGCTCGAAAACATCCCGCGCGTGCTGCCCGAGGGCGTGCATGCCGTCGTCGACGCGGATGCGTGGGAGCAGTCGCGGCTGATGGCGTTCCTGCAGGCGCAGGGTGCGATCGAGCCAGAGGAAATGGCGCGTACGTTCAACTGCGGGATCGGCATGGTCGTGATCGTCAGCGCCGACGAGGCCGAGGCGGTGACCGCCGCGCTCGAAGCCGCGAACGAGACGGTGTTCACGATCGGCTCGATCGAGACCGGCGCGCATGGCTGCACCGTCCGCGGCTCGGCCGGCACGTGGAGCGCGCGCGCCGACTGGACCGCGACGCATGGCTGACAAGACACGCGTCGGCGTGCTCATCTCCGGGCGCGGATCGAACATGATCGCGCTCGTCGAAGCCTCGCGCGCGGCCGATTGCCCCTATGCGATCGCGCTGGTCGCCTCGGACAAGCCCGACGCGGCGGGGCTTGCCTGGGCACGGTCGCAGGATCTTGCGACGTTTGCGCTGTCGCCCAGGGGGCTCGGCAAACCTGCTTATGAGGCGGCGATCGATGCGGCGCTCCGCGAGGCGGGCGTCGAGGTAGTCGCGCTGGCGGGCTATATGCGGTTGCTGTCCGACGGGTTCGTCGCGGCGTGGCGGGACAAGATCGTCAACATCCATCCCTCGCTGCTGCCCAAGTACAAGGGGCTCGACACGCATGGTCGGGCGATCGCGGCGGGCGATGCGGTCGGCGGTTGCTCGGTGCATGTCGTGACCGAGGAACTCGATGGCGGAGTCGTGCTGGGCCAGGCGGAGGTCCCGATCCTTGCCGGCGACGATGCTGATACGCTTGCGGAGCGCGTGCTGGCGGCCGAACATGCATTGTACCCGAAGACCCTTGCGGAGTTCGTGACGCGATGACCGATCTGTCCCCCCTCGACCGCGTCCGCGCGGCCGCGCTCGCGCTGCCCGAGACCGAGGAAACCGTCTCGCACGGCCAGCCGACCTTCTTCGTAGCGGGCAAGCAGTTCGCGCAGTTTCGCGACGATCATCACGGCGACGGGCTGACTATGGTGTGCGTGAAGACCGGTGGCAGCGACGAACAGGCGATGCTGATCGAGGCGAACCCCGCCGTCTATTCGCGCCCCGCCTATCTCGGCGCATCCGGTTGGGTCGGCATGACGCTCACCGGCGATCCCGACTGGGCGCTGGTCGAGGACCGGATCGCGCGCAGCTGGGAACTCGCCGGCCCTGCCCGCCTGCTGGAGGCCGGCGGACGATGAGCAGCGAAACCCCGACAGAACGCCGCGAGGCCGCCGCGACGCGCCGCCGCTGGGTGACGCTGGCCGAGGTTGTGGCGGTGGCGGGTGTCTTGATCGCCGCACTGACGCTGTGGACGAACTGGTCCGAACATCGCGCCGACGAGGCCGACAAGATCGCGGCACAGTCGAGCGCGGCGCGCGAACGTTCGCGGATCGAGCTGTCGGCGATCGTGCAGGATGGCGGCGACACGCTGCTGCTCAAGGATGCGCGGCACGATCTTCAGGATGTGACGATCACTTTCCCGCGTGCGCTCGGCGTCTCGCCGCAGCGGCCGCCGGCTGAGCCGGTGATCGAGGGGGCGTGGTTTTCTGCACCGTTGCTGACGCTGACGGATGGCGGTTCGGACGATCGTGCGGGGCGTCTGCCGGTGCTGGTCAGCGTGCAGTATTTCGATGGTGACACGACTCGGTCGGCGAGCGGGATCTACGACGTGATCTGGAAGACCGAGGGTCGGATGCTGCGTGGCCGCGCGCTGAAGCTCGAAGGCTTGCGCGTTCGCCAGCGTGGGGGCGACCAGGCGAAGCTTGATGCGATCTGGGCGCGGGAGAAGCCGGCGGCATAGTCGCTGCCTCTCCTCCCAGGCGCACCTCCCCGGCGAAGGCCGGGGTCCAGTTGGGAAACGTCGCTAACGGAGTACGTCGCGCCGTTACTACGGCCTTGCCAACTGGGCCCCGGCCTTCGCCGGGGTGGTGCCATGTTGGGCGGGTTGCGTGCCGTCTGACCGGCTCAGACGGATCGCGCGTAGACCGGGTCTTCGTGGAGCGTGGTGCCAACCATGAACTGGCGCGCGCCGATCACCGCGAACTCGTGCCGCTCGTAAAAGGCGCGAGCGCGCCCGTTGCCTTCCCACACGCCCAGCAGGACGCGGTTGCGCCTGGCGGCAGCGGCGTCCTCCAGCGCCTGGGTCATCAACGCGGCGCCGAGGCCGGTGCCGTGCGCCTGCTTCAACAGGTAGATGCGGCGGAGTTCGATATCGGCGGGGCCGATCGGGATCGGAAAGTCCGGCGCGGTCAGCACGGTGTAGCCGATCGGCGCATGGCCGGGCTCCTGCTCCGCGATGGTGACGATCGTCGCGGGATCATCGAGCCACGCTGCGAACGTGGCGATGCTGTTCTTCGTCGTGCAGTGGGCGACGATATCTGCCCCGGTCAGCACGGACGCATAGGTATCGAGAAACGTGGCGGATGCGACGAGCGACAGCGCGGGCGCATCGCCCGGCCCCGCCCGCCGCATCCGCCAGGTCATCAGCCGACGATCTCTTCGGGCTTGAAGAAGTACGCGATCTCGATTTCGGCATTCTCGTCCGAATCCGACCCATGTACCGAATTGGCTTCGATCGACTCGGCGAGTTCCTTGCGGATCGTGCCGGCGTCTGCGTTGGCGGGGTTGGTGGCGCCCATGATGTCGCGGTTACGCTGCATCGCGTTCTCGCCTTCGAGAACCTGGACGACGACGGGGCCCGAGATCATGAACGAGACGAGCTCGCCGAAGAACGGACGCTCCTTGTGGACTGCGTAGAAGCCCTCGGCCTGCTCGCGGGTCATCTGGATGCGCTTCGAAGCGACGACGCGCAGGCCAGCTTCCTCGAGCATCTTGGTGACCGCACCGGTCAGGTTGCGGCGGGTTGCGTCGGGCTTGATGATCGAAAAGGTACGGTTCGCGGCCATGATGGTCACGGGCTCCTGTGTTGACGGTAATAGGATGCGCGGCGCTTAGGCGCGGATCGGTCCTAAAGCAACCTATGCGGCCTGTTCCCACTTCCCGGACTCGGTCTGCTTCCAGTAGCGGCGTTCGACTCCCTCGCGGTCGGCAAGGGCTTTCCAGGCGAGGCGGGCCTCGCGGATCGCCTCGTCGTCGAAGAAGTGGAACGCGCGGTCGAACCCGAGCGCGTCGTCGCGCCACTGCCCGTCGACGATCGCGACGTTGCGCGCGGCGTTGGCGGGCGTGATGTCGGCGGCGATGAGGATCGGCTGGACGGAGTCGTCGCCAGCACCCGCCTGCGCATGCGGGAGGAAGCTTTCGGGCGCGTAGGACCAGAGCAGCCGGTCGAGCAGGGTGCGCTGCGCCTCGGGTTCGGCGACGATCAGCAGGCGTCCGCCGGTCGAAACGACGCGCTCGGCAATCCGCGGGAGAACGCGATCGAGCGGGCTGGTGAGGTGGTAGAAATCGACCTGCATACTTCCCACTGGTTTTGCGGTTCTCCGTCATCCTGACGAAAGTCAGGATCCAGAGCCACGGGGCGCATCGCTTGCTACTCTGGATCCTGACTTTCGTCAGGATGACGGGGGAATTGAGTCCCCCGTCCTAGCCTCAGCCCTCGAAATTATCCGCGACGAACTGGTCGAGCAAACGCACGCCGTAACCGGTCGCACCCTTGTCGTGGTTCGTGCCCGGCTTATCCGACCAGACCATCCCGGCGATGTCCAGATGCGCCCACTTCACGCCCTCGTCGACGAAGCGCTTGATGAACTGCGCCGCAGTGATCGAGCCGGCACCGCGCGGCCCGACGTTCTTCATGTCGGCGATCGGCGAGTCGATCAGCTTGTCATAGGCTGGCGACAGCGGGAAACGCCACAGCGTGTCGCCCGTGGCCTTGCCCGCCGCGATCAACTGGTCGGCGAGCGCATCGTCATTGGCAAATATGCCGCCATTCTCGGTGCCAAGCGCAACGATCATCGCGCCGGTCAGGGTGGCGAGATCGACGATCGTCGTCGGCTTGTGCGCTTGCTGGACCCAGGTGACGCAATCGCACAACACCAGCCGCCCCTCGGCGTCGGTATTGAGCACCTCGATCGTCTGTCCCGACATCGACGTGATGACGTCGCTCGGACGAAGCGCGGCACCGTCGGGCATATTCTCGACCAGGCCCATCACGCCGACCACGTTCGCCTTGGCCTTGCGCGAGGCAATCGCCTTCATCGCGCCCGCGACCGCGCCGGCGCCGCCCATGTCCCACTTCATGTCTTCCATGCCCGCGCCGGGCTTGATCGAGATGCCGCCCGAATCGAACGTCACGCCCTTGCCGACGAATGCGAGCGTCGGCGCATCGGCCCCTGCCCCGTTCCACTTGAGCGCGAGGATGCGCGCCTCGCGCCGCGAACCCTGGCTGACGCCGAGCAGCGAGCCCATGCCGAGCTCGGTCATCTGCGCCTCGTCGAGCACGGTGATCTCGAGCCCGAGACCCTCGACCTCCTTCGTCACCTTCTCGACGAAGCTTTCGGGATAGACGACGTTCGGCGGCGACGTGACCAGCCAGCGCGTCAGGTCCAGCCCGCCGGTAACCGCGGCCTGCTCGGCCCAGGCGGCACCGGTGCCCTCGGGTGCGCCTGCGATGGTGATCTCGGTCAACGTCGGCTTCGACTTGTCCGCAAGCTTCGTGCGGTACGTATCGTACCGCCACGCGCGCTGCGCGGCCGCGGCAGCGAGGCGCGCGGCGACTTCGGCGGTCGGCTTAGCGCCGGCAGACAGGTCCACCGTGACGGCGGTCGCGCCCGAGGTCAGCAGGCGTGCGGTGATCGCACCCCCGGCCTTCTCCCAGTCGGCATTCTCTCCCGTGCCGACGCCGACCAGCAGCACCTGGCGGACTGCGCCCTCGACGGGCACGAACAGCTCGACGACCGAGCCCGCCTCGCCGGCGAAGCGCGCCGCGCCGGCCGCCCTCGTCGCGATCGCCTCGACGTCGCCACCGATCGCAGTCCACGTCACCTGCGACACGCCGTCCTTCGCGACCAGTATGGCGAGGATCGGTGCATTGGCGGGGACGGTGGAGGCGAAGACGATCTGCATGAAGAACCCTCGGGAAGCGTTTGAACGGATACAGCCCTTAAGTTGATGACGCAGGGCCGGCAAAGCAAGGTGGCCCCGGTACACGGTCGGTCAACGCACGGAGATTGCAGCGAAGCCCCGGTGATGCGATAGGCGGCCACTATGGCGGCAAACGGCCGCTCGATGCCAAAGGGGTTGGTTCGGATCGTGTTGCGTATCGACCTTTTGACGGGTTGCGCCTTTTCGCTCGCGCTGGCGACCGGACTGGCTGCGACCCCCGCTCAGGCCCAGGATTTCCAGAACCGTCCGGTCGCGCCACCGGTACCCGACGCGCCCGTCGCCAACGCGCCGACCGCGGCTCCTGCCGAGGATCAGGTGCAGTTCAGCGCCAATGGCCTCGAATACGACACCAATACCGAGGTCGTGACCGCCACCGGCGAAGTCCGGATGTTCCGCGAAGGCGATCGCCTGCGCGCCGACAAGGTCGTGTGGAATCGCAAGACCGGCAAGGTGCTCGCGACCGGCAACATCGCGGTCACGAACCCGCAGGGCGACATCGCCTATGGCGACGAGATCAACCTGACCGATTCGTTGAAGGACGGCGTGGTCGACAACATGCTCGTCGTGCTCGAGCAGGGCGGCCGGCTGGCGGCCAAGCAGGGCACGCGTGAGGCCGACGGCACGGTGAACCTCAAGAGCGCGGCCTACACCCCGTGCGGCGTCACGAATTCGGCGGGCTGCCCCAAGGAGCCGACGTGGAAGATCACCGCGGTTCGCGTCACCTACCGCCCCGAACGCAAGCGCATCTATTATTCGGGCGCGCGGCTGCACCTCTTCGGGCTGCCCAGCCTGCCGCTGCCCAAATTCTCCAATCCCGTCGGCGGCGGCAGCGACAGCGGCCTGCTCTCGCCGAACGGTGGCTATAGCCGCGTCAACGGCCTCGAAGTCAGCGTCCCCTATTACTGGAAGCTCGCCCCCAACCAGGGGCTGGTCATCACGCCGCACATCTACAGCAGCGTGTTGCCGATGGCGCAGGTCGATTATTCCGCGCTCAACTCGAAGGGCGCGTTCAGCGTCCGTGCCTATGCCACCGAAAGCCGCCGCAGCGACGACCTGACCACCGCGGTCTCGACCGATACGAGCATGGCGTTCCGCGGCTATATCGACGGGATGGCGCGCTATCAATTGTCGCCCAACTGGAGCGCGAGCGGTTCGCTCCGCCTGACGACCGACCGCACCTTCCTGCGCCGCTACGACATCTCGCGCGACGACCGGCTGCGCACAACCGCCAGCCTGGAGCGGATCGACGACACCAGCTATCTGTCGATCAGCGGCTGGTACGCGCAGACCTTGCGCGTCAACGACAGCCAGGGTCAGCAGCCGATCGCGCTGCCCGAGATCGACTACCGCAAGCGGTTCGACGACGGCCTCGTCGGCGGCCGGTTCCAGCTTCAGCTCAACACGCTCGCGCTCACCCGGACCGACGGGCAGGATACGCAGCGCGCGTTCGCCAGCCTGCAATGGGACCTGCGCCGCTTCACCAACTGGGGCCAGGAAGTCACCTTCACCGCATTCGCGCGCGGCGACCTGTACAACACCAACGATACGCTCGCGACGACGAACATCAGCTATCGCGGGCTCGAAGGCTTCCACCAGCGCGTCATCGGTGCAGCCGCGGTCGACGTGAAATGGCCGTTCATCGGCACGTTCCTCGGCGGCACGCAGCGTTTCACGCCGCGCGTCCAGTTCGTCGCAGCGCCGAAGGTCGCCAACCTCTCGCTGCCCAACGAGGATTCACGCGCGGTCGATCTCGACGACACCAACCTGTTCTCGCTCAACCGCTTCGCCGGCTATGACCGGTTCGAGGATTCGTCGCGCGTCACCTATGGCGGCGAATGGGCGCTCGACCTGCCGGGCATCGCCTTCACGACCAATGTCGGCCAGAGCTACCGTGTCGACAAGCGGCCGACGATCCTGCCCGACGGCACCGGCCTCAGCGACCGGTTCTCCGACATCGTCGGCCGCAGCGAACTGCGCTTCCGCGACTTCGTCTCGATCGTCCACCGGTACCGGCTCGACAAGGATGGCTTCGCGATCCGCCGCAACGAACTCGACGCGACGATCGGCTCGCGCGCGACCTATGTGCTGGTCGGCTATCTCAAGTTGAACCGCAACATCGACGCGTCGATCGAGGATCTGCGCGACCGCGAGGAGGTCCGCCTCGCGGGCCGCGTACAGTTTGCGCGATTCTGGTCGGCGTTCGGCTCGGGCGTGGTCGATCTGACCAATACGGCAGAGGATCCGCTCTCGCGCAGCGACGGCTTCACGCCGATCCGCCACCGGCTGGGCATCCAGTATGAGGATGATTGCCTGCGGCTCGGCGGAACATGGCGGCGCACCTACAACGACACCGGCGACGCGCGGAAGGGCAACAGCTTCCTGTTGACGCTGGCCTTCACCAATCTCGGCCGCTAAGCCCGCGTTCAGCTACTCTGGGGCAACCCACGCGGGATAGGTGCGGTCGCAGCAACGACGGCACCGATCTGGCGTGTGATGATGGGATACCGACACTTGAAGCATGATGTTCGACTGGCGGCGCGTGGCGGCCGTGTGATCGGGGCGGTTGTTCTGGCCGCGCTGACGGCAAGTGCAATCGCCCAGTCCGCCCCCCCGCCGCAGAGCCCCGCCCCGCAAGGCGGTCAGGCCGGAGGCGGGCAGACCGTCCAGGATCAGAGCCTGCCTGACAATACGGGCCTCGATATCCCGACCAATCTCCAGATCTTTGGCAAGCTCGATCCTAACGTCCGCAAGCCGACCGCGATCGTCAACGATACGGTGATCACGGGCACCGACGTCGACCAGCGCGTGGCGCTGGTGGCGATGGCGAACGAGGCCAAGCTGTCGGCCGAGGACCGCGAGCGGCTCAAGCTGCAGGTGCTGCGCCAGCTAATCGACGAGACGCTGCAGATCCAGGAGGCCAAGACCGCCGACATCACGATCACGCCCGCCGAGCTCACGCAGAGCTACGACGCCGTGTCGAAGCGCTTCAACCGCACGCCCGTCGCGATGCGCACCTATCTGCGCGAGTCGGGCTCGTCCGAGCGGTCGCTCAAGCGCCAGATCGAGGGCGAACTCGCCTGGCAGCGCTATCTGCGTCGCCGCGTCGAGCCGTTCGTCAATGTCGGCGACGAGGAGGTCAAGTCGATCATCGACCGTCTCCAGGCAGCCAAGGGCACCGACGAGTTCAACCTCAAGGAAATCTACCTCGCGGCGACGCCGGCGAACAGCCAGCAGGTCTATACCAACGCCAAGCAGATCCTGCAGGAGATCCAGAAGGGCGCGCAGCCGTTCGAATATTATGCGCGCCAGTTTTCCGAAGCGTCGACGCGCGCCGTCGGCGGCGATCTAGGCTGGATCCGCGCCGCCACGCTGCCGGGCCCGCTGTCCGAGGCTGCCACGACGATGCAGGTCGGCCAGGTCGCCGGCCCGATCGAGGTCGCGGGTGGCTATTCGATCCTGTATCTTACCGACAAGCGCCAGGTGCTCACCGCGGATCCGCGCGACGCCAAGCTCAGCCTCAAGCAGCTGACGCTCCGCTTCCCGCCGAACACCAATCAGGCGCAGGCCTCGGCACGCGCCCAGGCGTTCGCCAAGGCCACGCAGGAGCTCCGCGGCTGCGGTACGGTCGAGAAGGTCGCGGCCGGGATCGGCGCGGACGTGGTCGACAACGACACGGTTCGGATCCGCGATCTGCCGCCGCAGCTCCAGGAAGTCATGCTGAAGCTCCAGGTCGGCGAATCCAGCCCGCCGTTCGGCTCCGCCGAGCAGGGCGTCCGTGCGCTGGTGCTGTGCGGTCGCGACGAAGCCGCTGGCGGCTCGCTCCCGAATTCGGAGCAGATCCAGGGTCAACTTGAACAGCAGCGCGTCAACCTGCGCGCCCAGCAGAAGCTGCGCGATCTGCGGCGCGACGCCGTCGTCGAATATCGGTGATCCGATCATGACGCGCGCACAGCCGCTGGCGGTATCGATGGGCGACCCTGCGGGGATCGGGCCCGAGATCATCGCCAAGGCGTGGGATGCGCGCGTCACGCATCGCCTGCCGCCGTTCGTCGCGATCGGCGATGCCCGCGCGATCGAACGCGTCTGGCAGGGACCGATCGCGCGTATCGCGGACATGAGCGCGGCGGCCGGTGCGTTCGCCACCGCGTTGCCGGTGCTGACGGTCGGCGATGCCGGGGCGATCGTCCCCGGGTCGCCCGACCCGGATGGCGCGCGCTGCGCGCTGCACGCGCTGGAACTGGCGGTCGGCCTGGTCCGCACCGGTGCCGCACGCGCGCTCGTGACCGGCCCCGTCTCGAAGTCGCAGCTGTACGCGATCGGCTTCACCCACCCCGGCCAGACCGAGTTCGTCGCCGAACGTTACGGCGTCGCCGGCGACAATGCGGTGATGATGCTTGCCGGGCCGTCGTTGAAGGTCGTGCCGATCACGACGCACGTGCCGTTGAAAGACGTCTCCGCGCTGCTGACGGTCGATCTGATCGTCGCCAAGGCCCGCGCGACCGCGCGGGGGCTGCTGCGGAACTTCGGGATCGAAAAGCCGCGGCTCGCCTTTGCGGGGTTCAACCCGCATGCGGGCGAGCAAGGCGCGCTCGGCCGCGAGGAGATCGACATCATCGCGCCCGCAATCGCGATCCTGCGCGACGAGGGTATCGACGCGACCGGTCCGTTCGCGGCCGACACGATGTTCCACCCGCGCGCGCGCGCCACCTATGACGTCGTCATGTGCTGCTATCACGACCAGGCGCTGGTGCCACTCAAGACGATCCATTTCGACGAGGGCGTCAACATGACGCTCGGGCTGCCGATCGTGCGGACCTCGCCCGATCACGGCACCGCATTCGCGATCGCGGGCAAGAACCTTGCCGAACCCGGCGCGATGATCGCCGCGATCGCGATGGCGGGCGAGGCGGCCGACCGGCGTGCGCTGGCCGCCGCCCAGGCGTGACAGGACAAGCATGACGGACCTTCCCCCGCTGCGCGAGGTTATCGCGCGCTATGGCCTGAACGCGAGCAAGGCGCTCGGGCAGAACTTTCTCTTCGACGGGCAGCTGCTCAAGCGCATCGCGGCGGTACCGGGCGATCTCAAGGATGCCGAAGTGCTCGAAGTGGGCCCCGGCCCCGGTGGGCTGACCCGCGCGCTGCTCGCCGCCGGCGCGCGCGTCACCGCGATCGAGCGCGACCGTCGCTGCATCCCTGCGCTCGCCGAACTGGGCGAGGCCTATCCGGGACAGCTGCGTGTCATCGAGGGCGACGCGATGGAGATCGACGCCCGCACGCTGTTCGAAGGCAAGCCGCACATCGTGTCGAACCTGCCGTATAATATCGGCACGGCGTTGCTGGTCGGCTGGCTGTCGACGTCGTGGCTGCCCTGGTGGCAGTCGTGCACGCTGATGTTCCAGAAGGAAGTCGCCGAGCGGATCGTCGCCAAGACCAACGACGATCATTTTGGCCGGCTGGCGGTCCTCGCGCAGTGGCGTTCCACCGCGCGGATCGCGATGCCCGTGCACCGCTCCGCGTTCACGCCGCCGCCCAAGGTGATGTCGGCGGTCGTCCACCTGACGCCGGTCGAGGCGCCCGAGGGGGTGAACTTCGCGGTGCTGGAGCGCTTGACGGGTGCGGCGTTCGGCCAGCGGCGCAAGATGCTGCGACAGAGCCTGAAGGGCGTGCCGGGCGCCCTCGACGCGCTGGAGCGGATCGGCGTCGAGGCGACGCGCCGCGCGGAGACGCTGTCGGTGGCGGATTTCACGGCGCTGGCAAAGGCAGTCGGTTGAACCGCTACGTCCTAACCGGGACCCGGATCTAAAACTTTAGAGCGGGCCACCCCGGCGAAGGCCGGGGCCCAGTTGGCAAGGTCGCCGTAATCTGGCCCCGACCACAGCTAGCTCCGTCCCCCAATTGGACCCCGGCCTTCGCCGGGGCGGTAGAATGGAAACGGGGTTTCGAACCTCAGTCCTTGGCCGCCACCGGCGTCTTCTCGACCTGCGCCGTCGTGACCGGCGGCCCCTTCGCGATCACCGCCGCCAGCTGAGTCGCCTCAGGACACGCACCCTTGCACAGCGTCCGAATCTTGACGAGATTGTCCTTCGCACGGACGACCGCCCCCTTGGCCACGAGCGCCTCGCCCTGCCCCTTCAACGCCGCGACGTCGTTGGGCTCGAGCAGCAGCGCCTCGCGGTACAGCCGGATCGCCTTGCCGGGCAGGTCGCGCGACTCCGCCACCTGCGCGAGCAGCAGGAACGCACCCCGATTGCGCGGATCGACCGCGACCGAGGTCTCCAGCGCGTCGGTCGCGCCATCGAGATTGCCCGCCGCGACCAGCGACCGCCCCTGCGCCAAAAGCTGCATCGAGCGCGCGTCGATCTGGCTGTCGGGGCGCTGCCCACTGAGCGAGGTCGATACGCACACGACGGTCAGCGCGGCGGCAATGGCAACGGACGAAAAACGCATGATCGTCTCCAGGCGGGTCATTAGTCGGCTGGCTAGCACGCAGCCCGAAGGCGCGCGACAAAAAAGCCGTCGGTGCCGTCGCGACCTGGCTCCAGGCGTACGCCGTGGCCGTGCTTGGCGCCCGCGGGCAGCGACAAGGCCTCGATGGTCCAGCCGGGATGCGCGTTCAGGAACCAGCTGACCTGATCGGTCCCCTCGGCGTCGAGCAGCGAGCAGACGATATAGACGAGCGCACCGCCGGGCTTGACCAAAGTCGCCGCGACCGACAGCACCTGTTGCTGCGTCGATTGCAGGCGCGAGACACGGTCGGGGGTGAGACGCCACCGCGCCTCGGGATTGCGCCGCCACGTACCCGTGCCCGAGCAGGGCGCATCGACCAGCACGCCATCGGCGCGTCCCGCCCATTCGCTCAGCGCCTCGATCTCGCGAGTCGGGTTGAGCAGGCGGCTCTCGACGATCGTCGCGCCGGCGCGTGTCGCGCGCGGCGCGAGACGCGACAGTCGGTTGCGATCGGTGTCGCAGGCCAGGATCACGCCCTGGTTCTCCATCGTCGCGGCAAGCGCCAGCGTCTTGCCGCCCGCGCCCGCGCAGAGATCGACGATCCGCTCGCCGGGCTTGGCCTGCATCGCGAGGCCGACGATCTGGCTCCCCTCGTCCTGCACTTCCAGTGCGCCCTCGTTGAAGAGCGGCAGCGCCTCGACGTTGGTGCCGGTCGGCAGCCGGATCCCGTCGGGCGCATGCGGCGTCGCCTCGGCCTCAGGCAGCGTGGCGAGCACGGTCGCGCGGTCGGAGGTCAGCGTGTTGACGCGCAAATCGAGCGTCGCCCGGCCCGCGAGATCGGTCAGCGCCGCCCCGTCGAGCCCCGATGCGCGCAACGCTTTGCTCAGCCACTGCGGCGCGACACCGGCACGCGCGCGCGGCTCGTCCTTGCCGATCGGAGCCGGCGCATGCGTCGATCCGTCGAAGGTCGCGGCGACGTCGGCGTCGGCATCGGCAACGAGCAACATCGCGGCACGGCCGGTCTCAGGCCGGTCACCCGCCTTCCGGATCGCGGCGTAGACGAGCTCGCGCACGGCGCGGCGGTCCTTCGATCCGGCATAACGCCGCGTCTGGAAATAGCGCGCGATCAACGTATCAGCGGCAGCGCCGGACTCGCGCGCAGCGGCGATGATCTGATCGAGCAGCTCGATCGCGGCCTGCGTGCGGGCGGGAGGAGTCACTTGCGGCCTCCCGCGGTTGGGGAGGTTTCGGGAAAGGCGTGGTACGGGGAATGCGTCATCATGCCCTCCCCTAGCCTCTCCAGCGCACAGGCGGGGAATAATTTCGGGGGAAGGCCGGGATCGCGATGCTTCCCCCCTGCCCCGTCATCCCGGCGGACGCCGGGACCCATGGTTGCGATCCGGGTGATGATTGAACGCTATCGCCGGGTCCGACGTGCCCATGGGTCCCGGCGTTCGCCGGGATGACGGAGGGGGCGTGCCAGAAGGACGGAGGGAGAGTGGGTCCGTCCCGCCTGCCCCCTGGCGTCACCCCCGCGTCGGGTAGTTCGGCGCTTCCCGCGTGATCGTCACGTCATGGACATGGCTCTCCATCAGCCCCGCGCCGGTGATCTGCACGAACTCCGCCCGCTTCTGAAGATCCGGGATCGTCGCCGAGCCGGTATAGCCCATCGCCGCCTTGATCCCGCCGACGAGCTGATGAATCACGTCCTTCGCCGGGCCCTTATACGCGACCTGCCCCTCGATACCCTCGGGCACGAGCTTCAGCTGATCCTTGATGTCGCCCTGGAAATAACGATCCGCCGAGCCGCGGCCCATCGCGCCGACCGAGCCCATGCCGCGATACGACTTGTACGCACGCCCCTGGTACAGGAACGTCTCGCCCGGCGCCTCGTCGGTACCGGCGAGCAGCGAGCCGATCATCACGGTCGACGCGCCGGCGGCGAGCGCCTTGGCCATGTCGCCCGAGGTGCGGATGCCGCCGTCGGCGATCACGGGTACGCCCGCCTTGTGGCCGGCCTCCGCGCAATCCATCACCGCGGTCAGCTGCGGCACGCCGACGCCGGCAACGACGCGGGTCGTGCAGATCGAGCCCGGCCCGATGCCGACCTTGATCCCGTCGGCGCCCGCACCGATCAATGCGCGGGTCGCCTCGCCGGTGGCGACGTTGCCTGCGACGACCTGCACCGAGTTCGACAGCTTCTTCACGCGCTCGACCGCGCGGCCGACGTCGCGGTTGTGGCCGTGCGCGGTGTCGATCACGATCAGGTCGCAGCCGGCATCGACCAGTTGTTCGGTCCGGTCGAAACCCTTGTCGCCGACCGTGGTCGCCGCCGCCACGCGCAGGCGGCCAGCCTCGTCCTTGGTCGCATCAGGGAACATCACCGCCTTCTCGATGTCCTTGACGGTGATCAGCCCGACGCAGCGATACTGCGCGTCGACCACGAGCAGCTTCTCGATGCGTCGCGCGTGGAGCAGGCGGCGCGCCTCTTCCTTGCCGACCTCGGTCGAGACGGTGGCGAGGTTCTCGTGCGTCATCAGCTCGCTGACCGGCTGCTGCGGGTTGCCGGCGAACCGCACGTCGCGGTTGGTCAGGATGCCGACGAGCTTGCCGTCGGCTTCCACGACGGGGATGCCGCTGATCCGGTGCCCCGACATCAGCGCCTGCGCCTCGCCGAGAGTCGCGGTCGGCTTGATCGTGATGGGGTTGACCACCATCCCCGATTCGAAGCGCTTGACCTGGCGCACCGCGACCACCTGCTCCTCGATCGTGAGGTTGCGGTGGAGCACGCCGATGCCGCCGAGCTGCGCCATGACGATCGCCATGTCGGCTTCGGTGACGGTGTCCATCGCCGAGGAGAGGATCGGGATGTTGAGCGCGATGCCGCGCGTCACCTGCGTCCGGGTATCGGCCTGGCTTGGCAGCACGTCCGATTCCCCTGGATACAGGAGGACGTCGTCGAAGGTGAGGCCGAGGCGGATATCCATGAGAGCTGCCGTTCCTGGGTGTGGGGTGGCGCGCCATGTAACCAAAGCGGGCGCGTCCGGCTAGGCCCTGTCGCGCACGGCGTGCTATAGCCCGGCGATACACAATGGGGGATGGACGTATGGGCCTGATCGTTGCCGCGCTCGCACTGGCGCTGGTGCTGCTGTATCTCTTCACCAGCATCAAGATCGTCCACCAGGGCTACCACTACACGATCGAGCATTTCGGTCGCTTCACGACGGTCGCCCGCCCCGGCTTCAACTTCTACCCGGCGTTCTTCTACCGCGTAGGGCGGAAGGTGAACATGATGGAGCAGGTGATCGACATTCCGGGTCAGGAGATCATCACCAAGGACAATGCGATGATCTCGACCGACGGGGTCGTGTTCTTCCAGGTGCTCGACTCGGCCAAGGCGGCGTACGAGGTGTCGGACCTGTACCAGGCGCTGTTGCAGCTCACGACCACCAACCTGCGTACCGTCATGGGATCGATGGATCTCGACGAGACGCTGTCGAAGCGCGACGAGATCAACGCGCGGCTGCTCAACGTCGTCGATCATGCCACGACGCCGTGGGGGGTGAAGATCACGCGCGTGGAGATCAAGGACATCCGCCCGCCCGCCGATATCGTCAATGCGATGGGCCGGCAGATGAAGGCCGAACGCGAGAAGCGCGCGAACATCCTCGATGCGGAAGGGTCGCGCGCGTCGGAGATCCTGCGCGCCGAAGGGCAGAAGCAGGCGCGCATCCTCGAATCGGAGGGGCGCAAGGAATCGGCGTTCCGCGATGCCGAGGCGCGCGAGCGTGCTGCCGTGGCAGAAGCGTCGGCGACGCGGGCGGTGTCTCAGGCGATCGAGGAGGGTGGCGCGCAGGCGATCAACTACTTCATCGCGCAAAAATATGTCGAGGCGATCGGCAAGTTCGCGACCTCGCCCAATGCGAAGACGATCCTGTTCCCGGTCGAGGCCACGCAGCTGATGGGCACGCTCGGCGGGATCGGCGAGCTTGCGAAGGATGCCTTGCGGGATGCAACCGCGTCACCGCCTTCCCCAAAGCCGACACCGCGCGGGCCGTTCGAGTTGTCGAAGTCGACCGAGGTTCCGAAAAGCTGATGGACGTGATCAGCGCGGCCGGTGCGTGGCTAATCGCCGCGCTGGTGCTGGGAATTGCCGAACTCGCAGTCCCGGGGGTGTTCCTCGTATTCCTCGCCATCGCCGCCGCGGTGACCGGTGCGGCGGTGTTCGTCTTGCCGGACCTGCCAGTGGCCGCGCAACTCGGGGCGTTCGCGGTGTGGAGCGCCGTAACCGTGCTGATCGGCAAGCGCTGGTACCGCGATTACCCGGTCGAGGGCGGCGACCCGATGCTGAACGATCGCTCGGCGCGGCTGGTAGGTCAGGTGGTGTTGGTCGAGACCGCGCTGGTCGGCGGGCACGGCCGCGTGCTGGTCGGCGACGGCAGCTGGCCTGCGCGCGGCGATGATGCGGCGGTCGGGACGCAAGTCCGGATTACTGCCGTGGTCGACGGCGCAGTCATGGTCGAGCTTCTGTGAACCCCTCTCCCTTTGGGAGAGGGAAAGCCGCGCAGCGGCGAGGGTGAGGGCACGCCAAGCAGGACCGTGCCCTCACCTTCCCACCCAGCTGCCCCGTGCGGGCCCCTTCCTCTCCCCCGAGGGGGAGAGGAGTTTATGCCGGCTCGCCAACCTTCGGCGCAGCCTGCCGGACGCCCTCGTCGACATGCTCGGCGAACTGAGCGAAATTCTCCACGAACAGGTCGACCAGCTTCGCCGCCGTCGCATCATACGCGTCCGTATCCGCCCAGGTAGTCCGCGGGTCGAGAATCGCGCTGTCGACGCCCGGCACGCTGACCGGCACCTGGAACCCGAAATTCGGGTCCGTCCGGAACTCGGCATCGTTCAGGCTCCCATCGAGCGCCGCATTCAGCAGCGCGCGCGTCGCCTTGATCGGCATGCGGTTGCCGACCCCGTATTTGCCGCCGGTCCAGCCGGTATTGACCAGCCAGCAATCCACCCCGCCCTTGGCGATCCGCTCCTTGAGCAGATTGCCATAGACCGACGGATGACGCGGCATGAACGGCGCGCCAAAACAGGTCGAGAAGGTCGCATCGGGCTCGGTCACGCCGATCTCGGTGCCCGCGACGCGCGCGGTATAGCCCGACAGGAAGTGATACATCGCCTGGTCGGGCGTCAGCTTGGCGATCGGCGGCAGTACGCCGTACGCGTCCGCGGTCAGCATCACGATGTTGCGCGGCACCGGCCCCATATTCTCGGCCGAGGCATTGGGGATGAAGTCGATCGGATACGCGCCGCGGCTGTTCTCGGCGAGACTGTGGTCGTTAAGATCGAGCCGCCGCGTCTCCGGATGCATCACGACGTTCTCGAGCACCGTCCCGAACCGCTTGGTCGTGGCGAAAATCTCGGGCTCGGCATCCTCGGACAGCCGGATCATCTTGGCATAGCAGCCGCCCTCGAAATTGAAGACCGCTGTGTCGGACCAGCCATGCTCGTCATCACCGATCAGAGTCCGGCTCGCATCGGCCGACAGCGTCGTCTTGCCCGTGCCGGACAGCCCGAAGAACACCGCGGTATCGCCGTTCGCACCCATGTTCGCCGAGCAGTGCATCGGCATCACCCCGGTCGGCGGCAGCAGATAGTTCAGCAGCCCGAACACGGATTTCTTCATCTCGCCGGCATATTTCGTGCCGCCGATCAGGATGAGCTTGTCGGTAAAGTTTACCGCGATCACCGTCTCGCTACGGCAGCCATGGCGCGCGGGATCGGCGCGGAAGCTCGGCAGGTCGACGATCGTATAGTCCGCGACGAAGTCTTTCAGCGCAGCCTCTTCGGGCCGCACCAGCATCGTCCGGATGAACAGATTGTGCCACGCCAGTTCGGTGACGACGCGGACAGTGACGCGGTGATCGGCCTGCGATCCGCCGTACAGGTCCTGCACGAACAGCTCGTCCTTCGCGGCCAGCGCGGCGAAGAAATCTTCCTTCAGCGCGGCAAAATGCGCCGGCTCCATCGCCTTGTTGCTTTTGCCCCACCACACCGTCGCCTCGGTCTCGGCGTCGCGGACGATGAACTTGTCCTGCGCGGATCGCCCGGTATGCGCGCCCGTCTCGACGACCAGCGGGCCGTCCGCGGACAGGCTGCCCTCGCCGCGTTCGAGTGCCGCCTCGACGAGCTGCGCGGTGACCAGGTTCCAGTGGAGCGCGGCACCGGTTTCGATTCCCTGCGCGGCAAGGCCACCAGACGGAATACGGGCGTTGGATACGGGGGTGTTGGGCAAGGCATCTCTCCAGATGATTTTTCGCATACGTATGTATGTCGTTGATCGGGGATGTAGGCGGCGGCCCAGCACGGGTCAAATGCACCGCTGGAACGCTGTCCCGATGCGGCCCCAGTTGAGTGCCGCCGCGGTTTGCCCTACCCCGTCCCACCAACGATCGAGGCAGGCGACCCAGAGAATGACGGCCCGAACATGACGGCAACGATCGCGCTGGTCGACGACGACCGCAACATCCTGACCTCCGTGTCGATCGCGCTCCAGACCGAAGGCTTCGTCACGCGGGTCTATTCGGATGGCGAGACCGCGCTCAAGGCGCTGACCGACAACCCGCCCGATCTTGCGATCTTCGACATCAAGATGCCGCGGATGGACGGCCTCGAACTGCTCCGCCGTCTGCGCGAGAAGAGCCAGATCCCGGTGATCTTTCTCACCAGCAAGGACGACGAGCTCGACGAGGCGCTGGGCCTCGCGATGGGCGCCGACGACTACATCGCCAAGCCGTTCTCGCAGCGGCTGCTGATCGCCCGCATCCGCGCGATCCTGCGCCGGACCGAACTCGCGCACTCGCCCGGCACCGAGACCGAGGCGGAAGCCGCAGGGCCGCTCGATCGCGGCCGGCTGAGCATGGACCCCGCGCGGCATCGCACATTGTGGGGCGGCGAGCCGGTCACGCTGACGGTCACCGAATTCATGATCCTGGAGACGCTTGCGCAGCGTCCGGGCATCGTCAAGACGCGCAACCAGCTGATGGACGCGGCGTATCAGGACGACATCTATGTCGACGACCGGACCATCGACAGCCACATAAAACGACTGCGCCGCAAATTCAGGCAGGTCGATCCCGCGTTCGACGCTATCGAGACTTTATATGGTGCCGGGTATCGATTTTCTGAGGAATGAGCTCGGCGACGATGGTCGCGATCTCACGCTGCGCTGGTCGGGACAGATCTCGCTCACGCGGCGCATCCTGGCGGTCAACATCTTCGCGTTGCTGCTGCTCGCAGGCGGGTTCTTCTACCTCGATTCCTATCGCAGCCGGATCGTCGACAGCCGGGTCGCGCAGACCGCACGCGAAGCGCGGCTGATCGGCGAGGCGATCGCGGCGGTCGACCCGGCGCTGCGCAACCCGCTCGTGGTCCGGCTCGCGTCGGACACCGGGTCGCGGATCCGGTTGTTCGACGCGCGAGGCGGCACGATGGTCGACAGCCGCGCGCTCGGCCTGCGCAATTTCGTCCTGCAGGATCCCGACAAGGAGGACCGTGACCAGGTGATCGCGCGGTTCCTCGACGCGGCGATCGACATCGTCGTGATGGCGCCGCGCCCACCGCTCTACCGCGAGCGCGCCGACGGCCAGCAATGGCCTGACGTCGCGGCCGCGCGTGCGCAGGGCGTTGTCGCGACCACGGTGTGGCGCGCGCCCGATCGGACGCCGGTGATCACCGCCGCCGCGCCGCTCCGCGCGGGCGGCGTGGTGATGACGACGGTCAACGCGCGTGACATCACCAAGACGGTGCGGATCGAGCGGTTCCGGCTCAGCATGGTGCTGCTCGGCGTGTCGATCGTCTCGATCCTGCTTTCGCTGTTTTTGGCACGGACGATCGTACGCCCACTCCGCCGCTTGGCGCGCGCCGCGGTCCGCGTCCGCCTGGGACGCGCGCGCGAGGTCGTGGTGCCACGGCTGCCCTCGCGCCGCGATGAGCTCGGCATGCTCGCACGCGCGCTCTCCGACATGAGCCTGGCGCTCAGGGCGCGGATCGACGCGACCGAGGCCTTTGCCGCCGACGTCACGCACGAGATGAAGAACCCCCTCGCCTCGCTCCGGTCGGCGGTCGAGGGGTTGTCGCGCGTGCAGGACCCGGCGCTCCAGGCGCAACTGCTCGCGATCGTCCGCGATGATGTCCACCGGCTCGATCGCCTGCTGTCCGACATTTCCGAAGCCTCGCGGCTCGACGCGCAGCTCAGCCGTGCCAAGTTCGAGCCCGTCGATATCGCGGCAATGCTTGAAGGGCTGGTCGCGCAGCGCGACGCGCGCGGAGTCGAGCGCGGCATCCGGCTGCGGTTCGATCGCAAGCCCGACGACCGCATGATCGTGCTCGGCGAAGGCGCACGCCTCGAACGCGTGTTCGAGAACCTGATCGACAACGCGCTGTCCTTCTCCCCCGAATCGGGCGTGATCGCGATCTCCGCGAACAGCCAGGGCGATGACCTCGTCATCCGCGTCGAGGACGAAGGCCCCGGCGTTCCCGAGGATGCGCGCGAAGACGTGTTCAAGCGGTTCCACTCGGTCCGCCCGGACAGCGAGACGTTCGGCCAGCATTCCGGGCTGGGCCTCGCGATCGCGCGGACGATCGTCGACGGACACCAGGGCGCGATCTTCGTCGAATCGCGCGAGGACCGGATCGATGGCGCGCGCTTCGTCGTCCGACTACCGCTCGCCGATCTCCCGTTGTAAGGACCGCGCGTGGCTATCCCCTCCTCCGATAGGCTCCACGCCACCACGGTCGCGATCGACGGGCTCGCCGTGTTGATCGAGGGCCGCTCGGGCTCGGGCAAGTCCGATCTCGCGCTACGCCTCATCGATCGCGGTGCCACGCTCGTCAGCGACGATCAGACGCTGGTGATGCGCGCGGGCAAGACGCTGCGCGCGCGGGCGCCGGCGACGATCGCGGGGCGGCTCGAAGTGCGCGGGATCGGCATTCTCGGCTTTGCGCATGTCGACGACGTGCCGGTCGCCCTGCTAGTCTGCGTCGACGGCGCGGTGGAGCGGATGCCCGAACGCCGCGCGCGCAAAATCGCCGGGATCGACGTCCGCCAGTTCGCGGTCGACCCGTTCGAAGCCTCCGCCCCGATCAAGGTCGAACTCGCATTGCGCAATCCGGAGCCACTCGAATGACCCGTCCCAAGGACATCTTGCTCGTCACCGGCATGTCGGGTGCCGGCAAGTCGACCGTGTTGAAGACGCTCGAGGATCTTGGCTGGGAGGTTGTCGACAACCTGCCGCTGCTGCTGCTCGACCGGCTGCTCGATGCACCGCTGCCGGAAGGATCGACAGGTGATTCGCAGCCTCTGGCGATCGGCATCGGTGCCCGGACCCGCGACTTCGACCCGGAGCGCATCGTCCGCCGCATCCGCGACCTGCGCGACCGCCACGGGCTCGAGATCGGGATGCTGTTCCTCGATTGCTCGGGCGCCGAACTCGAACGGCGCTATTCCGAAACGCGCCGACGCCATCCGCTCGCGCTCGATCGTCCGGCAAACGACGGCATCGGCCGTGAACGCGAACTGCTCGCCCCGCTTCGGGATTGGGCGAACCGCTTGATCGACACCACCGACATGGCGGCGAACGAGCTGGCGCAACAGATCCGCGCGAGCTTTGCCGGTGGCGAGCTGGGCGAACCAACCTTGTCGATACGCTCGTTCGGTTTCGCGCGCGGCCTGCCGCGCAACGCGGACCTGGTGTTCGACATGCGGTTCCTGCGCAACCCGCACTGGGACGCGGCGCTGCGCCCTGGCACCGGGCTCGATGCCGATGTGTCGGCCTATATCATGGCCGACCCGGCCTATGAGGCGGCGGTCAGCCGGATCGAGGAGCTGCTGATGCTGCTGCTCCCGCGCTACCGTGCGGAAGGCAAGTCGTATGTGACGGTGGCGTTCGGGTGTACCGGAGGGAGACACCGGTCGGTCCACGTCGCCGAACGGGTGGCGCGGCGGTTGCACGACGCGGGATTTTCCCCCACTATTGCACACCGCGACCTGGGGGCCGCTCCGCAAGATGCTCTCGAAGGGTCACCGGTCGTCTTATGAGTATGAAACGCTGACATGATCGGCCTTGTTCTGGTAACGCACGGTCGATTGGCCGAAGAGTTTGTTCGCGCGATGATCCACGTCGTCGGCCCGCAGGAACGCGTGGCCCCGATCGCGATCGGTCCTGATGACGACATGGAAGAGCGCCGCGCGGACATCGCGGCCGCGATCAAGGATGTCGATGTCGGGAACGGCGTGATCGTGCTGACCGACCTGTTCGGCGGCACCCCCTCCAATCTCGCAATCTCGCTGATGGAGCGCGGCCGGATCGAAGTGATCGCGGGCATGAACCTTCCCATGCTGATCCGCCTCGGCTCGGCGCGCAAGTCGATGACCGTCGTCGCAGCCGTCGCGGCGGCGCGCGAGGCGGGGCGCAAATATATTTCGGTGGCGTCCGAGGTTCTCGGCGAGGCGGCGGCATGAGCGAGGTAACGCGCACCGTCCAGATCACCAACCGCCGCGGGCTCCATGCCCGTGCCAGCGCCAAGTTCGTCACACTCGCATCGTCGCATCCGGTCGAGGTCCGCGTGACCAAGGACGGGTCGGACCATGTGACCGGCACGTCGATCATGGGGCTGATGATGCTCGGCGCGGCGATGGGCGACGCGATCACGATCAGCGCGAACGGCGAAGGGGCCGAGCATACGGTCACCGCCCTTGCCGAACTGGTCGAGGCGAAGTTCGGCGAGGATTGACCGTCCTGCGCCGCTGCCGCTTGCGGGCGGGAGCGCGTAAGGGCATGAGCAACCGCGTGCTTACAAATCCATATGCCACGCGGACGCAGGCCTAGATGCCGCGCGAGATAACCGCCTTTTCGAACCCGCTGATCAAATATGTCCGCGACCTGCGCGACAAGCGGCATCGACGCGCCGCCAGGCAGTTCCTTGCCGAGGGCCTGCGGATCCTCACCGAAGCGCGCGAGACCGGCCGCCTGCCCCGCACGCTGTTTTACGCCGCGGCCAGCGCGAACCACCCGCTCGTCCACGCGCTGTCGATGGACGTCGAGGACGCCGGCGGCGAGTCGATCCAGACCACGCCCGACATCCTCTCGAAACTGTCGGGCAAGGATAACCCTCAGGCAGTGGTCGGCGTGTTCGACGAATTCGACGCGACGCTCGACGATCTCGATCGTGCCAGCGCGAGCATCTGGCTGGTCGCCGAACGGCTTCGCGATCCCGGCAATCTCGGTACGATCCTGCGCACCGGCGATGCGGTCGGCGCAGGCGGCCTCATCCTGATCGGCGAGTCGGTCGATCCCTTCTCGGTCGAGGCGGTCCGCGCGAGCATGGGCGCCCTGTTCACGATCCCCGTCGTGAAGACCGAGTGGGAACCGTTCGAGACCTGGCTGCGCGCCGGCCCCGGCCAGCTGGTCGGCCTCAGCCTCGATACCGATACCGATTACCGCGCCGCCACCTATACCGGCCCGACGTTCCTGCTCACCGGCAACGAAGCACAGGGTATGCCGCCCGAGATGGCCGAGGCGTGCGACGTGCTCGTCAAGATCCCGATGCTCGGCAAGGCGGACAGCCTGAACGCCGCGGTCGCGACGGCGGTGATGGCCTATGAAGTGCTGGCCCGGCAGGAAAAATCCACCGCGTCGGCCTGAACCAACGAAATGGGCCCGATTGGCGATGCTTAGCGACTCCGGTTCAGCTAAGGGAGAGCTACGACGTGCAAGAGCGTCGGCGAGTTACGGTTAGACAGGATGAGTATGGCGCGCGGTTTGGACGATGGACGAGTGAAGACCGGCATGATCCGGTCGGCGATCGCGGTTGCCGCGACGCCGTTGCTGATGGCGACGCCGCTGTTCGCACAACAGGTCACCCCGCCGGTGGTGACGCCGACCGTGCCCATGGCCGTGCCGACGCTGGCGCCGCCGGTCATCACCGTGCCGCCGCTGAGCGACGCACAGGCGACGCTGCTCGACAAGCTGCTCAACGGCGACATCGTCGCGCAGGGCCTCAAGTCCGCCGCGACCGCGTCGACCACCGCGCCGACCAAGCAGGAACTCGTTCGCGCCGCGCTCGATCATGCGCGCGCCGTCCATGCGGGTCGTCTCAGCGAGGGTGATTTCCAGAAGGATTGGGGCCTGCGCCCGCCGACCTACGATCCGACCCCGGCGTTCGCCGATGCAGTCCGCCTCGATCGCATCGCGGCGTGGTTCGCCTCGTTGCCGCCCCCCTATGCGGGCTATGATGGCCTGCGAAAGGGTCTGCAGACCTACCGCTCGATCGCTGCTGCGGGGGGCTGGTCGCCACTCGCCTCGGGTCCCGATTTCACGATCGGCGCGAGAGGCGCGCGCGTGCTTGCACTGCGCAAGCGTCTTTCGGCCGAGGACAAGGACGTCTCGACCAGCGGTGACACGTTCGACACCTCGCTGCTCGACGCGGTCCGCCGTGCGCAGCGCCGCTACGGGCTCAACCCGAGCGGCATCGTCTCGACGCAGACGCTCGCCGCGCTCAACGTCTCGGCGACCGATCGCGTTCGTCAGATCATGGCGAACATGGAACGCTGGCGCTGGCTGCCGCAGGACCTGCCGCGCGACCGTATCCAGGTGAACATCGCCGCGGCAGTGCTCACCGTGTTCGACGGCGACACGCCCGTCCAGTCGATGCGCGCGGTCACCGGGCGGCCGGGCGACGAGACGCCGATGCTGTCGTCGACGATCCACAGCATCGTCATCAATCCGCCCTGGAACGTGCCGACCTCGATCGCGACCAAGGAATTGTGGCCCAAGGAGAAGGCGAACCCCGGCTATCTGAAGCGCAACGGCTTCAAGGTGATCGACGGGACTCGGCTCCAGCAACAGGCCGGCGACCAGAGCGCGCTCGGCCGCTTCAAGTTCGATTTCGCCAACGATTATTCGGTGTATCTCCACGACACACCGAGCCGCGCCAAGTTCGCAAGCTTCAGCCGGCTTTCGAGCCATGGCTGCGTACGCCTTGAAAAGCCGGGAGAACTTGCCGACCTGCTGCTCAAGGGCGATCCCGCCTGGACACCCGAGCTGGTCGACGCCGCGGTCGCCAAGGGCGACACTGTCCGTGCCCGCCTGACCAAGCCGGTGTCGGTCTACCTGCTCTACTGGACCGCGTTCGCCAGCGGCAACGGCCAGATGAACTTCCGCGCCGATCCCTATGACTGGGACGGCATTCTCGCGTCTAAGATCGAAGCGCGCACCGCACGCCAGACGCTCGCCGCTCGCTGAGAGGATCCGACATGACGATTTCCACCCGTACTCGTACTGCCATCGCCGGTGGCCTGCTCGCCGCAATGGCGCTGGCCGGCTGCTCGCGCTCGGAGCCCGAACAGCCGCCAACGGACGTCAACATGGTCGAGGATACCGGCGTCACCGAGACCGAGGCAGCCCCTACCCCGGTCGAGGCAGCGCCGGTCGAAGCGCCGCCAGTTGCACCAGCCGTGGTCGAGCCACCGCGCGAAAAGCCGGTCGCGCCGGACGAGCAGATGCTCGACGATGCCGATGCGACGGGCATGACCGCACGCGTCACGCGCGATGAGGCACCGGCCGAGAACGAGGTCGAGGCCGAGCCGCAGCAGTAATCCGTTCTCCCGCGCGCGCAGGAGTCCAGGATAACGGGTAGTGACGTCTGTGACCCTGGGCTCCTGCGTGCGCAGGAGAACCTATGCGGCCATCGCCGCCATCACCCGGTCGCGCAGGTCGACCGGGCATATCAGCAGGTCGGGCATGTAGACATCCCGACAATTATACACGAGCGGCGACCCGTCGATCCGGCTGCAATGCAGCCCGTATGCCGCGGCGACCGCGACCGGGGCGGCCGAGTCCCACTCATATTGGCCGCCCGAGTGGAGGTAGATGTCCGCCTCGCCGCGGACCACCGCCATCGCCTTCGCACCCGCCGACCCCATCGGGATCAGCGTCGCACCCAGGATTTCGGCGACCTCCACCGCCTCGGGCGCAGGGCGCGTGCGGCTGACGACCATCCGCAGCGGATCCCCCGGCGGTGGCACCGGTGCGGGCCGGTCGGAGCGCAGGACCAGACCCAGCCCCGGCAATGCGACCGCACCGACCGTCGCGACACCGTCGATCGCAAGCGCGACATGCACCGCCCAGTCGTCGCGTGCCTCGCCATATTCGCGCGTGCCGTCGACCGGATCGACGATCCACACGCGCGACATCGCGGTCCGCGTCCCGTCGCACCGACGCTCCTCGGAAAGCAGCCCGTCTGCCGGCCGTGCCTCCTGCAGCGCATGGACGAGGAACGCGTTGGCCGTCTCGTCGCCCGCCTTGCCCAGCGCGCCGGGCGAAAACACGCCCGACCGTCGCACTTCGAGCAGCAACCGCCCTGCCGTCTCGGCCAGATGCGCGGCGAGCTCGCCGTCCGTCATCGCGCTCATGGAATGAGCATCGCGACGATGGCATCGGCCGCCTCGTCGGGGGTCATCCCCGTCGTATCGATCCGGATCTCCGGGTTCGCCGGCGCCTCATAGGGGGAGTCGATCCCGGTGAAGTTGGCGAGCTTGCCCGCGCGCGCCTTGGCATACAGCCCCTTCACGTCGCGCCGTTCGGCCTCCGCCAGCGGCGTGTCGATATGCACCTCGATGAACTCGCCGGGGGCCATCATCTGCCGGACCATCTCGCGTTCGGCGCGGAACGGCGAGATGAACGCGGTGATCACGATCAGCCCGGCATCGGTCATCAGCTTGGCGACCTCGCCGACGCGGCGGATATTCTCCACCCGGTCGGCATCGGTAAAGCCCAGGTCGCGGTTCAGCCCGTGCCGAACATTATCGCCGTCGAGCAGGAACGTATGCCGGTTCATCCGCGCGAGCTTCATCTCGACCCTGTTGGCGATCGTCGACTTGCCGGCCCCGGAAAGCCCGGTGAACCACAGCACCGCCGCCTTCTGGTTCTTCAGGCTGGCATGCGCCTCGCGGCCGATATCGGTCGCCTGCCAATGGACGTTCTGCGCGCGCCGGAGCGAGAAGTGCAGCATCCCTGCCGCGACCGTCGCATTGGTGATCTTGTCGACGAGGATGAAGCCGCCGAGCTGACGGTTGTCGGCATAGGGCTCGAACACCAGCGGCCGGTCGGTCGAGAGGTTGCCGACACCGATCGCGTTCAGTTCGAGCGTCTTGGCAGCAAGCCGCTCCATCGTGTTGACATTGATCTGGTATTTCGGCTGCTGAACGGTCGCCGTCACGGTCTGCGTCGCGAGCTTCAGCCAATAGGGACGCCCTGGCAGCATGGCGTCATCGGCCATCCAGACGATCGTCGCCTCGAACTGATCCGCCGCCTCGGGCGGCGACTCCGCGGCAACGATCACGTCGCCGCGCGAACAGTCGATCTCGTCCGCCAGCGTCACCGTCACCGATTGCCCCGCCACCGCGCGCGGCAGGTCTCCACCGAACGCGACAACGCGCGCGATCGTCGACGTCCTGCCCCCGGGCAACACGCGCACTGCATCGCCCGGCGCGATCGAACCGCTCGCGACGAGCCCCGAGAATCCGCGGAAGTCGAGATTGGGCCGGTTCACCCACTGAACGGGCATCCGGAACGCGCCCGCCTGATCCTCGCTGACGTCGAGCGTCACCGTGTCGAGATGGTCGATCAACGTCGGCCCGTCATACCACGGCGTCTGCGCGCTGGAGGTCGTGATGTTGTCGCCCTTGAACCCCGAGATCGGCATCGGCGTGAACGCCGCGATCCCGATCGACTCCGCAAACGCCGCATAGTCCGCGACGATCCGGTCGTAGGTCGCCTGGTCGTAGCCGATAAGGTCCATCTTGTTCACCGCGAGCACCAAATGCCGGATGCCGATCAGATGCGCGAGATAGCTGTGCCGCTTCGTCTGCGTCAGGATGCCCTTACGCGCATCGACCAGGATCACCGCAAGATCCGCGGTCGACGCGCCGGTGATCATGTTGCGCGTATACTGCTCATGCCCCGGCGTATCGGCGACGATGAACTTGCGCTTCTCGGTCGAGAAATAGCGATAGGCGACGTCGATCGTGATCCCCTGCTCGCGCTCGGCGGCAAGCCCGTCGACCAGCAGCGCGAAGTCGATCTCGCCGCCTTGCGTGCCGACCTTCTTGGAATCGCTCTCCAAGGCGGCGAGCTGATCCTCGAAGATCATCTTAGAATCGTATAGCAACCGACCGATAAGCGTGGACTTTCCGTCGTCCACCGACCCGCAGGTGATGAAGCGGAGCAAGCTCTTATGCTGATGCTGGAGCAGATAGGCGTCGATATCCTCAGCGATGATATCCTGCACTTGGTAGGCAGATTCCTGCGTGCGCGTAGCCATCAGAAATAGCCCTCCTGCTTCTTCTTCTCCATGCTCGCCGATCCCGCATCGCGGTCGATCGCGCGGCCCTGGCGTTCGCTGGTGGTGGTCAGCAGCATCTCCTGGATCACCGATGACAAGCTCGCCGCCTCGCTCTCGACCGCGCCGGTCAGCGGGTAGCAGCCGAGCGTACGGAAGCGAATCGAGCGTTCGACCGGTACTTCGCCGGGCTTGAGCCGGAAGCGATCGTCGTCGACCATCAGCAGCATCCCGTCGCGCTCTACGGTCGGGCGCGGTGCGGCGAAATAGAGCGGGACGATCGGGATGTCCTCCAGCTGGATATATTGCCAGACGTCGAGCTCGGTCCAGTTCGAGATCGGGAAGACGCGGATGCTCTCGCCCTTCGCCTTGCGCGCGTTGTAGAGGTTCCACAGCTCGGGGCGCTGCTGCTTGGGATCCCAGCGGTGATGCGCCGCGCGGAACGAGAAGACGCGTTCCTTCGCGCGGCTCTTCTCCTCGTCGCGGCGTGCACCGCCGAACGCCGCATCGAAGCCGTGCAGGTCGAGCGCCTGCTTCAGCCCCTCTGTCTTCCACATATCGGTGTGCAGCGCGCCATGGTCGAACGGGTTGATCCCGCGCGCCTCGGCCTCGGGGTTCTTGTAGACGAGCAGCTCCATGCCGCTCTCCGCCGCCATCCGGTCGCGCAGGTCGTACATCGCCTTGAACTTCCACGTCGTATCGACGTGGAGCAGCGGGAATGGCGGCGGCGAGGGATAAAAGGCCTTGCGCGCGAGATGCAGCATGACCGCGGAGTCCTTGCCGACGCTGTACAGCATCACCGGGCGCTCGCACTCGGCGACCACCTCGCGCAGGATATGGATGCTCTCCGCCTCGAGCCGCTGGAGATGCGTGAGCGACACGGGCGGCGTGTGTGAAGAATTCGTCATCCCCTCGAACGTAGGGGGTCGGGGCGGCGCGTACAGCATCGTATTTCTCGCCCGCCCCCAAGATCGGGCATCAGCCCCCCGCCGGATCCATCATCAGCGGGGCGTGCCGATCGACCAGCGTCGTACTGGCGGCATTGAGGCCGATCACCTCCACCTCGCGGCCATGGCGGCGCAGCTTGGCGACCACGTCCTGCAACGCCGCCACTGCGGTGACGTCCCAGAGATGCGCCGCGGTCAGGTCGATCCGGACGGCGCGCGCGGTCTCGCGCAGGTCGAACCGGTCGGCGAAGATATCGGCACTGGCAAAGAAGATTTGGCCGCTTACCCGGTAGATACGCGTATCGCTTGCCACGTCGTGATCGATATCGACGTCCATCAGCCGCGTGACCTTCCATGCGAAGAACACGCCGCTGAGCAGGACGCCGACGCCGACGCCGAGCGACAGGTCGTGCGTCGCGACGGTGACGACGACGGTGGCGACCATCACCACGCTCGACATCTTCGGGTGCCGCGCCAGATCGCGCAGCGAGCCCCAGGAGAAGGTGCTGATCGACACCATGATCATGATCGCGACCAGCGCCGCGACCGGCACCTGTGCGACCCACGGCCGCAGCGGCACCATGACGACGAGCAGGAACACGCCCGCGACCATCGTCGAGATCCGCCCGGTGCCGCCATAGCGGACGTTGCCGACCGTCTGGCCGATCATCCCGCACCCGGCGATCCCGCCGAACGCGCCCGCCGCGATGTTGGCAAGGCCGAGTCCGGTGCATTCGCGCGCCTTCGAGCTGGTCGTCTCGGTCAGTTCGTCGACCACGCTTGCGGTCATCATCGATTCGAGCAGCCCGACCGCCGCCATCGCGAAGGCATAGGGGGCGACGATCCGCAGCGTCTCCCACGACAGCGGGACGTCCGGCAGGCCGAACGACGGCAGCGAATCCGGCAGGCGGCCGAGATCGCCGACGGTCTTGAGCGGCATCGGGAACCACATCGCGATCGCGGTCAGCACGACGATGCAGATCAGCGGCGACGGGATCGCGCTGGAGATGCGCGGCATGAGGTAGATGATCGCAAGGCCGCCGGCGATCATCGCATAGGCCTGCCAGCTGACGCCGACCATCTGCGGCACCTGCGCCGAGAAGATCAGGATCGCGAGCGCGTTGACGAAGCCGGCATGGACCGACTTCGAGACGAACCGCATCAGCACGTCGAGCTTGGCGAGCCCGAACGCGATCTGGAGAGCGCCCGCGAGCATCGTCGCGACGAGCAGATATTGCAGCCCGTGCGCGTGGACGAGCGCGGCGGCGACGAGCGCGACGGAGCCTGCCGCGCCGGAGATCATGGCCGGGCGTCCGCCCGCAAAGGCGATGACGATGCCGATCACGAAGGAGGCGAACAGGCCGACCTCGGGATCGATTCCGGCGACGAAGGAGAAGGCGATAACTTCGGGAATCAACGCGAACGTGCCCACCATGCCGGCAAGAACGTCACGGCGCGCAGCCGTCGGGCCGCTGAACCATTCGGCCCGGTAACGAGTAAGTGATGTCATATGTGTATCCGCAAAGGACGCGAGAACCGCGGCGAATGCGCGGGCGGTTCATTTCAAAGGCGTCGGTGCGTTGTCCGGCGGATCGGCGGCCGGAATAGCCACCCGGAATTGCACCGGGTCCAAGCGAGTGCGTGCCGATTAGCTTCCTTGGCGCTGCATTGCAACATCACCAGCCGCTTATTCCTGTCGGCCGTCATCCTGACGACAGTCAGGACCCCGGGTTACAGGACGCGTCGTTCTCGGCTCTGGATCCTGACTTTCGTCGGGATGACAGGAGGAGGGTACGGCTCAAGTGAACAGGTCCACAACCTCGGCCCCCTCGCCCACCACCTGCGATAGCCACGTCTGATCATCGTAGGGGAAGCCTCGTCCCACGCCTTCCGTTATCCTGACGAAATTCAGGATCCAGAGTTACAGGACGCGTCACTCTTGGCTCTGGGTCCTGACGTTCGTCAGGATGACGGACGGTGGGTACGGCTCACGTGAACAGGTCCACGACCTCGGCCCCCTCGCCCACCGCCTGCAACAGCAACGTCCGGTGGCAATGACACGGATCGCGCTCGTAGCAGAGCAACGCGCTCGGCTTCTCCGCGGCGAGCCCCAGCATGATCGCCGCCTGCGCCTGTGCCTCGGGGAGTTCGAGCTGCTCGTCGTACACCGCGGTCAGCGTCGAGACGTCGCCCTTCTTCGCCGCATCGCGCCCGCGCTTCGGCGTGCCCAGCGCCTTCAGATGCGCGTAATCGATCCCCGCCTCACGCAGCGACGCCGCGAGGGATGTCTTGGAAAACCCCGGTCGCCGCGACAGGGGGAGCGCGCGGACGTCGATCACGCGCTCCACCCCGGCCCGCGTCAGCGCCGAAAGAAAGTCGGTCATCGTGGTGGCTTCATAGCCGATCGTGAAGATCTTCATCCGGACGAAGTGGGATTGCCCCGCCGGCACCGCAACCGCCCACACGACAGGCGCTGACACGACAGGCGCTGACACGACAGGCGTCCCGCGCTATCTGACCGGAATGACCCACGATATTCATGTTATCGGCGGCGGCCTCGCCGGTTCCGAAGCGGCCTGGCAGCTTGCCGAGGCCGGCCTCAAGGTGCGCCTCTCCGAAATGCGCGGCAGCGGCGAAGCCACGCCCGCGCACCAGACCGACGGCCTCGCCGAACTCGTCTGCTCGAATAGCTTCCGCTCGGACGATGCCGAGAGCAACGCGGTCGGCCTGCTCCACCAGGAGCTTCGCACGCTCGGCTCGCTGATCATGCGCCAGGCGGACATCCACCGCGTCCCCGCCGGCTCCGCGCTCGCGGTCGACCGCGACAATTTCTCGAACAGCGTGACCGAGGCGATCGACCAGCACCCGAACATCACGCTGGTGCGCGAACGCGTCGACGCGCTCCCGGATGGGCCGACGATCGTCGCCACCGGCCCGCTCACCGCCGCGTCGCTCGCCGCCGGGATCGGCGCGGAGACCGGGCGCGAGGCGCTTGCTTTCTTCGACGCGCTCGCGCCGATCGTCCACCGCGACTCGATCGACATGGACACCGCCTGGTTCGCCTCGCGCTGGGACAAGGGTGAGGGCAAGGATTACATCAACTGCCCGATGGACAAGGACCAGTATCTCGCCTTCCACCAGGGTCTGGTCGATGGCGAGAAGACGCCGTTCAAGGACTGGGAGAAGGACACGCCCTATTTCGACGGCTGCATGCCGATCGAGGTGATGGCCGAACGCGGCGTCGACACGCTGCGCTACGGCCCGATGAAGCCGGTCGGGCTCGACAATCCCAAGACCGGGCGCTGGCCGCACGCGGTCGTCCAGCTGCGGCAGGACAATGCGCAGGGGACGCTCTGGAACATCGTCGGCTTCCAGACCAAGCTGAAGCACGCGGATCAGGTCCGCCTGTTCCGCACCATCCCCGGCCTGGAGAATGCCGAGTTCGCGCGACTGGGCGGGCTGCATCGCAATACGTTCATCCGCTCGCCAGAGCTGCTCGACGCAACGCTGCGGCTGAAATCGCGCCCAAACATCCGCTTCGCCGGGCAGATCACCGGCTGCGAGGGCTATATCGAGAGCTGCGGGATCGGCATGCTCGCAGGGTTGTTCGCCGCAGCCGAACTGACCGGCAAGACGCTGACCCCGCCACCCTATGCGACCGCGCTCGGTGCGTTGCTCGGCCACATCACCGGCGGCGCGGAGGCCGAGACCTATCAGCCGATGAACGTCAATTTCGGCCTATTCCCGCCGATCCCCGGCCGGACCAAGAAGACCGACCGGAAGAAGATGTACACCGATCGCGGTCGCGCGGCGCTCGCACAGTGGCTCAACTCTCCTCAGCAGCACCCTGAGGCGGCGGACATTTCGCCCGAAATGGCCCCTTCCGCTTGACCGCTGTCGTGGCAAATTCCGGGGCGGTCATCGCCCCGGATTTGTCGCGATCTGCATCGGCGAACTTGGTCGTCGCCTTCACCGCCCATTCGTCGAACGACAGCGTCCCGTCGCCATTCACGTCGAGCCGGGCATAGGCCTTGCGCCGCTGCACGAGATATTCCTCGCGCGTGATCTTGGCATCACGGTCCTTGTCGTAGCGGTCGAAGCGCTTCTGCTCGCGGGTCTTGTCGGTCGCTTCGGGGGCTGTATCGGGCAGCGGATCGCTGGCAATCGCCGCACCCCCGATCTGCGCCACGGGTTGCGCCGGCAGCAACGGCCCCGGCCGGGCCTTCCCGCTGAAGATCATGAACCCCGCGACGATCAATGCGATCACCGCCGTGCCGCCCGCCAGATATCGCCACATCGAAGCCCCCCCGCCTGCCAAGCCCGCCTGCCAAGCTCGCACGCTAGACCTCCGACGCGACGATCCCCATCCGATTGGTCAGTATCCGGTCAATCTGTGCCATGCCAACCGCCCGACCCGCTTCGGGCTGCCCGGCAGCGTTGGTGAGGCCGACAGGTCGAACCGCGCCGACAGCGCCAACGCCCCCAGCGCCCGAGCGCCGCTCGGCCACCGACCGCGCACCGCCACATCGAGCGCCTCGACCGCCCGCGTGCGCGCCAGCGAGCGGCCAGGCGCGTCGCTCAACCTCTGCGACAGATCGGCCAGCGCCCATCCCTCGCCCGCCAGCCCGATCCGCGCGTCTTGCACCGATAGAAGCGTGCCGGCCAACTCGAACAACCGGCGCCCCCTGTCACGCGCAAACCGGTCCATGGCCGCAGCGTCGAGCGCCGGCTCCAGCAGAGCGTCCCAGCCATCGGTCAACGCGGCGAGCATCGCCCCCGATACGCCCGCCGGCAGCACGAGGGCTTGCAACGCGGTCAACACCGGCTCTGCAGGTGCCGGCGTGCCATCGAGCCGCCCCAGCGCCTCGTACCACCATGTCAGCCGCATCTGCCCGACCAACGGCTCGCGCGTCGTGCGCAGGATCTTCCCCAGCGTCTCGTCGAGCGCGAACAGCGCCTTGAGCGCGGGGCGAACCGCAGGCGGCGCATAGGTGATGGCGAGGGCAAAGTCGGCAGGGTCGCGGGTCATCACCTGCGGATAGCCGAGCCTGGCGTCGAGGATAACCCGTATCCTCGGCCGCAAGTGTTACCAGGCACGTAACCATCTTTCTTGATCCAGACTTACGGGGTCATCGTCCATGGCCACGCGGTGGATCGTCACATAGTCGATACGGGAACCCAGGATGCGAAGTAGTTTGGCGACCGCAGGCGGACTATTGGGGCGCCTGCGTCGCGACACGAAGGGGAACACGCTCGCGATCATGGCCGCGGCGATGATCCCTCTCTGCGCGATCGCCGGTTCCGCGATCGACATGGCGCGATTGTACGTGGTCAAGAGCCGCATGCAGCAGGCGTGCGACGCGGGCGTGCTTGCCGGTCGCAAGTTCATGACCGACAGCACGAACACCACACTTGATGCGAACGCCACCACCCAAGCCAAGGTTTTCTTTGCGAACAACCTCCGCACTGGGTGGATGGGGACGGTCAGTGCGAACTTTACGCCAGTGAAGACGACCGAGAACCGGGTCGCAGGCACCGCCGTCGTCGTCGTGCCGATGACGATCATGAAGATCTTTGCCGCGCCGAACGTCACGCTCAATGTCGCTTGCGAGGCGCGCTACGACGTCGCGGACACCGATGTGCTGTTCGTGCTCGATACGACAGGGTCGATGGCCTGCCAACCGTCCGACAGCGAGCCCGACTGCACCGCCTATGTCAACAATCTGGTCAACAACAACGGCATAGTCAGCTACAAGCGACCCGCTGCGACCGGATCCACGGGAGATTATGCAGGGCTCGATCAGACCAACGGCTATGCCGGCACAACGGGCTATTCGGTACCCGAGAAAAACGACTCACGCATCGCAGCGCTGCGCAAGGCTGTCGTCGACTTCTACGACACCATGGCGTCGAACATCCAGTCGACCACGCATGTCCGCTACGGCTTCGTAACCTACAGCTCCAGCGTCAACGCCGGCGCAGCCGTGCAGGCCAAATCGCCCAGCTATATGCTCGGCGGGCCTGGGGCTGCGTCCGTCTGGACGTATCAGTCCCGCAAGGTGACCGGCGACAAGAATGAGAACCCCGCGGTCGTGACGACGGACAACACGAACGCGAAAAACTGTCCAACGGCCGCGAACCCGACGGTCACGCGCACCCCGGCGGGTACGACGAGCCAGCCCTACGCCTATGATCCCGGCACGCGTCGCGCGTCGGTGGCGACGCGATACTGGAATTCCGGCACGTCGAAATGCACGACGTCGACCCAGTCGGTCAGTGCGGTCTGGACGTATCAGGCCTATCCGATGGATGTCACCGGCTATGTTGCCGGCGGCACGGTCACGGATCCTACCGAGATCAACGGTTCGACCACCGCGTGGCTGGGATGCATCGAAGAACGCGTCACGACCCCGAAGACGATGACGTTCAACACCAGCAGCCTGCCCGCCGATCTCGATCCGGATCTCGTTCCCAGCAACGACGACACGCGCTGGCGTCCGCTCTGGCCGGATGTCGAGTATGAACGCTTCTCGAGCTACAAGTACTGGAACACGACCTATTACAATTACACCACCAATTCGATCACGGTAAACGACAATGGCGGTGACACCGGTCTTTGGGAAAAGATGAACTCGCAGGCCAAGCAGAAAGGGGGGTGGGTTGCGTGCGGCAAACCCGTCCAGCGACTGACGACGATGACCAAGTCCCAAGTCCAAGGCTATGTCAACGCAGCGGATTTCGTTCCACTCGGCGGCACCTACCACGATGCCGGGATGATCTGGGGAACGCGGATGCTTTCGACGAAGGGAGTTTTCGCTTCAGATAATGCGCCATGGCCGGGACGCGGCGCGACGAACAAGGTGCTCGTGTTCCTCACCGATGGTGACATGTCGCCGTCGCCCAATTCCTACGGCATGTATGCAATGGAATATTACGACAATCGGGTCACCGGCGGCGATCTCAGCAATCAGAAGGCATATCATAATGCCCGCCTCCTTGCGGAATGCGCGAAGGCACAGGATATGCAGATCGACGTCTGGACGGTCTCGATCGCCCCCGCGGCAACCGCGGAAATGAAGCAATGCGCGACGACCTCGGATCAGGCGCTGGCCACCACCAATGGCGACGATCTGTCTGCGGCGTTCGTCCGGATTGCGCAGCAGGTTGCCCGATTGCGTCTGTCGAAATGACCCGCCCCCGCCATCGCCGGAGTGTGTTTGCCCGGATCCGCGGCGATCGGCGCGGGGCGACGATCATCGAATTCGCGATCGTCGTGCCCGTCCTGATGGTCCTGCTGATGGGCGCGTTCGACCTGCTGCACCAGATCTACGCGCAATCGATCCTCGATGGCGCGTTGCAGAAGGCCGCCCGTGATTCCGCCATCGAGGGTGGCGCCGCGAACGCCGCGACGTTCGATCAGCAGGTCTGGGCGATGGTCAAGATCGTCGCACCGGACGCCACCTACCAGGCCAGCCGAAAGAGCTATTCTACCTTTCAATCGATAAAGCCCGAAGAGTTCGTCGACAAGAACGCGGACAATATCTGCAACAACGGCGAGAATTTTACCGACATCAACGGCAATGGCACATGGGATCTCGATCCCGGCGTGACAGGCCAAGGCGGCGCGGAGGATGTGACGCAATATACGATGACGGTCACCTATCCCCGACTATTCCCGGTCGCCAGGCTGATGGGATGGCCTTCGACGATGAGCATCGCGTCGACCACGTTGCTGAAAAACCAGCCCTATGACTCGCAAAAGGTTCAGGTAAGCACGAACGGAAGTTGCAAGTGATGACGAAGGCCCCCTTCCCGATCGCGGCCGCCGCCTGTGTCTCGCGCGCCGTGTCGCGTACGACGCGTCGATTGCGGTCCGACCGCAGCGGACTGGCCCTGATGGAGTTCGCGCTCGGGCTCCCGCTCGTGCTGTCGCTCGGCCTGTTCGGCGTGGAGACCGGCAACCTTGCGCTGGCGAACCTGCGTGTCAGCCAGATCGCACTCAACCTTGCCGACAACGCATCGCGCGTCGGGATCGCGTCGACGCTGAGCGCCATGCAATTGCGCGAGGTCGACATGAACGACGTGCTGCAGGCCTCGCGGTTGCAGGGGAGCAGAATCAATCTGTCAAAATATGGCCGCGTCATCGTTTCCAGCCTTGAGAACGCGTCGGGCACGCAGCGCATCCACTGGCAGCGCTGCTTTGGTCTGATGAAGGGCGTCGGCTATGATTCGAGTTACGGCACCACGAAGGCAACGGACGGCACCGACGCTCTTCCCGCGAACCAGGGCACCGATGTCAGCACGGGCAAGGGTGCGGATGCCGGAATGGGCGACACCGGCGCGAAAGTGACGTCGCCGCTCAATTCCGGCGTGATGTTCGTCGAGGTGAACTATCAGTACCAGCCGATCGCACCGAACTGGCTCACCGGGCCGAAGCGTCTGCATTACATCGCGTCTTTCATCGTCCGCGACAGCCGAGACTTCACGCAGATCTGGAATCCGGGGAACGCAACCCGGTCGACGTGCGACAAATATACGGCCTGACGGGGGCCCGGCACCGTCGCCGAGCCCCCTTGGCGCCTTAGTTCTTGTACGTAACCTTCTTCGCCGCCTCGACGACCTTTGCGGCGTTCACCAGCATCAGCTTCTCGAGGTTGGCCGCATAGGGCATCGGCACGTCTTCGTTGGCGACGCGCAGTACCGGCGCGTCGAGGTCGTCGAAGCCGTGCTCCATCACCACCGAGACGATCTCCGACGCGATCGAGCAGGTCGCCCAATTCTCTTCGACGACGATCATGCGGTTGGTCTTGGCGAGGCTCTTCAGCACCGTCTCGGTGTCGAGCGGGCGCAGCGTGCGCAGGTCGATCACCTCGGCATCGATGCCCTCGGCTGCCAGTGTCTCGGCGGCTTCGAGGCTGATGCCCACGCCGATCGAGTAGCTCACGATCGTCACGTCCTTGCCCTCGCGCATGATCCGCGCCTTGCCGATCGGCAGGACGTGGTCGTCGAGCTTGGGCACGTCGAAGCTCCGACCGTACATCAGCTCGTTCTCGAGGAACACGACGGGGTCCTCGGTACGGATCGCCGCCTTGAGCAGACCCTTGGCATCCGCCGCGTCATAGGGCGCGATCACGATCAGGCCCGGGACGCTCGCATACCAGGCCGCGAAGTTGTGCGAGTGCTGCGCACCGACGCGCGACGCCGCGCCGTTGGGACCGCGGAACACGATCGGGCAGCGCATCTGGCCGCCCGACATGTAGTTGGTCTTGGCCGCCGAGTTGATGATGTGATCGATCGCCTGCAACGCGAAGTTGAAGGTCATGAACTCGACGATCGGGCGAAGGCCGCCCATCGCCGCGCCCGCACCGATGCCGGCAAAGCCGTATTCGGTGATCGGCGTGTCGATCACGCGACGCTCGCCAAACTCCTCGAGCAGCCCCTGCGTCACCTTGTAGGCGCCCTGATACTGCGCGACTTCCTCGCCCATTACGAAGACGCGGTCGTCCTCGCGCATTTCCTCGGCCATCGCATCGCGCAGCGCCTCGCGGACGGTCGTCTTGACCATCTCGGTGCCCTCGGGGATCGCCGGATCCGCCTTGCCGACCTTCTCCGCCGACGCGACGAGCTGCTGCGTGCCGCTCTCCGCCTTGGCAGGCGACGCGCCTTCGGGCACCGGTGGCGCCTTGTCGTCCGACGGCGTCTCCTTCGGCGCGGCGTTGGCCGCATCGCCCGCGCGTGCTTCCGTAGGCTTGGCGTCGCTCGCGCTTTCGCCGTCCTCGAGGATCGTCGCGATGACGGTGCCGACCTTCACGTTGTCGGTACCCTCGGCCACGCTGATCGAGCCGATCGTACCTTCGTCGATCGCCTCGAATTCCATCGTCGCCTTGTCGGTCTCGATCTCGGCGAGGATGTCGCCCGACTTGACGCTATCGCCTTCCTTGACCAGCCACTTGGCCAGCGTGCCCTCTTCCATCGTCGGGGAGAGCGCGGGCATCTTGATCTCGATCGCCATCAGTAGGACTCCACCAGGACGTCGGTATAGAGATCGGCGGCATCCGGCTCGGGCGTCTGTTCGGCGAAATCGGCGGCTTCGTTCACGATTTTCCTGATGTCCTGTTCGAGGGTCTTGAGGTCCGCCTCGGTCACGCCCTGCGCGTCGAGCAGCTTCTTGACGTGATCGATCGGGTCGGACTTGTCGCGCACGGCCTGAACCTCGTCACGCGTGCGATACTTCGCCGGATCCGACATCGAGTGGCCACGATAGCGATAGGTCTTCATCTCGAGGATGACCGGACCCTTGCCCGCGCGCACCCAGGCGATCGCCTCTTCGGCAGCGCCGCGACACGCCAGCACGTCCATGCCGTCGACCTGGATGCCGGGAATGCGGAAGCTCTCGCCGCGGCGATACAGCTGGTCCTCGGCCGAGGCGCGATTGACGCTCGTGCCCATGGCGTACTGGTTGTTCTCGATCACGAAGATGATCGGGAGCTTCCACAGCTCGGCCATATTGAAGCTCTCATACACCTGGCCCTGGTTCGCGGCGCCGTCGCCGAAATAGGCCATGCAGATGCCGCCGTCGTTCGAATATTTGTGCTTGAACGCGAGGCCGGTGCCGAGCGACACCTGCGCACCGACAATGCCGTGGCCGCCGTAGAATTTATGCTCGGTCGAGAACATGTGCATCGACCCGCCCTTGCCCTTCGAGATGCCCGAGCCGCGCCCGGTCAGCTCGGCCATGATCACCTTCGGGTCGATACCGTAGGCGAGCATGTGGCCGTGGTCGCGATAGCCGGTGATGACCGAATCGGTCTCGCCATCGAGCGCGGACTGCAGGCCGACGGCCACGGCTTCCTGGCCGATATACAGATGGCAGAAGCCGCCGATCAGGCCCAAGCCATAGAGCTGGCCGGCTTTTTCCTCGAAACGACGGATCAGCAGCATTTGCCGATACATTTCGAGCAATTCGTCCTTCGACGGCTCGTACGGCTTGGGTTCTGCCGGCCGTTCACGGTTGGTGATCGGGGGTTCGGCGATGGCGCGTACTGGTGGGGGGGTCTTGGCCACGATGTGGGAAACCTCGTTTTCCGTAGGGGAGTTGAGGGAGCCTATAGGCGCGGACGGGGCGGAACATCAATTCCCGTCTGGGGTATGCTCGACCTAAGCCCCGTCATCCTGACGAAAGTCAGGATCCAGAGTAGCGAAATGCGATCCTCCGTGGCTCTGGATCCTGCCTTTCGTCAGGATGACGGGAAGGGTGTCCGCGCCACTATCCCCACCCCAAGCAAAGCTCCGGTTGCCCTCCCCATTCGCCGCAGCCTAAAGCCGCAGGGGATGGCTCCCACGACAGACCCGCACCAGCATCCCCTACGGATCGCCAATTTCCGCGCCTATTGGCTCTCCCGCTTCACCGGCACGATCGCGGTCAGCGCGATGTCGATCGTGATCGGGTGGCAGGTCTACAACATCGCCCGCGAGACGATGGACATACGCCAGGCGGCCTTCATGCTCGGCATGATCGGGTTCGCGCAGTTCGTCCCGCTGTTCCTGCTGACCCCGATCACCGGGCTCGTCGCGGACAGCTTCGACCGGCGCTGGATCGTTCGGGGCACGACCACGCTGCTGGTGCTCACCGCGGCGACGCTGTGGTTGCTGACCTGGACCGGTCACCTCACGCTCGGCGTGCTGTTCGTGGCCGCGGTCGCGTTCGGCGTCGCGCGCGCCTTCTCGGGCCCCGCCTACTCCGCGCTCGCGCCCAACCTGGTCCCCCGCGCCGTTTTGCCGACCGCGATCGCGATAAGCTCGATCGCGTGGCAGGTCGGCACGATCGCCGGCCCGAGCGTCGGCGGGCTCCTCTACGCGATCCACCCCGAGGTGGCCTATGGGGTCGCGACGATCCTCTTCCTCGTCGCGCTCGTCTTCATGTTCCTCATCGGCCCGGTGCCGCAGCCCGCCGCGCAGACCGATCACCGCCCGCTCGCCCGCATCATCGAGGGCTTCACCTATGTCCGTCGCAACCGCCTCGTGCTCGCGACGATCACGCTCGACCTGTTCGCGGTGCTGCTCGCAGGTGCGACCTCGCTGCTCCCGGTTTACTCGCGCGACATCCTGCATGTCGGCTCGCAAGGGCTGGGCGTGCTGGCGGCCGGCATGGGCATCGGTGCCGCGGTCACGGCCGTGTGGTTCTCGGTCCGCCCGATGAGCACCAATGTCGGCGTGAAGATGCTGATCGCGGTCGTCGTCTTCGGCCTCGCGATCCTCACCTTCGGCGTCGCGACCCCGATCGTCAATCTGCTCGGCCTGACACCCGGCACGATCGCCGGCATCCCGGTCCAGCCCGCCTTCGTCCTCAGCCTCGTCGCGCTGATCGTCGCCGGCGGCGCGGACATGATCTCGGTCTATGTCCGCCAGTCGCTGATCCAGCTCCACACGCCCGACGCGATGCGCGGCCGGGTCAGCGCGGTGTCGCAGCTCACCATCTCCGCCTCGAACGAACTCGGCGAATTCGAGAGTGGCGTCATGGCATCGCTGCTCGGGCCGGTCGGTGCAGTGGTGTTCGGCGGCGTCGGTGCTATTGCGATCACGATCGGCTGGGCACGCCTGTTCCCGGAACTGGGGCGCGCGAAAACCTTTGACCCGCCAGAGATACTAGAGACCGAACCTCAGCACGGAGAAGCCAAGCCATGAAGGTCAACTCGATCCTCGAAACGATCGGCAACACGCCGCACGTCCGCCTGTCAAAGCTGTTCCCCGAATCCGAAGTCTGGGTGAAGTCCGAGCGCTCGAACCCCGGCGGTTCGATCAAGGACCGCATCGCGCTCGCCATGATCGAGGCAGCGGAGAAGGACGGCCACCTCAAACCCGGCGGCACGATCATCGAGCCGACCAGCGGCAACACCGGCATCGGCCTGGCGCTCGTCGCCGCGGTGAAGGGGTACAAAATCGTCCTCGTCATGCCCGAGAGCATGTCGATCGAGCGCCGCCGGCTGATGCTGGCCTACGGCGCGACGTTCGACCTGACCCCGCGCGAGAAGGGCATGAAGGGCGCGATCGAGCGCGCCAAGGAACTCGTCGAGCAGACGCCCGGTTCCTGGATGCCGCAGCAGTTCGAAAACCCTGCGAACATCGCCGTGCATGTCGCTACGACGGCACAGGAAATTCTTGCTGACTTCCGTGACACGCCGATCGACGTGATCATCACCGGTGTCGGCACCGGTGGCCACATCACCGGCGTCGCCGAGGCGCTGAAGGCGGAATGGCCGTCGCTCAAGGTCTATGCGGTCGAGCCCGCCGCCTCGCCGGTCATCGCCGGTGGCCAGCCCGGTCCGCATCCGATCCAGGGCATCGGCGCGGGCTTCATCCCGGTGAACCTGCACACCCAGGCGCTCGACGGCGTAATCGAAGTCGACGCCGCGGTGGCCAAGGACATGGCCCGTCGTTCGGCCACCGAAGAGGGCATGCTGGTCGGCATCAGCTCGGGTGCGACGCTCGCCGCGATCCTGCAGAAGCTGCCCGACCTGCCCGACGACGTCCGCGTCCTCGGCTTCAACTACGACACCGGCGAGCGTTATCTGTCGGTGCCGGACTTCCTGCCCGAACAGTGACGACCGCTCTGTCCGCGCGCGGCACCCGGGTGCTGCGCGCCAGCCTCATCGGCATTTCGGGTCTGGCTATCGTCGGGCCCGCGCTCGTCGTCGCCAACGCGCCTGTCGTCGTCCAGGCCCCCAAGCGGGTGAAACTCCCGCCAGGCCGGGTCGTGCCACAAGCCGAAGTACCCGAGGTCGAGCCCGTCAAGTTCGTCGATCTCACCCCCGACGACGCGCGTGCGTTCAACGCGACCGTGCCCTTCTCGACCGATCCCAACCCGGCCGCACGACCATTCCGCTTTGCCGGCGGTCCTGAGGATCTGGCGCGCGCGACCGACTGCATGGCGGCCGGCATTCTGTTCGAGGCGGGCGACGACACGCTCGGCGAGCGTGCGGTCGCGCAGGTCGTGCTCAACCGGCTGCACCACCCGGCATTCCCGAAGACGGTGTGCGGCGTGGTGTTCGAAGGGCAGGATCGTTCGACCGGGTGCCAGTTCAGCTTCAGCTGCGACGGCGCGATCACCCGCTGGCACCCGACCGACGATGCGTGGCGCCGCGCGCGTGAGGTCGCCGCAGCCGCGCTTAGCGGTGCGGTGTTCAAGCAGGTCGGCTATGCCACGCACTACCATACCGACTGGGTCGTACCCTATTGGCAGTCGAGCCTCGACAAGATCACCGCGGTGAACACGCACCTGTTCTTCCGCTGGTCCGGCTGGTGGGGCACGCCCCCGGCCTTTGGCCGTCATCCCGAAACCGTCGAGCCGGTCATCACGCAGCTCGCCGGCATCTCCGACGCGCACAAGACCGGCGCCGCGCTGGCCGAGGTGGACGCTGCGCTGGCCGAGGCATCGGCTGCAATGGGGTTCACGGCGGCCGCCGAATCCACCGCAAAGCTGACCACGCCGATCGAGGGCGATACGATCCTCGTGACGCTCCCGCGCGGCCAGACCGCCGACGGCTTGCCCGCGATGGCGGCGCAGGCGTGCGGCGACAAGCCGTTCTGCCGTTACATGGCGTGGACCGACGGGACCAAGGCGGCGACCGCGATCCCGCTCGATCTCGCGCAGATGGCGGCGCTGAGCTTTAGCTACATGCGCGATCGGGCGAGCGACTATGAACGTCCGCTCTGGAACTGCCGCCAGTTCAAACGCGCGGATACGACCCAGTGCATGGCGACGCGCGCGACGATGACCGCCGTGCCGTCACCGGCCGCTGTCGCGCCGGCTACCCCAGCCGCGACGGCCGACCTCAACGGGGTCCGGCGGAAAGCGGCTACAGCAGCGCCTGTACCGACGACCCAGCCCGCTCCCGCCGCGGTGGTCGCCAAGTAGGCGCCCTCCACCCCTTCCCGGAGAGGAAGGGGCGAAAACAATCGGGGCGGATCGCATCAGCAATCCGCCCCGTCTCCTCAGGCTGCCATGAACATTTCGGGCGGCAGCGCCATTAGCGACTCGGCACCACCCTCGATCTTGCGACGCAGCGCGCCCGCATCCGGCAGGATCCGCTCGGCATAGAAGCGCGCGGTCACCAGCTTGGCGTCGAGGAACGCAGCCTCGCCCTCGCCCGCTGCCTTCAACGTGGTCGCAGCGACCGCCATCCGTAGCCACATCACGCCGACCGCGACGATGCCCATCAGGTGCATGTAGCTGACCGCGCCCGCGCCGACATTCTCGGGGTTCTTCATGCCGTTCGCCATGAACCACATCGTCGCCGCCTGAAGCTGACCGTTCGCCTTCTCCAGCGCTTCGGCGAACGCGGCGGTTGCCGGATCCGCCTTTGCCGCTGCGACATCGTCCGCGACCAGCTTGAAGAATGCCTGGATCCCGCGTCCGCCATTTTGCGCGAGCTTGCGGCCGACCAGGTCCATCGCCTGCACGCCGTTGGTGCCCTCGTAGATCATCGCGATCCGCGCATCGCGGACATATTGCTCCATGCCCCATTCGGCGATGTAGCCATGGCCACCATAGACCTGCTGCGCATTGGTCGCGATCGCATAGCCCATGTCGGTGCCGTATCCCTTGATGACCGGGGTCAGCAGGCTAATGATGTCACCGGCCAGCTGGCGCTCTTCCTCGGTCTCGGCGCTATGCTCGAGATCGGCCTGCAGCGCGGTCCACAGGATCAGCGCGCGCAGGCCCTCGGTCAGCGACTTGCCCTCCATCAGCATGCGGCGGATGTCGGGATGGACGAACAGCGTGTCCGCCTTCTCCTGCGGCTCCTTGGCGCCGGTCAGCGCGCGGCCCTGGCGACGATCCTGCGCGTATTGCACGGCGTTCTGGTACGCGACCTCGGCCACCCCAAGACCCTGGAGCCCGACGCCGAGACGTGCGGCGTTCATCATGATGAACATCGCGGCGAGACCCTTCATCTCCTCGCCGACCAGCCAGCCGGTCGCCGAATCATAGTTCATCACGCAGGTCGAGTTCGCGTGAATTCCCATCTTGTGCTCGATCGAACCACAGGTGACGCCGTTGCGCGCGCCGAGCGAGCCATCCTCGTTCACCAGCACCTTGGGCACCACGAACAGCGAAATGCCCTTCGAGCTGTCCGGCGCGCCGGGGGTCTTTGCCAGTACGAGGTGGATGATGTTCTCGGTCAGGTCGTGCTCGCCCGACGAGATGAAGATCTTCGTGCCGGTGATCGCATAGGAGCCATCCGCCTGCGGCTCGGCCTTGGTGCGGATCAGCCCGAGATCGGTGCCGCACTGCGGCTCGGTCAGGTTCATCGTGCCGCCCCATTCGCCCGACACCATCTTGGGCACGTACATCGCCTTCTGCGCGTCCGAGCCCTTGGCGATCAGCGCGGCGATCGCGCCGTGCGTCAGGCCAGGATACATCGCGAACGCCATGTTCGACGAGATCATATATTCCTGGAACGCGGTCGACACGACGTGCGGCATGCCCTGCCCGCCATATTCCGGCTGATTGCCGAGCGTCGCCCAGCCGCTCTCGACATACTGCTTATACGCCTCCTTGAAGCCGTCGGGCGTCGTGACCGAACCGTCCTCATGCCGCGTGCACCCCTGCTGGTCGCCCGACAGGTTCAGCGGGAACAGCACTTCGGCGACGAACTTGCCGCCCTCCTCCAGCACCGCATCGACGACGTCGGGCGAGGCAGCATCGAAGCCGGGAAGATTGGAGTAGCGTGGCAGGCCGACGACATGCTCGAGAACGAAACGCGTGTCGCGGACGGGGGGCGTATACTGAGGCATGGTTTATCCTTGCGGGGTGTCTTGGGCGCGGCTCACTTCGAGAAGGGCCACGAAACTGGTGAGTTCGTCGATGGCGAGATCGATGTCGCGCTTCTGCGCGGTCAGCAGCGCGATCCGGGCCTGGCTGCGCTCGATCACGACCTGGCGCTGCGCACGCCGGCCGTCGCCGAGATCGTAGAGATCGATCATCTCGCGGATCTCGCCGAGGCTGAACCCGACCCGCTTGCCGCGCAGGATCCAGGCGAGCCGCGCGCGGTCGCGATGCGAATAAATACGCTGCGTACCGCGCCGCTCGGGGCCGATCAGCCCCTCATCCTCGTAGAACCGCAGCGCGCGCGCGGTCACGTCGAACTCGGCCGACAGGTCGGATATCGTGAAGCTCTCACGATCGTGCCGCGGCTCGATCACCGCGTAGGATTCAGGAGAGACCCGGGAGTGAGGAGATGCTCGTGTCGCCATCCCCGAACCCGTAACTCTCGTTTACGTCAACGTCAATTGCCGCAAAGCAACTTTCCGCCCGATGACCGTAGCGTCGCAGCCTCAGATCGCGATTCGCTCAAGCGGTCGACGGTCACCGCCGCCAGCGAGGCACGTCCGGTGCACAGCGACTCGCATGCCGCGGGCACCTCGGCGGGAAACACGATCCGATCGCCGTCGAACCGCGCGTCGAACGTGCACGCGCCAAAGGCGAGCTTGAGCACATCGCCCGACCGCGAGACGGTCCCCGACGCCGCGCAGGTCTGGTCCTCGCCGTAGTCGACGCTGACGCCCACCCGGCTCGTCTTGCCGATACCGACGACACAGACGCGGTCGGTATCACGCGCCCAGGATCCCTGTAGCGGCGCGTTGGGATCGGACACGATTCCCGCCGTCTGTGCCGCCGCCTCGAGCCGCGCACCCGGACTGTCCGCGACCGCGTTCGACGGCTCCGTCCCACAGCCGCCCAGGGTGAGGGCGAGCAGCAGCGCACGCCTCATTCGGCGGGCACCAGCCTGTCGCCCTCGATCCGCCGGAAGAAGCACGTCCGCTCGCCGGTATGGCAGGCCGGACCCGCCGCATCCGCGATCACCCACACCGCGTCCTGGTCGCAATCGATCCGCAGCTCGGCGACGCGCAACACGTTTCCGGACGTCTCGCCCTTCTTCCACAGCGTTTCGCGGCTCCGCGACCAGAAATGCGCCTCGCCGGTCGCCTGCGTCTCCGCCAGTGCCTCGGCATTCATATGCGCGACCATGAGCACGTCGCCCGATACGCGATCGGTGACGACCGCGGTCAAAAGCCCGGCGGAATCGAATTTGGGATCGAGCGTGAGGCCCGTGTCGCGGCTGTGTGTCATGGCGCGAATATACCCGAAACCGGCGCCGATGCGACCGTTCCGCGCGAAACGATCCGCGCACGCTTATTACAAACAGGCGACAAACGCGGGAAGCGCTCGTATAGGGCAGCCTCCGCACGACGTGAGATCCGGCATGCTGACGACAAACCCTTATGACGACGACAAACTTCGCGAAGAGTGCGGGGTGTTTGGCGTCTCGGCCACCGAGGGCGCGGCCGCGCTCGTCGCGCTCGGCCTGCACGCTTTGCAACACCGCGGGCAGGAAGCTGCCGGCATCACCACCTTCGACGGGGCCAATTTCCACACGCACCGCGCGATGGGGCATGTCGCAGGTAATTTCGACCGCGACGACGTGATCCGCGCGCTCCCCGGCACTGTCGCCTGCGGCCATGTCCGCTATTCGACGACCGGCGAGACCGCGCTGCGCAACGTCCAGCCACTCTATGCCGAGCTGTCGACCGGCGGTTTCGCGATCGCGCATAACGGCAACATTTCCAACGCGATGCGGCTGCGGCGCGAGCTCGTCCGGCGCGGCTCGATCTTCCAGTCGACCAGCGATACCGAGACGATCATCCATCTCGTCGCGACGTCGAACTATCGCACGCTGCTCGATCGCTTCATAGACGCGCTCAAGCAGATCGAGGGCGCCTATTCGCTGATCGTGATGACGCCGGAAGGCATGATCGCCTGCCGCGATCCGCTCGGCATCCGTCCGCTCGTCATGGGCAAGCTCGGCGACGCGGTGATCTTCGCGTCGGAGACGGTCGCGCTCGACGTCGTCGGCGCCACCTTCGTCCGTGCGATCGAGCCGGGCGAGCTCGTCATCGTGCAGGGCGCGGAGATCCGCTCGATCCGCCCGTTCGCGCCGATGGCGGCACGGCCTTGCATCTTCGAATGGGTGTATTTCTCGCGGCCCGATTCGATCGTCGGCGATCACTCGATCTACTCGGTACGCAAGGCGATCGGCGCGCAGCTCGCGATCGAATCGCCGGTCGAGGCCGACCTGGTCATCCCGGTTCCCGATTCGGGTACCCCAGCCGCGATCGGTTATGCGCAGCAATCGGGCATCCCGTTCGAGCTCGGCATCATCCGCTCGCATTATGTCGGCCGCACCTTCATTTCGCCGGGTGACAAGGTCCGCCATCTCGGCGTTAAGCTCAAGCACAACGCCAACCGTGCGCTGATCAAGGGCAAGCGCGTCATCCTCGTCGACGACTCGATCGTCCGCGGCACGACGTCGCTCAAGATCGTCGAGATGATGCGCGAGGCGGGTGCCGCCGAAGTCCATATGCGGATCGCCAGCCCACCGACACGGCACTCGTGCTTCTACGGCGTCGACACGCCCGAGCGCGAGAAGCTGCTCGCGGCCAAGCTCGATCTCGGCGGGATGACCGGTTTCATCCATGCCGACAGCCTCAACTTCATCTCGATCGACGGCCTCTACAAGGCGCTGGGCGAGGCGAAGCGCGCGGATGTCCGCCCGAAATATTGCGATGCGTGCTTCACCGGCGATTACCCGACCACGCTGACCGACCATGACGAGGGCGCCGAAGTCGACCAGTTCGCGATGCTCGCCGAACGCGTCATCTGATACTCCCGGAGTGATAATGACCGACAAGCCTCTCCAAGGCCGGCTGGCGCTGGTTACCGGTGCCAGCCGCGGCATCGGTGCCGCCACTGCGATCGCACTCGCGGCAAAGGGCGCGCACGTCGTCCTGACCGCGCGCACGCCCGGCGGCCTCGAAGAGGTCGAGGCCACGATCCACGCGGCCGGCGGCTCGGCGACGATCGCTCCGCTGGATCTGGCGGAAAGCGAAGCGATCGCACGCCTTGCGACCGCGATCGGCGACCGCTGGGATGCGCTCGACATTCTGGTGCTGAATGCCGGCATGCTCGGATCGCTCTCGTCGGTCCCGGCGATCGATCCCAAGGAAATGGCGCAGGTCCTGACGCTCAACGTCAGCGCGCAGGCCGCCCTGATCGCAGCGTTCGATTCGATGCTGAAAAAGGCCAAGTCCGCCCGCGTGATCGGCGTGACGTCGAGCGTCGGCCGCAAGCCCCGCGCCTATTGGGGCCTCTACGGCGCATCGAAGGCCGCGTTCGAGACCCTGCTGGGCGCCTATGGCGACGAGATGGCTGAGATCAGCGCGATCCGCACCGCGATCGTCGACCCGGGCGCCACGCGTACGAAGATGCGCGCCCGCGCCTATCCGGGCGAGGATCCCAACTCGGTCAAGGAACCGACCGTCGTTGCAGACCGGATCGTAGCGCTGGCAATCGAGGGCTTCGAGCCCGGCCACTTCGAGCGGGTCGCCTAAGCCCCCCTCCGTCATTCCCGCGGAGGCGGGAACCCATACTGGCTAGCGTCTCCGTTCAATCACCAAGGTTCGCCAATCCGGATCTCCGCCTTCGCGGGGAGCACCGCTTACACACGGCAAACGCTACCGCTTCACCAAAGTGACCTGCGCGACATCGATCCCGCCGCCGAGAAACCCGCCCTCGCAATACATCAGATAGTAGCGCCACAACGCCACGAACCGCGCGTCGAACCGCGCCGGCAACCGCCCCTCGGCAACCGCAGCGTCGAACGCGACGCGCCACCGCCGCAGCGTCTCGGCATAGTGCAGCCCGAACCCGCGCCGGTCCTCCCATACCAACCCCCGCGCCTCCGCCAGCGCGCGAAACCGCGGCTCGGACAACAGCATCCCGCCCGGGAAAACGTAACGCTGGATGAAATCGACGCTGCGCGAATAGGAGTCGAAGATCGCATCGTCGATCGAGATATACTGCAACGCCGCGCGCCCGCCCGGCTTCAACGCACGCGCGATCGCGTCGAGATAGACCGGCCAATATTCCTCGCCGACCGCCTCGACCATCTCGATGCTCGCGACCGCGTCATAGGTCCCGGTGACGTGGCGATAGTCGGTCAGCGCGACGCGAACGCCGTGGAGCCCCGCCGACGCAATCCGGTCGTCGACCTGCCGCTTCTGCTCGGTCGACAGCGTGAGCGCATGCACGCCAACCCTTGCGCGCGCCGCCATCTCCGCGAACGATCCCCAGCCGCAGCCGATCTCCAGGATCGTATCGCCGGCCCGTGCGCCGGTCCGGTCGAGGATCGCACGCAGCTTGGTCGCCTGCGCCGCCTCATGCGGCTCGGCGTCGTCGATCGGTTCGGCGAAGATAGCGCTCGAATAGGTCAGGCTGCGATCGAGCCACGTCTCGTAGAAATCATTGCCGAGGTCGTAATGCGCCGCGATGTTCCGGCGCGAGCCGGTCGGATCGTTGCGCCGCATCCGGTGCCAGGCGCGCGCCGCCAGTCGCACCACGCCCCCCGACCGCGCGGAGCTGCCGAGCGTATGGCGGTTGCGCATGAACAGGTCGAACAGCGGCACCGGATCGGGGCTCGACCAGTCGCCGGCGGACCAGCCCTCGTACCAACCGACCGACCCCGCCGTCGCCAGTCGCACCAGCGCGCGCCACCGGTGCACGATCACCACCGGCAGCGGCCCCGGCGCGTGTCCGCCGATCAGCCGCCGCGTGCCATCAGGCAGTCGCGCGTCGATCCCGCCGCTCGCGAGTCCTGCGTCGATGCGGTCGAGCAACCGGTGAAAGACCGGCGCGACGAGGCGCGCCACCGGGGACACCTGCGCGGCAGGAAGATCGTCGAAAGCGGGAACGGCAGTCATCGCGGCGCTCCATGCAACACGGGCGCGAGCGAGGAAAGAGGCACGCGTCAAACAGCCGATCATGACGGTGGAGCGACGACCGCCCCCCCCCCTATCGTCATCCTGACGAGAGTCAGGACCCAGGGTAACAGGGGCTGACGTCCTTGGCTCTGGGTCCTGACTAGCGTCAGGATGACGGACGGGCGTTTAGCAGTCGATCACCGCGCGTGCCGCCCGGCCTCCAGTGCGCGTTCGCGTCCTTCGCGGTGCCCGACGATCTTCGCCGGATAGTCGCGCGGTCGACAGCCGGACTCATCCGGATCATGGATCGCCTCGCCCGAGACTTTCGCCAGTTCGGGCACCCATTGCCGGATATAGTCCCCCGCATCGAATTTCTCCGACTGCGACAACGGCGCCATGATCCGCCCGAACATGTTTGAATCCACCCCGGTCCCGGCGACCCATTGCCAGTTCACCGCATTATTCCCGTAATCCGCATCGACCAGGCAATCCCAGAACCAGCGCTCGCCCTCGCGCCAGTCGATCAGCAGATGCTTCACCAGGAAGCTCGCCGTGATCATCCGAACGCGATTATGCATCCACCCGGTCGCCCAAAGTTGACGCATCCCGGCGTCAACGATCGGATAGCCCGTCTTGCCCGTCTGCCAGGCCTTGAGATCGGCCTCAGCCCCCTTCCCCGTCCGCCACGGCAGGGCATCGAACTTCGGCCGCCCATTGGCCTTGCCGTAATCGGGCATCGTCAGCACGACGCCATCGGTGAAGTCTCGCCACGCCAGTTCCTTGCGGAAGGTCGTCGCATCGCCATGCCCGTCGACCGCATGCCACACCGTCCGCGCGGACACCTCGCCAAAATGCAGATGCGGCGACAGCCGCGAGGTCCCCTCGATCGACGGCATGTTGCGATCGATGTCATACGCCTCGACGATCGGCGCCATCGCCTTCGCATTCTTGAGCGCCTGCGCCTCGCCCGGCGTCCAGTCATCGAACCCGGCGGACCAATCGGGCTTGGTCGGCAGCAGGTCCCAATCGGCAAGCGTTTCGCTCTTCGGCCAGTGCGCTGGCGCCGGGATCGTCCGCGGCACGGGTTCGGGGTCACCGGGCGGCATCATCTGGTTGAGCGCCTTCCAGAACGACGAATACACCTTGAACTGCCCCCCCGAGCCCGTCTTCACATCCTCGACGCGCGCAAGGTGGTTGCCATCGTGCGGGCACAACCGATCGCCGAGCGCGGCTTCGGCCTTGCGCCACCAGGGCTCGTAATGCCGGATCGCATGGATCTGGTCCGCGCCGGTTTCCTCCATCAGCGCCGTCAGCACCTCGACCGCGTCGCCGCGACGCACGATTAGCTTCGAGTGCTTCTTCTCCAGCGACTCGCCAAGCGACGCCAGCGTGTGATGCAGCCACCAGCGCTGTGCCCCACCGATCGCCCAGTCCCCCGGTGCATCGTCGTCGAGCACATAGACCGGGATCACCGGCCCCGCATGGGCGGCGGCAATCAACGCGGGTTGGTCGTGAAGGCGGAGGTCCTGGCGCAGCCAGAGGAGGGAAGGTGTCGTCATCTTGCGCCCAACGCAGCAATCCGCGATCCAGCGTCACCCGCCGCTGCGAAAGTTTCACCGAGCGTCACAATGGCCGCGACGTGGCGCTCGGCGATCGCGAGCGCATCCTCGCCATAGCCGCCGCCGACCGTGCTCGCGATCGGCACGCCGCGCGCGATCGCCAGCCCGGCGACGAGCCGCTCCCTGCGCATCAACCCGTCCAGCGTCAGCGACAGCCGCCCCAGCCGATCGCCGGCAAACGGATCGACTCCCGCCTGGTAGAGGATCAACTCCGGCCGAAACTCGTCGAGCAACGGCACCAACGTCACCTCGAGCGTCGCCAGATACGCCGCATCGTCGATCCCGTCCGCCAACGGGACATCCACCGTCGAGCGCGCCTTGCGGACCGGGAAATTCTTCTCCGCATGGATCGAATAGGTCGCGATCTCGGGCCGCCCCGCCAGCAGCGCCGCGGTCCCGTCGCCCTGATGCACGTCGCAATCGACGATCAGCACGCGCGCCACGCGGCGCTCGTCGATCAACCGCGCCGCCGCGACCGCGAGATCATTGAACACGCAAAACCCCGCCCCCGTATTCGCCAGCGCGTGATGGCTCCCGCCCGCGGTATTCGCCGCAAACCCGTGCTCCAGCGCGAGACATGCCGCCAGCCACGTGCCCTGCGGCACGATCGCCGCGCGCGATGCCACCGCCGGCGTCACCGGAAACCCGATCCGCCGCTCCTTCTCCTTGGGCACGCGCGCCTCGAGCACCTCGGCGACATAATCCTCGTCATGCACCGCCTCCAGCCACGCGGTCGGGGTCTGTTCGGCGCAGTGCCACGTCACGGCCTCGCCGCGCTCGAGCAGAAGGTCGCGGATCAGCCCGTTCTTGTTCCAGCGATAGGTCGACCGCGCAGGGGCCGGGGTGACATAGTCGGGATGGTGGACGACATGGATCATGCTCCGTAGGTAGGAGACCGCTGCCCGCAGCCCAAGCACCTGTGTTCCGGAGAGTTTCGTGTCCGACCCAAAGACCCTTCCCTATCGTCCCTGCGCCGGCATCATGCTGGTCAACGCCGAGGGCAAGGTCTTTGTCGGCCAGCGCAACGATTCGCCGCTTGAGGCGTGGCAGATGCCGCAGGGCGGGATCGATCCGGGCGAGGACGCCGAAGCCGCCGCGCTGCGCGAACTCGGCGAGGAAACCGGCGTGATGCCCGACAAGGTCGAGCTGATCGCGGAGGCTCCCGGCGCGTTCGTCTATGATCTCCCCCCCGAACTGCTCGGCAAGGTCTGGAAGGGCAAATGGCGCGGGCAGACGCAGCGCTGGTTCCTGTACCGGTTCCTCGGCACCGACGCCGATATCGACATCGCCACCGAGCACGAGGAGTTCCGCGCGTGGCGCTGGAGCGACCCGGCCGACCTCCCCCGGCTGATCGTGCCGTTCAAGAAGGCGCTCTACCAACAGGTACTCGCCGCCTTCGCGCCACATCTCGGCGCAACCCCGCCCCGTTGAGCAGTTCCCAAGCCGCAACGCTGCCGTTACGGAACCCTGGTGCGCCGCTTATCGCTTCTCCTCCCCCTCCTCGTCGCGGCTCCGCTGTTGCTGGGGAATGCGCCTGATCCGCAATCGGTAATGATCCCCGAGACGATCCGGGCGATGCTCGACGCCGCGTTGGAGGCGGGGAACGAGGCTGACGTCAACACGATCGCGAAATACGCACGCGCCGCCGATCCTCTGAGCGGCGACGCGGTGCTCGCGATCGCGGAGAAGTGGAAGGCCGACCGCGCCGAACAGCGTACGCAGGTCATCCGCCAGGCCAGCTTTCTCGACCTGTGGAGCGGCAAGGCGGAGATCGGCGGCTATATGACGACCGGCAATTCCGACACCGCCGGCGGCACCGCGGTGCTCGATCTCAACCGCGAGGGTCTTCGCTGGCGCCAGAAATTCCATGCGCAGGCGGACTACCAGTCCAATCTCAACGTCACGACGCGCGAGCATTACCTCGCCTCGTACGAACCCAATTACAAGATCGACGACCGCGCCTATGTCTACGGCGTCGCGCAATATGAAAGCGACCGGTTCCTCGGCTATTACAACCGTTACTCGACCTCCATCGGGGCAGGCTACAGCGTGCTGAAGACCGCCGGCACCAAGCTCGATCTCGAGCTCGGGCCGGCCTATCGCCACACCGAATTCACCGACGACACCGTGCAGAGCAGCCTCGCCGCGCGCGGGACCGCGAACTTCAGCGTTCGCATCCTCAGCGGGCTGTCGGTCAGCCAGGTCGCGTCCGCCTATGTCCAGCGCTACAACAGCACCCTCAGCGGAACGACCTCGCTCAACGCCAAGCTGATCGGGCCGCTCTCCGCCGCGTTGTCGTACAGCGTCCAGTATGAAAGCGAACCGCCGGTCGGGTCGGTCTCGACCGACACCACCAGCCGCGCGTCGCTCGTCTACAGCTTCTGACCCGGTTCCCTCGCGCGCGCATCCTCGCTAGGGTTGCGCGATGAGGGGACTATCCACGATCGAACGCGATGCCGTCGACAAGGCGCACGCGGCACCGATGCTGGCCGAGGTCGAAGCCTGGGCCGCGGTCAACAGCGGCACGCGCAACCTGGCCGGGCTCGCGACGATGGCCGGGCTACTCGGCGATGCGTTCGCAAGCCTGCCGGGCAAGATCATGCTGGTCGATCCCGAGCCGGTGGACAGCGTCGGATCCGACGGCGTCGTATCCCCGATCGAGCACGGCAAGCATCTCCATCTCGTCGTTCGCCCGGACGCGCCGGTACGGATGCTGTTCACCGGGCACATGGATACGGTGTATCCCGTCGACCACATGTTCCAGTCGCTTCGCTGGCAGGACGACGGCACCCTCAACGGCCCCGGCGTCGCCGACATGAAGGGCGGCCTGTCGGTGATGCACGCAGCGCTGCGTGCGGTCGAGGCAAGCCCGCACGCGGCACGGATCGGCTATGACGTCGTGATCAATTCAGACGAGGAAACCGGCTCCTTCTCCTCCGCGCCGCTGCTGGCCCGCGCCGCGCACGGCAAGGTTGCGGCGCTCACCTACGAACCCGCGCTTGCGGACGGAACGCTCGCCGGCGCGCGCGGCGGGACCGGCAATTTTTCGATCATCGTCCACGGCCGCAGCGCGCATGCCGGCCGCAATCCCGACGACGGCCGCAACGCGATCGTCGCCGCTGCCGATATCGCGGTCCAGCTGTCGAAAGTCCGCGGCCCGACGCTCGCCGTGAACCCCGCGCGGATCGAAGGCGGTGGCCCCAACAACGTCGTTCCCGACCTCGCCATCCTCCGCATCAATTTTCGCCCTGCCAATCTCGACGAGATCGCGCGCGCGCAATCGCATATCGATTCCGTCGTCGCCGCGGTCGCCGCGGCGCATGACGTCCGGATCGAGGTCCATGGCCGCTTCAACCGCCCGCCCAAGCCGATCGACGCGGGCGCAGCGCGCCTGTTCGCTCTGGTGAAGGCGTCCGGCGGCGATCTCGGCCTCGACATCGCCTGGAAGGCGACCGGCGGCGTCTGCGACGGCAACAACATCGCCGCGGCCGGCGTGCCCGTCGTCGACACGATGGGGGTCCGTGGCGGCGCGATCCATTCGACCGACGAATTCATGATCCCCGACAGCCTGCCAGAGCGCGCCGCGCTGTCGGCCGTCACCATATTGCGTATCGCGGAGGGCCGCTTGTGAGCTTCAGGATCCGGGCCGCGGTCGACGCCGATCTCCAGCACCTCTACGAAATGGCCAAGCTCACCGGCGGTGGCTTCACCAACCTGCCGCCCGATCGCCGTGCGCTGACCGCCAAGCTCGAGCGCAGCCACGCCGCCTTCGCGCGCACCGACGGCCCGGTCCAGGACGAGCTGTTCGTGCTGATCCTCGAAAACGTCGAGACGCAGGAGGTCCGTGGCACCTGCCAGATCTTTACGCAGGTCGGCCAGAGCTATCCGTTCTACAGCTACCGGATCGGCCAGCTGACCCAGCACAGCCGCGAACTGAACCGCACCTTCCGCGCGGACATGCTCTCGCTCGCAACGGACTTGGAGGGCGCGAGCGAGGTCGGCGGGCTGTTCCTCCACCCCGGTGAGCGCGCCGGCGGCCTAGGCCTGCTGCTCGCACGCAGCCGCTATCTGTTCATCAAGATGCACCGCGCGCGCTTCGCCGACCGCATCCTCGCCGAACTGCGCGGCGTGATCGACGAAGCGGGAGGATCGCCCTTCTGGGACGGTCTCGCCGGACGCTTCTTCGGGATGAATTTCCAGGACGCGGATCAGTTCAACGCGATCAACGGCCACCAGTTCATCGCCGACCTGATGCCCAAGCATCCGATCTATACCGCGATGCTGACCGAAACCGCGCGCGCCGCGATCGGCCTCCCGCATCCCTCGGGGCGGGCAGCGATGCGGATGCTCGAAAACGAGGGCTTTGCGTTCGAGAATTACGTCGACATCTTCGACGGCGGCCCGACGATGACCGCGCGGACCGACCAGGTCCACTCGATCGCCGAGGCACGCAACGACCGTATCGTTGAGATCGACGCAGACGGCGACGGTGGCAACGACGCGCTCGTCGCGACCGGGACGCTCGCCGCGTTCCGCGCGACGTTCGGCCGGGTCCGCGCGCTGGACGACGGTGTCGCATTGTCGCGGGACGCCGCCCAGGCGCTCGGCGTTGCCAGCGATGACCATGTGACGCACGTGGCACGGGTATAACGATGGTCGAGATCAACTTCGACGGACTGATCGGTCCGAGCCATAACTTCGCCGGTCTCAGCCCCGGCAATCTTGCAGCGACCCAGCACGCCGGGCAGGTCGCGCGCCCGCGCGCCGCCGCATTGCAGGGCATCGCCAAGATGCGCGCGAACCTCGACCTCGGCCTGACCCAAGGCATCTTCTACCCACTCGCGCGGCCCGATCATCGCTGGCTTGAAACGCTGTCGACTACTTATGACAGGGCGACCCCGCACCTCCAGGCCCGCGCGCTCTCGGCATCGGCGATGTGGGCAGCGAACGCGGCGACCGTGTCCCCTGCCCCCGACACGCGCGATGGCCGCTGCCACCTGACGGTCGCCAACCTCGTGACGATGCCGCATCGCAGCCATGAGCCGCACGGCACGCTGGTGCAGCTGCAAACCGCGTTCGCGCACCCCGCCTTCGCCGTCCATCCGCCCATCCCCGCACCGTTCGGCGACGAGGGCGCCGCGAACCACATGCGGTTGTGTTCAGGCCATGATGCGCCCGGCATCGAGATCTTCGTCTACGGTCTGCCCGGCGGCCCGTTTCCCGCCCGCCAGCACCGCGACGCCAGCGAGGCGATCGCGCGCGCGCATGGTCTTGACCCCGCGCGGACGCTGTTTGTCCAGCAGTCCGCCGCCGCCATCGCCGCGGGGGCGTTCCATAACGACGTCGTCGCGGTCGCCAACGAACGCGTCCTGTTCGCGCACGAACTCGCCTTTGCCGACAAGGACCAGGTCTACGCGGATCTCCGCCGCCTGATGCCCGAGGTCGAGATCGTCGAGGTCCCGGCCGCCCGCGTCAGCGTGGCCGACGCGATCGCCTCCTATCTGTTCAACGCGCAACTCGTGTCGCTCGACGACGGGATGGCGCTGGTGCTTCCCGAGGAAGCGCGCGCCAACGTCGCGGTCTGGTCGTGGCTGCAGGCCCATGTCGTGGGCAACGGGCCGATCCGGCACCTGCACGTCGTCGATGTCCGCGAATCGATGAGCAATGGTGGCGGCCCCGCCTGCCTCCGCCTGCGCGTCGTCGCGGATCCCGCGACGGTCGATCCCCGCTTTCTCGTCGACCACGCCCGGCTCGACCGGATCGCGTCGATCGTCGAGTCATGCTGGCCGCAAACGATCGACCCCGCGTCGATCGGCGATCCCGCCCTGATCGCCCGGATCGAAACCGCCCGCGCCACGCTCCTGACAGAGGTCGATCTTGCCGAACTCATCACGACATGACGATCGCGGGCCTTCTGTAGCTATGCCTGTCGCATAGCAGCCACCCGCGAGGAAATGCAGTTGGCCGCGTCTCTGCGTGAGGCCAACGCATTGTGGCGCACAGTCGCCTAGACGGCGACGATCGCGTCCTGCACGGCGGCCCCATACCGGGGGGCCGGAGTTGAAGATCGTGCTGAAAACCATGTGGAATATGCCCGCAGAGCTGCTGCGGACCGGCGGAACCGACGACGACGTGGCGCCGGTTGATGAAAAGCTCGCTGCCGGTTCGCTCGAACAGATGATCGAGGCATTCGGCAAGCTCGACGACGAAGAGGCGGAAGCCGCGTTGATTAAATGTGCGGGCCGCGATCGGCCGATAACATCACAGGAGATCCGCGACCTGCGGCGGGATCAGTTCATGACAAAGACACCCTGACGGCTCTTACCCGGTTCGACCACACTCGCGCGAACACGCGAGCACCTTCGTTTTGCACAATCGCGGTTGGGCAAAACGCAGTTGCGCGGCGTGTGCCGGTCAGCCAGGCTCTGGTCCGATGCTGCACCGCAGCAGCATCTAACCCGAGGCTGAAATGTTTTCCCTGATCGCTCTCTACTTGGAATATCGCAAGACGCAGATCGCGCCCGCTCCTTTGGCCGCGCAGTTTGCCGTTTCCGCTAATGATGGTGCCTCGAACCGCGCCGTGACAATCGCCGCCTGATCGGCGATTGCGGCTGACAGGTTCGCGTTGCGGGCGCTGACATCTCGAGCTTTGCGGCGATGGGACGCAGCCGCCCGAAAGCGTCCATTTTAGCGTAGGGTCTCGCTAGCGACCCTCAGCATCGAGTTTCAGCTAATGGTGGGGCCAGCGTTGCGTTGCTGAAGCGCTTCCCAAGCCTGCTCTCTCTGCCGGCGCCGTTCGAGCCGTCGTGCACGCCGCCGCTTTTGCTGAATTGATCGGTTTGCAAGAAATCCAGCAACCCCCACGCTTGCCGCTCCGGCCGCAACCATGACAACCAACCCGCTCATCATCCCTCCGGTACGTCCGACTCGTCCCGGATAAATAACATCCATTTTGGCTCTAACTAGATCACAAACTCACAACGGCGTCCCGTTTCTGTACTATTCGGTATCCGTTCGTCAGGCGCGCGGCCGCCAACAATGTCGGGTTAATTGACACTTAACCATGTTGCGGAGCACGGAAACGGCCGATTCCAGCCACTGGCACCCTTCTTGCTCCAGCGCGATCATGTGGACCCGCTTCAGCCGCCTTTTCATCATCAAGACCAAGTTCGAGGCTTTCCTCGTCATCTACGGTCTCGGCCTTGGCGCAGTGGAACGCGGCATGCACTATCTCCAGCAATATCCCGGTTATGGGGGCTGGATGCTGTTTGCCGCCTGCCCGATCGCAGTGTTCATGGCGGGCGGGCGCATCATCGATTCGGTGGATCACGCCCGCAATCGGTAACCCGTCACGATGCTTGTTGCGTCAGATGCAGATAGCGGCTCGAAAAATCGGCCAGCTCGCGAAGCGCCTCCCAACGAGGAAAGCTGATCCGGCGGCGGTTGCGTGAGATCAGACCATCCGCTTCGAGCGACTTGATCGTCCGGTTGACATGCACCGCCGTGAGTCCCAGCGCATCGCCCAGCTGTTCCTGGCTCATCGGCAACTCATACCCGCTGGCGTCGACCACCCCCTGCATGTCGAGCCGGATCGCGAATTCGCACAGGAAATGCGCCAGGCGCGACCGCGCATCGCGCCGCCCGATATTCAGGATCCACTCACGGAAGATCGATGCCTCGACCAGCGTGTTGACGAAGATCGCATGGCCGATCGAGGCACGAGACCGCGCCAGCTCGCGCAGCGCCACGCGTGAGATCGTCGCGATTTCGGCGCGCGTCAGCGTCTGCACATTATGGTCCGCGACATCCAGGAACAGGTGCTGGAAGTCGAGCGGCTCACCGGGGATGTGCAACGACACGATCTGCCGCATCCCCGACCCAGTCTGTTTCTGGCGATACGCGAAGCCCGACAGCAGCACGGCGCATTGCTCGGGCGCGTCGCCCTCGCGCACGAGGTAGGATGACGGTTCGTAGACGCGCAATGTATACGGCAACGCCATCAACGCACGGCGATCATCCTCGCTGAGGGCCGCATGCGTTTCAAGTTTCCGCACCATCAAAGCAAGGGGGGGCAAAGGGGAAACCACGGCAGCGTGGTCCGTCAGACTAACGTTCAAACGCGTTTCCCCGGAGAAGCCTGAGCGAAATCACCTATCTCTCCCAGCCGTCAGCGCCCATTGATCGGCTGGCGGTAGGTCGCGATAACATATTCCCGGAACGTCGACCGTAACATTTGATCTGCTGATGATATATACTTAGGTTAATATCGAGAATAGCGAGACCGACCTAATTTATTCCTGGCATTGCCGTAGGGTAAATCAAGATCGACCGTCGCCGCAATTGTGTCTGAAACGGGAGAAATTTTCTTCCCGCAGTGTCAATGTTGCGGTTTGACCGCCGACACGCCGATAATGTCATCGAGCGCGGTCTGAAGACAATCGACACAGTCGCTCAGCTTGGCGCCGAACAGCGGATTGTCGCCCTCATCTGCGATACGCAAGGCCTCCTCGATGAGGAAGACCATGGATTTCAGACGAGCAATCGCCTGCGGTCCGCTTTGCATTCTAACCTCCCTTGACGCACCGTCGTCAACTTGACCAGATCGATGCGCTCGACTGCGGTTAATCAGCCCCGATGGCCGCAGGCAAGGTGGCAATTAGGATCGGACCATGCCGCGCCGTCGACGCGCGCGGTTCCGCTCAAGCCGGCCGCTTCCAGTGCTGGACGAGGCCCGCCATCACCCCGTCGACCGAATCGACCTGCGCGGCGAGCCGTTGATGCAACCGTCCTGCGGCGTCGCGAAACCGGCGCGCGAGCGCGTTGTCGGGGACGATGCCGAGGCCGACCTCGTTCGAGACGAGAATAATCCGTGCCTCGAGGCCAGCGAGCGCCGCCAGCAAGCCGTCGACTTCCCGCTCGATATCGGCCTCGCCGAGGATCAGGTTGGAAAGCCACAAGGTGAGGCAGTCGACGAGGACGACCGTGTCCGCGCCGTCCACGGCGCGCAACGCGGCGGCGAGATCGATGGGTGCCTCGACGGTCTGCCACCGCGTGTCGCGATCGCCCTGGTGCCGCGCGATCCGGTCGCGCATCTCCTCGTCGAACGCCTGCGCGGTGGCGATATAGACCAGCGGCCCCGCAGAGGTCGCGGCGGCGGCTTCAGCGATCGCCTGCGCATGACGGCTCTTGCCCGAGCGCGCGCCGCCGAGCACGAACAGGCTCTTCCCAAACGACGGGCTGGTTTTCACAGACGGCATGGTCTCTCCTTCGCACTTGCAGCGCGCCCCCGGAATGACGATGAGCGGCGCAAGATCAAGCGAAAGGGTGAAATGACGGGGTTGCGCGTGCATGGCGGGAGGATCGATCTCGCCGCCACCCTGTACCCCGATGCGCCAACCCCATGGCTCGACCTGTCGACCGGGATCAATCCCGTCGCATGGCGGTCCGATCCGTTACCGTCCGTCGATCTCACATCGCTACCCTCGCCCGCCGCGATCGCCGCGCTCGAAGCTGCGGCGGCGGCAGTCTTCGGAACCGACGCCGCGCGGGTCGTCGCGTTGCCAGGCAGCGAGATCGGACTCCGCCTGCTGGCCAGTCTCGATCTGCCGCACCCTCGGCGTGTCGTGACGCCGAGCTATGCGACGCACGCGGCCGTCTTCACCGACACCATCACGGTCCCCCGGTCGGCGATCGACACGATCGAGGACGGCACGCTGTTGCTCGCCAACCCGAACAATCCGGACGGGCTGCTCGACCGACCCGAGCGGCTGATCGCCATCGCCCGCGCAGGTGCGTGGCTGATCGTCGACGAGGCCTTTGTCGATCTGCATCCCGCGCACAGTGTCGTCCCGCATCTCCAAGCATCCGACCGCGTCATCGTCTTCCGCTCGTTCGGCAAGACGTTCGGCCTGCCCGGCGTCCGGCTCGGTTTCATGATCGCCCCGCCGGAGCAGGCGGCCGCTGTCCGCGAGCGGTTGGGCAGCTGGCCGGTCTCGGCCTGCGCGGTAGCCTATGGATTGGCGGCATACCGCGATACGCGCTGGATCGCGGCGACCCGCCTCGCCAGCACCGACCGGGCAGCGCGGCTCGATGCGATGCTGGCACGGCACGGACTCCACGCGCGTGGCGCCTGCCCGCTGTTCCGGCTGGTCGAGACCGACGATGCAACCGCGCTGTTCGACCGGCTGGCGCATGCCGGGATCCTGACGCGCACGTTCGATCATGCGCCACGCTGGCTGCGCATCGGTCTGCCGCGCGACGACACCGCGTTCGAGCGGCTGGACCGGGCGCTCGCGCATGGCTGAGCCGGTCGCGGTGATGGCGCTGCTGATCGACGCCGCGATCGGCTGGCCTGCCGCACTTTATGCCCGGATCGGGCACCCGGTCGGTGGGTTCGCGCGATTGCTCGGCGCCGCCGACACGCGCTGGAACGATCCGCGGCGGTCATTCGCGGCGCGCCGGGCGATGGGAGTGCTGACGATCCTGCTGCTCGTCGGTATCGCGGTCGGCGTCGCGCTCATGCTCGACGCGGTTCTTCGCAGACTGTTCGGATCGTCCGCCTGGATCGCGATCGGCCTATTCGCTGCGCCCGGCCTCGCCCTGCGCAGCCTGCACGATCATGTCACGCCCGTCGCCGACGCGCTCGACGCGGGGGATCTCGCGCTCGCACGGACGCAAGTGGGGATGATCGTCGGGCGGGACGTCGCGCAGCTCGACGAGTCCGGCGTCGCGCGCGCGGCGATCGAGAGCCTTGCCGAGAGCGTGTGCGACGGCGTCGTCGCGCCGCTGTTCTGGTTGATCGTCGCCGGGCTGCCCGGGCTGTGGGCGTACAAGGCGATCAACACCGCGGACAGCCTGATCGGTCACCGCGAGGACCGCTGGCGCGCGTTCGGCTGGGCGGCGGCGCGGACCGACGACATCGCCAACCTGCTCCCGGCGAGGCTGAGCGGTGTGCTGCTTTGCCTTGCCGGATTGGGCGGATGGCGGACGATGCTGCGCGACGCGGGCAACCACGCCTCGCCCAACGCCGGCTGGCCCGAGGCGGCGATGGCCGGGGCGCTCGACCTGCGGCTCGCGGGACCGATAACCTACGACGGGGTCAGCGTTGCCAAGCCCTATATCGGCGATGGCCGCACCGACGCCACCGCAGCCAATCTTCGCGCGGCGCTGGTCGTCTATCGACGCGCGTGCGTGTTGCTGCTCGTCATTGCCGGAGGACTCGCATGCGCGCTCTGATGCTCCAGGGGACCGGCTCGGACGTCGGCAAGTCGGTGCTCGTCGCGGGCCTGTGCCGCGCGTTCGCCAATCGCGGGCTGTCGGTCCGCCCGTTCAAGCCACAGAACATGTCGAACAACGCCGCCGTCACCGCCGACGGTGGCGAGATCGGCCGCGCGCAGGCGACCCAGGCGATCGCCTGCCGCGTCGCGCCCAGCGTCGACATGAACCCGGTCCTGCTCAAGCCCCAAGGCGACCGCACCTCGCAGCTCATCGTCCGCGGCCAGGTACGCGGCACGCTCGCCGCCGCGCGCTGGCGCGAGGGTCGCGACGGGTTGCTGGTCGACGTGCTCGACAGTTTCGAATGGCTGTCCGCCGGCTGCGACCTCGTCATCGTCGAAGGCGCGGGCAGTCCGGCGGAAATCAACCTGCGCGCGGGCGACATCGCCAATATGGGCTTCGCGCGCGCCGCCGACGTCCCCGTGATCCTCGTCGGCGATATCGACCGTGGCGGCGTGATCGCGGCGGTCGTCGGCACGCGCGCGGTGATCGACCCCGCCGACGCGGCGATGATCCACGGCTTCCTGATCAACAAGTTCCGCGGCGACCCCGCGCTGTTCGACGACGGCTACCGCGCGATCGAGGCGCGGAGCGGATGGCGCGGCTACGGCGTCGTGCCGTGGCTGGCCGACGCGGTGCGGCTTCCCAGCGAGGATGCGGTGATCCTCGAACGCCCCGCTGCCAATGCGAACCGCCAAGTCACCATCGCCTGCCCGATCACGCCGCGGATCGCCAATTTCGACGACCTCGACCCGCTCCGGCTGGAACCCGGCGTCGCGCTCGTGATGGTGCCGCCCGGCACGCCGATCCCCGACGTCGACATGATCGTGCTCGCCGGATCGAAGGCGACGATTCCCGATCTCGCCTTCGTCCGCGCGCAAGGCTGGGACATTGACATCCGCGCGCATCATCGCCGCGGCAAGCCCGTGCTCGGGCTCTGCGGCGGCTATCAGATGCTCGGCCGCAGCATCGCCGACCCGGACGGGATCGAGGGACCCGCATGCCGCGTCGAGGGGCTCGGCCTGCTCGACGTCGACACGGTGCTCGCCGGCCGCAAGACGCTCGACCGGGTGTCCGGCCAAGCCCGAGGCGCAGCCTTTGACGGCTATGAGATGCATATGGGCGTGACGACCGGGCCGGCGACCGCCCGCCCCGTCGGCAACCGCGCCGACGGCAGTGCGGAGGGCGCGACGAGTGCGGACGGCCTCGTGTCGGGAAGCTATGTCCACGGCCTGCTCGCGCTCGCCGAGCAACGCGCGGCGTGGCTGGCGCGGCTCGGTGTCGCGGCAAGCGGCCCCGATCATGGCGCATCGATCGACGCCGCGCTCGATGCGATCGCGGTAACGCTCGAACGTCACGTCGATCTCGACGCGCTGCTCGCGTTAAGCGAGCGCGCCGGCCACCGCGATCGCGGCTAGCAGCCCCGTCTCGACGATCTCGATCCCGGCCCCATGCGCGTCGCCGGTCACGCCGCCCAGGGTCCGCCGCAACCATGCCGCGACGCCGAGCACGAGCACCGGCAGGACGACGAGCGCAGGCACCGCCACCGCCGCGAGCGCGAGCATCAGCGCCCATGCCCACAGGTCGCGATTGCGCACCGCGCCGGCCACCGCTGCGCCGAGGCCACCGGAACGCAAGGGCGGCAACAGCCTCGCCCAGACGAGCGGCCCCATCCGGGCCGCGAACGGTATCAGAATTAGTGCCCACCAGCCCGCCGGCCCCGCGGCGTGCAGCAACACGAGCTTGGCGATCATCTGGCCCGCGATCGCGACGACCCCGAAGCTGCCGATATGCGGATCGGCCATGACCGCGAGCAGCCGTGTCCGATCGCCATGCGCCGCGCCGAGCCCGTCCGCCAGATCGGCGAGCCCGTCGAGATGCAGCGCCCCCGTCACCGCGATCCACGCCAGCAGCGCGGCACACGCGCCCGTCCACGGGTCGACGTGCGCGCCAAGCCAGCCCGCCAGCGCGACGAGCACGCCGATCGCCAGCCCGACCAGCGGGTAGAACCGGATCGCCGCGGCGAAATCGTCCGCCTCGACTGCAACGCGCGGCATCGGCAGCCGCGTCAGGAAACCGAACGCGACGATCAGCCGCGTCATGTCGCCAGCCCGACGATCTGCACGGTCCGCGTCGGTCCCGGCCAGATCCGCAGCGACACCAACGCCGCATAGGGCAGGTCGAACGCCCAGATCTGCCGCCGATCGAACCCGCAAAGGTCTGCAAGCGCCGCGCGGATCGCACCGCCATGCGTCACGACCAGCGTCGGGACCGGCGGCATCGCCGACAGCGCGGCCGCGACACGGTCGTGCAGCGAAGACCAGCGTTCGCCCCCCGGCGGCGGCGCGGCGTCCGGATCGTCATAAAAGGCGCCCAGCGCGGCCGGATCGATCGCCGCCGGGGCCAACCCGTCCCAAGTGCCGAAATCGAGCTCGCGCCAACGTGGATTCACCACAACCGGCAGGCTGGGAGGGCCAGCGATCGCCTCCGCACACGCCCGCGCGCGGATCAGGTCGGACACCTCGATCCGCGCGACGTCGAGCCCGACGGCCCGCGCGGCGCAGGCGGCGATCCCTGCCTCGGTCGCCGGATCGTCGGTCCGCCCGAGCAATCGCCCCGCCACCGCAGGCGCACCATGCCGCATCAGGTACAGCATGTACGCGCTCACGCCGCCGAGACACCCGCCTCGGCGAACGTCGCCATCTCGGCATGCGCAGCCAGCGCCGCCCGGACGAGCAACGTCGCGGTCGCCGCACCGCTCGCCTCGCCCAGCCGCATCCCCATCGACAGCAGCGGATCGAGTTCGATCCGCGCCAGCAACGCCGCGTGCCCCGGCTCGGCCGAGACATGCCCCGCCAGGCAGTGCGCGACGATGTCGGGGCACGCGGCCGCCAGTGGCGCGACCGCCGCGCAACAGATGTACCCGTCGAGCATCACCGGCACGCCCGCCAGCCGCGCCGCAACCACCGCGCCCGCGATCGCCGCCAATTCGCGTCCGCCGAGCCGCCGCAGGATCTCGAACGGCGTGGTCAGCGAGTCGCGGTGCAGCGCGAACCCGGCCTCGACGACCGCGATCTTGCGCGCGATGCCGTCGCTATCGACCCCGGTGCCCGGCCCAACCCAGTCGCGTGCCGACCCGCCGAAGCTCGCCAAACACAACGCCGCCGCGCTCGTCGTATTGCCGATCCCCATCTCGCCCAGCACGATCAGGTTCGGCGCATCCACGACCGCCGCCGCACCCGCGTTGATCGCGGCGAGGCATTCGTCCTCGCTCATCGCCGGTGCCTGCGTGAAGTCGGCGGTCGGCCGGTCGAGATCGAGCGACACGATCTTGAGGTCGAGCCCCGCGGCGCGCGACAGCGCGTTGATCGCCGCGCCGCCGGCCTCGAAATTGGCCACCATCTGGGCTGTGACCGAGGCTGGAAACGCGCTCACGCCGTGCGCGACGATCCCGTGATTGCCCGCGAACACGACCGCGCTGCCACGATCGAGCCGGGGTAGCGGGTTGCCCTGCCAGCCCGCCATGAACACCGCGATGTCCTCCAGCCGCCCGAGCGACCCCGGCGGCTTGGTCAGCTCGGCTTGCCGCGCGACCGCTGCGGATCGCGCCGCGGCGTCGGGCTGCGGCAACCCGCGCAAGGCCGCCAGAAACGCGGCAGGCGTCGCGAACGCCGTCATTCGACGACGAACCCGGCGGGCGGGGTGCGCGTGATGAAATGCCCCTTCACGCCCTGCGGCCATTGCTTGAACGGGACCTGCCCGAACGCGCTCTCGCCGTAGAGCTTTGCGTAATCGAGGATCGCGCGCGCCGCGTCCTCGCTGGGCTCGAACCGGCCGAGCACATAGCCGACCTTGGCGGGCGCGCGTAGGTGGATCGTGCAGAAATCCTGGCATGCGAACAGGCACGGCATCTCCTGCACCGCGACGTCGGCATAGGCCGGGTCGCTCGCCTGCACCGCCTTCAGCGCGCTGGCGAGCCGTGCCCCGCCGCGCTGGCCTTCGGCGTCGTCGCGGGCGTCGGCGGAGTGGCGGCAGGTGGTGCACGCGACGACCGCGACGCCGTCTTCGACCTGCTTCAACATGCGGAGGCTCGGGCGTGCGGATACGAAAAACGATAAAATGCAGGCATGGTTACCCCTTCGGACAGTCGATCCCGCCCCGCGCGAGGGCCGAGGGCGCACGCCTCCGGCCTCCGCGCGACGCGAAGCGATGTCGTCGCTCGGGGTGTTACCCGTCCGTTCGGCGCACCCTGGCCGGACGAAAGACGACCGCGACGGGCAGGTCTCCTGGCTCGCGGGTCAACGCCGTCCGCGCCGCCTTCTCGGGATGATCCCAATGGCATGAGGCACGGTGGCTCGCCGCGTACAGTTGCAGGGGCAGCCGGGTGTTTCCCGTTCCCATTTTCATCCCCCTCGGCGCGAACGTCGGGGGAACCTGTCGCAGGTCGAGCGATACGCGGGTGATAGGGGTGACGCAAGACGGGGCAGCATCCGTCAGACACGCGCCAGCAGCCCCACCCCTCCCGTCATCCTGACGAAAGTCAGGACCCAGAGCCACAATGGATGCCGTTCGTAACTCTGGGTCCTGACTTTCGTCAGGATGACGGAAAAGGGGGATGACGACCGGGCGCGGGGTATGACGCGCGCCGTTAGAACTCCACCCCCAGCTGCGCCTTCACGCCCGACCGGAACGGATGCTTCACCTGAGTCATGTCGGTCACCAGGTCCGCGACCTCGATCAACGCCTCGGGCGCGTTCCGCCCGGTGATAACGACATGCGTCATCTCAGGCTTCGCCCCCAACGCCGCGAGAACCTCGTCGACCGGCAGATAGTCGTAGCGCAGCACGATGTTGAGTTCGTCGGCGACCACCATCGCATAGGACGGATCGGCGATCATCCGCTTCACCTCGTCCCACGCCTCGCGCGCCACCGCGATGTCGCGCGCACGGTCCTGCGTGTCCCAGGTGAACCCCTCGCCCATCGGCTTGAACTCGCACAGCGCGGGGAACGCGTCGAAGACCGCCTTCTCGCCGGTCGCCATCGCGCCCTTGACGAACTGGACGACGCCGACTTTCCGGCCATGCCCGATCATCCGCACCGCCATGCCGAACGCGGCGGTCGACTTGCCCTTGCCCTTGCCGGTGTGGACGATGATCAGCCCCTTCTCGATCGTCTTGGTCGCAACGATCCGGTCATGGACCTCCTTGCGCTTGGCGCTCTTGGCATTCTGCTCGTCATCGGTCCGCATGATCATGTCCTCTCGCGCTCCCGATGGCGGATCGCGCCGCGCGGCGCTAGAGCGTGCCCATGCTCCGTATCACCGACCTCAAGCTGCCGCTCAACCACGCCGACGAAGCGCTCCCCGCCGCGATCCGCGATCGCCTGCGCGTCACGCCGCGCGACCTGATCCGCTACACGATCGCCAGGCGGGCGCACGATGCGCGCGACAAGATGGACATCCAGCTCGTCTATTCGGTCGACGTCACGCTGAAGAACGAGGACACCGTCCTCACCCGCTTCCGCAAGGATCGCCACGTCCAGCGCACCCCCGACACCGGCTATCGCTTCGTCACCAAGGGCGGCCCGAGCTATACCGGCCCGCGCCCGGTGGTCGTCGGCGCAGGTCCGTGCGGTCTCTTCGCAGGCCTGATCCTCGCGCAAATGGGGTTCCGCCCGATCATCCTCGACCGCGGCAAGGTCGTCCGCGAGCGCACCAAGGACACTTGGGGCCTCTGGCGCAAGAGCGTGCTCAACCCCGAATCCAACGTCCAGTTCGGCGAAGGCGGCGCGGGCACCTTCTCCGACGGCAAGCTCTGGAGCCAGATCAAGGACCCGCGCCATCTCGGTCGCAAGGTCCTGACCGAGTTCGTCAAGGCCGGCGCGCCGCCCGAAATCCTCACCGAAGCGCACCCGCATATCGGCACGTTCCGCCTCGTGACGATGGTCGAGAGCATGCGCGAGACGATCGAGGCGCTCGGCGGCGAATACCGCTTCTCGACCCGCGTCGACGGCCTCGATGTCGTCGAGGAGGCCGGCACGCGCCAGCTCCGCGGACTTCATCTCAGCACCGGCGACTATCTCGAGGCCAACCATGTCGTCTTCGCGGTCGGCCACAGCGCGCGCGACACGTTCGAGATGCTCCACGCCACGGGCGTCCATGTCGAGGCAAAGCCGTTCTCGATCGGCGTCCGCATCGAGCATCCCCAATCGTGGATCGACGAAGCCCGCTTCGGCCCCTGCGCCGGCCACCCCGATCTCGGTGCGGCGGCGTACAGCCTGTCGCATCACTGCAAGAACGACCGTACCGTCTACAGCTTCTGCATGTGCCCCGGCGGCACCGTCGTCGCCGCGACCTCCGAGGAAGGCCGCGTCGCCACCAACGGCATGAGCCAATATTCGCGCAACGAACGCAACGCGAACTCGGGGATCGTGATCGGCATCGATCCCGCGCGCGACTATCCCGGCCACCCGCTCGCCGGGATCGCGCTGCAGCGCCACTGGGAATCGCGCGCCTATGTCGCGGGCGGCTCGAACTACAAGGCGCCCGCGCAACGCATCGGCGACCTGCTCGCAGGCCGCCCCTCGACCGCGCTCGGATCGGTGATCCCCTCGTACAAGCCGGGGGTCCACATGACCGATCTGTCGGAATGCCTCCCCGACTTCGCGATCACCGCGTTGCGCGAGGCATTGCCCGCCTTCGGCCGCGAGATCCCCGGCTACGATCATCCCGACGCGGTGCTGACGGGGGTCGAGACGCGCACCTCGTCACCCGTCCGGATCACGCGCGGCGACGATTTCGTCAGCCTCAACACCGCCGGGCTGTTCCCGGCGGGCGAAGGTGCCGGCTATGCGGGCGGCATCCTCTCGGCCGCGGTCGACGGAATCAAGGTCGCGGAAGCCGTCGCGCTCAGCCTGACCGCCTGATCGCCTCGAGCAGGCACTCGGACTTCACTTCTTCCGATCGGGACCCGTCTTGATCAGCCACGCGCGCGGCAGTCCGGTCGGCTTTGCCACGCCGTCGAGCCGCCGCGCGCTAACCAGCGCCACGCGCTTGAGGATCATCTGATCCTTGAACGCGTCCATCCCGCCGCCGGTCGGCTTGGCGAGGATACGCTTGATCACGTCCATCCCCGCGACGACGTGCCCGAAGGCCGCATAGCCGGGATAGCCCGGCCGCGCGTCCATCGCCGGCGCGGGCCCCACGGTAATGAAGAAATTACCGCCCGCCGACGCCGGGGTCATGCCGCGCGCCATCGATATCGTCCCGTCGATATGCTTGATCCCGGTCTTCGCGGTTGTCTCGAGCGGAAACGGCGGCAGGATCCGCCGGGCATCGGTGCGAATGCCGCCCTGGACGAAACCGAGCTTCGGCGCCGATTTCTGCCGGCTGGCGCGATAGAAGTCGGTCCCGTCAAACCGTCCGTCATCGACATATTCGAGGAAGTTCTCGGTCGTCTTGGGCGCGCGGCGTGCGTCGAGCGCCAGCACGATCGGGCCCTCCGACGTGACGAAGCGGACTCGAACCAGGCCCGGCCCTGCGCGGTTGGCCCGCTGCGCCGACCCCGCCGTGGCGAGCGTCGTAACGGCCAACAGCCCCATCATCACATGCCGCATCGTCGAATACTCACGCTTTTACCGATCGGGCTCGGCTAGCGGTCGGGGTACGACGACGCAAGCGAGCGTGATCGCGCAGGCGGTCGGTATGAGCGAGTTTGGGTCGCCCGAACGCCGCGTCCCGCTATCCTATTCAGGACGCCGAGCGTTCGGCCGCGTCGGCGAGCGCGACATGGACTTGTGCGACCACCGCGGCACCCTCGCCCACCGCCGCGGCCACCCGCTTGGTCGAACCCGCGCGCACGTCGCCGATCGCGAAGACGCGCGCGCGGCTCGTCTGCAATGTCAGCGCCGCCTTGCCGGTGACGATGAACCCCTTCTCGTCGGTCTCGACACAGCCGTGCAGCCAGCCCGCATTGGGATCGGCGCCGATGAACAGGAACAGGTGCCGGATCGCGCGGCGGAGCGTGCCCCCGTCGCGGTGGTTGCGGAATATCGCCGCGGTCAGCCCGGTCGCGCGGTCACCTTCCAGCCCGACGATTTCAACCCCGACATGCAGTGTCACGTTGGGCAGCGCGGCAATCCGGTCGATGAGGTATCTGGACATCGTCGCGGCAAGGTCGCGCCGGACGACGAGGTGCAGATGCTTCACGCGCGGCGCCAGGAACGCCACCGCCTGTCCTGCCGAATTGCCGCCCCCGACCAGCGCGACCTCCTCGCCCTCGCACAACCGCGCTTCGATCGGCGATGCCCAATAAGAGACGCCCGCCCCTTCGAAACGCTCGAGATCAGGGATATCGGGTCGACGATAGCGTGCGCCCGAGGCGACGATCACGGTCCGCGATCGCACCTGTCGATCCCCCGGCAGTGCAAGCACGAGCGGCTCGTCGTTGACGACCTCGTCGTCGCAGACCAGCCGCGCCACTTCCAGCGGCACCGCGATCTCCGCCCCGAACTTCAGCGCCTGGTTGAACGCGCGCCCCGCCAGCGCCTGCCCCGATATACCGGTCGGGAAGCCCAGGTAATTCTCGATACGCGCCGATGCGCCCGCCTGGCCGCCGATCGCGCGTTCGTCGAGCACGATCGCCGACAGCCCTTCCGATGCCGCATACACCGCCGCCGCCAGTCCCGCCGGCCCCGCACCCACGATCGCGACGTCGTACACCACCGCCGGATCAAGGTCGGGCGTGATGCCGAGACAGGCCGCGACCTCGACATCGGAGGGCCGTTTCAGGATCCTCCCATTCGGACAGACCACGACCGGCAGGTCGCTGCGCAACACACCGATCCGCTCGATCAGCGCCCGACCCTCGTCGTCCGAGGCGGCGTCGAGAACGATGTTGGGATAGCCCGATCGGGTCAGGAACCCCTGCAACCGGACGATATCGGGGCTGCCCGGCACGCCGACGATCACCGTCCCGGCGCCGCCATCCTCGATCAGCCCGACCCGGCGCAGGATCAGCGCGCGCATCACGATTTCGCCGACATCGGCCGATCCCACCATCAGCGCCCGCAGATGCGCAGGGTCGAACGGCAACGCGGTGCACCCGTCGGGCCCCGCCCTGCCCGCCGCGATCGATGGCCGACCCGCGAGCTGGTTCACCTCCCCGGTAAACTGGCCGACCCCGTGCGCGGTGATCGGCGCGTCATGGTTCAGGCCATCGCGGCGTCTGACCTTGATCGACCCCGCCAGCACCAGCCACGCGGGCGCGCCCTGCTCGCCGATCGCATAGACCGGCTCGCCAGGCGCAAACGTCCGTGCCGGGCCGCTCGCAAACCGTTTCGCGGTCTCTCGCTGATCGGGGTCAAGGACCGGGAACATCTGGTGGTCGCGCGATCCGGCGGGGCTCATGTCCGCACCACCGGATCGAGCCCGAGCAAGACGGTCGGGATCAGTTCGGAAACGGTCGGGTGGATCGGCACCGCCCAGCGCAGCGCCGCCACGCTCTGGTCGGCGTTCATCATGTCAAGAATCCCGTGGATCGCCTCGTCGCCCCCCACGCCGAGGATCGCCGCGCCCAGGATCCGCTGCGTCTCGGCATCCGCGACGATCTTGATGAACCCCTTGGTCTCGCCCTTTTCGATCGCGCGCCCGACCCGGGTCATCGGCCTCGACGAGACCAGGATCGGTCGCCCGGACGCCTCGGCCTGCGTCTGCGTCATCCCGATCCGGCCCAGCGGCGGATCGGTATACAGCGCGTAGCCGACCAGCCGCTGGCTCAGCGTCCGGTCGTCGCCATCGAGCAGGTTCGCCGCGACGATCTCATAGTCGTTATACGCGGTATGCGTGAACGCGCCGCGCCCGTTGCAATCGCCAAGCGCCCAGATCCCCGGCACGTTGGTCTGCAACAGATCGTCGACGATCACATAGCCCTTCGCATCGGTCGCGATGCCTGCATACTCCAGTCCGAGATCGTCCGTATTCGGCCGCCGGCCGACCGCGAGCAACACATGGCTGCCGACCACCACCGGCTCGCCCGCATCGCAATCGACCGACACCGCGACGCCGTCCTCGTGCCGCGCGAAGGCGATGCAGTTCGCCCCCGTCCGTATCGCGATGCCCTCGTCTTCAAGGATGTCGCGCACCGCGTCCGACACGTCCGCGTCCTCGTGCGCGATCAGCCGTTCGCCGCGTTCGACGACCGTCACCGCCGCGCCGAACCGGCGATACATCTGCGCGAACTCGAGTCCCACATAGCTTCCACCGACCACGACGAGATGCGCGGGCACCGCCTCGAGCGCCACCATGTCGGTATTGTCGAGATGCGGCACGTCGCCGACGCCCGGCATGTCGGGCACGCTCGCGCGCCCGCCGACGTTGAGGAAGATGCGCGGCGCGGTCAGGATCTCGTTATCTACCGCGATCGTCGTCGGCCCCGTGAAGCGCGCATGGCCGCGCAGCATCGTCAGCCCGGCCATGCCTGCCAGCCATGCCTCGTTTCCCTCACGCGCGTCGGTCACGACCTTGCGCGCGCGTGCCGCCACCGCCGGCATGTCGATCCCGACATCCCCGGTCCGCACGCCGAACTCCGCCGCGCGCCGGGCGAGGTGCGCGGCATAGGCGCTGGCGACGAGCGTCTTGGTCGGCATGCACCCCGTATTGACGCAGGTCCCGCCGACCAGCTTGCGCTCGATCAGCGCGACCGTCATCCCCGCCGCGGTCAGGCGCCCGGCGAGCGGTGGCCCCGCCTGCCCGGCGCCGACGATGATCGCATCGAACCGCCGTGTCATAGCGACGCGACCACGATCACGCTGAGCCCGATCGCCAGCGCATCCTCGACCAGCGCGGCAGGCCGATCGCGGCCGAACGTCGCCGCGAGCAAGGCTCTCAGTCGCGCACCGCCCACCGTCCCGAGGATCGCACCGATCACACCCAGCACCAGCCCGAGGATCGGCGCGCCCGTCGCATAGCCGATCGCCGCGCCCGACACGCCACCCGTGACGATCCGCGCGACGAACGGTGCGGGGGTCATACGGCTCGGCGTCGAGGGCAGTTGGTCGCCGACGAGTTCGCCGGCCGCCAGGATCGTGAACACCCAGGGCGTGAAGCGCGCCCCGAGAACGGCCAGCCCCGACCCCTGCAACTGTAGCAGGCCGGTCGATGCGGCCCAGGCGATCGCCGCCGGGGCCATCATCGCCCGCAATCCGGCGACGAAGCCGATGATCAGAGCGAGAACCAGCACGGGCGTCTCCTGCAATTTCGCATCGCGCGACGCTTTCACGCCCGCTTCAGCCGGTCAATCGGCGATCGGGTCCAGCATCAGCGTCGTCCCCGACCGTGCCGAAGGCAGAGGCAGGAGACCCGCTTACCGAAGTGGTTGCAACGGCAGGACAAACCTGATTTCAGCCCGGTAGCCACTACCGCGGAACAGCCGGCAACGTCCGCACAGATGATCGATCCATTTCGGGCGCGTAATGAATTATCGCGACGCTGGCCGAATCATGTACCGCCGATCACGACGATGTCAGGCGTCCAACGCGAGGAGAGCGAACGTCGCCAGCCAGTGTTCGCCCATATAATCATCGGCAAGATGCGGCAGTGCCTCGGCGAGGTGCGCGTTGGCGATGCCGCGCGCCCGCGCCGGGTCGGGCAGCGCATCGGCAATCGATCGCCACCCCCAGGCGCGCGACAGGTTCACGCCGTCGAGATGCGCAAGCCGGCCGTCCGACCGATCGCTGACGAGCGCGGGCGCCCGCAGGCACGTCGTCGCCGCCCCGAACGGGTCCGGCAGGAACGCGCTCAGCCACCCCTCGAACGAAGTCCCCAGCACGTCGCGCATCAGCACCGCCTCGCACAAGGTCGCCGACAGGAAATCCTCGCCGCTCGGCTCCCATGGCCGGCAATCGCGATCCGCCCCGAACCACTCGCGCGCGCGCGCCTCGATCAGCGTTGCCAGCGCGGTGTCGTGCGTCCGCGCCCAGCGGAGCGCATGCACCAGCGCGAACGCGGTACAGTCATGCTTGCCGCTCCGGACCGGATAGACGAGCTTGGGCAGATAGTCCGCGAACCGCGCCGCGAATGCGCGCGCGAGCGGCTCGATCGCCGCCGCCCAGCCGCGATCGGGCCGCAACGCCAGTTCGTCATGCAGCGCCAGCAGCCAGCCCCACCCATAAGGCCGCTCGAAGCTCCCCGTCGTCGGCCGCGCCAGATAGGCGAGCTCCCCCGCCGCGCGCTCCGCCACCAGCATCCGGTCCGCCAGCGCCTCGACCGCAGCCGCCTCGGGCATCGCGGGAAACAGCCGGGCCAGCCGCATCACCTGCCACCAGCCATGCACGCAGCTATGCCAGTCATAGCTGCCGTGAAAGATCGGATGCAGCGTCTTGGGCAGCGCAAGATCACCCGGCCCGCCCAGCGTCTGGTCGAGCTTGTACGGCCACTCGCGCGTAAGATGCCCCAGCGTCAGCGCGGCGAACCGCCCCGCGGTCGCCTGGTCCAGTGCGTGCGTCATTCGGCTCTCCCAAACCCACCGCCGCCGGGCGTCTCGATCACGAACACGTCGCCTGCGTGCATGTCGACGCGCGCGGTCGAGCCGAGCGGCTCCACGCTGCCATCCGCCCGCTCGACGCTCGCCGAGCCAAGACCGCCGCGCTCGCCGCCCGCCATGCCGAACGGCGCGATGCGGCGACGGTTGGCGAGGATGCACGCGGTCATGTCTCCGAGAAACCGTACGCGGCGCGTGCCGCCGTCGCCGCCATGATGCGCGCCTGCCCCGCCCGAGCCGCGACGGATCGCGAATTCCTCGAGCAGCACGGGGAAGCGCGTCTCGAAGATCTCGGGGTCGGTCAGCCGGCTGTTGGTCATGTGCGTCTGGATCACCGCCGCGCCGTCGAAACCGGGGCCCGCGCCCGCCCCGCCGGCGATCGTCTCGTAATATTGGTGCGTGTCGTTGCCGAAGGTAAAGTTGTTCATCGTCCCCTGGCTCGCAGCCATCGCGCCGAGCGCAGCGAACAGCGCGTCGGTAACGACCTGGCTGGTCTCGACATTCCCGGCGACGACCGCGGCGGGATAGCGCGGGTTGAGCATCGAGCCTTCGGGCACGCGGATCGTCACGCCACGCAGGCAGCCGTCGTTGAGCGGCACGGCCTCGTCGATCAGTGCACGCACGACGTAGAGCACCGCCGCGCGGACGATCGAGACGGGCGCGTTGAAATTGGTCGGGCGCTGCTCGCTGGTGCCGGCGAAGTCGACCTCCAGCGTCGCGGCCGCGCGATCGATACGGACAGCCACACGAACGACCGCGCCGTCATCCATTTCATAGGCGAAAGCGCCATCGTCGAGCGTCGCGATCAGGCGGCGAACGGCGGCGTCGGCATTGGCCTGGACGTGCTCCATATACGCCGCAACGACGTAGGTGCCGTATTCGTCGGCAAGCCGAGTCAGCCCCGTCGCGCCGCGGGTGCAGGCGGCGAGCTGGGCGGACAGGTCGGCGATGTTCTGGTCGATGTTACGGGCCGGATACGCGCCGGACGCGAACACGGCGCGGAGTTCGCTTTCGAGGAAGCGCCCTTCGTCGACCACCAGCACGTCGTCGAGCAGCACGCCTTCTTCCTCGACCGACCGGCTTTCGGGCGGCATCGATCCCGGGGTGATCCCGCCGACGTCTGCGTGATGGCCGCGCGCCGCCACGAAGAACGCGGGCGCGTCGCCGTCCTCCGCGAAGACCGGCATGATGACCGTGATGTCGGGCAAATGCGTGCCCCCGCGATAGGGGGCGTTGAGCGCATAGGCGTCGCCGCGACGGATCCCGCGACCGTCCGCGCCGCCGCCGCGCGCGTCGATGATCGTGCGGATGCTCTCGCCCATCGAGCCCAGGTGGACCGGGATGTGCGGTGCGTTGGCGACGAGGTTGCCGTGCGCGTCGAACAGCGCGCAGCTGAAGTCGAGGCGTTCGCGGATGTTGACGGAGGCCGCGGAGCGCTGGAGCGCTGCGCCCATCTCCTCGGCGATGCTCATGAACAGCCCGGCGAAGATCGCCAGCCGAACGGGATCGGACTCGGTGCCGATACTGACGCCGACGCGCGGTGCGATCCGGTCGAGGATCAGGTTGCCAACCGTGTCGACGCGCGCGCGCCAGCCGGGCTCGACGATCGTGGTCGAGACGCTGTCGAGGATCAGCGCGGGGCCGTCGACGCCGTGCCCGACGGGGAGGCCTTCGCGCGCCAAGACCGGCGTGTCGTGCCAGGCGCCCGCCATGTAGACGGGGGTGGTCGCGAGAGGGGCCGCGGGTGCGTCCGGGAAGGTGACCAGCGCGGCGTCGATCGGCGGGCTCTCGGCGATCGCTTCCGCGACGATCCGGTCGGCGATCAGCGGGGCGTCGCTCGCGAACCCGAACTGCGCGACGTGCGCGGCGTCGAACGCGGCGATCATCGCGGCTGGGTCGTTGAGATCGAGCTCGATCGTGTGATCGGTCTGGCCGCGGCGCAGATGCACGCGTCGCTCGATCCGCACGGCGTCCACCGCAACGCCCTGCGCCACGAGCGCGCCGCGCGCAGCCTCCGCCAGGCCATCCAACGCCTGCGTGATCGCGGCATAGTCCGCAAACGCCGCGCCCGATGTCGCCTCGCGCAGGACGCGCCGATCGGCAAGCCCCATGCCGTATGCCGACAGCACGCCGGCGAGCGGGTGGATCATCACCCGGTCCATCGCCAGCGCATCGGCGACCAGGCAGGCATGCTGCCCCCCCGCCCCGCCGAAGCACGCCAGCGTGTAGCGCGTCACGTCATGCCCACGCGCGACCGAGATCGTCCGGATCGCATTCGCCATGTTCGCCACCGCGACCGCGACGAACCCTTCCGCCGCCGCCTGCGGATCAAGCGGCAATTCCGCAAACCGCGCGGCGACCGCCTCGGCATCGAGCGGCGCATCGCCAGTCGGTCCGAACAGCGCGGGGAAGAATTCGGGGCGCACCTTGCCGAGCATCACGTTGCAGTCGGTTACCGTGAGCGGCCCGCCGCGGCGATAGCAGGCGGGCCCCGGGACCGCGCCCGCGCTCTCCGGGCCGACGATCAGCCTTTCCCCGTCAAAGCGGCAGATCGAGCCACCGCCGGCCGCGACGGTGTGGATCCGCAGCATCGGCGCGCGGATGCGCGCGCCCGCGATCAGCGTCTCGGTGTCGCGTTCATAGGTGCCGGCATAATGCGACACGTCGGTCGAGGTGCCGCCCATGTCGAAGCCGATGACGTGCTCGAACCCGGCCTCGCGCGCGGTCGCGGCCATGCCGACTATGCCGCCCGCGGGCCCCGACAGGATCGCGTCCTTCCCGCGAAAGCCCGCGCCGTCGACCAGCCCGCCCGACGACTGCATGAACAGCGCGCCCTGCCCCAGCGCGTCGCTCAACCCCGCGACATAGCGATCGACGACCGGCGACAGATACGCGTCGACAACGGTCGTATCGCCGCGCCCGATCAGCTTGATCAGCGGCGCGACCTTGTGGCTGACGGAGATTTGCGTGAAGCCGATGTCGGCGGCGATTGCCGCCAGCGCCGCCTCGTGCGCGGTGAAGCGATAGCCGTGCATGAGGACGATCGCGACGGCCCGCAGGCCACTGTCGAACGCCGCCTGCAATCCCGCCCGGGCCGCATTGACGTCGAGCGGACGGAGGACATCGCCCGCCGTGCCGACGCGCTCGTCGATCTCGACGACGTGTGCGAACAGCGGCGGCGGGCGGTTCACGTCGCGCGCGAAGATATCGGACCGTTCCTGGTGGCCGATCAGCAGCGCGTCGCCGAAGCCGCGCGTGATTGCGAGGACGGTCGGCTCGCCCTTGCGTTCGAGCAGCGCGTTGGTTGCGACCGTCGTCCCGATCCGCAAGGTCAGCGGCACGTCGGCGCCGTCGGTCAGCCGCCGGATCGCCTCCACCGCCGCATCGCCATAGCGTTCGGGATCCTCCGACAACAGCTTGGCGGTGACAATCCGCCCATCGGGTTGCCGCGCGACGACGTCGGTGAACGTGCCGCCGCGATCGATCCAGAACTGCCATGCGGTCATCGGTCCATCAGCCCAGAAAAGCGGTCATCCGTGCGGCGGCATCGGTCCACGCCACCTGGCGCTCGTCGAGCCACGCATCGTCGTAATAGGTGCAGCCATAGCGGTCGCCGCCGTCGCACAGCAACGTGACGATGCTGCCGGTCTCGCCCGCCGCCGCCATTTCCGCGATCAGCTGCGCACAGGCCCAGAGGTTGGTACCGGTCGAGCCACCGACGCGCCGCCCGAGCCGGTCCGACAGCGCGCGCATCGCGCCGATGCTGTCGGCATCCTCGACCGCGATCATCCGGTCGATCACCGACGGTACGAAGCTCGGCTCGACGCGCGGCCGGCCGATCCCCTCGATCCGCGACGCACAGCCTTCGGGCAGCGCGGCGACCGAACGATCCTCGAAATGCTTGTGGAACACCGAGTGCACCGGGTCCGCGACGCACAACCTGGTGTCGTGCCGGCAATAGCGGATGAAGCGCCCGATCGTCGCCGACGTCCCCCCGGTGCCGGCGCCGCACACGATCCAGGACGGGCACGGATGCTCCTCCTCGCCCATCTGCGCGAAGATGCTCTCGGCGATGTTGTTGTTGCCGCGCCAGTCGGTCGCGCGCTCGGCATAGGTGAACTGGTCGAGATAATGCCCGCCGGTCTCCGCGGCGAGGCGGTGCGAGACCGCGTAGACGGTGCGCGGATCGTCGACCATGTGGATCTCGCCGCCGTGGAAGCGGATCGCGTCGAGCTTTGGCGCCGCGGTCGTCGCGGGGACCACGGCGATGAAGCGCAGCCCCAGCATCCTGGCGAAATACGCCTCCGACACCGCAGTCGACCCCGACGAGGATTCGATCACCGTCGTCTCGGGTCCGATCCATTCGTTGCACAGCGCGTACAGGAACAGCGAGCGCGCGAGCCGGTGCTTGAGGCTGCCGGTCGGATGCGAACTCTCGTCCTTCAGGTACAGGACGATACCGGGATAGCGCGGCAGGTCGACGCGGATCAGATGCGTGTCGGCGGACCGGTTATAGTCCGCCTCGATCCGCCGTACCGCCTCCGACAACCAGCGCCGGTCGACGCGCTTCGGCATTACTGGAGCCCGTGCCGGATCAGCATCGCGGTCGGCTCGGGATCGCGCCCGCGGAACGCGCGGAAGCTGTCCGCCGCGGGCCGCGTCGCGCCGCGCGCGAGCACCTCCTCGCGGAACCGGTCGCCGGTCGCGCGGTCGACGAGCCCCGCCTCGGCAAACGCCTCGAAGCCATCGGCGGCCAGCAGCTCGGCATAGAGATAGCTGTAATAGCCCGACGCGTACCCGCCGGCGAAGATATGGCTGAACGCGTGCGGGAAACGGTGCCATTCCGGCGGACGGATCACCGCCACCTCGTCGCGCACCGCCTCGATCACCTCGATCGGATCGCTGCCCATCGTGCCGAGATGGAGCAGCAGGTCGAACAGCGCAAATTCGACCTGCCGCAGGATGAACATCCCCGCCTGGAAATGCCGCGCCTTCACCATCCGCTCGAACAGGTCGGCGGGGAGCGTCTCGCCCGTCTTGTAGTGGCCCGACATGCCGGTGAGGACATCCTTGTCCCAGGCGAAATCCTCCATCAGTTGGCTCGGCAGCTCGATCGCGTCCCATTCGAACCCGTTGGTGCCCGCGATGCTCGGCCGGTTCACCTTGGTGAACAGCAGGTGGATGCAGTGGCCGGTCTCGTGGAGCAGCGTCGTCACGTCGTTATGCGACAGCAAAGACGGCGTCTCGCCGCCATCCGGCGCGAAGTTGCAGACGAGATACGCGACCGGCACCGCGATCGTGTTGCCGTCCTGCAACCGCGGCCGCGCCTGCGCCATCCACGCGCCGCCGCGCTTGCCCGTGCGCGCATGGAGATCGAGATACAGCCCGGCGAACACCGCCCCGCTCTCGTCCACCACGTCGAAGAATCGCGCATCGTCGTGGTACAGCGACACGTCGTCGCGCTCGACCAACTTGATCCCGAACAGCCGCTCCATCAGCGTCTGCCAGCCCTCCATCACGCGTTCGACGGGGAAATACGCCTTCACCACCTGCGCATCGACCGCATAGCGATCCTGCCGCAGCCGGTTCGAGACGAACCCTGCATCCCAAGGCTCGAAATCGGCGATGCCGAGATGTTCGGCGGCGAACGTCTTGAGCTCGGCGAGATCGCGCTCCGCCGCGGGCTTGGCGCGCCGCGCGAGGTCGCGCAGGAATGCGATCACCTCGGCGCCGTTGGGGGCCATCTTGGTCTCGAGCGACCACGCGACCGGATCGGCGAACCCGAGCAGTTTGGCACCCTCATGCCGGAGCTCGAGAATGCGGGCGATCCGGCCGCTGTTGTCGAACTCGCCCGCGTTCGGCCCCTGGTCCGACGCACGCGTCGCGAACGCGCGGTACATGCGCGCGCGCAGGTCGCGGTTCTCGGCAAAGGTCAGCACCGCGTTGACGCTCGGCTGTTGCAGCGTGACCAGCCAGCCCGCCTGCCCCTTCGCCTTGGCGGCATCCGCGAACATCGCCTTGTCCGCGTCGGAGATCCCGGCGAGATCGGCCTCGTCGGTCACCAGCTCGGACCAGGCGTCGGTCGCATCGAGCACCGCGCTGCCGAACTCGTTCGACAGGCCCGACAGCTCGACCGAAATCGCGCTGAACCGGTCGCGTGCCTCGGGTTCGAGCGCGACGCCCGACAGCGTGAAATCGCGGATCGCATGCTCGACCGCGACCCGGTCGGCCTCGGGCAGGGTCGCGAACGCGGGCGAGACGCTGAGCGCGACGAACACCTCGTACAGATCGCGGTTCTGCCCCACCTTCATGTCGTTCTCGACGAGCCGCCTCTGCCCCTCCGCATAGGCCGCGCGCAGTTCGGGCGTGTCCGCCACGCCGTGCAGGTGCGACACCGCCGACCAGATCGCGCCGATCTCGGTATTGGCGCGCTCATAGGGCAGCCAAGCGCCTGCGAAGTCGGTCGGCCGCGCGGTCGTCAGCGCCTCGACCATCGCCTCGTGCCGCGCGATCGCCTCGTCGAGCGCGGGGGCGATCTGGGCGGGGGCGAGGTCGGCGAAGCGGGGCAGCGACAGCGTATCGAGAAGCGGGTTCGTCGGGGCAGTCATCGGATATCCTTCAGCATTCGACGACGTTGACGGCCAGGCCCCCAAGCGACGTCTCCTTATATTGCGAGCGCATGTCCTCACCGGTCTGGCGCATCGTCTCGATCACCGCATCGAGGCTGACGATATGGCGACCGTCCCCCCGCAGCGCCAGATACGCCGCGTTGATCGCCTTGATCGCGCCCATCGTGTTGCGCTCGATGCACGGGATCTGGACCAGCCCGCCGATCGGATCGCAGGTGAGGCCGAGATTATGCTCCATGCCGATCTCGGCGGCGTTCTCGATCTGCGCATTGGTGCCGCCGAGCGCCGCGACCAGCGCGCCCGCCGCCATCGAGCACGCGACGCCGACCTCGCCCTGGCAGCCCATCTCGGCGGCGGAGATCGACGCGCGCTTCTTGTAGAGAAACCCGATCGCCGCGGCGGTCAGCAGGAAGTCGTGCGCGCCCTTTGGCGTCGGATCCTTGGTGAACGTCTCGTAGAAGCGCAGCACCGCGGGCAGCACGCCCGCCGCGCCATTGGTCGGCGCGGTCACGACGCGGCCGCCTGCGGCATTCTCCTCGTTCACCGCCAGCGCGTACAGGCTCACCCATTCGAACACCGCGGACGGATCCGCCGCGGTGTCGCGCGCCTGCAACCCCTCGAACAACGCGCGCGCACGACGCGGCACCTTGAGGCCGCCGGGCAATATGCCCCCCTGCCGACACCCGCGATCGATCGACGCGAACATCGCGCTCCGCACCGCATCGAGAAACGCATCGGTCTCGCTGTCCGGCCGCCAGGCGATCTCGTTCTCGCGGACGATCTCGGCGATCGTCATCCCCGTGGCGTCGCCCGTCGCGAGCAGCTCGGCGCCCGACGAGAAGGGCCGCGGCAACAGGATGTTCGCCTTGACCGGCCCCGACCCCGCCTCGACGATCGCACCGCCGCCGATCGAGAAATAGGTCCGCTCGACGCTGCGCCCGTCGCCGAACGTAGCGGTGAAGGTCACCGCATTGGGATGGCCCGGCAGGAACGTCTGCGCGTGGAACAGCAGATGCTGGCTTTCCTCGAAGCCGATCTCGACCCGCTCGGCGAGCATCAGCCGTCCGCTCGACCGGATCGCCGCCAGCCGGACCGGGATCAGGTCGGGATCGATCGTCTCGGGCTGCGCACCGCTGAGCCCCAGCATCACCGCACTGTCGGTCGCATGCCCCCGCCCGGTCAGCGCGAGCGACCCGTAAAGATCGACTCGCACGGCCACGGGCTTCTCGTCCGCGACCAGATCGGCGAACAGCCACGCCGCGCGCATCGGCCCCACGGTGTGCGAACTCGACGGCCCGATCCCGATCGTGAACAGATCGAGGATCGAGATCGCCTGGTGGCAATCCGGGCGTGCGCGGGTCTGCTCGTCTTGGCGATCGCGGATGAGTGGCTCCATGCACCGGCCCCTATCGCCTTGACCGGACGGTGGAAAGCACGGACGTCGACCGCATCGACGTGCGGCCCTGTCCGGCGCTGCACCACGCGGGGTAGCGCGCGCGTTTCACGGACCGCACCGATCCGATTGCACCCCCCGCACCCTTCGCCTATAGGCGCGGCCTATTCCGGCCTCGGCTTCGCGACGCATGTCGCGTAGGCTGGGGCCGCTCGATTTTCACCGCTTGATTTTCAGGGGACCGCGCATGGCTCGCCGCCGCCAGATCTACGAAGGCAAGGCCAAGATCCTCTACGAGGGTCCGGAGCCCGGCACGCTGATCCAGTATTTCAAGGATGACGCGACCGCGTTCAATGCCCAGAAGAAGGGCACGATCAACGGCAAGGGCGTGCTCAACAACCGGATTTCCGAGCACATCTTCACGCTACTCGACCATATCGGCGTGCCGACGCACTTCATCCGCCGGCTCAACATGCGCGAGCAGCTGATCCGCCAGGTCGAGATCGTCCCGATCGAAGTCGTCGTGCGCAACGTCGCCGCGGGCTCGATCTCGACGCGTCTCGGGATCGAGGAGGGCACCAAGCTGCCCCGCACGATCATCGAATATTACTACAAGGACGATGCGCTCGGCGATCCGATGATCTCCGACGAACACATCGCCGCGTTCGGCTGGGCGAGCCAGGAGGAGATGCACGACATCGCCGACCTCGCGATCCGCGTGAACGATTTCCTGTGCGGGCTGTTCGCCGGCGTCGGCATCCGCCTCGTCGACTTCAAGCTCGAATTCGGCCGCATCTTCGACAACGACTTTGGCCGCATCATCCTCGCCGACGAGATCAGCCCCGATGGCTGCCGTCTGTGGGACATGGAAACCAACGAGAAGATGGACAAGGACCGCTTCCGTCGCGATCTCGGCGGCGAAGTCGAGGCCTATCAGGAGGTTGCACGCCGTCTTGGCCTGTTGCCCGAAGGTGGCGACAATTCGGTCCTCGATCTCGAAAAGCATCGCAAGAACCGGGGCAAGTAAATGAAACTGAAGGTTTTCGTGACACTCAAGCCCGGCGTGCTCGACCCGCAGGGCCGCGCCATCCATCATGCACTCGGCAGCCTCGGCTTCGACGGCGTGCGGGACGTCCGCCAGGGCAAGCTGATCGAGCTCGAGGTCGCCGACGATACCGACGACGCGACGATCGACGGCATGTGCCGCAAGCTCCTCGCCAACACGGTGATCGAGAATTACCGGGTCGAAAAGGCATGAAGGTGGTATTGTCATGAAGACTGCGGTCATCGTGTTCCCCGGCTCCAACTGCGACCGCGACATCGCCGTCGCGCTGGAGGCGGTGACCGGCGTCAAGCCGCGCATGGTCTGGCACGGCGACGCGGATCTGCCCGCGGATGTCGGGCTGGTCGCGGTGCCCGGGGGCTTCTCCTATGGCGATTACCTGCGCTCGGGCGCGATCGCCGCACGCTCGCCGATCATGCGCGCGGTCGTCGAACAGGCGGGCAAGGGCTTGCCCGTGCTCGGCATTTGCAACGGCTTCCAGGTGCTGACCGAAGCGGGGCTCCTCCCCGGCGCGCTGATGCGCAACGAGGGTCTCAACTTCGTCTGCCGCGACGTCGCGCTGACCGTCGAGACATCGAGCTCGACCTTCACCTCGGGCTACAAGGCGGGCGAACGCGTGTCCTTCCCGGTCGCGCATCACGACGGCAATTATTTCGCCGACACCGAGACGCTCGACCGCCTCGAAGGCGAAGGCCGCGTCGCGTTCCGCTATGCCGAGAGCGTCAACGGTTCCGCGCGCAACATCGCCGGCCTGCTCAACGACAAGGGCAACGTACTCGGCATGATGCCGCATCCCGAACGCCGCATCGAAGCCGCGCACGGCGGCACCGATGGTCGCCGCCTGTTCGAAGGCCTGATGGAAGCCGTCAGCGCCTAAACCGTCATCCTGGGCTCGATCCAGGATCCAGAGCCGAGACCGCGCTCGTCTTTGGCTCTGGATCCCCGCCTTTCGCTGGGATGACGGGGGCTCAAACCCGCGTCCGGAACGGCGAGAAGTCCGTCCCCTCGTCATACACGTCGACGCCCTCGGCGCGCTTGAGCCACCCCACGACCAGATAGGTCAGCGGCGTCAGCAGCACCTCCCACGACACCTTCAGCAGGAACTGGCTGACCATCACCATCAGCATCGCCTCGACCGGCCAGTCGGGCGCGCCGTAAAAGGCGAGCGGATAGAAGATCAGGCTGTCGAACGCCTGCCCCACCACCGTGCTGCCGATCGTTCGCGTCCACAGCATGCGGCCCTTGGTCCAGACTTTCATCCGCGCCAGCACGAAGCTGTTGGCGAACTCCCCAACCCAGAACGCGCAAATCGACGCGAGCACGATCCGCGGCACCTGCCCGAACACGGACTCGTATGCCGCTTGGCCCGTCCAGCCCTGGTCGGGCGGCAACGCAACGACGACCGCGGACATGAACACCATGAACAGCATCGCGCCGAACCCCGCCCAGATGCAGCGTCGCGCGCGCGCATAGCCGTAAACCTCGGTCAGGATGTCACCGATCACATAGCTGACCGGAAAGAACAGGATCCCCGCACCGAACGGCCAGACGCCGATGAACGGCAGGTCGATCACCGCGCGCTTGCCCGCGCCGATCACGTTCGACAGCAACAGGATCGTGACGAACGCCGCCATCACGAAGTCGAAATAGCGAAACTGCTCTGCGCGCACCGCACTCGCGGTGACCGGTTCGAGCCCCTGCCGCTGATCCGTTCCGATTTTCATCCGCGCGTTATGATCGAGGTTCCAAGCCCGCACAATCCGCGCTAGTCCTCGCCGCAGCGCGCGCCCGTAGCTCAGCTGGATAGAGCAAGGAGCTTCTACCTCCTCGGTCGGGGGTTCGAACCCCTCCGGGCGCGCCAATCGCCGCACCCCGCCGCTGCTCGCCCCACCCCGCCGCTGCAGATTCTACCGCGCCAGCTGGTCTTTCTCGATCACGCGCGCCCCCCGCGTCCGTCTTATGCACAGCGCCATTAACCAGAGGGCGATGCATGACGAACGCAGAAACGGCCTGGCCACAGGCTTCCGAGCGGGACGAGGACAAGCGCTATTTCGCGACCCGCGCACGCTGGCACGAGGATCGCGCCGAGGTGGCCATCGATGCGAGCACCAGGACGCTGCATCTGCGCTTCGCCAGAATGTACCATACGCGCGCACAGTAGCGTTCTGGTACATTCCGCTCAGGAATTTCGTTTTAAATACCAGGAACCTAGCAGCCTTGATGGGGTTTATGCGTCCAGATCGGACATAGGCATGCGGGCGTTCTGACGGGCCTACCAACCCTCAACCGCTCTCCGATGCGAGAACTCCAGCGAAGGTGACGACGATGAACAAGGACGAATTCCAGGGCGGCGCACGCTACGTCGGCGGCAAGATCGAAAAGGGCGCGGGCGATGTCGTCGGTAGCCGCGACTGGCAGGTCGATGGCGTCGTCGATCAGGTCGCAGGCGGCGCGCAGAACCTCTATGGTCGCGCCAAGTCGGCGGTCGAGGATCTTGTCGACGGCGCCCCCGAACTCGCCGACAAGGTCAGCCAGGACGCACGTGACGTCGCCGAGCGTACCGCCGACGCAGCACGCCGCGGCGCGAAGACCGCGCAGGACTCCGCCAAGGATGCCCCTCTGCTCTGGGCACTCGGTGCCGCCGCGATCGGCTACGGCCTGGCCTGGCTCGTCCACGGGTCGCGCGACTAATCCCTTGGCGACGCGGACCGCCCTGAAATCGCTACGGGACTCGGCTGATCTGATGCACCTGCGTCAGATCATCGCCGGGCTCGATGAAGGCGTCATCCTGATCGACCCCGATCAGAGCATCCTGTGGGCGAACAAGGCCGCCCTGGGGATGCACGGCGTCGTCTCGATCGAGGATCTCGGCGAGACGGTCGACGAGTATCGCGACCGGTTCCAGTTGCGCTACCGCAACAACCACCGGCTCGACTCCGCCGATTATCCGATCGAGCGAGTCATGACCGGCGAGGCCTTCTCCGAGGTTGTTGTCGAGGTCGCGGTCAAGGGCGAGGACCAGCCGCGCTGGGTCCACCAGGTCCGCAGCCTCGTCCTCACCGACGACAAGGACGAACCCGAATGCCTGGTGATGATCATCCAGGACGTCTCCGCGCAGTTCGAGGCCGAGGACCGGTTCGAACAATCGTTCAACGCCAACCCCGCGCCCGCCGTCATCTGCCGCCTGTGCGACTTGCGCTTCGTGAAGGTCAACCAGGGCTTCGTCGACATGACCGGCCACGATCGCGACGCGGTCCTTGCACGAACGCTGTACGATATCGACGTGCTCGACCACGCGGAACAGCGCAAGCTCGCCAAGGATCGCCTCGCAGAGGGTAAGACGATCCCGCAGATGGAGGCCGAGCTCGCGCTGCCCGACGGCACGACCAAGCTCGTCATCCTTGCTGGCCAGCCGATCGACATGGGCGAGCAGCCGTGCATGTTGTTCACCTTTGCCGACCTCGAACCGCGTCGCAAGGCCGAGACCGCGCTGCGACATAGCGAGGAACGCTTCATGCGCACCTTCTCGCTGGCGCCCGTCGCACTCGCGATCGGCACGCTAGACGGCCATCGCCTGTGCGACGTCAACGAGGCGTTCACCGATCTCACCGGCTATGCCGCGGCGGAGATCACCGACCGGCCACTGGGCGACATCGACCTGTGGGAGACTGCCGCCCTGCGTCACGATCTCGAGGGCGAGATCGAGGCCGGCCACCCGATCCGCGACCGCGAGGTCAGGATCAGGCTGAAGGACGGGGGCGTGCTCGACTGCATCGTGTCGACCGAACCGATCACGCTCGGCAACGATGCCTGCGTCCTTTGGGCGATGCGCGACATTACGACGCGCAAGACGTCCGAGCGCGAGCTCGTCAACGCGATCGAGGCGGTGATGCAGGACACGAGCTGGCTCAGCCGGTCGATCATGGAAAAGCTCGCGCGGATCCGCACGCCACAGTCCGAACCGACCGGCGTCGGGCTCGGCGAACTCACCCAACGCGAACGCGAAGTGCTCGCGCTGATCTGCCGCGGTCTCGACGACAAGTCGATCGCGCGCACGCTAGACGTATCCGCCAACACGGTGCGCAACCATGTCGCGCGGATCTATTCGAAGATCGGCGTCAATCGTCGCAACGCCGCCGCGGCATGGGCGCGCGCGCGCGGCTTCGATGGCGACTCGGTCGTCATCGGCACGCCGAACAGGGAGATCGCCGCATGACCCGCAAGACCGACGGCCGCGTCCGCGAAGCGAAGGGCTCCGTGCAGGAAGCGATCGGCAAGCTGATCGGCGACGTGCTCGTCGAGCAGCGTGGCGCGAGCGAGAGCAAGGCCGGCGCGCGCGACTCCGCCGCCGCCGCCAACACGAATTCCGACCCCGCACGCGCCCCGGAACCGGGTCCGGCCGCGGACGATGTCGGGCGCAAGGACGGCGCAGACTGACGCCGTTCGACTACCTACCGTACCAACAGGAGGAACTATGACCACCAACGTAACCCCCGGCTACGTGCCGGCTGACGACGCGCGCTTTGCAAAGACCGTCACCCGCGTCTCGTGGGGCGCGATCTTTGCCGGCGTCGTGATCGCGATCGCCGTCCAGCTCGTGCTTGGCATCCTGGGCACCGGCATCGGCCTCAGCCTCGTCGACCCGGTCGAGGGCACCACGCCCGGCGCAACCGGCTTCGGTATCGGCGCAGGCATCTACTGGCTGATCACCACGGTCATCGCACTCGGCGCCGGCGGCTATGCGGCTGCGCGCGTGGCGGGCGTGCATGACCGCTTCGACGGCCTTGTCCACGGGCTCGTCGTCTGGGGCGTGACGCTGATCCTGACGCTCTATCTTCTGACCTCGGCGGTCGGCGGCATCATCGGCGGCGCCTTCCGTACCGTTGGTTCGGTCGCATCCGCCGCAGGGACCGGCATCGGTGCCGCAGCTCCCAAGGTTGCCGACGTCGCCGGTGTCGACGTGACCAACGTGCGCGACGAGGCTGCCCAGTATCTGGCGACCGCACCGTCCAATCCGGCGCAGATGACGCCCGAGCAGGCGCAGAAGGAAATCGCGCAGGAACTGCCCGCGCTCGCCAAGGGCGGCCAGGACGGCGCACAGGCTGAGAGCCGCATCGTCGACATCGTCGCCGCACAGCGCCAGATCAGCCGTCCGGAAGCACAGGCCCAGGTAACGCGCGCCAAGGCTCGCTTCGTCCAGACGAAGAACAACGCCGTGGCCACCGCGAAGACCGCCACCGACAAGGCCGCTGGTGCCGCTGCCGGTACGTCGTTCACGCTCGTGATCGCGCTGATCATCGGCGCCGCCGCTGCGGCCTTCGGGGCAAGCGCAGCAACGCGCCGCCGCGTCTAAGACTACGCGTCGCGGCTGTCCGACAGCCGCGACCGTCACGAAAAAGGGCGCTGCCGGTTCGACCGGCAGCGCCCTTTTTTTACACCTGTCTCAAACGCTTGCGCCGCGCAGTGACCAGGCGGTGGAAGCTTGCGCGGCCTACAGCGCCAAGTCGGGGCTGCGATCCACCTTCACCCGCGTCGCCGCCGGCTTCGGCTGCGTCGACACCTGCACCGCAGGCGACGGCACCGTCAGTTGCAACGTCTCGGCGGTCGATGCCCAGGTCTGCGCGATCGCCTCGGGATTGTCGTTGAGCAACGTGCCGTAGCTCGGCACGATCTCGCGGATCTTCGCCTGCCACGCCGGCGTCGCGAGATGGTTCGCGAACACCTTCTTCAGCAGGTCGAGCATGATCGACGGCGCGGTCGATGCGCCCGGCGACGCGCCGAGCAGCGCGGCGATCGAGCCGTCCTTCGACGCGACGATCTCCGTCCCCAGCTTCAGCACGCCACCCTTCTTCGGATCGCGCTTGATGATCTGCACGCGCTGGCCAGCCTGCCACAACCGCCAGTCGCCATCCTTGGCGCCGGGGAAATACTCGCGCAGCGCCGTCATCCGGTCCGCGTCCGACATGATCAGCTGCCCGGCCAGATATTCGACGAGATCGAAATCGTCCCAGCCGACCGCGATCATCGGCCGGAAATTGTCGAGCGTCACCGACGCCGGCAGATCGAAATACGAGCCTTCCTTCAGGAACTTGGTCGAGAAGGTCGCGAACGGCCCAAACAGCAGCGCCTGCTTGCCGTCCAGATAGCGCGTGTCGAGATGCGGCACCGACATCGGCGGCGATCCGACCGCCGCCTTGCCGTAAACCTTGGCGAGATGCGCCATGGCGACCGAGGGCTTGTCGGTGACCAGGAACGAACCGCCGACCGGGAAGCCGGCATAATCATCGGCTTCGGGGATTCCCGACTTCTGCAGGATCGGCAACGCGCCGCCGCCTGCGCCGGCGAACACGAAGCGCGCGTTGATGATCTGCTTCTCGTCGCTCTTCATGTCACGCGCGGTCACCCGCCAGCGCTTGTCGGGGCTGCGCTCCAGCGACCGCACCTCATGCCCCGTCGTCAGTTTGAAACCGGGCTGCTTGGCCATCGTCGCGATATACTGGCGGGTGACTTCACCCCAGTTGCAGTCGGTGCCCAGCGGCGAGCGCGTCGCGGCAAGCTTCATCTTGGGGTCGCGACCCTGCATCATCAGTGGAACCCACTGCGTGATCTGCGCCGGGTCGGTCGAGAATTCCATGCCCGAGAACAGAGGGCTCGCCTGCAGCGCGGCATGACGCTTGCGCAGGAACGCGACGTTTTCGTCCCCCCAGACCAGGTTCATATGCGGCGTCGAATTGATGAACGACCGCGGGTTGGCGAGCATCCCCGCCTTGACCTGATGGCTCAGGAACTGGCGCGTGACCTGGAACTGCTCGTTGATCTCGATCGCCTTCTTGATCTCGACGAGCCCGTCGGCGCTGTTCACCGGCGTATAGTTGAGTTCGCACAGCGCCGAATGACCGGTGCCCGCGTTGTTCCAGCCGTTCGAGCTTTCCTCGGCGACCTTGTCGAGCCGCTCGACCAGTTCGATCGTCCAGCTCGGCTCGAGCTGGTGCAGCAGCACGGCCAGCGTCGCGCTCATGATCCCGCCGCCGACCAGCAGCACGTCGACGTTGCGCTCGGTCGTCGCGGCATCGGCCTGCGCCATCGGCAGCATCGATGCGCCACCCACCACGCCTGCGCCGATCGCGGAGCCGAGCAGGTTCCGCCGGGTCACGCCACCGGCCTTTGCCGCGGTCGTGGAGGTCATGCCCGTCTCGGCACCAATCTTACTGTCGTTCATGTCGCGCGCCACCGTCCTACCTTCTCGTTGCGGTCTGGCCTCGCAAACAGTCCGCCGGCGAGCGGCGGAAAGGCGATGATCCATCACCGGATTATCGTCAGGAGCGCAGGCGAACGGACCCGACACCAGGATGCTGTCGGCCGAGCACGATTGCTGCTCCGAGTCCTCGCCTAATCCGTCGTTCGGGATTTTTGGGTGTCGCCATGTCTTGGATAAGCGGCGACTATCCGTGCCGGATATGGCATCCCTGACCGCGTCGCGCAAGTTTGCGCCCCGCGACGGCGATCGTCGCAGGTCATCCGGGGGCGGTTGGCGACCGTCCCGCCCGAGTATAGGTCGCCCCCCGATCGCCCGGCTGCGCTGCTATTTAACGCCGTTATTTATACGTGCCCATCATCACCTTCAGGACGGTCGGTGCGACGAGCGTGATCCCGTAATCGGTCTGGTCGCCATTCCAGACGCGGCTCATCACCCAGCGTCCGTCGGCCATCCGCCCCTCCTCGACGCGGAAGACCGAGCCGTTCTTCGGGCCATCCTTCGCCGTCCCGAAGGTCAGCCGGACATGATCGCCGACCAGCAGGAATTCGTTCGGCGATAGATGCGCGACCGCGACGCCGCCGACCGGCTCCTTCGCCCAGACGGGCGGCTCGGACTTGATCCACGTCCAGTCCTTCTGCCCGAACTGCCATTCGCCATAGCTCGTGGCGATCGTCCAGTTGCCCATCGTGGTCGACTGGGCGGGCGTCGACTGGGCGGGCGCCCCCTGCCCCGCGACGTCGTCCGGCTTGACCGCGCCCCAGGTCGGATGCTCGTACGCGATCTTCGCCCAGTCGCGCGCCATCGTCGACAGCGCCGCATATTTCAGCCCGATCGAATCGAGCGTCTCGTCGTCCAGCGCCTTCGCCCCGAGCGGGTAGTTGAAATACCCCGTGTCATCCATGCCGAACGGCGCATAGCCGATCGCGCCGCGCCCGATCGCTGCGTAGAAGAACCGCGCAAACTCCTTCGCGTTGCCGATCTCGGGCACCATCAGCGCGTTGTCGGGCCGCGCATACGCGTCAAGGTACAGCGCGACATGGCCCGCATCGCGGTCGTAGATGTCGGGCGCCTGGAAATCGAGCGCGGGCGCGGCCGCCTTCCAGATGTCGAGCACGTCCTGCTGCGGCCCGCCGCTTGCGACCCCGGTCGGATCGGGCACGTTCGACGGCCCCGCGAGCGATGCGTTGACGTACATCGGCAGTGGCTTGATCGCCTTGCCCGCCGCGGCGATCTCGTCGACGAAGCGCGCAGTGTGCCACGTATTGAACGCACGATCGGCCTGTTTCCCGAACATCTGCGTCCAGCTTCCGCCCGGCTTCTTCAGCGCGCGGGCGAGCTCGGCGGGCACGGGCTTGGCGAACACCGCCTCGGCCTGCGCGCCATAGTCGCGCGGCGAGCGATAGCTGCCGACCTCGTTCTCGGGCTGCACCATGATCACCGTGTTCTGCGGATCATGCGCCTTGAGGTATTTCATGACCTCGACGAACGCGCGCTTGTCCGCCTCCAGCGTCGCGCGGAACATCGGCGAATGGACGTAATGGTCGGTGCCGTCCTTCAGCTTCATCCGCGGGAAGCGGCGATTGTCGGCCTTGAACCAGTCGGGGGTATAGCTCGGCGCGGTGTTCTTCCACGTCCCGAACCACAGCAGCACGACCCGCTTGTCATGCACCCGCGCCTGCTCGAGCAGCGTCTGTAGGAACGTCATGTCGAACCGCCGCTCGACCGGCTCGACCTGCTGCCACGCGATCGGAATCTCGACCGTATTCGCATGAATCCGGTCCAGCACCGGCCAAACCTGCGCCAATGCGGACGGATAGTTGCTGCTGTTGTTCACCTGCGCCCCAAGCATCAAAAACGGCGAACCATCGACCATCAGCGCATGCCGGCCGCCCTTGGAGACGATCCGCGGAACCTCGGTCGTCGTCTGTGCCGATGCAATCCCGGCGATCAGCGACACGGACAGGGCCAGGCCCGCGACCATTTTCTTCATACGAACCATCACTGAATCCTTTTCTGTCGACGCGGCGCCGACCGGAAATCCCCTGTCGATCGACCTCGAAATGCTTGCGCGACGCGTCATTCCTCTACGAATACGATGCCCCCCAGCCCCGACGCTTGCGTGCCGTTGCCTTCGAGCAGAACCGATACGACGCGCTCACCTTCGCCCGCAGGCATCGGCACGACGACGGTCCCCGGTGCGAACCCGGCCTTCGTCCCCACGCGCTTGCCGTCGATCCAGACCTCGCCCCGACCGACGACACCTTGAAGGACGAGTTTTCCGCCACGTTCACGCACCGGCCGACGCGGCGTGACCTTGGCGCGCAACACGCTCCACGGTCCGGCACCCTGCGCCGGCTGGATCTCGCCCGCCCGGACGAACAGCCAGCTGTTCATGTCATTGTCCGCGAGCACGATGTCGGGCGACGGCTTGGCCGCGAACGCCGGCGATTGCCGCCAATCCTGCAGCATGAGCGTCGCCGCGGTGCTCGGCACGCTCGGCCGGGGCGGCGTTGCGAGCAGGCGAACCGTTGTCGTCGCGCTGCGCAGACCGGCCGACGTTACCGTCAGCGACAGTGGGCGCGCGTCGCGCCCGGCACGAACGATGACCTGCGCCAGGCCGTTGAACAGATCACGCCTGTCGCCCTGCTCGGCTTCGTGGCTGGTCGGATCGCCGTTGCCGAGCCCGATGATCGTGCCCCCGGTCGCGGCGAACGCGACCGGGAGGTTGGCGGTGGGGACATGGCGTCCTTGCGCGTCGATCGCGTCGATCGTGAACGGCTGGACGTCCTCGCCATCGGCGGCCATCGCGCGGCGATCGGGCGTGATCCGCAGCGCGACCGCCGGGCCGGTCGTCTCGACCGCGCTGCGCGCCACTTCGCGGCCACCGCGATAGCCGATCGCCTCGAGCCGCCCGGGCGCATAGGGAATCTGCCAGTGCGGCATCGTGTAGCGATCGACCGCCTGTTCGCCGATCACCGTACCGTTCAGCAGCAGCCGCACCGTGTCGACATTGGTCAGTGCGATGACCTTGACGGGTTGCCCCTCGCGCCCCGGCCAGTTCCAGTGCGGCATCAGGTCGAGCAGCGGGGTGTCGTCGATCCACTGTGCGCGGTGCAGATAATAGGCCATCTTCGGGAAGCCGCACAGATCCATGATCCCGAAATAGCTGCTCACCGACGGCCATTCGAACGGCGACGGCTCGCCGTGATAGTCGAACCCGGTCCACACGAAGCTGCCGCCGACAAAGGGCCGCTCGGCGATCGACTTCCAGCTGGCGCGGTGCGTGCTGCCCCAGTCGGCGGGCTCCTCGTCATAGGACGCCATGACGTGTGCGGCGCGGTCGGTCTGCCACGCACCGCGGGTCATGAAGCTCGACGTATCCTCCGAACTGATCATCGGCAGCGTCGGATTAGCCCCGTGGAAGCGGTCATATTGGTCGCGCTGATAGTTGAAGCCGACCAGATCGACCGCCTGGCTGACGTTGACGGGCGCGAACATCCCGCTGTTCATCGCCGCCGTCACCGGCCGACTCTCGTCGAGCGCCTTGACCACCCGCGACATGCGCCGGACCATCTCATAGCCCGCCGGCGTTCCCTGCATCGGCTCTTCGTTGAAGACCGACCACAGGATCACGCTCGGCCGGTTGCGGTCGCGCCGTACCAGCCATTGCAGTTGCGCTATATAGTCGGGGCTGGTGTTGAAGTTGCGGTTCTCGCTCATCACCAGAAAGCCCATGCGATCGCATGCGTCGAGCACCTCGGTCGCGATCGCGTTGTGCGAGAACCGGATCGCGTTGCACCCCAGATCCTTCAGCCGCCGGAGCCGCCATTCCCACAACGCATCGGGTACCGCGACGCCCACCCCGGCATGGTCCTGGTGGTTGCACGTCCCCTTGATCTTGAGCGGCTGGTCATTGAGATGGAATCCGGTGGCTGCATCGAACCGCACCGTCCGGAAACCGATCCTGAGCGTCCGCTCGTCGACCGTCCGGCCTGCGCGGATCAGCCTCGTCCGCAGCGTGTAGAGCGTCGGTCTGTCGACCGACCATAGTCCGGGGGTCGCGACCGGGAGCGTGAGCGCCACGTCCATCGGCTCCAGCGACGGCACCGTCCCGGCGGCGGTGTGCGTCGCGACCATCCGGCCATCGGGATCGATCAACGTCGCCTCGATCGTGACGGCGGCGGACCGCGTGCCGATATTGCCGAGCGTCGCGGTCACCGGGACCGTCCACGCGCCGCCTGGGCCGCGGCGCGGATCGGCATGGATCCCGTCGGTCGCGATATAGGTGGCATCGCGCTTTACCAGCCAGACATGGCGGTACAGGCCTGCGCCCTCGTACCACCAGCCTTCCATCGACTGCGCGTCGACGCGCACGACGATCGTGTTCAGATCGTCGCCGTACCGCGCGAGATCGGTGATATCGACATAGACCGAGGTGTAGCCGCTCCAGTTATGCGCGACGACCGAGCCGTTGAACCAGATCGTCGCGTTCGTGGCGATTCCGCCGAACTGGATTTCGAGATACCGCCCGCGGTCCTGGGGATCGAGCCGCAATGCGCGCCGGTACCACCCGAAACCGCGGCGGCGATAGCCCTGCGAGACGTTCGCGGTCTCTTCGATCGGCATCGCCATGGCCCAGTCGTGCGGCAATTCGACCTCTGGCCAATCCGAATCGTCGTACTGCATCGCCGCCGCGCCCTGCGCCTGCCCGGCCTTCGCGCTGTTGTACGACCAGCCATGCCCGCGGATCTCGGGCATCGGTATGTCGCCGAGATGGAAGCGCCAACCGCTGTCCATCAACGACCGGCCGGGATCCTCGATCGAAGGACGTGGCGGCAAGGCATCGCGCATCGCGGGCATCGGCAGCATTCCCGCGGCAGCTCCCTCGGGGCCCGATACCGCTGCCCGCGCGACCTGTGCCGGCCCGAGCGCTGCGCCGAGCGCGGCGCCATTTGCGAGAAACCGCCTGCGGCTGATCCGAGTCCTGCGCTGGTCCTGCGTCATCGTCCCCCCTCCCGAAGCGCGCTTTGCGCGTCCTATTCTGTCCTCGACTATGACAAACCAGCGCCGCTGTCGTCCCGCGGCGGGAAAGATCCGAAGATCCGGCCCGCAGCGGCATTTGTCGGATCAGAAGGTGATGCGGGCAACCCCACTGATCTGACGATCGCTCATGATCAGATCGCGTGGGCGGCTGGTGATGCCGTAATAGGTCGACCGCACCGTGTTGGTGAGGTTGGTCCCGTTCAGCGTCAGCGAGAGATGCGGCGTGATGTTCGCGGTGATCGACGCATCGAGCTGCCCCGACGCCTTCTGGAACTGCGGCAGGTTGCCTGTGCCGTTTGCCGAGGTCGTCACCAGGAACTCGCTGCGCCAGTTATACGCCACGCGGGCCGAGATCAGGCCGCGCTCGTAGATGCCGATCAAATTGTAGTTGTACTTGGAAAGCCCCTCCAGCGACAACTGCGTCACCGGACCGTCGCTCGCCGGGCTTGGCGCCTGCGAGTCGACATAAGTGAAGTTTGCCTGGACACCCAGCCCACTCAGCGCGCCGGGGAGGAAATCGAAGAACTGCTGATACGCGACTTCCGCGCCCTTCACCTTCGCCTTGCTGGCGTTGTTGTAGGTGGTGACGTCGTAGGTCGCGGTCACGCCGTCGGTGAAGGTCACGTTACGCGGCGTGATGACCGTCTGGATATAGTTGGAGATATCCTTGTAGAATCCGGCGACCGTCAGCGATCCGCTCTTGGCGAAATACCATTCGAGCGAGGCGTCGAAATTCGTCGACTTCATCGGCTTCAGATACGGATTGCCGGTCGACGTGACATGCTGCTGATCGATCTGCGCGGTGCCCGGCTCGGTGATCGTCAGGCTCGGGTTGAGCTGATTGAAGTCCGGCCGCGAGATGTTCTTCGACGCGGCGAACCGCAGCTGGAGCCGGTCGGTCAGGCGGCCGCGCACGTTGAGGCTCGGCAGCACCGACGTGTAGGTGTTCGCCTCGTTCACCTCGGTAAAGGTGGGCGCCGCGGTCGACTGCGTCCCGTCGGGCGCGGTGATCAGGTCTACCTGCTGATAGAAGCCCGATACCGCGACCTTGCTCTGGACCACGCGCACGCCGAGGTTGCCGTCGATCGGCACCGGCAGGTCGTCCGCCTTGAAGAAGGCCGCGGCATAGCCGGTATAGGTCTTCTGCGCCTGCGTGTTGGTGCCGCTCGGCACATAGCCGGGCGTCGAGGTGATGCCGAGCGACTGGCGCGTGTCGTCGTAGCTGAGGACCGTCGGCAGCGAGAACGCCTGGATGTCGCCGAACAGATCCGCCTGCCCGCGGAAAAAGCCGCTGAGATCGACATAGCGCAGGTTGGTCGCCGCCCCCGTCAGCCCGGTATAGCGATAGCCGGTATCGCTGGTCCGGTTGCGGCGATCCGCAAACCGGAACCCGGCCTTGATCGAGCTGAGGATCCCCCCGTCGAACCGATATTCGCCGTCGAGGCGGCCGACCTTGTCGGTGCCCTTCGAGTTGTTGAGGTTATCGAGGTAGAAGCCCTTGCTGTACGTCGCCGGGTTCGCCAGGCCGTTGGCGGACGTGATCTGGAACGCGGGGACTTCACCCGAGATATCCTGGGTCAGCGTGGTGGCGACGCCGCTCAAGCCGACGATGGAATTCAGGTTGTCGGTCTTGGAATCGACATATTGGAGATCGCCGGTGATCGTCAGGTTCGCGGTCGGCTTCCATTTGCCGTTGAGCGAGTAATCGGTCGTGACCGAATGGCGCGATCCGATCGAGGTGTTGTTGCCGATCGGAACGTCGGTGAACGTCCCGCTCTGGAAATCGCCGTTCGGCGCATAGGTGAACACCGCCCCCGGCTGCGGCGTGATCGACGCGCCGCTGGTGTACGCGAAATAGCTGTAGCCATAGGATCGCAGCTTGTAATCGTTGCGGAACACCTCGCCGGTGAATTCCAGCGTGTCGGTTGGCCGCCACTGGAGCGACACGTCGATGCCGAGACGACGACGATCGCCGAACACTTCGCCGATGCCGGTGCCGTGCGGCAGCGTGGTGGTCTGGCCATTACGCCCAAGCGCGGCCAGCGTCGCGGCGTCGTTGGCGTTGCTCGGGTCGAGCGTATAGAACGGCTCGGTCGAGATCGTGTCCTGACGGAAACTGGTCTTCTGATACGAAGCGCTTGCGAGGATGCCGATCTCGCCGATGCCGGTGTCCCAGCGATCGCTGATCAGCAAGGACGCCGATGGCTTGCTCTTCTTGACGAGGTCGTAATAGGTGTTCGTCGCCGCACCCGAAATCTTGAAGCCGTCAAAGTCGAACGGCTTGCGCGTGCGGAAGTTGATCGTGCCGCTGAGCTGCCCCTCGATCAGGTCGGCCGACGGGTTCTTGTAGACGTCAATGCCGGCGAGCAGCTCGGATGGTACGTCCTCCAGGCTCAACGCATTGCTCGAATTGTTCGCGGTGAAGATGTCGCGCCCGTTCAACTCGGTCCGGACCTGCGTAAGCCCGCGGATCGCGACCGAACTGCCCTCGCCGAAATTGCGCTGGATCTGGATGCCCGAGATCCGCTGCAGAGCCTCGGCGATGTTGCGGTCGGGCAGCTTGCCGATGTCCTCGGCGACGATCGAGTCGACGATCTGCACCGAATTGCGCTTGATGTTCTGCGCGGACTGAAGGCTCGCGCGGACGCCGGTGACGACGATATCGCCGGGTGCGGCTGCATCGGCAGCGGGTGCGGCATCGGCGACCTGGCCAGGATCGGCGCTCGGTGCGACGGTGCCACTGGCCTGCTGCGCGTTTGAGGTCGCGGGGGCGGTGGTGGCGGGGGCTTCCTCCTGCGGCGCCGCGGTCTGCGCCTGGGCTACCGAGCCCACCATCATCAGCGCCAGCAGCGACACGGTCGTGCTGAGGCCCTGGATGCTGCCAATGCGAATCTTTGAACGCTTCATCACACTCTCCTCCAGCGGGTCTGATCCTTGCGGACCGCCTGCAGTTCACTTTTGGATACCGTGCGCGGCGGGCCGCTGCCGGATCGTCCGCCGCCCCTAGCGAAGGAATTAGATCATTTATATGCTAATTCGAATTACGCCGACAAATGTCATGGATGATGGCAAAAATAGCACACTGCCGCAGCGCCAAACGGGTATGTCGGCGCTGGCGTTTCCGATAGTTGTCAGTCTCGAGCCGCTCGCAGGCAGCATTCGCCCGATCCTGCCGCGCGGCGCCAAGTCAGACATGAAAAGTCTAATTGTAAGACTTAATTGACAATCCGTCCGACATCGGGTCGTTTGCACCCAACGCTCCTACCGAGCGGTCCAACGCATCTGGGGAGAGGATCTTGGTGACGTTCAGCAAACGCGAGGTGTTAGGCGCACCGCTCGCGGCCGCAGTCGGCCTGGGTGGCGTCTCGCGTGCCGTCGCGTCGCCTCCGGGACGCGCGTCGGCGCGCCCGACCCCGGCGATCATGCCAGGTCGGTTCGAGTCCACCGCGCAGTCGCTTGCCGGCTACCGCGCGCCGGACTGGTTTCGCGACGCCAAGTTCGGGGTCTGGGCGCATTGGGGACCGCAGGCGGTTCCGGGCCAGGGCGACTGGTATGCGCGCTTCATGTACGTGCCCGGCCACCCGCATTACGATCATCACGTCAAGACCTACGGCCACCCGTCGACATCGGGGTACAAGGACATCATCCCGCTATGGCGCGCAGAAAACTTCGATCCTGATGCGCTCGCCGCGCGCTATGCCGCCGCGGGCGCGCGCTACCTCGTGTCGATGGGCGTACATCACGATAATTTCGACCTTTGGCGGTCGAAGCATCAGCGCTGGAACGCCGTCGCGATGGGGCCGAAGCGCGATATAGTCGGCGCGTGGAAGGCGGCGGCGGTCCGCCGCGGGCTTCGCTTCGGCGTGTCCGAACATCTCGGCGCGAGCTATTCCTGGTGGTATCCCAACCATCTCTACGATCAGTTCTGGCCCAAGCTGGGAGTCGCATATGACGGCGCCGATCCGCGCTATGCCGATCTCTACCACAGCAACCGCGACGAGCCGTTCCTCAACACGCCGGCCAGCTGGTACACGACCAACCCGGACTATCACGCGCTGTGGTTCGACCGGATCCGCGACCTGATCGACAGTTACCAGCCCGACCTGCTCTATTCGGACGGTGGCCTGCCGTTCGGCGCGGTCGGCCGCTCGCTCCTCGCGCATTTCTACAACAGCAGTATGGCGCGCAACGGCAAGCTGGAGGCAGTCTACAACTGCAAGGATACGGGCTCGGGCGCGTTCAGCACGGATTGGGCGGTGCAGGACGTCGAGCGCGGGGTGCTCAAGGGGATCAATCCGCATCCCTGGCAGACCGACACTTCGAACGGAGACTGGTTCTTCGACCGGAACGGCACGTACAAGACCACCGACGAGGTGGTCGCGATGCTGGCCGATGTCGTCAGCAAGAACGGCAACCTGCTGCTGAACGTCGTGATGCACGCCGATGGCAGCCTGCCGGCGGAGTCTGACCGGTTGCTGAGCGATCTGGCGCCATGGATGGCCGCCAACGGCGAGGCGATCCACGCTACCCGCCCCTGGACCATCTATGGCGAGGGGCCCACCACCGCCGCCGCGGGCGCGTTTGCGGAAAAGACCAGCTACACGCCGCGCGACATCCGGTTCACAACCAAGGGTGACACGCTGTATGCGATCACGCTCGGCATGCCGCAGGGGCAGACGGTGATCACGTCGCTGGCCCAGCCCAATCCGCACGAACGCAGCCGCGTCCGTTCGGTCCGCCTGCTCGGCCGCCCCGGCGGGATCGCGTTTCGTCAGACCGGACAGGCGCTGGTCATCGATCTGCCGGCGGTCCTGCCGACGCGTCACGCAAGCGCGTTCGCGATCGCGTTCGCCTGACATAATATAGGCTTGGAGAGGCTTTTTGACACATCGAATTATACGCGGCCTGCGGTTTGCCCTTCTCGCCGCGGCGACCCTGTCGGTACCGCTGGCCGGCATCGGTCCGGCGATCGCACAAAGTGCCGCCGGGCATCCCGACTGGCCGGGCGGGGGCGATCTGTTCGTCGGCGCCTGTTACCAGCCCATCGACCGGTCGCCCGAACAGATCCGCCAGGATATCGCGATCATGAAGGCGGCCGGGTTCACCATGGTCCGGATGGGCGATCTGTCCTGGGATTCGTTCGAGCCGCAGGACGGGCATTTCACGTTCGAATGGTTCGACACAATCCTCGACCAGATGCACGCCGCGGGGATCAAGGTGCTGCTCGACATTCCTGGCCAGCCAGCCCCGACTTGGCTGCACAAACGCTATCCTGGCGTCGATCTCGTCACGCAGGACGGTGTCCGGCGCAACGCGGCGACGCGCTATTGGGACAATATCAGCGATCCCGATTATCGCCGGCTCGTCAAACGGCTCGCCGAACAGATGCTCAAGCGGTACGCGCATCATCCCGCGGTGATCGCGATCGGCTACACCAACGAGATCGGCAACGGCCAGATGTCGTATTCGCCGGCGGACCGGCAACGCTTCGTCGGCTGGCTGCAGAAGAAATACGGGACGATCGCGGCGCTCAATACCGCCTGGGCGACGCAGCGCTGGTCGCGCCGGATCAACAGCTGGGACGAGGTCGACCTGCCCTATGGCAACGGACCCGGACCGAACGAGCGCAATCTCGACCTTCGCCGCTTCTGGTCGGACGATACGATCGGCGCGCTCACCGAGCTTGAGGCTGTCCGCAAGGAGCATGCCCCCAACCTGCCCGTCGCATCCAATTTCTGGCCCGACGCATGGACCAAGGGGTTCGACTATCTGCGGTCGTGGGACAAGGTCTCGACCTATGGCGGACAGGGCTTCTATCCGGGCGAGCCGCTCGGCGCGGCGCTGGACGTCTCGCGAAACCGCGCCGGGCACGACACGCCGATGTGGCTGAACGAGTTCACCGCCGGCGGTGGCGGCTATTACGGGACGCCGGGCCGGTCGCGGATGTGGGCCTATTTCGGGCTGATCTATTACGCGCAGACCTTCCTCGCCTGGACGTTCAACTCGCATAGCGGCGGCGAGGAACAGGGGCTGTTCGGCCTGGTTGACCATGACGGCCGCGCGTCCTGGAAGGTCGGCGAGTTCGGCCAGATCGCCAGCGAGTTCGCCAAGCTGAAGACGATGGGCTTTCCGCGTTACCGCAAGCCCGAGGTCGCGATCGCCTATTCGTTCCAGACCAACTGGCTGACCTCGCCCCCGCCGGGGCCCAATACGATGCAGGAATATTTCAAGACCAGCTATCCCGACCAGGCGAAGGCCGCGCTCGAACCGCTGTTCGTCGACAACATCGACACCGCCGTGATCGACATCGGCCACGACCCGATCGATCGCTACAAGCTCGTGATCCTGCCCAGCGCGTACATGATCGACAAGGAGACCGCGGACGCGGTGCGGCGCTATGTCTCGAACGGCGGGACGGTCATCATGACCGGCTATTCTGCCAAGGTGGACGAGACGGGCAAGTGGTTCGAGACGCCCCTGCCCGGTCGGCTGACCGACGTGTTCGGGGTGCGGACGAACGAGTTCTACCGTGCCGAACAGCCGCTGAAGGTGACGTTCGAGGGCAAGGAGCAAACCGGCAGCGATCCCTATTACGAGGTGCTCGAACCCAGCACGGCCAAACCGTTGGCGATGTTCACCAACACCCCCCGGCCCAGCCCTGCGATCACCGTAAACCGCTTCGGCAAGGGTCGGGCGATCTATCTCGCCACTGCCGCGCAGCCCGCCTTTCTCGATCCGCTGGTCCGGTCGCTTTATGCCGAACTCGGGATCGAGCGCGGCCCCGTCACGCCGCCGGGCGTGGTCGCCCGGGTCGTCGAGGGGCGCACATTGTACGTCAACACCCGCGACGCGCCCGTGCGCGTCGCGCTCGCCGGCCAGAAGCAGGATACGCTGACGGGCAAGACGCACACCGGCTCGCTTGATCTTGCGCCCTACGGGGTGGCGCTCCTGCGGTAAGGCCGGTCGACCGCCCCTGCCCGGCACACGCAGCCCCGTCGTCCGAGATCTTCGATGGCTGGCCGGGCAGAGTCGGAACTCCTGATCGCAAGCATCCGGCCATCGGCGAGAAATCTGGTTGATCTGCATCCCGTTTCTGCAATTATCCGACAAAATTTCATTCGCGCTATGATAGCGCTACCCTAAGGGCACAGGCCCATGGAGAGGATTTCGATGTACATTTCCCCAGCGCGTGCGCTCACGCCATCGTCCGAGCCATCTCTCCACACGACGCGCGTGGGATGGTCGTCGCGACTGGTGGCACACCTAGCGATCGGGGCCTCGCTCGCGACGCTGGGGACGGCCGCGAACGCCGCGCCGATCGCGACGGTCGATCGCAACGGCAGCCTGGTCTCGGTCGAGGCCTATGCGCCCAACATCGTCCGCGTGACGATCGCGACCGATCGCGGTCAGGTCGACGCGCCCCCCGGCGATGGTCCCAACGCCAAACCCAACGCTGCTGGCTGGACGCATCAGACCACAAATAGCGCCGACGTGTTCGCCTCCGCCGCGCTGTCGCTGTCGGTCGATGCGAAGCCGTGGCCCAAGGCGCCGTCGCAGATGGAGCGCTATTTCGCGCCGTCGCTGCCGCCGGTCTCGGTGACGATCCGCAAGCCCGACGGCACGATGCTGACGCAGATGACCGGCTGGGAAATGGCCCCGCACACCGTCAACGGCGAGAAGACGTTCCGGGTCGGCGCAAGCTTCGCCTCGCCCGCCGACGAGCATTATTACGGGCTGGGCCAGAACCAGGAGGGCAAGCTCGACCTGCGCGGCCGCACGATCGACTGCCGCCACAATTACGATGCGCCCGCGGGCGAGACGGTCTGCGTACCGTTCATGGTCACCAACAAGGGCTATGGCATCGTCTGGGACAATCCGTCCTCGACGATCGTCTCCCCCGGTCTGCACAGTTCGACGCACTGGCAGTCGGAAGTCGGCGAGCGCGTTTCGTTCTTCGTCATCACGGGCGCCACCACCGACGAGATCTATGCCGGCTATGCCACGCTGACCGGGACGACGCCGCTGCCGCCAAAGGCCGCGTTCGGGCTTATCCAGAGCAAGGCGCGGTACGAGACGCAGAAGGAACTGCTCGGCATCGCCGACGGCTATCGCAGCCGCGGCCTGCCGCTCGACATCATGGTGCTCGACTGGTTCTACTGGTCGCGCATGGGGCAGCTCGACATCGACCGTACCTATTTCCCTGATCCCAAGGGCATGAACGACACGCTCAAGTCGATGGGGATGCATTCGATCATCAGCGTCTGGCCGCGCTTCGAGAAGGAATCGCGCTATTTCGACATGCTGTCGACCAAGGGCTGGTTCCTGAAGGACAAGGACGGCAACGTCGTCGACGGACTGCCGATCCGCTCCGATCGTGCCGGCGCGTTGATCGACAGCACCAATCCCGATGCACGCCACTGGTTCTGGGAGCGGATCCGCGACAACATCGCCAGCCAGGGCTTCGACTGGTTCTGGCTCGATGAGACCGAGCCCGACCTGGTGCCCGACGGCAGTTTCTATTCGATCGGCTCGGGCGACCGCTATCACAACGTCTTCCCGCTGCTCCACACGACGGGCGTGGCGGAGGGGTCGGCGAAGGACCGCCCCACGATGCGCAACCTGATCCTGTCGCGCGCCGCCTATCTTGGCGCACAGCGCAATGGCGGACTGTTCTGGTCGTCGGACATCAAGTCGACCTGGGAGGCGCTGCATCGCCAGGTGCCCGCCGGGCTTGGCTTCACCGCGAGCGGCATGGCCTATTGGGGCAGCGACATCGGCGGCTGGCAATGGCCGAGCGGGCCGAAGGCGACCCGTCCCGTGCTGGTCGATCCGGCAGGCGCAAAGGCGATGGCACCCGACTATGCGGATTACCCCGAGCTGTTCACGCGCTGGTTCGCCTATAGCGTGTTCACGCCGACGTTGCGGATCCACGGCCAGCGCCCTGCCACCGCAATCTGGGAATATGGCGCGGCCGCCGAGCCGATCCTCTCGACCTTCCTGAAGCTCCGCTACACGCTGATGCCCTACATCTATTCGCTCGGACGCCAGACCTACGAGAGCAATGCGCCGATGATGCGCGCGCTGTTCATGGATTTCCCGAACGATCCCGCGGTCGCCGACATGGGCGACGAATATATGTTCGGCCCCGCCTTCCTGGTCGCGCCCGTCACCGAACAGGGCAGGACCAGCCGCCAGGTCTATCTGCCCGCGGGTGCCGACTGGTATGACTACTGGACCAACCAGCGGTTCACCGGCGGCCAGACCGTCACCGCGAACGCGCCGATCGACAAGATCCCGCTGTTCGTGCGCGCCGGGTCGATCATCCCGATGGGTGTCCAGGTGCCGAGCACCGCGACGGCGCAGGCGCTGGAGAGCATCCGCGTCTATCCCGGCGCCGATGCCAGCTTCGCGCTGTACGACGATGACGGCGTGACCAACGCGTACCAGACCAAGGGCGGTCGCAAGGCCATGCTGCGCTGGGACGACAAGACCGCACGGCTCACCGCGTCGGGCAAGCTGCCGACCGGCCAGAATGCCGCATCGCTGGTCCAGATCGTGGGTGCCAAGTGAAGCGCGGGATGTTCGTCGTCGCACTCTCGCTGGCTGCGGTGCCCGCGATCGCGCAGACCGTGTCGCCCGGCGATCCCTATGCCGGCGATCCGGTCGGGATCGTCGCGGCCCCCTGCCCCGCGCACCCCGCGCCGACCGACGGCGCAGGGTGGGAGGCGTGGAAGCGGCACATGATGATGCGCGACTATGGTCAGTTGTGCCGGTACCGCGCGCAAAACGACCAGCTAAAGGCGTCGCACACGCCCGCCCGGGTGGTCTTCATGGGCGATTCGATCACCGACAACTGGATCGGCGCAGATGCCGCGCTGTTCACCGACGGCATCGTCGATCGCGGGATCAGCGGCCAGACCACGCCGCAGATGCTGGTGCGGTTCCGCGAGGACGTGATCGCGCTCAAGCCGCGCGCGGTGCAGATCATGGCGGGCACCAACGACATTGCGGGCAACACCGGCGCCTCGACGATGGAGATCGTCCAGGGCAACATCGCCAGCATGGCCGACCTCGCGCGCGCAAACGGTATCAAGGTGATCATCGCCTCGATCCCGCCAGCCGCCGCCTTCCCGTGGAGCAAGGACAAGCAGCCGGTGCCGCAGATCCGCGCGCTGAACGGCTGGTTGAAAAGCTATGCGGCGAAGAATGGCTTCACCTATGTCGACTATTACACCGCGCTCGCCACGCCAGACGGCGCGATGAAGCCGGGGCTGGCGAGTGACGGCGTCCACCCGACGCCCGCCGGCTATGCGGCGATGCGGCCGCTCGCGCTCGCCGCGATCCGCCGGGTATCCGGGGCCAAGTGAGCGTCGATCTCAGCCGCCGGTCGGTGCTAGCAGGGATCGCAGCACTCGGTCCCGCGACGCACGCGCTGGCGCAGAGCCCGATGGGGTTGGCGCGTGGTCCGGTGCAACCGACCTGGCAGTCGCTGGTCGATCACTATCGCTACCCCGACTGGTTTCGCGATGCGAAGCTCGGGCTGTGGTCGCATTGGGGGCCGCAATCGGTGCCCGAGCAGGGCGACTGGTACGGCCGCCTGATGTATCTGCAGGGGCACCCCGCGTACGACCACCACCTCAAGACCTATGGCCATCCGACCCGGTCGGGGATGATGGAGGTGATGAACCGCTGGGCCGCAGACCGCTGGGATCCCGATGCGCTGATCGCGCGCTATGCCAAGGCGGGCGCGAAATATTTCGTCTCGCTCGCCAACCATCACGACAATCTGGACTGCTACGACAGTCGCTATCACGCGTGGAACTCGCTGCGCGTCGGGCCGAAACGCGACGTGGTTGGGACCTGGGCGAAGGCGGCGCGGCAGGCCGGGCTGAAGTTCGGCGTGTCGAACCATGCCGCGCATAGTTGGCACTGGTACCAGACCGCTTACGGCTATGACCCGACCGGGCCGCTGAAGGGGCAACGCTATGACGCCTTCACGCTGCGCGCCGCCGACGGCCGCGGAAAATGGTGGGACGGGCTCGACCCCCAACAGCTCTATACCGGCGCGCACGCGGTTCTGCCGAACGGGATCGACACGATCGCGGCGATGGCCGCCTGGCATGAGGCGAACGACGGCCAGTGGATCGAAACACCGCCGCCGAACGATCCGGGCTATGCCGCCAAATGGCTGCTCCGCCAGACCGACCTGATCGACACATACAAGCCCGACTTCTGCTATTTCGACGATTACGAACTGCCGTTCGGCCCGATCGGGCTGCAGGCGGCGGCGGACTATTACAACCGATCGATCGCGTGGCACGGCACGATCGACGTCGTGCTGACCGCCAAGCAACTAAAGCCCTATGCGCGCTTCGGGCTGGTGCAGGACGTCGAGCGCGGCTTCACCGACCATCTGTGGGACGAGCCGTGGCAGACCGACACGTGCATCGGCGACTGGTTCTACAATGTCGCGCGCCTGACCGACAAAAGCTACAAGACTGCCGAACAGGTGATCCAGCGGCTCGCCGACGTCGTGTCGAAGAACGGCAATTTGCTCCTGTCGATCCCGCAACCGGGCGACGGCTCGATCGACGGCGAGGAGGAGAAGATCCTCGACGGCATGAGCCGCTGGATCGCGGTCAACGACGCGGCGATCTTCGGCTCGCGGCCGTGGCGGATCTATGGCGAGGGCCCGACCAAGCTACAGGCGGGCATGCAGAACGAGCAATCGTCGGGGGTGTTCACGCCGCGCGACGTGAGGTTCACCACCAACAAGGGGGCGCTCTACGCGCTGTTTCTTGGCTGGCCGCGGGGCGAGGTCACGATCGAGGCGCTGGGGCGCCACCGCTTTGCCGAGGGCGCCGTCGAGCGCGTGACATTGCTCGGCGGTGCGACGATCGCGCACCGCCGGGATGCGCGCGGGTTGCACCTGACGATGCCCGCGAACCCCGGCGGCGGGTTCGTCCCCGTCCTTAAAATCGAAGGGCGCGGGCTGGTATAAGCGTTCGCGTCAGCCGAGCACGGCTGCGCCGCGATCGACCACCGCGCCTTCGCTCTCGGCCTGGCGGATGAGGATCATGACGTCCTCGATGATCGACCGGATCGTCGCGCTGGCGGAGCTTGCGTCACGCGCGGCGATCGCCTCGAGCACGGCCTTGTGCGCGGGCAGGCTGGCGCTGCGGCCCTTGAAGCGGTTGGTGAAGCGGATCGAGGTGCGCAAAGCAGTCGACACGAGATCCTCGAACTGCGCGAAGAAAGGATTGTCGCACGCGCGCAGGATCGCGACGTGGAACGCAATATCGGCATCGAGCGCATCGTCATCGCCGCGCTCGGCCGCCTCCATCCGCGCATAGCCTGCCGCGATCATCGCGACGCCCGCCGACGTCGCGTGCATCGCTGCAAGCTGCGCCGCCATCGGCTCGACCGCGAGGCGAAGCTCGTTGAAGCTGCGCAAGAGCGGCAGCGTGAACTGGCGTTCGAGCAGCCAGCGCAGCACGTCGGTGTCGAACAGGTTCCACGCGGTGTTCGGCTGGATGATCGTGCCCTGCCGTGGACGCGCGGACAGCAGGCCCTTCGCGGTCAGCATCTTGACGGCCTCGCGCGTGACCGACCGGCTGACGCCGTGCTCGGTCGCCAGTTCAGCCTCTGTCGGAAAGCGTTTTCCGTCATAATGGCCGGTGACGATCGCACGGCCCACCGTATCGAGCATTCCGTAGGTGAGGTTGCGGCCCAAAGCCGTGCGGACCTTGGTAGGCTTGGGTTCGATCATGCGGCTTGGTCGCCCAAAATCGGGGTGGCGACAAGTGGTCCTTTCCATATCGTCGGGGCGAAGCAGGCGCGGGGGACGCTACGTGTTTCCCGACGCTGCGGCGGCGGTCGCCTTGCGGCTAGGTACGGCGTGCGTCGCCGATCGCGGTGGCCAATCGCAAAGGACATCACGATGGTCGAACTCGTCAGCGAGCGCGCAGACGCCGGAGCAACACTCCCGGTCGTGTCGTGGAGCGCGGATATCGCGACGCGGACGGGCTATGTCTTCCATGTTCGCCCCGCCTGCCCCGCCGACGAGCCTGCGCTCGGCACGTTCTTCGAGCATGTCGACGTCGAGGATCTGCGGTTTCGCTTCCTCAGCGCGATCCACGAGGTCGGCCATGAACAGCTCCGCGCGCTCGTCACGGTCGATCACCAGCGCACCGAGAATTTCCTCGCCTTCGATCCAGCGACCAACGCGATCGTCGCGACCGCGATGCTGGCGGCGGATAAAAGCCTCGCGCGCGCCGAAGTCGCGCTGGCGATCCGCAGCGATTTCAAGCGTCGCGGCATCAGCTGGAGCATGCTCGACCATGTCGCCGCGTTTGCGCGTGCCAGGGGGATCACGACGCTCGAATCGATCGAGAGCCGCGACAACCACCAGGCGATCGAACTGGAACGCGAACGCGGCTGGAACGCCGCGCCATGCCCCGGCGATCCGTCGTCGATGATCCTGCGGATGACGCTGTCGACGTAACGGCCCCGCTGACCGCTGCTTCATCGACGGTTGCGCCCTGCGGTGGCGTCACTACGACCCGACGCGACGGGACCGGCGCGGAGAGGTGACAGTGGAGAAGATCGGCTTTGGCGGCGGCTGCCACTGGTGCACCGAAGGGGTCTTCCAGGCGTTGCGCGGCGTCGTTCAGGTCGATCAGGGGTTCCTCCAGTCCGAGCCGCCCTGGGACGCGTGGGCGGAAGGTGTGATCGTGACCTTCGATCCCGCGATCATACAGCCGGGCATTTTGGCGGAGGTCCACCTCCGGACGCATTCGGCGAGCGGTACCTACTCGCCGGAAGGGCGGTATCGCAGCGCGGTGTACGTCTTCGACGATGAGCAGCACGACGAAGCCGCGCGCACGATCGCGCAGTTCGCCAGCGACACGGGCGAGCCAGCCCGGACCGCGGTGCTCGCGTTCGTCGGGTTCCGCGGGTCCGAGGAACGCTACCGCAATTACTACCAGACCGATCCCAGCCGGCCGTTCTGCCGCCGCTATATCGACCCCAAGCTGGCATATATCCGGCAGCACTTCGCCGACCTCGCGCTGCCCTGACTCTCATATCCTCCGAGGGGCTGACGCGAGGCCGTAGACGCCGATCGACGATGTACGGCATAGCCGCCACGACACACCGGCAACGCAAGAGACGAACAATGACCGCAACGATCATCACCCCCAGCGGGCCGGGCGCAATGGAAGCCGGCCTCGTCCTCGACGAGGAGGGCGGCCGCTTCGTCGTGCTGACCTTCAAGGAACCCAACGGCGAACCGACGCTCGTCACCTTCACGGTGCCGGTCTTCCAGAATTATGTCGAGCATCTGGTGCGCACCGCCAAGGCCGCCGGCGAGGAGGCGAACTGGGGTATTCCCGGCTGAAGGTCAGGCCGGGGCCGTCCCCGGCTTACGCGTGCAACGACGCCAATATGCCGGAGACCTTCGCGCGAAGCTCGGGCTCGCGCGTAATCTCCAGCATCGCGCTGAGGCTCCCGCGCGCGGCGCCGATGTCGCCGCTGGTCAGTTCGAGACGAGCGCGTTCCCACCAAGCATGGCCCGAGTCGGGTGCGACGAGCGTCATGCGGTGATAGAGAATGAGCGCGCGTCGGCCGTCCCCGGCCGCTTCGGCACGTGTCGCCGCATTCATCAGCAGGCGCAGAAGGATCGCGCGGTTCGGCATCGTCGCGACATGGTTTGCCGCCGCGACCCGACCAGGATCCACCGCGTGGAGCAGCGCGACGAGCTGGTCGCGATCGACCGGCTCACCGCCGCGAAACGGGTCGATCATCACCGGAACCGCCTCTTCACCGACCAGCACGAGCACATGCCCCGGCACGTCGAGGATGTTTGCCGTCCAGCCCAGCCGCCGCGCCGCCGCGACATACAGGATCGACAGGCTGACGGGCAGGCCGCGGCGACGCTCGATGACGCGGATCATGTCGGTGTTGGCGGGATCGTCATAGGTCGCGGAGTCGCCGACGAAGCCGAACTCGTCGCCGATGACGATCGCGAGCAATTCGGCCTGCGACCGCGCGTCGAGACCCTCGCTGCCGGCCGCTTCCAGCCGGTCGGCGATCGCCTGGAAGACGCCCTGAAACGCCTCGCGACTGGCGCGAGGGTGATCGGGCAGCGCCAAAGCGAGTGCCGCCTCGTCGAGAACGACGTCGGCGTCGTCGATGAGGCCAAGGTGGATGAGATCATCGTGCATTCCGCCAAGATGGGAGCGCCGCGATCTTCCGCAACGCCTTCGGGGAGGCCGCCGCAAGCGAAACATCCCGACCTTGCGCTTGCGTGTTACCGCTCCCACCAATAGTGCATGCGCAACGCTGGCCGACGCAGTCGCGACGATACGGCCTGCACCGTTTGACCTGGAGAACTGACATGGACGGCACCTTCCCGATCGGCGCACGCGCCGTAAGCAGCGACGTCACCTTCCTGGCGATCGACCCTTCGACCGACGCGAAGATCGAGCCCGCCTTCGCGGTATCGAGCCAGGACGACATCGCCGACGCATGCTCGCTCGCCGACGCCGCGTTCGACACCTTCCGCGAGACCGACCCGGAGGCGCGCGCGGTGTTCCTCGAGACGATCGCCGACGAGATCGAGGCGATCCATGCGCCGCTCGTCGCGCGGGCGATGCAGGAGAGCGGCCTGCCGCAGCCACGGCTTGAGGGTGAGCGCGGTCGTACCACCGGCCAGCTCCGCCTGTTCGCCAAGCATCTGCGCCAGGGGACATGGGCGTCGGTCGTGATCGATCACGCGCAGCCCGATCGCAAGCCTGCGCCGCGGTCCGACCTGCGCCAGCGTCGCATCGCGGTCGGTCCGGTCGCGGTGTTCGGTGCGTCGAACTTCCCGCTCGCCTTCTCGGTCGCAGGCGGCGACACCGCCTCCGCTCTGGCTGCCGGCTGCCCGGTCGTGGTCAAGGGCCACCCCGCCCATCCCGGCACGTCGGTGATGGTCGGCAAGGCGATCCAGGCCGCCGTCGCCAAGTGCGGCCTGCCCGAAGGCGTCTTCTCGCTGGTCCAGGGCCCCGCCAACGAACTCGGTGCCGCGCTCGTCAACGATCCGCGGATCAAGGCTGTCGGCTTCACCGGATCGCGCAGCGGTGGCCTCGCGCTGGTCGCGCTCGCCGCGGCGCGGCCCGAGCCGATCCCGGTCTATGCCGAGATGAGCAGCATCAACCCGGTCATCCTGTTCCCCGCGGCGCTGGCTGCGCGCGGTGAGGCGCTCGGCAAGGCGTATGTCGGATCGCTGACGATGGGATCGGGGCAGTTCTGCACCAACCCCGGCATCGTCGTTGCGGTCGACGGCCCCGACCTCGACACCTTCGTCGAAGCGGCGGCCGCTGCGCTGGGCGAGGCCGCACCGCAGGTTATGCTAACCCCCGGCATCCATGCCAGCTACGAGCAGGGCGTCGCCGCGCTCGCCGGCCATGACTCGGTCGAGACGCTCGCGCGTGGCATCGACGCCGAGGGCGCGAACCGCGGCCGTGCGGCGCTGTTCTCGACCACCGGCAAGGCGTTCGTCGCCGACCCGGCGCTGTCGCACGAAGTCTTCGGCGCGGCGTCGATCATCATCCGCTGCGCCGACCTCGCCGAGGTTCGCCGCGTGCTCGAGACGATCGAGGGCCAGCTGACGATCACGCTGCAGATCGACGAGGGCGACCATGCCGACGCGGCGGCGCTGCTGCCGGTACTCGAGCGCAAGGCGGGCCGCATTCTCGCGAACGGCTGGCCGACGGGCGTCGAGGTCGCACCGGCGATGGTGCATGGCGGCCCCTTCCCCGCCACCTCGGATCCGCGCACGACCTCGGTCGGAACCGCGGCGATCGAGCGGTTCCTGCGCCCGGTCTGCTATCAGGATCTGCCCGACGCGCTGCTGCCCAAGGCGGTCAAGCACGGCAACCCGCTCGGCCTGCCGCGCACCGAGGGGTGATCGCGCGGCGCGCGGTGGCGGGAGCGGTCGAGTGACCGCCTCCCGCCACCGTTCGTATTCCACCGTTCGTATTCATTGACACGCGTGCGCGGCAAACCCACTAGTCGAACATGACAACACCCGCCTCGTCGCGCACCATTTCCCTGCCAGCCGATCTTGGCCGCCAGATCGACGATCTCGCCGCGCAAGGCCATGGCGATGTGACCGCGATCATCCGCACCGCGCTCGACCAGATGCGTGCGCCGCGCACGCCCGTCGAGGCGCTGATCGGCGGCGGCGAATGCGGCATGCTGGTCCGCCAGCGCGACTGGAGCGCGACCTCGCTCGGCCCGATCGAGACATGGCCCGCCGAGCTCCGCGTCACGCTCGCCAACATCATCAATTCGCCGGTGGCCAAGGTCGTGATGTGGGGCCCCGATCACGTCATGCTGTACAATGACAGCTATCGCGCGGTGGCCGGCGACCGTCACCCGGCCGCGCTGGGCAGCCCGGTCGCGATCGCGTTCCCCGAAGTGTGGGACTGGAACCGCGCCGTCCTCGACGCGAGCCAGCGCGGCGAGACCGTGGCCTATCGCGACCAGCCGATCCTGTTCCAGCGGCCCGACGGCCCCGAGACGCTGACGCTCGACCTGTTCTACACCCCCATCTACTGCGCGGGCGGAAGCGTCGGCGGGGTGCTGTGCACGATGGTCGACAATAGCGGCCGGGTCGAGGCCGAGCACCGCCTTGCCGCCACCTCGGCTGAGCTGCGCCGGGTCACCGACGCGGTGCCGATGCTGATCTCGTACATCGATTCCGACCATGTCTATCGGCTCGCCAATGCGCAGTATGAGAACTGGCTGGGCGTCGCCGCCGACGCGATGATCGGCAAGCCCGTCCGCGACGTGCTTGGCGATGCCGTCTACGAGGATCGCCGCGCATCGTTCGATCGGGCTTTGGCGGGCGAGAGCTTCATCGCGCAGACCGTGTTCCCGCACCGCGACGGTCGCCCGCGCCGCGCCGAGTTCCGCTATGTGCCGCATGTCGCCGCGGATGGAACGATCCCGGGCCTCTACGTGCTCGGCATCGATGTCGAAGACCGGGCCCAGCGCGAGGCCGAGCTCGGCATCAGCAACGGCCGGTTCCGCACCGCGATGGACGCGGTCCACGGCGTGCTCTGGACCAACAGCCCCGACGGCCGGATGATCGGCGAGCAGCCGGGCTGGGCGGCGCTCACCGGGCAGTCGATCGACGCGTATCAGAATTTCGGCTGGGCCGACGCGATCCACCCCGACGACGTCGCGGCAACGATCAAGGCGTGGACCAGCGCGGTACTCGCCAAGTCGATGTTCGTGTTCGAACACCGCGTCCGCCGCCATTGCGGCACGTGGCGCACGTTCGCGGTGCGCGGGCTGCCGATGCTCGACGCTGCGGGCGAGGTGATCGAGTGGGTCGGCGTCCACACCGACATCACGCACCAGCGCGCCGCCGAAGCCGCGCTGCGCGACCAGGCCGAGACGCTCGCGCGCCAGGTCCGCCACCGCGAACGCGCCGAGGACCAGCTGCGCCAGCTCAACGAGACGCTCGAGGCGCGAGTCATCCGTGAGATCGACGAGCGTCGCCAGGCCGAGGCCAAGCTCGCCCAGGCACAGAAGATGGAGACGGTCGGCAAGCTGACCGGCGGCGTCGCGCATGATTTCAACAACCTGCTCCAGGTCGTGTCGGGCAATCTCCAGCTGCTCGGCAAGAACCTCGCGGGCAACGAGCGCGCCGAACGCTGGGTCGCCAACGCGATGGCAGGCGTCACCCGCGGATCGAAGCTCGCCGCCCAGCTGCTCGCCTTCGGGCGTCGCCAGGCGCTCGAGCCCAAGGTCGTCAACGTCACGCGGTTCGTCCGCGGGATGGACGACATGCTGCGTCGCGCGATCGGCGAAGGCGTCGAGATCGAGACGATGGTCGGCGGCGGGCTCTGGAACACCTTCATCGACCCCGCGCAGATCGAGAACGCGCTGCTCAACCTGGCGATCAACGCGCGCGACGCAATGGACGGCCAGGGCAAGCTGACGATCGAGCTCGGCAACGCCCATCTCGACGACACCTATGCGCGCACGCATGACGAGGTCGAGCCCGGGCAATATGTGATGCTGGCGGTGTCCGACACCGGCACCGGCATGAGCCCCGAGATCATCGAGAAGGTCTTCGAACCGTTCTTCTCGACCAAGAGCGAGGGCAAGGGATCGGGGCTCGGCCTGTCGATGGTCTATGGCTTCGTCAAACAGTCCGGCGGGCATGTGAAGATCTATTCCGAGGTCGGCGAAGGCACCACGATCAAGCTGTACCTGCCGCGCGCGATGGAGACCGAGGACGTCGAGGTCGTCGCGGATGCCAGCCCGATTTCGGGCGGTACCGAGACCGTGCTGGTGGTCGAGGATGATGACGAGGTGCGCAGCACCGTCGTCGAACTGCTCACCGATCTCGGCTATAGCGTGCTCAAGGCGGTCGACGCCGCGAGCGCGCTCAACGTCATCGAAAGCGGCGTACCGATCGACCTGCTGTTTACCGACGTCGTGATGCCCGGCACGCTAAAAAGCCCCGAACTCGCGCGCAAGGCCAAGGAACGCCTGCCCGACCTCGCGGTGCTGTTCACCTCCGGCTATACCGAGAACTCTATCGTGCATGGCGGCAAGCTCGATGCCGGGCTCGACCTGTTGTCGAAGCCGTACACGCGCGAAGCATTGGCGCGGAAGTTCCGCCAGGTGCTCGCCAACCGCCAGCGTTCGGGCAATCCCGCCGCCAAGGCCGCACGCGACGCCCGGATCGACGCCGACCGCCGGCTCGACACGCCTGCCCGCCGCACGGTGTTGCTGGTCGAGGACGACGCGATGATCCGTGCCAACACCGCCGAGATGCTCCAGGGCAGCGGGTTCGTCGTGGTCGACGCGGCGAGTGCCGAGGACGCGATGACCGCGCTGCAGACGGTCCCCATCGACGCGCTGGTGACCGACGTGAACCTGCCGGGCGTGTCCGGTCCGGACTTTGCACGGACGGCGCGCGCGCTTCGCCCGGGGGTCGGCATCGTCTTCGCCACGGGCGATACGGCTTCGGTCGCGGACGAGACCGATGCGATCATGCTCGAAAAGCCTTATGGCCTCGACGCGCTGGCGGCAGCGGTGCTGGCGTCGCTGGGCGAGACCACGCTCGCGGATCCGCTCGTTGCGGACACCGCAAACCGGGTCACCCAAGTAGATTGACGATTGGCGCTGATTGATCGCCTGAGACAGCGCCCCATATCCCGCATCAGGGTTGCGCTTCGCGGCCGATGAAGGATGCGACGTGACCGAAGACCGCGGTGCCAAGGCCAGTGCAGGGCGTGCCATCCCCAGTGGGCGCCTCGCGCGACTGGGCGTCTTCGGGCGGCTTGCGGGCGGGGTTGCGGGCGGCGTCGTCGCCGAGGGCGCGCGGCGGCTGGCCAGCGGCGAACGGCCGAGCATGGGCGACCTGCTGCTGACCCCCGCCAACGCCACCCGCGTCGCCGACCAGCTCTCGCACCTGCGCGGCGCGGCGATGAAGCTTGGCCAGATGATCTCGATGGACGCGGGCGACATGCTCCCGCCCGAGCTCGCGACGATCCTCGCCAAGCTGCGCAACAACGCGCACCACATGCCGCCGCAGCAGCTCGATCGCGTGCTCGCCGCCGAATGGGGCAAGGACTGGCGCCGCCGGTTCGCGCATTTCCAGGCGCATCCGGTTGCCGCCGCCTCGATCGGACAGGTCCACCGCGCACGCCTTCCCGACGGTGCCGAGCTGGCGATCAAGGTCCAGTATCCCGGCGTGAAGGACAGCATCGACGCCGATGTCGACAATGTCGCGACGTTGCTGCGCGTGTCCGGGTTGATGCCCAAGTCGCTCGATATCGCGCCGTTGCTGGGCGAGGCAAAGCGCCAGCTGCACGAGGAGGCGGACTATCTGCGCGAAGCGACGATGCTTGAACGCTATGGCGCATTGCTGGAGGGCGAGAGTGCGTTCGTCGTGCCTTCGCTGGTGTCCGAGCTGACGACACCGCGCGTCCTCGCGATGAGCTTCGTTACCGGCGTTCCCGTCGAATCGCTCGAAACCGCGCCGCAAGAGGCGCGCGACCGCGTCATGCACGATCTCGTGTCGCTGGTTTTGCGCGAGTTGTTTGAATGGCGACTGATGCAGACCGACCCGAACTTCGCCAATTACCGCTGGCAGCCCGACACGCAACGCCTCGTCCTGCTCGATTTCGGCGCGGCCCGCCCCCTCCCCGCCGAAACCGGCGAACGCTATCGCCGCCTGCTTGCCGCGGCGCTCGCGGGGGACCGCGATGCGGTGCGCGAGGCTGCGGTCGCCGCCGGCTTCCTCGGCGAGGCGGCGGTCGAGCGGCATCGGGCGCTGGTCGACCGGATGATCGATGTGATCCTGGGGGAACTCGCCAAGCCTGGCCCGTTCGATTTCGGCGATCGTGCGTTCGTCGGCGTGCTGCGCGAACAGGGCACCGAGATCGCGCGCGACCGCGAGACGTGGCACCTTCCGCCGATCGACACGCTGTTCGTCCAGCGCAAGATCAGCGGCACCGCGCTGCTGGCCGCGCGGCTGAAGGCCCGTGTCGACATCCGGTCGATGGTCGCCGCCTATTGCGCGGAGCCGGCCTAGCTGGAAGTCGCGGTTGCGGTGCGGAGCGCGGCGGCGAGTTCGCCCATCGAATAGGGTTTCCGCAACAGGTCGAACCCGTGCGCTCCTTCGCGCGAGATGACCTCGCTATAGCCGCTGGTCAGCAGGATCGCGGTCCCGGGATAGCGCCGGCGGATTTCGCGCCCGAGCTCGATCCCGGTCATGCCCGGCATCATCACGTCCGAAAAGACCACGTCGAAGCCCACCGCGTGCGCCTCGAGCAGATCGAGCGCCTCCTCGGCATCGCGCGCGAACACGATCGCGTGCCCCAGATCGGCGAGCGCGGAGATCGCGAACGCGCCAACATCGGGATTGTCCTCGACCACCAGGATATGCAGCGGCCCCTGGTCGGGACAGGCGGCCAGCACCGGATCGAGCGTCATCGCGCCGGCATCGCGTTCGCGCGGCAGATACAGCGCGAACACCGCGCCCTCGCCGGGGACGCTGTCGACGATCACCTCGCCACCCGATTGCTTGACGAAGCCGAACACCTGCGACAGCCCCAGCCCGGTACCGTGGCCGACCGCCTTCGACGTGAAGAACGGTTCAAAGATATGCTCGATATGTGCAGGATCGATCCCGGTGCCGGTATCGCGGATCGCGATCCTGACGAAATCGCCGGTCCGCGCCGCGTGACCGCGTACCGCCGGGATCCGCTGCGCGGTGTCGACGTCGATCGTCAGGCTTCCCCGCTGGCGCATCGCATCGCGCGCATTGACCGCCAGGTTGACGATCGCGGTCTCGAGCTGGCTGGCATCGGCGTTCACCAGGCACGCCTCGTCGGGCAGCCGCATCGACACATCGATAAACGCCCCCGACAGCGTCACGATCATGTCGGTCATCCCGCGCACGATCGTCCGCGCATCGAGCACGGTCGGCGTCAGCGACGACCGCCGGGCAAACGCCAGCAACTGGTTCGTCAGCTTCGTCGCGCGGTCTGCGGTATCCGCGATCGCGGTGATGTAGCGCGTTCGCCGATCCTCGCTCAGCCCCGATCGCTTGAGCAGATCCGTCGAGCCGCGGATCACCGTCAGCAGGTTGTTGAAGTCATGCGCGATGCCGCCGGTGAGCTGGCCCAGCGTCTCCATCTTCTGCGCCTGGCGCAGCGCGTCATGCGCCTCGGTCAGCTCGAGCGTGCGCTCGGCGACGCGCTGTTCGAGCGTGTCGTTGACGTCCTGAACCGCCTTGAACAGCCGCGCATTGTCGATCGCGATCGCCGCCTGCGCCGCGATTCCGACCAGCAACCGCTCATGCCGTTCGGTGAACCGCGCGACATCCGAGTGGCCGAACAGCAACCCGCCCAGCACCGTGCCCGACCGCGACGTCACCGGTACCGACAGATAGCTGCGCACCGGGAGATGGCCCTTCGGCATGCCGTAATGCGGCGCGCTGCGCCCGTAGCGAGGGTCGGCGAGGATGTCGTCGGAACGGATCACGCCCTCGTTGCGGAAGGTCGGGCCGAACACCGCGGTAGCGCGCGGCCGGCCGAGTCTCTCGAACGCCGCCCGCTCCGCACCCGTCAGCGTGAACAGATGGAGCTTCTCGCCTGTCTCATCCATCAAATTGTGGAAATATGCGCCGAACTGTGCGCCGGTCAGCTTTACGCCCGCATCGGTCACCATCTGGATCAGCGGTTCGAGCTCAAGCTCCGCGGCCAGTGCCGCGCCCGTGAGGTTGAGCGTCTCGAGCGTGTGCGTTTCGCCTCTCAGGCCGCGCTCGGCGAGGACCGCGTCGGTCGTCTCGACGATGACCGCCAGCACGCCGCCCGCGACGCCGTGCTCGTCGAGCACCGGCGAATAGTTCAGGTCGAGAAAGACTGGCTCGTCCCGTTTCGGGAAATACTCCGTCATGTCCTGCCGCGCAAACGACAGCGTCTCGCCTGCAAGACAGACCCGCAGGACATGCTCGTTGAACGCGCGGGCCTCGGGCCACGCATCCGCGACCTTCGCGCCGAGCGAGCCGGGATGCCGCGCGCCGATCACCGCCGCGAACGCGTCGTTGTAGAGCATCACGCCATCGGTGCCCCAAAGCAGCGCCATCGGCACCGGCGCGCGCAGGATGATCGCGGTCGCGGTCTTGAGCGGGTGCGGCCACGCCTCGACCGGACCAAGTGCGGTCAAGGACCAGTCGGTTGCGCCGATCAGTGCCGCAAGGCCGCCGCCGCTCCCCAAGAATGCAAACGCCCCCGCCACCGTCCTACCTTTTCCCATATCGTCGCGATAACCAGAAGACCCGACCTCGCCCAAGGCCGAGGCGCGCGACTGGCTGCATCCTAGTCGCGAACGAACGCCGCACCAACGCGATACGATCGGCACATTACAAGCCCGTGGCATTTCAACAAGATACGTAGTCGACCCCCAGCTGCTGACGTTTCGGCCATTCTGCGCCTCGCGGGCGGCAGACTGGGATCCAGCGGGCACTGAACTGCGTGCTTTACATCGACAATACACTCGGTACGTTGCAGCTTCGAAACGAACGGGGGTTCCTGCATGCTCGATCTGGTGAATGTCACGCACGTCTATGCCAATGGCACGCGCGCGCTGGACGACGTGACGCTCAGCATCCCCACCGGCATGTTCGGGCTGCTCGGGCCCAATGGCGCGGGCAAGTCGACGCTGATGCGGACGGTGGCGACGCTGCAGATCCCGACCTCGGGCACGATCCGGTTCGGCGACATCGACGTGATCGCCAACCCGGAGGCTTTGCGCGAGACGCTCGGCTATCTCCCACAGGATTTCGGCGTGTATCCGCGCGTCTCCGCCTACGACATGCTCGATCACATGGCCGTGCTGAAGGGCATCGCCTCCGCGCGCGAGCGCAAGGAGACGGTCGAGACCTTGCTCAACCAGACCAACCTGTGGACCGTCCGCAAAAAGGCGATCGCCGGCTTTTCGGGCGGCATGCGCCAGCGGTTCGGGATCGCGCAGGCGCTGATCGGCAACCCCGGGCTGATCATCGTCGACGAACCGACGGCCGGGCTGGATCCCGAGGAGCGCAACCGCTTCCTCAACCTGCTGGCCGAGATCGGCGAAAACGTCGTGGTGATCCTGTCGACGCATATCGTCGAGGACGTCGCCGATCTGTGCCCGCGGATGGCGGTGCTGGCGGCGGGACGGATCCAGCTCGAGGGCGCGCCGCTCGACCTGATCCAGCGGACCCGCGGCCATGTGTGGGCCAAGACGATCGGCCGCGACGAACTCGACGCGGCAAAGCTCCATTATGAGGTGATCTCGACGCGGCTGTTCGCGGGCCGGACGATCATCCACATCCTGTCGCCCAAGGACCCCGGCGACGGCTTCACCGCCGCGCATGGCGGGCTGGAGGATGTGTATTTCTCGACGCTGTCGCGGTCGCGACGCGTACCGGCAGCGACCGCCAGCCAGTTCGCAGCCGCCTGATGTTCGGTCAGATCGCTCGCTTCGAGCTGCGCTATCAGTTGCGCAACCCGGTCTTCTGGACCGTCGCGATCCTGTTCTTCCTGCTCAGCTTCGGATCGATGACGATCGAGCAGATCCAGATCGGCAGCGGCGCGAACATCCACAAGAACGCGCCGGTCGCGATCGCGCAGGTCCATCTGATCATGTCGCTGTTCTTCATGTTCGTGACGACCGCGTTCGTCGCCAACGTGATCGTCCGCGACGACGATAGCGGGTTCGGGCCGATGGTGCGCTCGACCCGGGTCAGCAAGTTCGATTACCTGACCGCGCGGTTCCTCGGCGCGTTCGGGGCGGCCGCGCTCGCCTTCGCCGCCATCCCGCTGGCGATCTGGCTGGGATCGCTGATGCCGTGGGTCGATGCCGAGAAGCTCGGGCCGAACCGGCTTGGCGACTATGCCTATGCCTATTTCCTGCTGGCGATGCCGAGCGTGTTCATGACCTCGGCGATCTTCTTCGCGGTGGCTACGATGACGCGGTCGATGATGTACAGCTATCTCGGCGTCATCGTCTTCCTCGTGCTTTACCTAGCGATGAACGTGGCGCTGCGGGCGAAGCCCGAATGGCGCGCGGTCGGCAGCTATTTCGAGCCGTTCGGGCTCGGCGCGTTCGGCACCACGACTCGTTACTTCACCGCGAGCGAGGCCAATGCCGGACTGCCGCGCTTCGCAGGCGTCCTCGTCTGGAACCGGCTGTTCGCGATCGCGATCGGTTTCGTCGCGATCGGCATCGCCTATGCGCGCTTCTCGTTCGCGGAGCGCCGGGTCTCGAAACGCGCGCTGCGCAAGCAACGGCGCACCACCGAGAAGCTCGCGGTCACCGCGCCGGTGCTGGTCGACCGCCTGCCCGCCGCCCGCCCCGCCGCGGCCGCCTGGACACGGCTTCGCGAACGTTGCCGGTTCGAGATGACGCTGGTGTTCCGTAGCCCGGCGTTCCTCGTGCTGATGCTGATCGGCGTCTTCAACACGCTCGCCGGTCTGCTCGCCACCAACGAGATGTACGGCACCGCGCTCCGCCCGCTGACCTTCGCGCTGATCGGCACGCTGGAGGGCGCGTTCGGCATCATTCCGGTGATCATCGCGATCTATTATGCGGGCGAACTCGTCTGGCGCGACCGCGAGCGCGGGATGCACGAGATCGTCGATGCGACCCCGCTGCCCAACTGGGCGTATCTCGCGCCGAAGGTCCTCGCGATCACCGGGGTGCTGTTCGCGACCTCGGTGGTGGCGGTGGCAACGGCCTGCGCGGTGCAGCTCGCGCGCGGCCAGACCGATCTTGCGCTCGGCCATTATGCGCTGTGGTGGGTGCTGCCAATGACCGTCGATGCGGTGATCCTCGCGGTGCTGGCGGTCTTCGTCCAGGCGCTGAGCCCGAACAAATATGTCGGTTGGGCGATCATGGTCGTCTACCTCGTCAGCACGATCACGCTGACCTCTATCGGCTTCGAACACCCGCTCTACCAATATGGCAGCGCCGGGACGGTGACGCTGTCTGACATGAACGGCGCGCAGATCGGTGGCGCGCGGGGCTGGTGGCTGCGGCTCTATTGGGGGGCGATCGCGCTCGGGCTGTGCGTGCTGGCGCATCTGCTCTGGCGGCGCGGCACCGAGACGCGGCTGCGCGTACGCGTTGCGCAGGTGCCCGGCCGCCTTCTCGGTGCGCCCGGCCTGGTGTTCGCGGCAGCGCTGCTGGTGGCCGTCGCGACCGGCGGTTTCCTGTATCACCAGATGGACATCCTCAACGTCTATCGCACCAAGCAGGACGGTGAGGCCCGCCTGGCCGCCTATGAGAAGAAGTATCTGCGGTATGTCGGCGTGAAGCAGCCTTCGGTCACCGACATCCGGCTCGCCGTCGCGCTCTATCCCGATCAGCGTCGGCTCGAGGCGGACGGCGTGTATGCGTTCGTCAACGATACCGGCGCGCCGGTGCGCGATCTCCACGTGCGCCTGCCCGACGACAAGACCCGGCTGGGCGCGGTCGACATTCCCGGTGCGACGCTGGTGATGGACGACGCCGACCTGCAATACCGCATCTACCGGTTCGCGACCCCGCTGGCGCCTGGCGCACGCGGTACGCTGACGTTCCACGCCACCCGCTGGCAGCGCGGCCTCGTCGCCAATGGCGACGACACGCGCGTCGTCGGCAACGGCACCTTTCTGGAGAACCGCGAATTCTCGCCGCAGATCGGGATGAGCAAGGACGGCCTGCTGCAGGACCGTTCCAAGCGGCGTAAATACGGCCTGGTGCCTGAACTCCGCCCCGCCAAGCTCGAAGACCGCACCGCGCAGGACCGCAACCTGCTGTTCAATACGCCATGGGTCCGCTCGGACATCACGGTCTCCACGGTTGCGGGCCAGGTCCCGGTCGCACCCGGCCGGCTGGTGTCGGACAGCGTCGCGGGTGGTCGCCGTACCGCCCGGTACGTCTCGACCGCACCGATCCTCGCCTTCTTCTCGGTGCAGTCCGCGGCCTATGCGCAGAAAGGCCGGCGCGTCGACGGCACCGCGCTACGCGTGTTCTACGACCCGCAGCACGCGTTCAACGTCGATCGGATGCTCGACGCCATGCAGCGGTCGCTGCGCTATTACCGCGCCAATTTCGGGCCCTATCAGTTCGATTATGCCCGGATCCTCGAATATCCCGGCTATGCGAGCTACGCGCAGGCGTTCGCGGGCACGATCCCCTATTCCGAACGGATCGGGTTCATCGCCGACAACCGCGACACCGCCAAGATCGACTATGTCAGCTACGTCACCGCGCACGAGCTTGGCCATCAATATTGGGGGCATCAGCTTGTCTCCGCCGACATGCAGGGCGGATCGATGCTGGTCGAGACGATGGCGCAATATTCGGCGCTGATGGTGATGAAGCACCAATATGGCGACGACAAGATCCGCCGTTTCCTGAAGTACGAGCTCGACAGCTATTTGCGATCGCGCGGCGGCGAGGTCGTCGAGGAAGTCCCGCTCGATCGTGTCGAGAGCCAGGGCTATATCCATTATCGCAAGGGGTCGCTGGTGATGTACCTGCTCCAGGATCGGCTGGGCGAGGCGCGCGTCAACGCGATGCTGCGCGGGCTGCTCGCGCGCTATCGGTTCAAGGGCAAACCCTATCCGCGCTCGCTCGATCTGGTCGACGGCTTCCTGTCGCTGGCACGCACGCCAGCGGAACGGCAGCTGGTCGTCGACCTGCTCGACCGGATCACCGTCTACGACCTCAAGACCACCGCCGCCGTCACGCACAAGCGCCCGGATGGCAGCTACGAGACCGTGCTGACGATCCAGGCCGCGAAGGCCTATGCTAACGGCGCGGGGGCCGAGACGAAGGCCGCGCTCGCCGATACGATCGACGTCGGCCTGTTCGACCAGCGGCCAGGGCTCGGCAGCTTTGCCGCGAAGGACGTCATTTCGAAGGATCGGCGGGCGATCCGGTCGGGCGAACAGACGATCCGGATCGTCTCTCGCCGCAAGCCGGCGTTTGCCGGCGTCGATCCGTATAACCTGTATGTCGACAGGAACGGTGACGACAATGTCGTTGCGGTCAGCGGCCAATGACGCCGGCGATCGGCGGCGGTGTGTGGCGGGTTGTGGGCGTACGGGGCGAAGGCGTTGCGCTTGACAGTCCACGCGCGCTCGCGATGCTGGGCGGATGAAAGCCGTCCTTCCACTTGCCGCCCGCCCGCTTCTCGAACCGCATCTGCCCGATACGCTCGAGGCGGCGTGGTTCGCGACGCCCGCCGACGCGAAGGCGATGATCGCCGATGCGGACATCGCCTGGGTCGACATGCAGCCGACCGAGCTCGTCGCCGAGGCACTCCGCGCGGCGGGCCCGCGACTGGCCTGGGTCTCGACGATCTACGCAGGGCTCGACGCATTTCCGCTCGACCTGCTGAGCGCCAAGGGGGTCACGCTAACCAATGGCGCGGGGATCAACGCGGTCACGGTGGCGGAATATGCGGTGATGGGCGTGCTGGTTGCCGCCAAGCGGTTCGATACGGTGCTGCGCGCCTATGACCGGCAGGCGTGGCTGAAGGATGCCCCCGGCAAGATCGAACTCGACGGGACGAAGGCGCTGGTCATCGGCTATGGCACGATCGGCCGGATGATCGGGGATCGGCTCGCGGCGTTCGGCGTCGACGTCACGGGAGTCACGCGGACCGGTCGCGACGGCACGATCACCGCGGACGCGTGGCGCGACCGGCTCGGCACGTTCGACTGGGTGATCCTTGCCGCGCCGTCGACCGGCGCGACGGCGGCGATGATCGGATCCGACGAACTCGCGGGGATGAAGCCATCGGCCTGGCTGATCAATATCGCGCGCGGGGACATGATCGACGACGACGCGTTATGCGCGGCGCTGGCGGACCGATCGATCGCCGGCGCGTTCCTCGACCCGACGCATCCCGAACCCCTGCCCGCCAGTCACCCGCTGTGGACCGCGCCCAATGCGATCGTGACGATGCACATGTCCGGCCGAAGCCAGACGACGATGTTCAAACGCGGCGCTGCGCTGTTCCTCGAGAACCTCGACGCGTTCCTCGCGGATGCGCCGATGAAGAACGTGGCCGATCTGCGCGAAGGCTATTGACGGTTCGACGGCGCGGCAGCCGGTGCGGCGCCGGCCGTGCGGTTGTAGCTCTTGACGCCGCGGCGCCGCAACCGGTCGGCCCGGCGGCGCCGCGTGAACACGACCAGAACGGGTATGGCGATTACGACACCGGCAGCGATAATTGAAAATGCAATGATCAGACGCAAGGGAATATCCATCGTCGGCTCATGGCAAAGAGGCAGTCTGTATGCCATAACAATCGTTACCGGACGGGACAGAAATCGGCGGTCGGTTCGGTTTCTTCGGTTAGATGCGCTGGCCGAGCACCCCCCACGCCATCAATGACTTGCACCCTGCAAGCTTTACTTCATTGCGCGAAAACGCATTTCCGAGCATGTATAGCCGCACAATTCACCAATCGGACGACATGATATGGCCGCGAACTGGGCCCCTGACAGCTGGACACGACACGAAGCACGACAGCTCCCCACCTATACCGACGCCGCCTCGCTGACCGCAGCGACCGACCAGCTTGCCAGCTTTCCACCGCTCGTCTTTGCCGGCGAAGCGCGCAACCTGACCGCGAGCCTCGCCGAGGTCGCGGCCGGCAAGGCATTCCTGCTGCAGGGCGGCGACTGCGCCGAGAGCTTTGCCGAGCATAGCGCAAACAACATCCGCGACACGTTCCGCGTCATCCTGCAGATGGCGGTCGTGCTCACCTATGCGTCGAAGCTGCCGGTCGTGAAGCTCGGTCGCATGGCGGGCCAGTTCGCCAAGCCGCGCTCGACCGATACCGAGACGATCGGTGGCGTCGAGCTGCCGTCCTACCGCGGCGACAATGTCAACGACATCGCGTTCACCGCCGCCTCGCGTGCGCCAGATCCGCAGCGCATGATCCGCGCCTACTCGCAGTCGGCCGCCACGCTCAACCTGCTGCGCGCGTTCGCGCAGGGTGGCTATGCGAACCTGCACCAGGTTCATCGCTGGACTCACGACTTCATGGGCCGCAGCCCCTGGTCGAAGAAATATGCCGAGACCGCGGACCGGATCGGCGAGGCACTCGAGTTCATGGCCGCGTGCGGGATCGATCCCGAGACCGTGCCGCAGCTCGCGCAGACGCATTTCTACACCAGCCACGAGGCGTTGCTGCTCCAGTATGAGCAGGCGCTGACCCGGCAGGATTCGCTGACCGGCGACTGGTACGACACCAGCGCGCATTTCCTGTGGATCGGCGATCGCACGCGCTTCGAAGGCTCGGCGCATGTCGAGTATTTACGCGGCATCGGCAACCCGATCGGCATCAAGTGCGGCCCGAGCCTCGAGCCCGACGCGTTGCTGCGGATGCTCGACACGCTCAACCCTGCGCGCATCCCCGGCCGCATGACGCTGATCACGCGCTATGGCTATGACAAGATCGAGGCGAATTTGCCCCGCCTGGTCCGCGCCGTGACGCGCGAGGGCCATCCGGTGGTCTGGAGCTGCGATCCGATGCACGGCAACGTCGTCAAGGCCGCCAACGGCTACAAGACGCGGCCCTTCGACCGGATCCTCGCCGAAGTCCGCGGCTTCTTCGCGGTCCACCGCGCTGAAGGCACGCACGCCGGCGGCATCCATGCCGAGATGACCGGGCAGAACGTGACGGAGTGCACCGGCGGCGCGGTCGACGTGACCGAGCAGAGCCTCGCCGATCGCTACCACACGCACTGCGACCCGCGCCTCAACGCCAGCCAGAGCCTCGAGCTCGCCTTCCTGCTGGCCGAGATGCTCAACGAGGAAATGGCCGAGCGCAAGAAGGTCGCCGCCTGAGAAAAATGACGGGCGTCGAAGGAATATGCGGCAACCGGGTTGACGACCGCCGCCACGTTCCGTAGACGCCCGCATCTGCTAACGGCCCCTTCGTCTAGCGGTTAGGACGACGCCCTCTCACGGCGTAAGCACGAGTTCGATTCTCGTAGGGGTCACCATTTCCGACTAACCCTCGGAAATGCGCGGATTTACGCTTCTTTTGCCCGTCATCGGGACAGATGGATCGAAGCGGACCCGCATGGCGTCCCCTGTCTGCGATCACCGAGCAGGCCAAGTCTACTTGAAACGAGCGCTCCGGGCGGCCCTCGAGGGCAAGGCTGTGGCGAAGGTTTCGTTGCGGACCAGGGACACCGTCTAGGCCAAGATCGGCTTCGCGCGCGAGAATGCCAAATTCGAGATGAACTCGCCGATCGCACGCCACCGGATCGCGGAAAAGACATTGGTCCCGACGCCCAGCGCCTTGGAGCGCCGCTGGTGCGGGGCCCCGGCGGCCGGCACCGGCCTCTCCGCTCCGCAGTGGCTGACCATTTTCTTCATGGAATTCGATGCTGCAGCGGGCTCGCGCACGTCGATCGGCGTGGATGACCCGTTCCCGCCCGCGATCATGGGTCCGCCGTCCAACACCGACCGGCATCGGCTTTGCGGGGACAAGGCGCGTTTCGAGAGGTTGATGGCCGACTCCTACGGGGGGCGACGTCGAGCGGACCGGCACGAACTGGATGAGACTGAGGTAGCATCCCGACGAACCGCTGTGGCGTCCCCGCCTCACCGGTCATGCCGCTAGGCTACGGACATTCGAACTGGGTACAACGCACTCCTCTGACAACGAGGTCGTCAAGGCGCTTCTGGACATCGTGGACGAAACGCGTAGCGCCGACGAGGAGGTGAAGCTTTCCCGATAGCATGGACCAGGCCTTGAAAGCCGGTTTGGGTTTCGCCGGAAACCGCTCGAGCCTATAGTCGCGGCATGACAAAATAATCTCGCGAAGCCAGCAAGTCCAAGAAGCCCCCTCTCAATGGCTGGCTCGGGATAGGCATCCTGCTTGTCACTATGACGATCTCGTTCTTCGTGGCTTACGCCTACCTGCTACCTTAGATTCCGTTGGATCAGCCAGCCGCGAACGTCGGTAATCGGGCGTTGATGGCCCGGTCGGTTGGGCCCAGCGGGACCCATAGTCGGACACTGGGGGTCGGCCTGTAATTTCCAACTTCGCCCGCTTGCTCATGTAAGCAAACCGTTGACGACGGAGCCGCATTGACGGGGAGAATTCGGCCGACCTTCGAAAGCCTGGCGATGTGTACACTCGCTATATTCAGCGCGATTGCACACCGTCAGGTAAACGACGACGCGGCGCGCGACGGCGATCGACTTTAGGCCGGCGACAGCACGCCGAACGGCAGATTTCTGCAACGACCGGCCGTCGTCCTGGTCCACATTGCCGACTGGCTCGTTAGACCGGCATGCGCTTGAAGACATTGTACCAATCCACCGTCCCGCTCCTGATCCTGCTGACCCATGGAGCGGCGCACGCTCAGGTCGTTCCGATCGACGCCGTAGCCCGTCCGGACCCCATCGCGATGGCGATCGACAAGGCCGACGTGACGGATCCCAGGCTTCGGACGTTGTACGCCAGGTCGAAATGGCGGGCTTTGTGGTCCAAGCAGAGCATCGCCGCATTCGAGTCCGCGCTCGCCGACCGCGGCCGGCACGGTCTCGACCATCTGGCCTTCGCCGGCGCAGACGCAACGGATGCAAGCCCCGCCGTCGCCGACGTAGCGCGGTCGCGCGCCGCCGTCTCCTATGCCGAAGCTTTGGCAGGAGGACGCATCGATCCTGCCTCGTTGCACGAAGTCTATACCCTGCCCCGCCCGAAAACCGACGTTACAGACGGTCTCGGCGTTGCCCTTGCGACCGGTAAACTCACCGAGTGGCTGGAGTCGCTGGCACCGCAGGACGCCGAGTACCGGTCTTTGTCCGACGCTTATCTCCGCTTTAGCCAGGCCGCAGCTGCAGCCGGGCCGACCCAGCCGATCGCCGGTGGCGTGATCCGTGTCGGCACTCGAGACCCGCGGGTGGCGGCCATTGCCGATCGGCTGACGCAAAGCGGCTATCTGGCGCCTTCCGGTTCAGCGGCAGAGCCGTTGCTGCTCGCGCCTTCCCCCACGTCGGCGCTCTACACGCAGGCACTGGCGGACGCGCTGAAGCGATTGCAAACCGATTACGGGATTGCCGCCGACGGCGTCGTCGGCCCCGAGACGCTGAGGGTGCTCAACCTAGGCGCCGGCGATCGCGCCCGGGGGTTGGGCGTTGCGCTCGAACGCCGGCGCTGGCTCGAACGCACGCCACCTGCCACGCGGATCGACGTCAACACCGCAGCGTCACAGTTGCGGTACTACCGCGACGGCACGGTGGTGGACGAGCGAAAGGTCGTCGTTGGAGAACCCGGGCACGAGACCCCGGCGCTCGCATCGCCGATCTTCAGGCTGGTCGCCAACCCGACCTGGACCGTTCCGAAATCGATCCAGAACGGCGAAATGGCGAACGTCGACGACGCGTATCTGCAGGCGCACAACATGGTGCTGCGTGACGGCTGGATCGTCCAGCAACTGGGGCCCGACAATGCGCTCGGCCTCGTCAAGTTCGACATGGCCAACAACCAAGCGATCTACCTGCACGACACCTCGGCGCCGGCGCTGTTCGAGCGCAGCCAGCGCCATCTTAGCCATGGCTGCGTCCGCGTCGAGGACGCGCTCGGTTTCGCGCAGATGCTCGCCGAGGACGAGGGCGTCGCGGACGCGTGGCAGGCTGCGCAGGCGACGGGCGAGATGACCTTCGTGCCGTTGCCGCGTCGTATTCCGGTCCGGCTGCTCTATCACAATGTCTATGTCGGTGCCGACGGGGCGATAGCCTTCCGCACCGACCCATACGGCTGGAACGATCCGATCGCCGAGCAACTCGGTTTTGCCAAGTCGTCGGCGCGCAGGGCGGAAGCGCAGGCGATCGACATCGGCCCTTAGTCACAACCTTTCCCTTTGCCCGCGAACGCACCCATCGTGGGACAGTCGACCGACGGGCCACGCTGAACCGATGGCGATCAATAACTTCGCGCAACGCGACGCCGATGGAGGCGGCGCTGGTGTGTTTGCTGCGGCGGTCGCCTGACATCCTGCCGATCCCCGGCACGCCGTCCGTGGCGCACCTTCGCGAAAATCTCGCCGTGGCGGCGCTGGCGCTTCCCGACCGGGAGACGGCCGCGCGCAACGGCATTAGCTGACGAACGCTTGGCTCCGCGCGGCCGGCCTGTGTAGACCGGGAGCGGGATCGACCTGCCGACCCGCTAGAATAGCGAAGCCCCATGACGCTCTCAGATTTTGTCGTCCCCACCTACGTCCAGATGCTGGGAGCGTTGTCGCAGTGGCTCTCCAAGGCCGAGACGCAGCGGCCAGACGGGAGCGTGGACACGCTGCTGGCGGCGCGGCTCGCGCCGGACATGTTCCCCTTGGCGACACAAGTCCGGTTTGCGTGCCGACAAGCGCAGGAAGGCGTGTTCCGGTTGCTCGATCAGGCGTTTCCGCCAGCGCTGGAGACCCTGCTCGACGAGGGTCGAAACGCTGGCGAGCGGCCCGGTACGCTCGCGGATGCCCAAGCCCGGATCGTCGAGACGATCGCAGTGGTCGAGGCCGCCGCAGCCGCGGGGATCACGATCGACCCTGCCGCACCGATCGCCCACGCGCTGCCAAACGGAATGATCCTCGACCTAACGGCGGAGCAATATGCGCGCGACTGGGCGCTGCCGCAGTTCTATTTCCACGTGGTGACCGCATACTCGATCATCCGAGCACAGGGGATCGAGCTGGGAAAGGCAGACTATGCGTCGCACATGTTTGCCTACCTTCGGCAGGACGCACTGTCCTGACGCGCGCATCAGGGGGCCACAATCGCCCCGGCGCGCGATGGGTCGGGCATCAGGAAGATCCACTTCCGGACGTTCGAACCGCCGTACGCGCGTCCCAAAAGCCGCCGTCTGTTCATCTCGCTCCGAAGCCCCTTTCGGCGACCTTCGCGCGTTCGACGTTATGAGTTCAATCGGGGAAGTAAGATTTACCCCCTTCGGCAGGATGTACATATGGCAGAACCCTTCCTCATCGCGATACCCGAAGACCGACTTGCCGTCATCCATGCCAAGGTTGAGGCGTTCGACTGGAGCATTATGCCGGACGCGGAGGACTGGCGGTCAGGCGTCGGCCTCGCCGATCTCAAGCGGCTCGTCGACTATTGGCTGACGCGCTACGACTGGCGCGCGCAAGAGCGTCGGTTGAACCTACTGCCGCAATTCGCGGCCGAAGTGCAGGGGCAGCGCCTCCATTTCATCCATGTGCGCGGCGATGGATCACGCCCCCCGCTGCTGCTGCTGCACGGCTGGCCGGGGTCGTTCCTCGAGTTCGAGGCGCTGATCGCGCCGCTCGTCGCCGACGGTCACGACGTCGTCGTTCCGTCGTTGCCCGGCTACGCGTTTTCGGGCCGCCCCGTGTCCCCGATCGGACCGAAGCAGACCGCAGAGCTCATGCACGGCCTGATGGTCGAGCTGTTCGGCACGCGACGCTATCTTGTGCAGGGCGGTGACTGGGGTGCAGCGATCGGCGGCTGGATGGCGCACGCGCATCCCGATGCGATCGCCGGACTCCATCTGAACATGGTGCTGCTCCAGGCCAAAGATGTGGCGCCGAAAAAGCCCGACGAGGTCGCCTGGGCTGCGAAGCGCGCCGAGCTCGCCAAGGAAGAAACCGGCTATTCGCAGGAACAGGGCACGCGCCCGCAGACGCTCGGCGTCGCGATGTCGGACAGCCCGGTCGGCGTCGCGGCGTGGATTCTGGAGAAGTTCGGCGCATGGGCCGACGTGCCTCGCGATGCGCACTGCCGCCCCGACCTGTGGCAAGCGTTCGACGAGGATCTGCTCCTGACCAACATCATGCTGTATCTGGTCGAGGGTTCGTTCGTGACGTCGACCTGGATGTACCGTGGCCGCGTGCTGGAGGGATCGGGCAACTTTCCCGCGGGAACGCGTATCGCCGTACCGACCGGGATCGCGGCATTCCCCGACCCGGTCTTCCCGCCGCCGCCGCGCTCGCAGGCGGAGAAGACCTATGACATCGTCCAGTGGACCGAGATGCCCGCAGGCGGGCATTTTGCCGCGCTGGAGCAGCCCGATCTGCTGCTCGCCGACATGCGCCGCTTTTTCGCGTCCAGATCGGTTTCCGATGACGCCCCGAAACGCTCTATCGTACTTCGCTCGGCCGGGATCATCGCTGCGACGCTGGCAGCAGCTGCGGTCTACACCCGCGCGACGACCAGGCGGATCAAGCAGGACGTGCCAGCGGACGGCCGTTTCATCGACGTCGCGGGCGCGCGGATCCACTATGTCGATCGCGGTGCCGGGCCGCCCATCGTCCTGATCCACGGGCTGGGCGCGCAACTGCGCAACTTCTCCTACGGCGTCGCCGATGCGCTGGCCGACACGTATCGCGTCATCCTGGTCGACCGGCCCGGCTCGGGCTATTCGGTACCTACCGGCGAACAGTCCGGTATCCTTGGCCAGTCGGCGATTATTGCAAGGCTTATCGACAAGCTCGCGCTCGATCGTCCGCCGCTGCTCGTCGGTCATTCATTGGGCGGTGCGGTCGCCCTCGGCGTGGCGACGCACCACCCCGGTGCAGTCGCCGGCCTGGCGCTGCTGGCGCCGATGACGCAGCCGCCTGGATCGATACCTGCCTCGGTGGCAAACGCGATCGAAAGCAACCCCGGCGCACGCGCGATCTTCGCCAATCTGCTGGGCACACCGATCAGCCGTGCGGCGTATGGCATGCGCTGGGGCAAGATCTTCGCGCCCGATGCAGTCCCGGCCGATTTCGCTACGCGCGGCGGCGGTGGGCTCGGCGGTCGTCCGGTTTCGGTCAACGCCGCACTGGTCGAACTGGCCAGCGCCGAGATCGACCTGAACGCAATCGTCAGACGCTATGCCGAGCTGTCGATTCCGGTCGCACTGCTATACGGCCGCGACGACCGAGTGTTAGCTCCTGCGATCGACGGCGAGCGGGCAGTCGCCGCAATTCCAGGCGCGACGCTGGAGATGACCGACGGAGGCCATATGCTCCCGGTCGGGCATCCGCAGGCGAGCGCCGCGTTCGTCCGCAACTGCGCCGAACGTATCTTGCAGTAGCACCAAGGGCGGTCAGGGACGGCGGCAACGGTCAGCGCTTCGGCACCGAGCGCATGCCGTCCCAAGCCCATCGGAGAGGAAAAGCGGGTGCGTACCTCACCCCTTCAGTGTCCGGCCACCTGCCCACCGTCGACATGAAGTATCTCGCCGGTCACGAACGTGGCGTCCTCGAGATACAGCACCCCGCCGACGACATCCGCGACCGTGCCCATCCGTCCGAGCGGGTGAAACCGTCCGAGGCCGGCGCGCGTCTCGGGGGGATGCATCGGCGTTTCGGTGATACCCGGCGACACCGCATTGGCGCGCACGCCGCGGGCGGCATATTCGATTGCCAGGCTGCGTGTCGCCGCGGCGAGCCCACCCTTCGTCATCGAAGCCAGCACCGAGGGGAATTCGGCATTGGCATGCTCGGCGAGCGTGGTGACGATCTGTACGATATGACCACTGCCCTGTGCGACCATCAGCGGCAGTGCTGCCTGCGTCATGTGAAAGAAGCCATCGAGATTGGTCTGCGTGATCTGGCGGTACTGCTAGACCGTGTAATCGGTGAAGTGCTCGCCAATGAATATGCCGGCATTGTTCACGAGCGTATCGACACGCCCGAACCGGTCGCGAGCGGCCATGACCGCGCGCTTCGCGGTTTCGGGATCGGCGACGTCGCCAGCGACGGTGATCCAGTCGTCCGATTGCGACGCTGCAATCGATCGCGACACGCCGACGATGCGCCAACCGCAAGCGCGATACGCGTCGGCAATCCCCTCACCCAGGCCTTGCGACGCACCGGTGATGATAGCGACCTTGGGCGCGACGTTCGAAGCGTCAGACATCGACAGCGCCGATCTGCTGGCAGAGGGTAATAGGATTGGTCATTGCCGAAAGGACTTCAAAAAATAGACCGGGAGCGCATTCACGCGCTCCCGTTATGTCAGGACAGCGGTGGCTGGCCGTTGGACGCGGTCAGCCCGCCATCGACGGGCAGGTTGACGCCCGTCACGAAGCGCGCGTCGTCGCTGGCCAGGAACGCGATCGCGCCGGCGATGTCGGCGGACTCGGCGCCACGCCCGATCGGAATACGCTCCTCGAACTTGGCTATCAGGTCGGGCTGTTCCTTCATCCCCGCGGTCAACGCCGTATAGGTCAGCGACGGATTGACGGCGTTGACGCGCACGCCGTTCTTGGCCTCGTCCATCGCAAGCGCCCGGGTGAAGTTGCTCACCGCGCCCTTGGCTGCGCAGTAGAAGCTGTGGTTCCAGTCGCCGCCCAGCCCCGACACCGACGACACGTTGATGATGCAGCCCTTAGACACGCGGAGATGCGCGATCGCCGCGCGGCTCATATGGACGACGCCGTACAGGTCCGTCTCGATCACCTTGGTGAATTCGGAGAAGTCGCCCTCGTCCACCTTGCCGAGATGGTCGACACCGGCGTCGTTGACGAGCACGTCGATCCGACCGAACCGGTCGATCGCCGCCTCGACCAGCACCTCGCAGGCCGCACGGTCGGTGACATCGGTTTCCCGCGTCTCGACGATGCCGCCCAGTTCGCCCGCCAACTTGTCGAGCGCGCCGGTGTCGATGTCGCCCAACACCAGCGTCGCGCCTTCCTCGGCGAAGCGGCGCGCAGCGCCTTCACCGATACCCGAGGCGGCACCGGTGATCACGACGACCTTGTCGGAGAACCGCGCCATCATGCGTTCTCCGCCTGCGCGACATGTTTGCCCTCTCCGAACTCCTCGACGAGCTTCGCGCAGAACGCCGGCAGGTCATCGGGGGTACGGCTGGTGACAAGGCCCTGGTCGACGACCACCTCCTGATCGACCCACGTCCCGCCCGCGTTGCGAATGTCGGTGGCCAGCGTCGGGAACGAAGTGAGCGTACGGCCGCGCACCTGATCGGCCTCAATCAACGTCCACGGCGCATGGCAGATCGCGGCGACGGGCTTGCCGGCGGCGAAGAAGTCGCGGACGAACGCCACGACCTTGTCCGACGACCGCAGCGTGTCGGCACCGACGCACCCGCCCGGAATGATCAAGCCATCGAACTCGGCGGCCGACACGTCGCCGATCGCCTTGTCGACCGCAAACGTCTTGCCGGGATCGAGATCGTTGTTGAACGTCTCCGCGCCGCCCGTTTCGAGGCTGATGACCGTCACTCCCCCGCCGGCCTGCTCGACCGCCGCCTTTGGCTGCGCGAACTCGGGTTCCTCGGTGCCGCGGGGTGCGATCAGAATCGCAATTTTTTTGCCTTGAAGCGTCATGTCAGTCCTTTCGACAATCGGAATTGGTGTGGCGGCGCCAGGCCGGGATATCGGTGATGGCAGCGGTGTTGGCGGCGGCGATGCCGTTCTCACGGTGTCGGAAATCGCTGAGTGCACGGTAAACCTGCATGCGCGCGCATCACGCCGCCCAGCGGACGATGCGCCTCCAGCGCGTGCGCCGGCCGGAACGTCATGACCTCGTCGAAATAACGCACGCGGTCCGAACCATAGGCCGCCTGCCGCGGCAGACGGATTGTCGCGATCGTGCGGTATTCGCTGACCCGCGTCGGCCAGTCGACCGACGTATCCTCGATCGGCAGCGTCTCGGCATCGGCCCATAGCTCCGTGCGCAGTTCGAACACCGCGTCATTGCCATCGAAATACTCGATCGCCGCATGACGAAAGCCATCCTCATCCTGGTGCGGATCGAGCTGCCACTCGCTGAGCGCGCGCTGCTTGGCGGCCACCGGGAACGCTCCGAGTTTCGCGACATGATCGCCGTATCGGATCGGGCATTGGCTGAAATAGGTCTCGACGAGCGGGTGGCTGAACGGATGGCCGTAAAAGTCTAGCGTCGGGCTCGGTTCGACACCGACAGCGTTGAGCGCCTTGTTGATATCGCGCGCGATCGACGCGGCCACGCTCTTCACGCCTTCGGGCATCGGTACGGTCATGCCGATCTTCTTCGCCTGCGCGACAAATCCCGCGGCGGTACCGTCCGGGAACGTCGTGCCGCTCGCGAACACGAAGTCCTGCGTCGGCGCATCGTGACCGGCCAGCTTGGCGCCATCGACCCCGAAGACCTTGATCGCCATGCCACGGTGCGTCGAGACCCGATCGCCAAGCTTCTCGCCTGGCCCCTGCGCAAAGCGGACCGCGACGTCGAACGTCCCCGGATTGACAAACAGTCCCTGCGCCAGTTCCGGCGGCAGATCGGCAGCGACGACCATCTTGCCGATGACGCAGGCCGTGCTCTTGGCGTGGCTGGCGCGCACCGCATGGCCGTCGCGCGTCTCGACCGTCTGGCTCTCCTGCGTCATCCCCTTGATGATGCCGTCGATACTCTCCTGTTCGCCAGCCTCGGTCGTTTCGATGTCGTCGCCATAAGGAAGATAGGCCACGGGAAGCTCCTGTTAGATCAGGAGGTTAACACCCAACTGCCTCGCGATGTTTCGGTACGGTTCCGTGCAGACCCGATCCTTCGAGCTCGGGAAGCGACCGCGGCTCGTGCATCGGGCACTTGTTCAGCCGGCTGCGGAGGCCTTGGATCCTCCCCCGGTTCCGACAGCCATCCATCGATGTGCGTTCGATTAGCAACCCTTCTGAATTGGCGAAAGTTGAGGCGGAACTCTCGTTCGCAGCCTGGACCGCGGAGATCACCTTTCAGCGGCAGTGAACGCTCGGGCATTTCCAGCATCCTGCTCCTGAACTGGCAAGTTCGGCGTATGGTAGCAGCAGATTATTCAGTCCTGACCATTGAATACCAGATACGTATCGCTAGTCTGTCGCGGAACATGATAGGGACCTGATCATGAACCGGTGGGTGTTGATGTGCGCTGCACTCGGCATTGCTACGTCGTCAACAGCCCAGACATCGCAGCCTGTCGTTACTACCGCCTCCGCGAGTCTTGTACCCCCGGACGGATGGACGCAGACCCCAGCTCCCCAGATGCTGACGTTAAAAGCACCCGAGGGGGACACCTTCGTTGTGATCGTCGATGGCGGTGCTTCCGGCGACCCGAAAGAGGTTGTCGCGGCCGCGTGGAAGCGCTTCGATCCTGGCTTTGCATGCAGGATCCGGCTCGTCACCAAGGCAGCGGCAACCGAGGGTTGGGACGAGGCCTGGGCGGTCGACTATGAAACCTCGCCCGACGAGAAGCTCGTCCTTTTTGCGCGCGCGATGCGCCACGGTGAAGGTTGGACGGTAGTACTCGCCAGGGGTTCCGAAGCGACCTTTGAAAAGCGCGCCGGTGCGATCCGCAAGATAGGCGAGTCGCTCCGTCCTGCAGGACTGAAACCCGAAGACTTTGTCGGAAACACGGCCCTCCCCTTCGATGCCGCACGGCGCGACCAGCTCAAGGCGTTCTGGCGCGACGCGATGGCCGCTTATGGCGTTCCCGGCATCGAATACGCCTTCATCGATCGGGGCGGCGTCGTCGAGGAAGGCGGCATCGGCGTGAAAACCATCGGCAAGGCCGATCCAGTCGACGCACACACGCGATTCATGATTGCGTCGAACACCAAGGGTATGACGACGCTCCTGCTCGCCAAGCTGGTCGATCGCGGTAAGCTCGGTTGGGACGAACCAGTCGTCGAGGCCGATCCGGCGTTCCGGCTTGGCGATGCCTCCGTCCAGCGCGAGATCGAGATTCGCCATTTGATCTGCGCCTGCACCGGCATGCCGCGCCAGGACATGGAATGGATCATGACCGGCGGCCTCGATACACCCGCCAACAAGGTTCTCTCGCTGCTCGCGGGGATGAAACCGACCACCAAGTTTGGCGAGATGTTCCAGTATAGCAACCTGCTTGCCTCGGCAGCGGGGTATATCGCGGGTCATGTGGACTATCCCCGCATGGACGTCGGCCACGTGTATGATCGCGCGATGCAGATTGAAATTTTAGATCCTCTCGGCATGAAGGACACGACCTTCTCGAAGGCAGTTGCAGTCGCGGGTAACCATGCCGATCCGCGCGACATCGGCATGGACGGCACGGTTGCGCTAGGCACGATCGACAAGAGCGACAGCATCTATTTCGCCCGGCCCGCCGGCGGCGCATGCTCGAGCGCCCATGATCTGGCGCGCTACGCGCTCAATGAGCTTCGCGAGGGCGTGTTGCCGTCGGGCGGGCGGCTGGTCAGCCGGGAAGCGCTGCTCGCGCGGCGCAACCTAGGCATGGAGATTGGAGAAGCAGCAACCTACGGCATGGGCCTGCAGACCTCTCGCCGGTGGGGCGTCGCCATGGTGCACCATGGCGGGGCCATGCCGGGTTACAAGACCGACTGGATCGTTCTGCCCGACGCCGGTATCGGCATTGTCCTGCTGACCAACGCCGAACTCGGCACGTCGCTGCTCGACCAGACGCGCCGCCGTCTCGTCGAAATCCTGTACGGCGCAAGGCTCGAAGCTTCGGCGGCAATGAAGACCCGCGCCGCCGCGCTCCGGGCGGAATATGCCGCGCTGATCGTTTTTTTGGAATTGGTGTCCTCAAACACCACGTCTCGCTAACTGACCGTCGTCCGGGCTCGCAGATAGCCAAGCTGCATGTGCGAACAATAGGCCGGCACATAAACCCAATCTCGGCCATTCGCTGACCGCTTTCGACTTCCCAATTTGAGGCACTTCTGCATCGAGACTTCACAGCGAATCTCGGGCAACCACCTAGCAGCTGATCATCGAGAATTGGTAGGCACCGGTATGCCGGGTGCTCGATTGCCTTGCCTGGACAGCTGCTGGTCTTCCGATCGAAAATTTGCTTTCGGAGAAGTCCCAAAGGCGCGCCGGAACGCGTGCCCGAACGCGCTCTGTGAGGTATAGCCGACCCTGTTCGCTATGCTGGCCACGGCCGCATCGCCGCGCATCAGCGCTGCGCGGGCAAGAGTAAGACGCCACTTGCGGACATAGGCGAGCGGCGGTCTCGTCCAAACGACAGGAACGGCGACCAACCATGGCACGGTGGCGTGCCCAGAAGCGGATATTCGCAGGGTGATTCCTTGCCGCACGTTCAGTTTTTCATCCATGTTGAGGCGGGGCTCATGCCCCAAGAATTCTTCCCTGCGCGACGGCACGTCACATTTCTCAAATCGGTTCGCATTTTTAGAATGGACACTGCTTCCCAAAAAGCGTTTCGCTTCGATAGAGCAATACTCCCATGCTCGACCCGACCAGTCCGCAAAGCTCTGGACCAATCGGTACGGGCATGAGCCTCGGCGTCTCGGACGGCTTGTTCCCAGTCATAAACGACGAACAGAAGCTCTACCGCCCAGCCACCAACTTCGTTGGACAAGACTGCGTAACGTGCATGCGGCGATCCGCTTTCAACTCGGTGGGCGTGGGGTCGATCACCGTCATATGCCGGAAGACCAACGCTTCCAGGGTTTATGATCATGCGCCCGTCGTCAAGCGTCATCACCCGTTGGAGATGCGTATGGCCGCAGAGGATCAAAGCCGCATCGATAGTTCCCGCCCGGTGCTCGACTTCCTCGCGAGTGGCCTCACGAAGCCCCTCCTCCGTCACGGTCTCGAGAAAGTAGGCCAGGTCGTTGTCTGGCGTGCCATGAACGAGCAGCACATCTTTGGACGGCTGCATGGTAGTGGGCAATGCTGCTAGCCAGGCAAGCTGCTCAGCGCTCGGGTGGTCGGAGGCATGGCGATCGGACAACCCCATACGCTCGCGAGGCTGATCCGATATCTGACGTTCGTGATTGCCCCGTATCGTCGGCATTCACAGAGGCATCAGTCGATCAACTGTTTCACGCGGGAATAGCCCTCCTGGGCAGATGTCCCCGAGGTTCACAATCTGGTCCACTTGCCGGGGGGCGACGTCGGCGAGAACTGCATCAAGAGCAGCGACATTCCCGTGAATGTCAGAAATTACCGCAATCTTCATTGCGGACCCGCAACAAGCAGCCTTGCAATCGGAACCCCCGCTCTTTGACACCTACAAACCCGAGGTCAGCCTCCCAACCAGAAACCATCAGCAGAAAAGCGCCGCCCCGGGCGGCACCGATAACCTGCAGGTTTGTCTGCTCCATGAAGTCTGTTCGCGATTGTCCTATCCCGAAACTCCTATTAGAAGTGAAATCTGGAAATCACCCTATCAAACAGATGACTGAGTTCATAGATTCGAATTTACCACCAGTGCGTCGGATCTCGGGCGAACGTTCCTCCGTTACACCTCATCGGATCATTTACGGCAGTTTGCGATATCTGTCTGGCTTGCCGACTTACGCCGTTCGTTAATCCTGATCGGGGACTGTGTTCTGGTCTTAAGTGCCGCCATTCTAACGGCGATATTTGCTATTCTACCTCCTTACCTATCCGCCGCCCCATGTGAATTTTCCTGTAGCGTGCCGCGTACCCAACCGAGCCCGAGGAGACCTCGCATGCCGTTCATCACCACCGCCGACGAGACCGAAATCTTCTACAAGGACTGGGGCAACACCGACGCGCTCGCCGTCATGTTCCACCACGGCTGGCCGCTCAGCTCGGATGACTGGGACGCGCAAATGATGTTCTTCGTCCAGAAAGGCTATCGCGTCATCGCGCATGATCGCCGCGGCCATGGCCGTTCGACGCAATCGGCGGGCGGTCACGACATGGACACCTATGTCGCCGATGTCATCGCGCTGACTGACGCGCTTGATCTGCGCGATGCCGTTCATGTCGGCCACTCGACCGGTGGTGGCGAGGTCGCCCGTTATGTCGCGCGCGCCAAGCCTGGTCGGGTCAAAAAGGCCGTGCTGGTCAGTGCGGTCGCACCCATCATGGTCAAGACCGAGGCCAACCCGGACGGCGTCCCGATGGACGTATTCGACATGGTGCGTGAGCAGACTGCCACGAACCGTTCGCAATTCTACTACGACTTCACGTTGCCCTTCTTCGGCTACAACCGAGACGGCGCAGAGGTAAAGGACGCGGTGCGGCTCAACTGGTGGCGCCAGGGCATGATGGGCTCTGCGCTCGCCCATACGCTCGGCATCAAGGCCTTTTCCGAGACCGATTTTACCGACGACCTCGAGGCGATCGACGTGCCGACGCTGGTCCTGCACGGCGAGGACGACCAAGTGGTTCCGTTCGCCACCACTGGCAAGATGTCAGCCGGGATCGTGAAGGGCGCCAAGCTCATCTCCTACCCCGGCTTTCCTCACGGCATGCCGGTTACCAATGCCGATCGGATCAACGCCGATCTGCTCGCCTTCATCGAAGGCTGATCCATGCAGGGCACGGGGCGCTGGGGCGCTCCGTGCCTTTGCACGACAAGCCTCACAAGAAGTTGCCGCGATGCACGAGCGGGTTCTGATCTTCTAAGGCTTCTATCGTTCCGATCGGCAGAGCATTCGCCTCGGCGAGTGGCTCGTCCGCGCCTTCGCCGAGCGGGGTGCATCGGCCGAGCTCATCGACGCCAAGGCGGTCGACCTTCCCATGGTCAACCGCATCTATAAGAACCATCCGAGCGGCGAGGCGCCGCTGAGACTGGAGGCACCCGCCGAAAAGATCAGGACGGCCGATGCCTTCGTCTTCGTCTTCGTGACCGGCAAATAGAACTGGGGCGTGCAGCCGGGGCTTAAAAACTTTACCGACCATTTCCTGGAGGAATGGTATTGGGGGCCGGCGGCGATCGTCAGCTATTCGGCGGAACGCTTCGCCGGTGCGCGCGCCGGCCTCGTGCGGCACGGTATCCTGTCCGAGATGGGCATTAGCTGCCGACGATCTGATAGCTGATACTCACTCCGGAGACACTCCCCTTCTGTCTGAATACCCTAGACTTTGTGGCGTATCGGATACGTAGGCGTTCCGGCGATAGCCACTTCATTTCAGCCCATGACCCTTCCCAGTCACCCGCCCTAGCGGCGCCGTGATCGTCATCTGCAACGAAGGCGTTGCCCCCTCCCGATGGCTTATCGTTCGCGTCCAATATCGAAATTTGGGTGGAGAAGCCCGTGGTTGCTCCGCAGTCCCGCTGGAATAGCACCGCGACACGCGTGCCATCAGGCGAAGGGCTTCGCGAGACGACGGTGTTCTGGCAGGCGTTCGAACACCCTGAGCAAATCATCATCGCTGCGAATGATGCTGCTCTCATTGTCGCGGATGGTAACCGTAGCTGCTCCGCCGTCAACCGCCGGTTTCGGGAAAGAAAAATTCGGGCCTGAACGGCCGGTTATGGGCGTTATCGGACGTTCGCGCCGGATCGGTCTCGAATGTCTGATCTTGGTAGAAAGCGGACATTCTGCCGTTGGACATTAAACCGCAAATGCGGCCATACTTGATCGTGCAACAGGGGGCATCGCCGGCATGAGCTTTAATAGGATTGGGCCTTACGAACTGACGCGCGGCGATCTGATCGCTGCTTCGGTCGTCATATCGTTTGTCACTGGAAGCAAAGCCACTCGATTGAAAGCTGCGCTGTTCCTGCTGATGGGATTGCTCATAATTATCGGTGGCTCGGTCGTTGACGAGCCACAAACCGCTGGTTTTGGCATGCTGTTCATACTTATCATATTCGTCATCGCGCCAGCGCTCCGTTCCCGTAAAGGGGGCAAAGACATCTATCTAGAGAGTAGTGCGGAAGGGCTTGTCGCAGAGACCGCCAATGTGCGGACCACCTATAAATGGAACACGATCGGTGCAGTCAGGAAGGTCGGTTCACGGCTATTCATCATGATCAGCGATGGTTGCGCACTCGTGATCTCCGACCGACTGACCAGCCACGAGAACATGGGAAATTTGATGCGGACCGTCGCGCGCCATCAGGTTTCTTCGGAGCTTTGAACGTCCGCAATTGGGCGTAATCGGAATGTCCGGAATGGAGAGGAAAGCGGTCGGGCTACTAATCTCTTCGGAAGCAGAGAATGCAGACGGGGATCGGAAATAGCGCGATCAGCGCGAACACGATCGACCCGCCCACGTCACCTCCAAGTCCAAATCCAAAGAACGCAAACGTAAACCATGCCATTGCGACGATGACGAGCGTATAGCAGATCGCCACGATCCGAGCCGAGATGTCTGCTTTACGGGTCATCTTAGCGACGATACCGAATGAATGATCGTCCGCAATAGGAAGCACCATATTTCTCTTCAAACGTCTGCCATTGGGCGACAGCGGAAAGGCGGCCTTTTAGGCTCCGCTTTGCCGATCGCGAACGTCGCTATGTGAGGAAAGGGGGGCGTGACGACGGTACGCCCGACTAGGCGCGTTTGATACATAGAAACGTCATAAGGCTGCCGGGGCATCAGGATTAGGGTCAGAACTCGTTGATCACAGCCAGAAGATGACGGTGGCAGCGAGGGCAACCGCAGAGAAGAAGGCTGTTGGGCAACGGTCGTAGCGGG
>NZ_QAOG01000005.1 GCF_003050705.1 Sphingomonas aurantiaca | reverse complement strand
ATGACAACACTGGGTTCGCCCAGCACGTCAGACGATAGTGCGGATGATTAAGACGACGCCAGATTGCCAATCCCCTCGCCGTCGAGGGATTGGTCGAACACACTACAAACCTTGCACGGTATCGATTTTAAAACCCTCAAGCTTCGCCGCAAGGCGACGCTCGAGGGACCCAGATATTCACGTACGCATGTCGCACCGGCTCCATTGCCTGGTGGCTATAGCGTCGGTGTCCCACCCGATCCCATTCCGAACTCGGCCGTGAAACCCGACTGCGCCAATGGTACTATCGCTCAAGCGATGGAAGAGTAGGTCGTCGCCAGGCATTGAAGCCCGTGCGACATGCAAACACACGAATTCAAAACCCATTCACAATTGTCTCATACCCCTTCGCTAACGCGAATGTCGCGGGGTGGAGCAGCCCGGTAGCTCGTCAGGCTCATAACCTGAAGGTCACAGGTTCAAATCCTGTCCCCGCAACCATCTTGACTTGTCGAACCTCGGAAGCATCCGCTCCCGGGGGTTTCTTTTGTCTGGTCGGCTGGCTGATCAGAAGCATCGCTGCAAGCTCACCGGTCATTTCCACCTGCAATGCCCCATCGACCGATGTCAGCACGATGCGTCCGATAAGTCCGCGGATTACTTCCTGCGCCTCCGTGCGGCTGGCCTCGTTGGTGCAGGCAGACAGCAGATTCTCGACGCTGTGCCGGTAGATCTGCGCGAGCCGCGTATGGAACATCACGGGTCCAGACGGTTCGGCACTAGCGCCCAGAATTTCCTCCAGCGCTACCTTGCGTTGGCCCAAACGGCTCAGCTCCTCACGTACCAGCGATGCATCGACCCCCTTGACGATGGCGGCGGTCAGCCGCTCGATGCCCGAGATGATGCCTTTAAGTTCGTGGCGGTGTGAACCATGATCACGCTCGCGTTCGCGGGCGAGCCGATTGCTCTCGGCGACATATTTCTTGACGAACGCTTCGACCACGTCGGGCTGCAGCATGTCGTCCTTCAGCGGTGCCAGCACCTGCTCTTCGAATTCGCCGATACGCATCGTCAGTTTGTTGGTGCAGCCGGCGTCGGCGGAGTTGGTGTTCGCGTGACAACCTGAACGGAGCTTGCCGACCTTGCCATAGTTTGACCCGCACACTCCGCACATAACCTTACCCGTAAGCAGGTACTTCGGGCGTTGCTTGGCCCATAAGGGCGTCACATCGGAGCCGTGCGGACATGCAGTCTGCTCCTGGCGCGCCTTCACCTGTCCCCATAGCTCGTCGCTCACGATGCGCAGATGCAGGGCTTCGGCAGTCTTCTTCACTCCCTCGGCCGTCGCGAAGGCGTGTCGCTTGCCGGTTTCCGGATCCTTGCGGAACGTCTGACGCTGATGCTCGGGGCGACCGACATAAGCTTGGTTGTTGAGGACGCCGGTGCCTCGCTTCTTGTTGCCGTTGATCGTGGAGGCCGACCATTTGCCGCCCCGTGGGCCGGGTACGCCGCGACGGTAGAGGTCGGCTGCGATGGCCTTGGCAGAGCGGCCCATGGCATATTGTTCGTAGATCGACACGATGTGCGCTGAACCGGACGCATTGACCTTGAGGTACCCCGGGATGCGGTCGCCGCGTGCATCGAGCTGAAAATCCAGTTCGTAGCCATATGCTCGCCAGCCGGCATTGAGACCTTTCATGTGCCTATCGGCAAGCGCGTCGCGCGTCTTGCGCGACGTCGCCGAGATCTGCTCGGCGTTCATCGTCCCTTTCATGCCGACGTGCAGCCGCGTGATCTCCCCTTCCGCTACCGTCACCAGGCGGATACCGAGGAACTGCAACCGCTCGTAAACCTTGGCGGTATGTGATTGTCCACGCGATAAGCGGTCGAGTTCGTCCGCCAGCACGACATCGACTTCACGCCGTCCGCAGGCGGCCAGCAGTGCCTGAATGCCCGGACGGTTCAACGTTGCGCCAGAGATGGCCTCGTCGGCCCACGCACCGATCTCCTGCCAGCCGGCCTTGGCAAGATACGCCCGCATGTTGCCCTTCTGCACCGCGATGGTCTCTCGCTTTTGCATGTCGGTCGAATAACGGGCGTATAGCGCAACTCTCATCACTACATCTCCGTGTCGGTGCGGCTGTGCTCGCCAAGATGAGTCCGGGCGAGGTCGCGCGCAAGCAGCCGTGCCAGCGCCAGTGCCGCCTTCTGGCGGGCAGGTTCGGCAGGGAGGAGCGGCGGAGTAAGGCGGGGATGGTGTGCCATCCAACAGCCCAAACGAAAAAAGCATCGATCAACCCACGCGAGTCGTGGCCGAAAACGCAGGACCAGCAGCCGAAATCGGCCGCCGGTCCGATAGCGTCACATCCCCATGCCGCCGTTCATGGCTCGCGTCGCCATCAGGCTCAACTTCGTCTTTGGTGGGGTCCACGTTGCACGGTCGAACAAGGCGCGGCCATCAGCATGCCGACGACCGAGGCGGATCAAATCCTCATCGCGGTAATCACGGCCATCACCGTCCACCCGGTACCGCGCGATAAGGCGGCCTCCCGATCCGCGGAGCGCGAGCGTTTCCGCTGTGGTCATCGCACCGTCGGCGTCGATCTGGGACGAGTGGAACCGCACTCGCTCGCCCGAATGCGCGACCTGTGGCTCGAACGCGGCAAGTTCCTTCGGCTCGAAACCGGCGCGGCCGTGAGCACCAAGATAGATTATTGGCGGCGCCGGTCGAGCATAATGGGTTCGGCATTTCTGCAGTGCCGACACGGCCTGTTTGAGCGCGGCGCTGATCAAGTCTTCGCGGGCCTGGCGCTCCAACCACCTCACCGGATCTGTCGCAGTACCGCCTTGCGGGTGCGCGAAGCCACGGTCCGCTGCGCGCTGTACGGCGAGACGGCTGCTTGCAGCGATTTGGCCGTCGACCAACGAGTCGTTGAAGCGGTGCAGATCAAGATCGAGTTTGGTGCCACGATTTGCCGATACAGCGCGCCGCGCCGCATCGCGCACCTGATCGTGCAGCGCCTGCGGGCGCAGCTGTGGCTCGTTGCGGGCGCTCAGGTGCGCGAGACCGACGTGTCCCAGCGCGTGCTACGCGCGCTCCTGGGTTACCATGAGGATTCGGACATCTCCGGCTGAGGCAGTGCGGTCGCATCCAACCGCCCAGTTGATGAGAATCATGCGCGCGCTGTCGACGACCGTCGCTGCGTGTTCCTCTCCAGCCGCCATGGCATCGAAGTGGCGGCCTGCCGCGCCTGTGAGGCCTTTGAGCTGCATGCGCCAGCCACGCTGGCTCACCGTATCGCAGATGTACTGGATCGTCAGATTTGCAGCCTGCTCTTCCCAGCTGTTCGCGCGGCTTTTTGACGTCTTCATTGAGCTTAGTCGGTCCAGCTGAGCTATGCCGGTGGACGTCAACTCTTCCAACAGCAACGGCTCAAGCACCCGTTCGAAGTTCTTCTGTGGGAAGAGACGCGTCGATGCATCGCGCTCTGCTGCATCAGCGCGCCGCCACCACTCGCCATCCGAGCAAGACGAGGGCGCGATGATGCGACCGGCTGCCACATCAGCCGTGCGCGCAGCAAGTGCGCGCTGGTCCGCGGAACCGCTGTCTGGCAGGCCTGCCACCCCGGCCAGTTCCCGGTCGAGCCACGTATCGCCGTCGAACATCGCCTGCAGCAGTGCCGCCGACACCACGCAGTTGCGAACATCGTAATTACGCGAATTGTAGGTCGTACCGCGTAGCAGGTGCGGTACACCTAGTGCGGTAGCTATCGTATGAGCGAGATGGGCGCTTTGCCCAGTGGCCGGCTGCTCCGGATCGTCGCGTATTTCCTCGATCGTCATGCACCACGATGCCAGCACCATCCGCGCGCCATCCAGCGTGCTCGCCGCATGTACAGCGCCGTCGTCGATCTGGCGCGCAATGCCGGCGGCAATTCGGTCCGTCAGCCGATAGTCGATACACGGGTCATTTTGAGCATCGTCGAAGGCGTTGCACAAGTAGGCGTAGGCGATGCTTGCAGCCGTCTTCATCAGCTTCGCCGACGTCGTCGGCTCCTTTACGCCAGCGTTGTTATTGCCGATCGTATCCATCATTGTCTCCGTTCGTCCACGGAGCCTGACTCGGCATATGCTGACGATTGATTAAATGCGCCTGCCCGCCATTGATCAGCACGCCTTCAACATCGTCGAACCCGAGTCTCGCAGCACCAACGAAGGATCTAGTGCAAAAGGATCGAGGAACCTACGCACGTGAAACGCGCGCACGATACAGCGGCGGTGCGAGCGCTCGAAATTTGGAAGCGGAAAGGCCGTTTTTGGTGGAAAGCGGCCTGTCCGCTATCGGGCAGCGATCCACGTAAACGGACGTTCGTTCAGAAGGTGGGGCAGGGTGGCGAAGGGCCGGTTCCTGGTGGATAGCGGCCCGTCCGTTTTCGGGCGGCCCGTCGCTGTAAGCTGCCATTCGTTCAGGTGGCGGGGCAAAGGCCGGAGGTCACTCCCTGGTGGATTGCAGCCGGTCCGCTTTCGGGTGCTGAGATGGCGTAAGCGGCATGTCGTTCAGACGTCGCCGGCCGACAGCTGTGCGTCCTAATCCCGGTCGTTCACGGACCACGCGACCTAATCCGAATTCTGCCAATCCTTCAGTTCGCGTTGATCATCCCCGTCAACGTCACGAGGATCGCGGGGAGAGATGTCGCGGGTCACACCGGGCGCGCCACCCGCGGTTCAACCCGGGCGGAAAACCCGCTCGACCGACGCTTGGCCACCCCCCACGCGCAGCTCGAAATCGCTGCGAAACCGATTGACCCGCCCAAGCCGCGGATCGACCGTCACAGCAAGCTGGAAGCCGGCCGGATCAAGCCATTCGGTCTCATGGCCGCGCGCGATCGGGATGACCGAATAGCGCCCGCGACCGCCGTCGGTCCCGGTCAGCCGCGCCTGGGTGTCGAGCAAGGCTGCGGCCGGACGGACGCGGAACCCGAAGCCACGATCGCCCTGCAACAAGGCCCCGATGCTCTCGAACACATCGATCCGCGCGGTCGCATCCAGGTCGCCATAGCCATTGGCCCCCGCGATGATCGCACGGATCTTCGCCGCTACCGCGTCGAACCGGCGGCCGACCAGGGGCGTGAAGCCATAATGGTAGAGCCGGCGGCGCTCGGCCGGGTCGGGGTAGATCGTCTCAACAACACCGACACCGCGCTTGATGAAGGCGGCTTCGAGCCAGGCTTCGCGCGCGGCCGACACCGCGGTGAACGTAGTCGCCCACAGGGCCTTCAGCGCCTCCTCGGCGCGCGGCCGCGTCATCTCCGTTTCTTCGATTCGGGCGATCTCCTCGAGCGCGGTCAGGACGACGCCGTCGAGCTCATCCATCACATCGGCGAGCCGCGCGCGATCGTCGGTCGAGCCAGTGCCGGCATCCTCGCTCACCGCGCCCGGCGCCGTCTTCTCGAGCCATTCCAGGAAGTCGTCGGGCTGCACGCCCAGCAGCCGATTGGCCTGGGTCCAGATCCGGTCGAGCAACAGCGCGAGCGGGCCGTCGACCGCGTCGGCGTCTTGCTCCTCGATCAGAAGCTGCTCGCGCAAGATGTCATAATCCTGCTCGCGCTCGCGCATCTGCCGCCGCTGGGTGCGCTCATCGCCTGCCGCGGTCGACGAGATGTCGCGCGGCAGGGCGACCAGGGTCATGCCTTCAATCCCGCGCGCGGCCCCCGGCCTGCCGGCCCGCCCGGCGAGATTGCGGAACTCGGATGTTGAGAAACGCGTGATGATCTGCTCCTCCTTCGCCGCGTCCCACGACCGGCGCTTGAGCGACGTCAGGAAGATCAAGTCGAAGGGCAGGTTGACGCCTTCGGTCAACGTCGCGGTCGCGACCGTGATCGCGCAGATCTTCTTGTCGATCATCTCGATCATCAGGCGACGCAGCCGCTGCGGCATCTGGCCGTGGCTGGTTGCGATGCCCCGTTCGAGCAAGAACAGCTCGAACGAGTCCGGCCCGCAATAATCAAGGCAAGCCGCGCGCGCCTCCCCATACCGCGCCAGCAGATCGTCGGTCGGCGGCGTAAACCCGACCAACGCCTGCCAGGCCTCCAGTTCGAGCGCTTCCTTGAACCAGCGCATCGTCTGCTCCGGCTCCTGCGCGACCGAGATCAGGATCCGCTGATCCTCCTCGACGAGATGGAGCGCGGTCCAAAGGACGTTCAGGCAGTTGTACCGGTTGAGGCTGTTGCGCCACTGCGCCTTCAGCTGCGGCATTGGTGCGAAGCGCAGCGGCAGATAAACCGGGTCTTCCTCGCCGCGGAGGTAGAGCCTGCGCCCGTTCATCAGGTCGAGCAGAATCTGGCCGGGCGCCCCGGGCCGCGCCTCGAGCACGCCGATGACCTGACGCGTGCTGCGATAGCGCACGCCGACCGCCTGCGCGTCGGCGCGCCCCTCGATCCAGCGCGCCACCGGACCAGACGCGCCGCCCGCAACCGCGGTCAGCGCAATCCGGACGACGTCCGGACGCTGAGACAGAACACGCGACACCAAGGTCTCAAGTCGGATCGAGCGGTTGTTGTGGTCCGAGAAGCTGACCCTGACCACCTCGGTCGGCTCGGGCACCACCTGGTGCGCCTCATCGACGATCAGCAGCGCGAGGCGCGCCGTCAGCAGCGCACCCAGATAGCGAAGCAGCGCTTCCGCTTTCTCGACCGTGACGATCAGCACCACCGGCTCTTCGCTGGTGAGCCAATAGTCGGTGATGCCCCAGTCGGCGCCCCCGTAGAGGCCGGTCACGATCACATCGCCACGGAGTTCGGCGCTGAGCTTCGCCTCGACCTCGCCGGCGAGCGCGCGCGACGGCACGATGTAGAGGGCCAGCGGCCCAAGCGCGGTGTCCCGCTCGCGCAGCAGCAGTTCCTTGATGATCGCCATATTGGCTACGAGCGTCTTGCCCGAACCGGTCGGCGTGCAGAGCGCGAATGACGTCTCGTTCAGCAGCCGGTCGAGCCCGTGGATCTGCGAGACCCACAGGATGCCGCGACCCCGGCTGAACTGCTCGCGCGCATAAGTCAGCAGCTTGCCCTCGCGCTCGGGCCGTAGAGCGGCCAGCGCACGCAGCGGTTTATAGATGCTGGCGGCGATGAACCCGTCCGCCACCTGGCGGAGTAATCCGACGACGAGGGCCGCATCATCGCTGAAGGTCCGCGCCGCCATGGCGTCGAGCGCGTGCAGCTTGGCCATCGCAGTCTCCAGGCGAACGTCGTCGCCCCGGCGCAGGCAGTCGGCGACGAGCCCAAGAGAACGGATGAGCTCCACCGTGAACGCCCAGGAGACGCCGCGCTCGGCATCCTCGCCCGCCATCGCGTCTAGCAGGAACCGGCCAGCGCCGCGCCCGGTTAGATCGCCATTGGCGCGCCAGAATTGGGCCGCCCTGCGCAGCACCTGATCGAAATTCGCCTGTAGGAACGCTGCGTAGAGCTGGACGCCGTCATGCTCGGAGTCGATCTCGGCGAGTAGCCCCGTAGCCATCGCGGGCAGGCCGCCAAGCTGATAGGCTGCCGCCGCCAGCAGCTCAATCGGCACGATGCGGCGGATGCCGTCGTCGGCCCGCGACAGCCATTCGAGGATCTCGCCGGTGCGGCGAAAACAGTCGATGGCGCGGGTCGAGCCCGGCCCCTCGATCGAGCGAAAGATATGGGCAGCATGCAGGAGCCGCCGTGCGTCGCTGAGCTGCTGGACCGACTCGCGTTCGCCCCACGCGATCGTCGGCACTTGCCACGTCGTCTGGAGGCAGCGCACATAAGCGCGCGCCTGCGGGCGGGTTAGCTCGTTCTCGATTCCCAGCGACTGGCGGACCTCGTCCGCCAGCGCGAGGCGGTCCGCGTCCCGTTCGGGCATTATTTGCCTTCCCACAATGAAGCGTACAGCTGGGCGATGAGATCCTCGCCGCCATTGAGGATCACCTCGACGACCTGAAGATCATATCCCGCGGTGTAGTCCGCCGGCAGCTCTTCCCAGTCGATCAGACAGTCGCCGTCGCCGCGCCGCCTAGCGCCGTTCCCCACGATCAGGACCATATCGGTCCGCTCAGGCTTGTCGCCATCGCCCAACACGGCATGGTCGATCGAATAGATGGCCGAAGCATGTCCCTCGGGATCCTTTTCCTCAAGCAGCTTCTGCAGCTGGCGTAGGCCCCAGGGGATCGGGGAATCGCGATTGATCCCGTACCAGATGCCTTTGCCATTATGCTGGGAGACCCCGGTCTCCTCGTCCTCGACCTTTGGGCCGTACAGGAGCGACGCGACCGCCGACTTGGTGAGAGACAGGCGCCATTTGCATTCGCCGACGATCATCCGCGCGACCTCGCCGTCGGGGTTTAGGGAGATGCCCACGAAATCCGTACCGTGGCGCCCGTAAATTTCCCGCTCGCGCCCGGGGTCGGCCTTCAGCGCCCAGAGATAATTTTCAACGTCATCATGTTCTCGGAACAGGAAGATCGGAACTACCCAGGCGTGGCCGCCGACGAACTTGCCCTGGTAGGCTTCAGTAACCAGGCCGGCCATCACCTCGCCGAACAGGCCGCGCTTGGCCGTATTGGGCAGGCAATTGGGATAGCAGACCTCGGCCGGCCGTCCGCCGTCAGGATGCAGGTCGATGCCCAGCTGATCGTGAAAATATCCACGCGCGTCGAGATGGGCAGACTCGAAATAGGGGCGTAGCGCGGCTGCCAGCGTCGCATCGCACGCGCTGATCTGCTCAAGCAACAGATGCCCGTAGGTTCCGTTCGCCTCGATCGAGCCCAGCGGCTTGAGCCAAGTGTTCAGCGCTGCCATCGGCGGCGTAACGTTGTGCAGGGACATGACGGCCTATCATTTAAAAGACTGTGCTAGAATCCGCGTCTTAGTATTCGATCCAGAATGGAGGCTTCTAAGTCTCGCTCGCGAAGAGGAAGCCGAACAGCCGACCGAGCCAGCCAGAAACGTCCGGTCTGTGACTGTCTCGCACGCGCTCGTCGATTTAAATCGTGCAGCAGCGGCCCCCGATTGCATTTTGCCATAAACGTCGACGCCCCCATTCAACGCTCCTGAAACTTGCTCATACTGACCCCTGCCAACGCTCTATTAATGTGACTGACGCGGAAACAAGCGCAAGGCAACTACCTCCTGCAAAGCACCATCAAATTGTGTTCCGCGAAGTCACAGGCAACCGCACGCTCGCGGTGGTCGCGGCGTTACGCTACGCAATGACAGGTCTACATAGTAAGGCTATTGACAATGTCAGGTTTTGGCAACATGTAGGCTGATAGGAGGGAATCCTATGAGCGATGGTCCGTACCGTTCGTTGCCGATGTCACCTAAGTGGAAACAGGCTGCCAAGCGCGCCTATCTGTCATCTTTCTCGGCGCCTGAGATTTCCGAAGCCCTCCAGCAGGCGGTGGAGCGCGACTGCCGCGCAGAGCTCTCTGCCGGCCTCGTGCGACGCGTGACGGCGTTGGTCATTGGCCCGGAAAACCCGGGGCTCTTCCGGGATTTACCAACTGCCGATCTTAACGCGCTCCACCGCGACTGTTCTTCGACCATGGAGCACGGGCTCGTGAGCAACGCGATCGACGCTCTGCAGGACGGGCTTCGTGGGCAACCAGCACTGCAGCGGGCGGCGGAATCCAGCGTCTCGGATCGCCTGCTCGCCGGCAGCCGCCAGATTGAGGAGCACATGCACCGCGAAGCCCCCGATCAAAGAGCACGAACCACGCGCTCGCGGCTCCAAGACGCGTATGGCGGCGTCGATGTGTCCGGTGTTGCTCGGTCACTGTTGCGTGCACCCGACGCGCCGACGCGGACCGCCACCGTCGTCTATTCCGGTCTTGATGATGGAGTTCCGTTTTGACCGCCAAGGCCTATCACGTCGCAGACGCGGTGCCGCATCGTGTGGATGCCATTGAGCCCGGCGAAGTGCCGCGCGATGGCGCGCGCATAGCGACGCTCGGAGAAACCATCACATTGTCAATCGAAGGGCTGAAAGACTTCTTCTTCGCCAGTTGGCGGTACGATCTGATCGATCTGCTCGTGATTGCCGCTGCCGTCGAATATTGCGATCTCAGCATACGACGGCCGGCGTGGGGCTGGGCGCGGGCGTTCGACATGCTTGTTGCAGTGCATGAAGAGGAGAAATGGAGCACGCCGCCCGTGCGGCACGCGCTCGAGGAAGCGCTCGCCTTTCTCACCGGAGATCGGTGGAGTGTCAGCTTCACGAAGCGCCGCAATTCCGTCGTGAAGATAACTCCGCGCCGCCTCGATCTTAACACGCCCGACAAAGTGATAATGCCTTATAGCGATGGGCTCGACTCTAGGGCCGTCGCCGCGATCGTAGAAGAGCAGGAGAAAGGCGGCCTCGTCCGCGTCCGTCTCGGCTCCAAGGGAGTCGACAGCGCAAAGGTCCCGCGCAAGAAGCGCCGCTTCGCGACGGTTCCGTTCGAGGTAAAGCTCGGCAAACGCCAGCGCGTCGAGTCTTCTGCGCGCTCGCGCGGCTTCAAGTTCGCGGTTATCACCGGCATCGCCGCTCAGCTTGCGCCTGTCGACCGCATTGTGGTCACCGAGAGCGGACAGGGCGCTCTTGGGCCCGTCCTTGCCTCGTCTGGACAGAGCTATCCCGATTATCGCGTCCATCCCGCATTTACCCGGCGCATTGAGCACCTGTTCCTCGCCCTCACCAACAAGGCCCCGACCTATGAATATCCGCGTATCTGGAACACCAAGGGCGAAACTCTCGCCATGGCAAGCGCGCTCGCCAACCCACCCACCTGGCATGATACGCGCTCCTGCTGGCAGGATTCGCGCCGCGTCAGCTTCGAGGGCGAGCGCCGCCAGTGCGGTGTTTGCGCAGCCTGCATGTTGCGGCGCATGAGCATCCATAGTGCTGGGATCGACGAGCCAGCATCGCGGTATATTTGGGAAGATCTTGGCGCCGCCGAGATGGAAGACGGCGTCGTGGCTGGCTTCTCCGGCATGTCGCCTGCATTTCGTGACTATGGGCTAGCCGGCATCCTGCATCTCGATCACCTTGCGGCGCTTAGCGGTTCTGCCCTGCATGAGCGGACCGTCCGCCGTGTCGCGCGCGAAACCGCCGATGCGCTCGGGATCGAGATGGCCGAAGGCGAACGCGCTCTCACGGGTTTGCTCGAACGGCACCGGGCGGAGTGGCTTGGATTCTTGAGCAGCCTTGGCAGTCAATCGTTTGTCGCCCGTGTGGCCATGGTGTCGCCATGGCACTAATTCCGGGCGGCCTGTCGCCCAAGGATTTGGGAGACCTACTGCGTCAGGCCCGTGAGAACGCCAAGATTACGCAAGCTGCCGCGGCGGCTGCCCTTGATGTCGCGCGCACCACTCTGGTCGCGATGGAACAGGGGCAACGTCGGCCGCGGGTCGACGAATTGCAGAAACTCGCCATCCTCTACGGCTTGTCGCTCAACGAGTTGCTGCGCCAGGACAGCATCCGCGTCGATCTGCGGCCGCGCTTCCGTCATACCGGCGAGCAGAGCGATAAGCTGCAAGCCGCGATCGAACTGCTCAACCGCCTCGTACAGGCCGAGGTCGAGTTGGAAGATCTGCTGGGAATCCAGCGCACGCGGCTCGATCCGCCCGAGCGTCCGCTGCTGCTAGGTAATGTGGGGCTTCAGGCCGAACAGGACGCTGCCGAATTGCGGCAGTGGCTTGGCCTTGGACTGGCGCCGGTCCATGACATCGTGAGCCTGCTAGAGTTGCAGCTCGGCGCGCGCGTTTATATTCGCAAGCTCGACCCGAAAATTTCCGGACTCTACGCTTTTGATGAGCGCGCGGGCGCCTGCGTCCTACTTAATGCAGACCATCCGCGCGACCGCCGCACCCAGACCGGCGCGCACGAATTGGGGCATTTCGTCTCAACGCGCCACGCGCCGGATACGCTTCACGACGGGACGCCCCAATCGACCCGCGAGGAGCGCTACGCGAACACCTTCGCGCGTTGCTTCCTAACCCCAGCGCGGGCCGTGCATGTCAAATTACAAGAGCTGACAGCCGGTGCTTCCAAGCTCACCCGTCGGCACATCATCCTGCTCGCCCATGTCTTCAGCGTATCAAGAGAGGCAATGGTCCGCCGCCTCGAGGAACTGGGGCTAGTAAAGCCCGGCACTTGGGACTGGTTCGTTCAGCATGGTGGGATCACCGACGCACAGGCGCAAGAGGTGCTCGGTGACCTGATCCCGCCGGACGACGCGAAGGTAGACGCCCGGCGCCAGATCTCGATGCGTATGGGCGTGATGGCCAGCGAAGCCTGGCGCCAAGCGCTGCTCAGCGAAGGCCAGATTGTCCGGCTCCTCCACATTGACCGCGTTGATGCCCGGACCCTCATCGACGAGTTCGAAGCGGAAGGAGCTGAGACGGATGGATCCCGTTCGTTTTCGGCCTGAACCGCCGCTCGTCGCCGACGCCAGCGTCTGGATCAACCTCGTCGCCGGAGGCCGCGCAGTCGACGTGCTGCGCGCTTTGGCGAAGCCCACAATCATACCCAGCATCGCGCTCGGCGAACTTGAGCGCGGTCGCGACAAGGGGCGTAGCGCCTACGCCGGCATCACACCGCTGATTGCGGCAGGCTACGTCACTGTCATTGATCTGCCGGAGGCGGCGGAGAACAGTTACCTGAGCTTGGTCGCAGGACGCGCCAGCCAAACGCTGGACGATGGAGAGGCGGCCACGCTCGCGCTCGCGCTCCATCTCGGAGCGACCGCCTTGATCGATGAGCGCAAGGCGATCGGCATCGCCGCGGCGCGCTTCCCTGATTTAACCGTCGCGACGACCACCGATCTCCTTTTGAGCGCGCTTGTCCGCTCGGTCATGGACGCTGACACGCTCGCCGCTGCGCTGTTCGCCTCGCTCACACAAGCGCGCATGCGGGTTCCCGACCATCTCTTTGATGAGGTCTGCGATTGCCTCGGAGCTGATAGGGCACGTCTGTGCCTGAGTCTTCCCGCGCGCGTCCGGACCGGCCTCAGTGATATAGCCGCAGCGCCGTTCGTCTGCGATCTGGATTGAAGAACATTGACGTGATTACGGGCAGATGGCCTGCTTCTCTCGCCTGTGAGGGTAGGGGCTCGCTTGCCAGAAAATCGGGATCGGGGATCGTCGACGCGATGTGTGAAAGCTCAGGGCCACGCTGGGTGAGTGTGCTGCAGCTTGCCGCTCGACCTCACATAGTAGCTGCCTGGCCGCAACCGGCCCGCTTCGATCGTCGAGTAGTACATGAACCAAAGACGTTTTCGAGGAGCATATGAGTGCCGATGAGTCACCGGGGATGGGCTCAAAGCGGTCGGTCGGCTCGGGACCATTTTGCTAATTCGCTACAAGATATTGAACACCTGTAATTAGCCATAAGCCAATGTCACTCCTTGGCTGCTAATTTTAGTATATCCGGTACTATAAGGTCAGAATTAAACGGAGAACCTACTTGTATGGGACGCGCGGTCGTCGGGGGAAGCTATCAATGTATCCATCGAGAAGTCCGTGGTTATCTAACATTCTAAGTGGGTTGTTTTTGGCGGCGTTAAATCGCTCGGCATCATCGATCGAACACCACGCGCACCGCTTCCCATTGGACTTGAGCGGCTCAGAGCATTCTTTGCACGTCCCTTTGGGCGCGACGATCTCCCCCTTGGTAAACACGCTGGCCGTGCCGGTGCCGGCGACGAGATAGGGCGTCGGGAAACTGCGACCTATCTTCTCGTCGTAGAAATCCGCCCCTAGTTTGGCCGCTGCCTCGCTCAACGCCGCTTTCGTCTTATCGGCGGATTTAGCACCTGCAACGATGGCCGCGATGCACTTTTTGGGCACGTAGAGTATCTTTTGGTCTCTGACGTCCTCGATGTAGTCCTCAAAATTTACCGCCCGAACCTCTTGTTCGTAGCTCCATTCCTGGTACTTTGAAAAGTAGCTGTGATACCTCACAGCCTCCCGCAAAAACATGGCGTCTCTTGGCTTCCTGCGGCGGGCGGCCATCTCCGTGAACCGGACCAAGTCCTCGCTTGGTTGCTCAAGGTAGGAGACTTCCCTTACTAACAAGTGCGGGAATGCTTCTTGGAACAGAGTTACATCAAAGCCGATAACGAAGCCTCGATGATTATTTGCGTAATGAGCCCACATGGGAGCCACTACTGGCGACTTCGAGAAGCAGGTGGTCAGCAGGGAGGGAACCTCCTGAACAACCTCACTATAAGTCGCTAACAGTTCGGATCCCTGATCGAGGTCGATTCCAAGGAAAAGCTCATATGGATCGTTATAGTCCTGTGGAAATGCGCACTTGATACCGACATGGTCATCGCGCGCGAGAACATGGTCGAGGTTAATCTCTGAAAAATATTTGAATATTAGTTTCATGAGTCTCCGCCAGCATAAGTTCGGAATCGGTTTCCCGCTATCCGAAGGCAATTGTTGTGCTAAAAAACAAGATTGTGTGCAAGCGCAACTGAATGGCTGCTATCGAACTCCGTGGCCACAGAAGCGGCCAGTCAGGACGCCACCACGTATCGCCGTTCAGCTCCAGATTGCCGGTATACAAAGCGGTCGTGGCATCGACATTAATGAACGACAGAAGTCGGGAAGCGTGTGGAGCGGCTTGAATGTCGTATTGTGGATCGCCAATGCTTGAGGCTGTCGAACGGCGCGCCGAAGCTCGAATGTTCTGGTGATCGCAGCCTTGCCTCGAACATGGGTGAGCCTGCCTTCTCGTTTTAACCTGCTGCCTCATCACTGACGCACATAGTCACAGCGCATACTTCACTTTGCGCAGCGACAGCAGTCAGAGGCGTGATGCCGGCAGATAAGCTTCACCCGTCTCATCGGCGTGGCGCCAGAGGCGCTCGAGGAGGGGTGGCAGGCCGTCGTCGCTCGACAAAGCACGCATCAAATGCGCGCCGTCGAGGCAGACGAACTTAAGTGCCCCCTTGCCGTTCATCCCGGTAATGGCCTCGGGCGAGTAGCCGTTCACCGAGATGAACATCCCGCGCGTATCAGCTGTCTTGCCCTCGATCTTGTAGTTGAATGCGCCGAACTCCTTGCCGGCGGCCGAATCCTTGGTCCATTTTGCTTCGACCAGATAGGTGCGGGTGCGCCATACGAACGCGCCGTCGATCTGTTCGCCGACGAGCTTGAATGATTTGCGCGGATCAAGGCCCTCGAAGGCGAACAGATCGTTGAGAAACGTTTCGAACAGATAGCCGCGGCTTTGCGCGTTTGGCTCCTGCATCAGGGTGAGGAACCGGTCGCGTAACGCGTCGCGTTTGTCGACCCGCGCGGCACGGGCTTCTTCTTGCGCCCTTTCCTGCGTCCGCTTGGCATCGGCCACCGCGCGGTCGCGGTCAGCACGTTGCTCAGCCTTAACTTGCTGGTCGGTTTTGATCTTGACCTTGAGCGCGGCGATCGCCGCTTGAGCCGCCGCGCTTGCGCCGATGAGCGGTAGTTGCGTGAGGCTCGTGATCATCGCGGCGATCACGCGGTCGCCGGCATCGCCGGCTGTTCCAAGATCCTCGATCACCATCTGGGCGACGAAGCGCTTCGGTGCCTTGTCGAACCGCGATCCCGCATTCTTCGCCTCGGCGCGATCCCGCGCCGTTTTGAGCTGCGTCGCACTCAGTCCGCAGCGCGAAACGAACGCGTCGAGCCCTGAATGATAGGGGAACGCCTCACTCAACGCATCCTCCAGATGCTGCAACGTGACCGGATCGAACGCCATCTTTCTCCCTTTTGATACCTGAACGAGTCTTCCGATCAATGCCGGTTAACGTTGGATGTAGGGATTGTCGCCGCCGTTTGCTGCCTTTCCGCCGAGGGCAAGGCCGAAGCATCTGAGGACTTAGCTGCCCTGGCGGGGCCACCCGGTCATGCGGAAGTGGGCGGTGCGCCCTGCTAGGTGCGGCCGCAGTCGCGTGGCACCTGAACCAACGACCGCTTTAGGGAAGCGGGTAAGTGTTCGTGAGTGACCGGGTATGGGTCACGGAGGCGCGGCAGCTCACGACCAACTCACGCCGTTCTTCAGCAAGGGTGTGAACGGCGGCTTCTCCCACAATCAGACGCCCCGGCGGGCGATTTGCGCCCCCGAAAGCGGACATCCGTTCATTCCGATGATGTCCGAGCATCGCCGCCATAATAGACTTAATATTCAATACTATAATTAGTGCTTGTAATTATACACGATGTTTACCGAATGACCCGGCGCATACGTTAAACTAAAAGATTGCAATCCCTTAGGATTTTCTTTTTTCATTATTTCGTTCAGGTCAAAAGATAGATCCATGATATCAAGACTCTCTATCCCAAGTAGGATAATATCTTTTCTTCTTTCGAATTTATCAATATAAAAAGTAGTGTACCTGTCCGAGTTGTCGAACAATTCCTCGTGAAACTCGAGAGACCTGTATTCTTCATTGATCGAGCCGACCAATATAATCCGTATTTGCTCCAATATATCTTTCTGTGCGCTTATGTGGTCATCAATCATTTCAACCTACCGCAGAATTTGGAATATCCTGACGGTTGTAACCCCATTTTCGTATATGTCACTGCAGACACATCTGTCTCGCGCAGGCACTTCGGCGCTCACCCGCATTCCCGAAAGCAGCCTGTCCGCTTTCCTTCCCATTCACGACATCCATGACGGTCGATCATCCGGCAAGGCCATTCAGCGCGGAGATGAATGAATGTCTGAAGATGGGGAGCGGGAGAGGGGGCGCGAGTGTCCGGGTTTGGGTCTTCAAAGCGGTACCGTCTACCGCACATCCTTCGTGTCGAGCCTGCCGCCCGTACATCCTAGAACGGGCGGCCCTTTAAGCCTGACGTGCGGCGGGAATATCACTTGGGGAAATGGATCCCACAAAGCTTATTGCCATCGGGGTCGCGAAAATAGGCGAGCTCGATCGTCCCCATCGACGCAGTCTCGCGTGGGCCAGGCGGGGCTTCGATCGAGGTGCCGCCATTGGCAACCGCGGCATCGTGAAGCTGCTTCACCTGCTCAGGTGAGTTGCATGAAAAGGCGACGGTACTGCCGTTCGCGACGGTCGCAGGTTCATCGTTTATCGGCTGGCTGACGATGAAGTTCGTTCCGTTGCCATTATTGTAGATGAGCCGGGTGTGGCCGCTGTCGGCGATATTTCGCATCGGTTCACCGACGCCGAGTGTCCCGAGCACCGTATCGTAAAAATTCTTCGATCGTTCGATGTCGTTCGATCCGACCATGGTATGAAACAGCATGCTTGTTCTCCTGCTTAAGGCGTTATTCTATAGATACGGGTGAAGTGGACGCTACGGGCGGTCATCCAGTTCCGGAACACCGCTTTGCCCGTCGGCGTAGGCAGCCATGAAGGCCGGCCTGGTCTGCCACCGCCGCCAGAACGCGTCGATATGCTCGAAACGCTCGTCCAGTGGGGTGGCGTTCACCGGGTACTTGGAAAACGCGATCGCGGTGGCCAGCGTGATGTCTGAGAAAGTTGGATGGTCTCCGCCAAGTAGCCACGCCCGCCCGTCAGCAAAATGCCGGTCGACCAGTGCAGCATGCGCTAGCGCCACCTTGCGCGAATGCTCACCCCATGCGGGGTTGTGCGTCAGCTCCAACTTGGGCCCGAGGCCCTGGTGCAGGACGTGGAAGGCGGTGACGATTGGATAGAGGATGTGGACCCAGACCCGGTTGTCCCACATCTGATCAAGGCCGCGCTCGATCGGCGTCTGGCCCATGATCTTGCGGCCTTCGAAGCTGTCGTCGAGGTAGCGCGCGATAGCCGACGTCTCGCTCAAAAAGGACCCGTCCGCCAGCACCAGCGTCGGCGTCTCGCCCCACGGGTTCATCTTCAGGTGTTGCCACCCGCGCTGCTCACCCCCAGGCGACATGTCGTACACCGTCTCGGCAAACCGGTCGGCGATGCCTTTCTCGTGCATGAAGATGCGCAGCCGCTGCGGATTGGGGAAAGCGGAGGGGGAGGTATAGAGCGCCAGCTTTTCGGCCATTGGAGGTCTCGCTTTCATCGATCAGATTGTCGATCACATCACCTGCCTGTCAGATGACAGGTTTACATCTGTGACGCAAAACTTGCCCCGTCAACCCCTGTCTGCCATATGACAGGTGGAGGCGTGATTATGGCGGCAACGACGAAGGAGAATGCGCGGGAGGCCATCCTGCTGGCCGCACGCGAGGCGGCGATGACGCGCGGCTATGGCGGCATCAACTTCCGCGACCTCGCCGCGAAGGTCGGCATCAAGGCCGCCAGCCTCAACTATTACTTCGCCAACAAGGCGTTGCTCGGTGAGGCGGTAGCGCGTCGCTATCAGGAGGATATTGCCCGCGACCTCGAGAAGATATCCACCGACGCGAAGGACGCCTGGGACGCGTTACGGCGATACCCGAGCATTTTTCGGGCGTCGCTGGAGCGTGACAATCGGATGTGCCTCAGCAGCTTCATGGCAACCGAGCGTGACGAGCTGCCTGAGCCGGTTCTGAAACAGGTACAGGCTTTCGCTGACGTCAACGTGGCGTGGCTCAGTAAACAGCTTGCCGCCGCAGCGATTGGCTTGCCTGAAAGCGTCGAGGCAAGAGCGCGAGCAATCTACGCGGCGGTTGCCGGCGCGCAAATCATTGCCCGCAGCAGATCCGACATCGCCGTATTCGATGCTCTGATCGAAAGCTACCGCGCGGCGGGGCCGCTCCCGAGCTAGCTCCTTGTGCTGTCCTAAATCTCGTAGCTGCACGCTCGACAGACATGAACCAATGACCGGTATGGGGATTGGCGAGGTGAAGGCTAAATGACCGTTTCTGGGTCTTGTTTAGGGGTGCATAGCCACTGTCAGGATCGGAAAATCACGGTGTCTCACTCGTTAACTAATTGAACAATAATGGTTGTTATCTGTCGCCTTACAGTTGGGGGACAGAGTGTTTAAACTACAGATATGGATGTGCGTCGTGGCCGCGCTGGGCAGCGCGACGCCGTTGTCTGCGGAACTGAACGTGCCGATCGCGGCGCGAGTCGTGTCGTTCCTCCAGCCCGGTCCCGCGGGGACGGTCGCCGCCGCGATCGTATTCGAGCCGGGCAATGCTGCATCGGAGGCCGAGGCGGCGGCGATCGAGCGGGCGATCGGATCGGGACTGGCCGCCGGACGCAGTGCGATCCGCGCCCGCCGCGTGCCGGTCGGGTCGATCGGGTCGCTCGCCGGATTCCGGCTTGCCTTCGTCACGACGGGATTGCGCCCGGAGTATGCCGGCATCGCCGCCGCGGCCACCAGATCGTCGGTCCTGACGATCTCGTCGGATCCCGCCTGCGTGCAGACCGCGCGGTGCGTGGTCGGCATCACCTCGGGTCCCAAGACCCAGATCACCGTCAATCGCGCCGCGGCGCGGGCTGCCAATATCAGATTCGGGTCGGCATTCCTGATGCTGATCAAGGAAATTTAACGATGACCGTTTCGACTTTCGCCACCGGATTGCGCGCCATGCTGACGGCCGGTGCAGTGCTCTGCCCGGCCGTCGCAGGTGCGCAAGCCGTCGATTACCAGGCGTTGCAAGAGACGATCGGCGAGCCGGTGACGACCAGCGTCATCGGCAAGCCCCAGCGCGCGTCCGAACTGCCCGCGTCTGCGATCATCATCACGCGCGAAGATATCGCGCGGTCGCCCGCCCGCGACGTGCCCGGGCTGCTGAAGACGCGTGCCGGCATCGACGTGAACCGCTGGACCGCGGGGCAGAGCGACGTATCGGTGCGCGGCGGCGTCCAGACCTATAATGCGCGGCTGCTCGTGCTGGTCGACGGACGCCAGGTCTATCTTGATCATTATGGCATGACCGACTGGAATCTCCTGGGCGTCCAGCTCGAGGAGATCCAGCAGATCGAGCTGGTGCGCGGGCCGGCAAACGCGCTGTTCGGGTTCAACGCCGCCAGCGGTGTCGTCAACATCATCACCCGGCGCGTCGGCCAGACGCCGACCGTCACCGCGATCGCCGAGCTGGGCAATCACGACATCAGCCGGCTCGCCGGGTCCGTGACGCTGCCCGTCACCCCGGCAATCGGGATCCGGCTTGCCGGGGTCCGCGCGCGCGAGGACGAACGTCGCATCCCGGCGACGCTGCTGCGCCCGGCGATGGTCAGCGACGTCGCGAGCGACCAGGTGTCGGGCGACATCACCGGTTCGTTCGACGGACTGGAGACGGTGCTGGGCGGCGGCCATTCGACCAATCGGCAGGTCGAGTATCTGCCGAGCCAGCTGCTGTCGAACCAGCGCTATCGCAGCGACAACGTCCATGCCTCGGCCACGCGCGACACGGGCTGGGGCGGCGTGACGCTGGGCGGCTATGTCAACTGGCTCGATGTGCAATATGGCGTCGGCGCGACGGCGGATGCGACTGAGCCGCTCGGGTTCAAGAACCGGATCATCGTCACTCAGGCGTCGACGCTGGTCCGGCTGGGCAAGAGCGATACGCTGCGGCTCGGCGGCGAATATCGCAACAACCGGCTGCGCTCGGCCTACCAGTTCGCCGAGCGGATTTCCTATGACGTCGGATCGGCCAATGCGATGCTCGACCTGCATCCGGACGAGGCGATTTCGATCACCGCGGCGGCGCGGATCGACCGGCTCTGGCTGCACCAGGCGGGCGCGATCGCGCAGCCGAGCTATGAAGTGGCGAGCGATTTCGACCGCGCCTTCACGCGGTTCAGCTTCAACGTCGCGCTGCTCGTCCAGACCGATGCGCGCGGCCAGCTGCGGATCAATGGCGGTCGCGGCTACCAGCTGCCGTCGCTAGTGAATTACGGGATCCGCCTGCCGATCATCACCCCGGCGCCGGTACCGATCTTCGTGGCAGGATCGCCGCGGATCGATCCGGTCGGCGTATGGAGCGGCGAGGTCGGCTATGCGCGGACGGTCGGCGGCACGCAGATCGAGGCGAACGCCTTCGTGACGAAGACGGACAATGCGATCGCGTCGCCGGGCGACGGCCTGCAGACCGAGCTGTTCCTGACCCCGCTGCCCTCGCTCGTCGCGCGGTTCACGGCGATCGGCGACTATACCACCTATGGCACCGAGGTGTCGGCGTCGGGCGCGGTCGGTGCGCTCACATGGCGCGCCAATTATACCTGGACGCACACCGACGAGCAGCTGGCGTCGCTGACGCTGCCAATCCCCTATGCGCTGTCGCCCAAGTCGACGACGCCGGTCCACAAGGCCAATCTGGCGCTCGGCTATGACATCGGGCGACTGTCGCTGTCGGGGGTCGCGCGCTACACCTCGTCAACGCGGCAATTCGCCTTCTCGTCGACGCCGCAGCTGCTGCTCTACCGGGTCGACGACGCGGTGGCGCTCGATGCGCGGGCGGGGCTGCGGCTGACCTCCGCGCTCGAAGTCTATATCGCGGGCGAAAATCTGGCGCTGGCGGACGGTGCGGCGGTATCGCCGATCCCGGCGGATCGTCGCGTGCGCGCAGGGGTGCGACTTGCACTTTAACGCGTTCTTCCGGCTGTCGGACCGGCTCGACCGCAGGCTGGCGCTCGCCGACCGGCCGATCGCGGTCAAGGTCGCGGCGACGCCGGTCATCATGCTGGTGCTGTTCGTGGTGATGGCGCTGGCCAGCACCGTGGCGCTGCTGATCACCGGGAGCAGCGTCGACGACATCGTCAACCGCGACATGCGCGATATCAAGCAGCTCAACGCGATCACGCAGCGGTTCGGTCTCGCCAACGCGAACGTCTATCACCTGCTGGTGACGAAGGCGGCGACGCCGACGATCGCGGTCGATGGGCAAGTGGCGGCGATCCACCTCGATCTGGCCCGGGTCCGTACGGCGCTGGTCGGCTACCGCCGCAGCCACGCCGGGCAGCGCGCACAGCTGGGCCCGGTGCTCGCCGATCTGGACCGATATACCGCGACCGTCGACGTGCTGACGTCGATGCTCGAGGTCGACTTTGCCAGCACCGCGGCGATGGTCGACCCGTTTCGTGCCAATGCGCAGCAGATCGATACGCGGATCCGGCGCGTGACCGCCGCGGGTATCGGCCGCGCCGGGCAGGCGGCATCGGGGGCGCTGCTGGTCACGCATGTCACGATCGCGATCCTGCTGCTCGTCCTGCTCGTCGGCACGGGCGCCAGTCTGGTGATGGCCTATGTGATCGGGCGATCGATCATCGGCTCGATCACCGATATTGCGGCGGCGACGGATGCGGTAATGCACGAGGCCGCGATCGATCTGTCGACGCTTAAGCGGCATGACGAACTGGGGCTGGTCGTCACCGCGCTGACGACGTTCCAGACGCAGCGCGAGGATGCGAAACGCCTCGCGGCTCAGGCCGAGTTGCTGCGCCGCCATGCCGAGGAGGAAAAGACGCGCCAGGCTAGCGCGATCGCCGAGGTCGAGGCGCAGGCGCGGCGCGATCGCGAGGCCACGCTGGCCGCGCTGGCCGAGGCGTTCGAACGCCAGGTCGGCGGCATAATTCGGGAGGCGCAGGAGGCGATGGTGCTGCTCGAGGCAAATGCGATTAGCCTGCACGAGACGATCGAGGGCAATCGCCGGCTGGCGCTAGAGCTCGACGCGATCGCGCAACTATTTGCGACCGAAATGCTCGAGGCAGGCAAGGAGACGCATCTACTGGCGCACACCTTCGAGGAGATCGACCGGGAAGTGGCGGGGACGAGCCTCGCCGCCCGATCGATCAGCGATCATGCGCGCAGTGCTAACGATACTGTCGCGCTGTCGCAGGAACAGGCCAGTAGCATCGAGCAGATCGTCGACGTGATCAGCGCGATTACCAAGCAGACCAACCTGCTCGCGCTCAACGCGACGATCGAGGCGGCGCGTGCGGGCCCCGCGGGCGCAGGCTTTTCGGTGGTGGCAGCAGAGATAAAGTCGTTAGCAACCCGAACGGGCGCAAGCGCGGGCGACGTGCGCTCGAAGATTGAAGCAGTCCAGGACCAGATCCGGTCGGTGGTCGCGAGCACAGGCAGTCTGGGTGCGTTGATTGACAGCATGGATGACGGCGCGGGCCGGGTGGCGGCGATGTCGCGCGAGCAGGCGCAGGCGATAGAACAGCTCAACGGGCGAATCGAGGCGGTCGAGGACCGCAGCCAAATGCTCACCGAGGCGAGCCAGCAGATTGCGTCGTCGGTTGATCGCAACCTCGCTTCGGTCGACGAGGTCCAGCAGACCGGCGCGATGCTCAAGCGGACGCTGCAGTCACTTGCCGACGACGCGCATGCCTTCACCAGCCATTTCCTCAGTGATCAATCGACGCTGCAAATCGGCGACTTCAAGATCGCGTAATCATGCCGTTGCGACGAGATACTTTGATCAAGACCGGCCCGCCGCATAGCCGGGTCAATCAAGTCTCTTGGCGTTCCGATTGACCCATTCCTTGCTCTCCTTCCCGCCTTAAAGCATCCAAGCAATGTAGCCAGCAGAGGGATTTGTATCTGATGCCCATTGGGGTGCTTTGCCACCTTTATCGGACTTATCGCGAGCGAGATAGCTGTACATCGATATCAAGTCGTCAGCCGTAAGACTTTTCGGCGCGGGAAGCTGCTCGGCCCGTTCGACGCCAACATTAGTGCCACCGCGGCCAAACACTTCGTTGCGCGCATACATTGAGGCTTAGGAAGGGGGTGTTAACCACCAAAAGCGGCCATTCGGTCGGCTCGATGTTCCCGTTCCTCCCAGTCCTGCTGGCGCACGAAAGCGAACCGGGGACGATTGGAACCGTCCGGTTGTAACATCAATGCACAAATCTCCGTTTCCCGCGAACCCCGCGGTGTTGGAAGGCCGCGTTAGATCTTTTACGTGCGGAATGCCCGACCATCTGCTGTACAGCCACCACCTGCCCTGGATCCGTACCTGTCGAGATTAACAGACGTCCGGTTCCGGGAAGAGGAAAGATGCCGCTGAACGACCGGAAGTGGGTCAAAGCAGTGCGTTTCCGCTAACCAACCACCTACATCAGCTTATCGAGCGTGATTGGCAGATCGCGCACGCGCTTGCCAGTCGCGTTGTAGACGGCATTGGCAACGGCCGCCGCTACGCCAGTGATACCGATCTCGCCGATACCGTGCGCGCCCATCGGCGTGTGAGGGTCGGCGATGTCGGTCCAGATAACGTCGATGTCCGGCACGTCGAGGTGCACGGGAATGTGATACTCGGCGAGGCTAGGGTTCATGATCCGACCACTGCGTTCGTCGAACTGCGTCTCCTCCATCAGCGCCATGCCCAGTCCCATGATGATGCCACCGCGAAACTGGCTCCTCGCCGTCTTGGGGTTGAGGATGCGGCCGCAATCGAATGACCCAAGGATACGGCTGACCCGTGTCTCGCCGGTAACCGCGTTGACGTGCACTTCGCAGAAAATCGCGCTGTGCGAGTGCATCGACCAGTGCATCAGTTCGAGGGGCTGGGACGCCGCCTCAGTGACGGTGACGCTGTCGCGTTGCGCGCGTGTCAGGATCGAGGCGTAGCTTTCCCGCCGCGCAGGATCGTCGCGCTTGGCGAGCCCGCCGTCCTCGCTACCTACCTCGTCCGCTGACAGCCCGGCTAGAGGCGAATCGTTGCCGGCGAGCTTGAGGAGTTCGCCGACCAGCGCGTTCTGCGCGGCGATGACGGCGGCACCGATTGCTGCGGTTTGCTGCGATCCGCCTGCCATGATCGCGCCCGGGATCGATGCGTCGCCGTAGCCGACCTCGATCCGGTCCATCGGCAGGGCCAGTCGCTCCGCTGCAACGATCGCGGTGGTGGTCGACGTCCCCATGCCCATCTCGGCGGCTGCGACCTCGATCTTCGCGCGCACCGTGTCTCCGTCACGCGCAAGGGTGATGCGTGCTTGGGCACCCGGCATCCGGTAATAGGGATAAGTGCCGGTCGCGCAGCCCATGCCGACCTGCCACTCGCCGTCCCGGCGCCCGCCCAGCACCGCCGAACGATCCGCCCAGCCGAACCGCTCGGCGCCGGAGAGCCACGCGTCGACGATGTGCCGCGAGGAGAAGCTGAGGCCTGAGGTCGGGTCCTTGTCCGGCTCGTTGCGGATACGCAGCTCCACCGGATCCATGCCGAGATCGGCGGCCAGTTCGTCGATCGCGCATTCTAGCGCGAAGGTGCCGACCGCCTCTCCCGGCGCGCGCATGAAGGTGTTGGCCAACATGTTCATCCTGGCGATCTCGACCTGCAGGGTAATGTTGGGGCAGGCATAGGCCGTGCGCGTGCCGAGGATAAACGGTTCGGGCATGTTGTTGTGCGGGGTCATGACCGACAGGCCGGTATGGATCAGCGCTTCGAAGGCGCCATCCGCGGTCGCGCCGATCGCGACGCGCTGCTCGGTTAGGCTTCGCCCGCCGACGACGCGGTATACGCCCTCGCGCGACAGCGCGATGCGCACCGGCCTCTGCGCTAGCTTCGCCGCGGCAGCGCCAATGATCTGGTGGTCCCAAAGGCCCTTGCTGCCGAAGCCGCCGCCGACATAGGGCGAGGTCAGATGGACCTGGTGAAGATCGAGATCGAAGACCTCGCCTATCGTCTGCGCCTGCGCGGTGACCATCTGACTTGCGTCATGGATCACCAGTTCGCCATCGACCCAGGCGATCGTCGCGGCATGCGGTTCGATCGCATTGTGGTTGTGCCGCGGCGTGCGATAGACCTGATCGACGACGTGCGCCGCGGTGGCGAGCGCGGCCTTGGCATCGCCGATCTCGTTGAGCAGCGGCTGGCCCATGAACAAGCCCTGTTCAATGCCGTTGGCCTTCGCGCCCGCCAGACTGGTCGTCGACGGCTCCTCGTCATAGGTGAAGCGGACAAGCGACGCGGCATGATCGGCCTGTTCCTGCGTCTCGGCGAGGACGCAGGCGATCGGCTGGCCGTTCCAGTGAATTCGGTCGTCCTGCAGGATTGGCAGGTCGGCAGGGCCCACCGCGGTCGGCGACGAGCCGAACACGCCCGGTTTGTTCATCCGAGGCGCGTTGAGGTGGGTCATCACAAGCACAACACCCGGCGCGACTTCCGCGGCGCCGCTGTCGACTGCCGTAATCCGTCCGCGCGGGATCGTCGCATAAGCGAGCGCTGCATACGCCATGTGGTCGAAGCGGAATTCCGCCGAGAAGGTAGCCTCGCCCTTGACCTTCAGCGCGCCGTCGAGCCGGGATACGGGTGTGCCGATCAGGCCGTGCTTGTGCGCGATCAGAGGATCGGGACGGCCACCGGGAATCCAGCTGTCGGGTGCTAGCGGCACGAGCTTCTCCATTGCGCCCTGCATCAGGCCCTGCGCTGCCTGCTTCGCGGTCTCGACGATGCTCATGCCACTTCTCCCTTCGCCAGGTCCGCCATCACCGCAGCCAGCGTCCGCGCCGCCAGTTCCGGCTTGAACGCATTGTCGCGAAGAGGCTGCGCGTCGGCGAACTCCGCGGCCGCTGCCGCGCGGAACGCGGCTTCGGTGGGCGATGCGCCGCGCAGCGCTGCCTCAGCCTTGGTCGCGCGCCAGGGCTTGTGCGCGACGCCGCCGAACGCGATCCGGACGTCGCCGATCCGGTCGCCGTCCATCTCCACCGCCGCAGCGACGGAGATCAGCGCGAAGGCGTAGCTCGCCCGGTCGCGCACCTTGCGATAGGTGGAATGGGCCGCGAAGCCGAGCGGCGGCAGCGCGACAGCCGTTATGAGCTCGCTTGGCGCCAGCACCGTATCGAGATCGGGTCGGTCGCCCGGCAAGCGGTGGAGGTCGCCAAAGGCGAGCTTGCGCGCGCCGTCGGGTCCTTCGATATGCACGGTCGCCTCGAGCGCGGTCAGCGCAACGCACATGTCGGATGGATGCGTCGCAACGCAGGCGTCGGAGGCGCCTAGGATCGCATGGATGCGGTTGAAGCCCTCGCGGGCATCGCACCCGGTGCCGGGCGTGCGCTTGTTGCAGCGCGATCCGTCCGTATCGTAGAAATAGGTGCACCGGGTCCGTTGCAGCAGATTGCCTCCCACCGTTGCCATGTTGCGGATCTGCCCCGAGGCGCCCGCCAAGATCGCGCGCGACAGCACCGGATAGCGTGTCCGCACCGCATGGTGCTCGGCCAGCGTGGTATTGCGGACGGCCGCGCCAATCAGCAGCCCGCCATCCGCGGTCTCGGTGATCGCGTTGGACAGGCCGGTCACGTCCACCAGCCGCTCTGGCTGCACTACGGTCTCGCGCATCAAGTCGACGAGGTTGGTACCACCGCCAAGGAAGGCCGTCGCATGGCCCGCACCTAGTTGCACCGCATCCGCCACATCTTCGGCGCGCGTGTAGCTGAAGGGGGTCATGCCGTTACCTCCGTGGCGCGTTCCGATGTGATCGTCGCCTGGATCGCATCAATGATGCCGTTATGCGCGCCGCAACGGCACAGGTTGCCGCTCATCCGTTCCTGAACCTCCTCGCGGGTTAGCATCACGCTGTCGGATAGGTCGGCGCTGACGTTGCTGGGAACGCCGCGTCGCGCCTCCGCCACCATGCCGATCGCCGAGCAGATTTGCCCCGGCGTGCAGTAGCCGCATTGGAAGCCATCATATTCGATGAAGGCCGTCTGCAACGGGTGGAGCGTCTCGACCTCGCCCAGGCCCTCGATCGTCGTGATCTCACGGCCGTCATACTGGACCGCCAATGCGAGGCAGGACAGGATGCGTTCACCATCGACCAGCACCGTACACGCTCCGCATGCGCCCTGGTTACAGCCCTTTTTTGTGCCCGTCAGGTGCAGCGTCTCCCGGAAATAGTCGAGCAGTGATACACGAGGGTCGACCGGTCCTGCGACGGCATTTCCGTTGACGATGAATGACATGGCGATCTCCTTTGGCGCACCGCGCCAATGGCAACTTATACCACTTTATATGTCGTGCTGATGTCTTTTCCGCATCGGAGTGGCGAGCCCTTCAACGTGAGGGTCGTAACGTCTATGCAGCGGTCGTTGTCGCAGCGTGAATAAATGGCGGAAGTTGGGGAGCTGAAAACCGCCCGCAGGTGACTGCTGCTGGGTCATGGAACATTGCGGTTTCTTGGTGGGCTCGGTCCGGGCTCGTCGACATAACCCTCTTAAAACCGCAACGAACTTTCGACACCGAACTCCCGCGGCCGACCGGGTGTATATCGGTCAATGCCAAAGCCGCCGAAATACCCCGTACGGGCCTGCTGCGTCACCTTGTCCAAGACGTTGGTCCCGTAAACGCCGATCCGCCAGCGCCCGTCCGCGTCAGGCGAATAGTCGAGCCGGAATCCAACCAGTGCATAAGCCGGCAAGCGGCAAACATAGTCGGCACCCGACTGACACGCGGGCTTCTTGCCAACACCGCGTACGTCGACACTGGGTGTCACAAGCCCACCTCCAACATGCAGATCATAGGCTACGGCCGCGCTGTAGGTGTATTTCGGTGCGGAATTGACCGGCGTATCGAGCGTTAGCGTTACGGCGTTCGGGCGAATGCTGTCATAGCCCTGCGTCAGATACGAGACGTTGCCCCGTACCGTCAGATCCCGCACCGGCCGCAGCACGAATTCGCCTTCGAACCCTGCCTCGTGAGCAGACGCCGCGCTCTGAACCTGGCGCGTAGAGACGTTGCCGACCAGGACGTTCACGCTCGCCTGGATGTCGGTGTATTTCTGATAGAAGCCGGAAAGGTTGATTACTGCTCGCCTATCGAGAAGGTCGAGCTTCACGCCGGCTTCGTATGACCACAGCTTTTCGGGGTCGTAGGAAGACGGGAAGCGTCCGTCGGCTGAAGGGCCGCCCAATTGCTGGTTGAAGCCGCCGGAATTGTAGCCGTGTGCGGCAGTTAGATAGGTGAAGACCGTGTCGGACCAGCGATAGGAAAGCTGAAGCTTCGGATCGAAGCCGTCCCAGTGATCGGTATCGCGCGCTGTGAATGGGGCACCACCGCAGTTGGCGATCCCTCCGAGAAAATCACCGCTGAAATAGCCGCACTGCGTCGGCACGCCGTTGTAGAGGAACGTGTTCTCCCGGCCGGCGAAGAAGACATAGCTGGAGCCCGTTTTGCGATCATAGGTGTAGCGCCCGCCGAGTGTGGCCTCAAGTTTCGGCGTGATCTTGTACGACGCCTGCGCGAAGGCTGCGTAGCTGCGATACTTGAGTGAGGCGTCGTAGACGTAGCCAAGCGGATCGATCCAGTCGGGTCCGGTATCCTGGAGGAAGTCGGTCTTCTGCTGGAAATAGAAGGCGCCCGCGAGAAACGTCAGGCGGTCGTCCAGGATGGTACCACCGATCGTAAGCTCCTGCGTGAACTGCGTGCTGCGAGTGTCATCATATTCCGCGTAGATGTCGTTCGGGGCGTTGTTCACTGGCGTGTAGAACTGGGCGTGCGAGCGGCGATACGCGGTGATCGAATGCAGGGCGATGCCGCCGCCCAGATCATATCCGAGACGGCCGTTTAGTGTCGTTGCGTCGGTGTCGTTGAAGGGGCCGCGGCCCGCATAACGAGAGATACCGCCTGCATCGCCACCGCGCGCGATGTCTGTCACGGCCGCGCTCGTAGGCGCGAGGAGAGTGGCGCCGCCATAGACGGTGTAGTCCTTCCCCAACACGGGATAGGCCGTGCAATAGGGGACGGCGTGCAGGGCATCGTAGTTTTGAATGTATCCCGCCGTGGAAAGGCAGCCGACGGGTATGGTCGCGCCGCCATCAGTCTTCGACCGGTTATACTCGCCGAGCAGATCGATCGTGAGGGGCCCGCCCTTGTCGACACGCAGCTGAAGGCGGCCCGACTGACTGTTGACGTTCCCGCTGCGGTCGTCGTCCAGAACGTGCTTGATATAGCCGCGTACGCTCTGCGTGCGAAAGCTTGCCCGGGCATAGATGCCATCGGTCAGCGGCACGTTGAGCGCACCCTCGGTATCGATCCGCCTGAAGCTGCCAGCGCGGACCTGCGCATAGCCTTCAAACCGATCGGTCGGACGCTGCGTCGTGAGCAACACCGCGCCTGCCGTCGTGTTCTTACCAAACAGCGTTCCCTGCGGGCCTTTTAGGACCTGCAGCGACGCGACGTCGTAGAAGTGAAGGTCGTTGCCTTCCTGCCGGCTGACGTACATCTCGTCGACGTAGAAGCCGGCCTTTGTGTCCGAATTGACCTGATTGAACGTCTGTCCGATCCCGCGAATGGTGAAGCTCGTGCCGCCGGACAGCAGGGGTACCAGTTCGAGATTGGACACGGCGCCGCGCAGATCCTGGAAGTTGCGGATGTTCTGCTGGACGAGGTTCCTGCCCGACAGGACCGTCGCGGAAACCGGCGTGGTCAGCAGACTCTCTTCCCGGCGGCGAGCGGTGACCGTGATCTCGCCGACGTCGTCCGTAGGGGCGGCTTCAGCCGCGTTGGGCGACTGCGCGATCGACTGCGCGGTAACTGGCGAAGCTGCCATGCCGGCAATCAATGCAAGCGCCGAGAGCGCGCGCGTCGTCGATGACGGATGTGCTGCCATGATACCCCTTTATGTCAGCGTTTGCTGCTGCTTGCCCTGTATGGCGATATCCCTATGCTGACAGTGGGGATTGTGGACAGAGCTTTTGTTTTGCGCTGCATCGCTCGGCTTTCGGTGCCTGGCATGGCATGATTTTCATCCTGCAGATCAGGTTGCAGGCAATCGAGTGGGTGAGGGCTGAGAGATGGTCACCAAGCTGGTGGTGTTGCTGTGATCAGGCCGATCTTGAAGATGGGGGATCCGCTCCTTCTCCGCATTGCGCGGCCGGTGGTCGACCTCGCCGACCCGAAGTTGAGAAAGCTTATTGCTGACATGCACGATACGATGGCTGCGGCAAACGGCGTCGGCCTGGCAGCGCCGCAGATCGGGGTTGAGCTGCGCGTCATGGTCTTCGGCTTCGACGACAACCCGCGCTATCCAAACGAACCACCGGTGCCGAAGACCACGTTGATCAACCCGCAGGTCGACATCCTGACCGACGAGACCGATGAGGGGTGGGAGGGATGCCTTTCGATCCCGGGCCTGCGAGGATCGGTGCCCCGCTCGACGCACATTCGTTACCGTGGCATCGGCGAGGACGGTCGCGAGCTCGTACGAGAGGCCCGGAGTTTTCACGCACGGGTCGTCCAGCACGAGCTCGATCACCTGAACGGCGTGCTGTATCCGCAGCGGATTGCCGACATGACGAAATTCGGGTTCATCGACGCTTTGTTCCCCGACAGCGACCTGGCCGCGCTCGAGACGGATCGGTGATGAGACCGGGTTCGAAAGACGCGAATGAGGTCGTCAGTCCAGACCGGGTCGGTCTCGTTCGCTCGCTCGGGCGGTGGGGGCTGACGACGCTTACGATAAATTGCGTCGTCGGTGCAGGGATCCTCGGACTGCCAGGCAAGGTCTACGCGCTTGCCGGCGCCTCCACCGGTTTGGTCGTAGCCGGTGCAGCCATCCTCGCGTTAGCGGCCGCGCTATGCCTTGCGGAGCTTGGCAGCCGCATGGACGGAAGCGGGGGCCCTGTCGAATATTGCACGGCGGCCTTCGGTCCGGTCGCGGGGTTCGCGGCAGGCTGGCTCTTGTGGGCGGCGACCGTCTTGGCTGCAGCGTCTTTGCTCAACCTCTTCGCGACCATGGTGGCACCTGACGCACACACCATGATAGTGGTCGGTACGGGACTCGGACTCACCGTCCTGACCTGTGCAGGCATGGGGCGCTCGGCAATCGCGAGCGGTGCGTTGACCGTCCTCAAGCTCGGTTTGCTGGCGGGGGTGGCCATCGCTGGCCTTACCACATCAGCGGCTCCCGCTACCTTACCCTCTACAGCTGCACAGCCCGTAACGGCGCTGATCCTGATGTTCTTCGCATTCGTCGGGTTCGAACGACCAACCGCGGTCGCAGGTGAGGTGGTAGACCCGCGCCGCGCAGTTCCGTTCGCCCTGCTTGCCGGTATGGCGGTGGTCACCGCGCTGTATGCAGGCGTGATTGCCGCATGCTGGCGCGGCGTGCCGAACCTCGCGCTGAGCGAGCGTCCTGTCGGAGATCTGCTCGGTCGTCTGTTTGGGAGCGAGGTCGCGCGCGGCGCCGAGCTTGCCGCGGCGGTGATCGTGCTCGGTACGCTCGTCAGCCAATGGATCACGGCGCCGCGCCTTATGCTCGCGCTGTCGGAAAGCCGCCAATTGCCGGCGATATTCGGCCGCATCGCGTCAGGCAGGGGGACGCCGGACATGGCCATCGTGACGACGGGCATCGTCGCCGTTTTTCTGGCGCTCGGAGGCGATTTCGTCACGGGCATCGCAGCGTCAAGCGCATCACGGTTGCTGATCTTCATGGGGTGCGCCGCGGCGCTGCTGCGTCTTCGTCGCCAGCGCGGCATTCCGGAAGCGCGCTTTCACTTGCCCCTTGGAGCCGCAGTCGCCACCTGCGTGATCCTGGTGTGTGGGGCGCTGCTCGTTGTGGCATCGGCCGAGCTTGCGCGGCTGGGTGTTCTGATCGTCGTTGGAGGATTGCTTTGGCTGATATCGAACGGGAAACGCTGGTTCCAGCGGATGTGACCGACAGCGCGGGTCTATCGGTCGCACCATCCGGTCCGATCCTGGGTGCGGAGATCGGTGGCTTGCGCATCGACGGATCGATCGATGCTCAAATGGCCGCCGCCCTACGCACTCTGCTGCTGCGCTACAAAGTCCTGTTCTTTCGGGATCTCGATCTCACCCATGAACAGCATTTGACGCTGGCCAAGGTGTGGGGTGACCTTGAAGGTCACCCGGTCATCAAGCATGTGCCGGGATATCCCGAGATCCTCGACATTCGTGGATCGGAGGGACGCGTCGAGGACAACGCCGGCAACCAGCGCTTCCAGACGCTCGACAAGTGGCATGCGGACGTAACCTTCCGCGCCGCACCCTCGATGGGGGCGGTGTTGCGCGCCCGTGAGATCCCGGAGATTGGTGGGGATACGTTGTGGGCCGATGCCGCCGCTGTCTACGCTGGGCTTCCCGATGACGTGAAATCCCGGATCGCAGGGCTGACCGCTACGCATGACCTGCTCTTCGATTTCGGAGACCGGATCGCGCCCGAGCAACGGGCGGCGTTCGCTCAGGACTATCCGCCTCAGCACCATCCAATCGTCCGCGTGCATCCCGAAACGGGTGAGAAGGTCCTGTTCGTCAACGCGAGCTTCACCAGTCAGATCGACGGGATGGATGAGGCTGAGAGTGCAGAATTGCTCGGGTATCTGCTCGATCGGTTCAAGGTGCCCGAATATCAGGTTCGCTTCAGATGGTCGGCGAACGCGGTCGTCATCTGGGACAATCGGGCGACGCAGCACTATCCCGTCGCAGACTATTGGCCTGCGCGTCGCAGGATGGAACGCGTAACGATACGCGGTGACATTCCGGTCTAAACACTTCTTCGCTTCCAGCATCGATGTGCTGCAAAGCAGGGCGGGTGCCGGACAGGCTCACGATGACGCAACCGAGCTTAGCCGCCTGATGACGGGGCGGGGTGGTCATCGCAGGTTCGGATAGCCGAAGCGGATCGCCGTTTGTTGCAGCGCGTGGATCGGGGCCAGCGCGTCGAAATTCGCGGTGATGATCCCCGCCAGCCCGAGGCTGGCACGAGCCTCCGCAAGGCGTGGGTCCGTCATGACCTCTTGCAAGGCAAGTCGCAGCGCTGCGATCGTCTCGACGCCCGTCGCAGCGGACGTCACGAACGGCAGCGTCGGAGAGGCCGGGCTACGGGCGACGATCTTGAGGGGGGCGGTCAGATCTGGTTCGTGACGCACAAGCGTCGCGTAGGTGACGGTGTCGATCGCCGCGATATCCGCGCTCCCTGCGGCGATCGCCGCGATGCTGCCGCGATGCGATCCGGTCTGCACAACGCGAGCGAAGAAGGCACTGGTCTCGGCTATCGGCGCTAACGTCGCGCGGAACAGGTTCATGCCTGTGTTCGACTGCGGATCGTTGATTGCGGCGCGGGTGTCGCGGTAGTCGACCAGCGACCTCCGTCCATCGTTCGCGCGCGCCACCAGTACGCTGGCATGTGTCGCGTCGCTACTTGTGAACCCCGGCATATCGTAGATCGGTAAGGCGATCACTTGAAGAGCAAGGCTATCGTCGGCGATCAGCGGGTAGCCGCACGCTTGCCCGAACAGCAGGTTCGGGTCCCGCCAGAGATCATGGACGTGGCGCGCCCGGTCGAGGACGTCGGGCATGCGGTCGACCCCCCGTTTGCGCAGGATGCGGACGATCTCGGACCAGATCCGGTCGTTGGCGGACTGCTGCGCCGGATGATCGTACATTCCAAGCGATGCGACCAGGCGGCTCATGCGGTATGTTGCCGGGCACCAGGATGGAGCATGTCGTCATGCGATCGAAACGCGAAACGCCGGACGATCTCACCATAGCCGCGATAGACCGGCGCGCCCTGCGCCACGAACCGGTCACGGTGACTGCTGTGATAGGACGGGAGGCGATACCAGGGGAGCCCCGGCCGTTCGTGATGCGCGGCATGGAGATTGTTGTTGAGGTACAGCAGCGCGAACAGGCCGCCGCGCTCGACGATGGCGGCGCGTCCGGGACTCGTGAGGTCGGCACGATGCTCGGCATAGGAGCGCAGCATCGTCAGCGCGGTGCCCGGATAGACGAATGCCAGCACATACTTGGCGAGGCTCAGTCCGACATGATCCAGCCACCACAAGATCGCAGCTACGCCGATCAGATGCGGCACCCAGTCCCGCGCGACAGCAACAGGGTTGCGAACGGCGCGGCGCGCCTCGCTGAATAGGAATCGGCCGATCGACAATGCCGGGCCGAAGATCATCTGGCCAACCACGGTCGATTGTAGCGAGGCGATGAGGGCGTCGTGTCGGGAGAGGTGGTAGCGCGATTCAGGATCGTGTCGGGGATCGGTGATCACCTCGGCACCGTGATGCGCAATATGGCTTCGACGATACAGCCGATACGGCAGCCAGAGTGACAAGGGGGCAAATCCAATTGCACTGTCGATCCGGCCGATCCCGGTCGGATGGCCGTGGATCGTCTCGTGCTGCAGCGATCCCTGCCAGGCGATAAACCATCCGCCGAGGACGATCAGTACGGGCATCGGAACCTGCGCGTGAAACGCGGTAAGCGCGATCCAGCTGGCGTAGATCAGCGCCGCGACCGTGAGCGTGGGCCACTCGATGACGGACATCCTTGCGAAGAGATTACGCATATCCAACTCCTTGGCTGATGCTAACATCCCCCAGAGTGATGGGAATTCAAAGCAAGCAAAGGTGCGCGGCTGGGATAGGTTTGCTTCGTCACGAAGATACGCGGGCCCGCCGACCCCAAACACGAAGTATGATCTTCGACAGAGCGCTCACATTGCCTGACGTTCGGCAGGTCTTACTGGGCAGCCGGCGTCCAGCTAGGCGTCCCCGATTGCCTGGATGATGCGATACGCGGCAACGACGTCGCGCTCGACGACAGCCGAGGTGAAGCGTTCGATGATGGCGCGCAGGCGGTTGGTCGGCGCCGTCGCGGCGTTCAGGAGTGGGCCATCGATGAGGCGACTGCCCCATTCCACGCCCAGGCGCTGCGCTTCGTCATCGGCGCCGACGACGATCGATGGGAAGGGCAAGCCGATTTTTGGCGCCGCGAAGTTACGGTGGTCCAAGCTCGTGCCTTCGGGGGCGACCAACAAGGCACCGGCAACGTTCGCGGTATAGGCTTTCGGCGACAGTCGGGCCCACCATGCGGCTGCCGCGCAGGCACTGCCCTGCGCCAGGAGCATGACGGCACGATCGGATGCCGATACGGCGGCATCGATCCGCGCCGCCAGCGCCGTTCGCTCAGCAGCGGTACGGCTGCGAACAGCGATATGCTGCGCATCGCCAAACCGCGGAAACTCCCGGAACCGTTCGAATATGGAGACGGCCTTGTCGGGGACGAGCGCGATGAGCGACAGTCGATGGCTTTCCAAGACAGCAACAGACACAATCCGGTCTCCTTTTCTGCAATCACGTAAGCTGCCTTCTTCGGGTCAGCGGTGCAATGCAGCTTCTGAGATACGCGGCAAGCCGTTCTATCTTGGGTTTCGGTTGAGATCAGAGCGATCAGATGTCACGCAAAATACCATCCTAGTCGCCAAGTTATTTTAAACGGCGCATTCTCCCTTCTCATAAATAACGGAGTTAGAAAAACCTGCGTCTCGTTCTAGATTAAATGTTGAACGTGACCGTGTTGCGCTGCCCGTTCACGTTGAACCTTCTGTCTCTCAATGTAATGCGAAGTAGGTCGCAACATCATAAATGTAGTCGCGACCACGATACAGGGCATCCGACGAGATGCGCTCGTTCAGTCCATGCGTGCCAGCCGTCGCAGGATCGTTCCACAGCCCGGGAATGCCGTAGGTCGGGATGTTTAGCTTGCTCAGGTACGTTGCATCCGTTGCCCCTGCCGACTGCGTCGGGATTACGGGAATGCCTGGGAAGTGTTTCGCGCCGATCGCCGCGATCGGTTTGAGTATCGCGGGGTCTAGCGGCGGTGTCACTGCGACAGGGCGTTCCTGGATCTTGCTGCGGAGCACCTGCACCTGCGGGTCAGCGATCACTTGCTCGATGGCAGCCTTTGTTTGATCCGCGGTCTCGCCAGGGGCAATCCGACAGTTGATCGAGGCTGTGACGCGCTGGGGCAGGGCATTGGCGGCATGCCCACCATCGATCAGGGTCGCCACGCAGGTCGTGCGGAGCAGAGGATTCAGACTCAGGTCCGACGATACCAGCGCTGCAGCCTGCGCGTCGTTCGGCTGCTTCGAAAGCTGGACCATCGCAGCCCCGATGGCATCCTTCCGCAGGGCGCCGGCCTGCGCCAGATACGCCGTCGAGACGGGGTTGAGGTTTACGGGGAATTGCAGTGTGCTGACCTTGGTGAGAGCCGCAGCCAGGCGATAGATCGCGTTATCTGGCTGCGGTTGCGAACTGTGTCCGCCGCGGTTGGTGACCTCGAGGTTGAAGTTGCGCGGCGATTTCTGCGACACTTGGACGCCGAGCGTCTCCGGGCCTCCGCCAGGTGCCGTTCGGCCACCGCCGCCTTCGTTGAACGCAAAGCCGGCCTTCACCAGTTCCGGCCGGTTGTCGACCAGCCAGCCAGCACCATTGAGCACGCGTTCGTTCGTCCCTTCTTCGCCGCAGGTCAGCGCGAGTTTCACGGTACGGCGTGGCTTGAACCCCGACTGCTTCCAGCGGATCAGCGTGTCCGAGAAGATCGCAGCCTGAGCCTTGTCGTCGCTACTACCGCGCGCGTAGAAATAGCCGTCCTCCTCGATCAGCGTGAAGGGGTCGCGGACCCAATCCTCGCGCTTGGCCTCGACGACGTCGATATGCGCGAGTAGCAGCAGCGCTGGCTCCTTGGCGTTCGATCCTGCGTAGGTCGCTACGAGGCCCCCGTCGCGCGGGCGGCCGTCTGGCACGTACAGTGTGAGATCACGGTCGGTGAAGCCGGCCGTGCGCAGCCGGGCCGCAACCTGCTGCGCGGCCTTCGTGCAGTCGCCGACCGACGAGGTCGTGTTCGTCTCGACCAGTTCCTTGTAAAGGCTGCGAAAGGCCGTTCGATCGGGACGTTCCGTTGCTCCCTGAGCGGTCGCAGCGAGTGGCAGGATCAGGGCGACGGTCGCCATCAGGGCAGGCGCAATGTGCTTCATGCTATGTCTTCCTGGTCGATGAGATTGGGTAAAGGGCCGGGAACGGTGACGCCGTCGACCCGGCAGGTGGTCTTCGGAAGCTCTTGCGGGCGTTGATGCCGATCGTCCGGGGTCGCGAACTGACGTAATAGTCCGGTACGCCGGTAGCGGAGGCAACCCGGTTCAGGCCGTATTTGTTGAAGACGTTGTTCGCGAACAGCGAAACAGCAAGCCCGTTCTGCGCATCGACGCCGATGCGCGCGTTGAAGATGCTGAAGTTGCCGATCTCGCGATAGAACGCATTGGTCTCTCGCAATTCGGTGTTCATCCGCCCGGTATAGGTCCAGTCGAACCGTACCAGAGCCGTCAGCGTATCCGTCAGGGGCGGGGAATACTCGACACCAGCCGACGCCGTCGTCTTCGGGATGTACGCAAGCGTATCGCCGATGCGGCCGGGAGCATTGATGAACCCGGTGGAATCGACCTGGTCCGAGGTCAGCTTGGCGTCGTTGTAGTTGACGCTGCCATTGATGGTGAGGTGGCGGACGGGGCGAACGATTGCTTCGACCTCGACACCCTCGACCCGAACGCCGGCGAGATTGTAGATGAAGTTAAAATTGCCACCGCCCTGCTGGAGCGTCGATACCGAGGTCTGTACCTCGTCCCAGTCGGTCCGATAGATCGCGACGTTGAGCGTTGCCTTCCGGTCGAACCACGACGTCTTCGCGCCGAGCTCATAATTCCACAGCGAGTCCGGACGGTAGACGAGATACTGCGCCGGCAGATTGGGAATGTTGTTGGCGCCGCCGGGACGAAACCCCTGCGCTGCGTTGGCGTAGACCAGGGCGTCACGCGTGACGCGCAGTTCGGCGTTGAACTTCTTTACCCAGCCCTTGGCATTGGCCTTGGTTTCCTCATAGGGGCGCGGTTCCTGCCCGTTGGTGAAGTTGTAGCCGAGATACTCGCCGCCGACGGTCTTGGTATAATCGAAGTGGCGCAGGCCGACCGTCAGGGTCAGCGGCGACAGCAACCGGTAACCGACTTCGCCGAAGAACGCGGTCTGCTTGACGCTGGTCAGGATGTTGCGACCGCCCAGATTGTCGACCGGATCGCGCTGCCCTCCACTGACCGGGTCGCCGGCAAAGGGCCGGGTGTCTACCCGGTCGAAGCGATCCTCGTGAAACACGCCGACGGTGTAGCTGAGTGGGCCATTCCCGTTCGAGCCGAGCCGTGCTTCCTGGATGAAGTTCCGGACATAGCGCGGCTGGTAGGCACCGAACGGTGCCTTCGACCGGGCATAGGCCTGATATGCGGTACGTTGTGCAGGGGTACAGGTCGTCGTGGGAATGCCCAGCGCGACGCGGGTGTAGAGCGGACACCACCGTGCGCCTGAAACGACGCTGGCGAACGCGGCATTGTTGTCGTTGGTGCTCTCGACGTTCCAGCGATACCAGGACGCGCTAGTCGTCAGGGTCGCGAAGCCTAGATTGAACCGCCCGACGCCGTTGTAGAGTTGCAGCTTGTCGTGCCACGGCTGGAATATCTGGAAGTCCGCGCGGAACGGCCCGAGGACCGAGTTATACTGCGCGGTGCCGTCGATATTCTGGGTCTGCAGCAACGCGGTCGCGGTGATGGAAACATCGTCGCTCGGCGTGAAGCCCAGCATGACGCGACCGCCTTCGAGGGTTGCGCGATTGGTGTTCTTACGATCGAGCAGCGTGTAGTCGACATAACCGCCTTGCCGCTCGCGGTAGCCGACGACGCGCAGCGCGAGCTTGTCCGCGATGATCGGGACGTTGAGCGCACCCTTCACGAAATAGCCGATGCCGCCGTTCTGCGTGGTGGTCGCCTGCAGCTCCGCGGTACCTTCGTATTTGCTCGCATCGGGCTGGTTGAACAGCACGCGCAGAGTGCCGCCCATCGATCCGGATCCGTAGAGCGTACCCTGCGGTCCGCGCAGGACTTCGACGCGTTCGACATCGAAGAGATTGAGGTTCGGCGTGTTTCCGGCGGGGTCCGAATTCGTCCCGGAAGGACCGGTCAGCGGCGTTTCGCCGTAATACAGCCCGACAGTGCTTTCGCCGGCCGCCTGAACGCCGCGGATCGAAACGCGCGTGCGTCCTGAATCGCTCTCCGTCAGCTGCAGTCCCGGGACTTGCCGAATGATATCGGCAATGGTCGTCGCGCCGAGCTTGGCCAACTGGCCTTCCCCCAGCGCCGAGATGGCGATTGGCGTGGTCTGTACCGTCGATTGGCGACGGAGCGCCGTGACGACGATGTCGCCGGAAGCATCCGCACTTTCGGCAGGCGCGGGGGCTGATGGCACGTCCACGGGCACCGTTTGTGCCAGCAAGGGGCAGGGCAGGGCTACGGTCGTAAGAATTAAAAAGCCGGATCGCACGGATACTAGCATTCTGCCCCCATTTGTCATTTCAGCGTGTCCTCTTCAGGCTCACGCTCCGGGAGAATGGACTCAAATCCCATTGGCTCAATGGGATATGGAATTGGAGCTGGCGAAGATAATCCATGTTGCACAAACATGTCCGATCGAGGTCTCGTTCGAGCTGACGACGCGGCGTGGGATACACACGCCAGAAACAGTGTTCCCCATTCGTTCGTTTTGCGATATTCCGCTCGACCATGGTCGTCGAGCCCAGCCGCAAGATCATTCACGTCGATATGGACGCCTTCTTTGCCTCCGTGGAGCAGCGGGACAATCCGGCGCTCCGAGGCCAGCCGGTTGCGGTCGGCCACGCGGGGGCTCGTGGCGTCGTCGCGGCCGCCAGCTATGAGGCGCGCGAATACGGGGTGAAGTCCGCCTTGCCTTCGGTGACGGCACAACGTCGCTGTCCGAACCTGATATTCGTGCCGCCACGCTTCGAAGTTTACCAGCGGGTGTCTCGACAAATTCACGCGGTATTCTCGCGCTACACGACCTTGATCCAGCCGTTATCGCTGGACGAGGCTTATCTCGATGTCACCTACAACAAGGTGGGCCTGCCGACGGCGTGGCTCACCGCGAAAGCCATCCGTGCGGACATATTCCGCGAGACCGGACTGACGGCATCCGCGGGGATTTCGTACAACAAGTTCCTCGCGAAGATCGCGTCCGATCACCGCAAGCCGAACGGTCAGTTTGCGGTCACTCCGGACATGGGGTCGGCCTGGGTCGAAACGTTGCCGGTCGCCCGGTTTCACGGCGTCGGTCCTGTCACCGCGGCCAAGATGAAGCGGCTCGGTATCGAGACGGGAGCCGATCTTCGCGCACAGTCGCTGGACTTCCTGCGGCGGCATTTCGGCAGTTCCGCCGAATGGTATTACGGCATCGCTCGTGCGCGGGACACGCGTTCCGTCAATCCGAACCGGGTTCGCAAGTCGTCAGGTTCGGAAACGACGTTCGACCGCGATCTGACGGACGAGAGCGAGATCGAAACCGGGGTGCTGCGGATGGCGGACGATGTCTGGAACTGGTGCGAACGGCGCCAAGCGTTCGGCCGGACGGTCACTGTGAAAATCAAATACGCCGATTTTCAGCAGATCACGCGGAGCCGCAGCCAACCGTCGGTTGTGACGAACCACGATCAGTTGCGTCAGGCGGCGATCGATCTCTTGCGCTCGGTTCTTCCCGCGGCCAAGGGGATCAGGCTCGTTGGCGTAACGGTGTCGAACTTTGCCGAGGCGACGGCGGCAGAAGTGGAGCAATTGCCGATCTTCGAAGAGGCCGCGGCAGCATGATGCTCGACCTTTTCGATATGCCGGTACTACCTGGGCTTCGTGCATGTCCCGACTTCCTTGATCGGGACGAGGAGCGGGCACTGATCGCGCGGATCGATGCGACCGATCCGACCCCGTTCAAGTTCCAGGGCTGGACCGGCAGGCGCCTCACCACGTCATTCGGGTGGAGTTATGATTTCGAGGCGGGACGTCCGGTGGCTGCCGAACCGCTTCCCGATTGGCTGCTTTCGATCAGGGACCGCGCGGCACGTTTTGCCCAGCTGGACCCGACCCTTCTCGTTCAGGCACTGCTGATCCGGTATGATCCTGGCGCAGGCATCGGCTGGCACTGTGATCGACCGGTATATGAGGATGTCATCGGCATATCGCTCGGCGAGTCTGCGACGATGCGCTTCAGACGCCGGTGCAAAGGTGGCTTCGAGCGGGCTACTGCCCCGCTCGATCCCCGCGCCGCTTACCAATTAAGCGGAGCTGCTCGCCACGAATGGGAACACAGTATTGTCGAGATGGACCGACCTCGGTGGTCGATCACATTCCGCAGTCTGTCTATGATCGGGCGAAAGAATTTGGCTGGAGAACCCATATCCCGCGCTTAGAGCGTAACATGCCGTACCGCAGAGATCTGATTAACGAATGTCCGAAACCGGACGGCAGAGAGTTGCCCGCGAATGTCCATAACTGGGTCTAATGGTGCCAATGCTGAGCGCAGCGTAGCAGTTCGGCGAGTCATGTTAGGCTTCAGCGATCATCGCAATCGGCACTTTCATTCCAGCGATCCGCACTGGCATCTTGGCGCCTTGCCGTGCTGAAGGATCGGCGTCGAACCACTTGTTCCATTCTTCGGCGGCCCCCGCGAAATCCTCGTCAGGCGCGCGCGCCGTCCAGCCCTTGCGCGCCTTGATCGAACGCAACATCACCCAGCGGCGTGTCGATGCAACGGGTAGACATACGGCCACCGGGCCCGCGGCTTTTATCGAACACAATGGCATTGTGGTCCTGATGACGGAGCGCTTGGGCGTAGGACAGGCCTGCCATCCCCGCATCGATGATTCCGATCCGCATGATATCCGTCCGTGCCGGCGTGCAGCGACTGAACTTGCAGCTGACCGAAGGGCCCCAAACGCCAGGCTCGTCGATTGGAGCCGGCCCAGGCGCAGACTTTAGGCTCTGGCTGCCGGCTCGAGGATGAAGTTTCAGCTTCGAACGTCTCCGCCGCCGAAGACGACTTGATTGCGCACGGCAGGGGCGAACAGGCCGTAAAGAAACGGCAGGTTGCCACCGCTCGCCGCATCGAGAGCCGCACGGTGCTCGGGTGGCAGGGTGAGGCTGAGTGCGGCGACATTGTCGGTTACCTGCTCCGCCCGGCTCACGCCCAGCAGCGTTGATGCAACCCCGGGCTGCCCGACCACCCAGGACAGCGCGACGCGCGCCGGCGTCTCGTTAATCTCTGCTGCGATGCGCTTCAGTTCGTCGACGATCTGCCAGTTGCGCTCGGTGAACAACGTGTCGCCGAACGGATTGTCGCCATCGAGACGCTTGTCGTCGACGGGCCGCGCCGTGTCGTCCTGCCCGGCCTGGTTGGGGACGCCGCCCGCGCGCTTCGGACCCGCCTCGACGGTCGCGCGGTCATATTTGCCGGTGAGCATGCCATAGGCGAGGGGGCTCCAGGGCACGAAACCCATGCCCGCCGATCGCGCGAGCGGCAGATGCTCGGCTTCGACCCCGCGTTCGACCAGCGAATAGAAATATTGCAGACCGATCGGCGCCGGATCCCCCTGGACTCGCGCCAGCGTCGCAAGTTCGGCGACGTACCAGGCCGGTGTGTTGGATATGCCCCAATAGCGGATCTTGCCCGCTGCAACGAGCGCGGTCATCGTCCGCAGCAGTTCCTCGGCGGGGGTGACGCCGTCCCAGACATGCACCCAGTACAGGTCGATGAAGTCCGTCCGGAGGCGGCGGAGCGATCCTTCGACGGACGCTAGAATGTGGCGCGCGCCATTGCCGCCTGCATGATAGCCATGACCGGTCGCAAACCCCGATTTCGTCGCGATCACCAGCCGATCGCGCGACGATTGTGCGGCGACGAAACTGCCGACCATCTCTTCCGATCGCCCGCCTGCATAAACGTCTGCGGTGTCGATGAAATTTCCACCGAGATCAGTGTAGCGATCGAACACCGCACGGCTGCCGCTCTCGTCCAGACCCCATCGCGGCGTACCGAAGGTCATCGTGCCAAGCGCCAGCGGGCTGACGAGAAGGCCGGAGCGGCCAAGCGGGAGATAGGTGTCGAGGGTCATGGTGGCATCCTGCGTTGTGTTACCTCCAGATGGACGCCGGACCGCCCGAGGATTAGATCGTCTGCGGCGCATGGGTTGCTGAAGGATGTTCAGGAATGGATCGTGATCTCTGGTCCGGTCTCGCGGTGTTCGAAACTATCGTCGAGGCTGGCAGCTTCGCACGAGCGGCAACGCGTCTTGGATTGTCCGCCTCCGCCTTGAGCCATGCGATGCGGTCGCTTGAGACGAAACTGGGCGTCCGGCTGCTCGACCGTACCACCCGGTCGCTGGCGCCGACGCCCGCAGGCGAGGAACTGCTGGTGCGGTTGAGGCCGGCGATCGCCTCGGTCGCGGGCGCGCTGGCCGATCTCGACAATGCCCGCGAACGGCCGGCGGGGCGGATCCGGGTCAGCGCGCACCGGGTCGCGGCGATCTACGCCATCCTGCCGCGGCTGGCCGACTTTGCGCGCGCCTATCCCGACATCGCCGTCGAACTGGTGGTCGACGACGGGTTCGTCGACATCGTCGCGGACCGATTTGATTGCGGGGTCCGGCATGCCCAGACCCTGCAGGCCGACATGATATCGGTCCGTATCAGCGCGCCGGTGCCGCTCGTCTTCGTCGCCGCGCCGGCCTACCTCGCCGATCATCCCGCTCCCGTCGATCCCGACGGTATCGCCGCTCATCGTTGTCTGTGTTACCGATACACGTCCTCTGGCGTCGTACACCGCTGGGAATTCGAGCGGGATGGCCGAAAGGTGGAACGGTCAGTCCGCGGCGACTTCATCACCAACGATATCGACGTGATGCGCGACGCTGCAGTGGCAGGGCTGGGGGTGACTTGCCTGCCGCTGCCACATGCCGCGCTGCAACTGGCCGCCGGTACTCTGGTCGAAGTGCTGGCCGACTGGGCACCCACCTTGCCCCCGAATCACCTCTATTATCCTAGCCGACGTCAACCGACTGCCGCCTTTCAGGCCTTCGTGGCGGCAATGCGCATGTGATTGCAAATGTGCTTTGACAAGATTGAGAGCAGTTGATGGTCTGGATGACCACGAGGCGCTTTGGTGAGCGACGTCGCCGTCAACTTTCAAAGACCTAAGGGCATGAACGAGTGTCTGAAGCTGGGAAACGGGACGGCCGGTCCGAACGCCTGTAATTGGGTCTCCGCGGCCGCTGGTTGCCTGATCGCGGCATGACCAAGCTCGTCTGCTCCCAAGGTCTTTCACATCCTGGAACCCGCTGCTTTAAGAGGCTCGAAGACTTTCCGTTTCTCCGTGTCCACCAGCCCATATTGGGAAAGTTTATGCGGGGAAGGGTTTTGGGAAAGCGGTTTACTATGGTGAACGGTCGCGTGGTAAGCACGGCCGGCATACCAGTGAGAGGGCAGTAATGACGGACGCCGCAAACGTAATTGCCGTGGACCACACAGGCTTCGCTGTGTCGTCTTTGGACGAAGCCGTTCGGTTCTGGACGGGAGCGCTCGGTTTCACACTTGAGCGGCAATCGGAGATGGGGGCGACTTCCTGAATCAGGTGACAGGTGTCGATGATCCGAGTGTGAAAACGGCGATCGTCAAGGCACAAGACGGTCACGTGGTCGAACTGTTGGAATATTCAAACGGGCTCCAGAACGGGACGGTGCCCAGCGGCGCGGGATCGATCGGAGCGGCCCACCTGGGTCTGACCGTAAAGGATATTCACGTCGCCATTGCCCGCGTCGAAGCAGCAGGATGGAAGGCGAAAGGCAATCCGCTGCCGGTCCCGGGTGGTCCACGGAAGGGAACGTTGGTGGCCTACGTTTCAGGCCCCGATCATATCACGATAGAGCTTATGCAGTCGACAGCCAGTTAATGGGTCGGTAAAAGCTTTGCCGCCTCATCATCCTTTTGAAAGCTGGCGAGGCAGCGGGCAGGGCCAAGGCTCAGCACCTTCTCTGCCGCAATCCTGAATGGATGGCAGAAATTGGGGAGCCAGAAAGAGGCCGCGAATGACCGCAAGTGGGTCTCGACAGCAGCCCGAGCCTCTCAGCCTCGTACTTGCAGAGCGTTTTTAGGCCTGGTCTTGCAATAGCCTCATCGGCTCGATCGTTGTCCGCTAGAGAGTTACGCTGGTTGTCCCGTTCAAGCTCATCTACGCCAATGAGTTGTACAGTTGATCAGACCGCTCTCTTGAGCGGCTCCGGCAATTTATTGTCCGGGAGCATGTTCCGCAAATGCTGGTGCACCATTTGCTTGTTGAACGGCTTAGAGATGAATGTGGCCTTTTCGGGCATCTCGCCCGCTTTTGGTAGAACATGACCGGACGCGATCACGATCTCGATCGTGGGCCAGCGTTCAGCGACATGCCGGGCGAGCGCGAAGCCATTAGTGTCGCCGGGCATGTCGACGTCAGAAAACAGCAGTACGATGCTTTCCCAGTTGGTGGCTAAGACACGCTTCGCCTCGTCGCCATCCATGGCCTCATAGAAGCGGAATCCGGCGTCTTCGAGGATGCCAGTCGTATCCATCATGATGAGCGGATCATCATCGACAACGAGCGCGTAAGGTACGGTTGAAAGGGTCATGGAGCTCTAACCCGCCCGCCATGGGCCGAGTTGCGGCCCGCGAGGATTTTACGCTCGTTTTCTTGGAATGCGACCGCGGCATGGCCGTATTTGCGGGCCATGCCGGCGTCGTTTGCAGGCTGTTAACCCAGTAGTTTTGTCGCAATAGCCATCTTAGCCTACTGACATTAAAGAGCTAAAAACGCGTAGCGTCCAACGACATAAGGCCCGTTGAGCGCGCGAACGGAGTGACGTGTGCGAGATATCCAGGAAGAAGCGCGGATCGTACGCGAACTGACGCGCGGCGATAGCGGGTCCGACCCTTTTGCCTCGGCTGTCCGCGCGACGCGCATGCCGATGATCATCACCGACCCCCGGTTGCCTGACAATCCCATTGTGTTTGTGAACGACGCCTTTGGGAAGCTGACCGGATATGCCCGCAGCGAGATCATGGGTCGCAACTGCCGGTTTCTGCAGGGACCGAACACGGACATAGCCGACGTCGGCCGCGTTCGAGACGCGATACGTGCGCGGGAGTCGATCGAACTCGACCTGCTGAACTACAAGAAGGACGGCACGCATTTCTGGAACCGGTTGCTGGTTTCGCCGGTGTTTAACGACGACGGGGTGCTGCTCTATTTCTTCGCCTCGCAGTACGACGTCACTCTTGAGCGCGAACGCCTCGTCAATCTTCAGCTCGATCGCGATGCCCTCGAAGCAGAGGTAGAGCGCCGCATCGCCGAGCTTCAGGAGAGCGAGCAACGGCTTCAGTTTGCTCTTGATGCCGGCCGTCTCGGGTCCTGGAGCATCAATCTCGATACGTACAGGCTGACGGCATCTGCCGAATGCAAGAGGATATGCGGTCGTGCCCCGACCGATCCTCTGACCCTCGACGAACTGCGGGAGTCGATCCATCCGGAAGACCGGCAGATGCAGGTCGATGGCATAGAGCGCGCCGTACGCGACCGATCGCTGCTGGATATCGAGTACCGCTTGCGGACGCCGGCAGGCGAGGAACGTTGGGTACAGATCCGGGGGCAGGCCAGCTACCGCGCCGATGGCACACCATTGGCAATCGTCGGGACAACCCAGGATGTGACTGCGCGGAGACGCGCTGAGGAGCATCGGACCCTTTTGGCTAATGAGCTAAGCCACCGGGTGAAGAACACGCTGGCGTCCTTGCAGGCGATCGTCTCGCAAACGATGCGCCGGGCGACCTCTGTGCAGGAGGCCGGCACGACGCTGGAAGCACGCATACATGCGATGTCGGCCGCGAATGACTTGCTGATCAGTGGCAGGTTCGAAAGCACATCTCTGCGTGCGCTGGTCGAGCGTACCCTTACCCCCTTTGGGGTGGAAGACGGGCAGAGGTTTAAGCTTTCCGGCGAGGACCTTCAGCTCCCGCCCCGCCTCGTCGTCGCCTTCGCCCTTGCCCTCCATGAGCTTGCAACCAACGCCGCAAAATACGGCGCGCTATCGACCGCCGAGGGCGTGATTGATCTGAGCTGGAAGGTCATGGACGGCTGGCAGCCACATGATCTCCACCTCACCTGGATTGAGTCAGGAGGCCCACCGGTTGAACCGCCAACGAGGACCAGCTTTGGCACACAGCTCATTCAGCGTGTTTTGGCGCACGAAACCGGTGGAACGGCTCGTATCTCATACCTTCCTGGCGGCGTCTTATTTGAAGCCGTGGCCCCATTGATCGACAGCGCCGACAACGACAACGACAACGACAACGACAACGACAACGAGCAGCAGGATAGAGCGGAAGAAAGGGGCGTTCCCAAAATTTGATCCCTTTCGAGAAATTCGGCGTGCCGTCAGGCAGGGGGAATGCGTGCCGCTTGAGCCCCGCCTCGACATGAGCAAAGGGCTGAAGTTGGGAAGCAGAGATTGCCCTGTGAACGTCCACAACTAGGTCCTGTTCGCAATTCTCTATGATCTGAGCAGTTCGACGTTCTCAAAGTATCGGTCCGAAGGGATAGTGGACCAAAATGCCGGCCTGAGCCCCCCGGCTATTCTCGTTGCGGAACCTGCCTTGATGACCTCGCTGCCGACCCGACGTTAAGCGAGGTAATCCGACCTCCAGTGGCCCATTTGGACTTGACGGCGCGCGTTAACCCTCGCGCGCTTGCGGGAACCATGGCCGCATCCTAACCCTCGCACCGTCGCATCCCAAGGAGCCGCATATTGTCCGTCAAACTGATGCTCGCCGCTCTACTTTCCACCACGCTGGCGACTGCCGCGGCGAGGGGGCAGGCGGTACCCGAGCCGGTCGTGCAGCCGGGTGAGAGCGCAGACGACGCGCGTTTGAAGCACCTGTTCTACAACAGCGATGAGGCGAGCTTGGAGCGTCATCCCATCGAGGCGGTTTTCCGTGGCGACCTGCGCTACGCCGACCAGTTCGGCGACTATCTGACCGATGGGTATCTCGCGGCCGAGCGCGCGGCAGTGGAGCATGACCTCGCGACCCTGAACACAATCGATCGTTCCCGGCTGACCCCGACAGATCAGATCGCCTATGACGTCTTCAAGACGCGAAACGAGACTGATCTCGCCGGTTTTGCGCCCGCGCTCTTGAAGGTGCAGCGCGACCTGCCGATCGACCATATGAACGGGTTTCAGAGCTTCTATCCTGATTTCGCGTCGGGCAACGGCGCCGCGCCGTTCAAGACGCTCGCCGACTATGAGAACAATCTGAAGCGCAACGCGAAATATGCCGTTGTCCTCGACCGCGCGATCGGCCTGTTCCGGCAGGGGATGAAGGACAAGATCGTCCAGCCCAAGCTGGTCGTCACGAACATGATCCAGGAGTTCGAAAACCTCATTGCGGAAGGGGTCGAGGGCTCGACCTTCTACGGCCCAGTGAAGACGTTTCCGGCAACGATCCCTGCAGCGGACCAGGCGCGTCTGAAGGCGGCCTATGCCGCGCAGATTCGCGACGTGATCATACCTGCGCATCGGCAGATGCGCGATTTCCTCGTTAACGTCTATCTGCCCGCCGCGCGCGACACGGTAGGTCTTTCTTCCCTGCCCGGCGGCGACGCGTATTACACCTTTCTGATCCGGCAAAACACGACGCTGCCGATGACCGCGGAGCAGGTTCATCAGCTCGGCCTAACCGAGGTCGCGCGCATCCTGAAGGGTATGGAAGCGCAGAAACAGGCGGTCGGGTTCAAGGGCAACCTGCCGGCGTTCTTCGCCTTCCTGCGTACCAACAAGCAATTCCAGCCGAGCTCGGTGGACCAGCTGCGCAACGGTTACCGTGGAATCGAGGCGCGTATCTCCAAGCTAATCCCCGAGCAATTCTCGCTGACGCCGAAGACGATGCTGGAGATCCGGCCGGTCCCGGCGTTCAAGGAGAAGACCGAGGCGGCCGGATCGTACAACGGCGGCACGCCCGACGGGTCGCGACCGGGCGTGTTTTACTACAACACCTACGACCTGCCCTCGCGTTACATGTGGGAAATGGAGACGCTGTTCTTACACGAAGGCGTGCCGGGGCATCATTTCCAGATCAGCCTCGCGCAGGAGAACACCGCGCTGCCCGCGTTCATGCGGTTCGGCGGCAATACCGCCTATGTCGAGGGCTGGGCGCTCTATGCCGAGAGCCTGTGGAAGGAACTCGGCATGGAAACCGATCCGTATCAGCGGATGGGCGGGCTGAACGACGAGATGCTGCGCGCGATGCGGCTGGTCGTCGACAGCGGAATCCATGCCAAGGGTTGGACGCGGGATCAGGCAGTCACCTACATGCTCGCGAATTCGCCAATGGCGCGGACCGACGCGACGGCTGAAGTCGAACGCTACATCGCTATTCCGGGACAGGCGCTCGCCTACAAGATCGGCCAGCTGACGATCGCGGGGACCAAGGCAAAGGCGCGGGCGATGCTTGGCCCGAAGTTCGATCCGCGCGATTTTCATGCGCAGGTGCTTGATACCGGAGCGCTGCCGATGCCGGTGCTAGAGGCTAAGATCGACAAGTGGATCGCTGCTGGCGGCGGTGCGGCGAAGCGAGCGGCCGCCCGATAGCCAAGCGGGCTCGACGTGCCCTGACGGCTAAACAGGCTTGCCCGTATTGAATCCGCAGGGACGGCGGCACGGTCTCGAAGCGTAAGTTCTATGCAGTCAGCCCCTTGGTAAACCAGTCGACACCGTTGAGATTTTGTCCCGTCCGCATCCGGAATTTGGATCAGGGCACAGTGACTGGTGGCCGTTGAGCTGAGCGGGACGAAGATGAATGAGCGACCGTCTGGGGGAGCGGCGGGCGCTGCTTGAATGTCGCTTCCATCCGACTGTTGGCCCCTAAAGCCACCCTTTGGATCTCTGAGAAGACGAAGTTAAGATCACGCGACGGGCGGACTTTCCTTTTTCGCGTTTTAGCCGCAAGTAACGGCTAGATGGCTCTCTCACCCGACTATTATTCTGTCCTAGGGGTGCCCTCGACGGCAAGTCGAGAAACTATCCACGCCGCGTGGAAAGCGCTGCTCCGTCAATATCACCCCGATGCCAATCATGGTGCGGATGTTTCTGCTCGTGCGAAAGCGATCAACGAGGCGTATTCCGTTTTGGGAAAGAAGGAATCACGCGCCGCCTACGATCGCTCGCAGATCAGGCCGTCTGCCCACCGAGCGACTGGGGACCGTCCGTTTCACCCCAGGAAAGCCGGCAGGCGCCCGATGCGACCTAGCCCGTCGATGCAGCCCAGCGGTAGCTTCTCGCAGCCGCTAGAGACCAACGAATGGCTGATGGGCCTTTTCCTGCTGATCCTCACCGCCGCACCCATCGCTACAATCCTAGTTCTGTGGAATGAGGAATCTGGATTGGCACCTACGGTTCGACGTAGCGTCGCCGCTCATCCCGTGCCTGAACCTCCTGCAAATGGCGTCCAAAGCTCATCGGGCACAAAACCCGGACTCGGACAGCCTGCATCCTAAACTATCGCCCAACCGCGACATTCGAATTCGCAGGGTTAGCCGCCAAAAGCAGTCGTAACGCGGAGATGAACGAGCGGCGGTAGTTGGGAGGCTGGGCAGGGGGCGGGGACGTCTGCTTCTGGGTCGCGGTAACCGTCCGAACTCCGATTGAGTTTCAATCCAAAACTGGTCGCTGGCTACATCAGCTTAATGACTCGACGGTCGCGCGGCCTTGTTGGGTCTCACCATCGAAGGCCGCAGCGTCCGCGCATTTAACTGAAGAGCAAAGCAGTAGGCGGCGACCAGTTCGCCACTTGGGCGTTTAGCGGTCGAGCAAGCTTTTTGTTAGGAACGAGACCAACCTTATGAAGACCGTCGTAGTAACGGGAGCGAGCGCCGGCATCGGCCTCGCGACTGCGGATCGCTTTGCACGTAGCGGATGGCAGGTTGCAATCATCGCAAGGGACCCGACACGTCTTGATGAGGCTCGGGCGATGCTCGAACAGCATGGTGGTCGAGTCCTGGCGATCCCGGCAGACGTTGCCGATGCGAAAGCCGTCGACGAGGCCGCCGATAAGGTGGTCGCCGAATTTGGCGCGATCGACGCCTGGATCAACAACGCCATGTCGACGGTGGTTGCTCGCGCGCACGACATCACGCCGGATGAATATGCCCGAGTCACCGCCACAACCTATCTGTCGCAAGTCTACGGAACGCTTGCCGCGCTGCGTCACATGCGTACGCGGGATCAGGGGGCAATCATCCAGGTGTCGTCCGGCCTCGCGATCCGGGCCGCTCCCTTGCAGGCCGCGTATTGTGGCGCGAAGGCTGCGGTGGGCGGGTTTACGGACTCGCTGCGCTCGGAGCTGATCTCGGACAAATCAAAGATCACGCTCAGCGTCGTGTATCTGCCCGGCGTAAACACGCCGCAGACGAGCTGGGCACGCACCCACACGGGACGTGAGCAAATCATTCCCGATCCACTTTTCGACCCGCGCCTCTGTGCCGAAGCGATTTGGACCGCAGCGCGCGATCCTCAACGTGAGTTCTGGGTTGGGCGTTTGACACTGATGATGGCGCTCGGGCAGTCGGTCGCACCAGGCTTCTCCGATCGTGAGGCAGCCGAAATGCTCGACAAGCAGCAGGGCGATCCGATGCCCGATCGCATTGGCAATCTCGACGAGGCGGTTCCAGGACCGGCGCAGATCGACGGCGACGGCAAGGACCGGGTAAAAGGAAGCCGCCGCGAGTTCTTTACGAGCCGTCAGCGCGATATGCTAAAGCTAGGCGTGGTAGGTGGTCTGCTGGGTGCGGGTGCTTTGATGGGTGTCGGTGCGTCACGCGCGCTGCCGCGTCAGCTTCGTTGACCGGGATGCTGGAGCGGCTGCTGCCACAGCATCATGAACGTATCGAACTCGGCGTTCGCAAGGACGGCTATCTGCCGCTTGAGCAATATGGCGCGCTTGGGGATGGCCGATCCGTCGCATTGTCCGGTGCCGATGGATCGATCGACTGGTGGTGCGTACCCAACATGGACTCGCCTCCACTGTTCGACCGATTACTCGATGGCGAGAATGGTGGGTGCTTTACGCTACAGCCCGATCACCCCTTCACGGTTGAGCGCCAGTATCGCCCGGGCAGTAATGTACTCGAGACGATCTTTACGACGCCGAGTGGGCGAGCAAAACTGACCGAGTCTCTCAACAGTGGCACGGCGGGGCGTCTGCCATGGGCCGAGCTGGCGAGGCGGGTCGATGGGCTGGATGGCACTGTTCGCTTTAGGCTGACGATGAAGCCTGGTCGGCGAGGCGATACGGTCAGTCCGTACCACTCGAAGATTGGGGGCCACACAGTTTTCCATGTCGAGCGCGTCCTTGGTCTATTCGTTCACAGCGACACGGTACATTGTGACTGGGCCGACGAAGGCATCACGGGCGAAGTGACGGTGGCTGCCGGCGAGCGTCAGACCGTCGCAGTCGTGGCTGGTCGTGACGAGCCGCTGGTGGCCCCAACGATTGAACAGATTGATGCACGCATCGACATATCGGACCGGGAATGGCGAGACTGGTGCGAGCATGTCTCCTACTTCGGTGAAGACCGCGAGGCATTCCTACGCAGTGCACTGGCGCTGAAGCTGCTACTCTACTCGCCGTCTGGCGCCATCGCGGCCGCAGCAACAACGTCGATCCCGGAAGGTATCGGCGGAGCAAAGAATTATGACTATCGCTACGCCTGGATCAGGGATGCCGGCTACACGATCAAGGCGTTCCTGACGGCAGGCCTTGAAGCCGAGGCGAAGGCTGCGTTCAGCTGGCTGCTCGACCAGCTTCGCAGCGTGGGCACGCGCGTGGTCTATATCCGCGGTGATGTAATGTGGCAGGTTGAGCCGGCGCTGAGCATCTTCGCCAAGATCGCCGTCCTCGGCGCCGGCGAGGATCAGCGCCGGGATTGCGATGCGTCCAGCCTCGGCGCTCCAATCCTCGCGACTGCCACGTTCCAGCCAGCCGAGCCACGCCTCTCGGCTTGACCGTCGCACGTCGTCGATCGCGGTGTCGCGCAGAGGTTTGGCCAGTGTTCTGGCGGTATTGGCGTCGACGAAGGTCGCGGCATTGACGCCTGCGATCTGACCGTTGGCGAACCAGTCAATCATCTGGTTACGGCGCTCTTCGTCCATCGGTTCGGGTGACGGTGGCGATGCCGCGACTAGTACGACCCCAAGTACGCCTGACAGGCCGATTTCGCCGGCTGCGGCGCGGGCCGCGACGAGCGTAACGATCTTGCCGCCCATGCTGTGACCGACGAGCACGCATGAGGTCAGCGCACGGGAGCGGATCTCGTCCGCCAGCCAGTCCGCCATCACTTCGACATCGCAATGCCCCGCCTCCGCCGCGGCGCCGAATCCTGGCAGGTCTAGCGCTACGCACGCTTGGTTTGGCAGGTGATCAAGAACTTGCTTCCACTCTCCCGCGCTGGCGCCGAGGGCATGAAGAAATACCAACGTCGGTCCGGTCATGCATCCTCGCTAAATCAACTGCATGCCCGACGTTGCAACGGTCAGTCCGTTCCGGTGTAATGCGTATTTCGTTGATTTATCTCACGATAAGGCGGCGACCATGATGGCTTCTCGGTGTCAAACCGACTGAGAGCGTTTTCCGTCAAGCCGCTAGAGACCAACGAATAACTGATGGGCCTTTTCCTGCTGATCCTCACCGCCGCACCGATCGCTACAATCCAGGTTCTGTATAAGGAGGAACCCGGATTGGCATCTACAGTCCGACGCAGCGTCCCCACTAATCCCGTACCTAAGCTTCCCGCAAAAGCCGTCTGCAGCTCATAGGGAGTAAAACCTAAACTTGGACAGCCTTCCTGCCAAACTATCGCCCAGCTGCGACATTCGAGTTCGCAGGTCAGGCGCCAAAGCGGGCGTTACGCGGAGATGAACCAATGTCTGGAGTTGGGGAGAGGGGAAGGGCGCGCGAATGACCGGATGTGGGTCGATCCCGCCTGCCGCGTCCGACTATCAGGTGCTACAGGCCATAGAGTGCTGGTGGCCGTCGAACGACGTAACCGAACGGCTCGCCGATACCGTCTGAGGTCTTACGTTAATGGAGTAACTACCGCCTTCATTCGGCTGGCAAGTTCGCGTTCGACTTCGCGAGCCATTATGACAAGAAGGGACTGATCAAAGTCCCCCGCCAGCGGCTCACTGTCCGCAACGCATATCGCGCCAAGCGCCAGTCCCGCGGGATCAGTAATAGGCGCGCCAGCATAGAAGCGGACGAATGGATCATTTATAACACTGTCGAACTCTTCGAAACGCGGATCGCTGCGCGCATCGGGGATGACCAGCATCTGCCCGCCCTGCCGAACCGTGACGGCGCAGAAGGCCGTGTTTCGCGGGGTTTCGGTGACACCCAGTCCACGTTCCGCCAACAAAGTTTGCATGCGTTTGTCGATGATTGAGATCGCCGCATACTGCGTCCGATAGTAATCGCGAACGACGTCCACAATGCGCTCAAGCTCCTCGCTGCCGCGCATTGCTAACGCTCCGCTCTGATCTACGGCAAGCTGTCGCTTCTTCTCATTAGAAAAAACGTCCAACCATGAACCGACGTGTGCCCCGTACACATCCATCTCCACACATTACCGTCGCACAGATATAGAATGGTTTCATAAAGCACGTGCAAGGAAATTATCATGTACTAGAAACGTAAATGCATAATTATAGCGTAATTACAGGGTGGAGCTAACGCCAAACATGCTTTATAGACGGTTGTTATTGGCCATATTGGTTATTTAGCGATATGTTAACTGACGGTCCCGTCATAGTTGGTACGACGAGACCTTTATAAGGTTGTCGTCGGGATCACGCACATAGACCGAACATATCGGCCCCCGCGCGCCCTTTTTGATGCCGGGGCCGGTTTCGATCGCAATGCCGAGGTTGCGGAAGTGGCCAGCGACTTCGGCGGGGGGCGTATCGGTCAGGAAGCAAAGATCATCGCTGCCGAGGTCGGCGTACGCGCGGTAAACCACGCCTCCTGCGAGGCGGATATCGGGCGAAGGTTGATCTTGTTGGGGCCAAATATCATGCTCATGCGAATTGGACCGTCATCCGAGGATGAAACATGCCGCTCCATGTCGAGCGCCTTCTCGTACCACTCCGCTGAAGCATCCACGTCGCGCACGTTGAACACGACGTGATCGATCGCCTTCACTTTCATCGACTGCCCTCTCGGTCGCTGCGTCGGGGTGAAGCGGTTGATGTACGATCCGACCTCTGGGTGGTGGTCTTCATCATGTCCGCCACCTTCAATGCCAACGCCTGCATGGTGAACGGCTTCGTCAACAGCTCCATGCCAGGTTCGAGATGACCATTACCGACCGCGGCATTCTCTGCGTATCCTGTGATGAAGAGCACTTTCAGCCCCGGTCGCAGGGTCCGTGCCGCGTCGGCGACCTGTCGTCCGTTCATACCGTTCGGCAAGCCGACATCGGTAATCAGCAGCTCTATCTTGGCACCGGACTGAAGGACCTTGATCCCGGACGCGCCGTCCGCGGCACCTATGACCGTGTAACCGATCTCGTCGAGGACCTCGTCGATGAGATGGCGGATGCTTGCTTCATCATCGACGACCAGAATGGTTTCGCCGCTTGCGGATGCCGCTGCCGCCAGAGCCTCTTCCTCTTCGGGAAGTAGGGCCTCCCCCATGTAGCGTGGCAGATAGACACAGATCGTCGTTCCTTCGCCCACCTCTGAGTAGATGCGGACCTGTCCGTTCGACTGACGGGCAAAGCCATAGATCATCGACAGACCAAGGCCGGTTCCCTGGCCGATCGGCTTTGTCGTGTAGAAAGGCTCGAACGCCCTTTCGATCGTCTCGGGTGTCATACCTGTCCCCGTGTCGGTCACGCAGATCGAGAGGTACTGGCCAGCGGGAAGGTCCCGCTCGCGCGCAGCATGGTCATCAAGCCATTTGTTGCCAGTTTCGATCGTCAGCCGGCCTCCATCCGGCATCGCATCACGGGCGTTGATGCACAGGTTCAGTATGGCGCTTTCGAGCTGCGTGGCGTCGATCATGGCGGTCCACAAACCAGCGGCTCCGATAACCTCGATGTTGTTTGTAGGGCCGACCGTTCGGCGCAGCAGATCCTCCATACCGACGATCAAACGGTTTACGTCAGTGGCCTTGGGATCGAGCGTCTGACGGCGGGAGAAGGCAAGCAGCCTCTGGGTGAGCGATGCCGCACGTCGGCCGGCCCCTTGCGCCGCGAGGATGAAACGTTCCGCGTCGTCGAGCCTGCCCCGTGCAAGGCGTAGCTGGAGCAATTCCAGATTGCCCATCATACCGGTCAGCAGATTGTTGAAATCGTGCGCCAGCCCACCGGTGAGCTGGCCAACCGCTTCCATTTTTTGTGCTTGCCGAAGCTGGTCCTCGGCGACCGTAAGCGCTTTTGCGGCAGCGCGTTCTTCGGTGGAGTCGCGGCCTACCGCGATAATCTTTTCATCCCCCGGCCCAGCGGCCCAGACGATATCACGATAGCTGCCATTCTTGTGTCGGTAGCGGTTCTCGAACCGGGCATAGGTCTGCCCGCTCGCGATGCCGGAGGCGCCGGTGATCGTGTGATCGAGATCCTCTGGATGAATGAGGGAAAATAGCGAGACACCGATCAACTCGGCTTCCGACCATCCGAGAATACGCGTCCATGCAGGATTTACGGCTTCGATGTCGCCGTCGAAGCTCGCTACCAGCATCAAATCGGACGAAAGCTGCCAGAGCCGGTTTCGATCAGCTGTCCGTTCGGCGACCTGTTGTTCCAGGGTGGCGTTCCACCGCTCAAGATCCTGCCGGGCCTTCTGGCGCTCTGTCTCATCACGAGCGATTTTGATGAAGCCCTGGTCATGGCCCTGAACGTCCGCGATGAGTGGATGCATCGATCCGCTTAGGAAAACAGGATGGCCATTTTTCTTTATATGCCAGCGTTCATCGGTAGCGGAGCCGTCCCGCGCGGCGCCAGCAAGCTCGCGAACATCGGCACCGCTAGCACGATCCTCATCGGTGAAGATCATTGAGATTGATTGTCCAACGGCTTCGTCGCCAGACCAGCCAAGCACGGCAGTCGCACCGGCTGACCAAGAGGTAATGATACCGCCAGTATCAACGGTCACGATCACATGATCCTTGGCGCCTTCGATAACGAGGCGAAGGCGTTCTTCACTTTGGCGTAGGGCAGCATCGCCAAGGACACGATCAGTCGTTTCGTTGGTGAGGATGAAGAGGCCGGCGACCTCGCCCTCTGCATCAAGGATGCGTGAATAGGAGAAGGTAAACCACGTATCCGCGGGCCCTCGGTCGGTCGCGAGCTTCCATGGCAGGTCCGTAAAGCGTTGGCTCTTGCCCTCGAAGGCATCGTCGATGATCGGCTTAGCCTGCGTCCAGGCGTCCGCCCACACATCCCTGAAAGGCGCCCCCATCGACCACGGAAGCCTAGGCCCGAGAAGCGGGAAATAGGTCTCGTTGAAAAAGAAGGTCAGCTCTTCGCGACCCCAGGCCAGAATCATAGATTCTGGTGAGTTGAGCACTGTACTTAGGGTCGACTTCAGAATGTCGGGCCAGCCCTCGGGAGGACCCAGAGGGTGGTTCGACCAGTCGCGATCAACGATGAGACGACTGGCTTCGCCGCCCCCCGCAAGAAACTGCAGCCCTGCTGGGAGGGAGGCGGGGGTACGAAACACGTCAGAAATCATGTCGATCCAGTGGATGGCGCCGGCGCTAGCAGGTCAAACCTACAGGCTGTGCCTACGATCCGGCAAGTCGGCGAAAAGCTTTAGGCAAACCCCTACTGCTGAGCAGGCCGATGCTACTGCGTATGGAGACGCCAGATTGGGACGCCGCAGGCGTCCCTGATCAATATGGTACCCCGATTGCCTTGGCCTGGGAACGCGATCCAAACCAGACGGTTACGATTAGATGCACCGACTAATCTATATCAGCAAATCGTTGATCGGGACCGATCGTAGCGATCTTGACGCGATTGTGAAAACCTCAGCCGTTCGCAACGCCTGCGCCGGCATCACCGGGGTGTTGTGGTTCGACAAGAATAACTTCGCACAAGTTCTCGAGGGTGATCGAGCAGCAATTATCGAAACTATGGACCGGATTAACGCCGATGAGCGCCACACGGATATCGAGATCATTTGCGACCGCGAAATAAAGCAGCCAATGTTCGGGAACTGGTCGATGACGCTTCCACGCGAAACCCCGGAGGGCATCGAGGCCACAGCTTTTCTGATCGGCTTTGCACAGAACGAACAAAGCGCCTCAGCAAGGAAGCTGTACGAGATCGCCATCGTCGCCGACGATCTTGGGTGATCAGCGATCGGTACCGCGCCTCTGAAAACAAGTTCTTAGTGCCGTGTGCCTTCCTGATTGTTCATCCCGACCGGGACGCAGGTTCCGCAGGAAAACTTGGTTTCGGACTACAGCACAGGCCGAACTCGATTGACGCATTGTCCAAGGCGCTGCGGGAGGTTTGATGCCTAGGATCGTGACGTGTTCTCGGCCCACCAGACGTCCGCGCGGCGACTGAAACAGGTCCCTTCCACGACCTTAAGACTTCGCTCGTCAGCGCCGGAAGGTCAGCCTGACCGACAAGCCGCTGTCATCCCAGTCGTAGGCAATGATCCCGCGACGGGCGCGCACGATCCGTTCCATCAATCGCAAGCCCTGTCCGCCGGTCCGATCACGCGCTAGGACCGGCTGGTTAGAACGCTCGACCCATAGGATCGTCAAGCTTTCGAGCTCTTCAACTGCGCTCACATGCACATTCCCGCCATGATGCAAGGCGCCGTGCTTGGCGCTGTTTACCGCCAGTTCGCCTATTACCAACGCAATGGCGTTCGCTTGGCCCTGGTCGACGATGGATGAGGAAAGCCGCTCGATCGTCACAGGACACGCCGGTTGATCGAATGGCGTCACAAGTGCGGGTATGAGGCGATCCAACTCCAGCGGCACCTCATCAGAAACAAATAGCGCCTGCGCGGTACTGAGCGCACCCATTCGCTCGGCCATCTCGTGCGCGAAGGCTTCGTTGTCCGCATTGCCCTTGGCGAACCCGATCAACAGGCTGCCGATCATGGAATAGGTATTCTTCAACCGATGTTTCATCTCAGCTGCCGCGATCTCGAGTGCCTCGCGCGCGGTCTCCGTCTCGGTGATATCGCGAGACACAGAGAGGTAGCCGGCGTGGTCGCCGGCATTGTCCGTCACCGGTGAGACAGTTACGTCCCACCACCTGGGCGATCCCTTTGCGGTCGGGCAAAATGCCCTGAACCGTACGGTTTGCCCGGTCGCTGCCTGCGGATACGATCCGATTATCGCCTGTCGCGCTTCGTCCGGCCACAGATCTGCCCATGGCTGACCTTCGACGGCGCAAAAATCGTCGATCTCCATCGCGCAAATGCCGTTGCCGTTCATGTACCGGATGTTGCCGTCGAGACCGATCAGCTTCACGCAATCCACGCTCTGATCGAGGACCGATGCGAGCGCGACGGACGAAAGACCGCTGACAGCGTGTGGCGCGACAATGAGTGCTTCGTTTTTCAAACCATGAACCCGACAAGAGCCCCGTGTGGTCAAGCTGACCGCCGCATCCGTCCATCTCGGCGAACGACTTCTTCTAACGTAATCCGATAGTTCGCGCCAATGCCTTGCCAAAACTGGTGAGCCGTCCCCGCTCTACCTGTGGTCCGTCGGCGATCCAGCGTCCCGCCTCGCCAATTGCTCTTGCACCAGTTTAACGAGCTGATCCGTCGCATACGGCTTGGGCAAAAACTTACCGGAATCTGGAACTTCGGCCGAGTCCAAGCGAACCCCACCAGAGGTGACGATGATCTCGATGTGCGGCCAGCGCTTTGTCACCTCCTCTGCCAGATCAAGTCCGTCGAGATCACCCGGCATGTTGATGTCGGTAAAAATCAGGGCGATCTCCGACGAACGCTCCAGTATCTCCAACGCCTCGCGTGCGTCACCGGCTTCGATGATGGAGAACCCCCGGTCCTCCAGAGCATCAGCGGCGATCATCCGGATGAACATCTCGTCTTCGACGATGAGAAGCGGTTGCTGCGGGGTGTCGGTCATTGAGGTCTAACGCATCAGCGCGATAACCGCTTATCGCGCCTTAAATTTCTTTGATATTCGGCGACTTCGCTTCGCCACGTCGGTAACCTGTCACTAGCGATCGTTTAAGCTATAACGATTTCAATTGCCCATGCTTTCTGGGAAAGGCGGCATATGTTCAAAGTCGCCTATCGCCACCCACCTTTTTAAAAGCGGAAGGTCCGCTCTCCGATCCCATCACGACATTTGCGAGCGGATAGCTGGGCGTCAAAATCGGTCATTCGCGAAGATGAACCAGCGTCCGAATTTAGGAAGCGAGGGAAGGGGCGTAAGCGTCCGGATGTGGGTCTGATGGAAGCCGTAGGGCAGGGCGTGTTCGCCCACTTGCGATCATTCCGATTGAACCGATAAGTTAGTGAAATGACATTGCATCCTGATGTTGCTCGGCTTGCTGAAACACTCGAGGCAATGACGACATTGCTGAAGCTGCACGGTGACAACAGATGGGCCGAGCAGGTCGAGCGATGTAGATCTAGTATCGCACAATCCGACTATCACGGGGTCGACCGATTTTTTTGTCTTTACGGTGGAATGGGATCGCTAAACGACGTGATTCTGCAATCCGGTGGAGTTACCCCGGCAGAAGACAACGAGCGGTTTGACGCGCTTCGAACTGATGCTTGGAAACAGGCGAATGCACTGGCGCGATAGGCAGTTCGCGGTAACGGCCGCTAACCTCTCCATCACGACCTTCGCGAGCGGATAGCCAGCCTTCAAAATCGGTCATTCGCAAAGATGAACCAGCGTCCGAAGTTGGGAAGCGAGGGAAGTGGCGTGAGCGTCAGACTATGGGTCGGACCGGCAGCATGGGCAGGTACTCCTGCCCCGTAGCTGACGTTCTTAGCTAAGCTCCCTCCAGCGGCTCGAGCCTCCATTTGGCAGCAAGCATCGACTGCAAAAGGTCAACGTAGCTCCAACCCTTGCCGCGGGCGGCGATCGCTGAGAGACAATCCTGATCTTCGCGCCCCGGGCGGCCTGGCCCCGTCATGTTGGGTTTCATGTTGAGGTCGAACAATTTGAACAGACCATGACGATCGGCGCGGCAATCGATCCGGATCGCGGTGCGGGCGTCGACCAGCGCGGCCGCCGAGACGCAACTGTCGATCATCGCTACGATGGAGGGATCGAGCAGCCGCTCGGGAGCGATTGCGATGCTGTTGGCGGTGACGGGAACGTCGCCGTTATACGGAGCTACACCGCTGCGCTGATCGAAGCGGTACACGGGCGGCAACGCCCAGTGCGTCGGTGCCCGCGAACCGTCTGGGCGCGGGGACGCGGGCGGCATGAGGGTGACGGTCATCTCGTCACCGCCGAGAAACTCCTCCACCATCAGCATGTCGCCGAAGGTTGCGGCTGCGATCAACGTCGTCGCGGCATCGCGCAGGGCACCGAGGCTTTCTACCAGGGTGACGCCTTGGCTGCCACGTCCGCGCACCGGTTTGACGATCATCGGAAAGGACATGCCGCGCAAAGCACCCGCGTCCTCGACATCGGCCAGCGCGCAGACGTTCTCCTTCGCCGTGCCGGACAGCAGAAACGACCGCGCTACCGGCAGGCCAGCCTCGGCCAGGAGTTGGTTGGTCTCGAACTTGTCGTCGAACGCCTGCATCGCCGCGGGAAGCTGCCCGACGATCTCGAAATCGGCCATTGCCGTCTCGAGCGGATGTCCTTCGAACAGGACCGTGTTCGCCCACAGGACCGTAGCGCCGGCTGCGCCTGCGCCACGGATGCCCTCGGCCGTGTCCGGGAATACCCAGTCGAGTGCCTTGGAAGGGTCTGGCAAGGCGGTCGGAGTGACCACATTCACGCCTGCTGTCCGCAATGCGAAAGCGATGTCGGCGCCGCCATCTGAATATCCGCCCGGCTTCGCATCCTTTCGCAGTCCGGCGATCAACGGTGGCGGAAGCGCTTGATAGAGAAGGGCGACAGGCGCTGTTTTCATAAATAATCTCCTGCGCACCGCGCCTTAGCCGGGCGCGGCGCGCCCATGAAAGGGGCATAGATTGCGGTAATGCGGCAGTGATACCTCATGCATCGGCTTGACCCTGACCGTCGCGCCATTTGCGCTGGGGTACCCTGATGGATCGGACCGGCTAACACCCGGCAATCCGCTCGACGATGGTCTTGATCGCATCGCGCTCGAGGGGGGCGCGATCGATCGAATTGTGGATGCCGCTGCCCTCGATCAGCGCGTCAAGCGCGCGCGCCGTTAGCGGGTCGAAGAAGCGGCCCAGGGCGCCTCGGCTGCTGTCCATCCAATTTTGCATGACCGCGCTGACCGGTGGGTGCCGGGCCGCGAAGGCGTAGAGTTCGTAGCTCAACAACAACGTGCGCGGTTCCGCCCAGACCTGGTTCGCGATGATGTCGATGACTGCCGTACACGCCTCTGCGCGGTCCGTTGCGGCCTCCAGGCGCGCGCGGAAGGCAGTGGAGGAGTCCGCCGCCAGTTGCAGGAAGGCCGCCTTGAGCAAGTCCTCCAGGGTCGCGAAATAATAGGTCACGGAGCCGAGCGGCACCTGCGCCGCCTCGGCGATGCGACGATGGGTCGTTGCCGCGGTTCCGTGATCGGCAATGACCGCCAGAGTCGCATCGATGATGCGCTGTCGCCGTGCCGGATCGTTGCGCCGGGACTGTTGGGTCATCGCCTCTTTACCTCGATCTTGACATGTGTACATATGTACACAGCATCGAAGGTAATTGGAACGCAGCGGCTATGACGGACGATCGGGTGAGCAGGCGGGCGGTGATCGGTGGTGCTGCGGCGCTTGCGATCGCGGGAAATGCCGGCGCCGCGACCGCGCAGCGCCCGGCTATCTCGGCGCTTGGGCGCCGTGACGGTCGCTGGCTGAATGCGCCCAAGGCCTGGAAGGCCGCACCCGGCGGAGACCTGACGCTCTTTACCGACAAGGGCAGCGATTTCTGGCGCGAGACGCATTACGGCTTCACCCGGGACAGCGGTCATTTCCTCGGCTTCACCGCGCCTGCCGCGTTTACCGCCCAACTGCGCATTCGCGGCCAGTATCAGAAACTCTACGATCAGGCCGGCATAATGGTGCGGGTCGACGAACGACGCTGGGTCAAGGCGGGGATCGAATTGTCCGACGGGCGCGCCATGCTGAGCAGCGTGCTGACCGATGGAAAGTCCGATTGGGCAACCGGCCCCTACGAGCATGACGCGCAGGATTTCTGGATGCGCGCGACCGTCGCCAAGGGCGTCCTGCGTTTGCAGGTCTCGGCGGACGGCAAGACCTGGCCGCTGGTCAGGCTCGCGCCTTTTCCGATCGCGTCCTCCTATCAGGTCGGGCCGATGGCCTGCACGCCCGAACGCGCCGGACTGGAAGTACTGTTCTCCGACCTCAGCATCACCGCGCCGCTCGGTAAGGACCTTCACGACTTGAGTTGATCATGATGACCCAGAAGGAACGGATGCTGGCGGGCGAGCTCTACATCGCCGACGACCCGGAACTCGTCGAGGATGCGGCGCGCGCCGCTGCGTGGTGCGATCGCTACAACCGCGCCGCGACCGCCACCGCGCAGGAGCGCCATGCACTTTTGGTAGAAGGTCTCGGGCACGCCGGATGCGGTGCGACGATCCGGCCGCCCTTCCACTGCGACTATGGCTTCAACATCGATCTGGGCGAGGGCGCGTTCCTCAATTTCGGATGCACGGTACTCGATGTCGTGTCAGTGCGGATCGGTGCGGGCACGCAAGTCGGTCCGGGTGTGCAAATTCTAACGGCCGATCATCCGCGCGATCCGGTCCAGCGTGACCGGATGCTTGAGTTCGGTCGGCCGGTCATCATCGGACGCAATGTCTGGATAGGCGGTGGTGCGCTGATCCTGCCCGGCATCACCGTCGGCGACAATGCGATCGTCGGCGCAGGCAGTGTCGTGACGCGCGATGTTCGCGCTGGTGCGACCGTGGCGGGAAATCCTGCTCGCCTGCTGAGATAGTGGCAGATCACTCAAATACGCCGGACTTCGGATGGACATGAATGAATGTCCGAAGTTCGGAAGGTCGAAAGCGGCCGCGAACGTCCGCAACTGGGTCAGGCCGGAAGAGGGGCACGCATGGCAGCTTGCGACCAGATCAGGACGTTCGCCGATCACAGCGTGAACGGCCGCATTTGTTCGAACCGGTCATTTGCTTGCCATCGAGGAGTTCGACAGCTGTGCGCCCGTTTTTGGTCGTTCGGGGTTCGTCAAAGCTTTTCACGAAACGGACGTTGGTTCAGAGAAGAAGTCACCACGATCGGATGCTGGAGATCTGCTTGCAGCAAGCCACCGCCTCATCCGACGGGTGGAATGCGCTATCGAATACGGAACAACATCAGCATGCAGATTCTGGTCGATTTGGAACATTGGGAGGGGTCTCCGGTGGTGCGCATGGCTGGCCGCGACTATGCGCGCAAGCCCGCCGCCGCGTTTCGCGACGAGGCGGCAGGGCTCACCGATCGCCAAGCGGTCTTTTATCGCAACCTTATCTCGATCGCCTCGGCACTAAAAAGCGGCGACATTCCGGTCGACTTCGAGACTCGCGACGGGACCCGCTGCTATCTCGACCGCGGCTGCATCAAGATCGCCGAGCATGCTGGCTTCATTTCGGCCCTTGCCGATGACGCAAACGGCACGGTTTCGACGATCCGGCTCGCTTGGGCCGTTGGGGGCTGATACGCAGGCGGAGGGGAAGAGGCGAAATGGCATTCGAAACCGAGCAACATGGACGGTTTGAGATCAAGTCTGGCCCGCTCGGCGGGACCTGGGCGGCGAATGCCTTTTGCCGCAAACTCCTCGTCGCTAAGGCTGTCGGCGCTTCGCGCGAAGACGCGATCGCGGCGGTAAAGGCCAATCTCGACCGCCTTGGTCGCGCTGAGAGTGCTGTACGCGACGAAGAAGGCGCACCGTCCGCGTCGGTGTACGAGGCGGCCTTTGCGCTCCTTATACCCGATATGCCAGACAGCTACCTGGCAATGCTGCGCGCGCATCTCGCGGCGACCGATCACTTGATTTCGGCAACCCGCCTCGCCCAAGCCGCAGGCTACACCGGCCATGAGGGCGCCAATCTGCACTACGGCAAGCTCGGCCAGCGAATTGCCGATGAGATCGACTTCGATCCGCCCCGGCGCGAGGATGGCACAAAGATCTGGACCTGCGCGATTGCGCGCGACCCATCGCTCGACACCGACTATCCCGACACCTCGATGCTCGACGCGCTCGCGGGCAACTTCGACGACCTCCATTTCGAGTGGCAGATGCGCCCCCAAGTCGTCACGGCGCCGCGAGCCCTTGGTTTGTAAGGCCGACGATACGGACTCGTCACAAGCAAAGATAAGACGGGCCGACACACTCGCGCCATCGATGTGTCGCTTGCTCGCCCGCGATTGGGAATCGCTCGCCTTACGCTCCGACTGGATGCTAGGCTGGTACGTGCCAGCCCGCTCGCAATTTAGGATAAAGGTCGTTTATGAGCGAGTCCGAGAAATCTTTCAAAAGCACGGAATTATACGACCTTCTCGAGACCTGCACCAATGACGAATTGACCCCCATCGTCGAAGCGCTCACCAAATCGGGGGCAAGCACGCTGAGGGTCAGTCGGACGTTTGAGCGCCATTCTCCCGATCACTACCAATATACCGACCAAATTGGAGACGAAATTTACCGACTGAGCTTTGTCGCGCTCGGACGCGGCGATGGGGAACGCGCTGCCTATGAGAGGATCGTCGCCGGCCTCTGCAAGAAACTTGGGATCGCGGCGGCGAAGGAGGTCGACGCAGCGGAGGCCAACCTGCTCAACCTCTTCTCGAAGCGCACACTGCTTTCGGTCCCTATTCAAGATCAGCAATCGGCTGTCGATGATGCGCGCACCGCCGCGTCGGCGGCAGTTGGCGGATTTTGGACCTCGGACGCCTGGCCGCCGCTAGCGTCGTGCATTCTGCAGATCGGCTATCTGAGGGACAAATTAACCGCCGACGGGCGGATAACCGGACGCTCGCTTTCCGAACCGACGTTGGCCGATCCCGCAGCATTGAGCGAAGGAGAAAGTGCCCTCACCATCAGCACCGAAAGCGGCAGTCCGGTCCTCACACTTGCGACGCTTCAAGCAAGCGAGGGCGATAATTGGCGCGATGTCCGCAACGATAGGTCGTCGAGCGACCTGCTCACGCCGATCCTCAAAGCGGCGCAGCCCCTGCTCTCGGCCGAGCGATTGCTGAGCAGCGGCAATTATGCGCGAATCACCCTGCCACCCGGCGCCGACCTCGTCTTCAGCGACAAGTTCAACTCGTTCATCGGCGTCGCTCGCGGGGCCGATAACAAGTTCGCGACCATACTCCTCGATCCGGTCAATCTAGCGAGCATCGCGACGCCGGCCGTGCTGCTGACCTTCGCCACTGCGATGGCCGAGCAGAAGAAACTTGAGGAGATCAATCGCAAGCTCACCGAGATAAAGCTCGCGGTCGAGCGCGTCGCGATGTTTCAGACCGACGAGCGCCGTTCCGTCCTCACCGGGTCGATCCGCTACTTCCAGCAGATCGCCGAAGCGGTTCTGACCGGCGAGTATTCGGACGAGGTGCTGCATGTCATCGAGCAGCACGAGGCCGCGTTAATAAAACTCCAGGAACACATCGCCAAGGATATCGGAGTCCAGGTCGAGGCCATCCGAGCCTTGAAGGACGAGGCTTGGTTCAGTTCGGGCAAGTTCGCGCAGACGATCCAGGACCATCAGAAATTGCTCGAAGCACTCTATCGCGACGTGATGCTGTGCATCCGGGCTCGAGCTTGTGGCTGGCAGCTGCTCCACGCCTATCCGGGTCGCGAGAGGCGCAAGGAATCGAGGCTCAACGACATAAACGCTGCGCTCGATAGGTTTGCGCCGATCGGCGACCTTACCGCAGCGATGGACCGACTGATGCGCGAAAAGATCCAAGGCATCTCTGCGGCCACGACCAAACTTCCGCTGCTCCAAAGCGAGCAGAGCTTCTGCAAGAGATTGGCCGACGAAGCGCAGCAGATCCGAACTGATTTGCGGGATGTCGAGCGCCTAACGACTAGGCGCGAGCAGTCGATCTCGATGGACCTGCGCCTCGAAAATGGTGAGATAGTCGCGTCGCGGATGCTCTGATCGCGCCGTCGAGCGCCGATGCCTGCTCATTGGAGCCAGCGTCCGGGGCGCCGGCCGGGCGTCGTCCGCTCCTGCCGCAAGCTGCCCTTCGCCACAGCCGTCGGGAACGGCCGCTTAGTCCCGCATCTCGCCGTTCGGAGTAAAATATCTGGTCGCTGTGAGCACCGAAGGATCACATTAACAGCTGTCCGCTTCCGGGGAGCCAGGCTGGCGGTCTGAATGTCGCGTTCTGGGTCAAGCTACCGGAGCAATTACTATCGGTATCCCACCAAAGGTCTTTGCTCAGCCATGGGTTTTCCGACAGGAAGGAGGCTAACGTTGCATGAATTGACCGGTTGCCATATCGATTGTCGCGCTGGGTAGATTTCCGGCTTAACGAGGGGGTGTTGCGTGGCTTCCGATGAGGATCTTCTCGGCCAGGAATACTTTCATCTTCAGAAGGTCATAGAGGACTATGACACCAAGACACTTACGGTGAAGGCATGGAGCGTGACCTTCAGCGCCACGGCCATCGGCTTCGCCTACGATAAGCACGAGCGTGTCATTCTAGTGGTAGCCTTGGCATCCTCGCTCGCATTTTGGGTGATGGAAGCACTTCTGAAGGCGAACCAGCAAGCGTATTACCATCGTATCGGCGAGATCGAGACCCACTTCTCGGGAGGTGAGCGGCGAAAGCCGTTGCAGATCGGAGCGGCTTGGGAAGCCGCTTTCAAAGCCGCGGGCGGCTATAATCGGATTTCATCGCTGATGCGGTGGCCGCACGTTTTCATGCCCCATTTGGCGATCGGATTGCTCGCTTTGGTGCTACTGCTCGTTATCCCGCCAGCGCCCCTCCAAGTTCCGCCGCGGGTAGCAGTTAATCAGGTTGGCTTCGCCAAACCGGCGTCCCCTCTTCAGCCAATCGAGCGCGTTGGTCGCATTAGCGCTCTGCCTGACCGAGCATCGCCGCATTAAGCCATGTGCAACTTAAGGTCAGGTGGGGTGATCATTAATGGCGGGCAATCATGCATCAAAAATTGTCCGCGCGGAGATGAACGAATGTCTGCAGTTGAGAAGCGCGGAAGGGCGCGCGAATGTCCGGGTTTGGGTCCGTTGCGTTTCTCTGCTTAACGCTTTGGGCGGTGAACGCTAGTATCGCGAGAAGCGAGGCCTTTGAGTGTCGAAAAGGCGGTGAATCAAGCGCAATACTATGCGCGCACTATGCGATCCGCTTGCATCGATCTCGAAGCACTATGCCGTGACCCGTACATACCGGGGGCGGGCGGGACGCTCGTGATACGAAAGGCACTCAGGCGAAATGTCGTCCGAACCCATCTCGGAGCCCGATCCTACCGGGCTCGTCATCTATGTCGGTCAGGACCGCGCAGGCCATTGGCTGGTCCAGGACAGCCGGCGCACTCTCGAAGGCCGCTTCATTTCCTACGCTGCCGCGATGGGCTATGCGCAGGCCGAGCGGGGCATCTACCACGCCAGCGTCGAGATCGCCGAACTGCCGCTAACGCCACTCGTGTCCTTTGCGCCCGTCGGTCGCGACGAGCGCGCCTTGCCGCGCGCGGCGTGACGGGAGGAATGGCGATGAACATCCACACTCTATCTATCTCGTCGCGTACTGTCGTCGGCGCGGTCAAGCGGACCTGTACTGCGCAACCCGGCTCGGAAGCGGCGGTCCATGATCCGCGCTGGCCCCGTATCGAGGCCGCCTTGTTGGCATTACGGTCTAGCGGACGGCATGCGGTCCGCATCGTCGATGCCGACTGCGGTGCCGGAACGCTACTGCTGCATGCGCTGGGACATGCGAGGCAGCTGGGATTCACCGCCGTCGAGGGACACGGGATCGATCGATCGTGGCTGTCGATCGGCCGTGCACGATCGGCAGCGAGGCGTGCTGCCGACCCGGCGCTCGGCGTGGACTTCGAGGTGGCGGACATCGTCGGCGCCTTGCGCGACGAGCAGGACCTGCCAGCCGATATCGTAATCTGCCACGATGTCACACGGGACCAGCGGCCGGAGGCAGCGCGGGCAGTCCGGAACGCCGGGCGGATCGTCATCGCCGATCATGCCGCATGCCATGTCCAGGGAGTCGCTGCATGACCCGGCGCGATATCCTCTGGCGCGGCATAGGCGTGGCGCTGGCGGTGACGGCCTGTGGCGTGGCTGCGGCGATGAATGGGTCGGCGCTAGCAATGCTCGTGTTTCCGATCGCGCTGTTGGGCCTGACGCTGATGATCAACGGCAAGCGCGTGGTGGTAGTGCTGCGGGCCGAACGTCATGGTCACGGGCATACCGCCGAAGCGATCCACGTCGTGCGCCTCCGTCGCTCCCGCCGGCGCGTCGATCCGCCCTGTTCCTGATGACCGGACACCGAACACTCGTGACTTATTTCAGTTCGCAGGATGGCGTCCTGTGCGCCGAAGGCGTGCCGCTACCCGTCATCGCCGAGGCGGTGGGAACGCCCGTCCACGTCTACTCCGCCGCCGCGCTGCGCGATGCCGCGCACCGTTTCAGGTCGGCGCTGGCGATCCTCCCAAGCGTACGTGTTGCGTTTGCCGTCAAGGCGAACCCGAACGGCGCGGTGCTGCACTTGCTGGCCGGGTGCGGCTTCGGCGCCGACATCGTCTCGGGCGGCGAGATGCGGCGCGCGCTCGACGCGGGGATCGCGGCGTCGGACATCGTCTTCTCGGGCGTCGGCAAGACCGACCGCGAACTCGCCGACGCGCTCGCTGCCGGTATCGGCCAGTTCAACCTCGAGCTGGAAGAGGAGGGCCAAGTGCTCGCTTCGCTGGCGCGCGCGCGGGGCAGGCGAGCGACCGCGGTGCTGCGCGTCAATCCCAACGTCGATGGCCGCACGCATGCCAAGATTTCGACCGGACGGCGCGGCAACAAGTTCGGGGTTGCGATCGCCGACGTCCCCGCAATGTACGACCGACTGTCGCGGCTCGAGGGTCTCGACCTGGTCGGGGTCGCGTTGCACATTGGCAGTCAACTGCGCGATCTCGCACCGCTGGAGGAGGCCTATGATCGGATCGGCTACCTCGTGGCGGACTTGCGCGCGCGCGGCCATGTCATCAGCCGCGTCGACCTCGGCGGCGGTCTCGGCATCCCGTACCGCGCCGACGACGTCGTCCCGACGCTCGACGCCTATGCCGCGATGGTCGGCAGGGTCACACGCGACTGGGATGTCGAACTCACGTTCGAGCCGGGGCGGGTGGTCGCGGGGCTCGCCGGCGTGCTGATGACGCGAGTGATCTGGGTGAAACCGGGTGCGGACCATCCGTTCGTGATCGTCGATGCCGCGATGAACGACCTAGCGCGGCCGGCTCTGTACGATGCCTTTCATCGCTTCGAGGCGGTCGCGCCGGACGGCGAGCGGATGGTCGCAAATATTGCCGGTCCGGTCTGCGAAAGCGGCGACGTGTTCGCGGTCGCGCGCGACATCGACCGGGTCCGCCGCGGCGACCTCGCTGTGCTGCACGCCACCGGCGCGTATGGCGCGGCGATGGCCTCGACCTACAATTGCCGCGCGCTCAGCCCGCAGGTTCTGGTCGATGGCGACCGGTTCGAGATCGTCGCCGATCGCTATCTACCCGAGGAGTTCGCGGCGTAGGGAAGGGGCAGTCAGCTACGCGTGAACGATTTCGAATAGCTCCTCGACCGCGACCGTGCGCCGATCGTCACGCAATGGGCCACCGTTGGTGACAAGACAGCTCGATCGCGTTTTGTCTAATGCACGACGACGTGAACGAATGTCCTAACCTGGGAAATGTAAATAGCCATGCGGATCTCCGGAACTGGGTCAATGCACACCGGCACCCATGGGCTGCGGCAAAGGATCTCCGTAGAAGATGCCCCGGCCATCGGTCGCCAAGTAGATACGGCCGAAGAGGCGAGGATCGCCCGTGATGACTCGGTATCTAAGACCCCATTGGTGCGCGTCGTCGTTAATCCGGAGCCAGCGCGCGCCCGCGTCGGTCGAGCGCCACAGCCCGCCGAATGTCTTCGTGACCCCGAAGGCGTAGAGAGTCGGCACGTGCACGTCGGGTGCCGCCTTGCCGAGACCGAAGCTCACGAAATACATACGACGCAATACCGGATCAACTGGCGTGGACGCCACGAACGTGCGGGCATCGTCGCTGGTGTGGAAGAAGCGGCCTTCCAGGATCAGCCAAAGCTCGCCGGCCGTCCCCGGCGTTGCCGCCGCCATCGGCTGGAACTCACGTGCCGCCGGGCGGGAGTTGGCGATGTTGGCCGGCAATCCCTGCGCGAGTGCCTGCGTGAACGTCTTCGCTCCATCACGGCTGACGAAGATACGCGCACCGGCATAGTCGATCGCGTACCAGGCGAGGGGGTCGACCTTGTCGGCGACCGCATAGGTGCGTCCCGGCAAACCCTTGGGTCGCCACCATATCCGCCCCCTATCGGCCGTGGCGAGCGTCACTAGCCCAGACACCAGAAAGGTGTTCCCATCCGCCGAAACAGTGATCGGTGCCTGGCCATCGGCGTCGATCCGGCGTGGCGCGGCGGACCCGATCGTGATTGGCGGCGCCAGCATCTCGTGCCAGCTGCGGCCTCCATCCTCCGACCAGCCGAGCGCCCCCCCCTCAGGGTTGGGGGTATAGCCTGATGCGCTTCGCACCATGATTCTAGGCGCCACACCGGCATAATCGACATTGTTAGTCTGCGGCAGGTCGGGATCGGCAAAGGCCCGCTCGGGGGCGCGGTCGAGCCGATCGTGGACGAAGCCATGCGTGTCGCCGATGCCGGAAATCAGGTGGGGTCCCTCAGGCGGGCTGACGAGGCTGAGCGGTACCGCCTCTTCGATCCCGGCGACCCAGGGCCGCCAAACCATGTCGGCCTTGTCCGCGTGCTCGGTCCGGAACACCGTCAGCCCGGTGGTATAGGCAAGCGTGGCACCATCGAACGGATCGAACGCCAGACCCGCGATCCAGCCGCCGAACCCGCCCTTATCGAGCAGGAGCCAAGGCGCGCGCGCGAGATTGCGTGAACTCCGCTCCCGTAGGCTCGTCCAGTGCGCGCCCCCATCGGACGACAGCCAGACGGTATCGCGATGGTTCCAGCGATCGACCGTCGACACCGCCAGCCGGCCGGGATGGAGCCGATCGAGGCTGAGCCCCATGTAGCCGCCCTCGGCCTCGTCACCGCGCGCAGGCGTGATGTTCGTCCATCCATCCGATCTCGGGTCGAGCTTCCAAACCTCGCCTTGTGCGATCCCGTTCGGACCGATGTCGGAGCAGTAATCGATGTAGAGCACGCCCTGTTGGTCTACTGCCGCCTTGACGGGCAGCATGGGCGCGGCTGGACCGCCGGTGACGGCGGTCCAGTTCCGGCCGGCGTCGTTCGAGCGGTACAGGTGTTGCGCCGCGGCGTCTGAAACGCTGGCATACATGGCGCGCGACCGGCCAAGGGCAGTTTCGCTCGGCGGGCCGAAGACCACGAAGGAGACGCCGCCATGGGTGTGGTTCGCGGCGGGACGGCCAAGCCCCTTCCACGGGAAGCTCTCGACCTTGTGCCACGTCCGGCCGCTGTCCTCACTGTCCCAAAGACCGTCGTGCCGCGATCCAAAGAACAGGTGCGTCCGCCGATCCGGGTTGATCGCGAGGCGCTCGCCCAGACCGCGACCGTCCTCGTTGCCGCCCATGCTGAAGGGAACGGGCGTTATCTGCCAGGAAGCGCCGCGATCGGCGCTCCGCATGATCGCCGCAGGCTGGCCGAAGTACATGCCTGCGGCGAGGTAAATGATGTCTGGGTCTACCGGGTCCGGCGCGATGCTTTCGACGCCCATGTAGCTATTCTGCGCTTGGCCGTCCTGAAGCGCAATCCAGCGCTGCGTAAGGGCATCCCAGCGATAGGCGCCACCCACATCGGTGCGCAAATATGCGAGGTTCCTTTCGGCGACGCTGAACACGATGGCGGGCGAGAATCCGCCGCCACCGATTACGACATTGTTCCATTGGTACGGCAGTTGGGAGGGAACAGGCAAAGTGGGAGCCGCAGCGAGCGAAGCTGCCGCGAGTCCGAGCAGCGGGATAATGAGTTTCACGCGGTCACCCCTCTCCGATGTGTCCAAGTTAGCGAAGTAGAATCGGGACGGATAGTCTAGTTGTCTCAAATAGCGGCCAAAACGCTACAATCGGTTCAGGTGCTGGTTCGTGGCTCGAAAACTCTGTGAACTGGTTCGTATCGTCGGATTAATGTCCGTCCGCTTTCGGGCACGGTACGGTCGATCGCGAACGAACGTATGTGGGTCGTTCAACTTGGGTTCCCCTAGGCGCGGATTTGCCTCAGTAACCCACCTCCAGCGTTACGACCGTAAGGCGGCCGTCGACCCTACCGACCAGAGTGACATTCCCGCCCGGATAGTCCGGTCCGTTCATCGCCATGATTGCGATAGTTGCCATCTTCGCGGTGAATAGAGGTTTGAAGGAGTCCGTGTACGGAGCCGTAACAATCGTCATCCCTGCTTGCTTGTCCGACCATGCCGCGTAGCTCCAAGCGCTATCAATGAATGCTAGGCCGCTACCACCAGCAGGAGAAGGAGGAAGTGCCTCACTTGCTACCTGCCGCTCGTTGCAGTCGATCGGGGACATACGGCCGTTCAAGAGTGTGCCCCCGAAATAGTCCGCCTGTAGAGAATAGCACTCGCCATCATCGAACGAGAGCGTGATTGGGAGAAAGCCACTAGACCATGCCGCGATAAGATGTCCCTTATCCGTCTCCTGGATCTCAAAGGCTCCTACGACCTTGACGTGGCCCGTGCTTGCTCCGCGCTTGTAACTTGGCACGATGGCGAAGCGATCAGCCAACGCATTGTTCGGAAGGCGCGTCAGCGCTGGCGCCGTAGAATCGGTCGGAGTGGCAACTCCAGGCCTGTCTCCTTGTCCGCTAAAGCCTGACGGGGGTACGAACTGCGCATGCCCTCCATTCGCCGCCAGCAGCACAGTCGATGCTATGACGATCCATGCTTTGACTGAACCAATCAGCCTCATATGATCTCCTCCCACCAGTAGGCGGATGAAGTCTATTCCGTGCGACGGAGCAGGTCGACCAGGTCCTGCTTCCAAAACCGGGCAGAGGTGTGCGTGCCGTGACCGCGAGTGTCAGCCGTCTCGGGGACGAGGCGAAATCTGGCATCTCTCATGCGCGCCACCGCACGCTGAGGGTAGTCGAGGTTGCGCGGGTTGATGAAGTCGTCGGCCGAGTTCACCCAAGTCGTGGGCGCCGTGATCGCCTCTAGCTCTGGCCAGGGGTTGTAGGTGCGCGATGCGTCCACTTGGTAGATTAGGTCGTTCGCGTCCGTGCCCTTGATGGACGCTGTAACCCGCTCCCGGGCAAACGCCTCGGCCGCTTCGCGCCCGGCGTATTGCGCTTGGAAGTAAAGGGGTGCGGCACCGGCGACGAAGAGCAGGCTGGCGGCGGTGCGAAGTCCTTGCGTGGGTGGCGTGCGGTACTCTCCACCCGCCCATGCCGGGTCCGCTTCGATCCCATCGATCGCGAGCTTGCGCCACATCCGGTTGAGGCCGGCGATCTCGACCGGCTCGCAGGCTAACGGCATCAGCGCACGGGAGAAGTCGGGGTGCGTCTCGCCCCAGATTAGGCTGTGCATGCAGCCCATCGAGGTTCCCATGATAAGGCGCATGCGCCTGATGCCAAGCCCATCGTTCAGCAAGCGGTATTGCGCCTCGACCATGTCATCGTAGTCATAGTGCGGAAAGCGCATGTGCAGGCCGTCGGAAGGTTTGGAAGACTTGCCGTGGCCGATCCCGTCGGGGAGAATGATCCAGTAGCGCTTGATGTCGAACGGCTGGCCAGGGCCGTAGAGCTCGTCGGCGAACTGTGGGGCGAGGAACTGGCGGCCGGTGCCGCCAGTGCCGTGTAGGACCATCACAGCGTTATCAATCTCACCCTTGGCGTTCCGGTGAGGCGATCCGAGCGTTGTGTAATTGATGCGCAACTCGGGCATAGTTTCACCGGAACGAAGGCGGAAATCACGGACCTTGAACTGTGCGTCGCGCGCCGGCCACTTGGAGACCGATGGCGCAGATTTGCTCGCTGGAGTGAGCGGCGGGGTCTGGGTGGTCGCGGCTTGGAGGAGCAGAAGTGGCAGGAGATACAGCATGGCGCATCGTCGCGCCTGATCGCCTACGGTGCAAGCGGGCATTCCGAACCGAGATACGCGGGCCTTTCACGCGTTCGAACTGGATGGCTTCATGATCGGGCACTCGACTTTCGGGCCTCTGACTTCGAGCATGAACGAATGGCCAATTTCGGGAAGTGCCTTTTCAAGCTTCAGCGACTGCTTCTGGGTCTCGCCGGCCCCAAGCGGCCGGGCAGTTCCGCCTAATTGCGGACATTGCTTCTCTGATCCAGAGTGCAGGACATGGAGACTAACCACACTGCCAACGATACCCGCTTCGGCGTAGTAAGCCGAAAAGTTGGTGCGGTCATCGGCCTGACCTCTGGCGCTGTATTCCTCGCGTTTGCGCTGGCGGGCTATGAAAGCGCGGGCTCTTGCGCTGCCGCGTCGCTGCTGGTCGTTCTTCTAGGAATGCGAATGAGTTGGCCAATGCGTCATGAACGTTGGTTTTGGCCTCTATTCGCCGGGGTAGCCGTCCTTCATGCCTTCGCCGTGATACACGCGCCCGAAATCGAGGCTCGACCCTCTTACGAGTATGTGCCCTACGTGCTCGCCGATCTAGCAGTGGTTATGGCGGTCGTGTGGGTCGCCACCAAGGCGTTCGCGAAGGGCAGCTAACCACCAAAAGCGGCCATTCCGCTTACGCCCATGACGGACATTTCGCGCTGTTTACGACCTGCCCATAACCGGTCGTTCATTCAATTTCGGGTAACGTCTCGTAGCGTGTCGGTGGATAGGTTGCAGGGATAGTTCTGTGTCGGAAAAACCCGAAAATGACGAGATGGAATATGTGCCTGCTTGGGCAGTAGCTAAAATACTGACGCTAGCTGTTTTCATCATTGCGAATCTTGAATGGTGGGTTGGACGCTCACCGCTAATGCTAGCCGTCGACCTACTCCTCATCGGACTATGGCTTGCAATTCGCCGCCTGAGGCCGGCGGATTATGATCCTGGCTGGCCGCGCAAAATGAAGAATGACCTATTGTAGAGCCGTTGCTCAACTTCAACTGCGCTGGCTGGAAGCAGTCGGGCCGCTATCCTCTCCCCGTCATCCAATCCGCCGGCAACGATCTCGAGTGCGCCCGCGTCTCTGCCAAAGAAAGTATCCGATGGTTGTACGGTTAGGCGAGTCCGACGCGGCTGTTAAAGGCTGGGAAGGCCTTAGGGGCTAGACCGCGCTCCAACGTGGCATGGGGCCGCGCGTCCGGAGTAGGCAACTTGGCGACACCCCTCTCAATCCGGTTGTTCGCGGCCTTGTTCGCGATCAGTCTTATGTTTTCAGCGGCACTGACTTACTATGCCACCCACACAATGAGCTTCGCCTTTCCGATCGTACCTGAGGCGATGACGACTTTGGTTGAGCGGATCCAAGCGATCCGGGCAGTCGGCTTAGGGCTAGCCGTGTTCCTGATGTTACTGGTAGTCCTTTCGGCGTCGCGCGCCGCTCGTGGTGCGCTGGCTTTGCGCTGGACCCTCGGTGTCATGACAAGTGTTGCGTTTCTGCGCGGATCAGGGCTGATCCAACCGCTGGCGCAGCATGACACTGCGATCATTGCAACCTCCGCTTTCCAACTCGCGCTGGAAGCGTTGGCGATCCTGTTGCTTTACGGGGAGGATGCGACCGACTGGTTTGAAGCGCGCCGCTGACCATATCGCGGCCGCGCTGGTCGTGGTCGTCGCAGCGCAAATCCGTTATGATGATTACGCCCAAAGGTGGCCGTTTTCGGCCAGCTTACTGCTTCCCGATTGCAGATATTCGTCCGAGCGAACTACCTGTGAATTGCGATGCCAACGCAAATGAAAACCGCCGCTAAAGTCATGGCGACAGCTAAAAATCGGAATTGCCGCCCACGGGCGTCTTCGGACACCGGAGCATTGGCGAAAAACGCACCCAACACCTCGACCATTGCTCTGAACATCCGCGATCCTTTGCGATCGAATGTATCGTATTGGAACGGACACGCAACGGCAGTTATCCACGCCGCGTTCTCGAAAGCAGCCGGTCCGCTTTCCTCCCATTCACGACATCCATGACGGCCGATCATGCACCAAGGGCATTCAGCGCGGAGATGAACGAATGTCTGAAGTTGGGGAGCGGGGGAGGGGGCGCGAATGTCCGGGTTTGGGTCGTCCCTGCAACGGCAGGTGTCGACCACTTCTGGTCATTTGACAGTTCAAGGACGACCATCTGCTCTCGCCAGAAGCCGCCGTTCGTGCTCCAGAGATTATTCGGGCGGTAAGGTGTGCAACTGCCGCCGCTCGGGACCTCATCTAACGAGATCTTGAAAACTGCGTAAGCGAACGCGCGAACGTCCGCTTCTGCTGATACGCGAATAGGAGCCTGAGAACCTGGATGCAGAACGGGTTAAATTGCACCTAAATTGAACCAAATCGTCACAAAAATTGACATAGAGCAGTTCACAGTATCGCTTTTCTTCAATATTCTCGCGATTAAAATAGTAATTGTTAAAATCTCGGGTGCATCGATACAATAATGTGAGTGGGCGCGCCTTACATGTGCGAGAAACGTCGTGGTTCGGGCAAGCAGATGCGGGGAGGCGCGGGATGCATCTGGGGAAGCTAAAGACCTTTGCCTTCGGCCAGATAAGGCGGGCAAAGTCATGGGCAGCCATTTCCACACTCATGATCGCTATCACGCTTTCGGGTTGCGCATCGACACCGGGCTATGCGCCGCGGGCCGCCTTTCCGATCGACCAGGATATAAAAGAACTTCACGATCAATTCGATACCGCAGCGTCGATCAAAGGCTATTATGCGGTCGGTGCGGACACCGAAGCACGCAGAAGCGAGTTCGTCGCAGGCCGCCTCGCGCTTTACGATCTGGAATATATTCGCTTCATCAGTCACTTCCGCCTGAGCCGCGCTGAGCAGAGTACGGCCTTTGACGCGATCGCACTCGGTGTCGGATTCGCCACGACAATCTTGAAGGGCGAAAGGGTCAAAACCATCCTGGGTGCTGTCACGACATCGCTGACAGGCGCGAGAACGTCGTAGGAAAAGAACTTCTACGACGACAAGACGGCTGCGGCATTGGTCGCGCAAATGACGGCCGAGCGGAAAAAGGCCCTGATCCCGATCATCCAGGGCCTCAAGCGCTCGGTTGGCGACTATCCGATCACCACCGCCATCGTCGACTTGGCCGACTACCAGATGGCTGGCACGATCGACGGCGCGCTGAACGGCGTGCAACAAGACGCTGCGGTGAAGGATGCGGCAGCGGCCAGCGTGCTCGACCAATATCGCACATCCGCCTACGGGCCCGATGGTAATACCGGGCGCTTAAGGGCCTGGCTGTATCCAGGCTTCGCGTCCGTCTCACCGGATGGCCAACATTTTCTCGATAGAGCAGGTAATGTCGTTGGCATCGACGCGGGTCGCAGAGCAATGCTGCAGGCCAAGCTCCAACAAAGCGGATTACAGAATATAGCGCCAACGAATCTTCTCGTCGATCCGCGCCTCGCAGAACTGCGCGCTTCGCTCGTGAGGGATATCCCCATTCCATAGGAGACGTCGCGATGCCGGGCACATGTGGGGTTTGGAAGACAACCGATGTTACCGATGCGGACCTCGGGCTGGTCGTCGGTGGCTATAATGCTGACGGTGCGCAGAAGGTCGAGACCAGCAGGCAGCCAAACAATCTTTGGACGGTGACGGCAACCTTCCCGCCCTGCGGTAGCGATGCAGACACGACTCTGGTCCGAACCATGGCTCTTAGTGACACGACCACCCATCTGGCGGTCGCGCAGTCGAGCATCGGCATGGATTGTGCGGCGGATTGCACCAGCCGTGCGGCCGCGATCGCCGCGAGCAACGCAAAGGTTGTTGGACGATATTATCGCTGGCCGACGTCGAAATATAAGTCCCTCACGCACGCCGAAGCGGCCGCGTTGAGCAAGGCGGGCCTATCGATCCTCTCCCTGTGGGAATGGGCCTCGGATGCCATTGAAAATTTCAGTTTCAACGATGGCGTTGATCAGGGCACCAGCGCGGTAAACCAGGCGCTGAAGGCGCACCAGCCTCCCGGCACGCCCATCTATTTTGCCGTTGATTTTGACGCCTCATCAAGCGATGTCAGCGGACGGATCGCCGATTACTTCAAGGGTGTCCAGCACGCGATCGACAGCCTGAAGGCAGGGTATGTGGTTGGCGTGTACGGCTCCGGACGGACCTGCGCATGGTTGCTCGCGCACGGCGGAGCATCGCGGACCTGGCTGGCGGATGCCCGCAAATGGGCCGGTTATGACACGTTCACGGAATGGCACGTCCGTCAGGGGCACAATGACCTGAATATTGCTGGTCTGAAACCCGGCGCCAAAGGCGATTATGATTCAGACGAGGTCAAGGCAAACGCCGGGTTCTTCTCAGGAGTGGTCTGAGCGGAGCGATGGCGCGAACTGCCGCTGGCGAACGGAGGGAGATATGACGCGTTGGTTACTGGGTGTCCTAGCGCTATTCCTAGCATCCGCGCCTTCGTTTGGTGCGCATGCGGTGACCCCCGGCGCGCTCAACGGGACAATCATAGCGTTCGGCGAGCGACGCGCGATTGTTGGTATCGAGGCACATCATGCGCAATTTCGGCTGAAAATTCCCAACGCAGACTTCCAAAAAAGCCTCGTTGCGGCGCGACTGGGGGATTCGATCGCGGTCGTCGTCGACAATGCTGCGAAGCCTGGCGCAATAACCGCGATGACATCCCTCACGCGCCCCGTTGCGCCGATGACCGTGTTGTGGGTGATGTTCTGCTCGGCCGCGCTGATTGCTGGCTTGAGCGCAGCGTTTCTATGGAGGCGAAATCCCGTGGTTGGTGTCGACAACCGGTACAGCAATTCGCAAACGCAATTGGCATTATGGTTCGTGACGGTGGGGGCCGCCTATGTTGCGACAAATATTCTTCGCGCTTTCGTTCTGGACGGCGATTTTATCGGCGGTGTGGAACTGACGGGTAACGTCGTCGCGCTGACGGGGCTTAGCGCTTTCACCTTTGGCGCCGCGAAGGTCGTTGCGAGCCAGAAAGCTGACGGGCAGACCCTGGGGGCCGCCCCCATCACACTGCCGCCGGGCGCCACTCAGGCGACGCCGGTATCCCCGGTGAAGACGATCGCCGACAAAGCTCGACTGACCGACCTCGTACGCGATGACAAGGGCAACGCGGATCTCGGCGATCTTCAAATGATCTTTGTCACGCTCGCTGCCGTAATTATCTTCCTCTGCCAAAGCTTCTGGTGGTTGTCGGCCTTGCAAATTGCGGCTCAGGTCGTTTCGCCCGATGTCGATACGGCGTTGCTTGCGACATTTGGAATCGGCCAAGGCGCCTATCTGTTTAAGAAGGCCGCAACGCCCAACGGCTAAAGCGTGATGATTTTAGGTCAGGTATATGAGCTGCACCCGGTTTCGTGGACACCAAAATAAGGTGTTTTTGGAACCGGAGGATGAAGTTGCAGCGACGGAAGTTCAGCCGGGAGTTCAAGCTCGAGGCGGTGAAGGTGGTATTGGAGCGGGGGTGTTTCCGCAGCGCAGGCGGCGCGGTTTGACCCTCGATAGAGTGTGCCGGGTCGGAGGGGCGACGATGAAGAAACTAAGGATCGTAGTGATTGGTGCGGTCATTGTGCTAGGTCTGTGGCTGTATTTTCGACCTGTCCCGCCAAGCTGCGCTCTCAACCAAGGCAATTGCGCGCCGTTCATAGGTCTGGAGAAGGGCGCGACGTTGTGGCTGACGCCTGGACAGCCTAAGCCGGGCGACGTTTATCGCGTCGTTCGTGATGGCAATGTTGCGACCGCGTCGCTCATTTCTGACTATCTCGATTCACGCGCGCCGCTGACGGAGCGGGGGCCCAGCATGGACCGGTCGGTGTCGGTCAACGACAGTGGCGGCATTCAGGCGTCGGCTCGTTTCTTGAAAGGCTTGGCCTCGCAATCTGGAATCGATTTTAGTCACGCCCGATCGGTGAGCCTCGAGGCGCGCGATACCGAGTATCTCGCGATCAAGTCGCGGTCGGCATTCCTGACTTGGTTACAGGACGATGTTGATCCCAAGAAGCGGGACACGTCTGACGGCGAAAATTTAATAGGGGAGCTTCGAAACCCGTTGCCCGCATCCACGGAGGACGATCGAGCGGATGGTGAGCGCTATCTCGTCACCGAAATTCTTCGGGCGAGAACCATGAAATTTGCGAGTTCGGATCAGCAGCACGGGACGGCCGGCATCGATTGTGGCGGCAAGGATAAGGACTGCAAGATCATCAATTTCGGACGCAGCTCCGACAGCGCGAGCGGCGATACGATCAACAAGGCCAGCAAGCCGATCGTGTTTTGGGTGAAGATGTATCGCATTGGGGCGGCGAAAAACGGCACGCTTCGATACGATGAACATAGGCCCGGTCCTTTGATGATTGGGCAATAAGTTGAAGGTTCGCGACGCTAGGAATGGGGCAACCGGGTCACGCCCGTTTCACAGCAGATCCGTTCCGGGGCGCCAATAGCTTCTCGCTCTAGCCGATGCACCGAGAACGGCCGCTCTCGGCAACAGCGGTCGTTCGCCGCCGATATTGGCAACGGCAGGAAAGTCCCAAACCAAGCCGTTCGCCTCGCACTTCCGCGACATGAACCAACGGCCGAAGTTGGGAAGGCGAAAAGTGTCCGCGAGTGTCGACTAATGGGTCTGGCCGGAAGCTGGGGGCAGGGTGCCTTCGCCCACACCCGGACGCTCGGGTGAGGAATCTTAGACACTAAAGCGGACATTCGTTCAGTCTGACCGTTCGCGTTCCGCGCGATTGTGATTAGCGGATAAGCCGTAACGCAGTTCGATCGGCGGTAGCAGCAACCAATTCGGCACGGGCAGACGCGATCCGCGCCTGCGCGTCAATTAAGCGCACGCGGGCGTCGGTGGCGGTTTCCTCGCGCTGGTTGACCAGGAAGAAGTCGGCGGATCCGAGCTCAAATCGACGGCGCTCGGCTGCCGCCAGTCGTTCGGCCAGTTGACGCTCTTCGTCGGCAATCGAAGCCAGCCGCTCCGCGGCACCGACCGCGATGACGACCCCCTGAACCTCGACGGTGATCTGGTCGCGCAGAAAGCGACTGCGTTGGCCCAGCGCGTCGATCTCGGCGCGCGCCTCTGCGACGCGGCCCCTGGCGGCACGGTTTTGCAGCGGCACACTGAGCCGGAAACCGATGGCAGCCTCTAACGGCGTCCTGCTCGGGCCGCCCAAACCGACCGGCCCGACGTCCTTGCCGACCTCGCCGCGCAGGTCGAGCCGGGGCGACAGGTCGTTTTCCGCCAGTGCCAGCCGCGACGTCGCCTGATCGATCCGGGCGAGCACCGCGCGATAGTCGGGGCGTTCGACCGGCCCCGCGCGCGTCGCTGCGACGGATAAAGCGGCCAGCGCGCCGGCATCCGCGGGCATGCGATCGTCCGACACCGTCACGGGCGCCCCCGCCTCGTCGCGCAGATAGAGCGACAGCGCATTGGCGGCACTGGCGACGTCCTGCTCGGCCCGCACCGTCAGCGCGCGACGCCGGACGAGGTTCTGGTCGTTCTCGACGAGCAGGATTTCGGGGCGTGCGCCGAGCGTCACCAGCCGGCCGATCGCGCTGCGACGCCGCTCCGCCATCTGCGACAGGTCGCGATAGGCGCGCAGCCGCAGACCCGCCGCGACCCAGGCCTGGTAGGCATCGACCGCGCGGCGCTGCACGCCGATCGCGACCATCTCCGCCTCGAACCGCGCGACGTCGATCTCGGTACCGGCGATCGTCCGCCGCGTGCGACGCTCGTCGATCACGCGGTCGCGCAGCAGCGCGAACAGCGCGCCGACCTTCGCCTCGCCAAGCCTGTTGGTATAGGCTTGGTCCTCGTAGACCGGGAAACTGCCGCGCGATGCGCGATAGCCGCCATAGACATAGCCGCCATTGCCGGTGAGCGGGCGCGTCGCGCGCCCCTCGACGACGGTGCCGTCATAATAGCCCGCAATGCGCGACTTCGAATCGACGTCGAACACGGTGTCGAACGCCCCCTCCGCGGACAGCGCGCGGCCATCCGCCTGCCGCACCTTGGCGAGCGCCTCGACGATCTGCGGTGCGGACCGCGCGGACGAACGCAGCACCTCGTCGAGCGTCAGCGGCGCGGCTTGCGCGGACGCGGCGGCGGGTGCCATCAGGACGAGCAGGAAAGCGACGCCAAGAAGAGGGGGGACCCGCGTCATTTCTTGGCGTCCCCGTCCTTGCCGGTTTCGTCCGCGCTTGGCTTGGCGGGCGGCTTGGGCTGCGCCTTGGCCGATGCCGCACCGCGCTGGCCGAATTCGAGCGGGAAGTCGTTGAGCTGGCGCCAAAGTTCGTAGCCGACGAGGACGGTTTCGCCCTGCACCCAGCCGCGCACCTTGCCGCCCGGGCGGACGAAGGTGGCGGTCGGCCAGCCCGGCTTGCCCGGCCGCGGTTCGACCAGGATGCGGAACGTGCCGTCGGGGGCGGCATTGGGGTCGATCATCCGGACGCGCGCGTCGAACATGCCTTGCGCGACCGACGGCCAGCCGCTGAACTGGATCGCGGGCCAGCCCTCGAACTCGAGCCGCACCGGGCGACCGGGGCGGATCAGCGGCATGTCGCGGCCATCGACGTAGAGCTCGACCGCGCGCTCGACGCGCTCGGGCGCGATCACCGCGAGCACCGTGCCGGGCGACACCAGCGCGCTGCCGCTCGCCGCATTGAGTTGCTGGACGCGGCCGTCGCGCGGCGCGCGTACCAGCTGGGCCGACTGGCGGTTGAGCTGGATGTCGATCCGGTTGAGTTTCGCGCGCGCCTCGGCGAGCTTGGCGCCGGCGTCGGCGACCTTGATCTGCGTCTGCTCGTAGTCGCGGCGGGCGGCGAGACCTTCGGCGAGCAATTGTCCGGTGCGCGCGACGTCGATTCCGGCGACCGCGCGGCTTTGCTGGATCGCGGCGATCTCCGCCTGCACCTGCGCGCGCTCGGCCCCCAGGCGCGCGAGCAGATCGGGATCGAGATCGACGACGCGCGCGATCGGATCGCCGCGCGCGACATGCTGGCCGTCCTGGACGTACCAGCGCTCGACCTTGCCCGGCACCAGCGCGGTCACCTGCTGCTGGCGGTCGCCGGGATCAAGCGCGACGACCTGCCCCGTGCCGTTGGCGGTCTGCACCCAGGGGACAAGCACCATGATCGCCGCGGCGATCGCGATGCCCAGCGCCAGCATCCACGCCACCGCCGATGCTACTCGCGGCGCGCGCATCGCGGCGAGCGTCTGGAAATGCGCAAGGCGATCAGGCTTATACGGCATTGCCGGCTCCCTGCTGGGTCGCGGCGACCAGCGCTGCGCAACTGTCGAAGCGTCGCTGCCGACCGGGTTCGAGATGGAACCAGCCGTCGAGCGCGATATCCTCGGGCCGGCCGGTGCACAGCAAGACCGTCGTACCGGGCGCCTTGAGCTGGCGCAGCACCTCGGCCAGGCGGCTGGTCGGGATCAGATCGTAGAGCTGCGACAGCATCAGGACATGCGGGCGCACCAGCAGCGCATTGGCCAGCTTCAGCGCCATGACCTCGCCGATCGACAGCGGATAGCCAGAGGCAGCCAGCGGCGTGTCGAGGCCGTGCGGCAAGCCGGCGACGCGGTCGCGCAGGCCGACCGTCTCGAGCGCGTCGAGCATCACCGCGGAGGTCGACGCGGCCGCGGCGAGCGTCAGATATTCGCGGATCGTGACCTCGACGATGCTCGGCCGGTCGAGGACCATCACCTCGGATCGCAGCAGATACATGTCGAACGTCGCCATGTCGGCGCCGCCGACCAGAACCAGCCCGCGCTCGGGCACGACATGGCGCTTGAGCACCATCGCCAGCAGCCGCTCTGCCCCGCCGTCCGCGCGCGTGACGAGCTGTTCGCCCGCCGCGAGCGCGAAATCGAAGCGCGCGCCCTCGGTCACGACGCGGTCGAGCTGCACCGCGCCGTCGCCGGGCGACTGTCCCGCGGCGGCGACCGCGCTCTCCTGCGGGATCGCGTAGAGCAGCGACAATTCTTCCGCGCTCGCCACCAGATCGTAGAGCGTGTCGAGATACCAGCCGAGCTGCGACACGCCGTAGAAGACGCCGCTGAGGATCAGCTCGGCCGCGACCAGCTGTCCGATCGACAATTCACCGCTTAGGATGAGGTTGCCGCCCAGCGCCAGCAGCGCCGCGCTGGCAAAGGCGTAGAGCAGCAGGAAGGCGACCGTCTGCGTGAAGCTGTAGCGGAAGTAGCGGCGGTGGCGATCGACATAGGTGGCGGTGACGGCTTCCGACCGATCCATCGCGAAATCGAAATGGCGGCTCGATTTGTAGAAGCCGTTCGACCCGCCGACGCTTTCCAGCCAGCGGGCGGCCTCGTGCTTGGCATGGCTCAGCGCGACCGCCGACCGGATCGAGCCGCGCGACCAGATCAGCCAGATCACGAGGATAACGAGCAGGAGGATCGCGTTGAAGCCGAGGAAGAAGGGATGGTAGAAGCTGGTGACGATCAGCCCCACCGCCGATTGCAGGATGATCGTGAACGCGCCGATGACCAGGCTCGGCACCGCCTTCTGCACGACGACGAGGTCGAAATAGCGGTTGAACAGGTCGCCGCGATTCTGGTCGGCAAAGAACGGGTTCTGCGCATGGACCGCGCGGACGGTGATCTCGGCGAAGATGCGCGCGAACAGCCGTCGCTCGAACAGCGCCATCATCCAGAACCGCATCGCGCTCAGCCCCGCGACCACCAGCAACAGCCCGAGCAGCAGGCCAGCGAGCGTCCATAACGGTGCGGGCATCGCGGTATTGGCGACGCTGTTGATCAGCAGCTGCACCGAGATCGGCGTGGCGAGCGACAACAGGCTGATCGCCACGCCGTAAACCATCGCGAGACGGACATAGGGCATGTCGGGCCCGACGATCTCTGCCAGCCACCCGGCCGCTGACCGCCATCCGATATGTTCGCCTGCCATGTGCCCCTCGCGTCTGATCCGGGGCGAGTATTCCCTATCCGAGATATTGGAACAATGCAGTGCGGCTTATGATTTCGATAGGAATTTCCTATGCGAAAACGGCGCGTAGCAAGCCTGCGATCACGCCATAAGCGGGTGCGCGGCCAGCGCCCTGTCGCCATAGCAACCCGATGTCCCTGTAATAGCGGCTCCCTTTGATCGGACGCACGACTACGTCGTCGCCCTCGCGAACTTCCTGCCGGACGTAGAGTTCGGGTAGCAGGGCAAGTCCCATGCCCATGCCCGCCATCTGGCGGATCGCATCGAGGCTAGTCCCTTCATAGTCGCGCAGCACGCTGGCGCCCACATCGACCGCGATCGCCGCGACCTGTTCGGCGAGTCGATATTCGGGCTGCAGCGTCAACAGGCTGGTGCCGCGAAGATCGGATGGTGCGATGATCGCCTTCGCCACCAATGGATGATCGGACGCCATCGCGAGATAGAGCGGTTCGCGAAAGAGCCGCTCGCTGTGAAACGCGCCGCCCGTCACGGGCAATTGTGCCAGGATCAGATCGTGGACGCCGGTGGCAAGCCCGGACGCAAGCGCGGTCGGCAGGCCTTCGCGGACATGGACTCGGAGCGTGGGGTGCTCGCGGTGAAGTCGCGCGACCAGTGCCGGCAAAAGATAGGCGCCGAGCGTCGGCGATACGCCGAGCCGGATCGTGCCGATCAGCGGATCGGCCGATGTCGCCCTAAAATCCTCGAGATCGACAACATCGAGCAGGATGCGCCGTGCCCTGTCGAGCAAGTCGCGGCCTAGCGGGGTAAGGATCGCGGGGCCTCCCCGCTCGAACAATGCTGCGCCGATGATGGTTTCCAGCGCGCGGATCTGTTGCGAGAGAGACGGCTGGGAAACCCGCATCCGCTCGGCCGCCCGCGTGAAGCTGCCCGCTTCGGCCAGCGCGACGAAATAGCTGAGGTGTCGGATCGTAGTTTTGGGGAAAGGCATGACCCTCGTTATCTCGTAAGCGCGCTTGTACCCACCCTTGGACGGCTGAACCGAGCGAATGCGCAGCTTTCATCAACCGGGCGCCTATTTTTAGCTTAGGCTGTCTCGGACTGCTGACGTTTTCCGACACCCTGGACTAGTGCCTATCCCACTACGGTTAGTCCCGAAACCTCATCGTTTGCGGCAACGTGCCGCCACGCGATGTCGGCTATCGCTTTCAACCCTAGCGTAAGCGGACGGTCCGCTTTCCACCACAAGACGGCGATGCCGCCCCCTGCCCGGCTGTCTGAACGAACGTCTGCTACGCCGTTAGCGTTCCGAAAGTGGACGGGCGGCTTTCCTTCCATTCACGACATCCATGACGGCCGATCATGCGCCAAGGGCATTCAGCGCGGAGATGAACGAATGTCTGAAGTTGGGGAGCGGGGGAGGGGGCGCGAATGTCCGGGTTTGGGTCCACTCAGACCTCAGTGCGTTCGGCCAATTCCAAAGCGTCCTCCACGTCAACGCCCAAGTAGCGCACCGTGCTGTCGATCTTGGCATGGCCGAGAAGAATCTGAACGGCGCGGAGGTTGCCAGTCGCCTTGTAGATGATCGATGCTTTCGTGCGCCGTAGCGAGTGCGTCCCATAATCCTGCGCCGGAAGGCCAATGCCGACCACCCACTCGCGCACAAGGCGGGCATATTGCCGCGTGCTCATGTGGTCCATGTAGTCGTTGCGGCTCGGGAAAACGAAGTCGTTCAGTGTCCCCCCACGTCGCTCCAACCATGCCCGCATCGTCTTTCGCGCCGTGTCCATTATCTCGAACTGAACCGGTCGTTTGGTTTTCTGCTGAACCACGACGGCGCGGTCACGGACGCGCCCGCCGGAAACCACATCGCCGATCCGCACCCTGACCACGTCACAGCCGCGCAGCTTGCTGTCGATGGCGAAATCGAACAGTGCTCGGTCGCGCAGTCGCCTATGCTGGTCGAGCCAGAAGCGAATGGCCCAGACCTGTTGCTGTTTCAGCGCCCGCTTCGCACCGATCAGCCGGCCTTCGTTCCAAGGCCGAAGTTCATGAAAGGCGGGGTCCATTGACGAATGACCCATCGATCATCTCCATCGGTCAGTCGAGTGTACGCAGGCGCAGTAAACTGGCGGTTTGGAAATGTGGTTGATCAGCCGTCGATGATGCTGAACGAGCGGTCGGTTTCGGGCGGCGCCTCGCAGTCTCTGTGCGGCCCAAAGTGGGTCATCAGTCCCGCGCTGCCGGGCAAATCCGACCATTTGCTGCTGTTCGTTCATAGTCGTAGCGCGCCGAAAATCAGAGGCTAGGCAGACCATCTCGACCGGCGTGCGCATCTACGAGACGAGGGGCGTTCAACGGCTTCTCGCCTGAAGGTTTGTTCTCAGATCCTGTCAGCTGATATTTTTAAAGACCTGCTTATAGACGATCGGCGTAGAAAGCAGCGGACTAATGATCGTGGTATTCTCTATCAAGTCATGGCCGACGCTATGATATTTTGAGGTTCGCTCGCTGTCGTCGCCGCGAAATGTCAGAGCGACGGTTCCACCGTCAGCTTTTACCGATACATCGAAAACAAGCTCTGGGATGAGTTTCCAGGTGATCGGATTTCCGCCTATCCAAACTACGATCGGTGTTTTGGCATCATAGGCGAGCCCGACTCGACCTCCTGCGGTGGAAATTCTAATCCTATTTACCGCAATGGACTTGCGGAGCCTCATCCGAACGCGAGGCCGCTTGTCGTCGGAAATGGTGGCGGTAGCGCTGTCGATCACTTTGAAAGCGTTGTCACTCCGCGCAGTGTCCAGTTCATAGATGCCCGAAACCACACCTTGCACCGAGCTCGCGGAGCCTGAGGTACAACTCAACATGGCAACTGCGATCGCCGCCGATAAAGTATGATGACGCATCACACGCTCCTCGAATTTCGCTGCTCGTGGGTACGGGGGTAGCGACGATCCGTATTAGCGCATAGGTGATACCTTGGCTGTCGGGGCGGGGGACTTCCTCCCGTTTGTAGGCACCCCGACTTGCGGAGGACTGGCAGTCCGGAACGCCCACTTGCGGACATCAGCGCGGCAACGCAGTTTGCACCAATGGAACAGTCCAATTCAGCGGCAAGCCGGCCCCGGCTCGATAGATGGCGAGGGGTCAGAATCGGCATCATATTCACGTGCCCGGCGATCCTTGCGGCGATCATGTCCGCTGGAGCCGGACACGGATCCTACATTACGGCACGCGTGCTGTTCCCTTTCGCTATGCTCGTCAGTCAGCTCGAAGGATCAATCGGGCCTGTCGCTATGGGCGTGGGATTGCTCCAATTTCCGCTGTACGGGGCACTGTTAGGCCGGACCGTCGGGGAGAAGACCACTACGACTTGGTTAGTGACGACAGCACACCTCGTTGCCACCCTTGCCTGCTTCTCGGGGCTGCTTCCTCGAATTGCGTAAAGGCGAACGTCGGCTTTCCACGAAAACCAGACTTTGCCGCGGAGGATATACCCTCCGCCGCAGCCTTTCCGAACCCACGGAAAGACGTCGTTTCTCGTGACCCTGTTCGACGTTGTACCCCGCCGATACCCCGGTACAAAACGCCCATTTGCGGACTTGCGCTCGTGGAGGCAGGATGGGCCGCGAGAGGAATCTGGATGCCAATCTCGCTTGCTGACTTCGCCGTGGCTATCGTTCTGCTGTTCGGCGTGCCGCTCCTGCTGGTGCTGGTTGCCAAGCGGAACAGACGGTGGGCGGCGTGGTGCGGAGCTTGGATCAGCGTGTTCATCCTGGTCGGAAACGCCGTGGAGAAGCTGGCGACCGGACAGTCAGGCCTGTTCTAACGAACGTCGGCTTTCCTCCCCAAACCAGACATCGCCGCGGCGGAGACACCCTCCGCCGCGGCCACCCCAATCCCGCTGCTATGCTGTATTCTGTGGCACTCGATGCGGCGATGTACCCCGGCGATACCCCGTCTTAAAACGCCCATAGTCCGCCGCTCAGGGGTTTGATCGACTTGCCCCGAACCTGCCGTTGGTTCAGCTTGGCATTGAAGGCGACGGTGATCTTCGGCGGGGGAAGTTTGTGTTCGATTGGTTGCGAAAGGCGAAGCTACCCGCAGGGCTGCATCGCACGGGCATCCCGCCCATTGATCCGACGCTGTTCGACCAAGGTGGAGAACGTCTTTTTAAAGCTCTTGCCCAATTTTGGGCGTCCTCTGACCCGAAAAGCTATTCACCGGGTTGCGCAGAAGTCCAGATCAAGGCGCTTGAAGACCGCTACTCCATCCGCCTCCCCGATGAATTTCGATCTTATCTGTTAAATGCCGCGCCACGAATAACATACATCGATGACATCGGCACCCAGTGGTGGGCTGCAGACGAAATCAAATCTATCCCAGATGAATGTCCAGATGGCCCGCCTGGTAAAGTCAATGACGAGATCGAACGTGAAAAGCACGCTTATCTCATATTCTCGGACTACCTGATCTGGTGCTACGCATGGGCGATCTGCTGCTCGGACGGACCGAACCGCGGAAAAATTGCCCTTATTGGCGGCCTGCCAGATGTGATCGTCGCCGATAGCTTTCGTCAGTTCCTCTTACTGGAGCTGACAGACGATCTCTCAATCCATCAAGGCGCCCGCGGAGCATCGCGCACTCGCAATTGATGGGCGCAATTCCGGATGATTGCGTCACAGCGGCCTGTCCGCTTTCCTCTCCCTTCACGACGTCCATGACGGACGATCATGCGCCAAGCGCGGTCAGCGCGGGGGTGAACGAATGTCTGAAGTTGGGAAGCGGGGGAGGGGGCGCGAATGTCCGGGTTTGGGTCGAGTCGACAAGGCCGAGACCGGTCGATCTCTATCATTCTCTGCGAGCGTCTAACAGCGCGCGCAGTCGTTTTGCGTCCGCCGACGATGCGGGGTTGTAGATAATCATGCCGAGTTCGGGCCGCCCTTCGACCGCGAACGAGGAAAACTCCATGGCGATCAGTCCGGCATCGGGGTGGTGGATGCGCTTCACCCCCTCGGTGTGCGCGACCACGTCGTTGTCTCGCCACAGTGCTTCGAACTCGGGGCTCATCCGGGACAGTTCGGCGACCAGATCGGCCGTTGCTATGCTGTTGTTCGCGCCCGCTCGTGCAACGTCGGCGCGAAAGGCACCGACGACGTAACGGGCGATTCCGGCCCAATCCTCGTTCCGGGCGCGGACACGGTCACTGTCGAACATCAGGCGAAGGATGTTCCGACCCTCGCGCGGCAGCTTGGCATAGTCGGTCAGCAGCAGCGCCGCCGCCCGGTTCCAGCCCACGACGTCCCACATCGCGGTCTTGATGATCGCAGGGCTCAGCACCATTCCGTCGAGCACGCGCTGAAGCCTGGGGCTGATGCCGTCGACCGGCTGGTAGCGCGCCTCGGGCAGACGGCCGAGGCCAAGCATGTAGATGTGCTCGCGTTCCGGCTCGGTAAGCATCAGGCCCTTGGCGATCCGGTCGAGCACGTCGGCCGATGGCGCGCCACCACGACCTTGTTCCAGCCACGTGTACCAGGTTGGGCTAATGTTGGCGCGGCTTGCCACCTCTTCACGGCGGAGCCCCGGGGTACGCCGCCGCCCGCCGCCGAACCCAAATGCCACCGGGTCGAGCCGGGTTCGACGATCGCGAAGATAGGTTCCGAGCGGGTTTGGCGCCTCACTGGCCATGATCGATCCTGTTACCCATTATACCACGATAAGATCACTACTTTAACACCGTAATACGGGTCTCGATAGGTCGTCTCGGCAACAAGGAGATTTCCCATGCGCGTGTTTCTAACCGGCGCGACCGGCTTTATCGGCTCACACGTCATACAAGAGCTACGCAGTCGCGGGCATCACGTGCTCGGCCTCACCCGCTCCGACGCGGGTGCCCATCGCCTCGAAGCGGCCGGCGTCGAGGTCCATCGCGGCGACCTCGAACAGCCCGAGACGCTCGCGCGTGGCGCTGCGGCGGCCGACGCGGTGATCCATTGCGCGTTCGATCACAATTTCGCGACCTTCTTCGAGAACACCAAGAAGGACGAGCGCAACATCGCCGCAATGGGGGAGGCGCTGGCGGGGACGCAGAAGCCGATCCTGATCACCTCGGGTGTTGGCATCGGTACGCCGCTCAACGGCGGCGCTGCGACGGAGGACGTGCTGAACCCGCGCCACGCCAATCCGCGGATCGCGACCGAACTGGCTGGCGCGACGCTGATTGCGCGCCGCATCGACGTGCGCACGATCCGACTGCCGCAGGTGCACGACACCACCAAGGCCGGGCTGATCACTCCGCTGATAACCGAGGCGCGTCGCGCGGGAGCGGTGGCGTATCTCGGCGAGGGGCAGACACGCTGGTCCGCAGCGCACGTCAGCGACGTGGCAAAGCTTTACGTCCTGGCGTTGGAGAAGGGCGAGCCGGGCGCTCGCTACCATGCGTCGGTTGAGGAGGGCGTCACGGCACGCGCCATCGCGGAGGCGATCGGAAAGGGAACCGGGCTGCCCGTCCGTTCGGTCGCAGCCGATGAGGTCGAGCGCTATTTCGGTTGGATGGCACCGTTCGCGGCGCTCAACATGATCGGATCGAATGCCTGGACGCGCGCGCGCCTCGGATGGGAGCCGACGGGGCCTGATCTGCTCACGGACCTCGCCGCGATGGACTTTTTAGCGCTCGCCGACGCTTAATCACCCCCGTCACTCGCTTGCTGGCCGGCGCGCCGGGCCGGCAAGCGACGACGTACGCCGATTCCGAGTTGAAGGGGGCGCAGGTGCGGATCCGAGTGGTATCGCCTGCGAGCTACAAAACTGAACGAATGTCCGTTGTTGAGCGGTGTCCAAACGGCCGCGAATGTCGTTTTTTGGGTCTTGCCGGCCGTAAACCCGACCGGCGGCAAGCGCCCACGATGGCCGCTCAGGTGGCAGCTCGCGCTAACCAGAAACTGGCATTCGTTCAGCCTCTCTGCTCAACGGCATATGGTCCCTGCCTAAAGACTATAATCGCTCCAACGCTGGCATACCATATCGCCTGAGCGGCCACGATCAGCCCAAGGCTATGGGCATTGAGCCGCTCACCGCCAAAAACCAAGATACCGAGCTGGATCATCGTGGAGAGTAGCCCGAGGGCACCAGCAATCCGTGCACCGTCCTTTCGCAAGATGAGATCGCCAGACCATAATGCTGTCGCGCCAGCGAGCGCGACAAGCCCGAGCCGGGTCATGAACTCGATCTGCAACCCGCCAAACCTCAGCAGGGCCTCCGCCTCGCTGGCGCAGTTTCCGCCGACGGTCATGCAGCGCATTGCAAGTGCAGGGGCGACAAAACCATCCAGCAACACGGCAACGCAGATCAGGACCAAAGCAAGCGCCGATGAAACTGCGCCGAGCAGAACATGAGGACGGGCGAAGCCGAGCCGCGCGGCAAAGCCTAGCATGAACGACGTCATCACTGTCATTGCCGCTGCCAGCGTTCCATGAACCATGCGATCGGCGGATGCCTGGCATCTGCCTGCCGAGCGGCTGGATGGTGCATGACCATCACCAGCATGAGAACGATCAATACGGCGATGCCGGATGCGGTGAAGACATCCCCACGCGGTGATCGTTCGGGAGAATGGGTCTCAGCAGTCATTTTTGGCTCCTTGTTATGATGGCCCTGCTAAGAGATTGCGTGAGAAAGATACTGGACGATCACGTCGATCTGTCCCGAAGCAAACGGAGAGCGGTTTTGCCCGACATCAAGGGGAACTTGCCTGAAGGCCCGAGTGGCGATCGAAGGGCTCGCCGGAGCCGTGCTGCGCTGACGGCCGCGTTTGCGGACCTTGCTTTAGAACGCGGCTACAGCGGCTTCGGTGTCAACGACGTGGCGGAGCGTGCCGCTGTCGGGCGCTCGACGCTCTACACCCACTTTTCCGGCATGGATGATTTGCTGGCGAAGAGCCTCGACACGCACTTGAGCACGATCGCGAGATGCACGGTGAAGCCGGACATGGAACCCGAACTGGAGCGGGTCATCTCTCACTTCTGGCAGCAGCGAAGATTCGCTCGAACGATGCTGCAAGGCGATGCGGGTTTGGCGATTTCCAGGCTTCTCGTCAGCCGCCTTGAAGAAGCGCTTGTCGGGCTGCGCAGCGCCCAAGGGTCGCGATCCGCCTTGCCCATGTCCCTTCTCGCTGAGCAACTGGGCGCCGGGCAATTGGCGTTGCTCGGGACATGGCTGGCTGGCCGAGCACCCGCATCCCCGAATATCGTGGCGCGCCTGCTTCATAGAACAACGTACGCAGCCGCACTGGCATCGTTATATGGCTGCGGCAGCGTTTGGAGAAGATGCTAGCTGGTCAGCGTGCCGCCCGGCGTTGCGCTAGCCGTCTGTACCAGACGGTCCAAAGGCCGAGCGCGCCCATAGAGCCGTAGCCGACAAACGGGCTGACGAGCATGTAATTGTGAATGCTGAGCGTGAAGACGAGTACGCAGGCGAGCGCTGACGAGGCGAGTAGGCCTATGCCCCATACGAGCGTCATGATCGTCATCACGCGGCGGAAGCGGGGCGTGTCCCGCTTGGCTTCGAACGCGGCGACCTCGTCGGGCGATTTGCGGGCGAGACCTGCTCGCGCGAGCTGATAGATCAGCGGGCGGCCGATCGCAGCCGAGCCTAGGAACACAAGGCCGATCAGTGCCGAGACAAGGTTCTCGCGAAGCTGGAGGAACTTGGCGGACCCACCACCCAGCATGGCGAGAAGCGACAGCGCAATGCCCGCCAGAACCAGGATCGACAGAGCATCGACCCGCCGACGGCGGACGAACTCGGCTAGCGACCAGAGAAGGGGCGGCAGCGAGGACGCCATCAGCGCGACCACGTCGCCCGAATGCGGCGCCACCCGATCGTAGATCAACAGGGGGAGCCCGAAATTGACGCCGGCCTCGATGGCGATGAGGCCGATTCGGCTCCCCGTCTGACGGTTCATTCCGGTGCTGTCCTTCATGGTCGTGACGATCGTGTTCATTGTGTGTTGCCCCCATTGATCCAATTGCCATGAAAGCCCGGCGGGACACGATGCGGCAGGCGCACCGTAGCGACTGGCGCGCCCTCGAATCTGGCCGCGTTCAGGATCACCAGTTCTGTGGTGTCCGTCCGCTCGTCGATGACGAAGCCGATCAGCCAACCTTCATCCTCACCCGCATCCTCGTGCGCGGGCACGAAGACGAACTCGCCCGGATGGCGGTCAGCACCGAAGTCGTGCACCTCGCGGCCACCCTCGACCAGATCGTGTTTGTAGAGCCGGCCTGCGCTCTGGAAGCGGCGATCGGATTGCGTGGCCAGGGCATAGGCATAGCGGTACGTCTGGCCGAACCGGCGTTCGTCGATGCGGGGAAACTCCTGCGGCGCGGCGTCGATGGTGTCGACTATGGTCGTGCCCGAGACAGGATCGAGCGTCCAGCGTTCCAGCCCGCGCGAGGTCGCGTCCGGCCCGCCAGGCTCGCCGGCGAACATCGTCGGATAGACGCACACATCGAGGACCACCAGCCCGTCAGGCAGGTCGAAGGCGTTGGCGACATGAAAGACATAGGCAGGATCGACGTCGCACCAGATGATGGCGTGCTGGTCACTGCCCTTCGGCATCAGCCCGACGCGGGCACGATGCGCCGAATTCCAAGCATAGGGTAGCGGTTGGCCCGCCAAGTGGGCCGCCAGCGAGAAGGTCACCGGCAGGTCGAGAATGATTACGTAGCGCGCGGTGATCGCACAGTCGTGGATCATCGGGCCGTGCTCCACCGCGATCGGCTCCTGGCGCACCACCGTGCCCGTGGCATCGAGCACGACGTGGCGGATTTCGTTGGGACAGCGTCCCTCGTAACAGATGCCGTGATGCTCGCCGGTCAGAGGGTCGCGGTGCGGATGCGCGGTGAACGCGCCAGCCAGTGATCCGCCAAAATCGTCATAGTGCTGCTCGTCCAGCGTCTCGGACAATGCGACGGGGTAGCTCCCGCCCTCCACCACCGCAAACACGCGCCCGGCCAGATCGACGACGTTGGTGTTCACCGTATCGCTGGGACCATGACGCGGCCCCGGTGCCGGGGTCGTACCGCGAGCAGCTGCATTGGCGTGCGATCCGATCCAGCGATTTCGGTACCACAACGCCTTGCCGTCGCGGATCGCCAGGCCATGCACCATGCCGTCGCCCGTGAACCAGTGATAGGAAGCGGGATCGGGCGCAATCGGATTCGGCCCGGTGCGCAAATAGCGACCGCAGAGAGTTTGCGGAATGGTGCCACGCACCTCCAGCTCGGTCAGCGTCAGTTCCTGCTCCATCGGACGATGGATGCCCGTCAGGAAGCGATGCGCCGTCCGCTGCCCCTCCTCGACCTCACCGTCATCTATTGTCGCCAGAACGCTAGCCATGCCCGCCTCCAATGTTTACACCGTGATCATAGGTGAGAAGGTAACGGTGTCAACATGGAAAAGCGCTATCATCATGGTGACCTGCGCGCAGCGCTGATCGAGGTCGGCTTGCGGCTGCTCGCCGAACGGGACGTGGAAGGCGTGTCGCTGCGGGAGATGGCGCGCGAGGTTGGGGTCTCTGCGACCTCGGTTTACCGGCACTTCCCCGACAAGGCGGCGCTGATGCGGGCCCTTGCCCGCGAGGGGCTGGAGCGGCTCGCTACTGCCCAGCGAGATGCCGCCAGCGGCAAGGAAGGCGCCGCCTCATTCGCGGCGACCGGTCGGGCCTATGTGCGGTTTGCGCTCGCCAATCCGGCCATCTTCCGGTTGATCTTCACCTCGTCCGCGCAGCTCCAAGCGACAGGTGAAGTAGAGGCGTTGCGCATGTTGCGGGCCAATGCCGCCGCGGCTTCGCCAAGGGATGCTGGCCCGGATCAGTCAGAAAATGACGCGCTACGGGCTTGGTCGCTCGTCCACGGTCTCGCCATGCTGATGCTTGATGGCCAACTGCCTGCTGACGATCGGCTTATCGATACGCTCATCCAAGGGTGAACGGGGAGCACGCGACCATTCTCATTTTACCATCCTTCGCGGGAAAGACAGCAGCTGCCCCTTGTCGGCTATCGCCACCCGCCCTCCCGAAAGCAGCCGGTCCGGTTTCCATCACTATTGCCCTTCTCAGGTCGCCAGTCCGGGCATGACGCCTGAAAGCCAACCGGAAGCTGTCGCAGAAGAGCAACGGGTCAAACTCGGACGATACAAGCCGAAATCAGATTGTGAATGAACGGCGGGTTTCGGGGAGCGGATAGGGCCGGCCGAATGGCGACTTATGGGTCAGTCTAGTCGCAGGTGCTGACAATCACGCTGTTTACGGGACCGGCCGGGTGGGTCTGATACTGGAATGGGCGAAGCGCGCAGACTTAGCGTCGCGCGCGAAGCTTGCGATCGCTTTATTGCTGCTCGAGCTGTGTGTGTAGTCGTAGTGCTACCGTGACGAACCTACCCCACGCGGCCCCCCTGTATTCCAACGACCGGATTGCACCATCAAACCGTGGGATTAAAAACTCAAGCCGACTTGTCACAAGGTCAGTACGACCACGACTGACGCACCGAGTAGGACGACGCCTGCCATCAAGAACCCGCCCGAGGCGAACAGGATCCCACCCGCCCAGTTGTATCGCGCGTTGCGCATCGCCTCGTCGGCTTCCACCCTAGCGGACAGACCGGCTAACGCGCTTTTGTCGTGCTGGACATCTTCATCGCCCTGCACGACGAGGTATTTGGCCGAGCGTAGGTGATGGAACATCCCGTCCGACGCCAGGTAGCGATGCAGCAGCGCGCAGCCGGCGGACATCGCCAGCATCGACAGCGCGAGCGCCGCGATTACGACGAACGCCCGGCCGTGGAGCGGCCGCCCGAACTCCCCGTTGTTCGTCAGCAGCCCAACGATCGCGCCGAACGCGGCCATCCCGGCCAGCGCCATACGCAGCAGTTCGGACGAAAAGCCAAGGTAGCGATCCAGAAGTTCAAAATCGGCCTTGTAGCGCGTCTCTGGTACGTCGACCGCGCGTCCCGACAGGAAGGACCGACGCGCTTCGCCCGTCGCCGGCTCAATCGCCATCGGACGTTATCGTGATAGTTGCCGATCCCGCATTTGCGCCCCGGCCGCCGCGGTAGAATCGGTCGACCTGTCCGAACGGCGGAACGGCGTCGTTAGCGAACAGGAACAGCTCGCCGTCGCGCGGTGCTTTGAATGTCGCGCGCCAAATGCCGCTGCCGGGATCGCGGGCGAAATAGAGCGGGGCGATGAATATGGATCCGCGCAATTGCCACCAGAGGCGTGGCGACCGGATCAGATAGGCGGGTTGCAGATAGCCCGCATTGACCACCCGGCGCAGCGGCACGCCCAGATAGCCGACGCCCCGAGGCAACTCATCCGCTGCCAAGCCGACGGGCGTAGCGGCTGTTTTGCCGTCCGACCACGCCTCTCCGATCGTCAGGTCCAGCGCATAGCGATGATTCCGCGTCACCGATCGCTTGGCGGGAACGCAGGTCCTACTTGGTTCGAAGTCCAGCCGGACAGCGACGAGCGGCGCGACCGGACCAGGACTGGCGCACAGCGTACCGTCGCTTTCGAAAGTCGGCAGGCGCACCTGCGTAACAAGCCCTGCCGCGAGCCACAGCAGCGCCGCGAGCATCAGCGCGCCGATCAGGCCGGGGAGCAACGTCCACTTCGCCGATTGCATCAACCGCTGATACGCGCGCGCGGTGCGCAGCCGGGGAGCGGGCGCTCCGACCGCGGCGTCGTTCGCCGTCGGTATACGCGCGAGTGTGTCCGCCCATATCGAGCGCGTCCTGTCGCGAAGCGTCAGCTCCAGAGCCGCGCTCACCCGCATCAGCGCGAAGATCAGCAGCGCAAGGACGACGAAATAAAAGGAATGTGCGGCGACTTTCTCAATCCAGCCCTCGAGAAAGTTCGGCAGGAAGCGGCCGATCCCGCGGACGATCTCGCCGATCCACGTCCGACCGTCGGCAAGGACGGGCGGGTCGGGCACACGCCGGACCCACAGCGGCAGCAGAACAAGTGCGGCCGTGGCGAACAGCGTCGTGAAATAGACGATCCGATGCCACCAGACGAGGTCCCACACAGCCTCCATCGCCAGCACGCGCTCGTCGCCGCCGCGTGGATCTTCGAATCGTCGGCGCAACGCCGGGTCGATCATCGGCGCGGCCGCCTCACCGGATCCGCTCGGCGTGTTCGGGGCGAGGTTGTCTGCCTGCGGCACCGTCTCGCCGCCCTGTTCGGGCGGGGCGATCTGGATGCGCGCGGGCAACGTGATGGGCGCATAGCGATCGGTGCCCCCCGCGATCCGCGCCGCCACGCTCTCATGGACAAAGATGTCGCGCAGATAACCGCGAGGGCTTCCGTCCTTCAGCACGTTGTCGGGATCGCGCTGGTACAGGCTGCCGGGATCGGCTGTCGTCATCCAGGCGGCGATCTTGCGCGGCTGGTATCGGTAATAGCCACCCGTCCCCGACCGGCTGTCGTGGATCGGCCCGGCGCTGTTGGCGAGCGCGCGATAGCGATCGGTAATCACCTCCAGCGTGCGCAGGCCGCACGACTGTGCCTCGTGGATCATCCACAGGAGCGAGACGTAGCTCAGGCTTTCGTCAGGATAGCCGCCGCCGACATCGGCGTGCATCCCCGCGAACCAGACCTGTTTCAGACGTCCCGGCGCGATCTTGCCATCTTTCGTCTCGTCCTCTTCGTGAAGTTCGTCCCACACGAGCGGGTGGAAGGCGTCGCGCTCGTCGTCGATCGACAGCGCGTGGGCGGCCTGCCGGACCTTGTTGCTCAGCTTGTAGTCGGGCATGCTAAGCGCATAGAACCAGTTGTCGATCGCACGGATGATCTCGGCGATCGGCCCACCATAGGCGGCCACCGTATCCCAGACACCGACGAAGCGGATTTCAGGATGGTGGTTCTTGTTCGGATCGTAGAGCGGGATTTTTCGCCACGTACGCCAGGTCGTGATGATGCGGTCGCGGGCTGCACGGAAGGCGAGTGTCGGCCATTGCAGGCGGCGCGGCTTGAACTCGCGCCGGAAACATCGATAGGCGTCTTCGCTCAACCGCCGAAGCTCCTCCTCGCTAGTCGACGCTACCAACCCCTGCGATGCGATCAGCGCAATGACGAGCCGCATCGTGAACGCGCCGCGGCTGAAGCCGAAGCCGTAAATGCGGTCGCCCCCCCCTTGATCGTTGCTGATACGGTAATTGCGGCAGGCGAAACGATAGATGTCGAGAATGTTGCGCTTCAGCCCGAAGCCGAACACGCCGCTCAGGATCGCGAGCGGCTGGAACGCGGAGGTGCCGACGCCATTGTCGTAGTAGGCGAGCTGCTGCTCGCGATCCGCCGCCGCCGGGCCGAGGTCGAGCGCCTCGTACATGCGCCAGACATTAGTCTTGAACAGCTTGGCGCTGCTGTTCCCCGTCCCGTCCGAGAAGAGGATGATGTGACGGCGCGTCAGCGGGGCCGCGGTGGTGATCGCGGGATCGGGGACAGAAGTGGCAGCGAAGGCGGGCGGAGCGGCGAGGGCCGCATCATTTCCAAGGCCGGTCATTTGCTCGCCTTCACAAGAACGGTGCCGTTGATCCTCGCCACAAACTCGCCGATCGCCTCACCGGCGACGTTGGTCACTTTGCCCGTCGCGACCATGGCATAGTCGACGCCCTTCGTGCCCGCGGCGGTGGGCGCGGCGGACACGGTGACGACGTCGCCATCGGTGGTCAGGAACGTCGCACCGCGCCTAACGTCGTCGGCCGTGGGCGGAGTCTCGCTGACAGAGGAAACTCCGGCGACTGTGACGGTAGCGCGCCGCACGCCGTTTATCACTGCGGTCTGCGTCCGCATCTGGTTGCCGAACTCCGCAGCGGGCGCGTTCACCGAAAGGGCGGCACTGATGTTGCAGGCGGCGTGATAGCGAACCGCGTCGGACAGTGCGCGCACCAGCGAGTAGGTGACAAGGTCGTCTCGCTGGTGCCCCTCGATCTGGTGGCGCAGCAGTTCGCGGACCTCGCCGACCTTGGGAATGATCGGCCCCTCAGTCAGGCCATGGAGCATGGCCGCATCGATCGCGGCGCCGCTGCCCGCGGCGGCGCCTGACACGGCCGCCAGGATGCTAGCCGCCTGCCCCTCTACCACCGCGCCCGCGCCGCCCGCCAGGACCGACAGGACGTTTAAGGTCCCCCGGTTGATCGCCCCACCGCGCTGCAGATACGTCTTCCAAAGGCTGCAATTCTGCCCCGACCGCAGTATGAGGATATGCTGGACGTCGTTCCGTAGCCGCTTCGCCGTCTCCGCATCGGCGGTCGCGTTCTTGTGGAAGCAGGCAAGCGCTCCGACGGACGCGTCGGGGCGGGGGGCATCCGCAGCGCCGACGGTCGCGGCCACAGCGAATTGCTCGGGGCAGATCAGCGTCGCCAGATCATCCGACCGTAGCGGCTCCTGTGCGAACCTAATTAGGTGGTTGGTACCGGCGGGATTGGGCCAGCCGAAGCCCAGAAAGGCGCGCTCGGGCCCGCTTCCGGTGCAGGCGCCCAGCAGCGCGATCGGCAGGATCGCCCATGCCATGTGTCGGTGTCGACTCAAAATCATCCAAGCCCCCCCCGGGATCGAAAAGGGACGGCAACCGCGTTGCCAGCGGTCGCGTCAGCCCAGCGCCTTGCCTGCCTCGAACCGTGCCCGCGTTTCCGCCACGCTCAGGCCCGTGCGAAGCTGGTAATGCGGCGCATCAGGAAAGGTCTTCCAGTCGCCGCCCCATTCGATCGCGGGCAGCTTCGCCTTCACCATGGCGGCGAGGTTACGATAGGCCGTCACATCGGCCTTGGTCGCGCCGGTCATGTAGCGACCATCGGCGCTGAAGATGCCGATGTCCCAGGCTATACCGAAATTGTGGTTGCTGCGCCCCGCCTTGGCATTGGTCACGGGCGATCGGTTGAGCTGAGTCGTCCGGCCGATCGCATAGAGTGCGTCCTGTTCGGCGTACGTGCGCGTGCCCGAGATTATGCGGATGCTGTGCGGAAATTCGGTGGCGACGCGCATGAACTGCCGCGCGACGCGCTGCGCAGGCACGATGAGAGTGGCGATCGCACGCTCTGTCCTGGGATCATAGCTCCCGAGTTCCGCCTGCAGCGCGATGGCGCGTTCGTGGAGCCTGTCCTCGGCGGCTTCGACCGCGGCGCTCCACTTGCCGTCGATCGGATCGGAATAGCAGCCGCTGCACGCGCAGGTTCGTTGCAGATAAAGGATCGCGACCTTTCCAAGTACCTTGCTCATCCCCCCCCCCCCGGTCAGAAAACATGCTGCGCGGCTAATGTGGCACAAATACGCAGCGGGATGACTCGACTAACGAATCATCTCGTAACTATTATCGCGATCGCGATAATTTGCAAGAGGTGGCGGATACCGCCCCTGTATTCAAAAAATACGGCCACAACTCGCGAACACCCGGCGCCAATCGATATCGAGATTAAAACTGCCCTAAAAAAACTGAGATTACTTCTGATATGAAAGGTGAGTCCGATGACAAAGCAAAGACGATTATGTCCTGCATTATCTGCTAATCATCTTTAAAGAAACTAACATGCCATTGTATTGGCTTGATATTGATCAAAGGCGAATTTCACATGTTCTTACCTGACACTGGACAGGCCGATGACGTAATCATATTTGCCATTCTAAGATGCCGCTCAGAAAGGCACCGGGTGTCAGCTCTTGGCCAGATCTGCCGTTCATCACGTCGCGAAGGAACGGCAGAGGTGTCCCAAACTGAGCTGTTTCCATTAGTGCTTTCGCGGCGTGAACGAGCGGCCGAAGTTGGGAACGCGAAAAGCGCCCCCGAATGTCGACTGTTGGGTCTTGCCGGAGGGGGGGGGTAGGCAAGGGAACTTGCGCCGAATCCATTGTCGCCCGCAGACGCCGCAGGCAAAAGCGCGCTGAGCGAGCCGGCATTCCAACCACGGCCTCGTGGCTGCCATCAGATTGCCGTCTTCGCTATGTCTATGACCTTGTCCACTATCCGTAGGAACTTGGTCACGCCGCCGACAAAGGCGCGGATGTCGTCGAACTTCTTGATCGCGGCCTCGACATCCGGGATTGCGTCTGCCACCGTCGCCGCTCCGCGACTGATCACCGCCGTCTGCTGCGTCAGCAGTTGGCGGCCCACGGCGCCGACACGCGCGTTTACCTCGGCGATCTCGTCGGTGATCGCGATGACCTGGGCAGAGGTCTGGGCGTCGCCGATCGAAGCGTTGAGCTTTACTACGAGATCTACGAGGGAGCTATGCATCGCCTTCAGGTCCGGATTGGCGGCCGGCGGGGTTCCGGTCTTGATTGCGTCGTTCATCGCGCGTCCTCCTCCTCGATGTCCTTGGCGAGGTCGCGGACCTCGTCTAGCCTTCCTTCGATCAGGTCGAGCAGCTCGCCCACCGGCCGTTTGGAGCCATCGGCTGCCGCGGAGTGCGCGTCCGCGAGGCCAAGGAACGAATGCCTGAGCGCCGCCAAGTCGTTCAGCTGCGCTTGACGGCGCCCCAGCGCGGACAGGTAGTCGTTCACGATCGACCGCTGACGCGGCTCGTCATGCTGCGCTGCTGCGACGGCGTAGGTGCGCTGCAGCTCCCCGGTGGATGTGGTCCAGGCGGCGGCAACCGTGCCCCGAAGGCCTTCGCCGTCAGTGGCTCCGATGGCCTCCGCCATCGCGGTGAGCAGCCCCCTCACGTGAGGATCGTTGCGGCGCAGGATGCCAAGCGCCTTGCGCCGGGCGTCCTCCTGCACGAGCGCTCCAGCGAGCGAAGAGAAAGCCGCCGCGACCCCGGGAGAGATGCCAGCGCCCGCGACGCCGCCATTCAGTTCGACGCCGAGTTGTTTGAACGCGTCCGTCGTTTGCGCCCCCTGCTGAGGATCGGTAAGCGTGCCGAGGAGGAGGCCGTAGCGCTCGAGGTAGAAGAGTGCCGAGCGCCAGGCGGCCGCCACGTCGGGCGGGACGGCCGGCGGGAACGGCTTCTCCGTCAATCCGACCGCGCCCGAGCGTACGAAGCGGTCCACCTCCGCCGCACGCGCGATGCGGTCGGCGCTGGCGAAGTTCGCATCCGTCTGCCTCTGGAGCGCTGCCGCGGCGGTGCCGAAGCCGATGAGGTCGGCCGAGGATACCGTTCGTGAGCAGCCGGGAAGAGCCGTTGCTGCGAGTAGCGCCGCGGCGAACACGCTCGTCTTCCGAATGCCCGTCTTGGCAAGGCCGGCTTTGCCGGATGATCTCAAGTGGCGGTTCATTTGTATCTCCGAATTGCGAAAACACAGCATGATGGCGGTGGCGTCGCTTTCGCCCCCGGTGCGGGCGACGCCGGAGGGCGGGGCGCCGACGACTTGCGGCGATCGAGCGTTCCGGCCGGGCGCGGCCCTCCGGCCGGCCGGAACGTCGGCGGTTAAAGGGCTCTCAGGGTGCTGATCGCCGGGGCGAAAAAGTATTCTCCGCCCTTGTGGCGCACGAACTCGCCGAAGCTCGCCGTGGCGGTCGCGGCGTCGCGCTTTCCCCAAGTGGTACGGACGGTCAGGTCCTCGGCGGCGGCGGAGCCACGCTGTCCGATCACGGGGTCCCGGCCGGTGCCGTCGCGAACGAAGCCCGGGTTGTTGGCCCATCTGGCCTGCGTGAACTCGAAGCCGGTGGCCAGGTTGTTATGGAACGACATGAACATCAGCCCGACGCCGCCGTTCGGTTTATCTGTGGGGTCCACCACGCGGTCTCGCCGGCCGTAGGTCATGCCCCGGCGCGCCATGATGTGTGAGCGCTCCTCCTCCAAGCTAACGCCGAACTGGCGCACGCTGTCTCCCCGCGGGTTGGTCTTGCGAATGTGCGCATGGAGCGGGCACCGCAGGCCGTCGGGGTCGCCGGCATAGTCGAAATTGTTCATAACGGGGTTGTCGCCGCCGTCGTCCCTCTGCAGCACTACGGGAGTGCCGTCCTCAAAACGACCGACGAGGGTCGCACCCATGAGCTCGCCCATCCCGCCTAGAGCTTCGTCCTCCCCCATCTCCTCCTCGCGCGCCTTGAACCCGGCCACGTCCTGCTCGAGCTTGCGGAACACGAAGAAGCTGCCGAAGCCGGTCTCTGCCGAAGGCGAGCCGGGATCGGGGACGAGGACCTGACCAAGAGGGAACGTAGGATCCCACACGCTTATCCCGTCGCTCTCGTCGCGCTCCCGTTCGACGAGCTCGTCCAGCATCAGCGGCTGGCTGCGTCCGTCAACGTAGCCGAAATGCTCGATGCCTTCGATCTTATTGATGCCAAGCTCGTCCGTGCCGTTATCCTTGAATATTGCCCGGCCGACTTCAACCGCAACGACGTAGGCGCGTCCCTGCAGGATGTTAAGGACCTTGGTCTCGGCGTTCTCGGTCTCGGTGGACTCCCAGCTGTCCGCGGCGTCAGGGTTGCCGCCGATCAGCACCATGGCGTCGATGCCCTGGCGGTAGGGCTCGTCGAGTTCACCCGCGTCGGGGTCGGCTAGCAGTTCCGCCCTTGCGAGCATTCCTTGCACGAAGGCGCCGCCGTCGTCCGGCTCCGGCGCCTTCTGCGCCGCTTCGAGCGAGGCATAGCCGGAGGAGGATAGGAGTAGGCCGAGGAACGGTCCGCCGCTGACGCCGTGCTCTCGGAACGCCTTTGCCGCGGTCAGCTGTTCCAGAGTTGAGGTGATGTGGGGCGCGAGCTCGCGGATGAACGCCCGGGACGCGGCGGCGTCTTCGCCGAACCGCAGGAGGACGTGCCGCGTGGCCTTCCTGCCGTGCCCGTCGAGGATGTTGCCTTGAATGTCTGCGAGGGCAGCCTTCTCTGAATCGCTCGCGGCCATCCAGCGCAAAGTACTATTTAGAGCTAAGGCCATGTGTCACCTCTTACTTTTGAAGACTAACGCTTTTATAACGCGACTGTGCTCTCTTTTTTTGGAGCAGGCTATCGGAGCTTTTACTACTGCATAACAACAGGATTTATACCCATGAAAGAGGGGGGTAAATAACCACCATAGAATAGAGGCGTGGATAGTCCTATTGAGTGTTCGCGATTTCTATGCCGTTACCTTATATTTTACTGTCATTCCTTGGCACCTGCGGGCGCAATGACGCTGCGACGCCTGCAGCTAATCCCAACCGTCAGACGAGACGCTTATCGGCGTGAACCTGCCGCTGCTCCATCATGCCAGCCTCAATCGTGCGCCTACGCCGCGGGCGTCCATGGAGGCCAATCGTTGGTCGACCCTTGAGGACCGGCCTTTTAGGACAACGCACGTGCGAGGCATCTCCACGGTCGTGGAAGAGTTATTGACTGAATTAGCCCAGCAGCTTGTTGATCGTTCCAGAGGCAGGAGGACGCGGGGTTCGCCGATCTTATCGGGGGGGGCGCCTGGATTGAAGGCGCACTATTTCGTGGGTGTGCGACTGGTACGGGATTCAGCAGTAGGAGCTCGATCCCGAAAGGTCTTTAGCCAATTTTCTTAGGATTGAGCCGAGGCGTGTGAAGCTTGCGGCCAATCTGCCTCGGTCCGGGAGCAAAGCTGTAGGACATTGCACGTGGCTTCTCGCCCCGACTTTTGAGCGGCGCCACTCAGGGAGACGCCGAATGTCTACTCCAGACAACAGCTGACGTTCCGCCGGTCGCTCTTGAACGGCAGTAAAGTCCCGGCTCCCGCCATTCGATCGGCGTCGTAGGGCGATCGTAAGCCGATGAATGAGTGTCAGGAGGTGGGAAGCTTGAATGCCGGACCTACTTCAAGTGCCGGCACACCGCCTGCGGCGGTCTATGGGATAACCGCGCCGTATGCGTCTGGCTCAAATACTTAGGGCAAACGATTGAGTCGGCGGCATCGATTGAAGGTTAAGACCAGGACGCTCGTCGAGCGCTACACAGACGTAAGCATACGACGAGGTGAGTTATTCTCGCAAGCAGAGCTAGACAAGGAAATTGACTCCTCATCGGTTACTCGTGATAGTAATGCATATAACGAGAAACAAATATCGAGTCGTAAGCGTCCTTGACCGGCTAGTACCATGAAATTGCTAAATTTCATGTATTAGCTTATTTTGGGATACTTCTAATTATGGTGCTAAGTCTAAAGCAGGCCATGTGGACTCATGGCCACGGAATGGAAATCGAATTTCCTGACCGGATCGCGACTACATGGCGCGCGGGCTTCTTCGTTCGTGTGATCGGTAAGCCGAACACGACAAACTGGTTCCATTTTCACATCCCCACCACCGTTATCATGAAGAACAAGCGGCTTGAGATCGATTCGGCAATGCTTCGCTATCGAACCGGTTCCGCGAATGCGGCGGTGACGAACGTCCATATATTCGACGGTGAAAATCGGATCGCTGTGCAGGATGGGCTAAACTTGTCGCCGCAAGGCAACTTTGTATTTCAGCGGTTCAACGCACCCGGCAAACCCGATGTGCTGTGGGGAACCGGCGTGACGGTAGGCGTGCGCTTCGGCGGTGGCAATGATGCGCAACGCACGATGGAATTTGCCGCTGCCGGCATTGATTTTACCCTGCACGATACGGTGCGGCTGCATATCAAGGTGCTGAGCAATCCCGTAAATTTCACTATTGACCAAATGGTCGCGTCGATGCGTGAGGTCTATGAACCAAACGGTTTCCGCGTCGTGCGCGCGAGCACCGAGAACCTCAACTTGCCGCTGCTCAACGTCTGCGACGTCGGAGGCTGCACCCGCGGCAACACGACGACGGAACAGAACGCACTATTTGGCAATCGCAACAACGTCGGCGGAAACGACGTCGTGGCCTATTTCGTGCAGGCGACGGATCCACCGCTGAATGGCTGCGCCGCGCATCCGGCCAATCAGCCGGGCTGCGTCGTCGCAAGCATCGCCTCGACTTGGACGCTGGGTCACGAGATTGGCCACGTCCTCGGCCTCAACCACGTCAGCGACAATAACCGACTCATGACAGGGCTTGGCACCAATAACATCACCAATCCACCGCCCGACCTGATCGGCAGTGAGGTCACGACGATGAACAACAGCACGCTCACCATTGCTCCCTGAAGGGTTTGACCAATGACCGAACAGGAACTGCGCCAGGCTCTCGACAATGAAGAGCCGCAATATCCTGAGCTCGCGGCTCAGCTGAACGCAAGCGACGTGCCCAAATTGCGCGCGATCGCCGAAGGCAGCGATGTCGGACGCGCAACCAAGGCGGTTTATCTCGCCAGCCTTCTCGATATAGGCGACGCGGACGAGATCGTCGTAAAAGCGGCGCGCAGCACGACCGAGCTGATGCGGATCGCATCGGCAACGGGGCTGAAAAATTTACCGGCCAAAGCGCGCGACCGAGCTGCCGATCTCCTGATCGATGAGGCAAACCCGGCCATATCGAAAATGGTCTTGCACGCCGTTGATGCCGATTCTCCCGTGCTCGGCCCCAAAATCCGGGCGCTGAAGGAGCGTACACAGTTCCGCGAAGTTCGCGATCTTGCTGGACGCAAGCTCGGCGACATCAAATAGGAGGATCAGATGCTCGAAGCAGCAATGTGGGCGCACGGCCACAGTATGGCGATCGAAGTGCCCGGCAACATCAAGTCTGAATGGCGCGCCGGCTTCTTCATTCGCGTGATCGGCAAACCCAACACGACCAACTGGTTTCATTTTGCGGTGCCGACAACGGTGATCGTCAACGACAACCGGCTGCGGATCGACTCGGCGATGGTGCGCATGCGCTCGGGTTCGACGCTGGCCGACATTACTAACGTACACGTCTTCGACGGGGAAAACCGCGTGTTCGCGCAGGACAACATGAATTTATCACCGACGGCGTTCGGCCTGGAGCGCTTCAGCCTGCCGAATAAGCCCGACGTGGCTTGGGGCGTCGGTATCACGCTGGGCGTCCGCTTCACCGGCTCGACTGATGCGCAGAACACGATGGAATTTGCGGCGGTGGGGATCGATTTCCTGCCCTGAGTCGACTTGCCTTCGGTTGAGCTCCACGCCGTGATTCTCGTCGGCAGCACAAACCCGGTAACGGCCTCGAGCGGCCGCTGACGGGAGAAATCCCCGATCGGACAACCATGTTCGAGTTTGGCAGTTCGCGCGACCGGCAGCGTGATTACATCGATCGGGACTTGCGCCCCCCGTTGTCGCCGGGGTCGAGCCAAACTCTGTGCTGACCAAGGACGCCGCTATCCCTTTTGCCGCCAGACTCAAGACCCGGTTCCAGATCGGTCGCCATCTTGCCCGTGCGTTCGAAGCCGGGTTCGAGGCCAGCGTGTGACCAATCGATGCGGCAGCCGTCGAGGGTGTGTTGTCCCGCCAGATCGACGACCTCGAACTTCAGCTCCGGACCAGTTCAACGCCAAATCAGGGGAATTCCGCCAATTGCTCCGGGGCGGCCTCGATCTTGTACCTGTGCGTGGGTTGACCGACGATATCTGCGCGGCAGGATCGCCGCTTTGATCGCCGCTTTGATCGCCGCTTTGATCGCCGTGTACGCAGTCCCGCGCCGCTTATCGGTCAATGTCCTATCTGTCGCACCGAATGTGATCCGTGCGTCAACGATCGTACGCCGCCTGATTGCCAGCGTCTGACGTAATCCGAGCGCGAAAGCGCCCTCTATTGCGGTTCCGGGCGATCATCATCGCGAGCCACTAAAGCTAGAAATCTTGAAGTTTAAGCCGGTCGAGGTCGATCCTGCTCCAGCCTGTCCAGCCGATCCCGCAACTCCTCCGCGATGTGGCGGGGGATCAATCCCTTTCCCCGAGCTTGAGACGCGATGCGCAGCGCCTGCGCGATGGGCCCCGCGGCGGTGGAAAGTGTGCGACGCTCGGACTTGGGCAACGGTGAGCCGTCGTCACGTGGCATGAGTATCAGCCAACCTGCCAGCCCATCCTCGTCTTCGAGATGCAGCACATAACCGCCTCGATCCCTCGCACCATCTGGGCTTAGCCACGCGACAGGCGCGGCATCCTCCGCGTTTCGGCAACGTCTGGCCAATAGCGAATGCCCGGTCGGGGTGCGGCCAAATACCGCGCCCGAAGACGCATGCAGTGCGCGCATCGCGACATCGAGCACACGGGCCGCGACCTCTGGTGCGTCACAACGATCGCGCCATAGCAGCAACCGAGCGGGAAGGCGCTCGAGATCGATGCTCGAAGGATTGAAGCGCCGCTTGGACCAGTGCAGCATCGCGCGTTGAGCGGGCAAGAACACCCCCGCCGCCACGATCGCCCCAAGCCCAAGTCCAAGCATAGCGTTGCCGGGACCCATTACCGCCGCGACGAGATGCTTTGCGAGATCCGACAGCAGCGTCCAAAGAAGCACGATCCCGCTGGTAACGACGGTGTAGGCGACCGAGCGCGAGATGACTTGATCGACATCCCACAACCGATAGCGGATCAGCGAAACGAGGAGCCCGAGTGGCATAATCGCAAATCCGAGATTGAATAGGCAGACGGTTCCCAGAAGCCAGATGCCGCGGATCGTTGCCGGCCATTGATCGAAGGCCGCCAGTGACATTGCCAGGGAAGCGCCGACGAGCAGCAGGCCCATTGCGAACCCCAGAGCCGCCCATTTGATTTGCTGACGCTCGCCCCCCGGTTGGAGCCGTCGATAGCGGATTCGTTGCGCCACCAGGAGCAGCAGCGGCACGCCCACGCCGAGGAGCAACGAAGCTGTCTCATTGAGGTAGTTGAGCATCAAGACGACGCCAAGCAGCGGCGCGAAGACTATCGAGCAGCGCAGCCCCCGGGGCGTGAACCGACCGTCCGGGAACGCAGCCAGCGCGATCACGAGCATCGGCCACCATAGTCCGGTCAGTACGTCAATCATCCAATCGACGCCGATCGACATCCACATTAACAGCGGTGGATCGACGCTGGCGGCGATGCCAAGGAAGCTCAGCCCAAGCAGCAGCGCCTCAGGGTCGCCCGGGCGCCGATAAAGCATCACAAAGCTCGATCCGAGCAGCGATATCGAACAGAGCAGTGTAAAAAGAAGCCTGACAGCCATCCGCACCGCCAAGGGGATCGGGTTCCGTGCATCGCCGTTAGGCATGTGCGCCGAGCGGCGGGCCTGTATCAGGATCTCGCGCCCCTCGGGCTTAAGAAGGCCGAGGGTCACCACGTCGCCCGGCACCGCCATGATAGCGCGCGCCAATGTCAAAGCGCTCACGTCCGGCGCGTAACGGCGCCCGGCAACCGACACGATCAGATCACCCGGACGCGCTCCGGCCGAGATCAGGTCGGCGCGCAGCGAGGTCACGACCGGGCGGGTGTCGTCGTCGAATTTGAGCTCGAGTCCAATGGCACGCAGCGCTGGGTCGATGCGGTAGGTGTCGAATAATACGAAGCCGAGTCCCGCAAGCTGGATCGCTACGACTAGCAGCAGCAGCGCAAGCCAGACACGGCGGATCATAACCAGGACGCCGCTCTTCAGAGCAGGTAGTTGAGGAGGCATCAACCGCATCAGTCGATCGGCAAATTGCGTCAACATCTGATTCCCTCCCGGCACATCGGATGGTTACGAACCCTACAATGAATGGCAACAGGTTTTAATGATTTGCCAGAATAGGTTCATAACCAATCTCTTATAAGAAGATGCTTTCAAATATTAGTTAGAGAAATATGTATTTCTTAGGAACCGATCAACTTTTGTGATCAGTAGTACTTGTGGTATAGCGTAGCATCAGCTGGAGGGGGCGTATGGTTTCGACGACAATTGCCGACCGGCCCTTGCGCTCGTCCGATTCCGGTCTTTTCATGATCCTGGCGTTGGTCATCGCAGGTGTTGTCGTTGCCGGGTTCTCTTTGCAACTGGCTGCTGGCCGGTCCAGCTTTCACGCGCCGCTGTTGCTGCATGCGCATGCGATCGTATTTATGGGCTGGGTGGCACTGTATGTGACACAGAACGCGTTCATCGTGACCGACAACGTCGAACTGCACCGCAAGCTCGGGTGGATCGGAGCGGGCTGGATTGTGTTGATGCTTGGATTGGGCTGCGCGGTCACGGTCGCGATGGTACGCCGCGGACAGGTGCCATTCTTCTTTCGGCCACAACATTTCCTCGTTTTCGATCCGATGACCTTGATCGGCTTTGTCGGATTAACGGTCGCGGCGATCCGCCTGAGGCGGCAGAGCGACTGGCATCGTCGCTTGCATTTCTGCGCGACGTCGTTGCTCGTCGGGCCAGCGTTCGGACGCCTGTTGCCCATGCCGCTACTGCCTCCATTTGCGTACGAGGCGACTTTTGCCGCGGTGCTCGTGCTTCTGATCTCCGGGGTGGTCGCCGATTGGTTCCGTTCGGGCCAGATTCATCCGGCATGGGTCCGGGGGGGGCGCCGCCATGGTCGGTGTTTTTCTACTGACCGAGGCGGTCACCTATAGCCCACTGGGCAACGCGATCTACGCGGCAGTCACACGCGGTAGCCCTGGGGAGACTGTTCCGGGACTGGCCTTCGCTCGACCACCGATCGGCCCGCAAATAACCGGACGGCACTAGGTAATGTTGGGTCAAGAAATTGAACGGCCCGGGATGGGCCAAGTGGGATTGAAGTCGTTCCAGCGTTAGGACAACCTGCAGTCACGATAATCACGGCTCTAGGTCGTGTCGTGACAACCCGTTTTACCCAGCTAATTGCCCGAAATCCTCCTGTCCGCTTCCCTTCTTGAAGTAGACGTCGCCAGCACGTCGCGCGGAGATCCCCTTCGCTCCACCCGTTCAGATCCCGTCCGAAGTGAATGCTTTTCGCGACGTTCTGGTCAGGTCTGAGCAATCGGTTTGTACGTTAAACACATCGGTCTAAGGTAGTGAAGGATTTATTAACTACAAATACCGTGGCAATATCAAGATGCGAATCAGGTAGTGATTTAATCCTACTGAAATATGTCAGATTTCAGTAGATATTGCATAGGTGCTCATGCGTAGAAGCCGCGCCGTGGGGGCGATTACCATTCTTATTCCCCACATCACGATATATTGGGGGGTGACAATGGCATACTCTTCGGATTTACTGCACTTGACCGCTCGTGAAGAAGAAGTCCTCCGGCTTGTTGCCAGGGGGCGCTCGGCTAGAGCAGTTGCTAGCGAGCTCAACATCGCGCCGTGCACCGTCGAGCGGCACATTGAAAATGTGCGGCTGAAGACACGGACTCGAAACAGGGCGCATATGATCGCAGTCGTAATGCGAGATGGTTGGCTAACATCGCTACCTGTTGTCTGACGCTAAGACGAGGAGCAATCGATCGCGCCGACTGGAAGGCTGCCGGCCCCACGCGGCAGTTGTCAGTGTCGTGTCAATTGAGGGATCCTTGATGCTTACGATAGCGGCATTGCGCCGCTGACGGATTACAGCTTAACGCTGATAATCAATAGACCAACATTGCATCTATGCTGCATAAACCTCTCACATGATAATGCTGGACCGATAGCCGCATGCAGTATTGGATTTAAAGGCCACTCGTCAGTATTGGCACGCGTCGCCAATGCTGCCGTGCCCATGAACCCGGCACGCGTTTTCATCAGCGTCGATGCCGGTGAGCAGACACCTTGTCGGCATCATGGGAATGACGCGCCTGAGCTACCGGTCGCGCGCGCCGTTCCTTAAACGATCAGTGCAACTGATCTGCCTCTATTTTCAGACAGATCCCCCGAGTGACGGGGAGGAATTAAAGAGTGCGTGTGCTTCCTTGGCAATCTCCAAACCTAGCGGCACGCCGCCGACATTTTGATCGGAGGTGCGAGGGATCCCGTCAAAACGCCAGTGAACGCCAAGGTAGATGCGGCTGACTGAGTTTTCCCAGATTGCTCTGGCGTAGTTAGGAAACGTGACCGGGCTATGCTGCCGGACCGACCCATTGGGATCGATTGATATGCCGTCGAGCTCATCAGACACGAAGGTGAAGACTTCGTTGTTAATCGTATCGCCGGGGCCATCTTCCTCGACTAGCACATCGGCCAGTGTGATCGGAGCGGGGGCGGTGCGAAGAGCCAGACGAAGCGTCTGGAACAGTGCTGCACCAAACGTGGCGTGTCCTGACGGATAGGCGGGGAATGGCGGCGTAAGGGTGTAGCGTCCTGGCGAAGCGTTGGTCTGCGGTGCGCCGAGCGGCGCCCAGAACGGATCGCCGTCCGGCGAGTGTTCGGCCCGGATGCCTGCCACCGGACGCCACAGATCGTAGTGATACTTCCAATGCCAGGCATCGATACCCGCATCCGCCATTGCGACGTTGAGCTGCGCGAACAGTTCCGCCGACTTGGCGAGGTTGAGCGCCTTGTCTGCCACGACGACGCGGGCGATCTGATTGTACATCCTGGGGGGCACACCCAAATTCATCACCCCGTCATAGCCCCAGTAGATGCCGATCCGCTCTTGCTCCGCGGTCCTATCGCGCCGTTCGGTCGCGCCGTAACGCACGACCTCTTCATAATCCTCACGGTACGCTGGATCATCAACCAACGGCATACTGCCCTGACCCGGGTACGGCGCCAGCGGTTGGTGATCTGACCCGGTGAAGCGCGTCACGTTACCCCACACAAGGCCCAGCCTTGGTTGGTTCGGAGCGAACGGATCAGCCCGGTGCTGTCCGTAGACGAGTGTCTCGTCCTGAGGTGCGGTGACCATCACCGTCGATCCGTCGTCGGCGCGCGCATCAAGGATCGCCCGCGCGATCTGCGCACCATAAGCGAAGGCCGCGTTAGATGCGCCGCTATGCGAGTCGTCGATGAACGTGCCATACCGCGGGTACATCGCCTTCAGCGTCGTCACCGCAGCGCCCGCGAGCGTGTCAGCAAGGACGCTGTCTGCTGGGGGCGCACCGATCATGTGCGCGACGCCCTTCTTGTTCAGATAGGCGGCGGCGGCCCGATTGGTCTCGAAGGCTACAGCATCATGGATGGCAATGTGCACGATCGCCATCGCGCGAGACGTTCGGATCGGGCCCGGCTGCTGCGAATTGTTAAACCCCCGCGTAAAATCGCGACGCGAGCATTCCAGGAGCACGTTGTTCCAGTATAGGACTGGGTTCATGACAATCTCCATTGTTAAACAAGGAAAGTGGCAGAATTTAACTACTTATTGCACCGCCTGATCCAAAATGTCCGATTAAGAATGTTACTTCGATAAAATAGTGGATTAATAGTTCCTGATGCCGAGTCTTCCCTATATAGCTCAAAATAAGCAAACATGAAACAAGCTATTTTCAGCTGTTGTATTCATGCAATTTATTGATTCATATGAAAAATCCAGCTCGAGAAATCATGGTATTGAGAAATAATCGGAGTTCGTACGCCGATTTTGATTGTCAGATGAGGCGAACCTTGCAGGTACAATTCCGCTTTGGACGCTAAGGAGGCTACACAGCAAAGCGGCTACAAAGCAGAGCCGCCGGAATGCTTCCTATCATGTGAACGGCATCCGGCTACGCCTGTCGCGACCCGAAAAAAGAAGAAGCGGTTTCCATCAAAGCGGGTCAACCGGCCTTAAGCCTTTGTAGATGAACGGGGCTGCTTACGGCCATCGCTGCCCGAAAGCAGGCAGGCCGCTCTCCTTCCCATTCACGACATCCATGACGGACGATCATGCGCTAACCGTAGTCAGCGTGGAGATGAACAAATGTCTGAAGTTGGGGAGTGGGGAAGGGCTCGCGAATGTCCGCTTTTGGGTCACCTAGCGCGAGGCCTTAGCGGTTCCGGTCATCTGTAGGAGGCGGGCATAGTCCTGCTCTGGTAGGCCATATGTATCGCCCGCCAGACCGAAGAGGAACAGGCCGCCTACGACGTCGCGGTCACGTTGGCGGGCGGGCGGACGGCAGCTGCCGGCCTCGACCTATAACCGTGCCGTGCGCGCGTTCGGCGAGGACCGGACGGCCGAGCTGGTCTATCTGGTCGGTGGCTATTGCCTCATGTCGCTGCCGCTCAACGCCTACGACATGTCGGTCCCCGGTCGCGAGGAAGGTCTGCCCGACGATACCCAGGAAGAGGGAAAGCGTGCATGAACGGCAGGCGGATGGCCGGCGGGTTGGTGGCGGGGCTATGCATCACCGCTATGATGATGGCGGGCGAGAAGAAGAGCGGCACGCCGTCCGAACTCACCGATCTCGAACGGGTCGGTGCGCGGCGACTCGGCGTCCGCTCAGTACCGTCGAGCGATCTGCCGGATGTAACCGAACAAGCTGTCGTCCAAGGTAGCCACCTCCTGCTCTCCGCGGCAGCCGGCGCAGTTTATGCCCTGACGGTGGACGAGGATGCAGGCGTAGTGCCGTCGGGTATCGTGTTCGGCCTAGGGTTTTACGTCGCGATGCACTGGATCACCGGGCCTCTGCTGGAGCTCAAGAAACCCGAATGGCAGGCGGACGCGGCGACGATCGGTACGCACACGATCGTCCACCTCGTCTTCGGCGTCGCGACCGCGGCCGGCGCAAAGGCAGCGGCCAACGCCTGACCGTTCCGGAATGCCGACGCCCAAAAGCGCGAACCGCGCGTTACCGCGCTGAACCACAAGGATTTCCCATGTTGAAGACCCCGATCCACTATAGCCCCGACGTCGAGACGATCGATCCCGACGAGCAGGAGACGATCGACGGTCTCAACAAGACGTTCAGCTACATCGTCGAGAAGACGTATGAGGACCTCGGTCACGCCCAGCGCGGCGTCCATGCCAAGAGTCATGCCTTGCTCGAAGGCGAGATGGTAGTGCACGACGATCTCGCCGACGAGCAGGCGCAGGGCATTTTCGAGCGCGGGCGTCGCTACCCGGTCATCATCCGGATGTCGGCGATCCCCGGCGATCCGATCCGCGACAGCGTCTCCTTGCCGCGCGGCTTCTCGATCAAGATCATCGGCGTCGATGGCGAACGCCTACCAGGCGCCGAGGACGAGGTGACGCAGGACTTCCTGATGGCTTCGGGTGTAGCCTTCTCGAACCCGACTCCGGTCGGGTTCCTGCGCAACACAAAGCTGCTCGCTGCGACGACCAATCGCGCGGAATGGGCGAAGGAAGCGCTGTCGAAGGTGTTGCGCCCGATTGAGCAGGCGTTGGAAGCGGTCGGCGGCGAGAGCGCGTTGTTGAAGGGCTTTGGCGGCTATCCCGACACCAATCCGATTGGTGACCGCTATGGTACGCAGGCGCCGCTCCGGTTCGGAGACTATATCGCCAAGTTCGACATCGTGCCGGAATCGCCCAATTTTCGCGCGCTGACCGACCAGAAGCTCGACGAGAGCAAGAGCCCCGACTTGATCCGCGAAGAACTGATGGCGATCTTCGCGAACGAGGGTGGTGCCTGGACTCTCCGCGCGCAGCTCTGCCGCGACCTCGAGGAGAACCCGATCGAGGATGCCGCGACGCCGTGGCCGGAGCAGGGCAATCCCTACATCCCGGTCGCGACCATCACGGTGAAGCCGCAGAAGAGCTGGTCCGAGGAGCGCGTCACTGTGCTCAACGAACAGACCGCGTTCCGCCCCTGGCACGGCGTCGAGGCGCATCGCCCGCTCGGGTCGGTCATGCGCGCACGCCGTGCGGTCTATCCGGTGATCCAGGACCTGCGCAGCCAGTTGAACGGCTGCCCGATGCACGAGCCACGGTCGCTTCCCGCGCTCGACTGATTGGGTCTGCACGGAACCGTACCGAAACGTCGCAGGGCATTCGGGTGTTAACATCCTGATCCAACAGGAGCTTCCCATGCCCTATCTACCCTATCGCGACGACATCGAGACGCCTGAGCCCGGCGAGCAGGAAAGTATCGACGGCATAATCAAGGGGATGACGCAGGAGAGCCAGACGGTCGAAAAGCGCGACGGCCATGCGGTGCGCGCCAGTCATGCCAAGAGCACGGCCTGCGTCATCGGCAAGATGGTCGTCGCCGCGGATCTGCCGCCGGAACTGGCGCAGGGGCTGTTCGCGAAGCCGGGGACGTTCGACGTCGCGGTCCGCTTCGCGCAAGGGCCGGGCGAGAAGCTCGGAGATCGCGTATCGACGCACCGTGGCGTGGCGATCAAGGTCTTTGGTGTCGACGGCGCCAAGCTGCCCGGTCACGACGCGCCGACCCAGGACTTCGTACTGGCGAGCGGCACGACGTTCCCGGCAGGCACCGCCGCCGGCTTTCTAGCGCAGGCGAAGAAGATCGGCATGACCGTGCCAATGCCCGAAGGCGTCAAAAGCGCGGCCGCATCGATCGCGCGCAACATCAACAAGGTCCTGAACGCGGTCGGTGCCGAACCGAGCCCGACGCTGGACTTTTACGGCCATCCGTTCAGCCATCCGCTCGTCGAGACCTATTTCAGCCAGTGCCCCATTCGGTACGGCGATCATGTCGCGAAACTCGGCGTATTTCCGGTCGCGCCTGAGCAGCGCGCGCTCGACGATTGGCGGCTCGATCCGCACCAGGATGAAGACGGCTTCCGTCAAGCCGCGATCGAGTATTTCGACGGCAACGACGCTGTGTTCGAACTGCGCGCGCAACTCTGGGCCGATGCCGAGACGCAGCCGATCGAGGATACGTCGGTCGACTGGCCGACGCGGGTCAGCGAATACCGTACGATCGCGACTATCCGTCTGCCGCGGCAGGCCGCCTTTGGCGCGGATCGCGTCCGCTATTTCGACGAGGTCATGACGTTCCGGCCGGCGCACGCGCTTGAAGCGCACCGCCCGCTCGGCGGTGTGATGCGCGCACGCATGCAGGTGTACCGCGCGCTAAGCGATTTCCGCCACCGCGAGACCGGCATCGCTGCCGCGAACACCGCGGCCATCACCGATATCCCGGCCTGACGCCGCTCACGCTTATTCAGACTTCGAAAGGATACCCATGAAGCTCCAAGGCAAGACAATCGCAATTCTGATTTCACCGCGCGGCACGGAGGAGCCCGAGTTCGCGCAGCCAAAGGCAGCCGTCGAGCAGGCAGGCGGTGCAGTAACCGTCATCAGCCTCAAAACCGACGACGCAGAGACGGTCAACAACGATCTCGATCCCGGCAAGACGTTCGCGGTCGACAAGGCGATCGGCGACGTGTCGGCCGCCGAGTTCGATGGCTTGATCATTCCGGGCGGGTGCGTCGGTGCCGACACGCTGCGGTCGTCGGACAAGGTCGTGGCGTTCGTCCGCGACTTCTTCGCCGCCGGCAAGCCCGTCGCGGCGATCTGCCATGCGCCGTGGACGTTGATTGAGGCCGATCAGGTGCGCGGCCGTACGCTCACTTCGTTCCTGACGCTGGCCACCGACATTCGCAACGCGGGCGGGACGTGGGTCGATCAGGAGGTGGTCGTCGATCAGGGCCTCGTCACCAGCCGTACCCCCGATGACCTGCCGGCGTTCTGCGCGAAGCTCGTTGAGGAGTTCGGAGAGGGCAAGCATGTCGCGCAGGCGGAGAACGCATGATGGCGCGGTTCTCCGACAAGGTCGTCGTGATCACCGGTGCCGCCTCGGGCATCGGTGAAGGCGCTGCGCGCCGCTTCGCCGAGGAAGGCGCGAAGCTGGTGTTGGGCGACATCGACCAGGGCGCGCTCGACAAGCTGGCGGGTGAATTGGGCGGCACCGTCGAGACGCGGGAAACCGACGTCACCGACCGTGCGTGCTGCGAGGCGCTGGTCGAGGCGGCAATCGATCGCTTCGGTCGGATCGACGTGCTCGTCAATGACGCCGGCGTCGATCATCTCGGCAAGCTGGACGAAGGCGACTTCGCCGAATTCACCAAGGTGATCGAGACCGACCTGTACGGCGTCGTCCACATGAGCCGCGCGGCGATCGCACATCTGCGCACGTCGAAGGGCTGCATCATCAACGTGTCGTCGGTGTCGGGGCTCGGCGGCGACTGGAACCATAGCTTCTACTGCGCGGCCAAGGGTGCGGTGAGCAATTTCACACGCGCGCTGGCGATGGACGAGGCCAGGAACGGCGTGCGCGTCAATGCGGTCAACCCGTCGCTGACCTATACCGCGCTGACCGCGGGAATGAAGGAACAACCTGACCTGATCGCCAAGTTCGAGGAGCGGATCCCGATCGGACGGGGTGCCGAGCCCGTCGACATCGCCGGTGCGATCGCGTTCCTGGCAAGCGACGATGCGCGCTTCGTGACGGGCGTCAACCTGCCGGTCGACGGCGGACTGACCGCGTCCAACGGCCAACCCCCGCTGTCCTGACATCGCGAGAGCGCAGTAACGCGCTGTCGATCCTTTTCGGAGTCCATTCGGCAATGACAACCCCCGTTAACCTCCCCGCGCAGATCGGCGCCGTCGATGTCTGACGCGCCCAAGGTTGCTATCGTCACCGGTGCCTCGCAAGGCTTGGGGGAGGGGATCGCAGACGCGTATCGCGCGCGCGGCTGGCGTGTCGTCGGCGTGTCACGATCGATCGCAGCGTCGCAATCGGACGACTGGATCACCGTTGCGGGGGACGTTGCCGATCCCGAAACCGCAAGGCGCGTCGTGATGGCAGCGCGCGACCGGTTCGGGCGAGTAGATACGCTAGTCAACAATGCCGGCGTTTTTATCGGCGAGCGCTTTACCGATTACACGGCGGAGCAGTATCGCCAGATCACGCAGACCAATCTCGACGGCTTCTTCCACATGACGCAGGCGGCGCTGCCGCTGATGGTCGAGCAGGGCAGTGGCCATATCCTGCAGATCGTCACGACGTTGGCGGAGCACGCCAATGTCGAATTCCCCTCGGTGCTGGCGTCGCTGACCAAGGGCGGGCTGGCTGCGGCGACGCGCAGCCTGGCGATCGAATATGCCTCCCGCGGCGTACGCGCCAACGCGGTGTCGCCCGGCATCACCGAAACGCCGATGCACCCTCCCGAGACGCGCGCCGGGCTCGGAGCGTTTCACCCGCTCGGTCGGATGGGCACGGTCGCGGACGTGGTCGGCGCGGTGCTGTACCTCGAGGATGCTAGTTTCGTGACCGGCGAAATACTCCACGTCGACGGTGGGCAGGTCGCCGGTCACTGACAGATCAGAAAGGTACGATCTCTGAGGGGGTCAGCGGGCGCCGAGCCCCCTGACTCCCTTGGCGCTACTGCAAGACGTGTTTGGCGCATCGGCGGACGAACGCGGCACTGGCCTGTGGATGCGCGACTGGGAGCATAGCGTCGCGCGCCGAACAGCTTGACCATCAGGCCGTGCATGAGTTCTGCGGTCTGCTTCGGTCCGATCGGGGACACGGGGCAGCCCGAAAACGCGTAGCCGGGGAGCGAGGGAACAACGACGTCATGACTGTCGGCACGAGCGGCGCGATCAGCGCCTCGAATTCGAGGAATGACCCCGGCCAGCCGTGCAGCAGCAGCAGCGGGGGACGTGAGCCATCGCCCCGCGCATGAATGAAGTGGAGGCGCTGCCCCTGCACGTCGGCCGTAAACTGCGGCAGCATATTGAGCCGCCGCTCCTGCGCGCGCCAGTCGTAGTCCGCCAGCCAATAGTCGACGAGCCGCTTGAGATCGGCGAGGCCGACGCCTGACTGCCAGCTTCCCGCGTCCGGCATAAGGCTCCAGTCGAACGCCTCGACCTTTGCGCGGATGGCGGCGAGGCGGTCGTCGAGTACCGTTATGAAGAAGGGTTCTGCCATGTGTCGATCCTGCCGATGGGGGTAAATCTTATTTCCCCGATTGAAAGCCTAACGTCGAACACGCGAAGGTCGCCTAAAGGCGCTTCGAGGCGAGATGAACGGGCGGCTGCTTTTGGGAAGCGGGCACGGCGGTTTGGACGTCTGGAATTGGGTCCTATCAGCGTCGCGCTGCCGGGCAGTTCCGCGCATACACCGTAGCTCAGGAAGGGGATGTTAGCCACTGAAAGCGGCCATTTGGTCGGCGCAATGGTCCCGTTCTTCCGTGTCCTGCTGGCGCACGAAAGCGAACCAGGTAGCAACAGCCATTCAGAGGTAGGGGGAGTGGGATCGAGAACCACACGCATGGGGCGCGAAACTCAGAAAAAGCGCAGCCACGCGATATCGCGACGACGTTGCTTCAATCTCGAAAACCACGCGGTCGGCAGATAGAGCGGTATGATCAAACCAGCGTACCACGCGAGCACCCAGCCGTAGCTGTCGACCATGAAGACACCGCCGTCGGTCGGTCCCCACCAGGCCAATGCCGTGTGGTAGAGAAGGCGCAGGACGGTCAGATGGAACAGATAGAAGAACATCGGGGCGCCGCCAAAAACGGCCAAAGCCGATATCAGCCGTGAATTTCCCGATCGCTCGAAGAGCGCCAGCATCAGCGCTCCAGCGCCCAAGGTCGGCAGCAGGAACAGCAGCGACGGTGGATATTTCGTCATCGACAGGAAGCCAATGGCGGTCCGCAGGACGCTGTTCTCGACAATATGCCAAGGCACGTCGCCGTAGACGTTGAGGGTGCGCAGCGCGATGAAGGCGGCGATCATCAAAGCGCTGAGACGCGTCAGGCGTCCGAAGCGCTGCGAGGGTTCGACCGCGCGGTTGAACCACGGCCCGATCGCGTTCCCCAGCAGCATCACGCCCACCCATGGGAGGATCGGATATGTCGTCTTTGCGATGAAGCCGAACGGCAACGCGATCACGTCCCGCTGATGCAGCAGCGCCCAGATCGGAAACAGCGTGTCGCCCTGATGTAATCGAATGGGATCGAGGAGATTGTGGCCGCAAACCAGCACCAACCCCAGGGCAATGCGGGCGGATCGGGGGAGTCGGATCAGCCCGGCCAGAAGGATCATGCACAAGCCGAGGCACCAGATCACCTGAAGCCAGAAAGTCGGCTGCGGCACCACGCCCCAGTAAAGCGGCGACAGGTAGAACAGGTCGATCGCCATCAGCAGCAGCCCGCGTTTCACCAGGAAAGCGGTCGTTTCGCCACGGCTATGGCTGACGCTGAAGAGATAGGCGGATAATCCCGTCAGCGCGACGAAGATCGGCGCGCAGAAGCTAGCTGCAAAGCGTGCGATGGCAAGTGCCGGCAGAACGGTGGATGCATCTACCGGATCAGGCATCGGCACCAGGACGAGCCAGGTCTCGCGCAAATGATCGAGCAGCATCAGGATCATGACGACCCCTCGCACCGCGTCAATACTTTCGAGACGCGCTCGAGCGACGTGCGCCCTGTCACAGGGGGTATGAGGGACAGCATACTGCCCGTTCGTCAGCATGGTCATCTAGAATTGCGCCCGCAGCGAGGCGCGTACGGTCCGTGGCGCGCCCGGATAGATCCAGAAGGAATTATACGAGCTTTGCGCGTACCGCTCGTCGAACAGGTTATCGACCTCGGCGCGGAGCGTGAGCGCCGTCGTCAAGGGGATCTCTGCGGACGCCTTCACCTTTACATAGTCGGGGAGGACTAGCCCGCTGGCATCGGTCGCGCCGGACCGCTTGCCGACATAGGCGACACCGCCGCTGATCGACCAGTCGCGGCCGCTCCCGGGATCGAAGCGGTAAACGATGAAGGCCGTACCCGAATGATCGGGGACGTTCAGCGCCAGAGGCGTCGCAAAGGATCGATCGTCGTTACGCGCTCGGGTCCAGGCATAGTTCACCACCGCCTGCCAGCGGCGGGCAAGGCGCAGCGATGCATCGAATTCGATACCCCGGCTGGTCAGCGATCCCACCGGTGCCAGAAAATTGGAGTCGGTCGGATCGGTGGTGAGCACGTTACTCTTCCTGATATCGAACCAGGTGATGCCGACGTCCACGCCGCGCCAGTGCCCCGCCGCGCCGACTTCGTAGCCATGGCCTTGCTCGGGCGCAAAAGCGACCCCGCCGGCACCGCTGCCCGAGTTGAGCTGGAAGGACTCGCCCCAATTGGCGTGGACCGAGATGGCGTCGGTGACGGTATAGCGCGCGCCCAGCCGAAAGTTGACGGGGCGCCCCTTGGACACGGTCGTCGCCTTGACGAGGTTACGGGCAAGTTGCTGGCGGTAGGTGTCGAACCGAATGCCCCCGACGAGGCTCAGCCGATCGGACACCTCCCACGCATCCTGCGCGTAAAGCGACAGCACGCGCCGCGTTTCGCGCTGATCGATGCTGGGCAGCAGCGGCAACGGCTGGGCGACGCCGTAGACCGGGTTGAAGATGCCTATGGCGTAAGCGTTGGCCGCACTCGGGTTTCTCCGGTTCAGGAGTTCGAGATAATCGAGCGTGTACCCCTTGATGCCGATGCTCGGATGATGAAGCCCGAGCGCCTTCACGTCGCCGCGCAGTTCGAGACGCGCCGAGAGGTCTTCAACCTCATAGCCGCGTTCGCGGCGCTGTCGCCACAGCGTATGTCCGTCTACGAGCCGTGACTGATCCGCTGAGAAACCGCGAAGCGACCCGGTGCGATAGGCGAGACCACCGACAAGCGACCAACTCCCGCCAAGCTTCGCCTCGCCGGTCAACTGGCGCCGGGTATCGCGCGCGCGGGTACTCCCATTTGAGGGTTCACCGAGGTACCTCGACGCGGGGAGCGCGAGCGGATCGCCATCGATCGCCGCCACCCCGCGGTCGAACGGCGAGTCATAGGCGATATGCTGGGCAAGATACGTCAGCTGCACGCCGTCATTTGGGCGGAAGGTCAACGACGGCGAAACGACGCGGCGCTTCAATGTCACGAAATCGCGGTAACCGTCGCTGTCTTCGGTAGCGACCACGATCCGTGCGGCGAGCGTCTCGGTCAGCGGCCCCGTCGCATCGAGTTCGATGCGGCGGGTGTCGAACGAACCAAATTGTACCGACGCCGACGCCTGCGGTGCGAAACGGGGTGTCTTGCTGACCATGTTGACCCGCCCGGCGGGATCGATATCGCCAAACACAGCGCCGGCGGGGCCTTTGAGGATCTCGATGCGCTCGATGGTGGCGGGGTCGCGCGCAGGCGCGCTGCCGCGATTGGCGATAAAGCCATCGGTATAATATTCGCCGCCGCCATCGGCGGTGCTCAGAAAGCCGCGGATCGCGAAATTGTCGGCAAAGCCGCCGCGATTATTCTGCTGGCTGCTGCCGCTCACCAATTCCAGCGCATCGCTCAATCGGTACGTGCCCGCCGCGCGCAAAATGTCCTGCTCGATCGAGCGGCTCGACTGCGACATGCGTTCGGTCGCGCGATCGGAGGACAGCGTGGCGTCTCGCGACGTTCGCGTTCCCAGGACGACGATATCGTCCCGTTTCTCCGGCTCCTCGGCGTCATGCGCAACCGCCGGTGATCCTGCCATCATTCCGACAGCGCCCAGCATAGCCGTGATCCGAAGCGGAGCCTTTTCCGTCGCTGATTTTGTCACATCCCGCATCGTCCAACCAGGCAACAGACTTCCTCAACATCGCGTAATGATATTATGTATCTTACCAATGTGGTTCATCTGGTGCAACCGGGTAGGCTGTAGCGCGATAGCCATGGCCTAACATCGGCTATCGCCACTGCCCTCGGGAAGCGGACCTTGCGTTTTCCTCCGATTCAAGCCCTATGAAAGCTGATCCGGTAGGCGCTGGGCTGCCGTCCAGCCAGATGAATGAACGGCTGAAGTTGGGAGGCGGGGGAGGGCGCCCGAATGTCGCGTTCTGGGTCCAAGTGCGTAGGCACACATCGAATTTCGAAGGAGCATGCCCGAAAGCCCGCGCGCATGTTCCTCGGCAATCCGCTCAAGCATCGTCAGCGGCATCGCACCGGCTTCCAGTACATCGTGGAAATGCTTCACGTCGAAGCGATCGCCTTGGCCTTCTCCGGTGCGCGCAGCCGGGCAGCATGGCCGATCTTGTAGCGGCACGCCTGCTCGGGTGAAACGCAATAGCGCTCGACCTCGCGCTGCGAGCACCCGAGGCGAAGCCGACGGTATCAGCGTGATTTCTCTACCGCGATCCACTTTATCATTTCGGCTTCCATCGCTGGCAGAGGGACTGAGCCCATGTTGAGCAGGGCGTCGTGAAAGCGACGCTGGTCGAAGTGGTCGCCCAACTCCGCCTCCGCCTTCGCGCGCAACTCGCGCATCTTCATCTCGCCGAGCTTGTAGGAAAGCGCCTGGCCCGGCCAGCTGATGTATCGGTCGACTTCGATCTCGACGTCGAGCTTCGCGAGCGCCGTGTGTCCGGCGAGATAGTCGATCGCCTGCTCCCGGCTCCACCCCATTGCGTGGATGCCGGTGTCGATGACGAGGCGCGCTGCGCGCCACATCTCGAAGGTCTCGCGACCGAATTCTTCATAGGGTGTGCGGTACATGCCGAGCTTGGTGCCGAGCCATTCCGAATAGAGCCCCCAACCTTCGCCATAGCCCGAGAAGTACGTCTGGCGGCGGAAGGCGGGGCGGCTGGGGGCTTCCAACGCCATTGCGGCTTGATGGCTGTGACCGGGGACGCATTCGTGCAGCGTCAGCGCAACGATGTTGTAGAGCGGGCGAGACTTCAGGTCGTAGGTATTCATGAGGCATGCGCTGAGCCCACCTCGACCCGAGGTGTAGACCGGCGCGATCGCGTCGGGCACCGGTTGGATGGTGAAGCGGTAACGGGGAAGGGTGGTGAAGACGTCCTTCAGCCGTCCGTCCATCCGCTTCGCTACATAGGCCGAGAAGCCGAGCAGTTCGTCGGGGGTTCGTGCGTAGAATTGCGGGTCGCTGCGCAGGAACGCGAGGAAGTCGGCGAAGCTGCCCTTGAAGCCGGTGGTGGCGATCGTCGCCTTCATGTCAGCGTCGATGCGCGAAACTTCCTTGAGGCCGATCTGATGGATCGCCTCCGGTGTGAGCTCGAGGGTTGTGTACTCGCGGATCTGACTTTTGTAGAATGACTCGCCGTCGGGCAGTGCAGCGGCGCTGACCGTCGTGCGCGTTCCGGGCAGGTAGGTGCCTCGGTAGAAGACGAGGAGCTTCGCATAGGCGGGGGCCGCGGCGGTATCGACCGCATCCAGTCCCTCGGCGCGCAGCGACGCCTGCTGGCTCGCCGGGATCGAAGCGGGCATCGTCTTGAATGGTTCGGCCAGTGGATTGTCCGCACCCGCCGTGGTGAAGGCGGCAATGGTCGCATCGCGCCCGGCGAGTGACACGCGTGGCGGCGTGAAGCCGCGCTTCAGTCCGGCGCGCATGTTGGCGATGTTCTGGTCGAACCAGCGCGGCACGTCCTTGAGCCGGCCGATGTACCGGCGATAGTCGTCGGCGGTCTCGAGAGGGGCATAGGGCTTCACTTCGCCCCAAAAGTAGGAATCGCTGTTGAGCGGCGCCTCGTAGGTGCGGAAGTCGATGTTCGCGACTTCGGCGCGGAGCGATTCCTTGAGGACAGCGACGTTCAATCGCTCTTCGGGCGAGAGTTGCGTCGCGGGAATACGCGCGATGCGGTCGAGAACTGTGCTCCAGTAGGTGCGCCGGCGCGCCCAGTCAGCGGGGGCGACGGCAGGGAAATGATCGGTGGGCTTGCTTCGCAAGCCGTCCGTAATCTGCGCGAACTCCTTCTGTCGCCATTTCCATTCAGCGTCGTAGATCGCCTTGAGCTGCGCATCAGCCGAGCTCGGCTGGGCCCACGCCGTTGCTGGAGCAAGTGCGAGAAGCACCGTCGCCGCCACATATTCAAACCTCATCGTGTCCCCTTTGATTGCGGCAGTCGTATCTGCCCCGGCCGGCAGGGGAAAGCGCGCCGGCTTCGCTTTGGTCGGCCGCGTGAAATTCGACAGTGTCGTGTCCTCGTTGTCGCATCCTGCCGGCTGTGGATGAATGAACGGCTGAAGTTGGGAAGCGTGTAGGACGGTCTAAACGTCCGCATTTGGGTCTGGCCGGAAGCCGTAGGGCAAGGCGTGTTCGCGCAAACGCGGACGTTCACGCTGGTAATGTGGGCTCCCGATAACGGCCTTTCGTTAGGCGCGATCTTTCCTGTCGCTATGGGTTCAAAATCGGGAATGCAGCGCCGATGTGATCTCACTGCCCTATCGGCCTCGGCGCGTGCTAAATTGCAGCAGCTTCGATCCGGCTTTGTAGGTCTTTGACCTTCTGCTCCACGGCGTGCTGTATAACTGCATCGCCCAGAGCCCGCGCGGCCTCATATTCCGCCCTCCTAATCTTGAGGACCTCGCTGGCGACATGCCGCCAATCGGCAGCAGGTATGCCGTAGTCGCGGGTTGCTTCTGCTTGATCGAGAGCGCTGATCCCAATCAGATGGAGGCGAGGCCACTGATCAATCTCGTCGACATATGCATAATCGAAGTTGATTTTAGCAGTCTCGGTCAACGTCACCGTAACGTGATTCCAAGGCCTTGGCAGGAAGATGTCCAGCGTTCTCATTCTCGCGAGATCGACCTTGATTGACTCCTCCACCTCTTCGGGCCTGCTACCAAAGCCGGCATACTGCCCTTGAACACCGTCGCGACGGGTCCACTGACTGACTCCCGCGGTCTGCATCCACTCATGAAATTGCGCCTCGAACCGCATCTCCACAGCATCCGCGGGGAAGATCGACCAAAGCTTTCGACCAATGTCGCCAACGATTGCTTCGAAATGCTGCTTGTCTGCCATCGGTGTCCCAATCCGTTTGTTAGCATTAATTCGTCGGTCTGAGGCAGCAGGTCCAGTCCCGTTCCAAACTTCGCAATTCGGTGCGGACCAGCAGGACGTCTATCGCGCAATCGTTTCGGAAAATGCGGCGGCGTGCCATGTCGGCTATCGCGATCGATTTTCCGTAAGCGGTCTGTCCGCTTTCCTCCCTTACCGGACACTAAGTCGTTCGGTCATGTGCGATTGCCGCGATCGCACGTGCGGCATTGCGGTAGTGGACGATCGCTCGGTCAATCAGCTCCGCCGAGAGCCCCGGCGACGTAACGCAGGCGAGCATAATACAGTCGCAGGCCAACCGTGTCGCGGAGGTGGCTCGTTCACGATACGCGTCAGATATGGACAGCGCGGGGGGATCGGTGGCGACTGATCCGGCTGACGGGACGGTTGGATACCTTAGCATGGCCGCGATATCGGCGTTTACGCTTAAGGAAGTGCTGATACCATCCTCCAAACGGTTAAAAACGCGCAATAATTAATGGCGAACAACATGAAGAGCCCAAGAGAGGCGCTTCCGTTTCCCTCCCAATTATCGCCGTTCAGCAGTCCGATATGTAAAACCCCAGTTGAATCACGACTGCACGACAAAAAGGTGTTTTCCGACGGCAACACCTCGATCGCCGGAAAACCCGTCGCCAATCCCGATTGGCGACTATCGCGTGCTTTCGACAGGGGCCAGCGGCAAAACGGCCATTCTCTAAGCGCGATCTCTTGCGTTTCTCCGTCTCCGATTGGCCAGTTCGGGAAAGAGCAATTGGGAACAGATTACGGGAAAGCTGGTGCCACAGACAGCTCTCGGTACCATCGGCCGGGCGAATGATCAGCGGCCTACCGACATCAGAGTTTCTTGTCTTGAAGCCAGCTACGGATCGCCTGGGCAAGTTCGACTTTGCTCTCGACCGGGAGCCAGTGCGCGCCTTGCAGACTGGTCACGCTGAGATCGGCGCACGCGGCGCGCATCGGGTCGCCCGAGCGGTTGCCATGGATGGTATTGATCGCGTCCCAATCGCCGTTGACGAACAGCACCGGTTTCAAGATGCGACCCGCATTGGGTGACCGGCGTGCATACGCCACGTTCGCATCGTCGTTCATGTACCACGCACAGGGCGCGCGAAAGCCGTGCGCCTCATACGTTTTCACGAGCATCTCGAAATCGGCTGTCGGCCAGAGTGCAGGATCGGGCTTGGTCGGCGGGGCACGGTGCGCACGCCCGAACCGCCCGCCCTTTTGCGTGACCATGGCATTCGGCGTCGGCTTGCCGATGCTGGCGGGATCGCCCCGCCGGTAGATCGATGCCAGCGAGGCCGCCTTGTCCGCATCGAGGTCGGCGACGGCGGAGTCGAAATGCTTCGTGTAGTAGCGATAATAGTCCCACTGGCCGTCGGGGTATGTGTCGGCCGGATAGATCGTCCGATCGACCAGCGGGACGAGGGTCGGCAGGGCGTTGGTGGTGGGGAAATAGGGTACGGAAATCAGCACCACGCCGCGGCTACGGTCGGGCTGATGCGCGACCAGCTCGCCGGCGACGACGCTGCCCCAGTCATGACCGACCCAGATCGCGGGCTTGCCGCCGAGATGGTCATGCAGCTCCGCCATGTCCGCCACGATGGCTTCCAGTGTGTAGGCGTCGTTGGCAGCGGGCGCGGATGAGCCGCCGTATCCGCGCATGTCGGGCGCCACGCAGTGCCAGCCTTCGGCAGCGAACGCTGCCATCTGGGCGCGCCAGATCAGGCTGAGCTCCGGCCATCCGTGGAGAAACATCATCAGCGGTCCGTTCGCCGGCCCGGACTCGAGATAGTGCGTCGTATGACGGGGTGTGCTGAACGTGCGCGACGCTAGCATCGGCGCTGGGGGGGGCATTCCCCAGGCGGCGCCCGAGATCGGCAGCGCGCTTACCATGGAGGCGGCGCCCATTCCCGCGAGAATGGAGCGTCGACTGATCGATGGCGCATCAGCGGACGCTGTGGATCGGAGCGGGGTGGCGGCGGTGTTCGGGATCAAGGTCATGCCGAATCATACGGGAATCGCTTTCACTTCATTATCCTGATAATCGCGGATGAGGCTTGAAGCGAAACTTATAGGTGCGGAATGCGGCAGAAGGACATCGTCGACGGCGTGGCCGTGTTCGTGGCGGCAGCGGAAGCCGGCAGCTTTTCCGAGGCGGCGCGGCGTCTCGGCATCTCGCCCTCCGCGGTCAGCCAATCGATCGGTAGCCTCGAGGAACGGCTCGGTACCTCGCTCTTTCGCCGATCAACCCGCAGCCTGAGTCTGACGGACGTCGGCAACGACTATCTGCTCGCCGCCGCACCCGCGCTGTCGCAACTGCGTCAGGCCGCAGAGGAAGCATCGGGTCGCGCGGGACGGCCTGCGGGTCCCTTGCGCCTCACGATGCCGCGCGCACCCTTCGATCTGCTGATCGCCGGTGCGTTGGTGGACTTCCAGAACAACTATCCGGATGTCGAACTCGAGATCGCCGTCGAGGCGCGTCTGATCGACATCGTCAAGCAGGGCTATGATGCGGGGCTGCGCTATGGGAATTGCATCGAGAAGGACATGGTCGCGGTTCAGGTCGCACCCCGGTCGGAAGCGGTTCTCGTCGCGTCGCCCGAGTATCTTCGCGATCGACCGAAACCGCGTGTTCCCGGCGATCTGCTCGACCACCGCGCGGTGATGTGCCGCAGTCAGATCACGGGCCTTGTCCTGCCGTGGAACCTGGAGTCGGGCGGCGATAGCGTGCAGATCGCCCCGCCTGCGCCAACGATCGTCCACGACCTCGCGTCTCAAATCGACCTCACCGTCAGAGGGCTCGGGATCGTCAACGCGCCGGCGGCGTACGTGTCCAGCCTCGTCGGTGCCGGCAAGCTGGAGCGTGTGCTTCCCTCATGGTCTTCCCCGATGGAACCGGTTTTCCTCTATTTCCCGAGCCGCCGTCATCAATCAGCGGCGTTGCGGGCCTTCGTCGCGTTCTTGAAAGGCTGTTCTGTCCCTTCGTTGAATGGAAGCGGCCAAGCCAAACCCACCGTTCATGACCTGGCACAAGGCGTTATGGCGGGATAAGGATATGCGAGGACGACATGATCGCTCCTGCGCAGGCTGTGTCTGAGTGCTGACGCCCCTAGATGTCCTGGCAATTGGTACTGGCGTTAGCGTGCCGTCCGACCCTTCAGTTTTCGCCCGAGTCTGTCGCAAAAGCCGGGGTCGGCATCGGGCAAGCCCATGGTTTCGAACAGTTGGGCCCAGGCGATGCCTCAGGCGGGTGCCATCTGCGTCGGCATTGGGATCAGCTTGGCCATTTTGCGGAGGTGCTGGGCGGCAGCAACGAATTCCCATGCTTAGTCAGCGCGGAGATGAACTGGCGTCCGAAGTTGGGTAGCGGGGAAGGGCGGGCAAGCGTCCGGGTTTGGGTTCTAGCACCCGCCACGGCTACGCTAGAAGTCGACCACCCCAAGCCATTGACCGACAGACATGTGAATCGTCGCTCCAGCCGAAATTCGCCGTTCCCCGTATATCGAGCCGCCGGGCAGCGACGCGCAAGGAAATTGGGCCGTAGATCTTAGGGTGGCATTCCCGGAAGCCATCTCACCCCCTTCGAGATCGACGGTTCCGGGTCTGCGAACTCAGTCCCCGCTTCGATCGGCAGACATCGCCACCTCGCGCTGCTGCTCGATCTTCTGAAGCCGATCCGCCAGAGCGGTGGTAATCGAAGCGTAAGCGGTGCTGCCCAACGCAAGCCGGAGTGCTGGCCGTTCGGCATCGGCGGCGGCGATCATGGCATCGGCGCATTTCGCGGCGTCGCCCTTGATCGCGAAGCTGCCGTCAAAAACGCCGCGCCGAACGGCGCCAGCGGGCGTATCGTCGTAAATCTGCATTGGCACGGCATCATCCATCGTGCTGGCGAAGCTCGTAGCAGTGGGGCCCGGTTCGACCAGGATGAAGTCGATCCCGAACGGAGTCACTTCCTGGGCCACCGCTTCGACAAAGCCCTCGATACCCCATTTCGTTGCGTGATAGACGCTGAAATTGGGATAGGCGATCTGTCCACCTTCCGACGAAACCTGCATAATGCGGCCCCCGCCCTGGTCGCGCAGGTGGGGCAGGCTTGCGCGGATAACTTGGATCGATCCGGTAAGATTGGTGGCAATTTGTCGATCGATCTGGGCGTCGCTGACCTCCTCTGCTGCTCCAAACAAGCCATAACCGGCATTGCTGACGATGACGTCGATCCGTCCCATCGCACGGAACGCGCCTTCGATCGTAGCCCGCACCGCAGCGGTGTCGGTCACGTCGAGTGTCACGATCCGCAGATGATCGCCGTAGCGCTCCACGAGATCGTTAAGCGCCCCGGCGCGGCGCAACGTGCCGACCACACGGTCGCCCCGCTCGAGCAATTTTTCCGTCATTAAACGGCCAAGACCGGCCGAAGCGCCTGTAATGAACCATGTCCTCTGCATCTAAGTAACTCCTGAGCAACTGCGGGCAGAGATAGGCCAGCGTGATTGATCCGAGTAGAGAGGCCAATCGGCATGCCCTAGTGAAAGATCTGCACCAATGCCCAAGCCAAACCTGGCCGACCTTACGGCCTTCGCCAGCATCGCCGAGCATCGCAGTTTTCGCCGCGCTGCCGATGCGCTGGGCGTGTCGCGATCATCGCTCAGCCACTTAATGCGCACGCTCGAGGGTACCCTAGGTGTGCGGCTGCTTCATCGTACGACTCGCAGCGTCGCGCCGACCGAAGCGGGGGAGCGTCTGTTGAAACGCCTTGCGCCGGTTCTTCGGGACCTCGACGAGGCGCTGGATGGCGTGTCTGACGACAGCGGTCAGCCGAGCGGTACGCTCCGCATCAATGGCAACGAGACCGCGGCCCGCCTGCTGCTTGGAACGGTTGTTCCGCTCTTTCTCGCGCGCTACCCGCAGATGTCGATCGATTTGGTAAGCGAAGGGCGCTTGATCGATATCGTTGAGCAAAAGTTCGATGCGGGCATACGGCTCGGAGAATCAGTGCCGCAGGACATGATCGCAGTGCGCATTGGTGGCGACATGCGCTTTGTCGCGGTAGCGTCGCCTGCCTATCTCGCGGCGAACTCGCCTCCGGTCCACCCTGACGATCTTCGTCAGCACCGCTGCATCCGGCAGCGATTACCGAGCGGTAAGCTCTATCGCTGGGAGTTCGCCAGACATGCCCAGGAGATTACAATCGACGTGCCGGGGGTGCTGACGCTCGATCACAGCGGCCTGATGGTGGAGGCGGCGATCGACGGCCTCGGCATCGCGTTTGTCCCCGAGCACGTTGCATGTGCGGGGCTGGACAGCAAAAAGTTGGCGATCGTGCTGGAGGATTGGTCCCCCGCGATCCCTGGTCTGTGCCTCTATTATCCGGGCAACCGGCATATTCCGGCCGGTCTTCGCGCATTCATCGACATGATAAAGGCCTTCATTTTCTGATCCGGGTGCCGCTGGCTTTTGACGGAACAGCGGGGGGTAGGCGGCTAGCGGCCAGTGACACTCGTTTGGCGGCGCGATTTGGACACGATCATCAGAAGCTGCCGTACGATCCGCCTGATGGAATAGCCGTAAAGTCCCACTTATTGCCGTTTTAAGCTTCGCCAGTTGTCCCTCCGACCTCGATGAACTGACGTGAAGGAACGTCCGCAATTGGCTAGAGCAGGGGAGTGCTGAATGGCGGCTAATGGATCCTATCGGCCCGCGCTGCCGGGCAGTTCCGCCCACACCCGGACGTTCAGGTTGGCGATCGGGGCGCCCCATAACGACCATTCGTTAAGCGCGATCTTTCCCGTTTCTCCGTCTCCGATTGGCCATCTTGGGAAAGGCTGATCGGGAACGGATCTTGGGACGTAAGCTGCCCCAGGCTGTTTGCGCGCCTGTCGGCGCGTGTCCCTCTCTACGTTCGTCGTTGGGAAGGTCTCTACAGCCACCCCGCACGCATCACTTTTCTTGTCGCGCCCCTCGCAGATCGGCATCGATCAGGGCCGCAACGTCGGTGACCGGAAGACCCTGCCGATCATTGAACGTGCCTGCCTTCGGCCAGGACACACCGCGACCGATGGCGAAGGCGGCACGGTACTTGCGCATCATGTTTTTCGGATCGTTCGCCAGCTCTTCCATCAGGAAAGGCACGGTCCAAACCGACCGCTTGAAGGCCCGGCCCAGTGCCACCTCCAATTTGTCCGCGACCTCACCATAACTGACGGTGTCACCGGCCAGGAAGACGATCTCGTTGCGGATCGTCGGCTCGAAGAACACGATCTCGGCAGTCAGCAAACCGATGTCATTCGGCGTCGTTAGCGTCACAGCGGTATCAAGGCTGCCGAGCGCGTGAACTTCGCTATTCTCCAGATCGACGACACCAAAGTCCGGTTCGAACAGGTAGCTCATGAACATGCCCGTGGAGATGATGACCCACTCGGTCTTGTCCTGCGAGCGCAGCAGCTCGCGCACGTCGAGCTGCGCATCGAAGATGTCCTGCGGCCCGCCGCGGCCGATCGCCTCGAAGTCGACGCCGAACTGCCAGGGGAAATAGCGCGGGATACCGGATTGCAGCGCCGCCTTGGCGAGCTTTATCGGCGTGTTGATCCCGGCTGCGTAGCCCGCGCAGCCGATCACCGTGTCATAGTCCGAGAAGAGCGATGCCAGCTCATCGATCGTGTCGTTCACTAGGTCGCCGAGCACGATCTCGATCCCGGCTTCGCGGATTTCGGCGATGTCACGCTGCTTGGAGGGATCGCCCGACTCGACGGCACTCTCGCGGAGAAGGACGCTGATCTTGGCACCGTCGATGCCCTTGGCGTGACGCGCGAGGTTGCGGAGCACTGGCATGCCAAGCTCGCCGGCACCCAGAACGAGGATATTGCGTGATTTCACGTTGGAGACTGTATCGTTCATCGTTCTAACTCGTTTCACCGTGGATGACGGTGATCTGGCAAGCCACGGGCAAGCGTGAAAGATGGGTACATGCGTGATACTGCCGTTAAATCTCTAAGCCAGGACGACATCCTCCAATATTCGCAAACAGTTTGTGATGGCCTGCGGGACGATGACGACGGGGTTCGCCGTGAGGTGTTGGCCCATGCCGGCAACCGTTGGTCGCTTGGTGTCATCCATACGCTCGGCGTGTACGGCCAGCTTCGCCATGCGGAAATTGGCCGACGGATGCACGGTATTACCCAGCGGATGCTGACGCGCACGCTGCGTCATCTGGAGCGCGATGGATTGGTGGTGCGTCACGACTTCGAGGAGGTCGTTCCTCATGTAGAATATGCTCTGTCCGAAACTGGACTGAAGCTCCTGGTCAGGATGGTTCCACTTTGGACGTGGATCGTCGAGAACGTCGACAGCTTTCGCGCATCACGGGAGATGTTTGATCGGGAACACGCGGGAGAAGAGCCCTAAAGGCGACATCGGCTTACAGGCTTAACTTTCCAGAAATACCATGGTGTTTGGAAAGAGACCTCGCCCCGCTATGTCTGCTATCGCAATAAACCGCTCCGTAAGCCGCCCGTCCGCTTTCCTGCCCCATCCAGCCATTCGTGATGCAAAAATCAAAAGTTTTGCATCAGCGAGTTCGCCTCAGCCGACGGAGTAGCAGTCATCCCATTGCAGGCGTTGTGCAGCTTCGGCATGGTGGGACCATGCGGTATCAAGACCTCAAAATTCGAGATGCCGGCCGCTTAGCGGCAATATCCGTCGGTTTAGCATTGATCGTTGGCTTGAGTTGCGCCTTTCGGCGCGGGGTTGAGCCGGTCGTCAACATGCTACCGATGAGGTCTCGTGAACCCTTCCTGCCCTCGCTGTTCGCTTTGGGAACTTTGGCGATATTAAGCGCCGGAATGGCTGTATATTACTTGGTCTCATCGCCTGCGCAGAACGCGTCATACCTCGCACGCATGATCCAAAAGGGCCAGCATCCGGGCGACAGGTTCATTGCGTCGTTACTGGAGCCTTCTGATCCAGATTATGGCGTGCGGACGTGGGACTATCTGCGGCGCCTGTCTAAACCCAAGCGCTAGCGAAGAGCCGATCTTCCGAAACCGTGATGCAAAACTCACGGATTTCTAATCTGCCCAAGACGGCAGGAAACCGAGGGCTACGGCGATACAATAAATTGATGCATCTAGGATACCCATTCACTGGTCGGTTTCCTGGAGTGTGGCCTCCAAAGCAGAAGGTCCGCCTTCCTGCCCAAACCGGCCATTACGCTTGAGCCCGTTACCAGACATCGCACCTTGTGATGAGCGCTAGAAGCAGACCGGATAAGGCTGCCACGACAAGCGAGGCCCGCCAACCGAACCGACGAGTGCCAAGCAGGAGCGTCGTTGGCTGCACATAACGTGGATCGACACCCGTCTCGATAGAAATGGCTGTTGCGAACGTCAACCATGTCTCCGCCGTTTGTTCCTCATTCGGTGGTAGGGCTCGCTGGAGGGCAGCGAAGGCATCGCCAACCGTCAACCAACTGGCGGCAGTAGAGGTATCCAGTTTCACACCGAACCGCTCTTCGACCTCTTCTATTGCTGCGATCTCGTCTCCGTCGCCCCAAAGGCCAAGGGTCGCCGGGGGCTGATTTTGAGTTGTTCCCATGGCACCGTCGTAGCGCTGCTGTCGCGATGCTCCAATGTCCGCTTACCTTTCCATCCCGGCCATCCGTAAGGGCCATCCTTGCTGTCGGAGGTCTGATGCAAAAACGAAGCTATTTGGGTTCGGTGGTGGTTTTGACAGTAGCGATCTGGCTGTTGGCTGCGATGACAATGCTCGGTCCAATTATGGGCGACTGCCTTCCTGGCGGCGGGCTTAGCTGCCCTACAGATCACGAGCGCAACCTTAGTTTGTTGCTGATCGCGCTTGGAGCGGCTGGAATCAATATCGCAGCGATTTGGCTGCTCATCCATCTATGGCGAGATCGTTCCTGATCTAGATGGTCACCAAGCTGCGCTTTCAGCCCAAAAGCCGCCCGTCCGCTTTCCTCCCCAATTCGGACATTCCGCTTCCGTTCAAACGCGCACGGCCCGTATAATACAGGCGGCATTGCGAAACATATCCCGCGTCATTTACGGCAGCAACTTAATGCTCAACCATATGCATACAATTATCATGAATGCGTCGAATGCGACGGTAAACCAAAATAAAAACGTCTGCTCGTCACGGGAGAATAACCATCTATCGTTGACGTATAATATCGTCAGTTTGATATATCCAGTTCTGAACCCTTTCTTTATATTTAGTACAGCAAATATAATGCCTATTATAAAGATAAGTATCTGCTCGTATTCTGGCCGATGGATTTAGGTTCTACCTAATTGCTGGGATGATCCCGATTGGCGGCGTTCGTTCACGCGAGTGGCTCCAAGGATGACTCCAGACGGCGCTAGCAGTCAAGAATATTGGTTGAAATATGTGAGGAAGACAAAGTTGGGGCTACAGCTCGAAAGCAGCCGGATCGCTTTCCTTCCAACCCGGTCGTTCGGCGAATCAGACTACCCGAACCCGAGCGAACCCTTGGTTCACGAAAAGGTGCTTGACCTCTTCCTGGTCCAACTTCGTTCGAGGCTCGCCGGAAATTGTGATGGTAATGGTCGGAAAGAACCGAAGCCAGCGCCTCCGCCCCTCAACCTCCCGTATCAAATTTCCCAGAAACAAAGCGGCAGCCTCTGGGTTAGCAATCATGCGGTGTTGAGATGAGAACGGTCGGGGAGCCGCGCGGGCGACGGTCTGACCTGTGGCGATGTTGGTAAGCCGAACGTGATCTGGCGAGATCGTTGCGTTGTAACGGACGGTGAACATCGAGCCTCCGGGCAAGCTACGATACCTGGTATGGTGTCCGCTTTTTACCGAACTCCCCAAAAGCCGCCAGTCCGCTTTCCTGCCCCTTCACGACATCCATGACGGCCGATCATGCGCCAAGGGCATTCAGCGCGGAGATGAACGAATGTCTGAAGTTGGGGAGCGGGGAAGGGCGCGCGAATGACCGGTTCTGGGTCGTTTCGATATATGGCTGAGACCGCCGATAACTGTGGACCAGAATGTGATACCAATCGGTATCAGATTCTGGTCCGCCGTTGAGTGCGCCGGACACTGGCGAATGCAATGTGAACGACCGTTCGCTTCCGGGAGGCCGCATCAATCGCGCGAACGGCTGACTATGCGTCAGCGCCGCCGGCACGCTGGCGGCAGCTCTCGACCAACTCATGCCGTTCTTCCGCAAAGGTGTGAGCGGCGGCTTCTCGCAAAACATCCTACGCCAACACAATGCGCGGCTCCGTGACCCATCCCAGGCATCCCTCTGTTGAGTGAGTGGCGAGTGACCCGCCATGTCGGAAAACACCTGTTTATCGCACAGTGTTGAAAGAGATCAGTTCGGCGTGGCAATGCAGGGTGACACGAACAAGTTGCCGCGCCAACCACCCGCGACCGTCTTGGCGCCGACTAGCAGCCACATCGCTGCCAGCGCGATGGTGAGGAAGGTGCCGACGATCCCGAAAAAGCCGAGCTGGAGCGTCGCGCCGAGCTTGAACGTGGCCACCGTGTAGACGCCGAGCGGGAAGGTGTAGCCCCACCAGCCGAGGTTGAACGGGATACCCGCGCGCCAGTAGCGGATCGTGATCAGCGTCGCGAGCGCCAGCCACCACAGCCCGAAGCCCCAGAGTAACAGCCCGGCAATCGTGCCGATCCCCTGCGCCACCGCGCCGATCGAGCCAAGCCCGTTGGCGGCGAGGATCGCGGGCGCGTCGCTGCCGAGCACCAGCATCCCGAGCGCACCGGTGCCGATCGGGCCGAGCGCGAGCCAGCTCGATGCGGCCATGCTCTCGTGCGGCAGCTTATGGAGCGCCATCCGCAGGATCAGGATCGCGAGAATGCCGAACGCTACCGGCACCGAATAGGCCCAGAGGACATACGAAGTCGCGAGCACGACGAACTGGTGATGCGCGTCCGCCAGATGCGGGGCGAGCAGGCCTCCGCTCGCACCTGCGACCTCCGCCGCGACCACCGGCAGCAGCCACACCGCGGTCATGCCGTCGAGCGAATGTTCGTGCCGGGTGAACATGAGATACGGGATCGCCACCCCGCAGGAGAGCGACATCGCGACGTCGATCCACCACAGCGTCTCGGCGATCGGGATCACGCCCGCGCCGAACCGCGGCAGGCCGAACGCGAGACACCCGTTGATGATCGTCGCCAGCCCCATCGGGATCGTGCCGATGAACATCGACACGGTGTTGTGCCCGAAGATCCGCCGCGCTTCGTGCGCGAACATCGTCCAGCGCGCGGTGTAGAGCCCGGCGAACAGTGTGAAGAGTGCGATGTTGAAATACCACAGCGCCTCGCCGACCGGGTGCAGCGATGCGCCGACGCCCGGCACCTGCGGCAAGGCGAGCGCGAGGATGCCGGTACCCATCGTCGCGGCGAACCAGTTGGGGGTGAACTGCCGGATCATCTCGCGCGGAGAATCGAGCCGGCTGAGCGGCTTCAGGCCACCCAGAACGGGTTTCAGATCGGGGGTCACTTGCCAGTCTCCCTGATGAGATCGGTCAGCGCATCGGCCGCCCGGGTTCGATAGCGCTCTTTGTGCCGCAGCGCGTAGAATGGACGTCGCGGCAGGCCGAGCGGCAGATCGTGCAACGTGCCGGCCGCGATTGCAGGTGCGACGACATGCTGCGACAGCACCGCGACGCCTGCGCCGGCCTCGACCGCGCTACGTACCGCCTCGTTCGACGGCAGGGTCAGCGCGGTGGTAAGGTCCGACGGAACGATGCCGCGCTGACGCAAAACCTCTTCGAACGACGAGCGGGTGCCCGACCCCTGCTCGCGGACGATCCAGCGCGCGGCGCGGATCCAGTCTTCGTCGATCGTGTCGGCAGCGCGGTCGCTCACGAGTATCATGCGGTCGTTCGCGACCGTCCAATGCGCGAGCGCAGGCTCGTCGATCACGCCTTCGACGAAGCCGAGTTCCACCGCGCCGTCGAGCACGCGCGCCGCGGCCCCTTCGGTGTTATCGATCGCCAGCTCGATCGTGATGGCCGGGTAGCGCGCATGGAACGCCGCCAGCTGGCGAGGCAGCCAGTAGCCCGCAATGGTCTGGCTCGCGACCAGCCGCAGCGTGCCACGCTCCAGCCCGGCATATTCGGCAAGCGCAAGTTCGGCGCTGGAGGCGCGTCCCAGCACTGCGCGTGCCTCCGTTAGAAACATGCGCCCCGCTTCGGAAAGTTCGATCCCACGGCCCACACGGTGGAACAGCGGTACCCCGTGCCGGGCCTCAAGCGCGGCAATGGCAGCGCTTGTGGCCGACTGCGTCACATTGAGCGCTTCGGCAGCGCGCGTCATGTGCTCGCGCTCTGCGACACCAACGAAAATCCTGAGTTGTTCGAGGGTCACGCCCGCTCTCCTTGATCACCAAGATACGCACCGCTGATCGATCGAACCAACGCATTATTCCTATTGTATTGATACGAAAAAGAGATCGATCTGTCCCGTCGATACGAATCATCAGAACCATGCGTTGGACGATATGGCCTAGCTCGAACAGGTTGAGCGCATTGGAGAAATTGATGAGACTTGGAATTGCCCTGCTCGGTATCGCGGCACTTTCGGTGTCTACAGCAACGCTGGCCCAGACGGACGGCTTCGCATCGGCAATGGATGCGGCAATGGCGCGGATGCACGGCGCGATGATGACCGGTTATTCGGGCAATCCCGATCACGACTTTGCGAAGATGATGATCCCGCATCACCAAGGCGCGATCGACATGGCCGAAGTCGAACTGCGCTATGGCAAGGACGAACGCCTTCGCCGGCTTGCGCAGGGAATCATCGTCGAACAACGCCAGGAAATCGCGGTGATGCAGGGCATCCTATCCGACGACGGCGCGTTGCCGCCTCACACCGAACCGACCGCGACCGGTCACCCCCATCACGGAGACCGTCTATGAAGCGTTTGACCCTAACCGCCTGTGCTGCCTTGTCTTTCTCGGCCCCTGTATTTGCCCAGCAGGTACCGAACGCGACCCCCGACATCCCCGTCAGTGCGCAGGACAGATTCTACACCTCGGACCAGTTTTCCAACACCGTGTCGGTGATCGATCCGTCGACCAACACGCTGCTCGGCGTCATCAAGCTCGGCGACCAGACCCCCGCCAATCTCAGCCCGCTCTACAAGGGACAGCTGCTCGTCCACGGCATGGGCTTCTCGCCCGATCGTAAGACGCTGGCGGTGATCTCGATCGGGTCGAACTCGGTGACGTTCATCGACACCGCGACTAACGCCGTGAAGCACACCACCTATGTCGGACGCTCGCCGCACGAGGCGTTCTTCCGTCCCGACGGTCGCGAAGTCTGGGTCGCGGTGCGCGGCGAGGACTATATCCAGGTGCTCGACGGCAAGACGTTCGCGCCGACCACGCGCATCCCCGTCCCCAACGGTCCGGGCATGACGATCTTCTCGCCGAACGGGAAATACGGGTACGTCTGTTCAAGCTTCTCGCCCGAGACCGTCGTGATCGACACCGCCTCGAAGAAGATCGTCGGTCGCGTCAAGCAGGCGAGCCCGTTCTGCCCTGACATCGCCGCGACGCCCGATGGCAAGCAGGTCTGGCTGACGCTCAAGGACGTCGGCAAGGTCATGGTGTTCGACGCCAAGCCGCCGTTCGCGGTGCTCAAGACGTTCGATACCGGCGCGATCACCAACCACGTCAATATCGCCCACAACAAGAATGGCCAGTTCGCCTATGTAACGGTCGGTACCGAGAACGTCGTGAAGGTGTTCCGCACCACCGACTTCGCGCAGGTCGCGAGCATCCCGGTCGGCGCGCTCCCGCACGGCCTTTGGCCGTCGGGCGACGGTACGCGGATGTATGTCGGGCTGGAGAACGCCGACGCGGTCGCGGCGATCGATACCGCCAGCAACACCGTCATCGCGACGATCCCGATCGGTCAGGGGCCGCAAGGCGTCGCCTATGTCCCCGGCGCGGTGGCGGTAGGCAATGGCCGTGCAAACCTGGTGCCGCTTGCGCAGGCCGGCATGAAGATTCAGCTGACTCTCTCCGGGACTGGCCGCAGTCAGGTCACGCTGTTCGATCAGGGCCAGGTCCAGATCCTGCAGGCGGCGGTTGCGGGCCTCAGCCCAAAGATGCCCTATGTCCTTGGGCTATCCTCCCGCGCTGATGGCAGCGGCGTGATCCAGCCTCTGGCGAAGTTCATGACCAATCCGGCGGGCGGCGCGATCGTCAACACGCTCGGACCGCTCCGCCAGATCGTCAACGACGCGAAGGGCGACATGCGCCGGTACCTCGTCATAGCGCCGGGCAACCCGATGGCGCCGGGCGTTGTCGTTCAGGTGCAAAAATGAGGGTTCAGGTGAAACCTGCGATCTGCTGTCCGTGCACGGTATATTTGTCATGACGGTGGAATAGGTCGTCGCAGCGTCTCGGGACTGTCGGGAAACACATGATTGGCGACGCAGCCCACCGCGAAATTTGGAGAATTTCAGCGTGTGCGGCGGCGCACGTACTCTACGTTCGCACTATCGTGCGAGATCCCCTGTCGGATCGAGAAAGTGCGCGACAACCTCGAAGGCGGGGTTTTTCGTTAGGGGAGCAGCGGCGTTATTTTGTGGTGTGAGATCCAATCCCCGCGGAGTCGCATGCCGTGCATGCCGTGCATGCTGGCTAGTTGCCGAGTAGATCTCGGAAGCCCCGCGAACGGCCAGCTCATCCGAAACCCGACATTCCCGGCAGATTGCCCGAATGACGGCTTCGTCCCAAAGCTCGCCATTTCAGTGCCGCTACAGGGTGATCGAGAACCGATGAGTGAGTGTCCGGAGTTGAAAAACCGCAAGAAGGGTGCTGAGCGTCTATGAATGGGTCTCCGCGCTCAAAGTTGGGCGCTCTCACAGCCGCACTATGGTACCGCCGATTAGTCGGAACCGAGTTCTACAGCGGTCACATCCTGTCCCCGCAACCATTTCCTTACCACGACAGCGCTGCCCTCACGGGCGGCGTTGTTGTTTGGGGTTAAATCGAACATTTCGGCGCGTTGGCCAGCCCGGCCTGCGTTCGCGAAAGATCGTCAAGGCGTGTCACACAGGGTTAAGATGCGCGCCGTAGCGCCCGGTCATGACATATCGAACGTTCAGGATCTGGTCCCACAGCATGATGGCACGGCTGATGGTGCCCGTCGCCATCATGCTCGCGCTGGTCTGTATTCTCGGCCTTATCGGGCTTGGTACGCGCAGCCGGGTCCAGACGGCACGTGATGCGGCGAACGACGGGCAGATCGTGCGGATTCACTTGATCGAACTGCGCTCACTGAGCCGGTCGTTGCAGCGGGACGCGCTCAACCTGCTGCTCGAACGCGATCCGCGTGAACTGGCGATTATCCACGCGAAATTCTCGCAGCGGTCGCTCCAGATGCGCGCGCAAATCGCTGGGCTGGTACGGCACCGCGCCGCCGGGCTGACCAGGGACAGCGGCTATATCCGCAGCCAGATGACCGTCCTGCGCCAGCTTGCAACGGTTGCCGATGCCGCCAATCGGGGTAGCCAGGATCGGGCCTGGAGCGTCTTTCGCAGCGAGGTTCGTCCCAACGAGCGCAGGGCCTCGACGATCGCCGATGCGCTGATCGCCGGGCAGGAAGCCAAGGTCGACCATCTGTTCCGCAACGCGCACGCGCTCGAGCAGGAGGAGGTCACGATCAGCATCGCGGCCAGCATCATCCTGTTCTCGCTCGCCGCTTATGGCACGGTGCTGATCGTGCAGCGGACGATCGTCCGGCCGTTGCTCGATATCGAGCGGACGATGGCGGTGATCGCGGCCGGGAATGCCGAGGGCCGCACGCCGCATGGAGAGCGGCGTGACGAGATCGGCCGGATGTCGCGCGCGATCGAGGTCTTTCGCACCTCGGTCGCCGAGCGCGGGCGGCTGGAGGCCGAAAACGGCCGGCAGCGGCTGGCCGAAGTCCAGCGCGAGCGGAATATCGAGACCGCGCGGCGCGCAAACCAGGCTGCCGAGGCCGAACGCGATCGGATCGTCCGGCAGGCGGCGACCACGCTTGAGGACGAGGTCGCGGATGTCCTTGCCGGGCTTCGCAGCGCGGCCAGCCAGCTATCGACGACCTCGGGTGAACTGGAAGATCATTCGAAAGGCGCGACGCGCGAACTGGGTAGCGTCGGCGTGGCCGTACGGCGCGCGATCGATGGTGCGACCGACATCGCGGCCGCGACGACTCAGTTCATGGGCGCGATCGGCCAGTCCAGCCAGGGCACGCGCCTGTCCGCCGACCTCAGCGCGCAGGCGGCGGACCGCGCGGTACGGCTGGCGCAGGACATGACGAACGTCCAGGACGACGCTCGCGCGATCGGTGCGATCGTCGGACTGATCAGCAGCATCGCGGCGCGGACCAAGCTGCTCGCGTTGAACGCCGCGATCGAGGCTGCCCGCGTCGGCGAGGTGGGCAGGGGGTTCGCCGTGGTCGCGGACGAAGTGAAGATGCTGGCGACGCAGACCGCGGACGCTACGGGGGAAATCGCCCGGCAGATCGCCGACATGCAACGCGGGACCGAGGCGGCCTGTACGGGTCTGCTCGACATTCGCGAGATGGTCGAGGACATGGCGCGCGGCACCGATGATCTCGCCTCGAGCATCGGCGAACAGGCGCAGAGCGGGCAGGTCATCAGCCACAATGTCGATGGTACCGCGACCGACCTCGACCTGATCGGGCGTCTGGTGAGCGACGTGTCGGTCGCGACCAGGAATACCGCGGGCATGGCGTCGCGCGTCAGGACCGATTCACAGCGCGTCGAGGATGGTGCATCCTCGATCGATGGCGCCCTGTCGCGCTTCTTCGGTCAACTGCACGTCGCATAGGGCGCGCGACGCCCGGACGCGGTTCAGCGCATGCCGCTGCCCTGGAGCGCAAGGACTGCGGATCGCAGCGCGACGATGCGATCGGTCGCGGTAGGTGAGAGCTGGCCCCAGGAAAATGCCGAGCGATCCGCCGCTCCCTCGCGCCACATGCGTGCAGCGACGCTATCGAGGTCTGCGGTTGTCGGGAGCCGTCCCGTCGACACGCAATCGACGATCTGGTCGGGTACAAGGGGGCTGGCACTGAACATCGAACACCCTTTCAATCGAGATGTCCGCTTTAGCGGTGTTTGATGGCATGGGCATGACAGGCGCGATCGTCTGGAAGGTGGCCAGGCAGGGCGCGGCTTCCGGGCCTTACCAGAACCGCTTCGCACGCGTCAGATCCTCATACGCTTCGGCCGCATGGGACAGCAGCGTCTCCCTCTCGATCGAAGAGGGAGACGTCTCGGGTTCCAGACCAAACCGCTCGATCAGAGCGGGTGCCGCCGCCAAGTCGTTCAACTGGCCTAGATGATCCTGCAATGCTTCGAGGCGCTTTTTAAACGCCTTCAATCGCCGCCGCGACCGTTTGAGCGGGTAGAGGCTCTGAAAGAAGCCGGTCGCGTAGCGCAGTTTCTTTGCGGTGATCCGGATCTGGTGACGCGACTCGTCGTCGAGTTGGTCGAAGTCCTGGCCGCGGCGCTTTATCCGACGGTTGAGGCCGCCGATCGCGGCGCTGGCGAAGAGCGCCGCGGGGGCCTGCACCATCGCTGGATCCAAGGGCTGCAAACGCCATGCGCCCAGCGCGGTCCATTCGACCAGGTTGATCATCAGATCGCGAGTCCGCTGCGAATCCAGCGCGGCCAGAGCGGCCGCATAGGCATCGTCGCGCGCCGCGGTGAGCGCCGCGTTCGAACCCTCGCCGAGCCGATCGCGCAGCACATCGATGTCGCGCGCTGGGCCGAGCGAGGCCGCGAGCCATTTGAGTTCGCTCGCGATATGCGGGAAGCGGGCGTCGGCGACGACGGGTTTGAACAGCGAGAGCGCAGACCGCAGTCGTCGCAACGCGACGCGGGTCTGATGCAGCGCCTCGGCATCGGGCGCACGCCGTAGGAGATTTTCATTCAGACGGAAGTGCCGCAGGCATGTTCCGACGATCTGCGTGAAGGCTTCGGCGGTGGTCGTGTCGGCCGCAAGCTCCAGGCGCTCGGCCTTGATCGCGCCGAGCGTCGCCGCCGCGATCAACCGATAGCCGCGCTCCCCCTTGGTCAGGACGCCGAGGCGGACGGGGATCTGCTCGCCGAGCGTACGCGCGAGCGCGAAGATCGCGGTCGGTGTCCCGCCTTTCAGCTCGAACTCGAGCTCAGAGACCGGCGTCGTGCGATCGCTTGCCGTCACGCATCCCGTATCCGCGACGATCTCGACCGTTCCGCCGTCCCGGGTGCAGATCCATTGCCGGCGCTTGATCGCCACGGTGAACGCAGGCCTGACCGTCCCGAGCCTGTCGTGCGCGACGATCGCGCAGATTGGCGAGCCGGGATCGAGTTCGGGCTCTAATCCTGCCACGTCATGCTCCCATTCCGGACGGGCAAACAGGCCTGCCGCGGCGCTGCCGACCGCCTTGATCGTCTGGACATGCCTGCCACCCGCCGTCCGAATCCGGAGCGTAAACCCCGCCGCGCGCAGATCCTGCTTCGGCGTGTCGAAATAGGTCGATAGCTGGTCGACGATCTTGGGCGTGACGCCGGACAGGGGTGGCATGGCCGCAAGGCGGTCGATCCACACGGGATCGATTTCCAGCTTGAGCTCGATCTCGTTGGCTTCGTCGCTCGATGCCAGGCTGTGCGTGGTCTCGTGGGTCATGGGGAGATAATCGTTGGCCAGCCGTATCGATCCGGCGGACGTGGGGAATGCCACGTGGTTCGTCGCCCTTGCTGCGCTGCCGCATGTCGCTTAGGCTGGTTGCGTGACCCTGCACCGTTCCCGGATCGCCGTGCTGGCGACTCTGCTGGCGTTCCTCGCCGTGCTGGGGATGACTGCGCTTGGCGGGTGGCATGCGGCGACGTTCCATGACGACGTGCCCGATGTGGCGCTTGCGGTCAGCCATGTTCATGTCGCGGACGTGATGGATGATCATGACGACAATGTCGTGCATGTCGCCGCGCATGCGGTCGCGCACGCCTTCGCGGTGCCCGCGGACGTGGCGCCATCGTTTGCGTTGGCCGAGGTCGCGCCCGCATGGCCGACACGGGAGAGCGTCGACCGGGCGGGAACCGGACCGACATCGCTGCTGAGACCGCCACGAGCCTGACCCTCACGCGTGCCGATGCGGCGCGCGATCATGGTTCACTCGTGCAGGATTACAGAAATGAACGGCAATATTGGCCGGTGGCGCCTGCGTGCGCGTGCCGGTGCGTTGGCGGCGCTAAGCGTCGTGGGCGTTACGGGGGCAGGGATCGCAGCGGCGGATCCGGCGCCCTCCTTCGCCGCGCTGTTGCGGCAGACCGAAGCGTCGCCGCGCGTCGCGATCCTCGATGCGGGCGTGGCGCAGGCCGAGGGGCTGGCAGACCAGGCGCGCGCACGGCCCAACCCGACGATCAGCGTCTATGGCGAGAATTTCGGGGGCTCGTCGCCTTATGGCGGGTTCGGACGGACCGAAACGACGCTGCAATATAACCACCCGTTCGAACTGGGCGGCAAGCGTGCCTCACGGATCGAAGCCGGCCGCGCGGGGATCGCCGTGGCGCGCGCCCGCGGTGCCGAGGGACGCGTCGCCTATGCATACGAGTTGGCGCGCGCCTATGCCGGGGCGGAGATCGCCGATCGCCGGATCGCGCTCGCCCAGGACGAGGTCGAGGAGGCCACTGCCGACCTGAAGGTCGCGCGCGCGCTGGTCGGTGCGGGCAAGGAGGCGCGGCTGCGCGAGCTTCAGGCCGAGACCGAGCTGAATACGCTGCAATCCGCGCTGGAGGCGGCGAGAGCAGGGCGCACCGTCGCGTTTGCGGAGCTGTCTGCGCTCGCGGGTGTCGAGACACCCTATACGAGCCTCTCGGAATCGCTGCTCGATCGGCTGGCGGCACGACCTGCGACCGGCCCGATCGATCCGCTTGCTAGCGTGGTGGTGCGCGCGGCGCAGGCCGAACGCGATGCAGTCGAACGGCGGATCGTCGTCGAGCGCAAGCGGGCAATCCCGGACATAACCGCGCAGGTCGGCGTCCGGCGGCTCGAGGCGGACAATGCGACCGCGCTGATCGCGGGCGTTTCGTTGCCGCTCGCCATCTTCGATCGCAACCGCGGCAACATCGCCGCCGCCGAAGCCGAATTGCGCGGGGCCGAGGCGCGCGCGGCGGTCGTCAGGCTGGAAGCGCGCGCGGCGGCCAGTTCGGCGCAGGCGCTGATCGAGTCCGCCGACCTGCGCGCCGCCGCCGCCGAGCACGGTCTGGCGACCGCGGAGGAGACGTATCGGCTCGCCCGGATCGCCTATGAAGCGGGCAAATCGCCGCTGATCGAACTGCTCGCCGCCCGCCACGGGCTGGGCGTGGCGCGCGGCGTCATCCTCGACGCCGCCGCCGCCCGCCTAGACGCCCGCGCCGGCTTTGCCCGCCTGTCGGGCCGCACCATCACCGGAGACATGCTCCCATGACCAAGAACCGTTTATATGCCGGCACCGCCGTCGCGCTGATCGCCGCCGCTGGGCTCGGGTTCGGCATCGCGCGCCTAACTGCGCCGAGCGCTGCGCCCGTCGTTACCGCCCCGACTGAAGCCGCACCGGCGCCCGATGACGCCGTGCCGCTCTCCGCTGAGGCCATCCGCATCTCGGAGATCGGTGTCGCGCCTGCGGCGTCGGGCGCACTCGATGCCGCAATCCCCGCCTCAGCCACTGTCGCGGCGACGCCCGATGCCGAGGCGGTGCTCACCGCGCGCGCGGGGGGCACGATCACTCGGATCCTCAAGCGGATCGGCGATCCGGTCCGCGCGGGCGAGACGATCGCGCTGGTCGAAAGCCGCGAAGCCTCGTCGATCGCCGCCGATCGCAGCGCCGCCGCGGCGCGCGTGACGCTCGCCGGGCGTCAGCTGGCGCGCGAACGGTCGTTGCTCGCACAAGGCGTCAGCCCGCGCGCCGACTATGAGTCCGCGCAGGCCAATCTGGCGGTCGCACAGGCGGATTCGCAGCGGGCGAGCGCGGCGGCGGGGGCGGCCCGCATCACCGCCGATGGCCGGTCGGTCGCGGTGGTCAGCGCGATCGGGGGCCGGATCACCGCCGCACCCGCGAGCCTCGGCCAATATGTCGCGGCCGAGACCGAGCTGTTCCGCGTCGCCGATCCGCGCCGTCTGCAGATCACCGCCAACGTCCCCCCCGCCGATGCGAGCCGCGTGCGCGCGGGCGACCGGGCGGAACTCACCACCAATGACGGGCGGATGATCGCCGGGCGGGTCCGCTCGGACACCGGCGTGGTCGATCCGGTAACGCGGTCCGCCACCGTCGTCATCGTCCCCAGCGCGGGCGGATCGACGCTGGTGCCCGGACAGCTCGTCCAGGCGCGAATCTTCGCGAGCGGCGGCGCGGTCCGCGGTGGCGTGATGGTGCCGCAGGATGCGGTGCAGACGATCGGCAACCGGACGGTGGTGTTCGTCAGGACCCCGACCGGCTTCAAGGCGCGGACGGTGCAGGTCGGCGCGCGCAGCGGCGGCCTCGTCGCGATCGTCTCCGGGCTCGCGGCGGGCACGCCGATCGCGACCGCCAACGCATTCCTGCTGAAAGCCGAACTCGGCAAGAACGCGGGGGGCGAGGAATGATCGCGCGCATCCTCAGCCTGTCGGTACGCGGGCGATGGCTCGTCGCGTTCCTGACGCTGCTCGTCATCGCGTTCGGTGGGTGGCAGATCACCAAATTGCCGATCGACGCGGTGCCCGACGTCACCAACCGGCAGGTCCAGATCAGCACGTTCGCGCCCACATTGGGTCCGGTCGACATCGAAAAGCAGGTCACGTTTCCGGTCGAAACCGCGCTGGCGGGGATACCCGGGCTCGAGATGACACGCTCGATCAGCCGCAACGGCTTCAGCCAGATCACCGCGGTCTTCACCGACGCGACCGACATCTATTTCGCGCGCGCGCAGGTGACCGAGCGGCTCACGCAGGCGCGCGACAGCCTGCCCGCGAACATCCAGCCGCGGCTCAGCCCGCTCGCCACCGGGCTCGGCGAGATCTTCATGTATTCGGTCGCGTTCAACCATCCCGACGGCAAGGGAGACGAACACCGCGCGGGCAAACCCGGCTGGCAGCCCGATGGCGCCTATCTGACGCCCGAGGGCGAGCGACTGACCACCAAGCTCGAAAAGGCGGCGTATCTGCGCACCGTGCAGGACTGGATCATCCGGCCGCAGATGCGCGGCGTGGGCGGTGTCGCCGGCGTCGATTCGAACGGCGGCTATGTGAAGCAATATGTCGTCGAGCCGAACCTCAACGCGCTGTCGACCTATGGCCTGTCGGTCACCGCCCTCGCCGACGCGCTCGAACGCGCGAACCTGTCGGCGGGGTCGAACTATGTGCGCCGCGCGGGCGAGAGCTTCCTGGTGCGTGCCGATGCGCGGCTGAAGTCGGTCGCGGATATCGAGGATGCGGTGGTCGCGACGCGCGGCGGCAATCCGGTGCGCGTGCGCGACGTCGGGCAGGTCGTGATCGGCGGCGCGGTGCGCACGGGCTCTGGCAGCCTGATGGGCTCCGAAGCGGTCATCTCGACGATCCTGATGCTGACCGGCGAGAACAGCCGCGTCGTCGCGACGCGCGTCGCGGACAAGCTGGTCGCGATCAACCGCGTCCTGCCGCCCGACGTCACCGCGCAGCCGGTCTATAACCGATCGAAGCTGGTCAACGCGACGATCGCGACGGTCGAGAAGAACCTGATCGAGGGCGCGCTGCTCGTCATCGTCATCCTGTTCCTGCTGCTCGGCAACGTCCGTGCGGCGCTGATCACCGCGGCGGTCATCCCGATCACGATGCTGATGACCGCGGCGGGGATGAACGGCCTCGGCGTGTCGGGCAACCTGATGAGTCTGGGCGCGCTCGATTTCGGGCTGATCGTCGATGGCGCGGTGATCATCGTCGAGAACGCGCTGCGCCGTCTCGCCGAACGGCAGGAGCATGAGGGGCGGCTGCTCACCCGGTCCGAACGGATGGCCGAGACGACGCTTGCCGCGCAGGAGATGGTGAAGCCCACCGTCTACGGCCAGGCGATCATCTTCCTCGTGTTCGTGCCGCTGCTCACCTTCCAGGGCGTCGAGGGCAAGACGTTCGCGCCGATGGCGATCACGCTGATGGTCGCGCTGGCGTCGGCGTTCGTGCTGTCGCTGACGTTCGTGCCGGCGATGATCGCGCTGCTGGTGACGGGCAAGGTCAGCGAAACCGAGGTCAAACCGATCCGCTGGTTCAAGGCGCGCTATGCGCCGCTGCTCGAAAAGGCGGTCGCGCGGCCGTTGCCGTTCGTGCTGGGCGGCGTCGGCGTATTTGCCGCGGCGGTGCTGCTGTTCGGGATGCTCGGCGAGGAGTTCATGCCGCAGCTCGACGAGAAGGACATCACCGTCACCAACTTCCGCGTGCCGTCCGCCTCGATCGACCAGTCGACGCAGATGCAGCTCAGGATCGAGGATGCGCTGAAATCGCTGCCGGAGGTGGCGCTCGTCTTCTCGAAGAACGGCAATGCCGATCTCGGCACCGATCCAATGCCGCCCAACGCGTCCGACACCTATGTCATCCCCAAGCCCGAAAGCCAGTGGCCCGAAGGCGTGACGAGCAAGGCCGACATCCTCGCGCGGATCGAAGCGAAGATGAAGCCGCTGATCGGCAACCGGACCGAGATGCAGATGCCGATCCAGATGCGCTTCAACGAACTGATCGCGGGTGTCCGCTCGGACGTCGCGATCAAGCTGTATGGCGACGATCTGGAGGCGATGACCGAGCAGGGCGCGAAGATCGCCGCGGCGCTGCGGACGATTCCGGGCGCGGCGGACGTACAGGCCGAGCAGACCGACGGCGCGCCGACGTTCGACATCCAGGTCGATCGCCAGGCGGTCGGGCGGTACGGCCTGTCGGTCGAGGAGGTCGCGAACACCGTCGCGGCGGCGCTCGGCGGCCGCGAGGCGGGGGTATTGTTCGAGGGCGACCGGCGCTTCGACGTCGTCGTCCGCCTGCCCGATGCGCAACGCGACGATATCGAGACGCTGGGATCGATCCCGGTGATGCTGCCCGCGCTCGACGGGCAGTCCGCGCGGTCGATCCCGCTGCGTGAGGTCGCGCGGTTCCGTTATACCGAGGGGCTGAACCAGATCAGCCGCGAGAACGGGAAGCGGATGGTCGTCATCCAGGCGAACGTGCGCGGCCGCGATCTCGGCGGGTTCGTGACCGAGGCGCAAGCGCGGATCGCCGAAATCGCGCTCCCGCCCGGCATGTACACGCAGTGGGGCGGCACGTTCGAGAGCCTGCAATCGGCGCGGCTCAGGCTGGCGATCGTCGTGCCGATCTGCTTCGCGCTGATCTATGCGTTGCTCTACATGGCGCTCGGCGGCTTCGTGCCCGCGGCGATCGTGTTCAGCGCAGTGCCGATGGCGCTGGCGGGCGGCGTGTTCGCGCTGGCGCTGCGCGGGATCCCGTTCTCGATCACCGCGGCGGTCGGGTTCATCGCGCTGTCGGGCGTCGCGGTTCTCAACGGGCTGGTGATGATGAGCGCAATCCGCAAGCGCCGCGACGAGGGCGAGGCCGACGATGCGGCGATCGTCGGTGGCGCGATGGAGCGGGTCCGCCCGGTGTTGATGACTGCGCTGGTCGCCAGCCTGGGCTTCGTGCCGATGGCGCTGGCGACCGGCACCGGGGCGGAGGTGCAGCGCCCGCTTGCCACCGTCGTGATCGGCGGGCTGATCACCTCGACGATCCTGACGTTGCTCGTGCTACCCGCGATCACCGCGCTGGCGGCGCGCTTTGCGCGGCGGGGGGAAGGCCATGTTACAAGCGTCTAGGATGGGAGCCGTTTCGCGGTAGCGGGGCGGCCCTGTCCTTGCCGGTTCCAACTCACGCGGTACGTGACCCGAAATGCGTCGTGATCGGACAGTTTCGGGCTGCCGGCGGATCCGTCGAACAGCGCCTCGACACGGATCGGAACGATCTGCACGTCGGCGCCGCTCTCGAACAGCTGGAGGTCCTGCGTATCCATCCACGGTTCGTCGCCGTCCCACGATATCCGCGTATCGCATCGCAGCGGCTGGTCGACGCACCATTCGTGGACGATCTCGAAGGGTTCGGTGACGTTGCGGAACCGCTCGAACCGGATCGCCGAGCGGCGCATGTTGAAATCGCCGCCAAGCACCGTCGGAACGTCTGGACTGCCGACCGCGGTGATGAAATTGCCCAGCTCCTCGACCTGCAGCCGGTGCGCGCGCGCGTGCCGCTGCGGCGACACGCGCGACGCGCGTTGCGAATTGAGGTGCGTGTTGAACAGGTTGATCGTGCCGGGAACGCCGGGGATCGCGATCCGCGCATAGAGCATGCCCTTGTTGCTCAGGCAGTCCAGCCCCGCGCATCGCCGCCGCCCAAACGGCTCGGACTGCATCTCAAGAATCGGAAACGCGCTGACGATCGCCAGCCCCGACCCCGCGATATGCAGCCCCAGTTCGCCCTTCTTCCATTTGTACGGCCCGGGCATCCGGCTGCTGCCGACAAGGTCCTTTCGCTGCGTCCGCGACGGCCCCGATACCATGTTCGGATAGTCCCACCCGGTCACCGCGCGGACCGCGGCCGGGCTGAACATCTCCTGCACCATGATCACGTCGGGCGCTTCGCCGCGCGCCGCCATGCCGCGCAGCACCGCACCGATCCGCTCGAGCGAGGGCCCGCGCCCACGTCGGGCGGGCCAGCCAAGCCCCTCGATATTGAAGGTGAGCACGTCGAACGTCGTGCTGGCCCTGGCCCCGTCGGCAGAGACGATGATCGGTTTGACGGCCTTGACCGGGCCCTGGTTCATCACCGGCGGCGGCAGCGTCGCGCACCCCGCCAACAGGCTCAGCAGGCCGACCAGCGGCCAGACGCTGCTCTGCGCGCGTGAGTGGCGGGTGTTGACTGACAGCATCTCAGGGCTGCGCTGTGCGAAGAACCCGCAAGGAAAGCAAGCGCAGCCACCGTCGGGCGGCTAGCGCAGATAGCTGGACAGGCTGAGCCCGGAGAGTTGCGCGAACACCGAATAGCTCGCCTGCAGCATCGTCTTCTGCTGCGCGAGGTCGATGGCCACCTGGCCCAGATCGGCATCCTCATTGTCCTGGATGATCCCCTGCAACAAGGTGCTGCGATCGCCCGCGCGCACCGACAGCGTTTCGGTCTGCGCCTGTTTGCGGCCGTTCTCGGCGTTGACGGTGCGTAGGCTCTCCAATCCGGTATCGATCTGTCCCGCCGCAGTGGACAGGATGCCGAGCTGCGCGGCGGTCGGCGGGTCGCCGATCGCGCCGGCGCCCGCGAGCGTCTGAAACGCCGCATACAGCCCCGATCCGATATCGCTCGCGGTCACGCCATATTCGACGTCGAGCCCGTCGGCGGCGCGCACCGTCGCCTTCACCCCGTCATTGGCGAAGGCGGCGCTGGCGGGGATGCCGATCGTGTCGGCGAGCGTCTCGGGCACGAACGGCGCGGTGTCGGTCTGCGATCCGCCGAACAGCGATCCGCCCCCGTCGCTCGCGTTGAGCGCCGCGCGGAACTGGCCGAACGCCGCGGTGATGCTGTCGCTTAAACCCGCCGCGCGGCCAGTGCCGACCGCGGTCATCAGCTCCTGCTTAAGCGTACTCGCAGCGCTATCGATAGTGGCCATATGCGCATCGTTGAGCGACAGCGTGGTGGCGACGCGCGTCGCGACCGCGACATAGGCGTCCTGCTGCGCCATCAGCGAATGCGTCGACAGCGTCCGGACCGCCTCGGTGCCGAGCGAGGCATAGTCGGGCGCCTTCTTGCCCGTCGCCAGCTGCTGCTGCGTGGTGGCGAGCAGCTGTTGCGCGCGCTGGATCGCAACCGACATGCTGCGCTGGAGCGGAATGGTGGCGACGCGGGACATGAGCGTTCCTTCAGCGGATCATCGAAATGAGGGTGTCGTACATCTGGCTGGCGGTGCTGATGACGCGCGCGGCCGCGGAATAGCTGTTCTGGAGCACGACCATCTGCGCCAGCTCCTCGTCGATGTTGACGCCGGAGAAGCTGTCGCGCCGGTTGACGGCATCGTCGCGCCGCGCGGTCGCATCGTCGAGCGAGGATTTCGCCTGCGCCGCGGCGGATCCGGCGTTGCCGAGCAGATGCGCGGCGAACGCAGCGGTCGAGGTGACTCCGTTCTTGCCCAGATCGACCTGGCCCGCCAGCCGGTCGGCGTAGAGCGTTGCGCCGCGGACGTCGCCCGTCCCCAGCGCCTTTGCCCCGACCGCGATACCCGTCTGGAGCTGCGCGAGCCCCAGCTTGCCCGCATTTGCGAGAATGTCGGGGCGCACGCCTGCGCTCGCGACTCCGCTCGACGCGCCGGTCAGCTGGACGATGCTCGAGAACGACCGCCCCGAGCCGAACCGGTCGGTGGTATCCGACGGCACCGACAGCACCGCGCCGCCGACATTGGGCTTCGGCGAGAACTGGATGCGCCCCTTGGGGTCCATCGCAAAGCTGCCGAAGCCGGCGATCGGGCTCGCGTTCAGCTCAGTGACGAGATCGCCGAAGGTCGGCCCGACAGACCCGGTCATCGTGTAGCTGCTCATCGCCCGGCCCGACGCATCGCGCAGCACGATTTGCGCGGACTGCCCGCTGGCGAAGCCGTGCGGATCGGCGGCCATGAACCCAGATGGCACCAGCGGGCTGCCGGTGCTGCGGATCAGGTCGTTCATGCCGAAATATTGCGACAGGCCGACGCCCGCCCGGTCGCTCGGCGCGGTCGGGTCCTGCGCGATGACCACGCCGTTGCCCGCACCCGTCGCGGTGATCGACAGGATGCCGCCGGTAAAGGACGCGGTCGCGGCGCCCCCCAGCCCGGTGTTGATCGCGGCGACCGCCGCGTTGACCGTGGTCGTCGGCCCCAGCGCGGAAAAGTCGATCGTCGTCGACGCGACCAGCGCGCCCTTGCCCGAGGTGACGGCAAAGACGGCCGAGCCCGTGAACCCCAGCCGATCGCTGCCGACCAGCCCCGATTGCCGGCCGAGCAGCTGCGCCGGGGCGGGCACCGTCGTGGCGGCGTTCGACGCGGCATTGAGCGTCTGCGACAGCCCAGTGAAGAGCACGCCGAGCTTCTCGGTGAAATCGGGCAGTGCGCGGTCGCGCAGGTCGAGCAGCCCGCCGAGCTTGCCCCCGACCGCCGCCGAGTCGAGCACGTCGCCCGTCGCCGCACCGACCGTCGCGCCACCATCGGCAAAGCGCAGCGCGATCACCGGAAAGTTGGTCTGCGGCCCGAAACTGGACGAGGCGGGCATCACCAATTGGCGCAACCGGTTGTCGAGCAGCGGGATGCCCGATGCGGTGTCGATCGACACGCGGCCATCGGGCTGGTCGCGGACGATCACCTTCACCAGCCCGCTCAGTTCCTCGATCGCCGACATGCGCTGGTCGACAACGCCGGCCGAACTGCGGCCATTCCCGTCGAGCCGCGCGGCGCTGCCGTTGAGGTCGTTGATCCGCACCAGCAAACTGTTGATCCGATCGACCGACTGGCCGACTTCGGACTGGACGTCGGATTTCAGCCCGGCAACGTCGGTGCCGAGCTGGTTGATCGAGGTGATCGCGTCCTGCACGTCGGCGGTGAACCCTGCGGCGGTCTGCGCGGAGGTCTGCGTGCCCGTCATTGCGACTGCGGACGAGGCGATCGCGTCGAGTCGCGCGGGCAGGCCGTATTCCGCCCCCGGCGCGCCGATCAGCGACTGGAGGCGATCGAGATAGGCGGCAGTGACGGTGGCCGATCCGATGTCGCCCGCGCGCCGATACACGGTTGCCTCGAGAAAGCTGTCCGCGATCCGCGCGGGTTCACCGACCGTCACGCCGTTGACCAGCCCGGCCGCCACGCCGGTCGCCTGGCTGACGGTTTGGCGCGCGTAACCGGGGGTGCCGACATTGGCGATATTGTTGGATACCGACCGCAGGCCGGCCTGCGACGCGGCAAGCCCCGAAATTGCGGCCGACATGATCTCGTTCAACGACACGCGCGCGTTTCCCCACCGGTTTTGCCCCGCGTGCGAGGCAGGGCCGGGTGGGCTGGCGCGCCCACCCGATCGTCACACGATCCGATCACCGCTTCAGCGCGTTCATTTCCTGCAGCATCTCGTCGACCGTGGTGACGATCTTCGACGAGGCGCTGTAGGCGCGCTGGAAGCGGATCCCCCTCGAGATAGCGCGTCACGTCGGCCTCGCTCGCAAGCGTCGCCGCGGTCGCGGTGAAGCGGCTGATCTCGATCGCGTGCGCGTCCGCATCCGGCGCCACCGCGTCCTGGACGAGTTTCGGCAGATGGCCGTCGCGCATCAGGAACAGGACATGCACCCGGTGCCCTGACGACGCGCGCAGCATCGCCGCCTCCTGCGCGATCCAGTCCGCAAAGCCGCGGAGCACGGGCCCGATCGTGGTATAGCCGAGGCGCTCCGCCGGATCGTCGATCCCCGGCTCCGCGATCGCGATCGACGCGCGGTGTGGCTGCGCATTGGGCCCGCCCGCGTGGATCATCGCGCTCGTCGCCGCTTCGAGCCGCAGGCGTTGCTCGGTGCTCGCGCAGAATTGCTTCAGATGCAGCGCGCGCACGCCCGCCTTCTGCCCCGCGATCAGATCCGCGGCGCGGTTGTCGCCGATATGCAGGACCGTTTCGCGCCGCAGCTGCAACTCCGCCACGACCTTGCCGATCAGACCCTCACCCTTCGAAACGCCATATTCCGACGAGCAGAAGATCCGGTCGATCAGCGCTCGGACGTCGTCGCCCGCCGCGGTGGCGATCAGCGCGCCGAGCTGCTGCTTGTCGAGATAGGTGTCGCTGACGATGATCACCATCAGCCCGCGCGCGCGCGCCGCCTGCATCAGCGCGATCACCGGCGCGAAGCCGAAACAGTGGTGCGCCTCGGTCGCCAGTTCGTGCGCGACCATCGCCGCCCGCGCCTCGGCAGTCGCGTTCGGCGCGAGTTCGGCATAGATCTCGGCGATGCCTACCTCGTTGCGCCGCCGTCGAAGCGCTGCGGTGCCCCGCGCGCGCTGTTCGGCCCAGACGCGCTGTTGTGGATTGGGCGCGCCAAGCGCGCCGAATACGTCCTGCGGCGCATGCGTATCGCGCCAGAGTAGCGTATCGAAACAGTCGAGCGACAGGACGCGCAGGTCGGGCCGCGCGTCGAGCGCGGTTGCAAGATCGCAGGCGAGGATCGTGTCGGTCATGAGGGCTGGTCCTCGGCTTGGGAAAGTCGATGAGAAAATGCGCTCTTTCATTATAGGAGGACCGGCGCAGTGCGCGTGCGGGCGCACATCCTCGGCCGAACCGTCTAGAATGCGGTATCAGCCCGGAGGAATGGTCATGTCGCTCAACGCCTATCAACGCGCCCGCAGCATCGTCGAAACGCCCCGGCAGGCCGAGCGTCGTCTGATGTGCGAGATCACCCGCGAGATGGTCCAGGCGCGCGATGCCGGCCGGATCGGCGGCGCGCTGATCGAACCGCTGCACCGCAATCGCGAATTGTGGAGCACCTTCTCATCCGCCTGCGGCAGCAGCGGCAACGCGCTGCCTCCCGCGATGCGCGCAAGCATTGTGTCGCTCGCCTTGTGGGTCGATCAGTTCACCAGCCACGTCGTCGTCGGCCAGGAATCGATCGACGACCTGATCGCGGTCAACCGCGATATCATCGACGGGTTGTCGGGCACCGGCCTGCCGGGCTGACTGATCGGCGCAGGCTCTTTACCCGCCCCGGCACGAACGATGGCCTGCCGATCCTATCCGCTACAGGACTTTGACGCATGGATCGGGGGCACCGCTGATCAGCTGTCGCGATGCGATGATTACGTAGTTCGCACCATGGTGATTCACCCGCGCTATAGTAAAAATAGGTAAAGGCGTAGCACGTCTTGTCAGGTCTCTATGTGGTTGCTGCAAATGCGTGATATTCGCAGCGGGACTGTGCAAGACTGGGTCGGAATAGGTAGTTATACTTAATTTTGCGGTATAACTATACTCACAATGGTGTGTATAAGGCTGCGATGTTCCAGGATGCGAACCCCAGATCCGTGAAAGGGTGTTGAACGCGATGCGGCGGCCGCTGATCCTGGCGATCGTGGATCCTGGTTTGCGATCCATTCTTGCGGCATATCTCACCATGGCCGGCGAAACGCCGATCTCAACCGCCGATCATCTCGATCCGACGCTCGACGCGACGCTGCGCGACCGGGCGATCCTGGTCATCGAAGAGCCGTTGATCGCGTCGGCACCGCGCGACTGGACGGAGACGTTGCGTGATCAGTGCTGGACAGGGTTCGTGATCATCATCGCGCACACGCTACACGAGTCTGTCCCCGAAAATGAGGGTGTCGCGCTGGTCGACCGCCATAGTGCCCCGGCTGCGATCCCGCCGATCATCCAGCGATGGCGAAGCCAGCCGGCGCTCTGATCATTCGATCGGAACGAGTCCTGCCGCAAACGCGATGCGCAACGCCTCGGACAGGCTGCGCACGCCGAGCTTCGTCATCAGCTTGGCACGATGAATCTCCACCGTCCGCGGGCTGATGTCGAGATCATAGGCGATCAGCTTGTTGGCGCGTCCCTCGATCAGGCCGAGCAGCACGTCCTGCTCGCGCTGCGTCAGGCTATCGACGCTCTTGCGCGCGCGTTCGGCGACCGAGGCCTTTTGCTGATCCTGCTCGATGATCTTGAACGCGCCCTCGACCGCCTGCAACAGCAGGCCCGGATCGCAGGGCTTTTCGAGGAAATCCAGCGCGCCCAGTTTCCACGCCCGCACCGCTACCGAGATCGCGCCCTGTCCGGTCAGGATGATGGCGCCGAACCGGCTTGGCAGATCGGCTATCGCCTCCAGCACGTCGAGCCCGTTCATCCCCGGCATGTTGTAGTCGAGCAGGATGCAGCCGGGCTCCAGTTCGTCGATCTGCGCCATGAAGTCCTCGCCCGATCGAAACGTGAAGACCATCAGGCTGGGTTGTGTCGCCAGCAGGCTCTGTAATCCGGCGCGGACTGACTGGTCGTCGTCGACGATGTAGATGCTGCGGGTTGCCATCGGACTCTCCTGTGGGCGCTAGACGTCGATATGGGGCAGGGTGAAGCGAAAGATCGCGCCACCCTCCGGTCGGTTGGCGGCGGTCAGTGTGCCGCCATGCGCCTCGATGATGCGGCGCGAGATCGACAGCCCAAGGCCCATGCCGGTGCCGTGTTTGGTCGTGAGGAACGGCATGCCGAGCTGTTCGATCATCGTCGCGTCGATACCCGGCCCGGTATCGGCGACGCTGAACGCCACCGTCTCGGAGTCGATCAACTTGGTGGTGATCGTGATCATGCGATTTTCAGGAGGGCATTTGCTCAGCTCGTCCATCGCGTTGCGGAGCAGGTTGACGAACACCTGCTGGATCTGGACCCGGTCGGCGAGCACGTTGACCGCGGCCGGGTCGATATCGAAGACGAGCTGGATGTCGTACCGTCCGCCGTCGAGGAACGTCACTGCGACCGCGTCGTCGAGGATCTCGGCGATCGGCTCGTTACGTGCCTCCGCGTCGTCGTTGCTGGTGAACGTGCGCATGCGGCGGATGATCTCGCCGGTGCGCAGCGCTTGCTGGGACGCCATCCGGATCAGCGCCAGTCCGCGTTCGCGTTGCGTGTCGTCGTCGGGCAGATGCTCGATCGCGCCGAGGAAATAGACCATCGCGGCCAGTGGCTGGTTCAGCTCGTGCGCAAGCCCCGCCGCCATCTCGCCCATTGCGCTCAAGCGCGACACGTGTAGCAATTCGCCACGTATCGCCGCCAGCCGTTCCGCGTCCGCCAGCCGCCCGGAAATATCTTTCCAGAAGCCTGTAAAGATACGGTTCTGCCCGACCTGCATGTCGCCCAGCCGCAGCTCGATCGGGATCGTCGTGCCGTCGGATCGGCGTGCATAAAGTGGGCGGGCGCCGTCCGAGACGTCGTGAAGCCCGGTCTCCAGATACCGCGCGACGTGCGACGCCATCGAGTTGCGGCCCGGCCCCGTCGCCAGGATCTCGACATTGCACCCGATCACCTGATCGGCGTCGTGGCCGAAGATCCGCTCGGCAGACGCGCTGAACGCCTTGATGGTGCCCTGTTCGTCGAACACGACCAGCGCGGACGGCACTGTCTGCAGGATCGACCGCAGCAGCTCGTGCTGCTCCAACAGCTCGGACTCGCGCTCGCTGCGGATCGCTTTGGTCGCTTCGGCCAGCGCGACATGCTCAGCCGACACCATCGCCATCGACCACAGCATCAGCGCCGAGAATATAGCGATATTGCACCCGGCGATGACGATGTCGGCGATGAGCTGCGGAAGCACCTCGCCGAAGCTTATGAAGATGTCGAACAGCGCGATCAGCGCGGGGGCAAGTATGACGATCGGGAAGATACGACGGAACATCCTGCCGGGGGTCGCGCCGAGCGCGAGGATGTCCGACCAGCCGAACCGCCCGCGCCACACCAGCAGCGCGATCCCGATCGGGATGGCCTGCGCGACCGGCAGCAGCGCCGGCAGCATGGCTTGTGCTGCCGCATCCGCCGCCTCTACGCGCGTGATAACGGCGATGCCCGAGATGATCGAGACGCCCATCGCTACGCTGGTCAGGCCGATGACCGCCCATGTCGTGCTGCGGCCCTGGCGGTTGGCGATCGCGGCGGCGGCGGTGAGCATGGCCAGCGTCGCGACGGTGATCATGCTTACCGGCTCGACTTCGCTGATCAACGCGGCGGCGCGCGGACGGTCCCACACCTCGCCAAGGACCGACTGGACTCCGAACCCCATGTCGAGCGCCTGGCGGAGCATCGCGAGCGTCAGAATGACCAGCGGAACCGCAAATAACAGGCGTCGGCGCTTCGTCCATCGGCGCCCCCCGCCGATCACCGCGCCGGCAAGCGCCATATAGGCAAGCATCGCGAGCGGATTGGCAGCATGGCCCGCGCCGGAAAACCCTCCGGGCAGCGCATATCCCGCCGACCAGGCAAGCAATCCCGCGCCGCCCAGGGCAATCGCAAGAAGCGTGTAGGGTTCCGTCCGCGCGATACCTAACTGAGGCGCACCGGTAGCGTGTTTGGAATGTCGCCCCATCGTATCCGCGAACTCACCCAAAACGGTTTTAAATGAACCTGACCAGCAGATACTGTATAGTAGACGGTCTATCCTAAATCTTCATCACCGATATAATTTGGATCTATCGCTTATCGAGATTTTAGACGGTTACTGTGTTTGATGAATAGGATTATTAAGTAACCGTAAAATCTATCACGATGGTTTTGTATAATATGGGAAAACCTGATTGCTGCGGTAAAGGCGTGTTCAGCACCCGAATCGCACGGCATGAGCCACTAGTCTGGCCGCGGTCGTGATGGACACGCTCCGGTACCGTTTTCGACTCTCTCCACACTATTTTGGCGACCTACGCGCCGGTACCGCTCCCGCCGTCTATAATGTCTTGAGTGCTTGATGGATGTTCATCGGAAAAGTCTGCGGACGCGATCGCGGGCGATTTCACGACTAGAGGTTCGAGAGCCGGCGGGGTGTCATGAAAAGTATCGGAACAGCACTCCTCAGAGTCCAGATCCTGGGCCTGATCCTGTACGGATTGGTCACGTGCGGGGTGCTCTCCGCGCTGTATATGTCCCGCGTCGCGGGCAATCAGCATGATCGCCATTTGCGCAGCCTCGTCACCGCCGAAGAGATTGCCGATCGCCTGTCCGAACAGCGGGTCGTCGAAGACGAACTGGTCCTCGCCACCAACGCGAAAAACGCGGCTATAGTCGGCTATAACATCAGCGCGCTGGACGCCAAGATCGCGATGCTGAAGGATCTCGCCGACTGGCCATCCGCCCGCGCCGATGTTGCGGCGTTCGAACGGTCCTGGGTTCGGTACGCGCTTAACGCGCGCCAATGGATGGCGATCGTGCAGAGTGCACCGCGATCGCAGCAAGCGATCGTCTACCGAGACCGTCTGAAGGTCGCGCACCGAAGCCTGAATGCCTATAGCGATGCGCTCATCGGCACGCTGGCCGGCTATTCCGCGGTCATGGATGCGAAAGCCAGGTTCATCGGCGACATGATCGTGCTGACGCTGTTTACGCTCGCGCTCCTGGGCGCCGCGCTGCGATTGCTGCTGCTGCGCTACGTCAGGGAAAGGGTCGTCCGCCCGCTGACCGGGATCACGCGCTCGCTTTCGGATCTGGCGGCGGGCGACCTCGATGTCGTCGTCAGCGGCGGCGAGCGCGAGGATGAAGTCGGGGCCCTGGTCCGGGCGCTCGAGATCTTCCGTCGCCGCGCACGCGAGCTCGAGGTCGCGCATCGCGAAACGCGCGAGGCGCAGGCGCATGCCGACAGCCTCGCGCGGAACGACATCCTCACCGGCCTTCCCAATCGTCGGCAGTTCGTCGACTCGCTCATGCGCGCGACACAGGATCCTGCGTCACCCTGCGCGGTGCTGCTGATCGATCTGAAGCGCTTCAAGCCGATCAACGAGATGCACGGCTATGAAATCGGCGACATGGTGCTGTGCGAGTTGGCCGACCGGTTTGTCCGGCATCGCAACGATTTCGGCGTGATCGCGCGCTTGGGCGGGGACGAGTTCGCCGTCGTCGTCCCGATGCATGACGGTGCAGAATCCGTGATTCAGACTGGGCAGCGGATCCGCGACATCGTGTTGAAACCCATCGATCTGGCGGGTTCTAGGCTGGAGGTCGGCGCGACTATCGGTATCGCGCTCTATCCGCAGGACGGCTCGAACCCGTCGGCGCTGCTGCGCGCTGCGGGTCTCGCCTTGTACCGCGCCAAGCGCGAGACCGCCGCATCGTGCCAGCTGTTCGACCCGTCGATGCACGATCTTGCAGAGCAACGTGCGTTTATCGACGCCGACCTGCGGCGGGCGATCGCGGATGGCGAGATCCGCCCTTATTACCAGCCGCTCGTCGGCATCGAACACGGCGAAGTGGTCGGGTTCGAGATATTGGCGCGCTGGCATCATCCGACGCGCGGCATCATCATGCCCGACAAGTTCATCGCCGCGGCGGACGAACGCGGTCTGCTGACTGACATGACCTACCAGATATTCCGCCGCGCCTGCGAGGACGCGCGGCCATGGCCGTCCAACCTTTCGCTGTCGCTCAATCTCGCGCCGAGCCAGCTCAGCGATCCGCTGCTCGCCGTCCGGCTTAAGGCGATCCTCGACCAGACCGGGATCGCGCCCGAGCGGATCGAGATCGAAGTGACGGAGAATGCTCTCATCACCGATCTCGATGCCACCAAGACGTTGCTGCTGGCGCTGCGCGATCTAGGCATGACGATATCGCTCGACGATTTCGGCACCGGCTATGCAAGCCTGTACCAGTTGCGCGATCTGAAGTTCGACAAGATCAAGATCGACCGGTCCTTCGTCGAGCGCATCGAGCGGCTCGAACAGGAAGGCGAGGGCAATATCCTCGTCCGCGCGATGATCAGTCTGGGCAAGAGCCTGGGGCTTTCGACGACCGCAGAGGGCATCCAGGATCCCGAGCAACTCGCGCACCTCGCTGATTGGGGATGCGACTTCGGCCAGGGCTATCTGTTCGGCAAGGCGATGACCGCGGTGCAGGCGACGCAGTTCGTTGTGTCGAACGCAGCGACCCTACCGCGGCATTCGGCCTCGGGCCCGGCCTCCGCCGTCGTACGCTGACCGCAGCGCGCCGTGGAAGGTAGCCGGCAGCTCGCCCGGCGTGCCGGCTGGTATAGCGTGTGCATCGGCACAGTATTGCATCACCGGACGGGCAGTATCGCTAAATTCTCCGCATCGAATGCAAGAAACAGCGCAGGCGCACGGCGTGGGAGGATTCGCCTCTAAAATGGGGGTATCCACGGCCTGTTTCTGGCCAGTCTCCGAAAGATCCATAGAATGATGACATGGTATCGTGAAGCTGCCCCGATCCGGCAGAAACTGTTCGTGACGTTCTTCGTCATGACCGCACTCGTTGCGACTGGGGCACTGGGCGCGACCTTGGCGACATCGATCGTCGGGCCAGTCGTCGGGATCGGCGTCGCGGTCGTGATGGCGGCGGTGGCGGCCATCGCAGGGGCCTGGTTCCGCGCCACGATCGCCGACCCCTATGTGACGACGGTCGTGCGCATGGAGGCGCTCGCCGCGGGCGACCTCTCGAGCTCGATCCAGTTTACCGATTATGCCGATTGCGTCGGCCGCATGACCAAGGCGATGTTTACCTTCCGCGACACGGCGGTGGCGCAAAGGGATAATGGGGTCGAGCAGAAGGCGGTCGTCGACATGGTGTCGGCCCATCTCGAGGAACTGGCGGCGGGCGACTTGATGACCGCGATCGAGGAGGATTTCCCGCCCGAATATGCCGCGTTGAAGACCAACTTCAATGCCGCGCTCGACAGCCTGCGTGCGCTCATCACGTCGGTCAGCGACGGCGCCGCAACGATCCGGACAGGGTCCAGCGAGATCGCCCAGGCCTCTGAGGATCTGGCGCGGCGCACCGAAGCCAATGCCGCCAGCCTGGAGGAGACGGCCGCCGCGGTCACGCGCATGGACGGCCGTCTGAAGGCGACCGCGGTTGCCGCGCAGAGCACGGTCGGGCGCGCCGATCAGGCGATCGAGACCGTCGGCAGCGGTCGCGCGGTCGCCGCCGAAGCCGTGCAGTCGATGGGGCGCGTGTCGGAAAGCGCCAAGGGCATCGACAGCGTGATTGAGGGCCTCGACAAGATTGCGTTCCAGACGCGCGTGCTCGCGATGAACGCGGCAGTCGAGGCGGGCCGTGCCGGCGACGCAGGTCGCGGCTTCGCGGTCGTGGCCGATCTCGTTTCCGCGCTGGCGATGCGTGCCGAGGAGGAAGCCAAGCGTGCGCGCGACCAGTTGACCGCGACGCAGAGCGAGATCGTGATCGCGGTGAAGGCGGTCCAGAGGGTCGACGGCGCGCTCGCGGGTATTTCGGGCGATGTCGGCCAGGTCCATGAACTGCTGGCGACGATCGCGACCGACAACCAGGCGCAGTCCGCCGCGATCACCCAGATCTCGGAAGCGGTTCGCGCCATGGATGAATCGACGCAGCAGAACGCCGCGATGGTCGAGGAGACGTCGGCAGCCGCGCGCAACCTGAGCGGCGAAGTCGGCGCGCTCACCGAGGCGGCTGAACGCTTCCGCATCAGTGGCACGGGCGGGCGGAGCAAGGTCCGCCGCCTTTTTGGCAATGGCGATTTTTCGCCAAACGCCGCTGGCGCCGCGCGGCCCTTGCCGGCCGCCGCGGTCCACGCGCTGCTGCGCTAGGACAGGCGCCGCGCTGTCACGAACGCTTCGCGCTGGCGGCAGCCGACTATCCGCTCAAGGTTGGTGCGGTCCTGCAATTACATCCTGAATGCGCTGTCCGGATTCTCGAAGGGAATGGTGCACGACAGGCCCTGGGGGCATCGGGCGGATCTTCCTGCCCGGAAAGGAAAGACGCGGAGCAAGTCGCCAGGCGCTCCACGATCGACGAGGCGCCTCCGATCGGCGGCAACCGCAGTACCGGCACACCCCGTCCAGAGACAGGGCAGACAGGAAAAACGAATGTTTCAGCGTTTCACGGCATTGCTGAATCTGGAGCCCGATCCGGGCATCGTCATCGCACAATATGGCGAGCTGCGCCGCCAGAATCCGATGCTGTACGCCCTGCTCATCATCAACACGCTCGCGGTATCCTACACCCACTATGCCTATGCGCCGGTCTGGCTGACGGTCGGGGCGGCGGGGGTGTTGGTTGGTTATTGTGTTGGGCGCTTGATCTTCTGGCTGATGTTTGCGGAGCGGGCGAGCACCATCACGGTCGAACGCGCGGAAAGCGCGCTGCGCGGGACGATGATCCTGGCGGCGTCGGCGGCGATGATCTTCCTGGGCTGGGCGGCGATGCTCGATCAATATGGCGGACCGCTCGAGCGGGCGCATATCGCCGTCTTCACCGCGGTCACGGTGATCGGCTGCATCTTCTGCCTGGTGTACGTCCCGCAGATCGCGTTGATGGTCAACGGCCTCGTAATGACGTCGGTGCTCGTCTATTACCTGTATATCGGCAACGCCGTCCTGATCGGGATCGCGCTGAACGTCGCGCTCGTCTCCGCGGTCATGATCCAGGTCCTGCTCAACAGCTTCGACGGATTTGCCACGCTGATCCGCTCGCAGGCGATCCTCGCCGCGCAACAGTTCGAGACCGAGCGGCTGGGGCTGGACAATGCCCGGCTCGCGCTGACCGACGCGCTGACCGGACTGCCCAACCGCCGCTTCTTCTTCTCCCGCCTCGACGACATCCTGCGTGAGCATACGGAAAGCGGCGAGCGGTTCGCGATCGGCGTGTTCGATCTGGACGGGTTCAAGCCGATCAACGACACCTATGGCCATATCGTCGGTGACCGGCTGCTCGTCGAGGTCGGGAGTCGGCTTGCGGACGTCGCGGATGACGACCTGATCGTCGCGCGGCTCGGCGGTGACGAGTTCGGACTGATCGTCCAGACCGACATCGACGACGTGCAGGCGACCGGGCAGCGGATATGCGAGCTCTTGTCGCAGCCCTTCTACATCAACGAGCAGCGCCTCACGATCGGCTGCTCGGGCGGGGTGGCGATCTTCCCCGAGGCCGGCAAGACCGCGAACGCGCTGTTCGACCGATCCGACTACGCGCTCTACAACGTCAAATCGACGCGGCGCGGCTGCTGCGCCCTGTTCTCGGCGGAGCAGGAAATGCGGATCCGCTCCGATCGCGCGGTCGAGGCGGCGCTCCAGTCGGCCGATCTCCAGGCCGAACTCAATGTCGTGTTCCAGCCGCTGATGTGCATCGACACGATGACGATCCTGGGGGTCGAGGCGCTGGGGCGCTGGACGAGCCCGCTGGTCGGAGCGATCGCGCCCGAGCGGTTCATCGCGACCGCCGAGCGCATCGGCCTGATCAACCAGATCACGATCATGCTGTTCCGCAAGACGCTGACCAACCTCGCGGTGCTGCCCAAGACCATCGGGCTCTCGTTCAATCTCTCGGCGCACGACATCGTTTCGGCGAAGACCGTCGACCAGCTGATCGAGGCGATCGCGCAGCAGGGTGCCGATCCCGCCCGCATTACCTTCGAGTTGACCGAGACCGCGCTGATGCGCGATTTCGATTCGGCGATCGTCGCCATCGGTCGACTGCGCGCGCTGGGAATCCAGATCGCGCTGGACGATTTCGGCACCGGCTATTCGAGCCTGAGTTCGCTCCACCGCCTCCCGCTCGACAAGGTCAAGGTCGATCGGAGCTTCATCGCGCGGCTGGACGATGACCCCGGCAGCAAGATCATGGGGGCCATTCTCGGCCTGTGCACCACGCTTCACCTCGCCTGCATCATCGAGGGCATCGAAACCGAGCAGCAGCTCGGCGAGGTCCGCCGCCTGGGATACTCGATCGCGCAGGGCTATCTGTTCGCGCGCGCGATGCCGATGACCGCGCTGCTGGCGTGGCTCGCGAGCGGCAGCGGCGGCGCGCTCTACGCGTGTGCAATCGAGCGCGCAGCACGCAGCGGTGCGGCGAGACCGGTGCCGCGGCTTGTTCGATCGGAGCGCAGCGCCGGCAAGTGACGCGGCGGCGGCCGGTCAGTCCCGACTGACGATCTTGGGCTGTCAGCTCTGACTGACGATCTCGGGCGCGGCGTCGATCAGGTCCGCGATTCCCCCGGCCGGGCTGGCCGAGGGGATCGCAGCCATTGCGGCGCTCAGTGCTGCCGGATCGACCGCCCCGACCTTGTCCGTAAGCGCCGAGAATGCCGCGGCGGTCGGCAGCCCGGTGAAGGCGGCGGCATAGCGCGCGCGCAACTGCGCCAGATCGGCCTCGCGTCCCAGCATCGCCAGCGCGGTGGCATAGCGGAGCAGTCGCGCCTGCATCACCGAGTTCATCCGCGCGCCGCCCGTGAGCGAGGGGGGAGAATCGGCGGCCACCGTCTTCCAGTCGTGATGTTTCCACGCGATCTCGGCCCGGATCGTGGCTGCGTCAGGGACGGTCTGGAGCACCGCCATCGCCTCCGTCGTCCGGCCGAGCTGGTCGAGCGCGACCGCTTCAACTCGGTGCCGGTCCCAGAGCATCTCGTCGGGATAGGCATAGGTGTCGGTATCGCGGATCGCCGACAATGCGCGCGCCGGTTGCGCGGCGAGGATGAAGAGCGAGGCGACGCGCGCCGACAGCGGCCCCTGCGCCAGATCGCGGGTGCGCACGCGCAGCTGGTGATCGAGCAGCTCGCCCGCGCGCTCGTACAACCCCGCCGCCTGCAACCGATCCGCCAACTGCGATACCAGCAGGTCGCCCGCGGCGGCGGCGGGGGCCAGATCGCGATACTCCCAATAGAGCCCGGCGATCCGGTCGAGCGGCAACGGACTGTCCGGCGCCAGCAGCTGTGCGAGCGTCTGCTGGAGCTCGGTGATCAGCGCGGTGCGATCGGCCCCCCCGCTGAAGTAACGGAACAGAGTCGCGCCGGCTTCGAGCGTCCCCGCCAAGTCGTGCGCGCGCCGGGCGGCGTCGATGCTCAGGCGAAGCGCGCGCACCTCGATATCGTCGCCGCGCCAGTCGAACCGGATGCGGCGCAGCGTCGCCGTGTCCGCGCCGTTCAGGCTGCCCTTGCGCGCGGCGAGTTCGACCAGGCTGAGATCAGCATCGATCCGCTGGCCATAGTCGCCGCTCTCGCGCGCCCGCCCCAGCCGCAACCGCCCGCCGGGTTCGTCGCCCAGCGCGACGGTCGCACGGCCGCGCAGCAGGTTTGCGGCCGGGTCCCGGTCGGGAAGCGTCTCCAGCAACTGTATCGTTATCGCGGGTTTGCCGAGATCGGCGGCGGCGCGCGCGGCGGCGAGCAGGAACGGTGCGCGGGCTGCTCCGGCTCGGGCGTTGAGCGCCGGAACCGCGCAATTGACCTGACCCAGCGCCGGCCCGGGCAGCCCGCCGCGCGCGAACGCCAGCATCCGCCACGCACAGGCTTCGGGATTGTCGGTCAGCGCGTCGTTGGTCAGCGCATCGACGGCGAGCGTCGCGCGATCGAGCTTAGCCAAGGTCGCGCCGAGTGCGAGCCGGAACGCCGGGACCAGCATGAGGTCGGGTTCGTCCTGCCGCATGACGTCGAGTGCACCGATCGCCTCCTGCGCGCGGCCCTGTGCGATCTGCGCGTTCGCATAGGCCCATCGCGCCGCCTGACGGTTCGCCGGGCCCGCTGCGATCAGGGCCTCCCAACCGGCTTGCCCTGCGCTTTGCCAGCCCTGCGGCCTGGTCAGCAGCGGCAGTTCGGACAGTCGCGGCGCGAATGGCGGCAGCGCTGGTCTGGCGGCAACGCCTGGGCTGGCGTCGGTAGGCGATCCGCCCGTGTCCGTGGTGCCGGGCGTCTCGCCTGGCACTCCCGCGGGCGCTGGGGTGCCGGTCGCCGGCCCCGGAGCGGGGACGGGGGCCGAGGCCGATGCCAGCATCAGCGCGATGATCGACGCGAACCGCACGGTCATCGGGCCGCCAGCAGCCACGGCGCCAGCGCGACCCCCGCGGCCCCAACGACGCACGCGAACAGGAACAGCCCGGACAGCAGCAGCGTGCGCGACTTTACCGGCGCGACGGCGGCGGGCGCGCCGGGATCGCCAGTGGCTGCGGCGTTATCGTTCGCGCGGCGCTGGGGTGGCGCGCTCGATGCGTCGGGCGCGATCATCACGGTGCGGGCCGGTCTCTGGTCTCTGCTCATGGCGTTCCCGGGATTTGGTCGATCTTCTTCTTTATAGAGGGGAGGGGCGCGTCGACCGGGCCGACCGATCGCGCCGAACGCCGTACGCCATCCGTAGTACCACGTGGTTCCGCGCATCGGCGGCGGTCCGCACCGGCAAGCCGCTATAAGGCCTAGGATTAGCCAACTCTTTGGAAAAAGGCCTGTCGCATGACCGTTCTCTCCAACCACGCAGACTTGCTGCGGGCGATCGAAGCGCAGCTGGCGATCTGCCTTGAACTGGCCGACGACCTCCAGGAGTTCGTCGTGGGTGCGCAGATCTGCAGCGCGCATCAGACGACGCTGACCCGGCTGAACGAGCTTGCGCGCGGTGCCCCGTCGATCAAGGCGGTCAGGACGTGCTGCAGCGAGTGACAGCGCGAGCCCTCCCGAAGACTCTATCGTCTATAATGGATAGGGCCGGCGACGAGATGCGGCCCGTTGCCGGAGTCCGTCCCATCGCCACCATGCCCCTGAAGCTGGTCCTGCTGTTGTCGCTGATCGCAGGGATCGCCGAACCCGCCGGAGCCAGTACCGAAACGGCGCACGAGCCGCCGCAGATCCTCGCCATGAAGCCGCTCGTCGTGCCGATCGTTTCGTCGGATCGCCTCGACGGCGCGCTGCGCGTGACGTTCGCGCTGACCGCCCCGAACGAAGCCGCGCTCGCGCGCCTGACGCAGAAGCTTCCCGAGCTTCGCGCGATCTCGGTCGGCGAAGCGATCGAATTCTCGCGGCTGCACGTCTCGACCCAGATGCCGGTGGACGCCGCGCGACTTCGGCACACGTTGACGACGGCGTTGCACGACAGCGACGTCGCGTCCGTTCTGATCACGGAGGTTTCCGCGACGGCGTGACCCCGATCCGCGTAGCGACGCGCGGACAGGCCTGATACGGACGCGGCTCCAAAGCCCCTGGTCGGGCATCTTCGTGGGGACGCGCATATGATCTTGCACAGCGACGAGACGCTGGACGTCGACGTCCCGCACGGCGGCGCGATGCGCATCCACCTGTTCCGTCCCGCGGTCGAAGGACGCTTTCCGGGCATCCTGCTGTTCTCCGAGATCTATCAGGTCACCGCGCCGATCCGCCGGCTAGCGGCGATGATCGCGGGGAATGGCTATGTCGTCGCGGTGCCCGAGGTCTATCATGAGTATGAGCCCGCGGGCACGGTCCTCAACTACGACCAGGCCGGTACCGATCGCGGCAATGCGCTGAAGATCGCCAAGCCCGTCGCCGCCTATGATGCCGATGCGCAGGCCGGGCTGACCGCGTTGCTCGATCACCCCGCGTGCAACGGCAGGCTGGGGACGTTCGGCGTGTGCCTTGGCGGCCATCTGGCCTATCGCGCAGGCCTCGATCCGCGCGTGTCGGCCGCCGCCTGCTTCTACCCGACCGACATCCATTCGGGCACGCTCGGGGAAGGGCGGTCGGACGACAGCCTGGCGCGGATGGCCGAGCTCAAGGCCGAAACGCTGTTCGTCTGGGGGCGGCAGGATCCGCACGTTCCCTATGCCGGGCGCGCCGTGATCCGGACGCGGCTGGAGGAGATCGGCGCGTCGTATGAATGGCATGAGCTGAACGCGCAGCATGCGTTCCTGCGCGACGAGGGGCCGCGCTACGATCCCGCGCTGTTCCTCCAGGCGATGGCGATGACGCTGGGGTTCTACCGCCGTACGCTGGGGTGAACCTCAGCGCGCGGCCTCGACGAGCGTCGTGCCCGACGCCGGCCGCATCGTGACGCGAACGGTTGCCACTGCGCCGAGGATCATGAGCGCGCCCGACAGGTACAGGATGTTGCGCGGCTCGCCGCCGAGCACCGAATGGTAGAAGAGTGGCACCGTCAGGCTCTCGATGATCATCGGGATGACGATGAACATGTTGAAGATCCCCATGTACACGCCGTTGCGCTCGGGCGGGATCATGTCGATCAGCATGATGTACGGGTTGCCCATCATGCTCGCCCAGCCGATGCCGATTCCCAGCATCGCGACGAACAGCCCCGCCTCGTCGCGGATGCCGGGGATCGCCAGCATCGCCACGCCCGACGCGAGCAGGCAGACGGCATGCGCGCTCTTGGCGCCCCAGCGGCGTGCCAGCGGGACCAGTGCGATCGCGGCGACGAACGCGACGGCGTTGTAGAAGGCGCCGAGCTGGCCGACGGTCAGGACGGTATCGCGGAACGCTACGCTCTTGGCGTCCGACGTGCCGTGCAGCGACCGCGCGACCGCGAAGGTGATGAACTGCCAATAGGCGAACATCGCATACCATTGGCACAGCATCGCCAGCGCCAGCTGCCGCATCGGCCTGGGCATCTCGACCAAAGCGGTCCGCAGGTCGCGCAGCGTGCCGCCGAGCGTCAGCGGCTCCTTCGCCAGCCGCGCCTTCTCCTCCTCGGGCAAGGGCAGCTCGGGGACGCGCAGCACCGACCAGAGGATCGTCGCCAGCGACAGCACCGCGCCGATCAGGAACGCGATCCGCGTGATGTCGGGAATGCCGTTGCCGTCGACCGCGTCCTTGTTGAACCCGATCCACACCAGCAGCGACGGCGCGAGATACGAAAGGGTCTGCGCGAGCCCCGTGAACGCCGATTGCGTCAGGAAGCCGGCGGCGCGCTGGTCGTCGGGCAGGCGATCACCGACATAGGCGCGGTAGGGTTCCATCGTCACGTTGTTGGCCGCGTCGAGCACCCACAACAGACTGGCAGCGACCCACAAAGTCGGGCTGTACGGCATGGCGAGCAGGCAGAGGCTGCACAGCACTGCGCCGATCAGGAAATAGGGCGTGCGCCGACCGATCCGAGTCGAGGTCCGGTCGCTCATCGCGCCGATCAGCGGCTGGATCAGCAGCCCGGTCATCGGTCCGGCGAGCCACAGCAACGGCAGGCTCGCCTCGTCCGCGCCGAGATAGCCATAGATCGGCGCCATGTTCGCCTGCTGCAGCCCGAACGAGAATTGCAGCCCGAGGAAACCGAGGTTCATCTCGATCAGCCGCATCAGCGACAGCCGTGGCTTGGTCAGGAGGCCGAGGTTCGTCATCGTCATGCCTTCTCTACCATTCCGATCCGACGTCCTTCCTGTTCCCCCGCGGAGGCGGGGGTCCAGGAGTCACGAACGCCGGCCCTCGGGACTCTGGGCTCCCGCCTACGCGGGAGAACAGATAGGGTCGCGTGTATCACCCGGCTGGGCCAGCCCATATTACACCCCAAGGCTCGATCGTGAGCGTGTCGCTGCAAGCTTTGCCCGAGACCCGATCGCGCAATCCGTCGAGCCCATCGACCGCCACCGACGCGTCGGAAAAGTTCAGGAACACGCGGTCGTTGCCGCAGCCGATGCCGAGCAGGGCAGGGACGCCCGTCGCGATCGCCACAGGCGAGCCGGCACCGCCGCTGGCAATCCGTGCGGCGCGCAACGTGGCCAGATCGCCGCTGATCCGTCGCGCGGCGGGGCCATCGAGCGCCGACCAGTCCATGTCGGGGCGGTGCAGCCAGCGGCCTTCGTGCGCGCGCTCGGGATCGTCCAGATAACTGGTGTCGTTCAACAGCCCGGCTTCGTCGCCCATATAGGTCGTCGCCAGGCCACCGCTCGCGATCGACAGCGCGTTGAGGAGTGCGATACGGCGAAACGCCATTTCGCGTGCCTCGTCGTCCGTCGCGGCTTCGAGACCGGCGAGCGAGGCCATCGTCCCGTTCGAGCCGTGCAGCACCGATCCGTCGGACTGGAACGGCGCGCCGCGCGCCCAGCTGCCGTCGCCGCCTTCGAGGAAGCGCGCCGCCGTTTTCAGCCGTGCGACCGGATCCGGATCGATCCCGGCGAGATCGCCGATCACCGCGCCCCAGCCGATATCGTCGTGGCAGCGCGCATAGCTCAGCCAGTTGGCGCCGCGCGGCAACCCACCGCTCGCCTCGACGATCGCATGTGGCAGCGTGGCGGACTGTTCGGCAAGCGCGACCCAGCCCGCGACCATCAGCGAATTATTGTAGACGAGATGGCATTCGGGTTCGAACCCGCCATCCCAGTCCGCGCCCTCGTCCGCGCCGAAATAGGGGGGGACGAGCGCGGTCGGCACGATCGCCTCTGCCTTGAGCAGCGTGGCCGGCGCGACGATGTCGAGCGCCGCGCGCAGCGCCCGGACGATGAAATGCGCCTCTGGCCGGTTGCGGCAATCGGTGCCCAGCTGCTTCCACAGGAACGCGATCGAATCGAGCCGGAACGCCTCGAACCCGTGATTGGCCAGCCGCAGCATCGTATCGACGATCGCGAGCATGACCTCCGGGTTCGACCAGTTCAGATCCCATTGGAATGGATAGAAGGTCGTCCAGACCTGCCCGCCCATCGCAGGAACCGCGGTGAAATTGCCCGGCGCGGTCGTCGGGAACACCTCGGGGAGGGCGGCCTCATAGGCCTGCGCCTCGTCGTCGCCGAGCACGTGGTAAAAGGCGCGGTAATGCGGATCGCCCGCCTGCGCGGCCTTCGCCCAGGGGTGATCGTCCGCGGTGTGATTGAGCGCGAGATCGACGCACAGGCTGATCCGCCCGGCGCGCAGCCGTGCCGCCAGCCGCTCGACATCGGCCATCGTCCCGAGCCGCGGCTCGATCGCCAGATAATCGGCGACCGCGAAGCCGCCATCGCTGTCGCCCGCGCGCGCCTTGAGCAGCGCGAGCAGGTGGAGATACCGAACGCCGAGCGATTCCAGATGGTCGACCCGCTCGGTCAGCCCGTCGACCGTCCCCGCAAACCGATCGACATAGGTCGAATAGCCCAGCATGTCGGGCGCGACGAACCAGTCGGGATCGGCGAGCCGCGCGGTATCGAGCGCGGCTAGCGCGTCCGGGCGCTCGGCCGCCCGGTCGCGCAGGATCCGTTCCATCCGCGGCCAGAGCGCCGCCAGCCGGTCCGCCCCGTACAGCCTTTCGAGCTGGCGTTTCAGGCGGGGGGCCAGCGCCTCCAGGCGGCGCTCGGTCGAGGATGGCGTCATGGTCACCGGTCCGATCAGAAGCCGACGCGGACTGCGGCAGAGATCGTCCGGCCGGTGATCGAGCGTGCGCGGACGATGCCGTTGCTCGGGATGTTGCCCTCTTCGGCCTCGGTGATGCCCTTCACGTCGAACAGGTTGTTGCCGTTGACCGACAGCGTGACATTGTCCGCCGGGCGCACCGACACGAACGCATTGACCTGCGTATAGCCGGGCATCTTGAGCCCGTTATTGTCCTGCGCAAAGCTATCGGTCGTACCGATCACGTTCGCACCGACGGTGAGCCGGCCGACATCGACCTGTGGGGTTGCCTGGAAGATGAACTTGGCCTGGCGACGCGGGCGGTTGCCCTCGACCGCGGGGTTGAGCACGTCCTTGGTGATCTCGGCATCGGTATAGGTGCCGCCGGCCGACAGCGAGAACGGCCCGCGTGCGATCCGACCCTCGAGCTCGACGCCCTTGGCTTCATATTCGCGGTTGAAGAAACGCTGCGTCGTCGCCTCGAAATTCTGCTCCTCGGTACGCGCCCAGAACCCGGTGGCGTAGAGCGAGAGGCCGTTCTGGCGATATTTGAACCCGCCCTCGAGCTGGCGGACGAAATCGACCGCTGCGCCCTGGTCTGTCAGGCCGCCGGTCCGCGTGTTGATCGACGGGCCGAACAAAAGGCGATCGGCGTTGGCGCGGCCGCCGCGGCTGTAGCGCGCGAACACCGCAGTGGTGTCGGTCAGGCGGTAGTTCGCGCCGCCCGAATAGGACAGATAGTCGTAATTATAGTTCAGCGGCGACCGGACGTTCGGGATCACCGCGACCTGGCGCTCGGGGGCCGAGATTACGCCGTCGCCGTTGATGTCGAACGTCGTGATGCCGGTGCCGAAGCCAGCGCCCAGATCCGCACCCGCGACGCTGCCACGTGCGCGACCGAAGTCATAGCGCAGCGAGCCGTCGATGTTGAACCGGCCGATCTCCAGCCCAAGCTGCGCGAACGGTGCATAGGTCGTGTAGTCGAGATCGTACGACCGACGGCAGCAATTGCCGAAGAAGCTCGCCGAATAGCCCGTGACGCCGTTCTGCGTGACCGGCACGCCAGCCGCGGTGCGGACATTGACCAGCTCGGACCGGCCATTGTCGGCGACGGTCTGCACGAACGAGGTCCACAGCCAGTCGCTCTTGATGTCCTGACGCGAGGCGTAGAAGCCGCCTGTGATCGACAGCGATCCGGTACCCACCGGCACCGAGCCGTTGAGGCGGATGTCGTTGGTGATGTTGTTCAGGCTCTTCAGATCGACATCGAACAATACGACGTTGGCAAGCAGGCCGTTGCCGTTGAGCGATGCGGGGTTGGCGATCCGCTGGCCCGCCTGCGATCCGCTGGCGTAGAACAGCTGTGCGCCCGCGCCGCCGATACCGTTGGCGATCGACTGCGCCGACCCGACGGCGGCGGGGAAGGGCGCGGTGAAGCCGCCCGAAATGTCCGAATAGCGGAACCGCTCGACCACGTTCCAGCCGTCCGCGACCGGGATCTGCGTCTCCAGTCCGGCCGAATAGACCACCGGATGCTGACCGTCGGCGATTGAGCGCGTGACGAGCTTGTTGTCGCCGTCGAGCGTCTGCACGGTGCGGATGTTGCCGCTGTGCAGCGTGCCGTTGTTGATCGAGAAATTGGTGATGTTGCGATAGGTCGGGTCGCTGTCGGAGCCGGTGACCTGCACGGGGTTGGGCAGATAGCCGATTGCGCGGTCGTCGAGATACTTGCCGTACAGCCGGACATAGCCGCCGTCGCCGAACGACTTGGTGATGTTCGCCTTGAACTGGCCACCCTTCACGCCGTCATAGCCGACCTGACGCTGGCCGTCGCCGATCCGGTAGAAGCCGCCGAAATGATAGGTCAGCGAGTCGGACAGCTTGCCGCCCTGGTCGAAATCGACGCGGAACTCGCGGTAGTCGAGCCCGCTCGACAGCTGGAACGCGCCGCCTTCCTGCTCGCCCGTCTTCGACAGGAAGTTGATCACGCCGCCCGGCGAGTTCGAGGCGAAGGTCGAGGCCGATCCGCCGCGCACCGACTCGACCGTCCGCACGTTGAAGTCGGCGCGCAGGAAGATGTCGGCGTTGCCGAAGGTGATGTCGCCGAATTCGAGGATCGGCAGGCCGTCTTCCTGCAACTGCAGGAACTTCGAGCCGCCCGACGCGACCGGCAGGCCGCGCACCGAGATGTTCGCGTTGCCGTCACCGCCCGAGGCCTCGACGCGGATGCCCGGCAGGTTGCGCAGCAGCTCGCCCGAGGTGCGTGGTGCGAGCTGGATCAGCGCATCGGACGTGATCGAGCTGGTCGTGATCGAGGTGTTCAGCCGGTTCGTGCCGCGCGCGACCGCGGTGACGACGATGTCGTCCTGCGGGACGTCGGCGGCCGGGGCAGCCGGTGCGGCGGCGGGGTCTGCCTGAGGGTCAGCCGCCTGTGCGGAGGCGACGCCGGCAAATGCCGTGGCGAACGAAGCGGCGGCGATGCCGGCCAGCAAAACGTGACGTACTTTCATGCGATCCTCCCTGCGGGGCGGCTTTCTATGAAGCCCAGAATCGCGTCCTACTATTTTCGCAATCGATTGCAACAATTTTTCACAATCGATTGCGAAATTCAGCCGGATTGTCGCGCAATGAGCACAGGGGGGACGATCGCGGACTGGGCGGGCTCGCCGGCGATCCGTTTCAGCAGCCGGTCGACCATCAGTTCGGCGCCGATCGCAAGGTCCTGGCGAACCGTCGTGAGCGAGGGCGAGGTATGCGCGGCGAGCGTCACATCGTCATAGCCGACGACCGCGGTGGTGCCGGGAATGTCGATTCCCGCCTCGGCCAGCGCGCGCAGGACGCTCATCGCCGCCACGTCCGACGCGGCGAAGATCGCGTCCGGAACGGTGCCGCCGGCCAGATGCGCGGCCATCGCGGCATGAACCGCTTCGGGCATCATCGGCGTTGTCAGCACGTCATGCGGCAGCCCCGCGTCGCGCGCCGCCGCGGCGAAGCCTGCGAGCCGATCCGCGAACTCGGGCGGGGCAGGGTCGCCGACGAACAGCAGGCGCTGGCAGCCTTGCGCGATCAGATGCTCGGCTGCGAGCCGGCCGCCCGCGACATTGTCCGATCCGATCGTCAGGTGATGCTGGCCGGGGCGATGCGCCCCCCACACGACCAGCGGGGCATAGCGTTGCGCCACGCGCTCGATCACCGCGAACTGGTCCGACTGCCCCACCAGCAGCAGCCCGTCGATCCGGCCGCTGTCGACGACGCGTTCGAGCCAGTCGTCGGCATCGGGAATGACCCGCGACAACAGGATGTCATAGCCGCGCTCGACCAGCAGATCGGCGAGGAACCCGAGCAGCGTGAGGAAGAAGGGATCGGTCAGATGCTGCGTCCGGGCGTGGCCCAATGGCAAAACCAGGCCGATCGCGCCCGTGCTTTTCAGGCGCAGGTTGCGCGCCAGCTGGTTGGGCCGGACGTCGTGCTCGCGCGCCAGCGAGCGTATCCGTTCGCGCGTTTGCGCATTGACGGACGAATGCCCCGCGAGCGCGCGCGATACCGTCGCGGTCGAAACGCCGGCAAGTGCGGCCAGATCGGCGAGTTTCATGGCTCTCGAAATCCTCGACGATGCGCGTGGGATGCCTGCCCTACAATTTGCGCCCGCGGGCTGCAAATGTGTGGCAGCAGCGGGAGTGCGGCGCTGGGATCAGGTCAGATAGGCGTGGACGATCTCGACCAGCTCTTCGGCCGCGACGGTGCGCGGATCGTCGCGGGACGTGCCGGGATCGATCATGTGCTCGCGGATGTGATCCTCGATCACCTCGGCGATAAAGCCGTCGAGCGCGCCGCGGCACGAGGTCGCCTGCTGCAGGACGCGCGCGCATTCGCGATCCTCCTCGATCGCGCGCTCGAGCGCTTCTATCTGTCCTTTCAGCCGCTTGAGCCTGTTGAGCAGCTTCTTTTTCTCTTTTTCGACATGGCTCATGGCCGACGCACTGCACCCCCTTGATCTATAGTCCCCTAGGGTATAGCGGGCCCTCGTCGAGCCGCCAAGGGCGGTCGGCGGGTGTCGCGATTCCCGGCACCGGCATTGAACAGGACGCGCATGAAACCCCGATCTACCCCCTTGTCCGGCGATGGCGACAGTAGCGGCTTTGCCCTGCTGACGATCGCCGCTGGACGTCCCGGGTCCGGGTACGCCGTTCAGGGATCGCAGGCGCGGTCCGGCTGAGCGTCGGTCCCGGACTCGTCACACGAGCCCGGAAGAGACGCCTGATGACCATCCTTACGTTCCGCGCGATGCAGCAGGATCGCGCCATCCACGCCGCAATCGCCGCGGCACCGCTGTACCGCGGCCGTATCCTGCGGGGATTGGCGGCGAGCGGCTGCCGCTCGGTGACCGAGCCCTCGGCATGACGCACGCGTGTCACGCGGCGACGTTACCGCACCGCAGCTTCGGAGAAGGACGGCGTGGTGACTGACAGGGTTGCGATGGGGTCGCAGGCGTCCGGTTCGCAGGCGGGTGGCCGGGTGCGGTCGTTCTCGCGCATCCTGCGCGTGACGCAGCCCAACCGGGCCGATGTCATCGCGCTCGTGCTGCTGATCGGGATCGCGGCGCTGCTGGTGCGCGGCGCGGAAGGCGTCGCCGAGCCCTTGTCGCGGCTGCGGATCGAGCCGGTGACGCTCGATCCGCGCTATCTGCCCTATTACGCGCTGCGCACGGTGATCCGCATGTTCGCCGCGCTCGCGGCGAGCCTGGTCTTCACGCTGGTCGTCGCCACGCTTGCGGTGCGCAGCCGGCGCGCGGGGCAGATTATCGTGCCGATGCTCGACATCCTGCAATCGGTGCCGATCCTCGGCTTCCTGACCTTTACCGTCACCTTCTTCATGGGGCTGTTCCCCGGCCAGATCCTGGGCGTCGAACTGGCGGCGGTCTTCGCGATCTTCACCAGCCAGGCGTGGAACATGGCGTTCAGCTTCTACCAGTCGCTGCGCTCGGTACCCTCCGATCTGGACGAGGTGACTCGCGGCTTCGCGCTGTCGCCGATGCGCCGCTTCCTGCGGCTGGACCTGCCGTTCGCGACGCCGTCGCTGGTGTGGAACGCGATGATGTCGATGTCGGGGGGCTGGTTCTTCGTCGTCGCATCGGAGGCGATCACGGTCGGCAACACCACGGTGACGCTACCCGGCGTCGGATCCTGGCTGGCGCTGGCGATCGCGCGCAAGGACTTCGGCGCGATCGGGCTGGCGGTGGTTGCGATGGGGATCGTCATCCTGCTGTACGACCAGCTGGTCTTCCGGCCCGTCGTCGCCTGGGCGGACCGGTTCCGGTTCGAGCAGACCGCCAGCACCGAACGGCCGCGATCCTGGGCCTATGACCTGTTCCGCCGGACCCGCCTGTTGCCGGTGCTGTTCGCGCCCGTTACCGCGCTCGGCCAGCTGCTGCTCACGCTCGATCGCGGCGGCGCCGGCCCGCGCGAGCACCGCGTTCGCGAGCCCGGCATCGTGCTCGAGCGGCTGTGGCAGGCGACGATCCTGGTCGCGGTGCTGGCCGCGCTCTGGCTGGCGGGGCGCTATGTCTTCTCGACGCTGCGGGTGAGCGATGCAGTCGCGGTGTTCGGGCTCGCCTGCATCACGATGCTGCGCGTCGTCGTGCTGATCGCGCTCGCCAGCCTCGTCTGGGTGCCGATCGGCGTCTGGATCGGCCTCAACCCCAAATGGGCCGAGCGGCTGCAACCCGTCGCGCAGTTCCTTGCGGCGTTTCCCGCCAACGTCCTGTTCCCGTTCGCAGTGATCGCGATCGTCCACTGGCGCCTATCGCCCGACATCTGGCTGTCGCCGCTGATGATCCTGGGCACGCAGTGGTACATCCTGTTCAACGTCATCGCCGGCGCGAGCGCGATCCCGACCGATCTGCGCGAGGCGGCTGGCATGTTCGGCGTGCGCGGCTGGCAATGGTGGCGCCAGGTCGCGCTGCCGGGCGTGTTTCCCTATTACGTCACCGGCGCGCTGACCGCGTCGGGCGGATCGTGGAATGCGAGCATCGTCGCCGAAGCGGTGTCCTGGGGAACGCAACGGGTCGAGGCGCACGGTCTCGGCACGTTCATCGCCAAGGCGACCGAGGCCGGCGACTATCCGCGCGTCGCGCTCGGCATCGCGGTGATGTCGATGTTCGTGATCGCGTTCAACCGGCTCGTCTGGCGTCCGATGTACGCCTTTGCCGAGCGCCGCCTCCGGCTCGCCTGATGTCGAAAGGACAAGACATGGCAACAGCATCTCTCCGCGCCCCGGCCAGCCGCCCGCTCGTCCAGGTCGAGCATGTCAGCCACCGCTATGGCCGCGGCGACGGCGGCGCGCCGGTGCTCGACGATGTCAGCCTGACGCTGCACGAGGACGAGGTCGTGGGACTTCTGGGCCGCTCCGGCTCGGGCAAGTCGACGTTGCTGCGGTCGATCGCGGGGTTGATCCGCCCCGACGAGGGTAGCGTCCGCTTCGCCGAGGTCCCGGACGGGCCCGCGCACACGATCAGCATGGTCTTCCAGACCTTCGCGCTGTTTCCGTGGCTGACCGTGCTCCAGAATGTCGAGCTCGGGCTGGAGGCGCAGCGCGTTCCCGCCGACGAGCGGCGGACGCGCGCGCTGGCCGCGATCGACCTCATCGGGCTCGACGGGTTCGAGAACGCCTATCCGAAGGAATTGTCGGGCGGGATGCGGCAGCGCGTCGGGCTGGCGCGCGCGATCGTCGTCAACCCGTCGCTGCTGTTGATGGACGAACCCTTCTCCGCGCTCGACGTGCTGACTGCCGAGACGCTGCGGACCGACCTGCTCGATCTGTGGGCGGAAGGGCGGATGCCGATCAAGTCGATCCTGATCGTCACGCACAATATCGAGGAGGCGGTACTGATGTGCGACCGCATCCTCGTCTTCTCGTCCAACCCGGGCCGCGTCGCCGCGGAGATCGTCGTCGACCTGCCGCAGCCGCGCGATCGGCTCGATCCCGCGTTCCGCGCGCTGGTCGACGACATCTATGCGCGGATGACCGCGCGCGCGCCCGCCGAACCCGTCCGTGACGGGCTGTTCCCCGGCACCGGCATCCAGATGGTGCTGCCGCGCGTCTCGACCAACGCGCTGGCGGGGTTGATCGAGGAGGTCGATGCCAGTCCGTTCGATGGCCGCGCGGCGATGGCGGACCTCGCCGACCAGCTCCAGCTGGAGATCGATGAGCTGTTCCCGATGGCCGAGACGCTCCAGTTGTTGCGGTTCGCCGAATTGCGCGGGGCCGATATCCTGCTGACGCCGACCGCGCGGCGCTATGCGCAGGCCGATGTCGATGCGCGCAAGGCGATGTTCGCTCAGGCGTTGCTGGCGCACGTGCCGCTCGCGCAGCACATCCGCCGCATCCTCGACGAGCGCGCCGGGCATGTCGCCCCCGCACGCCGGTTCCGCGACGAGCTGGAGGACCACATGTCGGAGGACTATGCCGACGAGACGCTGCGCACGGTGACGCATTGGGGCCGCTATGCCGAGGTGTTCGCCTATGACGAAGACGCGGACCGGTTCAGCCTGGACGATGCGGTGTGATGCAGTGGTGGTCGTCGCCTATCGCTACGTAGAGGCGCAGGGGGGGGCATCGTCCATGGACGATGACCGCGCCGGTCTGTAGCGGTGGCGGCGCGCCTTGCAGGAATGCGTGCGTGTCGATTTGGCCGAGCGCGGGGTCGGCGCGGGCGAAAGCGGACGCTTTCTAGGGCGTTGCGCTGCTGATCGCGCCGAACGGAGCCCGATGATGTTCAAGAGTATGATCCTGGCCGCCGTCGCCTTGGCCTGGGCGCATCCCGCTTTTGCCGACATGACGGCGCATTACGTCATCGACGGCGACCAAAGCATCATGACGATGGAGATCGCCGCCAACGGCGATGTGCGCGCCCGGTTCGGCAGCGACGCGAGTTACTTCCTGACACGCGCCGGGCAAAGCTATTACGTCAAGGCAGGCCCTGACGGGCCGTTGGTGATGCGCCAGGAAGACATTGCCGCGGTCATGCTCGAGCAGCTCGCCGCCGAGCCTAATCCGCCGTCGCCGGATCCGCACGCCAAGGACGTCCGGCTCGTGGCGCGCGGCGCGGTCAGCATCAGGGGGCGGAAAGGCGTGGCCTATATGGTGAACGACAAGCATGCGCGGGGCCCTGACGATCCGCCCTTTCTCGTCGTGAGCGACGATCCGGCGCTGACGACGCTGGCGGTGGCGGTGCGAATGCAGTTCAGCGCGTCGCTCGGGCCGATCCGCATCCTGTACGGTGACGCTGGCGGATGGGACGACATGGTCGCGCTGTTCGCTCGGGGAGCGCCGCTGCTGTTTCTCGGCATGGAACTGGGCAGGATCGACCCGGCGCACCTGCCCGCGTCGCGGTTCGTCCTTCCTGCATCGCCGCTGTCGCGGGAGGCGGTCCGGCGCGATTTCACCGCGAGCCGCTAGCGCATCTGCGGTTGCCGATAGTCGCCGCTTTTCTTTGACGCGGTCGCGCAATGTCCCCATCGTGATGGTGGGGGAGGGACTGCGTGCGGCCAACGATCAACGACGTGTCTCGGCTTGCCGGCGTGTCCATCAAGACGGTGTCCCGCGTCCTCAACAATGAGGACCGCGTTTCGGATGCCACGCGCGCGCGGGTGACCGCGGCGTTCGCCACGCTGAAATATCGGCCGAACATGGCCGCACGGACGCTCGCCGGGCACCGCAGCTTCCAGATCGCGCTCGCGTGCGACAACCCCAGCCCCTATTATGTCTACGAGATGCAGTCGGGCATTCGCGATCGCTGTCTGCTCGACGGCGTACGGATGGTGGCACAGCCCTATGACCATGACTCCGACCGGTTGATCGACGATATCGAGAGCCTGATCGACGGATCGGGCGTCGACGGATTGATCCTCACGCCGCCCGCGACCGACTATCCCGAGGTGCTCGCGCTGATGGCGCGGCGAAAGGTGCGGTTCGTGCGCGTGTCGCCTGGCACCGATCTCGATCTGACCGCGTCGGTGTTCATCGACAATGTCGGTGCCGCGGCTGCGATGGTGCGGCATCTGCTGGCGCTCGGGCATCGGCGCATCGGGTTCATCACCGGGCATGCGAGCTATGCCACCAGCGCGCAGCGGCTGGCTGGATACCGGGCCGCGCTGGACGAGGCGGGCATCGCGTTCGATCCCCTCCTGGTGCGGCCCGGCGACTATGATTTCGCGTCGGGCGCCGCCGCGACGGAGGCGCTGCTGGCGCTGCGCCTGCCGCCCACCGCGATCTTCGCGTCGAATGACGACATGGCGGCGGGCGCGCTCAGCGTCGCGCACCGGCGCGGGCTGTCGGTGCCCGCCGCGCTGTCGATCGCGGGTTTCGGCGACGACGCGATCGCGCGCTATGTCTGGCCCGCGCTCACCACGATCCGCCAGCCGACGCGACTGCTCGGCTACACCGCGGCCGATCTCCTGCTCGCGCCGGAGTTCGTGGTGAAGCGGATCGACGTGCCGTTCGAGCTGATCCGCCGCGAGTCTACCGGGCCGGCTCGATCCGCGGGATGAGCAGCTGGACGACCCCCAGCGCCAGCAGATAGCTGACCGCGCAGATTGCCAGCATCGGCGCATAGCCGAACCCGTTGCCGAGCGACCAGGCGGACAGCTGGATCATCCCGATCGACCCCATATTGCCGCAGAACGCCGCGATCCCGATCGTCGACCCGACCGATCGCGCCGGCATCACGTCGGTGGTCAGCGCGAACACGTTGGTCGAGAACCCCTGATGCGCGAACAGCCCGAGACCCAGGACCAAAGCCGCGGTCCACGGGCTGTGCAGCGACAGGACGATCGGCACCGGCAGGATGAGCAGCGCATAGAGCAGCAGCGTCGACTTGCGCGCGCGATTGAGGCTCCAGCCGCGTGCCATCAACCGTGTCGGCAGCCAGCCACCCGTCAGCGCGCCACAGGCCGCCAGCGCGTAGACGAGCGCAACTGGCAGCCCCACTGCGCCCTGTTGCAGTCCGAACAGCCGGTGGAACAGGTCGGGCAGCCACGACAGCATGAAGAACCACACCTGGTCCGACAGCACCTTGGCAACCGCGATCGCGAGCGTCCGGCGATCGCGGAACAGGTCGATCCAGCGGATCGGTGCAGGCCCACCCGTCTCGGCGATCGCGGCGGGCATCCTGAACGCGAACCATGCGACGACCCAGACGATCCCGAGGCCGCCTGCGACCAGGAACGCCGCGCGCCAGCCGAATGCGAGCGCCAGCGCCGGGATGACGAGCGGCGTGATGACCGCACCGACATTGGGCGCGGTGTTGCCGATCCCCAGTGCGATCGACCGGTCCTTTGGCCCGAAATAGGTCGCCGCGGATTTGACCGCGGCGGGCGTGCCGATCGATTCCGCCGCGCCCAGCACGACGCGCGCGCCGATGAACCCCGTCACCCCGCTGACGAAGGCGTGCGCCATGCCGGCAAGGCTCCACACCAGCACACCCGCGGCAAAGCCGATCCGCAGGCCCACCCGGTCGATGAACCAGCCCGTCCCCAGGAACGCGATCGCGGCGGCGAACTGGAACGCCGACGCCATGTTGCCATAATCCTGATCGGACCAGGCGAACTCGGTCTCCAGTGTCGGCTTGAGCAGCGCGAGGATCTGCCGGTCGACATAGTTCAGCATGATCGCGAAGAAGACGAGTGCGACGACTCCCCAGCGCGCCCGCGAGTGCGCCGGGGAGGGGGCCTGCAGGTTTTCCGTCAAAAGTTCAGCCTTGCGGTGATGCCGGCGTAGCGATCGGCTTCGCGCGGGATGATGTAGCGATAGGCGCCGCCGGGTCCGCCGCTGACGATCGACGAGGCAAAGCTGGTGTCGAGCACGTTCTTCACCTGGAGGACGATCCTGAACGCATCCTTGGCATCGACGATGCCCGCGGAGAGATCGAGCAGGCCATACGCCTTGATCGTCGTCGCGGCGCGGATCGCGGCGCTCGCGTCGAACTGCGAGATCTGGCTGGACTGGTACGAGCTCTGCGCGCCCAGCGTGAAATCGACCGCGCCGCCGGTGCGAATCCGGTAGTCGGCGCCGAGCGATCCCTTCCACCGCGGCGCGTAGCCGAGCTGCGTACCCGCAGGCACGACGCCGGTGGTGACGCCGTTGGTCGGCACGCGGAACTGGTCGACATGCGCGTCGGTATAGGCCAGCCCGCCCGAAATGTTCAGGTCGCGGACCGGCCGCACGATCAGGTCGAGCTCACCGCCGCGCGTCGAGATGTCGCCCGCATTGGTGAAGCGCGTGACGAGCACGCCGGCGACCACGTCCGGGTTGTTCGCCTGGAAATTATGGTATTTCGCGTAATAGGCGGCGAGGTTCACGACCAGCTTGCCGCCGAACAGCGTGTTCTTCAGCCCGACCTCGTAGCTGTCCGCGGTCTCCGGATCGATCACGTTCGTGCCGGTCGCGCCCAGATTATAGAAGACGTTGAACGCAGGCCCCTTATACCCGCGCGAATAGGTCGCGTAGGCGGTCGATTCCCGGACCACGTCGAACTGCAGCCCGGCCTTGCCCGACCAGTTGGTGTTGGTGGTCTTGCCCGCGAACGGACCGAAGCTCGGGTTGATGCCGGGCCCCGCGAGCGTGGTGACCCGACTGTGGAAGACGTCGAGCTGGTCGGCGGTGTAGCGCACGCCGCCGATCGCGCGGAAGCGATCGGTCAGGTTGAACACGCCCTGCCCGAAAAAGGCGAGGTTCTTGAAGGTCGATCCGAACACCGCGGTCCCCGTCGGCCGGGTGACCGTCGTGCCCGCGGTCGAGCAGGGGGTGAGCACGGTCGGCGTCGGCGTCGCGGTGCAGACCACGTCGTCGCGGCGGAACGTCCGCTCGGTAAAGGCGCGCGAATAATAGGCGCCGACGACATAGCTGAAGAACTGGTTCGACGGCGACGCGACGCGGATTTCCTGCGTGAACGTGTTGCTGACCTGCGGCCCGAAATCGTGCAGCTGGTTGGCGCCGACATATGCGCGTGGCAGCCAGTCGCCGTCGCGGATCTCCGTGTTGTCGTATTCGCGGTACGAGCCGATATACGTCACGGTCTGCGTGCCGAGCGTCGCATCGGCCTGCAGCGAGACGCCCCAGCTCTTCTCGTCGGTGTGCGTGATCAGGTCCTGGTTGACGGTGCGCGACTTGTTGCCGTTGCGATCGGGCAGGACGCTGGCGGTGAGCCCCGTGGTCGGCGTGGTGCCGATGACCTCGGCGCAGCAATCATCGTTGCTCCGGCGATAGTCGCCGATCAGCGTGAAGGTGAGGTCGGGGGTGGCATCGGCGACGACCATGCCGCGGAATCCGTAATGTTCGTAGCCGTTCACGCGCCGGTTATCGTGCGCGATGTTGCGGATGTTGCCCGCATAATTGCCGTAGAAGCCGGTGAAGCGGCTCTTGACCGTGTCGCTCAGCGGAATGTCGAGCGCGGCGCGGGTGCGATATTCATTGCCGTTGCCGGTGTAGAACGCGCCCTCGACGAACCCGCCAAGGACGTCGCCGGGGCGCTTGGTGACGATGTTGATCACGCCCGCGCTGGTGTTCTTGCCGAACAGCGTGCCCTGTGGACCGCGCAGCACTTCGATCCGGTCGATGTCGATCAGGTCGCTGAACGCTTCGCCGGCACGGCTGTAGACGACGCCGTCGACGACGGTCGAGATCGACGGCTCGCCTGCCACCGAGAAGGTCGAGGTGCCGACACCGCGCAGGAACAGCGACTGATTGATCGTCGTGCCCGATTTGCGGAAATTGAGCGTGGGGACGAGATACTGCGCGCTCTCCAGGTTCACGCCGCCCTGCGCCGCGATCTGGTCGCCCGAGATCACCGACACCGCGACCGGCACGTCCTGGAGACGTTCGGTGCGTTTCTGCGCGGTCACGACGATCTCGCCGGGCACCGACCCGTCGGGGGCGGGGGCCGCGGCCTGATCGTTCCGGGCCGCGTCGCTCGCGGCCGGGTCGGTCCCGGACGGAACGACCTGCGCCCAGGTCGGTGTGTTCAGCCCAGCGGCGAGTGCCGCACCTGCCAGCAACCAACGGTTCTTCATGTCGCCCCCTCCTAAAATTCCTACTCGTCCGGTAGGCTATCGAATGTCTCGCGCTGTCATGCATGAGTTTGTCTTGGGTACCGCCAAGTGCGGCTTCATTCAAAACCCCAATTCGGCCATCTCCACCACGCGTTTGGTGCGCGCGCTGATCTCGGCGGCGGTGCCGATCGCCACCGCCATCAACCCGTCGCGCGCGGTGACCTCGACCGGTCCCTCGCCGCGCACCGCCGCGATGAACCGCTGATGCTGGTAGAAGGTGGATCCGTGATGGCTGCCCGCGTCAAGCGCGGTCTGGTCGACCGCGATCACCGATCGCTCGACCTGTTTCGGGTTGAGGAACCCGGTGCGCGGACTGAACACCAGTGCGCCTTCGGGGATCAGCACGTCGAGCCGGGCGGCGTCGCCGACCGCGGTGATCTCCTCCTGGTTCTCGGCGCCGTCCGCGAACATCGACAGGTCGAGCATCGCGCGGACGCCGTTGGCGAACTCAACGGTGGTATAGCTGTTGTCGATGATGTCGGGGCGCTCGCCGTCATAGCGTTCGTCGACATGGTTCACGTCCATCGCGCCCGAGCAATAGACGCGGACCGGCTCCGACCGGACGATCAGACGCATCAGATCGAAGAAATGGCAGCATTTCTCGACCATCGTGCCCCCGGTGTTGCGGCTGAAGCGGTTCCAGTCGCCGACCTTTGGCAGGAACGGGAAGCGGTGCTCGCGGATCGACAGCATCCGCAGCGCGCCGATCCGGCCGCCATGCACCTGCTCGATGAACGCCGCGGCGGGCGGCATGTAGCGATATTCCATCGCGGTCCAGAACGGGCGGGTCATCTGCGCGGCGCGGTCGACGACCCAGCGGGCATCCTCGAGCGTCGTCGCCAGCGGCTTTTCGCACAGGATCGCGATGTCCGCATCGAACAGTGGCTCGAGCACGTTGCGGTGCGTGTAATTGGGGCTCGCGACGATCACGGCATCGACCAGCCCGCTGCGCGCGAGCGCCGCCGCATCGGCGAATTCCTGCACGCCGTCGCCCCGCTTACCCAGTGCATCGCGCGCCCAGCCCAGCGACGTGGCCACCGGATCGGCGATCGCGGTGACCACCGCGCCGGGGGTGACCGCGAGGTTCTGGAGGTGCTCGACCCCCATCATGCCGGTACCGACCAGCCCATAACGTACTTGCTCGACCAAGCCTATTGCCCCTATTGAATGACAGCGATGTCGCATCTTGATCCTACACCCAAAGCCATTCCCCTCGGCAAGAGCGGAATCCTTGTCAGCCCGATAGCCTGGGGCATGTGGCGGTTCGCCGGAGCCGGCGTCGCCGATGGCCGACGCCTCATCGAAGCGGCGTTCGAGGCGGGCGTCACGCTGTTCGACACCGCCGATATCTACGGGTTCGATGGAACCGGCGGATTCGGCGATGCCGAAGTGCTGCTCGGTCGCATCTTCGCCGAGTCGCCGGACTTGCGGGCGCGGATGGTCCTGTCGACCAAGGGCGGCATCCTGCCACCGCTGCCCTATGATTCGAGCCCCGCCTATCTGGCGCAGGCGCTCGATGCGTCGCTGACCCGGCTCGGGGTCGACCAGGTCGATCTGTACCAGATCCACCGCCCCGACATCCTGACGCATCCGCAGGAGGCAGCGCGCGCGCTCGAGGATGCGGTGACCACCGGCAAGGTCCGCGCGGTCGGCGTGTCGAACTACACGCCCGCACAGGCTCAGGCGCTCGCGTCGTTCCTGACTATCCCGCTCGTCAGTCACCAGCCCGAATTCTCGCCGCTGCATCTCGAGCCGATCGAGAACGGCCTGTTCGATCAGGCGATGGAGCGCGATATGGCGGTACTCGCCTGGTCGCCGCTGGGCGGCGGTCGGATCGCCGTGCCCACCGACGACCGCAGCCGCGCCGTCGCCGAAGCGCTCGATGCCAAGGCCGCAGATACCGGCGCGAGCCGCGCCGCGGTCGCCTATAGCTGGATCATGGCGCATCCGGTGCGCGCGATCCCGATCGTCGGCACGCAGAACCCCGCGCGCATCGCCGAACTGGCGCAGGCCTTCACGATCCCGTGGACGCGACAGGAGTGGTACGACATCCTCGTCGCAGGCCGCGGCGAGCGACTGCCGTGAGTAACACCGCCGCGAAGGACACCGGCAAGTGACGCAAGCCTGTGAAGTCAGCTGGTTCTCGGCGCTGTGCGACGATGACTACGAGTTTCTCGGCGTCCCCGATCCCCGGCTGCACTCCACCTGGGAGCATTGCCGCGACATCGTCCTGCAGGCGGAAACCGGGGGATATGACAATATCCTGCTTCCCTCGGGCTATGCGCTGGGGCTGGACACCACCGCCTTCGCCGCCGCGATCGCGCCGATGCTCCGCCGGATGGCGTTGCTTATGGCGGTACGCGTCGGCGAGAGCTGGCCGCCGCAGCTGGCGCGCCAGATCGCGACGATCGACCGGATGCTCGGCGGGCGGCTCAACATCAACATCATCTCGTCGGACCTGCCCGGCGAGACACTCGCCTCGGGGCCGCGCTATGCGCGCACGGTCGAGTTGATGCGGATCCTCAAGACGCTGCTGAACGGCCAGCCGCTCGATCATGACGGCGAATTCTGGAAACTGAAGCTCGATCCGCCGCGGATCGGCACGCTGTCGGGCAAGGCGCCGTTGCTCTATTTCGGCGGACTCTCGCCCGACGCGCGCGAGGCGGCAGCGCAGGAATGCGACGTCTATCTGATGTGGCCGGACACGCGCGAGAAGGTCGCCGAGATCATCGCCGACATGACCGCGCGCGCGGCCCGCCACGGCCGCACGCTGCGGTTCGGCTACCGGGCGCACGTCATCGTGCGGGAGACCGAGGACGAGGCGCGGCTTTATGCCGACCGCCTCCTGTCGAAGCTCGATGCCGCGCAGGGGGCGGCGATCCGCGCCCAGTCGCTGGATTCGCGCTCGGCGGGCGTCGCGGCGCAGGCGGCGTTGCGCGAGGGTGCGTCGGCGGACGGCTATGCCGAGGACAATCTGTGGACGGGTATCGGGCGCGCGCGCTCGGGCTGCGGCGCGGCGATCGTTGGCGATCCCGACCAGGTGCTCGCCAAGCTCGCCATGTACCAGGAGATGGGTATCGAGGCGTTCATCCTGTCGGGCTACCCGCACGCCGCGGAAGCCGACCTGTTCGCGCGCCACGTCCTGCCGAACATGACGCACGCGCCGCTGTTCGACCGGGTCTGACACTCCCGGTGTAAGTGCCGGGAACGCCGGTGCTCTTGTCTTCCGGCGCAGGTCGGGGCAACGCCGACCGGGATGGATACCGAGACCGAGCTCGAAACCGTTCTGCTGGGGCCCGTCCTGCCGGACCGAGACTGCGGTGACTGTACCGCCTGCTGCACCGTCCTTACGGTCGACACGCCCGAGTTCAGGAAGCCCGCGGGTACGCCGTGCGTCCACCTTTCCGCGCGCGGCTGCGGTATCCATGCGGTCCGCCCGCGCATCTGCCGGACGTGGTTCTGTGTCTGGCGCCGGGTCGCCAGCATGCCCGATGCGGCGCGGCCCGACCGCTCGGGTCTGATCGTTTCAGTCAACTTCGTGAAGGCGCCGCAGAACATATTCGAGGGTGTCTCGATCAACGTCCGCGTCCTTCCGGGCAGCACCGCGATCGAGAATGGCATGGCGGCCACGATCCTCGACAGCGTGTGCGACGGGCTGGTGCCCGTGTGGTTCAGCGACGGATCGAAGAAGATGCTCATGCATCCCGACAACGACGTCGCGCGCCACGTGATCTCGGGCGACCGCGCGCCCGCGCACCTGCACGCGGAAGTCAGCGCCTGGCGCGAACGATACGGCCTCTTCAGCGCGAACCTCTAAGGGGGGCCGCTCAGCCCGGCGTCTTGGCCGGCTGGATATGCAGTGCGTCCTGATGCGCGATATAGCTGTCGAGCGCGCTTGCAGCGTTGAGCATGTGCGCGCGCATCCGGCGGGCGGCTTCGTCGCCGTCGCCCTCTGCGATCGCACGCATGACCGCGTCGTGTTCCGCGCGCGATGTGACGAGACGGCGGTCCTGGCGGAGCTGCATGCGGCGGAACGCATTGAGGCGGGTGCGGACCGCGATCGCCTGGTCGGCGAGGAAATCGTTGTGTGCGGCGCGGTAGATCGCCTCGTGGAATTCGCGGTTGAGCGCATCATACGCATCGACGTCGCCCGCCGCCACCGCGGCCTCGCTCGCCTCGTGGATGCGGAGGAGGCGGCTGCGCTCGAGCGGGGTGATGCGGTAGGTGGCGAGCCGGACGCAGACCGCCTCGATCTCCGCCATCGCCTCGAACATGTCCATCACCTCCTCGGCGGTGACATGGCGGACGATGACGCCGCGGCGCGGGCGGACCTCGACCATGCCGCTGGTCGCCAGTTGGCGCAGCGCCTCGCGGACCGGGGTGCGCGAGGCGCCGTAGCGATCCGCGAGCTGCTGTTCGTCGAGCGTGGTGCCCGGCGCCAGCTCGCCCGACGAGATCGCATCGGTCAGCGCGTTGCGGATCCGGTCGGACAGCAGCCCCGTGTCTTCGGTGTCTATATCCGCCACGTGCCCTCAGCCCCCCACGATCGCGCGGACGATCAGGTAGAGGATCGACGGCGCCACCAGGCAGCCTAGGCCGGTATGGAAGGTCGCGGTCAAGGCGCCATAGGGGACGAGGCGACGATCGGTCGCGGCAAGCCCGCCCGATACGCCGCTGACCGTGCCCATCAGCCCGCCGAACACCATCGCGCTGCGCGGGTTGTTGAGTCCGATGAGTCCGGCGACCAACGGCGTGCCGACCATCACCATCACCGCCTTGAACACACCTGTCGCGATCGACAGCGCGATCACCGGTGAACTGGCACCGATTGCCGCGCCCGTGACCGGCCCGACGATATAAGTGACCGCGCCCGCGCCGATCGTCGTCATCGACACCGCATCGGTATAGCCGAACGACGCCGCGACCAGCGCGCCGACGATGAACGGCAGGATCGTGCCGAGCAGCAGCGCGACGACGCCGATCAGCCCCGCCTTCTTGGCCTGTTCGACATCGACCTCGCACGCGGTCGCGACGATCGCGAAGTCGCGCAGCATCGCGCCGCCCATCAGCCCGATCCCCGCGAGCATCGGCAGGTCGGCGAGCCCCTTGTGCCCGCCGGTCGCGATGCCGCCCCAGAAGGCGAGCGCGAGCCCGATCAGGATCGCGATCGCCGAGCCATGGACGCGGCCCATTGTCAGCTTGGCGGACAGGATGTTCGACAGCCACATGACGATGCCGACGACCGCGAACGCGGTGAGGAGGGCATTGGCGGTCAGCACCTTGGTGATCATTTCCATGACAATCGCCTCAGTGCGTCGTTACGGGGGAGGGGGCGCGGGCTGCGTCGAGCGCCTCGCGGGCTTCGCGTGCCTCGATCTCGTCCATCGTCTCGGGCGTGCCCGACAGCCGGCTGATGAGCGCCACCGCGCTGAAGCACAGCAGCAGCGCGCCGACGCCCGCGATCAGCACGATCGGACCGCCCTCGACCGCGGCGACGACGTCCTGCTGCGCCGCCATCGCGACGACGATCGGGATATACAGCGCGCCCCAGAAGCCGATCCCGCGCGACACACCCTCATTGTAGCGGCCGCGGGTCTTGAGCCACATCCGCGCGGCGATCAGCAGGATCATCGCGATGCCGACCCCGCCGACATTGGCCTTCACGCCGAGCAGCACGCCAAGGCCTTCGCCGAGCAATTGCCCTATCAACGTACAGATGGCGAGCAGCGCGACTCCGGCGATCATGCGCCGCGTCCCGCGTCTGTGGCGGCAACGGGTAGGGACTCGCTCATGGCATATCCTCTCACTGTATTCGATCTATCGTCTTATACGTCTTTAAGTATGCACAGGGTTGCGTTTGGGGCAATAGGGAATACAAGACGCGTAGAATAAGCGTCAGGAGGCGATGCGGTGCGGCAATGGAATACGCGCAAGCAGATGCGCGAGGAGCGGATCGCGGCCGGTCGGGGCTTTGCCACCGGCAAGCTGGTCGATCCCGAAACGCTCGTCGACTTTCTCGAAGCGGTGCTCAGGCCCGGTGACCGGGTCTGTCTCGAGGGCGACAACCAGAAACAGGCGGACGTTCTGGCCAAGGGGCTCGCCGCGATGGACCCGGCGCGTATCCACGATCTGCACATGGTGCAGTCGGGCGTCGTGCTGCCCGAGCATCTCGACGTGTTCGACAGCGGGATCGCTAAGCGGCTCGATTTCTCCTATTCCGGCCCGCAATCGGCGCGGATCGCCAAGATGCTGTTCGGCGGCAAGATCGAGCTTGGTGCGATCCACACCTATCTCGAACTGTTCGCGCGCTATTTCGTCGACCTAACGCCGCAGGTCGCGCTGATCGCCGCGGTCAGCGCGGATCGACACGGTAACCTGTATACCGGTCCCAATACCGAGGACACGCCGACCGTGGTCGAGGCGACGAGCTTCGGCAGCGGCCTGGTCATCGCGCAGGTCGGCGAAATCGTCGATACGCTGCCGCGCGTCGACATCCCCGGCGACCAGGTCCATTTCGTGCTCGACGTAGGGCGACCCTTCTATGTGGAGCCGCTGTTCACGCGTGATCCCGCGGCGATGACCGAAACGCAGATCCTGACCGCGATGATGGCGATCAAGGGACTGTATCAGCCCTACGGCGTGCGCCGGCTGAACCACGGCATCGGCTTCAACACCGCGGCGATCGAACTGCTGCTGCCGACCTATGGCGAGAAGCTCGGGCTGAAGGGCAAGATCTGCACGCACTGGGCGCTCAACCCGCACCCGACGTTGATCCCCGCGATCGAGGCGGGGTGGGTCGAGCAGGTCCATTGCTTCGGCTCCGAAGTCGGCATGGAGGATTATCTCGCCGCGCGGCCCGACATTTTCTTCACCGGCCCCGACGGCTCGCTGCGCTCGAACCGCGCGTTCAGCCAGACCGCCGGGCTGTATGCGTGCGACATGTTCATCGGATCGACGCTGCAGATCGATCTTGCCGGGCACAGCTCGACGATCACCGCGAACCGCATCGCGGGCTTTGGCGGCGCGCCCAACATGGGCTCGGACGCGCGCGGCCGGCGCCACCCGAGTGCACCGTGGTTGCAGGCCGGCGCGGAGGCAGATCCCGACACCGCGACGCCGCTGCGCCGCGGCCGCAAACTCGTGGTGCAGATCGGCGAGACGTTCGGCGAGGGCAACGCGCCGCTGTTCGTCGAGAAGCTGGGGGCGCTCGAACTCGCGGAAAAGCTCGATCTCGATCTCGCGCCGATCATGGTCTACGCCGACGATACGACGCACATCGTGACCGAGGAGGGCATCGCCAACCTGCTGCTGTGCCGCAACGCGGACGAGCGCGAACAGGCGATCCGCGGCGTCGCGGGCTTTACCGAGATCGGCCGCGGCCGCGACAAGGCGATGGTCGAGCGACTGCGCGAGCGGAAAATCATCCAGCGGCCCGAGGATCTCGGCATCGATCCGCTCGACGCGAACCGGAACATGCTGGCCGCGCGTTCGATCAAGGATCTCATGCTCGCGTCTGGCGGGCTCTACCGGCCGCCGAGCCGGTTCCGGAACTGGTAGGAGACGACGCATGGAAATTCTCCATTTCGATATCGCCGCGCCGATGCCGGCGGGCGGCACGCGCAAGATGGCGTTGGTCGGCGTCGTCGCGTCGGGCAATCTCGAAGTGCTGGTCGAGCGCGGCGACGCGGCCGATCGGTGCGCGATCGAGATCAGCACCGCCGCGCACGGCTTTCGCGATCTGTGGGACGCGGTGGTCGCCGATTTCGTCGGCAGGCGCGCCGCGGGGGGCTTGCGGATCGCGATCAACGACGGAGGCGCGCGACCGGACACGGTGTCGCTGCGGCTGGCGCAGGGCGTCCGCCTGATCGAGGAGCCGGAGGCATGAGCAACATCCGCCAGAGCTGGTACGAGGCCGGCGCGCGCGAGCGGATCGCCGCTTTGGTCGATCCGCGCAGCTTTGCCGAATTCGTCGGCCCCGAGTGTCGCGAGACGAGCCCGCATCTGGGCATCTTCAATCTGCCCGCGCAGTTCGATGACGGCATCGTCGTCGGCAGCGGGTCGATCAACGGCACGCCCGTGCTCGTCGCAGCGCAGGAGGGCCGCTTCATGGGCGGCGCGTTCGGTGAGGTGCACGGTGCCAAGCTCACCGGGCTGCTGCGTGCGGCCAAGGCGCTCGGGCGCGACGTGGTCATCGCGTTCGACACCGGCGGCGTGCGTTTGCAGGAGGCCAACGCGGGCGAGATCGCGATCGCCGAGATCATGCGCGCGATCGTCGAGGCGCGGCTGGACGGCGTCCGCGTCGTCGGGCTGATCGGCGGGCGCGCGGGCTGCTATGGCGGCGGCGGGCTGATCGCGGGGTGCTGCTCGACGCTGATCGTGTCCGAACAGGGCCGCATCAGCGTGACCGGGCCCGAGGTGATCGAGACCAACAAGGGCGTCGAGGAATTCGACTCGCGCGACCGCGCTCTGGTGTGGCGAACGATGGGCGGCAAGCACCGCACGCTGATCGGCGGCGCGGACGTGTTCGTCGACGACGACGCAGCGGCGTTCCGCGCCGCGGCGACAGCGGCGCTCGCGCGGCCGGCCAAGTTCGACGCCGCCACGCTGGCGGCGGAACAGGCGCGGCTCGAACGCCGGATCGCGCGGTTCGGCGACATGAGCGATGCGACCGACATCTGGCACGCGCTCGGCATCAACGATCCGAAGGCGATCCCCGATATGCCCGCCGACGCCTTCGCGACTTTAGCCGCCCAGTACCGGGAGAGCGCCGATGACGCCCGCTGAGATCCTCGATTCGCTCTTCCCCGCAGGGCATGACGTCACGACCGATGGCGACCTCCTGTTCGGCCGCGCAAGGTTCGGCGACGGCATAGTCCATGTCGTCGGCGCGACCGGCCGCGCGCCGATCGGGATCGACCAGGCGATCCGGCTGTCCGCTGCGGTGTTGCAGATCGCCTCGAGCGACGACGCCGCGCCGATCCTGTTCCTCGTCGACAGCGCGAGCCAACGGATGAGCCGGCGCGACGAACTGCTCGGCCTCAGCGAATATCTCGCGCACCTCGCCAAGTCGCTGCTGCTGGCGGAGGCCCGAGGTCATCGCACGATCGGGCTGCTCTACGGCGGCAGCGCGGCGGGTGCATTCATCGCGACCGCGCTGGCCTGCGGGACGCTGGTCGCGCTGCCCGGCGCACATCCCGAGGTGATGGACCTCGCCTCGATGGCGCGCGTCACCAAGCTGCCGATCGACGTGCTCGAGGCCAAGGCGAAGACCACGCCCGTCTTCGCGCCCGGCCTCGACAATCTGGTCAGCGTCGGCGGTATCGCGACCGTTTGGGATGCCGGAACGAGCCTCGCCGACCAGTTGCAGACGGTCCTGGCAACCCCACGCGCGGGCGACGATCGTGCGACGCTGGGAGCGGAACGCGGCGGCCGGCCCGCAGCGGCACGGATCGCCGGGGCGGTTGCGACCGCGGCGCAAGGGTAATGCGGTTCGATCGGCACCGGCTGGTCTATCTCGATTCGGCGCGTTGGACCGAGATACTGGGCAGCTATCCGGCGCTTCGGGAAATTCCCATGGTGGTCGACTGGGTGGCCGCGGGGTATCCGCTGATCGCGCGCCGTCCGCTGTGCGACGAAGGCGCGGGGCTGGTACCGCTCGGCCTGCCGCTACCGCCATCGCTCGGCAAGCAGCGGCTGGCGCTGGCGGTTCCGCCCGAGGCGATCCTGTCCGACGCACCGCCACCGTTACTGGGGGAGGCGGCGCAAGCGGCACCGGCGGCGTGGCAACGGACGATCGACGCGCTCGGCGCGCTCGATCCCGACACGCGGTGTTTCGGCAGCCTGGCATGGGCGCATCTGACGGGCCTGCCCTACCTGTCGGAGACTTCCGATCTGGATTTCGTCTGGCAGGTCGCGTGCGCCGATAACGCCGCGCGGCTAGTGGCGGCGCTGGTGCGAATCGAGGCGGATGCGCCGATGCGGCTTGATGGGGAGATCGTCACGCCGACGGGTTTCGCGGTCCAGTGGCGCGAATATGCGTCGGACGCGACCGAACTGCTGGCGAAGGCGGCAGATGGCAACCGCATGATCGGCCGCGGCGAGATGTTCGCGTGATCGCGCTCGCACGCGCCGCAACGGCGGTGGCAATCGACGGCGCCGCCATCGGCCGCCGCGCGGCCGACTGCCTCAGACAGGAGATCGCGACCTATCCCAAGCCCGGCCTCGTCAGTCCGGTCGATACCGGCGCGCACGACGACATGGACGCCGCAATGATGGATCGCAGCGCCGACGCGCTCGCCCCCTTCTTCGCGCGGCTCGCCGAGGCGGGGGCGGCCGGGGCTGGAATGGACGTCCTCCGCGCGATCGGAATCGAGGCCGAGCACGCGATGATGGCGGCGACCGGTGGCGTGAACACGCATCGCGGCGCGATCTTCGGGATGGGGCTGCTGTGCGCCGCCTCCGGGTTTCGCCTGGCCTATGGCGCACCGGGAACGCTCGGTTCGATCGTCGCGCAACGCTGGGGAGCGGAGATCGTCCGCGGGCCGATCCCGCTGCACAGCCACGGGACGATGGTCGCGCGCCACCATGCCGCCGGCGGCGCTCGCGCCGAGGCCGCGGCTGGCTTTCCCGCGCTCTACGCCATCGCCTTGCCCGCGCTCGCCGCCGCACGCGACCTGACCGCCGACCGAGAGGCGCACCACGTCCACGCGCTGATGACGCTGATCGCCGAGGTGGAGGATACAAATCTCCTCTATCGCGGCGGCGCGCACGGGCTGGCGTTCGCGCAGTCCGAGGCGCGCGCGTTCCTCGACGCCGGAAGCGTGGGCGCCGGCGACTGGCACGCGCGCGCCGTCGCGATGCACCGCGCTTTCACCCACCGACGCCTGAGCCCCGGCGGCTGTGCCGACCTGCTCGCCATGGCGCTATTCGTTGAGAGCGCCACGCCATGACGCTCGCGCTGCTGTGCTCGGGGCAGGGGCGGCAGGATCGCGCGATGCTCGAAATGTTCGCCGACGATCCGCGCGCGCAGTCGATCCTGACACATGCCGGCGCGCTGCTGGGGCAGGACATCCGCACGCTCCTGCAAACCGCCGATGATGCGACGCTGTTCGCCAACCGCACGAGCCAGATCCTTTGCGTCGCGCGTGGTCTCGCCGCCGCCGCCTGCCTTGAGCCGGCGTCGCCCTTCACGGCCGCCGGCTACAGCGTCGGCGAGATGGCGGCATGGGGTGTCGCCGGGATCTGGTCGCCCGAGCGCACGCTGGACCTGACCGCGCGCCGCGCCGAGGCGATGGACTCGGCGAGCGGCCCCGACGACGGCCTGGGCTTCGTCCGCGGACTGCCGCGAGACCGCGTCGAGGCGCTGGTCGCCCGGTTCGATTGCCACATCGCGATCGTCAATCCGGCCCTGCTCTTCGTGGTCGGCGGCAAGCGCGACGATGTCGATCGCTGCTGCGCCTCGGCGCTGGGGGAGGGCGCTGCATCGGCGCGGCCGATCGCGGTCCATATCGCGTCGCATACCCCGCGCCTGTCGAACGCGGTCGCGCCGTTTCGCGCCGCGTTGGAGGGATCGGCGCCCGGCAGGCCCGGGCGTGGCCGCACGCTGATCGGCGCAGCGACCGCCTCGATCGTCAGCGGCGCGCGCGACGTGCCCGGGCTGGCGGCTCAGCTCGACACGACGATCGACTGGGCCGCCACACTCGAGGCGCTGTTCGAACGCGGTGTCGATCGTATCCTGGAACTCGGGCCGGGCACCGCGCTCGCCGACATGGTGCGCGCGGTCGACCCCGCGCTCGACGTCCGCGCGGTCGACGATTTTCGCAGCGTGGCGGGGATCAGCGACTGGATGGCGCGCTAAGGCGCACCGCCGCCGTCGGATCAGGCGGCCTTCGCGGCCATCCGCGCGGCGAGCTTCTCTTCCTCGGTCCAGACCTTGCGCTCACGCGGCGGCTTGGCCGGCTTGACCTGCTTGACCGGTCCGCCACCCAGCACGGGCGCGCGCTTGGTCGAGTGGCGCGCCACTTCGCAATGCCATTCATGATCGTCCTGCACGGTCAGCGTCCGGCCGATCTCGCGCTCGACGTCATGCAGCCAGGCGCGCTGCTCGGCATCGCACAGCGTGATCGCAAAGCCGCTGCGCCCCGCCCGGCCGGTGCGGCCGATCCGGTGGACATAGCTTTCCGGCAGGCTCGGCAGATCATGGTTGAACACGTGCGTGACGGTATCGACGTCGATCCCGCGCGCGGCGATATCGGTCGCGACCAGCACCTGCACGGTTCCGGCACGGAACGCGTCGAGCGCGCGCTCGCGCTGGCCCTGCGACTTGTTGCCGTGCAGCGCCTCGGCGGTGATGCCGGCTTCGCCGATGAACGCGCATACGTCGTTCGCTATGTTCTTCTGCAGCGTGAAAACGACGGCCTGGCCCATGTCGGGCGTTTTCAGCAACGCCAGCAGCGCCGCCTTCTTGTCGGCCGCGTCGAGGAACATCACCGACTGATCGATACGGTCGACCGTGGTCGACGGCGGCGCGATCTCGACCTTGACCGGATCGCGCAACAGGCTGTCGGCGAGCGCGGCGATCGATTTGGGCATCGTCGCCGAGAACAGCACCGTGTGCCGGTCCACCGGCAGCGTCGCGACGAGCCGCTCGATCGGCTTGGCAAAGCCCATGTCGAGCATCTGGTCGGCCTCGTCGAGCACCAGCGCCTCGAGCGCGGACAGGTCGCAAAGCCCCTGGTCGACCAGATCGAGCAGGCGGCCCGGCGCGGCCACGATGATGTCGACTCCGGTCTCGAGCGCCTTGACCTGGTGGAACTGGCTGACGCCGCCGAATATCGTCATCACGCGCGGCTTGATATGGCGGCCGAAGCTCTCGAACCCGGCCGCGATCTGCGACACCAGTTCGCGCGTCGGCGCGAGGACCAGGATGCGGGCGCCGTTCCTGGGCGCGGGGCGCGGATCGGCGGCGAGCCGGTGCAGCAGCGGCAGCGCGAACGCGGCGGTCTTGCCCGTACCCGTCTGCGCCATGCCGAGTACGTCGCGACCCTCCAGCAGCATCGGGATCGACTGCGCCTGGATCGGGGTCGGGCGCGAATAGCCCTCCTCTGCGAGCGCCTGCAGCAAAGTCGGCGCGAGGGAGAGATCGGCAAAGGTCATGGTCATGGTCACGCGGCGCCTCCAGCGCTGAGCAAAGCTGCGCCTGATCGGGCTTAGCGTAGGGAGAGCGCGGGCTGCTAGGTGCGATGCTGCACTGCGTCAATCTAAAAGCCGGGACGGTGTCCATTATGCCCGGCTTTTCCTCTGGCCGCGCCGTATCGCGAGACACGTGCGCGGCCGGAGGCGCGTGTGCGCTACTTCGTCAGGCTGGTCATCAGCGAGCGATAATAGGTGATCGCCAGCGGGATGTTGTCGATCGGCGTGCGTTCGTTCAGCCCGTGGCTGAAATCGTCCGACTGCTTGATGAAGGTTGGGCTGACGCCGTAGCTCGGCACGCCGACCGAGCGGTACCACATCGAATCGCTGGCGCCCGCGGACATGCTCGGGAACACCGGCACGCCGGGCCGGATCGCGCCCATCGCGGTCTTGACCGCACCGGTCAGGTCGGCGCGCAGCGGCGAGGCATCGGTCGGGTTCGAGCCTTCGGTGACGTCGCTGAACGTCACGCCGGGGTCCGCGGCGACCTTGGCCAGTTCCGCCATCACGCTCGCCGGTTTCACGCCGGGAAAGATCCGGCAGTTGATGTTCGCGGTCGCGCGCTGCGGCAGCGCGTTCAGCGCGTGCCCGCCGCTGATCATCGTCGTGACGCAGGTGGTGCCGATCTGGCCGACATAGCCGGGATTGGCGGCAAGCGTCTCGATCGCCGCCTGGTCCTTCGGGTTTGCCGCGAAGGCGCGCATCGCCGCGCCGATCGCAGGCGTCTGGCGAGGGGCGACGCCCTCGAAATAGCCCTTGGTGATCGGCGACAGCTGCGGCGTGAACCGGTAATTGCCGATCCGGACCAGCGCTGCGGACAGCTGGTTGATCGCGTTCACCTTGCGCGGCGCGGACGAATGGCCGCCGGGGTTCGTCACCGACATCTGGAAATCGGCATAGGTCTTCTCGGCCGCGCCGATCGTGAAATATTCGGCCTTGCCGTCTTCCGCGTACAGCCCGCCGCCGCCGTCGATGTTGAGCGCCATCTCGGCGTTCTTGAGCTGGTCGGCGATCAGCGAAGAGGTCTTCATGACCGTTTCCTCATCGCCCGACAGCGCGAGGACGATCCCACGCTTCGGCGTGTAGCCCGCCTTCTTCATGTCGAGCAGGGTCGCGATCGCGAGCGCGGCGTCGAGCTTCATGTCGGTCGCGCCGCGGCCGTAGAGATAGCCATTCTCGACCACGGCGGTGAACGGATCGCGCTGCCAGTCGGCGGGTTTCGCCTCGACCACGTCGATATGGCCGGAGAAGACGATCGGCTTCAACGCCGGATCACTGCCGCGCCACGTCGCGATCAGATAGGCGGTGTCGTCGACCGGGGTGACCGTCACGTCCTGCGCCGCAAAGCCGCCCGCAACCAACGTCGCCTTCAGATACGCCGCCAGCTGCGGCGTCTGGTTGCCGGGCCCGCGAACGCTGCGAAAGGCGATCATCTTCTTGGCGATGGCGAGGCCGTTGTCGGCGGCGGTCTGCGCTTGCGCGGGAAGGGCGGTCATCGCGGCAGTGCAGGCGAGAAACAGCTTGAGCTTGGACGTCATCTTCATCTTTCTTTGGAGTTTCCGATCCTCTCCTGGCGGGGGAGGATCGGCGGGTCATTCCGGTCTAGAATTTCGCGCCTGCGCGCAGGCCGATCGTGCGCGGCGTGCTGGTGACGATATAGGTGCGCTGCGAACAGGTGCCGCATTGCTGGAAGCGCGACAATTGCGCGCGTTCGTCCCAGAGGTTCTGGACGAACAGTTCGAACGTGAAATTCGACAGCTCGGCACCGACCGAGGCGTTGGCGGTCGTATACGCCTTGAGCCGGCCGAAACTCGCGGCCTGTTCCAGCCGGATATCGGCAGCCGCCGAACTCTGATGCGCGACCAGGCCCTGGATATAGGCCTTGGCCGCCCCGATCGGCATGCTGTAGCGCGCGGTGCCGCTTGCCTTGAAGCGCGGGGTGATCGGCAGGCGCGTGCCCTTGGGGGCGAGCACATCGGTGCCGTCGCCGCTACAGACCTGCGTCGCGCACAGGTCGTTGCGTGTCTTGGCATCGGTATAGGCACCCGCCGCGGTGAGCGAGAGGCCGCCCGTCGCGTAGTTGGCATCCGCCTCGATCCCCCTGATCCGCGCGTTCGGTCCGTTCTGGATGATCGTGAAGCTGTTCAGCCCGAGGAACGAGAACTGGAACTTGTCCCACGCCTGTTGATAGATCGACGCGTTGAGCCGCAGCCGGTCGAACAGCGTCGTCTTGAGCCCCAGCTCGTAATTGGTCAGGAAGTCCGCGTCGTACGGCGCCACGTCGCCGCGACGGTTGATCCCGCCCGGCCGGAACCCGCGCGAGAAGGTCGCGTAGGCCATCACCTTCTCGGTCGGCTTGTAGGTCAGGTTGAACCGGTAGGTGGCGCCTTGTCCCTCCGTCTTCTTCGGGCGCAGCCCGGTGGTCGTGTACGTCGCCAGGTTGGTGCAGGGCGATCCAGATACCGCCGCGGGCAGCAGCGTGGAGGTATCGCCGCCGCTCAGATACGCCTCACGCAAGGTCTGGCCATTCGCCAGATAGCAGCCCGCGACGCCGGTCTGGCTGCTGCCCGCGGCGTTGAACGGTGTCGCGCTATAGGGCCGGCCATCGTCGGGATCGACCGCGGGATTGCGTCCGAACCCGTAGAATCCGATCAGCGAATTGTCGTAGATATAGGCGCGCCCGCCCGCGGTCGCGGTCAGGTTGGGCAGGATGTCGAAGCTCGCCTCGCCGAACATCGCGTAGTCCTTGTCGACGCGCTTCTGCTTGGTCAGCCACAAGGTGCCGGGCGAACCGTTGACCGATACCGCGGTGCCGAGATTGGCGATCTGGTAATCCTGGAAAATGGCGTTCGTCTGGCGCTGGTAGAAGGCACCGGCGACGATCCGGAACCGGTCCTCGACAGGCGATGCGACGCGCAGTTCCTGGCTGGTCTTCTTGAAATGATCGGTGCCGATGATCTTCTGGCGAGGATCGATCATCCGCCCGGCATTGTCCTGGTAATAGAAATAGCCGGCCAGTCCGCCGACCGACGAATAGGCGGAATCATAGGCCTCGGCGTAATCGGTATAGTCGCTCGACGTGTAGGTCTTCCGGTCGAGATACGCGCCGGCATAGGTGACGTCCCAGTTGCCCAGCTTGCCCTCGATCGTCAGCGCGCCCTGGATAAACCGATCGCGGCGATATTCGGGGAAGAAATGCTGGAGCTGGAGGTCGCCGACCTTGGGGTCATAGCCATAGGTGCCGTGGTTGCGCTGTTCCTGGTACAGCACGGTCGGCGTCACGGTCCAGTTGCTGTCGAGATCGACCTTCAGCGCGGCGCGGCCGCCATAGGTCTCGGTGTCGTTATAGTTCTTCTTCACGAACGCGGCATTGTCGACGACCACGCCGCCATTTGCCGAGGTGCACGAGGTCGCGGTCGGCTCGGGCAGGTAGCTGCGGCAGCCCGCGACATTGTCGATATAGCCGGCGTCGCGCTGATAGAAGCCGACGACGCGAAGTGCGGCGGACTGCGACAGCGGCATGTTGAGCATGCCCTCGATCTTGCTGCCGACGCCGCCCGACTTGACGCTGTTCACCTCGCCGTCGACGCGGCCGTAGAAGTCGCTCGTGTCGGGCTTGTTGGTGATGATCCGGATCGTGCCGGCTTCGGACGAGGCGCCGTACAGCGTGCCCTGTGGCCCGGCGAGGCTCTCGATCCGGGCGATGTCGTAGATATGGACGTCGAGCGTGCCCCCGATCGTCGTCACCGGCTGCTCGTCGAGATACGTGCCGACCGAGGGCAACGGCCCCGAATGGTTGCCGTCGCCGCCCGACGCGACGCCGCGCATATAGACGACGGTCGATCCGGGCTGCGTGGTCTGGAACGACACGGACGGCAGCAGCTGCGTATATTGGTTGAAGTTCGAGATGTTCAGGTCATCGAGCCGCTTCGTGCCGATCGCCTGGATGCTGATCGGGACCGCCTGGATATTCTGGTCGCGCTTCTGCGCGGTGACGACGATGTCGCCCTCATATTCCCCGGCGGTCGGCCCCGTATCGGTCTGCGCGGCCGTTTCCGGCGCGGCGGTGTCGGTCGGCGCCGTCTGGGCGATTGCGGGCGCCGCAAACGCGGCCGACGCCAGGAGCGACGCGATCCAAACGCGACGATCGAAAATATGCATGCCCGTTGCCCCCACGACGATTTATGTCCGCAGAGTGTGTTGCGGCGCAACAAAGGTCAAACAAAGCTTGGTCGATGATGAATTAATGTGACGTGTCCGTGACGTTTTCGCCACGGGTCAGGTCGTGGCGGCGAGGCCCAGTGCCGTGCGCAGCGGTCCGAGCCACGCGTCATAGGGGCGCCAGGCATCGACGCCGTCGCGGTTGATCGGCCTGCGGACCTGTTCGGAACTGGCGGTGCGCACCGCGCGCTCGGTCTGGTGGAACGCGAGACAGGCGGGCTCGAACGCCAGTCCGCAGGCCGCCAGCAGGGCGCGGACCTCGACCTCGGTATTCGCGATCAGCGCTTCGTGGTCGACGCGGTGGACCCGGCCGGGCAACACCGTGTCGACATGCGTCATCAGCCGCACATAGTCGGTATAGTAGCGGCCCATATCGTCGAGCGCATAACTGAACGCCTGGCCGCGCGCATAATGCTGCTTGAAGTTCGAGAAGCAGCAATCGAGCGGGTCGCGGCGTGCGTCGATGATCCGCGCATTGGGCAGCGCGAGCTGGATCAGCGCGATATGCGCCCAGTTGTTGGGCAGCTTGTCGATGAAGAACGGGCGATCGGTGCGCCGCTGGATCGCAGCGCGGCGCAGATACTCGTCGCCAATGTCGCGCGCCGCGTCGGCGGACAGCGCCGCCAGACCCTCGGGATAGGACGCGATCCGCCGTGCCAGCGCGGGCATGTCGGGCAGTTCGGTCGTCCCCTCGACCAGGCTGTGGCTCGCGAGGATCTGTTCGATCAGCGTCGAGCCGGCGCGCGGCATGCCGAGCACGAAGATCGGGTCGGGCGCGCTCGATCCATAGTCGCGGCGGGCTGCGAGAAAATCGGGGGTCAGCAGAGCGATGCTGCGATCGACGAACGCCTGCGTCTCGTCGGCGTCGTACACGATCCGCGTCCGGCGCAGTGCATTGCCCGCCGCATAATGCCCGAAGGATCGCACCGGATCACGCCGGTCCTCGAACGCCTTGCCGAGCGCGAAGTCGAGGTGGAAGCGGTCCTCGTCGTCGATGTCGTCGCGCGCGAGGGCGGCTTCCATCGCCGCGATATCGGCCTCGTCGAACCGGACCGTCTTGAGGTTGGCGAGGCTCCACCACGCATCGCCGAGCGGCGGCAGCAGCGCCAGCGCGCGGCGATACGCGGCGATCCCGTCGTCGCGGCGCCCGACGGTCTTGAGCATATGGCCATAGCTCAGCCACACACGGGGCTGGCCCGGCGCATCGTGCAGGACCTTTTCGTAGAGCGCGATCGCGTCATCGAACCCGCCGAGCCGGCCGAGCGCAGCGGCCTTCAGGTTGGCGTGGCCCGGATTGTCGGGCTCGTCGGCGATCACCGCATCGAGCAGCGTCAGCGCCTCGGGCGCGCGGTTCTGGCGATACAGCACGAGCGCGAGGTTCGCGCGCGCCGCGGTAAAGCCGGGCGCGAGTTCGACCGCCCGGCGCAGCAACGCCTCCGCATCGCCGTAGCGCCCGATCCGCCCGGCCAGCTCCGCCAGCATCCGGATCGCGCGCGCGTCGAACGGGTCCTGCTTCAGATACGCCTTCAGCAGCGGCTCGGCGATATGGAGATGGTTGTCGTGCAGCGCGAGCGCGGCCTGCATCAGGTCGCTCGGCCAGCGGGGATTTGGGGGGGGCGCCATCGCTGCCGACAGTCGCGACGCACAAGCCGTGCGTCAAGCCGTCCATAGTGGCGGCGCGGCGTCAGTCCCAGTCGGCGAGCTTGCCCAGCGCATCGCGTGGGAGCGCGGCCCCGAACCGGATGCTCTTCGGCCGCTCGGGGCCCGCCAGCCGATCGGCGATCGCCTGGTCGATCCGCGCGGAGAGCAGGTCGGGATCGGCCGCGTCGTCGCGGACGATGAATGCCTTGAGCCGCCCGTCGTCGCCCAGCCGAACAGCGGCATCGACCACGCCGTCGAGCGTCCGGAGCATAATGGCGACGCGGCCGGGCCAGACATTGTGCCCGCCGACCTGCACCGCGCCGTCGCGCCGGCCGGTCGGGCGCAGGCCGCGATCGCCGATCCGCTTGATATGATCGGGCAGCGCATGGCACAGGCCCCGGTCGTCGCCGAGTTGCCAGTCCTTGTCCTTTGGCAGCAAGTGCCAGCGGGGCAGCAGCGTGTAGGCGGTCGCCGGCAGATCGCGCAGCGCGATGCCGCCCGTCTCCGACGATCCATAGATGTCGAGCAGCCGCGCGAGTCCGTCCGCCAGCAAGTCCGCGGCCAGCCGGTCGTCGAGCGCGCCGCCCGAACTCACCCCGACGATGTCGGCCGGGAAACCGCGCGTCAGCCGGAGCAGCGCGCGCCACTGGTCGGGCACAGCGACGACGAGGTCTCCGGGCGCGAGATCGAACGGGGTGCCGATCGTCCGCACGACGACCTCCACGCCGAGCGCCGCGGGAAGCAACGCGGTCCAGATGATCCCGTAGAGGTGATGCGCCGGGACCAAAGCCACGACGCGGCGGCGGCCGGGGATCTGCGTCGCCAGAAAGGCGGCCTCGTCGAGCAGGTCGGCGATGGCGTGGTCGCACGGCTTGGGCCGCCCGGTCGAGCCCGATGTCCGCACCGTCATCCGGCCGTCCGCCGCGGTATGCCCGCGCAGGATCCAGTCGATCCAGTCGCCGACCCGCGCCGGCGGTTCGCGACCCAGGTCGCTGTCCTCGAGCCCGAACGTCTCGGCCAGCGCGCCGAGCGCCATGAGCTGTTCGATCGAGTCGAGGCCGAGCCCGTCCTCGCCGATCGGCAATGCTTCGGGCCAGGTGTCGCGATCGGTTGGCGCCGCGCCGGTCGTGCGCCAGCGCCGCAGTTCCGATGCGACCACCGCACACGCGATCCGGTGGACGGCGGCGCGCGAAAGGGCGGGCAACGCCGTGGTCACGCCGCGTGTGCGTCGGACCGATAGACCCGGTTGCGACCCGCGCGCTTGGCGGCATAGAGGCGCTCGTCCGCCAGCGCGATCAGCGCATCGATCGATCCGCCCGCCTCGTCCAGCGTCGCGCAACCCAGGCTCGCCGATACCGTCAGCGGGCCGCGCGGCATGTCGACCTCGATCGCGCCGATCGCGGTGCGCATCGCTTCGGCCAGCCCGATCGCCTGGTCGTTATCACGGCGCGGCAGCAGCGCACCGAACTCCTCGCCGCCCAGTCGCGCGAAGACGCCGCGCGGGGGAAGCAGCATGGTGCAGACCTCCGCGACGCGACGCAGGAGGATGTCGCCGACCGGATGCCCATGCGTGTCGTTGACCGTCTTGAAGTGATCGAGATCGAGCAGGATCAGCGACAAGGGCTGGCGCACCTCGCGCCAGTGGGTCTGCTCGCGTTCCATGATCTGGCTGAAATGGCGCCGGTTCGACGCGCCGGTCAGGTGATCGCATGTCAGCAGCCGGCGCATGTCCTCCGCCGCGCCCTCGCGGCCCGGCACGTCGCGCAGGATCACGGAAAAGCCCGACGGACGGGGATCGTCCGCGTGATCGGAGCGCGCGACCACGAGGCGCTGGCACCAATAACGTCCGCCATCGGCCCGCCGCTGCCAGCCTTCCTGGAGATGCCAGCCATCGCGCCCGGCGATCTTCACCTGCTCGCTGAGTCGAAGCGCGGCCCCGGCCGGATCGGTGTCGAGCACGTCCGCCAGGTTGCGGCCGGTCACCGCGGCGCAATCATAGCCGGTCTGCCGCGTGAAGCAGGCATTGGCCGACGTGATCAGGCCATCCGCCGTGATCGTGAGCGCGGCATATTCGTTGGTCCCGTCGACCAACGTGGCGAACCAGCTATCCGCCTGGCGCAGCCGCTCCTCCTGCACCACCTGCTCGCTGATATCGGCCAGCGTCACCATCAGGCGGTCGACGCCCAGTTTCATGACCGTGCAGCCGAGCACCTTGGGCGCCTGCGCGCGGCGGCCGGGACCGAGATCGACGAAGATCCGATGCCCGTCGCAGATCTTGCCCGTTGCCGGGCCATAGTCCGCGACGATGCTGCGCAATTCGGGCGCATGCTCCTCCAGCGCCTTGAACAGGTTGCTCGAATCGCGTGGGCCCGCGAGCGGAAGCAGATGCTGCATCGCGTGCGGGTTCATCATCGCGATCTCGCCGGCGCGGTCGCACTCGATCAGCCCGACCGGGCAGGCATAGAGGAATTCGAGAAGCTGCTCCTCGCTCGACGTCCCGTTCATGCCGGTTGGCTCACCGTTCGATCAGGATATAGCGTCGTGGCGCGTCAGGCCGCGCCAGCAGGCGCAAGCGGACCTTGGTCGGCCGCATCCGTAAGGTGAGGACATAGGGCACGATCGCGTCGAGCACGGGCTCGTCGTCGAACCGCTGCGCCACCATGAAGTTGTTCATGCACTGCGCGACGGCATCGAAGAACGGCACCCCAATGACGGTGGCGGGGTCGAGCCCCGACATCCGCGCCTCGGTCGCGTTATACGTCTGCACGACGGTGTCCGCCCCGAAGCCGACCACCCCGAACGGCAACGCATCGCGCGCGTCGCCGCCCATCGATTCGAGGTCGTCGACCGAGATTGCATCGAAATTCGCTTGCGTATTCAACACTAACCTTGGCTCCCTCAGCGGTCGGGTCATGCCTTGTGACCGTTAAACTTAGGCTAAGACGCTTGGCTAGGGCCGTCGCGCTCGACTGCCCGTAAACGTCGGCCCGCCGATCATGGGCCCATCGTCGGATCGCCTATCGTACAGCACGGCCGGTCACTCGATCCGCAACCCCTGCGTCAGGAGTTCGAGCAGCGCGTCGACCTTGGGGGTGAGCTGTTTGCGTCTCGGCCACACCAGGTGCAGCGGCAGCCCGACCGTCGCCAGATCGGGGAGGATCTCGACAAGCTCGCCGCTGGCAAGTTCGGCCTTGATCAACCAGGTCGCGAGCTGCGCGATGCCGAACCCCGCCTTGACCGTCTCCACCTGTGCCTCGGCGCTACCCAGCACGATCCGCCCGGTCATCGGACGGTCCTCGACGCGCCCGCCGTCGCGCGCGAACCGCCAGTTGATCGTGCTGCCGTCGCCGCGCCCGTAGAGAATGCAGTCGAACGCCTCGAGGTCGTCGACGCTGGCCGGCGTGCCCCGCCGCGCGAGATAGGCGGGCGCGGCGCACCGAATGACGCGTTCGCTGCCCAGATAGCGATGACCCAGATTGTCCGGCCAGGGCTCGGATGCACCGATCCGGATCGCGACGTCGACGCCCTCCTCGACGATGTCGATCTTGCGGTCGGTGAAGGTGATGTTCGGCCGCACGTTGGGATGCCGCTCAGCAAAGGCGAGCAGCAGCGGCATCGCCTGCATCCGCCCGAACGCGATCGGCACGTCGACCTTCAGCCGCCCGACGATCTCCGACCGATGCGAGGCGAGCACGGCTTCGGCATCGGCGAGGTCGCCGAGCACGCGAACGCAGGTCTCGTAGAACGCCGCGCCGACATCGGTCAGCGCCAGTTTGCGCGTGGTGCGCTCGAACAGCCGGCTGCCCAGCCGCGCCTCGAGCCGCGCGACGCTCTTGCTGACCGCCGAATTGGTCAGGTTCAGCCGCGCGCCGGCGGCGGTGAAGCTGCCCGCATCGGCGCTGCAGACAAAGGCTTCGATGCCCTTCAGGCGTTCGGAGGGAATCACGGTGGCGCTTTCATTATGGAATAATTGTCGCGTTATACGCGAATTAATGCCGCACGACGCTGGTTTTCGTCGCGCGTAGAGAGGGCGCCATACAGGAGTCTTGTCAATGTCGTCCCCCAGCCAATCCATTCATGCCGCGCCGCCGGGCAAGAAGTCCGCGGGGCATGGCCTTGCCGTGCTGCTGCTGGCGGTGTCCGCCTTCGTGATCGTCACGACCGAGTTCATCATCGTCGGGCTGCTGCCCAGCCTCGCGCGTGATCTCGGCATCTCGATCACCGTCGCGGGGCAACTCGTCACGCTGTTCGCGTTCACCGTGATGCTGGCGGGGCCGTTCCTGACCGCGATGCTGTCGCATTTCGAGCGCAAGCGGCTGTTTGTCGTCATCCTCGTGATCTTCGCCGGCGCAAACGCGTTGGCCGCCGCGGCGCCCGATATCTGGGTCCTTGGGCTCGCGCGTTTCCTGCCGGCGCTTGCGCTGCCGGTGTTCTGGGGCACCGCCAGCGAGACCGCGGGCGAACTCGCCGGGCCTGAAAAGGCCGGTAAGGCCGTCGCCAACGTCTATCTCGGTATCTCGGGCGCGATGGTGCTGGGGATTCCGCTCGGCACGCTCGCCTCGACCGCGTTCGGCTGGCGCGGGACGTTCTGGGGGCTGTCGGGTCTGTCGCTGCTGATGGCGGTGCTGCTGCTCGTCGTCATGCCGACGCTCGCTCGTCCGGCCCGCGTCAAGCTCGCCGAACAGGCGCGTATCCTCAAGGATCCGTATTTCCTCGGCAACGTCGTGCTGTCGGTGATCGTGTTCACCGCGATGTTCACCGCCTACACCTATCTCGCCGACACGCTCGAGCAGATCGCGCATATCCCGGCAGGGCAGGTCGGCTGGTGGCTGATGGGTTTCGGGATCGTCGGGCTCGCGGGCAACTGGCTCGGTGGGCAGTTCGTCGGCCGCGGACCACTGATGGTGACCGCGATCACGTCGCTGGTGCTGGCGGTCGGCATGGCTGCGACGACGTTGGTCGCAGGGTCGCATGTCTGGCTGGCTGTCGCGCTCGCCGTCTGGGGCATCGCCAACACCGCGCTCTATCCGATCTGTCAGGTGCGCGTGATGCAGTCGGCGAGCCATGCGCAGGCGCTGGCGGGCACGCTCAACGTGTCGATGGCCAATGCCGGCATCGGCCTCGGCGCGATCATCGGCGGCTCGGTGATCCAGCATCTGGGGCTCGGCGCGGTCGGCTATGTCGCCGCCGCGATCGCGATCCTCGCGGTGCTGGTCACGCCGGTCGTGAACCGCCTCAAGAGCCAGGGCGCGAGCTGATGGACACGCGTCCGGATGCGGTGGCCGCGGATCTGGCCGGACACGCCGCTTATGCGCGCGTGTTCCAGCCCGGCCGGCTGACCCTTGGCTTCATCGCCCCGCTCGAGGCGTATCCGGATGCGCCATGGCCGACGCTCGCGGATCACGCGGCGCTGGCGCGCAAGGTCGATGCGCTCGATTTCGCGGCGATCTGGTTGCGCGACGTGCCGTTCTACGATCCGAGCTTCGGCGATGTCGGGCAGGTCCTCGATCCGATGGTCTATGCCGGCTGGCTGGCCGCGCAGACGACGCGGATCGCGATCGGTACGGCGGGGATCGTCCTGCCGCTGCGCGACCCGCTGATCGTCGCCAAGCAGGCGGCGAGCGTCGATCAGCTGCTCGGCGGACGGTTCCTGCTCGGGCTGTCGACGGGCGATCGTCCGTCCGAGTTCACCGCGTTCGACAGCGATCTCGGCGACCGTCCCGAACGCTACCGCGATGCGATCGGCGTCATCCGCGCGGCGACTGAGCAATCCTTCGCCCGGCATGCGTCGGCGCATTACGGAACGCTCGACGGCACGATCGACATGGTGCCCAAGCCGGTCGGGCCGCGCCTGCCGATCCTCGCGATCGGACGCGCCGGGCAGACGCTGGAGTGGCTGGGCGCCAATACCGACGGGTGGATCTGGCATCTCAGCGACGCCCGGCGTCTGCCCGACGTGCTGGCGCGGTGGCGCAGCGCGACCGCGGGCGGCGCGTACAAGCCTTACGGCTATGGCGCGATGTTCGATCTGCTCGCTGACCCGGATGCGCCGCTGACCTATGCCGCCGGCGGCATCCGGAGCGGCCGCAACGCGCTGATCGCGCTGTGGCAGCGCCAGCGTGACGAGGGCGTCGCGCATGTTGCGCTCAACCCCAAGCCGTCGCGCCGTCCGTTCGCGGACGTCGCCGACGAACTCGCGACCTACGTCCTGCCACATTTTCCGACCGACGCGCGTTAAGCCCCCTTCATCATCAGGATGTCCCCCATGCCCAAGGTTTCCACCACCACCGATTATGCCGCGCGCGATGCGAGCATCGCGATCAACAGCTACACCACCGTGCTGCGCCGCCCGCGCGTGCCGCACGACGTCTTCGCGACCTATTGGCGCGACGTTCATGGCCCGCTTTGCTCGCGCATCCCGGGCCTCGCCTGGTACGTCCAGAACCATCTCGACCGCGAACAGGATGCGCATCTCTGGCCCGTGATCGATGGTATCGCGCCGTTCGCGGACTATGAACTCGACGGCGGGGTGGAGATCGGTTTCGCATCGAAGGCCGACCAGGACGTCTTCAACGCGGCCAGCCACATCCTGTTCGCGGACGAGCAGAACATGTTCGCGGCCACCGTCGCCTATGCGTTGCCCGACGGATCGCGCACGTTGGTCGACCGCTTCGCCGATCCGATCCCCAATGGCGACGACGGGTTCGACCGCATCCATGTCCATATCGGCGCGGCGGGCAGCGACGCCGAAACGTTCGCAACGTTCATGACCGAGTTTGCCGAGACGCTCGCCGCCGACGCCGCGGTGCTGAAGCTGCGGCTGCATTTGCCGGAACGCTACGACAATGCCGAACCCGCTCCGCCGGCGCCCAACGTCGATCACGAAGTGCCCGCCGAGCGCTCCTTGATCGCGGTGCTCGAGCTCGCCTTCGAAAGCCCGCTGACACGCCGCGCGTTCTTCGAATCCGACACGTTCACCGCGACACACGCCGCACAGCAGGCGCATATCGCTTATGTCTCGGCATTCGCGGTCAGCGGCGTCTATACCTATGTCCGCGACAAGCAGCTGACCACCGCCGGGCTTCGCGGCAGCCGCCAGGCGCAGCTGATCGAGCGGCTCGGCGCCAATAACCAGCTCGCCGACGACGTGCGCGGCCTGATGCACACCGGTACCGTCGACTAAAACCCGCGGATCGCGACCGGCCGTGCCCGTGTCACTGATCCGTCCCTGCGACGTCATCAAACTGTACCCCCGGCCGCATACCGGCTGGGGGGATGACCGCGGCCAACCTCACCACGACCGATCCCGCGCCCGGCCGCCTCTGGCAGGGTTGGTCGCGGTTGCGTGCGCAGGTCGAGCGGCTGACGCGGCGGGCCGATGGCGAGGATCTGCTGCACAATGCCTATGTCAGCATGGCGACGCTCGCCGCCGCGCCGCGCAACGACGAGGCGTTCCTGGTGCATGCCGCGGTCAACCGGGGGCGCGATGCGTTTCGGCGCGAGGCGGTGCGCGGGCATGGCGACGCGGCGGACTCGATCGACCGGCTGCGCGATCCCTCGCCGATCCAGGACGAGGTGATGATCGCGCGGGCACGGCTCGCGCGCGTCCGCGACGGCATCGACCGCCTCAGTCCGCGCACCCGCGAGATATTCCTGATGCAACGCCTCGATGGCCATAAATATCGCGAGATTGCCGAGCGACTGGACATCAGCCAAAGCGCGGTCGAGAAGCACATGGCCAAGGCGATGAGCTTCCTGGCCGATTGGACGGAGGGTTGGTGAGTTTCGCGATGCCCGGCCGCCGCTCCCCGAACCCCGGCGATACGTCCCATGGCGATGTAAACCGCAGCGCGGCCGAGTGGATCGCACGGCTCAACGCCGATGACTCCACCGCGCGAGACGCAGCCGACTTCCGCACCTGGCTCGCCGCGAACCCCGATCACGCCGCGCGGTTCGAACGTGCCACTGACCTGTGGGACATGGTTCCGGGAACGGCGCCATCGCGCGCGCCCGTCACGCGGCGCCGCGCGATCGCGAGTCTCGTCGCGCTGACGGCGACCACCGCAGGCGGGACGATCGCGTTCCAGGCCGCGCATGCCGCCACGCCGTACGAGACGGGGATCGGCGAACAGCGGCGGATCGCGTTGCAGGACGGATCGTCGCTGCTGCTCGATGCGACGACCCGCGTGCGCGTCATCGCGACGGCCGCGCGGCGGCGGCTCTGGCTGGCGCACGGCCGCATCGACCTGACCGTGGCGGCGCTGACGGTGCCGTTCACGATCGACGCGGGGCAGGGGGACCTGACCGCGCAGGCGGGGCGGTTCGACCTGCGCCGCGACCGCGACGACCGCGTCGCCGTCACCGCGATCGAGGGGAGCGCAGCGCTGGGCGCAACGCGGCGGATCACGGGGGGCGAGCGACTGGCGCAGGGCCGGATCGACCGACCCGACCTCGCCGCGACGCAGGCCTGGACCAGCGGCCGCGCGGCGTTCCACGACGATAGCCTCGCGACGGTCGCCGAGGAGGCGAACCGCTACAGTGCGACCCGGCTGGTGATCGCCGATCCCGCAGTCGCCCGGCTGCGAGTCAGCGGCATGTACCGGATGGGCGACAATGTCGCGCTCGGCCGCTCGCTCGGGACGCTGCTTGCGGTGCGGGTGCGCACGATCGACGGCGCGGTCCTGCTCGGCGGATAAATTTCGACGCGGGGGGTGGGGTAGATCGATCCTCGCCCGTCGAGGAGGTGCGGCACCATCGCCGCCTTCCTTGGGGGGATGAACACCGTGACGACCAATCGCCGGCGCCTGCGCCGATCGTTCGTGCTGGGCGCCGCCTTCGCTGCGCTGTCGACCAGTTTTCTCGCCACCGCCGCCAGCGCGCAGGCGCGTCCCGTGACCGTCCATCTCACCAAGCAGCCGCTCGGCAGGGCGCTCGAGGCGCTGGCCCGCCAGAGCGGCACCGACATCCTGTTCACTCCCGCCGCGGTCGCCGGGATGACCGCGCCTGCGCTCAACGGCACGATGCTGCCGCACGCCGCGGTCGAGCGGCTGATCGCCGGCACGCGACTCACCGTGCGTCGTGACCCCAATGGCGCGTTGCTTGTGGCCGCGACCGTTGCTCCGCCGCAGACGGTCGCGACCGCGTCGCGCCCCGATGACACCGGCCCAGCCGAAACCGCCGACGTCGTCGTCACTGGCTATGCGAGCAGCCTCACCACCGCACTCGCGCAAAAGCGCAAGGCGACCAACGTCATCGACGTCGTCAAGGCCGAGGATATCGGCAAGTTCCCCGCGCAGAACATCGCCGAGGCTTTGCAGCGCGTCCCCGGCGTCTCGATCGTCCGCGATCGCGGCGAGGGCGTGTTCGTTCGGATCCGCGGGCTCGGCGCCAATTTCCAGGTGGTGACGCTCAACGACCGCTCGGTCGCGGTGAACGAGAATGTCCGCGACAGCGGCCAGAGCGGGCGCCAGTTCCGTTTCGACACGCTCCCCTCCGAACTCATGTCCGCGGTCGAGGTGATCAAGAGCCCGCGCGCGAGCCTCGACGAAGGCGGCATCGGCGGCATCGTCAACCTGCGCACCTTCCGCCCGCTCGACCTGAAGAAACCCGTGCTCGCGCTGTCGGCGACCGCCAGTTCGCCGCGGCTCGCCGGTGCGGTCGATCCGCGGCTGTCGGGCATGGCGAGCTGGGCAAGCCCGGACGGCAAGTTCGGCGCGCTGATCGCGGGCGTCTATGACGAGCGCACCACGCGGCAGGACCGCATCACCGGCGTCGGCTGGGCGGACGGCAAGATCGACACCGACGGCAACGGCTCGCTCGACAGCGCGACGATCCTGATCCCCACCGCGATCCGCCCGACGCTCGAACGCGAGAATCGCGACCGGATCGGCATCAACGGCGCGGTCCAGTGGAAGCCCGACGACCGGTTCGAGCTGAACGTCGACGGGCTCTGGAGCCGGCTGAACGTCGCCTATGACGAGCTGACCTATTCCGCGGCGGACGGATCCAACCTGCCGCGCGGGATCGTGCCGGGCAGCGCGGTGATCGAGAACGGCGTGCTGACCGGCGCGACGACGACCGCCTCGACCACGCAGATCGGTCGCGAGACGTCGGTGCTCCAGTACAAGAACTGGCTGGTCGGCACGAACGCCAAGTGGCAGGCCGGCGGCTGGACGATCGCCGCGGACGGCAGCATCGGCCAGGCCTATTCGAACACGCCCGAGCCGATCTACCGCACCCGCCTGCTCGGCACGGTCGGCGCGACGACGTTCGATTTCGGCAAGGCGGGCGACCGGCTGCCCAACGTCACGCTGCTGAACGCCGATCTCTCGAACCCGGCGCTGCTGCCCGGACGGCGGATCGAATACCGCGTCAACGACTCCAAGGACCGGGAGCGCGCCGCCAAACTCGATGTGACGCGCGACCTGACCGGCGTCGTCAGCGCGCTGCATGCGGGCGTGAAATACCAGAAGCGCACGCGCGCCTATGATCGCCGCGACATCAACTTCACCAGCGGCATCACGGGCAAATATTTCGACGCGAGCTATTTCGTGCCGTTCCCCGTCGACGATTTCCTGGATGGCGCGAAGGGCGATCTGCCCACTAGCTGGGCAATACCCGATCCGGCCAAGTTCCTCGCCGCCGCCACCGGCAAGGAGGCGCTGCTCGCCGCCCCGCTCGCGCGCGGCGATCTGCGCAACAGCTATGCGATCGGCGAGGAGATCGTCGCGGGCTATGGCATGGCCGATTTCGCGTTCCCGCTTGGCGGCGTCGCGGTGCGCGGGGATATCGGCGTCCGCTATGCCCGGACTCGCCAGACCTCGTCGGGCTATGCCGATGACGGCAAGGTCGCGCTGCCCGTCACCTACGACAAGACCTATGACAATTTTCTGCCCTCGCTCAATCTGGTCGCCGAGGTCTCGCCCGATCTGCAAATGCGCTTTGCCGCGTCGAAGGTCATCACCCGGCCATCGCTCGCCGATCTGGCGCCGCGCCTGACGATCAATTCGAGCCCGACCGTCCTCACCGCGGTCGGCGGCAACCCCGAGCTGAAGCCGTTCGAGGCGTGGCAATATGACGCCACGGCCGAATGGTATTTCGCGCCAGGCAGCGCGCTGGTCGGCGGCGCATTCTACAAGGCCATCACGACCTTCGTGTTCCAGCAGACGCGCGACTTCGTCCTCGACGGCCAGACCTATCGCCTGACCGCGCCCAAGAACGGCGGCGACGCCTATGTCGCCGGGATCGAGATCGCCTATCAGCAGCTGTTCAAGATGCTGCCTGCACCGTTCGACGGCCTTGGCGCGCAGGCCAACTACACGCACACCAAGACCGGCGGCACCTATGCGCTGGCGACCGGCGGCACGTTCCGCGATGCGCTGGTCGATGTCGCCAAGGACAGCTTCAACCTGACCGCCTTCTACGAGAAGGACCGCATCGGCGCGCGCGTCAGCTACAGCTGGCGCGGCAACGTGCTGCGCGACGTCGGCGGCGCCGGGCTCGCCGCGAACAACGACAGCGCGTTCGGCAGCCTCGACTTCGACATGTCGTACAAGGTGACGCCGAACGTCACCTTCGTCGTGCAGGGCATCAACATGGCCGGCGGCGTGCAATGGCAGTATGTCCGCGACAACCAGTTCGCGGGCTATACCGATTACGGCCGCACGCTCACCGCCGGCGTCAGGGCGAAGTTCTGATGCGGATCGCCTCGCTCGCGGCCGGCCTGGCGCTGGTCGCCTCGACGATGGCGGTGGCACAGACCCCGCCACCGCCGCCAAAGGACAAGCTCGAACGCGTCGTCATCGTCATGCGCCACGGCGTCCGCAGCGCGATGTCCAGCCCCGAGGAGCTCGGCCGCTACAGCCGCCGCGCCTGGCCGCGCTTCGCGGTGCCCGCGGGGCATTTGACCGCCAATGGCGCGACGCTCGTGACGATGCTCGGCGGCTGGTACGCCGCGTACTACCGGCAGCTGGGCCTGCTCGGCGCGAGCGACTGCGCGGTCTATTACTGGGCGAACCATACGCAGCGCACCGAGGCGACCGCGACTGCACTCGCCGCCGGCCTCACGCCGGGATGCGCGCCGGCGATCCACCAGTCCGCTGCGGCACCCGATCCGCTGTTCGAGGCGCCGCAGACGCCGCTCGCGCCGCTCGACGCCCCGCGGATGCTCGCGGCGATCTCCGCGCGTGTCGACGGCGATCTCGCGGCGTGGGACGCGCGGCAGACCCCCGACCGCGATCGGTTCGAGGCGCTGATGCTGCAATGCCGCCGCATCCCCTGCGCGTCGGCCGAGCGTGCGAAGGTCCAGCGCCGGCTCGGCGATACGCCCATCGCGATGCGGATCGACGGCGGCAAACCCGATCTCACCTCGCCCAGCCTGCAGGTCGCTGGCATCGCCGAGAGCCTCGTCATGGCCTATGCCGACGGGCTCGCGTTCGACGGCTGGCGCGGGATCGATGCGGCGACGATCGGCCGCGCGCTCGTCGTGCACGGTGCGGGCATCGACCTGCGCACCCGCACCCCTGAGGTCGGCCGCCAGACCAGCAGCTATCTCGCGATGCGGCTGCTCGCGACGCTCCAGCGCGGCGCCGGCGTCACCGCGCTGGCCGATCCGATCGGCGACGGCGAGAAGATCGTCGTCCTCAGCGGCCATGACGGGACGGTGACGATGCTCGCCGGACTGCTCGGCCTCGACTGGAAGCTTGGCGATTATGCCGCGGGCGAAGCGGCCCCCGGTGGCGGGCTCGTCTTCGAAGTCTGGCGTGTCGCCGCGACCGGGCAGCAGGCCGTCCGTATCCGCTACGTCGCGCAAGGGCTCGATCAGATGCGTCGCCGCACGCCGCTGTCGATCGACGCACCGCCCGAGATCGCCGCGATCCGCATCGCCGGTTGCGGTGATTCTTGCCCGCTGTCGGACTTCACGACGCACCTGCTCGCCAGCGTGTCGCCGGTCACGCCGCACTGACTGCCGCCCGCGCGTCGTCTTGCACTAGCCTGGACGCGTCAGCCTGCTAGGCGGGGCGACATGCTCAACATCCGCAGCGGAACCAGTATCGTCGAGGTCGACGGGGTCAAATATGAATGGCAGCTCCAGCGCGAGCCGCAATGGTCGGACGCCGACGGGTGGAAGGGCATGATGGTGTCGCTGGTGCAGAAGGACACGCAGCGCGCCGCGATCCTGGAGTTTCCGCCGCCGATGCGCCTGCTCAAGGGCCTGCAGCGCGGGCGCCTCCAGGTCAGCGACGCGCTCGTCGCGCGCGGCGTGCGCGCGGCGCTGGGGGCCGGCTGGGAACCCGAATCGCGCGGCAAGCCGATGGTCTTCACGGTCGACGCCGACGGCAATTGACGCGCCGCCGGGGCCGCGCGCGCTGACGAGTCCGGCCATGATCGATCGAGTCGATCGATTGCAGACATCCAGATTCCCCGTTTCGGAAGCCGCGATCGTTCGATCAAAGGACCTGACTTGCCGCACGTCCTGTGCGGGCATGCGTCGCCGTACGCGTGCACAGACAGAGGGTCCCGATGAAGAACTTGAACAGCCGTCAGGCGATGGCGGCGATGCTGCTCGCTGCCGCCTCCACCAGCGCCCTCATGGCTCCGGCCGCCGCGCAGACGATGCCGGTTGCCGACACGCAGGCCGAGACCCGGATGACCACCGCGGCCGCTCCGGTCAGCGCAGGCAAGCCCGCGCTCGCGCAGGCCGGTGTCGCCGGGACCGTCGATGCCAAGGGCGACGCAGGCAGCGCCGCAACCCCGCAGATGACTCGCGACAATGGCGCGCCGATCGGCGAGAACCGCCACTCGAAGGCGGCGGGCGACTTCGGCCCGGTTCTGCTCGAGGACACCACGCTGATCGAGAAGCTCGCCCGGTTCGATCGCGAGCGTGAGCCCGAGCGGGTCGTCCACGCCCGCGGCACCGGCGCGCACGGCGTCTTCACCGCCACCGCGGACATCTCCAACATCACCAGCGCATCGCTGTTCGCGTCGGGCAAGCAGACGCCGGTGTTCGTCCGCTTCTCGACCGTGATCCATCCGTCGGGCAGCCCCGAGGGGATGCGCGATCCGCGCGGCTTCGCGACCAAGTTCTACACCGATCAGGGCAATTGGGATCTCGTCGGCAACAACCTGCCGATCTTCTTCATCCGCGACGCGATCCAGTTCCCGGACATGATCCATTCGCTGAAACCCTCGCCGGTCACCAACAAGCAGGATCCCAACCGCTTCTTCGATTTCTTCTCGGCCACGCCCGAGGCGACCAACATGCTCGCGCACGTCTATTCGAACCTCGGCACGCCCGCGTCGTACCGCACGATGGATGGCAACGGCGTCCACGCGTTCAAGCTGGTCAACGCCAAGGGCGAGACGGTGTTCGCCAAGTTCCGCTGGATCAGCCGGCAGGGCGTGAAGAACCTCAACGGCGCGCAGGTCGCGACCGCGTCGTGGAACTATCTGACCGACGATCTCTATGGCGAGATCGCGAAGGGCGATTTCCCCGTCTGGGATCTGATGGTCCAGACGATGAAGCCGTCCGAGTTCGCCAAGCTCGACTATAACCCGTTCGACGATACCAAGGAGTGGCTGGGCGTGCCGTTCCGCAAGATCGGCGAGATGACGCTCAACAAGGTGCCGACCAACTTTTTCGAGTTCACCGAACAGTCGGCGTTCGCGCCCGCCAACATGGTGCCGGGGATCGAGGCATCGCCCGATCGCATGCTCCAGGGGCGGCTGTTCTCCTATTCGGACACGCAGCGGCACCGGATCGGCGCGAACGTGATGCAGCTGCCGGTCAACCGGCCGCTCGCCAGTGTCGTCAACAACAACCAGGACGGCCAGCTCGATCACGCCACGCGGACCTCGGACGTGAACTATTTCCCGGCCGCGACCGCCGCGAAATCGACCGATGCCCGGTACCGCGCCTCGACCTATGCGGTGGATGCGATGGTCGACGCCAAGCCGATCGCGAAGACCAACAACTTTGCGCAGGCGGGTGCGTTCTACCGTGCGCTGAGCGCGCAGGATCGCGCCGATCTCGTCACCAACCTGGCGGGGGATCTCAACGTCGTGACGTCGGCTCGGACGAAGACGATCATGGTCAGCTATTTCTACCAGGCGGACCAGGATTTCGGCACGCGCCTCGCGACCGCGGTCAACGTGCCGATGGCGGACGTTTCGCGCGCCGTCGCGGACTATCGCGCCGCCAATCCGGCGCAGACCACGCGTCGCTAAAGCGGGGCAGGGGGCGCGGCGTGGTCCGTGTCCCCGACCTCGTCGATCAGGAAACGAGACTCACGATGCTGATATTCTTCGCCGCGTTCGCTAGCCTCGCGGCCCCGCAGGCCGCGCCTGCCACCATGCCGGTTGCGCTGCCATCGCCGGAGCGCCGCCAGCAATTGCTGTTCGACGCCGCCCGGCTAGGTCGCACCGACATGATCGATCCGCTCGTCAAGGCGGGTGCGGACATCAACGCCTATGACGATCGCGGTTTCACACCGGTGATCCTGGCCGCCTATAACGGGCAGGCGGCGACCGTCGATGCGCTGATCGCCAAGGGCGCGAACGCTTGCCGCCCGGATCGCGACCAGGGCAACACCGCGCAGATGGGCGTCGCCTTCAAGGGCGAGGACGCGATCGCCGCGCGCCTGCTGAAGGCCGGCTGCGACGTCAATGCGCGCAACACCGCCGGCCAGACCGCGCTGATGATGGCCTCGCTGTTCAACCGCACGCATCAGGTCGACATGCTGCTGGCAGCGGGTGCCGATCGCACGATCCAGGACGCCGCAGGGCGATCCGCCAGCTCGGTCGCGGCGGACCAGGGCAACGCGCTGATGGCGACACGCGTCAAGCGCTGAGCCGCCAAACCCTGCCGCACGTGCCACCGGCACGTGCGGTCTTGCGACGGGGCCGCGGTAGCTGACGGGTATCGACCTCGGGCATGCCGCCGTTGCGATCTCCGGTAACCACGCGCGTTGACAGGGACGCGTAAAGCGCCCCTGTCCGGATCAGTATTTCACGCGCAGGCGCGTGTAGTAGAAGCCGCCGTTGAACCCGAACGGGCCACCTCCACGGGGATAGACCTGACCGTCGGACGTGCCGCCGGTGAGCGGGTAGAGCTGTACCGTGCTGTTCGCGGCGAGCCGGTCGGGATGCTCGTCGGTGAAGTTCTGCGCGCCGATCGACAGCGTGAAATGCTCGGCGAAGGTGTAGCTCATCTCCAGATCGGTGACGAACTTGCCGCCGAAGACCTGGTTGGGCGTCGCCCCAGTCACGACGCCGTTGGTGACGATGTTGGTCACGCCGTAATCCTGCGCCGCGGTGAACGAACTGTAGTAATTCTCGCGGACGTTGAAGCTGAAATTGCCCAGCGCCCAATTGGCGTTGAAGACGATGCGATGCTTCGGCGCGAGGTTTTCCGCATCGATCAGGATCGGGAAGTTGATGACGCGGGCGTCATAGTCGGTGACCTTGGTCTTGTTGTAGTTATAGGCGAGCGTGAAATTGAGCTGCGCCTCGCTCAGCTTGGTGCGGTAGGTGCCGACGACGTCGACGCCGCGGGTCCGCGTCTTGAAGCCGTTGGTGAAATACTGCACCTGCCCGTCGATGCCGACGGCCTGCAGCGAAGGTTGCGCTGCGAGATCCGCGGCGGTGACGATGAACGGCGAGGTCAGGCCGATCCGGTTGCGCAGGTCGATCTGATACCCATCGACCGTGACCGTGAGACCGCGGACCGGCTCCAGGATGACGCCGAGGCCGTAGTTGGTCGATTTTTCCGGGGTCAGCGGCTCGGCCCCGTAATATTGCGCGGGTGCGCTGCCGACCGGATAGGTGCCGGCCTGGAACGCGTTGCCGCCGTTGAACGACGTCGTCACGATCGAGACGTTCGACTGGCCTGGCGACGGTGCGTGGAAGCCGGTGCCGACGCTGCCGCGAACCGAGAAGCCTTCGACGAACTTGTAGAGCGCGTTGACCTTGCCGACCCAGGCGCTGCCGAACGTGTTGTAATGCTCGTACCGGCCCGCCGCGCCGACCGTCAGCGCGTCGGTGATATCGGTTTCGAGGCCGACATAGGCGGCATAGGCCTTCTGGTCGAAACTGCCCGCGGTGGCCGGGCTGGTACCGGCATAGCCGCTGGCGCCGACGCCTTGCGCCGCGGTCGTGCCAGAGAAGGTGTACACCCCCGGCGCGGTCAGCGTGTAGAGTTGCTGCGCGACGGCATAGGGCCCCGCGCTATAGGATTGCAGGTCGCCCGCGGTCTGTTCGTAGGTTTCCTTGCGGAATTCGCCACCTGCCGAGATCGTCAGCGGCGCCGCCAGTCCGACCTCCGCCGCATAGGTGAAGTCGGCGTTGAAGTTCACCTCCTTCTGGATCAGGTCGCCGAAATCGAAGCTCGTCTGCGTCGCCGGCCCGTAGGAGAAGTTGGCCGAATTATACATCGACAGAGACAGCTTGTTGCGCGCCAGCGTGCCCGAGAGGTCGTAGGTGAAGTCGCCGCTCGTGCCCTTATAGCCCAGCACGCCATAGAGTTGCTGAGTCTTGCCGACGAAGCGCGGCGTGAAGCCCGCCGGATACAGCTGCCCGAACTTGAACGTGTTGCCGTCGCGCACGAAGCCGCCGCTCGGGCAGGTCGCGTTGCCGGCGGGGCAGGGGGTGAGGAAGAACGTGTTGTTGAACGCGCCGTTCGCGTTCTGATTGCGCACGACGCCGTTCGTGTCGACCGCGGTGCTGCTCACCGGGGCGCGATAGTTGAAGCTCTGGTTGCCCTTGCTCTCCGCAAAGTTGCCGAAGAAATACAGCTTGCTGTCGGGCGTGACGTTGATCGCCGCGTTCAGCACCGACTTGAAGCCATGCGAGGGCGAATTGCCCCAGATCTGCACCGGCAGCGGATAATTGGGCAGTTGCGATGCCAGCGCGGGGAAGTTCTGCGCGAAGTTCGCGGCCGACGGGCGAGTCCGGCCACGGCTGGTCTGTCCCTCGTCGACATATTCGCCGGTCGCGTTGATGAAGCCCCAGTCGCCCTTGATGCCGGCATTGCCCGCGATCTGGTAGCTTTCGCCGTCGCCCGCATAATATTGGCCGAGGCGCCCGACCAGTTCGATCCCCTGATCCTCTCGCAGGCCGTAGTTCAGCACGCCCGCGATCGCATCGGAGCCATATTGCGCGGTCGCGCCTTCGCGCAGCACCTGCAGATTGCCGATCGCGAGCGACGGGATCGCCGAAATGTCGGGCCCCTGCGCGCCGCGGCCGAGCCCGGTGTCGCTGCCGCCATAGACCTGCACCAGCGCCGATCGATTGTAGCGCTTGCCGTTGAGCATCACGAGCACCTGGTCGCCCGACAGCCCCCGCAGTGAAGGCGAGCGCACGAAGGTCGACGCGTCCGAGATCGAGTTTTGCCCGGCATAGAAGGAGGGGACGATGTTCTTGAGCGCATCGATCATGTTCGCAGCGGGCTGCGTCGTCAGGTCGGCCGAACTGATGATGTCGACCGGCGAGGGCGAGTTGGCGAGCGTCCGGTCGGTGCGTCGCGTGCCGAGGACGAGGATGTCGCCGGCCGGTTCGTCCTCGACGGGTGCGACGGCTTGCGGCGTCGTGTCTTGCGCCGGCGCCGGGACGGCGTCCTGCCCCGCACCTGCGACGGCGGCATAGGCTGGGGATCCGGACAGCAAGGCGACCGCCATTGCGACGGTTGAGGTCGTGTATTTCATTATCCTAAGCCCCTTTAAAAGTAGCCGTCAGGATCCGCCCCTAATGCGACCTCGCTTTGGACCGCCGATTGCGTTCGGCGTGGCTGCGAGTGTCTTTGTAATCGGTGGCGCGCGTGCGGCGCGGCTCGGGCTGCAGCCCAATGAGCCCAGCTGTCCGCGGCAAGGCGCGTGGCAGCGGGCGCTGCACGGAGAGATTTGTCGAACCGGCGGGGCGCGCGGCGGAGCGCACGCGGTCCAGACGCCGATGGATGAGATACCGATGGGTAAAATGGGGATTGCCGGCGGGAATTGCCGTGAGGGTCGCAGACCCGCGCATCAACCCGCCGCGACGCATCGTAGTGCCGGGACGGCGACGGGAAGACAGATGGCAAAGCGCAACTCGAACCCCCTTTTCCGGCATAGCGACGATGCGCTGCGATCCCCACCGAGGGATCACCCGGCGGGAAACAATATTGCAACAATTCGCCATAGTGGGGGTATTATTACAATCTAAAATGCGTCCGGACTGAACGGTTCTGATGTTTTGTTGCAATTTTGTCTCAAGCCGTGGCGCCCGGCAGGCTGCGCAGCCTAGCGCGCCATGCGGTGCGATCGCCTGGGCGCGCAACGAAAAGGGGCTTCCGTCCTGGGACAGAAACCCCTGCGTCACGCTTGCCTATTGCGGTCGCTCGGGGGCGCCGAACTTGGTCGCCCCCGTCAATCACCGCCCGGGTCAGCTGATATGCACGGCCTTGGTGATCAGATGCGCGGCGATGCCTTCGGGACCATCCTCGGATCCGTGGCCGCTTTCCTTCACCCCGCCGAACGGGCTGTCCGGATAGCTCAGCCGGACGTTGTTGATCGCGATCATGCCGGCTTCGATCGCATCACCCAGTATGTTCTGGCGACGACCATTCTCGGTGAAGCAATAGGCCGCCAGCCCGAACGGCAGACGGTTGGCCTCGGCGATCGCCTCGTCGTCGGTTCCGAAGCGGCTGAGCAGCGCGAGCGGCCCGAACGGCTCCTCGTTCATCGCGCGTGCCGACAGCGGCACGTCGGCCAGCACCGTCGGCTGGAAGAAGAAACCACCCTGGCCGCCATATTCGCCACCCGCGAGCAGCTTGGCGCCGTGGCTGGTCGCGTCGCCGACCAGCTCTGCGATCGCATCGGGGCGGCGAGCATTGGCCATCGGGCCCATCTGGCTGGCCGAATCCATGCCGTCGCCGATCTTCAGCCCGCGCGTCCGCTCGGCAAAGCCTGCCGCGAACCGGTCGTAGATGCCGTCCTGGACATGGAAACGAGTCGGCGCGACGCAGACTTGCCCGGCGTTGCGAAACTTGTGCGCGACCAGCGTGTCGAGCGTCTTGTCCAGATCGCAGTCGTCGAACACCAGCACCGGGCCGTGCCCACCCAGCTCCATCGTCGTGCGCATCATCGTATCCGCGGCGAGCTTCATCAGCGCCTTGCCGACCGGCACCGATCCGGTGAAGCTCAGCTTGCGCGTGATCGGCGAGGCGAGCAGCTGGCGCGACACCATGTCGGGCACGCCGAACACGCACTGCGCGACGTCGCCGGGCAGCCCCGCATCCTGGAAGCAGCGCATCACCTCGACCGCGCTGCCCGCGGTCTCCTCGGACGGCTTGATGATGATCGAGCATCCCGCCGCCACCGCGGGCGCGATCTTGCGCACGACGTTCATGATCGGGAAGTTCCATGCGCAAAACGCTGCGACCGGCCCGACCGGCTGGTGCAGCACCAGGCTGCGCGACCCCGACGGGCGCGACAGCACCCGGCCATAGATTCGCTGCGCTTCCGCCGCGTGGAAATCGAGCAGCGCGGCGGCGAACGCGACCTCGCCCTTCGCCTCGGCCTGGATCTTGCCCTGTTCGAGCGTCGCGATCCGCGCGATGTGGTCGCCGCGCTCGCGCAGCAACTGCGCGGTCCGGACCAGGATCGCCGCGCGCTTCTCGGGCGGCACCGCGCGCCACGCGACGAACCCGCGCTGCGACGCCTCGAGCGCGCGGTCGAGGTCTGCGGCGCTCGCGAGCGGCAGTGCCGCCTGGCCTTCGCCGGTCGCGGGGTTGAGCACGTCGCGCGTTTCGCGGCCTTCGCCGCTCAGCCACTCGCCGGCGATATAGAGGCCGAGCTTGGTATCATAGGCCGTCGTCATGGGTCGTCTCCGTGGTTGACGTTGGATCGGATGTCGTTGGCCGGGGTCGCTGCGATAAGCCCCGGCGCGCAGGCTCGGGATCGTGCGTGGCAATCTCCGGACCGGTCGAGCGCGGTGCCATCCGCAGGCTACAGCCCGAGGTCGGTAAGCCCTGGATGGTCCGCGGGGCGAACCCCGGTGCGATCCCAGTGGAACAGCCGGTCGCCCGGCGCGATCGCCACATCGTTGATGCTCGCATGCCGTTCGCGCATCAATCCATCGGCATCGAACGCCCAATTCTCGTTGCCATAGGATCGGAACCAGCGACCCGCGCCGTCCTGCCACTCATAGGCGAAGCGCACCGCGATCCGGTCGTCGGTGAACGCCCAGAGCTCCTTGATCAGCCGATACTCCTGCTCGCGCACCCACTTGTCAGTCAGGAACGCCTCGATCGCCGCGCGGCCGGTGAGGAAGACGTCGCGGTTCCGCCACACGCTGTCGGGCGTGTATGCAGTCGCGACCCGCGCCGGATCGCGACCGTTCCACCCATCCTCCGCCGCGCGTACCTTCTGCATCGCGGTTGCGGCGGTGAACGGGGGTAGTGGCGGCCGAGGATCGGTCATGACGGTTCCCTTTCTCTACAGGCGTCGCTGTATAACGCCTCGCATCGATCGAGCCACCGGTCGCGCGTGAACATCGCCTCCACGCGCGCACGCTGCGGCGCCCGGGGTGCGTGCCGTGCAGCAGCGATCGCCTCGGCGAGTGCCGCGACGTCACCGGTCGGCGCCAACCATCCCGCATCGCCGACGATCTCGCGCACCGCACCGGTGTCGAACGTCGCCACCGGCAGCCCGCACGCCATCGCCTCGACCGCGACCAGCCCGAACGGCTCGTCCCAGCAGGGCGTGAACACGAATACCGACGCCCGCCCGATCGCCGCGGCCAGCGCAGCCGCCTCCAGATGCCCGCCATAGCGGATCCTTCCGTCGAGCAGCGGCACGACGACGCCGTCCCAATAGGCGCGATCCTCGACCGGTCCGAACAGCGTCAGCGGGACCTGCGCGATCCTTGCCGCCTCGATCGCGAGATGCGGCGCCTTGTCGGGGGTCATTCGCCCGCACCACACCGCGCTGCCGTCGCCCTGCGCGACGAACGGCCAGGCGTCCGGCGCGATGCCGTTGTGCAGCACGGAGACCTCGGGCGGCGCGCCGTCCGGCCACCAGGCGTCGCGCTGGCGTGCCGAGGTGGTGGTCAGGCGGTGGTTCGGCGTCGCGCTCGCCTGCACGAACCAGCGCAGCGCATCGTAGGGCGGGACGTGGAGCGACGTCACGGTCGGCACCAGCGCGGTCCCCGCCGGCTCGAGCGGAAAGCGATGCAGGCTGTTATTGTGCACCACGTCGAAGCCGCCCGTAGCGATGCGGTCGCACGCCGCTGCATAACCGGCATCGAGATGCGCGATGAGTGGCGCGAAACCGCGATGCTCGGCGTCGGGGAAGGTCTTCTCGTAATGCTCGGCAATGACCGGCTGAATCGAAAACCGCGGATCGCTGTCGCCCGAGGCGAACAACACGATGTCGTGCCCGCGCGCCTGAAGCCCCGCGGCCAGATGCCAGCACTGAGACTCCATACCCCCGGCAAAGGGCTGCGCGATCGGCTGGCGGACATGGCAAAGGATCGCAATCCTCATTCGGCGGCTGCAGCTTTCTCGGTGGCTGCGAGCCGGTCTTCGAGCAAGCGGATGACGGTCGCGGTATTGGCATAGGGCTGGTGGCTCTGCTGCCCGGTCAGCGCGAGATCGGCCGCGTCAGGCCGCCGCAGGATGCGGATCGGCCGCCCCGGCGTCATGTCGATCAGGTCCATGAGGCGGAAGGCATGGAGCCAGTGGCCCATCGTCCGATAGCCCCATTTGCTCTCGAACAGCTCGGCGTTGCGCACGACGCTGTCGAGATGGTGGACCGGCGGCATGTGGTGGGGGTGGTATTGGTGATAGGCCAGCGCGCCCTTGACCCAGGCGATCGGGATGCCCGCCGCGTCGATCGCCTTGCCGAAATCGGTATCCTCACCGCCATAGCCGACATAGCGTTCGTCGAAACCGCCCAGCCCGAGGAACGTCGCGCGCCGCATCGCGAAGCTCAGCGACCAGAAGCAGCGATAGTCGGTGCAGATCTCGATGCCCTGGGGCGGGGGGCCGCGACGGTCGGAATGCTTGACCGAGACCTCGGCGAACCGGTCATACGACCAGTCGCCAGCGGTCGCACCGCCCGGCAGATACAGCACCTCGCCCATCAGCAACCCGTCGAACCCGGCGAGGAACCCGGCATAGTCCGCGACCAGAGTCGGCGTCGGGATGCAATCCATGTCGAGGAACACGATCACCTCGCCGGTCGCGACGCGGGTGGCGGCGTTGCGCGCCGATGCGAGCGGGAGCAGGTCGGCGACGATCTGGATCTGGCGGATCGGAAACGGCGCGTCGGGAAGCACGTAGAGCTCGTCCTGCATGACCGCGACGATCAGCTCGGTCGGCATCAGCGTCTGGCGCGTCAGGCCAAGCACGACGTTGACGAGATGGTCGGGGCGCCCCTTGCCGAGGGTGACGACGGAAACTTCGGTCATGGCGGTAGCTCTGCTTGAGTAGGATAGGGTGGCCTGCGCCACGGTAGGTCGGTGACCAGCACGACAGCGGCACGGGCGGTGGCCCGTCGGGTTTCGCAGTTGATCTGTTCGGCATCGAAAACGACGCGATGGCCGAGATGGTTGCGGCGGGACGCTGCAACGCGTGCGATACGCCGTTTGCCCGCCGGCAAGCGGCTATAGCGCTTTCGGTCGAGCGCGATCAGCGGCGGGGTGCGGCGGTGCTGGCGCGGACGATCAGCGTGTGGTCCAGCGTGACCTGTCGGGCCGTGCTGTCGCCGCCGCGCAGGATGTCGACGAGCAGCTCGACGGTGCGGCGGCCGATCATCCCCTTGGGCTGCGCGATCGTCGTCAGCGGCGGCTGGAAATAGCGCGCGAGCGGCAGGTCGTCGAACCCGATCACCGAGATTTCGCCCGGGCAGGACAGCCCCGCATCGCCGATCGCGCTGAGTGCCCCCATCGCCATCTCGTCGCTGAAGCAGAAGATCGCGGTGACGCCCTGCGCGATCAGGTCGCGCGTGTGGTCGATGGCGGACCCTGCGGAATAGTCGCCGACGGCGATGTGCAGCCTGTCGCGCAGGCCCGCGCGCTCCGCCGCGGCGATCGCGCCGGCGAGGCGGTCGCGGCTGATCGGGCTGATCTCGGGGCCGGTGACGACGCCGATCGACCGGTGACCCAGCCCGATCAGGTGGTCGATCGCATCCGCGCTCGCGGCGGCATTGTCGATATGCACGCTCGGGACGCCGAGATCGGCGCTGTATTCGCAGCCGTTGACGATCGGCGCGGCGGTCCCTTTGCGCGCCAGCAGCGGCGCGAGGCGAGCAGGCAGGCGGTGGCCGAGGAAGATCAGCCCGTCGACCTCGCGGCGCGAGAGCATGTCGGCATATTGATCCTCGACCTCGGGATCGTGCCGCGTGTCGCCGACGACGACCGAATAGCCCGCATCGCGCGCGGCTTCCTCGGCACCGCGGATGACAGTGGCGAAGAACGCGTTGGAGATGTCGGGGACGGTCAGCAGGATCTTGGCGGCGCGCAACGTCCGCAGGCTGCGCGCGGCGACGTTAGGGGTGTATCCCGACGATTGCACGATCGCGAGCACGCGCAACCGGGTCTCCTCCGACACCTGTTCGGGGCGGCTGAGCACACGCGACACGGTGGCGGTTGAGACGCCCGCTAGTGCGGCCACTTCGATGATCGTCGGCATCGAGCCGTCATGGATCGGCGCGTCGACCCTGTCGATCTATATCCGATGTAATCCTTTACATTCGTTTCGCGGCTCCGTAGCTTCGAGGCCGACAAGCAGTAAAACTGCGATCGGAGAGGAAATCGGATGGCCGTTGCAGATGATGGATCAAAGGCCATGACCGGGCCCCTGCTGACTGGCCGCCTGAGTGCCATGATGTTCATGCAGTTCTTCACCTGGGGCGCCTGGACCGTAACTTTGGGCCTCGTCATGCAGACCGTCGGGATCGGCAATCTGATCGGCAACGCCTTTTCGGTCGGGCCGATCGCGTCGATCGTCGGCTCGTTCCTGCTCGGCATGGCGGCGGCGCGCTACGTCAGCCCGCGGATGCTGATGGTGATCCTGCACCTCGTCGGCGGCGTGATCCTGTTCGCGCTGCCCTCGTTGATCACACCCGAGGCTGGCAGCGGGTTCGTCTGGCTGCTGCTCTGCTACATGATCCTCTACATGCCGACCGTCGGCCTGGCCAACACGATCGCGCTCAAAAGCTTCGGCGAGCGGACTGACAAGTTTCCGTTCGTCCGCGCGTTCGGGACGCTCGGCTGGATCACCGCCGGCCTCATCATTGGCTGGGCGGGCCTGTCGGCGAGCCCGGAGATCTTCCGCGTCGCGGCGGTCGTCTCGATCGCGCTGGGACTTTACAGCTTCACACTGCCCAACGTCGCCTCGGACGCGCCGCGCGACGAGAGCGTGCTCCGCCAAGTGTTCTGTGTCGAGGCGTTCGGGCTGCTCAAGCAGCGCTCGTTCCTGATCTTCATGACGTGCGCGACGCTCATCTCGATCCCGCTGGCGATGTATTACGCCTATGCCTCGCCCTATGTCGGTGCGACCGGGATCAGCAATGTCGGGGGGACGCTCGCAATCGGGCAAATGTCCGAACTCGTGTTCATGTTCTCGATGCCGTGGCTGTACCGCCGCTTTGGCGTGAAGCCGCTGCTGCTGGTCGGCATGGCGGCGTGGGCATTGCGCTACGCCTTGTTCGCGATCGGCGACGGCGGTGCGTCGCTCTGGGCGGTGTATCTCGGCGTGGCGCTGCACGGCGTGTGCTATGATTTCTTCTTCGTCGCCGGCGCGATCTACACGGGTACGATCGCGACCCCGAAGGGCGTCAACGCGCAAGCCCAGGGCATGCTGACTCTGTTCACTTACGGCGTCGGGATGCTGCTCGGGTCGCAGATCGGTGCGCTGCTCTACGCGCAGCTGCCCGCGTCGCCTACCATCGCCGACTGGCAGCATATGTGGTGGTATCCCGCGATCGCCGCCGCGGTGATCGCACTGCTGTTCCAGTTCACCTTTCGCGACGACACCAGGAAGATCGCAGCATGACCGGCATGAAGGGCCCCGGGATATTCCTCGCCCAGTTTCTTGGGGATGAGGCTCCGTTCGACACGCTCGACGGGCTGGCGAAATGGGCAGCCGGGCTCGGCTATGTCGGCGTGCAGATCCCATGCAATTCGCAGCTTATCGACCTGAAACTTGCCGCCGAGAGCATGACCTATTGCGATGAGCTTCGTGGCGGGTTGACCAGATACGGCATCGAAGTCACCGAATTGTCGACGCATCTGCAAGGCCAGCTCGTCGCGGTCCACCCCGCCTATGACACGCTGTTCGACGGCTTCGCGCCGCCCGAAGTCCACGGCAAGCCTGCCGAGCGGCAGCTATGGGCGGTCGAGCAGGTCAAGCTCGCCGCGCGCGCCAGCGCCAATCTCGGCCTGTCCGCGCATGCGACCTTCTCGGGCGCGCTGGCATGGCCCTATGTCTATCCCTGGCCGCAACGCCCCGCCGGGCTGATCGAGGAGGCCTTCGCCGAACTCGCGCGTCGCTGGACCCCGATCCTCGACGTGTTCGAGGAGGCGGGCGTCGATTGCGCGTTCGAAGTGCATCCGGGCGAGGACGTCCATGACGGCGCAACCTGGGAGCGGTTCCTCGCCGCGGTCGACAACCATCCGCGCGCGCGGCTGCTGTTCGATCCGTCGCACTTCGTGTTGCAGCAGCTCGATTATCTCGACTTCATCGACCGCTATCACGACCGGATTTCGTGCTTCCACGTCAAGGATGCCGAGTTCAACCCGACCGGGCGAACGGGCGTGTATGGCGGGTATGAGAACTGGGTCGACCGCGCGGGCCGGTTCCGCTCGCTGGGCGACGGGCAGGTCGACTTCTCCGCGATCTTTAGCAAGATGGCGCAATATGGCTATGACGGCTGGGCGGTGCTCGAATGGGAGTGCGCGCTCAAGCGGTCCGAGGACGGCGCCCGAGAAGGCGCACCGTTCATCCGCGATCACATGATCCGCCGGGGTGACCGCGCGTTCGACGACTTCGCCGCCAGCGGCGTCGACCGCGAGGCGATCCGCGCGCTGCTCGGGCTGTCGGGGGACCGGTCGTGAGGCGGCTGCGGCTTGGCATGGTCGGCGGCGGGGAGGGGGCGTTCATCGGCGCGGTCCACCGCATGGCGGCCGCGCTCGACGGCGACTGGGACGTGGTGGCGGGTGCGTTCAGCACCGATGGCGGGCGTAACGCGCGGACCGGGGAGCTGCTCGGGCTCGAGCCGCAGCGCGTCTATCCGTCGCTCGACGCGCTGATCGCACGCGAACGGTCATTGCCATCGGACCAGCGGATCGACGCGCTCGCGATCGTCACGCCCAACCATCTGCACGCGCCGATGGCGATCGCGGCGCTCGACGCCGGCTTCCACGTCTTCTGCGAAAAACCGATGGCAATGAGCGTCGTCGAGGCCGAGGCGATCGCCGCCGCCAAGGCGAGTGGGTGCCGGTTCGCGCTGGCGTTCACATATAGCGGCTATCCGCTGATCGAGGAGGCGCGCGCGCGGGTCGCACGCGGCGACTTCGGCGCGATCCGGCTCGTCCAGGTCGAATATCTGCAGGGCTGGCTCAGCCGAGCGATCGATACCGACGGCAACAAGCAGGCCGAATGGCGCACCGATCCCGCGCGCGCCGGGCTTGGCGGGTGCCTCGGCGACATCGGCACGCACGCATTCCAGCTTGCCGAGCATGTCTCGGGGCTGTCGGTGCACTCGGTGTCCGCCGATCTGACCACGCATGTCGAAGGCCGCCGGCTCGACGATGACGTAAGCGCATTACTCCGGTTCGAGGGCGGCGCGCGCGGCGTGCTCAAGGCGAGCCAGGTTGCGGCTGGCGAGGAGAACGGGCTGCGGCTGCGCATCCACGGCGAGCGCGGCGGGCTCGACTGGGCGCAGATGGAGCCCAACACGCTGACGCTACGCTGGCTCGATCGTCCGGCCGAGATCGTGCGGACCGGTGGCCCCGGACTGCACGACGGCGTGGCCGCGTTGACACGCACCCCCGCGGGGCATCCCGAGGGCTATATCGAGGCGTTCGCCAACCTGTACCGCGCCTTCGCCGCGGCGATCCGCGGCGATGACGATCGCTGGTGTCCGGGCGTGACCGATGGCCTGCGCACGATGCGCTTCATCGAGGCGGTGATCGCCAACGCGGGATCGGACCAGAAATGGACTTTAGTGACTCCGGGAGAGAATGAATGAAGCTGCTCATGGCTCTGGTTGCGGGAAGTATCGCGGCGGTTGCCGCGGTCACGGTGTCCGCGCCGACCACCGCCCAGTCGACCGCGACCTCGCCGCCCGCGTTCGCCGCGTGCCGCGCCTGCCACACCGTCGTGAAGGGCGGCCGCAACGGCATCGGCCCCAATCTCTACGGCGTGGTCGGTCGTGCCGCCGCAGCGGTACCCGGCTTCAACTATTCGCCCGCGATGAAGGCGTCGAAGCTGCGCTGGGACGAGCAGACGCTGAACGACTATCTCGCCGCGCCTCAGAAGAAGGTGCCCGGCACGCGCATGCCGATCGCCACCCCCGATCCGGCGAAGCGCGCGGCGATCATCGCGTATCTCAAGGCAGAGGGCTCGAAATGACGGTGATAGTCGCATGACGCTCTCGCGCAGGACGTTGCTTGGCGCCGCCGCCGCCGCGCCGCTGGTGCCGGGGATCGCCGCGGGGCAACGCCGCAGCAGCAATGCGGCGCGCTTCTCGCTGGCCTATGCGCCGCACGAGGGCAGCTTCGCCAGTCGCGGGGGGCGGATCGAACAGATCGCCTATGCCGCTGATCAGGGCTTCACCGCGTGGGAGGATAACGAGGCGGCGACGCGGTCGGTGGCCGAGCAGGAGCAGATGGCCAGGGCGCTCGCGCAACGCGGCATGACGATGGGCGTATTCGTCGCCAGCATGCCCAAATGGTCGCAGTCGCGGCCGTTGTTGGGGGCCAATGACGGCGCCGAGCGCGAGGCGTTGCTCGCGGATATCCGCGCTTCGCTCGACGTCGCCAAACGTCTCAACGCGACGCGGATGACCGTCGTCACCGGCTTCATGGACCCGAAGCTGCCGGTCGATATCCAGACCGCACGCGTGATCGACGTGATGCGGCGCGCGGGCGATATCGTCGCGCCATCGGGTGCGGCGATGGTGATGGAGCCGCTCAACACGCGGACCAATCACCCCGGCGTCTATATGCAGACGGTGTCGCAGGGCTATGCGGTCGCGCGCGGCGCCAACAGCCCGGCGGTCAAGGTCCTCGCCGACCTGTATCACGAGCAGATCCAGTCGGGGAACCTGATCGCGACGCTCGAGACGTGCTGGAGCGAGATCGGCTATATCCAGTTCGGCGACAATCCCGGCCGCAACGAACCATCGACCGGCGAGATCAACTTCGCCTCGATCGTGAAGTGGCTGAAGGCGAAACGCTACACCGGCGTGATCGGCATGGAACACGGCAATTCGATCGCCGGCCGCGCGGGCGAGGATCGCCTGATCGCCGCCTATCGCGAGATCGACGCGACATGAGGGGGAAAAGCATGAAGAGGTGTGTGAGGACGGGCGTCATCGCGGCGATGGCGCTGACGATGACGGGGCCCGTCGCGGCGCAGGACAAGCCCGGCTTCAAGGACACGCCGATGCTGCCCGGCGGTCAGTGGCGCGTCCATGATGCCGACCGGCCCGCGCCGATCGTCGTCACGCCCGCCGCCACCCCCGGCGGCGCGCCCGCCGACGCGGTCGTGCTGTTCGACGGCCGTTCGCTTGATGCATGGAAGCCCGATCGCATCGCCTGGCCGATCGCGAACGGCGCGCTGACCATCCCGTCGCGCGCAAAGAGCGGCGGCGAGAACAACCTCGTCTCGAAACAGAGCTTCGGCGACGTGCAGATGCACCTCGAATTCCGCTCGCCCAACCCGCCGACCAAGAGCTCGCAGGATCGCGGCAACAGCGGCATCTGGTTCATGCAGCGCTACGAAGTGCAGATCCTCGATGGCTCGCAGAACCCGACCTATGCCGATGGGACGGTCGGCGCGGTCTATGGCTGGAAGCCGCCGCTGGTGAATGCCGCGCGCAAGCCGGGCGAGTGGCAGACCTACGACATCGTGTTCGAGCGCCCGCGCTTTGCCGCCGATGGCAGCCTCGTGCGGCCCGCCTATGTCACCGCGCTGCTGAACGGCGTGCTCGTGCAGAACCATCAGGCGATGCTCGGCACGACGATCTGGCGCAAGGTCGCCAGCTACACCGCGCACGCGGATGCCGCGCCGATCCAGCTGCAGGATCACGATTCACCGGTGTCGTTCCGCAACATCTGGGTCCGCCCGCTGCCCGCGGCGGCGATCGCGCAGGATCTTGGAAAGGACGGCAAATGATAGACCGCAGAACTGCACTCGCCGGCGTCGTCGGCATGTTCGGCAGCGCGCTATTCGCGCCGATCGCGCGCGCCGCCGGGGTCGGGCAGGCGCCCGGCGCCGCGGCGGGCATCCCCGTCATCAGCGAAGGTCCACCCAGCGTCGCGGTGTTCACAGCGCCGCAGCGCGCGTTAATGACCGCGCTCAGCGAACGCGTGCTCCCGACTACTGATACGCCGGGCGCGATCGCGGCGGGCGTGCCGGCCTATATCGAGAAGCTGCTCGCCGACTGGGCCGCGCCGGCGGACCGCGCGCCGATCCTCGGCGGGCTCGACGCGATCGAGGCGCGGTGTGTGAAGGACTATAAGGTCCCCGGCGCACGCGCGACGGCGGCGCAGCACGACGCGCTGCTGACGCTCGCGATGAACGACCAGCTTCCGTCGGGCGGCGTGTTTTTCGAGGCTTTCCGGCAGCTCGTGATCACCGGCTATTACACGTCGGAGATCGGCATGACGCAGGAGCGCGAATATCTGCCGGTGCCGGGCGAGTATAACGGCGCATTCCCCTACTCCCAGGTCAACAAGGTGTATTCCGCATGATCCTCAGCCGTAGAACCCTGCTCGCCGGCTCGGGCGCGGCGGCCGCGCTCGCGTTCGTCCCCACCGCCTCGGCCGCACAGTTGAAGGCGATCGGCCTGCAACTCTACACGATCCGCGACATCTTCTCGAAGGATCCGTTCGGGACGCTCAAGCAGGTCGCGCAGATCGGCTACCGCGAGGTCGAATATGGCGGCGGCGGCTTCGAGGGCATGGACCATGCCAAGCTGCGCCGGACGATGGACACGCTCGGCTTGAAAGCGCCGTCGGTGCATATCGGCTATGACGCGCTGCTCCAGCGGTTCGACCAGTCGGTCACCATGGCCAAGACGCTCGGCGCGACGACGGTCGTGCTGCCCTACATGACCGACGAGCATCGCAACGCGGCGGGCTGGGACGCGGCGCTGCCGAACTTCAACCGGTTCGCCACCGACCTGAAAAAGGCCGGGCTGGGCTTTGCCTATCACAACCATGATTTCGAGTTCACCACCAAGCCGGGCGGCGTCAGCCTGTACGAGCGGCTGCTGAAGGAGACCGATCCCGCGCTCGTGAAGCTCGAACTCGATCTCTACTGGGCGCTGCACGCTGGTGAAAACCTGACGACGCTGATCGAGCGCCTGTCGCCGCGCCTCTACGCCTATCACGTCAAGGACATGCGCCCGGACCGCAGCATGGCCGCAGTCGGTGCGGGCACGGTCGATTTCGGTGCGCTGTTCAAGCTGAAGGCCAGCGCCGGCGTCCGGCATTTCTATGTCGAGAACGACCAGGCCCCAGCGCCCTATCTGCCCGACATCACCACGAGCTTCCGGACACTGCGCGCCCTTCGTTTCTGACGGGGCGTTTTTGACAGCTTATTAGGAGAGGAAGATCATGGCCGAGACCAACAGGTTCGACGCGATCGTCATTGGATCAGGCGTCAGCGGCGGGTTCGCTGCGAAGGAACTGACCGAAAAGGGCCTGCGCGTCCTGATGCTCGACCGCGGCAAGATGGTCGAGCATGGCGAGGGCTACACCTATGACGGCAAGCCTGCCTATGAGGTGCCGGCGCGCAACATCATGCCCAAGCCGCTGATGGACAGCGACTATTTCATCGCCAAGAACGGCTATGTCCAGCCGAGCAACCGCGAGTTCCACAATGACGACCGGCTGAACCCCTATGCGTTTGACGAGGGCAGCAAGTTCTACTGGATCCGCTCCGGCGCGGTCGGCGGCAAGTCGCTGATCTGGGGCCGCTGGTGCTTCCGCTGGAGCCCGGCAGATTTCGAGGCGAACAAGCGCGACGGCATCGATGGCGAGTGGCCGATCGGCTATGACGACGTCGCGCCCTGGTACAGCTATGTCGAGAAATATATCGGCGTGTCGGGCTCGCGCGAGAACCTCGCCTATCTGCCCGACAGCGAATTCCAGCCGCCGATGCCGATGAACGTCGCGGAGAAATGGCTGAAACAGGGCCTCGAGACCAAGTTCCCCGGGCGGAAGCTGATCAACACGCGGCTGTCCAACATGACCGAGGACAAGCCCGACCAGAACCGGACGAAATGTCAGTTCCGCAACCAGTGCGGCAATGGCTGTTCGTTCGGCGCCTATTTCTCGACGCAGGCCGTCACCTTGCCCGCCGCACGCGCGACCGGCCGGCTGACGCTGAAATCGGACTCGGTCGTCACCAACCTGGTCTACGACGCCAAGCGCAAGAAGGTCACCGGCGTCCGCTACATCGATGCGAAGACCGGCCAGGCCGAAACCGTGCAGGCCGATCTCGTCTTCCTCTGCGCCTCGACGATCGCCTCGACACAGATCCTGCTCAACTCGCGCGCGCCGGGCAGCGACCGCAGCTATTTCGACGATAGCGGGACGCTCGGGCGCTACGTGATGGATCACATCTTCCGCGTCGGCGTCGAGGGCGACATTCCGGGGATGGAGGAATTCATCGAATTCGGCCGCCGTCCGGGCGGCGTCTATATCCCGCGCTTCCGCAATATCGGCGGCACCGAGGATGTCGGCTTCAAGCGCGGCTACGGCTATCAGGGCAGCGCCTTCCGCAATCCTGCCGCGCCGGTCGGGTTCGGCGCATCGATGAAGCAGGGCATGCGCAAATACGCGCCGTGGCGGTTCAGCATGGGCGCGTTCGGCGAATGCCTGCCCTATGCCGACAACAAGGTGTCGCTGCACGCATCGAAGGTCGACCGGTTCGGTGTCCCGCTGGCCCGCTTCGACGTGACCTTCCGTGACAATGAACTGAAGATGATGGCGGATGCCCGGACTCAGGGCGAGGCGATGCTCAAGGCCGCGGGCCTGACCAACGTGAAGAGCAACGAACGCGAACACGTCCCCGGCGACGCGATCCACGAGATGGGTGGCGCACGCATGGGCCGCGATCCGCGCAAATCGGTGGTCAACGAGTGGAGCCAGGCACATGCCGCGTCCAACCTCTACGTCACCGATGGCGCGCAGATGGCGTCGATCTCGTGCGTGAACCCGTCGCTGACCTTCATGGCACTGACCGCGCGTGCGGCGGATCACGCGGTGAAGCAGCTGAGGAAGGCCTGACCAGCTCGCGGTGCTGATCCGGGGGCTCGACGGCCTTACCGGATCAGCACCGCGGCGTCCGGTGCCGATCCGGTCGCGAAACCCCCGACGACTTGCCAGGCGCGCAGGTCGACGATCGCGACCCGGTCGGTCTGCAACGCGGCATAGAGCGTGTCGCCGACGACCGTCAGGCCGGGCGCCGCCGCTGGCAGCGAAAGATAGTCCTCCTCCGCCAAGGTCGTGGGGTTCAGCCGCGACAGGCTCTTGTCCTGCGTGTTCGACACGATCAGCCGGCCATCGGTCTGCGTCACGATCCGGACGGCTTCGCCGCGCATCGTGCGCTGCATCCGCGGGGCCAGCGACGTCGCATCGAGCGCGTGCAGCGTGCCGCTTGGCCGGTCGATCACGAACAGCGTGCGTTCGTCGCGGCTCAACGTCATTGCCTCGGGCGCGACGCCGATGTGCCGCCGGACCGGCGCCACGCTCATGTCGTCCGGATCGACCATGATCACCCCGCCGCTCAGCGTATCGGCGACATAGGCGCGCGTGCCGTCGCGGCGAATGACCAGATAGTGGCTCCGCACGCCGGTGACCGGCACCAGCCGCGACGGCGAATCGTCCGTCGCCGGCGCATCGAAGCGCGCCAGCACGCTGTCCTTCTCCGACAGCACATATAGCCGCCCGCGCGAGTCCATCCTGACGGCGTGGAGCCGGCCATAGGGCGCGAGGTCGATCGACCGCACCAGCGTCTTCTTCTCGAGATCGATCACCCAGATCCGGTGGCCACCCGCGCCCGGCGCCTTCCAGCTCTCGACACCGTAATCGCCGACGAACGCATATCGCCCGGCGGGATCGGCAACGATCTCGTGCGGCTGCGTGCCCAGCGGGATCACGCCGACGCGCTTCCCGCTCGGCACCGCGTAGAAGGCGACGCGGCCTTCGTTCTTCTCGATCAGCGCCAGCGTCTGCACCGTGGGTTTGGGCATGGCCTGCGCCACGGCGCGCGTGCCGATCACCGTCGCAGCGACGACGCCCCCTGCGAGCGTCCAGAGACCTTGGCGGCGGGTAATCAACGACATGGCAAAACTCCTTGCTGTCGTCCCAAAGACTTTAGCGACGCTCGGGTTCCGCCGGTGCCGGCGATGGCTCGGCCCGTCCCATGTCATCAATCTGCACCAGTATCGTCACGATCGTGAAAGGCGGCGTGGCTAGCTCGCTCCCGAACCGGCGGATCCAGTCCGGCAACCCCAGGGGCATCATGAAATTCATCACCGGCAGCGCGCTGGTCGCGCTGATCGCTAGCTCGTCCGCCTTTGCCCAGACGGTGCCGCAGCCCGGCGACGATGCGAACGCGGCGGACAGCCCGATCGTCGTCACCGGCACGCGCGATCGCTCGCGGACCCAGTTCGACACGCTGGCCCCGGTCGACGTGCTGTCGCGCGACGCGGTGCGATCGAGCGTCTCGGGCGACCTGTCGGACACGCTGGCGCAGCTGCTGCCGTCGTTCAACGTCCAGCGGCTCCCCGCCGCCGATGGCCAGGCGTTCGTCCGCCCGGCCACGTTGCGCGGCCTGTCCGCCGACCAGACGCTCGTGCTCGTCAACGGCAAGCGCTACCACCGCTCGGCACTGCTCGGCACACGCGGTGCACAGGCCCCCGATCTTGCGGGAATTCCCTCTATGGCGATCAAGCGTATCGAAGTCCTCCGCGACGGCGCCTCGGCCCAATATGGCTCGGATGCCATCGCGGGCGTCTTCAACATCATCCTCGACGATACCGCGGGGATGGAGGCGTTCGGCCAGGTCTCGCAATATTACAAAGGCGACGGCAACGAATATCAGACCGGCGCGCGCGGCGGCGTCGCGCTGGGCGATCGCGGCGCGATCGTCGTCACCGGCGAATATGATCATTCGGAGGCGACGTCGCGCACCCGCCAGCGCCCCGATGCGCTCGCGTTCCAAGCCGCCAATCCTGGCCTGGTCGTCCCCAACCCGGTGCAACGCTGGGGGCAGCCCGACGAAGAGCGGATCCGCGGTGCGATCGACGCGCATTATGCGCTCGCCGACGCCGCCACGCTGTATCTGTTCGGCACCGCGCAACAGGGGGAGGGCGTCACCGACTTCAACTGGCGCAACCCGGCCGGCACCAGCACGGTGTACAATCCCAGCAGCGCGTTTCCCGGTTTCTCGTTCCGCAGCGTCTATCCGGTCGGCTTCACCCCGCGCTTCGGTACGACGTTCAGCGATTACCAGGGCGATGGCGGGCTGCGGGGCGAGCTGAGCGATCGGTTCAGCTATGATCTGAGCGCGGCGGTCGGCCGCAGCCGCATCGCCTACACGCTCGACGAAAGTCTGAACGCGTCGCTCGGGCCCGCCAGCCCGAGCAGCTTCTATCTGGGCCAGCTCGAACAGCGCGAATTCAACCTCAACGCCGACTTCGTCTATCGCCTGCCGGTCGGCACCGCGCATCCGGTCAACGTCGCATTCGGCGCGGAACGGCGTCGCGAGACGTACGAAGTCTCGGCGGGCGATCCCGCCTCCTATGCGATCGGTGCGGGTGCGGCGACGGGCCTCGCGCCCAATTCCAACGGCTTTCCGGGCTTCAGCCCGAGCCTTGCGGGCGTGTTCGATCAGACCAGCTATGCGGGCTATGTCGATCTCGAATGGCAGCCGGTCGAGACGGTGACGCTGGGTGCCGCCGGCCGGTACGAGGATTTCTCCGCATTCGGCGACACGTTCAACTACAAGCTGTCCGCCCGGTTCGAACCGATCAAGGGGATCGCGGCACGCGGGACCTACTCGACCGGCTTCCGCGCACCGACCCCGGCGCAGCTCAACACGTCGCAGACCACGCAGGGACTCGACACGACGACGTTGCAGGTTTTCAACCAGGGCCGCGTGTCGCCGAGCGATCCGCTGGCGATCGCCTTTGGGGCCAAGCCGTTGACGCCGGAGACGTCGAAGACCGGTACCGCGGGGTTGACGTTCGAGACGCACTTCGGGCTTACCGGGTCGGTCGATGCGTATCAGATCGATGTCGACAACCGCTTCAGCCAGTCGCAGACCTTTGCCGTGCCGGCGACGTTCGCCAACCCGCAACGCTTCACGGCAGTGTCGTACTTCACCAACGATTTCGACACGCGCACGCGCGGGATCGATGCCGTGCTGTCCTACGCGCATCGCGCCGGACCGGGTCGCGCCAGCCTCAGCCTCGCCTATAACTACAACCAGACCAAGGTGCGCAGCGGCGTCAGCGCGGCGATTCCGAACGAGACGCAACGCCGCATCTTCGAGGAGCGGTTGCCCCGGCATAACGGCACCGCGACGCTCGGCTACGATATCGGCGCGGTCTCGTTCCTCGCCCGCGCCCGCTATTACGGAGCCTGGACGGACGTCACGGGCAACGCGACCGGCGAACTGTTCCAGCAGTTCGGTTCGATCGCGTTGTTCGACGTCTCCGCCAGCTATCGGTTCGGCGGGCATTTCACCGTGCGCGCAGGGGCTGAGAACGTCGCCAACACCTATCCGGCGGAGGCGACGAACCAGGCGGTTCGTGGCTTGATCTACTCGCGCAACGCACCCTACGATACCGATGGCGGGCAATATTACGTGCGCGTGGGGATGAACTTCTGATGCGGCATGTCGTCGACCGCCGTCTGTTTCTCACCGGTGCCGCGGTGTTGCCGATCGCGCGCGCCAGTGCGTCGCCGGCCGGTCCTTCGTCGCAGGGCGCGGCGGCGGGGGATGGGCTCTTCTGGAAGCACGTCGCGTCGCAGTATGACGTGACCCGCGACGTCATCCAGCTCGAGAACGCCAATTGGGGGATGATGGCGCGCCCCGTTCTCGAAGCCTATCAGGCGAATGTCGCACGCGTGAACCGCGACACGAGCTATTACACGCGGCGTGGCATGCTCGCCGACTCGCGCGCGGCGCGCGATGCGCTGGCCGCCGAACTGCACGTCGCGCCCGACGAAGTGGCGTTCACGCGCAACGCGACCGAGGCGCTCAAGGCGCTCATTCTCGGCTATAACCGGCTGACGCCGGGCGATGCAGTGCTCTACGCCGATCTCGATTACGACAGCATGCAGGCGTGCATGGAAAGCTTGAAGGCGCGCCGCGGCGTGTCGGTGCTGCGGATCGCGCTGCCCGAGCCGGCAACGCGGACGTCGCTGATAGAGGCCTATGCGCAGGCGATGGCCGCGAACCCGCGGCTCAAGCTGATCCTCCTGACGCAGTGCAGCCATCGGACCGGCCTCGTCCTGCCGGTCCGCGAGATCGCCGCGCTGGCGCGCGCGCGCGGTATCGCGACGATCGTCGATGCCGCGCATAGCTGGGGCCAACTCGACATGACGCTCGCCGATCTCGACTGCGACTATGTCGGCATCAACTGCCACAAATGGCTTGGCGCACCGCTCGGCGTCGGCGCGATCCACATCAGGCGTGCGGCGCTTTCGGCGATCGATCGGGACGCGGCAAACCCCGCCGCGGACCGCGACACGATCGAGGCGCGTATCCACACGGGCACGGTCGATTTCGCCGCGCCGTTGACCGTGCCTGCCGCGCTCGCGTTCCAGGCCGGGATCGGCCGCAAGCGACGGGCGTATCGCCTGGCCGCGCTGCGCAACCGCTGGGTGGACCAAGTGAGATCGTTCCCCGGGGTCGAGGTGCTGACGCCCGCCGATCCGGCGTTGCACGGGGGCATCACCTCGTTCCGTCTAGCCGGCAAGACGAGCACGGCCGACAATGTAACGCTCGCGCGGACGCTGCTCGACCGCTTCGGCATCTTCACGGTCCACCGCGAAGGCTTGGCCTCCGGAGCGTGCGTGCGCGTGACGCCCGCCTTGTTCAACACGATGGCCGACATGGACGCGTTGGCGAGGGCGGTGCGGGCCCTGGTCTGACGCGCGGACTGGCGCTTCATTCAGGCGCCAACGCCGCGCTCATGCGCCCAGACGATCGCGGCGCTGCGTCGGTTCACGCCGATCTTGGCGTATAAGCGCGCGACGTGATTGCGCACCGTGTTGCGCGACAGCTCGAGCCGCTCCGCGATTGCTGCATCGTCCATGTCCTGGCAGATCAGGTCGAGCACCTCGCGCTCGCGCTTGCTGAGCTCGACTGCGGGGGCAGGGGCCTGCGTCTGCGATCGCGGATTTCGCAGCGTCGCCAGCTTGTCCATGATCGACCGGCTCAGCCAGTTGGCATCCTTCATCACCGCATCGATCGCCTCGACCAGCGCGAGTTCGCCGCGTCGGCGCGCGGATATGTCCTGATACAGCCACAGCACGCACGGCGTCCCGTCGACGCTGATCCGCTCGGCGGACACCAGGCAGTCGATCGTCGCGCCGGTCTTGTGTAGCAGCTGCACGTCGCGGTTGCGAAACCCGCTCCGCGCGGCGATTTCGGCCTCCAGCTCTTGGCGCTGCGCGGCGTCGTTCCACAGCTGCAGGTCGTCCGCGACGCGCCCCGCCACGGCCTCGTCATCATACCCCGTCAGCGCCCGGAACGCGGCATTGATCTCGAAAATCCGCCCCTCCACCTCGGTCACGACCATCGCGACCGGGGCCATCGCGAAGACCGACGCGAAGTGGCGCTCGCTCGCCTTCAACGCATGTTCCGCACGCCGTCGCGGTTCGAGATCGGCGAAGGTGAACAACAGGCAGTCCTGATTGGCGACCTTGATCGGCTGGCCCGCGAGAATGACGAGGGTCGTTTCGCCGTCGGCGAGCGGCAATTCCGCTTCGAGCTGAGGGATCGTCTCGCCCGCTGCGACCTGCGTTTTCACGAACGGCTTGCGTTTGACATCGGCGAGGAAGTCGAAGTCGAACAGCGTCTTGCTGACGATCTGGTCGCGGGTATAGCCCGACAGGTCAAGAAAGCCCTGGTTGACGAGAACATAGCGCTGGTCGGCGACGCGCAGGATCAACGCGGGGGCCGGGTTGGCGTGGAACATCGCCTCGAACCGATCCTCCGCATCGAACCGTTCGGACACGTCGTTGATGACCAGACCCAGGCAGTCCGGCTCGCCGCCATCCTCGTCCATGACGATGTCGCGGACCTGATGCACCCCGCACGGCTGATCCGCGTCGACCGGCGTGACTTCGACAATGAGATCGGGGAAGCTCTCTCCCTTCAGCAGCCGCATCAACGGATAGTCGCGGCGCGGCAGCGTGCGGCGATCGCGGTACCGCAGGCGGAATCGCGAGGCATAGGCATCGGCGGTGTCACCGAGATCCTCGACCGCTTTGACGCCGTGCATGGCGAGCGCGGCTGGGTTCGCGCTGAGGATCACCCCGGTCGGATCCATCAGGATCACGCCCTCCAGCAACCCGGTCATGAGCTGTTCGAGATGGTGCAGCGTTGGTGCGTGCAGCGGCTTTGCGGAGGGCTTGATCATGCTCGCTCAGCGTCGCGCGGGGCGCTACGGTTCCACACGTCGTGGCAGAAATATACCAATTGCACTGGTATCGGTGCACCAATCTGGAAATCGGGTCGGTGCGCGCAAAGTGAACGTATTGGGCGGTGTGGGGGTTGATACCTTCGTACCATCATCGTCCAGGAGCGCTTTCAATGAACCTCATCATCCTTCTCGTCGTCGGCGGCCTCATCGGCTGGGTTGCCAGCATGATCATGCGGACCGACGCGCAACAGGGCATCTTCCTCAACATCGTCGTCGGCATCGTCGGCGCGCTGCTCGCCGGCTTCCTGATCACGCCGCTGATCGGTGGCGCATCGATCATGGACGGCGCGATCAACATCCAGTCGATCCTGATCTCGCTCGTCGGCGCGGTGATCCTGCTGGCGGTTGTCAATATGGTTCGTCGCGGCACGGCGCGTTGATCCCAAGGGCGGCCGGTTCACTACCGGCCGCCCTATCTGCCTTCCGCGGTCGAACTGGACGAGAGCCAGGGCCGATTGCACTATCTCCGACGCGGCGCGATAAGCGGGTCGATCGGAGATTTCATGCGTTTAGCTTTAGCCCTCGCCCTGCTTCCCGCCGTCCCGCTGCTCCAAGCCAATCTCGCCGCGCCGCAAGCGCCAGCGCAAGCGGTCACGCAGGACGCAGCGCTGCTCGCGTTTCTCGATCGGGCATATGACGAGCAACTCGCGCTGAGCCCGGAATCGCAGACGCAGCTCGGCCTCAAGACCAACTATGACCGGCTCGACGACTATACCGACGCTGCATCGCTGCGCGCCGAGGCGCTCGCCGAGCGGCAACTGGCGGCGATGCACGCGCAGTTCAAACCGGCGGACCTGGGCGAGAGCGCCCGCGTAAGCTACCGCCTGTTCGAATATGAGGTCGAGCGCGGCCGCCAGTCGCTGCAGTTCCGCAAGCTGCGGTTTCCCGTATCGACCAACGGCAGCCCGGCGGGCGAGATCCCCGTCCTCCTCATCAACAACCACAAGGTCGATACGGTCGCCGATGCGACGGCTTATGTCGCGCGCCTTCGCGATACCGAACGTGTCATGCGCGAGGTAGCCGCGACGATGCGGACGCAGGCGGCGGCGGGCATCATTCCGAACAAGGTCAATTTTGCCCCCGCGCGCGCTGACGCCAAGGCGATCGTGACCGGCGCGCCGTTCGATACCGGCGCGGATTCGAGCGTCTGGGCGGACTTCCGCAAGAAGGTCGGCGCACTGTCCGCACCCGCCGCGGTCAAGGCGAAGCTGCTGGCCGACGGCCGCGCGGCACTCACGGGGCCGTTCCGCACCGGCTACGGCGTGCTGCTTGCCGCGCTCGACGAGATCGAGCCGCAGTCGAAGGGTAATTTTGGCGCCTGGAGCCTGCCGAACGGCGTGGCCTATTATGCCGACCGGCTCAAGACATCGACCACGACCGATTTGACTGCGGACCAGATCCACGCGCTGGGCCTCAAGCAGGTCGCTGCGATCCGTCAGGAGATGGAAGCGATCAAGCGCGAGGTCGGGTTTACCGGTACGCTCGAGGCGTTCTTCGACCGGATCCGCACCGATCCGAAGTTCAAATATCCCAATACCGCGGCGGGCCGTGAACAGTATCTGGGCGACGCGCGCGGCGTGATCGCCTCGGTCATGGCCGCCGCGCCGCGCTATTTCAGGACGCTGCCCAAGGCACCGCTCGAGGTTCGCGCGGTGGAGAAGTGGCGCGAGGGGACCGCGTCGACCGCCTTCTACAATCCGCCCTCTGCCGACGGCGCGCGCCCCGGCATCTATTATGTCAATCTGGTCGACATGAACCAGACGCAGAAGGTGCAGGTTGCCGGCATCGCCGCGCACGAGGGGGCGCCGGGCCACCACTTCCAGATCGCGCGCCAGCAGGAGCTCGTCGGCATTCCGAAGTTCCGCAAGTTCGGCGGCTATGGCGCGTATGTCGAAGGGTGGGGGCTGTATTCGGAGCGGCTCGCCAACGAGATGGGCGTGTACAAGACTCCCTATGACCGGTTCGGCATGCTGTCGCTCCAGGTCTGGCGCGCGATCCGGCTGGTGCTCGACACCGGCATTCATTCGCAGCGGTGGACCCGCGAACAGGCGATCGCGTATTTCAAGGCGAACAGCTCGGTGTCGGAGACGGATATCGGTCGCGAGGTCGATCGCTATTTTAACTGGCCGGGGCAGGCGACCAGCTACATGGTCGGCCAGCTCAAGATCACAGAGCTGCGCGATCGGGCAAAGCGCGAGCTCGGCGACCGCTTCGACATTCGCGACTTCCACGAGGCGATCCTGAGCCAAGGCGCGCTGCCGTTGGATGTGCTCGATGAGCAGGTCAATCGGTACATCGCCGACCGTCGCCGCTAGGATTGGCGGCGGTCAGACCGCCAGGTCGTGCGCCTCGACATGCTCGGCGATCGCGCCTGCCGTCGTCCACCAGATCCGTGGATCGTTCGCCTCGCGCAGCTCCTGCAATATGCCGGCGAGCGCGGGGACGCGGTGCGCCTGACCCATGATATACGGATGCAGCGCGATCCCGAGGACCGAGGGGCGGCGGTCGCTTTCTGACAATAGTTGCGTGACTGCCGCTCGGATCATCCTCGCAAATCCGTCGGCTTCCTGATGGCGCTGGATCACGGCGGGCAGGTCGTTGATCTCCTGCGAATAGGGGATCGACAACAGGCCGCCGTGCGCGGTGGCGAGGCGGGTCGGCTGATCGTCATGCGCCCAGTCCAGCACATAGCGATACCCCGCTTCGGCGAGCAGGTCGGGCGTATCGTTGCTTTCCGAGATCCAGGGGCCAAGCCATCCCGTCGGACGGACGCCAAGCGTCGCCAGCCGCTGTGTGACATCCGCGATCATGCTGCGTTCGTCCGACAGCGACATCGTGCCCTGCGCTACGGCGTTGGTCCGGCCATGCGCCGCAATTTCGTCGCCGCGATCGCGACAAGCTTCGGCGAGGCCCGGACAGCGATCGAGGATGTCGGCGTTCAGCAGCGCGGTCGTGCGCAAATCGAGTCTGTCGAACAGATCGAACAACCGCCACGCGCCGACCCGGTTGCCGTAATCGCGCCACGCATAATTCATGACATCGGGGTCGGTCTGCGACGGCGCGAGCTCCGCACCCAGGCTGCCGCCAAAGTCGAAAACCTCGTGATTGACGCCGAGGTAGATCGCCAAACGCTTGCCTTCGGGCCAGTCATAGTCGGCGCGATCGGTGATCGGGCGGTAGGGATATCGGACTTCAGCTTTGTGGCTCATGCCGTGGTAACGTATCGACGCGCCATGAGATGCGCGATGGCGCGACGAATTTGCGTTCGGACAGAAACCGCCGGACCGAGAAGATATTCAGCGATGTCTGCACGTTGCATCGCCCACGTTGGCAGTCTGTGGACCCCGCGCCAAGCGTCGTTAGCGCGGGGGTTTTCCAGCTAGATACAGGTCGGTCGGCACAGCGTCCGGAACCACCAGTTCGGGGCCCGAACGCGTGGCGGCAGCGTGCAGCCATGCGGGGCCATCGGTGCGGTGGCGGGTCGATCCGTCCGACCGGGTCGGCACCTTGCCGTAGATGGCAGGCCCGTCCTTGCCGGGCGATCCACCGCCGAACGACGACGCGATATTGCCATAGGTGGAGGGATCGCGGCCATCCAGGCTGAGCCGGTCGTTCAGATAGCATGCCGTCGCCCAGGCGGTCTGCGGGTTGGGCGTCATCGCGATGATCCGCTTGCCCCAGTACATCCGCAGATTGTTGTGCATCCACCCATCGACGAGGAACTGGCGCTGGCAGGCGTTCCAGCTTTCGTCGCGCGTCTCGCCGTGCAGCAGCGCGTCGAGCGTCTCGACCTCCGGCCGCGGGTCCGTGGCGTGCGCCTTCAGCGTATCGCGCGCCCATCCCGAGATCCGGTCATACCCCTCCGGCGCGACCAGCGCGCGCGCCTGGTAATGAAACCATTCGCGCCACGTCAGCAGCTCGTCGGCGAGCTTTTCCTTGGCGCCTGCGGGGGCGTCTGCGGCCGCGACCGTCGCCATGATCTCGCGCGGGCCGACGATGCCGAAATGCAGATAGGGCGACAGCGTGCTCGCGCCGGCCGGGTTGGTCGCATCGTTGCGCACGGCCGCGTAGGTCGGCAGCACCGCGTCCATCAGGCGTTCGAGTTTCGCGACCGCGCCGTCACGACCGAGCGGGAACATCGCGCTCGGCGGCAGCGAATGGTCGATGTCGGCCGCGGCGACCAGACGGTCGATCTCGGCATCCGTGCTGGTGCCAAGCCGATCGGGCGTAAACGGGAGAGGGCCTTCATAGGCGGGGACCGTCGGCCTCATGTCCGAAGCCCTCAGCCAGTCCGCGCGGACGGCCTCATGACGTCGCCGAAATGCGCTGGTCGAGCCGATATCGTTGCCCAGAAGCGCAGGCGGCACCAGGCAGGCGGCGTTGACGGCGAAGACCGCGCGATCGCTGCGCGCGGCGAACCGCGCCGACTGCCAGCGAGCCACGAAGGTCGGCTGATCCTCGACCAGCACCGCCGCGCTGTCCGCCGCCAGGCGATAGACGAGCCCCTTTTCGCGCATCGCCGCGCGGTCGACATGGTGGACGCTGGCCAGCCCACGCTGGCGACATTCGCGCGCGAGATCGCGGCTCGCCCCCAGGATGAACCGATGCAGGCGATCCGATGCGTAAGGGTAATCCTCGCGCAGCCCGTGATAGACGAGCACGGGAAGCCCCAGATCGTTCCCTAGGCAGATCGCGGCGTCGATCACCGGGTTGTCGCGTGCGCGCAACGCCTGTTGCAGCCAGCACAGGACATAGCGTGCCGCCGGGCGGACATCGTGCGCGTTCAGCGATCGTACGCGCGCGGCCTCTGCCCAGGCGGCCAGCGCGCCGGGAAAACGCGCGGTCATGGTCGCCCTGCCGTCGACCCGGCGAAACACCGGGCGAGCGCTGCATCGCGCGCTACCGTCAGGTCAGCCGGCGATGTCGCGGCAAGATCGAAGCGGAGTTCGTGCATGTCCATGCCGGAGCGATAGCCGCCGGGCCAGACGCTGGTCAGTTCGAACCCGCAATGCTGGAAGAAGGGCGAGACCTGCGGCGACGTATCGACGGTGACATAGCGCGTGGCCAGTTCGGCGCTGGTCGCGACGTGGAGCAGCCGCTCGAACAGCAGCAGCTTGCCGATACCCGAGCCGTGGTGCGCGCGTGCGACCATGCCCCAGAACAGCAGCGCCTTGTCGTAATGCTCCCAGATCTCGTAGCCGCCGAACGCGCCGGGGACACCGTCGACGTCGACGACGAAGGCGGGGCCATCGGGATCATCGAGCGTCTCCTCAAGCCATTCGCGGTCGCCTGCACCGAAATAGTCGGGGAGGTTGGAATCGAAGATGGCGAGGACGGCGGCGCGGTCCTTCGCTTCGTAGCGGCGGGTCAGGATCATGGTCACTCAACGGCTCCAGAGTGCGACGGTTTCGATCGCGTCGCCGGTTGAACGGCTCCAGCAGTGCGAGGTGCCTTCGAAACGCGCCACGGCGTTGACCGGATCGCGGACGATCGTCTCGATCGCTTCGGGGCGGATGCGGCGCGGATCGCCGATGAGCTTGGCGTGCGCTTCCTTGATCGTCCAGCGCCTGAGCCATTCGCGCGGTTGCGAAGAGGAGTGCAGGCGGCGGAGGTCGTCGGCTTCGGTCGAGGTGAGCATGTCCCAAAGCGGCGCGTGGTCGTCGACGACTTCGCGATCGACCGCGATCGGCTCGCGCGCGACGCCGATGAGGCAGTGCTCGCCGCGGCTGGAAAGGCTCAGATGCCAACCCTCCGGCGCGGTAACGACGGGGGCGCCGGCGGTGGTGCGGGTCAGCCGAACAGCGACGGTTCCAACGGCGAGCCTGCCGATCAGCGACCGGGCGAGGCCGTGCCGGATCGCGCGGGCGTCGCCGTCAAGGCCAGCGGCGAGTGGCCCCGTCTCGGCGACGCTCCACGCGACCGCCGACCGCCCATCCCAATCGAGGTGGCAGAGTGGGCCGTCGTGCCAGATCGGAGTCACGCCGCGACCGATATCCGTGCCGGACTCCCGTCCCAGCTGGTGCCGTCGGGCAGCGTCTCGCCCTTCATCACCACCGACAGGTCGCCGAGCTGCGCGTCCGCACCGATCTCGGCGTCGTAGAGCACGATCGCGAGCGAGCCGATCGTCGCGCGGTCGCCGACACGGATCGCCCCGACCTTCATCACCCGGTCCTCGAACAGATGCGTCTGCAGGCCGGCAAAGTCGTTGAGCGCGACGTCGTCGCCGATATCGACGAGGTCGTGCTCGGTCAGGTCGGTCGTGTCGATGTAGCAGCGCTTGCCGATCCGCGCGCCCATCAGCCGCAGGTACAGCGCGATCCACGGCGTCCCGCGCAACGGCTCGAGCAGGTTGGCGACCGCGAGATTCTCGTAGGTCGCGGTGACCAGCTCGGTGCGCCAGACGAAGGTGCTCCAGAGCGGCGCGGTGGTGACCTTGTAGCGGCCGACGACCACCCACTTAAGCGCGAGCACGAAGATCCCGCAGGCGAGGCAGAAGCCGACATACAGGAACGGGAAGCTGGCCGCGATCACCAGGCCGCCATTATCAAACTCGTCGAGATCGCCGACCACCGACAGCAACAGGCTGAAGAAGACGAGGAACGCGGTCAGCGACAAGGTGGTGCGGACCGCCTCGATCGACAGGCGCGTGGCGATCAGCGCGCGCGACGGATTGAACCGCGCGCCCTCGTCGAACATCGTGTTGACCTGTCGCACGGGCAGCTTGATCGCGGGCGAGCCGAACCAGGTGCTGCCCGCCTCGGTCGCGAGTGCCGGATCGCTCGGCGGCTTCGAGAGGACGCCGACGAGCACCTCGTCGCCGATCTGCGTGCCGCTTGGCAACAGCGCGGAATTGCCGATGAAGCTGCGGCGGCCGATTTTGGTATGCGCGAGTTCGATCGTGCCGTGGCCGATCCGCGCAGCGCCGAAGATCACCGAATCCGCGATAAAGCTCTCCTCGCCGATCTCGACCAAGTCCGGCACGATCGCGCTGGCGGTCGAGATTTCGGCGCGACGGCCGACCTTCACGCCGAGCGCGCGGTACCAGGGCACCACGTACAGCGTCGCGAAGATCGGGTGGAGCAGCCGCAGCGCGAGGTCGTTGATCTGCTGGACGAACCAGTAGCGGACGTAGAATCCGCTGTTCAGCGCATAGGTCGCGGGCGCAACGCGGCCGAGGATCAGGCGTTTCGCCGCCACCGTCAGCACGCACATCATCACGACATAGGTGACAGCGAGCAGCGGCGTGATCGCGATATAGGCATAGCCGCTGGTCGCCCAGTCGATCTCCATCAGCGTGATGAGGCCCGGCGCGATCGGCAGGATCGCGACGAGCGGCAGGATCAAAGCGCACAGCAGCAGGCCGATCGCCGGGCCGAGACGGCGCGGGGCGGGGGTGGCCGGGCGACGTGGCGCGTCGCCGTCATGCGCGGCGGGCGAGCCGGCCCAGCGCTGGCCGGCCGGGATCACGGTATCGGCGGGCAGCGCGGACAGGTCGTCGAGCATCGCATCGTCGCCAAGCGCGGCGTTGCGGCCGACCACCGCCATCGATCCTACGAACGCCCCCTTGCCGAGCGTGACCGTACCGAGGCGGAGCAACCCGCGCTCAACCGAGCTGGTCGACAGCACCGATTGGTCGCTGATGATCGAATCGTCGTCGGCGTGCAGTAGGTCGGCGGTATCGATGATCCCGGTGCCGATATGGACGCGCTTGCCGATTGTCGCGCCGAGCATCCGGTAATAGCCGCGGATCATCGGCGTGCCCGCGAGATACGGCGTCGCGGTGACGCCGATGATCCGGCGGACCAGCCACCAGCGGAAATAATAGCTGCCCCAGAGCGGGTAATCGCCCACCTTGAACCGCCCGACGATCAGCCATTTGAGCGCGATCGACAGGATCATCGACGCGATCGGTACGACCGTGAAGAACAGCCCGCTGAGGATCAGCGCGTCGACCCGCGGCATGTCGCCGGCAAGATGCGTGTAGGCGAGATAGGGCGAGAACCACTGGAGCCCCGCCAGCGTGTAGATCGGCAGCAGCGCGAGCGTCTGTGCGGCGACGCACAGCCGGCGCTTCCACGGGGCGATGTGGTGGAAGCTGGTCTCGTCTAGGATCGCGACCGGCGTGGTGCCGCCGATGCGGAGCGCCAGCGCGCGGATGGTGGGCGCGGCGTAAACGTCTTCGAGCGAGAGCCCTTCGAGCCCGCGGACCTTGCGTGCCGCCGAGACGAGCCGCGCGGCCTTGAGCGAATGACCGCCGAGATCCTCGAACAGGTCGTCGAGCACCGAGACGGGCTGCGGCGCGAACGCCTCGCTCCAGACGCGGTGCAGGCTTTGCTCGATCAGGGTGGCGGGCGGCACCATCTCGCGGTCCGAGGTCACAGTGATCTCGGGTTTCACCAGCGCCTTACGGTCGACCTTACCGGAGGCGGGGAGCGTCGGCAGGTGCGACAGCAACTGATAGCCCGCAGGGCGCATGTAATTGGGGAGCCGCTCGGCGACGCGCGCCTTGAGGCCGACAAGGTCGATCTCCTCGGCCGGGCGCGCGATCAGGAAGGCGGCGAGGAACTCCGCGCCGTCGTCATCGGTGAAGAGCTGGACGACGGTCTGTGCGACGCCCGGCCATTCGCCGATCACCGCCTCGATCTCGGCGAGTTCGACGCGGAAGCCGCGGATCTTCACCTGCGTGTCGATCCGGCCGACGAAATCGATGTCGCCCGCCGCGTCGAGCTTCACCAGATCGCCCGACCGGTAGATCCGCGCCGGCGCGCCCGAGGGGCCGTCGAACGGAGTCATGATGAACTTCTCGGCAGTCAGATCGGGGCGGTTGACGTAGCCGACGCCGACGCCCGGGCCGCCGATGACGAGTTCGCCCTCCTGGCCATCGGCGACCGGCTGCATGTGCTCGTCGACCACCCAGGCGGTGTAGCCGGGCAGCGGTTTGCCGATCGTGATTCGCTTGCCGGGAAACACCTCGGTCCAGGTCGCGGTGACCGACGTCTCAGTCGGGCCATAGGTGTTGAGCAGGCGGAGGCCGGGGCGCGCGAGCCGGCGCGGCAGATCGGCGGGGCACGCCTCGCCGCCCATGTTGAGCAGCCGCAGCGTCGGCACCGGATGCTCGACAAGCGCGATCAGGGAAGGGACGACGTGCCAGATCGTCGTGCCCGCCTCGGCGAGCGCGATCGCGACATCGGGGCCGCTGGTCGCCAGCGCTTCGGTCGCGACCAGCACGACGGCGCCCACGAAGAACGCGCTCCACATCGTCTCGACAGACATGTCGAAGGCGAGGCTGAACCCGCCGAACACGATGTCGGCAGGGGTGAGATCGAGGATCGCGCTTTCGGAGCGGACGAGGTGGCACGCATTGCCGTGCGTGATCATCACGCCCTTGGGCCGGCCGGTCGTGCCCGAGGTGTAGATGATGTAGGCAAGGTCCTGCGGCGTGGCCTGCGTGACGTCGCGGCCGATCGGTTCGGAGGGTTCCGCTGCCAAGTCGCCAAGTGCCGCGTCGAGCGCGAGCGTGGCGCCCTTCAGAGTGCCGACGCGGCTGGCGACGGTGATCGTGAGCGCGGCCTCGCTGTCCTCGACGATGAAGTCGATGCGGTCCTGCGGATAGCCCCAGTCGACAGGTACATAAGCGGCGCCGGCGCGCAGCACGCCGAGGATCGCCATATACTGGTCGAGCCCGCGCGGCAGGCACAGCACGACGCGGTCGCCACGGCCGATCCCCATCGCGCGCAGGCGATGCGCGAGCCCGAGGCTGCGCGTCGCGAGATCAGTGTAGGTCCAGCGCGTCTTGCGGTCGTGTTCCTCGTCTGCGCCGATCAGCCGGAGCGCAACGGCGTCGGGATCCGCGGCGCGCGTAGCGTCGAAAATCTCGTGCAGCAGTTCGTCGCGGGCATAGGGTTCGGCGGCGCGCAGCGCCGGCGCGGGGGCGATCGACGCAATGCCACGCTGCGGCAAAGTTGCATGATCCGAGGGGCTTACCGAAGTGTCCTGCTGCATGAATTGGCCTTAGCCGAACTGTCGCGGGATTTGCTACCTGTGTTGATGCCCAAGTGATCCTATCAGGATCGAGTGCAATAGTTGGCTGCGGGTCGCCTCATGCATAGCGTTCGCAGACGGGCGGGGTATCGTTCGACCGGGGGTTCGACGTAACTAAGCTTGGCTTCGGGGCGGGGTCGGCGCTAACCGCGCGGTCATGGCTGCGCCCTCGATCCTCATCGTCCTCCATGATTTCGCGCTGGGCGGCACCGAGCGCGTCGCGGTCCGTCTCGCCGCCGCGTGGGCGGAGCGTGGAGCGGCGGTGACGATCTTCGCTGGGGCGGACACGGGGCCGCTCCGCGCCTTGGCGGGCGACCGGGTCGAGATCATTCTCGCCGAACCGCCGATACCGCGCGGCCGGGGTTCGCGGACTCGCTTGGCCCGCGCGGCGCGCGCGTTAGTTGCGTGGCGTGCGTTCGACGGCGTGTTCATCCCCGGCAATTTTCACTGGCCCGTCGCTGCCGCGCTGGGCGGCTCGGGCATCCCGATCGTCGCGCAGGTGAGCGCCGCACTCGACAAGCCGCAACGCGGACGGCTGCGGCAATGGGCGTTCGAGCATCGGATGCGCTATCTGCTGCGACGCGTGCAGGCGGTCGTGACGCTGTCCGATGTCGCGCGCGATCAGGCCAACAGGATCCTGCGCAACGCTATCGCGACCACGATCGCGCTGCCCGCGCTGGCGGATGGCAACCCGCCGCCGACGCCGATCCCCAATACCCGGCCACCGGTCGTGCTGGCGGCGGGTCGGCTGGTCCCCGAAAAGGGGTTTGCGCGCCTGATCGCAGCGTTCGCCGCGCTGCCCGACGGGTCGGGGCGGCTGGTGATCGTCGGTGACGGCCCCGAGGCGGATGCGCTCCGGCGCCAGGCCGACGCGCTGGGGATCGCCGACCGTGTCGAGCTGGCGGGCTATGTCGCCGATATCCGGCCTTGGCTCGATACCGCGCGGCTGTTCGTGCTGGCATCCGATTTCGAGGGGTATCCCGCGGTGCTGGTCGAGGCGCTGGCGGCGGGGCGGCCGGTCGTCGCGACCGATTGCACCCCGGCGACGCGGTTGCTCGACTTGGCCGGAGCGGGCAGCGTCGTCGCGCTTGGCAACACCGCCGCGCTCGCGGAGGCGATCGCACGAATGTTGGACCAATCGCCTCCCGATCCGGGGCAGCTCGCAGCGTCGGTCGCGCACCACCGGATCGGCGCGGTCGCCGAAGCGTATCTCGACCTGTTCGCGGTGGTGCGGGCGTGAGTTCGGCCCCGATACGGATCGCCTATGTGATCAATTCGGTCGAAGGCGGTGGTGCGGCATCGCCGGTGCCCGCGGTGCTCGGCGTGTTGCGCGACGGCGGCGCGGAGGTCGTGGTGTTCGCGCTGACCGCGCGCGATCGACGCGGCGAGACGGCGATACGCGCGGCGGGGTTCGACGTGCATGTTCGCGACGGCGGCGAGACCGATCACGCCGCCGCGCTGCGCTGGCTCGACGCGAGCTTGCGGCACTGGGCGCCGACGCACCTGTGGACGTCGCTAACGCGCGCCACTTTGCTCGGCCAGATCGTCGGCCTGCGACGCGGCTGGCCGGTGGTGAGTTGGCAGCATGCCGCGTTCCTCAAGCTCGCCAACCGGATCCTGCTGCGCGCGATGCAGCGTCTCTCGCGGCTGTGGGTCGGCGACTCCGCCGCGGTCACCGCGCTCACCGCGCAGCGGTTGCACGTGCCGCCCGACCGCCTCATCCTCTGGTCGATCTTCCGCGCCGATCCCGCCGCTCGGCAGGCGCTGCCGTGGCGGGAAGGCCAGACGGTCCGGATTGGCAGCCTGGGCCGGCTCCACCGGGTCAAGGGCTATGACGTGCTGATCGAGGCGCTGGCGCTGGTCGAGACTCGCACGCGCTACGAGGTGGTGATCGCCGGCGACGGTGCGGAGCGCGCCGCCCTGAGCGCCCGCGCGCAGGCGCTTGGCGTGACGGCGCTGCGGTTCGCCGGCTATGCCGCGGACCCGGCGGCGTTCCTGGCGGACTGTCACGTCTATGTGCAGCCGTCGCGATCCGAAGGGCTGTGCGTCGCCGCGCACGAGGCGATGCAGGCGGGGTTGCCGGTCGTCGCCTCGGCGGTCGGTGAACTCCCCGGCAGCATTGTCGAGGGCGAGACCGGCTTCACCGTTCCGCCCGGCGATCCGGTCGCGTTGGCAAACGCACTGTCAAGATTGTTGGCCGATCCGCCACGCCTGGCCGCAATGGGGCAGGCCGGCCGCGCCCGGGTGTTGGCGACGTTCGGGCCCGAACGGTTCGCGGCGACCGGGCGCGCTATCCTCGAGCGGATGCGCGCGTTCGGATCGCGCGGCCGAGCTTCCTGACCTCACGCACCGCTTCGATCGAGAGGCCGTGGAGCGACAATTCGGTCCGCTTCATGTCGACCAGCGTCACCGGCCCCGCAGCGGCCAGCGTGTGCAGCCCTTCGACGAACGGCGCGCACGATGCCGGCGCGACCAGCGCGTCGCCGACCTCCGCCGAGAACGCCTCGGTCGTCAGCACGGTCATCGTCAGCGGCCGGATCGCGCCGCCATAGGTGTGGCTGCAATCCTGCACCGGCAGAACGATCCGCCCGTCTATCACGCGCGGCATCCCCCCGGGTCGCGCGCTCGCGACATCGACGCGCACCGGGTTTGCCGGATGCGGCGTCCACGGCCCCGCCAGCCGCTCGGCATGCGCGACGTGGAGCGCGGTCATCTTGTCGGGTTCTCGGTCGGCTGATGTGTAGAATAGCCACCACTTCCCGTCGTGGAAGACCGGGGTTGCGTCGACTGCGACGTGATCGAGCTCGATTATGTGCGCGGGTTCCCACCGGGTCGGGAAATCGACCGCGCGGTACAGCGTCAGCTGGTTCGAGCGATGCGCCTCGGGCAACATCCACGTCTCGCCCTCGGCCTCGAAGACCAGCGGGTAGGACAGATGCCACGGCTCGGCCAACACCGGCTGGCGGTCGACCAGGCGGAAGTCCGCATCATAGACGAGCACCTCAATCGCACCGATCCGCACGCGATAGTCATAGGTCTCGACGAACACGTAGAGCCGCCCGTCGCGCCACAGCCCGAACGGGTCGGCGAGGAACTGGAAGCTGCCCATCGGCGGCAGCCACATCAGCGGAAAGCCCGCGATCGACCCCTTGGCGATGATCGCCTCCGCGGTCGCCATCACGATGGCGGGGCGCCAGATATCCTTGCGTAGAGCCACGGCGTTCGGTCGATCCTCGATCGGCGCCGGAGCGTGGCGCCTGAAAGATCCGCCTTGTCGCGGCGGTTCAGGCCACGCGCAACCCCTGCGTTCCGGTGATCGTCTCCGGTTCGCGCTCGGGCAGCACGCTCGGGGTCGCATCGCCGAGCACGCTCATGACCGCGCGTGCGGCGCGCACCGCGGAGCGTTCGGCGGTCAGTTCGAAGCTGCGCTGGAACAGCGCGCGCTGGACCGGGCGATAGCGATCATGCTGCGCCACCGCGCGATCGAGCGCATCGCCGAGACCGTCGCTGCCGGTCAGCACCTCGCCCGCCTGCCAGTGCGCATAGTTCGCATCGCCCTCCCACGGCGTCGCATGCGCGTCGAGGAACAGGCACGGCCGCGGCGTGTGTAGGAACTCGTAGACCTGGCTGCTGACGTCGCCGAGATAGATGTCGGCGGCGGCGGTGTAGGTCATGTCGGTCGACGCCGCGCTGCCGAGATCGACATGGATGTTGGGCGCGTCGAGGAACCGCTGGTCGATCACGCCTGCGCGATCGATCCGGAACTTGTCGATCGTCAGCACGAACTTGCGGTGGAACAGCATGACGTGCGGCGCGAAGATCAGATTGTAGCGATCGTCGTGCAGGAAATGCTCGAGCACCGCGCGGCCCTGCGCGTACCAGGACGAGAGATGCGGCGACGGGTGCGGGTTGTAGAGCACGGTCGGCTTGCCGTTGGCCTGGAACGGCAGGCGCGGCGCGGGCTCCGGCATCAGATCGAACTTGGGGTAGCCGATCAGGCTCATCTTGTTGAACGGGACGCCCGCCTCGCGGTGGAGGCGCTGGCGGATCTTGGTGCCCGAGACCAGCACGTGATCGAACGTCGCACTGTGGGCGTTGAAGCCGATCGCGCGGTCCCCGGCGCCGTGACGCGTATGGATGATCTTGAGATCGTCGAGCCCGTAGCGCGTCTTGAGCAGCAGCGACGTCTTCTCGGCGACGACCAGCGCGTCGAGCGAGCGGAAGAAATCGAGATTGTCGCGGTAGATGCCGATCTTGGTGACCGGCACCGCCCATTCGAGCGTGCTCGCCAGTGCGCGCGTCGAGGTGCGGCGCAGGCCGAGCTGCTTCAGCGTCACCGTGACACCGAGACGATCGCAGAGCCTGCGGACTTCGGCGGTGAGGCGATCGTTGGTGGTCGCCACGACGATCTCGGCATGCGGATAGCCCTGCGCCATCGCCAGCGCGGTCGGGAGGGCGTGCGCGACCTGGTGGACCTGGTCGTGGTTGAACAGAAAGCCGATCTTCATGGCCGGTAGACGTCACGACTCCGGGGTGCCCTCACTAAATATTTTGTCATCGCGTACGATTGATGGAACTTTCCAGTCGTCGCTGCATCGGGGTGCGCCTAAGGGGCGTCGATGCGATCGTTGCTTCGTCCTCTTCCCACCGCGCAAGGTGACGCTGTGCAGGCGCGTTCGGGCGTGATGCTGGTGCTGGCCAACCTTGGCCACCTGCTCGGCGGCAAGGCCGCGGCCGGGGTGATGAGCCTGATCTATCTCGTCCTCGTCACGCACCGGCTCGGCGCGGCGGACTATGGCGTACTCGTGCTGGTCAACGCCTATGCGGTGCTGGTCGGCAGCGTGCTGGCCTTTTCGGGGTTCCACGGCGTGGTCCGCTATGGCGGGATCGCACTGGAGCGCGGGGATCACGCCGGGTTCGCGCGGATCGTCCGGTTCCTGGCGGTGATCGAACTCGGCTGCGGGATCGTCGCGATCCTCGTCGCGGCGCTGCTGGTGCCGCTGATCGGCCCGCGGCTCGGCTGGTCACCGGACACGATCGCGATCGCCATCCCCTACAGCCTTGCGGTCCTCGCGACGGTGCGCGCGACTCCGCAGGGGCTGCTCCAGATCGCCGGGCGGTTCGATCTGATCGGGCTGCACCAGGCGGTGTCGCCGCTGATCCGGCTGGTCGGTGCGCTGGGGGTGTGGTTCGCCGGGGGGGGGCTGATCGGGTTCCTCGCGGTCTGGCTGGTCGCTGCGGTCGTCGAGGGGCTGGCGATGTGGGGGTTCGGGCTCGTCGCGTGGCGTAGGCTGGCCAAGGGGGCGCCGGTGCGCGGGCCGTGGCGCGGTGCGGCACGCGATACCACAGGACTGACCCGGTTCATCCTGATCACCAATTTCGACATCACGGTGCGCGAACTGGCGCCCAATCTCGCGCCGCTGACGGTCGGCTGGCTGCTCGGTCCGGCGGCGGCGGGGCTGCTGGCGCTGACGCAGCGCGCGACCGCGCTGCTGGCGCAGCCGACCGTGTTGCTCAGCCAGGCCAGCTATGCCGTCCTCGCCGCGCAGGTCGCGCGTGGTGACCTCGCCGGGTTGCGGCACACGGTGTGGCGCAGCGCGGGAATCGCACTGGCGGTCGCGCTGCCGATCGTCCTGATCCTGGCACTGGGGGGCAACCGACTGCTCGTGCTGCTCGGCGGGGCGAGCTTCGGCGGTGGGACCGCGCTGTTGATCCTGATCGCGGGCGCACGCGCGGCTGGGCTGGCGGGCGCGCCGCTCGCGTCCGGGCTGACTGCGCTGGGGCTTCCCGGACGGTCGATGACGGTCGGGCTGGTCACCAGTCTTGCGCTTTATCCACTGCTGCCGCTGCTGCTGTGGGCGTTCGGCACCGATGGGGCCGGGTGGCACGCGCTGCTGCAGAACGGGGTTGCGATCCTGGCGCTGGCGGCGATGTTCCGCAGCGATGCCCGGCGCGCGCCGGCATGACGCTGGGCGGGCTTCGCGCGGTGTTCCTCGCCGAGCGGGCGATGCTGTTGCGGCTGCTCGTCGCCCGGCTCGGCAGCGTGGAGGAGGCCGAGGACGCGTTGCAGGACCTGTGGCTGAAGCTGGAGACGGTGACCGGCGGCCCGATCGCCGAACCGGTCGGCTATATCTGCCGGATGGCGAACAACATCGCGGTCGACCGACGCCGTCGCGCAGTGCGCCGCGTCGATCGCGATACCGGCTGGATGGAAACGCAGTCGGGGGCCGACGAACAGCCCGATGCGGAACGCGCGCTGATCGCGCGCGAACGGCTGGCCCGCGTCGAGGCGACGCTCGCCCGGTTGCCCGACCGCGTCGCGACGGCGTTCCGCCTGTACCGGTTCGAGGACCTGCCGCAAAAGGCGATCGCCGAGCGGATGGGGATCACCGTCAGCGGCGTCGAGAAGCTGCTGCATCGCGCCTATCTGAGAATTCACGTGCAACGGCCTGATTCCGGTGCGGATGTCGCGCGGGCAGGACGTCTTCCACATGAGGAGGACCAGCGCGATGGTCGATGAGTGGACCGGCCAGACCAACGTCGATGCCGCGGCGGACGAGGCCGTGGCGTGGCTTCTTCGCCTGCCGAGCGCGGGCGCTGAGGAGTGGCGCGCGTTCACCGACTGGCTCGAGGCGGATCCCGCGCATGGCGACGCCTATGACGCGCTGGCCCGGGCCGATGCCGAACTCGACGATGCGCTGACGCCGCCCGACTGGTCCGACACGATGCCGCTCGCCGCCGCCAACGACGATCGTGCCGCACCGCGCCGCCGCTGGGCGCTCGCGGCATTCGGGGGGCTTGCCGCCGCGGGGATTGGCGTCGTGATGCTGCCGCTGGAGACTGATCGCGCGATGCGGATCGTCGAGACGCCCAGCGGCGTGCGGCGCGCGGTGGTACTGGCGGATGGCAGCCGGATCGAGCTGAATGGCGGCACCAAGCTCGCGATCGACGACGGCGCCGCGCGCCTGGTCACGCTCGAGCGCGGCGAGGCAACCTTCCACGTGACGCATGACGCCGCGCACCCGTTCGTCGTGCAGTCCGGGACGATGCGGTTGGAGGACGTCGGCACGGTCTTCAACGTCGCGCGCGTTGGTCCGCATCTCGGCGTGCAGGTGGCGGAGGGCGCGGTGATGTTCCAGCCCGAGCAGGAGCGGATCATGCTGACCGCGGGGGCAGCGTTGTCGCATCTCGACGGCGAGGCGCCGCGGCTGTCGGGCGTGGCGGTCGGTGATGTCGGCGGCTGGCGCAACGGGCGGCTCGTGTTCCAGCGGACGCCGGTCCGTCTCGTCGCCGCCGCGCTGGAACGCAGCACGGGCGTTGTCGTGCAGGTCGCGCCGGGGTTGCTCGAGACTCCGTTTACCGGGTCGATCGGCGTCACCGGGGGCGCCGATCGCCTGATCCCGCGCGCGGCCGCGTTGATCGGCGCGCGTGCGGAGCAGGTCGATGGCCGCTGGCGTCTGGTGGGAGGCCATGCCGGTCCTTAATTTCCGCTTTGCCGTTTCGCTGCTCGCCGTGTCGTCGTTTGCCGTGCTGCCGTCCGCTCCCGTCCACGCGGCGGTGCGGCGGTCGATCGCGGTTGCGCCGGGGCCGCTCGACCGTGCGATCGCGGTGCTTGCGCAACAGGCGGGCGTCGATATCGGCAGCGCGGAGCCCGGGCTCGAACAGGCCAGGGCGGCCGGGGTAAAAGGCGTGTTGTCCGCATCCGACGCGCTCGATCGGCTGCTCGCGGGGACTGGCTATGCCGCGCAACGCCTCGGCCCCGACAGCTTCAGGATCGTTCGTCGCCGCATTGCGCCGCGCCCCGTCCGGGCTGTGCCGAAGCCCGTCGTCCTGGTGGTGGCGCCGGTCGTGCCGGACACGGAGCCGGCGCCGGATGTCGTCGTGACGGCGACGAAGCGCGCGACCTCGCAGCTTCGCTTTCCGGGGGCGCTGACGATCTTTCGGGCGGACGGCATCGCGCGTGTGGGAGCCGACGCGGCCAACGGAATGGACCGCGCGATCGCCGCGACGCCGATCCTCCAGGGCACCGCGCTTGGTGCGGGCCGCAACAAGCTGTTCATCCGCGGGGTCGCCGACAGCAGCTTCACGGGGCCGACCCAGTCGACCGCCAACGTGTATTTCGGCGAGGTGCCGGTCGCGTATAACGGCCCGGATCCAGGGCTGAACCTGTACGACGTCGAGCAGGTCGAGATACTCGAGGGACCGCAGGGGACGCTCTATGGCGCGGGCGCGATCGGGGGCATCGTCCGGCTGGTCCCGCACCCGGTCGACCTGGCCCGCCGCTCCGCCACCGTCTCGGGCGGGATCAGCACGACCCGGTCGGGCGCGCCGGGTGGCGACATCGCCGGGATGATCAACCTGCCGCTTCTGCGCGATGCGGTCGGCGTGCGCCTGGTCGCGTATAACCTGGTCGAGGGCGGCTATATCGACGACGTCTTGCGAAAGCTGCGCAACGTGAACCGGGTCTCGACGACCGGCGGGCGGTTCGACGTTCGTGTCGCGCCGGCGCACGGCTGGACGATCGATGCCGGGATCGTCGCGCAGCACGTGTCCGCACCCGATCTCCAATATGCCGAACGCGGCGCCGGGTCGCTGGCGCGCGCGTCGTTGCTCGCGCAGCCGTTCGAACAGCAATATCTCCTGGGGCGCATCGTCGTCGACCGGCGGTGGGAGGACGGGCTGCACCTCGTGTCCGCGACCGGTCTGGTCCACCGCGATGCCGATAGCCGGTTCGATGCGACCAGGCCCGGTCGGCCGAATGTCCCGATCGCCTACGACACGGACGAGCGCAGCCGGCTGTTCTCGCACGAGACTCGGCTGTCGCGGACGGGCAAGGACGGTGGCGGGTGGCTGATCGGGATGGCGGTGATCCATGCGCGCGACGCCTATGCGCGGATGTATGGCGCACCGAACCGGTTGCGCGACATCGTCGGCGTCACCAACCGCACGTTCGATGCCGCGCTGTTCGGCGAGGGGAGCGTGGCGGTCACGCCGGCGCTGACGATCACCGCGGGCGGACGATTGACGCACCAGCGCACCGATGGCGATCCGATCGCCAGCCTGAAGACCACCAACTTCATCCGCGGCCGCAGTTCGACGCGCGTCGATCCGACGCTTGGCGCGTCGTGGCTGCTGACGCCGTCGCTTGCCGTCTATGCGCGCTACCAGTCCGGGTTCCGGACCGGCGGGATCACCGTGGCGGCCGGTGTCGGGCGGGTCGCCGATCTCGTCCCCGACAGCATCCATGTCGGCGAGATCGGCCTGCGCAAGGAGCGTCGCGGGGCGACCGGGTTGGCCGGATCCGTCGGTCTGTCGGTGACGGACTGGCGCCATATCCAGGCCGATCTGGTCGATCGGACCGGCTTCCCGTTCACCACCAATCTCGGCAACAGCCATATTCGCGGGGTCGAGGCCAGCGTCGACTGGGTGGTGCTGCCGGGCTTGCTGCTCGACGCGGCGATGTTCCTCAACGATACGCGCGTGTCCGATCCCGATCCGGCGCTGCGCCGTCAGGTCGGAACGCGACTACCCAACACGCCGCCCTTCGCGGCATCGGGCAGCATCGGCTATGCGTGGGCGCTGGGCGGCGAGGCGCGGATGAGCGTCGATGGCGGGTGGCGCTATGTCGGCCGGTCGACGGTCGGCACGCAGGCGCCGCTCGACGTATCGCAGGGCGATTACGGCGCCGCGCAGCTCGGGACGACATGGTCGAAGGGGCGGGTAAGGCTGACCGGGACGATCGACAATGTGTTCGACGTCAGGGGCGATCGCTTTGCGGGCGGCAACCCCTTCGCGCTGGCGGCACGCAACGAATACACGCCGCTGCGGCCGCGCACCCTGAGGCTCGGCGGGGCGGTGGCGTGGTGAGCGCTAGCGGATCGGCTTGATCGACCCGCCCTGGAGATAGGTGAGCGTGACCGGGACGATCGTCGTACCGTTGCCGACCCTGACCTGGACGGTCTTCGGATCGGGCTTGCGCGAGAACAGCATGTCGAACAGCGTCACATGCGGGTTGCCCGAGGCGCCACCGCCATCGTTGCGATCGGTCTTGCCGTTCGCGTTATAATCATGGCGCACGTCGACGGCGTACACGCCAGGCTGCGCGACGGGCATGCAGACCGCGACGGTCCCGTCGCGCGGCACCGCGATCTCGGTCCGGAGCAGCGCGGTCTTCTTGTCGAAATATCGCGATGGCGCGCCGCCGAAGACGCGCACGCGGACGGTGCCGGCGCGGTTCTTGAAGCCCGTCACGTCGACCAGAAGCGCGGGATGGGAACTCCCCGCGGCGCACTTCGCCGCATCGGGGCCGATTGGATGGACCGACGCGGTCGGCGCCGACAGCAGGGCTGCCAGATACAAGCTTATCATGGTCACGGACGTAGGGCGTCGATCGCCCCGCGCAAGGTTTGCCCAGGGACACCGGCCCGGTGGACACGCGCCCTACGCAAGCGGGGTGCGCCGCCGGAACCGGCGACACACCCCGCTTTTCGTTACCCTGGAGTCGCTTAGAAGGTGACGCGGCCACCCAGCGACAGCACGACTGCCGATGCGTTGCGCAACGCACCCGAGGTCAGGATATTGGTTTGCGCCGCGGTGCCGACATAGGCCGCGGTGATGCGGTCGATCGTCGTGTTCGCGAAGTCGACATATTGCGCGCCGGCGTCGAGCGCGATGTGCGACGACAACTGGTACGAGCCACCGGCGGCATAGGTCCAGCGATCGGCGTCGGGGACGCGCGCGTCGCGCTGGCCGTCCTGGGTCGGCGACTTGGTGCGCTGCACGCCGCCACGCACGGTGAGCTTTGGCGTGACGTCATAGTCGAGGCCGCCCGCGAGGCTCCAGCTGTCCATGTAGTTTTCGGGGATCGCGGTGTTGAGCGGCGCGCCGAGATCGATCGTGTCGAACTTGCTCCAGCTATATGCGACAACCTGTGCGTTGAGCGTCAGCTTGTCAGTGCCGCGGAAGCGACCAGCGACGATCACCTGACCCGGCGTGTTGAACGCGGCCTTGGCACCCGACACGGTCATGTTCGACGATGCTAGCGGACCGACGAGGCCGCTGACGGTGAGGTCACCCTTCAGGTTATGCCGGATGCTCGACTTGTAGCTGATGCCGACGGTCGCGAAATCGTTGTGCAGCTGCACACCTGCGGTCCAGCCGAAATCCCAGCCATCGCCCTTCAACTCCTGGATGCCATCCGGCAGCGCTGCGGACAGATTGGGGAGCGCGTTGCTGAGGCTCGCATCGGTGTATTCGACGTTGAGAGCACCGCCGACGCGGAGCCAGTCGGTGACCACGACGCCAACCGAAGGCTGGATGTCGATCGTGCGCAGCCGCGTCTTGTCCGCGCTGTAGCGTGCCCAGCTGTCGCCGTCATAGTTGGTCGTGAAGCTGAACGGCGAGGTGACCGCCAGGCCGACCGCGATCCGGTCGTTCAGCGGATAGGCGATCGAACCCGACGGCACGACGCCCTTGTTGATCGGATCGCGCGAGTTCGACTGGCCGCTGATGCCCGTGCAGGCCTGGCCCGGGCGGCAGATCCGCGTGCCGGTGTCGACGACGTCGCCCTTGGGCAGGATCGCGGTTGCGCTCAGCGTCGCGCTGCCGTCGCGGATACCGGCGATCGCCGCCGGGTTCCACCACAGCGAGTCAGGGCCGGTATCGGCACCTTCGCCCGAGAACGCACGGCCTGCGCCGCGCGCCGACTGCGCCTGGAGGTAAAAGGCGTCGGCATAGGCGGCGCTGGCGAAGCCGACGGTGCCGACGAGCGCGGAGGCGAGGAGAAGCGGTGCTTTGATACGCAGGGACATGAAGCAGACTCTGTACTGGAGATCAGGGAAACAGGCAGTGTGGTGGCGGCGCCTCAGCGCACGCGCGTCCAGGTCTGCGTCTTGCAGAGCGGGAAGAAGACGCAGCCGCGCAGCTTGAGCTGGTTCGCGCCGACGGGCGTGATCTTGCCGCTATAGGTCTTGCCGTCCTCGGCATTGTAGACCTGGCCGCTGCTCCAGACGCCGTCCTTGTCGGCCTTGAAGCCGCTCAGCATCTGCATGCCCTGGATCGGACGGTTGCGCAGCGCGGTGTTCGCGTTGTTCGCGTCCTTCATCGAAGGATTGGCACGCAGCGCGTCGGAGGTCAGGATCTTGCCGCAGATCGACGGGCCGCAGCGGGCGATCTCGACGATGGCGTTGTGGGTTTCGGTCTTCCAGCGACCGATCACGGTCTCCGCCGTAGCGGGCGCACCGGCAAGCATGGCGGCGATGATCAAAAGGGACATCTTCTCTCCTCTCCTAAAATTGTCGGTCCGCCGTATATGTACGGTCGTTAATCTCTCGTAAGGCCAGCGACGTTAGCGCGACCTTGTTGCCGTATACGGCAGTTATTGAACCGCCCTAGTTTCGTCGGAAGACAAGTCAAGTCTTCTTACTGATCTGAGTGTGTGAAATCGTGGTCATGAACAGCAAATGGTCAGTCCCGCGGAGACGGGGACCCGTAGTGGCAGACGTCGCGACCATGCGCACGAGTCAGCCACTATGGGTTCCCGCCTGCGCGGGGATGACGGCGGTCAGTTCCGCAATGGCTTGCCCGTCTGCAGCATGTGGACGACGCGCGCCTGGGTGCGCGGGTCCTTCACGCTCGCCATGAACGCCGCCCGCTCTAGGTCGAGCAGCTGGTCCTCGGTGACGGTATCGACCAGATCGGCCTCGCCACCCGTCAGCACCTCGGCAAGACGATCCGCGACGACGAGGTCGTACTCGGTCGCCATGCCCTTCTTGTGGAAGTCCGCGACCGCCATGCTCAGCCCCGTACGGCCGCTTTCGCCCGCCAGCCGGAAGGTCGGCGCCTCTGGTGCGACATAGCCCTCGACCAGCGACAGCGCCTTGGCCTTGGCGTCCGCGAGCAGCCGGTCGCGGTTCATCGTGATGCCGTCGTCCTTGCGCAGGATCATCATCTCCTTCGCCTCCGCCGCCGACTTGGCGACCTGCGCGGTGGAGACCGCCTGGAACACCTTGGTCAGCACCGGCATCGGGCCCTTGGGCAGCGTACCCGACTTGGTCCAGCGATCGAGCATCTCGCCATTGCCGCCCCAGCCGGGGACGAGCCCGACGCCGCATTCGACGAGCCCTGCATAGGTCTCGGCATGCGCCTGCACCGCGTCCGAATGGAGCAGCACCTCGCACCCGCCGCCGAGCGCGAGGCCCGCGGGCGCGCTGACGACAGGGAAGGGCGCGTATTTGAGCGCCTTGTACGCCTGCTGTCCGCCTTTGACGCTGGCCTCGACCATGTCCCACAGGCCCGCGCCGACCGCGAACATCGCCGCGCCGAGATTCGCGCCCGCCGAGAAGTTCGACGCTTCGTTATACACCACCAGCGCCTTGAAGCGCTCGCGGACGACCGGGATCGCCTCGTTGATGAGCGCGACGACCTGATCGTCGAGCGCGTTCATCTTGGTGTGGAATTCGAGCGCGGCGACACCGTCGCCGACATCCCAGAGCGACGCCGACAGGTTCTGGAGGATCGGCTGCGACCGCAGCTTGATGTCCTCGAGCAGTTCGACGCCGTCCGCACGCGGCACGTCGGCATAGTCGCCGCCCGTCGTGAGATACTGGCGCTGGCCATTCTCGACGCGGTAGAACGGACGATCGCCCGCGGTCGTCAGGATCGCGGGAACGTCGCGGCCCTCGTCGGCGAGGCGCGCAGCGAGAACGCCCGGTCCCATCCGGTCGATCAGCTCGAACGGCCCGTATTTCCAGTTATAGCCGAGCTTCATCGCATCATCGATCGCGACGATATCGTCTGCGGCTTCGCCGACGAGCATCGCCGCATAGGACAGCGTGTTGCCGAGGATCGTCCAGGCATAGGTGCCGATCTTGCCCGGCTCGGCGATCAGCGCGGCGAGATCCTTGCCCGTCTTGCCGGGCAGTTCCGCGGGCTTGGCCTCGGGCCGATACTCGCCGGTCGCGAGGTCGAGCGACAGCTTGGTGCGCGTCGCCTTGTCGAAGCGGTAGAAACCACCCTTGCCCTTGCGGCCGGTGAACCCGTCGGCGATCATCTTGTCGACCAGCGGCATGTCGCGGACCGTATCGAAATACGGATCGCCGGCGGGCAGCGTGGAGGAGAGGCTCTTCGACAGCAGCGGCATCAGGTCGACGCCGACGAGATCGACGAGGCCGAAGATGCCGGTCTTGGGCACGCCCATCGGGCGGCCGCCGATCTGGTCGGCCTCCTCGACGGTCAGCCCCTGGTCCATCGCCGCGTTGATCGCGATCGCCAGCCAATAGGTGCCGATGCGGTTGGCGATGAAGCCCGGCGTGTCTTTCGCGCGGACGATCCGCTTGCCCATGAAGCGATCGACGAAATCCTCGACCTTCTCGGCGACCGCGACGTCGGTGTGCGCACCGCGGACGATCTCGACCAGCCGCATGTAGCGCGGCGGGTTGAAGAAGTGCGTGATCAGGAAGTCGGCCTTGAACTGGTCCGAGCGGCCCTCGACGAGGTTGCCGAGCGGGATCGTCGAGGTGTTCGACGAGACCGCGGTACCCGGACGCTTCAGCGCCTCGAGCTTGGCGTAGAGCGCCTGCTTGATGTCGAGCCGTTCGACGATCGCCTCGACGATCCAGTCGCACTCGGCGACCCGGTCGAGATGATCGTCGATATTGCCCGTCTCGACCAGCTTGGCCGCGCGCTTCGACATGAAGGGCGCGGGGTCGGTCTTGAGCATCTTGGCAACCGCGCCCTTGGCAACCGCATCGCGGTCGTCACCCTCGCGGGGAACGATGTCGAGCAGCAGCACGGGAATGCCGGCATTGGCGACCTGTGCCGCAATACCCGCGCCCATCACGCCGGCGCCGATGACGCAGACCTTTTTCACCTGATCGACCATCATGCGCGCTCCAACACCGTTGCGATGCCCTGACCGCCGCCGATGCACTGCGTCGCGAGCGCATAGCGGCCGCCTTCGCGGGCCAGCAGCGCGGCGGCCTTGCCAACGATCCGCGCGCCGGTCGCGCCGAGCGGGTGGCCGATCGCGATCGCGCCGCCATCGAGGTTGATCGTCTCGTCCTTCAGCCCGAGATCGCGGATGCACGCGATCGCCTGGCTGGCGAACGCCTCGTTGATCTCGACCACGTCGAGGTCGGCGACGGTGATCCCGGCACGCTCGAGCGCCTTTTTCGACGCACCGATCGGGCCGAGCCCCATCGTCTCGGGCGCGCAACCCGAGACGCCGATCGACTTGATCCGCGCGAGGATCGTCAGGCCATGCTTCTTGGCGAACTCTTCCGAGGTGACGAGCACCGCGGACGCGCCGTCGGTCAGCGGCGACGACGTGCCGGCCGTGACCGAACCTTCCGCGCTGAACGCGGGCTTCAGGCCGGCGAGCGCTTCGGTCGTGGTCCCGGCGCGGATCGTGCCGTCCTGGCTGACGGGGCCTGCCTTGGTCTGGATCGTCACGATCTCATCCGACAGCCGGCCATCGGTGCGCGCCGCAGCAGCCTTGTCCTGGCTCTTTACCGCGAACGCATCCTGTTCGGCGCGCGTGATCTGGTATTGGCGCGCGACGTTCTCGGCGGTTTCGCCCATGCCTATATAGGCGCCGGCGCTCTTCTTCGCGAGTGCGGGGTTGGGCAGGGGGTTGTAGCCGCCCATCGGCACGCGGCTCATCGACTCGAGGCCCGCACAGATGAACGCCTCGCCCGCGCCGACCACGATCTGGCCATAGGCGATGTGGATCGCGCTCATCGACGAGCCGCAGAACCGATTGACAGTCATGCCGCCGACCGAGATCGGCAGGTCGGCGATCTGCGCGATCAGCTTGGCGACGTTGAGGCCCTGCTCGCCCTCGGGGAAGGCGCAGCCGAGGATGATGTCCTCGATCTCGGCGGGATCGACGCCGGTCTTGTCGAGCAGGCCGCGAATCGTCTGCGCGGCGAGGTCGTCCGGACGGACGCGGGCGAGCTCGCCCTTGCCGGCGAGGTGGAACGGCGAACGGGCGTACCCGGCGATGACGACGTTGGTCACGATGATCCTCTCATATTGCGGTCGACCCGGTTAACGCTTGCGGGTTACCGTTAAGGTGCGATACCTCACCTTTACGTCAAGGTGAAGCGGCCGACAATATGGCTTACGCACATCGAGTAAGGGAGAGCGAGATGCACGACACTTCAGGTACCGCAGTCGGCATAGCGTTGCCGGGCCAGCCGCGGTTGCTGGGCGACATGCTCGACACCTCGGTCCGCCGGTTCGGGGCGCGCAACGTTCTCGACTTCATGGGGCGGACGCTGACCTATGCCGAGCTCGGGCAGTCGGTCGACCGCGCCGCGCGGGGCCTTCAGGACCTCGGCGTCGTCAAGGGTACGCGGGTCGCGCTCTGCCTGCCGAACACGCCTTATTATCCGATCCTGTTCTTCGCGATCCTCAAGGCCGGCGGGATCGTCGTCAACGTCAATCCGCTCTATGTCGAGCGCGAGCTGGCGCATCTGCTCGAGGATTCGGGTGCGACGATCATCGCCACCTGCGACATCACCGAGATCCATGCGCGAGTCCTCAAGGTCGCCGGGCAGATGGGCGTGAAGCACGTCATCACCTGCCCGATCGCCGGCGCGCTGCCGACGCTCAAGTCGATCGCCTACCGGATCTTCAAGCGCGCCGAGATCGCCCACGCCCCCAGCGACGCGCGCCATTGCACGTTCGACTCGCTGTTGAAGGCGAAGGGCGCGCCGGTGCCGGTCGCGGTCTCGCCGAACGACGTCGCTGTGCTGCAATATACCGGCGGCACGACCGGCGAGCCTAAAGCGGCGATGCTCAGCCATGCGAACCTGGTCGCCAACGCCGACGCGATGGTGGTGTTCGTCGGTGGCGAGCAGCCGCACCAGGACCGCGTGCTGGGGGCGCTGCCGCTGTTCCACGTCTTCGCGCTGACGACGGTGCTGACCTATTCGATCCGGACCGGCGCGGAGATGATCCTGCTGCCGCGTTTCGAGCTGCAGCAGCTCCTCAAGACGATCGCGCGGACCAAGCCGAGCTATTTCCCCGCGGTGCCGACGATCTATGCCGCGATCACCACCGCGGCGGATACGCAGGCGATCGACCTGTCGTCGATCCACGCGTGCATCTCGGGCGGCGCGCCGCTGCCCGCCGAGGTCCGCACCGCGTTCGAGGCGGCGACCGGCGCCAAGCTCGTCGAGGGCTATGGCCTGTCCGAAGCCTCGCCGATCATCACCTGCAACCCGATCGGGGGAATCAACAAGCCGGGCTCGGCGGGTCTGCCGTTTCCGGGCACGACGATCGAGATCCGCGACCGCGAGGATCCGACCCGGCTGCTGCCGATCGGCGAGAATGGCGAGATCTGCGCGCGCGGGCCCCAGATCACACAAGGCTATTGGCACAAGCCCGCCGCGACCGCCGACCTGTTCGTCGACGGCGCGCTGCGCACCGGCGACGTCGGCCATCTCGAGGCGGACGGCTATCTGTTCATCGTCGACCGGATCAAGGACCTCATCCTGTGCGGCGGCTACAACGTCTATCCGCGCGTGATCGAGGAGGCGCTGTATGAACACCCCGCCGTGCTCGAGGCGGTGGTCATCGGCGTGCCCGACACATATCGTGGGCAGGCACCCAAAGCCTTTGTCGTGCTGGCCGAAGGAGCGGTGGCTACCCCGCTCGAACTGCGTGATTTTTTGCGTGACAAGATCAGCAAGATCGAGCTTCCCCGCGAGGTGGAAATCCGCGACACTCTGCCCAAGACGCTGATCGGCAAGCTATCCAAAAAGGAACTTGTCGCAGAAGAGGCCGCCAAGGCAGCAGCGTCGGAGGCGAGGGGAGTGGACGCGTGAACGACCGACAGGACGATCTTACCGGCATACAGGAGGTTTCGCGCATGCTCGGCGTGAGCGCGCGCACGCTCAGATTCTATGAGGACAAGGGGCTGATCGAGCCGTGCCGGATCGGCACGACACGCGTCTACACGCGGCGCGAGGTGGCGCGCATGCAGTTGATCCTGCGCGGCAAAAGGCTGGGATTCACGCTGCGCGACATCGAGGAGTTCCTCGACCTGTACGACGCCGATCCGCAGCATGTCGAACAGATGCGCGCGCTGGCCGAACGCTGCCGCCAGCGGATCGACCTGCTCGATGCGCAACGCGAGGCGATCGTCCAGACGCGCGACGAACTGGAGAAGATCGAGCAGGAAGCGCTTGCGCGGATTCCCGACGGGGCGGTCTAGGACCTTAGAAGCGCTACCCCGCCGAGAGTTGCACCACCCCGGCGGAGGCCGGGGCCCAGTTGGAAAGGTTGCAGTAACACCGCGCTGCACTCAGTTGGCGACGTCCCCCAATTGGACCCCGGCCTTCGCCGGGGTGGTGAAGGGTGAGAGAGCGTCAATCCTCCCCCGCTAGGGGGAGGTTGCTGGCTCTTGCCAGACGGAGGGGGCGGTCAGCGACGACCGTCGTTCCGCGTCCCCCCCTCCGTCGCCTACGGCGCCACCTCCCCCTGGCGGGGGAGGATTTGGGGCGAGGCTTAAAGCCCCACCACGCCGCCATCGTTCTTCGTGATCACGATCGTCGCCGACCGCGGACGCGAGGGCGTCGTCACCGTGCCCGCCTGGTTCGCCGGCCAGCTGCTGGTGATATTGGTCGGGCCGCCATTCTCGCCCGGATGCTGGATGTTGACGAACAGCGACCGCCCGTCCGGTGTCGTGTGGATGCCGGTGATCTCGCACTCCTTCGGCCCGACCAGGAAGCGGCGCAGTGCCGCCCCCGGCGTCTTACCGATCCGCGTCGTCACCGAGCCGGTCGCCGCACCGATCGTGTTGGTCACGGTCCGCGTCCCGCCGTCGTTGACGCTTCCCGGCACCGAGGCGAGCAGCATGCAGTTGGTGACGTCGGTATAGGCGCCGTCGTCGGTCTCGATCCACATCACCGGCGCGATCGTCCCCGAGGCGTTGCTCGGCAGGCCGAACCACAGACCGTCGGGCGACGAGAAGTCGTTGGTCGGATCGAGACCCGACAGGTTGATGTTGGCCGCATCCAGATCGGATCCTGCGCCGAACGCGTAGATGTCCCAGGCGAAGGTCGTTGCCTCGGACGTGTCGCCGGTCTCGCGCAGGCGGATGATATGCCCGTTGGCGTTGCCGGTGGTCTGCCCGCCGGTGGTCTTGGGATCGACATAGGCGCGCGGGTTGGGCGCGTCCGCGGTCGCGACGGTGCGCGACGAGTTGTTGGTGAGCGTGCAGTACATCTCGCCAGTCGCAGGATTGACCGCGGTCCACTCCGGCCGATCCATCCGCGTCGCACCCAGCGCATCCGCGGCAAGGCGCGTGTTGATCAACACGTCGACCTGGCTGGCGAACGGATAGGCCGCATTGGCTGAGGTGAGGGGGCCCTGACCGAACACCAGCGGGAGCCACTGGCCGCTACCGTCCGCTGCAAACTTCGCCACGTAAAGCGTTCCGGTATCGAGATACTTGTCGCCGATCGCGAGACGGTTCGCCGCGGTGGCATCCGCCGTCGCCCAGGGCGTCGCCGACACGAACTTGTAGATATACTCGTTCTGCGCATCGTCGCCCATATAGAAGGCGGGCTTCACGCCAGCGATCGTCCGGCCGATCTGGCACCCCTCATGGTTCATGCGACCCAGCGCGGTCCGCTTGCGCGGCGTCGAGGCGGCATCGAACGGATCGATCTCGACCACCCAGCCATATTGGAAGATCTCGTTGCGGAAATCGCCCGTGCCATCGGCGGGTGCACCGGTCTGAGCGGTGATGTTCCAGCGCGAATAGAGCGTGCTGGTGGTGTCCGCCGGCGTGACCGTCGACCAGCCATAATTGCCGCCGGTGTTGCTCTCCGTCTTGCCGTAGCGCGTCAGCGACGTGTTGGCCTTCACGCCGACCGCGCCGGTTGCCGCGCGCCGCGCCGCATCGCCGACTTCGCGCTTGAAATAGCCGACCCAGTTCTCTTCGTTCGTCAGATACGTGTTCCAAGGCATTGTGCCGTTTGCACAATTGTTGATCGTGCCGCGCCCCGTGGTCGCATCGGGCGAATAGCGCGTCTTGAGGCTGTCGGCACCGCGGACGGGGCCCGAGAAGCTCATTGGCGTCAGCGGGGTGATCCGGCGGTTGAACGACGAGGTCGGCGCATAGGCCCAGCTTGCGGAGCGGTTGACCTCGATGACCGACACGCCGTGGCATTCCATTTCCTTGAGCGCTTCGGCCTCGGGGCGCACGCCGCCGGTCGAGGTGGCGCCGTTCGGATGAAGATAGGCCTGCGTGATGTTCTCGTGGTTGAGGACGAGCAGACCGCGCGCGTTGCCGTTGGCGTCGGGCGTGCCCGATGCCGACAGGCCGAAATAGCTCATGCCGTCATGGTGATCGCCGGCGCGCTTGGAAAAGGTCGTGTCGGTACCATCATTGGTATAGGCGCCGACTCCGCTGCCGATCGGATCGCCAAGCCGGTACAGGACGGTGACGGCATATCCGGTAGGCACTGCAACGACATCGGCGAGGCTCTTGGCAACCGCCGTGAAGCCGAGCGACGCGGCGCCGACCGTAACGCTGGTGGTCGCGGTCACCGAACCGCCGGCCGATACCGCCGTAAACAGGAAGCTCAGCACGGTGCCGGCCGCCGCGCCCGGGACGATGAAGGTTGCCGTCGACGTGTTCGCACCGGCGAGAGTCACCGTCGGTCCAGCGGTCTGGGTCCAGTTCACGCTGTCGACCTGGCCGATCGCCGCACCGGTCAGCGTCGCGACGCGACCGGCGGACGAGCTGCCGCCCGCGGTCGCGGTTGCGGTCACGGGATCCGAGCCGCCGTCATTGTCGTCGTCGCACCCGGTGAGCAGCATCCCGCCGAACACCGCCGCGGCGGTGGCCGACATGCCGCCCATCAGCGTCTGGCGCCGCGAGTAGCGGACGTCGATCAGGTCGTTCAGATGCGGGTTGCTGGTCGGATTGGTGTCGATATCGCCGTCGGTATAGATGGTCTCGAACGTCATGCTTGGTCCCCCCGGGGATGGTTGCGCGGTATGTAACGACTGCGTGGAAGTCAGAATTTCGCGCCCAGCTCGACGCCGTAGAAGCGCGGCTCGCCGGCGATGTAGGTCGGGATGCCGAAGCCGCCGCCGGTGTTGCCCGCGTCGATCAGGTAGCGCTTGTTGGTCGCGTTGCGGACGAAGCCACCAACGCTGTACTTGCCCGCTGCAAATTCGAGCCCGGCGCGCAGATTGACGAGCGTGTAGCCCGGCGTGCTGATCGCGGGGTTGTTCGGCAGTTCGAAGAACACTTTCGACTTATACGTGATGGTAGGCGTGGCGTAGACCGTCGCACCGCCCACCGGCACGCGCAGCGTCGCGCCGCCCGATGCCGTGGTATCCGGCTGCAAGCGGAAGCGATTGCCCGCGAACACGCCGTTCTCCGCCTCGTCGCCGATGCCGCCATCGATATAGGCGAACGTCGCGAATACGGAGAGGTACGAGGCAAGCTTGAGATTGCCTTCAAGCTCGACGCCAAGGTTCTTGGCCGACCCTGCGCTCTGCGTCGTCGTGACCCCGTTGTTCGTTACCGACACCTGGAAACCGTCATAGGTCTGGTAGAACACCGATGCCGCGCCGCTGAACGGCCCGACGCGACCCTTGATCCCACCTTCGTAGTTCCAGACATTCTCTTGCGGAACGACCTGGAGATTGGGGCCGACGCCGAACGCGGTGCGCTGGGCGGCAAGCTGGACCACAGGCGAGCGGCGTCCCTTGCTGATCGTCCCGTACAGATTGAGATCGTCGTTGAGCTTCAGCAGCGCGTTGAAGCGTGGGAGGATCGCCATGAAGCTCTTCTCCGCGACGAACTTGTTGCCGTTGGTGTTCGCGGTGCCGAGTAGGCTCGACTGGATGCCGAGCGACGCGAGGATCACCGAGTTTGGCTGGACCGAGGAATAGCCCGACTGGCGATCCTCGATCAGGATGCGCGCGCCCGCGGTCAGTTCGAGTGCAGGGACCGGGATGTAGGTCGCGTCGGCGAACACCGAATAGGTGTCGTTGTTGCCGAAGTTGGTGAACACCGACGAATAGGGGATCGCGGTTGCGCGACCGCCGGTCAGTACCGATGTCGCGCGGGTCGCCGGGATCGTGCCGTCGGCCGCGACGCAGCCCGTTCCGGTCGGAATTCCGGCGGCGTTAAGCGCGGAGCGAATCGGCGCGAACGAAGCCGACACCGAGCAGGCGAGATACGTGCCTTCCTCGGTCGCGAACGGTACGCGCTGGAAACCGTTCTCGAAGAACGCGTTCCAGCCGACCGAGGCGCGGTATTTCGGGCCTTCGAAGGCGAAGCGGCTTTCATGGCTCCACTGGTCGCCCTTGGCGTCTTCGGCGAACTCGAGATACGCTGCGGGGCCGCCATCCGCATCGAAGATCTCGAGCGCATCGAACCGACGATAGCCGTTGACCGTGGTGAAGGTTATGCCCGGCGACAGGTCAGCGGTAATCGTCAGGTTCGCGTCATAGACATTGCGGTCGAGCCCGAGCTTGCGCGCGCCGAGCGCCGCTTCGCTGTACGGCGAGCCCGAAAGCTCGGCATAGCCATAGTCGCCGGTCTGGCCGCCCGTCGGGGCATGCGCACGGCTCTTGAACGCGGTGCCGGGGTTGCGCTGGCCGTCATAGGTGAGGACGAGATCGGCGGTGATGCTGTCACTGGGCGTGAAGCGCAGCGAACCGCGGACGCCACGCTGGTCCTGCCCGTTCAGATCGTCCTGGTCGACGCCGCCCTGATTCTGGTTCGGGACGTTCGCGTCGCCCGCGATGTTGCGGACATAACCCTTGCGATATTTGTACGCGAAGGCGAGCCGCCCGGAGAGGATGTCGTTGCCCGCGTTGAGGAAGCCCGACACCTGCGTCCGGTCGAAATTGCCATAAGAGGCATCGAGCGCGCCCGAAAATCCCGGCTGCGGCTTGTTCGAGATGAAGCTGACCGCGCCGACCGCGGCGGCGGTGCCGAACAGCGTCGCCTGCGGGCCCTTCACGACTTCGATCCGCTCGAGGTCGTACAGATCCTGCCACGCGCCGCGCGACCGGCTGATGTCGATGCCGTTATAGTAGAGGGTGACGCGCGCGCCCTGCTGCGACGAGCCGTTGTCCGAGGTGATGCCGCGGATCACGAAGCCGGGATTGTTTGCGCTCTGCTCCTGCACCTGCAGGCCGGGGATGAACGCGGCGACCTCGTCGAGTTCGGAGACGCCGATCGCGGCCATCCGTGCGCCGGTCAGTGCGGTGACGGTGACGGGAACGTCGGCGATCCGCTGTTCGCGCTTCTGTGCGGTGACGATGATGTCGTCGCTCGCGGTGCCGGCTTGCTGCTCGGCCTGCGTGGTGGCCTGCGCGAGTGCCGCCGTCGAGCAGGTCGTGGCGAGCGCCGTCAGCGCCAGCCGCGTGAAGATGTGTGTCATGAAGTCCCCCCGTGTCGTTGGGGAGCCACTAGGCGGCCGACGTGACGTTTCGATGGCGTAATAATGAAAGGAAGATGACGCTTGCGTAACGACGCTGTCACATCGCTGCCACCGCGCTGTCTTCGATCGCGGCTAGCAGGCGCTCACACCGCTCAAGAAAGCCTCAGCCGATGACGATCAACCGCCGCGACGCCTTGAAGAATGCCCTGAAGCTGGCCGGATCGGGTGCCACGCTCGCGCTGCCCGCCGTCGCGACTCAGGCGGCGGACGCGGTCAGGAGCCGGTTCGACCACGGCGTAGCGAGTGGCGATCCCTCGGTCGACGGGGCGATCCTGTGGACGCGAGCGACGCCCGCCGACCTCGCGCAGTCCAGCGACATCGCGTTGACGTGGCACGTCGCCGAGACCGAAGGCGGCAAGCCGGTTCGATCGGGCAGCGTCAAGGCGCGTGCCGCACGCGACTTCACGGCAAAAGTCGAGGCGACCGGGCTGCAGCCGGGCCGCGAGTATCGCTACTGGTTCGACGCTGCGGACGGGACGCGCTCGCCGGTCGGCCGGTTCCGGACGCTGCCAAGGGGCAAGGTTGCCGACGTCGTGATGGCAGTGGTCTCGTGCCAGCTCTACGCGGGCGGGCTGTTCAACGCCTATGATGCGATCGCCAAGCTCGACCGGCTCGATGCGGTGCTTCACCTCGGCGACTATATCTATGAATATGGCGTCGACGGCTATGGCGCGGACATCGCCAAGAAGATCGGCCGCCTGGTCGAGCCGCGCCACGAGATCGTCAGCCTCGCCGACTACCGGGTGCGCCATGCGCAGGTGAAGCGCGACGTCGACATGCAGGCCGCGCATGCTCGCGCTGCGTTCATCTGCGTGTGGGACGACCACGAGGTCGCCAATGACGACTGGATGCACGGCGCCGAAAACCACGATCCCAAGACCGAGGGCGACTGGGAGGCGCGCAAGGCCGCCGCGATGCAGGCCTATTTCGAATGGATGCCGATCCGCGATCCCAAGCCCGGCCAGCCCTGGGCGGCGATCAACCGCAGCTTCGATTTCGGCGATCTTGCCACGCTGGTGATGGTCGAAACGCGGCTGCTCGCGCGCAGCCATCAGGTCGTGTCGAAGGGCGAGGAGATCACGCCCGCCGAATATGCGCCGATGATGGCGGAACGCGCGCGCAACGACCGCGAACTGCTCGGTCCCGCGCAGCTCGCCTGGGTCGAGAAGACGATGGCGAGCTCGGTTGCGGCGGGCAGGCCGTGGCAGGTGCTCGGCAACCAGGTGGTGATGGCGAAGGTCGCGGGACCCGACATGGAGCGACAGCTCGGCGCGGCGAAATTCGCCGAGACGATGGCCAAGCTGCCGACGATATGGCGCGAGCGGCTGACCGCGAGCATCGCGTCGTACCGCGCAGGGCTGCCGTTCGGGTTCGACAGCTGGGATGGCTATCCGCCGGCCCGCGAGCGGCTGTACGCCGCGTTCCAGCGTGCCAAATCGCGCCCGATCGTGCTGTCGGGCGACAGCCATGCGGCATGGGCGAACGATCTGCACGATGCATCCGGCACGCTGGTCGCCGCGGAATTCGGCTGCACCGCGATCACGAGCCCGTCCTATGGCTCGCTGCTGCCCGGTATCGGCACGCTTATCGCCGACGCCAATGCGGGCGAAGTCCGCTTCTGCGACCAGGACGGCAAGGGGTTCACGCTTCTGACGCTGACGCCGGAGCACGCGACGGCTGATTCGATCACCGTATCGACAGTGATGACGAAGCCCTACACGCAGGCCACCGCAGCGCGCTTCCGCACGCACACCGATCGCCGCGATCAGCCGCTGGAAAAAATTGCCTGAGACTTGCCGGGCGCGTCGACGGCCTTGGCCGGGAATGCGCCCAATCGGGCCCACGATAGGCGCCGCGTGATCTTAAAGCTCGGGGAAGATCGGGGGGCTCGGAACCCCCCGAAAAATCGGCAATGGTCGGGGCGATAGGATTCGAACCTACGACCCCTGGACCCCGAGACCAGTGCGCTACCAGACTGCGCCACGCCCCGACAACATTGCCGGTGAGCCCCCTAGCCGCGACGCGGGTGGCGATCAAGACAATTATGGACTGTCACCATGATCTATCGCGCGCGCGACGTCGCTGCTAGGAGCGCGGCATGACTCCGCTCGACCGCATCCGCAATTTTTCCATCATCGCCCATATCGACCATGGCAAGTCGACGCTCGCCGACCGATTGATCCAGCAGACCGGCGGCCTGACCGCGCGCGAAATGTCCGAGCAGGTGCTCGACAATATGGACATCGAGAAAGAGCGCGGGATCACGATCAAGGCGCAGACCGTGCGCCTTGCCTACAAGGCCAAGGACGGTCTCGATTACGTCCTCAACCTGATGGACACGCCGGGCCATGTCGACTTCGCTTATGAAGTGAGCCGCAGCCTCGCCGCGTGCGAGGGCGCGCTGCTCGTGGTCGACGCGGCGCAGGGCGTCGAGGCGCAGACGCTCGCCAACGTCTATCAGTCGATCGAGCATGATCACGAGATCGTCCCCGTCATCAACAAGATCGATCTTCCCGCCGCCGAACCCGAAAAGGTCCGCAAGGAAATCGAGGACGTGATCGGCATCGACGCGTCGGGCGCGGTGCTCGCGTCGGCAAAGTCGGGGATCGGCATCGAGGACATCCTCGAGGCGATCGTCACGAAGATCCCGCCGCCCAAGGGCGATCCCGAGGCACCGCTGAAGGCGATGCTCGTCGACAGCTGGTACGATCCGTATCTCGGCGTCGTCATCCTCGTCCGCGTGATCGACGGCGTCCTGAAAAAGGGCCAGCAGATCAAGTTCATGCAGACCGGCACGATGCATCTGGTCGACCGGGTCGGGTGTTTCCGCCCCAAGATCGAGCAGCTGACCGAGCTCGGCACGGGCGAGATGGGCTTCATCACCGCGCAGATCAAAGAGGTCGCGCAAACACGCGTCGGCGACACGATCACCGATGCGAAGCGGCCTGCGCTCGAGGCGTTGGCGGGCTTCAAGGAAGTCCAGCCGGTGGTGTTCTGCGGGATGTTCCCGGTCGATGCCGCGGAATTCGAGAAGCTTCGCGAGTCGATCTCCAAGCTGCGGCTGAACGATGCGAGCTTCTCGTTCGAGATGGAGACGTCGGCGGCGCTGGGCTTCGGTTTCCGTTGCGGGTTCTTGGGACTGCTGCATCTGGAGATTATCCAGGAGCGCCTCACGCGCGAATATGACCTCGACTTGATCACGACCGCGCCGTCGGTGGTGTACGAGATCGAGCTGACCCACCCCGATCCCGCGGGCACGACGCATATCGAGTTGCACAACCCCGCCGACATGCCCGAGCCGAACAAGATCGCGACGATCAGCGAGCCGTGGATCGAGGCGACGATCTACGTCCCCGACGAATATCTCGGCAGCGTCTTGAAGCTCTGCCAGGATCGCCGCGGCATCCAGAAGAACCTGACCTATGTCGGCGGCCGCGCGCAGGCGACCTACGAGCTGCCGCTCAACGAAGTCGTGTTCGATTTCTACGATCGGCTGAAGTCGATGTCGAAGGGCTATGCCAGCTTCGATTATCACCAGATTGGCTATCGCGAGGGTGACCTCGTCAAGATGGGCATCCTGGTCAACGAGGAGCCGGTCGACGCGCTGAGCATGATCGTCCACCGCGGTACCGCCGAAGTGCGTGGTCGCGGCATGGTCGAACGGCTCAAGGACCTGATCCCGCGGCATCTGTTCAAGATCCCGATCCAGGCGGCGATCGGTGGCAAGGTGATCGCGCGCGAGACGATCAGCGCGATGCGCAAGGACGTGACCGCCAAATGCTATGGCGGTGACGCGAGCCGCAAGAAGAAGCTCCTCGAAAAGCAGAAGAAGGGGAAGCTGAAGATGCGCGAGTACGGCTCGGTCAGCATCCCGCAGGAAGCGTTCATCGCCGCGCTGCGGATGGGCGACGACGCCTGAGGCCAAGCTGTGCTTGGACGAGGATAAGCGTCTAGCCGGGCGGCGACCCGCCGAGCTTGTACTCGGTCGTGTCGTCCGACGACGCGGCTTTGCCGCGGCGCCGCTTCGTTGCATTCTACCGCGACGCGCGTAAGTTCGCGTGATGGCGCAAGACTCGTCCAAACCCTTCGGGTCCAAATTCCCGATTCCAGCGGAAGCCTATGATAGCTGGCTACGAGAAAAGTCGCGCACTCGTTGGCGGATCCTCGTCCGTCGATCGCTCACGAAGACGCCGTTGCCGCGATGAGCTTGGTCTTTGCGCCCTTGGGCCGTTCCAACCGACACTATTGAGCCGCGTTATCCGCGGATCACGCTCGCCGCCTACCGCCGTCACCCCAGCGAACGCTGGGGTATCCGCAAGGTGCGGATGCGGCTCAGTCGCGGAGATGCCAGCTTTCGCTGGCATGACGGAGCAGGGTTTCGTTTTTCCTCAGCAGCAGAAATATCGCATGCCGTTGCAAACCCGCAACGACCCGTAATCTTCGTCACCGCCTGTCATCATACCAACACAATCCCCGCCTAACCGCCGGCCCGGGGAGTGAGCGTCGCGAGGCGTCGTCGCACCGTCCGGGGAGGGCGGGCGAGGGCAAGCCGCGACGTTGTATTTTGGGATGTGCGGCCGGTCGTCAGGGACGGCGCCGCACGATTGGGGAATATCATCTTGAAGATTTCGGTCGTTAAGTCGGCGCTGATGCTCGGCGTCGCGTTTGGTTCGGTTGTGGGTGGCACGGCCGCGTTCGCGCAGGCTGCGCCGGTCCAGGATCAGGCTACGCAGGCCGCGCCCGAGGAAGGCCTCGGGGACATCGTCGTGACCGCCGAGCGTCGTTCCGAGAACCTCCAGAAGGTGCCGCTGTCGGTCGGCGTCGCATCGGGCGATGCGCTGCGCGCCTACACCGCCGGCGGTGACGACACATTGCTTGCGCTGTCGGGCCGCGTCCCCGGGCTGTACGTCGAATCGACGACCGGCCGCATCTTCCCGCGCTTCTACATCCGCGGTCTGGGCAACATCGATTTCTACCTCGGCGCGTCGCAGCCGGTCACGATCATCCAGGACGACGTGATCCTCGAGCATGTCGTGCTGAAGTCGAACCCGGTGTTCGACGTCCGCCAGGTCGAAGTGCTGCGCGGGCCGCAGGGGTCGCTGTTCGGGCGCAACACCACCGCCGGCATCATCAAGTTCGATACGAACAAGCCGACCAACGACTTCGAGAGCCGCGCCTCGGCCTCGGTCGGATCGTACAACAGCGTCAGCCTGGACGCCGGTGTCGGTGGCCCGCTGATCAAGGACCTTTTGGCGATCCGCCTGTCGACGCTGATCCAGCACCGCGAGAACTATGTCGACAACGCGTTTGCGGGCACCAGCCAGGACAGCACGGCCACGCCGCGCAAGAACGCGATGGGCGGCTTCGACGATCGCAACGTCCGCCTCCAGCTCGCGCTGACGCCGGGCAACGCGTTCTCGCTCGACCTGTCGGGCCATGCGCGCTGGTATGACGGCACCTCGACGCTGTTCCACCGCGGCGCGCTCAAGAAGGGCTCGAACGACGTCTCGGCCGAGCCGCGCAACACCGTGTCGCTCGACGAAGGCAACGACAACCCGCAGAGCTACACCACCTATGGCGGCTCGGTCCGTGCGACCTACGACTTCGGTCCGGCCGCGCTGACCTCGATCACCGCCTATGAGACGACGTCGGGCTTCAGCCGCGGCGATACCGATGGTGGGGCGGGTGCGAACTTCCCCGTGCGCGGGGTCGCCAACGGCTTTGGCCAGTCGCAGGGCCAGATCCGCGATCTCGACCAGTGGTCGCAAGAAGTGCGGGTCGCGGGCACGCCCGGCGGGCGCTTCAACTGGCAGGTCGGCGGCCTGTATTTCGACAACCGCGACATTACCGACTTCTATCAGCGCACGTTCTTCCTGACGACCGCCGCGCGCAACCCGAACAACTGGGTGCGCCTGCACGACGTCAACACGTCGTGGTCGGGCTTCGGTCAGGTCAGCTATGAACTGGTCGACAAGCTGACGCTGACGCTCGGCGGCCGCATCACCGAGGACAAGAAGCGCACGCAGCTGCTGAAGACGGTGCAGAATGTCGCGGGTGTCAGCCAGTATCCGGCCAATTTCCGTCGCGACGTGACGCTCAAGGCGACCAAGCCGAGCTGGGATGCGAGCCTCCTGTATCAGGCGAGCCCGGACGTCAGCGTGTACACGCGCATTGCGCAGGGCTTCCGCGGACCGACGATCCAGGGGCGTTCGGCGGTGTTCAACTCCGACTTCTCGACCGCGAAGTCCGAGACGATCCTGTCGGGCGAGGCGGGCGTGAAGAGCCGGCTGTTCGACAACACGCTGACGCTGAACGCGACGGTGTTCGCCTATCGCGTCAACGACATCCAGCTCAACGGCAACGACGTCAACGGCAACGGGATCCTGTTCAACGGCAACAAGGCCGACGCGTACGGCATGGAAGCCGAGGCCAACTGGAAGCCGGTGCCCAACCTGACGCTCGGCGCAGGGCTCAGCCTGTTGCATAGCGAGATCCGTGACAAGACGACCGAGGTGCAGATCTGCGCGCTCAACAACGCCGTGGTGTGCACCCCCTCGGCGGCGGTTCGTCCGGTCCCGGGCGCGTTCGGGACGACCTATCTGGTGAAGATCAACGGCGAGCCGTTGCCGAACGCACCAGAGTACAACGTCGACCTGACCGCACGCTACGACCAGCCGCTGGGCAATGGCGGCCGCGCGTTCATCGCGGGCGACTTCAACATCCAGGGCTACACGCAGTTCGTGCTGTACAAGACCAAGGAGTTCACCGCGAACGGCAACTTCGAGGGCGGCCTCAAGATCGGCTATGCCGCGCCCGACGATGCGTATGAGCTGTCGGTGTTCGCGCGCAACATCACGAACGAGAAGAACCTCAAGGGCGTAATCGAGAACTATATGGCCGCGGTGTTCAACGAGCCGCGGATCATCGGCGTGTCGCTGAGCGGCAAGTTCCGCTGATCGACTGATCGACCGGCGCTTCCCCCTCCCGACCGCGGGAGGGGGAAGCGTGCTTAACATCCGCGTGACGCATTTTTCAGGAGCGCGGCCTGTAACCGTGTCGTAGCGATCTGAAATGGCGATTTGCCGTTTTCCTTCCGCCGGTTGATACTCCCCCGATGTCGCTCAATCCTGTCTTCTACGATGCTAGCGGCCGTCGGCGCCGGCGGTTCACCTTTGGCGTTGCCGCGTTCGTCGCGCTGCTTCTGCTGTCGATCGCCGTGTTCGCGGTTTCGATCGGCGCGGTGCCGACCGCGCCGCTGTTGCCGATCGAGCCGGAACACCCCGCGCTCCACAAGCTGCCGGCACCGCGTGGCGGCATCCTGCGTGAGACGCGGCGCGACCTGAACTATTACGCCAAGCAGCTGTTCGGGACGAGCGCAGCCAAGCCCGGCGTCGGCAACGGCGCCAACCCCCAACTCGCGATCGCCTTCCACGCGCCATGGGACGAGGCGAGCACCGCCAGTCTCGCGCGGCATGTCGAGCAGCTCGACTGGCTGATCCCTGGATGGGTCTCGATCACCGGCAAGGATCACCGGATCACCGTGTTCCGCGACCAAGCGGGACGCGACATCCTCAACAAGGCGGTCCACCGCCCGATGATCTTGCCGATGGTGCAGAATGCGGTCGATGGAAACTGGGACGGCGCGGGCAGCGCGGCGCTGTTCGCCGACCCGAAGGCGCGGTCGGCGTTCCTCGACAAGCTCGTCCCGTTCCTTAGCGCGAATCATGCCGGCGGCGTGTTCTACGATTTCGAGGACCTGCCGGTCAGCGCGCAGCCCAACTACCGGGCGTTCCTGGCGGAGACGCGGGCGCGGTTCGCGCCGCGCGGCTGGGTGGTGGCGATCGCGGCGCCGGTCGCCAATCCGGACTGGAGCCTGCCGGCCTACGCCAAGGTCACCGACAAGATCTTCCTGATGGCGTATGACGAGCACGAGACGAGCGGCGCCCCCGGTCCGATCGCGTCGCAGCGCTGGTTCGCGCGGATGGTCGCCGATGCCGCGCGCGGGATCCCGCCGTCGAAGCTGGTCGTCGCGATCGGCTCCTACGCCTATGACTGGCATGCCGGCGCCGATGCGGGCAATGGCGACGCGCTCGATGTCGAGGAAGCGTGGCAGAACGCCGCCGATTCGGGCACGATGCCGACCTTCGACAAGGCCAGCGGCAACAGCAGCTTCGCCTATTCCGAAGGCGGCGTGCAGCATCAGGTCTGGCTGCTCGACGCGGCGTCCGCGTACAACCAGATCGCGTTCCTGCAAAAGGCCGGCCTCGGCAGCGTCGCCTTGTGGCGGCTCGGCTCGGAGGATCCCGGGCTCTGGTCGATCTGGGGCCGCGATCACCGCAAACTGCCCGTTCCCGATGCGATCGACGCGATGCCCGCGGGTACCAATGTCGATATCGAGGGCAGCGGCGAGATCCTGAAGATCGCCGCCGAACCTGTCACCGGCATCCGCGATGCGGTCCCCGCCAAGGACGGTACGATCGCCGACGTCAACTTCACGCGGATGCCGTCGCCCTATGTCGTGGTGCGGACCGGCTATCGCCCCAAACAGCTTGCGCTGACGTTCGACGACGGCCCCGATCCGGAATGGACGCCGCAGATCCTCGACGTGCTCAAGCGCGAGCATGCGCCGGCCACCTTCTTCGTGATCGGCGAGAATGCGCTGACCGAGCGGCCGCTGCTCGAACGGATGGTCGCCGAGGGACACGAGATCGGCAGCCACACCTATACGCACCCCAACCTCGCCAACGTCTCGACGCGGCAGGTGAAGTACGAGCTCAACGCGACGCAGCGGCTGTTCCAGGCGTTCACCGGCCGCTCGCTGCGGCTGTTCCGCGCGCCCTATTTCGGCGATGCCGAGCCGAGCACCGCGGACGAGATCCTGCCCGCGCTCGAAGCGCAGCAGCGCGGCTATATCTCGGTCGGCCTCCACGTCGATCCCGACGACTGGAAGCGGCCGGGCGTGCAGGCGATCATCGACCGGACGATCGCCGGCGTCGAGGCGGGCAACCCAGAGCGTAGCGGCAACGTCATCCTGCTCCATGACGCCGGCGGCAATCGCGCCGAGACCGTCGCCGCGCTGCCGGTGATCATCGAGCGGCTGCGCGCGATGGGCTATAGCTTCGTCCCCGTCTCGACGCTCGCCGGGCTGTCGCGCAACCAGTCGATGCCGGTGATCTCGTCGAGCGACCGCGTCGCAGCGGTCGCCGATCTCGCGCTGTTCAGCACGCTTGGCGGTATCGTCGTCGCGCTGCGCTGGATCTTCGGGATCGCGATCACGATCGGCATCATCCGCGCGCTGGCGCTCTCCGCGCTGGCGCTGATCCAGGCGCGGCGCGAGTTGAAGACGGTGTTCCCGGCGATCGATCCGTCGCGGTTTGTCACGGTGATGATCCCCGCATTCAACGAGGAGCGCGTGATCGTCCGCGCGGTGCAGGGCGTGCTCGCATCGACCGATGTCGCGATCGAGGTGATCGTGATCGACGACGGATCGAGCGACGGCACCAGCCGCGTGGTATCCGACGCGTTCGCGGGCGACGACCGGGTCCGCCTGCTGACGCTCGAGAACGGGGGCAAGGCGCGCGCGCTCAATCGCGGACTCGAACTCGCGCGCGGCGAGATCGTGATCGCGCTCGACGCCGACACGCAGTTCGAACCGATGACGATCGCGCGTCTGGCGCGGTGGTTCGTCGATCCCAAGCTCGGCGCGGTCGCGGGCAACGCGAAGGTCGGCAATCGCGTCAACCTGATCACCAAATGGCAGGCGCTCGAATATATCACCGCGCAGAATCTCGAACGCCGCGCGCTGGCCCGTCTCAATGCGATGACGGTTGTTCCAGGCGCGGTCGGCGCGTGGCGGCTCGAGGCGATCCGCAGCGTCGGGGGCTATCCCGACGATACGCTCGCCGAGGACCAGGATCTGACGATCGCGATCCAGCGGCATGGCTGGACGGTGCAATACGACCAGTTTGCGATCGCCTGGACCGAGGCGCCCGAGACGATGCGCGCGCTGGCGAAGCAGCGCTTCCGCTGGGCGTTCGGGACGCTGCAATGCCTGTACAAGCACCGCTCGGCGATCGGCCGTTCGCAACCGCGCGGGCTTGGCTGGGTTGGGCTGCCGCAGGCGATCGTGTTCCAGATCATCCTTGCTTCGATTTCACCGATCATCGATCTCGCGCTGCTCGTGAGCTTCGCCTCGACCTATCTCGCGGTGCAGGCGCATGGCTGGGAGCAGACGAGCCACGACGTCTATACGATGCTGGCTTACTGGCTGATCTTCACCGCGATCGACCTGCTCGCCGCGACGATTGCATTTGCCTTGGAGCGCAAGGAGCGCTGGCGGTTGCTGTGGCTGCTGATCCCGCAACGGATCGGCTATCGCCAGGTGATGTATTACGTCGTCCTCAAGGCGATCGCGCAGGCATTGCGTGGGCCGCTGGTCGGCTGGGGCAAGCTGGCGCGGACGGGACGCGTGACCGCGAACTGAGCGCGCAACATATCGCACCGACTGGCGTTATGGTCCCGCGCTATATATCGGTATGCGCAAGGTTCGAGGGACAAGCGGCATGCGGTATCTGACGTCGGCGCTGGGGATCGTGGGGTGTTTCGCGGCGCCGAGCGCATACGCACAGGCTCGCCCGCCCTTGGTGCTCGCCGCCGCATCGTTGCAGGAATCGTTGACCGCAGCGGCCGATGCGTGGGCCAAGCAGGGCCACGTCAAGCCGACGATCTCGTTCGCGGCGTCGTCCGCGCTCGCGCGACAGGTCGAGGCTGGCGCACCTGCCGATCTGTTCGTCTCCGCCGACGAAGACTGGATGAACGCGCTCGCCAGGAAGAACCTGATCGTCGCCAGGACGCGGGTCACGTTCCTTGGCAACCGCCTGGTCGTCGCGGAGGCGGCGGGTAGCAGCGTGCGCATCCCGGTGCGTCCGCCTGCCGCGCTTGTCCGCGTCCTGACCGCGGGGCCGCTCGCAATGGCGGATACCGCGGTGCCGGCGGGGAAATACGGGCAGGCGTCGCTCGAGGCGCTGGGGGTATGGGCGCAGGTGGCACCGAAGGTGGTCCGCGCCGAGAATGTCCGCGCGACGCTCGCGCTGGTCGAACGCGGCGCGGCGCCGCTCGGGATCGTTTATGCGACCGACGCAAAGGCGTCTGCCAAGGTACGGATAGCAGGCGTTTTTCCCGAGCGCACGCACCCGGCGATCACCTATCCGATCGCGCGGCTCAGCGCGTCGACCAATCCCGAGGCGGAGGCGTTTCGCCGCTTCCTCGTCTCGCGCGCGGGCAAGGCGATCTTCGTGCGCTATGGCTTCTCCGCGCGCTAGATGCTCGATGCGACCGAATGGGGCATCGTCGCACTGTCGCTGAAGGTCGGCGGCGTGGCGATGCTGGTGACGCTGCCGGTCGCATTCGCGTTGGCTTGGCTGCTCGCGCGTGTCCGCTTCCCGGGCAAGGTGATCCTCGATGCGGCGATCCATCTGCCGTTGGTGGTGCCGCCGGTCGTGACCGGCTGGATGTTGTTGCTCGCCTTCGGCCCCAATGGCCCGATCGGCGGCTGGTTGCAGGGCTGGTTCGGGGTGACCGTGCTGTTCCGCTGGACCGGGGCGGCGATCGCGGCGGGGGTGATGGCTCTGCCGCTGATGGTGCGCGCGATGCGGATCTCGATCGAAGCGGTCGACCTGCGACTCGAGAATGCGGCGCGGACGCTGGGCGCAGGGCGGTGGCGCGTGTTCTGGACGCTGACGCTGCCGCTCAGTATTCCGGGCGTGCTGGCAGGGGCCGTGCTGGGCTTTGCGCGGTCGATCGGGGAATTCGGTGCGACGATCACCTTCGTCTCCAACGTCCCCGGCGAGACGCAGACTCTCCCGCTGGCGATCTACTCCGCGCTGCAACAGCCCGGGGCGGACGCCCTCGTATGGCGCTTATCGTGCGTTTCCGTGGCCTTGTCGCTGGTCGCTCTCATCGCATCCGAACTCCTGACGCGGCGCGCGGGGAGGGGGCTGCATGTCCTTTGAGATCGATATCGAGAAGCGGCTCGGCGATACGCGGATATCGCTGACGCTCGACGCGGGGCAGGGTGCAACGGTGCTGTTCGGTCCCTCCGGGGTCGGCAAGTCGAGCATCCTGAACATGGTCGCGGGCCTGCTTCGCCCCGATCGCGGACGCATCGCGATCGACGGCGAGACGCTGTTCGGCAATGGCATCGACTTGCCACCCGAACGACGACGTGCCGGCTATGTCTTTCAGGAAGCGCGGCTTTTTCCGCACATGCGAGTCCGTGCCAACCTATTGTATGGCGTCCGTGGCGAGGCTGATCGGTTCGAGGATAGTATCGGCTTTCTCGGCATCGGCCATCTGCTCGATCGCTGGCCACGTACGCTGTCGGGCGGCGAAGCGCAGCGCGTCGCGATCGGGCGCGCGTTGCTCAGCAAGCCGCGTTTCCTGTTGCTCGACGAACCGTTGTCGTCGCTCGACCGTGCGCGGCGCGACGAGATCATGCAGGCGATCGAGCATGTCCGCGACGTGCTCGGACTACCGATCCTGATGGTGACGCATGATCCGGACGAAGCCGAGCGGATTGGCACGCGGGTCGTGCGGATGTAGCGTGCCGCGTGACCCCGCCCAGCGCGGGCGGGGTCACGCGGTGCGACTTAGCCCAGCGCGCGCGTGAACAGCCGCGCGAGGCGGGCGGAGAAGGCGCGGGGGTCGAGCGGGCGCTCGCCATCCGCGATCTGCGCCTCGTCGAACAGCAGATGCGCGGCGTCCTCGCGCAGTGCCGTCTCGTCCTCGCCGAGCGCGGCGAGCCGGGCGATCAGCTCCGAGCGCGGGTTGATCTCGAGCACCGGCTTGGCGGCGGGCATCGCCTGGCCGCTCGCCGCGAGGATCCGTTCGAGCTGGCGGTCCATGCCGCTGTCGGCGGCGACGAGGCAGACCGCGCTGTCGGTCAGGCGCTCGGAGGCGCGAACCTCCGACACGGCATCGGCGAGCGTCGTCTTCACGAACGCGATGAACGCCGCGACGTCGGGCGTGGTCTCGGCGGTCGGCTGCTCGGCGCCGTCGAGCAGCGGGATGAGGCCGAGATCGGCAGCGCCCTGCGTGACCGATTTGAACGGCTTGCCGTCGGAATCGATGCCCGCCGAGACCCAGAACCCGTCGACCGAGTCCGGCAGCAGCAGCACTTCAATCCCGCGCGCGCGGAACCCTTCGAGTTGCGGCGAGGCTTCGAGGCGATCGAGATCGGTGCCGACCGCGTAATAGATCGCGGTCTGGTTGTCCTTCATCGCCGCGACATAGTCGGCCACCGAGCGCCAGGCGCCGCCGGACGTGGTGGTCTTGAACCGCGCGAGCTTGAGCAGCGCTTCGCGGCGTTCGAAATCCTCGTACAACCCCTCCTTCAGCACCGCGCCGAAATTCTCCCAGATCCTGGCGTATGCCTCGGGATCGCGCGTCGCGAGCTTGTCGAGTTCGGCGAGCACGCGGCCGGTGACGCCCTTGCGGATCGCGGCGAGCATCGGGCTCTCCTGGATCATCTCGCGCGACACGTTGAGCGGCAGGTCGGACGAATCCACCAGCCCGCGCATGAAGCGGAGGTAGCGCGGCAGGACCTCGGCATCGTCGGTGATGAAGACGCGCTTCACGTACAGCTTCATCCGGCCGTTGCGATCGGGATCGAACAGGTCGAACGGCTTGGCACCGGGGACGAAGGCGAGCACCGAATATTCGTGGAGCCCCTCCGCCCGGTAGTGGAGCGTCAGCGCGGGCTCGTCGAATTGGCCCGAGACGCTGCGATAGAAATCGGCATAGTCTTCGGGGGTGATGTCCGACTTGGGCTTGGTCCAGAGTGCTGCGCCGTCGGCGATGTCGACCGGCTCGGCATCGGGCTTTTCGCGCAGCGTGATGGGGACGGGGACATGGCCCGACTGGTCCTTGATCAGCCGCTCGACGGTGTAGCGATCGGTGAACGACGTCGCGTCTTCGAGCAGATGGAGCACGACGCGGGTGCCGCGTGCGGGGGCCTGCGCGATGTCGACGGGCGCGATCGTGTAGGTGCCCAGACCGTCCGAAGACCAGACCGATGCGGTGTCGGCGCCTGCGCGACGCGAGACGACGTCGACCTTCGCGGCAACCATGAACGCCGAATAGAAGCCGACGCCGAACTGGCCGATCAACTGCGCGCCTTCGCTGCCGCTGGAGGCGGCGATGCGGTCCATGAACGCCTTGGTACCGGACCGGGCGATCGTGCCGAGCGCCTCGCCCATGTCGTCGGCGGTCATGCCGATGCCGTTGTCCTCGATCGTCAGCGTGCGCGCGTCGGGATCGAGCGTGATCGCGATCTGCGTGCGCGCTTCGTCACCGAGCAGGTCGGGGGCACTCAGCGCCTCGTACCGGAGCTTTTCGCAAGCATCGGCGGCGTTCGAGATCAGTTCGCGCAGGAAGACGGTCTTATCCGAATAGACCGAGTGCACCATCATGTGCAGCAGCCGCGCGACATCCGCCTCGAACGCGTGCGTCGCGGTGGGCGTATCGGTGGTCTGCGGGGTCTCGGGCTCGATCGATGCGGTGTCTGTGGTCATGATGCGGACTGACTTTCGCTGGAATTCTATGGGCGAGAGTTGGACGGGGACCGTAACGAATTCAAGAGGCGGCGGCGGGTACGCTGGCAGAGGACCGGCGGACGCGTCATAGGCAGCGGTGCTGGCGTGGCAGAAAGTCGCGCGCTGCGAAGGGGCGGGACGTGACCATGCGAAGAGTTCTCCGGTTCGGCGTCGGCTGGGCGCTGATCCTTGCTCTCGCCGTGCCCGTTGCGGCGTCTTCGGGACGCGATGCGCCGACGAAGCGGCTCGTGCTGATCGACGATGACGTGGTCGGCCTGAGCGGTGCGCCGGCGCTGTTGCTGCAGGCGCCTGATGTCGAGGTGCTGGGCATCACGACGACCAGCGGTTCGGTGTGGCGCGATACCGCCACCGCCTATGCGCTGCGCACGGTCGAGATCGTCGGGCGTACCGATGTGCCGGTCGTGCCGGGTGCGACCTACCCTCTGCTCAACAATGAAGCCGCGACCGCGCGGTGGGAGGCGCTTTATGGCCGCCTCGAGTTCAAGGGGCCGTGGACTGCGCCAGCACCGGGGGGTGCGAGCGGGGCGGAAGCGGGCACGCCGTCGCCCGCGGTCGTGCCGAGCCTGTCGATCGGCAATCCCGTCACCAAACCCAGCAGCGAGATCGCCGCGGCGTTCCTCGTCCGGATGGTGCGGGCGCACCCGCACCAGATCACGCTGTTCGCGACTGGGCCGATGACCAACATCGCGATCGCGCAGAGCCTCGACCCGAGCTTTGCCGCGAACGTGAAGGAGCTGGTCTATATGGGGGGCAGTCTGAGCCCGCAGCAGACACTCGACACGCCGGCGGCCGCTGCGTTTGCACGTGGTTTTCTCGATACGCCGCGGCGCGAGTTCAACATACGCTGGGATCCCGAGGCGGCGCGGATCATGGCACATGGTGCGTGGCCCAAGGTCACGATGGTGCCGATCGATCCGTCGACCGGGACGCAGTGGACTCGCGCTTTCCTCGGCAGCCTGAAGCCTGCGCACACCCCGCTCACCGATGCGCTCCGGACCGGGCTCGAACCGGGGTTTCCGATGTGGGACGAGATCGCGGCGATGGTCTGGCTCGAGCCCGGAATCGTCACGCGTGCCGAGACGCTCTACATCGATTTCGACACCAGCCAGACCGCGGGATATGGCGACACGTTGTCGTGGCAGGCGGCGGACAGCCCGCATCTGGGCGAACGCGCGCAGACCGTCGTGTTGCGCGTCGACCGCGCAAAGATGGAGACGGCGATGCGCGCGCTTTACATGCGGCGCATCAGGCGCTGAGCCGACCGGCGCGGAGTGGGGCAAAGATGTCGCGGTGGCGGGTAAAAGCGCACCCAGCCTGATCCCGCCTATTGCAGCGCGTTACAGCGGTGTTACCGATCCACGACAGATCCGGGGCACACGGATCGACGCCGGAGGATGTTCGAAACCCAAGGGGGGACCATCCATGATTCGCTTGCCCGTTCGTACGTCTGCCATCGCCCGCCTGCTCGCTGCCAGCGCGCCGCTGCTCGTCTTCGCCGCGCCTGCCGCCGCTCAGCATCAGGGGGCGGCGAGTCAAGCCGTTGCCGATCCGGCCGCCGATCAAGGCGTGGGCGAGATCGTCGTCACCGCGACCCGACGGCAGGAATCGTCGAAGGACGTGCCGCTGGCGGTCACCGCGATCAGCGGCGAGAAGCTCGACGTTCTGAACTCGAGCGGTCTCGACATCCGGTTCCTCGCCGGCCGGACGCCGAGCCTCCAGGTCGAATCGTCGTTCGGCCGCACCTTCCCGCGCTTCTACATCCGTGGCCTCGGCAACACCGATTTCGATCCGAACGCCGCACAGCCGGTGTCGGTGGTGTATGACGACGTCGCGCTCGAAAATCCGATGCTGAAGTCGTTCCCCGTGTTCGATCTGCAGAGCGTCGAAGTGCTCCGCGGCCCGCAGGGGACGTTGTTCGGGCGCAACACGCCGGCGGGCGTCGTGAAGATCGATTCCGCCAAGCCGAACCCGGACAAGGTCTCTGGCTATGCGACCGGATCCTGGGCGACGTACAACACGATCAACGGCGAGGCAGCGATCAACCTGCCGATCGGCAGCGGCTTCGCGTTCCGCGCGTCGGGCCTGATCCAGTCGCGCGACGACTGGGTCACCAACGATTCCACGACGGGCAATGCCGACCGCAAGCTCGAAGGCTATCGCGATGTCGCCGGCCGCTTCCAGCTCGGCTATACGAGCAGCGACTTCAACGCGTTGCTGAACGTCCACGTCCGTGACCTGACGGGCTCGCCGCGTATCTTCCGCGCCGGGCTGTTCAAGCCGGGCACCAACGACTTCAACACCGGCTTCGACCCCAAGCACGCCACGCTCGACGGCTATACCAGCCAGAGCCTGACGCAATGGGGCACCAACCTGCGGCTCGACTATCATCTCGACGGCATCGGGACCTTCTATTCGGTCACCGGTTACGAGCAGGCCAAGGTCGAGAGCACCGGCGACGTCGATGGCGGCAACAGCTATCCGTTCACCGGCGGCACGATCGGTGCGATCGGCGTCGGGCTGTTCCCGTCGAACACCGGCGGCCTCACCAAGCCCAAGGAGTTCAGCCAGGAGCTGCGCTACGCCAGCGAGGACATGAACGGCATCCGCCTCCAGGGCGGGCTGTATTATTTCCACCAGACGCTGCGCTATCATCAATATGACTATGCGTTCGGCGGCACCGGATCGCGCGCGACCGACCTGACGCAGGACGTCTTCCACGACAATCGCAACGAGAATTACGGCGCCTTCGCGTCGATCGAGGCCAAGCCGACCGAGTTGCTGACGTTGCGCACGGGCGTCCGCTATTCGCACGACTATCGCAACGACCTGGTCACCGCACCGATCCCCGGCACGGGGATCAGCGACACGCTGCCGGCGCGCGCGGTCGTCCGCGGCTCGAACGTGACCTGGGACGCCAGCGCGACCTACGAGCTGACCCCGGCGATCAACGTCTATTCGCGGCTCGCGACCGGCTATCAGGGGCCGGCGATCCAGGACCGCGTGACGTTCGGCAGCGTCCAGAGCACCGCGCCCAAGCAGACGACCTTCTCGGGCGAGAGCGGGTTCAAGGGCACGCTGCTCGACCGCAAGGTGAACTTCTCGCTCGACGCCTATTGGTACGACACCAAGGACCTGCAGATCACCGCGGTCGGCGGCAACAGCAATTCGGCACGTCTGATCAGCGCGAACAAGGCGATCGGCTATGGCGTCGAGGGCGAGTTCGAGGCGCGGCCGGTGCCCGAATTGTCGCTGACCGCGAGCGGCAGCTACAACTTCACCGAGATCCGCGATCGCTCGATCGGCGTGGGGGTCTGCGCGACCTGCACCGTGCTCGATCCGATCGTGAACGGGTTTGCGATGATCGACGGCAACGACCTGCCGCAGGCACCGCGCTGGATCGCCAACTGGACCGCGCGCTACGGGATTCCGCTGGCCAATGGCGGCGAAGTCTATGCCTATACCGACTGGGTGTATCGCAGCCGCGTCAATTTCTTCCTGTACGAAGCGGTCGAGTTCACGGGCAAGTCGTCGCTCGAAGGTGGTCTGAAGATCGGCTATAAATCGCCGCAGGGCTATGAGGTCGGCGCGTTCGTGCGCAACATCACGAACCAGTATCGCAGCATCAGCGCGATCGATTTCAACAACCTGACGGGCATGATCAACGAGCCGCGGATCATCGGCGGCCAGTTCAAGGTCGCCTTCTAGGATCAGCGTTCGACGATCCGGTCCGCGATCGGTTCGCGGTGCTGCCAGTCGCGGCGTTCGAGCTCGGGGACCGCCGACGGGTCCTCGGGATAGCCGAGGCACAGCACCGCGATCAGCGTCCAGTCGTCGGGTACGCGCAGCATTGCGGCGACCGTCGCCGGATCGAGGATCGAGACCCAGCCAAGCCCGATCCCGCGCAGCCGTGCCGCGAGCCACAGCGTGTGGATCGCCATCACCGTCGAATAGCGGAGCGTCTCGGCCATCGTCGTGCGGCCGAGACCGTGGCCGGCGCGCGGGGCCTCGTCGGAAAAGACGGCGACGATCTCGGGTGCTTCGCGCAGGCCGTGGAGCTTGAGCGAACGGTAGCGGGCGCGGCGATCGGGGTCGGGCTGCGCGTCGGCTGCGTCCTGGTTGGCGGCATCGACGTGATCGGCGAGGCGCGCGCGCAGACTGGGCGAGCGGAGGCGGACGAACCGCCACGGCTGGGCGTTGCCGACAGACGGCGAAAGCGCGGCGGTTTCGAGCAGCGCGTGGAGATCGCCCTCGGCGATCGGCGTCGTGCGGAAATGGCGGACGTCGCGGCGCCAGCGCAGCAGCGTATCGAACTGCGCGGCGAACGCGGCGGGGAAGACCGGCGGTGGCTCGGGCGTCATGCGCCGGCCGGCGTGCGCCGCAGGAGATAGATGTCCATGATCCAGCCGTGCCGCGCGCGTAGCGCCGCGCGGTCGGCGACGATGCGCGGGCCGACCGTTGCGAGTGGACCGCTTGCAAGCTCTTCGTAGGCCATGCCGAGATAGGCGCCCCACCATATCGTCACGCCCGCAGGGTCGAGCGTGTCGAACGCGCATTTGCCGTCGAGCATCACCGCGAGCGTGTCGACGCCGTCCGGCCAGCCGGCTTCGCGGAGCCGGCGGCCGGTGGTGATCAATACGGGCGCGGCGACATCGTTGAGCGGGATCGCATGCGCGGCGGTGAGCGCCTGGAGACTGGTGATGCCCGGGACGACGGTGACCGTCATCGCCATGCCGCCGGCGCGCAGGCGATCGGCGATGCGCAGCGTGCTGTCGTAGAGCGACGGGTCGCCCCAGACGAGCAGCGCGAGGCGTCCGCCGTTCGGGAGATGCGCTGCAATCTGCGCGGCCCAGGCGTCGGCGATCGCGTCGTGCCACTGGTCGACGGCGTCGCGATAGGGCGTATCGGGGTCGCGGTCGGGGAGGTCGAACGCGATCACCTGCGTCTGCCCCGTCAGGACCTCGGCGCACAGGGCGCGGCGGACGTCGATCAGATCGGACTTCTCATCGCCCTTGCGCGGCAGGAGGATCAGGTCGGCGGCGTTCATCGCGGCGATCGCGGCGCGCGTGAGGTGGTCGGGGTTGCCGGTGCCGGTGCCGATGAGGTGGAGATCGATCATTCGGCGTCCATCAGCGGGCCGTAGAGGATGAGCGCGGGCTTGCCGGAGAACCCCGCCTGCAGGCGTGCGGCGAGCTCGGCGATCGTCGAGCGTGTCAGCGACTGATCGGGGTGGCCGACATTTTCGGCGATCAGCGCAGGCGTGTCGGGCGAGAGCCCGCTTGCGATCAGCGATTCGGCCAGCGCGGGAAAGGTACGCTTGGGCATGAAAACGACCGTCGTCGCATCGGGATCGGCGAGCGCGGCCATGTTGCGTTGCTCGGGCAGGTCGCCGGTGACGTCGTGGCCGGTGACGAACTGGACTCGGCGTGCGCTGAGGCGGCGGGTGAGCGGGATCTGCGCGGCGGCGGCGGCGGCGCTGGCGGCGCTGACCCCGGGAATGATCTCGAACGGGATCCCTGCTGCCCTCAGCGCGACGATCTCCTCTTCGAGGCGGCCGAACACGCCTGCGTCGCCCGATTTGAGGCGGACGACGCGGATGCCTGCCTGCGCATACTCGACCAGCAGTTGCGAGACGTGCGCCTGAGTCGGCGACGGGCGACCTGCACGCTTGCCGACCGCGACGAGGTCCGCCCCAGTGCGCGCATGGCCGAGCACGGCGGAGGAGAGGTCGTCGAACAGCACTGCGTCGGCGGATTGCAGGCGGGCAACCGCCTTCAGCGTCAGCAGCTCGGGATCGCCGGGGCCCGACCCGACGAACGAGACGAAACCGGTCATGTGCTCGGTCATGCCTCGCCCGCGATCATGTGGAAGAAGCTGCCCGAGACGTGACCGCGATATGAGCCGGTCTCGGCGACCGCGGTGCCCTGCGCATCGGTGACGTGCGCGAGCGGGGCGTCGGGCTGGTCGAGGATCGTCGAATAATGGAACTCGTGCCCGGTGAGCGCCGCGCCCGCGGTAAAGCCGCCCATCGGCGCGCGGAGCGTCGCGCTGCGATAGCCCAGATGCATCTTGCGCTGCGCATAGCTGGTGACGAGGCCGAGCAGCCCCGCCATCCGGTGACGCGTGCCATCGGCATCGATGAGCGCCTCGCCGAGCGCCATATAGCCACCGCACTCGCCGTGGACCGGCCGCGTGTGCGCGTGCACCGCGAGCGCCGCGTGGAAGTTGCCTGCCTGTGCGAGCGTGCCGGCATGGAGTTCGGGATAGCCGCCGGGGAGCCAGACGAGATCGGCGTCCGCGGCAGGCGCCTCGTCGGCGAGCGGCGAGAAGGGCAGGATCTCCACACCGGCGCGCCGCCAGGCTTCGAGCACATGCGCGTAGGTGAACGAGAAGGCGGCGTCCTGCGCGAGCGCGATGCGCTGGGCGGGCGGGCGTATCCAGCTCTGCGCGGCTGTCGGCCGGGCGCTGGCGGACGCGGCGGCGCGGAGCGCTGGGATGTCGACATGCGCGCGCAGGAAGGTCGCATAGTCGTCGATCCGGGCGTCGAGGTCGGGATGCTCGGCGGCCTGCACGAGGCCGAGGTGACGCTCGGGCAGCTTGAGGTCGCCGCGTCTCGGCAGGCTGCCGAAGACGGGAATGCCGACCGCCGCCATGCCGCTGCGCGCAAGCCGGTCGTGGCGCGGGCTGGCGACGCGGTTGAGGATGACGCCGGCGATCGGCACGTCGGGATCGTAGCGGCTGAACCCGAGCGCGGTCGCCGCGGCGGACTGTGCCTGGCCGGAGACGTCGATCACCAGCACGACCGGCCAGCCCATCCTGCGCGCGATATCGGCACTGGCGCCGTTTCCGGTCACACCCGGCGTCGCGACCCCGTCGAACAACCCCATCGAGCCCTCCGCCAGCGCGAAATCGGCGTCGTCGGCCTTGGCGGCGAGCGTGTCGAGCATTGGCGCGGGCATCGACCAGCTATCGAGGTTGAACGAGGCGCGACCGCTCGCGGCGCGGTGGAAGGCGGGATCGATATAGTCCGGGCCGCTCTTGAACGGCTGGACCGAGAGGCCGTCGTCGCGCAACGCCCGCAGGAGGCCGAGCATGACGGTCGTCTTGCCGGTGCCCGAGGCTGGCGCGGCGATGAGCAGGCCGGGGGTCATGTCAGGTCTCCAGCGAACTTGGACTGCGCGGATTGCGGGCGGAAGCGACGATCATAGCCTGTCGCATAGAGGCTGCTGTCGGCAAAATCGCGCGGCGAGATCGCCTGGCCGACGAGGATCAGCGCCGTGCGATCGGGCTTGCCCTCGATCGTCGCCGCTATCGTCGCGAGCGTCGCGCGCTCGATCTGCTGGTCGGGCCAGCTGGCGCGCCAGACGATCGCGACCGGGCACTGCGCGCCGTAGGCCGGCGTCAGGTCCGCGACCACCTGCGCGAGGTTGTGGACCGACAGATGAATCGCGAGCGTCGCGCCGGTGGCGGCGAAGGCGGTCAGCGTCTCGGCGGGGGGCATGGCGCTGGCACGACCGGGGGTGCGGGTCAGCACCACCGACTGCGCGACGCCGGGCAGCGTCAGTTCGATCTCCAGCGCGGCCGCGGCTGCGGCGAAGGCGGGCACGCCGGGCGTGATCGTGACCGGGATGTCGAGCGCACGCAGCCGACGCAACTGCTCGCCCATCGCCGACCAGATCGAGAGGTCGCCGGAATGGAGGCGCGCGACGTCGTCGCCAGCGTCATGCGCGGCCTGGATCTCGGCAATGATGTCGTCGAGCGAGAGCGGTGCGGTGTTGATGCGGCGCGCGCCGGGCGGGCAATGATCGAGCATCGCCGCGGGGATCAACGAGCCCGCATAGAGGCAGACGGGCGAGGCGGCGATCAAGTCGCGGCCGCGCAGGGTGAGCAGATCGGGCGCGCCGGGGCCTGCACCGATGAAGTGGACGGTCATGCTGGGAGTCCTTGAGCGATGGCGCAGGTCGCCATTCGGTCGGGCGAGATGTGGCGGGTGGCGAGCAGCTGCGCGCCGGGGCCGGCGGCGGCGAGCGCCGACGCCTCGGCGACGCTGCCCGCGCGTCGTGCCGCGAGACTGGCGACCGACTGTGTTGGCGTGGTGGCGCGCTGCAACGTGCCGGGTGATACCGCGATCACGGGGAGGCCAAGCGTTTCGGCGAGGGCGGAAACCAGCGCCAGCTTGTCATGCGGTGCCGCGACCGCCGTCACATCGGGGTGCCCCTCCTGAGCCTCGCGGAGCGCCGTACGCAGCGCATCGAGAGTGGCGTCGCGCCGAAATCCGAACCCGGCGACGATCACAGAACGACGCTCCACTGCACGACCGGATAGCTTGCCCGCCAGCCGCGACGCGTGCCGAGCGGGGCGGCCTCGGACAGCTCGATCCGCAGCAGCGTGCCGCCTTTCGACGCATGCCAGGCGGCGAGCAGCGCTTCGGATTCGAGCGTGACGGCGTTGGCGACGAGGCGCGTGCTGGTGGGGAGCATGCTCCAGAGCGCGTTCAGCACCGCGTCCGACAGCCCACCGCCGATGAAGACGGCATCCGGCGCGGGCTGGCCTTCGAGCGCGTCCGGCGCGCGGCCTTCGACGACGCGGAGGCGATCGACGCCGAGCGCGGCGGCGTTGCTTCGGATGCGGTCGGCGCGGGCGGGGTGGGCTTCGAATGCGGTCGCCTGCGTGGACGGATGCGATCGCAGCCATTCGATACCGATCGATCCCGACCCTGCGCCGATGTCCCACAGCGTCTCGCCGGGCTTGGGCGCGAGGGCGGACAAGGTCAGCGCGCGGACGGGGCGTTTGGTGATCTGGCCGTCATGCTCGAACCACCTATCCGCCAGCCCGGAGACGCATGGCAGCACCGAGCCATCGCCGGCAAACGCTATGCCAACGGCGACCGGGTGCGCGACGTCGTCGTAGTCATAGGCGGCGGCGGTCGTTTCGCGGATGCGCTCGCGCGGTCCGCCAAGCGCTTCGAGAACGTGACACGCCGAGGCGCCGAAGCCGAGTTCGTCGAGATATCGTGCGAGCTGCCCCACCGCCTCGCCGTCGCGGACGAGGACGAGCGCGCGGCGATCAGGCGCGATATGCGGGCGCAGGCGTGCGAGCGGCGTGGCGTGGAGACCGAGGCAGGTCGTATCGTCGATCGGCCAGCCGAGCCGGGCGGCGGCAAGCCCGAACGTCGAGGGTGCGGGATGGGCGACCCACTCCGTCGGGGCGAGATGGCGGGTTACCGCGGAGCCTGCGCCGAACCAGAACGGATCGCCCGACACGAGCATCGCGACACGGCGACCGCGCTGGTCCAGCAGGCGTGCAATCCCGGCGTCGAACGGGACTGGCCACGGCATGACCGCGCTCCTAAGATTGGGCAGCAGCGCGAGATGGCGGGGCGCGCCGGTGACCAGTTCGGCTTCGTCCAGCGCCGCTTTTGCCGATGCGGACAGGCCGTCCGCGCCGTCTTCGTTCAGTCCGATGATCGTCAGCCAGGGAGTGTCAGCCATGTCGAACATCCTGGTGCTGGGCGGCACGACGGAGGCCAGCGCGCTTGCTGCGATGCTGGCAGCGCGCGGCGATGCGGCGGTGCTGAGCTATGCCGGGCGCGTGGCAAGCCCGAAGGTTCAGCCGATCCCGACGCGGGTTGGCGGCTTTGGCGGTGTCGAGGGGCTGGCCACTTATCTCAGCGATCACGGCGTGACGCATCTGGTCGACGCCACGCATCCGTTCGCGGCTCGAATGAGCGCGAACGCCGTCCTCGCTGCGGCGCGGACGGGGGTCGCGCACATCGCGCTGACGCGGCCCGCCTGGGTGCCCGTGGCGGGCGATCGGTGGATTCGCGTTACCGATATCGAGGCGGCAGTCGCGGCGCTCGCCGGGCCGCCGCAGCGCGTGATGCTGGCGCTCGGGCGGCTTCATGTCGATGCGTTCTCGGTGCAGCCGCAGCACGCGTATCTGCTGCGGTTCGTCGATACGCCCGATCGTCCGCCGGGGTTGCCGCGGCATCATCTTGTGATCGACCGGGGACCGTTCGACGTCGAGGGCGACCGGCGGCTGATGGAGGCGCACGGGATCGAGGTCGTGGTCTGCAAGAATGCAGGCGGGACCGGTGCCGACGCCAAGCTGCATGCCGCGCGCGCGCTCGGGCTGCGGGTAATCATGATCGATCGGCCGGTCCTGCCGGCGCGGCTGGAGGTGCATGCGCCGGCGGCGGTCCTGCGCTGGATCGATCATGGTGCCGACCGCGGCGTGTAAAGGATCGGGCCGGCGGGGCGTTCGATGATTCGTGTGAGGCTGGAGCCGATGATGATCATCGTCCGCATGTCGGCCATCTCTGCGCGTGCTGCGGGCAACGCGACGATGCGCAGCGCTTCTTCCGGGGTGGAGACGGCGCGGGCGAACAGCACCGGGCGATCGTCCCGGCAGGTTTCGCGCAGGATCTCGAAGACACGGATCAGCGCATTGGGGCGCGCCTTCGAGCGAGGATTGTAGAAGGCGATTGCGAAGTCGGCTTCGGCAGCGAGGCGCACGCGGCGCTCGATCAGCGGCCAGGGCTTGAGATTGTCCGACAGGTTGATCGCGCAGAAATCATGTCCGAGCGGCGCACCGGCGCGCGCGCTCGCGGCGAGCATCGCGGTGATGCCGGGGAGGACGCGGATATCGAGGTCGCGCCACGGCGGCGGGCCGGCTTCGAGCGCTTCGAAGACCGCTGCGGCCATGGCGAAGACGCCGGGGTCGCCGGACGATACCACGACGACGCGGTGGCCCTCCGCCGCGAGTTGGAGCGCGTGCGTGGCGCGGTCGAGTTCGACGCGGTTGTCGCTCGGGTGGAGCGTGAGGCCGTCGCGCGGCGCAACCCGCGCGACATAGGGGATGTAGCCGATGACGTCGGTCGCATCGACGAGCGCGGCGGTGACCTCGGGCGTCACGAGCGCGGTATCGCCGGGGCCCAGCCCGGCAATGGCGAGCCAGCCGGTCATGGACGCCGCCCCTGGCCATGGATCAGCAGGATCGAGAAATAGGGCGTGATCGCGTCGGCATCGCACAGCCGCGTGACCCGCTGATCCGCCATCGCAGCGTATTCGACCAGCCATGCCTCGTCCTCGCGCCCGGCAGCGGCGACCGCCCGGCGGAGCTTGTCGAGGTGGCGGCCGATCTTCATCACCACCAGCGCGTCGGTGTCGCGGATCCGGCGGACCAGATCCGCCTCGGGCAGCGTGCCCATCAACACCGTGAGAACGTCGTCACCCCAGGTGATCGGCGCGCCGCTCGCGGTCCATGCGCCCGACATCCCGGTAATGCCGGGAACGACCGCGACCGGGGCGATCGTCTGGAGGCGCGTATAGAGGTGCATGAACGAGCCGTAGAAGAACGGATCGCCTTCGCAGAGCACGACGACATCCTCGCCCGCGCTCGCGAGAGCTGCAAGATGGTCGATGCAGCGGCTGTAGAAGGCCGACAGGCAATCATTGTAGCGCGGGTCCGATACGGGAATCTCGGTGGTCACCGGATATTCCATCGGGAATTCGACCACATCCGCGCGGAGCATGCCTTCGACGATCTTGCGCGCCTGCCCGGGACGCCCGGCCTTGCGGAAATAGGCGACGTGGCGCGCGGTTCGGACGAGGCGATCCGAACGGACGCTCATCAGGTCCTGCGCGCCCGGGCCCAGCCCGACGCCATGGATCATGCCACCCGGTCGCATCGCGGTCATTCGGTGCCGCTCGCCAGCGCGTTGATCGCCGCCACGGTGATCGCGCTGCCGCCCATCCGGCCCTCGACGACGACGCAGGGGACGGGCTGGTCGGTCCAGAGCGCCGCCTTCGATTCGACCGCGCCGACAAAGCCGACCGGGCAGCCGATAATCGCGGCGGGGCGCGGGCAATCCGGATCCTCGAGCATGTTGAGCAGGTGGAACAACGCGGTCGGCGCGTTGCCGATTGCGACGACCGCGCCGGCGAGGTGCGGGCGCCAGAATTCGAGCGCGGCGGCCGATCGCGTGTTGCCCATCGCGCGTGCGAGATCGGGCGTCTCGGGGGCGTGGAGCGTGCAGACGATGCGGTTGTTCGCAGGCAATCTGGCGCGCGTGATGCCCTCGGTGACCATGCGCGCGTCGCACAGGATCGGGGCACCCGCCTGGAGCGCGCGGCGCGCATCGACCGCGAAGGTCGGCGAGAACCGGATATGCTGCGCGAGGCCGACCAGTCCGGCGGCGTGGATCATGCGGACGGCGACGGGTTCTTCCTCGGGTGAAAACCGGGCGAGATCGGCTTCTGCGCGGATCATCGCGAATGACTGGCGATAGATCGCCGCGCCGTCGGTTTCATAGGCGTACGGCATTCAGGCGGCTCCGAACTGGGCGAGGATCTGCGCGGTATCGAGTCCCGCGCGGGAAGGGGGTGCACCGGCGCGCGCATCGAACGCGAGGTCGTAGCGGCCGTCGCAACCCGTCAGCGTGACGTCCGCCGGGCCAGCGCGCGCACACCCCTTGGCGCATCCGGAGACGTGGAGGCGTCCGACGACGTGCGGCGCGAGGCGGCGGGCGAGGGTGCGGGTCTCGACCGTGGCTTGCGGGCAGGCGGGGGCGCCGACGCAGGCGTCGGTGCGGAGCAGCGCCGTGGACGGCGTGGTGATGAAGGCGGCGGGATCGGGTGTAGCCGCGAGCGGCGACTCCGTTTCGAGGACCGCGATATGCCAAGGCGTCAGGCGGATCGCGCGGATCGCGGGCTCGACCTCGAGCAGGCGGGTGAGCGCCGACGCTTCGATGCGACCGAAGGGCAGCCCGAGCGCGTGCGGGCCGGGTTCGAGCCGGGGTGCGGACCCGGCGGGGGCGATCGTCGCGGCGGCCCAATCGGGCAGCGGTGCGTGATGACGCGCCATGCGCCCGCTGGCGGTGCCGCCACTGTCGACGAACCAGCGGGCGAGCGCGATCAGTCGGTCGACTTCGGTGCCGGGCGACAGCGGCCTGCCGTGATCCCGGCCGTCGGCGCGGAGGATCAGGTGGCCGCTCGCGGCGCGTTCGATCCGGAAGTCCGCGGATGCGTCCGCGAGCATTGGCGCGACGCCCGCGTCGATCGCGAAGCCGACCTTGCCGGGAAGGTCCGGCAGCTCGTGCAGTCGGGCGTGCAATTCGGAAGCGATGCGGTGCGTGTCGTCGCCTTCGCGCCAATCGGGAGCGACGAGGATGTTGGCGCGGGCCTCACGCGCCGTATCGGGGTCGATCAGGCCGAGTTCGAGCATGGCGTCGATCAACGGGCGCCACTCGTCGTCGGAAACGCCCCGGATCTGGAGGTTGGCGCGGCTGGTGACGTCGATCTGGCCGCTGCCGTGGCGAACTGCAGCGGCGCACAGGCCGATGATCTGCGCCCGGGTCAGGCGACCCAGCGGCGGGCGGATGCGGACGAGCAGGCCGTCGCCGGCCATCATCGGGCGCCACGCATCGGGGCACCAGCCCTTGACGACGAACGCGCTCATGCCGGCAGGTCGAGCTGCGCGAGGATCGAGTTGCGGCGGGTCGGCCAGAGACCGGCGGCGTTGAGCGCGGCGAACCGCGCCTGCATCGCCGCGAGCGCTTCGGGGTTGGCCTGGGCGAGGAACGCCCGGACGTCGTCACGGCCGAGCGTCGCATCGTGATAGAGGTCGATCAGTTCGGGGCGGACTACGCCTGCAAGATGCGCGAACGCGCCGAGATGGTCGAGCGTCGCGGCGATCTCCGCACCGCCGCGAAAGCCGTGGCGCATCATGCCATCCACCCAGCCGGGATGCGCGCGGGCGTGGACGACGCGGGCGATCTCTTCCTTCAGCGGGCGGGCCCTGGCCTGAATCGGGTCGCGCGCGTCGAGATGGTAGAGCGTGGCGTTTCCACCCGCGATCGCTTGCGCGGCGGCGAAGCCCGCTTCGTGCGCGGCATAGTCTGCCGCGAGGAGCAGGTCGGTCTCGGGCAGGTCCTGCACGTGGACGAAGGCGTCGGCGGCGGCGACGCGGTCGCGGATGCCGATAGGGTCGAAGGTGTCGTTGCCGTCGTCGAACGCGTGGGCGGAGGCCGACAGCCATGCCTTGCCGGCATCGAGGCGCGCGTCGGGCGTGTAGGTCTCCGCGGCGTCGCCCATGCTCAGGCCGTAGCGGCCCGGTTCGGGACCATAGACGCGCGGCGTCGACGGTCTGCCGACGAACGGGTTCCAGTCCGCGGGTTCGTCGCGCGTGCCGAGCGCACGTACGGTCTGGCCGAACATCGTGCACAGCGTCGGGAAGGCGTCGCGGAACAGCCCGGATATGCGCAGCGTGACGTCGATGCGGGGCCGGTCGAACGTGGCGAGCGGGAGGATCTCGATGCCCGTCACACGGTCGGACTGCATGTCCCAGACGGGCTCCGCACCGAGCAAATGGAGCGCCATCGCGAATTCCTCGCCCGCGGTGCGCATCGTCGCCGACGCCCAGAGGTCGATAACGAGCGTGCGGGGATAGTCGCCATGGTCCTGCAAATGGCGGCGGACGAGTTCGGCGGCGAGCGTCACGCCCTGGCGATGCGCGGCGCGCGACGGGACGGCGCGTGGATCGGTGGTGTACAGGTTGCGGCCGGTCGGGAGGACGTCGGATCGACCGCGCCACGGCGAGCCGGACGGGCCCGAGGCGACGCGTTTCCCCTGGAGCGCCGACAGCAAGCCGGCGCGTTCCGCCGCGCCGTGCTCGCCGCGGCCATAGATGTGCAGGCCGTCGCCATATTGGCTTTCCTTCACGTCGCACACGAACGTGTCGATGCGGGTAATCGCGTCCGCTGGCGACTGCGCGTCGTCGAGCCCCAGCGTCGCAGCGAGGCCGGTGGCGGTCGCTTCGTCGCGAATGTCGCGCTGCAGCCGATCACGCCGCGCGGGATCAAGGCCGTCGGCGTTGGAGAACTCGTCGAGCAACGCTTCGAGGCGGCCCAGCCCGGCGCCGGTGCGCGTCCGTTCGAGCGGCGGCGGGACATGGCCGAGCGTGACCGCGCCGATCCGGCGTTTGGCTTGCGCTGCCTCGCCGGGATCGTTGACGATGAACGGATAGATGACGGGCATCGCCGCGGTCAGCGCCTCGGGCCAGCACCTGTCGGACAGCGCGACCGACTTGCCGGGCAGCCATTCGAGCGTGCCGTGCGCGCCGACATGGACCAACGCGTCGACCCCGCGGGCGTGCAGCCAGAGGTAGAAGGCGACATAGGCGTGCGACGGACAGCGCGAGAGGTCGTGATACTCGTCTGCGCGATCCTCGCTGCGGCCGCGTTCGGGTTGCAGCGCGATCAGCGCGCCGCCCCGGTCGATCGCGGTGAAGGCGAAGTCTTCGCCAGGCTCGCACCAGACGTCGTGAAGCTCCTGGCGCAGACCTGCGGGGAGCTTTGCGAGTGCCGTGCGATACGCGGCGAGCGGCCAGTGAATCCGCGCCGTCGCCAGGTCGCGGTCGTCGGGCGTGATCGCATAGCCGGCGGCGGTGAGATCGGCGAGGATCGCCTGCGTCGACGCCAGCGCGTCGAGCCCGACGGCGTGCGCCATCTGGTACGCCTTGCCGGGGTAGGTCGACAGGACGATCGCGATGCGGTGATCGGCAACGGGCTTGCTGGCGAGGCTGATCCACGCTGCGATGCGCGCGGCGATGGCGGCGATGCGGTCCGGGTCGGCGCGGTGTTCGCGGCGGGTATATTCTAGATCGCCGTCCCGGGCTGCGGCTTCCTTGAAGCTGGCGACGCCGGCGAACAGGCGGCCGTCCACTTCGGGCAGGACGACGTGCATCGCGAGGTCGGCGGGCGACAGGCCGCGCGTCGCACCAAACCAGGAGGCGCGGTCGGAGGTCGCCAGCGCGATCTGGAACACGGGCACGCCGGCACCGTCGAGCGGCGTGGCGTCGGTCGCGCCACGCGCGGAGAAGGCGGTGGCGTTGACGATCGCAGCCGGCGCCAGCACGTCCACCCAGCGCGTCAGCCAGCCGGCTGCGTCGGGCGCTTTCAGCGAGGGCGCGAACAACCCGATCACGTCGAAGCCCCGCCCGGTCAGTGCGGCGTGGAGCGCCTCGATCGGGTGGAGATCGGCCGCGGTGAGGTACGAGCGGTAGAAGACGATCAGCACGCGCGGGCGCTTTGCGGTCAGCGCAAAGGCGGCCGGGCAGGTCACGCCCTCCTGCGGCTGCCATCCCCCGACATCGGCGATCGCGCGGACCCCGGCGACCGGGCCGGCATAGCAGCCCGCGGCGAGCGCGAACTGCGCCAGCGCCGCGTGCGCCGCGACCGCCCCGCCGGTATCGCACAGCGTCGCGAGCTGGCGCAGCGTCGAGACCGGGATCGTCGAGGCGGCATCGAGCCGCGTATCGATCCGACCGTCTGCGGCGAGGACCGCCAACGCGATGCCCTTTTCCCGCGCGAGATGTTCGACCTGTTGCAGGCCGTAGCTCCAATAAGACCGCCCGCCGATTAGCCGGATCAGGATCCCCTTCGCGCCCGCCAGCGTCTGCTCGACATAGGTGTCGACCGACAGCGGGTGCTGGAGCACCGCCAGGTTCGCGAGGCGCAGTGACGGCAGGCGCCGCCCGGCGGCATCCGCACGCCGCCAGCCCGCGGCGAACGCGCCGAGGTCGCCGTCGGAAAAGGACAGGACGACGAGGTCCGCGGGGGATTGCGCGAGATCCTGCGGGACCGCGTTTTCCTCCAGCCCGTGGGTCTCGCGGAAGACGACGTGCATCGTGGCGCCTCAGGCGTCCAGCGCGGCCTTGATGCGGGCCTCGTCGATGCGATCATGCTCGGCGATGACCACCAGCTGCGTGCGGCGGGGTTCGTCGGCGCGCCAGGGGCGGTCATATTGCGTGCGGACTCGTGCGCCGACCGCCTGGACGAGCATGCGCATCGGCTTGCCGGTGACCGCGGCATAGCCCTTTACGCGCAGGATGTCGGCGCTGCGGGCGAGCGCCTCGATTTTGGCGGCAAGCTCGGCCGGATCGGCGATCTCGCCGAGCGCGACGACGACGCTGTCGAAATCGTCATGCTCGTGATCGTCCTCGCCGTCGTGATGCGACGGGCGGCTGGCGATGTCGTCCTCGGCGGCGGCGTTCAGGCCGAGGATCACGCGCGGGTCTATGATGCCGTCGGTCAGGTCGATCACCGGAAGCGGGCGGGCGGACTCGGCGGCGATGACCGCGCGCGCCTTGGCGACGCCCTCGGGACCGGCAAGATCGACCTTGGTGAGCAGGACGAGATCGGCGCAGGCGAGTTGGTCCTCGAACACTTCCGAGAGCGGCGTCTCATGATCGACGCTCGGATCGGCGGCGCGCTGCGCATCGAGCGCGGCGACGTCGGGTGCGAACCGTCCGGCGGCGACCGCCTCCGCATCGGCAAGCGCGATGACGCCGTCGACGGTGATGCGCGAGCGGATCGCGGGCCAGTCGAACGCTTTCAGCAGCGGCTTGGGGAGCGCGAGGCCGGACGTCTCGATCAGGATGTGATCGGGGCGCGGGTCGAGCGCGAGCAGAGTCTCGACGGTCGGGATGAAATCGTCGGCGACGGTGCAGCAGATGCAGCCATTGGCCAGTTCGACGACGTTCTCCGCGGGGCAATCGGGGATTGCGCAACCCTTGAGGATGTCGCCATCGATGCCGAGCGTGCCGAATTCGTTCACCACGACCGCCAGCCGGCGGCCGCCCGCGTTGCGGATCAGGTGGCTGATAAGCGTCGTCTTGCCCGCGCCGAGAAAGCCGGTGACGATGGTGACGGGGACTTTTGCCAAATTGGGCGAGCGGTCCGACATTCTTGTTCTCCTTCGAGCATACGCAGGCACGCACGACCTTTCGGCCGCACGCGTTCGTCGCTCAGACGGAGTACCGTGCCGCGACCATCCCCTGGATCAAGGCAAGAGCGACCGTTACGCTGGCAGGTCTCCTGGCTCACGGGTCAAAGCTCGACACACGCCTTCCCAGGTCTTCGACCCAGTGGCTGCCCCCTCGCGAAGGGCCTGTGCGTCTCGCTCACCGCTTACAGTTGCAGGGACAGCCGCGGCATTGGGAGGACATCCTCCCGCACCGCATTCCCATTCAAGCCCCGAAGGGCACCGGCGCGATCTGTTGAAGTTCGGTAAAACCGAGCCTCGGGCGTGGGGTTAGAGGAATATCACGGGACTGCCAACTCGCTCGCGCCCGTCATCCTGACGAAAGTCAGGATCCAGAGTTACGCATGCTTCGGTGTTTGGCTCTGGGTCCCGGGTCGAGCCCAGGATGACGAAGGGGTATCATCCGTGCACGACCTCGATCTCGTCGAAGCGTTTCCAGCGATAGATCGCAAAGCTCAGCACCCAGCACAGCACGAACAGGCCGATGATCGCAAAGCCGAGGCCGTTGAAATTCTCGCCCAGCGCGGCCGCCAGATCCCAGACGCCGCCCGATAGGCCGAGCTTGGCGCCCAGCAACGCGAGCGTCTCGATCCCGCCGATCGCGATCGCGACGATCGCCGATATCAACGTGATGGTGATGTTGTAGTAGAGCTTGCGGATCGGCTTCACGAACGCCCATTCATACGCGCCGAGCATCACGACACCGTCCGCGGTGTCGACCAGCGCCATGCCGGTCGCGAACAGGATCGGGAGGACGAGGATGGTGCCGATCGACAGACCATCGGCGGCCTGGCTCGCGGACAGGCCGAGGATCGCGACCTCGGTTGCGGTGTCGAAGCCGAGCCCGAACAGGAATCCGAGCGGCGCCATGTGCCAACTGCGCGTGACGAGCCGGAACATCGGCCGGAACAGACGCGCGAGCAGCCCGCGGTTGCCGAGCAAAAGATCGAGGTCTTCCTCGACATAGACGCCGCCGCTGCGGACATGGCCGAACGTCCGCCAGACCGAGCGCAGGATGACGAGGTTCATCGCGGCGATCGTGAACAGGAACACTGCCGAGATGACGGTGGCGATCACGCCGCCAACCTGTTTGAACGCCTCGAACTGCGCGAGCGCGCTGGCGGTAAGCGCGATCGCGACCGCGGCGATCAGCACGATCCCCGAATGGCCGATCGCGAACCAGAAGCCGACCGCGATCGGGCGCTGGCCGTCCTGCATCAGCTTGCGCGTCACATTGTCGATCGCGGCGATGTGGTCCGCATCTACCGCGTGGCGCAGGCCCAGCCCCCAGGCGAGCAACGCGGTGCCGAGCATCAGCGGCTGCGCGTGGAACAGTGAGAAGGCCCAGCCCCAGGCGGCGATATTGGCCGCGACCAGGCTTGCGAACATCCAGCCGATGCGTTTGCGCGTCGCCATCCGTGCCGGCCCGCCGGGCGTTTTCTTGGCGGGCTCATCGATCGTCATCGTCGTCATGCAGAACTCCCCGGCGTCCGACGAGGACGGGGACCTGCCGCACGCGGCCGGGACGCGTGAAGACCGGACGCCATGAGCGGCCGACGCGCGTCGTCGATGCGGCCCCCGCCACAAGGTCGTCGCTCAGACGGCGTTCACCGTGCCTCGGCCACCCCCTGGGCCGGGACGAGAGCGACCAGACGCCGGCAGGTCTCCTGGCTCGCGGGTCACGGCTCCACGCCACACCTTCCCAGGTCGTCGACCCAGTGGCTGCCCCTCGTCGCGAAGGGCCTGTGCGTTTCGCTCGCCGCTTACAGTTGCAGGGACAGCTGCGGCATTGGACGGCGAACCCTCCGCACCGCATTCCCCTTCAAGCCCCGAAGGGCACCGACGCGATCTAGCGAGCCTCCGGTTGAACCGGCTGCTCACGCGCCGTGCTAGCCGGGTTCGCCGCGGGTGCCAATCGTCCTTTGCGGCGTACGGCGTTCGCGACGAAGCTGCCACCGGAGCAGGCCCGTCACGAACAGCGCGATCGGCACGAGGCCAGCGATGAAGGCCAGGATGCGCCCCGTCAGCCCCAGCGCCTCGCCGCCGTGCAGCGGGTGGAGCCAGTTCAGCACGACGTCGCCGCGGGTCTCGGCAAGCCCGTCGCGCGTCGCGAGGACGGCGCCGGTATAGGGATCGAGCCAGACGTTGGTGCGCGGGAAACGGCGGCTGGGTTCGCCGACCTGCGCGAGATTGATCCGGATGGCGCCGATCGGCGAGGCCGGCGTCTCGATCCAGGCGAGCGCGGCTCCGGGGAAGACGTGTTCGGCAATGGCGACCAATCGATCGACCGGCAGGGGCGCGCCGCGCGCGACCACGGCCCGCGGCGGGGTCCGGTAGAGGGGCGAGGCGCACGCGATCACGAACCGGGTCTGGTCGGGCAAATCGAGCATCACCCCGGTCGCGGTGACGACGAGCACGAGGATTGCGCCGCCCAGACCGATCAACTTGTGCCAGTCATACAGACGACGGAGCGGCGCGGCGTCGCGCTTGAAACGGAGCGCGCGCCACCAGCTGCCGGGGCGGGGCCACCATGCCCAGATCCCGCTGGCGATCATCCCGAGCATGACGATTCCTGCGATCCCCATGACGACACCGCCGGGCTTTTCCAGCAGCAGCCGGTAATGGAGATCGTAGATCCAGGTGACGACCGTATCGCCCCAGAAGCCGATGCGGATCGTCGTCAGGCGGACCGGATCGACCCAGGCCAGGAACGGCGCGAAATCGTGGCCCGCGGTTTCTCTTGGCTGGTAATAGCGCACCGGGACCGCGCCGCCGTCCCCGGTCACTTCGATCCGCCATGCGCCGGTGCGGGTGGGATGCTCGCGGTGGAGCGTGTCGACGATTGCCTGCCAGGAGCGGGCGCGCGCATCGTACGGCACCGCGCGCAATGCGGGGTTCAACGCCGCGTCGATCTCCGGATAGAAGACGAGTATGCTGCCAGTCAGCCCGGCGAACGCGAACAGCGCGCCGATCGACAGGCCAAGCCAGAGATGCACGCGCCGGACGATGGCACGCAGCGGCGGTCGGCGCGTCATCAGAGCGTCAACCGGACCGCACCGAACAGCGATCGCGGATCGGCGGGCGCGTGAAGCCGCTGCGTGCCGTCGTACCAGACATACTCGTAACGCTCGTTCGCGAGGTTCTTCAGTTGCGCGGATATCTCGATCTTCGGCGTCAGCTTGTACGCGACCTCGGCATTGAGGACGACGTACTCGCCGTAGCGGCCCTGCGTGTTGGCGGGATCGAGTTCGTAGCTCGACTGGCCGTTGCCCCATAAGGACAGCCGGACCTTGGGGGCGGGCGTGACGTCGAGCCCGCCCGAGAAGACGTTCTGCGGGACATGGTCGATTAGGTTGCCCGCCTGCGACGGGGTGGCGGGATCAGGCGTGACGATCCGCGCGGTCTGGTGCGAATAACTGCCCCATAGCGCAACGGTGCGGACCGGCTTCAGGTCAAGCTGCAGATCGATCCCGCGCCGCCGCGTTCGGCCAAGATTGTCGACATCGCCGGAGGGATCGTTCAGCCGCCGCTTCAGCTCGCCACTCGCGGTCTGCTGCCACAATGCGACGCGGGCTTCGAGCCAGCGCCCGCGCGTGAGCTTGACGCCCGCTTCAAAGCCTTCGTTGATCGAGGGTGCGAGGTCGGTCGTCCGTGGTGGCACCAGATACGAGGCCGAGCCTGCGCCGATCTGGAAGGTGCGTCCGTAATTGGCATAGGCGGTGACGCCGGTCAGGGGCGTGACGGCGACGCTCAGCTTGGGCTGGCTGATCGTGCCATAGTCGTTGATCGGCGCGGTCGTGCCCGCCAGGCGATTGGTGAAATCGCCCGCGACTCGGTCGATCCGCCAGGCGGGGGTGATCTTGAGCCAGTCGGTCGGCTCGATCACGGCCTGGAGATAGCCGCCATAGACGGTCAGCCCGAAATCCTGGTCGCGCGTCTGGCTGGTGAGCGTGCGCCGGTCGGTCAGCCAGCGCAGGCTCTTATTGTCCTGCACCTGCACGTCGCCGCCCGCCTCGATCATCAGCGCGTGGAGAAACTCGACGCGGGGGTGGTAATGCAGCGCGGCGGTCGCGCCATATTGCCATTCCTCGGTCAGGCGCCGCTGTTGCGGGACGCCTGCGGAGTAGCGGACGTAGCGGTCGTCGTGCAGGCTGTTCGCATAGCCCTTGACGCTGAGCGCGAGCGGGTCGGCGAGATCGGCGTCGAGATGCAGGCTGTACTGGCCGATCCGTCGCGTGCCGCCATCGGTAGCCGACACCGCATAGGATCGGGTGCGGTCGGTATCGGCGTCGGCATCGGTCAGATAGCCCGGCTCCTGCGCGTGCGCGACCGAATGGCGGACGATCGCGCCGATCCGGGTGGATCCGACATCATAGAACCATTTGCCCGCGAGATTCAGGCGATCGAGGTCGGCATGGTCGCGATACGCGTCGGTCCGCCGATAGCCGATCAGGTAGTTCTGGCTGAACCCGCCGCGCTCCAGTCCAGCCGAGGCCTGTGCGTCGACCGTCCCGAACGCACCGCCGATCAGGCGCGCGTCGAGATAATTGCCGCCGATCCGCGTCAGGATATTGGCGTTGCCGGCGATATTGTTCAGCCCCCAGCGCGGATCGGACGTCCCCCGAACCAGTTCGATCCCGGCGACGTCGAGCGGCGAGATCATGTCGATACCGGTCATGCCGCCGGCATTGTCGTTGCTGGGTATGCCGTCGATCATCAGCTTGACCGCGTTGATCTCGCCTTCGCCGTTGAACCCGCGGATCGAGAAGCGGCCGGACGTGGTGCCCTGGTTGAAATCGGTGAGCACGACGCCGGGCAGGCGGGCGAACAGCTCCCACGCATTGTCGACCGACTGGCGTTGCGCGATGTCGCCGCCGAGCATGTCGACCGAGGTCAGGATGGTCTCGGTCGAGCGCGCCATGCTGCGCGCGGTCACGACGACCTCGCCGATCACGAAGCGCGTATCGGACTCGGTTGGGGCGGGGGCGGGGGCCGGGGTCTGCGCGGTGGCGGGCGAGGCGAGGGCGATCGCCATCGCCGCCCCGAACGTAGACGGAGTATCGAACATGAACCAAGGCTTTCGAAAGGCGCGCGACCACACGGACGCGCGTCGACAGAGGTGGCGTACCGCGCGTCGGGCGACGCGCGGTACGGGTCAGACGGTCGAAAGCAGAGTCGGCGGGCCCCGCAGCGGCGGACGAAGATGCGGCGCGCTGGCGTGGACGGGGGGACGGATCGGGCGGACGCCGATCGCCACGACGAACGCGATCGCCGCGATCAGCAGGATCGCATCGACACTGGCCAGCGCCTGCGCCGACAGCCCCGAGAACGCGCAGGGCAGCTCCGTCTTGCCGTGGCTCGTCGACGGATCATGCTCCGGCATCGCATGGCCCGCCATGATGTGATCGGGTGTGCTCATATCCATCGACGTCGCGGCCATCGGAGCCGCACCCGGGCACAGCGTGATCGCGATGTGCCCGGACTGGTTTGCGATCATGTACCCCGTGGGCACCAGCAGCTTCATCGCCAGTGCCGCCACGCACAGCCATCCCGCGAACAGCGGGCAGGACGAAAAGAGGCGGCGTATGGCGAGCACGGCGCACGGGTAGACCGCAACGCCGATGCTGTCACTGAGGCATCCTGTCCACCGCTCGGGGCGCGGCCCCCGAATTCTTTCATTAGCGTGGACCCGGCCGCGGACGAGGATCGTTCACTCTCCAGAACTATGACTATCAAACAAGGATTTGCTATGAGCGACCCCGCAGAGCGCAATCCCGGCAACGGTGGCGAAACGCACCAGCAGGCCGGCGGCGATGTGCCCGTTCTCACAACCAACCACGGCGTGCCCGTCTCCGACAACCAGAACAGCCTGAAATCGGGCGTGCGCGGCCCGACGCTGCTCGAAGATTTCGTGCTGCGCGAGAAGATCTTCCACTTCGACCATGAGCGGATCCCCGAGCGGATCGTCCACGCCCGCGGTTCGGGCGCGCATGGCTATTTCGAGGCTACCGACGACATTTCGGACCTGACCAAGGCGGCGGTGTTCAAGAAGGGCACCAAGACCGAGCTGTTCACGCGCTTTTCCACCGTGGCCGGCGGTGCAGGTTCGGTGGATACGCCGCGCGACGTTCGCGGCTTCGCGGTCAAGTTCTACACGACCGAGGGCAACTGGGATCTCGTTGGCAACAACATTCCCGTGTTCTTCATCCAGGACGCGATCAAGTTCCCCGACTTGATCCATTCGGTGAAGATGGAAGCCGATCGCGCCTATCCGCAGGCGGGTTCGGCGCATGACACGTTCTGGGACTGGGCGTCGCTGACGCCGGAATCGACGCACATGCAGATGTGGGCGATGTCGGACCGCACGTTGCCGCGCTCGCTGCGCATGATGGAAGGCTTCGGCGTCCACACGTTCCAGCTCGTCAACGACGAAGGCAAGTCGAGCTTCGTGAAGTTCCACTGGAAGCCGAAGCTCGGTCTTCAGTCGACGATCTGGGACGAGACGCTGAAGCTCCAGGCCGCCGACAACGACTATCATCGTCGCGACCTGTGGGAAGCGATCGATACCGGCGACTTCCCAGAGTGGGAGCTGGGCATCCAGGTGTTCGACAAGGCATTCGCCGAGGCGCAGCCCTATGACGTGCTCGATTCGACGAAGCTGATCCCCGAGGAGGACGTTCCCGTCCGGATCATCGGCCGGATGGTGCTCGACCGCAACGTCGACAACTTCTTCGCCGAGACCGAGCAGGTCGCGTTCCTGCCGACCAACATCGTGCCGGGGATCGATTTCTCGAACGATCCGCTGCTCCAGGGTCGCCTGTTCAGCTATCTCGACACGCAGAAGTCGCGTCTCGGGACGACCAACTTCCACCAGATCCCGGTCAACGCGCCGCGCAACAACGCGCAGAACTTCCAGCGCGATGGGATGATGCAGACCAAGGTGCCGAAGGGCCGGGCGAATTACGAGCCCAACAGCCTGTCGGTCGTTGGCGAGGACGGTGGTCCGCGCGAATCGCCGAACGGCTTCGTGACGACGACCAACCCGACCGGTGCGGACGAGCAGGGCGAGAAGCTGCGGATGCGCGCCGAGCTGTTCGGCGATCACTACAGCCAGGCACGCCTGTTCTGGGTGTCGGCGACCGACAACGAGAAGGCGCATATCGCTTCGGCGTTCACGTTCGAACTGTCGAAGGTCGGCCTCGCGCATGTCCAGGAGCGCACCGTTGCCAACCTGCGCAATGTGAACGAGGAACTGGCAACGCGGGTCGCCGACGGTCTCGGCATCGAGCTGCCAGCGGCGAACCCCGCCTATCGTGAGCCGATCGACATGCCTGCGAGCGACGCACTGTCGATCCAGAAGTCGATGAAGGAGACGCTCGAGGGTCGCCAGGTCGGCATCCTGATCGCGGACGGGTCCGACGGTGGCGAGATCGATGCTGTTGTGAAGTCGGTCGAGGCCGCCGGCGGCAAGGCCGTTCTGGTCGCGCCGAAGGTCGGTGGTGCGAAGCTTGCCGATGGCAGCAAGAAGAAGGCGCACGGACAGCTTGCGGGCAGCCCGTCGCAGATCTTCGACGCGGTCGCCGTGGTGCTTTCGGAGGAGGGCTGCAAGGCGCTGCTCAAGGAAGGCGCAGCCGTCCAGTGGGTCATGGACGCGTTCGGGCATCTCAAGGCCGTCGCAGCCAATGCGGCAGCCAAGCCGTTGCTCGATAAGGCAGGCGTCGAGCCCGATGCGGGTGTGGTCGATCTCGGCCAGATCGCGACCGCGGGCACCAAGCGCTATTGGGACCGCGAAGCCAACGTGCGCACGCTGGCCTGATCGCTACATCTGACCTGACGTGGCAAGAAATGACCGGGGGCGCAGTCCATGCGCCGCCGGTTTTTTTGTGTCCTCGTGGCGACGGGGCTGATGGTTCTTCGGTTCCTTAGCATGGTCGCCGTCAGTCCGGATCGGCGCTATAACGCGTCGTGACCCTGCGCTGCGGCGCCAGACCGGAGCGCCTTCATTACCCGTCCGATGATCATCCTCGCCATTCTCGGGTACGGCGCGACGCTGTTCGGGATTGCGTGGGTGGTGGACCGGCGGGGCCTGTCGCGGCGGCTCGGGCAGATCGCGTATCCGTTATCGCTGGCGGTCTATTGCAGCAGCTGGACGTTCTTCGGCGGGGTCGGCACTGCGGCGACGCGCGGCTGGGATTATCTCGCCATCTATCTCGGGCCGGCGCTGGTGTTCCTGCTGGCGCCCAGGTTCCTTGCGCGGCTGGTCCGGCTGGCGCGCGAGGAGGGATCGAGTTCGATCTCGGACTTCATCTCCGCGCGCTATGGGCGCAGCCGGGGGACCGCGGCGATCGTCGCGGGGACGGCTCTGCTCGCGTCGGTGCCATATATCGCGCTGCAGTTGCGCTCGGTCACGCTCAGCTTCGGCGCAATCGCGGGCGTCGGGAGTTCGGCGGAGGTCGGCACCTTCGTCGCGCTGCTGCTGGCGGTGTTCGCGATCCTGTTCGGTGCGCGACGGTACGAGGTGGCGGGACGCAACCCCGGCGTGGTGGCGGCGATCGCGGCGGAATCGCTGATCAAGCTGCTCTGCTTCGTCGTGCTCGGCGTGGTGACGCTGGCAGTGCTCGTCGACGTGCCCGCCGCGACGCTCGCGGCGCCGCTGGCCAGACTGCGGTCCGGTTTCACCTGGGGCGCGCTGACGTCCGATTTCTGGGTGCGGACGCTGTTGTCGGCGCTCGCGATCCTGTGCCTGCCGCGGCAATTCTATGTGGGCGTGATCGAGGCGCGCGGGCCCGATGCGGTGGCGCGCGCGCGCTGGCCGTTCATCGCATACATGGTCGTGATCTCGCTGCTGGTGCTGCCACTGGCGCTGGCGGGCATGACGCTGCTGCCGGGCGATGCCGAGCCCGACCTGTACGTGCTAACAGTGCCGTTGCAGCGCGGCGAGCATCTGGTGGCGCTGCTCGCGTTTCTTGGCGGGTTTTCGGCGGCGACGGCGATGGTGGTGGTCGAGACGATCGCGCTGTCGACGATGGCGACGAACGACCTGCTCGCGCCGATGCTGCTCCGGCGGCACGGCGAGGCGGGCGAGGGCGAGCTTGGCCGGCGGATGCTGCGCGTGCGGCGGGTGATCATCGCGGCGATCGTTGCGGTGGCGCTGGTGTACGGGCGGAGCCTCGGCGCGGACCTGCCGCTGGCGTCGATCGGGCTGATCGCTTTTGCGGGCGTCGCGCAGTTCGCGCCTGCGCTGATCGCGACGGTCGGGTGGAACTTCGCCAACCACACAGCGGCGCGCGCCGGGCTGATCGGTGGCGTGGTCGTCTGGATCTACTGCCTGTTGCTGCCGTCGATCGGGGAGGGCATCGGACCGGCGCTCGCGCACTTCACGCGCGGCTGGCTCGATCCCGACGCGTTGCTCGGCTGGCGGATCGGCTCGCCCTTGGTCAACGGCACGGTGTGGAGCCTGGGCGTCAACGTCGCGCTGATGGCCGGGCTGCATGCGATCGAGCGGCATCGCGGGAACAGCGCGCTCGACCATGTCACGACGCTCGGCGAACTGCGGATGCTGGTCGCGCGGTTCGTCGGCGAAGGCGAGGCCGAGGCGATCGGCGTGGCGTCCCCCGATCTGCGGGCCCCGATCGACGGACCCGCCGCGCGCACCGCCGAGCGGTTGATCGCGGGCGTGATCGGCGCACCGTCGGCGCGCAAGATCGTCGCGTCGAGCATTGCCGGGTCTGCGATGGACGTCAGCGACGTGGTCCGGCTGCTCGACCAGCGCGGGCGGTCGCTGAGGTTTTCGCGCACGTTGCTGTCGGCGACGCTGGAAACGATCGATCCGGGGGTGAGCGTGATCGACGCGGACCTGCGGCTGGTCGCGTGGAATCCGCGTTATGTCGAGATGTTCGACTATCCCGAGGGCTATGTCGTCGTCGGCCGATCGATCGCCGACCTTATCCGCTACAACGCCGAGCGCGAGGGGAGCATCGACGATATCGCGGCGCATGTCGGTCGGCGGATGGGGCATCTCGCGCGCGGGACCCCGCATAGTTTCGAGCGGCAACGGCCGTCGGGGCGGTGGATCAAGATGGTCGGGCGGCCGATGCCGGGCGGGGGCTATGTCCAGAGCTTCACCGACATCACCTCGGAAAAGGAGGCGCAGGCCGATCTCGAGGCGCGGGTGGCGGCGCGGACCCAGGATCTGGCGCAGTCGAACGCGATGCTCGGCGAGGCGCGCGCGGTGGCGGAGACCGCGACGCGCGACAAGACGCGGTTCCTGGCGGCGGCGAGCCACGATCTGTTGCAGCCGTTGCACGCGGCGCGGCTGTTCTGCGCGGCGCTCGACGAGGGCAAGGCGCCGCATCAGGCGGAGCTGGTGCGCGCGATCGATGGCGCGATCGGATCGGCGGACACGTTGCTGCGCGCGCTGCTCGACGTGTCGCGGCTCGATGCCGGGGGCGTGGTGCCGAAAGTCGAGCGGTTTGCGTTGGGGGCGCTGATCGAGGAGTTGGCGGTACAGTTCCGGCCACTCGGGGGCGAGCGCGGACTGGTACTGGCGTCGCATCCTGCTGTGTTCAGCGTGGCGACCGATCGCTCGCTGCTCCGCTCGATCCTGCAGAATTTCCTGTCGAACGCGGTGCGCTATTCGGCGGACGGGCGGATCTGGATCGGCGCGCGGCGGCGTGGCGATGACGTGCTGATCGAGGTGCGTGACAACGGACCTGGCATTGCCGCGGCCGACCGCGAGCGGATCTTCGAAGAGTTCGAGCGGCTCGAAAGCAAGGGGAGTGCGGGTGGCGGCGTCGGTCTGGGGCTGGCGATCGTCCGGCGGATCGCGCGGTTGCTGGGGGTAGCGGTGGAATTGCGCTCGGCGCCGGGGCGGGGGACGACGTTCGCGGTACGGGTGCCGATTGCGCCTTCCGGGCTGGACGTGCCGCTGCCGACGCCATCGGCGACGCGTGCGCTGGTGCCGGGTCTGCGCGTGCTGTGCCTCGACAACGACGTGACGATCCTGGCGGCGCTCGACGCGGCGTTGCGCGCGCGACGGTGCGTGCCGCTGCTGGCGGGGACGATCGCGGAGGCGCTCGAACTGGCGGCGGACGAGGAGCCGGATGTTGCGCTGGTCGACTATCATCTCGACGAGGCGGAGGACGGGTTGGACGTCGTCGCGCGGTTGCGGGCGATGGCGCCGGCACCGGCAATCGCGCTGGTGACCGCGGACCGCACGGTTGCAGAGGACGATCGGTGTGCGGGGCTTGTAGTGCTGACGAAGCCCGTCGTGCCCGCGGACCTGTGGCGGTTCATCGAGGATGCGGCGGCGGCAGCGGCGCGGGGGAGTTGAATGGCGTCTTTGGGGAGGGCATTCGAAAGCCTGTCGGCCCCCTCGTCATCCTGACGAAAGTCAGGACCCAGGGTACCGGCCACACCGATTTTGGCTCTGGGTCCTGACTTTCGTCAGGATGACGGGTTGGGGGAGGGCGGGTGTCCCGCCTCAATCGGCGAAGTGGATGTCCATCGCCCTTGCGGCCAGCACGGCCTGTGTTCGGTTCTGCACGCCGAGTTTGCGCAGGATGGCGGTCATGTGGCCTTTTACGGTGCCCTCGGAGATGCCGAGGTCGAACGCCACCTGCTTGTTCAAGCGCCCCGCCAGCACGCCGAGCAGGACCTTTAGCTCGGTCGGCGTCAGGCTTGCGACGCGCGTAGCCATGTCATCGACGGGCGCGTCTTCCGGTGGTGCATCGCGTTCGCCGGCCAGGGCTCGCGCGACGGCTTTCTCCAGCGCGGCAAGATCGGCCGTCTTCGAGACGAAGCCGACCGCCCCATACGCCCGCGCGCGCGGTGCGGCTTCGGCCTCGTCCGCCGACGAGATCACGAGGATCGGCGTGCCGGGGCGTTCGGCATGGAGCAGCGCGACGCCGGCAAAGCCTTCCGACCCCGGCATCCGCAGGTCGAGCAGGATGAGGTCGAGACGCTCTGCGCCGCGCACCGCATCGGCCGCCTCGCAGAGCTGCCCGGCCTCGATCACCACCGCGTCGGGCGCGGCGCGGCTGACCGCCAGTTTGAGCGCCTGGCGGAACAGCGGGTGATCGTCGGCGATGAGGATCGTGCGAGTCATGCCGGGACTGAAGTGGCCTCCTCGCGGCCGGCGATCAAGGCGTCGACCACCGCGGGATCGGCGAGCGTCGAGGTGTCGCCGAGCTGGTCGAGCTGGTTCTCCGCGATCTTGCGCAGAATGCGGCGCATGATCTTGCCCGAGCGCGTCTTGGGGAGCGCGGGCGCGAACTGGAGGATGTCGGGGGTCGCGATCGGGCCAATCTCGCGGCGGACCCACTGGACGAGTTCCTTGCGCAGATCGGCGCTCGGCTCGGCGTTCGCGTTGAGCGTGACATAGGCATAGATGCCCTGGCCCTTCAGATCGTGCGGCATGCCGACGACCGCGGCCTCGGCGACCTTGGCGTGCGCGACGAGCGCGCTCTCGACCTCGGCGGTGCCCATCCGGTGGCCGCTGACGTTGATCACGTCGTCGACGCGGCCGGTGATCCAGTAATAGCCGTCCTCGTCGCGGCGGCAGCCGTCGCCGGTGAAGTACTTGCCCGGATAGGTCGAGAAATAGGTCTGGAAGAAGCGCTCGTGATCGTTCCACACGGTCCGCATCTGGCCGGGCCAGCTGTCGGCGATGACGAGGTTGCCCTCGACCGCGCCGTCGAGGACCTTGCCCTCCGCGTCGACCAGTTCGGGGATGACGCCGAACAGCGGCTTGGTGGCGCTGCCGGGCTTGAGTGCGGTCGCGCCGGGGAGCGGGCTGATCATGTGGCCGCCCGTCTCGGTCTGCCACCAGGTATCGACGATCGGGCAACGGCCGTCGCCGACGACATTGTGATACCAGTTCCACGCCTCCGGATTGATCGGCTCGCCGACCGAGCCGAGCAGGCGGAGCGACTTGCGGCTGGTCCGCGTCACCCAGTCGTCGCCCTCGCGCATCAGCGAGCGCAGTGCGGTCGGCGCGGTGTAGAGGATGTTGACCTGGTATTTGTCGACGATCTGCCAGAAGCGGCTGTGGTCGGGATAGTTGGGTACGCCCTCGAACATCACCGTCGTCGCGCCGTTCGCGAGCGCGCCGTAGAGCGAATAGGTGTGGCCGGTCACCCAGCCGACATCGGCGGCGCACCAGAAAATCTCGCCTTGGCGGTAGTTGAAGACGTATTCGTGCGTCATCGACGCCCAGACCAGATAGCCGCCGCTGGTGTGAAGCACGCCCTTTGGCTGGCCGGTGGAGCCGCTGGTGTAGAGGATGAACAGCGGATCCTCGGCGTTCATCGGCTCGGGGGCGCAGTCGGTCGATTGGCCTTCGACGCACTCATGATACCAGCAGTCGCGGCCCTCGGTCATCGTGACCTTTCCACCGGTGCGGCGGACGACGATGACGGTCTCGACCGCGAGGTCGCCGTGATCGAGTGCGGCATCGACATTGGCCTTCAAGGGCACGGTCTTGCCACCGCGCAGGCCTTCGTCGGCGGTGATGACGATACGGCTGTCGCAGTCGTGGATGCGGTTGCACAGGCTCTCGGGCGAGAAGCCGCCGAAGACGACCGAGTGGATCGCGCCGATCCGCGCGCAGGCGAGCATCGCGAACGCCGCCTCGGGGATCATCGGCAGGTAGATCGTGACTCGGTCGCCCTTCGTGACGCCGCGCGACTTCAGGCAGTTGGCGAGCTTCGAGACCTCGTCGCGCAGTTCGGCATAGCTGATCTTGCGGGATTCGTCGGGGTTGTCGCCTTCCCAGAGGATCGCGATCGCGTCGGGGCGGGCGTCGGCGTGGCGGTCGACGCAGTTGGCGGCGACGTTGAGCTGACCGTCTTCGAACCAGCGGATGCGGAAGTCGCTCTCATCGAACGACGTGTCCTTGATCTTGGTCGGGGCGACGATCCAGTCGAGACGCTTGGCTTCCTTGGACCAGAAGGCGTCGGGATCGGTCGCGGCCTCGGCATACATCCGGTCAGAGGCGGCGGCGTCGATCAGCGCGTCCTTCGCCCACTCCGCGGGGACGGGATAGCTTGCCTCGGTCATCTGGCTCTCCTTTTGCCGCGCTGTACGCGGTCGGCCGCGCGCGATCATCCCGCACCAAAGTAAGGGATGGACGGGCGTTCGCAATCCGCCATGGTGGCGAGGCTTATATCCACGCGTAAGACCAGTGGAAAAGTGCGGAGACGGGGATGACATGTATGGTGTTCAAGACACGGCTGGCCTTCACGGCGCTGCTCGCAGGGACTGCGCTGGTACCGGCTGCGGCATATGCGCAGACGGCGCGTGAGGTCGAGCTCGAGACGCGACTGAAGGCGCTCGAGGCCGCGGTGCAGGACCTGCGGGGCGAACTGACCGCCGCGCGCGCCACTGCTGCTGCAGCGCCGCAAACCGCTGTGTCGCCGACCGCGCCACCGACCGCCATGGCATCGTCGCCGACTGCGCCGCATCCGACCGGGCCGAGCGGCCCGACCGCGCCGACCGCGCTGGCGGAGGCAAAGCCCGCCGGACCGGGGCCTGCGCCGACCGACGGGTTCAAGGTCGCGGGCACCACGGTCAAGCTCAACGGCTTCTTCAAGACCTGGGCATCGGTGAGCCGCTACAGTGGCGGCAATATCGCGCCGGAATCGGTCGGTCGTGATTTCTACTTCCCCAGCATGACCCCGGTCGGCGGACGCAACGAAGGCAACAGCTTCGAATCGCATGCCAAGCAGACCCGGATCGTGCTCGCGACGGATACGCCGATCGCGGGGCACAGCCTGAAGGGGCTGCTCGAACTCGATTTCCAGGTCGTGCCCGGCACGCAGGGCAACCAGCGCGTCGTCAGCGGCTATAACCCCGGCCTGCGTCGCGCGTTCTTCACCTACGACAACTGGCTGTTCGGGCAGGAATGGACGACCTTCCAGTATATCGGCGCGTTGCCCGAGACGACCGACTTTATCGGGCCGTCGGAAGGCACCGTGTTCGTCCGTCAGGCGCAGGTTCGCTACACGCGCAAGCTGAGCGACACGCTGTCGCTGTCGGTCGCCGCGGAAAACCCCGAGACGGCATCGACCAATCTGGTGTCCGCGGCAGTGGTCGAGAATGCGGATGACCGTCTTCCCGACGTTGCCGCGCGGCTGAACTACAAGACCGCGTTCGGCGAGTTCTCGCTGGCGGGGCTGGCGCGGAAGCTGACGATCGACACGGGACCGCTGAACGAGAGTGCTACAGGCTGGGGCGTGTCGTTCGCGGGCAAGGTGCCGCTCGATGCGTCGGGCCATTCGGACATCCGCTTCATGGTCACGCATGGCGACGGGATCGGCCGCTATGTCGGCCTGAACCTCGCACCCGATGCGGTCTTCTCGGCCGTGCCCGGGGCGGAATTGCAGACGCCGAGCCTCACCGCCGGGTTCGCGGCGCTCAAGCTGGGCTGGACCGACAAGCTCCGCTCGACCTTCATCGGCAGCGTCCAGTCGATCGACTACCCGACCGGCGGCGAGCCGATCGGCGCGACCGACTCTGCCTGGAGCGCATCGGCCAATTTGTTCTACTCGCCAATCAAGAGCATCGATCTCGGCGTCGAATTTCGCCACGCCCAACGCCAGCTCGTCAACGGCCAGGTTGGCAAGATGGACCGCGGCGAGCTTGCCGCACGCTATTCGTTCTAGGGCATGATTTCGTGATCCTCCCCCGCAAGCGGGAGGTGTCGCCGAAGGTAACGGAGGGGGAGGGCACGCAACGATGGTCATCGTTTACCGCCTCCTCCGTCTGGCAAGCGCCAGCCACCTCCCCCTTGCGGGGGAGGATGAGAGCGGCGCCGGATCGACTTCTTTGCGTTCAAGAGCCGGCGACGATCGGCTGTTCCATCCACCTTATCTGAGAGGATATCGCCATGGCGACGACAACCGGGGACGCATCGCCCCTTGGTCATGCGAAGCAGAGCCAACCCTTGATCATCATCGCGTCGTCGCTCGGCGCGGTGTTCGAATGGTATGATTTCTATCTGTACGGCCTGCTCGCGACGATCATCACAGCGCAGTTCTTCTCGGGCGTCAACGAGACGACCGGGTTCATCTTCGCGCTCGCGGCGTTCGCGGCCGGGTTTGCGGTGCGGCCGTTCGGTGCGCTGGTGTTCGGGCGGATCGGCGATGTCGTCGGTCGCAAGAACACCTTCCTCGTCACGATGGCGATCATGGGGCTGTCGACCTTCCTCGTCGGCCTGCTGCCGAGCTACGCGTCGGTCGGCGTCGCCGCGCCGATCGCGCTGGTCGTGCTGCGGCTGTTGCAGGGTCTCGCGCTCGGCGGCGAATATGGTGGTGCCGCGACCTATGTCGCCGAGCATGCGCCCGACAAGAAGCGCGGGCTGTTCACCAGCTTCATCCAGACGACCGCGTCGCTCGGGCTGTTCGCGGCGCTGCTGATCGTGATCGGCGTGCGCACGCTGGTCGGCGAAGAGGCGTTTGCCGCCTGGGGCTGGCGCATCCCGTTCATCGTCTCGATCGCGTTGCTCGCGGTGTCGCTGTGGATCCGCATGCAGCTCGAAGAGAGCCCTGTGTTCCAGAAGATGAAGGACGAGGGCAAAACGTCGAAGGCGCCGCTGACCGAGGCGTTCGGGCAGTGGAGCAACCTGAAGATCGTGCTGATCGCGCTGTTCGGGGCGGTCGTCGGGCAGGGCGTCGTGTTCTACACCAGCCAGTTCTACGCGCTGTTCTTCCTCGAGAAGAACCTGCGCGTCGACGGGCCGACCACCAACATCCTGATCGCGATCGCGCTGTTGATCGCGACGCCCGCGTTCATCTTCTTCGGCTGGCTGTCGGACAAGGTCGGGCGGAAATACATCATCCTGACCGGCTGCGCGCTCGCCGCGCTGACCTACATGCCGCTGTTCCACGCGCTGTCGAAAGCCGCTAACCCGGCACTTTACGCGGCGCAGGCCAATTCGCCGGTGAGCGTCGTCGCCAACCCCGACGAGTGCTCGGTCCAGTTCGATCCGGTCGGCAAGAACAAGTTCGACAGCAGCTCGTGCGACATCGCCAAGGCGTATCTGGCGAAGGCGGGCATCTCCTATGCCAACGTCATCGCGCCTGCCGGCACCGTCGCGCAGATCCATATCGGCGGCGCGACCATCCCGGTCGTCAATCCCGCGGTCGTGTCGGGCCCGGAAAAGGCCGCCGCGATCAAGGCGTTCGGTACCGAGGTGAAGACCGCATTGACCGCGGTCGGCTACCCCGAAAAGGCGGATCCGGCGCAGATCAACAAGCCGCTGGTCATCGCGATCCTCGTCATCCTCGTACTGTACGTGACGATGGTTTACGGGCCGATCGCGGCGCTGCTGGTCGAGCTGTTCCCGACCAAGATCCGCTACACGTCGATGTCGCTGCCCTATCATATCGGCAATGGCTGGTTCGGCGGGTTCCTGCCGACCGCGGCGTTCGCGATGGTCGCGGCGACCGGGGATATCTATTACGGGCTGTGGTACCCGATCGTCGCCTGCGCGGTGACCGCGCTGGTCGGGCTGGTGTTCCTGCCCGAGACGTTCCGCCGGTCGCTGCATAGCTGACCGACGACGCTACGAACGACCTGATCGGGCCCGAGGCGCTAAGGCGCGCCTCGGGCCCGAAGTGTTTCGGGGGTCAGGTTCGAAGCGTGATCGCCGCCATGCCGAGCAGGCGCTGGTTCAGTCGCCGACCTTGGCCGTAGCGAGCGTCCTGGTGATTGGGACGGTGGCCGTCTTGCCGTCGGTGCTGACCATGCCAAGCCGACCGGCGCGGTGGCGGGACGGTCGACGCGGACGTCGAGGACAAGGCTCAGTCGGCATCTCTGCCGTTGAGGATCGAGCCGTGCTTGTAGGAGCGCAGGTCCAAGAGCTCGATGCTGGCGATGTTGACCTGGATCAGCTGGCTGATCTTGTCCGCGACCGACATGCGTTTCAGCAGCGCCTCGATCCGAGCGTTCGCGGTTGGCCAGATCTTCAGATGCGCGACCGCGGGCACGGGCGCCGTGGGACGCGCTATCGGCGTCACCGCGGACTAGGGCCGAAGCGCGAGGTTAACGTGGAAACGCGGCCTACAACGTACTCTCCCCCGGGCGGTAGGCATCATCCGTGCCTTGGCAGCGCTGCTAGCGGGTTAGCGCTACGACGGCCAGATCGTTTGGCTATTTCTGTCTCCATATCTCCGGGTGCGTGTCGATATAGGTTGATAGCGCCATGGTAATCCGGGCGTCGTCCGAGGTCGACGGGTGGGCGTGACAGCCAGTGAAGGCGAGGCCGGCGACGGGAATGAAGCCTATGTCGCGCTCGCCTTCGGCGTTGAGGCGCGAAGCGACCTTGCCGACTTCGGATGCGATTTCGCCGTTGGCCATATCGGTGGCCCACAGGATGACGTGCGCGTTCGGGGCATGCGCGCGCAGGCGTTTGACGAAATCGACATAATGCTGCTCGTAGTCGGCGTGCAGTGCGTCGCGCGTTTTCCATGGCTCGCCGGGGTGGAGAGGCGTGGTCAAGTCGTTGGTCCCGAGCGCGATCACGAACAAGTGAGGGTGCCAGGCGGGGTCGGCGTAGCGCGCGGCCTTGTCGAACAGCGTGAACGGGTAAGCGGTCGGGACGGTATCGGCGGCCATGCCGTCATAGTTGCGGACGATGCCGCGGCCGGAGATCGCGTTGACCTGATAGTCCGCGCCATAGCGGCGGGCGGTCAGCGCGGGCATGGCTTGGGCGGTGTCGGTGGTCGCCCAGACTTCGTCTTGCGTACAGTCGCGCCGGGTCGAGATATTGCCGTAGCCGACGGTGTGCGAGTCGCCGATGAATTCGATTTGGCGGGCGCGGCTCGGCGCGGGGAGGGGGCGTGTTCCGGACGCGGCGTAGAATCCTCCGAAGACGGTGGGCGCGGACTGGCTTTCGCTGGCGACGTCAACGCGGATCGCGTGGCGACCGTGGGCGAGACCGGCGACGCGATAGAGCCCCGGCTTCGGCTTGACGAGTTTGGCGACTGGGGCGCCATCGACGGACACATGCAGGACGATGTCACCCTGGCCGATCTTCAGCAGCGCGCTCGGGCCGCGGAACGCCGACTCGAAATACGTGCCCGGCCATTGGCGCCTATACCCTTCCGCGACCCGTTCGGCGCGTCCGCCGATATGGACCGGGAGGGCCGCACCGGCTTTCGTGGTGGTCGGCGTCAACGTTGGCGAAGCGGCGATCACCGACGTCGACAGGAGTGCCGTGGCAAACAGCCCGAGGACCGCTTTCATGCCTTCACCTTCAGCCATGCGGGCAGTTCGTCCTTGGTGACATAGCGTTTTGATGCGTAGTCACGGTGTAGCTGGTCCGCCGTGTTCTGGTCGGTGCCGGTCAGCCAGCGCGTGTGCCATGTCATGAACCAGAGCCAGTCTGCGGTGGGGCCGAGCAATGCCGGATCGGGGACTGGGCCGTTCTCGTGCAGGCAGATTGGAAGCGTGTCGCCGACGATGGCCTTCACCTGCGCGAACATGGCTGCGAGATTGCCATGATCGTTCGCGTAGATATCCGCGCCGGCGACATCGACCGTTGCGTCCCCGGGATACCAGGCGGGGTCGACGTTCTGGCCCGCCCAGCCGAGCACCCAGATGAGGTTGCCCAGGCGGTGGACGCGCGTGAACTGATCGTACATCAGCGCCCAGAGCGATTTGAACGCATCGGGGCCGTGCTTGCCCCACCAGAACCAGTCGCCGCTGAACTCGTGGAACGGGCGCCATAACACCGCCACGCCGCGGTCCTTAAGAACGGCAAGCAGCCGCGCGACCTCCGTCATGTCGCGCATCATGGCAATGTTCTGCGGCGTACCGGGTTTAAGTGCGGCCGCGACGTCGAAATCCTTCTTCGAATTTTCGTAGCCTGTGCCGATATCGGGTGCGCCCCAATGCCAGCACAAGGTGACGATGCCGCCCGAGCGCGCCCAAGCGGTCGCCCGGTCGTTCACCGCATCGTTATCGCGCGGGTCGATATAGTCGAGCCCGAGAATAGCCGGGAGCTTGCCCGTGACCTGCTGGAGGTAATCGAGTTCACCGCGCGGGTTGGGCGGCGCGGATCCCTGTTCCTGCTGGCCGGTCAGTGTCTTGCGACCATACTGGCTCCAAAGATACGTATAGAGCTTTCGCGCAGTCGGGGTGGCATTCGCGTTGCTCAGGGTACGGTCCGGTACCGCTGCCAGTGCCGGTATGCCCTGCATCAGGCCGAGCGCCGCCGTCAGACCGAGCGTCTCGCGTCGGTTGAGCATCACAGTCCTGCCATCACGGCGGCGTGCGCGCGAATCACGGATTGCGTGGCGGTGTCACTGTCGAAAACGCCGTACCAGCCCTGCGGTTCGTGCGGCGGGTCGCCCATGTAGCCGAGGTCGCCGCGCTGGAAGCGGTGATCGGCATGCGGCGTGCGCGCTTCGCCGTTCCATGCCCAGAAGTTCGAGCCCGCGAGCGGTCCGCCGGCGTTCGCGTTTGCTTCGATCGCGGCATATATCTGACGGTAGAAGCGGTCCTTGAAGACGGTGGTGATGGTCGGGTCGTAGGCGGTCTTGCCGTCGCGCGGATAGCCGAACTCCTCGATCACCAGCGGCTTGCCCAGCGTTGTCGCAAGTCGGATATGCGTGTCGAGATAGTCCGCCACCTTCGCCGCGCCCGCGTCATAGGTGCCGGCGAGGTTCCCCGAATCCATCCAGGTCCAATTATTCGGCCAGATATGCGTTGTGAGGTAGTCAATCGCCGGCGAGCGATGCGCGGCGAGCACGACGTCTTCGCGTTCGATCGAGCCCTTCAGCCCTTCCGAGCCAGTCGAGACGAGGTGATTGGGATCGAGCGTCTTGATGTAGCGGGCGGTCTCGTCGATCCACCGATAAAAGTTCGGAAGATTGGGAATCGCGGCCTTGTCACCGCCTGCGGGACGCGGTTCGTTCGCCAGTTGCCACGCCATGATCGTCGGATCGGCGGCATAGCCGACGCCAGTGACGCTGTTTGTGCGCGTGACGACCGCGCGAATATAATCGCGGTACATCGCCTGCGCCTGGCCGTTGGTATAGAACGCCGCGTTCCAATCGGCGAACTCGGGCCAGGGGTGTGCGGGGTCGTTCATGTCGATGAACCTGCCGCCGTTGACCCATGACAGATACGTCATCATTCCACCCGACCATTCCCAAAAGTTGGTCAGGTAGATGACCCCGGTCATGTCGCGCTTCGCCATCTCGGCGAGCGTCCAGTCGAGGCCCTTGAGCAGATCCTCGTTGTAGGTCGCGGTCCGGTCGCGGAACCCCGGCGTGATCGAGTTTTTAAGGGGCGACAGTTCGGCCGAGCCCAGGATGCGCAGGTTGCGCACGCCGAGCGCTTTCAACCGATCCAGCTCGCGGCCAAGCCGTGCACGATCACCATAGGCTGTGTCCGCGCCAAGCCATGCACCGTACCAGATATTCGCGCCAACGTAGCGATACGGCATGCCGTTGCGCTCGAAACGGTGCCCGTGGACTGTAACGAACGATGAAGCCTCCGAACGGCTAACGAGCCTGTTGGCCCCAAGATGCGCCGTATTCGTGCAGGCAGCGACGAGAGCCATTCCCGCGAGCAACGCTGCGCGCCTGTCGATTACCGCCATGCCCTCTCCCTGTTACGCCTGTGTTTCGCAACCGATCGCGCCGGTCCGTATCGGAATGACCTTAGGATTCCACCAAGCTCGGCGCCACCGCCGAATGTCCTCACCGGATGAATTCCGTCGGCCAAAGCGAGGCCCCGAATGGCCGGCGTAACTCAGTGTTTGATAGGTCCGCGCCGCCGAAGTGCGACCGGCGCTTTCCTGGATCACCGGGCCGGTGGGCGTGCTGCTCGAAACGGGTGCCGCTCCGCGACTGGCGGGCACGGTATTGCTGACTAGCGCCTTGCTGTCCGGCATCCTTGCGAAGGGCGTGCCGAACGTGCCGTTCAGCCCCCGAGCGACCATGCGGGCGCTGCCGTTGCGCTCGGCGATCCATAGCGACAGGCCGTCGGCCTCGTGCGCGCAGAAGGCAAGACGGGTGCCGTCGGGTGACCAATTGGGTGCGGCGAAGCGCAAGCCGGCGGGCAGCTTGACCGCGACGGTCCTCCCCGAGCCGACGTCCTTGAAGCTCAGTGCGTTCAGCCATTGCACGCGGACCTCGGCCTGACCATTGGCGGCGGGGTCGATGCGGTAGCCGCCCAGCCGCGAGATCGGTTTTGACAGATTGGCGATCGACGGCAAATTCTCGCGCCCCAAAATCACCAGCGTGCGGTGATCGGGGCCGACGGCGACGCCGGGGATAGGCGGCGTTTCCAGTGCCTTGGCGATCACATCGGGTGCGCGATGATAGGCGCTGCCGCTGGGCGTTTGAGCGTTAACCGTGGTGATCAGGAGCAGGGCAATCAGGCAGGCACCGGCGCGCATTCGAATTTCTTTGTGTCCTACGTCACGCCGTTTGGCATTCGGGTCTGCGAACGTCAACGACAACGCTAGATGCCCGAGCTTACGTGAGTTTGGTCGTGGAACGAGATATCGAACGGAGCCTTGGCATCTCCGCGGACGCAGATGAACGACCGGCTACCTGACCTCAGTCTTTACATAGACTTCTCAGGGCCAAAAGCTCGAGGCTGATGCTGTGCGTGGTACGGGCCTGAAGTCACCGACGCCATTCTGATGACCGTGTTCTCGAACGCTTCGAGCGACTGAGCTAACGGGGGCTCTCTTCTCATTTTGCGCCCTACAGGCTGCCGACCGGCCACCCGCCAGTTGCCGTCCGATCACATGAACGAATGGCGGAAATTATGAACCGGGGGAGGGGGCGCGAACGTCTGCAATTGGGTTTGCTCAGACCTCGGTTCGTTCCGCCAATTCGAGGGCATCCTCCACACCGACCCCGAGGTAGCGCACCGTGCTGTCATTTTTAGCGTGACCAAGCAGGATCTGGACGGCCCTGAGATTGCCCGTCGCCTTGTAAATGATCGACGCCTTGGTTCGCCGGAGTGAGTGGGTCCCGTAATCGCCGGGCTGGAGGCCGATGCCAGCGCCCCATTCGTGAACGAGGCGGGCATACTGGCGCGTGCTCATGTGGTTCATGTAGTCGTTTCGACTGGGGAAGACATAGTCGCCCAGCGTGCCACCGCGTCGCTCCAGCCACGCACGCATTGTCTTCCGGGCCGTCTCCATCAGCCCGAACTGCACCGGCCGGTTGGTCTTCTGCTGCACGACAATGGCTCGATCGCGGACGCGTCCGCCTGACCCCACATCGCCCATGCGAACTTTGACGACGTCGCAGCCGCGTAACTCGCTGCCGATCGCGAAGTCGAACAGCGCCGTGTCGCCTAATCGGCGATGCTGGTCCAACCAGAAGCTCTCGCCCAGACCTGTTGCTGTTTCAGCGCGCGCTTCGCACCACGCAGGTGTCCCTCATTCCAAGGACGACGTTCTGCAAATGCAGGATCAAGCGTCGAGTGCCCCGTAGCTCACCTCCAAGGAGCAGGGTTGTTCTTCCGAAGTAGTGCATCAGAGTTGATCATCGGTGTTCGAATGAGGTGTCCGTGCCACAAACTAGCAGTCGGAACAGCAACGGTAATTCGAAGCCTAGCGCGTCTTCTCCGGCGTTAGTGTGAACAAATATCGGAGGTTCGGTACTCGGATTTAGACTCTGACCCCGGCGGAGTTCATTGCCGCCGCGCTGAGCCGCCCTGACGGAGGTTCCCGCTTGAGTGGGAAGGATTGGGGCGGCTAACTTATTAGGGTCAGAACTCGTTGATCACAGCCAGAAGATGACGGTGGCAGCGAGGGCAACCGCAGAGAAGAAGGCTGTTGGGCAACGGTCGTAGCGGG
>NZ_QAOG01000004.1 GCF_003050705.1 Sphingomonas aurantiaca | reverse complement strand
GCCCGGAAACCGCAAGCCGCCGCCCACATGTCCCTTCATCTAAACCTACAATGTCAAAGAGCCGACAAAAATACCGACACTCGCATAACCTCCCTCGCGGGAAGCTTGGAGCATCTGGTTTTTTGCGACCGCTCCAGAAGCCGGTGAGGCACTCCGCTGCGGTGACACCTCTCTACGGCCACCTCCCCAGCCCGTCAAACGGTTTTTTACAGTTCCAGGTCACTTTTCGAATCTCAGCCCGACAACGCCTCCTCTGGTCCCCTGCGGGCCCCGGTCATCGCGGATGCAACCGGGCAAGTGCGATCCCGGCTAGATTCTGCGCGCGCCCGATATGGCGCAGACGAACGCGGTCGAAGCCCAACGCGATTTCGGCAAACCTGGCCCGGTGCGCCTTCAGCGCGGCCGAACGGCACGGCGCACGACCATTGGCCTGCGTGACGACAACCGTCGAATCGCCGAGCAGCACGACATCGAGGTCCCCATGACCCGCGGCGAGCTCCAGTGCGTGGATCGCGGCCAGCCACTCGGCATCGCTATTGTCGCCTTCGCCGAGATCATGGCGGTAGTGGACGACGCCCTTGCGGACGACCGCGCCCTCAATCTTGCCGGGATTGGGTCGGCACCCGCCGTCAAAGAACAGCTTGATCGGCAGCACCGACATCAGGCTTCGGCCTGTATGATCGGCACCGCCTCACTTGGCGCAGGCGCCTTGCGGTGGGCGAGCACTGCACCGACAGCTATCAGGCCAAGCCCCGCGACAGGCGAACCTCGACGGATCGACCGCAGACCGGCGAGCGCCAGTAGCGAAGCGGGAACCCCGCCATGCACGCCGCCCAAATGCGCTGCTGCCAATACCCCTACCCCGCCGGTTGCCGCGGGCGATGGAGTTTCCGCGGGTGTATCGGTCATAGCGACCGTATCCGCGACCGCCGCGCCACGCAGGCCCATCGGCGCCGCCTCGCCCGTCGTCGTGTCGCGCGTCGTCTGGTGCTCGAGTTCCGAGTTCAGCTCCGCGCCGAGCAGGAAGACATAGGCCGACAGCCACAACCACGTGAGCAGGATGACGACTGCGCTCAACGAGCCATAGGTCGCGCCATAATTGCCGAAGCGCGAGACATACACGCCGAACCCGATCGTCGCCGCCATCCACACCACTGTCGCCGCCAGCGATCCGGGCGTCAGCCACGCCCATTTGGCCTTATGCCGGTTGGGGCCGAACCGATACAGGCACGCCGCCGCCGAGACGCCCAGACAGGCGAGAACCGTGTAGCTCACCAGCCGGATCGCCAGCAGCACGATGTCCGGAGCACCCGGGATCAAGCTGTCGAGCAGCGCGAACGCCGCCATCGAGAGCGCGGCGACCAGCGCGAGCACGACCGCGCCCGCGGTGATCGCGAAGGCGAGCAGGTTGAGGCGGATGAACCCGCGCGTCTCGCGCTCCTCATAGGCGATGTTCAGCGCGGTCACGATCGAAGACGCCCCCTTCGTCCCGCCGTACAAGGCGATACCGAGCGCGACGACGAGGCCGAACCCTTTCTTGCCCTCCGACGTACCGACCACCGTCGCCAGCTGGTCGGCGATCACTCGCGCCGCATCGTCGGGGAGCACGTTGAACAGCGCACGGATGTTGGCGACCACCGTCGCGGTGTCTGCGACCAGCCCGTAGATCAGCACCACCGACGCGAGCAGCGGGACGATCGCGGCGAACCCGTAAAATGCAGTCCCCGCCGCGATCAGCCCGATATTGTCATCGCCAGCCTCGGCCCAGGTCCGCTTGAGGACCTTCCACCAGTCGCGCCACGACATCGACCAGGGGCTGCTCGCGGTGTTCTGGTCTCGTGGTTCGATCTTGCTCAGCGTCTTGCCCCTTGGTCGTCGTACGTTCCCGCCCAACGCCGCGCGCGCGCAAACGTGCCCTCAGAGTTGCCGCAACGCCTGCGCCGGTCGCGCGCCGAGGATCGGCCAGGCCCCGATCAACCCGATCCCCATCGTCAGCCCCGCCCCGCCGAGCAGCGTGGCCATGATGGTCGGGTAATCCGGTCGCCATTCGAAGCTGAACAGCTGCGTGATCACATACCACGCGCCGCCAAGGCCGAGCAGCAGCGCGAGCACCGACAGGATGATGCTCAGGAACGCATATTCGAGCGCCTGTACCGCGAGCACCTGCCGCCGCGTCGCGCCGAGCGTGCGCAGGATCACCCCGTCATAGGTCCGCGCCTCGCGTGCCGCGGCGATCGCGCCGATCAATACCGCGACCCCCGCCAGGATCGCAACCGACGCCGCCGCGGTGATCGCGGTCGCCATCTGCGAGACGATATCGCGGACCTGCCCCAGCACGCCGCGCACCTCGATCACCGATACCGACGGGAAGCGCGGGAGCAACGCGCGCATCACCATCGATTCCTCGCCGGGCGCGAGATCGATCGTCGCGGCAAGATTGTGCGGCGCATCCTCGATCGCGTTGGGCGAGAAGACCATCACGAAGTTGAAGCCGAGCGTGTCCCAGCTGATCCGGCGGAACGAGGCGATCCGCGCAGTCCGTTCGACGCCGAGCAACGTGTAGCTGAGCGGATCGCCGATCTTCAGGTCGAGGGTCTTCGCCAGTCGCTCGTCGATCGAAACCAGAGGCGCCCCGCGATACTCGCGCGGCCACCAGCGGCCGCCGGTCAGTTCGCTGCCTTCGGGCAGGGTCGCGGAAAAGGTGATCCCGCGTTCGCCGCGCAACGCCCAGGCGCCTTCGGGCAAGGTCTTCAGGTCCGCGACCCGCGTCTTGCCATAGCCGGTGATCGTGCCGCGCATCGCCGGCACCGTCCGGATCACGGGATGGATCGCGATCCCCTCGACGGTCCGGCGAAAATCGGCTTCTCGATCGGGGGGTACGTCGAGTGCAAACAATGCCGGCGCGCGCTTCGGCACGGTGAGTGCAATATTCGCATCGATGCTCGTGCGAATACCGGCGAGTAGGACGAACAGCGTCAGGCCGAGCCCAAGCGCGACGACCAGCGTGCCGGTGCGCGCACCCGGGCGGTGGAGCCCGGCGATCGCGAGCCGCAACAGCGGCCGCCGGGACCGGGGCAGCGATGCCGCGATCCGGCGTATCGCCCAGCCGAACGCGGCGAGCACCAACAGCACGCCCGCCACCGCCGCCAGGAATCCCGCGCTCAACCCGGGCTGTTCCGCGGTCGACAGCGCCAGCGCGACGATCGCGGCACCAGCGCCGACGACCCAGGGCAAGGTCCGGCGCAACGGGACGGGGCGATTGCCGAACACGCCGCGCAACAACCCTGCCGCGGGAATGCTCCCCGCCTCGATCAGCGGCGGTGCGGTGAAGGCGAGCGCGATCAGCATGCCATAGGCGGCCGCAAGCGCGAGCGGGCCGAACTGGAGCGCGAAGCTCGGCGCGACCGGCAGGACGTCGCCCGCCAGCCAGACGATCAACGGCACCGTCGCAGCGCCCGCGACCAGCCCGGCAACGATCCCCATCGCCGCGACGACCGCGACCTCGAGCAGATAGATCTTCGCGATCAGGCCGGAGGTGCCGCCCAAAACCTTCAACGCCGCGATGCTGCTGCGGCGGGCGGCAAGATAGGAGGAGACGCCGTTGCCGACGCCGATCCCGGCGATGACCAGCGCGGACAGGCCGACGAGCAGCAAAAACTGGCCCATCCGGTCGACGAAGCGTTCGGCCCCCGGCGCGGCGCGATCGCGCGTCTTGGTTTCCCAGCCGCCGGTCGGGAACGCCGCCTTGAACCGGTCGACCGCGGCGGTGGGCGACGCGCCGGGCGACAGCCGAACGCGGTACTTGGTTTCGTAGAGGCTGCCGGGCTGAACCAGCCCGGTCCGCGCGATGCCGGCCAACGACACGATCGCGACCGGGCCGAGCGTGAAGCCCTCGCCAAGGCGGTCGGGCTCGCTCGCGATCACGCCAGCCACCGTGAAGTCGGCGACGCCCAGCCGCACGGTCGCGCCGCGACCGATGCCGAGCCTTTGCGCGAGCGCGGGGACGAGCCAGATCGCGCTGGCATCGCGCACCGTCGTGGCCGATCCCCCTTGCACCGCGAGCGTGCCATAGAGCGGATACACCGCATCGACGCCCTTGAGCTGGACGGGCACGCTGTTCGTGCCGCGGATCGCGGTCGCCTGCATCCGCACGGTTTCGGACACCGTGCCGAGCCGGGCCATCGCGGCGCGCTCGTCCGGGGTCGCCGCGCGCTGCGACGTGCCGAATTCGACGTCGCCGCCCAGGATCGCGCTGCCACGCGCGGCAAGCTCGCCGTCGATCGACTGAGTCAGGCTGCCGATCGCCGCCAGCGCGCCGACGCCGAGGAACAGGCACGCGAGCAACAGACGCAGCCCACGAAACCGAAGATCGAGCTCGCGACGGGCAAGCCGCCACGCCAGCCGCCATTCGCTCACCGCAGGCGATCCGCGGCGATCCGGCCGTCGGCAAGTTCGACGATCCGGTCGCAGCGCGCCGCGAGCACAGGGTCATGCGTGATGATGATCAGCGTGGCGCCAGTCGCGGCGCGGCGGTCGAACAGCAGGTCCATCACCGATGCGCCGGTCGCGGCATCGAGGTTGCCGGTCGGCTCGTCGCCGAACACGAGCGGCGGACGCGGGCCGAGTGCGCGGGCGATCGCCACGCGCTGCTGCTCGCCGCCCGAAAGCTGCGTCGGATAATGGCCGATCCGGTGCGACAGCCCGACCGCGGCGAGTTCGGCCTCGGCCCGCGCGAACGCATCGGGCATGCCGGCCAGTTCCATCGGCACCGCGACATTCTCCAGCGCGGTCATCGTCGGCAGCAGGTGAAAGGCCTGGAGGATGATCCCGATCCGCCCGCGTCGCGCGCGCGCCAGCGCATCCTCGTCGAGCGTGCCGAAATCGAGCCCCGCCACCTCGACCCGGCCGCCGCTCGCGCGCTCGAGGCCGGACAATACCGCCATCAGCGACGACTTGCCCGACCCCGACGGTCCGAGCAGCGCGACGCTGGTCCCGCGAACGACGTCGAGATCGATGCCTTTCAGGATCGCGGTGGCGGCAGTCGATGCGCCGAGTGTCAGCGTGACATCGCGGGCCGAGATCACCATATCGGCGGAAGCAGGTTCGGACATGGAGACCAATATCTTGGAGAGAAAAATGCGACGCTGGCCTCTTTATGGGGGCGGACTGGCGCTTCTCCAAGCGGGGTTGCTGGCCGGCTGCGACCGGACAGCCGAGCCCCCTGCCCCACCGCCTGCGACCAATCTGGTCGCGACGGTCGCCGCGACGCCCGCGCCACAAGGACCTCAGCGGCTGATCCTCGCCTTCGGGGACAGTCTATATGCGGGCTATGGTCTCGACCGGGGGCAGAGCCTGCCCGACGCGGTGCAGGCGCGGTTGCGCAAGGACGGCATCAACGCGACGATCGTCAACGCCGGCGTGTCGGGCGATACGAGTGCCGCGGGGCGACAGCGGTTCGCGTTCGCGCTCGACAACATGACTCGCAAACCCGATCTCATCCTGATCGGGCTCGGCGGCAACGACGTTCTTCGCCAGATCTCGCCGGAGGAGACGCGCGCCAACATGACGGCGATGATGGACGAGGCGAAGCGTCGCGCGATCCCGGTGATGCTGACCGGTATGATGGCGCCGCCCAATCTCGGCCCGGATTATACGCGTGCATTCAATGCGATCTGGCCCGATCTTGCCAAGCGCTATGACGCCGCGCTCTACCCGTTCATCCTCGACGGCGTGATCGGCGACGGCCGGTTGATGCAGGCGGACCGCGTCCATCCCAATCGGACCGGCGTGGACCGCATCGCCGCCCGCGTTGCACCCGTGGTCGAAAGCGCGTTAGGACGGCCACGCTGACGGCGGTGCAATGGCACCGACGTCGACAGGTTTCGAGACGAGCACGCGGATCACGACGCGTGCCATGATGACTCCGCACTATGACCGGCAAGGGCGGCGCGCGGGTAACAGGGAAAAGGGACACGGATGCAATTGAGCGGTTTGATCGCACGGCTGGGGCGACATCTCGATCTCACCGACGCCGAGCGCGAGGCGATCCTGCATGCCGAACGTGGCGAGCGGCGGTTGCGTGCGGGCGATGTCCTCGTCGCGGAAGGTGGCGAAAGCCACGCGCTGTACGTCGTGCGCCAGGGCTGGCTGCATTCGTCGACTAAGCTGGTCACGGGCGGACGGCAGATCCTGCGCTTCCATTATGCAGGCGACCTGATCGGGACGTCGAGCATGGCCTGGTCGCAGGCCGCCGCCACGCTGACCGCGATCTCGGACTGCATCGTCATCGACCTGCCGAAGACCGAGCTCGGCCTGCTCTTCCGCGCGCAGCCGCGGATCGCCGGGCTGCTCTACGCGATCGCCGCGGCCGAGAATGTCGCGATGAGCGACCGGCTGACCACGATCGGCCGGATGGGAGCGAGCGAGCGCCTGTCGACGCTGCTGCTCGACATCATGGCGCGGCTGCGCGTGACAGCAGGCGGGATCGTCGACTCGTTCGACCTGCCGTTGACGCAGACCGATATCGGCGATGCGCTGGGTCTGACCAAGGTCCACGTCAACCGTACGATCCGCGCGCTCGAAAAGTCGGGCGTGATAGAACGGACCGGGCGCCGGGTCCGGATCGTCGACGAAGCCGCACTGGTCGCGGCGACGGGCTTCACCGATCGCTACGGCGAGATCGAAACCGCCTGGCTACCGCCCGCGATCTGAGGCGGCCCTAATCCCCCCCCCCCAGGGGGAGGATCCCGGCCTCAGGTGCGGTCGACGACGAACAGCGTGACCCGATCATACTTGATATCGCCGGGGTTGAAAATCGCGTCGGGCACGAACGAACGGTCGGTGACCTCGATATCCTTCAGCCCCGCCAGCTTGAACGTGCCGAGTTTAATTTCCTTCGGCGGCTGGCCGTCTCGCTCCAGCGTGATCGCGTCGACGAAGACGTCGTCATGCTTGGTGTAGAGGATGTGCGGGGCCAGCGTGCAGACCATCCGGTTATACGTCGCGGTGATGCATTTGCGCAGCGCGATCGCCTGCAGCAGCAGCGCGTTGGCGTTGGACGGGGCGGACTGGTCTGGAGTCGAGGTCATGTTGTGCATCGCAGCATAAGTTGAAGGATCGGTGGCGTTAGGCCGAACGCGACACGGGCGACAAGGCCTAACTTAACGCTTTAGCCGGTTTGGCCCGTGGATTCGAGCGCATCGGTGTGCACGTCGAAGCCCACCAGACGCGCCGGGCCGAAGCTGGTGGTGAGCGCGGTATCGGTCGCGTCGCGGCCGCGCGCCATCAGGATCCGGCCGATCCGCGGGCGATTGTGCCGCGCGTCGAGCGTGTGCCACGTGCCGCCAAGATACACGTCGAACCACGCGGAGAAATCCATCGGCGCGTCGACCGGCGGGATGCCGATGTCGCCCAGATAGCCGGTGCAATAGCGCGCAGGAATGTTCATGCAGCGGCACAAGGTGACTGCAAGGTGGGCGAAGTCGCGGCAGACGCCCTGGCGTTCCTGGTAGACGTCCCACGCGGTCTTGGTCGACCGCGCGAAGTGATAGCCGAACTCGACATGATTATGCGTGAAGTCGACGATCGCCTGAACTCGCTGCCAGCCTGCGGGGACATGGCCGAACAGCGACCAGGCGGTCTCGGACAGGCGGTCGGTCTCGCAATAGCGGCTGCCGAGCAGGTAGATCAGGATGTCGTCGGGCAGATCCGCAACCGCATGCTGGACCGCGTCGGGGGTCACCGGATCCGGCAGGCCGCTATCCTCGATCGTGAAGTCGCACGACAGCGTCAGCCCGCCGCTCGGCACCGTGAACCGCGTGCACACGTTGCCGAACGCATCGAGATAGTCATAGGTCGGCACGTCGGGATCGGCGGCAAGCCGGTGCGGGGTCACCAGATCCTTGTTGCGCGACGGATGCACGCTGAGCATCGCCAGCATCGGCGTGTCGACGTCGGTTTCAAAACGTATGTCATAGCCGGCCCGGATCAGCATCGATGTCCCCCTGTTCAAGCTGTTAGCGATGGATGTTGCAAAACCGTCTCATCCTCGTCGACAGTGATGTCGACCGATACGGTCATGTCGAGGAAGCTGCCGGGAAAGCCACTCCAGGTGCCGGACACAGGGACCGCCTGGTAGATATCGCGTGCGATCGCGACGCGGATGAGACCGCGATTGCCGACGATGCCGTTGGTCGGATCGAACTCGACCCAGCCCGAGCCGGGAATGTAGACGCGCACCCAGGCATGCGTGCTGCCGCCGCCCGTCCGGCTCTCCCGACGTGTCGGGTTGTAGACATAGCCCGAGACGAACCGCGCTGCGAACCCCAGCGCGCGCACCGCCTCGATCATCAGCATCGCATAATCGCGGCACGTGCCCTTGCGCCTGGCGAGCGTCTCGATCGGCGACTGCGTGCCCTTTTCGGGGCGCTGGACATAGGTGAACTCGCGCTTGATCGCCGCGGTCATCTCGGACAGCATGGCAAGCGTGTCGGTCTGCCCGCCCGGCGCGACGAACCGGCGCGCCCAGCTGTCGATCTGGCGCAGCGGATCATGATGCTGGCGCTCGATCGAGCGGAGCAGGTCGGGCATGTCCTCCGACGAATAGGTGAACGGATAGAAGCGCGCATAGCGCTCGATATCGACGTTCTGCAGCTCGGCGGGGCTGTGGTCGAGCCGGACCCGGCTGTCGATCACGAGATCCTTGGCGCGCTTGTCGAAGGTGGCGATCGCGACCGCATTGCCGAACACGTCGTGAAGCCAGCGGACCTCGGCGGGCTCCGGCGTGATCGTCAGCTGCGTGTCGATCAGCCGCTGGTCGTAGCTTTCGCGCGGCCGGACCATGATCCGGTGCTCGCCGAACGCAACCGGTTGGCGATACGAGTATTTGGTTACATGAGAAAGCGTTAGAGATGGCATCGAGGATCCACGTCGCATGAACAGCACTGCCAGCCTATCGCTGCTAGGGACCGAAGATGCCGCACCGGTCACAACGATCAACCCCAAAGGCGCGTCATCGTTCCTGCTGATCGGCGATCATGCGGGAAATGTCGTGCCGAAGGCGCTGGGGTCGCTGGGCCTGGACGACGCGGAGCTGTCGCGGCACATCGGCTGGGATATCGGCATCGGCGAACTCGGTGCGCTGCTCGCGGAACGGCTCGACGCGGTGTTCATCCGCCAGACCTATTCGCGACTGGTGATCGACTGCAATCGCAGCCCCAGCCAGCCCGACGTGATCGCCGCGGTGAGCGACGCAACGGTCATCCCCGGCAACGCCGCGCTGTCCGAGACCGACCGCGCGGCGCGGTTCGCCGAGATCCACGAACCCTATCACGCGGCGATCGCGGCGGAGATCGCGCGGCGCGACGCGGCGGGGATGACGACGCTGATCGTCGCGCTGCACAGCTTCACGCCGGCGATGAAGGGCGCATTGCGGGATCAGGACCGCCCCTGGCAGATCGGCATCCTGCACGACGGCGGCGACACCACATTCGCACACGCGCTTCTCGACGTCCTGCGCGACGAGCCGGACCTGGTGGTGGGCGACAACGAGCCCTACCGGATGGACCTGATCGACTACACCATCCCGCGCCACGCCTATCCCGACCGGCGGCTCTATGCCGAGATCGAGGTTCGCCAGGATCTGCTCGGCGACGCAGCCGGCTGCGAAGCCTGGGCGAACCGGCTGGCGCGGCTTTTGCCGACCGCGGCCACCACTCATGGGTTCGAGCCGGACTGAGCGCAGACACGTCCGGTCGCGCCAGTGCGCGGCACGCGCTGGATCCGTAGGCCGACGCGTGTTGCATTGCGGTAACAGGTTCCATCCATTGCCGCGCATGGCAACATTGTCACTTGATATGATGTATCATCAAATTTACCCGAATGTCGTACAGGGAAGACACAAGGGAATTTCATGAAGACGATTCTGTTCGGCGCCACCGCCCTGGCTGCCCTCCTCTCGACGCCCGCTTACGCGCAGTCCGCGCCTGCTGATCCGAACGCTCCGCCCCCCGCCCCTGCTTCCACCCAGACATCGGTCGGCTCGACCAACCAGCGCGACATCATCGTCACCGCGCCGCTCCAGACGAGTGAGCGCGACGTGTTGCAGGGCACCACCGTTCTCACCGGCCAGGAGCTCACGCGCCAGTTGCGCCCGTCGATCGGCGAGACGCTCGCGCGCCAGCCCGGCGTCTCCGCCAGCTCGTTCGGGCCGAGCGCCTCGCGTCCCATCCTCCGCGGTTTCCAGGGCGACCGTATCCGCGTGCTGACCGACGGGATCGGCTCGATCGACGTGTCGAACACCTCGGTCGACCACGCCGTGATCATCGACCCACTACTGTCCGAGCGTATCGAGATCCTCCGCGGGCCGAGCGCGTTGCTGTACGGATCCTCCGCGGTCGGCGGTGTCGTCAACGTCATCGACACGCGCATCCCGCGCACCGTGCCCGAGAACGGCTACCGCGTGAACGGCATCGCCAATTACGGCTCGGCCGCCAATGAGCGGTCGGGCGGGATGGCGGGCGACGTCGCGGTCGGCCCGCATCTCGTCCTCCACGCCGATGGATCCTATCTGAAGTCGGGCGACCTGCGCACCGGCGGCTATATCCTGTCGCGCGACGCGCGCGCGCAGGCGCTCGCCGCCGCCGCGCAGCCGGCAGATCCCAACGCCGCCGATCCGATCGACTTTGCCGCATCCGCGCAGCTCAAGGGCAAGCTGCCCAACACGCAGGCCGAGACCTGGACCGCGGGCGCGGGCGCCTCGATCATCACCGACACCGGCAGCCTCGGCGTGTCGTACAGCCATTATGACAGCCTGTACGGCGTGCCGATCCGCTACGCCACGCAAGCCGGACAGGAGCAGGAAGCGCCGCGTCTCGACGTCGTCCAGAACCGGGTCGATCTGCGCGGCGAGATCGAGACGGGTGGCGACGTCATCAGCAAGATCCGTGTCCGCGTCGGGCAGGCGAGCTATCGGCATTTCGAGCTCGAAGAGGATAATTCGGTCGGCACCGCGTTCTACAACAAGGGCCTCGAAGGGCGCCTCGAGGTCGTCCAGGCGAACCGCGGCGGCTGGCAGGGCGCCTCGGGCGTGCAGTTCTACAACCGGATCTTCAACGTGGTTGGCGACGAGGCCTTCCTGCCCAAGAACGAAACCAACCAGACCGGGCTCTTCACGCTGCAGCAATATGAATCCGGCAAGTTCCGCGCCGAGGGCGGGCTGCGCTACGAGATCACCGATCTCGCCGCGCGGACGCCCGAGGACGATCTGCGCTTCTTCCGCGGCAACCAGAGCTATCATTCGGTGTCGGGGTCGCTCGGCGCCTCCTATGCGCTCACCGACAGCATCCGGGTCGGGCTGAACGGATCGCGGACCGAGCGCGCGCCATCGGGCGAGGAGCTGTTCGCGAACGGCGCGCACGCCGGCACGCAGGCCTATGAACTCGGCAACCCGGACTTCAGGCTGGAAAAGTCGTGGGGGCTCGAAGGCACGCTGCATGCGCATGGCAATGGCTTCAGCTTCGACGCGTCGGCCTATTACAACTGGTTCTCGAACTATATCTCGGAGAATCAGGTCGCATCGTCGGTCTGCCAGGCCGCCGCCGATCCCTCGGGGCGCACCGTCGACCTGCCCTGCTTCCAGTATCAGCAGGCCAATGCGCGCTATTACGGGTTCGAGGCGGATGCGTCGGTGAAGGTCGCGCAGATCGGCGGCTATGCGGTCAACGCCGACGTGCTCGGCGATTACGTCCATGCCAACATCGTCGACCAGGGCCCCGTGCCGCGCATCCCGCCGATGCGCGTGCTCGGCGGGATCGAGGCGCAGGGCGACCGGATCAACGGCCGCGTCGAGGTGGAGCATGTGTTCGACCAGAACCGGATCGCCGCGTTCGAGACGAAGACCAACGACTATACGATGGTCAACGCGTCGATCGGCCTCAGCCCGTTCGGCAAGGATTCGAAGACGACGCTGTTGCTGAGCGCGAACAACCTGTTCGACGTCAATGCGCGCCGCGCGACGAGCTTCCTCAAGGACTTCGCCCCGCTCGCCGGTCGCGATTTCCGCGCGACGCTGCGCTTCGGCCTCTGATCTGACGGAGGGGCCGGCGACGCGTCGCTGGCCCCTAGTCCTCGATCCGCTCGAGACCCTCCGCATACACGCGTTGCCGCGCCGCATAGGCCGCGGCCGACAGCTTCAGCGCCGCGATCGCCTCGGGCGCCAAGTCGCGCACCGCCTTTGCCGGCGCACCGACGATCAGGCTGCCCGCGGGGAACACCTTCCCCTCGGTCACCAGCGCGTTCGCCCCGATCAGGCAGTCGTCGCCGATTACCGCGTTGTTGAGGATCGTCGCGCCCATGCCGACCAGCACATTGTCGCCGATCGTGCAGCCGTGGAGGATCGCGTGGTGGCCGATCGTGCACCCCTCGCCCACGCTCAACGGCGCGCCCGGATCGGAATGCAGCATCGCGCCTTCCTGGATGTTGGTCCGCGCGCCGACCAGGATCGGCGTGTTGTCCGCGCGGATGACCGCGCCGAACCAGACGCTTGCGCCCTGCCCCAGTCGCGCGTCGCCGATCACGTCGGCGGACGGCGCGATCCACACGTCGTCCGCCACCGTCGGGCGTTTCCCCTCGATCGCATAGCGGGGCATCAGGCGTCCTGCGCCTTCACGCGCGCGCGATAGGCGTGGAGCAGCGGCTCGGTATAGCCGTTGGGCTGGGTGAGGCCATCGAACACGAGCGCACGCGCCGCCTGGAACGCCAGGCTGTCGTCCTCATGCCCCGCCATCGGCCGGTAGAGCGGGTCGCCGGCATTCTGCGCATCGACCTTCGCCGCCATCCGCCGCAGCGCCGCATCCGCCGCGTCGGGCGTGGCGATGCCGTGGAGCAGCCAGTTCGCCATGTGCTGCGAACTGATCCGCAGCGTCGCGCGATCCTCCATCAGGCCGACGTCATGGATATCGGGCACCTTCGAACAGCCGACGCCCTGGTCGATCCAGCGGACGACATAGCCGAGAATGCCTTGCGCGTTGTTCTCCAACTCCTCGCGCACCGCGTCCGGCTGCCAGTTGTGGCCGGTCGCGACGGGCACCGTCAGCAGCGCGTCGAGCGACGCGACGCCCTCGCGCTTGCGCTCGGCCTGTCGCGCAAAGACGTCGACCCGGTGATAATGCGTGGCGTGCAGCGTGGCCGCGGTCGGCGACGGCACCCAGGCGGTCGACGCGCCGGTCTGCGGATGCCCGATCTTCTGGTCGAGCATGTCCGCCATCCGGTCGGGGGCGGCCCACATCCCCTTGCCGATCTGTGCCTTGCCGCCGAAACCGCAGGCGAGCCCGATCTGGACGTTGCGATCCTCATACGCCTTGATCCAGCTCGCGCCCTTCATCTCGCCCTTGCGGATCATCGGCCCCGCGCGCATCGACGTGTGCATCTCGTCGCCGGTCCGATCGAGAAAGCCGGTGTTGATGAACACCACGCGGTCCTTCACCGCGGCGATACACGCGGCAAGATTGGCGGAGGTGCGCCGCTCCTCGTCCATGACGCCGACCTTGATCGTATGACGCGCGAGCCCCAGCAGATCCTCGATCGCGTCGAACAGCCGGTTGGTGAAACCGGCCTCGGCGGGGCCGTGCATCTTCGGTTTGACGATGTAGATCGACCCCGCGCGGCTGTTGCGCAGCGCACCCGCGCCGTTCAGATCGTGCAGCGCGATCAGCGAGGTGACGATCCCGTCGAGGATCCCCTCGGGCGCCTGGCTGCCATCGGGGAGCAGGATCGCGGGCGTCGTCATCAGATGCCCGACATTGCGGACGAACATCAGGCTCCGGCCGGGCAGCGTGAAAGCGCTGCCGTCGGGTGCGGTGTAGTGGCGGTCCGGATCGAGCGCGCGAGTCTGCGTCCGCCCGCCCTTTTCGAAGCTTGCGGTCAGGTCGCCCTGCATCAGCCCGAGCCAGTTGGCATAGGCGGCGACCTTGTCGTCGGCATCGACCGCGGCGACCGAATCCTCGAGATCGGCGATCGTGGTCAGCGCGGATTCGAGCACCACATCGGCAAGGCCTGCGGGGTCGGTGCGGCCGATCAAATGCTCCCGATCGATCACAAGTTCGATATGCAAGCCGTTATGTTGCAACAGGATCGTGTCGCCGGCATGGCCGACGAGCTGGCCCGGATCCGCAAGATCGGGCGTGCCGCCGGTCCAGTCGGTCCATGACCCATTGGCGAGCGGCACCGCCTCGTCGAGGAACGCCTTGGCCCAAGAGATCACCTGCGCGCCGCGTGCCGCGTCATAGCCGCCGGGAGCGGCCGTGCCCGGAATCGCATCGGTGCCGTACAGCGCGTCGTACAGGCTGCCCCAGCGCGCATTCGCGGCGTTCAGCAGGAACCGCGCGTTCAGGATCGGCACCACCAGCTGCGGCCCGGCGAGCAGCGCGACCTCCGCATCGACGTTGGTCGGCGCGACCGCGAACGGCGCAGGCTCGTCGACCAGATAGCCGATCTCGCGCAGGAACGCCTGGTACGCGGCCTGATCGATCGACGTGCCGGCCTGCGCGTCGTGCCACGCATCGATCCGCGCCTGAAGGCCGTCGCGAACGTCGAGCAGCGCGGCATTCTCCGGCGCGAACCGCTGGTAGATGTCCGCCATCCCCTGCCAGAACTCGGCGGCATCGAAGCCGGTCCCCGGCAGCACCCGCGTCTCGATAAACGTCACCAGCGGCTCGGCGATCTTCAGACCCGCCTTGTCGATCCTGTCGGCCATGCTGCTCTCCTTCTGCTCTGCCGCGCACGATAGACGCTGCTCACCTTCTCCACTAGACATCGTAAACCGAAAGCTGTTGATCGCCAGGGGAACGAATGGATCCCGATATCGTCCTCTTCGCTGAAGTCGTCCGCACCGCCAGCCTCAGCGCGGCGGGGCGATCGCTCGGCATCTCGCCGGCGATGGTGTCGAAGCGGATCGCCCGGCTGGAGGCGCGGCTCGGCGTCCGACTGCTCAACCGGACCACGCGGCGGCTCGACCTCACCGCGCGCGGCGCGGTCTATCACCGCGACATGATCGAGATCCTCGCGGCGATCCGCGACGCCGAGGCGCGTGTCGCGGATCGTGCCGACGCGCCCGCAGGGCCGTTGCGGGTGAGCGCGCCGACCTCGTTCGGGCGGCTCCACATCGCCCCGCAGCTCAAGCCGTTTCTCGATTCGCATCCCGCGATCGCGCTCGATCTCGATCTGTCGGACGGCTTTTCCGACGTGATCGGCGACCGGCTCGACCTGGCGATCCGGATCGCGCCCGCCATCCCCACCGCGCTGACCGGCTACCGCCTCGCCGACAGCCGCCGCGTGCTGTGCGCGGCACCTGGGTATGTCGAGGAGCACGGCCAGCCCGGCGACGCCGCCGCGCTCGCGGGGCACCGCCTGCTGGCCGCCAAGGGGCAGATGCCGTGGCGGCTCGCGGGACCCGACGGCACGCTGACGATCGACCGCCCCAGCTACGTCGCGACGAATTCGAGCGAGGTCGTCCGCGAACTCACGCTGGCAGGCGTCGGCATCGCGCTGCGCTCGCTCTGGGACGTCAGCGCCGATCTGGCCGGCGGCCGGCTGGTCCGGGTCCTGCCCGCCCTGGCCGGATCGGCGGAAATCGGGATCTTCGCGGTCCATGCGCCCGGTCCCGTCTCGTCGGGCACACGCGCGCTGCTGGATTATCTGCGCGGGCTCTGGTCGCCGTCCCCGCCATGGGATTCCTGAACGAGATCGATCGCCACCGCATCGATCCGCCGCAGCATCGCGACGAACTGCGCCACCTCGGCGCCGGAAAACCCCGCGAAGATGCGCCGCTCGAGATCGAGCGCCTTGGGCGCGACCGACGCGTACAGCGTCTGCCCATCCTCGGTCAGCCGCAACAGATGCGAGCGCCGATCGTCCGGGTTCGCATGACGCTGCATCAGCCCGCGCTCGACCAATGCGATCGCCGCGCGGCTGACGGTAACCTTGTCCATCCGGGTCTGCTGGCCGATCTGCTGCTGCGTGATCCCGCCCGCCTCGGCGACCACCGTCACCAGCCGCCACTCGGGAATCGTTAGCCCGAACAGCGCCTCATAGGTGTTCGCGACCGCCGCGCTGACGAGGTTCGAGGTGATCGACAAGCGATACGGGATGAAATCGTCCAGAACGAGCGCGCGGTCAGCCATGCGGAGATCGTAACGATTGACACCAGTTCTTCAACAGAGCAGATTGGTAACAACGGATACCAAGTAAGGATCGAGCGATGGACCATATGGACGTAAACCCGATGGGACTGGACGGTTTCGAGTTCGCCGAATTCACCTCGCCCGATCCAGACCGGATGGCGGCACAGCTCGAGCAGTTCGGCTTCGTCGCCGCCTCGACCCACCCGACCAAGGCCGTCACGCGCTACAAGCAGGGCCGCATCAACCTGCTGCTCAACCGCGAGGACGGCGGCCAGGCCGCCGCGTTCCGTGCCGATCATGGCCCGTCGGCAAACGGCATGGCGTTCCGCGTCCAGGACGCGAAGTCGGCGTTCGACGCGGCGCTCTCGCGCGGCGCCAAGGCGGCGGATGCCAGCATAAGTGCGCTCGGCGAGGACAGCTATGTGCTCGAGGGGATCGGCGGCTCGCTGCTGTATCTGGTCGACAAGCACGCCGCGGCCGGCAGCCTGTATGACGACTGGAACGCCGTGCCGGGCGCCGCCGAGGCCGAGGCCGCCAACAATGTCGGGCTCGACCTGCTCGACCACCTCACGCACAACGTCAAGCGTGGCCAGATGCGGACCTGGGCCGAATTCTACGGCCAGATCTTCGGCTTCGAGGAGCAGAAGTATTTCGACATTAAGGGCAAGGCGACCGGCCTGTTCAGCCAGGCGATGATCGCGCCCGACCGCGCGATCCGCATCCCCCTGAACGAGAGCCAGGACGACAAGAGCCAGATCGAGGAATTCCTCAAGGATTATAACGGCGAGGGCATCCAGCATCTGGCGCTGACCACCGACGATATCTTCGAGACTGTCGAAAAGCTGCGCGCGCGCGGCGTCAAGCTGCAGGACACGATCGAGACCTATTACGAGCTGGTCGACAAGCGCGTGCCCAACCACGGCCACGACCTCGAACGCCTGCGCCGCAACCGCATCCTGATCGACGGCAATGTCGGCGAGGAGGGCTTGCTGCTCCAGATCTTCACCGAGAACATGTTCGGGCCGATCTTCTTCGAGATCATCCAGCGCAAGGGCAATGAAGGCTTTGGCAACGGCAATTTCCAGGCGCTGTACGAGAGCATCGAGCTCGACCAGATCCGCCGTGGTGTGGTGACCGTCGACGCGTGATGGCCGAAACCCTCTCCCCTCAGGTGAGGGAAAGGCGCGCCAGCGCCGAGGGTGAGGGCTCGCGAGACGCCAGCGCGTGCCCTCACCCTTCCGCCGCGCAAGCGCGTCTCCCTCCCTCTCCCCGAGGGGAGAGGGTAGAAAAGAGAGTTTGAACGGCCGGCGGTCCGGGCGTTGATCGGAACAGGTGACGGAGAGGAAGCCATGACAATCCACCAGCCGACCAACACCGCAGGCGAGACCGCCGGCCAGAGCGAGTACCTCCCCGGTTTCGGCAACCATGTATCGACCGAGGCGGTCCCCGGCGCACTGCCGATCGGCCGCAATTCGCCACAGCGCCCCGCGTTCGGCCTCTATACCGAGCAGCTCTCCGGCACCGCCTTCACCGCGCCGCGCCACGAAAACCGCCGCAGCTGGCTCTACCGGATGCGTCCGACCGCCGAGCATCCGCCATTCGAGCGCTACACCGGGGCCAAGCGGTTCGCGCCCGGCACCACCGACGCGCCGCTCGCGCCCAATCGCCTGCGCTGGGATCCGATCGAAGCCCCCGCCCCCGGCACCGACCTGATCGACGGCATGACGACGATGCTTGCCAACCGTGACCCGGCCGATCTCGAGGGCGTCGCGCTCCACGTCTACGCCGCCAATACCGACATGATCGACCGCGTGTTCATGGACGCGGACGGCGAGCTGCTGTTCGTCCCGCAGCACGGGCGGCTGCGACTGCTAACCGAGCTCGGCCGGATCGACATCGCTCCCGGCCAGATCGCGCTGGTCCCGCGCGGCGTCCGGTTCCGTGCCGAACTTCCCGATGGCGAGGCGCGCGGCTATGTCGCGGAGAACCACGGCGCGCTGTTCCGCCTGCCCGATCTCGGCCCGATCGGCGCCAACGGCCTCGCCAACCCGCGCGATTTCGAGACGCCGGTCGCCTGGTTCGAGGATCGCGACGAACCGGTCGGGGTCGTCCAGAAGTTCATGGGGTCGCTGTGGACCACGACGCTCGATCATTCGCCGCTCGACGTCGTCGCGTGGCACGGCAACCTGGCCCCCTGGCGCTACGACCTGTCGCGGTTCAACACGATCAACACGGTCAGCTTCGATCATCCCGATCCCTCGATCTTCACGCTGCTGACCTCGCCGAGCGACGTGCCCGGCCGTGCCAACGCCGATTTCGTGATCTTCCCGCCGCGCTGGATGGTGGCGGAGGGGACGTTCCGACCACCCTGGTTCCACCGCAACATCATGTCCGAGGCGATGGGGCTCATCACCGGCGCGTATGATGCGAAGGCCGAAGGGTTCGCGCCCGGCGGCATCTCGCTCCACAATTTGATGTCCGGCCACGGCCCCGACCTGGCGAGCTGGCAGGGCGCGAGCGCGGCCGACCTGAAGCCGCACAAGATCGACGGCACGATGGCGTTCATGCTGGAGAGCTGCTGGCCCTACGCACCGACCACCTATGCGCTGGACCATGCCCAGCTCGATTACGATGCGGTCTGGTCCGATTTCCCGAAGGCGGTCCTGCCACGGTGACCCCGACGCTCCACGGCTATTGGCGCTCGACCGCCGCCTACCGCGTCCGCATTGCGCTTGCGCTGAAGCGCGTGGACTATACGCAGGTCACGCATGACCTGCGCACCGGCGCGCACCGCGAGCCGGGCTTTCGGGCGCTCAATCCGCAGGCACTCGTACCGGCCCTCGAAACCGACGACGCCGTCCTGACGCAGAGCCCCTCGATCCTCGAATGGATCGACGAGACCTATCCCGATCCACCTTTGCTCCCCGCCGATGCGCAGGGTCGCGCGGTCGTCCGCGCGATGGCCGCGACGATCGCGTGCGATATCCACCCGGTGAACAACCTGCGGATCCTCAACGCGCTGCGGAGCGAGTTCGGCGCCGACGATGCCGCCGTGAACCGCTGGATCGCGCGCTGGATCGGCGAGGGGTTCGCCGCGCTGGAGGTGATGATCGCGCGTCATGGCAGCCGCTTCGCGTTCGGCGCGACGCCGACGATCGCCGACTGCCACCTGGTGCCGCAGGTCTATTCCGCCGAGCGGTTCGGTGTCGATCTGACGCCCTACCCGCACCTCAAGGCCGCCGCCGACACGGCCCGCGCCTTGCCCGCTTTCGCTGCTGCGCACCCCGACCGGCAACCCGACGCGGATCGGCCATGAGCGACGGCGAACGGCTCACCGCCACGCCCGCCGGGATCAAACTCGCCCCGGTCGATGCGGTCGCCGAGGGCAAGGCGCGCAATTTCGTCGTGCAGATGCGCGCCGGCCGGTTCCACGGCTTTGTCGTGCGCAAGGACGACGCGGTGGTCGGCTATGTCGATCGCTGCCCGCACATGGGCCTCCCGCTTGCGCAAGTGCTCGACGACTACCTCACCCCGCGCGGCGACCTGATCGCGTGCAGCTGGCATTCCGCGCTGTTCGAGATCGACAGCGGCGTCTGCGTCGGCGGGCCTTGCGGCGGAACGCGACTGACGCCGTGGCCGGTCGCGGTGGTCGACGGGATGATCGTCACCACAGGCTGACGCGGCGGACGCGGTGCGCTAAGGGAGCGCACCTCCTCCCCTGCACGATGAACCGATGACCCAAACCCTCCCCATCCGCGTCGTGGCGCTGTATCGCTTCACGCCGTTCGCCGACATCGCCGCGATCCAGCCGCCGCTTGCGCTCGCATGCTGTTCGAACGGGGTGAAGGGGACGCTGCTGCTCGCGGCTGAGGGGATCAACGGGACGATCGCCGGGTCCGAGGCGGGGATCGATGCCGTTCTCGCGCATATCCGTGCGTTACCGGGGTGCGCCGACCTCGACGTGAAAGAATCGCGCGCCGAGACGATGCCGTTCCACCGCATGAAGGTGCGTCTGAAGCGCGAGATCGTCACGATGGGCGAGCCGACGATCGATCCGCTGAGCGGCGTCGGCCATTACGTCGAGCCCGCGGACTGGAACGCGCTGATCGCCGAGCCGGGGACGATCCTGATCGACACGCGCAACGATTACGAGGTGTCGGTCGGCACGTTTGCCGGCGCGGTCGATCCGCACACGCGCAGTTTCCGCGACTTCCCGGCATGGTTTCGCGCGCATCGCGCCGAGCTGGTCGGCGATGGCCCGCCGCCCAAGATCGCGATGTTCTGCACCGGCGGCATCCGATGCGAGAAATCGACCGCGTTCCTCAAGGCCGAGGGGCTCAACGAGGTGTATCACCTCAAGGGCGGTATCCTCAAATATCTCGAGACGGTGCCCGAGACGGAGAGCCTGTGGGAGGGCGAATGCTTCGTCTTCGACCAGCGCGTCGCGGTCGGCCACGGGCTCGTGCCGGGCAGCCACGTACTGTGCCACGCCTGCCGCATGCCCGTCAGCGTCGCCGATCGCGCCTCGCCGCTCTATGTCGAGGGGATCAGCTGCCCGGCCTGCCACGACGCGCGCGACGCGGACCAGCGCGCGGGCTACGCCGAGCGCGAACGCCAGATGCGCCTGGCCGAAGCCCGCGGCGAAACCCATGTCGGCGCGGTACTCTCCAAGACGCACGGCACTGACGACCACCACGCACCCTCCCGTCATCCTGACGAAAGTCAGGATCCAGAGCCAAGGACGTAGCGCGCGTTACCCAGGATCCTGACTTTCGTCAGGATGACGGACTTGTGGCAGCAAACCGCGCCGCCAACGCGGTGTTGCCCTGCGACAGCGCCAGCGAGTGCACGCTATTACCGGCAGCATCCGCAACCGAAGCCTCCGCGCCATGCTCCAGCAACAGGTCCATAATCGCCGTCTTGCCTACCAGCGCAGCCATCATCAGCGCCGTCTGCCCGACGCCATTGCGGCGGTTCACGTCCGCCCCCGCATCGAGCAGGATCTGCGCGATCTCCGCATAACCCTTGAAACACACCCCCATCAGCGCCGTGTTACCGCGCGCATCCGCCGCGCCATCGACCTTCGCACCCGCCGCAAGCAAAGCCGCGGTGGCATCGGCCTGCCCGTTATAGCTGGCGATCACGAGCGGCGTGTAGCCTTTCGCATCGGTCACCTCGATATCGACCCCCGCCTGCAGCAGCGCGGGGATCATCTCGTCGCGCCCCATCCTCGCGGCGTCGAACAGCAGTTCGACCAGCCGCTCCATCGGCGGCAAGGGAGGAAGTTCGCGCGCGTCGGTCATGTTAGGCCTCGATGATATGCGGCACGAACCGCGCGAGATTGCGCGTCACCACCGTGTCATCCTCCCGAACGCCGATCCCCGCGGCTTCGTTGCCGACCATCCACGCGCCGATCACCGGATGCCGCCCGTCGAACACCGGCGGCGGCGCATAGGCCTGGCGGATCGCCCCCTCGGCGCCATAGCCCTGATCGAGCACCGCATGCGCCGCGTCCCCGATCACCTCGACATTGGCCCCCTCGCGCGAGAACAGCGGCTTCCGCACATATTTGGGACCGAGGATCTTCGCGGCAGGGTCGTCGTCGAAGAACGCCGGCAGCAGGTTCGGATGCTCGGGATGCCGCTCCCACAGCAGCGGCAGGATGCCCTTGTTCGACAGGATCGACTTCCACGCCGGCTCGATCCAGCGCACATCGGCGCGCGACAGATTGGGCGCATAAGGCTCGCGGAGCATGAACTCCCACGGGTACAGCTTGAACGCCGCCTGCACCTCATAGCCGTCGGTATCGACGAAGCGCCCATCGGCGGCGAGCCCGATATCCTTCATCTCGACGAACTTGGGCTCGATCCCGACCTGGCTCGCCAGATCCTCGAAGAAGCGGACGGTCTGCCGATCCTCGATCGCCGACGCATCCGCGGCGAAGTGGACGAACCCGCCACTCGGGAACAGCGCGCGGAACCGCTCGCGCAGCTTGTCGAACAGGCTGTTGAACTGGTCCGTCCCCGCCGGCAACGCCCCGCTCACGAGCAGATCCTCGAGCCACATCCACTGGAACGTCGCGCATTCGAACACCGAGGTCGGCGTATCGGCGTTGTATTCGTAGAGCTTGGCCGGCCCCGTCCCGTCATAAGCGAAATCGAACCGGCCGTAGAGCGACGGCTGGCGAGTCCGCCACGTCTCCGCGACGTAATTCCACTGCTCGCGCGGGATGGCGAGGCGTTCCATCAACTGCTGGTCGCGCACCACCTCGTCGACCAGATCGAGGCACATCGCGTGTAGCTGTTCCGCTGCCGGCTCGAGATCATCCTCGATCTCCGCCAAGGTGAACGCGTAGGCCGCGCCTTCATCCCAATAGGGCTCGCCATCGGTGTCGTGATAGACGAACCCAATCGCGTCCGCCCGCTCACGCCAGTCGCTGCGCGGGTCGACCGCGATCCGGCGCATCAGCTGTCCTTGCTATCGTCGCGCTGGCCGATCTGCAGCGTCTGGCCGAGCTCCGGCGTCTTCGGCGCGGTCAGCCGCGCGAGCACGTCGTCCGCCGACGACTGGCCGGGGCCGATCCCCGCCAGCCGCAGCTTCTCGTCGAGATCGGCGCCGGTACGACGGTCTTCCAGTTCGCCCGCCGCCTTGATCCGCTCGCCACGGATCGCCTGGCGTTCACGGATCCGTGCGAGGCTGTCGGCGGCCGAGCCGAGCTTGTTGCCCGCCCCCATGCTGCCCGACGCGACCGAGGCCTGCGCCTTCTGCACCGACTCGTTGACCTTGACGACCTCGACCTCGCGGCGGAGCTGTTCGATCTTGCGGTCGGTCTGCGCGACCGCGGTGTGGATCTGCTCCTCGGCAGCGCGCATGTCCTCGACCTGCGGGCTCTTCAGCGCGATATCTTGCTCGAGATCGGCGATCCGCTGCGCGACCTGGCGCGCGAGATCCATATTGCCCTTCTCGACAGCGACGCGCGCCGATGCCTCATACTTGGCCGCCTGCGCACGGAAGCTCTCGACCTCGGTCTCGAGGATGCGGCGCCGCGCGACCAGCCCGGCGAGATCGTCGCGCGCTTTCCCTTGCGCCTTGTCCGCATCGCGAATTTCCTGGTCGAGGATACGCAGCGCGTTCGCATCGACGACCGCCGCGCCGGCTTCGTGCGCACCGGCACGACCGAGGGTGAAAAGCTTGCTCCAGATGGCCATGCCAGTCTCTCCGTTTGTATCTAAATCAGGCGGCAGGAATCTGCGCGTGGCGCAGGTCGGTGGCCGCATCGATCGCATTCTCAGCAAGCGTACGCAGCTCGATCACCACGGTGTTGAGCGGGCTCGACGTCGCCAGTTCGCCGAACAGCTCGTAATAATCGCGACCGTCGACGGTGCCGATCCCGAAGTTCGACAGCGGCACCAGCTTCTGCGACTTCAGCAGGAAGGTGTTGAACGCCTGCTGGTCCTCCTGCTCGTCGCACGGCCAGAGCAAGGTCGAGCACGCGATCTGCGCCTCGCTGACGTTGACGAACAGCTCGAGATCGCCGTGCTGGTGCATCGTCACCAGCAATACCGGGTCGGCGCCTTCCAGGATCCGCGCGGAAAATTCGCCCGCCTTTGCAGGCTCGGACGTATCGAGCGCCGCCTTCAGGCTGCGGACGGTCCAGATGTCGGTCAATGCAAGAACTCCCGTGCTTGTCGCGTGACGCACACATAGGACGTGTCGCGAACCCTTGCCATCCCCGCTCCCCACTCCGCGACCCCACCCTTTCCCGTCATGCTGACGAAATTCAGGATCCAGGGCCACGAAGCGCCGCGGGTGTGGCTCTGGGTCCTGACTTTCGTCAGGATGACGGGGGGTTGCGCTTTGCTCGCCCGGCCGCTTTGCCCTATGCAGGCCATCAACAAAGATACGAGGATTGCATGTTCGATCGCCTGTTCGGCCGCAAGCCAGCGCTTGACGACAACGCCCTGCCCGTCGTCCGCAACGTCACGCTGGGGCGCACGGTGACGGTCGATCCGCTCGCCTGGCGCCGGTTCGGGTCCGAGCTGCTGTTCCCGTTCGACCGCGACACGCTGGTGATCGTCGCGCAAGGGCTCGTGAACCTCAACGAGGGCGGGTTCGTCCACCGTTTCTACACCGACGACGACATCATGTTCCAGGCGGTGTCGAACGACCGCGCGGGCCAGGACGTGACCGACGTCACGCTGTTCGCGCCATGGGACAGCGCCTATCCCTCCTCGTCCGCCGAGCGCCCGGCATGGAAGAGCCGCCTCAAGGCGCGGACTTTCACTGCCGAGGGATTGCCCGAATATGGACGCTTCTGGTTCGGCCCCGAGGCGAGCGAGCAGGAACCGGTGACGTTCTGGGAAGATCTTCACGACGACCGCGACGGCATCGTCGACCGTCGCATCTTCCAGACGTGCATGCTGTTCGGCCGCGACCTGCCCGGTGACGACGGCCGCGAACTGCTGCTGGCGATCGACCAGGAGAACGAGGCGGGCGAGGTCTCGTTCGAGATCATGCTGGGCGTTGCACTGGAACTCGGCGAGTTCAGGGCCTAGCGTCACCGACGAACGGCTCCGGGGGACTTGCCATGATCGACCAATACAGCTTCGGCGCCAGCGCGCTCGCCTTCCTGATCGCTTTCGTCGCGGCAGGCGTGTTCACGATCGCGTTCAAGATCATCTATCAGGTGGCAACGCCCTATCACGAGAAGTCGCTGATCCGTGAGGGCAACACCGCCGCCGCGATCACGCTGGGCGCGGCGTTGCTCGGCTATGTCCTGCCGCTTGCCTCGGCGCTGACGCATACCGTCTCGCTGGTCGAATTCGCGGTGTGGGCGCTGCTCGCCGGCGTCATCCAGATCGTCACCGCGCTGGTCGTCCAGCGTCTCGTGATGCGCGATTTCAACGCGCGGATCCAGCGCGGCGAAATCGCGGCGGCGACCTATATGGCAAGCATCTCGCTGTGCGTCGGCATCCTCAACGCTGCCTGCATGACGAACTGAGGAAGCACCCATGAAGCGTTCCAGATCGATAGTCCTCACCAGCCTGATCGCAGGATCGGGCATCTCGCTGACCGCGTGCGACGGCGATGTCGGCGGCAAGCCGGTCGAGGCGCAGAGCTATGCCTCCGTCGCCGAATGCCGCGCGGCAGGCGCGCTGTCCGCAGTCCAGTGCGACACCGCGTTCGAACAAGCCAAGACCGATGCGGCGAAGACCGCACCGCGGTTCGAGGACAAGCAGACCTGCGAGGAGCAGTTCGGTGCCGCGCAGTGCGAACCGCGCAACAACGGCAATGGCGGCAGCTTCTTCACGCCGCTGCTGACCGGCTTCCTCGTCGGGCAGGCGCTCAACGGCGGGTTCGGCAATCGCGGCGCGCCGATGTATCGTGACCGCGAGGGCAATTATTATGGCGGCGCCGGCGGCCGGATCAACCGCGACTATGTGACAGGCCGCACGCGCGTCGGCTCGGACGCGTTCACCCCGACGACGGCGCGGGCGCCTGCGCGCGTCCAGACGCGCAGTTCGGTGATCTCGCGCGGCGGGTTCGGCGGCGGCTTCGGCGGCCGCGGCTTCGGCGGCTGAGCCTAATCCTCCCCCTAGCGGGGGAGGATCAGAAGCCCGATCACGCGCTCCGCTCGACCCGCAGCATCGCCAGCGCAGCGACGCCCATCACCCCGGCCGCGATCAGCATCGCCCACACCGCGTCGCTAGGGAAGAACGTCCGCACCACCTGCCCCATCACCGACGACACGATCAGCTGCGGCAACACGATGAATATGTTGAACAGCCCCATATAGACGCCGAGCTTGGCCTGGGGCAGCGCGTTCGACAGGATCGCATAGGGCATCGTCAAGATCGACGACCACGCGATTCCGATCAGCACCATCGACCCGATCAGCACATATTGGTCGCGCACCACCAGGAACGACGCGAACCCCGCCGCCCCGCAGAGCAGCCCGAGGATATGCGCATCGCGTCGACCGATCCGCGCCGCCAGCGCCGGCATGACGAACGCCCACAGGGTCGCCACGCCGTTATACACCGCGAACAGCACCCCGACCCAGTTCGCCCCCTCGTTATACGCCGCGCTGGTCGTGTCGGTCGTACCGAACACATGCTGCGTGACGATCGGCGTCGTGTAGATCCACATGATGAACAGCGCCGACCAGGTGAAGAACTGGACGAGCGCGAGCCGCTTCATCGTTTGTGGCATCGTGCCAAGATCGCCGACGATCTGGCTGAGAACATTGGACTCCCTGCCCGACCTCACCAGCGCCGCACTCGCCAGCAACGCCGCGCCGAACGCGATCAGCCCACCACCGAGCAGATAGACCGGCTTGTCGAGCCCGAACCGCGCCACCGCGGCGATCACGATCGCCCCCAGCGCGATCCACACCGGCGCGAGCCGCGCGCTCGACCGGACGACCGTGTCTTGCGGCGCAACCGGGCCTTCGTCCTCGAACGCGGCCATCTCGGCAGGCGGATATTCGCTGGTCGTCAGCACCGTCCACAGCACCGCGAAGAACAAGGCGAGCGCGCCGATATAGAATCCATATTGTACCGATGGCGGAATCCCGCCCGCGGGTGCGGTGTTCGCGACCTGGAACACGTCGGTCAGGATGATCGGGGCAAGGCTGCCGATCACCGCGCCCGCGCCGATGAATCCGGTCTGGAAGGCGAAGCCCGCGGTGCGCTGGCGGCTGCCGAGCATGTCGCCGACGAACGCGCGGAACGGCTCCATCGCGACGTTGAGCGATCCGTCGAGCATCCACAGCAAGACGGCCGCGACCCACAGTACCGGCGCATTCGGCATCGCCAGTAGCGCAAAGGTCGCGAGCATCGCCCCGGCCAGGAAATAGGGCCGCCGTCGCCCGAGCCGCCCCCAGGTCCGGTCGCTATAATGCCCGATCACCGGCTGGACGAGCAGCCCGGTCAGCGGCGCCGCGATCCAGAGGAACGCCAGATCGTCGACCGACGTGCCCAGCGACTGGAAGATCCGGCTGACATTGGCGTTCTGCAGCGCAAAGCCGATCTGGATCCCGAAAAACCCGAACGAGATGTTCCACAGCCCCCAGAATCCCTGACGTGGTTTCTCCCTACCCATTACGGCCATTCAGCGTCCTTCACCCGATGATCGTCGGATCACCAATTGCGTGGGCAGTACCGTGCTCTCGACGGGTCGATCGCCGATCCGCGCGAGCAGCATCTCGACCAGCCGCCGTCCGGCCAGCCCGCTGTCCTGCGCGATCGTCGTCAGCGGCGGATTGGCAAGGCTGGCGGCGGGGATGTCGTCGAACCCGACGATCGCGACGTCATAGGGCACGTTGATCCCGGCCCCCGCCAACACGCGCATCGCGGCCAGCGCGATCAGGTCGCTCGCCGCGACGATCGCATCGAACGGCACACCGCGGCGAAGCAGCTCGCGCGTCGCCTGCGTCGCATCCTCCTCGGTCGAGATCGTCTCGACCTGAAGCTTAGGATCCGCCGCGATGCCATGCTCGCCCAGCGCCGCGACATAGCCGCGATACCGGTCGTGAAACTCGGGATAATGATCGGTGGCGCTGCCCAGGAACGCGATCCGCCGCCGCCCGCGGTCGAGCAGGTGCCGCGCCGCCGCCGCGCCGCCCGCGATATTGTCGCACCCGATCGTCAGCCCCGGCTGCCCCGGCTGGACCGAGCCCCAGCGCACAAAATGCGTCCCCTGCGCGACGAGCGTCTCGAGCCGGGACCGGTAATCGGCGTAATCGCCATAGCCGAGCAGGATCAGCCCGTCGGCGCGGTGGCTGTCCTCGTAATCGGTATGCCAGTCGCTCGAGAATTGCTGGAACGACACGAGCAGGTCGTAGCCATGCGATCCGCACGCCGCCATCATCGCGCCGAGCATGCCGAGGAAGAACGGGTTGACCACGGTCTCGTCGGGGGTCGGATCGCGGAACAGCAGCAGCGCGATCGTCTTGGTCGTGCCGTTGCGCAGGTTCGAGGCGCTGCGATCGACGGTGTAGTTCAATTGCCGCGCAATCGCCTCGATCCGCTGCCGCGTCGCCAGATTGACCGTCGAGCTGCCCCGCAGCGCGCGCGATACGGTAGGTTGCGAAACGCCGGCGAGTTGCGCGATGTCGAACGAGGTCGGTTTGCCGCCGGATCGGCTGGAAGACTTGGCAGCGGCATTCACGACGATCGGGTCCTCCAGCATCCTCGCGGTCCAGGGCCCCTCTGCGCGTGGGATGGCCGTGGGTCAGCATCACGCCAGAACCGCGCGGGCGTCAACATCGCCACCCCGCCGAGCGTGGCAAAACAGCCACAGAACCAAGGTGGTACCGGTACACTGGAGCCTGAATACGTATGCACCGCCCGGCTTCGGGGGCAGTGGAGCCGTCATCCCGGGCCGACCGGGATGACGGAGCGCCGCTCATCGGCGGGGTGCCATCAACGGACCGCCGATCTCGGTGGCAGCGACAAAGGCCGGGCGCGCGCGCAGCCGGTCGAGATACGCCGCGACGTCCGGATGATCGCCCAGCAGCCCGGCGCTTTCCGCGATCGCGAGGATATAGCACATCTGAATGTCGGCCAGCATCAGCTGCTCCCCCATCAGATACGGGCCATCGCCGACCCCGGTACCGATATAGTCGAGCGTCTTGGTCACCTCGGGACCGGTGAACTTGGCGAGGCCATCGGGGAGCCCGCCCATCCGCTTGCCGAGCGACGTCATCATGATCGGCAACGCGGCCGAGCTCTCGACATATTGCAGCCATTCGTCGTGCACCGCCGCCGCATCGCTGTCGATCGGCGGCGAGAAGCGGCGCTCGCCATAACGCTCGTCGACATAGGCGAGGATCGGCGCGCTCTCGGCCAGCGTCAGGTCGCCATCGACCAGCACGGGGGCCTTGCCGAGCGGGTGGATCGCTTTCAGCTCAGGCGGCGCACGGAAGTTCGCGTCGCGCTCATATTTGACGAGGTCATATTCGATCCCGAGCTCTTCGAGCAGCCAGATCACGCGGATCGACCGCGAGTAGTTGAGATGGTGCAGCGTTAACATAAGCGTCCTTCGATACGGGAATGTGCTGCCACTCGGAACGGCTGGGCGGCATCGAAGGTTTCGTAGACCGCATTCCCGGAATCCTCCGGCGACGGAGACCATGATGACCAACCTGACCTGCGATGTCGCGATCATCGGCGCGGGCACCGCCGGCCTCGCCGCCGAGCGCAGCGCGCGCCGCAACGGCGCCAAGACGCTGCTGATCGACGAGGGCTTTGGCGGCACGACCTGCGCCAGCGTAGGATGTATGCCCTCCAAGCTGTTGATCGCGGCCGGCAATGCGATGCATGCGGTCGACCAGGCCAAGGTCTTTGGCGTCGACGCGTCTGCCAAGGTCGACGGCATCGCGGTGATGGCGCGAGTCCGCAAGGAGCGCGATGCGTTTGTCGCCGGCGTCGAAAAGTCGATCGACAAATTGCCCAACGAAGTGAAGATCGAGGCACGCGCAAAATTCGCAGGCGCGACGATCCTGGCGCTCAGCGACGGGCGCCAGGTCCACGCGAAATCCGTCGTGATCGCGACCGGATCGAGCCCCGCCATCCCCGACATGTTCGACGTCGTGCGCGGCCGCGTGCTGACCAACGAAAGCATCTTCGAGCTGAAGGACTTGCCCGGCTCGATCGGCGTGATCGGCGCAGGCGCGCTGGGACTCGAACTCGCGCAGGCGATGGCGCGGCTCGGCGTCGAGACGATGGTGTTCGACATGGGTGAGACGATCGGCGGGCTGAAGGACCCCCATGTCGCCGAGGCGTATCACGCGATCCTGTCGCGCGAGATGCCGATCCTGCTCGGCGTCGAACTCAAGGCCGAACCCGAAGGCGGCGGCGTCGCGCTCTCCTGGACGGGTTCGGAGTCGGGCAGCAAGCGCTTCGACTATCTGCTCGTCGCGACGGGCCGGCCACCGCGGATCAAGGACATCGGGCTCGAGACGACCGGGCTCGCGCTCGATGAGCACGGGATGCCCGACTATGATCCTGACACGATGCAATGTGGCAGCGCGCCGATCTTCATCGCGGGCGATGCGGATCACGATCGCGCGGTACTGCACGAGGCGTCGGCGGAGGGCATGATCGCGGGGCGCAATGCGGCGAGCTATCCCGAGGTCACGCCCGGCAAGCGCTCCGTCCCGTTCGCGATCACCTTCACGCATCCCAACGTCGCAGTGATCGGCAAGATCGCCAAGGACGAAGATACCGACAGCGTCATCGGCACCGCCTCCTATGACGATCAGGGCCGTGCGAAAGTCGAGGCGTGCAATGCCGGGCTGGTGCGCTTCTACGCCGACCGCCGCGACGGCCGCCTGACGGGCGCGACGATGGCGGGACCTGCGGTCGAGCACAGCGCGCACCTGATCGCCTGGGCGATCCAGAGCGGCTGGACCGCGACCGAGGTGCTCGACTTGCCCTTCTACCATCCGACGTTCGAGGAAGGCATGAAGGATGCGCTCCGCTCGATCTGCGCCGAAGTGCACGCGCCGACCCCGCCAGATCGCGACGACGGCTTCACGCCGGGGACGTGAGCCGACGCGGCGCGGCCACTGCACCACCCCGGCAAAGGCCGGGGCCCAATTGGAAAGGTGGTCGTAACGAAGCGCAGCCCGCCTTTACTATGCGCCCCCAATTGGGCCCCGGCCTTCGCCGGGGTGGTGAAATCGGCGAAGGCGCATTCGTGAGCTACCCCTCCAGATCCAGATACGCGACGACGTCGTTCTCCGTCGCCAGATATAATCCCGCCTGCACGTCCTCCTCCTGCCGCGCCGCGATCCCCAGCGCCTCCGCCAAAGGTCCATAGAACAACGTCGTCGCCGCTCCGCCCTCCCCGCTATCGTCGAGATGATAAAGCCGGACCGAAACACCGGAAGAAATCGTCCGCATTACAACACCCTATCGCAAACCACATGACCGAGATTTCACGGAACCAAATGCGCACCAGCGCAACTTTGGCTGCCCTCGCGAGTTACGCTAGCAGATACAGGGGTTTATATGCATCAGGATGAAGGTTTTCCGGTATCGCGCCGTGGCGTGATTGCCGGCGGTGTCGCGTCGGCTACGCTGGCCGCGGCACCTGCCGCGCAGGCCCAGACACAGGGCAGCGCGCAGCCCGCGCCGCCGACGATGCCGGTCACGCTCAAGGTGAACGGCCGCACGACCAAGATCAACGTCGACACGCGGACCACGCTGCTCGACGCACTGCGCGAGAATCTGAAGCTCACCGGCACCAAGAAGGGCTGCGACCACGGCCAGTGCGGCGCGTGCACGGTGATCGTCGAGGGTCGCCGGATCAATAGCTGCCTCACGCTCGCGGTGATGCACGAAGGTGAGGAGATCACCACGATCGAAGGCCTCGGCACGCCCGAGAAGCTCCACGCGATGCAGGCCGCGTTCGTCAAGCATGACGGCTATCAGTGCGGCTATTGCACGCCGGGCCAGATCTGCTCGGCGGTCGCGACGCTCGGCGAAATCAAGGCGGGCATCCCCAGCCACGTCACCGGCGACATCGCCGCGCAGCCGACCGTCACCACCGACGAACTGCGCGAGCGGATGAGTGGCAATATCTGCCGCTGCGGCGCCTATGCCAACATCATCGACGCGATCCACGAAGTCGCGGGCACGGAGCGCACGGCATGAAGGCCTTCACCTATGAGCGCGCCACCTCGGCCAAGGAGGCAGCGAGCGCCGCGGCCCGCATGCCGGGCGCCAAGTTCATCGCCGGCGGCACCAACCTGCTCGATCTGATGAAGCTGCAGATCGAGACGCCGCAGCATCTGATCGACGTCAACGGCCTCGGCCTCGACAAGATCGCTCCGACCGCCGACGGTGGCCTCCGCGTTGGCGCACTCGTCCGCAACACCGATCTCGCCGCCGATGCGCGTGTCCGCAAGGATTACGGCGTGCTCAGCCGTGCGCTGGTCTCCGGCGCCAGCGGCCAGCTCCGCAACAAGGCGACCACCGCGGGCAACCTGCTCCAGCGCACGCGCTGCCCCTATTTCTACGACACCACCAAGCCCTGCAACAAGCGCCAGCCGGGCAGCGGTTGCGCCGCGATCGGCGGGTTCAACCGTAACCTCGCGATCATGGGGACGAGCGAGGCGTGCATCGCCACGCATCCGAGCGACATGGCCGTCGCAATGCGCGTGCTCGACGCGACCGTGGAGACGGTGAACGCCGCCGGCGCCACCCGCGCGATCCCGATCGCCGACTTCCACCGGCTGCCCGGTGCGACGCCGAACATCGAGACGTCGCTCGCCCCGGGTGAGCTCATCACCGCGGTGACCTTGCCCAAGCCGATCGGCGGCACGCACATTTACCAGAAGGTGCGCGACCGTGCGTCCTACGCCTTCGCGCTGATCTCGGTCGCAGCCGTGATCCAGCCCGGCGGTCGTGGCCGGCTCGCCTTTGGTGGCCTCGCGCACAAGCCCTGGCGCGTCGAGGCGGCCGAGGCGCAGATGCCCAATGGCGCCAAGGCCACCGCAGCGGCGGTTCTCGCCGGCGCCCGCACCACCTCACAGAACGCGTTCAAGCTGCCGTTGGTCGAACGCACCATCGGCGCCGTGTTCGAAGACGCGAAGGCCTGACGCCCATGAAGTTCGATACCCCCGCAACCGCCAATCCCACCGACCGGATGAAGGTGCTCGGCAAGCCGATCGATCGTATCGACGGCAAACTGAAGACGACCGGCACCGCGCATTACGCCTATGAGCGGAGCGACGCCGCACCGAACGCAGCCTATGGCTATATTCTCGGTTCCTCGATCGCCAAGGGCCGGATCGAGAGCATCGACGTCGCCGACGCCAAGGCGGCACCCGGCGTGCTCGCGGTCGTCACCTATGAGAATGCCGGCAAGATCGGCAAGGCCAAGAACCACACCGCGCGGATGCTCGCCGGCCCCGACGTCCAGCATTACGACCAGGCCGTCGCCGTCGTTGTCGCAGAGACGTTCGAGCAGGCGCGTGCCGCGACCAAGCTGCTGCGCGTCAATTATGCGCGGGCGAAGGGCAATTTCGATCTCGCCGCGTCGCAGGGCTCGGCAACCAAGCCCAAGAGCGGCACCCCCGACACGGCCGTAGGCGACTTTGCCGGCGCGTTCGCCAAGGCGGCGGTGAAGGTCGACGAGCGTTACACGACGCCCGACCAGAGCCATCAGATGATGGAGCCGCATTCGACGACCGCGGCGTGGACGGGCGACAAGCTGACGCTGTGGACGTCGAACCAGATGATCGCCTGGGCTGTCGGCGACATGAGCGAGACGCTGCTGATCCCGAAGGACAACATCCATGTGATGTCGCCCTATGTCGGTGGCGGCTTCGGGTCGAAGCTCTGGATCCGCAGCGATGCGGTGATGGCGGCGCTTGGCTCGCGCGCGATCGGTGGGCGGCCGGTCAAGCTCGCGCTGACGCGTCCGCAGGTGATGAACAACACCACGCATCGCCCCGCGACGATCCAGCGCCTGCGCATCGGTGCGCAGAAGGGCGGCAAGATCACCGCGATCGCGCATGAGAGCTGGTCGGGCGACCTGCCCGGCGGCGGTCCCGAGACCGCGCCGAACGCGACTCGTCTGCTGTACGCCGGCGCCAACCGCATGACCGCGACTCGTCTCGCCGTGCTCGACCTTCCCGAGGGCAATGCGATGCGCGCGCCGGGCGAGGCGGTCGGGCTGCTCGCGCTCGAAGCGGCCATGGACGAGCTGGCCGAGAAGCTGAAGATGGACCCGGTCCAGCTGCGGATCGTCAACGACACGCAGGTCGATCCCGAAAAGCCCTCGCGCCAGTTCTCGCAGCGCGATCTGGTCGGTTGCCTGAAGACCGGCGCCGAACGCTTCGGCTGGAACAAGCGCAATCCCGTACCCGGCCAGGTCCGCGACGGGCGCTGGCTGGTCGGCATGGGCATGGCGTCGGCGTTTCGCGACAACGTGACGATGAAGTCGGGCGCCCGCGTCGGCATCGACAAGAAGGGCATGGTGACGGTGGCCACCGACATGACCGATATCGGCACGGGCAGCTACACGATCATCGGCCAGACCGTCGCCGAACTGATGGGCGTGCCGATGGACAAGGTCATCGTGCTGCTCGGCGACAGCAGCTTCCCCGCCTCGTCGGGGTCGGGCGGCCAGTGGGGCGGCAACAGCTCGACCGCGGGTGTCTATGCAGCCTGCATGGCGCTGCGCGAGTCGGTCGCGCGCAAGCTCGGCTTCAATTCGGACGATGTCGTGTTCGAGGACGGCAAGGTGAAGTCGGGCAACCGCAGCGTCTCGCTGTCCGAGGCCGCGGGCGATGCCGGCTTGTCTGCCGAGGATTCGATCGAGTTCGGCGATCTGACCAAGACCTATGCGCAGGCGACGTTCGGCGCGCATTTCGTCGAGGTCGGAGTCGATTCGGCCACCGGTGAGATCCGTGTCCGCCGGATGAGCGGTGCGTTTGCCGCCGGGCGTATCCTCAACCCGAAATCGGCGCGCAGCCAGGTGATCGGTGCGATGACGATGGGCGTCGGCGCGGCGTTGATGGAGGACGCGATCGTCGACACGCGGTTCGGCTATTTCGTCAATCACGACCTCGCCGAATATCACGTCCCCGCGCATGCCGACATTCCGATGCAGGACGTGTTCTTCATGGACGAGCTGGACGAAAAGTCCTCGCCGATGAAGGCCAAGGGCATCGGCGAGCTCGGCCTTTGCGGCGTCGGCGCGGCGATCGCCAACGCGGTCTACAATGCCTGCGGCGTCCGCGTCCGCGAATATCCGCTGACGCTCGACAAGGTGATCGGCAAGATGGTCTGATACCCTGCCCTCCATCCGGCCTGAACATCGGCTGGATGGAGGGCAAAACCGGCTCTGGCGCGCGCGATTGCGTTGCGCTAGAAAACCGGCATGACCGTACCCGCCATTCTAAAAAACCTGCGACTCCCCGTCATCGGCTCGCCGCTGTTCATCATTTCCGGCCCGGAACTGGTGATCGCGCAGTGCAAGGCGGGTATCGTAGGCTCTTTCCCGGCCCTCAACGCGCGGCCGCAGGCGCTGCTCGACGAATGGTTGCACCGGATCACCGAGGAGCTGAGTGCACACAACCGCGCCAATCCCGACCGGCCCGCCGCCCCCTTCGCGGTCAACCAGATCGTCCACAAGTCGAACGACCGTCTCGAAAGCGACCTCGCGACCTGTGCCAAGTGGCAGGTGCCGATCGTCATCACCTCGCTCGGCGCACGCGAAGACCTGAACACCGCGGTGCATGGCTGGGGCGGCATCACGCTCCACGACGTGATCGACGACCGGTTCGCGCGCAAGGCGATCGAAAAGGGCGCGGACGGGTTGATCGCGGTCGCGGCCGGCGCTGGCGGTCATGCCGGTCGCCTGTCGCCGTTCGCGATCATCCAGGAAATCCGTCAGTGGTTCGACGGCCCGCTCGCGCTGTCGGGCTCGATCGCGACGGGTGACGCGGTGCTCGCGGCGCAGGCGATGGGGGCCGATTTCGGCTATATCGGCTCGCCGTTCATCGCGACGACCGAGGCCAATGCGGATCAGGCCTACAAGGACGGCATCGTCGCGGGCAAAGCCTCCGACATCGTCTATTCGAACCTGTTCACCGGCGTCCACGGCAACTATTTGCGCGCGTCGATCGAGGCTGCGGGGATGGACCCCGACAATCTGCCCGAGGGCGATCTCAAGACGATGGACTTCGGCGGCGGCAACGGATCGAAGCCGAAGGCCTGGCGCGACATCTGGGGTTCGGGCCAGGGCATCGGCGCGGTCAGCAAGGTCGAGAGCGTCGCCGACCGAGTCGATCGTCTGGAGCGCGAATATCGCGCCGCCCGCGCCCGCCTCGCGCTCTGAACCGGTGACGGCCTAGAACGCAGCGCGTTCTAGGCGGCCCTGCAGGGTCAGCACCGGGCTGACGATATCGACCTCGTCGAGTCCCCGGTCGAGCAGGCCGACCCGGCGGTGCAAATCGCTGCTCGCCTCGATCAGCGCGCGCGCGCGCACCGGCAGCACGTCGAGCAGGCTCTGGTCCGTCACCGGCGCATCGCCCAGTCGCCGCACCGGATCGAGCGCATCGCGCGGCTGCAACTCCCCCGCCTCGACCGCGCGCTGCGTCAACAGCCACGCAATGACGTGCATCAACCGGGTCGTGACCTTCAGCGACTCGCAGCTGAAACTCACACGGATCATCGCGTCCAGCGCCTCCCGCTCCCCCCGCCCCGCTTCGTCGAAATAGGTGCGCGCTTCATCCGCCAACACCATCGCTTCGCTGTACAGCGCATCGACCAATCGCCGATGCAGTTGCGATTCATACAGACCACTCATCGCGCCGGGATGGCATAGCCGCTTGGTGCAGCCCAGCGTGATGACAGCCGTGACGCGATGCCGATTGTACGAAACGTATCAAAATGAGGCATCTAGCCCAGCTGGTCCCCGACAAACGGCGCGGTCGATCGGCTTGCGACACGCCTTCAGGAGAGCGCTCGGTCTTCGTCGTTCAGGCGATGATATCCGGGATCAGCATGTCTTCGCACGCGGCGATTTCGTCGCGAAGCCTCAGCTTGCGCCGCTTGAGACGCGCGATCTGCAACTGGTCGGGGACCGGCGACAGGATGAGCGCGGCGATCGCATCGTCGAGGTCGCGATGCTCGACCCGCATCCCGTCCAGCCGTACCCGCATCTGAGCCTCGTCCACGCTGTCCCTGAGATACATGCCGATCCTCCGTCACCGGCGTCCTTAGCAAATGGGGGCGCGCTGGCGAGCGCTAAAGCGCCGCATCATGGGTAGCATGCGTCGAACACACGGGTCGTCGCATTAAATCAGTCGGCCAATCGATTTGGTCCATTTCCGATAAAGACATTTCGATGACGTGGTGGTTTACTCCGTCCCCCAACCCGAATGCAGGAGGTACTCCATCGTGCAGACGACGCATCAGACAGCCTTGGAAACCAAGCACGCCGTGCTTGATCAGCGAATCGCAGCGGAAACGCACCGCCCCTTGCCCGACGCTGCCATCCTCGCGCAGCTGAAGAAGCAGAAACTGCGACTCAAGGAAGAGATCGTCAGCCTGTAACGCGCTGAACGGCGGATACCAGGCGGCCACGCCCCGGATACAAGACCGGGGAATGGTCGCCCATCCGTCCGGCCCAAGCCCTGCCCATCCCACGCCTCTCGCAACGATAAGCAGCGTGGTTGCTAAATCCGACTACCGAGCGCGCCTGGGATCGATCGTCCCGTCGAGTGCGATCCCCATTCTCCCCGCCGCGCACCACGCCACTGTCCCGCTGGTCTCTCCGATCCCGGGCAAGTCGAGCCACACATGGCTGCCGACGTCAGCGGGTATGTCGAGTTCGATCATCAGCCCGGCCTCGGACAGATTGCGGACGCGCACCTCGTGCACGCCCGGCTCGTCGCCGAGTCGGCACTGGCCGACCAGCAGCAGGCTGTCGCGCGGCAGCGCCCTTTTGCCCGCGGTCGAACCGGCCGATGCCGAATCCGGCGCAATGCTATCTATAGTCCGGTCCCCGCCAGTCATATGATCGCACCTGTCCATCATCGTCCCGCGTTATCGAGGCCGCATAATTGTGGCCCGGCTCACCTGTTAGGCCCCAAAGCCTGCCAAATGGCTTAACGACGACGGGCAACCGATGCGACCCTGGTGACGCGCGCAGTGGGATCGTGCGGATCAATCCTCGCGCGAGACCTTCTCGTTGCGCTCATGCCGCTCCTGCGCCTCGACCGTCATCGTCGCGATCGGCCGCGCTTCGAGCCGGGCGAGGCTGATCGGCTCGCCGGTGACTTCGCAATAGCCATATTCGCCCTCGTCGATCCGGCGGATCGCCGCCTCGATCTTGGAGACGAGCTTGCGCTGCCGATCGCGCGTGCGCAGTTCGATCGACCAGTCGGTCTCGCTCGACGCCCGATCGGTGAGATCGGCCTCACGCAGCGAATCGACCTGCAGCTGCGACAGCGTTTCCTGCGATTCCCGAAGGATCGCATCCTTCCAGGCCTGCAATTTCCCGCGAAAATAGGCCTGCTGCTTCAGGCTCATAAAGGGTTCGTCGGCATCGGGCCGATAGCTTTCGTCGTCGCTGTCGTTCGCAGCGTTTCGATTGATAGTCCCGGTATCGTCCATACGATTCATTACGGTCGCCATACCACTCTCCCTCTGGCCCCGTCGGATCAACCACGCTGATCTCCGAGGACCGCCCCCAAATGGTGAATGCGCCTATAGTCGCGCGCGAAGATCATCACAAGCGACCCGGCTTGCGCAAAAATAACCAGATCCGACATTATATTACGCCAATTCATTTTGCGGTTTCACGCACACCGAGGAAACGCGCCGTTGCCGGCCGGCAAACGCTGGACGAACGCCCGCGTCACTTATGTCCCATGGCGGCACGTTAAGGGTGAACCCGGCGAACAAGCCGACGTAAATAGGTGATTAACCCGCGTAGATATGGTTAATGCTCTTGCACTTAACGGTTTGTTTTGCAGTTAGTCTGCATGGCGATGCCGTAAACATTGCACACGGGGATCCGGCAACACGAGGGTGCCGGCAACGAAAGAGTGACGATATGTCGGTGAGGATGGCCTTGGCCAAATTGTGCGCCTGTGCGTGTGGCGGTGCCCTGATCGGCGGCGGCGCGGTGCATGTCGCGGAAAGCTCCAATCGAACCGCCAACGCCAAGCGCATGCTCGTCAAGCGCGTTGCCCGCCCTCAGGTCGCCGCGGTTCACCGGCCGCGCGTGCGGCGCGTGACGACGACGACGCGGACGACCTGCGCGCCCACCGTCGTGACGGTGGCCAATGCCGCCCCGGTCCCGATCCCCGCGCCCGTCGGCGACGGATATATCGGTGGCGGCGGTGCGGGTGCCGCGCCCTTGGCCGTGGGCGGCAGCGGCGGCTTTTTCGGCAGCGGGTTCGGCGGTGGCTTTGGTGGCGGGTTCGGCGGCGGCTTTGGCGGCAGCGGCGGCTCGAGCGGCAGCATCGTGATCTCCTCCACCTCGAGCGGCGGATCGACATCGACCGGGGGGTCCGCGTCGAGCGGCGGATCGACCTCAACCGGCGGATCGTCGAGCAGCACCGGCGGTGCCGAGATATCGAGCACATCGTCCTCCGGCGGTTCGAGCGGCAACGTCTCCTCTGCCTCGGGTGGCTCGAGCGGCAACGTCTCCTCTGCCTCGGGTGGCTCGAGCGGCGACGTCTCGTCGTCGTCGAGCGGCAACGTATCGTCCGCGTCGAGCAGCGCGTCGTCGGCTTCGTCGGCCTCCTCCGCATCGTCTGCCAGCAGCGGCAGCTCGTCGGGCGGCAAGCCCGGCCATGACGGATCGAGCTATGGCTCGAGCAGCAAGGGCTGGGGATCGAGCGGCGGCTGGAACTCGACCGGTGGCTGGAGCTCGAACGGATCGTCGGGCAGTTCCGCCTCGTCGGGCAGCTCCGCCTCTTCCGCCAGCGGATCGAGCGCTAGCAGCGCGTCGAGTGCCAGCAGCGCTTCGAGCGCGAGCAGCGGAAGCTCGGGTGGCAGCACGGGATCGAGCGGCGGCCCGCCCGCGCCCGTACCCGCACCGCCGATGGTGTTGCTCTTCGGCGCCGCCGCCGCCGCACTCGTGGCACGCCAGCGCTTCGCCACCCGAAAGGCCGCCGCCGCGTAAGCGCCGACACCAGGCAAAGAAAAGGCCCCGCAGGAGATGTCCCGCGGGGCCCTTTTTACGTTCGGTCAGGCGTTCTTTAGCGCCTTCTCGATATCCTTGATCGGGTGCCCGGTCAGGTCCTTGTCGAGTTCGCCGGCCAGACGGTTGCTGACTTCCTTGTGATAATGCTTCCGCAATTCGCCGAGCGTCCTGGGCGGTGCGACGACAATCAGCGTCTCATAGTCGTTCGCCAAGGCGCGCTTCTTGAGCATCGCGGCGGCGTCGGCGGCGAAGCGATCTTCCTCGATCTGGTGGAAATCGGTCGGCTCCACCGAGCTCTGCACGCCGCCCTGCGGTGACGAGGCGCGCCCGGCCGAGTCGGTCGCCTGGTCGCGCGTCGCGGGATTGTCCTGCTCCTGCGCTTCCTCGACGATCAGATTGGGGAACGCATTGTCGCCCTCATTGCGCAGGAACAGCATTTTTCCGACCATCGGCGACGAGCACCACGGCGTTGTGAGGAAGCTGCATGCGATATCTCCTTTTCGCGTTGCGTATGGTGGATGAACGCGCCGCGTCGCGCGGAGGTTGCCTGCGACCCTCGCCCTGGCGGGGGAGGACCAGGAGGATGGAGCCGTCTTGCGCCTGCGCACCCGCCTCGGCATAGCCTGCGCCATGCACGACATACGCCTGATCCGCGACGATCCCGCCGCCTTCGACGCCGCCCTTGCCAAGCGGGGTGTCGCACCGCAGTCCGCATCGCTGGTGACGCTCGACGAACAGCGCCGCGCGACGATCGCCGACTCGCAGACCGCGCAGACGCGTCGCAACGAACTGTCGAAGGCGATCGGTCAGGCCAAGGCGCAGAAGGACGAGGCCAGGGCGCAGGCACTGATGGCCGAAGTCGCAAGCCTGAAGGAGGCGCTGCCGACGCTGGAAGCCGATGAGGCGCGGCTGAGCAGCGAACTCGGCGACCTGCTGGCGGCGATCCCGAACCTGCCTGCGGCGGACGTTCCCGAAGGCGGCGGCGAGGACGACAACGCGCTCGTCCACACCCGCGGCACGCCCGCGACCTTCGCCTTTGCGGCGCGCGAGCACGATGCGATCGGCCCTGCGCTGGGCCTCGATTTCGAGACCGGCGCGGCGATGTCCGGCGCGCGGTTCACGCTGGTCCGCGGGCCCGCCGCCCGGCTGCAGCGCGCGCTCGGCCAGTTCATGCTCGATCATGTCGCCGAGGAGGGCTTCGAACAGGTCTCGCCGCCGCTGCTGGTCCGAGACGAAGCGGTGTTCGGCACCGGCCAGCTCCCTAAATTCGCGGAGGACCTGTTCCGCACCACCGATGGCCGCTGGCTGATCCCGACCGCGGAGGTGAGCCTCACCAATATCGTCCGCGAACAGATCCTGAGCGAGGCCGAACTGCCGATCCGCTTCACCGCGCTGACGCCGTGCTTCCGCTCCGAGGCGGGTGCGGCCGGCCGCGATACGCGTGGCTATATCCGCCAGCATCAGTTCGACAAGGTCGAGATGGTCTCGATCGTCACCCCCGACATGTCGGAGGCCGAGCATGAGCGGATGACCGCCTGTGCGGAAGGCGTGCTCGACGCGTTGCAGCTGCCGTTCAGGCGGATGCTCCTATGCACCGGCGATATGGGGTTCACCGCTGCACGCACCTATGATCTCGAAGTCTGGCTGCCGGGCCAGGCGCGCTACCGCGAGATCAGCAGCGTCTCGACCTGCACCGATTTCCAGGCACGCCGGATGAACGCACGCTATCGTCCCGAGGGCGAGAAGGGCACGCGGTTCGTCCACACGCTCAACGGCTCGGCGCTGGCGGTCGGCCGCACGCTCGTCGCGGTGCTGGAGAATTACCAGCAGGAGGACGGTTCGGTCGCCGTCCCCGCGGTGCTCCAGCCCTATCTCGGCGGCCTGACGCTCTTGGAGCCGACGCGCTGATGCGGATCCTCCTCACCAACGACGATGGCTATCACGCGCCCGGGCTGAAGGTGCTGGAGGCGATCGCCGCAACGCTGTCCGACGATATCTGGGTGGTCGCGCCCGCGGACGAACAATCGGGCGCCGGCCATTCGCTGACGCTGTCGCGGCCGATCCGCGTGCGCAAGCATGGCGAGAAGCGCTATGCCGTCGCGGGCACGCCGACCGATGCGGTGATGATGGCGCTCGCCAAGATCATGAAGGACAGCCCGCCCGACCTGATCCTGTCGGGCGTCAACCGCGGCGCGAACCTGGCCGAGGACGTGACCTATTCGGGCACGGTGTCGGCGGCGATGGAGGGGGCGCTCGCCGGCGTTCGCTCGATCGCGCTGAGCCAGCTTTACAGCCGCGAAGGCATGGGCGACAGCGTACCGTTCGAAGCGGCCAAGGCGTGGGGCGAGCGAGTCCTGCGGCCGCTGCTCGACGCGCCGCTCGCACCGCGGACGCTGGTCAATATCAATTTCCCCGCCGGTCCCGCCGATGCGGTCAAGGGCGTACGAGTCGTCGGCCAGGGCCTGCGCGATTACGGCCGGCTGCAGATCGTCACCAACACGGATCCGCGCGGTTATGAGTATCACTGGTTCGCGCTGTCCGGCACGGTCGATACGCCCGCGCATGCGACCGATCTCGAGGCGGTCGCCGACGGCTATGTGTCGGTGACGCCGCTGCATCTCGACCTGACGCATTTCGAATCGATGGACCTGCTCGAACGGGCCTATCGTTGATGCGATGTGCGCGTGCGCTCGTCTCGGCAGCGGCGCTGCCGTTGCTGGGGCTGGCCGCGTGCATCCCGCATGCCGATCGTCCCGCGGGCTATGGCACCGTGCCGACGCGCCCCTATCGCGTGCCGCCTGCACGCCGCGACGATCCCCCGCCGCGCCGTGACGATACGCCGCCGCAGGACATACCGGGCCGCGATACCGGAGAGGTCACCACCCTCCCCGCCCCGCGCCCCGCCTGGGAAGCGCGCCCGGTCAGCGCCGATGCGAAGTCGATCCCCGATTCGACCTATGTCGTGCAGCCCGGCGACACGCTGCGCCGCGTGGCCGATCGCAGCGGCGCGAGCCTTGAGGCCATCGCACGCGCGAACGATCTCGACACGCCCTACACGATCCGCACCGGCCAGCGCTTGACCATCCCCGGCGGCCGCTACCACCAGGTCCGTCGCGGCGAGACCGGGATCGCGATCGCGCGCGCCTACGGCGTGGAATGGTCGCGGATCGTCTCCGTCAATGCGCTCGTCGAGCCCTATGTCCTGCGCGCCGACCAGCGCGTGTTGATCCCCGATGCGCCCGGTGGCGGCAGGCCGAGCGCGGCGGAGCGCGCCCGCGCCTTCTCGCTCGACATCGACGACATCCTGACCGGCGGCGAGCCCGCGCTTGCCAACAACCAGGCGCCCGCCAAGCCGATCGCGACGCCGCGCCGCATACTGCCCTCGAACGCCGTCGTCACCGCGCCGGCGCGCCTCGCGAGCGGCGGGTTCCTGTGGCCAGTCGACGGCCGGGTCGTGAAGCGCTTCGGCCCGGGCGCGAGCGGCGAACGCAACGACGGCATCAAGATCGCGGTGCCGATCTCGACGCCGATCCACGCGGCCGCGGACGGCGTCGTCGCCTATGTCGGCGACGGTATCGCCGCGCTCGGCGGGCTGGTGATCATCAAGCATGGCGGCGGCTGGACCAGCGTCTACGGCCACGCATCGAAGCTGCTGGTGCAGCGCGGGCAGAGCGTGAAGCGCGGCCAGACCGTCGCGCTGTCGGGCGACACCGGTTTCGCCGACCGTCCCGAACTCCACTTCGAACTGCGCAAGGGGCGGACCCCCGTCGACCCGACCTCGCAATTGCCGCGAAGCTGATTCCGTCCTTCCCCCCTGACCGTCATCCCAGCGAACGCTGGGATCTCCCCGTTCGAGCCGCAGCACCCGCCCATGAATATCCCGGCTTTCGCCGGGATGACGGACCGGGAGGCGCATGCTAGTCGCGCATCCATGACCTACCAGTCCGACCTGCTCACCACGCTGACCTCGCGCGGCTATGTCCACCAGATGACCGATGCCGCCGCGCTCGACTCGCTCGCGGGCAAGCAAATCGTGCCCGGCTATATCGGCTTCGATCCGACCGCGCCGTCGCTCCACGTCGGCAGCCTCGTCCAGATCATGCTGCTCCGTCGGCTCCAGCAGACCGGGCACAAGCCGATCGTCCTGATGGGCGGCGGCACCGGCAAGATCGGCGATCCGAGCTTCAAGGACGAAGCCCGCAAGCTGCTCGGCGAGGATGGCATCAAGGCGAACGTCGCCTCGATCCGCCGCATCTTCGAACGCTTCCTGACGTTCGGCGACGGCCCGACCGACGCGGTGATGCTCGACAATGCCGAGTGGCTCGATGCGCTCGAATATATCCCGTTCCTGCGCGACGTCGGCCAGCATTTCTCGGTCAACCGGATGCTCGCGTTCGATTCGGTCAAGCTCCGCCTCGACCGCGAACAGTCGCTGAGCTTCCTAGAATTCAACTACATGATCCTCCAGGCCTACGACTTTCTCGAGCTGTCGCGCCGTGCCGAATGCCGGTTGCAGATGGGCGGATCGGACCAGTGGGGCAACATCGTCAACGGCATCGAGCTGTCGCGCCGGATGGACGGCACCGAGGTCTACGGCGTCACTACCCCGCTGATCACGACCGCGGACGGCGGCAAGATGGGCAAGACGATGTCGGGCGCGGTCTGGCTGCACGAGGACCAGCTGCCGCATTTCGATTACTGGCAATTCTGGCGCAACACCGACGACCGCGACGTCGGCCGCTTCCTGCGGCTGTTCACCGACCTGCCGCTCGACGAGATCGCGCGTCTCGAGTCGCTCGAAGGCGCGGAGATCAACGCCGCCAAGATCGTCCTCGCGAACGAAGCAACCGCGATGTGCCGTGGCCGCGACGCCGCCGAACAGGCCGCCGAGACCGCGCGCAAGACGTTCGAGGAAGGCGCGTCGGGCGATTCGCTGCCGAGCCTGGCCGTTCCCGGTGGCGCGATCGGCATCGTCGAAGCCTTGGTCGGCCTCGGCTTCGTCGCCTCGAACGGCGAAGCGCGCCGCAAGCTGGCCGAGGGCGCGGTGCGCGTCGATGGCGAGCCCGTGCGCGAGCCCACGACCGCCCTCCCCGTTACGTCCCCCGTCAGGCTTAGCCTCGGGAAGAAGCGACATGGGATGCTAACCCCCTCATAATAGACGCATTATCGTTTCGAAGACGATCGCGTTAAGCATCACTGTTTGTAGCGGGTTCATCGTGCACCGGGTAGGATGGCTGCATGGCCACACCCGGGGGACGATCGATGCCACGCTACGCTACGGCGGTTCGAGATGCGCGCGGTGAACCCCGTGACGAGGTGATGCACCGCACGCATGCGCTCGATGCCGATGGGCAGACGGTAAAGCTGGTGCTGGTCAACATGTCGGCAAACGGGCTTATGGCGCGGTGCGACGGCGATCCGGCCGCGGGCGACCGACTGCAGATCCGCCTGCCGATCCTGGGGCCCGTTGACGCCGTCGTCCGCTGGTCGCTGGGCGGGCGCATAGGCTGCGAGCTCGAACGGACGATCCCGCTCGGCGAATATTACACTATGCTCACGCTGATGGCCCGCCACAGCTGACGCCTCACCCCGATCGCAGCAACGCCACCCCGGCATCGCGGTCGAACAGGTACAGCGCAGTCCGCGCCGCCTGACCGCGCGCGCCCTCCAGCCCGCCGTCGCGATCGATCAGCAACCGCGCGTCGTCGTGCGCGCATTGGAGGAGGTCCGCCATCATGTCGGGCGTCGCGAGCCGGAACGCCATCTCGCCCGACTGCTTCGTGCCCAGCAGTTCGCCCGCGCCGCGCAATCGCAGATCCTCCTCGGCGATCCGGAAGCCGTCATTCGTTTCGCGCATCAGCGCCAGCCGCGCGCGTGACGTCTCGCTGAGCGACGATCCGCGCATCAGCAGGCAGATCGACCGCCCGGTGCCGCGCCCTACGCGCCCGCGCAGCTGATGCAGCTGGGCTAGCCCGAAGCGGTCCGCATGCTCGATCACGATCAGCGTCGCGTTGGGCACGTCGACGCCGACCTCGATCACCGTCGTTGCGACCAGCACCGCTGTGCGCGCGGCGGAGAACTCCGCCATCACCGCGTCCTTCTCGGCGGGCTTCATCCGGCCATGGACCAGCGCCACCTTGTCCCCGAACCGCGCACGCAGGACCTCGGCACGCATCTCGGCGGCGGCGAGGTCACTCTTCTCGCTCTCCTCGACCAGCGGGCACACCCAATAGGCCTGCCCCCCGTCCGCCAGATGCCGACCAAGCGCGTTGACCACGTCGTCGAGCCGATCCTCCGAGATCACGCGCGTCTCGATCGGCTGGCGGCCCGGCGGCATCTCGTCGAGGCGGCTGACGTCCATCTCGCCGTACTGCGCGAGCGTCAGCGTGCGCGGGATCGGCGTCGCGGTCATCGCCAGCAGATGCGGCCGCGCGATGCCCTTGGCCTGGAGCGTCATCCGCTGCGCGACGCCGAACCGGTGCTGTTCGTCGACCACCACCAGCGCGAGGTCCTTATAGGCGACCGCATCCTGGAAGATCGCGTGCGTGCCGACGAGAATGTCGATCTCGCCGCTCGCCAGCGCCATCAAAGTCGCCTCGCGCACGCGGCCCTTGTCGCGCCCGGTGAGCACGCCGACCTCGATCGGCAGCCCGGCGAGCGTCTTTCGCAGCGTCTCGTAATGCTGGCGCGCGAGAATCTCGGTCGGCGCGAGCATCGCCGCCTGCGCGCCCGCCTCGACCGCGATCAGCATCGCCATCGCCGCGACCAGCGTCTTGCCCGAGCCGACATCGCCCTGCAGCAGCCGTAGCATCGGCGCGGTCTGCCCGAGATCGCCCTCGATCTCGCCGACCGTACGCGATTGCGCGCCCGTCAGCGTGTAGGGCAGCTTGAGCATGCCGCGCAGCCGTCCGTCGCCGTGCAGCGCCCGCCCCCGTCGCTTGCGCGTGTCGGCGCGGACGAGCGTCATCGCGAGCTGGTTGGCGAACACCTCGTCATAGGCCAGCCGCTCGCGCGCCTTCGCGTCCGACGGGTCGGCGTGGATGCGCGCCAGCGAATCATGCCAGCCGGGCCATTCGCGTTTCGCCTTCAGCCCCGGCTCGATCCATTCGGCGAGATCCGGCGCGCGCGCGACCGCTTGCGTCGTCAGCGCCGCCAGCCGCCGCGAGGTGAGCCCCTCCGACAGCGGATAGATGGGCTCGCGCTCGCGCAACTCCTCGTCGGGTTCGACGATATCGGGATGGACGATCTGGAGTTCCTGGCCGTACTCATCGAGCCGCCCGGAGACGCGCTTGGCCTCGCCGATCGGCAGCAGCTTCTTCGCCCAGCCCGAACTGCCGCCGAAGAAGACGAGGCTGACATAGTTGCCATGCTCGTCGGTCGCCTGCACGCGCGTCGGGCCCCGGCCGGCGCTGACGCGGTGCTCGCGCGCGGTCAGCGTGATCACGATGATCCGCCCGGCATCGCTCGCCATCAGCTCGGTGCGGGGCAGGCGATCGACATAGCCGGTGGGCAAATGGAAGGCGACGTCGACGACGCGCGCGAGCCCGAGCCGGTCGAGCGGCTTGGCGAGCGCAGGCCCCACCCCTTTCAGGACGAGGGTTTCGGCGAACAGCGGATTGAGGATTTCGGGTCGCATGACTATCTGCCCCCTATAGCCCAGCCGACGCCCGCCGCCAGCGGTCGCCGGTCTATTGGCGTTGGAGATATCATGGACCACGAAACCCGCCTCAAGCGCCTGGGCTTCCGCAGCTCGCACCGCGGCACGCGCGAAGCCGATATGATGATCGGCGGCTTCTTCGAAACCTATGGCCGGACCTGGACGCCCGAGCAGCTCGACTGGTTCGAGGCGCTGCTCGAGGAGCAGGACGTCGACATCATGGGCTGGGCGATCGGATCGATCCCGTGCCCGCCCGAATGGAACGGCCCGATGATGCAGGCGATGCGCGACATCAATTACGTCACGGTCGTGAAGTAACCTACTCCCTCTCCCCTCCGCGGAGAGGGTCGGGGTGAGGGGCCGCCAAGCAGCGCAGCGCCTAGGACAGCCCCTCACCCAACCCTCTCCCCGGCGGGGAGAGGGCTTTAGGAAGCCAATGCCAGATCTCAACACCATCCTCTCCGCGAAGACCCCGCTGACATTGTCGGGCGTGCCGTCGGGGTTCCAGCCGTCGCTGCTCGCCGATCTCGCGCGCGCCGCAAAGACGCGCGCGGTGTTCATCGCGCCCGACGATGCGGCGATGCGCGCGATCGCCTCGACCGCGGCGTTCTTTGCGCCCGACCTCGAGATACTGAGCTTCCCCGCCTGGGATTGCCTCCCCTATGACCGCGCGTCGCCCACGCTGCGCGTCATGGCCGAGCGAGTCGCCGCGTTGCAGCGCCTGCAGGGCAAGCCCAAGGGCCCGCAGCTCCTCCTGACCACCGCGAACGCCGCGACCCAGCGCGTCCTCACCCCGTTCCGCATCCGCCAGCTCGTCGCGCGGCTCGCGCCCGGTGAGCGGATCGGTCGCGACAAGCTCGCCACGTTGCTCCAGGCGAACGGCTATGTCCGCACCGACACCGTCCACGACCAGGGCGAATATGCGGTACGCGGCGGGATCGTCGATCTGTATCCGTCGGGCGAGGACCACGCGCTGCGCCTCGATTTCTTCGGCGACGAGATCGAAAGCGTCCGCACCTTCGACGCCGCCGACCAGCGCACCACCGGGCGGATCGACGGCTTCGTCCTGCTCCCCGCCTCCGAAGCGCTGCTCGACGAGGACTCGATCAAGCGCTTCCGCACGCGCTACCGCGACGCGTTCGGCGCGACCGCGACGGGCGATCCGATGTACCAGGCGATCTCCGAGGGCCGGCGCATCGCGGGCATGGAGCATTGGCTGCCGCTGTTCGAAGAGAAGATGGCGACGCTGTTCGACCATCTCGGCGCCGACGACGTCTTGGTACGCGACAGCGGCGTCGCGGCGGCGGCGGAAAGCCGGCTCGAATCGATCGCCGACTATTACGAGAACCGCAAGCGTGCCGAGGCCGCGCAGCCCGGCAGCTACCGCCCGATGCCGGCCAAGGCGCTCTATCTCGACGCGCAGGACTGGTCGGGCGCGACCGAGGCCTTCGCCGCGCACATCACCTCGCCCTTCCACGAGCCGGAAAGCGCGACCGTGCTCGACTTCGCGGTCGACGGCCCGCGCGATTTTGGCCCCGAGCGCGCCGCACAGACGAACATCTATGAAGCCGTCGCCGATCATGTCGAGAAACTGCGCAAGCAGGGCCGCAAGCCGATCCTCGCCAGCTACTCGATCGGCGCGCGCGAACGTCTCGGGAGCCTGCTCGCCGACCACGGCCTGAAGGGCGGCAAGCACGCCGAGACCTGGCAGGAGGCGCTCGGCGTCGCCGATACCGCCAAGAGCTTCGGCGTCGCGCTGATCGTCCTCCCGCTCGATCACGGCTTCACCGCGCCGGGCGTCGCCGTCCTCACCGAGCAGGACATGCTCGGCGACCGCCTCGTCCACCGCAAGAAGCGCAAGAAATCCGCCGACGCGTTCCTCGCCGAACTGGCCACGCTGACGCCGGGCGACCTCGTCGTCCACACCGAGCATGGCATCGGCCGCTACGAGGGGCTGACCTCGATCCCCGTCGGCCAGAGCCCGCACGACTGCGTCGCGCTGAGCTATGCCGGCGGCGACAAGCTCTACGTCCCGGTCGAAAATATCGACGTCCTCTCGCGCTACGGCTCGTCGGAGGAAGGCGCGTCGCTCGACAAGCTCGGCGGCGAAGGCTGGCAGCGTCGCAAGTCGAAGATGAAGGAGCGGATCCGCGAAATCGCGGGCGAGCTCATCGCGACCGCCGCCGAACGCGCGCTCCATCCCGGCGACGTGCTCGAACCCGACGCTAGCGGCTATCCCAGCTTCGTCGATCGCTTCCCCTATGAGGAAACCGAGGACCAGGACCGGGCGATCGAGGAGGTTCTCGCCGATCTGTCCGCGGGCAAGCCGATGGACCGGCTCGTCGTCGGCGATGTCGGCTTCGGCAAGACCGAGGTCGCGCTGCGCGCCGCGTTCGTCGCGGCAATGGGCGGCAAGCAGGTCGCGATCGTCTGCCCGACGACGCTGCTCGCGCGCCAGCACTACAACAACTTCGTCAGCCGGTTCGAAGGCTTCCCGATGAACATGGGCCGCCTCTCGCGGCTCGTCACCGCCAGCGAGGCGAAGGCGACCAAGGAGGGGCTCGCGAACGGCACGATCGACGTCGTCATCGGCACGCACGCGCTGCTCGCGAAGAACATCGACTTCAAGCGGCTCGGCCTCGTCGTGGTCGACGAGGAGCAGCGGTTCGGCGTGACGCACAAGGAGCGGCTGAAGGCGCTCCGGGCCGACGTCCACATGCTCACGCTGACCGCGACGCCGATCCCGCGCACGCTGCAGATGGCGATGTCGGGCATCCGTGAGCTGTCGGTGATCCAGACCCCGCCGGTCGATCGCCTCGCAGTGCGGACCTACATCATGCCGTTCGACCCCGTCGTCCTGCGCGAGGCGCTGCTGCGCGAGCATTATCGCGGCGGCCAGAGCTTCGTCGTGACCCCGCGCGTCGCCGACCTGCCCGAAATCGAGGAGTTCCTGCGCGAACAGGTGCCCGAAATCCGCTTCGTCGTCGCGCACGGCCAGATGTCACCGACCGAGGTCGAGGAGCGCATGTCCGCCTTCTACGACAAGAAGTTCGAGGTGCTCGTCTCGACCACCATCATCGAAAGCGGGATCGACATCGCCTCCGCCAACACGATGATCGTCCACCGCGCCGACCGCTTCGGCCTCGCGCAGCTCTATCAGCTGCGCGGTCGCGTCGGCCGCTCGAAGACGCGTGCGTACGCGTATCTGGTGACGCCACCCGAGCGGCAGATGACGGTGACCGCCGAGAAGCGGCTGAAAGTGCTGTCCGATCTCGATTCGCTCGGTGCCGGGTTCCAGCTGGCGAGCCACGATCTCGACATCCGCGGTGCCGGCAACATGCTCGGCGACGAGCAGACCGGGCATATCAAGGAGGTCGGATTCGAACTCTACCAGGCGATGCTCGAGGAGGCGATCATGGACGCCAAGTCCGGCGGTCTCGCGTCCGCGCGCCCGAAGGACTTCTCGCCGCAGATCACGGTCGACGCGCCGATCCTGATCCCCGAGGACTATGTGCCCGATCTCGACCTCCGGATGGGGCTATATCGCCGCCTGAACGAGCTCGACGAGAGCCAGGAGATCGAGGCGTTCGCCGCCGAGATGATCGACCGCTTCGGCCCACTGCCCGACGCGACCGAGAATCTGATCAAGGTCATCGAGATCAAGCTGAACGCGAAGCGCGCCTGCGTGTCGAAGATCGACGTCGGCCCGCGCGGCGTGCTGGTGTCGTTCCACAACGACACCCCGCCCAATGTCGACAAGCTGCTCGCCTATGTCGAACGCCTCAACGGCGTCGCGCGACTGCGCCCCGACAGCAAGCTGGTCCTCCAGCGCGCCTGGGGCGACCCGAAGGCGCGCCTGCACGGCGCGCTGCAATTGTCCAAGGGGCTGGCGAAGGCGGCGGGGTGAGCCATGCTTCTTAGCCCTCTCCCCTCCGGGGAGAGGGTTGGGTGAGGGGCGCCGCAAGCGATGCGCTGCGCAACAGCCCCTCACCCCAGCCCTCTCCCCGCAGGGGAGAGGGAGCGGCACATGAAAAAGGCCGGACTACCACTGGGGTAGCCCGGCCTTTTCAGCACCTAGAAAGCATCGTTTACTTCGGCAGCACGACACTCGGCCCAATGCTGTCCACAACCTTCCGCGCATCGAACGCCCGGATATTATCGCGCGGAATCGGCCCCTTTCGCATCACGATCTCGGCAGTCGCCTCGTACCGGTCGATCGTCCGGACGTCGAAGTCGTTGCCCCACGGGCCACCCCCAAAGCCGCCGCCGAAACCACCGCCAAAGCCGCCATAGGGGCTCCAGTCACGCCAGCCGAAGCCGCGCCCGTAATAGCGCCACGACGGGCCCCAATAGCCGCCGAACCCGCCATAGCCGAACCCGCCACCGAGCCCCGGCGTCGAATAGGTACGCGACTGGAGATTGGTGTCGCGGTCGGCCATCAGGTAATAATCATAGCCATTCTGCAGCGTGAGTTCGGCCGCGCGGAAGAACAGGTAGCGTTCGACGGTATCGCGCGACGTGACGCTGTTCCCTGCGAAGCTGACCAGGAACCGGCCCGGTTCGACCTGGCGATCGCTATAGCCGGTGCGGCTGAACCCCTGGCCCGTCGCAGGCCGATACGTTGTCTCGGTCGCGCATCCGGCCAGCAGCAGCGCGCCCGTTGCGAGCGCTGCCAAGGCGACCTTGCGACCCGGTTTCATCAACATGGTGTCGTCTCCGTTCGCGGCGAATGCGGCGAAACGCCGCTTATTAGCCGTCAGTGGTGGAACGGTTGATGAACGGGATCGCTCCAATGCGCCACCTCGCTGACGCATTTTTCATGATCCGATCAAGTGCAGCGCCAGCGTACGCCGGTGCGGGCGCCGCCGGTGTTCGAACAGATACAGCCCCTGCCACGTCCCGAGCGCCAGTCGCCCGTCGATCAGCGGGATGCTCAGCTGCACCTGCGTCAACGCCGTCCGCAAATGCGCAGGCATGTCGTCCGGCCCCTCGTCATCGTGCAAATACGCGCGCGATTCCGGCGCAATCCGCGCGAAATACGCTTCCAGATCGGTGCGGACATCGGGCGACGCGTTTTCCTGAATCAACAGCGACGCAGAGGTGTGACTGCAAAACACCGTCAGCAGACCTTCCGCCATACGCTGATCGCGGGTCCATCGCTGAACCTGGGCGGTGACATCGACGAGCCCCTGCCCGCTCGTGTCGATCGTGAGAATTGTGGTGGCTTGACGCATGCCGGACGAACGATCGACGACGCGGGTTGCTCCGGCCGCCCCATGCACCGCAAATCAACGATCGAGATTGGCTGGGGCGGCAGGGTTCGAACCTGCGCATGGCGGCATCAAAAGCCGCTGCCTTACCACTTGGCGACGCCCCAACAGAGGCGGCCTTATAGCGGGGCCGCGCCGCGTGAAAAGCCCCTGACGACGTCAATCGGCGAGATGATGCAGCCAGTTGTTGGCGTCGGGTGCGGTGCCGCGCTGGATCGATACCAAAGCGTCGCGCATCCGCATCGTCAGCGTACCCGGGGCACCGCTGCCGATCGTGAAGCGCCCCTCGGGGCTGGCGACCGTACCGATCGGCGTCACTACCGCGGCAGTGCCGCACGCGAACGCCTCGACGAGCCGGCCGCTCGCCGCATCGGCGCGCCACTGGTCGATCGTATAGCCCTCCTCGCGGACCTCGATGCCTTGGGCGCGTGCGAGCGTCAGGATCGAGTCGCGCGTGATGCCGGGCAGGATCGTACCCGTCAGCGCCGGGGTCGCCATGCTGCCATCGTCGAACACGAAGAAGATGTTCATGCCGCCAAGTTCCTCGACCCAGCGGCGCTCGGCCGCGTCGAGGAACACCACCTGGTCACACCCGTTGCGGATCGCCTCGGACTGCGCGAGCAGGCTGGCGGCATAGTTGCCACCGCACTTGGCAGCACCCGTACCGCCCAGTGCGGCGCGCGTGTACTGCTGGCTCACCCAGATCGACACGGTCGGCGCGCCGCCCTTGAAATAGGCGCCGACCGACGATGCCAGCACCATGTACAGATATTCCGCCGACGGCTTCACGCCGAGAAACACTTCGGAGGCAAACATGAACGGCCGCAGGTACAGCGCGCCGCCGTCGCTCTCCGGGATCCAGTTCGCGTCCGCCTTGACCAGCCGCTCGACCGATTCGAGAAACAGCTCCTCGGGCAGCTCGGGCATGGCGAGCCGGCGCGCCGAATCCTGGAACCGGCGCGCGTTCGCCTCGGGACGGAACAGCGCAGTGCCGCCGTCCGCCAGCCGATAGGCCTTCATCCCCTCGAAGATTTCCTGCGCATAATGCAGCACCGACGATGCCGGATCGATCGTCAGCGGCGCACGCGCGGTGATCCGCGCATCGTGCCAGCCCTCGGTTTCGCTATAGCGGATCATCGCCATATGATCGGTGAAGACTCGCCCGAAACCGGGGTCGATAAGCCGCTTGGCGCGCTCGTTCGCCTCGACCGGAGTCGCATTCGGCTCGTGGCGAAACGCGAAGGGCGACGTAGAAGCTGGAGCAGGCATCGAATTTCTCTCTCAAGGCGGGTTGCCGACGACTACGGGCGATGTCTAAACCGGTCAACATGGCTGCCACAGCATCGACCGCATCACCCCTGTTTCTCCGCGAGACCGAACTCAGGCGCGGGCTTGAGCTACTCTACTTCGGATACAGCCACCTCACCCGCTCGATCGACCAGGGGCTGGCCGACGAAGGACTGGGGCGCGCGCATCACCGCGCACTCTATTTCATCGCGCGCAAGCCCGACATGACGGTCAGCGAGCTGCTCTCGCTGCTGGCGATCACCAAGCAGTCGCTCGGCCGCGTGCTGAACGAACTCGCCGACCGGAAGCTCGTCGAGACTCGCCCCGGCGAACGCGACCGGCGCCAGCGCCTGCTGCGACTCACCGCCGCGGGGGCGAAGATGGAGAGCGAGCTGTTCGAGGCGGCACGCCAGCGCATGTCGGCCGCCTATGTCAGCGCCGGGCAGAATGCGGTCTCTGGTTTCTGGGCCGTCCTGGAGGGCCTCGTCCCCGAGGAGGAGCGGTCGCAGGTGATCGCGCTTCGCGGCTAGCATCACCCCGACGCCGCGGTCGTCCTAGCGGGCGGCGGCGGCCATCTCGGCATTGCGCCGTTCGGACGCCGTAAGCGTCTCAGTCAACAGCGTGACGAGCGCCTCGTCGCGGTCAAGCACGTTCAGCCCCTCGCGAGTCGATCCGCCGGGACTCGCCACCCGGTCCGCCAGCACCGCGGGCGACACGTCCGCATCGGCCGCCATGATCGCCGAGCCCTCCAGCGTCGCCATCGCCAGACGCGCCGCCTGATCAACCGGCAGCCCCAAGGCAGCCCCCGCCTGGGCCAGCGCATCAGCAAACCGGAACACGAACCCCGGACCAGATCCGGCGAGCGCCGTCACCGCATCGAAATGCGCCTCGTCCGCGATCCATTCATAATGGCCGAGCGGCGCGGCGAACGCTTCCGCGGCCGCGATCGCGTCCTCCGACTCCGTATAGGTGTAGAGCGACGTCACACCCTTGCCGATCGCAACCGGCAGGTTCGGCATCGCACGGACGATGGTATCAGCCGTGAACCGCGCCGACAGGGCGGCATGATCGACGCCGGCGAGGATCGACAGCAACATCTGCGGCTGCCCCTGTAGCGGGGCCAGCAGCGCCTGCGCGGCGTCGATCTGCTGCGGCTTGAGCGCGAGCATCAGCGTGGCGGGTGCTGCCTCATCAGGGAGCGCAGTCAACGAGCGGACGCCAGCGGGTGCGCCCGTGCCGCTGCGCGTGATCACCGTCACGCTCGCGGGATCGAGTCCGGCCGCCAGCCAGCGCCGCAGCATCGCCCCGCCCATATTGCCGCAGCCGATCAGCCACAGCGGCCCCGCCGGAAAACTCATGCCTCGCCGTGCGTTTCGATCAACGCCGCGGCCAGTGCGTCCTTCGGGCTCTTGCCGCCCCACAGCACGAACTGGAACACGGGGTAAAAGCGTTCGCACTCCTCGATCGCCGATTCGACGAGCAGTTCGGCGGCGTCGAGCGACATCGTCCCCTCCTCGCCACCATCGACCATCGCCGCATGCCGGAACAGCAGGATGCCGCTCGACGACCACAGTTCGAAATGGCCGATCCAGAGTTGCTCGTTGACCAGCCCGATCGTCTCGTACACCGCCTGACGCCGATCGTCGGGCACCTTGATGTCGGGAAAAGCGAGGAATTGCAGGACGCTATCGTCTTCGCGCCACAGGGCGCGCAGTTCGTAGGTCGTCCAGCTGCCCTTGACGGTCGCGACGATCTCGTCGTCGTGACGCTCATGTTCCCAGCCATGCGCAGCGTAATAGCTCTCGAGCATGTCGATCGGGGCGGCATCTTCGTGGTCGTGGTCGGCGTGTTCAAGCATCATAGGGTCCTGGCGGTCCTTATCGCACGACAAAGGGTGCCGAGGCAAAAACGCCCCGACAACCCCATCGGACCCAATTCTGCGGAAAACTGTGGAAAAGTCAGTCGACCGGCGCCCCGAGCGGCGCTGCGACGGCCGATTTTGCTTCGAGCGCATCGAGTCGCGCCTTCAGCGCGTCATTCTCGTCGCGCGCGGCGGCGGCCATCGCCTTGACCGCATCGAACTCTTCGCGGCTGACGAAGTCGAGACCGCCCAGCCATTCGCGCGCGCGTTCCCGCGCACCAGATCCGGCTTCGCGACCAACGCCTGCAAGCGTCCCGGCCGCACCGTTCAAGACTTTGACGATATCGTCGAACACGCGGTTTTCGGACTGCATTGCTTCAAAACCTCAACAGATTGCTGCGTTACAGCATTTGGGACGTATGGCTGGCCGGCGCAAGGGTTTCGGCGTCGGGGTTCAATTGCCCGATGCTGAACGCGAGCACGCCGGCAAAGCTGATCCAGACCATATAGGGCACCATCAGCCACGCCGCCGCCGGCCGAATCCGCGCGAAGACGATGGTTGCTGCGATCGACAGGATCAGCATCGCGACGATCACCAGTACCGACGCACCGATCTTGTGCGCGCCGAAGAATGTCGGCGTCCAGAGGAGGTTGAGCACGAATTGCGCCGCGAACAGGCCCACGGCTAGGGGGCGCTGGCGGGCGCCACGCGCATTGAGGATCATCGCCAGCGCGAGCCCGATCATGACGTAGAGCGTCGTCCAGACGACCGGGAACACCCAGCCCGGCGGGTTCAACGCCGGCTTGGCGAGCGCCATGTACCAGCCATTCTCGCTGCCGACGGGTACCGAGCGTCCCGACACGAAGCCGAGCAGCAGGATAAGGGGCACGGTCACGACCGCCCAGCGGAGGAACGACATCCTCAACTGGCCCTTCGAAGCGATACCGCCCACACACATCCTTCCGTCTTCACGCGGGCACGTCCTGCCGCGCATTTCGCGATCGGTAAACCGCGATCGGGCGATAATCGTTCCGCTAGTGGTTCATTCCGGCACGGCCGTCTCGTCGTCTACGGTCGCGCCTGCCCCCTGCCGCGCGGCGATCAGGAACTCGACATTGCCCTCGGGGCCGGTGATCGGACTCTCCACCAAACCCTCGACGTGCCAGCCCTGCGCGGTCAGCCACGCCGCGACCTCGTCGCAGACCCGGCGGTGGATCGCGGGATCCCGGACGACGCCCCCCTTCCCCACCTCCTCGCGGCCAGCCTCGAACTGCGGCTTCACCAGCGCCATGAGCCGCGCCCCCGGCCTGGCAAACGACATCGGGCGTTCGAGCACCTTGGCCAGTCCGATAAAGCTCGCATCGCACACGATCAGGTCGACGGGTTCGGGGATATGCGCAGGCGTCAGGATTCGCGCGCTGGTCTGCTCGTGGACGATGACGCGGTCGTCCTGGCGAAGCGACCAGGCGAGCTGGTTGGTCCCGCTATCGACCGCATAGACCTTGGTCGCGCCGCCCTTCAGCAGCACGTCGGTAAAGCCGCCCGTCGACGATCCGACGTCGATCGCGACCAGGCCCGTCACGTCCCAGCCGAAATGCGCGAGGCCGTGCGCAAGCTTGATCCCCCCGCGCGACACCCAGGGATGATCGCGACCGCGGACGTCGAGCACAACGTCGTCGGGTAAAGTCTGGCCGGGCTTGTCGACCTTCTTGGTCCCAGCGAACACCAGCCCCGCCATGATCAGCGCCTGCGCGCGCGTGCGCGACTCGACGAGCCCCCTGTCGACCAGCATCTGGTCCGCGCGTATCTTCACCATGCCGATATCCTTGCCATCCGACAGCCTATCGTCGCGCCGTCCGGTCATCGCAAGCTGCCTTCCTTTCGCCGCAATGCCATTGCCTACCGAATTAGTGGGAGTATCTTCAGCATCGGAGAGCGTGGCCGCACGGCGTCCCCTAGAGCGTCGTTCGGCTACGCTCCCACCCTGCAAAAAGGGGTCCGGAGAAGGAGAAGCGCTGTGGGTAATTTCGCACCGTATGAGTCCGTCCAACCGACCATCCTCACCGTGCCGGGGCTCGGCGGCTCCGGCCCTTCGCACTGGCAGACACTGTGGGAAGACGCGCGGCCCGATACCGTCCGCGTCGAACTGGGAATGTGGAACACACCCCACCGCAACGCCTGGGTCACGCGACTCGACGAGGCGATACGCCGGGCGGATGCACCGGTGATCCTCGCCGCGCACAGTCTGGGGTGCCTAGCAGTCGCGTGGTGGGCCGAACTGAGCCCGCAGCCCTATGGCTGGCCAGTCGCGGGCGCGCTGCTGGTCGCGCCCGCCGATGTCGATCGCGGCGGTGCGCAGGCCGAGCTGAAGGGCTTCTCACCCACGCCGCGCACGCCGCTCCCCTTCCCGTCGATCGTCGTGGCGAGCAGCGACGACCCCTGGGTCAGCCCCGAGCGCGCACACAGCATGGCCGCGGACTGGGGCAGCCACTTCGTCGACGCCGGGCCGCAGGGGCATCTGAACGCGGCCAGCGGGATCGGCTGGTGGCGCGAAGGTCAGGAGCTGCTCGAACGGGTCATCGCGGCGAGCAGTGACGGGCGCGGCCAGCCATTGCCGCCAAGCCGGGCGCGCTCGATTTTGGCGGTGAACGCCACGGATGCCGCCCAGACGCATTATCTGGGTGGGTGACAAACGATCCACCACGCCGGCCGAGTCCGGGGTGGTGCTCCGTCACGGGATTCGAGAACCGTCCTCATCGAACCGCTCGGGGTTCGCGGCCTGCTCGGCCTTCGCCGCCGCGAGGCCGCCGCGCATCCGTCGCCACATCGCGATGTTCAGCGACACCATCACGATCACCGCGAGCGCGATGATCACGATGCCCTTGGTCGGACCGGTCATGCGCGCGCTTCGGCGACTCCGCCCGAATTATGCCGCAGCGCCTTGAGGACGGTGTCGACCAGCGCGGTCGAATCGAGCCCCGCCTCGGCATATTGGACGTCGGGCTTGTCCTGGTCCTGGAAGGTGTCGGGCAAGCGCAGCGTGCGCAGCTTGAGACCGCCGTCGATCAGCCCCTCGTCTGACGCCAGCGTCAGAACATGCGCGCCGAACCCGCCGACCGAATTCTCCTCGATCGTCACCGCGACTTCGTGCGTCGTCAGCAACTTGCGGATCAGGTCGATGTCGAGCGGCTTGGCGAAGCGGAGATCGGCGACCGTCGTGCTCAGCCCCTTCGCCTCGAGGATCTCGGCGGCCTTGAGCGCCTCCTCGAGCCGCGTGCCGAGCGACAGGATCGCGACGGTCTTGCCGTCGCGGACGATGCGGCCCTTGCCGATCTCGAGCAGTTCCGGAACATCGGGCAGCGCGACGCCGGTGCCGTTGCCGCGCGGATAGCGCAGCGCGATCGGACCAGCGTCATATTGCGCGGCGGTATGCGTCATGTGGACGAGCTCGGCTTCGTCCGCCGCCGCCATCACGACGAAATTCGGCAGCGTCGCCAAATAGGTGACGTCGAACGACCCCGCATGGGTCGCGCCATCCGCCCCGACGAGACCTGCACGATCGATCGCGAAGCGGACCGGCAGGTTCTGGATCGCGACGTCGTGGACGACCTGATCATAGGCGCGCTGGAGAAAGGTCGAATAGATTGCGCAGAACGGGCGCAGGCCCTGCGCCGCAAGCCCCGCGGCGAACGTCACGCCATGCTGTTCGGCGATGCCGACATCGAAGAAGCGGTCGGGATAGGCCTTGGCGAACGCATCTAGCCCGGTGCCCGACGGCATCGCCGCGGTGATCGCGCAGATACGCTCGTCCTTGGCGGCTTCCGCGACGAGCTGCGCACCGAAGACGTTCTGATATTGCGGCGGGCCCGGGGGGGCCTTGGTCTGGACGCCGGAAATGACGTCGAACTTCTGGACGCCGTGATATTTGTCCGCGGCGGCCTCGGCGGGGGCATAGCCCTTGCCCTTCTTGGTGACGACATGGACGAGGATCGGGCCCTCCTCGGCATCGCGGACATTCTCGAGCACCGGGATCAGGTGTTCGAGGTTGTGACCGTCGATCGGGCCGACATAGTAAAAGCCCAGTTCCTCGAACAGCGTCCCGCCCATCGTCATGCCGCGCGCGAACTCGTCGGTCTTGCGCGCGGCGTTGTGGAACGGGCGCGGCAGGCGGCGGGCAAGCTTCTTGGCAAGCTCGCGAATGCCGAGAAACTCGCGACTCGACACGATTCGGCTCAGATACGCCGACAGCCCGCCGACCGGGGGCGCGATCGACATGTCGTTGTCGTTGAGGATGACGACCAGGCGATTGCCTGCCTGCTCGGCGTTGTTCATCGCCTCATAGGCCATGCCCGCGGACATCGCGCCGTCGCCGATGACCGCGATCCCCTTGCCGGGCGTGCCCGCGATCTTGTTGGCGACCGCAAAACCCAGCGCAGCCGAGATCGACGTCGACGAATGCGCCGCGCCGAACGGGTCATATTCGCTCTCGCTACGCTTGGTGAAGCCGCTGAGCCCGCCGCCCTGCCGCAGCGTCCGAATCCGGTCGCGCCGCCCGGTGAGGATCTTGTGCGGATAGCATTGGTGACCAACGTCCCAAACCAACCGATCCCGCGGGGTGTCGAAGACATAGTGGATCGCGGTCGTCAGCTCGACCACGCCGAGCCCTGAGCCGAGATGCCCGCCGGTGGTGCCAACCGCGGAAATCGTTTCGGTCCGAAGTTCGTCGGCGAGTTGGCGGAGCTGGTCCGGGCGCAGCTTGCGGAGGTCGTCGGGCGTCGAAACGGTGTCGAGCAGCGGGGTCGCGGGAAGATCGGCCATCATCCTCGCTTAATGCAGCCCGCCTATCGTGTCGATTGTTACCGTGTCATGGCGTAGCATTCGCGCTGAAATTGCTCGGGAACTGCACCGCCATGGACTTTACGCATCGTTTTGCCCGCGAACCGGACATTGCCGCGATCTCGGCGCTGATGGCGCGCGCGATCGGGGCGTTGCAGGGGGATTTCCTCACGCCCTCGCAGGTCGCGGCAAGCCGGGCGGTGATGGGGCTCGATACGCAGTTGATCGCGGACGGGACGTATCTGCTGGTGCATGCCAACGACGGACGCCTGGCGGGCTGCGGCGGCTGGAGCCGACGGGCGACACTGTATGGCGGCGACCACAGCACATCATTGCGCGATGCCGCGCTACTCGACCCACGCCACGACGCCGCGCGAATCCGGGCGATGTATACCGATCCCGATTTCGTGCGGCGCGGCGTCGGCAGGCTGGTGCTGTCGGTATGCGAAGCGGCAGCGCGCGACGCCGGGTTCGCACGCGCGGAGATGATGGCGACACTTGCTGGTGAGCCGTTGTACCGGGCGTGTGGCTATCATCCGATCGAGCGCATCGAAACGCCAGGAGAGGTACCGGTACCGATGATCCGGATGGGCAAAGCCCTTAGTTAGCCACCCCCCCCCGCCAGAGGAAGGAGACGGTAGATTCGTTACGAGCGCTCTACTTCGCTTCGCAGTCTGCGCATCGGCCTCGTACCTCGATCACCGGACGAACAGGGGCAAAGCCGGCAGCTTCTGCAGCATTGCGGACGCCGCGCGTGATGACGTCATTGTCGAGATGCGTGGTCTGGCCGCACGAGTCGCAGACCAGGAAGATGCAATCATGCAGGCAATCGGGGTGCGCGTTGGCGACGTACGCATTAGCGCTTTCGACCCGGCGGGCGAGGTTCGCGCCGACGAACAGGTCGAGGATCCGGTACACGCTGTTCGCCGCGACCCGACGCCCTTCCGATTTCGACACGGCTTCGGCGATGTCATAGGCCGAGGCGGGCTTGTCGAACCCCGCAAGTGCCGCAAACACGCTCGCGCGCATCGCCGTCCATTGCTCCCCCGCCTTTTCGAGCGTGGTTTGCGCCGCGACGGTGAGATCGGCGCCTTGCGGTTCGGTGTGGGTGTGGGCGTGCGCCATAGCGTACGAGGTAGGATGCCGGGGCAGTTCCAGCAAGCCGCTCAGGTGTCTGCCCGACGATTGAGATCGTGCCCGAACGCAAGCAGGCCGACGCCGATGATCGTCCACAGCGTCTCGCCACCACCGCTGTCGTGCGGCAGCGTCATCGCGCCCGCCATGATCCCGAGCCCGAGCGCGCCCATCGCAGCCGGCATCATATAGCCATGATGCAGCACGCCGCGGCCGAGCGCGAGCGCGCCCAGACCGATCGCGATCGTCAGCCCGACCTCATGGAAGATCGGATCCAGCAGGAAACCGCCCGCGGTCGACATCAACGCCACCAGCACCGAGGTCGCCAGGCAATGCACCATGCACAGACCGGACAGGCCGATCGCATAGCGGTCGAGTCCGGCGAAGCGGTGGGTATGCGTGGCTGAGGGCGTCATCGTGCCAGGAATATAGCCGCCCGATTGCTAGGATACAACATTACATCGCAGATTTTTCCACCCGAATTGATCGGCGTTGCATGGCCGACACGAAGCGATGGCGCCGCGCCCCCGTGTGGAGTATTTGCGCCGACATGCTTCAACCCAGCGCCGCCTTTCTCACCAAAGCCCGCCCGCGCGCGGTCGCCCTGTGGCTCTATAGCGTCGCGGGGCTTATCGTCGCGATGGTCGTCATCGGCGGCATCACGCGGCTGACCGAGTCGGGGCTGTCGATCACGCAGTGGAAACCGATCAGCGGCATCATTCCCCCGCTGAACGAGGTGCAGTGGCAGGCCGAGTTCGCCAACTACAAGCGCATCCCCGAATATGCCGCGTTCAATGCCGACATGTCACTGAGCGGGTTTAAGGCGATCTTCTTCTGGGAGTATCTCCACCGTCTCTGGGGCCGGCTGATCGGGATCGCCTTCGCCGTCCCGCTGATCTGGTTCGCGGTGCGCAAGCGGATCCCGGCCGGCTATGGTTGGCGGCTGTCGGCACTGCTCGCGCTGGGCGCGTTCCAGGGGGCGATCGGCTGGTGGATGGTCGCGTCCGGACTGTCGGTGCGAACCGATGTCAGCCATATCCGGCTGGCGGTGCACCTGCTGACGGCACTGACGATCCTTGCGGGCATCATATGGACCGCGCTCGACCTGTCCGCCTTGCACCGCAACCCGCTTGCGGCCCCTGCCCGACTCGCACCCATCGCGATCGTCGCGCTTGCGGTGCTGTTCGTGCAGCTGGTGTACGGCGCATTCACGGCGGGGCTCGACGCAGGTTATGCTTTCGCCAGCTGGCCGCTGATGGGCGACGGGCTGTTCCCGGCCGACGTCCCGATGGTGAACCCCGCCTGGAGCAACGCGGTCGACAACCCGATCGTCGTCCAGTTCATCCACCGCTGGTTCGCGTTCGCCGCAGCTGCCGGGCTTGTCTGGCTGGCGATCGTCGCAACCAAGGCCGGCAGCCGTGCAGGCTTTTTCGTCGTCGGCCTCGTCACGTTGCAGATCATGCTGGGCATCGCCACGCTGATGACCGGCGTCCAGATCGACGTCGCGGTGGCGCACCAGGGCAACGCCGCTCTGCTGCTTATCGCCGCCATGTTCGCCGCCCACGCGGTCGGCAGCGCACGTCGGGTATCATAATACCCGTCAGCAAACCGGCGGAAAGCTTGACTTGAAGCACCCCTTTCAGCATTAGGCGGGCATTCGCGCTGCGGGGCAACCTGCGGCGCGCTTGCATTCAATCTGGAAGGTCCAACGCCCATGAAGGCGCTCATGAAGACCACCAAGTCGGCCAAGCCGCACGAGGTGGAGAAGCAGTGGCATATCGTCGACGCGGAAGGTCTCGTCGTCGGTCGTGCCGCATCGATCATCGCCAACGTCCTGCGCGGCAAGCACAAGACGTCGTTCACCCCGCATGTCGATTGCGGTGACAACGTCGTCGTGATCAACGCCGACAAGATCCGCTTCACCGGCAACAAGGCCGCGAAGAAGATCTATTACAAGCACACCGGTTACGCCGGCGGCATCAAGGGCATCACTGCCGCCAAGGTCCTCGACGGCCGCTTCCCGGAGCGCGTTCTCGAAAAGGCTGTCGAGCGCATGATCCCGCGCGGCCCGCTGGGTCGTGAGCAGATGCGCAACCTGCGTATCTTCAAGGGCACCGAGCATCCGCACGAGGCACAGAACCCTGCCGTGCTCGACATCGGCAGTATGAACCGCAAGAACAAGGTGGGCGCATAATGTCCGACAACCGCCAGTCGCTCGCCGATCTCGCGAGCCTGACCAACCAGCCCGCGCCGGCTGCCCCCGCCGCACAGACGCTGCCGACCAGCGAAGGCGATATCGAAGCGCCGGTCTCGAACGAGCCCGTCCGCGAGCCGATGCCGCTGCGCGAGCAGATCCTCGACAAGCAGGGCCGCGCCTATGCGACCGGCCGTCGTAAGGACGCCGTTGCCCGCGTCTGGGTCAAGCCCGGCACCGGCAAGATTACGATCAACGGTCGTGACCAGGAAGTGTATTTCGCCCGTCCGACGCTGCGTCTCGTCATCAACCAGGTGTTCGGTATCACTGAGCGCGAAGGTCAGTACGACGTCGTCTGCACCGTCAAGGGTGGTGGTCTTTCGGGCCAGGCCGGCGCAGTCAAGCATGGCATCAGCCAGGCACTGACCCGCTTCGAGCCGGTGCTGCGCGCCACGGTCAAGTCGGCAGGCTTCCTGACCCGCGACAGCCGCGTCGTCGAGCGTAAGAAGTACGGCAAGGCGAAGGCCCGTCGTAGCTTCCAGTTCTCGAAGCGCTAAACTCGCTTTCAGTATCTGCGTATCAGAAGGGCGGTCCGGCAACGGGCCGCCCTTTCTGTATCTGGAGCAGGAAATGCGCTCGCCTAGCCCAGCGCGGTCAGGATCTCGTCGAGCGATGCGTTGCGAATCCCGCGGCGATCGAACGCGTTGAGCATCGTCGTCCACCAATGGTGAAACCGCCGCAGGTCGGCAGCGTCGCGGACATAGGGCGTGTGGCCCGGCATGAGCGACGGCGAGTGGAAGGACAGGTTGAACAGCCTGAGCCCTTCGCCGGCCGCAACCGCGACAGCCTCCAGCGCCGCTGCGATCGGCATGTCCTCGGGCGTAAGCGCGATCCGCGACAGCAACCGCGCGCGTGCAAACAGCCCGCGCGCGTTGGGTACGTGGCCAAGCGCCCGATATAATCCGCCGCCGCCCCGTCGCGCGTGGCCGGTAAAGACGGTCGTCAACGGCAGTTCGACGATGCCGCCCGACCGAAATGCCGCCGCCTTCGCCATCGTGAAGTCCGGGCCGCCATCGGCGCTATAATCATAGCCGGGGCGCACCGAACTATCGATCCGGTAGTCGAGCGACGCCAGCAGCTCGAAGCTGTTGGGGCCGATCCCGTATCGCCCGGCCCTGTACGCCCGCGGCGACGTTCCGAACGCCGCGGCGATCATCGTCGTGAGCGTCTCGAGCTTGGCCGCCTCCAGCGCTAGCGGCAGATTGCCGGCATAGCTCTCGGCCGCTGCTAGCGGCGCCTCGAACGGTGGATTCACCCAGGCGTGCAGCTGCGTACCGATCTCGGACCGGCCATCCTCGACGACTCGCGACAGGATCGCGACCGAGGCGGGGTCGGTGACGATCGGGTGGTCGATCATGCAGTTGAGTGCGACACCGCGATCGGCGAAGCGGCGGTGCGCGTCGGGAAACGCCGCCATCGCGGTCGTCGCGCGATTGCGGGGACTAAGCGGCGCGCGCCAGTCGAATTCCTCTTCGACGTCCACGAAGACAGTGAAGCGGGTGCCGAACTCGTCGGGCCAGATCACGCGCTGCGCCTCGGTCGGCTGCGGCGGGCGGTATGTCACCGCTGATCGTCGGCGGCGCGCTCCGCTTGCACGACGTCGGCAGCAGGCAGCTGCAGCGTCAGCCGATCCGCGCCGATCGTCAGCACGCCACCCAGTTCGACCGCCAGATTCTGCGCCAGCCGCAATGCGAAGCCCGTGCCGAGCAACGGCGCACCGTCCTCGCCCGCCTGTTCGGCGTCGATGCTGAGCAGCACGTCGGTCGCATGCGCCGCGAGCGCGGCTGGCCGGTCGAACGCGATCGTGACCGTGTCGCTGACGGGCAGGACGACGATCCTGAGCTGCTCGCCCTGACGCCCCGCCGAGACGAGCGCGGCGAGCAGCCGGCCGACCAGCCGCTCGACCGCACGATCATCGCCGAGAATATCGCAGTCGCCGGCGGGCATCGCCACCGCCAGACTCGCGCCGCGCAACGCCGCGAGCGGCTGAAGATCGCGCACGACGCGGTCGAGCAGCGCCCGGACCGGCACCGTCGTCGGCCGCAGGTCGAGCGCATGCCCCTCGATCCGCGCCGCGGTGTCGAGATCGTCGATCGCGGACAGCAGGTCGCCCGCTTGCGTCCGGATCGCGGTCGCGCGATCGCGATAGGTGGGCGACACGGGGCCGAGCAGCTGAGTCTCGATCAGCTCGGCGAACCCCGCGATCGCATTGGTCGGCGTGCGCAGTTCGTGAACGAGCTGGCGCAGCGAATCGGCAACGGGCGACGTCGCGCGCACCGGCTGCGCGGCTTCGTCGCGGCGCGGACGGCGGGCGGTACCGCGAAAGCCGATGAAGCGACCGGACGCATGTTCGAACGCGGGTACGCCCGACAGCCGCCACGACCCAAACGCATCCGACAACCCGCCGACTTCGAGTCGCGCGTCGCTGAACCGCGAGCGACGGCGAAAGGCACCTGCCGCGACCCCGTCGAGCTGCGCCTCGCCCTGTTTCGCGGCAAAGGCGAGCGACACGCCGATCAGCGCCGAGCGTGCGACGCCGTCGATCATCCGGATGACGCCCTGCGCGTCGGTTTCGAACCGGAAACTCTCGATCTCTGCAGCGGCGGGCGTCGGCGTGGCGGCTTCGGCGGTGCGGTCACGATTGAAAGCCTCGATCCGCGCGACGAGATCCGAAATCTCGAACCGGTCCGCGGGCGATGCGCTGGCAGGTTCGACCGTCGGCTCGGCCTCGGCCATTTCGGCATGGCGAAACGCCTCCGCGACAAACGGCAGACCGCGCGCGACCGCGCCGAGCGCCATGAACGGGGTCTCGCTGAGCGGCGCGCTGTAGAGCGACGCTTCGCCAGCGAGACGACGCGGTGCCGGCAGCTCGACGACGGACTCCGCAATCGCAGGCTCTGTGTGGAGCGGCTCTTCGATGACCGCCGCTTCAACAACCGGCTCTTCGATGACTACCGGCTCCGGGGTGATCGGTTCGACGACGACCGCCTCCGCCACGATCGGCGGATCGGGCTGCGGCAACACGAAGTCGACCGCGCCGAAGCTCTGCAAGCCGCGCTGAACCTCCGCAGGCAGATCGCGCCGATGCCGCAGCACCGAACGGCTCGCGGGAGTCAGGCGCGGCAGGATCGCCAGCCAATCGTCGGACTCGAGCATCGCGGTCCGCAGGACCGGCGCGGCGATCGCCAACGTGTCCTCCGCGAAGAACCCGACCAGCTTGGCATCGGGGCGGGCAAAGGCGAGCGCACGCGCGCTGGCGGCGCGGACCTCGACCGGCACCGCCTGGCGCAGCAAGCGCAACCGCGCGATCGCCGGCTCGTCGACCGCCGCGCGACCCCGCCCCATCAGATCGACGAGCTGCCGCCATGCGGACTGCGCGCCGAAACCGGTGGCCATATCGGCAGCGAGGATCGTCTTCAGGCTATCGTCGAACCGCACATCGTTCCCCGGTTTGGGTGGGCGTACCACGCTCTCCGTACCGATTCCTTAACGCCGCCGGCCAAACGACGGAACAGCGCATTTGCGTGTCCGTAGACGTTCGTCGCATAGTGGGACAATTGCGTTTCGCCGCAACAATCTTATGGCTATGAGGAATGAATCGCTTGGTTCGCGATGCCTATCGGGAGTTGCGTGAAATGAGTTTTGACCGGATCGATCGGCAGATCCTGTCGTTGTTGCAGGCCGACGGTCGGATGACGAATGTCGACCTGGCTGACCAGGTGGGCCTGACGGCACCGCCATGCCTGCGCCGCGTCCGCGCGCTCGAGGAAGCGGGGGCGATCCGCGGCTATCATGCCGATCTCGATGCGAGCCGGTTGGGCTTCCCGATCACGGTGTTCGCGATGGTGTCGCTGCGCAGCCAGGCCGAGCATGACCTTGCCGCGTTCGAACATCATATCGCCGACATTCCGGAAATCCGCGAATGCCACATGCTCAACGGCGAAATCGACTTCATCCTGAAAATCGTCGCCGCGGACCTGAAGAGCTTCCAGGAGATCCTGACGACGCATCTGACGCCTGCGCCGAACGTCGCGAGCGTCAAGACGTCGCTGACGATCCGGACCGCCAAGGCGCTGTCGGGGATCCCGGTGGTGGTGGACTGACGCTTCGTCGCTGGGCGCCTGCTTGCTGACTTTACGACCCTGGCGGATCCCTTCAAGGAAGGGCTGGCGAGGCTGACGTGGAACCGGACACCGCTGTTCCGCGCCCTCCCCCAACGTCACCTCCGGCACCAGCTCCCTTTGGCGGGCGAGGATACTGATCCCCCAAACGAAAACGGGGCGGCATCGCTGCCGCCCCGTTTCCATTCGACAAGACGCCGGGCCGTTTAGGCAGCCGGTGCGCCGAGCCACGTGGTCCACAGACCCGCAATGTCCGCCTTGGGCGATGCCTTGACCGCCGAGAACGCGGTCGCGGCGCCAGCCTTGTCGCCCGAGCGGGCGAGCGCGATACCCAGATGCAGGTTCACGTCGTCGGCGTCGACGCCACCCTTGGTCAGCGCCAGACGATAGAGCTCGACCGACTTGGCATAGTTGTTCTGGCCGAGATATGCATCGGCGGTACCCGCGGCGAGCTTGCCGTTCGGTGCCGTCGCGGCGCGCTTTTCCAGACCCGACAGCGGGCCGTCGGCTGCGATGTTCTTGGTCGCATCCGCCAGCAGGCCCTTGGCCATCGTGTTCGCGGCCGGGATCTTGCCCGATGCCAGACCTTCCTTGATCACGGCCTGTGCTTCGCTCGGCAAGCCACGACGGTTCACGCTATCCGCATATTGCAGATAGTCGGTCTGGTCGGCGAGCGAGTTGGTCGCGCGCATCAGGCGGAAGATGTCGACCTTCTGGGGCTCGTCGAGCGTGATCAGCGCGTCCTTCTGGATGCCCGACAGGATCAGGACGTCGCGCCAGTTCTTGGCGGACGGATAGGCAGTGATCCACTTCTTCAGCCATGCCATCGTCTCGGGCTTGCGCTTGGCGGCATACGACTTGGCGATCGCATAGCGGTAATATTCCTCGGGCGCCTTCTGGCCCGACGCGCTCATCTGCGTGATCGAGGCGTCGAGATCGGCGGTGGCGCCGGCGACATCGCCGCTATCCATCTTCGCCTTGATGATCTGCAGCGGCAGGTTCGGATCGGAGTAGCCGAGTTCCTTGGCCTTGGCGAAATACTGGAGCGCGATCGGGTACTGCTTGCCGTTGAAGGCGAGCGCGCCGCGACGATAGGCATAGCGACCACGATCGGCAGCCGGCGTCGCCGGGTTGGCGATCAGCGCGTCGAGCGGAGTCGCCAGCGTCGTCTCGTTGATCGGTGCGTTCGGGTTGGCGGTCTGAGCCGCGACCAGCTTCTCGGATTCGAGCTGATAGCGCAGCGCGGCGCCGATATACTTTTCGTAATCGGTCTTCGCGGCGGCATCGACCTGGTCGATCGCGGTCTGCGCGGTCGCATAATCCTTGGCGGTCAGCGCCGTCTGTGCCGCAAGCCCTGGCTTCTGCACTTCGGGGCTCAGCTTCACGGTCGCTGCGGCATCGGCCTTCTTGTCCTTGGCGAAGGCGGGCGCGGTGAGCGCCATGCTGCTGGCGCCGGTCGCGAACGCCGCAACCAGTGCTAGCTTGGAAATGGTCTTCATGCGGAAACTCTCCCTCTGCGTCGGCCCGCTCACCTCGGTGGCGCGCCGCGACGCTATATGGTCCGTGGTGCATACGTTCAAGCAAGCGGTCCGGATCCCCCGTCTGCAAATTAGGCCCCTGCAAATTAGCGCGTGAACGTCGATTGAACGCACTCCCGGCGCCCGCTAGATCGCGGCGATGATCGCTGTCCTATCGCCCGCCAAGACGCTCGATTACGAGAGCGCCCTGCCCAAGCTCCTGCCGACGACGCCGCGCTTTGCCGCCGAGGCGACGACGCTGGCGCATGCCGCCGCGCATCTGACGCAGAAGAAGCTGAGCGATCTGATGCATATCTCGCCCGCGCTGGCCAAGCTGAACGCGGACCGGTTTCGCGATTTCGACACGCTGCCCGAGCGGCCGGCGATGTTCGCGTTCGCGGGCGACGTCTATACCGGACTGGAAGCCAAGACGCTCGACGAGGCGGCGGTGGTCTATGCGCAGGATCATGTGCGGTTGCTGTCGGGGCTGTACGGCCTGTTGCGCCCGCTCGACCTGATGCGCCCCTATCGGCTGGAGATGGGCACGCGCTGGGCGCCGCGGAAGACGAAGCTGACCGACTGGTGGGGCGACCGGATTGCGAAACTGCTCGCGGACGATGTCGAGGCGGAGGGGTCGGGGACGATCCTGAACCTGGCCAGCCAGGAATATTGGGCGGCAGCGCAGGGGAAACTGCCCGCCTCGATCCGCGTCGTTGCGATCGATTTCCGCGAAGGCGAGGCGCAGAAGTTCGTCAGCTTCCACGCCAAGAAGGCGCGCGGGATGGTCGCGCGCTGGCTGGTCGAGCACCGGATCGACGACATCGAAGGGATCAAGGGGTTCGACAGCGACGGCTATGCCTATGACAAGGCGGGCAGCACCGACGCGCAGTTCCGGTTTGTACGCAAGTGAGCAGAGCGGTCGTCATCGGCGCCTCGGGCGGGATCGGCAAGGCGCTGGAAGAGGCGCTGATCGAGGAAGGCGCGTTCGACACGGTGTTCGGGTTCGCGCGCTCCGAGAGCGGCGACCGGCATCTCGATCTGGAGGACGAGGCGAGCATCGCGGCGGCCGCCGCGCGGGTGGGATCACCGACGCTGGTGGTAGTCGCGACGGGGTTGCTGCACGACGGCGACAAGGGTCCCGAGAAGGCGATGCGCGAGCTCGATCCGGTGTGGATGGCGCGCAACTTCGCGATCAACGCGATCGGGCCGGCGCTGGTGGCGAAGCACTTCCTGCCGACGATGCCCAAGGCGGGGCGGATCGTGTTCGCGGTGCTGTCGGCGCGCGTGGGGAGCATCGGCGATAACAGGCTCGGCGGCTGGTATGGCTATCGCGCGTCGAAGGCGGCGCTGAACCAGCTCGTGAAGACGATCGCGATCGAGGACAAGCGCCGCAATTCGAGCGGCATCGTCGTGGGCCTGCATCCGGGGACGGTGGACACCGGGCTGTCGGCGCCGTTCCAGGGCAATGTGACGCCGGGCAACCTGTTCAAGGCGGACCGGGCGGCGGTGCAGTTGCTCGACGTGATCGACGGCCTGCGTGCCCCCGACAGCGGCAAGCTGTTCGCCTGGGACGGAGTCGAGGTCACGCCCTGACGGGAGCGGTACCGACCTCGCAATCCCACCATCTCGTCATCCCCGCGCAGGCGGGGATCGATAGGCTCGGACGGCAGTGATAGAGCCGCGAGTTTCGCCAGTATGGGTTCCCGCCTCCGCGGGAATGACGAGGTGATGACAGGCCCCCTCCCCGCTCGATGACGCGGTTTTCACCAGTCCGCCACCCTGCGTTCAGGTCCCAGCGCCCACTCTGTGCGCATCGGCCACCAAGGCCGAAACGAGAGGATACCCGCATGACCAAGTCCCTCCCCCTCGCGATCCTCGCCGGCGCCGCGCTGCTGTCCGGCACCGCCGCGATCGCCGCGACGCAAGCGAAGACCGTCCAGCCCAAGACCGTCGCGACGCATACCACGACGACCAAGACCACCACGCCGATGGGCAACACCCGCGTCGCCAAGCGCACCACGACGGTCGCCAAGGGCCGGATGGTCACCGCCAAGCTGGCGAACGGCAAGACCGTCACGTACAATTGCTCGCTCGCCGGCAACAAGACCAAGGCTGCCTGCAAATAAGCCCTGAATTCGCGATGAAACCCTTCTCCCCCGCGTGCGTACGCGTGCGCGGGGGTAGTAAGGGGCCACCCCCTCGGCTAAGGTGTGTCATCATACCGACACAAGCCGAAAGCCTTCAGATTTGACCGACGAGACCATCCTCGCCGAACCCACCGGCGGCGAGCCGGCCGGCATTGCCACCATCTCCATCGTCGACGAGATGAAGTCGAGCTATCTCGACTATGCGATGAGCGTGATCGTCGCGCGCGCGCTGCCCGACGTCCGCGACGGCCTGAAGCCCGTCCACCGCCGCATCCTCTACGGCGCGCACGAAAGCGGCTTCGTCGCCGGCAAGCCCTACCGCAAGTCCGCGCGCATCGTCGGTGACGTGATGGGTAAATATCACCCGCACGGCGACAGCTCGATCTACGACGCGTTGGCCCGCATGACGCAGGACTGGTCGATGCGCGTGCCGCTGATCGACGGTCAGGGCAACTTCGGCTCGATGGATCCCGATCCGCCCGCGGCAATGCGCTACACCGAGGCGCGCCTCGGCAAGGTCGCCAACGCGCTGCTCGGCGATCTCGACAAGGACACGGTCGACTTCACGCCGAATTACGACGGCTCGGAGCGCGAGCCCTCGGTCCTGCCCGCGCGCTATCCCAACCTGCTCGTCAACGGCGCAGGCGGCATCGCCGTCGGCATGGCGACCAACATCCCGCCGCACAATCTCGGCGAAGTCATCGACGCGTGCCTCGCGTACATGGACAATGGCGCGATCACGACCGAGCAGCTGTTCGAGATCATCCCCGGTCCCGATTTCCCGACCGGCGCGATCATCCTCGGCCGTGCAGGCGCCAAGTCCGCCTACGAAACCGGCCGCGGCTCGATCATCGTCCGCTCGCGGCACATCGTCGAGGAGGGCAAGGGCGACCGTCGCTCGATCGTCCTCACCGAAATCCCGTTCCAGACCGGCAAGAACGGGCTGGTCGAGAAGATCGCCGAAGCCGCCAAGGACAAGCGCATCGAAGGCGTCAGCGACATTCGCGACGAATCGAGCCGCATGGGCGTCCGCATCGTCATCGACCTGAAGCGCGACGCCACCCCCGACGTGGTGCTCAACCAGCTCTGGCGGCACACGCCAGCGCAGTCGAGCTTCCCCGCCAACATGCTCGCGATCCGCGGCGGCCGTCCCGAGCTGCTGAACCTGCGCGACATCATCGGCGCGTTCATCACCTTCCGCGAACAGGTCATCACGCGCCGCTCGAAGTTCGAGCTCGCCAAGGCGCGTGAGCGCGCGCATCTGTTGCTCGGCCTCGTCATCGCGGTCACCAACCTCGACGAAGTCGTCCGCATCATCCGCGGGTCGTCGAGCCCCGCCGAAGCGCGCGGCAAGCTCCTCGCGCGCGAATGGCCGGTCGCGGAGATCGCGCCGTACATCGCACTCGTCGAGGCGGTCGAGGACAAGCAGCAGGAGGGCATCTACAAGCTGTCCGAGCCGCAGGTCCGCGCGATCCTTGACCTTCGTCTCCACCGCCTCACCGCGCTCGGCCGCGACGAGATCGGCGACGAACTGAAGGTGCTGGCGGCGTCGATCGCCGAACTGCTTCACATCCTCGGCGACCGCGCCAAGCTGTACGAAGTGATGCGCGGCGAGCTGATCGCGATCCGCGACGAATTCGCCACCCCGCGCCGCTCCGAGATCGCCGCCGCCGCCAACGGCATCGACGACGAGGACCTGATCGAGCGCGAGGACATGGTCGTCACCGTGACCATGCAGGGCTATATCAAGCGCACCAGCCTCGACACGTTCCGCGCCCAGGCCCGCGGCGGCAAGGGTCGCGCGGGCATGTCGACGAAGGACGAGGACGTCGTCACCGAGCTGTTCGTCACCTCGACGCACACGCCGGTGCTGTTCTTCTCGAACCTCGGCAAGGTCTATCGCTACAAGGTCTGGCGCCTGCCCGAGGGTGGCCCCGCCACGCGCGGCCGGCCGATGATCAACCTGCTGCCGCTGGCGCTGGGCGAGACGATCTCGACCGTGCTCCCGCTGCCGGAGGATCTCAGCGAGTGGAGCCGCCTCCACGTGATGTTCGCGACGCAGCGCGGGCTCGTCCGCCGCAACGCGATGGATGCGTTCACCAACGTGCCGTCGAACGGCAAGATCGCGATGCGCTTCGAGGAAGGCTCCGAGGACAAGCTGATCGGCGTCGCGCTGCTCACCGAGCATGACGACGTGCTGCTCGCGACGCGGCTCGGCAAGGCGATCCGCTTTGCCGGCGACGACGTCCGCGAGTTCCAGAGCCGCACCTCGACCGGCGTGCGCGGCGTGACGCTGAAGGGCGACGACGAGGTCATCTCGCTGTCGGTCCTCCACCGTGTCGGCGCGACTCCGGAAGAACGCGAGACGTACCTCAAATTCGCCCCCTGGAAGGGCGAGCGCGAGGGCGCTCACGGGATGGGCGACGAACGCTACAACGATCTCAAGGACCGCGAGCAGTTCATTCTGACGGTCTGCGAGAACGGCTATGGCAAGCTGTCGAGCGCCTATGATTACCGTCGCACCGGGCGCGGTGGCCAGGGCATCACCAACATCGACAATATCGGCCGCAACGGTCCGGTTGTGGCGAGCTTTGCCGCCGCCAAGGGCCATCAACTGATGCTGGTGACCAACCAGGCCAAGCTGATCCGCACGACGCTCGCGTCGCTGCGCGTCATCAGCCGCAATTCGGCGGGCGTGAAGCTGTTCGACGTGGCGAAGGGCGAGCATGTCGTCTCGGCCGCACGGATCGAGGAGACCGAGGAGGACGCCGCGGTCAACCTCGCCGACGCAACGCCGGAACTGGCACCCGACACCGGTGCCACGATCGGCGAGGATACCGCGGCCGGCGATCCGACCGAAGGCCAGGGGGACGCAGAATGACCCGCGATCCGATCGCCTATAAGGTGCTGACGGGCGAGCAGCTGGCGACGCTGGAGAGCGGCAGCTTCGCCGGCGCGCCGGTGGATCTCGCCGATGGCTATATCCACCTCTCGACCGCGGAGCAGCTGACCGAGACGGTCGACAAGCACTTCGCCGGCCAGTCGGACCTGCACGTCGCCGCCATCGATCTCGAAGCGATCGGTGACGACGTGACATGGGAAGAATCGCGCGGCGGCCAGCTGTTTCCGCACATTTATAACGGTCCATTGCTGCTCGAAACCGTGCTCTCCTACGGCCCGCTGGAGCGCGACGACACGGGCAAGGTCAAACTCCCCGTCGCAGGCTGAAGTTGCGCCAAAGGCCTGTTTCCCCGCGAAGGCGAGGACCCAGTCTGGGCTCCCGCCTTCGCGGGAGAACGAGGACGCGCGAGCTGGTGTTCGATCGTGGCATAGCGGTGCGGGTTACCGGCACCGCATGAGTGCAACCGGCGGTTCACTCGGCCGCGGCACATTCAGCGGTGTTCGCCGACCTCCACAAACGACCACCCCGGCGAAGGCCGGGGCCCAGTTGGCAAGGCCGATGGTGTTCGGACGCCTCGCGCCGTTACCCCCGCGCCGTCACCATCGCCGCCCAACTGGACCCCGGCCTTCACCGGGGGTGGTGCGGTACCGACGCTCGAAGGTGTCAGCCCCTCACCCCGCCGCAAACGCTGCGCGAACGAACCGGGCGCACGCCTCCGGTGCGGTGATCGGGATCATGTGGCCGCCTTCGATCGTGTCGATCTTCGCGCCCGGGATCGCAGCCGCGGTCCGGTGACCGTGATAGGCCGGATCGAGAATCGCATCCTGTCGACCGAACAGGATCCGAGTCGGCACGCCGATCTCGCCATAGCGTTCGGCCATCGGCGTCAGATCGTCGTTGACCCCACCCAGATCCGCGGCCGCCGCCGCGATCGCGATCGGCCGCTGCGACAGCGCACCACCGCCACGAACCGCGAAATCCTCCGGCACCGCCTCGGGTGCGAAAATGCCCTCTAGCGTCTTGGCCGACGTCAACCGGCTGAGCGGCGTGCCGAGGACCTGCGCGAACCCGAGCCGTGCGCGCGCGGGCACGCGGGCGAGGCCGCGGAAGCTCTCGGGGACGCTCTCCTGCGGCCGGGTCAGCGGCGCGATCAGCGCGAGCGCGCGGATCAGGTGCGGATGGTCGAGCCCAACCGCCAACCCGATCGCGCCGCCGAGCGAATGCCCCACCAGCAAGGGACGATCGAGCCCGAGCTTCTGGATGAAATCGGCGATGATCGCACCCTGTCCGACGATCCCCGGCATCGCGCCCGTCGCAGTCGAATAGCCCGATCCCGGCCGGTCGACGACGATCACGCGGTAATCGTCCTTCAGCAGGTCGACGAGCGCATAGCTGAAGTTGCGCAACTGCCCACCAAGACCGTGCACCATGACGATCGTCGGGCCGCTGCCGACGTCGATATAATGCAGCCGTGCGCCAGCGACGTCGAGGAACCGGCCGTCCGCAGGGACCAGTTCCTCCGCCTGCCGCGCGATCCGGCTCGAATAGAGCGATAGCGCGAGCCCCGACACTGCCGTGAACAGCGCACCACCGATCAACCCCTTGCTCGTCCGCCTCATCACCGTCTCCTTCATCGTCTCTGTGCGCCGAACGCGCGGCCTTGTCCAAAGTCGCAGCGCATCTACCGCGGAACCCGACCCCGCGTCGAACGTCCGACCTGCGAAGGAGATGCGCCGGTGGATCCACAGGCCCGAACGATACTCGAGACGATCGCCACGCTTGCGCCGGACGCCAGCGACGCTGCGGAAACCGACGACGCTGCGTGGCTGGCCGATTTCCGCTACCAGACCACGCTGCTGAAGGCGTTTTCCGGCGACCCGGAGCAGGTGCACGCGATCACGCACCTGCTGGTACCATCCGAGACCGGGAGGCTGGTGATTCGCCTGTATCGGCCCAAGCCCGGTCCGCTGCCGCTGCTGCTCCACATCCATGGCGGCGGCGCGATCGCGGGATCGATCGACGGGCACGACCCGGCGTTGCGGGCGCTGGCCAACCGCACCGGCTGGCTGGTTGCGGCGCACGCCTATCGACTTGCCCCCGAACACCCCTTCCCTGCGCAGCTCGACGATGGCTGGACCGCACTGACGGCGCTGAGCGCCCGCGCGGATGCGCTGGCGATCGATCCGTCACGGATGGTCGTGTCCGGCGACAGCATCGGCGGGACGCTGGCGACCGCGCTGGCGGCACGGGCCGTGGCCGAGAACGGCCCGCCACTGCATGGGCAAATCCTGCTATATCCGAATACCGACCTACGCCGCGGCGCCAACTATCCGTCGCGGAAGAGCGAAGACGGCAACATCATCGATGCGGACTCGCTCGAGCGGCAGATCGACCTGTATCTCGCCTCGGACGCCGACCGCGCTAATCCGCGCGTATCCCCGATCCTCGCCGACGACCTGGCCACGCTGCCCCCGACGATGCTCGTGACGTGCGAGAATGATCCCTTGCGCGACGAAGGCGAGGCATATGGCCAGCGACTGCGCGAGGTGGGCGTCGCGGTCGATCATCACCGAATCGACGGGATGATCCATGCTGTCCTGCAGATGGGCGGGCACACCGTTGCGACGTCACGACTACTCGATCGCATCGCCGCGTGGCTAGAAAAGCGGTGAGGAGAATGGTGCACCCAGAGCGATTCGAACGCCCGACCCTCAGATTCGTAGTCTGATGCTCTATCCAGCTGAGCTATGGGTGCATCGCCTTGCCATCATGGCTCGGCCGCGCCGCTGTAAAGCGGAAAATCCTGGTGCACCCAGAGCGATTCGAACGCCCGACCCTCAGATTCGTAGTCTGATGCTCTATCCAGCTGAGCTATGGGTGCACTGGAGGGGCGCTGATAGCAGGCATTTTCGGGGGCGCAAGGGTCTGCGGCGAGAAAGTTGTGTGGAAAGCGTTGGCGGCATAGAGCGGCAGGCATGAAACACGCCCCCTCGCCTCGCCTTGCGCCGTTCGCCGCCGTCCTCGTCGCCCTCGCCACGGCGGCGTGCAGCGCGGATACGAACAGCTATCCCTCGCTCGGTCTGCGGCCGGTCGAGAAGCTGGGATTCGCCGAGCCCGAAGTAAAGACGGCGGTGGCGGCGCCCGATCCGGCGCTCGATAAGGACATCGCCGCGATCACCGGCAAACTCGCCGCGATCTCCACGGGTTTCGCGCGCGATGCGGGCAAGGCGGAGACGCTGGCGCAGTCGGCGCGCGGCGCGGCGGTCGGCAGCGACGCGTGGATTGCGGCGCAGAGCGCGCTGGCGGGGCTCGACGACTGGCGCGCGCAGAGTTCGTCGCTGGTGACCGACATAGAGGCGCGCGCGACCGACCGGGCGGCCAAGCTGCAGCCCGACTATCCCGCGCTCGCAGCGATCCGGGCAAAGGCGCAGGCCGAGACCGATCGCCAGACCGCGACGATCGCACGGATTCAGGCGAGCATGCCCTCGGCCTGAGCACGCCTTCGCCCCTCCCCCGCCACGGGGAGAAGAAGGCTCAGAACCCGTTCAACAGCGGCAGGATCGTTGAGTAATCGTCGGTCCACCCCGTGAACCCCTTGCGCGGGCGTAGCGGCCTCCAGTCGAGATCGGTCGCGCGCAGCGCCGCGATCGCGCGCGGCTCCCGCGACAGCGCCACCCAGTCGGATGCGGAAGCGCGGTCGACCAGCAGGCTGGGTGGGCGATATTTCATCTCGACCGCGATCCAGCCCCCCTCCCGCGCGGCCGCCGCGATCACCGGTTCGAGATCGATGAACCGGTTCGAGATGTGCACCAGAAGCAAGCCATCGCGCGCCAACACCCGGCCATAGGTCGCGAACGCCTCCCGCGTCATCAGGTGCATCGGTACCGAATCGGACGAGAACGCGTCGAGCGCGAGCAGATCGAGGCTGTCGGCCGCATCATGCGCCAGCGCGATCCGCGCATCGCCCAGCCGGATCTCCGGATTGGGCTGGCAGCGAGACAGATAGGTGAACTGGCCGGTATCGCGCGCGATGCGGACGATCGCCGGGTCGATCTCGTAGAACCGCCAGCGCTGGCCGGGCCGGGCATAACAGGACAGCGTCCCCGTCCCCAGCCCGACGACGCCGATCCGGGCGCCGGGGCCGTACAGCGCGGGGGCCGCGAGCATCGCCTGCCCCACGCCGGAACCGACCGCGTAATAGGTCGTCGGCGTCCGCTCGCGCGTGGGCGATCCGCGGAGCTGGATGCCGTGGACGGTCGTGCCGTGATCGAGTTCGCGCGTACCGCCATTGGGGCCCGGCTCGTCTCGCACCGTATAGACGCCGAAGTAACTGCGGACGCGCGCGCCGGACTCGATCGAGAGTTCGAGGCTGCGATACCCGCCGAACAGGATCAGCGCGCCGGCGAGCACGATCATGTACGGCACGCGGGCGCCGATCGCCGCCAGGCCCAGCGTCGCGATGACCAGGAAGTCGACACCCTGCCGGCTCTCGCCGAACGCACGGGACGGGTCGGTGATGCGCAGCCCGGCAACAACTGCCATCACGATGATGATCGCCGCGAGCGAGATCCACTTGGTCGGCCCCTCCGCCGTCCAGAGGCGCCGAACCTGCCCGAACAGATAGAGTTGCGGCACCAGCGCGCCCGCGGCGAGGATCAGCAGCGGATATTCATAGGTCCAGTCGAACACCACCGGCGCGACCAGCGCGGCGAACACGCCCCCAAGCGCCCCGCCCGCCGACATCGCCAGGTAGAAACCGGTCAGCCGGTCGGGTGCTGGGCGTTTTCGGTACAGCGCGGTGTGCAGCGCGACCGAGATCATGAACAGCAGCAGCAACGCGATCCCCGCGCTGAAGAACGGCCGCTCGTTCACGCCGCCCATGATGATCCCGCCGAACAACAGGATCGTGATGGGCGCGATCCGCGTCAGCAGGTCGGCGAGCCAGCGATCGTTCGCAAACGCGACGCTGAAGCTCAGCAGATACAGCCCGAGCGGGATCACCCACAGCAGCGGCATAGCGACGATATCGGTGGTGATATAGGTCGAGGTCGCCAGCATCATCCCCGACGGCACCAGCGCCAGCGCGATCCAGTGCGCGATCCGCCTGGCGCCCGGCGGCGCGCTGGTCGCGGCGACATGGTCGACCGCCGCGGTCTTCGGCAACCGCGTGGCGCAGGCAAGCACCAGCACGATCAGCAGGACATAGCCGCCACTCCATAACAGGCTCTGGCCGTGAACCGCCATCAGCGGCTCGACGAGCAACGGATAGGCGATCAGCCCGGCGAAACTGCCGAGGTTCGAGGCGGCATACAGCGCGTACGGATCGCCGCCCCCGCTCGCATCGCTGAACCAGCGCTGGATCAGCGGCGCCTGTGCGGAGACCGCAAAGAACAGCGGCCCGATCGACAGCCCGAGCAGCCACGGCACCCAGAGCGCCGGTTGCGCCTCCGCCGACGGTGCCATCGCGACCAGCCCGATCGGCAGCCACAGCGCCGCGACGATCAGCACGCCGAGGTGGATCGCCGCCTGCGCCCGCGGCCGCACCCGGCCGAGCCAATGCGCATAGGCATAGCCCGCGAGCAGCAGCGCCTGGTACACAAGCATCGCCGAGTTCCACACCGCCGGCGCACCGCCCAGCCGCGGCAGCGCCATCCGCGCGACCATCGGCTGGACGAGGAACAGCAGGAACGATCCCGTCAGGATCGTCGCGACGAACATCGTCCGGCACCAGCGTGCCATCAACGGACGATGCGCGCCCAAGGAGTTATCGGACATAGGCGGGACGGTCGATCCGGTAGAGGATGTGGCGGCGAAGCGGGTCGTCTTCGGCGAGCTTGGGGTGATCGAAGTCGCCGTCGACCACGCGGGTCATGCCGAGCCGGTCCATGAGCGTTCGGCTCGACCGATTGGCCGGCACGGTGATCGCCCAGATCGTCGGCAAGTCGAGCCGGGCCCAGCCCCAGGCCAGTGCGGCCTTGGCGGCTTCGCGCGCGTAACCCTGCCCCCACGCATCGCGGACCAGGCTCCAGCCAATCTCGGGTCTGTCTTCGATCGGCGTACCGGCCGGGCCGGGCTTGATCCCGCACCAGCCGATGAACGCGCCGGTATCGCGCCGTTCGAGCGCCCAGAAGCATGCGCCGTAATCGGCAAGAATAGCGGTCTGACGTGCCACCACCGCCGCCGAATCGGCCAGCGAGGGCGGCGGCCCGAGATACGCCATCACCGCCGGATCGGCGCACATCGCGTGATGCGCAGCGGCATCGTCATCGCGCCAGCCGCGCAAGGTCAGCCGCTCGGTCTCGATCATCCGCCGAGCAGTTTCGCCGCATGCGCCGCGTGATAGGTCAGCACGCCCGAACAGCCCGCGCGCTTGAACGACATCAACGTTTCGAGAACCATGACGTCGCGCTCCGCGGCCCCAGCGGCGACCGCAGCCTCGATCATCGCGTACTCGCCCGACACCTGGTAGGCGAACACCGGCACCTCGAACGCCTGGCGAACACGGACGATGATGTCGAGATACGGCAGGCCCGGCTTGACCATCACCGTGTCGGCGCCTTCCGCCAGGTCCATCGCGACCTCGCGAAGCGCTTCCTCGGCGTTGGCGTTGTCCATCTGGTACGTCTTCTTGTCACCCTTCAGCAGCCCGCGGCTGCCGACCGCATCGCGGAAAGGGCCGTAGAATGCGCTCGCATATTTGGCGGCGTAGGACATGATCTGGACGTTGTGATGCGAGTCCGCCTCGAGCGCGCTGCGGATCATGCCGATGCGCCCGTCCATCATGTCCGACGGCGCGATGATGTCCGCGCCTGCGTTCGCTTGGTTGAGCGCCTGCGCGACGAGCATCTCGGCGGTCGTGTCGTTGACGACATAGCCCGCCGCGTCGACCAACCCGTCATGGCCGTGGCTGGTATAGGGATCGAGTGCGACGTCAGTCAGCACGCCGACCTCGGGCACCGCGTCCTTGAGCGCGCGGATCGCCTGGCACATCAGATTATCGGGGTTGAGCGCCTCGCGCCCGTCATCGGTACGGCGCTCGGGTTGCGTATAGGGAAACAGTGCGATGCACGGGATGCCGAGGTCGCGCGCCTCGCGGCCGCGCGCGACGATGCCGTCGACCGACCAGCGCGAAACGCCCGGCAGGCTGGCGATCGGTTGCTCGACGCCCTCCCCTTCCGCCACGAACAGCGGCCAGATCAGGTCGGCGGGAGTCAGCACGGTCTCGGCATGGAGGCGGCGGCTCCAGGCGGAGGCGCGGGTGCGACGGAGGCGAAGCGCGGGATAGCTTGCGGTCATGCTTGGGGCTTTGCGGGATGACCGCGGACGGATCAAGCGTTACCCCACACGCGTTACGCGTGCGAAACCACCCGTGGTGCGTTTGGGAGCCCTATGTCGAACGATACGATCACCTCTGCCGCGCTCGTCGTCAACGCCAAGTCGCGCAAGGGACAAAAGCTGTTCAAGCGCGCCTGCGCGGCGATGTCCGGGCTTCCCTATGAGGTCGACGCGCATGCGGTCGAGGATCCCAAGGACCTTGAGGCAACCGTACTGAGCGCGCTCGCCAAGAAGCCCGACCTGCTGATCCTGGGTGGCGGGGACGGCACGGTCAGCGGGCTGGTCGACCTGATGGTCGGGCACGACGTGATCCTGGGCGTGCTGCCGCTGGGGACGGCGAACAGCTTCGCGCGCACGCTGGGCATCCCGCTGACGATCGAGGGTGCGGTCGAGGTGATCCGCACCGGCAAGCCGCGGCGGATCGACCTGGGGATGATCGACGGCGATTATTTCGCGAACTGCGCGGCAATGGGGATCAGCCCGAAGATCGCCGAGACGGTGCCGCACGGGTTGAAGAAGATGCTCGGCAAGGTCGGCTATCTCAGCTGGGCGGCGTATCAATATCTCCGCTTCCGCCCGTTCACGCTGATCGTCGGCGAAGGCCCGACCGCGGTGAAGATCCGCGTCGTCGAGGTGCGGATCTCGAACGGGCCCTATCATGGCGGCACCGAACTGGTCGACGCGGCGGCAGTCGATTCGGGCGAGATCGTCGTCCAGGCGGTGATGGGGCATGTAAAGCGCCGGCTGGTGCAGAACTGGGTCTCCAGCGTGTTCCGGCTGCAGTCGCGGCACGAGAAGGTCCGCGACTTCCGCGGCAAGAGCCTCAAGATCAACACCATCCCGCCGCTGCCGATCTCGATCGATGGCGAGGTTCTGGCACGTACACCGGTGACGGCGAAGGTGGCGGCGGGAATTATCCGGGTGATGGCGCCGGCCTGAGTCGAAGCGCGGCACCCTCCTCCTTGTTCTCCCGCGAAGGCGGGAGCCCAGTCTGGGTCCCCGCCTTCGCGGGGACACAAGGTTGGCCGCTCACGGTAGTTCGGTCGCACGATAGGCTAGGCGGCCGAGGTTACCCGCGGATCGGGTATATCGAGCGTAGCGCACGTCCCGACCGTCCCATTCTCGATCACGATCGTCCCACGCAGCTGCCGCGCGAGGCTGCCGATCATCCGCATCCCCAGGCTCTGCCGCGACGCCGCCTTCAGATCGAAATCCGTCGGCAGTCCCGCGCCCGTATCTGAGACCGTCAGCACGATCCGTCCGTCCGCGCTGCGGATCGTCACCGCGATCGCGCCGCCGGCGTCGTCATAGGCATATTTGATCGCGTTGGTAACGAGCTCGGTCACGAGCAGCCCGACCGGGATCGCCGTGTCCGCGCTGATCAGGATCGCGTCGATATCGCACTCTATGCGGTGGTTAGGCGCCTGCTCGGCCAGCCCCGTGGCGATGCCGCAGACCAGATCGTCGAGCGCGACGATGCCGACCTGCTCGCCACGCCAGAGCTGGTCATGCGTCTGCGCGATCGCGGTGATCCGCGCCTGCGCATCGCCGAGCAGCCGCGTGATCCGCGGATCGTCATCCTCCTGCATCTGCAGGTTGAGCATCGCGGAGACGAGCGCGAGGCTGTTCTTGACGCGGTGGCTGGCCTCGCGCGTGAGGAGCTCCTGATGCTCCATCGCATCGCTCAGCCGCTGCTCGGCCTGCTGTCGCTCGATCGCGACGCCGATCAGGTTGGCAAAGCCCTGCATGAAGGCGAGATCGGCGGGCTCGAACTTGCCCTCGTCGGGGCTGTCGACCTCGAGCACGCCGAACCGCTTGCCCGACGTCTCGACCAGCACGTTGATCGCGCGGCGGATCTTGTGCTCGGCCATGAACGCCGGCGTGCGGAAACGGTCCTCATTCTCGAGATGGTTCGAGATTACCGGCTCGCCGGTCTCCAGCGCGAACCCCGCGGGCGAGGCGAGATCGGTGCGCATCTCGGTCGACCCGACCACGCCGGGCGCCCAGCCAATCCCCGCGCGCACCAGCAAGCTGTTCTGCTCGGGGCGATATTCCAGGAACTTGCAATATTTCGAACGCATCCCCTCGCCGCACAGCTCGGTCGCCCGCTGCAGCATTGGTTCGAGATCGCGCGCGCGCAGCGCCTCGATCCCGAAATCGGCAAGGATGGACTGCTGGCGCAGGCGATATTGAAGCTCGCCTGCGCCAGGAGGGGTGTCGCCGCCGGGGGAGTGTTCGATGACCGGCATTTCCCTCAGCGCGTCAGCTTCTTGTACGCCAGACGAGTCGGGCGGTCGGCGGCATCGCCCATGCGACGACGCTTGTCCTCCTCGTACGACGCGTAATTGCCCTCGAACCACTCGACATGGCTGTCGCCCTCGAAGGCGAGGATGTGCGTCGCGAGGCGATCGAGGAAGAAGCGGTCATGGCTGATGACCACCGCGCAACCTGCGAACGTCTCCAGCGCCTCCTCGAGCGCACGCAGCGTCTCGACGTCGAGATCGTTGGTCGGCTCGTCGAGCAGGAGGACGTTGCCACCCTCCTTGAGCATCTTGGCCATGTGGACGCGGTTGCGCTCACCGCCCGACAGCTGTCCGACCTTCTTCTGCTGGTCGGGCCCGCGGAAGTTGAACGCGCCGACATACGCGCGCGTGCCCATCTCCTGCTTGCCGAAGCGGAAGATCTCGAGTTCGTCGGAGATTTCCTGCCAGACGTTCTTGTTCGGATCGAGATCGTCGCGGCTCTGGTCGACATAGCCGAGCTTGACGGTCGAGCCGACCTCGATCGTGCCTTCGTCCGGCGTTTCCTGGCCGGTGATGAGCTTGAACAAAGTCGACTTGCCCGCGCCGTTGGGGCCGATCACGCCGACGATGCCGCCCGGGGGCAACGTGAAGTCGAGACCGTCGAACAACAGCTTGTCGCCGTACGACTTGGTCAGGCCCTTCGCCTCGATCACCTTGCCGCCGAGGCGCGCGGGCAGCTGGATCAGGATCGCGGCCTTGCCGGCGACGCGGTTCTCCTGCTTTTCCATCAGCTCGTCGAACGCACGGATACGCGCCTTCGACTTGGTCTGGCGGGCCTTGGGAGTCTGACGCATCCACGCCAGCTCGTCGGCGATCGCCTTCTGCTTACCCGCCTCTTCGCGCTCTTCCTGGCTGAGGCGCTGCGCCTTCTTCTCCAGATAGCCCGAATAGTTGCTCTCGTAGGTGTAATAGCGCCCGCGATCGAGCTCGAGCACCCAGTTGACGACGTTGTCGAGGAAGTAGCGGTCATGCGTCACGAGAATGACGTTGCCGGTATATTCCTTGAGGTAGTTTTCCAGCCACGACACGCTTTCGGCATCGAGATGGTTGGTCGGCTCATCGAGCAGCAGGATCTGCGGCTTCTCGAGCAGCAGCTTGCACAGAGCAACACGGCGCTTCTCGCCGCCCGACAGGTTCACCACCGACGCATCGCCCGGCGGGCAGCGCAGCGCTTCCATCGCCTGTTCAAGCTGGCTGTCGAGCGCCCAGCCATCGACCGCGTCGATCTTGGCCTGAAGCTCGCCCATCTCTTCCATCAGCGCGTCAAAGTCGGTGTCGTCCTGCGGATCGCCCATCTCGGCCGAGATCGCGTTGAACCGGTCGACCAGATCCGCGACCGGGCGCACGCCGTCCTTGACGTTGCCCATCACGTCCTTGGTCGGATCGAGCTGCGGCTCCTGCGCGAGATAGCCGACGTTGACGCCCTCGGCCGCCCAGGCCTCGCCGGTGAAATCGGGATCCATGCCGGCCATGATCTTCATCAAGGTTGACTTGCCCGAGCCGTTCGGGCCGATGATCGCGATCTTCGCCGACGGGATGAACTGCAGATGGATGTTGTTGAGAACGGGCTTGTTGGCACCGGGGAAGGTCTTCGACAGACCCTTCATGACGTAGGTATACTGGACGGCCATGTGGGTGCCGAGCTCCATGCTTGAATGAGGCGGGATTTGACGTGCGCAGATAGCGATGCGGCGAGCCGTTGGCAAACGGGGAGCAGCACCATAGGCTGCCCCCATGATGAAACGCACCCTGCTCGCGGTATTGGCCGCGTCCGCCCTCACCTCTCCTCTAGCGGCGCAACGTGCCGCCGCGCTTGCGACCGCAGCCGACGCGAAGGTCGCCGCGCTGCGCGACAAGGCGCTGACCGACGACACGGCGTACAAGATCGTCGAGGGGATCACGACCGAGGTCGGCCCGCGGATGACCGGCACCGAGGCAGCACCGCGGGCGCGCGCCTGGTCGGTCGCCAAGCTGAAGGCACTCGGGTTCAAGAATGTCCGGGTCGAGACATACCAGTTGCCCGTCTGGTCGCGCGGAACGGAGAGTGGTGACCTCGTCGCACCCTATGCGCAAAAACTGCATCTGGTCGGCCTCGGCAATTCGGGCGCGACACCGGCGGGCGGGCTGACGCTGCCGATCGTGTATTTCGCAACATATAATGATTTGGCGCTCGCCGCCGACGGCAGCCTGAAGGGCAAGATCGCCTTCGTCTCGAACGCGATGCAGCCGACCCAGGACGGGTCGAGCTATGGATCGCAGGGCACTGCGCGCTTTGTCGGGCCGAACGTCGCCGCCAAAAAGGGTGCGGCGGCGATCGTGATCCGGTCGATCGGCACCGATCATGGTCGCGGGCCGCACGCGGGCAACACCAATTTCGACGCGGGCGTAACGCCGATCCCCGCGGCGGCACTGTCGGTGGCGGACGCCGAGCATGTCGAGCGACTGGTCAAGCTCGGCAAGCCGGTGACGCTGAAGCTGGTGCTCGAGGACAAGCAGGTCGGCATGCGCGACTCCGGCAACGTCGTCGCCGAAGTTCCGGGCACCGATCCCAAGGCCGGCATCGTCCTCGTCGGCGGCCATCTCGACAGCTGGGATCTCGGCACCGGCGCGATCGACGACGCATCGGGCGTCGCGATCACCGCCGCCGCCGCCAAGATCGTGATGGACAGCGGCCAGCGTCCACGGCGGACGATCCGTGTCGTCTGGTTCGGCGATGAGGAAAGCGGCGGCTTCGGCGGTGCCGCTTATGCCAAGGCGCATGCCGGCGAGCGTCATGCCACCGCCGCCGAATCGGACTTCGGCGCCGATCGCGTCTGGCGGTTCGAGAGCAGCCTGCCCGACGCCGCCAAGCCGGTGGTCGATCGCCTCGCGGTCGTGCTCGCGCCGCTCGGGATCATCCGCGGCGCCGGTACGCCGCATGGCGGCACCGATGTCGGCCCGACGATCGCCACAGGCGTCGCCGGAATCGACCTCAACCAGTCGGGTCTGCGCTACTTCGACTATCATCACACGCCCGAAGATACGCTTGATCGGATCGACCCCGAACAGCTTCGCCAGAACGTCGCGGCGTGGACAGCGATGATCGCAACGGTGGCCAATGCACCCGAAGAAATCGGCCCGATCGTGCTCGAAAAGTGACCAGTTGCAGCAACCGAAACGTCATCGTTCTGCCGCAAAGCTTGCGGAGAGATGAATTTAGCGGATTGACCCCCCGCCGGGGTCCGCTATTTGACGTGACTTCGCGACGGCAATCGGGTCGGCCGCGAGTGAAACTATGCTTGGGAGCATTCGAATGAAGAAGATCGTTCTGATCGCTGCTGCCGCCGGCCTGATGTCCGTCGCAGCCTGCAGCAAGTCGCCAGAAGCCGCCGCCGTTGAGAACAACGCGGACATGCTGGCTGACAACATGGAAATGCAGGCTGACAACATGGACGCGATGGCGGACAACACCTCGAACGCAGTCGCTACCGACGTGCTCGAGAACGCAGCTGACAACATGAACGCTGCTGCCGACAACGTCCGTGACGCTGCCGACGAAAAGACCGACAACATGAACTAAAATTCTTTCGGGCGTTTGTGCTCGATAGGGTTTTATTGTCGGAAAAGGGCGTTCCTTCCGGAGCGCCCTTTTTTATTTGTGCCAACCACGTTGCACTCTTTTGCCAAATGCCCGCGTGCGCTAACGCAGGCGACGGTGGGGCCTGTAGCTCAACGGTTAGAGCTGGCCGCTCATAACGGCTAGGTTGCGGGTTCGATTCCTGCCGGGCCCACCAACTTCCGAAATTTGCCCCTGCATGGGCACCGCGTCCGCCCGGAAGCCCCGCAATCGGCCGAGAAATCCGATGACACCGCGTATCCCGCTCAAATCATGTAGAAGAATCGGCGTGCGTCGATGATTCGACCGTGAGCACGCCCGCAGCAAAACCGTCCGCCACGTCGACTGGCCGTGATTTCGTAAAGATTAAAGATCTCATCTTTAACCTTTGTGAACATTCTACCCTGCAGGAACGTTTTTGACAGTTGCGGCGATGTTTGCCGTACTTTCAGGAGAATCTGTAATGTTTATCAAATCCTTCGCCATGGCGGCCGCTGGCCTCACGCTCGTTGCTGCACCGGTCGTCGCCAGTGCCGCACCGGTAAGCCCTGCTGCCAGCCTGTCGGTCAGCAAGGCCGTCCGCACGAGTTCGCCAACCGCGAACAAGAGCAAGATCGGTGGCGATGGTGGCATCATCATCATCGCACTCGCCGCGGTTGCCGTTGGCGGTGGTCTGTATCTTGCCATCGATGGCGACAGCGACAATTCGGACAGCAACTAATCTACCGGGCCGGTGTGCAAGCACCGGCCCACATCCTGAGACCATCGATCAGGCGACGATGCCGCCAGCGTTCAGTGCGGCGATCGAGTCCGTCGCGTAGCCGATCCCCGCCAGTACATCCTCCATGTCCGAATTCTCGCCCGCCATTCGCGGCGTGGTGGTTGGAGTTCGGGAATAGCGTGGCGCAGGCGCCGGCTGGACCACTCCACCCGCCTCGACAAACGTTCCCCGCGCGACATTGTGCGGATGCTTCGGCGCATCGCGCATCGACAGCACCGGCGCAAAACAGGCGTCGCCATGTTCGAGGATCGTGCACCATTCGTCGCGGGTCTTGGTGGCGAACATGGCCGCCATCTTCTCCTTCAGCGCCGGCCAGCTGCGCGGGTCCATCTGCCGGTCGAACGCCGGGTCGGCGGCAAGCCCGGCCTTGTCACGCAGCACCGCGTAGAATTGCCGCTCGATCGCGCCGATCGCTACGTATTCGCCGTCCGCGCAGGCATAGGTGTCGTAGAAATGCGCGCCGGTATCGAGCAGGTTCACGCCGCGCGCGTCACGCCACAGGCCCTGGCCGTGGAAACTCCAGATCATGCTCATCAGCAGCGCCGCGCCATCGGTCATCGCGCAGTCGATAACCTGCCCCTGCCCGGTCGTCCGCGCATGCAGCAACGCGCTGACCATCCCGAACGCCAGCATCATCCCGCCGCCGCCGAAATCGCCGACCATGTTGATCGGCGGCGTGGGCTTCTCACCCGCGCGCCCGAACGCATGCAGCGCGCCCGCCAGCGCGATATAATTGATGTCGTGCCCCGCCGCCTGCGCATAGGGGCCGTTCTGCCCCCAGCCCGTCATCCGCCCGTAAACGAGCCGCGGCGTGGCCCCCAGCAGGACGTCGGGCCCGAGCCCCAGCCGCTCGGCGACACCCGGCCGAAATCCCTCGACGAACCCATCCGCCGACGCGACCAGGTCGCGAACCACACGGATACCGTCGGCGGACTTGAGATCGACCGCGATGACCTTGCGCGATCGCAGCAGGATGTCCTTGGTGGGATCGCCGCCCGGCCCACCCTTTTTCGCGCCCGGTCGTTCGATCCGGATCACCTCCGCACCGTGATCGGCGAGCATCATGCAGGCGAACGGCGCCGGCCCGATCCCGGCAAGCTCGACGACCCGGATCCCGGCGAGCGGCCCGCTCAACGCCGCAGCCCGATACCGCCGCGGTGATCGCGACGAAGATGTCCTGCTGCCATGACGCCTCTCCGATGGCCTTTTATCGGCGCAGCGTCCCAGCATTCGCAGATCGGGTCAAGCGACCGGCAGTTACCCGATCGGCAGGTCGAACAGCAGTTCGCGGACGTAGCGCACCGGCGGCGAACCATGCGCGAGCAGCGCGTCGTTGTAGCGTTTGAGATCGAACGCCGCGCCCTGCCGCGTCCTGGCCTCGTCGCGCAGCGCCATATGCTCGGAATAGCCGGTGAAGTAGCTCAGCAGCTGCGTCGAGCCGAGCGATGCGCGGACCCATTTGCCCGCCGCCTCGCGCTCCTGCTGGAATGCGGTGTGCGTCATCAGCTGCATCGCCTGATCGCGGGTCATGCCTTCGGTGTGGATGCCAATGTCGAGCAGCGAGTTCGAGATCGACCGCAGCCGCATCTTGAGCACGGTCAACTTGAACAGCGGATCGCCGTTGAGATAGCCCTGGTCCGCCATCATCCCCTCGGCATACACCGCCCAGCCCTCGACGAACGGCCCCGAGCCGAGCACCGCGCGCAGCGTCGACTGCGACGCATTGGCGTGCGCGAGCTGGAGATAATGACCCGGCATCGCCTCGTGCACCGCGAGGTCGTGGATCATATAGTCGTTATATTCGCTGAGAAACGACGTCGCCTGCGCCTCGGTCCAGTCGTCGGGGATCGGCGAGACGGCGAAGAACGTGCCGAGATTCTTCTCGAGCGGACCGGGTGAATCGCAATAGGCAACCGCGACACCCTGCTGGAACTTGGGCATCGTGATGATCTTCACGGGGCCGTCGGGCATGCCGACAAGGCCCTTGTCGCGGACGAACGCGGTCGCCTGCGCCAGCGCCTTGGTCGAGGCGTCGATCATGCCGTCGCGTGGCGGACGCTTGGCGTAGGTGAGTTCGAGCGCGGCCTCGATCGCGGCCTGTTGCTGCGCGTCGTTCGGTTTGTCGGGAAGCAGCAGCGCGCCGGGCTTTGCGCCGAATATCTGCCGCGCGATCGCGTACATCTGCGCGCGCGTGTCGACGATCGCAGCCTGGGCACGGCGCTTGATCTCGGGCCGGGTCAGGTCGGATTGCAGCGCGAAGGCGAGCTTCTTGTCGTACAGCGCCGCGCCGAGGCGGAAGTCCCCCTTCGCGGCCGGCACCAGCGTCTTGTCGAGCCAGAGCTGATGTTCGGCCACCGCAGTCTTGAGCGAGGCCAGCGCCGCGTCGAACCGCTTGGCGTCGGCCGCCGACAGCGTGTCGCGATGCGGCGCGAGCATGCTCTCGGCGATGTCGACGATACCGCTATTCTGCTTGGCGACCGTCGTTGCGTAGATCGAGGGGACACGCGCCGGCACGATGTTCGCGCGCGCCTGAGCGAGCAACGCGGGCAGCGCCGCCATCCGCGCGGTCGCGGCGTTCAGGCGCTGTGGCCAGGGGGCGAAATCGCGCGCGGCGAGCGCATAGAGCGAGCTGCCGGCGATGTCGTTATAGACCTGAGGATCCCACGCCCATCCGCCGAGCGTCTCGGCATCCCAGATGTCGTAGCGCAGCGCGTTGTCGAGCAGCGCCGCGTCGACCTGCTCCTCGCGCGGGAGCGCCTTGCGGTCGATCCGCTGGAGATCGGCGAGCATCGCCTTGGAGAACGCCGCGCGCTTGGCGCGGCCCGCCGCCGACATGTCGGTGATCTGCGCGTCGAAGCGGTGATCGCCGAGCGCGGTCGCGGACGACGGATTGAGCCGCGCGAGGCCATCGACATAGCGCTTCGACAGCGCCGCGAACGCGGTGCCCTGCGCAGCCTGCGCAGCCTGTGCAGCGAGCACGGGCGTGGAGATCGACGAAGCGGGGAGCGCCAGGATCGCGGCGCCGAGGAGCAGGCGGAGTTTACGCATCATGAATTCCTGACGATCAGCGCTGCGGTGCGGTGCCGAGCTGCGTGTTGAGATAAACGGTGACGAGCGCGGCGCGCTTGGCGTCCTCGATCTTGTCGGCGCCCGCGGCGTGGCCGCCTTCGGGGTTCTCGTAATAGAAGAACGGATCGCCATACGCATCGAGCCGCGCGGCGAACTTGCGCGCGTGGCCGGGGTGGACGCGGTCGTCCTCGGTCGAGGTGTAGATGAACGGCGCGGGGTAGCGCACGCCGCGCTTCAGATTCTGGTACGGCGAATATTTCGAGATGAACGCCCAGTCCGCCGGTGTGTCCGGATCGCCATATTCGCCGATCCACGATGCGCCCGCGGACAGATGCGAATAACGCTGCATGTCGAGCAGCGGCGATCCCATCACGATCGCGCCGTACAGATCGGGGCGCTGTTCCATCGCGACGCCGACGAGCAGCCCGCCATTGGAGCGGCCCGATACCGCGATCTTGCGCTTGGCACTGACACCGGTGCGCACCAGGTCGTCACCGACCGCGTGGAGATCGTCATAGGCCTTTTGCCGGTTCTCGCGCAGCGGCATCTGATGCCAGCGCGGACCATATTCGCCGCCGCCGCGGATGTTGGCGAGCACGAACGCATTGCCCTCCTCGACCCAGAACAACCCGGCCGGACCCGAACGATAGGGCTGGTCGACCAGATAGGTCGGCGTCTGCGCATTGCGGAAACCGCCATAGGCGTGGACCAAAGCCGGCACCGGTCCACTCGTCCCCTTCTTGCGCACCAGGAAGTACGGGATCTTCGTCCCGTCCCTCGATGTCGCGAACCGCTGGTCTACCTGCATCGTCGACGCATCGAACCGCGCGGGCAGCGTATCGACCGCCACTGGCTGTGCGCCCGGGCGGACCGCATAGAGCGCGGGCGGGCTGAGGAAGCTCTCGACCGTGGCAAAGGCGACATCGTCCTTGCCCGCGGTGGCGTCGAGATGGATCGTCGATGCGGCGGGCAAGGCTGCGACCGACGGCGTCCAGACACCGTCGGCGCCGCGCGTCAGCGACACGAGCCGCCCCGACACATCGTCGAGCATCTTGACCCACAGGACCGACCGGCTCGAATCGACCTGTTCGACCGCCTGTGTCCGGGTCGGCACCAGCACGCGCTCGATCGTCGGTGCGCGCCCCGCCAGCACGTCGGCGATGCTATACGCCACCACCGATCCGCTCGGCACGCCGCGCCAGTCGGACGCGAGCGTGGCGATCAGTCGGCCGTCGAGCACGGTATTGATCACCGCATCGTCAGGCAGCGGCGTCGCCACCAGCCGTCCGTCGTCGGCGACATGACTGCGCTTCGAATGGAAGAAATCGACGTCGCGCACGACCAGTGGAAAGGTGCGGTCGCCATCGGGAAACACGCTGACGTTGATCCCGACATCATCCTGCGTCGCGCTCGCGATCTCGTTTGCCGCACCAAGCGGCGTGCCGCGCCTCCAGAGCTTGGCGGTGCGCGGGTAGCCCGACTTGGTCAGGCTGGCCGCACCGAAATCGGTCGCGACGTACAGCGCATCGGGCCCCGCCCAGCTCAGCCGCGTCTTGAAGATCGGTACGGAGAAACCGTCGGCGACGAACTTGCCCGACGGGATATCGAATTCGCGTTCGACCACCGCGTCGCCACCGCCGTTCGACAGCGCCACCATGCAGCGATCATAGGATGGCGAGCGGCAGGTGGCGCCCTTCCAGACCCAGCTCTTGCCCTCGGCCTTGCCCAGCGCATCGACGTCGATCAGCGTCCGCCACACGGGCTTGCCGCGCGTGAACGACGCGAGCGACGCGACCCGCCACAGCCCGCGCACGTTCGCCTTGTCCTGCCACAGGTTCAGCACCTGATCGCCGAGGATCTGGTCGGGGTTCGCGATCTGGCGATCCGCCTGCAACAGGTCGAGCGCGCGCCGGCGATAGTCCGCATAGCCGGGCTTGGCCTCGAGCGCCGCCAGCGAGCGCGTGTTCCACGCGGCGACCGTGTCGAGCGCACGCTTACCGTGAATATCCTCAAGATACGCGTTCGGGTCGGCGGCGGGCGTCTGGCCGATCGCGCTCGTGGAGAGTGCCAACAGCAGGAAGAGAGGCGATCGAAGGGACATCGTCGGACTTTCTGTAAACGGTCGTCCATCCCTTAGGCACAAGGAATCACTTCGTCACCGTTGGGCAGAAGGAATGACTTCGACCGTTGGGCAGAAGGAATGACTTCGTCATGCGCCGCAGCGTACAAGGGCCGCAAAACAGAAGGAGAGGATGATGGCCGTGCCACCGAAGCGTCCGCCGCAGTTCGGCGATTACCAGAACGCGATCTACTTTGCGGGCCTGAACGGCGTGCTGCCGGGGGTGCCGGTCGACTTCGCAACGCTGGAGGCGCGCGCCGCCGCCGCGCTGCCCCCCGCGACGCTCACCTATCTGCAGGGCGGGTGCGGCGACGAGCATACCCAGCGCCACAATGCCGATGCCTTTGCGCACTGGGGCATGACGCCGCGGATGATGGTCGATTGCTCGCGCCGCGACCTGTCGGTCGAGCTGTTCGGCATGACGCTGCCGACCCCGCTGTTCATGAGCCCGGTGGGCATCAACGGCATCTGTACGCAGGACGGTCACGGCGATCTCGCGGCGGCCAGGGCGGCGGCGATCACCGGCGTGCCGCTGTGCCAGTCGACGCTGTCGAACGATCCGCTCGAGGACGTCGCCGCACAGCTCGGCGAGACGCCCGGCTTTTTCCAGCTCTACACGCCGAAAAACGATGCGCTGACCGAGAGCCTCGTCTGCCGTGCCGAGGCCGCCGGGTACAAGGCGATCGTCGTGACGCTCGACACCTGGGTGACGGGCTGGCGACCGCGCGACCTGAATGCGGCGAACTTCCCGCAGTTGCGCGGGCACGTGCTGGCCAATTACTTCAGCGACCCGGTGTTCCGCGGTCTGCTCGACCGGACGCCCGAGGAGGACAAGGCCGCAGCGGTGCAGCAATGGTCCGGCGTGTTCGGCAAGGTGCTGACCTGGGCGGACATGCCGTGGCTGCGCTCGCTGACCAAATTGCCGCTGGTGCTGAAGGGCATCTGCCACCCCGACGATGCGCGCCGCGCGATCGATGCTGGCGCCGACGCGATCTACTGCTCGAACCATGGCGGGCGGCAGGCAAATGGCGGCATCGCCGCGATCGACATGCTGCCCGCGGTCGTCGCCGCGTCGGGGCGCACGCCGGTGCTGTTCGATTCGGGCATCCGATCGGGGACCGACATGGTCAAGGCGCTGGCGCTGGGCGCGACCGCGGTCGGTGTCGGTCGGCCCTATGCTTACGGCCTGGCGCTCGGTGGCGCGGAGGGCGCGGCGCACGTCCTCAAATGCCTGCTCGCGGAGGCGGACCTGCTGATGGCGGTCAACGGATATCCGACGATCGCCGACGTCCGTGCGGCCGGCGCCGAGCGTCAATCGCGGTAAGCGCGTGGGCCGGTCAGCTGCTGTGATCAGCGATGATCTGCCAAACTGCCCCGCGCCGTTCAAAGACCAGGGTCGTCATGCCGCTTTCCGCGGTCGACGGCCCGGTCAGCGTCCAGCGCGCGAACAGCATCGCGTGGCGCGCGTCGATCCCACGCATCTCGAGGAACGCGAACGAAAGCGTGCCGCGCGCGTTGCCGACGCCGCGAAAGCTCGGGCGATATTTGGCGGAGATCGCCTCCTTGCCGCGCAGCAACCCCTTGGGCGTCACGAACACCGCATCATCGGCATAGACCGCCATGAACCGCGCGAGATCGCCCGCATTCCACCCTGCGGCGCTCGCCTCCATCGCCTGGCGGATCGCGGTTGCCGCCGGAATCGGGGCCGGAATCTGGGCCGCTAGCGGCACCGGTGCCGCCGCGATGGCCATCATCGCGACCGGCAGCATCAGATGGCGCATCATTCTCTCTCCACCAGATCCAGCAGCACCGCCTCGTCGACCGGCTCGGAAAACAGGAAGCCCTGGTACAGGCCGCAGCCGCCCGCGGTAAGCAGCTCGAGCTGCGACGGGGTCTCCACGCCTTCCGCGATCACCGCGAGCCCCAGCGATCGCGCCATCGTGATCGCGCCGGCCACCACCACGCGGTCGCGCGCGCTGCCGTCGATATCGCGGACCAGCGACTTGTCGATCTTGACGTAATCGAGCGGCAACGACTTGAGATAGGCAAGGCTCGAATAGCCCGTGCCGAAATCGTCGATCGCGACACGGCACCCTGCCCCGCGCAGTTCCGCCAGCAACGCCGATGCCACAGCGAGATCCTCGATCAGCCCGGTCTCGGTGATCTCGACGGTCAGGCGGCCGCGTGGAAAGCCGCTAGCGTCGACCCGCGCGAGGAACAGCGCCGCGAAACCGGGCCGCGAGATATCCGCCGCGGTCAGGTTCAGCGACACGCGCAACGTCCCCAGCGCGGCGGGCCACGCCACCGCCCGCGCCAGCACGAGGCGCTGGATGTGATCCGACAACGCGATGCCCAGATCCGCGCGGTCGGCCGCATCGAACAGCGTATCCGCGCCGAGCGGCCCGAGCGTCCGGTGGTTCCACCGCGCCAATGCCTCGACCCCGGCGATCCGGCCGCCCGCAATCTCGACCTGCGGCTGCCAGCGCAGATCGATCTCGTCGCGTTCGATCGCGTGGTGCAGGTCGATCGCCAGCGCATCGATCGGCGCGACCCCGTCGGGCAACGCCACGTGCAGCACCGACCCGTCGCTCGCCTTGGCCTCCGCCAGCGCCTCGCTCGCCCGGCGCAGCAGGGCCGCAGCGTCGTCGCCCGGCTGGCGCTGCGCCACCCCGAACCGGCACCCGAGCACCGCGCGCGTATCCGCCACGCGGAACGGCCGTGCGAGAGCCGCATCCAGCGCGGTGATCGCCGCCGTCACCGCGGCACCCGACGCCTCCAGCACCAGCGCGAATTCCGAGCCGCCAAGCCGCGCGACCATTGAATCGACCCCGATCGCCGCGTGCGCGACGCGTTCGGTCCGTCGTACCGCCGTCTCGATCAACGCGTCGACGGCAGGCCGGCCATGCGCGGCGTTGACGATGTCGAGCCGCGACAACGACACCAGCACCACCGCGACCGGGCAATCGGCGGCGATCCGGCCGATTATCCAGCGGCGGACGTCGCCGGTCTCGCGGTCGTACAGCGACGCGCCGGGAATGCGGCGGCGATCGATCGCGCTGCCCGCGCTGCGCACCGCATGCCGCCCGGCGAACCGCAGCGCCTGGACCAGTTCGCCGTCGGTCGCCGGGCTGGTGAGGAACTGCGTGGCGCCTGCATCGAAGAACTCGCCGATCGCCTCGACGTCGCCGCGCGACACCAGCACGAGCAGCGCCGCGCCATTGGTGGCGGCCAGTCCGCCCAGCGCGAGCGTCGCCGCCAGCCCCTCGTCCAGGTCGCCGCGCGCATCGATCAACGCGACGGCCGCGCCGCTCGCGAGGAACCGGCTTTCGATCGCGACGGCATCGCCGAACACCGCCGCCTGCCAGTCCGCACCCGCCCCCGCGCGCGCGAGAATCTCCGCGATTTCACCGCGTTGACGGAACGATACCGCGAACAGCGTCGTTGCTGTCTGCATGTCTTCCATATCCGTCGCACCCTCCCCCATCGGTGCGAGCTTAGCTGGCGCATCGCCCCCCGCCAATGCATTTGCAACACCAGCTGCGGCCGATCTGGCCTTGTTACCGGAGCAGCCACGTCCTAGCTCTGCTGGCATGACGCTCGCGCCATCCCTCACGCAAAAGCCGTTGCAGGATACGCATGGCCGCACGATCAAGTATCTGCGGATTTCGGTGACCGACCGCTGCGACCTCCGGTGCCGTTACTGCATGTCTGAGCAGATGACGTTCCTGCCGCGCGCCAAGCTGTTGAGCCTCGAGGAGATCGCGATCATCGCCGAGCGCTTCATCGCGCGCGGCGTGACCAAGATCCGGCTGTCGGGCGGCGAGCCGCTCGTGCGTCGCGACGTTGCCGAACTCGTCCAGCGGCTCGGCCACAATATCGGTTCCGGCCTCGAAGAACTGACGATGACGACCAACGGCACGCGCCTCGCGCAGCATGCCGAGGCGATGGTCGATGCCGGCATCCGCCGCGTCAATGTCAGCATGGACAGCCGCGATCCCGAGCGCTTCCGCTACATCACGCGCCACGGCGACGTCGCGCAGGTGATCGGCGGGATCTACGCCGCGCGCGACGCGGGCCTCGCCATCAAGATCAACATGGTCGCGCTCAAGGGCTTCAACGAGGACGAGATCGCGCCGATGCTGGCGTGGTGCCGCGACGAGGGCTTCGACCTGTCGCTAATTGAGACGATGCCGCTCGGCGCGATCGACGAGGACCGCACCGATCGCTTCCTGCCGCTCACCAAGGTGTTCGACGAACTTGGGCAGCAGTTCACGCTCGCACGCGATGCGCACAAGACCGGCGGCCCCGCCCGCTACTGGAACGTCGATGGCACGCGTACCCGGCTCGGGCTGATCTCGCCGCTGACCGCCAATTTCTGCGAAGGCTGCAACCGCGTCCGCCTGACGACCGAGGGCAAGCTGTACATGTGCCTGGGCCATGACGATCAGGTCGATCTCAAGGCAGCCTTGCGCGAAGGCGGTACTGCCGGTCTCGACGAAGCGATCGACGCAGGCCTGTTCGCCAAGCCAAAGGCGCACGACTTCCGAATTGGCCAAGGCGAAGGCCCCGCCGTCGCGCGCCACATGAGCGTCACCGGCGGATGAGTCGGTACGAGCGGCGGGCGCTGGTTGCGTCCAACACCCCGCCCGCTCGTGCCGCTGAGGCCGAACTCGCCGACATGGGCGAGTGGGTATCGGTCGAGGACGCCGACGTCATCATCGCGCTGGGCGGCGACGGGTTCATGCTCCAGACGCTCCACGCCATGCTGGAGCCCCGCAAGCCGCCCGTACCCGTGTTCGGGATGAACCTGGGTACCGTCGGCTTCCTGATGAACGAATGGCGCCATCACGGGCTCGGCGACCGGCTGGAGCGCGCCAAGCCGTTCAAGGTCATCCCGCTCAGCATGACCGCGATCGGCGTCGACGGCCGGACTCACACCTTGCCCGCGATCAACGAGGTGTCGTTCCTGCGCGAGACCCGCCAGACGGCCAATCTGGAAGTGACGGTGAACGACCGCATCGTCCTGCCCGAACTCGCCTGTGATGGCATCCTGGTCGCCACACCGGCGGGATCGACCGCGTACAACCTGTCGGCGCATGGCCCGATCCTGCCGCTCGGTTCGGGCATGATCGCGCTAACCCCGATCAGCCCGTTCCGCCCGCGGCGCTGGCGTGGCGCGATCCTGCCCGACAAGGCCCGCATCGGCATCCGCGTGCTCGACCCCGGCAAGCGCCCGGTGTCCGCGGTCGCCGACCAGCGCGAGATCCGCGACGTGGCGCGCGTCGACATCTGCATGGACCGCGCACGCGAGCTGACCCTGCTGTTCGACCCTGAGCACGCGCTCGACGATCGCATCACGATGGAACAGTTCGTCGCCTGACCGTCGATTTCCGGCCGAAGTTCACTTTTTACGAGAAACCCGCTTGCATCGCCCGACTGGCCGTTTATAGAGCCGCCTCCGGCAACGTTCCCTGATAGCTCAGCGGTAGAGCTCTCGACTGTTAATCGAGTGGCCGTAGGTTCGAATCCTACTCAGGGAGCCATTTTCCTCGTTCACGAGGATGCCGAAACCGCCGCGAGTGCTTGTAAGCCCGCGGAAATCTCCACATTCGACATTCGACCTGGTCGACGATGGACCAGGGGCATCCAGCATGATGTTGGGGCACTTCGGGGACATTAATTTCACGCGCCGGGGGCGCCGCGTGCTGACCGACACAAAGTGTCGGACAGGCGATCGCGATGCCACGATGTATCTCAACGATACCCCAGGCGGGCGGCGCTCAACAGCTAACGCGTGCCTTCGTGGTCGGACGCTTCCGCCCATAGTCCGCCGCTCAGGGGTTTGATCGACTTGCCCCGAACCTGCCGTTGGTTCAGCTTGGCATTGAAGGCGACGGTCATCTTCGGCGGGGGAAGTTTGTGTTCGATTGGTTACGAAAGGCGAAGCAACCCGCAGGGCTGCATCGCACGGGCATCTCGCCCATTGATCCGACGCTGTTCGACCAAGGTGGAGAACGTCTCTTTAAAGCTCTTGCCCGATTTTGGGCATCCTCTGACCCGAAAAGCTATTCACCGGGTTGCGCAGAAGTCCAGATCAAGGCGCTTGAAGACCGCTACTCTATCCGCCTCCCCGATGAATTTCGATCTTATCTGTTAAATGCCGCGCCACGAACAACATACATGGATGACATCGGCACCCAGTGGTGGGCTGCAGACGAAATAAAATCTATCCCAGATGAATGTCCAGATGGCCCGCCGGGCAAAGTCAATGACGAGATAGAACGTGAAAAGCACGCTTATCTCATATTCTCGGACTACCTAATTTGGTGCTACGCATGGGCGATCTGCTGCTCGGACGGACCGAACCGCGGAAAAATTGCCCTTATTGGCGGCCTGCCAGATGCGATCGTCGCCGACAGCTTTCGCCAGTTCCTCTTACTGGAGCTGACAGACGATCTCTCAATCCATCAAGGCGCCCGCGGAGCATCGCGCACTCGCAATTGATGGCCGCAATTCCGGATGATTGCGTCAAAGCGGCCTGTCCGCAATCCACCAATACCGGCCATTCCGCTAACGCCCAAAACAGTCGTTCGGCAACGACGGCGTCGTTCCCCGTTCCAGACACTCGTTCACATCCGGCTGTTCAGTTTAATCGCCCACCTGGTTGCTCGTGAGCGCAAAGCTTGCCAGTCTCGCCGTTGCGTTGAGGAGAGCAGCCCCGTGTCTCGTTTGTTGATGCTGGCGGTCGCCATCGCCACCCTGTCCTCCGCGGCCTGGGCACAGAACAATCCGACGCTGAGCGAGGCGGAGCGCGGTATCCGGCGCGACGACGGACCGGCGGTCCACCTGCGCATCGATGCGCTCGACCTGCGCGCGCATCTCGTCGGCCGCATTGCCGACGTTTCAGTCGAGATGCTGATCGGCTCGGACGACGCGGACGGCCATGAGGCGAACCTGTCACTGACGCTTCCCGCCGACGCGGTCGTCACCGGCTATGCGCTCGACGTCGGCGGCAGGATGATCCCCGGCCAGCTGCTGGAGGCGCCGAAGGCACGCAACGTCTATGAGGACGAGGTGCGTGCGGGCATTGATCCCGGGCTGGCGGAGGTCGTCGGCAACCGGTTCACGACGCGCATCTTTCCCGTGGACGCGGCCCATCCCCGCCGCTTCCGACTGACCTTCGTGGCGGCGCTCGACCCGGCCGTGGGGCTGGTGTTGCCGTTCGCGCGCGACGCGGCGATCGGGCGGGTAACGGTAGCGGTCGACGCCGACGGCTATGCCACCGCGCCCTCCGTCCGCTTCGCCGGCCAGCCGCTCGACCTGACGCGCAGCGGTGAGAGCTGGCGGGGTGAAGCTATGCTCGGCCGTGCGGTGATGCGTGAGGGGCTGACGATTACCGGCGGCGCGGTCGCCGCGCCGATGGTTGTCACGCACCGCCCAGGCGGGCAGGCCTTTTTCGCGATCGCCGACGGAGCACCGGGCGAGCCCAAGACGCCGGCGCGCGGCGGGCGGCTGCGCGTTTATTGGGACCGCTCGCTCTCCCACCGCGCGGCCCGCACTGATCTGGAGGCGGACATGCTGGTGCGCCTTGCTGAACGGACCGCGCCCACTGCCATCGACCTCATCACTTTCGCGAGCGACCGGCCGCAGGTTACGACGGTCGCGAACGCCGCGGCGTTGCGGGCAGCGCTTGCCCGCGTCACCTATCGCGGCGGCACCTCGCTCGCGCGGCTCGATGCGCTGGCGCTGCCCGCGGCGACGCGATGCGTGCTGGTGTCCGACGGAGAGGTCACGATCGATCGCGGCGCCACCTTCGTGCCCGATTGTCGGCTTGCAGCCCTTACCGCCGCGCCAAGCGCGAACGGCGCACGGCTCGCGCGACTAACGCAGCGCACGGGCGGTGCCGTCGTCCGCCTGGCCGCCGGCGGCAAGGACAAGGCGCTGGCCAGCCTCAGCGCGGGCGAAGCGACTCCCCTCTCCGTCCGCGACGCGGCCGGACGGCGGATCGACGCACGCGCCATGCCGGCTGGTCCGGGCCAATGGCTTCTCGTCGGTCCGATGCCGGCTGCGGGGGGCGTGGTGGTGCGGCTCGGCCGCGGTGGCGAGCGGCGCTACAATGCCGGGGCTGCATCGATCGCCGCCGAGGGACCCGCGGCGCTTTGGGCCGCGGCGCGTGTCGCAGACCTCGCGGACGACCCTGCGCAACACGCCGCCATGGCGGACACCGCACGCCGTTATCAGGTCGCCGGCCCCGGCATGTCGTTTCTGGTGCTGGAGCGCCCCGACCAGTATCTGCGCGCCGACCTGACCCCGCCGGACGGCTTCAGCAAGGAATGGCTGGCGCAATATGGCAAGGCCAAGCGGGATCAGGACAGCGCGCGTCGCGATGCCCGGCAGGCGCGGCTCGACTTCGTAGTCGGCCAGTGGCGCGACCGACGCGCCTGGTGGGCCACACGCTTCGTGCCGGCCACCCGCGATCAGGTGAAGCGCATGCACCGCGACGGGACAGGCGAAATCGGCGTTCCTCCGCCTCCGCCGCCGCCGCCGCCGCCGCCAGCACCGCCGCCGCCTTCGCCCACTTCCGAACCGGACCAGCCGGCCGTCATGACGCCGCCGCCGCCCATTATCGCGGCGCCCGCCCCGCCTGTCGCCAAGGGAAGCAACCCGGGCGACGTCGTCGTCACCGGCGCAATCCGCCAGGATTGGCTTCCGACCGCTCAGGAGCCGCCTCCTGCTGCGATAAAGCTCGACATGGCGGACCTGATTGCCAAGCGCCCCTATATCGCTGCGCTCGACAACGGTGCGCCCCCCGAGCGATTTGCCGTGCTCCTCGATCAGGAACGTCAGTACGGTTTCGTGCCGACGTTCTACCTCGATACGGCAGAGTGGTTCCGGCAGAAGGGCGATGCGGCCACCGCCGCGTTGCTGCTGCTGTCCGCGCTGGAACTGCCGACCAGCGACGACGAGACGCGTCAGATCGTCGCCTTCCGGCTCGAGCGCGATCGTTCCTTCGATCGCGCGGTCGAGCTCACGGAGCAGCTCGCCGCCGCCAATGCAGAGTTCCGGCCCCAGCCGACCCGCGATCTCGCGCTGGCGCTCGCGGCCCGTGGCAGGTCTGCCGGCCGCGCAGGACGCGGCGACCTGGAGCGCGCGTTCCAGGTTTTGGTCGACACTGCGCTGAACCCCGCGTCGGGCGACTTCGACGGGATAGAGGTGATCGCTCTGATGGAGGCGAACGCGCTCGTCGCACCGATCAACGCGGCAGGCGGGCGCTGGACGCTCGACAAGCGCCTCGTCGGCCTGACCGACACCGATGCGCGCATCGTGATCGAATGGACCGCCGACGACGCCGACATCGACCTTTGGATCGACGAACCCAATGGCGAGCGCGTCATGTATTCGAACAAGCGAAGCAGCGCCGGCGGGCAGATATCCAACGACATGACCGACGGCTATGGGCCGGAGGAATACGCCATCCGCCGCGCCCCGGCCGGTCCGTACCGGGTGCGCATCAATGGCTACGACGCCGACCGGATCAACCCGAACGGCCCCGGCCATGTGCTGATCCGCCTGCAACGGAACTTCGCGCGCACGAGCGAGGCGCAGGAACTGGTGGATCTCGACCTTTCGTTCCAGAACGGGCGGGATCGGAACAACGAAGACGACACGAAGCCGGTGGCGACACTGCGGGTCGGAAGATAACTCGCGATGCCGAGACGAGCTCTCCAGCGCGCGCGGAGCGACTTGTCGACTGCGTGTGGCCCAAGCAGGGGTTCGAGACGGCCTGACGAATGCCGGCGCATTGCCCCGTAACCGGACGTTCGGGGTGTCCAACCCGCTTTCGAACTTCGGCCCATTGATCGCCAATCTAGACCGTGTTCCGGGCCCATGCGCGCTGCTTGATAGGTTCAATCTATTGGAAGAAAGCGAGCGTGCGTTGCACGCGCCATGCGCAACAATCGCCCGCATGGGCTCGGCAGCGCGAGGCTACCGACCCGATAGGCAGTCGTCCGTCGCGCACGTCGGAGATCCCAGCCTCGGCGATCCGTATTTCTTCGGCAAAATGAATTATGCTCGGGTAGCGAGCGTTGTTTTCATTAGCCAAAAGGCTTCAGGCGTGGCGATGGCGAGAAACGGTAATCAAGGGAACATGACATGAAACGATGGACGTGGATCCTCCATCGCATCGCCCGGCAAATCTGGTTCCGCGCCGGCGTCATCAGCCTGCTCAGCGTGGCCCTGGCGATCCTCGCCGGCATCATCACGCCGTACCTTCCCTACACATTCGACGTGGACATCGGCCAGCGTTCGGTTGGCACCATTCTCCAGATCATGGCGTCCAGCATGCTGGCGGTGACGACGTTTTCGTTGACAGCGATGGTGAGCGCCTATTCGTCCGCAACGCAGCTCGCCACACCGCGTGCGACGCAGCTGATGGTCAGCGATCCGACGTCGCAGAACGCGTTGTCGACGTTTCTCGGCGCGTTCGTCTTTTCGATGGTCGGCATCGTCGGGCTGAACACGAGTGCCTATGGCCATGACGGCCGCATCATCCTGTTCGCCGCGACCGTCGTCATCATCATGCTGGTGGTCGGCACTCTCCTGCGCTGGATCGGCCATATCACTGCGTTCGGGCGCATGGCCGACGTGATCGATCGCGTCGAGGAGGCCGCGACCCGAGCCATGACAGGCTTCGCGGCTGCGCCGCACCTGGGCGGACGTGCGGCGATCGCCGTACCGCCGGGTGCGGTGGCAATCGCCGGATCACAGACCGGCTATGTCACGCATATCGACGTCGCGGCGCTTCGGGCCATCGCCGAGCGTAACAAGTTCGGGATCCACGTCGGCGTGCTGCCGGGGACGATGGTGCATCCGATGCGCGATCTCGTTCACGTCGAAGGTCCTGTCGACGATGCGGTACGCGCGGCACTGATCAGGAGCTTCACCATCGAACGGCACCGCAGCTTCGACCAGGACCCCCGCCTGGGCCTGATCGCGCTGTCCGAGATCGCCAGTCGCGCGCTGGCGCCGGCGACCAATGATCCCGGGACCGGAATCGAGGTGCTGAATGCGCTTTTGCGGGTGTTCCTGACGCTCCGGTCGCAACCGACGAACGCAAGCGGCGAAAATACCGGACGTCACCGGGTGTATCTTGGCAGACCTTCGCTCGACGATATGCTGACCGACGCCTTCGGACCAATCCTTCGCGAAGGTGGTAAAGAGGTCGAGGTTTCCCTTCGCCTGACCAACACGCTTGCGGCGATGCACGCGAACCTGCCTCTGATGCGCAAGCCGATCGAAAGCTGGGCCGCTCGTCATGCAAAGCGTGTGGGCGAAACGATGGAGGACCCCGACGACATTGTCGTGTTCGAGCAGACCTACAGGCAGCTATGGCCTGCTATCGCTTGATTCAGACGCAGGCGGATCCGTATCGACCGACCATGTCCGTCGCAGCCGAACGCGCGCCAGACCGCGGACCGCCCTTCCCCCTCGCTCGACGATACCCTGCGCGATTACCGTACGCTGCTACAGGGATCCGCAGGTTATCGCGCGGTCCGCACGACGTTCAAGATCGTGAAGGCCGGCGACGCCGACGCCGGTAAGGGGCACGGCAGTGGATCGTTCGACCCGCTGAATCCCGCACGAAACACCATTGCCTGCCATCGGCGCAACGTTCGTGATCGAAGGGTCACGTTCGCGAGCCTCGCGCGGAGCGGTACGGGGTTCAGGTGGATCGGGCCGTCTCCGTCATGGCGAAGGTCTTCGATAGACCATGGTACAGCTTCTCGCGGCACACCCACTGGCTGGCCGCATCCGCGATGAACGCGGTCGCGAACATCGGCAGCATGAGGCCGCGGCTCGCGGTCGTCTCCGACAGGATGATGACCGCGGTCAACGGCGCACGGACGACGCCCGCGAAATAGGCGACCATGCCCAGGATCACGATCGCGCTTGCAGGCTCGCCCGGGAAGACCTCCCGCAGCAGGTTGCCGACGCCGGCGCCAACCGCGAGCGACGGCGCGAAGATCCCGCCGGGCAGGCCCGCGATCGCCGTCGCGGCGGTGGCGACCAGCTTGGCCGGCCCGAACCAGAGCGGCGCATCCACGCCGACGATCATCGCGCGCGCTGGCGCATAGCCGGTTCCCCATGTCAGCCCGGTCACCACGCCGAGCACCGCGACGACACCCCCGCAGACACCGGCGAACGCGACGGGATGCGCGCGCGTCCATCCCGTCACGCGCGTGCGGCTGACCGCCATCGCCAGGAGAATGCGCGAGAACAGCCCGCCGGTCATGCCACCCGCGATCCCTGCGACCGGCGCGACGAGCAACGCGGACAGCAACGGCATATGCGCGCCGATCGCGCCAAAGTAGATATAGTCGCCCTGCACCGACTGCGCGACCATCCCCGCGATGACGATCGCGGCGAGGACGAGCAGAGTCACCCTCTGCTCATAGGCGGATGCGAGCTCCTCGATCGCGAACAGCAGCCCGGCGAGCGGCGTGTTGAACGCCGCCGCGACGCCCGCAGCACCACCAGCGATGACGACCCCACCCCGCAAGGGCACGCGGACAAGACGGTGCGTGAATCCCATGACGGCCGCCGCCAACTGGACGGTCGGCCCTTCCCGACCGACCGATGCGCCACCCAGCACCGCGCCGATCGTCAGCACCGCCTTGGCCGCGACCGTCCGGATCGAGATGAGCGTTCTGGTAGCGTCGTTCGGATTGGCCTGCGCCGCGATCACCTGCGGAATACCGGATCCCCGCGCGAGCGGCGCATAGCGACGGGTCAGCCAGACCAGCCCCATGAACGTCAACGGCGTCGTGATCAGCGGCACCCAGTGCCACCTCGCGGCAAACCGACTGAAAACCTCGGCCGCCCAATCGGCCGCCTGGGCAAACAGCGTCGCGACGATCCCGATCAGGATCGCGCCGACCAGGATCGCGCCACGCGTCCGGAACTGCGTCGATCGCGGTCCGCGCGCACGCAGCAACGCCCTATATCGCGACGGCGTCCAGCGCTTGGACGGTAAAAGGCGATTGAAGAGGCCAGCCATGCCGCCCTTTTAGGTCCCGCACCCGATTAGGCTACCCTCAGCACCGAGCGCGTCTGCGGTTCAGACCATAAGCCGGAGATCCGCGCACCCTCCCCCGCTCCCCTACTTCAGGCATTCGTTCGTCCCCGCGCCGAATGCGCTTGGCGAATGATCCTCGTCATGGATGTCGCGAATGGAGAGGAAAGCCGCCTGCCAGCCTGTGGGGGCAATCAACGGCACGCTGCCGTTCGTTCTAACGAGCGGCGGCAAGGTGCCGGTTGGCGAGCCCCAGATCGACACCCGCGTGTCCGCCCTGACGCTAAGATACCGAAACCGGCCCTGTCGCCTCTACCGCGTCGATCGGCGATCCATTCTCATATCCACCGTAGCGCCACTAGAGAATGCCATTTCGCAACAATTCAACACAAATGCACTTTAAAGGTATTGTTTGGGTATTGACGAATGCAGGCGATCGACGGAATCTGTCGATCGAACCGGTCAAAGCTTCAGGGCGCAGCCGGATAAGGGGTAGGTATATGATCTTCGACCAGACGGTGTCGCGCATTGCTCTTGCGGGGTCGCTCTTGTTCTGCGCGGTCCCGGCAATGGCGCAGGAGATTGCAGCGGATCCTGCGCAGGCCAAGGTCGAGGCGGACGCCACTACCGCGCTTGCCGCACCCGATCGCGCACCCGCACCCGCATCGGACGATACGGTCGTCGTGACCGGATCCCGCATCCAGCGCCCGAACATGACGTCGGCTGCGCCGATCACGTCGGTGACCGCGCAGGACATCCGTGCGCAGGCGCCGACCAACATCGAGGACGTGCTCAACCGCCTTCCGCAGATCGCGCCGGACGCGCAGCAGAATTATCAGGATTCGGACGGCCGCCAGCGCATCAAGCTGCGCAGCCTGGGCTTCGAGCGCACGCTGACCTTGATCGACGGCAAGCGCATCGGCACGCAGAACGGCGCGGACGTCGGGATCATACCGCCGTCGCTGCTCGAGCGCGTCGACGTGCTGACCGGTGGCGCCTCGTCGGTCTATGGGTCTGATGCGGTCGCGGGCGTGGTCAACTTCATCCTGAAGAAGGATTTCGAAGGGCTGCAGATCGACGGCAACTATAATTTCTACAACCACGACAACAAGGACACGATCGTCTCATCGCTGGCGCGCGCGAACAGCTTCGGCAGCCCGCGCGGTTTCAGCAACGACGGTGGCCGCGCCGACATCACCGTGACCGCGGGCAAGAAGCTGTTCGACGGCAAGCTGCGCCTGTCGGGCTTCGTCAACTACCGCCATACCGATGCGGTCGACTATGACGCGCGCTCCACCTCGGCATGCCAGCTGATCCAGACTGGCAAGGACGGCCCGCTCTCCTGCTCGCTCTCGACCTATTCGCGCAGCGGCTACGTCTCGCCGCGCTCGGGCGCGAACAACGGTGCCGCCTACGTCAACGATCCGAACGGTACGCGCACCTTCGTGCCCTACGGCGTGGGAGCGGGCAACGCGGCCAACCCGTATGACGGCTATTCCTATCAGCGCGGGTCGGAGCGGTGGAACGCGGGCGGCTTCGTCAGCGCGGATCTGACCTCCGATATCGAAGTCTACGGATCGGGCATCTGGTTCCGCGACAAGTCCGAGAACGTCTATCCGGCACGGATCTACAGCTACACCGTCTATGGCGACCAGCCCTATCGGGTGAACTGCAACAATCCGTATCTGTCGGGGTCGCAGGCGACCGCGATCTGTGGCGGTGCGGCGGGGACGAACACGAAGGCACCGATCGAGCTGCGCTATCGCTTTAACGATCTCGCCGACATTCCCGATACCTATATCAACAGCGGCGTTCGCGCGACCGGTGGCTTCCGCGGCAAGGTCGACGATATCTGGACCTGGGACGTCGGCGGAGTCTACGCCCGCAACCAGCAGGTCGTGAATTACGGGAACCTCCCCGATTACAACCGCGTCAACCAGTCGCTCGACGTCGTCAACGTGAACGGCGTGGCGACCTGCGCCAGCGGCGTCGCGGGCTGCGTGCCGTTCAACGCCTTCACCGCCAACACCCCTGGCCAGCCGCTGGCGAGCTGGCTGTTCACCGCACCCGGTGGCACCACGAAGGGCGTGGGGACGCTCTGGGACGGCCTGATCTCCGTCACCGGCGATCTCGGCAAATACGGCGTCACCTCGCCGCTTGCCACCCAGGGCGTGGCAATCGCGCTCGGCGCCGAATATCGTCACGACAACTACACCTCGACCGCCGACACCTTCTACCGCGACCTGAACGGCGGCAACGACCTCGACATCTCGCAGAGCGTGTGGGAATCGAACATCGAGGTACAGGCGCCGCTGATCGAGGATCGACCCTTCGCGCATCTGTTGCAGGCGAACGGCGGCTACCGCGTGTCGAAATACAGCAGCAATCCAAAGACCTTCAACACCTGGAAGATCGAGGGCATCTACGCCCCCGTCAGCGATCTGACGTTCCGCGGGTCGTACAACAAGGCGCAGCGCGCACCGACGGTGATCGAGATCGGCCAGGCGCGGAACATCAGCTATGGCCTGCAAGGCGGCTCGCAGAATGATTTCTGCGCACCGACCGTCACGACCAATCCAACCACCGGCGCCATCAGCTACGGCACGCCCGTCGCGTCACGCGACGTTTGCCGTGCGACCGGGCTGTCCGACGCGCTGTATGGCAGCCCCACGCTGCTGTGTAACCAGGGCGACGGCAACCAGTGCACCGTCCAATCGGGGGGATACACCGCGGATCCGGAGACCGCCTACACCTTGACCTATGGCCTCGTGGTGAAGCCCAGCTTCATTCGCGGCCTGGTGTTCTCGGTCGATCGCTATCAGATCAGGATCGACAACTCGCTGGGGTATAACGATTATACCTACTACACCGATGGCTGCCAGCGCTCGAACGGCGATCCGTTCTTCTGCTCGGGCATCGTCCGCCAGCCCGGCACCGGCATCCTCTATGCACCGGCCAGCAGCAATCCAACCAGCGGCTTCATCCGCCAGGGCACGACGAACTATTACAAGTCGATCTCGCGCGGGATCGATTTCCAGGCGCAATATACGCTCGCGCTCGGCGGCGCGGGCAAGGTCGACTGGAACTTCAACAGCTCGCTGACGACGTTCGCCGGCAGCCAGGATTCGCCGCTCCAGCCAAAGCGCAACTGCGTCGGCTATTACGGGAACGGGTGCAGCCAGTTGCTGCCGAAATGGTCGCACGGCCTGCGGACGACCTACACTACCGGCGACGGCATCGTCAGCGCGTCGTTCAACTGGCGCTATGTCGGCTCGCTGACGAGCGCGGATAATTCGGGCGACGAAGCGATCGGCGGCACGCCAGAGCGGGCACGCACGACCTTCTACCACATCGCACCCGCCAGCTATTTCGACCTGGCGCTCTCGTTTGCGATCGCCAAGGACTTCTCGCTGCGGTTCATCGCCAACAACCTGCTCGACAAGACCCCGCCGATCCTCGCGAATTCATACGACATCAGCCTCGCACGGAGCAACACGATCCCCGCGCGCTACGACTCGCTCGGTCGTAACGTCGCGGTTGGCGCCACCATGCGGTTCTGACGCGCGACGCAAGGATTACAGGGCTCGCCGACCGCGGCGGGCCCTTTTTCCTATTACCGGTTTAGGATGGAGGGTGCAGGCTAGCCGAGATCTGCGCCGGCTGGCGGCGCCCGCTATGAGTGTGAACGATGCCGTCGATCTTGGATCGGCCGACGGCATCCAGATCGCGGTTCCGGTAATTTAGGGTCATGCTTCCAAGGCGGGCGATCGGGCGATCGTTGCTGATTTGGCGGCCATGACGGGATGGTTTGCGGGCCGGACCGCTGACACCATACCTGAAAATCGGAAACATATGTAATTCCCAGAGCAGTTTAACCCGCATTTTGGCATAGATCGGTGGACTTTGTTTATTGGTTGGCTAGCCCCGCCCTCTGTTTTGAGAGGACGTAGTTATGGGCGAACGGGTCGGGATCGCAGTGATCGGACTGAATGGCGCGGTGGCCACTACCGCGGCGGCGGGGATCGCGATGATCCGCGCGGGGTCGAACGACCTGTCGGGCTTGCCGCTCGCCAGCCGCGATGTCGAGGGCATGTCGGCATACCGCGATCTGCATTTCGGCGGCTGGGACCTCAGCCATGACGACCTCGCGACCGCTGCGCTCAAGCACGGCGTGCTCACCGAGAGCGATCTTGCCAATGGGGCCGCAAGCCTGTCGGACATGCGGCCCTGGCCCGCTGTCGGATCGACCGATTTCTGTGCGAACATCGACGGCGCCAACAAGATCGCCGCGCCCGGGCACCGTGCCGCGGTCAAGCACATCCAGGACGATCTCGCGCGCTTCAAGAGCGAGCGGAATCTCGACCGGGTGGTGATGATCAATCTCGCCTCGACCGAGCGCAAGGCCGATCTGGCTGCGGACGCGCTGAGCAGCGTCGAGGGCTTCGAGCGCGGTCTCGACAGCGACGACTCGGCGATCAGCCCGGCGATGCTCTACGCCTATGCCGCGATTGCCAGCGACACGCCCTATGCCAATTTCACGCCGTCGGTCGCCGCCGACGTCGCCCCGCTCGCCGAGCTTGCCAGCCAGCGCGGCGTGCCGATCGCCGGCAAGGACGGCAAGACCGGGCAGACGCTGCTGAAGACCGTGATCGCGCCGGCGTTGCGTGACCGCGCGCTGCACGTCGACGGCTGGTTCTCGACCAACATCCTGGGCAATTCGGACGGCCTCGCGCTCGACGATCCCAAGAGCCTCGCGTCGAAGGTCGATACCAAGAAGTCGGTCCTCGACCAGATCCTTGGCTATCCGGTCGAGGATCACATCATCATGATCCATTATTACAAGCCGCGCGGTGACAACAAGGAAGCGTGGGACAATATCGACCTGACCGGCTTCCTCGGCCAGAAGATGCAGCTGAAGCTGAACTTCCTCTGCAAGGATTCGGTGCTCGCCGCGCCGCTCGCGATCGAGATTGCGCGCTGCCTCGCACTCGCGCAGACGCGCGGCGACGGCGGCGTGCAGGACCAGATGGGGATCTTCTTCAAGATGCCGCAGACCGCCGATGGCGGCGAGCCGATCCACGCCTTCGGTGAGCAGCAGCTGATCCTCGACACCTGGCTCGACCGCCGGTGAGTTTTGACGCAGCGTACCTGCCGCTGTTGCGCGAACTCGGCGACCTGAAGCGGATCCGCTCGGCGGAGCGCGAAGGATCGATTGCGGAGCGGTTGTTCGCGCGTGGCTGGGCCGCGCTGGCGGCGGGCGAGACACCGACGGCGGTGATGCGGCGCACGGTCGCCGCCGCGCTCGCCGCGGCGCGGCTTGGCGATCTCGACCGTGCCACGCTCGCCGAGCTTGGTCTTTCCGACGCGGAAGCGCGCGCCGTGCTCGAACGCGCGTTCGACGAGGTGGCGATGCTGCTCGACCCGGCACTCGCCGCCGAGCTGCGCGATGCGCTGCCGGAGGGTGCGCCGGCGGCCGGGCCGGTGCCGCGGTTCGTGCCGCAACTCGCGACGCAGCCGCGCGCGGGCGTCACCTGCCCCGGTCGGCCGCGCCTGTTGCTCCAGCCCGCCGAAAACCATGCCGAGCATTGCCTGATCGTCGCGGTGTACGGCGTGCTCGCGGCGCCCGGCTATGGCGCGGATCCGGCAGAGGTGTTCCTCGCGTCGATGGCGCATCATTTCCACAATGCCGCGATGCCCGATGCGGGGTTTACCGGCGAGGTGCTGCTCGGCGACCTGCTCGACCGCGTGATCGATGCCGCGCGCGAACAGGCGATGGCGATGCTCGACCCGGCCGTCGCGGCGCAGGTCCGCGCGGCGATCGCACCGGTCGCCGGCGATGCCACCCCGGCAGCACGCGCGTTCCATGCCGCCGACGTGCTCGATCGGGTGCTGGAGATCGAACAGCATCTCCGCGCCGCATCGGCAACGATGGACAGCGTCCTCCACACCTATGAGCTCGTCCATGCCGGACCGGTCAAGACGTTCCACGATCGCGTGCTGAGCGACGTCGGCCTGTTGTGACCTATCGCTCGCCGCTTTCCGGACGACCGCTGGTCGCGGATACGCCGCATTCACTTGCCGCCCCGGGCGAGCGCTGGCCGGTGGTCGACGGCATCCCGTATCTGCGGACCGACAGCGAAGGTCTGGTGGCGGTGGCACTCGACCATCTCGACGCGGGTTGCCCGGACGATGCGCTGGTGGCGCTGCTGACCGATCAGGATGCGTGGTGGACCGGCCCCGCGACCGATCTCGGCGAGCTGAAACAGCTGGTGCGCGAACGCGACACGCTGTCGCTGCGCGCGGCGATGGCGTTGCTCCGGATGGGACCGGTGGCGGACTATTTCGCGCATCGCTGGAGCGATCCGACCTATCTCGCCGGGCTCGCGCTGGTCGAGGCGCACTGGCGGCAGCCCGATACCGCGTTCGAGCTGGCCTGCGGAATCGGTCATTATCTCCGCGAACTTACCGCGCGTGGCGTCGCGTGTATTGGCGCGGACGTGGTGTTCTCGAAATGCTGGCTCGCCAAGCATTGGGTGGCACCCGCCGCAGACTATGTCGTGTTCGACGCCGCGGCGCAGTGGCCGGTCGCGGCGCAGCGCTTCGACCTGGTCGCGTGTCACGACGCCTTTTATTTCCTGCCAGATCAGCCTCGTATCGCCGGCCTGTTGCGGGAGGCCGTGGCACCCGGCGGCGTGCTCGCCGTCAGCCATCTCCACAACGCCGCCGTCGCGGGCGGGGCGATGGGCCCCGCCCGCGACGGCGCCGAATGGGCGACTTTGTTCCCCGATGCGACTGTCTATGACGAACGCGAGTTGCGGCGCGCGTTGCTGGCGGGGGATGCACCCGCCCCGACCCGATGGTCCGACGATCCCGCGATCGAGGCGTGGTCGATCGTCGAGCCCGGCGGCGATGCGCCCCGACCGCTGACCGACGGGCTGGCGATGCCGGTTGCCGATGCGGTGCTGGTGCCCAATCCGTTGCTCGGTGATACCGGTCCACGCTGGCCCTCCGATCGCTACCGCGCGGAATATGGCGCAGCGGCCACATGGCTGTCGGATACCGGCGATGCGGCGCGGCACCGCCGTGTCCTCGACCTGCCGGCGCGGTGGTGAGCATGCGGTGGGGCATCGTCGGCTTCGGCTGGGTCGCGCGCGATTACATGGCGCCGGGGATCGCGGCATCGGGCGGAACCGTGGTCGCCATCGCCGACCCCTCGCCGATGGCGCAGGCCAGCGCGATGTCGGGCGGTATCCTCGCCTACGATACCGCCGAGGCGATGCTGGCCGATGCCGCTCTCGACTGCCTCTACGTCGCCACGCCCAACAACCTCCATGCCGACCCGGTCCGCGCGGCGATCGCGGCGGGCGTTCCGGTGCTCTGCGAGAAGCCGATCGCCGCGACGCTGGACGATGCCGAGGCCATCGGATCAGCCGTCGCGGGACATCTCTACGGCACCGCGTTCGACCAGCGCCATCACCCCGCGCACCGCGCGATGGCGCAGGCGATCCGCGACGGAGCGATCGGCCGACCGATCGCGGTGCGCATCGTCTACGCCTGTTGGGTCGACCCGAGCTGGTCGCCGACCGCTGGCGATGGCGGGTGCAACTGGCGCGCCGATCCGGCCGCAGCCGGTGGCGGCGCGGTCATCGACCTTGCGCTCCACGGCCTCGATCTGGCGGCGATGCTCGTCGACGAACCGCTCGCGCGTCTGCACATCGACCTGCAGCGGCGTATCCACGACTATCCGGTCGACGACGGCGGCATCCTGTCGGGGCGAACCGCAGGCGGCATCCTGGTCCAGAGCCATGTCGCCTATAACTGCCCCGAGGTGCTGCCGCGCCGCCGGCTCGAGATCCTTGGCGAGGACGGCTTGCTGGTCGCGACCGACACGATGGGCCAGACCGAGGGCGGCACCGTGATCCGGCGTTGCGCGCGCACCGGGGACGAGACCGCCCTGCCCTTCGACGCCGCACTGTCGCCCTTTGCCGCGCAGGCCGCCGCGTTCGCCGCCGCCGTCCGCGGCGACGCGCATGATTTCTCCATTGACCGGGACCTGTCGCTGATGCGCCTATTCGACGCCGCCTATAGCGAGGCGCGATCGTGCCTCTGAGCTGGTATGCCTGCGCGCATTGCGGCTTCTGGCAGCGACACTTCGCGCCCGCCGATTGCGCGGTCTGCAACGACACGCGCAACGACCTGCCCGAGGACGGCTGGCGCTTCCTCCCCGAGCGGGACGTCGCCGCAAGCCATGACGGCAGCTGGCGGCAGGTTGCCGACGATCTCTGGGCGTTCACGACCACGCCGCATCTCGGGCTCGGCGGCACTGGCTGGCTGATCGTGCGCGAGGGCGGCAATATCGCCTTCGAGGCCGCCCCCTATTACTCGCCCGCGATGCTCGAACAGATCGCGCGGCTCGGCGGGATCCGTTATCTCGCCGCCAGTCACGCGCATGGCTATGGCGCGCTGTTCCAGCTCCAGCGCGACTGCGCGCCCGAGATGCTCGCGATCCACAAGGACGACCTCGGCATGACCAAGGCGTTCCGCGTCACGACGCCCTATGACGACGTACTGGAGATCGCGCCGGGCTATACGCTGCATCACGTCGGCGGGCATTACGAAGGTCAGGCCGCGCTCCACGATGCGGTCGGCAAGCGCCTGTTCTGCGGCGACATGTTCAAGATCGACCAGGACGAAGCGGGCGTCAGCCACGCGATCTCCAGCCACAAGGCGTTCCACAAGGACATCCCGCTGACGCATGGCGAGATCCGCCATTACCGCGCGGTGATCGCGCCGCTGGCGTTCGATGCCGTCCTGACTCCGTTCGAATATGCCCCCGAAGTCGGCCGCGATGTCGCCGTCGCCGTGCTCGACGAGGCGCTGGCCCGTGCGCCGGGCGTGAAGAGGATCCCGCTATGACCCGCACTATCACCGGCCTGCCCGAACAGTTGGACGCGGCCTGCCATCTGTATCTCGACGCGTTTCCCGCCGGCGACATCGTCGCGTTCCCGATCGACGGCATCGACCGTGTCGGCATCCCCGTCTGGGTGGTCGCGCTATTTCCCGAAACCGCGGACCTCGACGGCATCATGCCCTATGGCGTCGGCTATGGCGCAACCGACCAGGCCGCGATTCTGGGCGCGCTGGGCGAGATCGCTGAGATGGTCTGGCCGACGCTGACCTTGTCCGCGCGCGGCAAGACGCATGGCAGCTATGCCGACCTCGTCTGCGAACGCGGCGAACGTGGGATCGCCGATCCGCTGATGCTGTGCCTTCCCGCTGGGTCCCCGGTCGGCCGCGAGACGCCGCTCGACTGGGTCGAGGCCAGGCGGTGGGCAGACGGCTCGAGCGTCCTCGTGCCGATCGACCTCGCCGCCTATTCCGCCAAGGAGCTGGCCCCCGGCTACGTGCCGTTCACGACGATCATTTCCAACGGGATGGGCGCGGGGCCGGACCTCGACTGGGCGATCGGCCACGGACTGTGCGAGATCCTCCAGCGCGACGGCAACGGGTTGCTGTTCCGCGCGCTCGACCGCGGCGTCGCGATCGACCTGCCCGAATGCCTGCCCGCCGAGATCGGCGATCTGGTCAACCGGTTCGCCGCCGCCGACGTCCGCGTGATACCCAAATTCGCGACCGACGAGTTCGGGCTCGCCAACGTCTATTGCGTCGGCGTCGATGTGCGCGAGCCCGCGGTGCCGATCATGGCGACCGCGTGCGGCGAGGCGGCGCATCCCGACGCGGTGCAGGCGCTGGCCAAGGCGATCGCCGAATACGCCGCCAGCCGCGCGCGCAAGGCGTTCGCGCATGGACCGATGGCGCTTGCCGAGACGATCGCGCCACGCGACTATATCGACCGGTTCATGGCGCAGGCCGGCGGTGCCGCGAAATCGAGCGACAGCCGTGCCTTCACGGAGATGCAGCGCTGGACCGACGTCGACGCCGCGACCTTGCGCGACTGGCTCGCCGGGACGATGCTCGCCGAGCGCAGCCGCCATGCCTTTGCCGACCTGCCCCGCGCCGACGTCCCTGATGCCCGCGCGCGCGGCCAGTTAGCGCGGGAGGCGGTGGAAGCGGCTGGATTCGACATCCTCTACGTCGACATGTCCCCCGCGGATTCCAGCGTCGCGGTCGTCAAGGTGATCGTGCCGGGCATGGAAGTCGAGACGATGAGCTATTACCGGATCGGCGAACGCAACGTCGCCAAACTCGTCGCGCTCGACAGCCCGCTGGTCAGCTTCGGTGGCGAGGCGAGCACGACTCGCCGGCCCGTCCGCCTGACGGACGAAGCGATCGCACGGCTGGGCGGTCAGCCCTTCTTCGATACCGCGCTGGCGGACGAGATCGTCGGCCCGCTCTATCCGCTCTACCGCGAACCCGAAGCGCATCACGTCGCCTGGTCCGAACAGAGCCTCGAGACGGAGGCGGCACGATGACGCTTCGTTTCGCCTACAACACCAACGGGGCGGCCAACCACCGCCTCGACGACGCGCTGCACCTGATCGCGGGCGCCGGCTATGACGGCGTCGCGCTCACGCTGGATCATCACCACCTCGATCCCTTCGCCGACGATTGGGCGCGCGAGGCGGAGCGCGTCGGCGCGCTGCTGCGGTCGCTGGGGCTGGGATCGGTGATCGAGACCGGCGCGCGCTATCTGCTCGACCCGCGCGACAAGCATGAACCGACGCTGGTCACGGCGGACCCCGCAGGGCGTGACCGGCGGGTCGCGTTCCTCGCCCGCGCGCTCGAGGTCGCCGCGATCCTCAATGCCGAGACCGTGTCGTTCTGGGCGGGTGTGCCGAAACCCGGTGTCGCCCGGCACGATGCGCTTGACTGGCTCGACTCGGGGCTCGGCAAGGTCGTCGAGCACGCGGCACGGACCGGCATCCCGGTCAGCCTCGAGCCCGAGCCCGGCATGCTGATCGAGACGGTCGAAGACTATGCGCGGCTCGCGCTTCGCCATCCGGACCTGCGTCTCGCGCTCGACACCGGCCACTGCCTCGTCACGCAGGATATCGCCCCCGACGCCGCGGTACGCGCCTATGCCGACCGCCTCGGGACCGTCGCGGTCGAGGACATGCGTCGCGGCGATCACACGCATCTGCCGTTCGGACAGGGCGACATGGACATTCCCGCCATCCTTGCCGCGCTCGAGTCGATCGGCTTCGACAAGCTGGTCTGCGTCGAACTGTCGCGCGAGAGCCCGCGTGCGCATCAGGCCATTCCGGAGTCGATCGCCTATCTGCGCGCGGCGCTGTCCTGATGCGGATCTGCTTCGTCTCGCGCCGCTTTTTCCCCGCGATATCGGGGATGTCGATCTACGCGATCAACCTGCTGCGCCAGCTCGTCGCAGCGGGCCACGACGTGACGATGATCAGCCAATATTACGGCGACCCCGCCCGCGCCCGCGTCTATGGCGGCGGCCCCCCGCCCCCGGTGCCGGGCGTGCGCGTCGTCGGCCTCGAAGCGCTCGGCGAACAGGACGGCGGCGACTTCGAACGCGATATCGATGCGATGGTCGAGGCGATTGCGCGCGATCATGCGGCGCATCCGTTCGACCTGCTGCACGCGCAATATGGCTATCCGACCGGCTGGGCGACGATGATCGCCGCCCAGCGTCTCGGCCTCCCCTGCGTCGTGTCGATCCAGGGCGGTGACGGGCATTGGGTCGGCTCGTGCTGCGAGACGCACCGGCTCGCGATGGTGCGCGTGCTCGACCATGCCGGCGCGCTGCTGATCGGCGGCGCCAGCTTCGCCGGAGAAGTCCATGACCGGCTCGGCACCCCGCTCGACCGGTTCACGATCGTTCCGGGGGCGGTCGATACCGACCATTTTACACCCGCGGTGACGACCGCGCCCGAAGGCCCGGTCCGGCTGCTCTATCACGGCCGCGTCGACCGCCGCAAAGGCGTGCTCGATTTCCTCCAGGCGCTACCGGCCGTGCGCGGCGACTGGCACGCGACCATCTCCGGCATCGGTCCCGACGTCGACCCCGCCCAGGCGCTTGCGACAGAGCTGCAGCTTACCGACCGTGTGACCTTCAGCGGCTATGCGGATTATGATGCGGTGCCGGAACTCTACCGCGCGCATGACGTGTTCGTATCGCCGACCTACGCAGAGGGGTTCTCGAACACCATCCTCGAGGCGATGGCGTGCGGCCTTGCGGTGGTATCGTGCCACGCCGTCGGCGTGGTCGACTGCGTCCGCGAGGACGAGAACGGCATGCTGACCGATCCCGGCGATGTCCCGGCGCTCGCAGCCTCGCTGACTCGTATCATCACCGATACCAGCCTGCGCACGCGTCTGGCGACCGCCGCGCTGGAAGAATGCCGCCGGGTGTATAGCTGGGACGCGGTCGGGCAGCAGATCGTCGGCATCTACCGCGACCTGAGGGGGCATCCGCAAACCGGCTTCGATACGACCCTGCCGATGACCCCCTGCCGCTTCCGCAGCGAACCACATCTGTTGTGAGCGATCGATGAAGCTGATCGCAATATCGCCGCATCTGGACGACGCGGCCTTCTCCGCAGGCGGGCTGCTGGCGTCGCGCGTCGACCAGGGCTGGGACGTTACCGTCGCGACGTGCTTCACCGGCAACGTCGCGCAGCCAACCGGGTTCGCGCTCGCCTGCCAGCTCGACAAGGGGCTGGGCGCCGACATCGACTATATGGCGCTGCGCCGGGGCGAGGATCTCGCTGCGTGCCGGGCACTGGGTGGGCGCGCGATCCATTTGCCGTTCCTGGAGGCGCCCCATCGCGGTTACGCCTCGGCAAAGATGCTGTTCGCGGCCCGCCTGCCCGACGACCGGATCGTCGACGATCTCGCGGCGGCACTGGTCGAGCTTTTCGCGGCGGAAAAGCCGGATCTTGTGCTGGGGCCGTTGTGCCTCGGCAACCATGTCGACCATCACGTCGTTCTGGACGCGATACGGCGATCCTGTGCCGATCTTACCGTGTTGCTATGGGAAGACTGGCCTTATGCCGACCGCGAAGACCGCGTTGCCGCCATGCCCGCGGTGATCGAACAGCTCACGCCCGAGACGCGTGCGCGGCGTATCGCCGCCTGCGCCGCGTACGGGTCGCAACTCGGCTTCCAGTTCGGCGGCGTAGAGGCGATGTCGGCGCGGACCGAACGGATCTTCGAGGAACGGTTCTACCCGCTTCACGCGCACTGACCGACCGGCGCCCGTCGCCGCGCGTCCCCCAATTCCAGGCAGAGCCATCATAATGACTGAAGTTTCCGTCGTCACCCTAGGCAAGGGGCGCCCCGACCATCTCGTCAACGTCGTGCTTGGCCTCACGCGCCAGACGCTGATGCCGACCGAGCTGATCGTCGCGGTCATGCAGGACGAGCTCTACGTGCTTCCCGACGCGCCGTTTCCGATCCGCCAGATCCAGATCGTCGCCTGCGAGCTTCCGCTCGCAGCGGCGCGCAACGCCGCCACCCGCGTCGCGACCGGTGAGGTCATCGTGTTTCTCGACATGGATTGCATTCCGACGCCGACTCTGGTCGCGGACTATGCCGGGTTCCTCGCCGGGTTCGACGGGTTGCTGATGGGCGAGGTGTTGTATCTGCCGGGCGGTGCGACCGCCGGCGACTGGTCATATGACCGGTTCGCCGAGGTCGCGGTGAAGCATTCCGACCGTCGCGGCCCCCCGCCCCAGGGTATCGAGATCTGTACCGACTATCGCTGCTTCTGGTCGCTGAGCTTCGCGATGCGGCGCGCGACGTTCCTCGGGCTCGGCGGTTTCGACGAACGCTATGTCGGCTATGGCGGCGAGGATACCGATTTCGGCAAGGCGATCGACCAGGCGGGCATCCCGATCGCCTGGGTCAAGGGCGCGCTGGCCTATCACCAATACCACCCTCACCACATGCCGCCGGTCCACCATCTCGACAGCGTCGTGCGCAACGCCGAGCTGTTCGAGAGCAAATGGGGCTATCGGACGATGGGCCACTGGCTCCATGCCTTCCGCCTCATGGACCTGATCGACATGACGCCGGGGCGGCCGATCCGCATCCTGCGGCGCCCGGATGCCGCCGATCTCGCGCTGACCGGGCAGCAGAGCCACCAGCCCTATGCCAATACCGCGACCGTCATCCGCTTGCTCGAGGACCGGCTCGCGGCCACCGAGAAAGCCGCAGCGGCCGAATGAGAATGGCGTGCATGACGGCCCCCAAACACCTGGGCGAGCAGCGCGCCATTCTCACCGCCTTCTATCGAACGCATGTCGCGATCGGGTCACGCTACGCGCTGCTAGACTTTCCGGACCATGCGAATGTCGGCGACAGCGCGATCTGGCTGGGCGAACTCGCCCTGCTGCGGCAGATAACGGGGCGCGATCCGTGCTACGTCTCGACCTGGCACGACTTTGACCTCGATGCCTTTCGCGATGCCTGCCCCGACGGCGTCCTGTTCCTGCATGGCGGCGGAAACCTTGGCGACATCTGGCCGCATCACCAGCTGTTCCGCGAGGATATCCTGGCGACGGTGCGCGACCGAACCGTCGTGCAGCTCCCCCAGTCGATCCACTTTCGCGTGCCGGCGCAGGTCGATCGGTTCGCCAGGCTCGTCGCCGACCATCCGGACTTCGTCCTCTACGTCCGTGATGCCCGCAGCCTGGACTTCGCGCGCCGGCATCTGGCATGCCCATCGCACCTCGCACCGGACTCGGCCTATGCTTTGGGCGAACAACTGCGTGGCGCGCCGCAAGGCGACGTGCTGATGCTGATGCGCACCGACGACGAACGGCAGGGCTATGCGGTACCGTCGGAGGATGGAGCGACCGTCGTCGACTGGCTCGAGGACGATGCCGATCTGCCGCTCGGGAGCAGCGCGACGGCGCGCGAGGCGCAAGCCGTCGCCCGCGTCGACCGGGGGCTGCGGCTGCTCTCGCAGGGCCGGGTCGTCGTGACGGATCGGCTGCACGGCCACATCATCGCGGACCTGCTTGGTATCCCCCATGTCGTGCTCGACAACGAATACGGCAAGATCGCAGCATATCTGGACGCCTGGGCCGGGCCGGATGCGATCGTGACGAGGGCGACGACGAGCGAACAGGCCCTGGTCCTGGCCAAGCAGCGCATCAGCGCAACGTGACGCAGGCGATCGACGTCAGTCTCCTCATCTGCACGCGAAATCGGGCCAATTCGCTAGCGTCGACGCTCGAGTCCGTGGAGCGGGCGGCAGCCTATGCCGGCCATCTTGCCGTGGAAGTCGTCCTGGTCGACAACGGCTCGCTCGACGATACCCCGCGGCGATTGGCGCGATGGCAGGCGGTGCAGGCCTTCCCCGTCCATCTCGTCCAAGAGCCGCATCCAGGGCTCGCCCGTGCCCGCAACGCAGGGCTGGCACACTGCACTGGTCGCATCGTGGCCATGACCGATGACGATTGCGTCCTGCACGAAGACTATTTCTCAGCGCTCTGCGCCGCGTTCGAAAGGGTCAGCGGACCGGCGATCATTGGCGGCCGGATCCTGCTGGGCAACCCTGCCGATCTCCCCGTCACCATCAAGCTCGAAGATCACCCGATGGTCGCACCTTCGAAAGGGTTTCCGGGCGGTTTCGTCATGGGGGCAAATCTGGCGTTCACCGCGGATGTCCGACGGTTGACGGGATGCTTCGATGAACGGTTCGGCGCCGGTGCGCCATTCGTCGCGGCCGAGGACACGGACTTCCTGTTTCGTGCGGCAGGCCTTGGCGTTGCGGTGCTCTATGACCCGCTGATGGTGGTCGACCATCACCACGGGCGTCGCGATGTTGACGATGAGACCCGGCTGCTCGCGGGCTACAGCTTTGGCGATGGTGCGCTGTACGCCAAATATCTCTTCTCCGACCGGCGCGCGCTTCGTGCCATCGTGGACGACATTCTGGCAGTGCGCTTCGACCTGACGCGGCCGGTGACCACGCATGCCGGCATCAGGCGATTCTACTGGTTCCGCCTGCGCCACAAGGCCCGGGGCTTCGCCTGTTTCTGGTGGATCGCGATACGATCGACCCTGCAGCGGATTATGGCGGCTGGCGCCTGACAAGGTTTTGAGGCCGCTGGATATTCCCCCGCGCAACACCATATTTCGGTGATGGGCGGACGGGTGAAACGGATAGCGGGTCTGGTCCAGGCCAAGGCTCGGATGACGTCCACCGAGCACATCGGTCGGTGCGGGCTGTGCGAGCGGCCCCTCGGTAAAAAAGTCGAATGGCATCACCGGATACCGAAAAGCCGCGGTGGCACGGAAGTCATGCCGGTCCATCCGATCTGTCACCGCATCATCCATGCCAGCGTCTCCAACCAGGAGCTCGCCACCACATTCGCGGACGTCGCGGTGTTGAAGGCTCGCCCGGATATTAGCCGCTTCCTGCATTGGATCGCGGACAAACCTGCGGATTTTCATGCGCCGACCCGCCGACCCGATACACGGTAGGCATATCGGTTCATGTCACCATGCGAACCTGGTTGCGGCGGGTAGCTGACCGGGCGCAAGCGTGCCCGCACTGCGCTGTAGCCGGCCGACGGTCCCGAGAGGGTGCCGGTCGCGTCCTTGTCCTCACTATTGCAGTAGCCCGCCGACAGACTGCCCAAGCTAGGCAGGCGGCAGTTCTGGTCCATGCCCGCCAACCGGTAACGTCTTGTTTGGTAACGAAGATCAACGATCCTCGCGGGCTTTTCCGGCGGCCGTGCGTTTGAGCCACTCGATCACGAGAGGGTTAGGCATGGATCAGAAGATTGCGCCGTTGGCCGACGCGCTGACGGCAATCGAGAAGCGGCCGGTCATCGGCTTCGGGGCGCCCGGCCACAACCAGGGCGCAGTAATTCCCGGGGGTATGAAGGCACTGCTCGGCAAGCGGGTCTTCGAAGCCGATGTGCTGACGCCGAAGGGCCTCGACGATCGTACCGAGGGTAAACTCGCCCTGCAACGTGCGCACGAGATCGCTGCAGAGGCTTGGAATGCCGACTTCTGCCGGTTCGTGACCGGCGGATCCACGCAGAGCCTTCACACCGCGATGGCGGCCGTCGCCAGGCCGGGCGACACCATCCTGATCGCCGCGAGCGCGCATAAGGCCGAGCGAACCTATGCGCTGGCAACGGGGCTCGATGCCGTCATCGTGCCCGTACAGATCGACGAGGGATGGGATATCGAGCACGGCGTCGAGCCGCGCGCGCTCAGCGCCGTCCTGGCGGCGCATCCGACCGCCAAGGCGTTCATCGTCGTCAGCCCGACCTATTACGGCGTGACCAGCGATATAGCCGCGCTCGCCACCGTCTGTCATGATCACGGCATCCCCCTGATCGTCGATGCCGCCTGGGGTGGTGCGTTCGCATTTTGTGAAGGGCTGCCTGACGATCCGCTGACAAAGGGGGCGGATCTCGCCGTCTACAGCGCGCACAAGACGATGGGGGCGCTCGCACAGGGGTCGGTGATCGTTGCCAAGGGCGAGCTGATCGATCGCCAGCGTCTGTGGATGGCCTATGAACTCTTCGAGACCACCAGCCCGTCCGTGCCCATCCTCGCGACGCTCGATGCGACCCGGCGCGACCACGCGCTGAACGGTGAACAGATGTGGACCAGCGTCATTGCGCGGGCGAACATGGTCCGCAGGAAGATTGCAGGTATCGCGCCGCTGCGTGTGTTCGGCCATGATCACCTGCCGCCAGCGGCCGATCTGGACGTTACCAAGGTGCTGATCGACGTCTCGGCGCTGGGCGTATCGGGATATGCCATCGACGACTGGCTCTACAAGTATCACCGCATCAGCATGGGACTGTCCGACGCCCGGCATATCCTCGCGGTTCTATCGCTGGGAACAACCAAGTCCGACTTGCGCAAGCTCGTCCACGGTCTGCAAGACCTTGTGAAGCAGCTTGCGTCAGACCCCTCTATCCTGCCGACAATTGCGCCCACTCCGGGGGTTGGCACGCTGTCCGTCGACATGGCGATGCCGGGGCATGCGGCATTCTACGGTCCTGCCGAGATGATTGCCTATGAAGGCGCTGCCGGACGTATCGCGGCTGAGATGATCGCGCCTGCGCCGCCCGGTGTCCCTCGTCTGGTTCCGGGTCAGCGCATCACGGCTGCGCACGTCGCGTGGCTGGTCGCGAACCGTGATGCAGGCGCTTTCGTGATGGATCCGGTCGACCCGACCGAATCGACCATAAGGGTGGTGCAGGGCTGACGCGGCAACCGGAACAGCACCCCGATTTTACAGCAGCCTTAACGAGGTAGACTATAATGCATACTGATACCGACGAACACTGGATGCAGATGGCGATTGAGGTTGCGCGCTCGAAAGGGTCCGATCCCGCAACCGCCCCACTTGGCTGCGTCATCGTGCTGGACGGCAAGGTGATTGCCGCCGAACGCAACCAGACCAAGGAATTGCCGGATGCGACTGCGCATGCCGAAATGATGGCAATCCGCCGCGCGTGCGAGAAAACCGGCGAACTGGAACTCCGCGGGGCAACATTATACTCGACGCTTCAGCCGTGCGGTATGTGCACGATGGCATCGATCTGGTCGAAAGTCGGCCGCGTCGTTTACGGTGCTGGTCGCAGCGACGTGCATCCCATGTATTTCGAAGCCAAGCACGTCGACACCCTCGGGTTTATCGGAGATGCATACCGGGACGATATCGAGATCGAGGGCGGCTGCCTGCGCGAAGCCTGCGCGGAACTCTATTACGGCCCCGATGCTGACCTGAGCGAGGAGGAACAGGCCAACCTGTAAGTCCACTGCGTGCCATCACGGCGACCTGGCATCGGTAGTGCGCTGTCAGCGTCACTGCGGGTTGAAGGGGCCCTTTGGCCCTTCGGGCGCGCTTCCAAGCGGCTACTTGGCGGGAAAAGGTCGACGGATTCTCGAACGACGCAGGGCGCCACACCCACGGAATCGAGCCTTGCGGCGAGGCGCAAGCGCGCCGAGCCGGCGATCGCATGAGCCCCGTCGCTATCGGTAGCGAGAAGCCGATAGCGACCGCCCTGACGCTCGGCGTCCAGGAAAACGAGACCGGCCCGGATATTTTATAATGTTCCCGGGTTTGGCAGTCAGATGTCTGATGTGCGCTTGGGTGAGACGCAGCAGGCCGATCATTCTCTAATTGGGGGACATTCGATGAACGCAGCCTGGGCTTATCCCTTCATTTTCGTCGCTGGCATGTTGCAAGCCGTTGGTGCGTCGATGGGCGGTCAGCTGAACAAATCGATCGGCAATCCGTGGCTCGCAACCTCCATCTCGTTCATGCTCGTCCTGTTCCTGACAGTCGCTCTATTCGCGTGCATGCCGAAGCCGCTGCCCTCCGTAGGCGACTTTGCCGCCATGCCGTGGTGGGCGCCACTCGGGGGTATCGTCGGTGCGGTCGCCGTGTTTGCCGGGTTTCTGCTCATCCAGAAGCTTGGCGCCGGCCCCGTCAATGGCATCACGATCACTGCCAATATCCTGGCCAGCCTGGCAATCGATCACTTCGGGCTGTTCCGCATGGAGCAGCACGAGATGAACCCTTGGCGCTTCCTCGGCGCAGTACTGATGGTCGGTGGCGTCACGCTGATTGCAAAGTTCTGAGGCGACGTGCGTGGTCGACACGACTGATCTTACAGTCTTCGCCGATCTACAGAACGGCCTGAGATTGGCCGGACGGCGTCCGAAAGCCTCCGGTCGCCCAGCCCCATAGTCGGCCGTGCGCGCACCATTCACTACGTCCCGACTTCAGCGCTACTGCGTCCCGCGTTGCTCGAATGGTACACGGCGCACGACCTCGTACTGCCAGGTCGTGTCCGGTTAGGATTGCCAGTGAGTCCGCCTGTCCGACGGGCGGCCTTTCTTGACCAGGGACACAGAGCGGCATAGTCGCCCAGGCGTTGTCCGGGCCTCGGTTGACCAGATCCGGACGGTGACCTTCGACCCAGCTTTCCGTCTTGCCAACTGCGGGCATCCGTTCAGCTGCGTCTCTATCTTCGCCGTCGTGTCTCTCCGCGGCACCTGCAGGATCGACGGACGTTCGGTAGACGATACCTTGGAGGATGCACGTGCGCGGTCTGGATTTCAGCTCTTGGCAGAGCCTGCTCGCCACTATCCTCGGACTGACGCTGGTTACGCTGTTGGGGGTTGGCATCCGTCTGCTCACCCAAATGACGTTCCAGCAGCGTCGTGAACGCATGAACCGGCAGATCAACGAGCGCCTCAGGACGCTCATCGCTGCCTACAAGGTTCTCGGCGGCTCGTTCACGGGGGACCTGACCGTCGATCCGGCCCATCGGCGCGACCTGCGGCGGCGGGAGCCGGGCGGCGTCGCAGAGGAACCGATGGCCGCGCTGGACCTCAGTGCGGCAGGCGCGGCGCGGTCGGACCGCACGCGCCGGATCCGCGACGCGGTCGAGGCCGCGCTGTCCGATATCATCCTGCTCGGTACGGAGGAACATGTCCGGCTCGCGGACAGCGCGGTTCGCGAGCTGGTTGCAGGCCATCCGGTCCACACGCACGATCTGGTTGTGTCGCTGCGTGCGTTCGTGCGTGATGCGCTCGATCTCGACCCGATCCCGGCCGACCTGACCATCGCTATGCAGGGACCGACGCGTCCGGCGTCGTCCGGCGGCGGCAAAAGTGGCAGCAACAGAGACGATGCCGGCCGAAGCGGCGGCGGCGGTGGTATGGGCGGCGGCGGCGGTGGGGTTGGAGGTGGCGGCATGGGTAACGACGTCCTTGGCGACGATCCACACCATGTCGCAGCGCAAAACGCGGCGCGATAGGCGAAGCCTCCCCGGGCCAAGTCTGGGCTGATCCATCAGGCGACATTGGCAGACACAGTGCTGCCCCCCCAACTTCCGCCGTTCGTTCATGCCCGAACCACGACCATTTCACAGGCGCGTCCAAAGGCGTCAGAATGACAGGGCTCCGCAGATTCGGACATAGAGTATCTGGGTCGCGGGTACTGGTAAGCGCCTGTCCCTCGGCTTAGACCCAGTAGAGCGAACCATGGCGGGGAAATAAAATGGGCGTTCTCGACGGTAAAGTCGCGCTCGTAATCGGCGGAACTCGAGGAATTGGCGCGGCTATTAGCCGGAGGATGGTCGCCGACGGTGCTTCGGTTGGAATCATTTACCGCAGCCGGGCGAACGACGCCCAGCGCTTTGAGAATGAACTGCGCGAGAATGGCGCAAGGGTCTTTACGGTACCGGCCGATGTCAGCGACGTTACAGCGCTCGACCATGCGATGGACCAGATTGCACGTCATCTCGGCGGTCTCGACATTCTCGTGAGTGTCGCCGGCACAGCGATCGTCGGTCCGCTTGAGGCTTACGCGGACGACGCGTTTGACCGGTCCTTCGCGCTTAATGTCAGGGCCCCCTTCGTGGCGGCGAAGAAGGCCGCGTCTCTTATGGCGAAGGGCGGGCGCATCATCACCATTGGCAGCATCGTCGCGGACAGAATGCCCGGTGGGGGTGGAACGCTTTACGCCGCGAGCAAGGCGGCGTTGGGAGGGATGACCCGAGGCCTGGCGCGCGATCTTGGGGCGCGAGAGATTACCGCGAATCTGGTCCAGCCGGGGCCGATCGACACCGAACGCAATCCGGCAGACGGCCCCAATGCCGCGCTAACCAGGGCGCCGCTTGCTATTTCCCGTCATGGAACCGCTGATGAGGTTGCAGGCCTCGTTGCGTACCTCGCTTCGCCGGAAGCCGGTTTCGTCACGGGCGCCACGTACAATATCGATGGCGGCTGGAGTGCGTAACTGGCCCGTCTTGTTCAAACGACTAGAACTGCCCACCGCCCACCGCCTACCCCCCATCGCACGGCGCTGGCATCTCGCTGCGCGGCCAGTGGCATTGCCGTCGCGATAGCAGCGGTTAGGCTCCAGGCACGCGTCACCCCATCATCCGCCCACGCAGGTTGAACAGGATCACCAGCGTTCCCGACACCATCAGCGCGATGATCAGCGTGGAGAACAAGATCAACTGCAGGTCGTGACGCGAGGAGCGCTTCAGGCTGATGTGGAGGAAGCAGCGGAACTGCACCGCCATCTGCACGAGTCCCAGCGCCAGCACGGTCCCGAAGATCGCCCGCGCCCCGAAAGACGGCCAGCGGACCATCGCAAAGGCCGCCACCGTCAGTGCGAGCGACAGGACGTACCCAACCGCATAGGTGCGCAATTCGCGGGTCCGGTCGCTCATCCGATATTCCCTTGCAAATAGACGACCGAGAAGATCGCGATCCATACGATGTCGAGCAGGTGCCAGAACAGCCCCAGCCGCAACAGGTTGATCCTGACGCGCGCATCGAGGCCGTACGCGCAGACCTGGCCGACCATCACGACCAGCCAGAAACAGGCGACCGCGACGTGGAGGCCGTGCAGCCCGACCAGCGCGAAGAACGACGACAGGAAGCCGCTCCGCATCGGATAGGCGCCGTGCGCGAGCATCGTCACGAAGTCGTTCGCCTCGAGCGCGAGGAAGACGAGGCCGAGGCCCAGCGTCGCGCCGAGCCAGCCGAACAGCACGCGCCGTGGTTCGTCATACTTCATCGCCAGCGTCGCGCGGCCAAACGTCGCGCTGCTCGTCAGCAACAGCAGCGTCTCGACGAACGCGGGCAGCAGCTTGAACTCGGATGCCGGAGTCGGGCCACCGACGGTACTCGCGATCATCGTGCCGTAGGTGGCGAACAGCAGCGCGAAGATCACCGCGTCGCTCATCAGGAATATCCAGAAGCCGAAGATCGCGTTCTCCGCCTGGTCCTTGGTCAGTTCGCCGGTGTCGCCGAGGTTGAGGCCGGCGTGCGCCAGTTCGGGTTCGCTCATCGGACGATCTCCGCTAGGCCGCGATTGACGGCCGCGGTCTCCAACTGGCGCGGGATCGCGCGCGTTACGCGGACGCGGGCAAGCCAGGCCTCATGCGCGCGCGCGATCTCCGCGGCGGGGATGGTGCGGTGCTGGTCGCGCCCGAAGCTGCGCACCACGACCGCCGCGACGATCACCTGGAGCGCGACGATGGTCAGCCCCCAGATCGCCCAGACGAGTCCGAATGCGGCGACCGCCGCGGCAACCCCGATCACGACGCTGGTCGCGCTGCCCCGTGGGACGACGATGTCCGTGTAGGATGCCGGCGAAGCATAGGGATCGGGTTGGCCTTCGTCATGCTTGTGATCGTAGAACGGATTGCGGCCGTCGACCTGCGGCAGGACCGCGAAGTTGTATTCGGGGGGCGGTGCGCTGATCGACCATTCGAGCCCGCGGCCATCCCACGGGTCGCCCGCCTCCACGCGGGTCGCGGCGCGGTCGCGGATGCTCACCCATAGCTGGATGCCGAGCGACGTCAGCGCCGCCAGCAGGATGAACGCGCCGACTCCTGCGACGTACAACCAGGGTCGGAACGACGGTTCGAAGATCGCCTGCGTCCGCCGCGCCATCCCGCTCGCGCCGAGCACGTACAGCGGGAAGAAAGCGAGATAGAAGCCGACCACCCAGCAGGTGAACGCGATCCGCCCCCACCGCTCGTCGAGACGGAACCCGAATGCCTTGGGAAACCAGTAATGATACCCCGCCAGCATCCCGTAAAGCAGGCCCGGGATCAGCATGTTGTGGAAATGCGCAACCAGGAACAGCGTGTTGTGGACGAGGTAGTCGAGCGGCGGCATCGCCAGGATGATGCCAGTGAAGCCGCCCAGCACGAACGTCATCATGAAGGCGATCGCGTAGAGCATCGGCACGGTGAAGCGCACCTCGCCGCGGAACATCGTCCAGATCCAGTCATAGATCTTGACGCCCGTCGGCACGCCGATCGTCATCGTCGCGATCCCGAACGCCGCGTTGACGTTGGCCGACTGCCCCATCGTGAAGAAATGATGGACCCACACGGTGAAGCTCAGCACCGCGATCGCCATCGTCGCGATCACCAGCGAGGTGTAGCCGTACAGATCCTTGGTCGAGAAGGTCGACACCACCTCCGAATACACGCCAAACGCGGGCAGGATCAGGATGTAGACCTCGGGATGACCGAACAGCCAGAACATGTTGGCGTAGTTCATCATGTTCCCGCCAAGGTCGTTGGTGAAGAAATGGAACCCCAGATAGCGGTCGAGCGCGAGCAGCAGCGTGGCGACAGTCAGCGGCGGCATCGCGAAGATCATCAGGATCGACGTGCACAGGCTGGTCCACGCGAACATCGGCATCCGCATGAAGCGCATCCCCGGGGCCCGCAGCTTGTAGACCGTACACGCAATGTTGATCCCCGCCATCGTCGAGCCGATCGACCCGAGCGTCACCGCCCAGATCCAGTAATCGACACCGACGCCCGGGCTGAACGCGCGCTCGGTATAGGGCGGGTAGCCGCTCCACCCGCCGGTCGAGAATTCCCCCACCACCAGCGACGTCATCATCAGCCCGGCCGCACCGATCGTCAGCCACAGCGCGATCGAATTGGCCCAGGGAAACGCCATGTCGCGCGCGCCGATCTGGAGCGGCAGGACATAGTTGATCATCCCCGTCAGGAACGGCATCGCCATGAAGAAGATCATGATCGAGCCGTGCGTCGAGAAAAGCTGGCCGAAATGATCGGGCGAGAGGAAGCCGGGATTATTGATCGCGACCGCCTGCTGCATCCGCATCAGCACCGCCTCGACCAGCGCGCGCGACAGCATCACGAACGCGACGACGATATACATGATGCCGATCTTCTTGTGATCGAGGCTGGTGAGCCACTGCGTCCACAGATACCGCCATTTGCCGTAGCGCGTCAGCAGCGCCGCGACGACGACCGCGCCCACCACCACCAGCGCGCCGGCGAACGCGCCGATGATCTCGCTGATCGTCGGGTTCTCCCACGCGCGGACGAACGGCAGGTCCTGCCAGCCGAATCGGCCGAGCACCGCGGGCCAGAGGGGGACGGAAACGGTCATCGAACGGCTTTCGGAGCAGAGTGGGTCATGCCGCCGGTCGCCGCGAGCACATGCTCGAACAGCATCGGCGTCACGCGGGCGAACTCGACGGGATTCGTGATGATCGATCGCAAGGACAGCCGCCGCCACGTCTGCGCATCGAGCGTGCGCGTTCCCCGGCGTGCAGCCGCCGCCCAGCGATCATAGCCCGCTGGGGACACCGCAACGACGTCGAACTTCTGATGCTGGAACCCGGCGCCGTTATACTGCGTGTTCTCGCCGCGGAACCGCCCCGGCCGGTGCGCCTGGATGTTGAGCTCGGTCGTCATGCCGCCCATCGCATAGATCTGACCGGCCAGTTGCGGGATCAGCATCGACTGCATCACGGTGCCGCTCGTCAGTTTGATATGGACCGGGCGCCCGGCGGGAATGGTGAGCCGATCTACCGCCGCGACGCCGAGGTCGGGATAGACGAACACCCATTTCCAATCGAGTGCGATCGCCTGCACTTCGACCGGTGCCGCGCCCGCCAGGCGCCGATACGGATCGTCGATCTGCGTCCAGTGCCACAACAGCATAGCGAGCCCGACGACGATCCCGGCGGGCGGGATCCAGATCAAGGCCTCCACCCACCAGGAGAAATTCCACTTCGGCCGGTATGCGTCGCTGCGATTGGACAGACGGTAATGCCACGCGAACAGCGGCGTCAGCAGGAGCACCGGCCCCGCGACGAACAGCAAGACGATCGAGACGGTGATGAACAGGTCGCGCTCATGCCCGGCGACGGGCCCCTGCGGATTGAGGAACCCGTGCGACAACGCCGTGCACCCGCCAAGACCGACCAGCGTCGCGAGCAGCGAAAGCCGCGACACCCCGCGCTTGAGCCGTACGATCACCTGTCCCCCTTATCGCCCCGCCCGCCCTCTTAAGTAGTGACCGCGGTGGCGTCTTCCCCTTGCAGACCGCGCGTCACTGTCAATCGGCAATGACGCGCGCTCCCCGAATATCCCGCTCCTGCACATTTTCCCGATACACGGCGCTCGAGGCGATCGCGCCGATCGTGGTCGAGGACGACGCTGATGCCGAGTCCTTCCCGCAGCCAGTTGCGGGTGCACGGCCCGCGGCACTTAACGGCCCTCAGACCGTTCCGTCAGCGACCAGCACTGCAGGATGGACTCCATGACCAGCGACCCACGTACCAGCCAGCCGACACGCTTTCCCGGCGAGCCGCAGCAACCGTCCCCCGGCCTCGTCGCAGAGATGAAGACCAAACCGGATCACGGGGAGGAAAGCTATGTCGGCAAGGGCTTGCTCAAGGGGAAGGTCGCGCTGATCACCGGCGGGGACTCGGGGATCGGCAAGGCCGTCGCGATCGCGTACGCACGGGAGGGTGCGGACGTCGCGATCTCCTACCTCGCGGTTGAGCAGGCGGATGCCGAGGATACGCGTGCCTGGGTGGAGAAAGCGGGGCAACGCTGCGTGCTGCTGCCGGGCGACATTCGCGACCGGGATCACTGCGTCGCGTTGGTCGAGCGCACCGTAGCCGACCTCGGCAGCCTCGACATACTGGTCAACAACGCCGCGGCGCAGACCATGAACGAGGATCTGGCCAGCATCGACGACGACGAGATGCAGGATGCCTTTGCCGCCAACGTGTTCGCGATGCTCCGTCTGGCCAAGGCCGCGGCACCCCATATGAAGCCTGGGTCCGCGATCGTGAACACCACCAGCGAGCAGGCCAAGGTCGCGGCCAAAAGTATGATCGTCTACGCGGCGACCAAGGGCGCGATCTCCAGCCTGACGGTCGGGCTGTCCAACTTGCTCATCGACAAGGGCATCCGCGTCAATGCCGTTGCCCCCGGCCCGATCTGGACGCCGATCCAGCCGATCGCGAAATCCACGGAAGAACTCGAGACGCTCGGCCAGGATACGCCGGTCGGCCGCGCCGGACAGCCTGCGGAACTCGCGCCAGCCTATGTTCTGCTGGCATCGCGCGAAGGCAGCTACATGACCGGCGCCGTGATCGCCGTGACCGGCGGTGTGCCGATCAACTGATCAGGCAAGGCCTGTCGGGACGTACGACCCAACAGGCCGTGTCGCCGCACAAAGGACGGATATGACGAAACCGACACTTGCCGAGAGGCCCGCTATCCTTGCCGCCAAGCGCCAACTCAAGATGGCGCGCTCGACCCATGCCTATGTCAGAGGCAATACGGCTAAATTCTACGAATGGCTCGATGCGTCGCCCGCCTCGCGCCGCGTTCCGCAAGGGCCGGCGATCTGGATCTGCGGCGACTGCCACCTTGGGAACCTGGGTCCGATCAACGATGGTGGCGGAAAGATCGCGATCCAGATTCGCGACCTGGACCAGGCCGTGATCGGTAACCCGGCACATGACCTGATCCGACTCGGCTTGTCGCTTGCAACTGCAGCACGTGGCTCCGACCTGCCCGGAGTGACGACTGCTCACATGATCGAGGAGATGGTCACCGGCTACGCCAGCGCGATGGCCGATCCCGCCAACGGTGACACCGGCCCGGAGCCGGATGCGGTCCGCAGCGTGAAGCGCCGCGCCATTGGGCGACGCTGGCGGCACCTCGCCAAGGAACGTTTTGCGACCCGCGAACCGCTGATTCCGCTCGGCGACAAATTCTGGCCGCTGGAGCGCTTCGAACGCGATGCACTGGCCGAGCTGGTCACAGAGCCCGAGGTCGCAGCCTTGGTCCTTTCGCTTGATGAAAAGGACCGCGATCGAACGGTCCGTTTGGTAGACGCGGCCTATTGGATGAAGGGTTGCAGTTCGCTCGGGCTGCTTCGCTTTGCCGCGTTGGTCGGGCTGAAGAACGCCAAGGGCCGGTCTGACTATGCGCTGATCGATCTGAAGGAAGCGACAAGCCCGATCGCGCCGGCTGCCAAAGGCGCGAAGATGCCAAAGGACGAGGCGATCCGTGTTGTCGAGGCGGCACGTGCGCTCTCCCCTCATCTCGGCAGCCGGATGGTCGCTGCACGTGCACTCGATCGGTCGCTGTTCGTCCGTGAATTGTCGCCGCAAGACTTGAAGCTCGAGGTCGAGCAGTTCAGCGCCGGACAGGCTGTGAAGGCCGCGCGCTACCTCGCCTTCGTCGTCGGCACGGCACACGCGCGCCAGATGGATGCCGATACACGTCACGCCTGGGCTGGTGTCCTCGATGCCGATCGCCGGGGCGCAATCGACGCACCCAACTGGTTGTGGGAGAGCGTCGTGTCGCTGGCGGGTAGCCACGAGGCAGGATATCTGGATCACTGCCGTCGATACGCGATGAGGGCGTAATCCGACCGCGCATCTCAGAATGGCTGCGAGGACAGGCACACTCGCGGTGGGAGCGAGACACGGCGCCCTCCGCGCCGACCGCAACCAGATACCGCATGAGGCCGCAGCGAGGGAGTTAGGCCGCCCTCGCCGCTCCCTCGACCTCAGCGATCGGTGTATCGCCCCGCCCGTGATCGGCCGCGTTAGGCACCACGCGCCGCCAAATCCCGTTGACGCCCTGCCGGCTTCGGCACGTTCGGGCTAAAGCTCTTGGCAAGCCGGTACAGCAGCGCCGCAAAGGCTTGTGCCGCGTACTGCGAGCATCGCGGGAATCGTGCCGTCGACCGTCGCGGTCCGCGCGCGCCCCGAAACAGCGGGTTTCAAGACGGTAGAAAGCGTCACAGAGTCCTGTGTCGAGAGCAGGTCAGGCGTGCGCGCGGGGGCCGGGCGTGAAGCCGTGTCCGCGTGCGCCGAAAGCGATGCAGAGGGCGATCAACGCGAGCAGGAGCACCGCCCAGGAGAATGCGCCCGCACCCGATTGATTGAGAAGAAGGCCGCCGACGATCCCGCCCGCAGCGATCGCACTGTTCCAAACCGTGGTAATCATGGCGCTGGCCAAATCGACGCCATCGCCAGCCGCATCAGCCGACGCCGTCTGAAGTTGCGTCGCAGCGCCCCCGAACGACAGGCCCCACAGGAGGATACCGGCGAACACCACCGCGGGAGCCGTAGCGAAGAGGGCGAAGGCCAGCGCCACGCCTGCGAAAGCAATCAAGCTGACCAGCACGAGGCGGCGCAACATGCGATCGACCAGCAGCCCCGTCACCCCGATACCGGCAAGTGCGGCGCCGCCGAACGTCAGCAGCAGCAGATCGACCCGTTCCTGGAGGCCCGACAGGACGGAAAACGGCGCGACATAGGTGTAGAGGATATTGTGCGCGGTCATCCAGGCGAAGATTGTTGCGAGGATCGGGCGGATGCCGGGTGTAGCGAAGACGGTGCTGATCGACAGCCGCCGGTGCGCCGCCTGTCCTGCGAAGTCAGGCACCGCCCACAACACCCAGCCAATCAGCAGGACCGTCGTTCCCGACATCGCAAAGAACGCTGCACGCCAGCCCATAGTCGCACCGAGAAAGGCCCCTGCCGGGACGCCGAGCGACAGTGCGATCGGCGTACCGACCATGGCGATCGCCAGCGCCTTGCCCTTGAGCCGGCCGACCACCATCCGGCGCGCATAGCCAGCCAGAATACCCCAGGCGAGGCCGGCCGCTACGCCGGCAAGGAAACGCACGACCAGCGTCAGCCAGTAATTGCCGGACATGGCGGTGATGGTGTTGAAGACGAGGAAGCCCATGATCGCCGCCAACAATGTCGGCTTGCGCCGCCAGCCTTGCGTCCAGGCGGTCAACGGTATCGCGGCGATAAGCGACCCCGCCGCATAGACGGTGACGGTCTGCCCGGCCAATGCTTCGGAAACGCCGAGACCATCCGAGATACGCGGCAACAAGCCAGCCGGTAGGGTTTCCGTCAGGATGGCAGTGAAGCCGGTCATGGCGAGCGCCAGCAGCGCAGAGATCGGCAACTGGTCGCGCTCGCCGTCCTCCCGCGCGGGGATTGGATCTGTCATTGGACGCCCTATTTGTGGATTGATTAGTCCACAAATAGGGCGTGCGTGAACTGGTTGTCAATGACTTCTGGATCAACTAAGCCAGAATTGACAAAGGAGCTTGATATGGCCCGTACTGGACGCCCGCGCGGCTTTGATCGTGACGAAGCAGTCACACACGCAATGCACCTGTTTTGGGAGCATGGCTTCGAGGGCGTGTCGCTGGAGCAGCTTCGCCGGTCGATGGGTGGTATTTCATCGGCGAGTTTCTATGCCGCGTTCGACTCCAAGGAGGCCCTGTATCGCACTGCGCTAGACACTTATCTCGCCACGCATGGCACGGTCATGTCGGCATTACGCGATCAACGCCTGACCCCACGTCAGCGGATCGAGCGAGCGTTGCGCCGCTCGGCGGAGATGCAGACCGATCCTACGCATCCGACCGGCTGCATGATCGCGCTTTCGAGTATCATCTGCTCCGAAGGTGGAGCGTCGGTTCAGGCGCTGACGAGCGCCGAGCGAGAGGCGAACCGCAAGGCGATCCTAGCCTGTGTCGAAACCGCGATCGCGGATGGTACGCTGCGGGGCGACACAAATCCGGCTGGATTGGCCACCTTGTTCGAGGGGCTTTTGGTTGGTTTGTCCATTCAGGCCCGAGATGGCGTTTCCACCAAAGACCTCGATGCAGGCGTCACACAGGCTCTGAGCGCTTGGGATGCGAACATTCCGCGATCCTAACGAACTTGCGCTGCGGCTTCTCTCCATCCCGGACAGTCCCCGGGTTCGATCTAAACCGGGAAGCCGAATCAACAACAAACGAACCAATTATTACCAGGCATCCATGACCGGCCGATCGGCGACGCAGAGACGCGCGGTTTTCGGTGATGAACGTCGCGAGGCTCATGGTTTACACCGCATCCTGGCTAAGCCCCGCCTACCTCAGATACTAGCTGCTAATGCGAGACGATTGCAATTGAATGGATCTGCTTCTACGGCCCCCTCAAAGGGAAATAGAATGAAGATTGCATTCGGCATGCTCGCCGCCAGTGTCCTGTCGACAGGCGTAGCAAGCGCGCAGGAAATACAGGCTGGCGATAGGGCGGACGACGCGCGGCGGAGAGATGTAGTCGTAACGGCTGCACGCACGAACCTCCCGGCGAGCGCCCTGCCCCTGACCGTCGACGTGATCGACCGCGAGACGCTGTCGCGTCAGGTCGCGGTGTCCGGCTCGGTCGTCGATGCGATCTCGGCGCTGCTGCCGGCCTTCTCGCCCACACGCGAAAAGATTACCGGCTTCGGCGAAACGCTGCGCGGTCGCTCGCCGCTCTATGCGATCAATGGCATCCCGCAGAGCACGCCAATCCGGGACGGCGCGCGCGACGGCTATACCATCGATCCCTTCTTCATCGACCGCGTCGAGGTCATCTACGGCTCAAACGCCCTGCAGGGCATCGGTGCGACCGGCGGCGTCGTCAATCAGGTCACCGCGAGCGCGCCGAAGCAAAATGGCTGGAGCGGACGCACGCTGCTTCAGGGTAACAGCGGCGACGATTTCGCAGGGGCATCGCTCGGCGGAAAGATCGCCGGCCTCGTCAATATGCGCAGCGGCCGGTTCGATGCGACCGGCGGCGTTGCGTTCGAGCGGCGCGGCGTCTTCGTTGATGGCCGTGGGCGGCGCATCGGCCTCGACGGCAACCAGAGCGAAATTCAGGATACGGACAGCCTGGCCTTCTTTGGCCGGGTCGGCGTCGATCTGTCCGACACCGCCCGGTTCGAGGTGATCGCCAACCGCTTCAAGCTGGAGGGCAACAATCACTATGTCGCGGTCGATGGCGACCGGACGCTGGGCATCCCCGCCACCAGCCGGAGAGGCGAAACGCCGGGCCAACCCTCCACGGGCCTTTCCGAGATGGTGTCGGCATCGCTGACGGACGGCAATGTGCTTGGCGGGGCGTTCACGCTTCAGGGCTTTTACAACCGGACCAGCGACACGTTCGCCGGTGGTGTCCTCGCGACGTTCCAGGATGCGAGGATCGCGCCCGTCGGCACGCTGTTCGACCAGTCGCGTAACGTCTCGCGCACGCTCGGCGGTAAGATCAGCTATGAACGCACGGTGCCGGGGCTCAAGGCACTGACGCTGACCGCCGGGTTCGACGCGTTGATCGACCGCACCAAGCAGGAGCTGGTGCAGACCGGCCGCAATTGGGTTCCGCAAACCGATTTTCGCAGTCTCGCGCCGTTCGGCCAGGCCAATCTCAAACTGTTCGATGGTGTCGTCAGGGTCGCAGGCGGGGTCCGCTACGAGACCGTACAGCTCGATATCCCTGACTATACGACGCTTGCGAGTGCCAGCGCGCGGGCCGTCATCGGCGGCAAGCCGTCCTTCGACCGCGCATTGTGGAACGGCGGTGTCGTGCTGGAGCCGGTCAAGGGTATCCGCGCCTATGGCAGCTATGCCGAGGGTTACACGATCGCCGACATTGGGCGTGTCCTGCGCGGTATCACCCAGCCGAACATCCGGATCAGCGACTTTCTCGATCTGACCCCGGTGATCTCGAACAACCGCGAGATCGGCGTCGAAGTGAAACAAGGTCCGCTGGACGCCAGCGTGACCTATTATTGGTCGTCGAGCGATCTGGGGCAGGTGCTCGTCCGCAGCAGCGACGGGTTCTTCAACGTCGCGCGCCAGCCGATCGACATCGAGGGTCTGGAATTGAACCTTGCTGTTCGCACCCCGCTGCCCGGTCTCAAGCTCGGCACCGGTTTCAGTCATCTGAACGGGCGCACCGACACCAATGCCGATGGCATTTTCGATGCCGATCTGGACGGCGCCAACATCTCGCCGGATCGCCTGAACCTCAACCTGGATTACACCCGCGGCCGCCTGAGTGCACGGGTACAGGGACGCTATTATTTGTCCCGCCGCTTCCAAGGACAGCCGATCGCCAACGACTTCGTCGGCTATCGGCTGTTCGACGCGTATGTCGCCTATGAACTCCCGGTCGGTCGCGCGATGTTGAGCGTGCAGAATCTCGGCAATACCGATTACGTTACTTATTATAGCGATACGCAGGGTCCGACCGACAATGCGCGCTTCTATACCGGGCGGGGTCGCAACGTCACGTTGAGCTGGCAGGCCGGCTTCTGATGCGCATCCTGTCCCTGCTGCATCGCTGGATCGGCGCGATCGGCGGTCTGCTGCTGGCCGTACTGGGTCTCACCGGTACGCTGCTCGTCTGGCGGAACCAGCTGACCTTCGTGGCGCACGCCGGCGATACAGTCCGGCCCGATCCGGTATCGCTGGCCCGGGCCGTCGACGCAGTCTCGCAAGCGTCGCCCCCGATCGACCGCATCACCTTCGCAGGCGACGGTCTGGGCGTGCATCAGCTCCTCTTCGCAGACGGCAGCGGTGCCTATGTCAGTCAGGCCGGCGAGACGGTCGAACGCTGGTCCTCGTCATGGCAGCGACCGGAATTGTGGGTGTTCGATCTCCATCATCACCTTCTGATCGGCGATGCTGGCGAGACGATGACAGGGGTCGCCGGGCTGACCGGGTTGTTCTTCGTCATTACCGGAGTAGTCCTGTGGTGGCGGATGCACAGCCGCTTCCGGCTGCGGTTATGGCCTGCGTCGATGAAGCCCGGCGCAGTCGTCCATCACCACCGGGACATGGGAGTCGTGACGGCGCCGTTGCTGCTCGTGTCGCTGGTGACGGGCGTTCTGATGGTTTTTCCCGCGCTTGGCGGGCCCTTGCTTGCCGAAACACGGACGCACCCACCCAAAGTCGACAGCGTCCGGGTTACGCCATCCACGCATGACCTGAAGCCACTTTTCACCGCGGCTGCCGCGATGTTTCCTGGTGCCGAACTTCGCCGCCTGCAAATGCCGCGCAAGCCCGGCACGCCCGTCGTGCTGCGCCTCCGCCAATCCTTCGAATGGACGCCGAACGGACGGACGTTCGTGTACGCCGATCCGGCTACGCTGACGATCCTGGCCCATGACGATCCGGCGACCCGGGGAAACGCGGCATCGATCCGCGAAAAACTCTATCCCGTGCACGCTGCCAAAACTGGCGGCATTGCATGGAAACTCGCCATGACCGCGTCGGGCATCGTACTGACCCTGCTTGGCAGCCTGGCGGTATACGGCTTCTGGCGGACGAAATGGAACATTGGCCAGAGCAAGCGGCGGAAGCGGAAACGCAGCTGAAGCAGGACGTTCATCACAATGTCTGAGACTCGAACGACCGCCTGGTCATGGAGCTCGAGACCACATCCTGGCGGCTTGATGCCTTCTTAGAGTTGGTTGACGGCCGCCTGAGGGACAAATGCCGGAACACGCACTTTCGACGTGGATGAGAAACCGGAGCCCCTTCGGCCAGTTGCGAAGCTGCCCCCTCCATACGGGCTAGCGGTCATAGATATATCGTCTATGCTGGATACATGGATACCGAATTGGCAATCGTCGCGCTCGGGGCGCTAGCGCAGGGCACCCGCCTCGACGTGTTCCGCCTGCTGGTCCGGCACGAGCCCGAAGGGATGGCGGCGGGCGCAATCGCCCGCCAACTTGACGTGCCGCAGAACACGATGTCGGCGCATCTCGGGATACTCGCCCGAGCCGGCATCGTGCGCGCCGAACGGCACAGCCGGTCCATCATTTATCGTGCCGATCTCGACAGCCTGCGCGCACTGACGCTGTTCCTCGTCAAGGACTGCTGCGCCGGTTCGCCCGAGCTGTGCGCGCCGCTTATCGCCGAACTGACCCCCTGCTGCTGAAAGGACACGCCATGGCCGTCGACGTCGTGATCTACCACAACCCCGCCTGCGGCACGTCGCGCAACACGCTGGCGCTGATCCGCAACGCCGGCATCGAGCCGCACGTCGTGGAGTATCTGAAGACCCCGCCCTCGCGCACGCTGCTGGTCGAACTGATCGACCGCGCCGGCATCACGCCGCGGGATCTGCTGCGCGAGAAGGGCACGCCCTACGCCGAACTTGGCCTCGGCGACACCTCGCTGACCGACGCCGCGCTGCTCGACGCGATGATGGCGCACCCGGTCCTGATCAACCGGCCGCTCGTCGTCTCGCCGCTTGGCGTGAGGCTCTGCCGTCCGTCCGAAGCCGTCCTCGATCTGCTGTCCGAGCCGCAGCGGGGCGCGTTTGCCAAGGAGGATGGCGATCAGGTGGTGGATGCCGCCGGACAGCGCCTCGCCTGATGCTCCTCGCCCTCGCCATCTTCGCCGTCACGATCGCGCTCGTCATCTGGCAGCCCCGCGGCCTCGGCATCGGCTGGAGCGCGCTGGGCGGCGCGGCCGTCGCGCTGCTCGTCGGGGTGGTCTCGCTGTCCGACGTGCCGGTGGTGTGGGGCATCGTCTGGAACGCGACCGCGACGTTCGTCGCGATCATCATCGTCAGCCTGCTGCTCGACGAGGCCGGATTCTTCGAATGGGCGGCGCTCCACGTCGCCCGCTGGGGCGGCGGACACGGTAGACGGCTGTTCGTCCTGATCGTCCTCCTCGGCGCAGCCGTGTCGGCGCTGTTCGCCAATGACGGCGCGGCGCTGATCCTGACGCCGATCGTCATCGCGATGCTGCGGGCGCTCGGCTACCGCGACAAGGCAACGCTGGCGTTCGTCATGGCGGCGGGCTTCGTGGCCGACACGGCCAGCCTGCCGCTGATCGTCTCCAACCTGGTCAACATCGTGTCGGCCGACTTCTTCCGCATCGGCTTCGCCGACTATGCGTCGGTGATGGTGCCCGTGGACCTCGCGTCGATCGCCGCGACGCTGGTCGTGCTGCTGCTGTTCTTCCGCCGTGACGTGCCGGCCAGCTACGACGTGGCGCAACTCCGCGCGCCGGCCGACGCGATCCGCGACCGTGCTACGTTCCGGGCAGGCTGGATCGTCCTCGCCGCCCTTCTGGCTGGCTTCTTCCTGCTCGAACCCATCGGCGTCCCGGTCAGCGCAGTCGCCGCTGCCGGCGCGGTCCTGTTGCTCGTCATCGCCGCCCGCGGCGACGTGATCGAGACCCGCAAGGTGCTGCACGGCGCGCCGTGGCAGGTCGTCATCTTCTCGCTCGGCATGTATCTGGTCGTCTACGGCCTGCGGAATGCCGGTCTGACCGATCACCTTGCGGCTCTCCTCGACCGTACCGCGCAGGGCGGCGTCTGGGGGGCGGCGTTCGGCACCGGCATCATTGCCGCGCTGCTGTCGTCGGTGATGAACAACATGCCGACGGTGCTGGTCGGGGCACTGTCGATCGACGCGACCCAGGCCACGGGCGCGGTCAAGGACGCGATGATCTACGCCAACGTGATCGGTTGCGACCTCGGCCCCAAGATCACGCCGATCGGCTCGCTCGCGACGCTGCTGTGGCTGCACGTCCTCGGGCAGAAGGGCATCCGCATCGGCTGGGGCTATTATTTCAGGATCGGTGCGACCCTGACCGTCCCGGTGCTGCTGGTAACGCTCGCCGCGCTCGCGCTGCGGCTAGGTGCCGCCTGATGCCCCTGCGTGCGCTCTCCGACCCCGACCATCTGCCCGCGCTCGATCGACGCTTCGCGCTCGACCGGCCAGCGATCGGGCTGGGCCCGGGGGATCCACCCCCGCGAATCCTGTTGCTCTACGGCTCGCTGCGAGAGCGGTCATACTCCCGGCTGTGCGTCGAGGAGGCGGCTCGCCTGCTGCGGTTCTTCGGCGCGGAGACCCGGATCTTCGATCCTGCGACGCTGCCGTTGCCCGACCAGGTCGCCGGCGACGACCATCCGGCCGTCCACGAGCTACGCGAACTGTCGCTATGGTCTGAGGGGCATGTATGGTGCAGCCCCGAGCGGCACGGCCAGATCACCGGCATCATGAAGCTGCAGATCGATCACCTGCCGCTGTCGATGGGCGGGATGCGACCGACGCAGGGACGGACGCTCGCCGTCATGCAGGTGTCGGCGGGATCGCAGTCGTTCAACAGCGTGAACACCCTGCGCGTCCTCGGCCGCTGGATGCGGATGGTGACGATCCCGAACCAGTCGAGCGTCGCCAAGGCATTCGAGGAATTCGACGACGCCGGCCGGATGAAGCCGTCCAGCTATTACGACCGGATCGTCGACGTGATGGAGGAGCTGGTGCGCTTCACGGTCCTGCTGCGCCCGCACGCGACCCAGCTCGTCGACCGGTATTCGGAACGGAAGGCCGCTGGCGTGCCGATCGATCCGGCATCCGATCTGTCGAGCATCGCTACGGTCCCGCACCGACCGAGGTGAACCGGTTTGGGGGAGCGCCCCCTGCCCCAGGGCTGCCGCGCAGACCAACTAGCGGACGTTCGCGGGCCTACCGGACTGAACCTCGGCGCTATCCCTTTCCTTTGCGAACGGCTGGTTGTTTGGCGACAGGCGACCCTCGGCGACGCGGCGGTAACGGTCACCATCCCCTAGCACGGGTGTCCCGACGGGGATCGAGGGCTGGGGCTGGCGGGCTTCAGCTATGGTCGCCCCGCTAAGCCCACAGACATCGCCTTACCTGCTGCAATGCCCGAAAAGATCGTTCAGATACGCCGCCAGATGCAGCCCCGATTTGGTCATCTGCGCATGGAGCAGCGGCCGGGCGTTGTAGAGATAGTCGCCATCGATCGTCTTCGACTTGGGATAGACCCGCGGATGAAGCGCCCGCGCCTCGTCGACCCACGCCACGGGATCGGGGGTCGACCAGGCGATCGCCTGCTCGCTGGTAATCCGGGCGAGCAGATAGTCGGTCCATTCAGTGTAGGACATCTGCTCGCTGTCGATCAGCGTCGAATCCCAGATCGTATGCAGGTTGGTCTGTTCGCCGCGCAGCGTCACGATCTCGTCATTGCCGCCGCGGTCGCGGCCATTGCCCGAATGCAGCGGCTGGCCGAGATCGCCCGCGATATGGACGATCATCCGTAGTGCGTCGCGTCGCGCGGCGATCGGCGCCACGCGGTCGCGCACGACGGCCCGGAATTTGGCCAGCGCCGACACCGCGTCGCCCTGCGGGGGTACGCCGGCCTGCGTATAGGTCTTGCCGTCGGGGATCGTGACGAAATGCCAGTTGAAGGTCGTCTTGCTCCAATAGGGATCGGACTGCATCCGCATATAATCCGCCCAGTTGGCAGCATCGGCGAGCGTCTCGACACCGAGGAGATCGCGGATCTCCAGCCGGGTATTGCCGCAGATGAAGCGGTCCGCGATCGCGCCGCTGACGCGGTGCCCGGTCGGCCCCCACGCCATCGCCGGCGTCGATGCCATCGCCAGCGCACCGGCGAGAAAGGCCCTGATGAATCGCATGGTGTAATCCTTGTGCGCGACGGGGAGGCGTCGCAGCCTCCCCGTCCGTCGATCAGAAGTCGAAGCGGAGGCCGACCCGCATCTGCCAGAGCGAGGCGCTCTGATAGGTCGTGGCGGTCTGCCGGCTCGCATTGGAGTAGAGATAGCGCACGCACGGATTGCCCGCCGCCGCGACGCACGACACGTTGGCGATGCTGACCGAGTCCGAGAAGACCTTGTACGTGTTCCAGTTGCGGTTGAGCAGGTTCAGCACGTTCTCGACATCGGTGAAGACCTTCGCCTTGCCGAAGAAGAACGGGATCTCCTGCGACACGTGGAGATCGAGTTTCGAGAAGCCGGGCGACGTGCCCAGATTGCGCGGCGCGATCGCGCCGTAATATTTGCGCAACTTGCTGCCGTCGACGCTGGCACGCAACGCGTCGAGCGTCGCCTGGTCGGCGAACTCGACCATACCGACCTGCGGACGCCCCGCCGCGTTGATGATCGCCGCCTGATCAAAATCGGGGACGTAGAACAGATGCCGCCCGTTGCCGCCGACTGTGCCGAACACCTGCGACCGGCCGTTGCTGACGTCGGTAAAGGTGTAGCTGTACGGGCGCCCGCTGCGGAATTCGCCGAACAGGTCGATCCGTAACTCGTTGTCGCCGAACAGGTCCGCGCGATAGCCGATCTGCACCTTGCCGTTGTGCCGGGTCTCGAAGCTCGACCGGCCGAGCGTGCCGCGGTTCGGATCGGCGGTGGTGACGCCCAGCAACTCGGTCGGCGTATAGCCGGTGAACGAGCCGACGTCCTTCACGTCCGAATAGATGTAGTTCGCACCCAGCGAGAGCCCACCGATCCGCTTGCCCAGCCCGACGCCGAGGACGCGCGAACTGCCCTGGCCCGTGTTGCGCAGCACGATGTCCCAATTGGCGCCGACCGCGGGATTGTAGCGCGGACGGCCATCCGGGAGCACGCCGACCTGCGTGGTGCGGACGTCGGTCGCGACAAAGCCGTTATTCACTTCGCTGGCGAGCGCGCTGAGGTTGAATTCCCAATTGTCCGCGATCCAGCCGGGGCCGAACGGCAGGCTGCCCGACCAGTTGAGCGCGACATTGGCCTTCCAGGTGGACGCCAGCTTCAAATCGGGGTCGAGCGCCCCGACCGATGCCGCCGCCGGCGCCCCGGCCCCTGCCAGATACTGGTCGACGACGCTCGGAATGCCCTTGCCGGTGACATTGTCGAGCGCCGCCGATCCCAGCGATGGGGCAATGTTGGCCGCGGCCCCGGTCTGGGTGGCATCGACGAAGCTGGTGCCGTTGCGCTGGAACAACAGGCTGTTCTGACGCACGCCGTCGTTCGAGAAGGAGTTCGAGAACCAGACGTCGGGCGTACCGCCGCCGAACAGGCCGGCGCCGGCCGACAGCCGCAGATTGGGCTTCGCATCCCAGGTCACGCCCAGCCGCGGCTGCAGCACGCCGCCGGTCGGCATCGCGGCATTCGAGAAGCCGTACGCCGCCAGGAACCGGGCGTTGAGCTGCGGTCGGTCGGCGTCGACCCAGTCGTAGCGCAGCCCGCCGGTCACCGTGATATCGGGCGATACCGACCAGCTGTCCTGCACACCGAACGTATAGGACATGTAGTTGAAGCGCGCGGCCGCGTCCGCCGGATCGCCCGACAGCGCATTGGCATAGGTCAGCTGGTTCGCGCGTCCCGCCTCGAGATCGGCGATCGAATCGAAGTAATATTTCCCCTTGGTCGCGGCGACGAACAGGTTGTTGATCTTGACCTGCTGCCCTTCGGCCAGAAGCTTGATGACGTGGCCGCCGCCCGAATATTGACCCGACCACGATACGCCGCTGTTACGGATGCTGAGATAGTTGGACTGGCGAAACTGGTCGGGGCCGAGCAGGACGCGGCCATTGGGGTTGGCGCCGGTCGGGGCGAGGCAGTTCAGCCCGCTGCCGCGCGACACGGTGTCGAGGCAGACCTCGAACTCGGGAAAATCGCTGCCGCCATAGGGGTTCTGCGTCCGCTCGTAATCGCGGCGCGTGACGCGCAGCTCGGTCGAGAAATTGTCGCTCCAGTTGGAATTCAGCTGGGCGGCATAGGCGTTGGTCGTCTCGCCGAGCAGATAGAAGTTGGATTGCAGCCCGACCGACGGGTTCGAGCCCGTCTCGCTGAAGCCGACATCGCGCGGCACCTCATTCTTGTGGTAGATATAGGTCAGCGCGAGCCGGTGCCGGTCGCTGATGTTCCAGTCGAGCTTTGCTGACGCCTTCTTGTCCTTTTCCGGCAACGTCTTGGCGATGTCGAGCGGATCGAAGCCGTAGCGGCTGTTCAGGATGCTGCGGACGCGGTCGACATTGGCGCGGGTGACGAACGGGATCTCGGTGCTCGCGCCCTCCCCCGTCAGACCGCGCGCGCTGACCTGGCTTTCCTTCAGCTGCTCATAGGAGACGGCGAAGAACAGTTTGTCCTTGATGATCGGGCCGGACAGGTTGCCGCCGTAATCGCGGAAGCTCGGCACCGGGGTCAGCCGGCCCGCCGCCGCCGGGACGATCGTCCCGTCCGAGCGTACATTGTCGTAGGTCTTCGTGCCCTGCAGCGAATCGTCGCCGAAGATCCCGAAGGTGCTGCCATGGAACCGGTTGCTGCCCGATTTCAGGATGATGTTGACCGATCCGCCCTGAAGATCGCCCTCGGCAATGTCGATCGGGACCGCCTTGACGTTGAGCTGGTCGATCGCGTCGAGCGAGACGATGCCGCGCGCCGACGGGAGGCCGCCGGCGTTGAGGCCGAAATCGTCGCCGATCGCGACGCCGTCGATCGTGAAGCGATTGCCGCGCGGGCTGGCGCCGCCGATCGAGATCGCCCGACCGCGCGGGTTCGGATCGAGGCTGGTGAGCGGATCGCGGCGCAGCAGGTCGCGCAGGTCGCGGTTGACCGACGCGATGCCCTGGATCGCATCGGCGTTCAGGCTGGTCTGCCCGGCGATGGCGAGACCGTTACGCTTGGCGTTGGCGGTCACGACGATGTCGTTGCCGGTCTGCGGATCGAGCGCGACGTTCAGCGTGACGGTGCTGCCAGCGGCGGTCTGCACGCCTTCGATGGCTTTGCTGTCGTACGACGGTGCGTCCACGGTCACGCGGAACGGACCGCCGGCGCGGAGCCCGGAAGCGTTGAAATTGCCCGTCGTGTCGGTCGATTGGCTGACCTGCGTGCCCGACGGCATGTGAACGATCGTGACCGACGCGTTCGCGACGGGCCGGCCGCCCCCGTCAGTAACGCGACCCCGGACCGCGGAGGTTGTTTCCTGCGCGAACGCGGGCTGCACGCAAGCGACGGTAAGCGCCAGAACACTGGCGCCTATGGCGGTGAGTCTCATGAAATCTCCCTGGGGCGCTTGCCGTGTCGGTCTAGCGAAGGTCCCTATGGGCAGTGATCATGTCAGTACTGTTACGGATCCTGTCGTTCGCCGCGTATGGAGAATTTCCCTGGACGGGAGTTTCCCGACAACGAAGGCCAGTCCATACGAAACTAGCCTGTTCTGGTTGCCCGACAGATCTGTCCCGAACCCCGTGGATAGGCTCGTCTCATGCCCGAGATACTCTTCCATTGAGGAAAGCTGCGCCGAGCGGCAACGCCAGCATTGCCAACGCAGCCCCAGCGTGTGGAGCGGCAAGCCCGGCGGCAATTCCGGCATGTTCGAGACCGACAAGCCAGGCGGTGCCCCCTTTCCGCAACGGCTACAGCGACTGAACCGGCTTTTTCCGATGCGTGCAGCCGTTGTCGCGTGCCAACCGGCCGACACTGCAGGACAGTCAATAGACCGACGGAAACGCCGCGGGCGATCATTGCGCTCTATAATTACCGCATGGGCGTTTTCGGTTGCTTGGTACGTCCATGAGCATCCGTCAGTCACCCCCACAAACGCAACTGGATCGGCCTGGCGGGCGGGTTGAGCAGGCGCGAGTCGTTGGAACAGGGATTACGATGAAGCACGATCGCCTGCTGTTTACCGGTGTCCGCATGGTCATGCGCCTCGCCCCCAACGTGGCGCCGGTCGAGGCCATGCGCGGCGGTTCCGCGCCAGCACGCCACGCGTCCTGAAGTCTCCCGCCAGCGCGTCTCCGCCCATGACTGTCGATTGAAAGAAGCGTGATGTTCAAATCCATGAAAATCCCGAGAAAACTGGCGCTTTCGTTTTTGATCATCTGCGTCTCGGCGGCCGCGATGATGGGGGTGTTCTTCACGAACATCACGGCAATCCGCAACGCATCCGAAAGCAACAATCTCAGCCAGGACATTCATGCCAAGACGCTGACGCTCGAAACGTCGCTGCTGCGCCAAAACAGCCAGATGCGCGGCTTTCTCGTTACGGCAGATCCGACCTATCTCAAATCCTATACCGAAGCCGAACGCGCTTATGACGCCGCGTCGGGCGAGCTCGAACCGTTGCTGACCGAACCATCGCTGCGTGCCGCACTGCTCAAATCGCGCGCGGCGACGCTCGATTGGCGCAAGGCCTGGGGCGACCGTCTGATCGCGCGCGTCAAGGCAGGCCAGCGCAAGAGCGCGGAGGCCGAGGTTCGCGCAGCGGGCAAGGCGGTGCTGACCAGCGCAGCCGTCCTGCCGCTGCGCGATATCCGCGATGCCGAAGTCGCGCTCATCGCCAAGAACTCCGCCAGCCAGCAGGCTGCGATCGCGGCTGCGGTCAAGGGGTTGATCATTGGCGGAATCGTACTGATCGCGATCGCCGTCACTCTCGCCTTCGGGCTGAGCCGGCTGATTGCGCAACCGGTGTCGCGCCTGACCACGACAATGGGCGATCTCGCCGCGGGCAAGAACCATCTTACGGTCCCCGATCTCGATCGAGGCGATGAAATCGGCGACATGGCGCGCGCGGTGCTGATATTTCGCGATGCCGCGGTTGCCAAGGAAGCCGCCGACCAGGGCGCGGCGCGCGCCGAGGCGGAGCAGCAGATGGTCGTCAACACCGTCTCGCTGCATCTGTCGCAGGTTGCCGAGGGTAATCTCACCGCCGAGATCACGCGAGATTTCCCCAGCACCTATGGTGCGGTGAAGACCAATTTCAACGCTGCCGTGATCGCCTTGCGCGAGCTGATCTCCTCGGTGCGCGGGTCGACCGTATCGATCCGGACCGGGTCGGTCGAGATCGCCCAGGCGTCGGAGGATCTGGCACGGCGGACCGAGAGCAACGCGGCGAATCTCGAAAGAACGTCTGCCGCGGTCATCCAGATCGACGGCCGCCTGAAGAATACCGCCGAAGCCGCCAACCGCACCGCCGAACGCGCCAGCGGCACGATGACCACCGTGGCCGACGGGCGCTCCACGGCGGACCAGGCGGTGCAGGCGATGAGCCGCGTTTCCGATAGCGCCAAGGGGATCGACAGCGTGATCGAGGGACTCGACAAGATCGCGTTCCAGACCCGCGTGCTGGCGATGAACGCGGCAGTCGAGGCCGGGCGTGCGGGGGATGCCGGCCGCGGTTTCGCCGTCGTCGCCGATCTCGTCTCGGCCCTGGCGATGCGGGCCGAGGAGGAAGCCGGTCGCGCGCGCGACCAGTTGAGCGCCACCCAGACCGACATCGTCACCGCGGTCGAGGCGGTGCACAAGGTCGATGCCGCACTGGCCGACATCACGACCGGCGTCAGCGACGTCAACGAGTTGCTCGGCGCGATTGCGACGGACAACCAGGCACAGTCCAGTGCGATCACGCAAATCAGCGCGGCGATCTCGACGATGGACGAGGCAACCCAGCAAAATGCGGCGATGGTCGAGGAGACGTCGGCCGCCGCGCGCAACCTCGCTACCGAGGTCAACGGCCTGTCCGAACACGCTGCCAAGTTCAACGTCGGCAGTCCGGTCGGCGCTGCCCACCGTTCGAGCCAGGCGCGGTTCTCAGGGTCGGTGAAGCAACTTCCGACCGCGGCGGTAGCCCGGCTAGTCCGTCCGGCAGCTGATGCGGATGAGTGGCAGTCCTTCTAGCCGCAGACATGTGCCTTTGTGCTGACCGCACTGCAGCAGCGCTGGAAAGGCGATGTGACCATGGTTGCTTGCGCGCCGGACCGCGGAGAATTGTGGCGTCATGCCAACGTGGCGCGTGCTTTGGGGTCGCCGTTTGTGGCGGCCGTGCTCGAGGCCGGCGAGCGCCAGTTGGTGCGCGCACCGCGCACGGCGGCGCTTATCCGCGACTGGCCGGGCGACCCCCGCCGGGATGCGGTGGCGATGCGCTTCAACGCTGCGCTCCATGCGCTCGCCCGGCATGGGCGATTACCGGCGCTCAGCGCGCTCTACGCCAACCAGCATGACGACTTTGACGGCGCGATCGGCGCCGCGATGGTGGAGCAGGACGACGTCATCGCGGTGTCGATGCGCGACATGCCGCAGACCAACGAAGTCGGTCGGTCCGCCGCGATCGCCGCGGCGCTGATGGTGGCACGGCGGCAGTTCGGCTTGCCGTTCGCGCTGCTCGAGATCGGATCGAGCTGCGGGCTCAACCTCAATCTCGGCTATCACGAGTATGACTTGGGCGGCGTTCCGGCCGGAGTCACCGGCTCGCCCGTAAAGATTGCGCCGGCATGGTCGGGCGGAAACCCGCCTCCTGCCTCGATCGAGATCGTCACGGCCAGGGGAACCGATCTCAATCCGCTCAACGCCAGCGACCCGCATATGCGGGATCGGTTGTTGTCGTATGTCTGGGCCGATCAGGCCCTTGCGCAAGCCGCCTTCGAACTCGAGCCCCTTGGCCTTGTAATCGCGTGCGATCACGCTGCCGTTGGCGGTGTTGATGTTCGAATCCTGTGCCTCGACATGGAAGCCGGTGAGGTTAAGCGTCAGGTTCGCATTGCGATACTTCACACCGATCTCAGCCTGCTTGACCGGGTCGTAAGCGGCCTGCGGAATGGCGAGCGCGCCGGTGCGGTTGTCGATCACCGCGCCGAAGGTAATGCGATCGGCATTGGCCCGCGCGCCCCGGCTGTAGCGCGCGAACACCGCGAACGGATCGGACACGCGGAAGTTGATGCCGGACGAATAGGACAGATATTTATAGCTATAGTCGACCGGCGCGGGCGAACCGACCGGGGTGATGCCGACGCGCTGTTCAGGCGGGGAGATCACGCCGTTGCCGTCAATGTCGCGCGCGACCTGGCCGATCCGACCGCCACCCAGCTCGACGCCGAACACCTGGCCCTTCGCGCTGCCCATGTCGTAACGCAGGCTGCCGCCGATCGACAGCCGGCCGAAGCGGTAATTGGCCGAGGCGAAGGGCGCATTGACGTCATAGGCGAGCCGCAGCGTGCGGCGCTGCGTGCCCGACAGCGGGTTGTAGGCGTAGAGCCCCCCCGCCGTGACCGGGTTGCCCGCAGCGTTGAACACGTCGAGCAACGCGGCATCGCCGCCGCCGCGGATATCGGTCACCGCGACGCCGTACAGGATCGAGGTGTCGATCTCCTGCCGCGCCTTGTAGAAGCCGACCGTCGTGGTCAGGGTGTTGCCGCCGATCGCCCATTCGCGGCTGGCGCGCAGATCGTTGGTGATGTTGCCGACATCCTGCTGGCGGCGATCGCGGATGTTGTAGATGCCGATCAGCCCGTTGCCGTTGAGCGACGCCGGGTTGGCGATCGCCTGGCCGGCATTGGCGCCGCTGGCGTAGCGGAAGCTGCCGCCCGTCGCGCCGAGCCGAGTCAGTGCGGCGGCGGGCGACAGGATCTGGCTGCTGAACGGGCCGATCAGCCCGCCCGAGCGGTTGGCGTAGCGGAACCGGTCGATCACCGTCCAGTCGGCGATGGTGACCCGGCTCTCTACCCCGAACGACGTTTCGCGGACGCGCTGGCCGTCGCGGATATCCTCCTGGATCGGCTGGTTGCGCTCATCGAGCAGCGTCACCGACTGTAGCGCGCGCGTCGACAGCGTGTCGTGGGTCGGGTCGAACCCGGGAATCGCCTGCAGCTTGGGGTCGGCATCGGTCCCCGTCGCACGCAGCGGTACCGAGTCGTAGAAAGGCGAACGATCGTCGAGCACCTTGCCGTAGAGGCGGACATAGCCGCCGGTGAATTCCTTGGTGATATTCGCCTTGATCTGGCCGCCGCGCTGCCCGTCGAAGCCGATCCGGCGCGGGCCCTCGCCCTGGCGGAAGAACCCGCCGACATGATATCGCACGCTCGGCGTCAGTCGGCCGCCATAGTCGAAATCGGCCCGAAACTGGTCGAAATCGAGTCCCGCGGTCAGCGCCACCGCACCGCCCTCGACTTCGCCGGTCTTGGAGATGAAGTTGATGATGCCGCCGGGCGAGTTCGACGCGAAGGTCGACGCCGACCCGCCGCGGATCGCTTCCACCTGCGCCAGGTTGAGATCGACGCGCAGGAACGAATCCGAGCTCGCGCCGACGATGTCGCCAAACTCCATCACGGGCAGCCCGTCTTCCTCCAGCTGCACGAACTTCGCGCCGGAGGAGGACAAAGGCAGGCCGCGAATGGTGATGTTGGCGATGCTTTCGCCGTTCGGCGCCTCGGCCAGGATGCCAGGAATGTTGCGCAGCAGATCGCCGACCGAGCGCGGCGCCATCTTGGCGATGTCGGCTTCGCGCAGCGCACTGGTCGAGGTCGCGCTGTCCAGCCGGTCGCGCCCCTTGGCGACGCCGGTCGAGAAGACTTCCGCGACGGGGGCCTTTTTCTTGGGGGCAGTGTCGGCGGGTACGGTTTCGCGGTCGGTCTTGGCAAATGCTGGCGGGGCGAACGCGAAACAGGCGACGCCGGCCAGGAGCAGTTTCTTCATTTGAGGGTCCGCTTTCTCGAAGAATGGTCTCGCAGGATCGGCAAAAGATTGAATCCCCGACCGCTGGATGACGCCGGCGTTCGAACTGCCACTTCCTGACTTTATAGGAGGGCGGGACGCGCTCGGTGCAGGCGAGCCGATATATTGCGCCGGCGCGGGTATCGGGGGCCGGTCGGAGGATGCGCGCAGCGATGTCGCAGCCCGCGACGCGCTTGGTGGCGACGATGACGGGCTCGCTGTGTCACCTGGAACGCGATGGCCTCCTCGTCTGCTGCGACTATGGCGAGGTCCCGCCACGGGTGGATTACACGCCCACGCCGCTGGGACGGGGATCGCGCGCGGGGACGTGGATTATCGTCAATGGTCCGGTGTTTCGATCGGCACGGGACCGGTTCGACCGTGACGATCGCTGAACAAAAAGACTCCGGTCGACGCGAGCGACGTTCAGCGCTGAGCCATCGTCTCGACACCCGCGCAATACGCGTTCACGCACGTTTAGACTCTATATTTCTTGTTTGTGCACGTTCTAGCCGCCATAGACCGCGGATGCCCAATGACATCCCGTCCTCCCGCCGCGACACGATCCTTGCCCGCCTCGCCGCCGGCCAACCGGTTCGCTCCGGCGCGCTTGCCGAGGAGTTTGGTCTTTCAGAGGACGCGATCCGGCGCGATCTGCGCAGCCTTGCCGCAGAGGGCCTGTGTCGCCGCGTCTATGGCGGCGCCTTGCCGGTCGTCGCGGGTGCGACCCCGATGGTAGAGCGCGTCGGCGAGGATGTGCAGCGCAAGCAGGCACTGGCCGACGCCGCGCTCCGGTTCATCGAACCGAGCAGCTTCGTTTTCGTCGACAACGGCAGTTCCAACCTCGCCTTCGTCGAGAAACTGCCGCCGTATCTGAACCTTGGCATCGCCACGAGCTCGATCACGATCGCGGCCGCGCTTCAGCAACGCGACGACGTCGACGTGCTGGTGGTCGGCGGCATGATCGATCGGATGGTCGGCGGCGCGGTCGATGGCACCGCGCTCGAGACGATCGCGCGGCTCAACATCGACCTGTGCGTCCTCGGCGCATGCGCCGTGTCCGTCGCGGGGGGAGTCAGTGCGTACGACCCCGACGACGCCACCTTCAAACGCGCGTTGGTCGCCCGTAGCCGCAGGACGATCGTCCTCGCGACGAACGACAAGCTTGGTCGACACGCCCCGCACCGCGTGTGCGGCGTCGACGTCCTCGCGCAGATCATCGTCGAGCATGACGCCGACGCCGACCTCGTGCGCGACCTGGCGGAGGCCGGCGCGACGATCGCGCGCGCCGCCCCGCAAGCCCAGCCCTGATCCGAGGATAAGAGCCGTGGAAAACCCCAATTCCGGCGCGCGTCTCGCAACGCGCCTGGCCTTCCTCGTGTCCGGCTTCGGGCTCGCCTGTTGGGCACCGCTCGTTCCGCTGGCCAAGGCAAGGCTGGCGATCGGCGACGGATCGCTCGGGCTGCTGCTGCTGTGTCTCGGGCTCGGCTCGGTCGGCGCGATGCAGCTTGCCGGACCGCTGACGTCGAAGCTCGGCGCGCGACCTGCGATCCTCGTCGGTGGCATCGGGCAGGCGATTTTGCTGCCCTTCCTCGCCTTCGCGCCGACTGTGCCGACCATGGCGGTCGCACTGCTGCTGTTCGGTGCGTTCCTCGGCGTGATCGAAGTCGGCATGAACGTGCATGCGGTCGAGGTCGAGACGCAGGCCGGCACGCCGCTGATGTCCGGGTTCCACGGGTTGTTCAGCGTCGGCGGCTTTGTCGGATCGGCGTTGCTGACCGCGGTCCTGTCGATGCAGATTAGTCCGGTCGCCGGGGTCGTCACGGCATCGGTGCTGATGATCGCGACGCTCGCATTGGCCGCGCCGCGGCTGATCCCGACCCCCAAGACCGAGGAGACCCCGCTGGTCGTGGTCCCGCGCGGCATCGTGATCCTGCTCGCCGCGCTCGCGGCGATCACCTTCCTGACCGAAGGCGCAATCCTCGATTGGGGGGCGTTATTGCTGAGCGGCAAGGGCCTGCTGCCGGTCGCGCAGGCGGGGATCGGCTATAGCGTCTTCGCGGTGGCGATGACCGCCGGCCGCCTGACCGGCGACGCGATCGTCGGCAGGCTCGGGGACCGGCGGACAATGCTGTGGGGCGGGCTGCTCTCGCTTCTCGGCTATGGCGTCATGCTGCTCGCGCCAGTCGCGCCAGTCGCGCTGTTCGGGATCCTGCTGATCGGTCTTGGCGCGTCGAACGTCGTGCCGATCCTGTTCCGCCAGGCCGGCAGGCAGACCGTCATGCCCGCGGGCCTCGCGATCGCCGCGGTCACGACGATCGGTTACGCCGGGATCCTCGCGGGTCCCGCGGCGATCGGCTTTGTCGCGCAGGGCATCGGCCTGCCCGCGGCCTTCTGGCTGCTCACCGCGCTGCTGTGTCTCGTGCCGCTCTGCGCGAAGGCCGCCACCGCCAGCGGGCGGACATCCTGACCCTTCCCGACGCAGCCTTCCTTCATCGCCCGGATGTCTGCATACAATTTAGATCGATCGCCCCGCGACCGAGGACGTCCGTTCCGGGAAGGTCCCCACCACTCGACAAGTCTAACGACACCTTCGACAAGGACTGTATAGTCGGCTATTATAGATTCTATTCTAGCGCATTACGCCGGGGCGGGGGCAAAGATGGTCGATCAACTGACGCAGATCACCGACCAGTTCGAAGCATCATGGAATGCGCATGAGATGACTGTGTTCGGGCAGCTTTTTCATGACGATGCGACATTCGTCAACCGGTACGCGACCTATTGGCGCGGTGTTGATCAGATCGTTGCGGGGCATTGCGCGATCCACGACTCGATCTATCGCGACTCGTCGCTGCGGGTCGATCCGGCGGATATCGATCCGATCGACGACGATGCCGCGATCCTGCATTTCTGGACGCGGCTGTCCGCCGGTGCCGCGCATCCGGCCGGGCCGCACCAGGCCGATACGCTGATCCTCGCAGTCGCCACCCGCCGCAACGGCGACTGGCGGATCCAGGCCGCACAGAACGTGACGCTCGCCGATCCGCGTACCGGCCGGGAGCTTCTCCGCGCATCCTGATCCGCGCATGACCGCCCCCGAGGGGCCAGTGACCTAGCGTCCAAACCGCCTGATCTTTTGGGGGTATGCGACATGACGACACTGAACGCCGGTTTCGACGATCTTCACGACACGCCGTTCCTGACCCGCCACCGCTTCGACCGGCTGGTGGTGCCCGGTTTCGTCGCCGCGATCTGGGCCGCCATTCTGGCCGGATTCGTCCCCGATATCGTCGGTCATGTCCGGACGCAGGGCTTCTCCTATCCGATCATCGTCCATCTCCACGCGCTCGCTTTCACCGGCTGGCTTATTCTGCTCAGCGTACAGGTGGCTCTGGTCGAGACGGGCAATGTCGCGCTCCACCGGCGGCTCGGCGTGGCGGGCGCCGGGCTCGCCGGGACGATGGTCATCCTGGGGCCCATGGTCGCGCTCATGATGGGCAGCGCCGCGTTCGGTACGCCGCGCTGGGATCCCGGCTTCCTGAGCATCAGTCTCAGCGACATCCTGGCCTTTGCGGTGATCGTCGGCGCGGCGCTGGTGCTGCGCCGTGACGCCGCCGCGCACAAGCGGCTCATGCTGCTCGCGACGATTCAGATCGCCGGCGCGGGTTTCGGCCGGTTCATGGGGATCTTCCTGCACGGCCTTGGCGGCACCGGCTGGTGGGGATTCTTCGTTGGCGGGACGCTTGAACTCGACCTGCTGATCGTCGCGCTCGGTGTCTATGACATCGTCACACGCGGGCGGCTCCATCCCGTCTATCTTCCCACGGTCCTTGCGCTCTGGGGTCTCCAGGCCACCGCGATCACGCTCTATTTCACGCCGGCCTGGACGGCGTTCACGACCCACATTCTCGGCCACTGAGGCTCAGTGCGACACCGCCACGCAGGAGAGACGTGTCTGCTGCTGGCGACCCATGCAGCCGATTTCGGGATCAGTTTCGGTCCCACACAGTTCGCGCGTAGCCAGCCGTTGCTTGCAACACGTGGCATTCGTCAGGCAGGTTCATGGCAGCTTGCTGATGGTTTCATCGAGCGTCGCGACCGTCACGCCCAGCTTGCGGACGATCAGGTGATTCTGCGCCACCTGCGCATCGGGCGACAATGTCAGCCATTGATCGACCCGCATGCCGCCCTTCGTCGCAAAGCGGAGATGCAGCCGATTACCCACCGCCTCGCCCACCACCGGTCCGGACGCATCGGTCAGCGTTCCGGTATAGCGTCCATTGCCGAGCGGGCGTATCCCCCAGTGGCGATCGCGCGCAGGCCTGCCCTGCTGTTCGATATGCTGGTCGAGCACCAGCGTGCCATCGGCGCCGAGCCGCCCGACGCTGCTGACATGCGTCGTGACGGGCGCGTGCAGGACGATCTTCAGCGTGCCGACCCCATCGAGCCGTCCCGCGAAGAAGCGTTCCGCGACGAACGGCGGCGAGGCACTTACGGTGGCCATGCGCGGTCCGCTCGCACAGCTTGCGAGAAGCACGGCCAGCGCGACCGGAATGGCTGACCTCATAGGGTGCGACATCATGAACGAGGCTTTCGAGAGGCATGGGGGTGGTTCGGCGTCGGATGCGAGGATCGGCAACGATGGCCTTGCAACGACCGTCGCGGAGCGAACGAACCGCATCGACGGCGCTTATCTAAGGTGTCTGCCATCTCCACGCCAGCAACCGGCGAATAAAATCAAGTTCATGATAGCGTGACCACATTCCTTTATTGATACTCAGTATCAGAAACCTTGCCGGTATCAGCACTGGCCCCACTAAAGTCATCGATCACCCCACGCGGCACACTATAAAATAGCACCCGGAAAGATTTTCGTCACCGCGGACTGAGGTGACCAGTTTCGGGCGGCGTCCAAGCTGCATCTGGGAGGATGCATATGCACGATGCCGCGCTGATCTCGCTGATCCACGACCGTTACGCCGCCGTTCATGGCGCGATACCCGCCAGCGATTACCCGACCTATCTGACGATCGGTGCGCCCGACGTGCCGCAGGCGACCCTGGGGTACCGGCTCGCCGGTGCCGGCACGCTGTTTCTCGAGACGTATCTCGATCGCCCGATCGAGGCCTTGCTGACCGAACGGTTCGGCCGCCCGGTCCCCCGCACGCGGATCGTCGAGCTCGGCGACCATGCCTCGCAGCGTCCCGGCGCGACGATGACGCTGTGGCGCGAAGCCGCAGCCGCCCTCACGGGGCAGGCGGATGTCGCGGTCGCGGTGCTGACACGCCCGCTGCGATCGATGTTCGCGCGGCTGGGGCTCGACCTGATCGAACTCGCACCGGCACGGATCGAAGCGCTCGGAGAGGGCGGCTCGGCCTGGGGGCGCTATTACCAGACCGACCCCGTGGTCTGTGCCGGCGACATCGATGCCTGCCGAACGCGGCTCGATCGGAGTGCGCGCGCATGACGCGGTTGCTCGACGCGGTCATGCGCCATGCCGAGGCCCGGCCCGAGGCGATCGCCATCGACGGCGCGGAGCCGATCAGCTGGGCGACGCTGGCGCGCGTGCTGCCGCCGATCGCGCAGGATCTGGCGACGCGCTTTGCTGGCGGCCGTCCGATCGCGCTCCAGCTCGATCAGGGCATCGGCGAATGCATTCTCGACCTCGCACTGCTCGAAGCAGGCATCGTGACGATCCCGCTGCCCTCCTTCTTCACGCCCGCGCAGACCGATCACGCGCTCGACGCGGCCGGCGCGGAGATACGGCTCTCCGGCCCGGTGACCCTGTCGCTCGACACGCAGCCAGCCGTTCACGTCAACGAAGATCACCGTGCCCGGCCGGCGCGCAACCTGCCTGACGGTACCGCGCGCATTACCTTCACATCGGGATCGACCGGCGATCCGAAGGGCATCTGCCTGTCGCGCGACCATCTGCTGGGAGTCGCGCAGGCCGTGGTCGATACGCTCGGCGTGCATCATGCGGGGCGGCATCTGCCGATCCTGTCGCCCGGCATCCTGCTCGAAAACGTCGCCGGCTTTTACGCGACCATCCTGGCGGGCGGCACCTATGTCGCGCTGCCGCAAGTCGCGATCGGCATGGCCGATCCGTTCCGCCCCGACATCGCCGCGCTGCTGCAGACGATCGAGCGGCAGGCGATCACCTCGCTGATCCTCGTTCCGGACTATCTCGCGGGCCTCGTCGCGGCACTGCGCGCGACGGGCCTCCGGCTCCCGCGCCTGTCGCTCGTCGCGGTCGGTGGCGCGCGGATCGATCCGCTGCTGCTCGACGCCGCAGCCGCGCTGGGGCTGCCGGTGCGCCAAGGGTACGGCCTGACGGAATGCGCCTCGGTCGTCGCGCTCGACGACGGCGATCCGGCATCGCGCGGCAGCGTCGGGCGGAGCATCGGCGCGAACGGCGTGCGGCTGGCCGCGGACGGGGAGATCCTGATCGACGGGCCGCTGTTCCTCGGCACCGTCGGCGCCCCCCGCACCCCCGGTCCGCTCGCGACGGGCGATATCGGTCGGATTGACGACGCCGGACGGCTATGGATCGAAGGGCGCAAGTCCGCGCTGATCGTCACCAGCCACGGCCGCAACGTCTCGCCCGAATGGGTCGAGGGCGTCCTGACGCGCCAGCCTGCGATCTTCCAGGCGATGGTGCGCGGCGAGGGGCAGGCGACGCTCGATGCGTTGATCGTACCCTCGTCGCCGAGCGCGGATATCGCCGCCGCGGTCGCTGCCGCCAATCTCGCGCTCCCCGCCTATGCCCGGATCGCGCGGTGGCAGGTCGTCGCGCCCTTCACCCCAGCAACCGGACTGCTGACCGGCAATGGCCGCCTGCGCCGTGCCGCGATCGACGCCGCCTATCCAGACCAGGAGATTTCGATGGACCAGCCCTTTTTCGACCATCTCGTCGCCGAGACCCGCGAGGCGCAGGCGCGGTTCGCGATGACGCCGCAACTCGTCGCCGGGCTGACCGGCCGCATCACGCGCGCGGATTACGTCGCCTACCTTACCGAGGCGTTCCACCATGTCCGCCATACCGTACCGCTGATGGAAGAGGCACGCGCCCGGCTTGCGCACCGGCCCGTCCTCGTCGCGGCGCTCGACGAGTATATCGAGGAGGAGACCGGCCACGAATTCTGGATCCTTGAGGATATCGAGGCGGCCGGCGGCAACAGCCTCGTCGCGAGCCATGCGCCCGCGCCGGCGACGCGCGCGATGGTCGAACATGCGTATGAGACGATCCGGCAGGGCAATCCGGCCGCGTTCTTCGGCATGGTCTATGTCCTGGAGGGCACCAGCATCGCGATGGCGAGCCATGGTGCGGGCGCGGTGCAGTCGGCGCTCGGGCTGCCCGATTCCGCGTTCCATTATCTCACCTCGCACGGCGCGCTCGACCAGGATCATATGGTCTTCTTCGAAAAGCTGATGAACCGGATCGACGATCCCGAAGACCAGCGCGCGATCATCGACATGGCGAACGCGATGTTCGGGCTGTTCGGCGCGCTGTTCGCGGGCATCGAACTGGAGGCCACGCGTGTCGCCGCTTGAAGGCCGCCGCATCGTCCTGACCGGTGCGGCCGGCGGGATCGGCGGTCTGCTCGCAGCACGGCTGCGCGGGGGCGGCGCGCACGTGACCGGCGTCGACCGCGTTGCGTCGCCCGCCTGTGACGATCACCTCGTCGCGAACCTCGCCGATCCCGCAGCGCTCGCCGATCTCGGCGCGCACCTCGCGGGCCGGCACGTCGACATCCTCGCCAACGTCGCCGGCCTCCAATATTTCGGGCCGTTCGAGCAGCAGGGCGCGACCGGGATCGCGCTCGGCTATGCGGTCAACCTCGTCGCACCGGCGGTCCTCGCCAGCGCCGTCGTCCCCCAGATGATCGCGCGCGGCGATGGCCAGATCGTCAATATCGGATCGGTGATGGGCGCGGTCCCCTATCCGTATTTCACCGCCTATTCGAGCGCGAAGGCCGGGCTGAAAGGCCTCAGCCAGGCGCTGCGCCGCGAACTTGGCGGACGCGGCATCGCGGTCACGCACGTCGCGCCGCGCGCGGTCAGGACCGGGTTCAACACCGCGACGATCGAGCGCTTCATGGCGCTAACCAAGATGAGCGCGGACGATCCCGCCACGGTCGTCGACCGCATCTTCCGCGCAATCGAGCGGCGCGAACGCGACGTGTCGATCGGCCTGCCGGAACGCGTCTTCACGCAGCTCAACGCGCTGCTGCCCGGCGTGGTCGACCGCGGCCTCGCCGGACAGGTGCTGACCGCGCGAACCCTATTCCAGGACAATCCTTCAGGAGCCCTTTCATGATCGTCCGTTACGCTCTCGCTTTCGTCGCCCTCGCGCTGGCGGGCTCGGCCAATGCCAGTAACAATCCGGCGATGGATGCCGCGGTCCGCCGCATCAACGACCAATGGGCGCATATCCGCTATCAGGTCGCCGACCGGAATGAGCAATATCGCCAGCTCGACGTGCTCGCGGGCGAGGCCGCGCAGGTCTCGGCGCGCTATCCCGGCCGGGCCGAGCCGCTCTTGTGGCAGGGCATCGTCGTCAGCGAGGAAGCCGCGCGCGCGAGCGTGCTGCGACAGCTGGGCTTTGCGCGGTCGGCGCGGGAGATCCTGGAAAAGGCGCAAGGCATCGACCCGAACGTCGCCGATGGCGGCGTCAAGATGAGCCTCGGCGTGCTCTACTACCGTGTCCCCGGTTTCCCGATCGGCTTCGGCAACACCGCAAAGGCGCGCGCGCTGCTCGAGGCGGCGCTGAAGCAGGATCCGAACGGCCTCGACAACAACTTTTTCTACGCCGATTTCCTCAATGACGAGGGGCATCCCGCCCAGGCCAAGCAATATGTTCTGCGCGGCCTCCAGGCGCCGGTGAACGCGGCGCGGCCGGTATGGGATACCGGGCGGCGCGCGGAAATGCGCGCGCTGCTGGTCAAGATCAACGCCAAGCTCAAGTCCGCGTGAACGCGCTCGCCGCCGCGCTCGGGCAACAGCTCGCACGCCCGAGCGGCATTGGCGGCCGGCTCGTCGGGCAGGCGATGCGCATCGCCAATCGCCGCCCGACCCGCCTCGCGATTGCCGCGCTCGATGTCCGGCGCGGCGAGACGGTGCTCGACCTCGGCTGTGGCACCGGCGATGCGATCCCCGCTCTGTCGGCGGCGGCTGGTGGCGGACGCGTCCACGGCCTCGATCACTCGCAGGCCATGATCGATGCGGCGCGACGCCGCCACGCAGACGTCATCTTCCACTGCGCGTCCTTTACGGAGATCCCCCTGCCCGATGCGTCCGTTGATCGGATCCTCGCCACAAACGTCGCCTATTTCTGGCACGATGACCGCGCCGTGCTCACCGAGGTCCTGCGCGTGTTGCGGCCAGGCGGGCGACTCGCGCTCTACGTCACGACCGCGGACTCGCTGCAACGGATCGGGCTCGGCAGCAGCCCGACGCACCGGCTGTTCAACGCTGCAACCCTGCGCACGATGCTCGGCCCCGCCGCGACCATCGCCACCGTCGATGCGGGGTTCGGCGTCGCCGGCATGATCGCAACCCTGGATACACCCCGCGTGCCGAAGGACAATGCAGCATGAGATTTCGAATTGCCGCGGCCGCACTCGCTGTCGTCGTCCCCGTCACGTGCGCCTCGCCCGCGACGGCATCGCCAAAGGGCTGGGCCGATGCCAGCGATATCGGCCGCGACCTTCTCGTCGGCGCAGCGCTCGGCGTGCCCGCGATCCAGGGCGACTGGCGCGGCGATCTGGAGGCCGGGGGCAGCATGCTCGTCGCGGGCGGGACGACCTTCGCACTGAAGGAACTGATCCATGAGCGCCGCCCGGATCGCAGCGACGACAAGAGCTTTCCCTCGGGCCACACCTCGGTCTCGTTCGCTGCGGCCGCCTCGCTCGAAAAGCGCTATGGCTGGGAGGCGGGGCTGCCCGCCCTGCTGGTCGCGTCGTTCGTCGGCGTCGCGCGAGTCCGGGCCGACAAGCACTATGTCCACGACGTCCTTGCCGGTGCGGTGATCGGCGGCGCCAGCGGGTTCTTGCTCACCGTGCGCCACGACGACCGCGTGCGCCTCACGCCCTGGGCGGGATCGGGCGGTGGCGGCATAGACGTCGCGATGCGCTTCTAGACTTGGGCCGGGGCGATCAGCGAAACCGCGCTGCCGACATCGGCGAACACCAGCGTGAAGCCGTGCAGGTCCGCAATCGCGTTGACCAGGCTGAGCCCCAGCCCGGCGCCTTCGCAATCCTGCCGGCCGCGATAAAAGCGTTGCGTAACCAGCGACCGCTCGGCGCGCGGCACGCCCGGCCCGTCATCGGCCACGGTCACGACCACCGCCCCGCCCGCATGCCGCAGCGACAGCAGCACGCGACCATTGGCCGGCCCGAACTTCATCGCATTGTCGATCAGGTTCGATACCGCCTCCATCAACAGGCTCGCATCGCCCTCGACCGGCGCGACCGGGGCGATCTCGCAGGTCAGGTCGATCCCGCGATCCTCCGCAGTCGGCCGGTGCAGCTCGCATGCATCCTCGACCAGCCGCGCGAGATCGACCGCGGCGAAGCGGCTGCGGCGCGCATGATCCTCGAGTTCGCGGATCCGCAGCAACGCCGCGACGATCCCCAGCAGCGTATCGATCTCGGCGAGCGCCGCATCGGCCACCGCCTCGAACCCCGCGCGCGTATCGGCCTCGCGCAGCCCGCGCTCGACCCGCGCGCGCAGGCGGGTGAGCGGCGTGCGCAATTGGTGCGCGATATCGTCGCCGACGCCGCGGACCTCGGTCACGAGCATCTGCAGCCGGTCGAGCATCGCGTTGATGTGCGCGCACAACAGCCCGAAGCTGTCGGGATCGGTCCCGACGGGCAGCCGCTCCGCCAGGTCGCCCGCGACGATCCGCGCGGTCAGCGTGCGGACCGCATCGACCTGTCGCGCAGCACGCCGCCCGGCCGCGAGGCCGAACCCGATCGCGAGCAGGATTGCGGGGATCAACGCGATCGCCAGCGACCGCTCGACCACGCGCAGTGCTTCTTCCGCATCGTCGAGATCGACCCCCGTCACCAGCCGCGATCCATCGGGCATCGCGCAGATGACGAGCCGCGCGGTGTCGCGCGTCTTGCCCGGCAGTTCGGTCGTCTCGACCTCGGCGACCACCGATCCGTGCGCGGTGATCCCTGCCAGCGGCAGCCGGGCGATATTCCCCTCGATCAGCGCGCCGTCCGCGGCGAACAGCGCGAGAAAGCGATCGCGGTGGATGTCGCGCTCCAACATGGCGCGCACGCCCGCCGGCCGCGCGGGCGCCGCGATCGCGGCCAGATCGCGGCAATCGCGCACGAAGCCGCGCTCGGCCATGCGCCGATGGCTGCCGTTCGCCAGTACCCAGAATAGTCCAGCGACGACCAGCGACTGGACGATTAGCAACGCCGCGATCGCCCCGCCCCACCGCCATGTCGCACGCGTCCGCGGATCAGACCGGGACATCGAACACATAGCCTTGCCCGCGTACGTTACGGATCAATTGCGGTTCGCCCTCTCCGTCGACCTTGCGGCGCAGGCGTCCCATATGCACGTCGACGACGTTGCTGTTGGGCTCGAATGTATAGCCCCAGACATCGCGTAGCAGCATCGACCGCGTGATGATCCGGTCGGGGCGGCGGACCAGATAGTCGAGTAGCTTCAATTCGCGCGGCAGCAGGTCGAGCGCCCGCCCCGATCGCGTCGCGGTCCCCGCCAGCAGGTCGAGGTCGAGCGGGCCGACGATCAGCCGCGTGTCGCGCGTCTCGTTCGGTCGGCGCAACAGCGCCTCGACGCGCGCCACCAACTCGACCAGCGCGAACGGCTTGGGCAGATAATCGTCGCCGCCTGCGCGCAGTCCCCGGACCCGGTCGTCGAGGCTGCCGAGCGCGCTGAGGACGAGCGCGGGGGTCCGCCGGCCCTCGGCCCGCAGCCGCGCGATCAGGTCGAGCCCCTCGCCATCGGGAAGCTGCCGGTCGACGATCAGCAGGTCGACGCCATCGTCCTGCGCCGCGACGAAGCCATCCCCCGCCAGGCCATGGTGAGTCACCGCATAACCGTTCGCGCGCAGCTCGAGCATGATCTCGTGCGCGGTGCCGGCGTCGTCCTCGATGAGCAGGATATGCGTCACGAACCCTGTTCGCAGCCCGGGCGGCACGCCGTCAATTGAATTGCAGTTCAGAGTCTGAACGCGGATTTAATCGACGGCCCCACGGCCCGGCGGCTACCGGCGCATCAAGGATATCCCCTTGGAGAAGCACGGAAATGCGGATTGTTGCCCTCGCGCTGATGGTCGGTGCCGTCATGCCGACCGCTGCGCACGCGCAGACCTCGGCGCAAGCCCAGGCGGGGACGGCGATCTCGCTCGACCGGCTCGCGCAGGACGTCATCGCCAACAATCCCGAGCGGCAATTCTACCAGCGCCAGATCGAAACCGCGGGCGTCGAGCGATCCGCCGCCGGGCGCTGGGCCGATCCCGAGACCGTCGTCGAATTCGGCCAGCGCCGTGCCGACGATCGCACCACCGGCATGCCGCTCGGCGACGGGCTGACCTATGCCGTCTCGGTCGTCCAGCCGATCGAATTCGGCGGCCGCATCGCGCTGCGCCGCGCGATCGCCGAGCGGCAGGTCGATCTCGCCAAGATGGGCCTCCAGCAGTTCGATGCCACGCTGGCGGCGCGCGCACGCACGCTCGGCTATGCGCTGTTCGCCGCCGACGAAAAGGCGGGTGTCGCGCGCGAGGTCGCGACACGGATGCGGACGCTCGCGCGCGTCATCGTCTCGCGCGATCCCGCGGGCCCCGCCCCCCGGCTCGAGGCCGCCTCGCTCCAGGCCGGCGCGATCAGCGCGGAGCGCACCGCCGCGATCGCGGACGCCGAGGCGAACTCGGCGCTGTACGAGCTCAACCAGTTGCGCGGTGCGCCGTTCGCCGCGCGGCTGCGGATCGTCCGCCCCGACATGTCGCTCCCCGATCTCCCATCGGGCACGACGCTGGCAGCCAACGCCACCGCGAACAATTTCGAGCTGAAGGCCCTGCGCGCGCAGTTCGAGCAGCAGGGCCTACGAGTCGATCTGGCGCGCAAGGCGCGGCTCCCGATCGTCGGCGTCGGGCCCTATTATGATCGCGCACGCTCCGACATCCGCGAGACGAACTATGGCGTCCGCCTCTCGACGACGATCCCGCTGTGGAACCGGCAGGCTGGCGAGGTCGCGGTCGAACAGGGGCGACAGGCGCAGGCCAACGCGACTCTCATCAACGCCGAACGGCGCGTCGCGCGCGACGTGTTCGACCAGGCGGCGCAGTACGAGGCCAAGCGATCCGCGCTCGGCAAATGGGATGGGAATACGCCGCGCAGCTTTGCCGATACCGCCGAGGAGGCCAATCGCAACTTCCAGCTCGGGGCGATCCCGCTCGCGATCTACATGCAGATGCAGCAATCCTATATCGACGCGACCAACGCGCTGCTCGATACGCGCCGCGAGGCGCTCGAGGCGCTGCTGATGCTGCGTGCGCTCAACGGCGGCACCGCGCTCGCCCGATGAGCGCGCGTTCGGCCATGGGCGGTCTGCTCGATTTCGTCACGCGGCGCCGGCTGGTGATCGCGGTGGTGACCGCGCTGATCGCCGCGGTCGGCCTGTGGTCGTTCGCCAGCCTGCAGATCGACGCGATCCCCGACATCACCGGGGTGCAGGTGCAGGTCAACACGATGGTCCCGGCCCTCGCGCCCGAGGAGATCGAGCGGCTCGCGACGCTGCCGATCGAGCGCGCGATGGCGGGCCAGCCGGGGCTCGACGAAACCCGCTCGCTCACCAAGACCGGGCTCAGCCAGGTCACGTTGCTGTACAAGGACGGCACCGACCAGATGCGCGCCCGCCAGCTCGTGACCGAGCGGTTGAACGCGGTGCGCGACCAGTTGCCGCCGGGCGCCTCGCCGCAGCTCGCGCCGATCACGACGGGTCTTGGCGAGATCTATTACTACACGCTCGAATGGAAGCGGCCGCCGCCGGGCATGGATCCGCAACGCCAGCTGATGGAGCTGTACGAGGCGCAGGAATATACCGTCCGCCCGATGCTGCGTGCGGTCACCGGCGTCGCCGACGTCAACACCAATGGCGGTCTCGAACAGCAGTTCGTCGTCGAGCCCGATCCGCGGCGGCTGACGATGCACGGCGTGACCGCGGCCGAACTCGCGCAGGCGGTCGGCAAGAACGTCGCGAATGCGGGCGGCGGCATCATCGCGCGCGGCGCCGAACGCTTTACCGTGCTGACCAACGGCCGCGTGACGAGCGCAACCGATATCGGCGCGATCCCGGTCAAGTTCGCCGGCGGCATCCTGCCGCTCCAGGTCCGCGATCTGGCCGACGTCGTCATCGGCGCCGCGCCGCGCCAGGGGGCTGCGACGCAGAACGGGCGCGAGACCGTGCTCGGCACCGTGATGATGCTGGTCGGGCAGAACAGCCGCGAAGTCGCGCTGCGCGCGGCGGACGCGCTCCCCGATATCCAGGCGGCGTTGCCCAACGGCATGGTGATCCACCCGCAATATAGCCGCGCCGAGCTGGTCGACCGGACGATCTCGACGGTCGAGCATAATCTGGGCGAAGGCGCGCTGCTCGTCGCGCTCGTGCTGCTGCTGGTGATGGGCAACTGGCGCGCGGCGCTGATCGTCACGCTCGTCATCCCGCTCGCCTTTTTCGTCACCGTGTCGGGGATGCACGCGATCGGTGTGTCGGGGAACCTGATGAGTCTGGGCGCGCTCGACTTCGGGCTGATCGTCGACGGCGCGATCGTGGTGGTCGAGAACAGCCTGAGGCTGCTAGCCGAACGCCGCCGCGCGAAGGGTGACGACCTCACCGCCGACGAACGCCGCGACACGGTGGCGGACGCCGCGCGGATGGTCGCTCGCCCGACGATGTTCGGCATTGCGATCATCGCGCTCGTCTATGTCCCCGTGCTCAGCCTCGGCGGGGTCGAGGGCAAGCTGTTCCAGCCGATGGCGCAAGCCGTGATGCTGGCGATTGTCGCAGGCCTCGTCTGGACGTTCACCGTCGTCCCCGCGCTGTCCGCCTGGCTGCTGCGCGCGCCCGCCAGCGACAAGGACGACAGCCGCCACAAGGGCCTGATCGGGCTCGCCGAGCGCGGCTATGCGCCGACGCTCGAACGGGCGCTCGCGCATCCCAAGCTGCTCGTCATCGGCGCGCTCGTCATGCTGGCGGTGACGTTCGGCGTGTTCAAGACGCTCGGGTCGCAGTTCACGCCACAGCTCGACGAGGGGGCGATCACCGCGATGGTCTATCGACCGGTCGGCATGTCGCTCGAACGCAGCCTCAGAATCGAGCAGGAGACCGAACGCCGCATCCGCGCGCAATTCCCGCAGGTCAGCCACACCTTCTCGCGGATCGGCACCAGCGAAGTCGCCACCGATCCGATGCCGCCCAACGAGAACGACCTCTACATCTTCTACACGCCCGAGAAGGACTGGCCGACCGGCGACGGCAAGCCCAAGACCAAGGCGGAACTGGTTACCGGAATCGAGAAGATCGGACGGCAGGTCTACAAGGGCCAGAGCTTCGAATTCGCGCAGCCGATCGAGATGCGCTTCAACGAGATGCTCGAGGGCGTTCGCGCCGACGTGTCGGTAAAGATCTTCGGCGAGGATTACGACGTGCTCGAACGCGCGGCGAAACAGGCCAAGGCGATCCTCGACAAGCAGCCCGGCACCGAGCATGTCGAGTTCGAAACCGCCGGTCGTCCCAAGAGCATCGTCGTCGAGCTCGACCACGCCGCGATGCTGCGCCTCGGCCTTGGCACCGCCGAAGTGAACAGCGCGATCACCGAGGCGATCGCGGGCGCCGAAGTCGGCTTCATCCCCGAGGGGGAGGCGCGCCACATGATCGTCGTCCGCATGCCCGAAAGCCTGCGCGCGGATCCCGCCGCGATCCTCGCGCTGCCCTTGCGCGTCGGCGACTATGGCATGGTGCCGCTGTCGCGCGTCGCCCGGCTGCGCGTGGCGCCGAAGGTCGAGCCGATCCTGCACGACGGCGGCAAGCGCCGCGCCGCGCTGATGGTGACGCTCAACACCAGCGATCTCGCCGGCTATGTCGCCAAGGCGCGCGCCGCGGTGGAAGGTCAGGTCAAGCTGCCACCGGGCTACCGGATCGAGTTCGGCGGCCAGTTCCACCAGCTCGAGGCCGCACAAAAGCGCCTGTCGATCGTCGTCCCCGCCGCGCTCGTCCTGATATTCCTGCTGGTCTACGCTGCGCTCGGCAGCGTGAAGGAGGCGGCGATCGTCTATACCGGCATCCCGTTCGCAGTGACCGGCGGCGTGCTGGCGCTGTGGCTGCGCGGCATGCCCTTCTCGATCACCGCGGCGATCGGCTTTATCGCGCTGTCGGGGATCGCGATGCTCAATGGGCTGGTACTGGTCGATCACATCAATGCGTTGCGCGACGGTCGCGACGGCGATCCGCGTCCGGTCGACGACGCGGTCCGCGAAGGCGCGCGCGATCGCCTGCGCCCCGTACTCTCGACCGCGCTCGTCGCATCGATCGGCTTCGTCCCAATGGCGATCGCGAGCGGCGCAGGCGCCGAGGTCCAGCGCCCGCTCGCAACCGTCGTCATCGGCGGCATCGTCACCTCGACTCTGCTGACGTTGGTGCTGCTGCCCAGCCTGTACCGCTGGCTCGTTCGCGACAAAAAGTCGGAGACTTCGTCCGAACCCGATTGTCCGGCGAACTGATCGCCGACCGACGCGCTCGGCAGCACCGCCGCGACACGCCCCGCAACGTCGCGGGATGCTGCCGCCGATGTTCGCCGAGAAACCGCGCCGGTCCACGGAACGCGTGCAGCGATGCAAACTCGTCGACCGCGATCCGCGCATCTCGCAGAGCATCGACAAGGTCGCGGTCAAGGTGTTCGCGGCCGATCTGCTCGGCAAGCACTGGGTGACGCCGACGTTCTGGTCGGGTGCCCCCTCCCCGACAGCTGGCCCTTATCGCCGTCTTTCGCCGTCAGGTCGGGACTGAAGCGCCGTTCATCGCGGCCTGGCACCATGGACGCGACGTCCTGGCGGAGCCTACTCGACGAACGGGCCTGTCGCGACGGGCCGTGCCCCGTACTGATCAAACCCTCGTTGGCAAAGGACCGGCGCTGCCGATTGTCGCCATTTCTCCGCACCGCTCCGCGACAACGCGTTCGCGCGCTTATTGCTTGCGAAGGAACGCCTTTGCCTCTTCGGGGGTCGCCAGTCGCGTTTGCGTGTCCGGTGTTTGCAACAGCGGGTTGGCGCTGCGCCTCGGCACGGTCGGCGTGGCACTGCTGGATTGCAAAGGCTGTTTCGCGTTGGGCTTCGCATCGGGCAGGTCCGGCGTGTCTGCCCGCGTCTGGCCAGCGGCACTTCCCTGCGTCACCGCTTCGAGCAGGTCCACACGCTTCGACAACATCTGGAGGTCAAGCTTTTCGGGAGTCGACTGCAATTCCGCGACCTGGCGTTCGAGTTCGTCGATTCGCTTGTTCGCCGCGGCAAGACGCACGTCCTCCTCGACCTGGCCAATGTCTGCCTCGATGGACTTCTGCGCTGGCGATTTCGTGTTCGCCGTAGGTGCCGGGTCGCAACCCGCCAGAACAATCAGGCACACGAATGGCAGTGAAAGCCGTGAAAAATGTTGCATCCCGCACTTTTACGGGGAGCACTGACGCTTGTCAGGCCTCAAATTCAGGCCAACGCCCCCCCCCCCCCGTTGGTGGAGAATGGGCGCATGGGGCCAGTCACCACGATGTAAAACAGCATTCCCACTCCATCGCAGATCCGACACCCGCCACGAGATGGCTGATTTCAGCCGCCCGACCCCGGCAGTTGAGGCTCGGACCGCCACCCGTGTGACCCGCAAGCTCCCTGGTCCGTCGCTTGGAGGTCATGCCCGGCTTGCAATAATTGGACAGCTAGACTAACCCAATAAGTGCGTGTCGTTGGCCCCCTTCGACACCATTCCCTTGGGCGGCTGCGGTCGCCCATTTTTGTGCCTGCACTCGAAAAGCCAGCATCAATGCCGGACGCTTACGAGCCAGTTTGAGACATCGCAGGCCTCGTCGAGGAAGATGCGCAACTTGGTGAGTGCGGTTTCGGACAGCGTCACCCCGCCGCCGTCTTCGCGCAGTTCGATATGGTCCTCGCCGACGAGATGCGCGATCCAGCGGCGTCCTGCGGTTACGCTAAGGCCCACCCGTTCCAGCAGCGCGATTTCCGATATCACCTCGCCATCGGCAAATGCGATGAAGAGAACCAGAAGCATACCCCAGGCATGTTCATCGAAGATCTCGTTGGGAAAAAGTCTTTTCCGGAATGCCCTTGCTACCAGAATGGCTTGGGCGGCTTTGCTGCGGTCGCGATCACCAAACATACGCAAGTACATGCCCGGCTCGGAGACGGCTTCCACAACATATGTCCGTCGATTTTTAATTTATGCCATTGTCATCGAACACCAAAATGCCTTCGATGAGCGGATGGATAATCCCGACGATCCCGACGCGATGTCGCTGCATGCCGCAATAGCGCGGGCGCTCCAGCTCGCAGACACGCAGGGTGAAACGCTGATCGGCGCATATCTGGCCGATGTTCTTGTTCTGGCGGAAAAAACTAACGCCACTTCGACTTGATCGACGCGTTCACCACGTCCTGATCATCGGCTAACTCGCCTCGTCGAATTACTCCGAGCAGCGACGACCGCCTTGGCAGCGATCGTCGTGCCCGCTCCCCTCAATGGACGGCGACCGGATCCGGTAGCGCATCCGTCACGCGCGATCCCCAGAGCGCGTAGAACAGGATGTAGAGTTCGCACGCCGCGGTCAGCAGGAAGGAAATCTGCAGCCCGTAGGTGTCGGCGAGCCAGCCCTGGACGATCACCAGCGCACCGCCCGCGATCGCCATGATCAGCAGCCCCGATCCCTCCTCGGTCAGCGGCCCCAGGCCACGGATGCCGAGCGTGAAGATCGTCGGGAACATGATCGAGTGGAACAGTCCGACCGAGATCAGCGCCCACATCGCGACATGGCCGGTGGTGAAGGTCGCGATCAGCATGACGAGGAACGCGCCGATGCTCGCCAACGCCAGCACGCGCTCGGCGGGGATGGTGCGCATCACGACGCTGCCGATCAGCCGGCCGACCATCATCCCGCCCCACAGGATGAACAAATAATGCGAGGCCTGTTCGTGCGTCAGGTTGCCGATCTGCGGCTGGCTGACGAAATTGATGAACAGGTTGGCGACGCCGATTTCGGCGATCAGGTAGATGAAGATCGCCGGGATACCGAGCACGAGGTTGCGGTGCGACCAGAGCGACAGGCCCTTGCGATCCGCCTTCGCAGACCGCTGCGTCGCGGCGCCCATCGCCGGCAGCGGGAAGCGCGCGATCACGACCGCGAGAACCACCAGCACGGCCGCGACGATCAGGTAGGGGAGCACCACCGACTGGGCATCGGCAAGCCGCTCGGCCGGGGTCAGCACCGCGGTGGACCCGGCGACCGCCGTGCCCGAGGTCGAACGCCCGAGGATCAGATAGCCGCCGAACAACGGCGCGAGCGTCGCCCCCGCCGAGTTGAACGCCTGCACCAGGTTGAGCCGCGCCGACGCGGTCTCGGGTGGGCCGACGACCGCGACATACGGGTTGGCCGCGACCTGCAACAAGGTGATTCCGCTGGCGATCACGAACAGCGCGACGAGTGTCACCCCGTAGCTCGGCAGCCGCGCCGCAGGCACCATCATCAGCGCGCCGACCGCCATCAGGCCGAGCCCGAACACCATCGCACGTTGATATCCGACCCGTTCGATCAGCTTGGCCGAGGGGATCGAGGCGAAGAAATAGGCGATGAACCAGACGCTCTCGATCAGCGTTGTCTGTGTATAGCTGAGGTCGAACACGCTGCGCAGGTGCGGCAACAGCGTGTTGTTGATGACCGTGATGAAGCCCCACATGAAGAACAGGCTGGCCAGCAGCGTCAACGCGGAGCGGTAGCCCCCGCTACCCTCCGCCCCGGCAGGCGCGGCGCGCGCGGGTGTATGCGTGTGCGTCTGTATCGGCATCGCCATAATCGTTCATCCTCCGTGCCGTGTCGGCGACTGAAAAACAGTCTTTTCCCGCATGGCTTGCCCAGAAATATATTGTCTGACTATATAGCCGAGCAAGGCGCGTCAACGGCGTCGCGAACAGGGGAGGAGAACCGGCATGCGTGCAATCGGGAAGACGGGGATCATCGTGGCAACCATGCTCGCAGCGCTTTCGACGCAGGCGGCCGACGCGGCAGACGTAAAGCGTACCCCCGCCGGCACCCTGAAGGACGGCACCGCGATCGAGGCGGTGACGCTGAGCAACGCGCACGGCGTGTCCGCACGGATCCTGTCCTACGGCGCGACGCTGCAATCGCTGATGGGCCCCGACCGCAACGGCAAGATCGCCGACGTCGTGCTCGGCTATGACGACCTCGCCTCCTATGTCGATCATCCCAACTTCTTCGGCGTGACGGTCGGCCGCTACGCCAACCGGATCGCGGGCGGCCGCTTCACGCTCGACGGCAAGACCTATCAGCTGCCGCTCAACGACAAGACCAATTCGCTGCACGGCGGCGGCAACGGTTTCGACAAGGTCGCCTGGACGATCGTCTCGGCCAAGAGCGGCCCGACCGCGACGCTGGTGCTCGGCTATCGCAGCCCCGACGGCGATTCGGGCTATCCCGGCACGCTTGACGTCACGGTGACGTACACGCTCGACGACGCCGGCAATCTCGGCATCAGCTATGACGCGAAGACCGACAAGCCGACGATCGTCAACATGACCAACCACGCGATCTTCGATCTGGGTGGCGAAGGATCGGCGGCGGGCACCTATGGCCACCGGCTGACGATCCCCGCCAAGGCGATCACCCCGGTCGGCGAGACGCTGATCCCGACCGGCGCGCTGCAACCCGTCGCCGGCACCGTCTTCGATTTCCGTGGTGGCCGCATCGTCGGCGAGGGGATCCGCGACGGCCGCGACCAGCAGATCCGCTATGGCCATGGCTACGACCATAATTTCGCGCTCGACAAGGGCCTGACCGCGAAGCCGGAACTGGCCGCGCGGCTGGAGGATCCGCTGTCGGGTCGCGTGCTCGAGGTGCTGTCGACCGAGCCGGGCGTGCAATTCTATACCGGCAATTTCCTCGACGGAACGTTTGTCGGCAAGCAGGGCCATCTGTACCGGATGGGGGACGGCATCGCGCTGGAACCGCAGAAATTTCCCGACGCGCCGAACAAGCCGAGCTTCGTGTCGGCACGCGTCGATCCGGGCAAGCCCTATCACCACGCCATGATCTATCGCCTCTCCGTCGCCCGCTGATATTCGATCCCCAGAAAGCCCCTTTCGATGACCGACATGCCTAAACTCCGCAGCCGTGCGTGGTTCGACAACCCCGAGAATATCGACATGACGGCGCTCTATCTGGAGCGGTATCTGAACTTCGGGCTTAGCCTCGAGGAACTGCGCTCGGGCAAGCCGATCATCGGCATCGCGCAGACCGGCAGCGACCTGAGCCCCTGCAACCGCCACCACCTCGTGCTCGCCGAGCGTCTGCGCGAGGGCATCCGCGAGGCGGGCGGCATCGCGCTCGAATTCCCGGTCCACCCGATCCAGGAAACCGGCAAGCGCCCGACCGCCGGGCTCGACCGCAACCTCGCCTATCTGGCGCTGGTCGAGGTGCTCTACGGCTATCCGCTCGACGGCGTCGTGCTGACGATCGGCTGCGACAAGACCACACCTGCGTGTTTGATGGCGGCGGCGACCGTCAATATCCCGGCGATCGCGCTGTCGGTGGGGCCGATGCTCAACGGCTGGCACAAGGGCGAGCGGACCGGCTCGGGCACGATCGTGTGGAAGGCGCGCGAGCTGCTCGCGACCGGCGCGATCGATGATGAGGGCTTTATCAAGCTCGTCGCCTCGTCGGCGCCGTCGACCGGCTATTGCAACACGATGGGCACCGCCACGACGATGAACAGCCTGGCCGAGGCGCTCGGCATGCAGCTGCCCGGCTCGGCCGCGATCCCCGCGCCGTACCGCGACCGCCAGGAGGTCGCGTACAAGACCGGCAAGCGCATCGTCGCCATGGTCGCCGAGGACCTCAAGCCCTCCGACATCATGACCAAGGACGCGTTCCACAACGCGATCGTCGTCAATTCGGCGATCGGCGGCTCGACCAACGCGCCGATCCATCTCGCCGCGATCGCGCGCCACATTGGCGTCGACCTGCCGATCGACGACTGGCAGACGCACGGCCACAAGGTGCCGCTGATGGTCAACCTCCAGCCCGCCGGCGAATATCTCGGCGAGGATTATTATCATGCGGGCGGCGTCCCCGCGGTCGTGTCCGAGCTGATGAAGCAGGGGCTGATCCACGAGGACGCGATGACCGCGAACGGCAAGTCGATCGGCGACAATTGCCGGACCGCGACGATCGAGGATGAACGCGTCATCCGCCCGTTCGCGACGCCGTTGCTGGAAGATGCCGGCTTCATCGTCCTGCGCGGCAATCTGTTCGACAGCGCGATCATGAAGACCAGCGTGATCTCGCCCGAATTTCGCGCACGCTACCTGTCCAACCCGGACGATCCCGAGGCGTTCGAGGGTCCCGCGGTCGTGTTCGACGGGCCGGAGGATTACCACCACCGGATCGACGATCCGTCGCTCGGCATCACCACCGATACGTTGCTGTTCATGCGCGGCGCCGGCCCGATCGGTTATCCGGGCGCCGCGGAAGTCGTGAACATGCGGCCGCCGGCGTATCTGATCCGCGAAGGCGTCCACGCCCTGCCCTGCATCGGCGACGGTCGCCAGTCTGGCACCTCCGGCTCGCCCTCGATCCTCAACGCCTCGCCCGAAGCCGCGGCGATGGGCGGCCTCGCGCTCATCCGCACCGGCGACCGCGTCCGCATCGATCTCGGCAAGGGCACCGCCAACGTCTTGATCGCCGACGAAGAGCTCGCCGAACGCCGCCGCGCGCTGACCGAGGCGGGTGGCTATGCCTATCCGCGGTCGCAGACGCCGTGGCAGGAAATCCAGCGCGCCACCGTCGGCCAGATGGAAACCGGCGCCATTCTCGAAGGTGCCGAGAAGTATCAGCGGATCGCCCAGACGATGGGCCTCCCGCGCGACAACCACTGAGTACACGCAGCGCGGTACGGATCCGTTCAGACCAGGAGCCTTGATGACCCGATCCCTACCGCGCATCGTGACGACGCTGGCCGCGCTGATGCTGGCCCAGGCGGCAGAGGCGCAAACCGCCCGGTTCGACAGCTTCAGCTATGACGGGCGATCGCAGGAGCGCGTCGTTGTGGCGCCGAACCAATACCGCAATCCGATCCTGTCGGGCTATTACCCCGATCCATCGGTGACGCGCGTCGGCGACGACTATTACCTCGTCAATTCGAGCTTCGCGCATTTTCCAGGCCTGCCGATCTTCAAGTCGAAGGACCTGGTAAGCTGGGTCCAGATCGGCAACGCGATCTCGCGCCCGAGCCAGCTCGATCTTGCCGGGCGCGGGCTGTCGCAAGCGGTATTCGCACCCGACATCTCGTGGCACGCGGGCGTGTTCTACATCGTCAACACCTGCGTGCAGTGCAAAGGCAATTTCGTGATCACCGCGAAGGACGCGGCCGGGCCGTGGTCCGACCCGATCTGGCTGCCGTTTGAGGGGATCGATCCATCGATCTACTGGGAAGGCGACAAGGCCTATATCGTCAACAATCGCGCACCCGACGAGCCACCGCGCTATGACGGACACCGCGCGATCTGGGTGCAGGAATATGATTGGCGCGCCGGCAAGATGGTTGGGCCGAGCACGCAGATCGTCAATGGCGGTGTCGACCTTGCGACCAAGCCGGTGTGGATCGAGGGTCCCCACCTGATCAGGCACGACGACTTCTATTACCTGATCGCGGCAGAGGGCGGCACCGGCGACAATCATTCCGAAGTCGTGTTCAGGTCGAAAAGCCCGACCGGGCCGTTCGTCCCCTATCCCGACAATCCGATCCTGACGCAGCGCGGGCTGGCCGCGGATCGCGCGAACCCGGTGACGTCGGCCGGCCACGCCAAGTTCGTCCAGACGCAGAATGGCGACTGGTGGGCGACGTTTCTCGCGACGCGACCCTATGCGCCCGAACGCTATGCGATCGGCCGCGAGACGTTCCTGCTGCCCGTGACATGGTCCGATGGCTGGCCGCATATCCTGGCGCCGAAGACCCCGATCCCGTTCGCCACCACCAAGCCCAAGCTGCCCGCGCAGCCCCGGCCGATGACTCCCGTTACCGGCGATTTCACCTATAGCGATTCGTTCGACGGAAAGAGCCTGGCGATGCAATGGATCGGCATCCGCGCGCCCGCTACGCCGTTCCATACGCTGGGTGCGGGTGGACTGACGCTGCGATCGCGCGCCGCGCTGGGCGATCGACAGGGCGTGCCGGCGTTTCTCGGCCGTCGCCAACAGCATCACATCGCGACGATCACGACGCGCGTGACGTTCGCGCCTCGGACCGATGGCGCACGCGCGGGCCTTGCCGCGGTGCAGAACGACGAGTCGTTCCTGTTCTTCGGGATCACGCGGATCGCGGGCAAGCCCGTCGTGGCGCTGTATGCACGCGACAAGGCCAAGGCGGATACGCTCGTCACGTCCGCGCCGGTGGATCCGTCGGGGCCGGTCTCGCTGACGATCCGGGCCGACAAGGGCATTATGGCGTTCGACTATCAGACGCGCGCCGGCCGCCGCACGCTGCTGTCGAACTTCGATGCGACGCTGCTGACTACCGCGCGTGCGGGTGGTTTTGTCGGGACGGTCGTCGGGCCCTATGTCTATGATCCCGCCGCCGGAACGTCGTGAGAATGCGCGGCACGGGCGCCTGCCTTGTAGCGGCGACGCTGATTGCGTCGCCGTCGATCGGCGCGGTGCAGGCCTGGCAATCCGATCGCGGTGACGGGACCTTCGCGAACCCGCCGCTGAACGCCGATTATCCCGATCCCGACATCATCCGCGTCGGCGACGTCTTCTATTTCATCACGAGCACGTTTGCCGACGTGCCAGGGCTGACGATTCTGACCTCCAGGGATCTGGTGAACTGGCGGTTCGCGTCGCATGTCGTCGACACGCTGAGCGGCCGCCCGGAATATGACCTGCAGGCCGGCGGGTCGTATCGCCGCGGCATCTTCGCCCCCAGCCTGCGGCATCACGACGGGATGTTCTATGTCGCGGTCACCCCGGTCGGCGAGCCGACTCGGATCTACCGCGCCCGCGACGTCCGCGGGCCCTGGACGATGAACCGGCTGAGCGAGGCCGCGTTCGATCCGGGGCTGTTCTTCGACAATGACGGATCGGCCTATATCGCGACCGCGAGCAGCAGCGACGGGACCGAGACGCTGCTGAGCCTGGACCCAACACTGCGGCGGATCACCGCCCGGCGGGTGATCCACTATACCAAGGGCGCCGAGGGATCGAAGCTGGTCCGACGGGGCAAATATTATTACCTGTTCAACGCGATTCCGCGCCGGCTGGGGCTGACGGTCTCGCGCGCTACCGCGCTGGCCGGCCCGTGGGAGACGCGCAACCAGATCGACGACACCAGCGGCGGCCATCAGGGCGCGATCGTCGATCTCGCCGATGGCAGCGATTACGGGTTCGTGATGATCGACGCAGGCGCGATCGGGCGGACGACGAACATCAGCCCGATCCACTGGCGCGACGGTTGGCCGATCTGGGGCACGCCCGAGGCGCCCAATCGGGTCCCCGCCACCGCACGCAAGCCGATCCAGGGCATGCCGGTCGAAACGCCCGCCGCCTCCGACGATTTCGCGCAGACCAGGCTCGGCCTGCAATGGCAGTGGAATCACAACCCCCTCCCCGACCGCTGGTCGCTGACCGCCAGACCCGGCTTCCTGCGGATGAATGCGGCGCCAGGCAGTTCGATCTGGACCGCGCGCAACACGCTCCTCCAGAAAGGGCAAGCGCCGTGGAGCCGTGCCACGGTCCGGCTCGACGCGAGCCACGTCGCGCGCGGCGATCAATGCGGGGCGGGCGTCTTCGGCAAATATAGCGGCGGCATCGCGCTCGGCCGCGACGCGCAGGGACATTTGACGCTGTCGATGCGCATCATCGAGGATGTCGCCAGCCCGGCAAAGACGACGATCCAGCGCATCGTCCGGGAGAGCCCTGCCGTGACCGTCCGCAGTACCCAGCTGACGCTGCGGACCGAGATGGATTTCGGCGATGACACCGGCGCGGTGGCGTACAGCACCGACGGCACGACGTTCACGCCGCTCGGCCCGCGCTTCCCGCTCGCTTTCGACTGGCAAACCGGCACGTTCCAGGGGCAGCAGTTCAGCCTGTTCTGCTACAATCCGGCCGGTCGTGGCGGGTATCTCGATATCGACTCGGTCACGCTCGACGGTCGGGGCAAACGGTAACCCTCCCCTGTCAGATCGTCGTGACGGACGCTCGGCACCGCTCGCTCTTCTTCTGTGTCAGGGGCGGCAATCTGCCGCGACGCGGCAGGGCCGACATCGGTAGAAAAGAGTTGCCGCCGGCCTTTGTCGGAGTATAAATTTCGTGTGAGCGATACCATGGTACTGCCGGCGTGCGATGCATGACGGCGTGCCGACAAGAATGGATCGCTCGAAACGCCTCCCGGCCGAACGTCGGGGCGGTGGGCGCGCAGGGAGAGGGTGAGGATGATAACCTATCAATCGACGAGCCGGGCTGCGTCGACCATCCTGTCCGGCATCGCCGCTTCCTTCGTCACGATCGGGCTGGCCACCGCGGCAGTCGCTGCGGCTCCGGACACCGCTCCCAGCCTGGACGGTCTGGTCGGCGATCACGGCGTCGTGCAGCGGGGCCAGCCGATCGTGCTGCGCGGGCGGAGCATGCCGGGCCGGCCGGTCACCGCGCGGCTGAGCACGCGCACCTCGACCGCGACGGCGGATCGCAACGGTCGATTTACGCTGCGCCTCGAACCGCTTGCCGCGGGCGGGCCTTATGATCTCACGCTGACGGACAGCAATGGCGTAACCACCGTCCGCGACCTGCTGATCGGCGACGTGTTCCTGTGTTCTGGCCAGAGCAACATGGAATTGCCCGTCAATGCCGCGCAGGACCTGATTCCCGACGCGCATCCGGCGCTCGACGACCAGCTCCGCCTCGTCACGATCCCCAAGGCGACGAGCGAGACGCCGCTCGCGCGGTTCGCCGCGATGCCGCGATGGGCGGCGGCCGGGCCGGATACGGTCCCCGGGTTCTCGGCGGCATGCTTCTACATGGTGCAGGCGCTGCGGCGGAGCGAGGGAGTGCCGATCGGTGCGATCCACGCGAGCTGGGGCGGATCGCGGATCAGCGCATGGATGAGCGACACCGCGCTGCGATCCGCGGGGCTGGCACGCGCGGCGGACCTGCTCGCGCTGCACGCGACGGATCCGGTCGCGGCGGAGCGCGGCGCGTCGACGATCTGGGAAGACTGGTGGCGACGCGGCACCGGCGATGCGCCTGGACGCGAGCCCTGGCAGCCCGACGCCGCGATCGACTGGAAACCGGTGCCACGCATCGGCAATTTCGAGCAATGGGGCGTCCCCGCGCTCGCCGACTATAACGGCATGGTCTGGTACCAGCGCGTCGTGACGTTGACCGCGGCGCAGGCGCGCGGCGCGGCGACGCTGGCGATCGGCGTGGTCGACGACGCGGATCGCACCTGGGTCAACGGAATCGGCGTCGGCGGCAACAGCAACGCCGGCCGCGCGCGCGTCTATCCGCTGCCCGCGGGGCTGCTGAAGGCGGGGCGCAACGTCATCACCGTCAACGACGATGACGTCTATGCCTTTGGCGGCATGACCGGCCCCGCGGAGACGATGATGCTGACGCTGGCCGACGGCAGCGCGGTGCCGATCGGCGATGGCTGGCGCTATGCGATCGCGAAGCGCGTGGCGGGCAATGCGCCGCGGTCGCCATGGGACGACATCAACGGCGCGGGCACGCTGTACAACGGGATGATCGCGCCGATCGGGGCGACCGCGCTCGCCGGGATCGCGTGGTACCAGGGCGAATCCGACACCGGCCTGCCCGGATACGAGACGCGGCTGGCGGCGATGACGCGCGGCTGGCGCCAGCAGTTCGGCGCGCCGGCGATCCCGCTGGCGATCGCCCAGCTCGCCAATTACGGCACGCCGCCGATCGCACCGGGCGAGAGCGGCTGGGCGGAGGTCCGCGAGGCGCAGCGGCTGATGGCCGCGCGCGACGGGCATGCCGGTGTCGCGGTGACGATCGATCTGGGCGATCCGCTCGACATCCATCCGGGCGAGAAGCACGCGGTGGGCCAACGGCTCGCGCGCGTGCTGCGTCCGCTCGCTTATGGCGCGCGCGCGCCGGCCGGACCGGGCATCGCATCGGCAAGCCGCGCCCCCGGTGGCGGCGTGACGCTGCGCTTCACCGGCGTGACCGGCGCGCTGCACGCACAGGCCGCACGCGGGCCGATCGGGTTCGAACTTTGCGGGGCAGAAGTCGGCAGCTGCCGCTATGCCGACGGCGTCGCGCAGGGCGACCGCGTGACGCTCGCCGCCGACGGCAAGCCGGTCGTTCGTGTCCGCTATGCCTGGGCGGACAGCCCGGTGGTCAATCTGGCCGACGACGCACAGCTGCCGGTCGGGCCGTTCGAGATCGTGCTGCCCTGACGTGACACGAAGGAGAAACGCGATGCGTGCTGATCGTCCAGGCTGCCGGCGCATCACAAAGCCTCGAACACCCGCGTCAGTCGGATCCGCGCGGCGAGCAGATGGACGACCTTGCAAAACACGCCGGTGTATCGGTAATGGTACCGCTACCGCCAATAACCGGCGGAGGAGAGGACTTTACCGATCTGCCGCATCGCGCGGTGACGTTGGCACGTCGAGCAAAGCTACGTGACGGAGGCATGTCCGTGCCACCTGACCACCGATTTTTCGCCTGATACAGCCCTGCCGGAGATGTTGCCGTGACATTCGATTTCGATACCCTCGACGCCCTTGGACCCGACTGGCGCACCGCGCGCTGGATCGGCCGGATCGACCGCGGCGAAGGCCCCACGCCCGTCATTGTCGCCGGCGGCATCGTGTTCGACATGAGCAAGGCCGCACCAACCGTCGCCGAACTGGTCGCGCGCGACCTGCTCGATCCGACTGCCGGCGAGGCGATCTGCGATCTCGATACGCTCGGCCTGTCGGTCGGTGGCGTACCGCGGCTGCTCAGCCCGATCGACGTGCAGTGCGTCAAGGCGGCCGGCGTCACCTTCGCGGTATCCGCGCTCGAACGCGTGATCGAGGAACAGGCGCGCGGCGATGCGGGGGCGGCGACCGCGGTGCGTGCGCGGCTCGAGGACCGGATCGGCGGCGGACTGGCGCACGTCGTGCCCGGCACGCCCGAGGCGGCGGCGTTGAAGACCGCGCTGATCGAGGAGGGACTCTGGTCGCAATATCTCGAGGTGGCGATCGGCCCGGATGCGGAGATCTTCACCAAGGCGCCGTCCTTGTCGACGGTCGGCTGGGGCGCGGACATCGGCGTGCGTTCAGACTCGACGTGGAACAACCCCGAGCCTGAGATCGTGCTGCTGGTGGCGCCCGATGCGCGCATCGTCGGCGCGACGATCGGCAACGACGTCAACCTGCGCGACTTCGAGGGGCGTTCCGCGCTGCTGCTCGGCAAGGCGAAGGACAATAACGCGTCCTGCTCGCTCGGCGCGTTCATCCGCCTGTTCGACGACTCCTTCACGCTCGACGATGTCCGCCGCGCCGAAGTCGCGCTGCGCATCGAGGGCACCGACGGCTATGTCCTCGACGGCGCCAGCTCGATGAGCCAGATCAGCCGCGATCCCGAGGAACTCGTCCGCCAGGCGTTGAGCGAGCATCAATATCCCGACGGGTTCGTCCTGTTCTTGGGCACCCTGTTCGCGCCGACCAAGGATCGCGACGACGTCGGCCGGGGCTTCACGCACAAGTCGGGCGATACCGTCTCGATCGCCGCGCCCGGACTCGGTCGCCTCATCAACACCGTCACCACATCGAAGGCCGCAGCGCCCTGGGAGTTCGGCCTGGTCGCGCTGATGCGCAACCTCGCCGCACGCGGGCTGTTGTCGGCATGACCCATCCGGAGAACAGCGTGCTGCAGAAAACCGCCGGTCGCCACGAAGGCGCCGTCTACCCATCGCTCAGGAACAAGCGAGTCATCATCACCGGCGGCGGGTCGGGCATCGGTGCCGGGCTGGTCGAGGGATTCGTGGCGCAAGGCGCGCGGGTCGCGTTCGTCGACGTCGCGCAGGCCGACAGCATGGCGCTGGTCGAGCGCCTGTCCGCCGGGGCGGAGCATGCCCCGGTCTTCCACCCGCTCGACCTGACCGACATCGACGCGCTCGACGTCACGTTCAAGACGATGATCGACCAGCTCGGCGGGGTCGACATCCTGCTGAACAACGCGGCCAATGACGACCGCCACACGATCGACGAGGTGACCCCGGCCTATTGGGATCAGCGGATGAACGTCAATCTGCGGCATTTGTTCTTCGCAGCACAGGCGGTGGTGCCGTCGATGAAGGCAGCAGGCGGTGGCGCCATCATCAATTTCGGATCGATCAGCTGGCATCTCGGCATGAAGGACCTGATCCTCTACCAGACCGCCAAGGCGGCGATCGAGGGGCTCACGCGCAGCCTGGCACGCGATCTCGGCCGCGACTGCATCCGCGTCAACGCGATCATCCCCGGCAACGTCCAGACGCCGCGCCAGGAGAAATGGTACACGCCCGAGGGCGAAGCGGCGATCGTCGACGCGCAATGCATCGACGGCCGTATCCAGCCGTCGGACATCGCCGCGATGGCGCTGTTTCTCGCGTCCGACGATGCGCGTATGTGCACGGGACATAATTACTGGGTGGATGCAGGATGGCGGTAAACGGCGAGGTAAACGGTGGCGTGGAGCGCGTGCTCGGCGTCGGCGCGATGCTGGGCGAAGGGCCGTTGTGGCTCGACGATGCGCTCTGGTTCGTCGACATCAAGCAGCACCGCGTCCACCGCTTCACGCCCGCAACCGGCGACCATCAGACTTGGACCGCCCCCGCGCAGGTCGGCTGGGTCCAGCCGCTGGCGGACGGCGGCATGCTGGCCGGATTGCAGACCGGGCTGCACCGGTTCGACCCCGCCGATGGCAGCTTCACGCACCTCCACGTCGTCGAGCCTGACTCGCCGGGCAACCGCCTGAACGATTCGACCGTCGATGCCGCGGGGCGGCTCTGGTTCGGGTCGATGGACGATGGCGAGAGCGCGGCGTCCGGGCTGATCTACCGCGCCGATGCGGACGGCGTGGCGCCCGTCGTCGACGGCATCGTGATCACCAACGGGCCCGCCATCTCGACCGATGGCGCCACGCTGTATCACTGCGACACGCTGGCCGGGACGATCCACGCCTGCACGATCCGCGAGGACGGCAGCCTGGCCGACACGCGCATCTTCGCGGCGGTCGACGTCGCGACGCAGGGCTATCCCGACGGGCCGATCGTCGATGCCGAAGGATATGTCTGGGTGTCCTTCTATGGCGGCTGGTGCGTGCGACGCTATTCGCCGGACGGGAAACAGGTCGCCGAGATCCGCCTGCCCGTCTCGAACGTCACCAAGATCGCGATCGGTGGCCCCGATGGCCGCACCGCCTATGCGACGACGGCCGCCAAGGGCCTATCGGACGATCACCGCGCGCTCCAGCCTTATGCAGGCGACGTGTTCGCGTTCGACGCGGGGGTGGCAGGCCAGCCGGCGCACCGTGTCGCGACGATAGCTGGCCGCCGTATCGCCTGACCGGCGCGGCGCCGTCGAACGAAAAAGGGCCCCGCGGATCGATCCGCGGGGCCCTTTTTTCGTTTGGCTCTATCTCTTCCTCCCCCGCCAGGGGGAGGTGGCACCGAAGGTGACGGAGGGGAAGGACACCGAACGGCCTTCGCCCTTCCCTCCCCCTCCGTCTGGCAAGCGCCAGCCACCTCCCCCTTGCGAGGGAGGAGCGACGATCAGCCGGTCATGTCCTCGAGTTCGCGACCGCGCGTTTCGTTGACCAGCGCCTTCACGAAGAAGAACGAGATCGCGGCGAAGAACGCGTAGCCGGCATAGGTCACCGCCAGGCCCGGCGACAGCGCAAGCGCGGGGAAGCTGACCGAGATCGCCGCGTTGGCGATCCACTGCGCGAAGCCCGATACTGCCAGACCCGATCCGCGGATCTGGTTCGGGAACATCTCGCCGAGCATCACCCACATCACCGGGCCCCAGCTGGCGTTGAAGAAGATGACGTACAGATTGGCCGCGACCAGCGCGATCATGCCGTTATGGCCGGGCAGCGACACCGCGCCGTCCGCCCCCGTCACCGCGGTCGAGAACGCATAGGCGACCACCGCCAGCGTGACGGCCATGCCCGCCGAGCCGACCAGCAGCAGCGGCTTGCGACCGATCCGGTCGACGGTCGCGATCGTGAACAGGCAGGCCGCGATCGACAGGACGCCCGACAGGATGTTGATCTGCAGCGCGTTGTCTTCGGTGAAGCCGACCGCTTCCCACAGCACCGCGCCGTAATAGAAGACGACGTTGATGCCGACCAGCTGCTGGAACACGGCGAGGCCGATGCCGGCCCACAGGATCGGCCGGATCTTGCCCGTGGTCTTGTCGACCAGGTCGCTGAGCTTGGGCTTGTGATGATCGGCGGCGAGCGAATTGCGGATCTCGACGACCTTGCGGTCCGCCTCGGCAGTGCCGAACAGGCGCGTGAGCACGACATGCGCCTCGGCTTCGCGGCCCTTGGCGACCAGGAAGCGCGGGCTTTCCGGGATCACGAGCAGCGCGAGGAAATAGATCGCGGCCGGGATCGCCTGCAGCCAGAACATCCAGCGCCAGGCGGGATAGCCGAGCCAGAAATCGGCGGTCGAGCCACCGGCATAGCGCGCGAGCGCGAAGTTGGCGACGAACGCACCGGTCAGGCCGGAGATGATCATGACCTGCTGGACGCTCGACAGGCGACCGCGGATCGAGGCCGGTGTGACCTCCGAGATATAGACCGGCGAGATGACGCTGGCCGCACCGACGCCCAGGCCGCCGATGATCCGCGCGAAGATGAAGATGCCGGAGCCGGTCGCAGCCCCGGCGAGCAGCGCGCTGAACAGGAACAGCGCGGCGGCGAGCATCATGACGTTGCGACGGCCGATCGCGTCGGCCATCCGCCCGGCGCCGAACGCACCGACCGCCGAGCCGACGAGGATCGCGCCGACATTGACGCCGATCCCGAGCCGACCGAGACCGAAGGCGGCTTCGAGACCCTTTTGCGTGCCGTTGATGACACCCGAATCATAGCCGAACATGAACCCGCCGATCGTCGCCACCGCGACGATCGCGGCGATGAAACCGTGGTTGACCGCGGCGTTCCCCTGCAATCCCGCTCCCGGATCTCCACTGTGCATATTCGCCATGATGTTCCTCTCCTGTGCGCCGACCGTTGCGGCCTGGTGTCGTCTGTCTTGGTTTTAGTAGTCGAAGCGGTCAGTGATTGTGCCGCGGCGTGCGCGCCGCGATGCCGCGGTACTTGACCGCGAAGTCGAGCACCGCGCCATCGGCGAGCTGTCCGGTCTTTTCGCGGTACAGCTCCTCCCACGGCGTATTGCTCGGCGGTATCGGCGGCGCCGGTTCGCCGCGCCGCCGCGCAATCTCGTCCGCGTCGACCAGCGCGTCGCACCGCCCCGCCTTGAGGTCGATGCGGATGATGTCGCCGGTCCGCAGCCAGGACAGGCCGCCGCCGACCGCGCTCTCCGGGCTGGCGTTCAGGATCGACGGGCTGTCCGACGTGCCCGACTGGCGCCCGTCGCCGAGCGTCGGAAGAGTCATGATGCCGCGCTGGATCAGATGATCGGGCGGCTGCATGTTGACGACCTCGGCCGAGCCCGGCCAGCCGATCGGCCCCGCCCCGCGGATGACGAGCATGCAGTCCTCGTCGATGTCGAGCGCGGGATCGTTGATCCGGTGATGATAGTCGTCCGACCCTTCGAACACGATCGCACGCGATTCGAACACGTCCTCGGCGCCGGTGCGCTCCAGATAGCGCGCGCGGAACGCGGGCGAGATCACGCTGGTCTTCATGATCGCGACGTCGAACAAATTGCCCGAGAGGACGAGGAAGCCCGCCTGTTCCTTCAGCGGCGTGTCATAGGCGCGGATCACCTCGCGGTCAGTGGCGACCCGGCCGGTGATGTTCTCGGCCAGCGTCCGGCCGGTCACGGTCAGGCAATCGCCGTCGAGCCGGCCCGCCGCGAGCAGCTCGCTCAGCACCGCAGGCACGCCGCCGGCCCGGTGGAACCGCTCGCCCAGGAAGCGCCCGGCGGGCTGCACGTCGACCAGCAAGGGCAGGTCGTAGCCATAATCCGACCAGTCGGCGGCGGTGATCTCGATTCCCGCATGCTTGGCCATCGCATGGATATGCGGCTGCGCGTTCGACGATCCGCCGATCGCGGTCACGACCCGGATCGCGTTGAGGAAGCTCTCGCGGCTGAGGATCCGCGAGGGGCGCAGGTCTTCATACGCCATGTCGACGATCCGCCGCCCGGTCTCATAGGCGAACTGGCCGCGTTCGCGATACGGCGCGGGGATCGCCGCGCAGCCGGTGAGCGACAGGCCGAGCGCCTCGGCGACAGCGTTCATCGTCGAGGCGGTGCCCATCGTGTTGCAATGCCCGGCCGACGGCGCGCTGTCGGTGGCGCGCTGGAGAAACTCCTCCTCGTCGATCTCGCCCGCCGCGAGCTTGCGCCGCGACCGCCAGATGACGGTACCCGAACCGACCAGCTCGCCCTCGTGCCAGCCGTCGAGCATCGGCCCGCCCGACAGCACGATCGCCGGGATATCGACGGTGGAGGCCGCCATGATCCCCGACGGCGTGGTCTTGTCGCAGCCGGTGGTCAGCACAACCGCGTCGATCGGATAGCCGTAGAGCGTCTCGACGAGGCCGAGATAAGCGAGGTTGCGGTCGAGCGCGGCGGTCGGCCGGCGGCAATTCTCGAAGATCGGATGGACGGGGAATTCCATCGCGATTCCGCCTGCGTCGCGGATACCGTCGCGGACGCGCCGCGCGAGATCGAGGTGGATGCGGTTGCACGGCGACAGATCGCTGCCGGTCTGCGCGATGCCGATGATCGGCCGCCCCGAGCGGAGTTCCGCCGGGGTGAGACCGTAGTTCATGAACCGCTCGAGATAGAGCGCGGTCATGTCCGAGCGCGCGGGGTCCGCGAACCAGTCACGCGATCGGAAGGGCCGAACCGGTTGCCGTTGCACGCGAAACTCTCCTGCTGGGCCGTCGCCGATCAGTCGGCGCACGTTAATACTGGTATCGCTACCATCTTCGCTGACGACGTCAAGCGCGCTGCGTCGGCATCGAGCATCGGTTTATCGCGGTTTTCGGACGCGGATCATGCCTGGTCCGCGCGCGGGCGCCGCCGCGGTGCGGCGTCCGACTGGCGACGGATCAGCGTGTAATCGAGCAACCGGTGGCGATCGGCGGTCGCGACTCCGGCCGGGCGACGAATCGCGGCGACGAGCATCTCGACCGCGATTCGCGCCATGTCCGCGATCGGCTGGTAGACCGTCGTGAGTTCGGGCCAGATCGCGGTCGACATGATCGTGTCGTCGAACCCGCACACGGTGAGGTCGCCCGGCACGTCGAGCCCGCGGCGATGCGCGACCGCGACGGTGGCGGCGGCCATGTCGTCGTTGGACGAGAAGATCGCGGTCGGCGGCTCGGGCAGCGCGAGCAGCGCTTCGGCAGCGTCGAGCCCCGACCGGTAGGTGTAGAGCCCGGGCTGGATCAGCGTCTCGTCGACCGCGATGCCCGCTTCCTGCAACGCGGCGCCATAGCCTTCGAGGCGACGCGCGCTGGCCGACAAATTGGGGTTGCCGGTGATGAAGCCGATCCGGCGATGGCCGAGCGCCATGATGTGGCGGGTCATCGTCAGCGCCGCCTCGCGGTCGTCGATCCGGACCGCCAGGACATCGTCCGACGGCCGGCCGCTGGCGACCGACACCGTCGGGATCCGCGCCTCGGCGAGCAGGTCGAGGATCGCCTCGGCCTCGCACAAGGGCGGCGGCAGGACGATACCGTCGATCCCGCCCGCGATCAGATGCCGAGTCACCTCGAGCTCATGCTCGCCGAGGTCGCATTTCTCGACGATGATCTGGACATCGCTGCGCGCCGCCTGATCGAGACTGCCGAGCAGGAATTCGCTGAGAAAGCCCGCGCTCGGGTTGCTGTAGAGCAGGCCGATCCGAGTCTGCCCTGCCCCGGCCAGGCTGCGCGCGGCGGGGTTGGGCGCATAGTTCAGCGCGGTGATCGCGGCGTTCACCGCGTCGCGCGTGACCGGACGGACGTTGCTTTCGCCGTTGATGACACGCGACACCGTCATCGGTGAAACGCCGGCGCGCCGCGCAACGTCGCTGATCGTCGGCGCGCCGCCCGCGCGACGTGACGGCCTGATCGTGGGAGGGGGAATGGTGTCCATCTGGCGTAGCGTTAGCGCAACCGCCCGTCGCAGGAAATGGCCCTCGGCGTTCGACCCTCGTTGGACTGTGGCGACCGGCATTCCCTGCACGCGACGGCGGCAGCGATGCGCGGCAACGCAACCATCAAAGTCCGCTTGCCCAGCCCGAAGGGGCTGTTATGGTAGCGCTATTTCCGCCATGAGGCGGAGGGCAGATCTCGCAGAAGATCGCCGACATTAGGAAGGATCGAACGGCCATGCAGCTTCGTCTACCCACCCTCGCCGCGAGCTTGCCCCTGCTGCTCGCCGGCAGCGTCGCACTGGCGCAGACTGCCGCGCCCACCGCCCCGTCCGCGCCAGCGAAGAGCGAGCCGCGTAGCCCCGACGGCAAGCGCTATCTGTCGCAGCCGCTGGTCAGCAGCATCTATACCGCCGATCCGTCGGCGCACGTCTTCAACGGCAAGATCTACGTCTATCCCAGCCATGATATCGATGCGGGCATCGGCGACGACGATCTCGGCAATCAATATGCGATGCGCGACTACCGCGTCCTGAGCATGGACCGCATCGGCGGCCCGGTGAAGGTCAATGGCGTCGCGCTCGACGTGAAGGACGTGCCCTGGGCGTCGAAGCAGATGTGGGCACCCGATGCCGCCTACAAGAACGGCACCTATTTCCTGTACTTCCCGGTCCGCGACAAGATGCTCGACAAGAACGGCCTTGGCACGTTCCGCATCGGCGTCGCCACGTCGAAAAGCCCGACCGGCCCGTTCAAGGCCGATCCCAAGCCGATCGCCGGCAGCTTCTCGATGGATCCGGCCGTCTTCACCGACACGACCGGCGCCAGCTACATGTATTTCGGCGGTATCTGGGGCGGCCAGCTCCAGCGCTGGAAGGACGGCAAGTTCGACGCCAACGGCTCGGACACGGACCTCGGCAAGGACGACCAGCCCGCCCTGTCGGGCAAGATCGCCAAGCTCAACCCCGACATGAAGAGCTTTGCCGAGACGCCGCGCGACGTCCAGATCCTCGACGACGCCGGCAAGCCCGTCCTCGGCGGCGACCATGAGAAGCGCTTCTTCGAGGCGTCCTGGGTCTTCAAGCGCGGCGGCACATATTATTATACCTACTCGACCGGCGACACGCACTTCCTGAACTATGCGACCGGCGACAACCCCTATGGTCCGTTCACCTACAAGGGCCACATACTGAAGCCGGTGCAGGGCTGGACGAGCCACCATTCGATCGTCGAGTGGAACAAGAAATGGTGGCTGTTCTATGCGGACACGCAGCTGAGCAACAAGAACCACCTCCGCAACGTCAAGGTGACCGAGCTCAAGTTCGCCGCCGACGGCTCGATCCCGACCATCGATCCGTTCGTCAACTGATGTTCCTCGGAATCGATATCGGCACCTCGGGTGTCAAGGCCGTGGTGCTCGACTCGCATGGCAGCGTGGTCGGCCAGGGCACGGCCGCGCTAACCGTGCAGCGGCCGCACCCGCTCTGGTCCGAACAGGATCCCGACGCATGGTGGCAGGCGACCACCGCGGCGGTCCAGGCGATCGACCCGAGCGTCCGCCGCGCGGTGCGTGGCGTCGGGCTCGCGGGCCAGATGCACGGCGCCACGCTGCTGGATGCCGACGACCGTCCGCTGCGCCCGGCGATCCTGTGGAACGATGGCCGCAGCTTTGCACAATGCGCCGCGCTGGAGCGTGCCGTCCCTGACCTGCGCGCGATTGCGGGCAACATCGCGATGCCAGGCTTCACCGCGCCGAAACTGCTGTGGGTGCGCGAGCATGAACCGGACGTCTTCGCGAAGATCGCCACCGTGCTGCTGCCCAAGGATTATGTCAGGTTGCTGATGACCGGCGACAAGGCCTCGGACCTGTCCGACAGCGCGGGCACTTTGTGGCTCGACGTCGGTGGCCGCTGCTGGAGCGACGCGCTGCTCGGCGCGTGCGGACTGACACAGGCGCAGATGCCGCGGCTGTACGAGGGCACGCAGATCACCGGCACGCTGACCGCCGCGGTCGCCGAGCTCTGGGGGATGCGGCAGGTGCCGGTCGCGGCGGGCGGCGGCGACAATGCGGCGGGCGCGGTCGGTGTCGGCGTGGTCGCGGACGGCGATGCGTTGCTGTCGCTCGGCACGTCGGGGGTGATCTTCGTCGCGACCAGCGACTTCCGCCCCAATCCCGATCGCGCGGTCCATGCCTTCTGCCATGCGCTGCCGGGGCTGTGGCACCAGATGTCGGTGCACCTGTCGGCCGCGTCGTGCATCGACTGGGTCGCGCGGATCACCGGTGCCGCCGGCGCCGCCGACCTGTTCGCACGCGCCGAGGCCGCCGGCCCCGCGTGTGGCCCCGAGCTTTTCCTCCCCTATCTGTCGGGTGAGCGCACGCCGCACAACGACCCCGAAGTTCGCGGCGCGTTCCTGCGTCTCGACAACGACACCGATGCCGGCCGCCTGTCGCAGGCGGTGCTCGAAGGCGTCGCGTTCGCGCTCGCCGACGGGCTCGACGTGCTGCGCGAAGCGGGCACCGTCGTCGAGCGGCTCGCGGTCATCGGCGGCGGCGCACGCTCCCGCTATTGGGGCGAGGTGATCGCCGCGGCGATGGAGGTCGAACTCGTCTACCTCCAGGGCGGCGAAGTCGGCCCCGCGCTGGGCGCCGCACGGCTTGCCCAGCTCGGCGTCGACGGCGGCGACCCCGCCGACATCTGCGTCGCGCCCCCCGTCTCGCACAGCATCGTTCCCGACCCTGCCCTCGTCTCGGCGCTCGCCGAGAAGAAGGCCGCATTCCGCCAAGCCTATTCCCGCATCACTCCAAAATCGTAGGAATCCCGATGTCCGACTTCTTCGCCGATATCCCCCAGATCAAATATGAGGGCCCCGACAGTACCAACGAGCTGGCCTATCGCTTCTACGACAAGGACAAGATGGTCCTTGGCAAGCGGATGGAGGATCATCTCCGTTTCGCCGCGTGTTTCTGGCATACCTTCTGCTGGCCCGGCTCCGACGTGTTCGGTGGCGGCACGTTCGACCGGCCCTGGCATCGCGGTGCCAATGACAGCGCCGCCGCGGCGATGAAGCGCGAGGTCGCGTTCGACTTCTTCAAGACGCTCGACGTGCCCTATTACTGCTTCCACGACGTCGACGTGATGGCCGATGCCGCCAACATCACCGAGCACCGCAAATTCTTCGCCGAAGCGGTCGACCATCTCGAACAGCTCCAGGCCAGCTCGGGTCGCAAGCTCCTCTGGGGCACCGCCAACCTGTTCAGCCACCCGCGCTTTGCGGCAGGCGGCGCGACCAATCCCGATCCGGAAGTGTTCGCGTTCGGCGCGATGCAGGTGCGCGACGCGCTCGAGGCGACGCACCGCCTGGGTGGCCAGAACTATGTGCTGTGGGGCGGTCGCGAAGGCTATGAGACGCTGCTCAACACCGACATGAAGCGCGAACTCGACAATTTCGGCCGCTTCCTAAGCCTGGTGGTCGAGCACAAGCACAAGATCGGCTTCACCGGCACGATCCTGATCGAGCCAAAGCCGTTCGAGCCGACCAAGCATCAATACGACTTCGACACCGCGACGGTGTACGGTTTCCTCAAGCGCTATGGCCTGGAGAACGAGGTCAAGGTGAACATCGAGGCGAACCATGCGACGCTGGCCAGCCACACCTTCGAGCACGAGATCGCGACCGCGGCGGCGCTGGGGATCTTCGGGTCGATCGACGCCAATCGCGGCGATCCGCAGAATGGCTGGGATACGGATCAATTCCCCAACTCGGTCGAGGAACTGACGCTCGCCAATCTCGAGATCATTCGCGCCGGCGGGTTCACGACCGGCGGCTTCAACTTCGACGCCAAGGTGCGGCGCCAGAGCATGGACCCGGCGGACCTGTTCTATGGCCATGTCGGCGCAATCGACGTCGTCGCAAAGGGCCTGCTGAACGCGGCCAAGCTGATCGAGGACGGCCGGATCGATGCGATCAAGGCCAAGCGCTATGCGGGCTGGGACAGCGAGTTCGGCGGCGCGATCGGCGGGCTGGACCTTGCCGGCATCGCCGACCTGGCGGTCGAGCGCGGCATCGATCCGAAGCCGGTTTCGGGCCAGCAGGAGCGGATCGAAAACCTGATCAACCGCGTGCTGTGATCGGCTGACGATCGATCCCGTCGGGCGGCGCGCACGTCGCTCGACGGGACACTGAAGCGGCGGTCAGAAGAGCGGCGGGGCGAACCGCAGGATGATCGCCGTCCCGCGATCGACATCGACGAACCCGACGGTGGCGTTCAGCCGCGTCGCTGCCGAGCGGACGATCGCCAGGCCAAGCCCACTCCCCTCCGGGCTGTTCGCGGGGCCCAGCCGGACGAAGCGGTCGAACGCCTTTTCGCGGTACGCCGGTACGATCCCCGGGCCGTCATCGGCGACGACGACCGCGATCCGCGCGTCCTCCGCCTGCAACGCGACCGACACCGTACCGCCGCGCCGGTTGTAGCGAATGCCGTTGTCGATCAGGTTCGACAGGATTTCGAAGATCAGCGTGCGGTGGCCCGACACCATGTAGCGCGTCTCCGCATCCCCCTCGAGGATCAGGTCGACGCCCGCCCGGATCGCCTGGTTGATCTGCCGCGCGATGACCGCGGCAGCGACCTCGCGCAGATCGACCGCCTCGAGCGGCGCGGAGACGCCCGCCTCCTCGGCGCGGGCGAGCGCGAGCAGCTGCGTCACGAGCCGTTCGAGCCGGACCGCGACGTCGGCGATCTCGTCGAGTGCATCGCGGCGTTCGGCTTCCGATCCGCGGCGGGCGAGCGCGACCTGAACCTTCAGGACGGAGAGCGGCGTGCGCATCTGGTGCGAGGCGTCGGCGGTGAAGCGGCGGACGCCGACGGTGGCGGCGTCGAGCTGCGCGAGGAGTCGGTCGAACGCGCCGGCGAGCGGGCGGAGTTCGCTTGGGAGCGGGCCGGTGTCGAGCGGCGAAAAATCGGGTCGCGCGCGCTTGTCCCGCGCCTCCACCGCGCCGCGCAGCCGCGAGAGCGGGCGCAACGACCAGCCGAGCGCCGGGCGGAGCAACAGCGCGGCGGCGCCGACAAGGACGCATTCGCCGATCAGCAGCGCGAGCATCAGCCGGCGGGTGAGCGCACCGCGATTGTCGAGCGTCTCGGCGATCTGGACGATGACGGGCTTGTCGATGCGCGGCAGCGACCGGCGCACCTCGGCGATGCGGATCGGCTGGTCGCGGTAGCGGGCGAAGCGGTAGCGCGGCACGTCGACCGCGAGCGTCGCGGGATCGGGCGCGGGCAGGTCCGCATAGCCGGTCAGCAGATCGCCGCCGACCGCGACCCGGTAATAGACATTGTCGCGCTCGGTATTCTCCAGCATCCCGAACGCGGCGGCGGGCAGGTCCAGCGTCACCTCGCCGCGTTCGACCTGCACCGTCTCCGCGATCGCGCCGAGTGCGCCGGCGAGCACGCGGTCGTTGGTGCGGCGGACGACATCGGCGATCAGCGCGGCGCCGACGACACCGATCAGGATCGCCGCGGCCAGCAACGGCCCGAGCACCGCGACCAGCAGCCGCGTTCGCAGCGCGGGGGCACCCCGATCGGTGACGACGGTCTCAGCCGGCATCGAGCATATAACCGACGCCGCGCACGGTACGGATGCCGGGGCCGTCGGGCGCGAGCTTGGTCCGCAGGCGCGTGACATGGACCTCGATCGCGTTGCCGCCGACGGGTTCGTCGAAGCCGAACACCTCGCCGATCAGCAGTTCGCGTGGCACGACTCGCCCTGCGCGCGTTGCCAGCGCCTCCAGCACGGCGCGTTCGCGGCGGCGCAGGTCGAGCGCGCGGCCGGCAATGTCCGCATCGCCGGTCGATCGGTTGATCGTCAGCGTGCCGACGCTGAGCATCGGCAGCGGATCGCCGCCGCGTCGCCGGCCGAGCGCCCGCACGCGCGCCTCGAGCTCCTCGGGCTCGAACGGCTTGCGCAGATAATCGTCGGCGCCGAGATCGAGCCCGCGCACGCGGTCGTCGAGCGCGTCGCGCGCGGTGAGCATCAGCACGGGGACCCGCTCGCCGCGCCGTCGCAGCGTCTCCAGCACGGTAAATCCGTCGATCCCGGGAAGCCCGACATCGAGGATTACCAGCGCATAGGGTTCGCCCGCGACCACCGCCAGCGCATCCTCGCCGGTCGCGACATGATCGACCGCATTGCCGCCCGCGCGCAGCAATGCCGCGATGCTGCGCGCAAGCGCGGCGTCGTCCTCGATCACCAGGATGCGCATGAAAACCCGTGAAAGGTTGGTGACAGCTTCGGTTCGTACTCCACGGATGCAGTCTATCCGAACACAGAGACGGAAGGCGAGGAGAGTGATGATGGCGCGAATTTTTCTGAGGATTGCAGTGTTGGCCACGACGGTCGCCGCGACTCCGCTCGTGGCGCAGCGTCCCGCCAACTATCCGCGCTTTTATGATCAGATCATCAGCGACGCGCGCGCCGAGCGGCAGGTGCGGATCTACGGCAATGCCGATCGCGCCGAACTGCTGCCGGTGGTCGCCGCGTTCCGGAAGCGCTATCCGGGGATCACCGTTCTCTATGCCGATCTCGGCTCGACCGAGATGTATCGCCGCTTCGTCACCGAAACGCGCGCCAAGCGGCTGTCCGCGGATATCGTCTGGTCGTCGGCGATGGATTTGCAGGTCAAGCTGATCAACGACGGTTTCGCGCAAGGCTATGCCAGCCCCGAAAAGCCCGCGCTGCCGCCGCAGTCAGTGTGGAAGAACATGGGCTTCGGGGTCACCGCCGAGCCGATCGGGATCGTCTACAACACGCGGCTGATCCCCGCCGCGCGCGTACCGCGGACGCATGCCGCGCTCGAGGCGATGCTGCGGCAGAACGGCCGCGCGTTCGCCGGCAAGGTGACGACGTTCGACCCCGCGCGGTCGAACACCGGCTATCTGTATCTGACGCAGGACATGGCGACGACGCGCGACACGCGCTCGCTGCTCGAGGCGATCGCCGCCACGAATCCGGTCCTGTCGCTGACCACCGAGCCGATGCTGCGCGGTGTCGCCGAGGGGCGGCAGGCGATCGCGTACAACGTGATCGGCTCCTACGCGCTCGAACGCGCGCGCACCGACCGCCGCATCGGCGTGGTCTTTCCGCAGGATTACACGCTGGTCACGTCGCGGATCGCGTTCATCGCGCGCGAGGCCGCGCACCCGGCGGCGGCGAAACTCTTTCTCGACTTCCTGCTGTCGCGCGAGGGGCAGTCGCTGCTTGCCAAGCGCAGCCTGTGGCCGGTCCGCACCGACGTTTCAGCACGCCGTCTTCCCACCGCGCAGGCCCGTCCGATCCGCGTCGGCCCGCAACTTCTCGTCAACCTCGACCGCGTCAAACGCCAGCGTTTCCTGCGCGACTGGACCGCGATTCTCGCCACCGGAGCCAAAGCCCAATGACCCTTTTCCGTACCGGGTGCGCCGCACTCGCCTTGATTGCAGCAACCCCGGCGCTGGCGCAGACCCCGAGCGACGCCGATCTCGCCGCACTGGTCCGCGCGCAGGCGGCCGAGATCGCGGCGCTCAAATCGCGGCTCGATCGGCTCGAGAATGCTACGGCAGTGGCACAGGCTTCCGCGCCGGTCGCGCCCGTGCAGGTGGCGCCGCAGGCGGTCGCGCAGAACAACGAACCGCGCCGTACGGTGCCGTTCGCGCCGCAGCTCGCGCCGCCGGGGCCGGCCGATCGCAGCGTCGCGCAGGCTCTGGCCGCGCGCGACAATCCGTCGGGCGTGACGACCGAATGGGGGGCCGGCCTGCCCGTCTTCCACTCGGCCGACGGCGTGTACACGTTCAAGCCGCGCGGCCGCATCCTGACCGATGTGAGTTCCAGCTTCGGCTCCAAATATGACGGTCGCAACATCACGACGACGGGCATGCGCGCGCTGCGCCTCGGCCTCGAAGGCGGCGTCGGCACGCATTTCTTCTACCAGTTCGAGAGCGACTTCTCGGAGAACGAGGTCGACGTCGTCACCGCGTTCGTCGGCTGGCGCAACAAGATCAAGCCGGGCCTCGATTACGACGTCCGCGCCGGGCATCTGTTCAACGATCGCGGGTTCGAGGGCTCGACGGGGTCGGATTCGACGCCGTTCCTCGAGCGTACGACGGTCGCCACCGCGATCATCCCGCAGCGCGGCTTCTACGGCATCGGCGTGATGCCGCGCGTGTTCTGGAAGACGGGCCATGCGTCGATCACTGTCACCGGCGACCGGATCGACGGGACGCAGACCGTTGGCGACAGCCGCACCGTGCTCGGCCGCGCGCACTGGAACCCGATCAAGTCGGATACCGGCGTGCTGCACATCGGCGCCTGGGGCTTCGACGAGTCGCTATCGTCGGTCGCGGGGACGCTGACGCGCAACACGGTGATCGGCGGCCGCTTCAACGGCGCACTGCGCGTGTCGAGCGGGCCGCTCACCGGCGGGACGGGCACGACCGGCTACGGCGTCGAGCTCGGCGGCTATCGCGGGCCGTTGTGGGTGATGGGCGAGGCGGGCCGCCGCAACGCGCGGCTCGACGGTGGGCGTCCCGATTTCGTCAGCAAGGCGTGGAGCGTCTCGGGCGGTCTGTTCCTGACCGGCGACCTGCCGCCATACAACCCGCGCCTCGGCAGCTTCGGCCAGCCCAAGGTGTTGAAGCCGACCTTCGACGGCGGCGTCGGCGCGATCGAACTGACCGCGCGCTACGAAAGCCTCGACTACACCGACCTGCTGACCGGCGGCGAAGGCTGGGCGGCGACCGTGGGCGTCAACTGGTATCTCAACAGCTTCACCCGCTTCCAGGTCAACGCGATCCAATGGGACACCGACAACCGCTCGGGCACGTTCACCGGCAACGACAGCGGCCAGACGCTCAGCGCCCGCGTCGGCGTCACCTTCTGATGCGTGGTGATGTTCGCAGAGCCCTGCCCTCTCGCTCCGTCATCCTGACGAAAGTCAGGACCCAGAGCCTCGCAGTACTGCACCCTGTAACCCTGGATCCTGACTTTCGTCAGGATGACGGTGGTTTTGCTGCCACCGCCCCCACCCCCTTTTTCACGCCCTTTCCTAGGACGATGCGATGAACCTTGCCCTGCTTGGCTTCCTGATGGTGGCCACGTTCATGACCCTGATCATGACCAAGAAGATGACGCCGCTCGTCGCGCTCATCGTGATCCCGTCGATCTTCGGCGTGTTCGCGGGCGAGGCCGCGGGTCTCGGCCCGATGATGATCGACGGTATCAAGAACCTCGCGCCGACCGGCGTGATGTTGCTGTTCGCGATCCTGTTCTTCTCGACAATGACGGATACAGGGCTCTTCGATCCGCTGGTCGGACGGCTGATCCGGATGGTCCATGGCGATCCGATGCGGATCCTGATCGGCTCGGTCGTGCTGTGCGCGCTCGTCAGCCTCGATGGCGACGGGTCGACGACCTACATCATCACGATCGCCGCGCTGTTGCCGCTGTACAAGCGTTTCAACATGAACCGGCTGTACCTCGTCTGCTTGTTGATGACGACGAGCGGCATCATGAACCTGACGCCGTGGGGCGGGCCGACCGCGCGCGCCGCGTCCGCGCTCAAGATCGATCCGGCGACCCTGTTCCTGCCGCTGATCCCCGGCATGATCGCCGGCCTCGCCTTCCTGATCGGTCTCGCGGTGTATTTCGGCCGCAAGGAACGCGCGCGGATGGGTGAAGCGGGTATCACCGCGGACACCGAGTTCACCGGCATGGCGGTTTCGCAATATCCCGAAGCACGTCGCCCGAAGCTGATCTGGTTCAACGCAGCCCTTGTCGTTACGCTGCTCACGTTGCTCGTCTGGGGCATCCTGCCGCTGTCGGTGCTGATGATGCTGGCGTTCGCGATCGCGATGATCGTCAACTATCCCGGCGTCGCCGACCAGAAGGAGCGCATCTCCGCGCATGCCGGCAACGTGCTGGCGGTCGTCTCGCTGATCTTCGCGGCGGGTATCTTCACCGGGATCCTCGGCGGCACCGGCATGGTCGAGGCGATGAGCAAGGCGGTGGTCGGCGTGATCCCGCCCGCGCTCGGGCCGTACATGGCGCCGATCACCGCGGTGCTGAGCATGCCGTTCACCTTCTTCATCTCGAACGATGCGTTCTATTTCGGGATGCTGCCGATCCTCGCCGAGGCGGGCGCGCATTACGGCGTCTCGCCTGAGGCGATCGCGCGCGCGTCGCTGATGGGCCAGCCGGTCCACCTGCTCAGCCCGCTGGTGCCGTCGACCTATCTGCTGGTCAGCCTGGTCGGGATCGACCTTGCCGATCACCAGCGCTTCACGCTCGTCCCAGCGATCCTCGTCTGCACGGTGATGACCGTCGTCGGCATGATCGCGCTCGCCTTCCCGTTCGTCGCCTGAGGTGAGCATCCCCGCAACCCGCCGCTTCCGGAGATTTCGCATGGTCCGATCGCGTACACCGCTGATGCTGCTCCCCGCGATGGGGTGCGATGGGCAATTATGGGCACGGCAGATCGTCGATCTCGCCGGCCTCGCGCAGGTCGAGTTCGGCGACCTGTCGCAGGACGATACCTTGTCCGCCATGGCCGCTCGCGTTCTGGCGAGCGCGCCGCCACGGTTCGCGGTCGCAGGCGTCAGCCTGGGCGGGTACGTCGCGATGGAGATGGTCCGGCAGGCGCCCGAGCGAGTCACGCGCATCGCGCTGTTCGGCACGCGCGGATCGATGGACGGCCGCCCGCGCACGGTCGCGGGACAAGGGATGCTCGCCACCGCACCGCACGCCGATCCACACCTGTCCGCCAATGTCAGCGGCCCCGCGCAGGCGATGGCGGACCGCGTCGGCCCGGTCGTGTTCGAACGCCAGCAGCGCGCGCTGCTCGCCCGTCCGGACATCAGCGACGCGATCGCCGCGATCGCCGTGCCCACGCTGGTCGCGGTCGGTGATCGCGATCGGATCTGCACCCCCGACGACGCGCTCGCTTTATCGCTGCGGATCGCGGGCGCGCGGTTCCACCTGCTGCGCGGCTGCGGGCATCTGGCGCCGATGGAACGCCCGGGCGAAGTCACCGCGGTGCTCCGCCAATGGCTCAGGTCGGGCTGAACCCGGCGGCGGGGGTCAGCGGCTGGCGGTCGTCATCGGCGCGCCGGCCACAGCACTGCGGCTCGCGATCCGGTAGCGCACTTCGATGCCGACATGATCCGACAGCATCGTCCCATCCGGCCGCCGTCCGAACGGGGCGGCGAGACCGGTCGGCGTGATCGCGACGCGCGGCGACGAGCGGTACATCAGCCAGTCCTTGCCGCGCGCGATCGACTCCGCGATCCCCGCGGGCTCGGCAACGGGACATTCGGGCGCCACGCGGCACGTCGCCACCGCCGCCTGCAACGCCGCACCGCCGCCGAGCATCCGCATGTCGAACTGCGCGCGTCGCGCAAGGTCGCGACCGACGTTGAAATCGCCAGCCACCAGAACCGGACGCGTGCCGGCACCGAGGCTGGTGATGAACGCCGCGAGCAGGTCGATCTGACGACGATAGGCCTGGATCGCCCGCGCCGAAGGTGTACCCGACGCGCCGTTCGAATTCAGGTGCGTGTCGACCACGATCACCGGCGTCGCGACACCGGGGATCGCGATCAGCGCCGCCAGCGCGCCCTTGTTGGCGAGGCAATCATAGCCCGCGCAGGTCGGGTAGGCCATGCGCCGGACCGCTAGGATCGGATAGTCGGAGAAGATCGCGAGGCCGCTGTCGACATGCTTGCCGAGCCGTTCGCCGACCATCCGGCTGCCATCCGCGACGAACCCGTCATCGACGCGCGGCACCATCGCGGGGGCATCCTCCGCCGGACCGAACGCGGCGTAGCGATAGCCCGCAGTCCGCCCGATCGCCTTGGCGTCGTCGACGAACGCCTCCTGCACCGCGACGATCTCGGGCGCGTCGGCGTGGCGGCGCATCGCCCTCAGCTGATTGCCGATCGCCGCCAGCGCCGCCGCGCGATCCTCGACGATCGGCCAGGGCAGACCGTGGACGTTGTAGGTCATCAGCGTCACGTCGCGCGCCGGCGCCGGGTTCGCGGCGGCCGGCGCACCGGTCAGCAGGGCAGCGACGGCGAGCGCCGCCAGGGGTCGAAGCATGGACTGGTCCTGATTGGGGGTGGTGGTGGGTCAGCGCTTGATCGGGGCGAACGAGAACAGCCCGCTGCGATAGTTCATCACGACATGCGTGGTGGTCAGCCCCTCATGCACCACGACGCTCGCCTGATCGGCATGCGGCTTGGAATGGCCAAGCCTGGGGTTGCTCGCAAAGCCGATGCCGTCATGGAGCAGGCTGAACCCGTGGCCGCCATCGCGCGCATGGACCACGCTGAGCGCATAGGTGCCGGGCGCCGGCACGCGCAGGCACAACGACACCGGCCCTGCGCTGGGCACGGTGACGACCGCGCGGCGGAACGTCTTGCCCTGCCCAATCAGGACATTGTCGTCGGCCAGGAAATCGCCGTCGCGCGCGGGATAGAGCTCGCCGCGCAGGACGCCGACCCGGTCCTTCAGGCCGTCGATCTCGACGATCAGCGCGGGCCCGGTCTCATGCGGGCGGCAGCGCGCTTCGGCGGTGCCCAAGGCCGGGGTCGAAGGCGGGGTCACGGCAAGGGTCAGCAAGGCAAGCAGGATCACTTCATACGCTCCATGGTGACGAGTTCGACGGCGGTCAGCGCAGCGCCGAGCAGCAGATGGGTGACGAGCCAGAGCCCGGCGATCATCGTCATGACCGCGGTCACGTCCGCATTCCGGCCGACGGTGAACGCGACCAGCCCGGCGAAGACGATGTCCTTGTTCGGCAGCAGCGGCAGGCGCGACACGAGCAGGCGCAGCGTCGCCAGCGCCAGCCACCAGGCGATCGGCGCGGCGGGCATCACCGCGGCCCACAGCAATGCGGCGAACAGCGTGGTGGCCACGATCCGGAGGAAATGGATGACCGCGATCCGGCCGAGTTCGGTGCGGGGCAGCGTCAGCAGTTTCTTGCGCAGGACGAGCGTGACGAGCGACGGGATCGCCATGCTCGCCGCCGACACCGTCATCACCTTCGCATCGGTGCCGAGATGCAACGCGCCGAGCGACTCCCAACTGACCAGCGCCAGCGCGAGCGTGCAGACATTGGCGACGACCGCGGACAGGATCGACACGTCCTTGATCGCGCCGAACGGCGTACCGACCATCGTCGCGTGCTTGCGCGCCCAGCCATAGAAATACAGCTCGCCCGAATAGCCGAGCACGATCTCGTTGCTGATCCGCTTGCGCAGCAGCGCGAGCATGCCGCTTGGCGGCAACTGCCATAGCCGCCGGTAGATCACCCATTCGCTGAACGGCGTGACCAGATAGCCGAGCGCGAAGATCGTCCAGAACAGCGGCGAGCGCGGCACCATGTGCAGCATCGCCCGCACGTCGAGCCCGCGAAGCTGCCACAGCGCGGCGACCAGGATCGCCGCCGACAGCAGCGGCGCGAGCCAGCGCGAGAGGAAGGTCTTGCGGATGATCGTCGGGGTCAGCGGCGGGATTTGCACACGCGCCAGCGTCAGCGGCATGTCGCTCATGCAGCGCTCCTTTCGGGAAAGCGGGATCTCGGCCCGCTCTGGATCCGCGCGGTGGCGGGCGTCGAAACGGGGATACCAGGTGGGATCATGCCCGAACGACGCCGCCGCCATCGCCGCGCCGCAGCCATGGCTGACGCCGCGGTGAAATAATTTTCTGGCAAGCATCGGATGGGACTGCGGAGGCAGGCTGGCGGTGCCGTCCCGTCACGAGCGATCCGATGACGAACGAGAGCGAGACGATGGCGCGAACCGACTTTGCCGATCCCATCCAGAGGACGCCGACCGGGCGCGACGGCCCGGACCTGCCGGCCCCCGAACAGCGCCTGCCCGAGAAGCGGCTCGTGGTCGCCATCCACGACGTAGCGCCGACCTTCGCCGTGCCGATCGCGATGCTTGCCGAGCGGATCGACCGGATCCTGGGGGGCGCGCGGTTCGCGATGCTGGTGGTGCCCGATCACTGGGGCGCGGCGCGACTCGACCGCGCACCCGCGTTCGAGCGGCGGCTGCGCGACTGGGCGGATGCGGGCGTCGAGATGTTCCTGCACGGCTGGTTCCACCGCGACTCGACCGCGCATCGCGGCACCGCCACGGCCCTCAAGGCACGCTACATGACCGCCGGCGAAGGCGAGTTCCTCGGGCTCGACGCGATCGAGGCGGAGCTTCGCATGCGCGCCGGCCGCGACATGGTCGAACAGGCGATCGGACGGCCGATCGCGGGGTTCATCGCCCCCGCCTGGCTCTACGGCCCCGGCGCGCACGCGGCGCTCAAGGCATGCAACATCGCCTTGGCCGAAGATCATTTTCGGGTCTGGCAACCGACCACCGGTCGGATCGTCGCACGGGGCCCGGTCGTGACCTGGGCCAGCCGGTCGGCGGCACGGACCGCCAGCTCGCTCGCCGTCGCGGCCGCGGCGCGCGCGCTGCCCGACTGGATCCCGACGATGCGGGTCGCGGTGCATCCCGGCGACGTCACCAAGGACACGCTGCTGACCAGCATCGACCGGACGCTGCGCACGCTGGCCGAGCGTCGCACCGTCTCGCGCTACGCCGATCTGCTGACCGAGCCGGTGGCGGCATGAAGATCGTCGACGTCTGTGCGTTCTACACGCCGACCGGTGGCGGCGTGCGGACCTATATCGATCGCAAGCTGGTCGCGCTCGCCGCGCGGGGACATGAGATCGTCGTGATCGCGCCCGGCGAGGAGGACCGCGAGGAGCAGCGTGGCCCGAATGCGCGCGTCCGCTGGCTGCGCTCGCCGCGGTTTCCGCTCGACCGGTCCTATCGCTATTTCGCGGACCGCGCGGCGCTGCACGCGGTGCTCGACGAGGAGGATGCCGATGTCGTCGAGGTCTCGTCGCCGTGGCGCAGCGCGTCGATGGTCGCGGACTGGCGCGCGCGATCGGGATCGCGCGCGCGGCTGTCGCTGATCGCGCATGCCGATCCGCTGTCGGCCTATGCCTATCGCTGGTTCGGCAACGTCGCCTCCACCCAGGCGATCGACCGCGCGTTCGACTGGTATTGGCGGCATCTGCGCCGGCTCGATGCGCAGTTCGACCATGTCGTCAGCGCCAGCGCCAGCCTGACCGAGCGACTGCGCGAGGGTGGCCTGCGCAAGGTGATGACCGATCCGATGGGGGTCGAGCCGGGCCAGTTCTCGCCCCGGCTGCGCGATGCCGACCTGCGGCGCGAGATGCTCGCGCTGTGCGGGCTGGGCGAGGATGCGCTGTTGCTGATCGGCGTCGGCCGGCATGCCCCGGAGAAACGCTGGGACATGGTCGCGCAGGCGGCTGCGATCGCGGGCACGCAGATGCCGGTCGGGCTGCTGATCATCGGTGGCGGCGCGCGCCAGCGCCGCGTGATCGACGCGATCGGCGACAATCCGCACGTCCGGTTGCTCGATCCTGTCGGCGACCGGGCAGCACTGGCGCGGCTGATGGCGAGCGCCGATGCGCTGATCCATGGCTGCGAGGCGGAGACCTTCTGCTTCGTCGCCGCGGAGGCGATCGCGTCGGGGCTGACCGTGATCGCGCCCGATCGCGGCGGCGCTGCCGATCTCGCCTGCGCGAACGACGGCGCGGTGTACCGCTCGGGCGACGCGCAGGACGCGGCCGAGGCGATCCTGGCGGTCGCCGGATCGGCCGATGTCGGGCCGTCGCGCCGCCACGACCGTCCGATCCGAACGATGGACGATCATTTCGACGCGTTGCTCTCGCTCTATGCAACGCAGCATCCGCAGCCGCGATACCAGCAAGGAACGGGACGATGACCGCGATCGCACCACGCATAGCCCATGCCGCCACCGAGCGCCCGCGCATCACGGTGCCGGTGCCGGTGCAGCATGGCATCGCAGAGGCGCCCGCGTCGCCGTGGCGCGCGCCCCTCTTTTACCTGTCGTTCCTTGCGGGCCTGGTGCTGCTCGTGGCGGTCGCGATGCTCCTGATCTGGCGCATGGTCACGGGCGTGCGGCTGGGCTGATCCAGGCGTAACCAAACGAGGTTGATCGTCCGGCGCGATTTCGGGGGCGACTTCCGGTTTTGACGGGTGCACAAGGCTCGGCTTCGAGAGTGGCATGATTGCCGGAGATGTGCCGTAGCCGACGCCGACCCCGCCCAAGCTGGCCAGCCTGCCGGGCTTTCCGCCGTGCTTGCGACCCACCGGCCGCAACTCGTCCGCTTCTTCACCGGGCGGACGGGCAGCGTCGCCGAGGCCGAGGACGTGGTGCAGGACATCTGGCTGCACATCGCGACCCCGGTAGCGGGCCCGATCGCCAACCCGCTCGCCTATCTCCACCGCATCGGCATGAACATCGTGCTCGACCGCGTGCGCGCGAGCGGCCGGCGGGTGCGGCGCGACGGCGGCTATGTCGAGGCGACGGTATCGGTGGTCGGCGGCGAGAGCGTCGACGACACGCCATCGGCGTTCGATGCGGTCGCCGGGCGGCAGCGGATGGCGCAGCTTGCCGCCGTGCTCGCCGGCCCGCCCGAGGGTGCGATGCGCGTGTTTCGCCGGCACAAGATCGACGGGCTGTCGCACGCCGAGGTCGCCGCCGAGTTCGGCATCAGCCGCAGCGCGGTGGAGAAACATATCGCCGTGGCGCTGCGCCATCTCAGAAAGGCGCTCGATGATTGATTTTTACGCCGGACTGCGGTGCCAGGCGATTGGCGGCGTCCATGACACGAGCGGGGGGCATCCGCTCGGAACGAGGGTGCCGTGATGGACGCAACGACCCAGGACCCGATCGATACCGCCGCCGCCTGGCACGCGCGGATCGATTCGCCCGACATGGATTGGGCCGGCTTCGGCGACTGGCTCGCAGCCGATCCGTCGCATCGCACCGCCTATGACTCGATCGCGCTGCTCGATGCCGAGATCGGCGCGGCCGCCCCCGCGATCACGGCGCTGCTGCCGGCGAACGACGACGGCGTCGCCGACGCCCAGCCGGCCGTGGCAGCACGCCCGACGAGGTGGCGGTGGATGGCGGCGGGCACCGGCGGCGCGCTCGCGGCCGGCCTCGCATTGCTGCTCGTCGCGCCGGCGGTCACCCCTGGCGACAGCGGCGTACAGACCTATGCGACCGGCCCCGGCGAAACGCGCGCGGTCACGCTCGCCGATGGCAGCGCGATGCAGCTCGATCGCGGGTCGCGCGTCTCGGTTTCGGGGGGCCGCACGCCGCTCATCGAAGTCGCGGACGGCGCCGCAAGCTTCTCCGTGCGGCACGATCCGTCGCGCACGCTGATCGTCCGCGCGGGCGGCTATGTCGTCCGCGACATCGGTACCCGCTTTGCGGTGGTCAGCGCGGGCGGCAGGATTTCGGTCGCCGTGGCGCAGGGCAGCGTCAGCGTCGCGCCGCAGACCGCCGATGGCAGCGCGCCAACGACGCTCGTCGCGGGGCAACGCATCGATATCGACCCCGCCGCCGGGATCGCGGAGCGCCGCGCCGTCGCGCCGACATCGGTGGCGGACTGGACCGACGGCCGCCTCGATTATGACGGCGCACCGTTGCCGCTGGTTGTCGCCGACATATCGCGATATGCTCGCACCCCGCTGGTGGTCGATCCGTCCGCCGCCGGATTACGTTTTTCCGGGGTTTTGACGATTGGCGACGGCTCGCGGCTTCTCGATCAGCTTCGCGCGGTGCTGCCACTGCGCCTGCGTCGCGCTGATGGCGTCGTCCATATCGAGCGCTCCAGCCAGCGCTGAGAAGACGGGCGCCAACCCGGCGCGCGAAATCACCATACCCGCCGGGTCGCTGCGATCGGCACTCGATTCACTGGCGCGTCAGACGGGTATCTCGATCGGCATGGCGGGGATCCTGCCCGCGACATCGACCCGGAAAACCGTCCGCGCGCGCGACGTCGCGCAGGCGCTGCAGCGCGTGCTGGCGGGAACTCACCTGCGCGCGGTCCGAGTCGATGCGACGACGTGGCGGATCGAGCCCCTGCCCGTCGCACCGATCCGGGTCCGCTTGCCCCGCACCCCGCCGCCGATCGTCGAGGGCGGCGACATCATCGTCACCGCCAGCAAGCGCGACGAACGCCTCTCCGACCTGCCCGCGTCGATCAGCATCCTCGGCGGCCCGGCGCTCGACCACCTCGCCGGCAAGCGCGGGCTGGTTGACCTGCTCGCGACCACCGATGGCGCGTTCTCGACCAATCTTGGCCCTGGCCGCGACCGCGTGTTCCTGCGCGGCGTCGCCGACAGCGCGTTCAACGGCACCAGCCAGTCGCTCGTCAGCCTGTACCTCGACGACGCGCGGATCGGCTATTCGTCGCCCGATCCCGATCTACGGATGGTCGATATCGACCGGGTCGAGATCCTGCGCGGTCCGCAGGGCACGCTCTACGGCACCGGCGCGCTGGGCGGAGTCATCCGGATCGTCACCACCGCGCCCGATCTCGACAAGGTTTCGGGCCGGATCGCCGGCGACGTGACCGCAACCAACAACGGCGCGTTCGGCGGCGCGTTCGAAGGCACGCTGAACCTGCCGATCGTCACCGGCACGCTGGCACTCCGCGCGTCGGGCTGGACCGAGACGATGCCCGGCTGGATCGACGACACCGGTCGCGACACGCGCGACGTCAACCGCACCGGGCGCGGGGGCGGCCGCGCCGCGCTGCGCTGGGCGATCGGAGGCGGCTGGACCGCGACCGCGAGCGGCATCGGCCAGTGGATCAACGCCCGCGACAGCCAATATGCGACCAAAGGCCTGTCGCGCGCGACCGCGATCGCCGAGCCGCAGGACAACGACTTCCTGTCGGGATCGCTCGATATCCACGGGCCGATCGGCAGCCTGGACGCGCAGTCGACCACCGCGATCGTCTCGCACGAGTTCGGCAGCACCTATGATGCGAGCATCATGGCGGCCGCGCTCGGAAGGACCGCGCCGGTTGCCTATGTAGAGGATCGCGCGATCCGGCTGGTCACGCAGGAGGTCCGGCTGAGCGACCCGACCGCGCGCCATCCCTGGATCGTCGGCGCGTCCGTCCTGCATGCGACCACGCGCCTGAAAGGACGCTTCGAATCGGACTCGACCAGCACGCTCGCGCGCGACGACAAGGAGGCGGTGTTCGAGGCGGCAATGTTCGCCGAGGGCACGCAACGCCTGTCGTCCGCACTCGACCTGAAGATCGGCCTGCGCGGCTTCGTGACGGTCAACGACATCGAGCAGCGCGGCCCCGACGAACAGAGCACCACCAAGCTGGGCGTCACGCCGAGCGGCACGCTGATCTGGCACCGCGACGATGTCGGACTGATCTGGCTGCGCTACGCCAGTGCGATCCGTCCCGCCGGCGTGACGCGCGCTTCGGTCGACACCGAGCGGCGGATTCCCGGCGACGAGTTGCAGAGCATCGAACTGGGCTGGCGCATCCGCGGGATGGGCGACCGGCTGACCCTCAACGGCGCGATCTTCGGCTCGACCTGGGAGCATCTTCGCAGCGACGTGGTCGGATCGGACGGGCTGCTGGGGACGGTGGATGCGGGGAACGCCACCAACTACGGCATCGAGTTTGGCGGGCGGTTCGACGCGGCGCCCTACGGGATCGACTTCGGCACGACGATCCAGCGCGCGCGGCTGACGTCACCGGCCAATGATCGCGGTCCGGAGGATGATCGCCGCCTGCCCGTCGTTCCCGATTATTCCGCCCGGCTGGGTCTCTCGCGGCGGTTCGCGCTGATCGGGAAGCCGGCGAGCGGGTATGTGACCGCGCGCTATATCGGCCAGACCCGGCTGAGCTTCGATCCGCTGCTCGACCGACCGGCGGGCGACTATGCCACGCTCGACGCGGGCGCGACGCTCGACGACGGGCGGCGCCAATGGTCGATCGCGGTCGACAATGTGCTCGACGGCCGCGGCAACAGCTTCGGGTTCGGCAATCCGTTCACGCTGTCGACGACTACGCAGACGGTGCCGATCCGACCGCGCACGGTCACGCTGCGCCTCGCGATCAGGTTGTGACGGCCCCGTTGCCCTAAACGATGTGATTGTGCGCAGCCGCACGCGGCGCTAGCGGCGTCCTACCATGTCGATCCCCTTTCCTTCGCCCGCCAAGCCCTTGAACTGGCAGCAACCCCTGTCCGGGTTGCGGATCCTGACACGCGGCGACGTGCCGATCACGCGCGTGCAGATCTATGGCCAGCGGTGCAGCGGGACCAATCTCGTCACACGCGCGATCGAGGCGAACATGCCGGGTGCCGAGATCACCGAGGCGTTCGGGTTCAAGCATTGGTTCGTGCCGCCGCAGACTTTGTTCGTGAAGGACACGCTCGTGCTGGTCGTCGCGCGCAATGCGTTTGACTGGGCGCGCAGCCTCCACCGCCAGCCCTGGCACGCGCACCCCGAGCTGAAGGCCAAGCCGTTCGACGCGTTCATCCGCAGCCACTGGCACAGCTATTGGGACGATCATTTCGGCCATATCGAGGCGGGCCACCCGATGTATGGCAACGAGATGCTGCACGAACGCGATCCCGAGACGGGCGAGCGCTTCGCCAACTGCATCGCCAAGCGGACCGCCAAGCTGCGCCACTGGTCGTCGCTGACGAACCGCGCGCACAACGTCGCGTTGCTCGGCTATGATGCGTTCACGCGCGATCCGGCGGCGTTCGTGGCAGCGCTGGCGGAGGCGACGGGGATCGCGCGCCACGAGTCCTACGTGCCGATCACCAGCTACAAGGGGCAAGGCTATGCACCCTATGTGCCGACGCCCTATCCCGATCTGGCGCCGGCCGACGCCGAGCACATCGCCGCCTGGCTCGATCCCGCGGTCGAGGCCGAGTTCGGGCTGAGCGCCGACCATGCTGATCGACATCAATCGCCTTCGCCGCAGGCTTCGGTACAGACCGCCGCATGAGCCAGCCGATCACCTTCTTTATCCACCATCAGGGCCGCGGCCATGCGAACCGCGCGATGGCGATCATCCGCGAACTCCCGGCCGAGCGCGCGGTGACGATCCTGACCGCCAAGCCGTCGCTGTTCGACGGGTTCGAGCGGCCGATCACGATCGCAGCTTTACCCGACATGATCGGTGCGCCGGTACCGACCCCCGGCCTGTTCGCGCAGGCGACGCCCGAGGTGATGCACTGCGTCCCGCTCGGCGTGGCGAAGACGCGGGCGACGATGCGGACGATCATCGACCATCTCGACGATGTCGATCCGGCGCTGTTCGTGGTCGACGTGTCCGCCGAGATCGCGCTGCTCGCGAGGATCGCCAGCGTGCCCGCGATCAGCATCCGGATGCACGGCGATCGGCTCGATCCCGGGCATCTCGGCGCGTATCAGGCGAGCGTCGGGCTGCTCGCGCCGTTTGGCGCCGCGCTCGAGCAGGGCGACACGCCCGACTGGGTGCGCGCGAACACCTGCTATGCCGGCGGGCTGTGCACGACGGTCGATCCGGTGCCGACCAAGGCCGAGGCGCGCGCGAAGCTCGGCCTCGATCTGGATCAGGAAATCGTCGTCGTGCTGACCGGCGGCGGTGGTGCGGGCACGCCCTACGCGCCGCTGACGATGGCCGCGCGCGCAGTGCCGGATGCGCTGTGGCTCGTGCTGGGCCCGGTCCACCGCGAGGGGCACGAGACCGATTTCGGCAATCTGGTCGAGCTGGGCTGGGTGCCGGGCGTGACCGATCACATCGCCGCGGCGGACGTGGTCATCGCGTCGGCGGGCGACAACACGGTGCACGAGATTGCGCGTGTCGGTCGGCCCTATGTCTGCGCACCCGAATGGCGCTATTTCGGCGAGCAGACTCGCAAGGCCGAGCGGCTGGCCGAACTCGGCGCGGCGGTCGCGCTGCCGACATGGCCGGGCGCGCTGGCGCCGTGGCGCGGCATCCTCGACGCGGCCAAGTCGCTCGATCCCGCGGCGCTGGCCGGGCTGTATGACGACGATGCGGCGAAGTTCGCGGCGGACTATCTCGAGGGGCTGGCGGTGTCGCTGTGGGCGGCGGACTAGCTGAACAAGGTTTCCGGCGACATCTTTGAACCGGCGATCTCCTCCGCGGTCGGCTGCCGCAGGATGGTGATCGCCTCGTCGTCCCAGGCGATCAGTCCGCGCTCGCTGAACTGGCCTAGCCAATATTGCATGCACCACCGCCCCCAGGTCGCGCGAAACAGCCGCGCGTTGCGGATGATCGCGTCGAAGTGCTGGAACGCTGGCGTGTGGACGACATGATGCTGGTGATAGGCGCGCGCGCCGCCGACCCACCACATCGCGACGCCGGCCTGCTCCAGTCGCGCGGCAAAGTCGGTCTCCTCGCCGCCATAGCCGATATAGCGCTCGTCCATCCCGCCTGCCCGCCTCCAGTCCGCCGCGGCGATCGCGAACGACAGACCCCAGAGTTCGCCATGGCTCGGCGTCGGACGAATCTCGTCGCGCGCGATCGCCGGCTTGTCGGGATGACGCTTGCCGATCCGGTCGAGCGCGGCGAAATCGATCCCATCGGCGACAGCCCCCGCGGGGAGATATAACACCTCCCCCAACCGGATCCCGCCGGGCTGGAGCGCGGTTTCGGCGTAGCGGCCGACCAGCGTCGGCGACGGCACGCAATCGACATCGAGGAAGATGAGCTGATCGCCCGACGCGGCCGCCGCGGCACGGTTTCGCGCCGCCGCGAGCGGCATCTCGTCGCCCGCAACGAACACCTCGCGGATCGGGAAACCGGTCGCAGGCAGATCCGCATGCGCCGCGGGCTGCATATACGCGATCACCAGCTCGTCGGGCTGGCGCAGCGACGCGTTCAATCCCGCGATCAGGTTCACGAGATGCTCGCGACGGCCGCGCACCAAGGTGAGGACGCTGACGCTCACGAGACACGCCGCCTGACGGGCTCGAACTTTGCGGCCTCACGGAAATACGCCACGCCCTCGATCACGCCGCGCGCGTGGTGGCCGATCGCGACATAGCCATGCGCGAGGTCGGCGCGCGAACCCAGGCCGTCCGAATAATTGCCGACGATGATCGCATGCCGCGACGAGCGCAGCATCTCGATATCGTTGCCGCTGTCGCCCGCGACGATCACCTGGCGCGGTTCGAGGCCGAGGCGGCGGCGGACATGCTCGACCGCGGTCCCCTTCGACGCGGCGTGCGGCAGGATGTCGAGATAGCGGCCATGGCTCTGGATGATCGAGCAGCTATGCCCATGCTCCGCGAGCAACGCGCGCACGCGTTCGGCCGCCGCCATGTCGCCGTCGGCGAAATAGCTGAGCTTGAACCGGCGCTGTTCGAGCGGGCTTTGCGGCGTCAGCCCGGCATAACGCCCGACCAGCGCTGCGACCGCATCGCGGTCCCAGCCCGCGGCGATGATCCCGTCCCATTCGGTGTCGCGATCATACACCGCACCCTGCACCGCGCGGTAATAGATTTCCGAGCCGACCGAGGTGATCAGGATCTCCGGGCGTGGCGCGTCATGCTGGCCGAGCACTGCCATCGCGCTGTGGAAGCTGCGCCCGGTGGCGATCGCGAACGCCACGTCAGTCTGTGCCGCGCGCCACGCCGCGAAGGCGTCGACGCCCTGCGCGCAGCCGATCAGCGTCCCGTCAATGTCGGACACGAGCAGCAATGCCGGATCGCGCTCGACGACCTCGGGCGGGCGGACGACCTCCTCGAGCAGCCCGACATAAAGCTGGACGTGGCGATCCCAGTCATAGGCTCGGATCGCGACCGACCCCGCCGCCGAATAGCGCGACCAGAGCGCCGGATCGTCGAGGATGCCAAGGATCGCATCAGTGATCGCGCTCGGCGATCGCGGGTCGACGAGGATGCCGTTGCCGCACGTCTCGACGATGTCGTTCGGCCCCCCGCTGTCGGTCGCGACCACCGGCAGCCCGCTCGCCGCCGCCTCGAGCAACGTCAGCCCGAACGGTTCGTTGAGCGCGGGATTGACGAAGACGCCGCGCCGGGTGCGGGCATGCGCATAGACCGCGGCGATGTCGTCGGGGCGATGCTGCTTGGGATAGGCGACCTTGCCGTACAGGTCGTAGCGGTCGATCAGCTGGAGCAGTTCGGCGATATTGTCGCGGATCTCGGGTTCGAGCGTCGTGCTGTCGTCGCGCGTCCCCGCGAGGATCACGAGGTTCGCCGCCGCCTGCAACGCGGGCGAGCGGCCATAGGCATGGACCAGCGCGGCGAGGTTCTTCTTGGTCACGGGGCGCGCTATCGCGAGGATCACGGGCTTGTCGGGATCGTCGAGGAACCGGTTGATCAGCGCATCGACATGCGCGTCGGTGGCGCAGTTCGCGAACTGCTTCAGGTCGCTGCCGGGCGCGAACACGCGGATCCGGCCGGGGTCGTAGGCTGCGTAATCGGCATATTGCACCTCGGCCTCGTCGCGCGACGAGGCGATGATCGCGGCGGCGCCGGCAATCGCCTCCTCCTCGATCGCGATGCGACGATCGAGCCCGGCGGTCTCGGCGCAGTCGCGATCGAACGCGGCCAGTTTCACCCGGCCCAGCGAATGCGCGGTGAAGACATAGGGGATACCGGTACGTGCCGACACGCGTGCCGCGATCAGCCCGGCATCGGCATAATGCGCGTGCATCACGTCGGGCGCGCGATCCAGCGTGGCGATGTGCGCGACGAGCGCTTCGACCAGGCTGTCATGCTCGGTCCACAGCTCTTCCTTGACCAGATACGCGTCGGAGGCGGACAGCAGGCGGACGATCCGCGTGGTGCCGTCGATCGTCTCGACCGGCTCGGCATAGCATTCGGCATAGGCGACATGGTGGAAGGCGCGGGTGACGATTTCCATCCGGTCGATCGCCGGATTGCGCCCGCTGGCCGCGACCAGATCGAGCAGATACCGGATATGGCCTCCGGTGTCGGCGGTGATCCCGTATTCAACGTCGGTTGCGCGTAAGCACCCCTGCAACGCGATATGAAGTACGAACACCCTTCCCCCGTTCATCTATAATTCAGCAAAGGAACCGTCCGCGCGGTTGTGAGTTCCGGGCGAATGCCAGTTAAAACCCTTGTATTGACGCAAGTTACTACGTTCGTTCCGGCGCGCGGCCGCGCCTGTCGCCACCCGATATGAGGATCGCACTGCTCACCTGGGCCTATCCCCCTGAAAAGAGTGGACTTACGCGCGCGGCGCGGGAGATTGCGCAGTCGCTGGCGGATGCTGGCAACGACGTGACTGTATTTGCGATGGACCGACGCGAGGACAGCCGCGACGGTCGGGTTTCGGTGGTTGGATGCGGGCTGCGCGAGGGGTCGGTCGCCGCACGGCTGCGCAAGGTCGTCGCGATCGGGCACCTCGTTGCGCCGATCGCGTTCCGCCGCGCGGTCGCGCGCGAACATCGCCGCGCGCCCTTCGACGTGGTCGAGGCGACCAACTGGTATGCGCCCGGGCTCACGATCGCGCTCGCCGGCCCGGCACCGCTGGTGACGCGCAACTCGACTCCGGCGGCAACCTCGGCGGCGACCGTGACCAGCCTGCGCGACCGGATCGATCGTCGTGCCGCGATGCTGGTGGAGCGGATCGCCGCGCGCCGCAGCAAGGCGCTGATCTCGAACACGCAGCTTCACGGCGAGAAGATCGCGGCGCTGTACGGTGTCGCAGCACCGGGCGAGGATGGCCGACACGCGGTCATCGGGCTCAGCCTGCCCCCCGAGATCGTCGCGCGCGGGGCTGCGGCACCCTATCCGACCGGCGAGCCGATCCAGTTGCTGTTCGTCGGCCGCGACGAGCATCGCAAGGGGTTCGACGCGCTGATCATGGCGCACCGGATCCTCTCGCGCCGCGCCGATGCCGGGATGCGCGATTTCCGCCTGACGATCGTCGGCGTGCATGCGGACGATGTCGGCGCGATCCCGGGATCGGCGCGCGCGCGGCTGACCTGCCACCACCGCGTCGAGGAAGCCATGCTCCACGACCTGATGGAGGCCGCGCATGTGATCGTCGCGCCGTCGCGCTACGAGAGCTTCGGGCTGGTCTATCAGGAGGCGATGATGTTCGGCCGCCCCGTCGTGGCGTGCGCGGAGGATCCGAGCGCGCGGCTGTTTATCGGCGCGAGCGGTGCGGGTCTGCTCGCCAGGCGCTGCACCGGCGACGATCTCGCGACGCAGGTCCAGCGGCTGATCGAGGATACGGGGCTGCGGACGCACCATGCGGAGGCGAGCCGCCGCGCATCGGGGATGTTCACCCGCGACACGCTCGCCGCGGAGACGATCGCGGTCTATCGCACCGCCGCGGAATCGAACGGGGCGAGCAGCAGCGCCTCGTCCTCGGGCCGCCCCGCGCCGGTCGACATCGCCTCGTAGATCCGCGTCCGCTCGCGTACGCGCGCACCGTCGAGCCGGTGTTCGAGCGCGCCGGCCAGCGCCAACGAACTCTCGACGAACGGCACGACCGGCCGCTCATGGACCCGGCCCGCGAACCGGATGTCGCTGCGGTTGAGGCGGTACTGGATGTCGGGATAGGAGGCGGACTGCACGCCGTCGACGAGGTTGCGGCGCGGCAGCCCGAGCGAGCGCAGGCCGTCGCGGTCCGCCGCCGCAACCAGCCAGCCGAGCGCGCCGAGCAAAGCCGCATCGGGCCGCTCGTCGGTATCGATCTGCAACACCCATCGGGACTGCATCGCGTCCTGAAGACGGTTGCGTTGCGCGGCGAAATCGCCGGCGAGGGGGTGGTGGAGGACGGAGATCCACGGGAGCCGCGCGGCCAGCGCAGCGGCGTCGTCCGCCGTGCCGTCGAGCAGCACGACGATCCGGCTGAAGTCGTCTCGAAACTCGGTGGCGATCGCGGTGATGTCGGCCGCATCGGCGGGGCGCGCCATGATGCCGAGCCCGATCTGGTGCGGCACCGATGCCGCAGGGGTCGAGCGCGCGCGGACAGGAGAGTCATCCGGCGGAAAGCGGACGGCGTCGGGCGTGACGGCGATGGGTTCGACCTCGAAGCCGAAGCGCCACGCGGCGTTGCGCAGTCCCGCCGGGTCAAGCGTCCAGCGGTCCGCCGGGTCGCGCTCCAGATCGACGGTGCCGCTTTCGAGCCGGGCGACGACGTCGCGTGCCACCGCGCCGACATCGTTCACATCGCGTACCAGCAGCCGACAATGGCTACATTCGGACCACGCCTCGCGCGCAATCCAGTCCCAGTTCCCGCAGATCGAGCATCGTATTTGCATGGGGCGCGCAACCCGTCGCGCGGGGATGCGGTTCCCAGGCGGCGCGGTTCCCGTACGGCGCGGGGTCAGTTGGCTAAGACACCCTGCCCCAACCCACACCCGTCATCCTGACGAAAGTCAGGACCCAGAGCCACGAACACCCCGCCTATTACCGTGGCTCCTGACTTTCGTCAGGATGACGAAAAAGGAACGCAGTACCGATCTGCGCTCAATACCCCAGCGAATGCGCCAGCGTCAGCAGCAGCCAGTACAGCCCGCCCGACAGCAGCATCGCCACCGGCAGCGTCATCACCCAGGCCAGCGCCATGTTCATGACCGTACGACGCTGCAGCCCGGCACCGTTGGCGACGCTCGCGCCCGCGACGCCCGACGACAGGATGTGCGTGGTCGACACCGGCATCCCGAAATTCACCGCCAGCAGGATCGTCGATGCCGCGACCAGCTCGGCCGACGCGCCCATCCCATAGGTCAGGTGCGTCTTGCCGATCCGCTCGCCCACCGTGACGACGATCCGCTTCCACCCGACCATCGTCCCCAGCCCCAGCGCCAGCGCGACGGTCACCTTCACCCAGGTCGGGATGTAGCGCGTGCCCTGTTCGAGCCCGCTGTTGTAGCTCTTGAGCGTCGTGATCTCCTGCGCGGTGAAGCGGCTTTGCGCGGACGCGTCGGCAGCGATCAGCTTGGTCGTGTCGAGCACGAGGTACATGTCGTTGCGCAGGTTGGGCGTCGCCGCGGCCGGCACCTTGCCGAGCGAGCCATAGCCCGCGATCCGGCTCGACACGTCGTCCGACAGAGTCGCCAGCGCGCCATAGATGACCGGGTCCGAAACCTGCTTGGTCTTCAGCGCCTGCGTGACCTGCGCGCGTGCTGCGCTGACGCCAGCCGGCGCGCCATTGGCGTGCGCCCGATAGGCAGCGGAGGCGGCCTGCGCGGTCTGCACGAACGCGGGCGTCGCGCTCTCTGGCATCGTCCGGTTGAGTGCATAGGCGGTCGGCGCGCAGCCGATCAGGATGAGCATGATCAGCCCCATCCCCTTCTGCCCGTCATTGCTGCCATGCGCGAAGCTGACTGCGGTGCACGTGCCGATCAGCAGCGCACGGATTCCGCGCGGCGGCGGCGTCTGGCCCTCGGGCGCCTCGTACAGCGCCTTGTCGCGCAGGAAGCGCTTCATCACGAGCAGCAGCAGAAGAGCGCCGACGAAGCCGACGATCGGGCTGAACGCGAGCGCGGAGAGCACTTTCCAGACCTGCGCCATGTCGACGCCCGACGTCCCGTCGGCGCCGCCGCCGCGGATGAGCTGGTTGGCGAGGCCGACGCCGAGGATCGAGCCGATCAGCGCATGGCTCGACGAATTGGGCAGGCCGACCGCCCAGGTCGCGAGGTTCCACACGATCGCCGCAAGCAGCAGCGCGAAGATCATCGCGAACCCGCCGACGCTGCCGACGTTGAGGATCAGGTCGACCGGCAACAGCGTGACGATCGAATACGCCACTGCACCCGACGACAGCATCACGCCGAGGAAGTTGAAGAACCCCGACCACACCACCGCGAGCGGCGCGGGCATCGAATGCGTGTAGATGACGGTCGCCACCGCGTTGGCGGTATCGTGGAAGCCGTTCACGAACTCGAACCCGAGCGCGATCAGCAGCGCGAGCGCTAGGAACGCGAACGCGCCGCCCGCCAGGCTCTCGCCGACCTGCGCGGTGTCGAACGCGATGCTGAACCCCGCATAGGCCAGCCCGCCGATCAGCACGGCGAGGAATATCCACCGCCCCGCCGGGTGCAGCGCGTGATCGAGCTTGGGGCCAGTACGCGGTGCCGAGGCGATAGCACTCGGATCAGCCGTCAGCGCGTCGGGTGCAAATGTGGAAGTAGCCATGGAGGTGCAGTCGGCCCTTACGATGACAATCTTATGACAGATGTAAATCAAGCGATCGACACGCCTGATTCGGGACGCCCGCATAACGATCCTTCCCCGCCAGGGGGAGGTGGCGCCGAAGGCGACGGAGGGGGCGGACACGCAACCGAGGTTACGCTCCCCTCCCCCTCCGTCTGGCAACCGCCATCCACCTCCCCCTCCGTCTGGCAACCGCCATCCACCTCCCCCTTGCGAGCGAGGATTGGTCGACGCGGACCTTCGTGGCTAGCGCGACAGGTCAGCGCGTCGCGTTGATGCTGGCGAGCTGCGTGCCGTCGCGACGCAGCAGGGCGGCCATCTTGACGCTCGCATCGGCGGTCATCTCCTGGCGGCAGCGATGCGCGTCGGCGAACGCATCGAGACCGCTCGTGCGCGGCTCACACGCCCTGGCGATCGCCGATTGCAGCCGGCGCTGGAACAGAGCCCTCCCCGCGGCGCTGGTCAGGTCGAGCCCCGCATGCGAGACGCGCACGGACACGGGCTCACGCACGGAACTGGCCGATGCGGCTGTCGAGAACAGGCACGCGCCGACGATCGCCGCCGAAGCGACGCTGATGAAAATCTTCATGATGATGGTCCTCATATGGTCCTGCGGTCCGCAGGCATCGGCCTGCGGGCGACGGCGCTTGCGCATCGGGACGCCGTTCTGCATGCGGAGTCTCCGACGACGAACCACGTCGCTGTGCATCCCCTAGTCGCGGATCATGACGCCCACGCGACGGTTCGGCGACGTTTCAAAGGTTGCCCCACCGCGCCCCGTTCCCTACCTGTTCACCGGTGAACCAGATCGCCCAAACGTCCGCGCCGCAAGCCGAGCCCCCCTATCTCCGCGGCCTCAATCCGCCGCAGCGCGAGGCGGTGCTGACAACCGACGGCCCCGTCCTGATCATCGCCGGCGCAGGCACCGGCAAGACCGCGGCGCTGACCGCGCGACTCGCACACCTGATCTTCACCAAAAAGGCCTGGCCGTCGGAGATCCTCTCGGTCACCTTCACCAACAAGGCCGCGCGCGAGATGCGCGAGCGGGTCGGGCGACTCGTCGGCGACGCGGTCGAGGGGATGCCGTGGCTCGGCACCTTCCACGCGATCGCCGCCAAGATGCTGCGCCGCCATGCCGAGCTCGTCGGGCTCCAGTCCAATTTCACGATCCTCGACACCGACGATCAGCTGCGGTTGCTCAAGCAACTCATCCTCGCGGCGGACATCGACGAGAAGCGTTTCCCAACGCGCAGCCTCGCCGGGCTGATCGACCAGTGGAAAAACAAGGGCCTCGTCCCCGCCGATATCGATGCGGGCGAGAGCGAGCGCTACGCCAATGGCCGCGGTGGCGAGCTGTACCAGCAATACCAGACCCGCCTGATCGCGCTCAACGCGTGCGATTTCGGCGATCTGCTGCTGCACATGCTCGTCATCCTGAAGACGCACCGCGACGTGCTCGCGCAGTATCAGCAGCGCTTCAAATACATCATGGTCGACGAGTATCAGGACACCAACTCGTCGCAATATCTCTGGCTGCGGCTGCTCGCGCAGGAGCGCAAGAACATCGCCTGTGTCGGCGACGACGACCAGTCGATCTATTCGTGGCGCGGCGCACAGGTCGAGAACATCCTGAAGTTCGAACGCGACTTTCCGGGCGCGAAGGTCATCCGCCTCGAACAGAATTACCGCAGCACGCCGCACATCCTCGGCGCCGCGAGCGGCGTGATCGCGAACAATGGCGGCCGCCTCGGCAAGCAGCTCTGGACCGAGCTCGACGTCGGCGAGAAGGTCAAGGTCATCGGCGTCTGGGACGGCCCCGAGGAAGCGCGCCGCGTCGGCGAGGAAATCGACAGCGTCCGCCGCTCCGGCAAGAGCCTCGACGAGATCGCGATCCTCGTCCGCGCGCAGCACCAGACTCGCGAGTTCGAGGACCGCTTCATCGCGATCGGCATGCCGTACAAGATCGTCGGCGGCTTCCGCTTCTACGAACGCGCCGAGATCCGCGACGCGCTGGCCTATCTCCGCGTCGTCAACCAGCCCGCGGACGACCTCGCCTTCGAACGCATCGTCAACGTCCCCAAACGCGGCCTCGGCGACAAGGCGGTCGCGCGCATCCACCAGCTCGCGCGCGCCACCGGCACGCCGCTCACGACGGCCGCGGCGCGGATCCTCGACACCGACGAGCTGACCGGGGCGGCGAAGAAATCGCTCGGCCGCCTCGTCGGCGACATCGCCCGCTGGCGCGACATGGCGACGAGCCTGCCGCACGCCGAACTCGCGCGGCAATTGCTCGACGAGAGCGGCTACACCGCGATGTACCAGGCCGAGAAATCGGTCGAGGCGACCGGCCGGCTCGAGAATCTGAGCGAACTCGTCCGCGCGATGGAGGAGTATGATTCGCTCGGTGCATTCCTCGAACATGTCTCTCTGGTCATGGACAATGAGGGCGGCGCGCAGGATCCGCAGGTCACGATCATGACCATCCACGCCGCCAAGGGCCTCGAATACGACACCGTCTTCTGCGTCGGCTGGGAGGAAGGACTGTTCCCGTCGCAGCGCTCGCTCGACGAGGGCGGCGTCAAGAGCCTCGAGGAGGAACGTCGCCTCGCCTATGTCGCGATCACGCGCGCGCGCCGGCTGGCGGTCATCCTCCACGCCGCCAATCGCCGCATCTACGGCCAGTGGAATTCGTCGATCCCCTCGCGCTTCGTCGCCGAACTCCCCGCCGAGCACACCGACACCGAGACGACGATGTCGGGCGGCGCGAGCCTGTGGCAGGCGAACTGGTCCGACCGCGCCGACCCGTTCGCCGACGTCGCGCGCGGCACCGGCCGCGGCCCCGGCTGGCAGCGCGCGGCCACCCCCGGCGGCGGCTTCTCCACCAAACCCGCGCGCGTCGTCGAAAGCCGCGCGAGCGCGATCAGCCTCGGCAACAAGGGCCGCGACGACCTGTCGCTCGGCATGCGCGTGTTCCACCAGAAGTTCGGCTATGGCAGCATCGCCGAGATCGAGGGGAACAAGCTCGAAATCGACTTCGAACAATCGGGCCGCAAGCGCGTGATGGACAGCTTCGTGACGCTGACGCCCTAATACCCCCGCGTCGGCGTACCTGTACGGGAGCCGACAATCGCGTTCAGGAACCATGTCTCTCGACAGCCGTATCAGCGTGGCAGCCCGATACTCGGGTTCGAGAGGACGTCCCATGAAGTTTACGCATCTCATCGCCGCAGGGCTCGCCTTTGCGACTCTCGGCCTCGGCGCCGCCGCACCGGCCGAAGCGCAGCGCGATCGTGGCTATAGCCAGCACGACAATGGACCCCGTGGCGGTCCCCGCGGCGATCATCACGGTGGCCCGCGTGGCGATCATCGCGGCGACCGTCACGGTTTCCGCGGCAACGATCATCGTGGCGATCGCCATGACGACCGGCGCTATCGCGGCCGCGGCAACGACCGTCGCAACTGGAACAACAGCCGTCGCTGCCGCACCGAGTGGCGCAACCATCGCCGCGTGCAGATCTGCCGCTGAGATAGACCGTTGATATCGGGCGGGCGGCAGTCGCATATTGCCGCCCGCCCTCGTCGTGACACCCTGAAAGGATCCTGATCATGAAGCGTTTTCTCGGCACGGCTGCGATGATCGCCGCCACCTGCCTGTCCGTCGCCACCCCAGCCGTCGCACAGAGCAGTGCCGACGATGCGCGCTTCGCCGCCGCCCAGGCGCGTCTCGACAGCGAACTGCAGATCTTCCGTACCGAATTCGATCGCTACCAGTCGGTGCGCGGCAATCGCGGCGGCTATGCACCGCAGGGCGGGTATCGCCAGGCGCCCGATCGCAGCGGCGGGTATCAGGAAGCCTATCCCGACGAGCGCGACGAGGGCAATTACGACCCCTCGCGCTATTATCGCGCAGGGCCGAACTATCAGGAGCGCACGCTGGCGACCAACGACCGCGTCTATGCCGGGCAGGATGGCCGCTATTACTGCAAGCGCAACGACGGCACGACCGGGCTGATCATCGGCGCCGCCGGCGGCGGTATCCTCGGCAACGTAATCGATGGCGGCCGTTCGCGGATCGTCGGCTCGCTGCTGGGGGCGGCCGCGGGTGGCCTTGCCGGGCGTGCGGTGGACCAGAGCAACAGCCAGGTCCGCTGCCGCTAAGGTCTATTCCGTCATCCTGACGAAAGTCAGGATCCAGAGCCACAGGCGTTAAGCCTTGTGGCTCTGGATCCCGGATCAAGTCCAGGATGACGGCAAAGGCCTACTTCGCCGGCCCGACCAGCTTCTGCGTGAAATAGGTCATCTGCAACGCCTGCAACCGGGCCCCCTGCTCGATATCGGCATCGCCCGAATGCCCGCCTGCGGTATCCTCATAGTATAGATACGGAAGGCCATATTCCTTCAGCCGCGCGGCGAACTTGCGCGCATGCTGCGGCCCGACACGGTCGTCCTTGGTCGTCGTCCAGATATAGGGCTCGGGATACGCGACGCCCTTCCTGATATTCTGATAGGGCGAGATCTTCTCGAGAAACGCCTTCTCCTCGGGCACGCTAACCGATCCATATTCGTCGACCCAGGACGCGCCCGCCGCGATCCCCTCGTAGCGGATCATGTCGAGCAGCGGCACCTGGATCGTCACCGCCTTCCAGAGCTCTGGATGCTGGTTGAACTCGACGCCCATCAGCAGCCCGCCGTTCGACCCGCCATAGATGCCGAGCTTGGCCGGGCTCGTCAGCTTGCGCGCGAACAGGTCCTTGGCGACCGCCGCAAAGTCGTCATAGATCACCTGCCGCTTCGTCTTGCGGCCCGCGTCGTGCCACTTCGGCCCGAACTCGCCGCCGCCGCGGATGTTGGCAAGCACGTAGGATCCGCCCCGCTCCAGCCACAGCTTGCCGGTGCTCCCCGAATAGCTCGGCGTCATCGACACCTCGAAGCCGCCATAGGCGGTCATGATCGTCGGCGTGGTCCCGTCGAGCGCGATGCCCTTCTTGTGGACGACGAAATACGGCACCTTCGTCCCGTCGGTCGAGGTCGCCTCGAACTGCTCGACCACGTCGTTCGACGCATCGAACTTCGCCGGCAGCGTCTTGATCGGCTTGGGTGCAGCGCCGGACGCCGCATCGAGCGCATAGAGCGAGGTCGGCGTCAGGAACCCCGTCACCGTCAGATACGCGTCGTCGCTACGATCGGTCGTGCTCGCGACGTCGATCGAGGCGTTGTCGGGCAGTGCGATCGGCTTGGCGGTCCAGCCCCCTGCGCCGTGCGTATAGACCGACGCGCGGCCGCGGACATTGTCCGACACCACCAGCACCAGCTTCGATTTCGTCAGCCCCATGCCGTCGACCGACTGGCGCGGCCCCGGCGCGAACACGATCGTCGGGTTGATCGCCCCCTTCTCCACCTCGGCAAGCGGTGCCGACGCGATCGCGCCCTCGGGAATCTTGCCCCAGGGGTCGCTCGTCGAGAAGATCACCTGCCCGTCGATCATCCCCGCCGGGAACGTCCGGTCGGGCAAGGCGAGCGGTCGCGCACCGGCCGGCGTCCACACCAGCTTGTCCGCGCCGAAGAAGGTCTTCCGGCGCTGGATCACGATTAGGCGGTTGCCCTTCTCGTCCGTCAGCACGTTCGCCGCCGTACCGCCCTGGTCGGTCGCAGCCCCCCGATACACCTCGGTCGCAGCGCTGAGCGGCTGCCCCCGCTTCAGCTGCTTCATTACGAACGCATAGCCCGACTGCGTCGTCGTCCCTGCCCCCCAGTCGCGCGCGACCAGCAACGTATCCTTGTCGACCCAGGTCGCATCCTGCTTCGACTTGGGCAGCGTGAACCCGTTGGCGACGAACGCGCCGGTCTGCAGATCGAATTCGCGATAGGTCACCGCGTCCTCACCGCCTTCCGACAGCGCGACGAGGCACAGCCGCTGCTCGGGCTCGAGGCAGGTCGAACCCTTCCAAACCCACTGCTTGCCCTCGGTCTTGCCGAGCGCGTCGAGGTCGAGCGCGGTCGTCCAGTGCGGCGTGGCCGACGCGTAGTCCGCCGCGCTGGTCCAGCGCCACAGTCCGTGCGGATGATCGGCATCGCGCCAGAAATTGTAGATCCGCCCGAACATCTGGTTCGGCATCGGGATACGGTCCTTCGCCGAGGCGATAGCCAGCGCCTCGGCATAAAAGGTCTTGTAGCGTGGATCGTTCTGGAGCCGCGGGAGAGTCTTCGCATTCTCCGCCTCGACCCAGGCGAGTGGCTTGGCGCCATCCTTGTCCTCGAGCCAGATATAGGGGTCGGCGGCGGTGTTCGTCTGTGTCATCGGTGCGACTTGGGCAAGCGCGGTGCCGCTCGCAAGGCCGGCGCCCCCGCCGAGTATCGTCGCCGCCAGCATCGAAGCCAGAACCCGCATCACCGTATCTCCCTGATTTGCTTGGCGTGCTACATGCCGGGGTCTATCGCGGGGCGCAATGCAACCGGACCAGATATCGGCCGCCGACGGCCTGCCCAAACCCCGCCGCTTCGTCGCCATCGCCGCGATCTCGGCGGGCACCGCGCTGACGATCATCGACGGCGGCATCGCCACCGTCGCGCTGCCGACGATCGCGCGCGACCTGGACGTCGGCAGCAGTGCGGTGGTCACCGTCGTCACGGTGTACCAGCTGATCCTCGCGATGGCGCTGCTCCCCTTTTCCGGGCTCGGCGGGCGGATCGGCCTGAAACGCATGTATCAATATGGCCAGCTGATCTTCACGCTCGCCACGTTGCTCTGCTTCTTCGCCAAGAGCCTCCCGTTCCTGCTCGTCGTCCGCGCCGCGCAGGCGCTGGGCGCGGCGGCGGCGCTCAGCGTCTCGTCCGCATTGATCCGGTCGATCTATCCGGCCAAGCAACTCGGCCGCGGGCTCGGTATCAACGGCGTCGTCGTCTCCAGTTCGGCCGCGCTCGCGCCGACGATCGGCGGGCTCGTGCTGGCGATCGCACCCTGGCCGTGGGTGTTCGCCAGCGCGGTGCCGTTCGCGCTGCTCAGCCTCGCGCTCGGCCGCGCGCTGCCCGAGCCGCGCCCGCAGGACGCACCGTTCGACGTGCTCGGCGCAGTGATGTGTGCAGCGATGATCGGGCTCGTCATCGGCGGCGCGGAGAGCGCGGTGCACGGCGACAGCCCGATCGTCTCCGCCGCGATCGTGCTCACCGGGATCGCGATCGGCTGGGTGTTCGTCCGGCGCGAGCGCGGCGAGGCCAGTCCGATCCTGCCGATCGACCTGCTCGCGCGGCCGGTGCTCGCGCTGTCGGCGATCGGTGCATACACCGCGTTCATCGCGCAGATGACGCTGCTGCTGTCGACACCGTTCCGGTTGACGCACGCCTACGGCTTCAGCGCGGCGGAGGTCGGTGCGGCGATCGCGCCGTGGCCGCTGGCGAACATGGTCGTCGCGCCGCTGTCGGGTTGGCTGTCGGATCGCTATCCGGCGGGGTTGCTCGGCGGGATCGGGATGGGCGTGTCGATCTGCGCGTTGCTGCTGCTTGCGTTCATGCCCGCGGACCCGGGCTATTTCGATATCGCGTGGCGGATGGCGCTGTGCGGATCGGGGTTCGGGATGTTCATGGCGCCGAACGCGCGGCTGATCATCGGGTCCGCCCCCCGCGAACGCGCGGCGGCGGCGGGCGGGCTGGTCTCGACGGTGCGGCTGGTAGGGCAGACCACCGGCGCGACGCTGGTCGCAGCGCTGCTGGCGATGGGCGTGGGCGCGGGCACGACGCCGCCGCTCGTAGCCGCGGGCCTCGCGCTGGTGGCCGGCCTCTGCAGCCTAAGCCGCCTCCGCCCCTCGATCCGCAACCCGCCGACCGAGGAAACGCAGGACGTGCAACCCGCGCAACAGACGCGGTGATCGCGTCTCCCTCTCCCCGGCGGGGAGAGGGAGCAGAAGAATGTTCACCCGCGAAGGCGGGTGCCCAGTCTGTGTCTCCGCCTTCGCAGGGACACAAGCTTTGCAGCGATCTAATTCAAAACCATCCTCCCCGGCGAAGGCCGGGGCCCAATTGGAACGTCGGATATAACGAAGCGATGCGCTTCGTTAGCACCGTCCCCCAATTGGGCCCCGGCCTTCGCCGGGGTGGTGCAAGCACCAATCAGAAAGCAGCGCTGGCCTTAGCCTCCCCCATCATCGCCTTGCGCACCAACGGGATCGGCGGGCCGCCATAGCTCAGGAACTGGTCGTGGAACGCCTTCCACGCCTTCCGCCCACCCCGGCTCGCGGTCCAGTCGGCGCGCAGCTTGCGGATCATCAGCTTGCCCATTGTGTAGTTCAGATACGCCGGATCATAGGTCCCGCGCGCCGCCTGCTGCCGGGCATTGCCCTCGTCCTGATAGCATTCGTCGACGAACATCCGGAACGACTGCTCCTGCGTCATCCCCTTGGCGTGCATCCGGATCGCCGACAGATACCGGCAATCGCGAAGCAACGCGTTCGAGATCTGCCCCACATGAGTCTCGGCGTCCCCGTTATTGAGCCCCGCCTCCCACATCATCTCCTCGGCATAATGCGCCCAGCCTTCGGCAAACGCATAGCCGACGAACAGCCGCCCGAAGAGCGACGGCGATCGGTTGGCGTGGAGGAACTGGACGAAATGCCCCGGCATCACTTCGTGAACCGAGGTGAACAGAAGGTCGTTCTTGCCGGGCACGAACGCGTCCTGCACCGCCTTGGTCCAGCTCGGATCGGGCGGCGAGATATAGTAGATCGACGGCACGCCCTTCTCGAACGGTCCCGGCGGATCGATATACGCCGAGTTCTGCCGGTTATAGGGCGGTGATTCCTCGACCAGCGCCTGCTCGGTGCCCGGGATCGTCAACAGATCGTGATCGACGACGAACTTGCGCAAGCTCGGGATCTGCCGCCGCGCCTCCGCGACCGGGCCACCGACCGGCTTGTTCGCGTTCATCTTGTCCATGCACGCGAGGATCGTCTGGCCCTTGGCGAACACGCCGCACGCCTGCGCGAGCGCCGCCTGGTTACGCTTCAGATCCGCGACGCCCGCCGCCTCGAGCTGGTCGAGCGGCGTATCGACACCCTCGGTCATCGCGACCATCCGCGCGAATTTGTCGGCCCCCAGCGCAAAGTCCTGCGTCGCGGTCGCCCGCTGCCCTTCGGTCCAAGTGCCCAGATCGCGCATCGCCTTCGACGCCGCCTGCGCCGCATCGCTCAGCTGCTTCTGCGCCGCCGCGTCCTTGACGCCCGCAAACGCCTTCACCGCGTCGCCCGCATAGTAGTCCGCAAAGCCGTTGAACGCCGCGGCACCATAGTTGACGAAGCTCGGCGGCATCGGCGTCTTGAGGTTCGCCTTGATGTTGCCCGTCGCCGCCGGGATCTTCTGCAGGAACGCGGTCAGCGCCTTCATCCGGGTCGGCGCATCGGCATAGTTGCGCGCGATATAGACGTTCGGATCGAGGCCGGCGCTGACATACCAGGCCGGGTTGCGATGCGGCTGATCCGCATCCTCCAGCCAGAACAGCTTGCCCTTGGCGACCTGCACCAGATAGTCGCGCTCGAACGCCTCGGTCGGCTTCAGGTCCTTGAACGCCCCCGCCTTGTCGATCGCAGCGTGCAGGAAGTCGGCCTGCCGCTTCAGCCCCGCGGCACTCCAGTCGCCGAGCCCGCCGTCATAGTCGTGCTTGCCCTGATAGACCGCGTTCGCCGGATCGATCTTGAACCAGCCGTCGATAAAGCCGTCGCGGAACCCGGCCCAGTCGCTTGCCGCGACCGGCGTCGGTGCAGGCGCAACCGCCTGCGTATTAGACGTGGTCTGCGCGGGTCCGCAGGCGGTCAGCGCAAGCGCCGCGCCCATCGCCGTCGTCAAAAGTCCGATCCGCATCCTGTCTCCAATTCCGATTCGTCCGGCGCCATGCTGCCAGTCGACGGCTCGGTACGCCAGCGTGCGGAACGGCCCCCGCGGTGAGCCGTTGACCTTGCATCTGCCAGAACAGACCGGAGACTTGCGATGCCCTATGTAAAAACCCGCGACGGTACAGATATTTACGTCAAGGACTGGGGCACCGGACGCCCGGTCATCCTCACCCATGGCTGGCCCCTCAACGCCGACAGCTGGGACGCGCAGGCGATGGCGCTCGCTCAGGCCGGATTCCGCGCGATCGCCTATGACCGCCGCGGGTTCGGCCGGTCGGGCCAGCCCTGGAGCGGTTACGACTATGACACGCTCACCGACGACCTCGCCGACGTGATGGAAGCCACCGGCGCGAACACCGACGCGACGATCGTCGGCTTCTCGATGGGCGGCGGCGAGATCGCGCGCTACATGAGCCGCTACGACGGCAAGGGCGTGGTCGCCGCGGGGCTGATCTCGTCGGTCGTGCCGTACATGCTCAAGACCGACGACAATCCCGATGGCGTCGACGAAGAGACGCTGGCCGGGATCGGCGCGGGGATCGAAGACGACCGCCCCGCCTTCTTCAAGACCTTCCTCCAGCAATTTCTCGGCGTCGGATTCATCACCTCGCCGGTCAGCGACGAGGTCGTCGACTGGGCCTGGGGTCTGGCGATGCAGGCAGGGCTCCATCCGACGCTGCGCTGTGCGGAAGCGTTCGGCCACACCGACTTCCGCGCCGACCTGGCGGCGTTCCGTGTGCCGACACTGGTCGTTCACGGCACGAGCGACAAGACGGTCCCGATCGACGCGACCGGCCGCGCGGCGGCAAAGGGCATCGCGGGCTCGCAGCTCGTCGAATATGACGGCGCACCGCACGGCCTGACGATCACCGAGAGCGAGCGCTTCACGAACGACCTGCTGACGTTCCTGGGCCGGTAATCCGCCCTTCGTCATCCTGACGAAAGTCGGGATCCAGAGCCACAGGCGATGTTGCAAATGGCTCTGGATCCTGGGTCAAGCCTAGAATGACGGGACGTTTAATTCCCCAAGGGAACGATAACCTCGTCCGGATGCGCGACGTTCAGTTCCTTGCGGACCATCTCGTCGACCATGTCCGGGTTTGCGTGATCCGGGTTGAGCAACGCCACCCGGTTCTTCAACACCTCGCGCCGGCGATCAAGCGCGGCATAGTCCTGCTCGCGCTTCGCCAGCTGGCGCTTGTAATCGCCATAGGCGAACATCCCGTTCGGGCCGAGCACGGCATACGCGCCGAAAAAGGCCATCAGCGTCAGCCCCAGCGCAGGCCAAGCGGCCTTGCGCATCGTCTTCCGCAGCTTGCTGGTCTTCGTCGTCACGCGTGCCATGTCGTCCTCCGCGGGGGTGAGCGTATCAGCCGCCGATCAGGATGTCGCGGCCCGCGTAGCGCGCCGCGTCGCCCAGCTCTTCCTCGATGCGGATCAGCTGGTTGTACTTGGCCAACCGGTCCGACCGCGCCAGGCTGCCCGTCTTGATCTGGCCGCAATTGGTCGCGACCGCCAGATCGGCGATCGTCGAATCCTCGGTCTCGCCCGAGCGATGCGACATGACCGCGGTGTACTTGGCGCGCTGCGCCATCGACACGGCTTCCAAAGTCTCGGTCAGCGTGCCGATCTGGTTGACCTTCACCAGCAGCGAATTCGCATAGCCGCCGTCGATGCCGCGCTTGAGGCGCTTCGGGTTGGTCACGAACAGATCGTCGCCGACCAGCTGCACCTTGTCGCCGATCAGGTCGGTGAGCGTCTTCCAGCCCTCCCAATCGTCCTCGGCCATGCCGTCCTCGACCGAGAAGATCGGGTAGCGCCGCGTCAGGTCGGCGAGATATTCCGCCATCTCGTGGCTGTCGAGGATCTTGCCCTCGCCCGAAATGTCGTACTTGCCGTTCTTGTAGAACTCGGTCGCGGCGCAATCGAGCGCGAGCATCACGTCCTCACCGGGCTTATAGCCGGCCTTCTCGATGCTCGACATGATGAAGTCGAGCGCCTCGGTCGTGCTGCCGATGTTCGGCGCGAAACCGCCTTCGTCACCGACGCTGGTCGACAGACCCTTCTCGCTCAGGCCCTTCTTCAGCGTGTGGAAGATCTCCGAACCGCAGCGGACCGCCTCGAGGATGTTCGACGCGCCGACCGGCACGATCATGAATTCCTGGAAATCGATCGGGTTGTCGGCATGCTCGCCGCCGTTGATGATGTTCATCATCGGCACCGGCAGCAGATGCGCCTGCACGCCGCCGATATAACGGTAGAGCGGCAGCCCGCGCGCTTCGGCCGCGGCCTTGGCGACCGCGAGGCTGACGCCCAGGATCGCGTTCGCACCCAGCCGGCCCTTGTTCTCGGTGCCGTCGAGCTCGATCATCGCACGGTCGAGGTCCGACTGGTCCTCGGCGTCCATGCCCAGCACGGTGTCGGTGATCTCGTCATTGACCGCGTCGACCGCGCCGTCGACGCCCTTGCCGCCCCAGCGGGTCTTGTCGCCGTCGCGGCGTTCGACCGCCTCGTGCGCGCCGGTCGAGGCGCCCGACGGCACCGCCGCGCGACCAAAGCTGCCGTCTTCGAGAAGAACGTCGACTTCGACCGTGGGATTGCCCCGGCTGTCGAGGATCTGGCGTGCATGAAGGTCGATGATTGCGGTCACGTAACGATGCTCCTACAAATCCCGGGGCGGGGTCGTTCGCGCTGCCTCTATCGCCTCGCGCCATTCCGGGCAATCGCGCGACTGCCCCACAGCAGGGCCCGGCGACTGGCCCAGGACAGTGTCGTGCAATCGCGCGACGAATCGGGAACCCCGCTTCGACGGCGGTGTTGAGGGCGTAACAATTCTGAAAGGGACCGTCATGGCCGACTCCAGCGTAAACGATACCGTCAACGACCTGAAAACGACCACGACCCAGGTCGGCAACGAGCTCGCCAAGACTGTCGAGTCCGAGGCCGATACCCTGTCGGGCAAGACCACTGATGCCAAGCAGGCGATCAAGGACGGCGCCAGCAAGTACAGCGCACAGGCCGCGGACAAGGCGCGTACCTTCGCCGAGGACGGCAAGGCGCGTGCAAGCGGCGCACTCGAGCAGATCGCCCAGCTGCTGACCGACGCGGCCGGCCAGGTCGATGAAAAGCTCGGATCGCAATATGGCGGCTATGCGCGCAACGCGGCAGACAGCGTGTCCGGCTTTGCCGATCAGGTGAAGGCCAAGGACATCGACGAGCTATTCGACGACGCACGCGAACTCGTCCGCAAGTCGCCCGCGATCGCAGTCGGCGCAGCTGCTGCCATCGGGTTTGTCGTCGCGCGACTGGTGCAGTCGGGCGTCGACGCGAACCCGAAGGGCTGAGGCCTTGACCAAGCCGATCCTGTCCGAGCCGGCGACGCTGACCGGCGAGGAGGAGAGCCTGTCCGCGATCGTCAGCCGTCTGGCGAGCGAAACGCGCAGCCTCGCGACTGCCGAAGTGGCAGTCTACAAGGCGAAGTTCGGTGAGACGGCGGGCGCGTACAAGTCGGCGGCGATGTTCTTCGCCGTCGCCGGCGTGTTGGCGCTGGCCGCGCTGATCGCACTGCTGGTCGGTGCGATCTTGACGCTGGCGACCGTGATGGGGCCTGGATGGTCGACCGCGATCGTCGTCGTGGCGGTGCTGGCACTTGCCGGCATCCTCGCGATGATCGGCAAGTCGAAGCTTCAGACCAAGAGCGAGCCCGTATCATGACATCCGCCAAAGTCGCCGCCGCAGAGATCGAGTCCGCCCTCGCCCGCCAGCGCGTCATGATGACGCTCGGGCAGTTGCAGGATCGGCTCAATCCCCGGAAGCTCGCGCTCAACGCCAGCCGCGACGTCGCCGATGTAGGCACCGCCGCCCTGACCGCGGGCGTGGAAACGGTGCGGCGCAATCCCGGCCCGACCGCGGGCTTTGCCGCAGTCGCCGGGCTGTTCCTCGCCCGTCACCGGATCGTCGGCCTTTTTCGCCGCGGCCGTTGAAAGCCTTGAAACCATGAAGTCCCGGCTCGCGTTTAAAGACGAGCAGCTTGCCATTAGAAGGACCGTCCCATGACCGACGCAAAGACCACCATTCACGACACCGAAAACCGCGTCCGCGAAGGTCTCGACACCGTACGCGAGACCGCGTCGAAGGTATATCACGACGCCGGCGACAAGGCCTCCGAGGTCCTCGAAGTCTCGCGCGAGAAGACCAAGCGCGTCGTCAACAATCTCGAATCGAACCCCCTCGGCATCCTCGTCGGCGGTCTTGCCGTCGGCGCGATCGCCGGTGCACTCATCCCGCGCTCGGCGCGTGAGAAGGAACTGCTCGCGCCCGTCGGCAAGCGCCTGAGCGAGACGGTCGTCGCTGCGACGGCCGCTGCCAAGGCTGCGGGCCAGTCCGAACTGGGCGAACTCGGGCTCACCAAGGACAATGCGCGCGGCCAGGCACGCGGGCTGCTCGACGGCATCGTCAAGGCACTGACCACCGCGGGTACTGCAGGTGCGAAGGCAGTTTCGCAAAAGCCAGCTGTCTAAAAGACACCGGCAAAGGGTTCAAAGCGCGGGTTGAACACGCTAGGGCACCTGCAACCTCCCTCCCAAGGACAAGCAGCGCATGAGCAAGCTCCACCTCGTATTCGGCGGCCGCGTCAGCGACCCGCGCACCCTTGATTTTAACGATCTGAACCGGATCGAATTCGTCGGCGTCTTCCCCGACTATGCTACCGCCGAAAAGGCCTGGCGTGCTGCAGCGCAGCGCACGGTGGACGATGCCGAGATGAAGTTCGTGGTCGTGCCGCTGCAGCGCATGCTCGAGCCAACGCTGCCAGGTCAGACCGCGGCCTAACCGACCCGCGCCGTGCAACCAACGCACACTCCCCCGTCATCCTGACGAAAGTCAGGACCCAGAGCCAAGAGCGCCATCGCCTGTAAACCTGGGTCCTGACTTTCGTCAGGATGACGGCGGAGCGTGGAGACGACAGCCGCGCGCCTGAACACCCGCGCCTAACCCTCAGGCCGCGCGGTACCGCCACAGCAACAGCGGCCGAGCCAAAACCAGCCCCGCCAGGAACCCGCCAATATGCGCGCCGATCGCGATCGGCCCGTTGGCGCCAACCGACGCACCAAACCCGGCCAGCCCCATCAGCAACTGGATCCCGATCCAGGCGGCCGCAAGCCAGACGACATGCACGACGCCAGCCGGTACCGGCCCGATCGCCTTGGCGCGGCGCTCGCCATAGAGTAGCGCATACGCACCAACGACTGCCGAGATCGCACCGCTGGCGCCGATCATCGGCGAAACGGACTCGGGCCCAAACGCCCAGTGCCCCGCCGCCGCCGCATACGCGCCAAGCCCGTACAGCACGACCAACCCGACAGTCCCCAGCGCCCGCTCGACGAACTGCCCGCAATAGACCAGCATCACGAGGTTCAGCGCGATATGCGCCCAGCCGCCATGGATCAACGTTGCGGTCAGCGGCGTCGCCCAGGCGGGGACCACGAACATATGATCGCTCGGAATACCGAGTTCGGTCATCCGCAACGGGATGAACCCGGCGTTCACCGCCCAGTACGGCAGCGACCCGCTCAGTACTAGAAATCCCGAGACGATGACCGTCACGATCGTGATGATCGCCGTCGCCCGCGTCTCGAAAAAACGCATGAGGTTCAGATGAACTCGATCTTGGAGACGACGTAATAGCGCTCGCCGGCGGGCACAGTGACCTCGACCTCTTCGTCGAGCTTGCGCCCGATCAGCCCGCGGCCCAGCGGCGAGTTGTACGAGATACGGCCGGTCTTGGCGTTCGCTTCGGTCTGGCCGACGATCTGGTACTTGATCGGCTTGTCGTTCTCGTCGAGCAACGTCACCGTCGCACCGAACACGACCTTGTCGCCCGACAGGTCCTTCGGATCGATGATCTGCGCGCGGCTCAGCTTGTCCTCGATGTCGGAGATCGATGCCTCGACCTGGCCCTGGCGCTCCTTGGCGGCATGATATTCCGCGTTCTCGCTCAGATCGCCATGCGCGCGCGCCTCTTCGATCGCGTCGACGATCGTCGGACGTTCGGCCTTCAGGCGCTTGAGATCCGCGGTCAGCGTCTCATAGCCTTCCTGAAGCATCGGCATCTTTTCGACGGTCGCCATTATCTCGTCCCCAAATCCATTTCCCCGCGCGGGGCCCTGTACCAGCCCCGCCCACACATCACGCTCATGTCGGGATCAGTTGTGCGACTGCGAATAATAGGATTGCAAGGGCCGTACTTCAAGGCTGTGCGTCGAAAGCTTGGCGATCGCCTTGGCCGCCTCGAGCGACGCAGGCGCGGTCGTGAAGTACGGAATACGCTGGCCAAGCGCTGAGGCGCGGATCGGCTGCGAGTCCTTCAGGCTCTGCCACCCTTCCGTCGTGTTGAAGATCAGCGCGATATCGCCGTCCTTGATCCGGTCGACGATATGCGGCCGCCCCTGCGCGACCTTGTTGACCTTCTCCACCGGAAGCCCCGCGCGCGCGAGGTGATCCGCGGTGCCGCCCGTAGCCACGATCGAGAAGCCGGTGTCGACCAGCGCCTTGACCGCCTCGACGATCATGGCCTTGTCGCCGTCCTTCACGCTGACGAAGACGTTACCCTTGGTCGGCAGGATCGTCCCCGCGCCCAACTGTGCCTTGGCAAACGCGATCGTGAAATCGGGATCGATTCCCATAACTTCGCCGGTGGACTTCATTTCGGGTGACAGGACCGGATCGACGCCGGGGAACTTGTTGAAGGGGAACACCGCCTCCTTCACCGCATAATAGTCGATATGCCGGTCGATCTTGGGAAGGTCCTTCAGCTGCTCGCCCGCCATAACGCGCGCGGCGATCTTGGCGATGGGCGCACCGATCGCCTTGGCGACGAACGGCACGGTCCGCGACGCGCGCGGATTGACCTCGATGAGATAGACCAGCCCGTCCTTTACCGCGAACTGGATGTTCATCAGGCCGACGACCGACAGCGCATGCGCAAGCGCCACCGTCTGCCGCTCGATCTCGGCGATGATCTCCGCCGACAGCGAGTAAGGCGGGATCGAGCAGGCGCTGTCGCCCGAATGGACGCCCGCTTCCTCGATATGCTGCAACACGCCCGCGACGACGACGTCGGTCCCGTCGCAGATCGCGTCGACATCGACCTCGATCGCATCGCGCAGATACTGGTCGATCAGCACCGGCGAGTCGCCCGACACCTGCACCGCGGTCGCGATATAATGCTCGAGCTGCCCGAGCGTGTCGACGATCTCCATCGCACGCCCGCCCAGGACATAGCTCGGCCGCATCAACACCGGATAACCGATCCGCTCCGCCGCAGCGACCGCCTCGTCGCGGCTGCGCGCAAGCCCATTGGCAGGCTGGCGCAGCCCGAGCTTGGTGATCAGCGCCGCGAACCGCTCGCGGTCCTCCGCCAGATCGATCGCATCCGGCGTCGTCCCCAGGATCGGGATCCCGGCGGCTTCGAGCGCACGCGCGAGGTTCAGCGGGGTCTGCCCGCCAAACTGCACGATCACGCCGACCAGCTCGCCCTTCGACGCCTCGACATGCAGGATCTCCAGCACGTCCTCGGCGGTCAGCGGCTCGAAATATAGCCGGTCGCTGGTATCGTAATCGGTCGACACGGTCTCCGGGTTGCAGTTGACCATGATCGTCTCATAGCCCGCGTCGGCGAGCGCGAAGCACGCATGGCAGCAGCAATAATCGAACTCGATCCCCTGCCCGATCCGGTTCGGCCCACCGCCCAGGATGACGATCTTCTTCCGATCGGTAGGCTCGGACTCGTTCTCGGGCTCGCCAAAGCTCGGCGCCTCATAGGTCGAGTACATATACGGCGTCTTCGCATCGAACTCCGCCGCGCACGTGTCGATCCGCTTGAACACCGGCCGCACGCCCAGCTTCACGCGGTGCGCGCGCACTTCCTCCTCGGTCACGCCGCCGGTCATAGCCTTGACGACCTCGTGGATCAGCCCGGAGCTGCGCGCGATCCCGCGGTTCATGCCGCGCAGATTGACCGATTGCAGCGCCAGCCATGCGAGCCGCTTGTCGCTGAAGCCCATGCTCTTCAGACGGCGCATGCCCGTCGCGTCGATCGGCAGCCCGTCCTTCATCACCTCGGCCTCGGCCGCGATGATCTCGGCGATCCGCTCGAGGAACCACGGATCGTATTTGGCGATCGCGTGCACCTCGGCGACGGTGAAGCCCTCACGCAACGCCTGCGCCGCGACCAGCAGCCGGTCGGGCGTCGCGAGCGCCAGCGCCGCCTCGATCTCCGCGCGCGGCGCGCCGACCAGATGATCGACCTGGTTGAAGCCGCTCAGCCCCGTCTCGAGCCCGCGCAACGCCTTCTGCATCGATTCATGGATGTTGCGACCGATCGCCATCACCTCGCCGACCGACTTCATCGCGGTGCCCAGCGTGCTCGACGCGCCCTTGAACTTCTCGAACGCGAACCGCGGAATCTTGGTGACGACGTAATCGATCGTCGGCTCGAAGCTCGCCGGCGTCGCGCCGGTAATATCGTTCTCGATCTCGTCGAGCGTGTAGCCGACCGCGAGCTTGGCCGCGACCTTGGCGATCGGGAAGCCCGTCGCCTTCGACGCGAGCGCGGACGAGCGCGACACGCGCGGGTTCATCTCGATGACGATCAGCCGGCCGTCCTTCGGATTCACTGCGAACTGTACGTTCGAACCGCCTGTTTCGACACCGATCTCGCGCAACACCGCGATCGATGCGTTGCGCATGATCTGGTATTCCTTGTCGGTCAGCGTCAGCGCCGGCGCGACCGTGATCGAGTCGCCGGTATGGACGCCCATCGGATCGACATTCTCGATCGAGCAGATGATGATCGCGTTGTCGTTGCGATCGCGCACCACCTCCATCTCATACTCTTTCCAGCCGAGCAGCGATTCCTCGATCAGCACCTCGGTGGTCGGCGACAAATCGAGCCCGTTGCGGACGATCGCGATGAACTCCTCGCGGTTATACGCGATCCCGCCGCCAGAGCCGCCCATCGTGAAGCTCGGCCGGATGATCGAGGGAAGCCCCGTCTTCTCAAGGCCTTCGAGTGCTTCCTCGACAGTATGTGCGATCACCGAGCGCGCGCTTTCCAGGCCGATCCGGTCCATCGCGTCGCGGAACTTCAGCCGATCCTCCGCCATGTCGATCGCATCGGCATCCGCACCGATCATCGTCACGCCGAACTTCTCGAGCGTACCGTCATGGAACAGCGCGAGCGCGGTGTTCAGCGCGGTCTGGCCACCCATCGTCGGCAGGATCGCGTCAGGACGCTCCTTCTCGATGATCTTGGCGACGATCGCGGGCGTGATCGGCTCGACATAGGTCGCGTCGGCCAGCTCGGGATCGGTCATGATCGTGGCGGGGTTCGAATTGACGAGGACGATGCGATAGCCCTCCTCCTTCAACGCCTTGATCGCCTGCGTGCCCGAATAATCGAACTCGCACGCCTGGCCGATGACGATGGGTCCTGCGCCGATGACGAGGATCGAGGAGATGTCGGTGCGTTTTGGCATTAGTTTACGACCTGCGAATTGGAATTGGAGAAGCTTACGCGAAGATCCATCTCTCGGGCCTTGCCCATCAGACAATCTAACTGATCGGCGCTCAAGCCTTTGATGTTAGTGCGGAACGTCTGCTCGCCGTCCGAAGTTAGGCCCTCATGCTGGAACCGGCCGACGTGGCAGTCGCCAAAGATGCTTCCCGGGTATGCAGTATCCAACCGTTCGAGCGCCTTTGCCAACTCGCCTGGACTTTCGTCCTTTGGCGGCGGGGGTGGTCCAGACGAATCGAACACGATGAACGTGGGCTGCGGTTCAGAACGTAGGATAGAAAAAATTGCGCTCGGCAGCGCCACCAACGAAGCGCCGACAAGACACCAGACAAGGCGGGTTCGATTCAACCCGTCCGCTCCAAAGACCCCACGAACTTCTCGAACAGATACAGGCTGTCCTGCGGCCCCGGGCTCGCCTCCGGGTGATACTGCACCGAGAACGCCGGCTTGTCGGTGAGCTCCAGCCCCGCATTCGACCCGTCGAACAGCGACACATGAGTCTCGCGGACGTTGGCCGGCAGGCTGTCGCGCTCGACCGCGAAGCCGTGGTTCATGCTGGTGATCTCGACTGCACCGTCGGAGAGCCGCTTGACCGGATGGTTGGCGCCGCGGTGGCCCTGGAACATCTTGGTCGTGGTCGCGCCGACCGCGAGGCCGAGCAGCTGGTGGCCGAGACAGATGCCGAACAGCGGCTTGCCCGTCTCGAGCAGCTCGCGGATCACCGGCACCGCATAGTCGCCGGTCGCGGCGGGATCGCCGGGGCCGTTCGACAGGAAGATGCCGTCGGGGGCGAGCGCCATCACCTGCTCGAAGCTCGCGGTGGCGGGCACGACGGACACCTTCGCGCCGGCCGCGACGAGGTTGCGGAAGATGTTGCGCTTAGACCCATAATCGATCGCGACGACATGGGGTCTCTCGACTTCGCTCGAGACGAACGGCTGGGGGGACGTATCCGATTGGGAAGAGAGGCCATCATCCCCCTCCCCGTTCGTCTCGAGCGAAGTCGAGAGACCGCTCTCCCCATACCCAAACCCAAGCCGCCACGTGCCGCCGGGCCCCTTGTCGCCCCAGCCATAATGCATCTCGGTCGACACATCCTTGGCGAGGTCCATGCCCTCCAGCCCCGGCCAGCCCTGCGCCATCGCCAGCAGCGCGGCCACGTCGAACTCGCCGTTCGCCGAATGCGCGATCACCCCATTGGGCGCCCCCGCAACGCGGATCCGGCGGGTCAGCGCGCGCGTGTCGATCCCCGACAGGCCGATCCGCGCATGCCGCTTCATCCAGCCATCGAGCCCCTCGACCGCGCGGAAGCTCGACGGCTCGGTCACGTCCTCGCGGACGATGATGCCGAGCGCGTGCGGATCGTCCGCCTCGATATCGTCGGGGTTCGCGCCGACATTGCCAATGTGCGGAAACGTGAAGCAGATCATCTGGCCCGCGAAGGACGGATCGGTCAGCACCTCCTGATAGCCGGTCATCGCGGTGTGGAAGCACACTTCGCCGACCGCCTGGCCCTCCGCGCCGAACCCGCGACCCCAGATCACGTCGCCATTGGCGAGGACCAGGACGCCGGTGGCGCCGGCAGGCTTTGCCGAAGACATGGGTGTAGGCTGGGCGTCGGCCATCAGGCTGGGCACTCTCTTTACGTTGACGATGTCGCTAAGTGGTGTCCGCTAAGGCCGGCGTGCCGCAGCGTCAATCTGTTAAACGGGCGGCGGACGCGCTATCCCGTCGGGCTATCCCGAACCGCCTGAAAGACCAGTACATGATTCGCGACGACATCAAGGCTGCGCAGCTGACCGCCATGAAGGCCGGCGACAAGCAGAGCCGCAACGCTATCTCGTTGATCCAGGCCGCGATCAAGAACCGCGACATCGAAGCGCGCACCGGCAAGGCCCCCGAGAGCGACGACGCGCTGGTGGTCGAGGTGCTCCAGAAGATGGTCAAGCAGCGCCGCGAGTCGATCGAGATGTTTTCGAACGGCGGCCGCCAGGAACTCGCCGACGCGGAGAGCGCCGAGGTCGCCGTGATCGAACGCTTCCTCCCTGCGCAGCTGAGCGAGGCGGAGACGACGGCCGCGATCCTCAAGATCAAGGACGAGCTCAGCGCGACCGGCATGAAGGACATGGGCCGCGTGATGGCCGAACTGAAGGCCCGCCACGCGAGCGAGCTCGACATGAGCAAGGCGAGCGGGCTGGTAAAGGCGGCGCTAAACTAACTACTCCCCTCCCGCCTGCGGGAGGGGTCGGGGGAGGGCAGCGCCACAAAGGAGACGGAGCATTGGAACAACGCACCCGCATCCGAGCCCTCCGCGCCACCCCCACCCGCGCCGAAAGCGCGCTATGGCAACACCTCGCCGCGCGCCGGACGTGCGGCATAAGGTTCAACCGCCAAGTCCCGATCGGCCCGTTCATCTGTGATTTCGTCTCGCGAGCCACCGGGCTCGTGATCGAGGTCGATGGCGGGCAGCATGACTGGCAATCCGACGACGATGCGCGAAGGACGGGCTTCATCGAAAACCAAGGCTACCGAGTGATCCGGTTCTGGAACAACGACGTGCTGGAGCGGCTGGAAGGCGTGGTGGCCGAGATTGCGCGCGTCCTTGCGGAACGCCCCTCCCCTAACCCCTCCCGCAAGCGGGAGGGGGACACCGTTGCGTCCGGGGAGAACCCTGCACTTCTCCTCCCCTCCCGCTCGCGGGAGGGGTCGGGGGAGGGCGTGGCCGCACACCTCCCCCAGGAAAAAGCCACCCCATGGCCCTGACCCCGCAATTCCTCGACGAACTCCGCGGCCGCACGTCGCTGTCGGCGCTGGTCGGCAAGACCACCAAGCTCACCAAGGCCGGGCGTGAGCACAAGGGCTGCTGCCCGTTCCACAACGAGAAGACGCCGTCGTTCTACGTTAACGACGACAAGGGCTTTTACCACTGCTTCGGCTGCTCCGCCCACGGCGACGCAATCAAGTGGATGACCGACCAGCGCGGCCTCCCCTTCATGGATGCGGTCAAGGAGCTCGCCCAGGCCGCCGGGATGGACATGCCCGCGATGGACCGCCAGTCCGCCGCCAAGGCCGAACGCGCCAAGGGCCTGCACGAGGTCATGGCCGACGCCGCCGACTGGTTCACCGAGCAACTCAACGGCCTGCCCGGCTCGGACGCCCGCGCGCTGCTCGACCGCCGCGGCATCACCCCCGACACCGCCCGCGCGTTCGGCATGGGGTTCGCCCCCGACAGCCGCGGGAAACTCAAGACTGCGCTGAAAACGTACGGCGACCCGATGCTGGTCGAATCCGGCATGCTCATCAACGTCGAGGGCAAGGACCCGTACGACCGCTTCCGCGGCCGGCTGATGATCCCGATCCGCGATCCGCGCGGCCGGACGATCGCGTTCGGCGGCCGCGTGCTCGACGGCGGCGAGCCGAAGTATTTGAACTCCCCGGATACCCCGCTCTTCGACAAGGGCCGCACGCTCTACAACCTCGACAAGGCCGCCCCCGCCTCGCGCAAGGCCGGCCGCGTCCTCGTGGTCGAGGGATACATGGACGTCATCGCACTAGCCCAGGCCGGGTTCGGCGAGGCAGTCGCCCCGCTCGGCACCGCGCTCACCGAAGCGCAGCTCGAGCGGTTGTGGCGGATGGTCGACGTCCCCCTGCTCTGCTTCGACGGCGACGGCGCAGGCCAGAAGGCCGCGCTCAGGGCCGCGCACCGCGCGCTCCCGCTGCTCGCCCCCGGCCGCAGCCTCGCCTTCGTCACGCTCCCGCAAGGCCAGGACCCCGACGATCTCGTCCGCTCGGGCGGCCCCGCCGCGTTCGAGGCGCTGCTCAAGACCCCCGAACCGCTCGTCGAGCGCCTCTGGGCGTCCGAAGTCGCGGCCGAGGCGCTCGACACCCCCGAACAGCGCGCCGGCCTCAAGCGCCGCCTGCACGAGCTCGCAGAGGGCATCGCCGACGCATCGGTGAAACAGGAATACCAGTCCGAGTTCAAGGACCGCTTCTACAAGCATTTCAAACCCGTCCGCGCCCCCTTCGTCCCCCGCGGCGAACGCCCCAAAGGCGGCTGGAAGCCCCCCGCCGCCCCCGTCACCGAGGATGCCAAAGCGTTTCTCGCGACAGGAATCGACCGTGTGCTCGCCAAGGCAGTCCTTGCCGGCCTGATCCGCCATCCCGTTGAGATCGCGCGGCACATGGAGGTGCTCGGCCCCCTGCAACTCATCGACGGCGCGCTCGGCCGGTTGTTCGAAGCGGTCGTGGATGTTGCACTTGAGGACCAGAAGCTTGATAGCGGGCGACTTCTCACCATATTGGCGAGGTCCGGTTTCAATTCAGTCGCGAGTGACCTGTTGAGAGCCGATACGATGCCCTACTCGTTCACGCAGACCACGGCCGATCCAGCCCGCGTCCGCGCCGACCTAGACGAGGCGATCGCGATCATGGTCGCACGCCCGGAAGTCGACGCGGCGCTGAAACAGGCGACCGCGGCGATGCAGACGCACTTCACCGAAGATGCGTTCGAACGACAAGTGGCTATGGTAAGAGAGAAACAGGCGTTGGAAGTCCGACTTGCAAATCTTGTACAGTCGAACGAAGACGCCCGAGCGTTGGGTACCGAGGGCGATTGATGGCTAAGGCGAACATGGCGGAACCCGCCGAGACGAACGAAACCGGCGATGCGCCGCTGATCGACATGAACGATGCGTCGATCAAGAAGGTCATCGCGCGCGCCAAGAAGCGCGGCTACATCACCTACGAGCAGCTCAACGAAGCGCTGCCGCAGGGCGAGATGTCGTCCGACCAGATCGAGGACATCAGCGCCGCGCTGAGCGAAATGGGCATCAACATCGTCGAGAACGACGAAGCCGGCGAAGACGGCGAGACCGAGCCCGCCAAGGACGACGAGGACGAGGCGGAGAGCACCGACGCGGATGCCGATACCGGCCCCGCGATCGAGAAGAAGAAGGAGACCGTCGATCGCACCGACGATCCGGTCCGCATGTACCTGCGCGAAATGGGCGCGGTCGAGCTGCTCAGCCGCGAGGGCGAGATCGCCATCGCCAAGCGGATCGAGGCGGGTCGCGACACCATGATCCTCGGCCTCTGCGAATCGCCGATCACCTTCAACGCGATCATCGACTGGTCGACCGCGCTCAACGAGGGCACGATGCAGCTGCGCGAGATCATGGATCTCGACGCGATGCTCTCGAAGGACCCCGCGCCCGAGGCGATGGCCGAGGACGGCGAGGCCGACGACGGCGAGATCAGCGAAAAGAACGCCGGCCCCTCGTTCAAGGAAGAGGCCGAGCCCGAAGAGCCGTCCGCCGACGAGGACGAGGACGGCGAGCGCCGCACGCCCCGCGCCTCGGACGACGAGGAGGAGGACAACACCCTCAGCCTCGCGCAGATGGAAGAGCAGCTCAAGCCGATCGCGCTCGAGCGGTTCGCCAACATCACGGCGCTCTACAAGAAGTTCAGCAAGATCCAGCAGAGCCGCGTCGACGCGATGGGCATCGGCGGCGAGTTCTCCGCCGCCGACGAGCGCAAATACCAGAAGCTGCGCGAGGAACTCACGGCGGAGGTCGAGAGCGTCCAGTTCCACAACGCCAAGATCGAATATCTCGTCGATCAGCTCTATGCCTATAACCGTCGCCTGACCGCGCTGGGCGGCCAGATGCTGCGCCTCGCCGAGCGCCATAAGGTGCCGCGCAAGGACTTCCTCGATCGCTATATCGGTCACGAGATCGACGAGAACTGGCTGGCGACGGTCAACAAGGTCGACAAGAAGTGGACCGCGTTCGTCGCCAACGAGAGCGAGGCGGTCGAGCGCATCCGCGCCGAGATCGCCGACATCACGCAGCAGACCGGCATGGCGCTCACCGAGTTCCGCCGGATCGTCAACATGGTCCAGAAGGGCGAGCGCGAGGCGCGCATCGCCAAGAAGGAGATGGTCGAGGCGAACCTGCGTCTCGTGATCTCGATCGCCAAGAAATACACGAACCGCGGCCTTCAGTTCCTGGATCTCATCCAGGAGGGCAATATCGGCCTGATGAAGGCGGTCGACAAGTTCGAGTATCGCCGCGGCTACAAGTTCAGCACCTATGCGACCTGGTGGATCCGCCAGGCGATCACGCGCTCGATCGCCGACCAGGCCCGCACGATCCGCATCCCGGTCCACATGATCGAGACGATCAACAAGCTGGTCCGCACCAGCCGCCAGTTCCTCCACGAGCAGGGCCGCGAGCCGACCCCGGAGGAGATGGCCGAGCGCCTCTCCATGCCGCTCGAGAAGGTGCGCAAGGTGATGAAGATCGCCAAGGAGCCGATCAGCCTCGAAACGCCGATCGGCGACGAGGAGGATTCGCATCTCGGCGACTTCATCGAGGACAAGAACGCGATCATCCCGGTCGATGCCGCGATCCAGGCGAACCTCAAGGAAACCGTCACGCGCGTTCTGGCGTCGCTGACGCCACGTGAGGAACGCGTGCTCCGCATGCGCTTTGGCATCGGGATGAACACCGATCACACGCTGGAAGAGGTCGGCCAGCAATTCTCGGTGACCCGCGAGCGTATCCGCCAGATCGAGGCGAAGGCGTTGCGCAAGCTCAAGCATCCGTCGCGCAGTCGGAAAATGCGGAGCTTCCTCGACCAGTAAGGGTTGCTAAATTTCTGATCAAAACGGGCCGCGGTGGAAACACCGCGGCCCGTCTTTTACCGCTCCGCTCTCAGAGCGCAGCCCACGTTCGGACCCGCTTGCGAGGCTTGCCCGAAGCCCACTGGCGGCTTGCCGTGGAAGCTTGACGCCTCTACCAATGGGCTATCCGTAGGGGGATCATTTTGCCTATTTGGGATTACATGCTGCCCGGCAGTATCATCATGCTCAAATTTGGGCTGAGGATGACAACTGACCAGGAAACAAACGGCGTTGATACTTTGAAAGCCATAATGGTATTTCCAGTTGATATTGCATTCTTGTCGCTGTCATACGGCTCAGCCATACTTTATTCTGGACAGATGCACTCGACAGCTCCAACTCCCGTGAAAGCAGTATTGTCCGCTGCCTTTATTGCGGTAGCGCTTTTGATACCTGTGATTGTTGTTGCAAGAAAGTCTGAACGCGCCTTGATTCTTTCTAAGACAAAGACGGCGGCAGGACTTTCGACGTTAGGATATTTGCTTGCACTTACCATTACCACAGCGTCCATTTCAATGGGGAGTGTATTTTGGTGAGCGATCTAACGCAAAGATTATTCGATACAGTCGCAAGCTCAGCGTTAATCACTCTTCCGATTGTGGCAACAATCTTTGTAATTACCCGAAGACTTATGAACCAGGTAATGCATGGTCGGGAAGTCAGTCGTTACGACAACATCAAACATGAAGCCGTGCTTTCTGAAATGCGAGCGTCTTATGAGCACAGGCTTGCTGATCTAACCCGGGAGATGGTGGCGACCCGGGCAAGATGGGAAGAGGCCAATCACCTCATTATTTCAGGCCAACGCAATCAACCTGCAACAAGCTCTACAAATGCTGTTGACGTTGATAGTTTTTTAAAATCGTATGGGCTCAGCTCCGACAAGGCTAAAGTTATTGAAGACAAAATATTTGTCTTAACTCCATTTTCGGATGATGAGAAAGAGACTTATCAAGTTATCAAGTCAGTTTGCTCTGAAGCTGGATTTATTGTCACACGCGGCGATGAACATCGCGCTGAAGGCGACATTTTGCCTCAAATCGTCGGGGGCATAATTTCGTCGGAGATTGTGATAGCTAACATTTCATCACGCAACGCAAATGTGTTTTTTGAACTTGGCATCGCAATGGCCTTGGGAAAACCAACACTACTTATATCTGATACCCTTTCCGATGTTCCATTTGATATACAAAACAGACGCATAATTGTTTTTAAAGGGTTTTCTGATTTGCAAAGAAAGTTAACCTCCGCATTACTTCAAACTGTTCGAGGTGCCAGGTAAGAATTTTCCATAATGAGACATTTTCGCCGATGATAATAAGAGAATATTGTAAAAGTAATGATATTCTCGCATATCTGTCTTGAATTTTACTGCTGAAAACGGCAAATCATCCTGGTAATTGTCTGAAAATCCGCCATGCCCCGCCTGATCCTCTTCAACAAACCCTACGACGTCCTCAGCCAGTTCACCGACGCGGGCTCGCCGACGCCGCGCGCGACGCTGTCGCAGTTCGTCGACGTGCCGGGCGTCTATCCGGCGGGGCGGCTGGATCGGGACAGCGAGGGGCTGTTGCTGCTGACCGACGACGGTCGCCTCCAGGCGCGGATCGCGGATCCGAAGTTCAAGCTGGCCAAAACCTATCTCGTGCAGGTCGAGGGCGAGGCCGGCGAGGCCGCGCTCGACGGCCTGCGCGAAGGCGTCGTGCTGAAGGACGGCCCCACCCGCCCCGCCGACGTCGAACGGATCGCCGCGCCCGATCTCTGGCCGCGCGTCCCGCCGATCCGCGTGCGCGCGAGCATCCCCGATTGCTGGCTGCGCATCACGATCCGCGAAGGCCGCAACCGCCAGGTCCGCCGCATGACCGCGGCGATCGGCCACCCGACGCTGCGGCTCGTCCGCTGGAGCATCGGCGAGTGGACGCTGGCCGATCTGGCGCCCGGAACGTGGCGCGACGCCTGACGGGCGGTCGCGGCGGGCTGACGGCGGCGTGCGAGCCAGTCGAAGCGCGTACACCCCCGGCTACCCGCCTCGAACGGGCAGCGTTGGCGATGGCGGACGTGACGCCGCCCTCCCCACGCCGTCATCCTGACGAAAGTCAGGACCCAGGGTCCCAAACGCTGCACCCTGTGGCTCTGGGCCCTGACTTTCGTCAGGATGACGAGAGAAGGGGGTGTTCACGCGAAGGCGCTAAGGCGCGAAGAATAGTAGCCGGCCTGGCTCCCGCCCCTACTACCTTATCTTCGCGCCTTAGCGCCTTCGCGTGAACCCACTCTAGGCTACGCCGCATCCACAACGAACGATGAGTCCTCCCGAACGTGCTTGTTTCCCCGCGAAGGCGGGGACCCAGACTGGACTCCCGCCTTCGCGGGAGAACAAGGAAGCGACAGGAATTGCGGTAACGAACGCTGACAGGTCCGATCGAGAGAACCGCCCCCCGAAAGGGAGGGCGCACAGACCACCGCCACGCCCCGAAACACGAATCGCTGTCCTACACCGCCCCCCGAGCGCACCGTCCCCGCATGCCGGCCCCCGCCCCCTCGCCCGCGATACCGCACGCACAGAACCGCGCCGCCCCCGCCGCGAAATGCTGCACGTGCGTCTATACTTCCTATACTTCACTCCGGCCGCATCCACGCCGAAACCGAATAAACCGCCGCATTCCAAAGCCATGCGCCCGGCGCCCCGCTCCCGCCCCGCACGCAACGAAAAAGGGCGCGGGGACCATCGCCCCCGCGCCCTTTTCCAACCTCAACCCGGAGAACCGGGCCGCGCGATTACTCGGCGGCGGCAGTGCCCTTGGCGGGGCGCATGTCGCGACGCTCGGCGATACGCGCTGCCTTGCCGGTGCGGCCACGCAGGTAATACAGCTTGGCGCGACGCACGGCGCCCTTGCGGACGACTTCGATCGAATCGACGTTCGGCGAGTAGAGCGGGAAAACGCGCTCGACGCCCTCACCGAAGCTCATCTTACGCACGGTGAAGTTGCTGCCCATGCCCTTGTTCGAGCGCGCGATGCACACGCCCTCATAGTTCTGAATACGCGTGCGCTCGCCTTCGACGACCTTCACGCCGACCTTCAGCGTATCGCCAGGGCGGAAATCGGGGATCGTCTTGTTGGCCAGGAACTTCGCGATGTTCTCGGCTTCGATCGTCTGCAACAGGTTCATAATCAGTCCTCGTGTCGCTGCGCGCCAGAGGGCGACTGGACCCGAACGCCCTCATGGCGTTCCCAAAGGTCCGGTCGCCGTGACCGTGTATCGATCTCCGCGCGGCGTTTGCGCCATGCCTCGATCTTCGCGTGATCCCCCGATCGCAGCACCTGCGGGATCGCGCGCCCTTCCCATATCTGAGGTCGGGTATAATGCGGATATTCGAGAAGCCCCGTTTCGAAGCTCTCGTCATCCCCACTAGAAGCCGCGCCCATTACGCCGGGGAGCAGCCGAATGCAAGCATCGAGCAGCACCAGCGCCCCCATCTCGCCCCCCGACAGGATATAGTCGCCGATCGACACCTCCTCGATGGCGCGCGCCTCGAACAGCCGCTCGTCGAACCCCTCGAACCGCCCGCACAGGATGGCGACGCCGGGGCCCCGCGCGAGTTCGCGCACCCGCTCCTGCGTGAGCGGCTTGCCCCGCGGCGTCATCGCCAGCACCGGCCGCCCATCGGCAACGCTGTCGATCGCCGCGGCGACCACGTCCGCGCGGAGCACCATCCCCGCGCCGCCCCCCGCCGGCGTGTCGTCGACCGACTTGTGCTTGTCGGTCGCGAAGTCGCGCAGCTGGACGGGCTGGCATGACCACCGCCCCTCCCCCAGCGCCCGCCCGGCAAGCGAAGTGCCCAGCGGCCCCGGGAACATCTCCGGGTACAAGGTCACGATCGTCGCCGCCCAGGGCAGCTCGCCCGCCGCGAGTCGCGCCAGACGCGCGTCCTCCTGCGCCGCGGCAAGGACTTGGGGGAAGACGTCCGCCGGAAACGCGCAGCCCTGCGCCTTCAGCCATTTCAGGCGTGCATAGAAGGCGTCGGCGCTGTCCTCGACATATTCCGCCTCCACCCCGCACTGCGCGACAGCAGGCTCGGCGACCTGCGCGACGTACCGGCGCGGCCCGTCAACGGTGTGCGACGCATAGGCGTGGAGATCGCCGTCCGACCAATCACAATAGCTCATGCCGCACGCCGCTATCACTCCCGCGCCCGGCTTGCGATAGCGATCGAGCGTTTCGCCGCCGGAACGGATTGGCCGCGCCGCGCTTATACCGGCATGGACGATTGCATCATCATCGGCGCCGGCCCGGCGGGGCTGACCGCCGCGATCTATCTCGCGCGGTTCCACCTCTCGATCCGGCTGTTCGACTGCGGCAGCAGCCGCGCCGCGCTGATCCCCTGCACGCACAACCACGCCGGCTATCCCGAGGGCATTCGCGGCACCGATCTGCTCGCCCGCATGCTCGCGCAGGCCGAAACCTATGGCGCAGTCCGCGAGGGCGCCCGCGTCGACGCGATCGAGGTGGAGGACGACGGCTTCACCGTCCGCCTGGGCCACCGCCGCGCCCGCGCGAGGAGCGTCCTGTTAGCGACCGGGGTGGTGAACAACCGCCCCGCCATGCCCGACGCGGTCCACGACGAGGCGCTCGAGGCCGGCCTGTTCCGCTATTGCCCGATCTGCGACGGCTATGAGGTGACGGACAAGCGTGTCGGCGTGATCGGCACCGGCGACCACGGCATGCGCGAGGCGCTGTTCCTGCGCGGCTACACCAAGGACGTCACGCTGATCGCCCCGGACGGCGGCCACGAACTCGATCCGAAATGTGAGGCGGCGCTGGACGACGCTGGGATCGTCCGCGTCGGCGGCCCCTGCGGCAACTATGCGATCGAAGGCGATCAGCTCGCGCTGGATACCGTCGAGGGGCGGATGTCGTTCGACAGCGTCTATCCCGCGTTAGGCTCGGTGATCCGATCGGAACTCGCCGTCGCGGCCGGCGCACGCGCGACGGACGAAGGGTGTCTCGAGGTCGACGACCATCAGCGCACCTCGATCCCGGGGCTGTTCGCGGCAGGCGATGTCGTGAAGGGGCTGGACCAGATCAGCCACGCGATGGGCGAAGCCGGGGTGGCCGCCACGACGATCCGCAACATGCTGTCGGAGCAGCGACCGATCCGGCGCTAGCGCTGCCTGTGTCCCCGCCTCCGCGAGAGAACAAGAAGCCACGACAGCCCTATTCGGTAGCGAACGACGCCTCGACCACGAGCCGCTCGGAATCCCATTCGGGCACCGCCTCGACGCGCATCGGCACCATGAATCGCTTGCCGGGCTTCTCATCCACAGCAGTCCGTTCGATCTCGATCACATCGCCCGCGCCGAAATTGTCGATCGCAACGACCCGCCCGATGGCCTCGCCGTCGGTCGAGACGACCGCGAGCCCGATCACGTCGGTATGATAATATTCGCCGTCTTCGAGCGGCGGCAGCGACGACCGCGGCACGGTCAATTCGGTCCCGCGCATCGCCTCGGCCGCGTTGCGATCAACGACCTCGGCGAAGCGCGCGATCGTGCCGTTGTTGCCGGCCCGCGCCGACTTCAGCGTCAGCGCACCGTCGTTGAAGCTCTTATAGCCGGACATGTTCTCGGCGAAGACCTTCAACCGCACCTCGCCGCCGATGCCGTGCGCACCGATCACAACGGCGAGCGTCACGCTATCCTTGCGCGGAGCCGGTGTCGGGTCCGGGGCTGTCGTCGGCGCCTTCTGCGGGGTCTTCGGCGGAGACGCCTTCATTGCTGGCATCTTCGATGTCCTCGGGTGCGGGGGCTGTTCTTGGATCTGGATCGGGGGTCATCATGCGCTCCTTGTGGGTGACAGACCGACAAAGAACGCATGAACCGCCATTCGGGTGCGGGCATCGCCCACCCTAAGCTGTCATCCTGGGCTAGACCCAGGATCCAGAGCCAAGGACGTTACCGTCCCTGGCTCTGGATCCCAGCCTTCGCTGGGATGACGAGGAAGACGATCTTACGAAGCGGCTTCTTCGGTCTCAGCGGCAGGAGCCTCTGCCTCGGCAGGAGCCGCCTTTGCAGCCGCTTCGGCCTCGGCAGCTTCAGCCGCCTTGGTCGCACGCTCTTCGGCGCGCTCGGTGGCCTTCTCGCCGGGCTTGCCCTTGTTCGGGTTGTTGCGCGCCGAACGCTCGAGAACGCCCGCCTGGTCGAGGAAGCGTGCGACGCGATCGGTCGGCTGCGCGCCGACGCTCAGCCAATGCTTCGCGCGGTCGGCGTCGAGCTGCACGCGCTGCTCGTTGTCCTTGGCGAGGAGCGGGTTGTAGTTGCCGATCTTCTCGATGAAGCGGCCGTCACGCGGGCTGCGCGCATCGGCGACGACGATCTTGTAATACGGACGCTTCTTGGAGCCGCCACGTGCGAGACGAATGTTGATTGCCATGATATTTTCCTTCTGGATCTAAACGTCACCCCAGCGAAAGCTGGGGTCTTTGGGTTGGTAGGTTCCGCACTCTCACCGGGAGATCCCAGCGTTCGCTGGGATGACGGTGGGGCGCGGAGGGTTATTTCTTCTTCAGAAAATCGTCGAAGCTGGCGGGCAGCTGCGGCATCTTGCCGCCCAGGCCCGGCAGGCCACCGCCGGCATTGCCCCCCGGAAGCCCGCCTGCACCGGCCTTGTTGAGCATGTCGCCCATCTGCGGCCCGCCGATCGCATTACCGATCCCGCCCAAGCCGCCCCCAAGACCACCTTTTCCGAGCATCGCCATCATGCCCTTCATGCCGCCCATCTTCTTGATCTTCTTCATGGCGGTCGACATTTCGAGGTGCATCTTGAGCAGCTTGTTGACCTCCTGCACCGTGGTGCCGGAGCCCTTGGCGATGCGGATCTTGCGCTTGGCGTTGATCAACTCGGGCTTGTTGCGCTCCTTGATCGTCATCGATCCGATCATCGCGTCCATATGGACGAGGACCTTCTCGCCGCCGACCGAGGCTACCGCGCCCTGCGCCTTCTTCATGCCGGGGATCATCCCCGCCAGCGCGCCGAGCCCGCCCATCCGCTGCATCTGCGCCAGCTGGGCGCGCAGGTCGTTCATGTCGAACTGACCCTTGGCCATCTTGGCGGCCATCCGCTCGGCGTCTTCGGCCTGGATCGACTCCGCAGCGCGCTCGACCAGGCTGACGACGTCGCCCATGCCGAGGATGCGGCCGGCGACGCGCTCCGGATGAAACGCCTCGAGCGCGTCGAGCTTCTCGCCAGTGCCCGCAAACTTGATCGGCTTGCCGGTCACCGCACGCATCGACAGTGCCGCACCGCCGCGCGCATCGCCGTCCATCCGGGTCAGCACGATGCCGGTCAGCGGCACCTGGTCGGAGAAGTTCTGCGCGACGTTGACCGCGTCCTGCCCGGTCAGCGAGTCGACGACGAGCAGGATCTCGGCCGGGTTCGCGACGTCGGCAACCGCCTTCATCTCGTCCATCAGCGCCTGGTCGACATGGAGTCGACCCGCGGTGTCGAGCATCAGGACGTCATAGCCCTGCAGCTTGGCCGCCTGCATCGCGCGCCGCGCGATGTCGACCGGCTGCTGACCCTGCACGATCGGCAGAGTCGCGACGTCGATCTGCGTGCCGAGCGTCGCGAGCTGCTCCTGCGCGTTCGGGCGATTGACGTCGAGCGACGCCATCAGCACCTTCTTGCGCTCGCGCCCGTTGCCGCCGATCGCAGATTGCCCCGCCGCGAGCCGCTTGGCGATCTTCGCGGTGGTGGTCGTCTTGCCCGAGCCCTGAAGCCCGACCATCATGATCACGGCGGGCGGCGTGACGCCCAGTTCGAGCTCGGACGCCTCGGCGCCGAGCATCTCGACCAGCGCGTCGCTGACGATCTTGACGACCTGCTGCCCCGGCGTGACCGAGCGGAGCACGTTCTGGCCGACGGCCTTCTCGGTCGCCTTCTCGACGAATTCGCGCGCGACGGGCAGCGCGACGTCGGCCTCGAGCAGCGCGACGCGTACCTCGCGCATCGCGGCGCGCACGTCTGCCTCGGTCAGCGCACCCCGGCCGCGAAGGCGGTCGAAGACTCCGCCAAGTCGATCGCTCAGGCTTTCGAACATCGAAATACTCCCAATTACCGTCACCAAACGCAAAAGCGCCGGCGGGCGAAACCTCGCCGGCCAGCGTGCATCCTTGGATGCTCGTCATATGCGCCCCGTAACGGAACGTGGGGGCCACCTACTGGAATGCCGCACCAGATGCAAGATGGGCCACGGGTCGTTCGGAGCAGCAGAAGATCCGAGCGAGCTGCGATGCGGGAAAATCCTTCCCCGGCCCCGAGTCCGCAGCCGATCTGGTGCAACCAATCGCGCGCCAGCCACGCCCCGTCGCGCCTAATCGCGGCTTTAACATCTCCTACACCTCTCGCATGGCACACCACATACCAATCAAGGACCGGACACCCCTCATGATCGCAAAGCCGGCGGCGACGCGTGCGCCCCGCAACATCAGTCGGGAATTCATGACCGGTGCCGCCACGGGTGCCGCGATCCTGCTGTTCGTTGGCACCGGCGGTACGGTGCTGGTCAAGGCGCTGGCGCATCTGCACGGCAGCGGCGCCGCGATCGACCGCACGCTGATCGCGACCATGCTGCTCAACGTCTCGCTGATCCTGTTCGGCTGGTTCCGCTATCGCGCGCTGGCGGTCGAACTGAGCGACCTGACCGAGGCCGGTCGCCGCGCCCAGGCGCTCGCGCAGCGCGATCCGCTGACCGGGTTCCTCAACCGCCGCAGCCTGTCCGAGGAAGGCGCGACACTCTTCGCCAGTACGCGCCGCCGCGGCAAGGCGATGGCCATGCTGACGATCGACATCGACCATTTCAAGAGCGTCAACGACCTGCACGGCTATGCGATCGGCGACCTGCTGCTCGCGTATGTCGCCGAGACGATCGCGGCGATCGCACCGAGCACCAGCCTGCTCGCGCGGCTCGGGGCGGACGAGTTCGCCTGCGCGTTCGTGTTCGATTCCGCACATCGGAGCGTCGCCGACCGCATCGCCGAGCGCCTGGTGGCGGGCCTCGCTCTCCCATTCCGTACCAACGGCGTCGATATCCATATGGGCGTGTCGATCGGTATCGCCCGGTCGGACGTCGACTGCACCTCGGTCGACTCGCTGTTGCGCAATGCCGATATCGCGCTCCACGCCGCGAAGACCGGCGGGCGTGGGCGCCATGCCTGGTTCGACAATTCCATGGAACGCTCGCTGAAACTGCGCGGCGAACTTGAGGCGGGCCTGCGCAACGCGGTTCCTGCGCAGGAGATCGTTCCCTATTTCGAGCAGCAGATCGACCTGACCACCGGCCGCATCACCGGATTCGAAGTTCTCGCCCGCTGGGACCATCCGACCAGGGGCTCGATCGCGCCCGACATATTCATTCCGATCGCCGAGGAGATCGGCGTGATCGGCGAGCTGTCGCTATCGATCATGCGCCAGGCGTTCGCCGCCGCGCGCGACTGGGACGCGGGGCTCAGCCTGTCGGTCAATGTCTCGCCGCTGCAACTGCGCGACGCATGGCTCGCGCAGAAAATCATCAAGACGCTGGTCGAGACCGGGTTTCCCGCCAGCCGGCTGGAAATCGAGATCACCGAAAGCGCGCTGTTCGACAACCTCCCGCTCGCGCAGTCGATCGTCGGCAGCCTGAAGAATCAGGGCATCCGCCTCGCGCTCGACGATTTCGGTACCGGCTATTCGAGCCTCGCGCATCTGCGCGCGCTGCCGTTCGACCGGATTAAGATCGACAAGAGCTTCGTCACCTCGATCCTCGACAATCCCGAGAGCATGGCGATCGTCAACACGATCGTCCGGCTGGGCGACAGCCTCAACCTGCCGACGACCGCGGAAGGCATCGAGGATGCCGCGGTCGAGGAGCGTCTGCGCGGCATCGGCTGCGCCAAGGGCCAGGGGTATTTCTACGGCCGACCGCTCGGCGCGGCGCAGGTCCGACGGTTGCTCGCGGAAAAGCGGCTGTTGGCGCAGCGGCCAGACCGCGACTCGCCGCCACCGCGCGGCATCGCGCCAAGACTGGCCAGCTGACCAAGCGCGCGCGTCACCGGCCCGTCCGCACCCACCCCCGAACGCAAGGCGTGGACTTCGCACCCGCCGGCTCCTAAATCGCGCGCATGTCACCCGCCCCCGCGCCAGAGGTCATCAGCCTCGGCTGCCGCCTCAACATCGCCGAAAGCGAGACCATCCGCGCGCTCGTCGCCGGGCGGGACATGGTCGTGGTCAACAGTTGCGCGGTCACCAACGCCGCGGTGAAGGCGACGCGCGTCGCGATCCGCCGCGCGAAACGCGACCGCCCCGAGGCGCAGATCGTCGTCACCGGGTGCGCGGCACAGATCGACCCCACCAGCTTTGCGGCAATGCCCGAAGTCGACCGGGTCATCGGCAACGCCGACAAGCTGACCAGTGCGGCGTGGGACGCCCCCGCCCCGGTGCTGGTCAGCGACATCATGCAGGTCCGCGAAACCGCACCGCATCTCGCCGCAAGCTTCTCCGCCCATGCTCGCGCGTTCGTAGAGGTGCAGAATGGCTGCGACCACCGCTGCACCTTCTGCGCGATCCCGTTCGGTCGTGGTCCAAGCCGGTCGGTGCCAGCGGGTGCAGTCGTCGAGCGGATCGCCGGGCTTGTCGATGCAGGCCACCGCGAGATCGTCCTCACCGGCGTCGACCTGACCAGCTACGGTCCCGACCTGCCCGGCGCACCGACGCTTGGCCACCTCGTCGAACGCATCCTTCTCCACGTGCCTGCGCTGGAACGCCTGCGCCTGTCGTCGCTCGACGGGATCGAGATCGACGATCGCCTGTTCGCGCTGCTGACGACCGAGCGGCGGATCCTGCCGCACGTCCACCTCTCGCTCCAGGCGGGTGACGACATGATCCTCAAGCGGATGAAGCGGCGGCATTCGCGCGCCGAGAGCGTCGCACTGGTCGACCGCCTCAAGACCGCCCGGCCCGACATCGCGATCGGCGCGGACCTGATCGCCGGCTTCCCGACCGAGGACGAGGCGATGTTTGCGAACACGCGCGCGCTGATCGACGACTGCCAGATCGTCCACCCGCACATTTTCCCCTATTCGCCCCGCGCCGGCACCCCCGCCGCGCGGATGCCCCAGGTCGCGCCCGAGATCCGCCGCGATCGCGCCGCGATTCTTCGACAAGCCGGTGAAGCAGCGCGCGCGCGCTGGCTGCAGACGCTGGTCGGCACTCGCCAGGACCTGCTCGTCGAACGCCCCGGCGACCGCGGGCATATCGGCAATTTCGCAGAAGTCCTACTGGACGAACCCGCCATACCCGGCGACATCGTCCGCATCACGATCACCGGCGCGAACAATGACCGCCTCCGCGCAACACGGGAACTGACATGAGCACCACCCCAACCTGGCACGACAAGCTGATCGGCGGCTTCAAGCGCACGTCCGACCGGCTCGTCGGCAACCTCGCCGGCCTCGGCGGCGCACGGCTCGACGACTCGACTCTCGACGATATCGAGGAGGCGCTGATCGCCTCCGATCTCGGGCCCGAGACCGCCGGCCGGATCCGCCATCGCCTGTCGGAGGGCAGTTTTGAACGCAACATGGAAGAGCTCGGCATCCGCGTGATCGTCGCCGAGGAGGTCGAGAAGGTCCTCGCCACGGTCGCCAAGCCGATCGAGATCGACGCGTTTCCGCGCCCGCAGGTCATCCTGGTCATTGGCGTCAACGGCTCGGGCAAGACCACCACGATCGCCAAGCTCGCGCATCTGCTGATGGAGCAGGATTACGGCGTGATGCTGGCCGCGGGCGACACGTTCCGCGCCGCCGCGATCGGCCAGCTGCGCACCTGGGCCGAGCGCGTCGGCGTGCCGATCGTGACCGGCCCCGAGGGCGGCGACGCGGCGGGCGTGGTGTGGGACGCGGTCAAGAAGGCGACCGAGACGGGCATCGACGTGCTGATCGTCGACACCGCGGGCCGCCTCCAGAACAAGCGCGAACTGATGGACGAGCTGGCCAAGATTCGCCGCGTGCTGGGCCGCATCAATCCCGAGAGCCCGCACGACATCGTCCTCGTCCTCGACGCGACCACCGGCCAGAACGCGCTCCAGCAGATCGAGGTCTTCAAGGAGGTGGCCGGCGTTACCGGGCTGGTGATGACCAAGCTCGACGGCACCGCGCGCGGCGGCGTGCTCGTCGCGGCGGCGGAGAAATACGGGCTCCCCATCCATGCGATCGGCATCGGCGAAGGCATGACCGACCTGCGGCCGTTCGACGCGAACGAGGTGAGCCGGATCATCGCTGGCGTGGAGAGCGTTCGAAAGTAACGCGAAGCCCGCGTGCGACCCTCCCGTTCGTCCTGAGCGTAGTCGAAGGACCGGTCAGCTTGTGGCAATGTCGTTCGACTAGGCTCGGCACGAGCGGGATTTACCGCTTTTCTTGGAAGACATAGTGACCAAATCCCCCCTGTCCCCCGGTCTTCGCATGGCGATCGACTATGGCCCGCTCGCGGTGTTCTTCGCGGTGAACTTCCTCACGCCGGGCGTGCCGATCGCGCGCGTCATCGCCGCCACCACCGCGTTCATCGTCGCCACGGTCGCCGCGATGATCGTATCGAAAGTGAAGGCGGGGCACATCTCGCCGATGCTGTGGATGTCGGGCGCGCTGATCATCGTGTTCGGCGGGCTGACGATCTATTTCCATGACCAGCGCTTCATCCAGATGAAGCCGACGATCATCTACACAATGTTCGCCGCAATCCTGCTGTTCGGGCTGCTCACCGGGCGTCCGCTGCTACAGTCGTTGCTGGAGAGCGCGTATCCCGGCCTTACCGCGCAAGGCTGGCACAAGCTGACGCGCAACTGGGTCGTGTTCTTCGTCTTCATGGCGCTGCTGAACGAATTCGTCTGGCGCTACACGCTGGCGGCGTGGGGCAAGGACGCCGGCTGGAATTTCTGGGTCGGCTTCAAGCTGTGGGGCGCGATCCCGCTGACGCTGATCTTCGCGTTCGCGAACATCCCGATGCTGCTCAAGCACGGATTGCAAACGGGCGACAAAGCCGTAACCGACCTGCCGCCCGAAGGGTGATTCTACTTCTCCCCTCCCGCTCGGGAGGGGGCGGGGGAGGGCCTGACCCAACAGACTGGACGCCAGTACGTACGTCGCCCCCTCCCCTAGCCCCTCCCGCAAGCGGGAGGGGAACTTACAGTCAGCCCGAGACCTTTGCGTAGCGCTCTCCGACGACGTCCCAGTTCACGATGTCCCACCAGGCCTTCAGATAGCCCGGACGGTCGTTCTTGTACGTCAAGTAATAGGCGTGCTCCCACACGTCGTTGCCCAGCAACGGCGTGCCCGGCTCCTTGGCGTCGTCCATGAGCGGGTTGTCCTGGTTCGGCGTGCTCGTCACCTTCAGCTTGCCGCTGTCGTCGGCGATCAGCCATGCCCAGCCCGACCCGAACTGGCCCGCACCCTTGGTGTTGAACTCGTCCTTCAGCTTGTCGAGACCACCGAAATCGCGCTCGATTGCTTCGGCCAGCTTGCCCGATGGTGCCTGGCCGCTCTTGGCCGCCATCGTCTTCCAGAAGAAGTCGTGGTTCCAGAAGCCGCCGCCATTGTTACGGACCAGCGGCGGCTGCGACGAGATCATGCCGAGGATGTCCTCGATCGTCTTGCCGGCCAGCGCAGGGTCCTTTTCGACGCCCTCGTTCAGCTTGTTGGTGTAGGCGGCGTGATGCTTGTCGTGATGAAACTTCATCGTCTCCTGGTCGATCACCGGCTCGAGCGCGTCATAGGCGTAAGGCAGCGGCGGAAGTTCGAAAGCCATCAGGAGTCTCCTTCGTGAATGGGGTCGGACGTCAAACGCCCGCGGCCCCCAAATGGTCCCCACAAAGTCGTTACGCAAGCGTATGGTCGGCGGAACCCGCGCCCGACCGGTGCCTAGTCGAGCCGCGGGTTCGGGCCGATCGCATAGTGGATCGGCTTGAACGTACCGCCATTCGAGTCTGGCGCCGAGCATGCCGTCAAGCCGATCACCAGATCCATCGCCGCGCGGAACACGATCTGGTCGCCCGCCTTGCTGATCGGCGGCAGCACGCGAAGCTTCCCCGTCTCGGCGTCGATCGGCACATTCATGAAGCAGTTGAACGCGGTAGGTATACGGTCGGGCATCACGCCGTACGGCTCGAGCGCCGCGGCCAGATTGCCGAAACAGCCCCGGTGCGGCGGCAGCGTCGGATAGAAGTGGTGAAACGTATCGTAGGAGCACGGCGTGAGCAGAAAATCATGTCGCCCAACGTCGTCCGCAACGATCTCCAACATCGGCTGCGACCGATTCGAATAAAGCTTATGCCCCGTCGTCAGATAGATCGTCTCCGCATAATCGAGCGTCCGGCCCGAGGAGATGACTTCATCCAGATCGTCCGCCGCGAAGGCGAGCAGATCGGCGACCTGTTCGCCGCGGGGATCGATCACCGTCAGGATCTCGCCGCGTGCCAGCCGGAATGCGGCGCCGCTCCGCTCGGGGATCTCGTGGATCGTCGGTGCCTGCATCATACCGCTCACTGCGATGATCCCTGATAGGAGAACGGGCAACGCCAGACTTCGTCCACCGAGCGCCCGCTATACTGCCGGGCCTCGCTCAGTTCCCCGTGACGCGTGAGCATCGGGTTGCGCGACCCCGCGATCGCCTCGTCGCGCACCATGATCTTTTCGCGCATCGTCTCATACCGGCCCTGCGCCCGCAGGATCGTGAACTGGTCGTGGAGATTGAAGACCATCGTCGGACGCGCGAACTGCCGCGCCGGGCGGCTCGCATTGGGGTGAAGCCCGACCACGAAAAATGCCTCGCCGCCAAAGCTCAGCGAGAAATGCGGGCTGTCGGGATCCGCGCTGACCCGCGCATCATAATCCTGGCCGCGCCAGACATCCTTGTCTGACAGCGACTGGATACGGTTCCAAAGATGTCGCTCGAACGTCGGTTCGTCGAACGTGACGGGTTCGTCGAACACGACGGCAAAGCTTCGGAACAACGCAGGATCCTCGCGGTACGCGGCGGCGAAGGTCAGCAGACCGTCATGGATCCGCACATCATCCCACGCGCTGTCGATCCGGTTGCACGACAGCACCTCGAGCGTCCCCTTGGCGACTGCGGCCTTGGCGCCGACGCACGGGAAGCTGGCCTCGGCAATGTGATCGCGGAGCAGCGCGACGTGCGTGTCCTGATCCTTGTGGCGCCAGGGGAATAGGGATGAGTGCTGGATTTCCATGGGACCAAGGACGCTTTGCAGCGCCGCGTGTTCCGCCCATTGCCGTGGGTTAAGGCGATTGCAGCTGTGACGAGGCGTGATATTTGCCAATGCGTGACAGTTAATATCGCCGGACTGTAGAGAGTTACGCCAGGCGGCCCCAAATCTTCACGACGCGTTCATTGTCGCGAACCACGCCGCATAGGGTGTCGTCCGCGCCATATGCCGGTTCAGATCGGGGGCGCCGTCCGTCCACCATACCGGACCTCTTTCGCCGAGTTTGCGCTTCGCTATGTCGACCGCCGCATGCGCGGCGTGCTCGGCGGACTCATCGCCGCTGCGTCGAGCCTGGCCAACCGCACGGCGCGCATCCATCAGATCATGCACGAAGGACTCCCGTTCCGGATCCGACAATCCCGGGTTCGCCTTGCGCCACAACCGCCCACGAACGACGATATACCGCCCGTCCGGCGTCGACAGGGGGGCTTCTCGCGCCATCAGGCCGCGGTCCTGCCATATTCCTGGCGCGTCACCGGATGGCTCGACGATAGCCCGCCATCGACCGCAATCGCTTGGCCGTTGACATAGCTCGCATCGTCGGAGGCGAGGAACAGCGCGACCTTGGCGAGTTCCTCGGGCTGTGCACCGCGCTGGAGCGGGTTGAGGCGGCCGACGCGGTCCATCTTGTTGGCCTCGCGCGCATAATCGAAGACGGGCTTGGTCATGCCGGTCTCGGTCAGCCCCGGGCAGATCGCGTTGACGCGGACGTTGGAGCCGGTGAGCTGCTGCGCAGAGACCGCGGCCAGATTGATCACCCCCGCCTTCGACGCCGAATAGGCGGGCGAGCCGGCGCCCGAGCGGATCCCGGCGACGCTGGCGGTCAGGACGATCGCGCCCTTCCCCCGCTCGGCGATACGCGGTGCGGCGTGCTTGATCGCAAGGAACGGGCCGATCAGGTTGACGCGCAGCACCTCAGTGATCAGCGCGACGTCGGTATCGAACAGGTTCGCCATCCCGCCGGAGATGCCCGCATTGGCGAACATCACGTCGAGCCCGCCGAAACTGTCGCATGCGAGCGTCACCGCGCGGATCACGTCCTCCTCGACCCCGACGTCGATGCGGATCGCCTTCGCGGTGCCACCTGCCTCGGCGATCAGATGCGCGGTCTCGTCCGCGCCCTCGGTCCTGTCGGCGACGATGACGTGGCCGCCCTCGGCCGCGAACAAAAGGGCAGCCGCGCGGCCGATGCCCGAGCCTGCGCCGGTGACGATGATCGACTTGTTCTCGAAACGCATGGAGGTTCTCCGGTTAGATCGTGACGCCGCCGTCGATGACCATCGTCTGGCCGGTCATGAACGCGCTCGCAGACGAGGCGAGGAAGACGACCGCGCCCGCGATCTCCTCGGGCTCGCCGATCCGCCGCAGCGGCACACGCGTGTTGGCGGCCTCGATACGATCGGGATCCTCCCACAGCGCGCGCGCGAAGTCGGTCTTGATCAGGCCGGGCGCGATGCAGTTCACGCGGACGTTCGCAGGGCCGAACTCGACCGCGAGATTGCGCGCGAGCTGCATGTCGGCGGCCTTGCTGATGCAATAGGCGCCGATCACCGGCGAACCGCGCAAGCCACCGATCGACGAGATGATGACGATACTGCCGCTGCGCCGCGCGATCATCTCGGGCGCGACCATCTGGATCAGCCAGTGGTTGGAGACGATGTTGTTGTCGAGAATCTTCCGGAACTGCTCGTCGGCGATTCCTGCCTGCGGACCGTAATAGGGATTGGAGGCGGCGTTGCAGACGAGCGTGTCGATCCGGCCGAACCGCGCGCGTGTCTGGTCAACCAGGCTCTGCAATCCCGCCTTGTCGGAGATGTTGGCCGCGATCGCGATCGCGGTGCCATCACCGTGCGCGGTGTTGAGTTCGGCGGCGACCGTATCGCACGCGTCCTGCTTGCGGCTGGAGATCACGACCTTCGCGCCATGCTTGGCGAGTTCGCGCGCGGAGGCGAGGCCGATGCCCCGCGAAGATCCGGTGACGATCGCGACCGTTCCAGTCAGGTCGAACTGCGACATCTTCTTTTGCTCCCCTCCCGCTTGCGGGAGGGGTCGGGGGAGGGCCCGATCTTTCCGCAACGTTTCAAACCAAGGCCAGGTCAGCCCCTCCCCTTACCCCTCCCGCAAGCGGGAGGGGAATTACGCCCCCGCCTTCACCGCAAAGTCCCAGGCCGCATCCGCGAGCCCGCGGATCTTCGCGACCGTCTTCTCCGCCTGCGCGCTCGACGCGGTGCCGTCGATGATGCGCTTCTTGATGCCCTGGACGATGCCGGTCAGCCGGAAGAGGTTGTACGCGAAATACCAGTTCAGGTCGGGCACGCCGTCGCGCCCGGTCGCGGCGCAATAGCGTTCGACAACCTGCTCGATCGTCGGGATTCCCGTCTCCGGCCCGGTCATCCCAAGCACGCCCGAGCGCCCCTCGGGCTCGGTCACCCAGCTCATCAGCAGGTACGAGAAGTCCGCAAGCGGATCGCCGAGCGTCGACAGCTCCCAGTCGAGCACGGCAATCACCTTCGGCTCCGCAGGCGCGAAGATCATGTTGTCGATGCGGTAGTCGCCATGGACGATCGACGTCCGCGTCTGTTCGGGCAACGTCCGCGGCAGCCATTCGATCAACCGCTCGACCGACTCCATGCGCTCGGTCTCTGCGGCGCGATATTGTTTAGTCCAGCGACCGACTTGACGCTCGAAATAATTGCCGGGCTTGCCGTAATCGCCAAGCCCCGCCGCCGCGTAGTCGGTGGTGTGGAGCGCGGCGAGCGTGTCGACCATCGCCTCGTAATGCGCGGTACGCTCGGCGGGCGTCGCGCCCGGCATCGCGCCATCCCAGATCGTCCGCCCCTCGACCATCTCCATGACATAAAACGCCGCGCCGATGACGCCCGGGTCTTCGCACAGGCCATAGGGTTTCGGGACGGGAAAGCCGGTCGGGTGAAGCCCCGCGATCACACGATATTCGCGGTCGACGGCGTGCGCGGAGGGCAGGATCGGGCCAAAAGGCTTGCGCCGCAGGACATAGGCGCGATCCGGCGTGTCGAGGCGATAGGTCGGGTTCGACTGCCCGCCCGCGAACTTCGCGTAGGTCAGCGGCCCGGTAAAGCCCGGCACGTTGGCCGTCATCCACGCGCCCAGCGCATCCAGGTCGAGCCGGTCCTTGTCGCCGACCGCGATCGTGCCGACCATGCTGGTGGCTGCGTCGCTCGTCACGAGAAGGTGATCACGCTGCGCGTCGTATCGCCGCGCCGGAGCTCGTCGAACGCGTCGTTGATCCGCTCGAGCGGCATCCGGTCGGCGATGATCGTGTCGAGATCCAGCAGCCCGCGCATGTAGAAGTCGACGAGCCGCGGGATATCGACCGGAAACCGGTTCGAGCCCATAAACCCGCCCTGCAACCTCTTGCCCGACAGCAGATCCATCGCAGACAGCCCGACCTTCTCGCCGAGCGGCATCATGCCCAGGATCGTCGCGGTGCCCCCGCGGCGGAGCACCTTGACCGCGGTCGCCGCCGATTGCGCGCGCCCCACCGCCTCGATCGCATGGTGCACGCCGCCCTTGGTGAGCGCGACGACCTCGTCCGCCGCCGTATCGGACAGCGCGTCGAAGCTGTGCGTCGCGCCGAGCTTCTCCGCCATCGCGCGCTTTTCAGGCACCGGGTCGAGCGCGATGATCTTGCCCGCGCCCGCGATCTTTGCGGCATTGACCGCCGCGAGGCCGATCCCGCCGCACCCGACCACGCACACCGTCTCGCCCGGCGTCACGTCGGTGGTGTTGAACACCGCCCCCGCCCCGGTGGTGATCGCGCAACCGAGCAGCGCCGCACGGTCCATCGGCATGTCGCGGTCGATCGCGACGCACGCATGTTCGTGGACCAGCATCATCTCGGCATAGGCCGACAGGTTGAGCATCTGCGCGATCGGCCGGTCGCCCAGCATCAGCCGCGGCGGCGCGCCCTTGGGACGGCGCACCGAACTGTCGATGCACAGCGCCATACGGCCGGTGACGCAGAATTCGCAGTGGCCGCAAAACGCCGACAGGCAGGTGACGACATGATCGCCGACCTTGACCATGCCGACCTCGTCGCCGACCGCCTCGACGACACCGCACGCTTCATGGCCGGGGATCGTCGGCATCGCATGCGGATAGGCGCCGTCGACGAAATGCAGGTCCGAGCGGCAGACGCCCACCGCCATCGTCCGGATCAGGACTTCGCGCGGGCCGGGCTTCGAGACGGTCACGTCCTCGATGCTGAGCGGGGTGTTGGCTTCGAAAAGGACGGCGGCTTTCATGTCTGCCTTTCGCTTCTTTGAGGTGAGCCCCCCCAACCCGTCATCCCAGCGAAAGCTGGGATCTCCCCGTTCCGGGTCGCGGCATCAGCCAACTGGGATACCCCAGCTTACGCTGGGGTGACGGGCGTGGAGGGGAGAAATTTGGCCCAGGTCTAATGGGAAATTACCGGCTCACCCCGATATCCCCACTCGACACGCCCCCCTTTCGGAAGTCCCCGTATTTCCCGAACTCGTTGCGCGCGATCGAGCGGTTGTGGACCTCGTCCGGACCGTCGGCAAAACGCAGCGTCCGCATCGCCGCCCAGTCGTGCGCCAGCCGGAAATCGCCCGACACGCCGCCGCCGCCATGCGCCTGGATCGCGTCGTCGAGGATCTTGAGCGCCATGTTGGGCGCCGCCACCTTGATCATCGAGATTTCGAGCTGCGCGGCCTTGTTGCCCGCCTTGTCCATCATGTCCGCGGCCTTCAGGCACAGCAGGCGGGTCATCTCGATATCGATCCGCGCGGTGGCGATGCGTTCTTCCCAGACCGAAAAATCGGCGATCCGCTTGCCAAATGCGACGCGGGTCAGCAGCCGTTTGGCCATTGCCTCGATCGCGGTCTCGGCGACGCCAATCGTGCGCATGCAGTGATGGATCCGGCCCGGCCCGAGCCGCCCCTGCGCGATCTCGAACCCGCGGCCCTCGCCCAGCAGCACGTTCTCGACCGGTACGCGGACATTCTCGAGCACGACCTCGCCATGCCCGTGCGGCGCGTGGTCATAGCCATAGACCGACAACATCCGCTTGATCGTTACGCCGGGCGTATCGAGCGGCACGAGAATCTGGCTCTGCTGCTGATGGCGCGATCCCTCGAACGACGTCTTGCCCATGACGATCGCGATCTTGCAGCGCGGGTCGCCGACGCCGCTCGACCACCATTTCGTCCCGTTGATCACATAGTGATCGCCGTCCCGCACCATCGACGTCTCGATGTTGGTCGCATCCGACGACGCCACCGCCGGCTCGGTCATCAGGAACGCCGACCGGATCTCGCCGCGCATCAACGGCCCAAGGTACGCCTCCTTCTGCGCACGCGTGCCATAGCGGTGGAACACCTCCATGTTGCCGGTATCGGGCGCGGAACAGTTGAAGCATTCGCTCGCCCAGCCGATCTTGCCCATCTCCTCGGCGCATAACGCATATTCGAGATTGGTGAGCTGGGTGCCCTCGAACTCGAACGAATCGTCGACATGCGTCTGCCCGGAATGCGGCGGCATGAAGAAATTCCAGAGCCCTGCCGCCTTGGCCTTCTCCTTCATCTCCTCGATCACCGGGAGCACCTTCCAGCGCTCTCCCTCATGCTCCTGCGCGTCGTAATCGGCCTGGCGCGGGCGGATGTTCTGGTCGATGAAATCGCGCACCCGATCCCGGAAATACGTCTCTCGTTCGGTGAGGCTGAAATCCATGCGGGCTCTCCATTCGTCATCGCTTTGGAGGCGGGTTAAACCATACCGCGTATTCGGTAAAGCGTGTGGAGGGCCCCCGAAAGCATGTTTTCAAGTCCGCCCTGAAAGCGCCTAAAAAGCACTGTATCTTCAAATCGAAGCTGTTAGGGTGTTTCGATGAAGGTTCCGGCAGAGGCCAGCGACGAGAGCGAACAGGGTACCAAGCGCTTCCGTGCGAAGCGTGATGCGATCCTCGCCGCGGCGGCAGAAGCGATCAACGAGCAGAGTGCCAAGGGCATGACGTTCGCGGACGTGGCGCGGCGCGTCGGGCTCAACACGACGAGCGTTACCTATTATTTCAAGCGCAAGGAAGACCTCGCGGCGGCGGCGTTCGAGAACACGCTCGAATCCCTGATCGCGATGCTCGATGTGGCGATGGAAGAGGCGACGCCCGAGGCACGCGTCCGCCGCTATCTCGCGCTCAACATGGATCGGCTGAACCGGATCCAGCGCGGCGAGGAGAAGGCGTTCGCGGTCCTGTCCGATCTGCGCGCAACGGAGGAACCGATGCGCGGCCGGCTGATGGCGGGCTGGCGCGAGGTGTTCCGGCGGACGCGGCTGCTCTGGGGACCGGCGTCGTCGCGCGCGCAGACCGATCTCAACGGCGCGCGCGCGCACGTGTTGCTCGAGAACACGTTCTGGCTGCCGATCTGGCTGACCCGCTACGAGCCTGACCAATATGGCCGCGTCGAGGAGCGGCTAATGGACGTGTTCGCGCACGGCATCGCGGGCAGGGCCGCCAAATGGTCGCCGACGCTGCTCGACCTCAGCCATGACGAGGCGGAGCCGGGTCGCGAGGCGTTCCTGCTGGCCGCCACCCGGCTGATCAACGAACTCGGCTATCGCGGCGCGTCGGTGCAGAAGATCGCATCCGAGCTGAACGTGACCAAGGGCAGCTTCTACCATCATCTCGATGCCAAGGACGACCTGGTCATCGCCTGCTACCAGCGCAGCTTCGACACGATCGCCGATGCGCAGAGCCGTGGCGAGGCCGAGGGCGGGAGTTACTGGCACAAGCTGTCGAGCACGGTCGCGACTCTGCTCGACGTGCAGTTCGCCGAGCGCGGGCCGCTGTTGCGCACCACCGCACTCAGCGGGCTACCCGTCGGCGTGCGCAACGCGATGGTCGATCGGTCGAACGGGATCGCGCGGCGCTATGCGGGCATGATGATGGACGGGATCGGCGAAGGTTCGATCCGCGCGGTCGATGCACTGATCGCGGCGCAGGCGTTGATGGCGCTCCAGAACGCGGCGTTCGACATGCGCAAATGGGCCTCGACGATGCCGCGCGAGCGCGCGGTGGCGATGTATGCCTCGACGCTGATGTTCGGGCTGTTCGACGATCAGGTGGCCAAGGCGTAAAGCGCGACCAACCCAGATCGGCGCACGTTCGCAGCCGGATCGGATTGGTTACGCCGCATTAACGGCTTGCCGCCGATCCCGGCGCTCCACGGAGGGCGCCATGCATAGTATCACGACCGATCTCGACACGGGCATCATCGAGGTCGAGGCATCGGGCTTCTGGACGATCCCGCATGTCGAGGATTTCCTGCGCGACCTGGACCGCGAGGCGCGGCGCGTGCTGGCCACCGGCAAGCGCCACCTGCTGCTGTGCAACTTTTCCAAGTCCGCGATCCAGCCGCAGGAGGTGATTGCGATGCTGCAACGCGTCGCAGTGTCGATGCCGCTCAAATCGCGCAAGGTGGCGCTCTACACCGAAGGCAAGCTCGCACGCCTGCAGGTCAAGCGGATCGCCTCGGTCCGCGACGACATGGCGGTGTTCGACGACCGCGCGACCGCGCTCGCGTGGATACTGGACGGGCCAGCCGCCGCGCCGCACTGACGCAAAGCGCCCCGTCCCGCAGCGCCACCCCCTTTTTTCCGTCATCCTGACGAAAGTCAGGATCCAGGGTTCCGAACGCCGACCTCGCGATACCCCAACGTCACCACGACGACGGCGCGCTTACCTGACCGCATCCTCCGCCCGCTTCAGCAGAACCCCAGCGCGCCAGTAATGAAACAGCGCCCAGGGCGTCATCAGCGCGATGATCACCAGCGCATAGCGCAGCGAATCCTCGCCGAACCCGGGCTTCAACAGGTCGCTGAGCCAGCCGACCATCGTCGGCCCCAGCCCCAGCCCGATCAGGTTGATGACGAGCAGCGTGATCGCCGCCCACATCGCGCGGATCTGCAACGGCGCTAGGTGCTGGATCAGCGCAAAGCTCGGCCCGAGGTACGAATTCGCAAAGATCAGCGACACGAAATAGCTGCCGATCGCGATCGCCGGCGCGTCGATCAGGTAGAAAGCGAGCGCGAACGGCAGCGAGAGCCCCTTCATCGCCAGCACCACCCAGGCCTGGACATGCAGCCCGTGGCGCTTGGCGAGCATATCGGCGATCTTGCCGCCGGCCAGCGCTGATACCGCGCCGAACAACGCCCCCGGCAACGCGATATAGCGCGAGATATCGAGCATCGACACGCCGAGCGACCGCTGCATATAGCTTGGCCCCCACCCCGTCAGCGCATAGCCGATCATCGAGGTGAGCGTCACGCCGACCACCAGATGCCGCGCCGGTGCGCTCGCCCACATCGACGCGAAGCCCTGGCCGACGCTCGGCATCGGCGTCGCCTCGGCCGCGCGCGCGGCGTCGGACAATCCGCGGCGCGGTTCGACCATGAACAGCCGGACGAGAATGGCGAGCACGATCCCCGGCAGCCCGACGGTCATCATCGCGATCCGCCACCCGTAGGAGTGCGCCACGACGCCGCCGATCAGCGTGCCGAAGCCCGCGCCGAGCACGACGCCGAGCGAATAGACCGCCATCGCACTCGCACGCTTCTCGGGCGGATAGAGGTCGGCAATGATTGAATGGCTGGGCGGACTCGATCCGGCCTCGCCGATGCCGACACCGATCCGGAACAGCATCAGCTGCGTGAAGTTCTGCGCAAGCCCGCACAGCGCGGTCATCGCGCTCCAGACCGTCAGGCTGGCGGCGATGATGTTGCGCCGATTCGTCCGATCTGCCAGCCGCGCGACCGGGATGCCGAGCGTCGCGTAGAAGATCGCGAACACCAGCCCCGACAGCAATCCGAGCTGCGTATCGGTCAACACCAGGTCCGCCTTGATCCGCTCGAGCAGGATCGCGAGGATCTGGCGGTCCATATAGCTGAAGAAGTACGTGAAGGTGAGCAGCGCGAGCGTCAGGCCCCGTCGCTTCATCGCCAGCGTGTCGGCGATCTCGGGATGGGACTGATACGCTATGGCCACCGGCGATACCTCGAAATCGAAACAGGCCTTACGCTAGGCCACGCGGGACGTACCAGACAAGCGAAAGCTGCATCGATCACAGATCATGATGCACCGCAATTGCCGCCGCACAGCTCGGTTTCGTGAATTTAATGGTATGACCGGGGATCGTGAGAAGGACGGCGGAAGATGCGTCCTCTTTCGGGTCGCTCTTCCGCCTTATCCCCTCTCCAACGTCGTGGCCGGGAACTTGTCCGCATTCTCTGGGTCAACGGACCATCCGGGCAATCTGAATACCGGGTATGCGGGTTCCCTCGCATAGATTCGCGGCGTTGCAAAGCGTCTTTTACGTGCAATGCCGACTTACCCTGAAAACGTCTGCTCGACCGTTGCCTGGCGTCGACAAGCCCCTCGCCGCGATGGCCGACGGTCGAGCAGATCTATTCAGACCGGAACTCAACTACGCGGCAGCGCTCGGCCGCGTAGAGACCCGCGCATGCCAAGCGCGCAAATGCGTCAGTTCCTCGGGCATCGGCACACCCACAAACGTCGCAAAATCGATCGTCGTCAGCAGGACGATGTCGGCAATCGTGTAGCGTTCGCCATCGAGCCAGTCGCGACCGTCGAGCGCCGAATTGAACTCCGCCATCGCGGCCCGCACGCGCGGCCGCTGGCTCTCGCCGAATTCGGTATATTGTGGCCTCACGATTCGCGCGGTCCAGGGATGCGTATGTTGCCAGACCATCGACAGCGGGGTCATCAGCCGCAATTCGATCCGCCGGGTCCACATGTCGATCTCGGCGATGTTGTGTGCGCCATGCCCGAACATCGGTGGCTCTGGGTGCAGCACCTCGAAATAGCGGCAGATCGCGACGCTTTCGGTCAGCACGCGACCATCGTCGAACGCCAGCGCGGGCGTCTGGCCAAGCGCGTTGACCGACAGGAACGCGTCCGACTTGTGCTCGGCCTTGGGGATCGAGATCTGCGCCATCGGCACTCGGACATGCTTTTCGGCGAGGAAGATGCGGACGCGGCGCGGGTTGGGCGCGGGCAGCGCGCTATCGTAGAACAGCATCGGCATCTCCTCGGCTTCGTTTTTCGAATATACCGTATGGCATTGCCCGTGGCGTTCGCCTAGCGATGCAGCGATGACGACCGCCGCAGACATGCTCGCCACGGGCTTCGCCACCCTGCCCGATTTGATCCGCGCCCACGCGCTCGAACGCGGCGACCGTGTCGCGGTAGCCGACGCCAAGGGTGGCATCGACTATCGGATGCTCGATGCGATGATGGACCGGGTCGCGGCGGCCCTGCAACGCGATGGCGTGGCGCCGGGCACGGCCGTGGCAATCGTCGCCGCGCCGACGACCGAGTATGCCGCCGCATTCCTTGGTACGGTACGCGCCGGTTGCGTCGCGACGCCGATCGCGCCGTCCGCCACGCCTGCGGCGATCACCGCGATGATCGCCGATAGTGGCGCGCCAATCGTGTTCCTCGATGCGGAGAATGCGCGCGCGCTGGAAGGCCAGCATCTTACCGCGCGCGCGGTCTTGTTCTCCCGCGAAGGCGGGAGCCCAGACTGGACTCTCGCCTTCGCGGGAGAACAATCTTTTGATTCATGGCTCGCTCCCGATGGCGCCAAGCCCATCCCTGTCCCAATTACTCCGGACGATGCGTTCAACATCATCTACTCGTCAGGCACTACCGGCACGCCCAAGGGCATCGTCCAGAGCCACGCAATGCGCTGGGCGCATATCGCGCGCAACACCGCCGCGGGCTTCGATACCGCGGTCACGATGATCGCCACGCCGCTGTATTCGAACACCACGTTGGTCAGCTTCCTGCCAACTCTGGGCTGGGGCGGCACCGTCGTGCTGATGGGGAAATTCGACGCGCGCGCGTATCTCGAACTGGCGCAGCGCTACCGTGCGACGCACACGATGCTGGTGCCGGTGCAGTATCAGCGGATCATGGCACTCCCCGGTTTCGACGACTTCGACCTGTCGGCGTTCCGCTTCAAGACCAGCACCAGCGCGCCCTTCTCCGCCGCGCTGAAGGCCGACGTCGTCGCGCGTTGGCCGGGCGTGCTCGTCGAATTCTACGGCATGACTGAGGGCGGCGCGAGCTGCGCGCTGAACGCCACCGCCAATCCGACCAAGCTGCACACCGTCGGCCTGCCGATGCCCGGTCACGAAATCCGCCTGATCGACGACGACGGCGTAGAAGTAGCGCCGGGCGAGATGGGCGAAGTCGTCGGTCGCAGCCCGGCGATGATGAACGGCTATCACGGGCGCTCGCAGGCGACGCGCGATGCCGAATGGCACGACGCGGACGGCAACCGCTACATTCGCCACGGCGACATCGGCCGGTTCGACGCGGACGGGTTCCTGACGCTGATGGATCGCAAGAAGGACCTGATCATCTCGGGCGGGTTCAACGTCTATCCGTCGGACCTCGAGGCGGTGTTGGCGCAGCACCCGGCGGTTGCGGACTGCGCGGTGATCGGTGTGCCGTCCGAGGCGTGGGGCGAGACGCCGGTCGGCTTCTACGTGCCGCGGGCCGGTGCGACCGACGAGGCGGCGACGATCCTGGCCTGGGCGAACGCGCAACTCGGCAAGACGCAGCGCTTGGCCGCACTCCATGTCGCCGACGAACTGCCCCGCAGCGCGATCGGGAAGGTCCTCAAACGCGAACTGCGCGACACCCTCGCGTCTACACCCCCGTCATCCTGACGAAGGATGAAAGGACCATGATGACCAGTCTCAAACAGGCGATCGACGCCTTGGAGCCGATCGAGGGCGGTTGGCGCGGGACGGTGCCGGAGAATTGGACGCAAGGGCGCACCGCCTATGGTGGTTTTTCCGCCGCGCTCGCGCTCCACGCCGCGCAGATTTCGGACATCGACCTGCCGCCGCTGCGATCCGCGCAGGTGTCGTTCATCGGGCCGCTGTCGGGCGAGATCACGCTCCGCGCGCGACGACTGCGGCGCGGGCGCAATGCCGCGTTCGTCGAGGTCGACGTCGAGAGCGCGGCGGGGCTCGGGCTGCGGGCGACGTTCGTGTTCATGGGCGCGGTCGCCTCGCGCGTCGATCACCAGACCGGCGGCGCGCCCGACTTTCCCATGCCGGGGCCGGACACGCAGACGTTTCGCGGTCACAGCGCGGTCGCGTTCTCGCGCAACTTCGACCTGCTCGACCGCCGCGACGACGGCGTCGGGCCGTCCGAATGGCTGCGCTGGGCGCGGTTGGCGGAGCGCGACGGGCTCGATCCGATGGTCGAGCTGATCGCGATCGCGGATTGCCTGCCGCCCGCCGCGCTCAAGCTGCTCGGCGGCCCTGCCCCGCTGAGTTCGATGACGTGGCTGCTCAACATCCTCGGCCCGCAGCCGGTGACGCGCGACGGCTGGTGGCTGCTCCGCGCGACCACCGACTATACGCGCGAGGGAAGCTCGAGCCAGCAGATGGCGATCTGGAACGCGGACGGCACGCCCGTCGCCGAACAGATGCAGAGCGTCGCGATCTTCGCCTGAACCCGACATATCTTGCGACATATTGGCTACTTGGCGGCAAAACCCTGCGACAAGCGCGGCGTAGACCAGCGGCATTCGATGGGAATTCCTACCCCTCTGCCGGAGACCGACATGCGCAAGATCGTCCTACCCCTCCTCTTCGCTGCTAGCGCGATTGCCTCCGTGGCAAGCGCCGCCCAGACCAATCCCGCCCCCGCGACCCCGCGCGCGCCGATCCGTCAGGACGCGAACCGCGACGGTGTCGCGACGCGCGCCGAAGCGATCGCGCAGGCCGACGCCCGCTTCGCGCAGATGGATACCGACCGTGACGGCCGGATCACCGGCGGCGAGATGCGCGCCTATCGTGCCGCGCTGCACGACCGGATGGTGGCAAGCGGCCGCGATGTCCCCGTTCCGCCACCGGGTGGCGGCAAGCATGACGGGATGGGCCGGCGGATGGATCCGAACGGCGACGGCAGCGTCACGCGCGAGGAGTTCGAGGCACGCGCGCTCAAGCGGTTCGACCGGGTCGACGCCAATCACGACGGCATGATCGATGCGACCGAGCGCGCGAATGCCGCCGAGATGCGCCATGTCGACCGACGCGAGCGCCGCCAGGGCGTCACCCCGCCCGTGCAGACTCCCGCGCCCACGCCTGCCCGATAACTCGAAGACGGGGAAGCATCGGACGAACCCCGATGCTTCCCCTGGACAGCCGCCATGCTAGACACTGCCCCGATGGGAGACATGCCGCATCTGCTGCTCGTCGATGACGAGCGCTCGATCCGTGAGCCATTGGCCGCGTACCTCACCAAACAGGGGTTCCGCGTCACGCAGGCGGGCGATGCGGAGAGCGCGCGGACCCGGCTGACGGCCTATGCGATCGATCTCGTCATCCTCGACATCATGATGCCGGGCGAGGACGGGCTGTCACTGTGCCGGCATATCGCCGCGACCAGCGACGTGCCGGTGATCCTGCTGACCGCGCGCACCGAGGAGACCGACCGGATCATCGGGCTCGAAATGGGTGCCGACGATTATGTTGTGAAGCCGTTCTCGCCGCGCGAACTGGCGACGCGCGTGAAGGTGATCCTGCGTCGTGCGACCGCGGGCGGTGCGCGCCAGCACGCACCCGAGGCGAACGCCTATGCCTTTGCCGGCTGGGTGCTGAAATCGGGCGAGCGCGCGCTGGTCGATCGCGAGGGCGTGTCGGTGCCGTTGTCGACGGGCGAATATAACCTGCTGCTCGCGCTCGTCACGCGGCCGCGCCAAGTGCTCACGCGTGATCAGTTGCTCGACCTGACGCAGGGGCGCGAGGCGGCGGCGTTCGATCGCGCGATCGACAATCAGGTCAGCCGGTTGCGGCGCAAGATCGAGGCGGATGCCAAGACGCCGGAGCTGATCAAGACGGTCTGGGGTGGCGGCTACACGCTCGCGGCGGAGGTTACGCGGCTGTGACGCGCCCTTGGCCGCGCAGTCTGGCGGGTCAGATGGCGTTGCTGATCGCGCTGGCCTTGTTCGTCGCGCAGGCGATCAACTTCGGCATGATCCTGCATGATCGTTCCGAATTCCGACTCCTGCAGGCCACCCGACCGGTCGCGACGCGGATCGCCGATGCGCTCGACCGCGAGGCGCATGGCGGCCGTCCGCTGACCGCAGATCGCGGTCGCGTCCGGCGCACGCCGACCAATCCGATCGCGCGGTCGATCATGGAGCGCCATCCCGAGGTGGCCGCCGAACTGCGTCGGCAATTCGCCGATCTGGGATTGACCGTCGGGCGGATCGATACCGGACTGCGCCCTGCAATCGACGAAACGAGCGACGCGCATCGCCGCGACGGACTGCGCCGCGGCGACCGGCAAGGCCCTACGCTACTGATCGCGATCGAGCAGCCCGGGCGCGGCTGGCTGGCGATCACCGCGCCCTGGCCGCAACCCGGCTGGCGGTTGCTGCTCGCGGCGCTGACGCAGACGGCGATCCTGTACATCATCGTGCTGCTGCCCGTGCTGTGGATCGTGCGACGGATCTCGCGCCCGCTCCAGGATCTGCGGCGTGCGGCGGAGAGCTTTCGGCCGGGTGACCCGGGGGCGCCGATGCCACCACACGGGCCCGACGACGTTGTCGCGCTGATCGCGGCGTTCAACGCGCTCAGGCTGCGCGTCACGGGCATGCTCGACGAGAAGGATCGCATGCTCGGCGCGATCGGGCATGACCTGCGCACGCCCCTTGCTGCCTTGCGCGTGCGGATCGAGTCGGTCGAGGACGATATCGATCGCGCCAAGATGATCGACACGGTGGCGGAAATGAACCGGACGCTCGACGACATCCTCTCGCTGGCACGGCTGGGGCGGCCGAGCGAACCGCCGACCGATGTCGATCTGGCGGCGCTAGTCGATGCGGTGGTCGAGGATTTCCGCGATCTCGGCTGCGAGGTGAGCTTCGTCGAGGCGGACCGGTTGCGTATGCGGTTGCGGCCGTCGCTGATGCGCCGCGCGGTGCGCAACCTGATCGAGAATGCGGTGAAATACGGCGTCGCGGCGGAGGTGCGGGTCGAGGAGCGTGCGCGCTCGGTCGCAATCGTTGTGGCGGACCAGGGTCCCGGGATCCCCGAGGACCGGATGGGCGATGTGTTCGACGCATTCACGCGGCTGGAAAGTTCGCGCAACCGCGAGACGGGCGGGATCGGGCTGGGGCTGGCCTTGGCGCAGGCGATCGTGCGCGAGGCCGGTGGCGAGATCCGGCTGGTCAACCGGGCGGGCGGCGGGCTCGACGCGATCATCGAGCTGCCGCGCTAGGTCTGTCTGCTCCCTCTCCCCTTTGGGGAGAGGGTTGGGGTGAGGGGCTGTTCCGGGCGGCGCACAGCTTGGCGCCCCTCACCCCGGCCCTCTCCCCGGCGGGGAGAGGGAGCAGGAGCGTTAGTCCTCGACGATCTGGCTGTTCGTCCGCGTATCCTTCATCATCAGATACACGACCAGCGACACCGCGATCATCGCGGTCACATACCAGTAGAAGCCGCGTTCGAAGCCGGCATCCTTGAACTTCAGCGCGACGACCTCGGCGGTGCCGCCGAACAGCGTGTTGGCGAGCGCATAGGGCAGAGCGACGCCCAGCGCGCGGATATGCGCCGGGAACAGCTCCGCCTTCACCACCGCGTTGATCGACGTATAGCCCGTCACGATCACCAAAGCCGCCATCACCAGCAACCCGGCATAGATCGGGTTGGTCGCGGTCTCGAGCGCAGTGAAGATCGGATAGGTGAACAGCACCCCGGCGATGCCGAACGCGATCATCAGCGGCTTGCGCCCGACCCGATCCGACAGACCGCCCGCGACCGGCTGCAACAGCATGAACACGAACAGCGTGGCGGCGTTGATCTGGCTCGCCACTTCGCGGCTGAACCCGCTGGTGTTGACCAGGAACTTCTGCATGTAGATCGAGTAGGCGTAGAAGGCGAGCGTGCCGCCCGCGGTCAGCAGCATCACCGTCATCGTCTCGCGCGGATGCTTGGTGACCAGCTGGAGGAAGCCCGACTTCGGCTTGCCGTCGCCCGCCTCGGACTTGGCGTTCTCGAAGCTCTGCGTCTCGGCGAGCCCGCGGCGGATGTAGAACACGACCACGGCCAGCACAGCCCCGATCGCGAACGGAATGCGCCAGCCCCAGGAGTCCAGCGCCGCCTCGCTCATCGTCGACTGCAGCACCAGCAGCACGCAGATCGCGAGCAGCTGCCCAGAAATCAGCGTGACATACTGGAACGACGAGAAGAAGCCGCGGCGATCCTTGCCCGCCATCTCGGTCAGATACGTCGCCGACGCACCATATTCACCGCCGACCGACAGCCCCTGCATCAGGCGCGCGATCACCAGCATGATCGGCGCGAACACGCCGATCGTCTCGTATCCCGGCGTGCACGCAATGATCAGCGAGCCAGCGCACATCAGCGTGACCGCGACCGTGAGGCCTGCCTTGCGACCGTGGCGATCCGAATAGACCCCCATGATCCACGCGCCGATCGGCCGCATCAGGAAGCCCACCGCAAAGATCGCCGCCGCGCTGAGCAGCTGCGCGGTGCGATCCGTCGACGGGAAGAAATGCGGTGCGAAATACAGCGTGAAGGCGGAATAGACGTACCAGTCGAACCACTCGACGAGGTTGCCGGTCGATCCGCCGATGATCGCTTTCAGGCGTGTCTTCTGATCGGGTGCCATTACTTCACATCCTGCGTCGCTGGAGTGGGGGCGAACCCGCGCTTCCTGAGCAGCGCGTTCACATCGGGGTCGCGACCGCGGAAGGCGCGATACGCCTGGGCACGATCGGTCTCGTTACCCGTCGACAGCAGCACGCGCGCGAACTTGTCGGCAGTCGGCTTGTCCCACGGACTGCCCGCCTCCTCGAACGCCGCGAACGTGTCGGCGTCCATCGTCTCCGACCAGAGGTAGCTGTAATAGCCCGCAGAATAGCTGTCCGACGCGAACAGATGCTGGAACTGCGGCACGCGGTGACGCATTACCAGCTGCTTCGGCATGCCGATCTCGGCGAGCGTCGCCGCCTCGAACTTGTCCGGGTCGATCACACCGTCGGCCAAGGTGTGGATCTTCATGTCGACGATCGCCGACGAGAGGTATTCGGTGGTCGCAAACCCCTGGTTAAAGGTGCGCGATTTCTCGATCTTGTCGAGCAGGTCCTGCGGCATGGCGGCCTTGGTCTGGTAATGCCGCGCATATTTGTCGAGCACGTCACGGGTCAGCAGCCAATGCTCGTTCACCTGGCTCGGATACTCCACGAAATCGCGCGGCGTACCGGCGAGCCCCGGATATTCGACGTTCTGCAGCATCGCATGAATTGCATGCCCAAACTCGTGGAACAGCGTCTGCGCATCGTCGAGGCTGATCAGGATCGGCTCGCCGGGCGCCCCCTTGGCGAAATTGTTGTTGTTCGACGACAGCACGAGCTGTGCCGGGGCAAGGCCGCGCTGGCCGCGATAGGTGTTCGCCCACGCGCCCGACCGCTTGCCGGTCCGCGCGAAGTCGTCACGGTAGAACAGCCCGACATCCTTGCCGGCCTTGTCGGTCACGCTCCACACGCGCATGTTCGGCTCGAACACCGGCACGGTCCCGGTGATCTCCTTGAAATTCAGCCCGTACAGCCGGTTCGCCGCATAGAGCGATCCCTGGATGATGTTGCCAAGCTCGAAATACGGCTTCAGCTGCGCCTGATCGAGGTCGTACCGGGCTTTGCGGACCTTCTCCTGATAAAAGCGGTAGTCCCAGGGCTCGATCGTCAGCGACGTGCCGGCGACCTTCTGCATGTCGGCAACTTCCTCGGCGACACGGCCGCGGGCGGCGGGCCAGACGCGCATCATCAGGTCCATCGCCGCGGCCGGCGTCTTGGCCATCGTGTCCTGCATCCGCCAGTCGGCATGCGTCTTGAACCCGAGCAGGTGCGCGCGGTCGGCACGCAGCTTGACGATCTGCGCGATCGTCGCGTTCGTGTCGTTCGTATCGCCGTTGTCGCCACGATTGACGAATGCGCGCCATACCTTCTCGCGCAACGCACGGTCGGTCGCGTAGGTCAGCACCGGATCGACTGCCGAGCGCGTGTTGACGATCGCGTAGCCCGGCAGCTTCCGCTCGGCCGCGGCGGCCTTGGCGACCGCCTTAACGCTGTCGGGCAACCCGGCCAGCTGCGCCGCGTCGGTGACCGAGATCGCCTTGCTCTCGTCCGCGAGCAGCTTCTCGCCAAAGGTCGAGAAGGCGGTCGCGAGCTGCTGGTTATATTGCGACAACTGGGCCTTTTGCGCATCGTTCAGCTTGGCGCCCTGCCGCACAGAGCTGTCGTAGATCCGAGTCGCGAGCCGGATCTGCTTCGCGGTCAGCCCGCTCGAATTGCGCGTGTCGTAGATCGCCTGGATTCGCGCGAACAGCGGCTTGTCGAAGGTGATCGCGTCCGACGCGGCGGAGAATTTGGGCGACCATTCGCGGTCGAGCTTCTGATAGGCGGGCGTGTTCATGTTGCCCGTCATCACGCCGAACAGCGTCATCACCCGACCATAGCGCTTGCCGGCCAGCTGCATCGGCACGATCGTATTGGCAAACGTCGGCTTGGCCGGATTGTCGGCGATCTTGCGGTAGTCCGCGGCGCGTTCGGCGAGCGTCGTCTCGAACGCCTGCGGGAACAGCTCGGGGCGAACCTTGTCCCAGGGGGGCACCCCGCCCATCGGGCCGGTCCAGTCGGCGAGCAAGGGATTGGCGGCAGGCGTAGCGGCCGGCGCAGTCTGCGCGACGACGGAGGTAGACGCCATCAGCGCGACGGCGCTCGCGGCGAGGTATAGAAACTTCACATGGATCTCCCGGTCGATGTCCCGGGTAGCATAGAGATAAAGTCACACAGAGGAAGGCGTGCGGGGTATTTAGGTCGCCACGCACTCCCGACCCACTACTCGGCCGCTCACTCCAGCGGCGGTTCCTCAGTCGATTGAAGCGCCGCCAACGCGGCGGCCGCGATCAATCGCCGGCCCGTTTCCGCCGCCGCCTCTGGCGTCATCGTGATCGCCAGTCCGTCGCGTCCGTCGAGCGTGACAACGCCGTCTTGCGCCGCGGCGACGCCTGCGATGGTTTCGGGCCTTAACATGATCACACTCCCGGTCGCCGCGCTGCTTCCCCGGCCTGTCGCCGTGTCGCAGTCAAGGGCCGTTGGAACCGTACAGATATTGTGGTTCGAACTCGGCAACGGCCGCGAGCGCCTTACGATCCAGGATGCAGACCTCATTTGCCTTAAATGTCAGCAAGTTCTTCTCGCGGAGCGAGCGCAACACGCGGTTGACATGCACCCCGGTCAACCCACTGGCCTCGGCAATGTCCGGCTGCGTCATCGGCAGCATGTACCGCCCATCGGCCGCCAGCCCGACCATTTCGAGCCGTTCATTGAGCTCGCAAAACAGATGTGCGACCCGGCCCTCCGCGCCAAGGCGGCCAAGCCGGAAAATCCACTCGCGGTGCATCGCCGCGTCGAGCAGCGTACTGAACCACAGCTTGCGCGTGAGATGCGGATAGCGTTCGGTGATCGTCTCGAGCGTCTGGTGATCGTAACAGGCGATCTTGACCGGGCCGAGCGTGGCAATGTCATGATCGAGGCGTCGCATCGGAAACGCGTGAAGATCGACGAAATCGCCGGGGACGTGCACCGCGACCAGCTGTCGCTGCCCGTCGCGGTCGTCCATGTAGCGGCACACAAACCCTTCGAGCAGCAGCGTGCTCGTGTCGATGATCACGCCGGCGCGGACGATCTGCTTGCGCGCGGCGACCTGCCGCACCGATCCGATGCTGTCCTCAAGGACGCGCTGTTCTTCGTCGCTAAGTTCGTGCCGGCCCCGGCCGAGCAGAAATTTACCCGAGATCATCACAGCTCCCGTCGCGTTCGGCCGCATATCGCGGCCGACCCTAGAAGACCCTAACAGGCCCCGCACAGATCTTCATCCTACGCAACCGCGGGACCGTACCGGGCCGTTCGCGGTCAGGGACGGACGGGAACTGCGCCCGGTGCACCCGGTGCGCCGCCCGGCATGCCGCGCTGCTGCATCTGGGCCTGCGCCTGCATCTGCTGGACGACGCTCTGCGGAAGGAAGTCGAGCAGCTCAACGTCGAAGATCAGCGTCGAGTTCGCGGGGATCGGCCCGGTCGCCTTGTCGCCATAGCCGAGCGACGGCTTCATCCAGAAGCGATACTTCGCGCCCTTCGGCATCAGCTTGAGCGCTTCCGAAAAGCCCGGAACGACGCCGGTGACGGGCATCGGGGTCGGCTGCTGCGATTTGTCGAACGTCGTGCCGTTCAACAGCTTGCCCTCGTAATTGACGAGCGCAACGTCGGCGTCGGTCGGCTTGGCGGCACCCGGCTTGCCCGGCGCGATCACCTTGTACTGCAGACCGGACGCGGTCACGACGACGCCGCGCGCCCGCGCGTTGCGCGCGAGCGGATCGTCGCCCTGCCGCGCCAGCGCGACAGCCGCGATCAACGCGAGCGCGATCCCGACCCAGAGATAGACAAGATAGCTGCGCTTGGTGGGCTGCAGCGGCACGGCGGTGACGGTCGACATCGGATAAGGCCCCGGTCATCTGGTCACGCCGGAGCGCCGCGCGTGCCGTTTGTAAAGTCTTGCGACTGGATCATTCCGGGGCTGCGACCATCGCAACCCCGAACCTCAAAGGATCCCGCGCCGATCGTGCGATGACGATCGATCCGCGGGACCGGTCATTTCTTAGCGGGCGCCGTCGCGCTCTGCGCGCTTGCGGTCCATCTTGCGCGAGCGACGGATCGCGGCGGCGCGCTCACGTGCGCGCTTCTCGGACGGCTTCTCGTAGTGACGGCGCAACTTCATCTCGCGATACACGCCTTCGCGCTGCAGCTTCTTCTTCAGCGCGCGGAGGGCCTGGTCGACGTTGTTGTCGCGTACGATGATCTGCATAAATCCGTTGAGCTCCGGTCGAATGGGTTTAGCCGTCGCGAACAGGTCCGCGCCGTATGAACCGTGCCCCCTAACAGCGCATCGGTCCGGTTTCAACCCTGCGCCCTCCGCGGCCCCGCAGAATCGCCGCGTTTGCGAGTGGCGTGACGTGCGGCTAGGAGCAGCGGATGACCCGCACGCCCCTCACGCTTTACAACAGTCTCTCGCGCGAACTCGAGACCTTCCGGCCGATCGATCCGGCCGATGTCGGCATCTATTCATGCGGGCCCACGGTCTACAACTATGCGCATATCGGCAATCTGCGCGCCTATGTGTTCACCGACACGCTGAGCCGCGTCCTGACGTGGAAGGGCTATCCGCTCACCCACATCATCAACATCACCGATGTCGGGCATCTGACGTCGGATGCGGATGTCGGCGACGACAAGATGGAGGCGGCCGCGCGCGCCAGCGGGCAGGATATCTGGGCGATCGCGAAACACTATACCGACGCGTTCAAGCAGAACCTTGCCGACCTGAACATCCGCGCGCCCACCCGCTTTCCGCTCGCCACCGATCACATCCCCGAGATGATCGCGTTTGCCGAGGCGATCGCAGAGCGGCATTGCTACATCCTGCCCGACGGCCTGTATTTCGATACGACGACGGTGCCCGATTATGGTCGCCTCGCCCGGTCGCACGACGACACGGGTGAGAGCCGGATCGATCCGGTCGAGGGCAAGCGCCACCCGCAGGACTTCGCGATCTGGCGGACGTCCGCGCCGGGCGAGAACCGGCAGATGGAATGGGATTCACCCTGGGGTCGCGGTGCGCCCGGCTGGCATCTCGAATGCTCGGTGATGAGCAAGAAGTATCTCGGCGCGACGTTCGACATCCACACCGGCGGGATCGATCACCGCGAGATCCACCATCCCAACGAGATCGCGCAGAACCAGGCGCATTGCGACTGTGGCGATACCGGCGCGACGGTGTGGATGCACAACAACTTCCTGGTCGAACGCTCAGGCAAGATGTCCAAGTCGGGCGGTGAGTTCACCACGCTCAAAACGCTGGTCGACCGGGGCTTCCACCCACTCGCCTACCGGCTGATGTGCCTTCAGGCGCAGTATCGCAGCGAGCTGGAATTCTCATGGGAGAATCTCGCCGCGGCGCAAACTCGCCTGAAGCGACTGGCGATCACGGTCGATGCGTTGCGCAGCCGGCCCGCGGGCGGCCCGTCGGGTAGCGCGTTTGCCTATCGCGACCGGCTAGACGCCGCAGTGTCGGACGATCTGTCGACGCCGCGCGCGCTGCCGATCCTCGACGAGATGCTCGGCGACAAGCGCGTCGCGCCGGCGGACCGGCTGGCAGCGCTCGTCGATTTCGACGCGGTGCTGGGCCTCGATCTGGCGACGATCCGCCGCGAAGACCTGCGCGTCCGCCCGATATCGGCGACGCTCGACGAAGCGACGATCGCGGATCGCCTCGACGAGCGGCGGGCGGCGCGTGGGGCGAAGGATTTCCCGCGCTCCGACGCGATCCGCGACGAACTGGCGGCAGCCGGCGTCGAGGTCATGGACGGCGATCCGCTTGGCTGGGACTGGAAACTGGGCTGACGCCTCAGCGAAAGCCCAGCCAGTAGAGCAGGCCGATATTGACCGCGAGCAGTGGCAGCGCGGTCGGCACCTGCGCGCGGATGACCGCGTTCTTGTCCTTGAGGTCGAGCAGCGCGGCGGGGACGAGATTGAAGTTCGCCGCCATCGGCGTCATCAGCGTGCCGCAGAACCCGCTGAGCATCCCGATCGCCGCAACGACGGCGGGGTCGCCGCCATAGTGCCGGACGAGTAGCGGGATCCCGATCGCCGCCGCCATTACCGGGAACGCCGCGAACGCATTGCCCATGATCATCGTGAACAGCGCCATGCCGAGCGTATAGGCGAGAACCGCGCCGATCAGGCTGTTATCCGGGATCGCATGGCCCGCCAGCCCGCCGACGACGTCCCCCACGCCCGCCAGCGCGAAGACCGCGCCGAGGCTTGCCAGCATTTGCGGCAACACCGCCGCCCAGCCGATCGCATCCATCACCCGCAGACCTTCCGCCAGTGGCGTGGCGAGCCGCGGGCGGAACCAGGCCTCCATCGCGATCAGCGCGATCAGGACGCCGCAGGTCAGCGCGACGAGCGTCGCCTGCTTCGGATCGACGAGGCTCGGGACCGCGCGAAACAGCACGGTGCCGCCCAGCGCCGCGGCCGGGATGATCAGCGCGGGGAGGAAGATCCGGTTTCCGAGCCGTGCGGCGTCGTCCCGTCGCGCGTCGAGCGAAGTGGTGGCCCGCCCGCCCCGCCCCATCGCGCCCGAGCCTGCGATCGCGACGAGCGCCAGGACGAGGACGCCATTGCCGACGTCGCCCAGCCGCCCGCCGAGCAGGAAGCTGATCGCCAGCACCGCATAGAACGCCGCATTGCCCAGGCGCTTGGGATTGGTGCGATCGGTCGCGCTCAGCACCGCGAACGCCGCGAACATCAGCCCTGCGACCGTGTAGATGAAGCCGGTGCCGATCACGCCGCGCGCGCCAGTCGGCGATCGAGCAGCCAGAGGCGGAAGCCATGGATCACGAACGCGGCGATCGCGGTCGGGATCGCCCACACCGATAGATGCAGCGGCTGGATGACGATGCCATAGCCCTCGAGCACGCCCTTCATCAGCAGGATCGAGCCGATCGCGATGAAGATGTCCTCACCGAAGAACAGCCCGATATTGTCGGTCGCCGCGGCCATCGCCGGTATGCGGTCGCCGCCCGGCGGGAGACCTTGCGCCTCGGCTGCGGCCTCGGCCATCGGCGCGACGAGCGGGCGGACGCTCTGCGCCGGGCCGGCAATCGACGTCAGGCCGAGCGCCGCGGTCAGCTGGCGAAACAGCAGATAGCCGATCAGCAACCGCCCGACCGTCGCGCCCCTCAGCGTGCCGATCGCGAGCCGCGCGCGCTCCTGCAACCCATGGCGTTCGAGCATCCCGATCACCGGCAGAACGAGGTAGATCACGGTGACATAGCGGTTGTCGTTGAATGCCTTGCCGAACGCCGCAAGGATCGCGAGCGGCGCGATCCCGGCGGCAAGGCCTGTGACCAGCGCGGCGACCGCGACCACGAGCAACGGATTGAACCGGAGCAGGAAGCCCGCGACGATCACCACGATACCGCACAGGACCAGCATGGCGTCTAGCGCGCCTGCTTGGCGAGATCGGCGTCAAACCCGGCTTTGGCTTTCGCGACGATTCTGGGCAGCAGCGTTGGATCGACGAACGCGGTCGCGTCGCCCGCCGCGCGGCGCCGGCCGCGTGCGATCACGTCGGCGAGTTCGGGATGCGACGGCAGGACGATGTCGGCGTGCAGCGTACCGAGCATCGCGATACTGCGGCGATAGTCGCCGACGATGCCCGGATAGGCGCGATTGCCGATCAGACGATTGCCCGCGACGCTGACGCTGCACGGGAAGACCACGTCGAGCGCGCGCGGCTGCGCGGGGATCCGCATCGTCCAGGTCGTGCAGCCGGGGGTGTGCCCCGGCGTCGCGCGCGCGGTCATCGTGACGGTGCCGAGCGTCACCGTGTCACGATCGCGAACGCCGCGATCGACCGGGACCGCGGGAAAGCGAATGACGCCGTAGTTCGTCTCGCCAGGTGGTATCCCGGTTTCGAGCGCGCGGACATCGCCGACGCCCGCGACGACACGCGCGCCGGTCGCGCGCTTGAGCGCGGCCACGCCTGCCGCATGATCGAAATGCGCGTGCGTGACGAGGATCAGCTTCACGTCGCGCAGGCGGACACCCGCCGCAACGATGTTGCGCCCGATCATCCCCGCATTCTCGGCAAGCGTCCCGTCGATCAGAATCGCGCCTGCGGGCGTCTTGATCAAATAGGCAGCGATCCCTTCGCTACCGACATAGGTAATCGGACCGGCAATAGGGAACGGCGCCTGCGGCCGAGTCCAGGCGGGCGGATCCGCCGCGCCGAGCAGCAGCGGCGCGCCAGCGATGATCGCCAGCGCGCCGAACGATGGTCGTGCTCGTCTTATTCCCACTCGATCGTGCCGGGGGGCTTCGAGGTGTAGTCGTAGGTGACCCGGTTGATGCCCTTCACCTCGTTGATGATCCGGGTTGCGACACGCGGCAGGAAGTCGCCGGGGAACTGGAACGCCTGCGCGGTCATGCCGTCGGTCGACGTCACCGCGCGCAAGGCCAGCACGTTGTCATAGGTGCGACCGTCGCCCATCACGCCGACGCTGCGGACGGGCAAGAGTACCGCGAACGCCTGCCAGATCGTGTCGTACAGCCCCGCCGCGCGGATCTCCTCGAGATAGATCGCATCCGCTTTCCGCAGGATGTCGCAGCGTTCCTTGGTGACTTCGCCAGGGATGCGGATCGCAAGGCCGGGTCCGGGGAACGGGTGGCGGCCGACGAAGATCTCCGGCAGCCCCAGCTCGCGACCCAGCGCGCGGACCTCGTCCTTGAACAGCTCGCGGAGCGGCTCGACGAGCTTCATGTTCATGCGCTCGGGCAGACCACCGACATTGTGGTGGCTTTTGATCGTCACCGAGGGCCCGCCGGTGAAGCTGACGCTCTCGATCACGTCAGGATACAGCGTCCCCTGCGCAAGGAACTCCGCGCCGCCCAGCTTCTTGGCCTCGGCATCGAACACGTCGATGAAGGTCTTGCCGATGAACTTGCGCTTCAGCTCGGGGTCGGTGATCCCGGCAAGGCCGCCTAGGAACAACTCCTCGACGTTCACATGGATGAGCGGGATGTTATAGGCGCCGCGGAACAGGCTGACGACCTGCTCGCTCTCGCCCGCGCGCATCAGGCCGTGATCGACATAGACGCAGGTGAGCTGCTCGCCGATCGCCTCATGGATCAGCACCGCCGCGACCGCCGAATCGACGCCGCCCGACAGGCCGCAGATGACTCGGCCCGTGCCGACCTGCGCACGGATCTCGGCGATCTTGGTGTCGCGGAACTCGGCCATCGTCCAGTCGCCGCTGAGCCCGCAGACGTGCCGCGCGAAGTTGGCGATCAGCTTGCCGCCATCGGGGGTGTGGACGACCTCGGGGTGGAACTGCACGCCGTAGAAGCGCCGCGTCTCGTCGGCGACGATCGCATAGGGCGCGCCGGTCGAGGTCGCGACGGGGGTGAACCCCGGCGGGATCGCGTCGACCTTGTCGCCGTGGCTCATCCAGACCTGGTGGCGTTCGCCCTCGGCCCACAGCCCGTCGAACAACGCGCAAGCCGACTTGACCTCGATGAACGCGCTGCCGAACTCGCCGCCATCACCCGAGACGATCACGTTGCCGCCCAGCTGGGCCGACATGACCTGCTGGCCGTAACAGATGCCGAGGATCGGGATACCCGCCTCGAAGAAGCGCTGCGGCACGCGTGGGGAATTCTCCGCGGTGACCGAGGCGGGACCACCCGAGAGGATGATGCCCTTGGGCTGCATCCGGTCAAAGGCGGCCTCGGCCGACTGGAAGGGGGCGATCTCGCTATAGACGCCGGCTTCACGCACGCGGCGGGCGATCAGCTGGGTTACCTGGCTGCCGAAATCGACGATGAGAATGCTGTCTGGGTGCTCCATGTCGGGCGCATAGCCGGATGGGACCCGTAACGAAAGAGGCCGCGCTTCCCGGATGGGAAACGCGGCCTGCAATTCGACTAACGAGAGGCGGGGATTATGCCGCTTCGTTGTAATCCTCGTCCGACATCACCGGACCCGAATCCTGGCCCTTCGCCGAGACGTCGCGGTCGACGAACTCAATGACGGCCATCGGCGAGGCGTCCGACATGCGGATACCAGCCTTGATGACGCGGGTGTAACCGCCGTTGCGATCCGCATAACGGGTCGCCAGAACGTCGAACAGCTTGATCAGCTGTGCGTCGTCGAGCAACCGACCGTGCGCGAGACGACGGTTGGACAGGCCACCCTTCTTCGCGAGCGTGATCAGCTTCTCGATGTAGGGACGCAGTTCCTTCGCCTTGGCGACGGTGGTGGTGATCTGCTCGTGCTTGATGAGCGCGGCGCTCATGTTGCGGAACAGAGCAAGACGGTGGGCCGAGGTCCGCTGAAGCTTACGGCCGCCTACGCGATGGCGCATGTTTAATACCTTTTCGTTCGTTCAGGGGCCGTATGAGGTACCCGGGAGCTGGTGGGGACGAGGAGCCCACCTGGATAATCGTCATCCCGGCGAACGCTGGGATCTCCATGAGGAGCGGACCGGACCCGTACCGCGATACCCCAGTTTTCGCTGGAGTAACGGCATGGGCCCGATGCCGCTTACCCCATGATTTCCTGCTCGAGCTTCTTGGCCATCTCTTCGATGTTCTCAGGTGGCCAGCCCGGGATTTCCATGCCCAGGCGAAGACCCATCGACGACAGCACTTCCTTGATTTCGTTCAAGGACTTGCGGCCGAAGTTAGGCGTACGCAGCATCTCGGCTTCGGTCTTGCCGACCAGATCGCCGATATAGATGATGTTGTCGTTCTTGAGGCAGTTCGCCGAACGCACCGACAGCTCCAACTCGTCGACCTTCTTGAGAAGGTAACGGTTGATCTGCTGCGTGTCGCCTGCGGGCTCCGCACCACCGGCAGCGGGTGCTGCCTGGCCGATCGGGGCCGACGAACGCGTCACCGACGAATCGTCGAAGTGGACAAACAGCGCGAGCTGGTCCTGGAGGATACGACCGGCATAGCCGACTGCGTCTTCCGGGGTGATCGTGCCGTCGGTTTCGATCGTCAGCGTCAGCTTGTCGTAATCGAGGTCCTGACCGACGCGGGTCGGGTCGACCTTGTACGACACCTGCCGTACCGGCGAGTACAGCGCATCGACCGGGATCAGACCGATCGGCGCATCGGCCGGGCGGTTTGCGGTCGCAGGCACGTAACCCTTACCGATGTCGGCGGTCAGCTCCATGTTGAGCGTCGCACCCTCATCGAGGTGGCAGATCACGAGATCTTTGTTCATGATCTCGATGTCGCCCGAGACGGCAATGTCGCCGGCCTTGACTTCACCCGGACCCGTTGCCGAGAGCTGGAGGCGCTTGGGCCCCTCGCCCTGCATGCGGATCGCGATCTGCTTCACGTTGAGGACGATGTCGGTCACGTCCTCGCGGACGCCTGCCAGAGACGAGAACTCATGCAGCACGTTCTCGATCTTGATCGAGGTGACGGCCGCGCCCTGCAGCGACGAGAGCAACACGCGACGCAGCGCGTTGCCGAGCGTCAGGCCGAAGCCACGCTCGAGCGGCTCGGCGATGAAAGTCGCCTTGCGCTTGGTGTCGCCACCGGCCTTTTTCTCCAGGCCGCTGGGCTTCTTGAGTTCCTGCCAGTTCTTTGCGTTGACAGACACTTGCTTCCCCTAATTTGGGGGCCGGCGAACGGGTGTGTCCGCCGACCATGAAAATACACCCGTGCGGCGCGATCAACCGCGCACGGGAGGCGGAGAATCAGACGCGGCGACGCTTCGAAGGACGCACGCCGTTGTGCGGGATCGAGGTCACGTCACGGATCGACGTGATCTGGAAACCGACAGCCTGCAGTGCGCGCAGTGCCGATTCGCGACCCGAGCCGGGGCCCTTGACCTCGACTTCGATCGTGCGGACGCCGTGCTCGGCGGCCTTCTTGCCGGCGTCTTCCGCTGCGACCTGCGCCGCGTACGGAGTCGACTTGCGCGAGCCCTTGAAGCCCATTGCGCCGGCCGACGACCACGAGATCGCGTTGCCCTGGGCATCGGTGATCGTGATCATGGTGTTGTTGAAGCTGGCATTCACGTGAGCGACGCCAGAGGTGATGTTCTTGCGCTCGCGCCGCTTAATGCGCTGAGGTTCGCGTGCCATGGTGTATTTCCTGACCTGTATCTGCGTGACGCCGGGCGGCCCGTTGGGACCAGCGCCGGCGGAGTAATCCATTGAAAAAGTGGATTACTTCTTCTTGCCGGCGATCGGCTTGGCCTTGCCCTTGCGAGTGCGCGCATTGGTATGCGTGCGCTGGCCGCGGACCGGGAGGCCCTTGCGATGACGCAGGCCGCGATAGCAGGCGAGATCCATCAGGCGCTTGATGTTCATCGAGGTCTGGCGGCGCAGATCGCCCTCGACGGTGTGATCGGCGTCGATCGTCTCGCGGATGTGCAGGACTTCCTGGTCGGTCAGGTCCTGGACTCGCGCCGTATCGGCGATACCGAGCTTCGTGATGATTTCCTTGGCCTTGGTCGAACCGATGCCGTGGATATAGGTCAGCGCGATCACCACGCGCTTGTTGGTCGGGATATTAACACCCGCGATACGTGCCATGAACTTGGTTCTCCTGCTCCACGGGCTTCGGCATGGCTGCACAAAGCCCATCTCTTAGCGATGATCCGAACGCACGATAGCGACGAACGCAAACAAGCGCCGCCGGAACCGTCGTGTCGGGGAGAGTTCGAATAAGCGCGCGCCAACGCGCTGTCAAGCGAGCGGTTCCGCACCCTGCGCAGGCGTGCGACGCATCTTGAGCCAACGACGGAACGAGACGATCGTCCAGATCATCTCGACCACCCCGAAGGGCCAGGCACCCTGGAGGAACCCGTAGATAGACCCCAGCACGCACCCAAACGCGAAGCCGAGCGTCCACCAGTGCGAACCGGCTTCCTTGGCATAGCATAGCAAGGTGAACGAGACCGCGGCTAGACCGAATAACGACAGAGCATCCATATCCGACCCATGCCCCGAACCGGCGACAAAGGCCATGTCGGGCGTGAAACGCTATAGGACCGTCGATCCGTCAGCGACAGCCACGCCTCACGCTTCACGCCTCACGCCACCCGCCCGTCGACACCAAGCGCCGTCTTTCTCCTCACTTCCGCCCGAACAGCTTCTCGATGTCGCCGTGTGCGAGCTTCACCCAGGTCGGGCGGCCGTGGTTGCATTGGCCGGAGTGCGGCGTGATCTCCATCTCGCGGAGCAGCGCGTTCATTTCGGTGACCGACAGGATACGGCCGGCACGGACCGAGCCGTGGCACGCCATCGTCCCCGCCACCGCGTCGAGACGCTCCTTCAACGACAAGGCCTCGTCGAAGGCGGCGAGTTCATCGGCGAGGTCGGTGACGAGGCCCTTGGGGTTGCTCTGGCCGAGCAGCGCGGGCGTCGCGCGGACCAGCATCGCGTGCGGGCCGAAGCGTTCGAGATCGAGGCCGAAGTCCGACAGTTCCTCGGCGCGCGCTTCGAGGCGGTCGCAGGCGGATTCGTCCAGTTCGACGACTTCGGGGATCAGCAACGCCTGGCTGGCGATCGTGCCGCCGATCAATGCCGCGCGCATGCGTTCGAGGACGAGGCGTTCGTGCGCGGCGTGTTGGTCGACGAGGACGAGCCCGTCTTCCGCTTCGGCAACGATATAGGTCTTGGCGACCTGGCCGCGCGCGACGCCCATCGGGAAGGATGCGGTTTGTGGCGGGGGTGTCCAGGCGGGTTCGGCGCGCGCCTGCGGGGGCGCGGCGAAGAAGGTGGCGCGCGCGTCGTTGACCGCGCCGTAGTGGCGGTTTTCGCGCGGTAGCCTTTGGGGCGTGCCCTCACCTTCCCATCCGCTTTGCGGACGGGCCCCTTCCTCTCCCCCGGGGGGAGAGGAATTTTCTTGTTGCCACATCGACAGTGCGGATTCGGAGGCGCGCTGGCTGCGATGGCCCGCCGCGTCGAGCGCGCGGCGGAGGCCCGAGACGATCAGGCCGCGCACCATGGCGGGGTCACGGAAGCGGACTTCGGTCTTGGCGGGGTGGACGTTGACGTCGACCTGGTCGGTCGGGATGTCGAGGAACAGCGCGACGACCGCGTGGCGGTCGCGCGGGAGCATCTCGGCATAGGCGCCGCGGATCGCGCCCATCAGCAGGCGGTCCTTCACGGGCCGGCCGTTGACGAACAGATATTGGTGGTCGGCGATGCCGCGGTTGTAGGTCGGGATACTCGCGACGCCGCCCAGCACGACGCCCTCGCGCTCCAGATCGATCGCCACCGCATTGTCGGCGAGCGCGCGGTCGGTGAGCGTCGCCACCCGGCCCGGCCGATCCTCGACCTGCATCGCCGACAGCGCGCGGCGGCCGTCATGCTCGAGCGTGAAGCCGATGTCGGGCCGGGCCATCGCGAGCCGGCGGACGACGTCGAGGCAGGCGGCATATTCCGCGCGGGGGGAGCGTAGAAACTTGCGGCGGGCGGGGACGCGCGCGAACAGGTCCTCGACCACGACGCGCGTGCCGGGCGGGAGCGCGGCGGGGCCTTCGCGCGTGACCTGGCCATTGTCGACGGTCCGTGCCCAGCCTTCGGCGCCGCGGATCCGGCTTTCGATCGTCAGCCTTGCGACGCTCGCGATCGAGGGCAACGCCTCGCCGCGAAAACCGAGCGTTACGACCGATTCGATATATTCGTCGGGCAGCTTCGAGGTTGCATGCCGCTCCAGCGCGAGCGCCATGTCGGCCGGCGTCATCCCGCAGCCATCGTCGGCGACTTCGATCCGCGACGTCCCCCCTTCGACGAGGAGAATTGCGATCCGCCCCGCGCCTGCATCGATCGCGTTTTCGACCAACTCCTTCAACGCGCTGGCGGGTCTTTCCACCACTTCACCGGCGGCGATGCGATTGACCAGATGCTCGGGGAGGCGCCGTATTGACATGGGTTTCCGTCTAGACCAAGCGACGGCATCCCGCGACCCGCAAACGCCCGCTTATTTAGGCACCCGGTGCTCGAAACCACCGGCGGGTCCCGCGAGATGATGTGTGCGAAATGCCGCCCGTCCGGCGGCCAGGATTACGGGACCCTGATTGAATGGCCTTCTACTCGCGTTTCTTCAAGTTCATGTCGCACGACATGGCGATCGACCTCGGCACCGCGAACACCGTCGTCTACGTCCGTGGCCGCGGCATCGTCCTGAACGAGCCGTCGGTGGTCGCCGTCGAGACGATCAACGGGATCAAGCGCGTCAAGGCGGTCGGTGACGACGCCAAGATGATGATGGGCAAGACGCCGGGCAACATCGAGGCGATCCGGCCTTTGCGCGACGGCGTGATCGCGGACATCGACGTCGCCGAGCAGATGATCAAGTATTTCATCCAAAAGGTGCACGGGCCGCGCAAGTTCGCGCGCTGGCCCGAGATCGTAATCTGCGTGCCGTCGGGCTCCACCAAGGTCGAACGCCGCGCGATCCGCGATGCCGCGTCGAACGCGGGCGCGTCGCAGGTCTGGCTGATCGAGGAGCCGATGGCGGCGGCGATCGGCGCGGACATGCCCGTCACCGAGCCGATCGGCTCGATGGTCGTCGACATCGGCGGCGGCACGACCGAAGTCGCGGTGCTCTCGCTGCGCGGCCTCGCCTACACGACGTCGGTGCGCGTCGGCGGTGACAAGATGGACGAGGCGATCGTCTCCTATGTCCGCCGCAACCATAACCTGCTGATCGGCGAAGCGACCGCGGAGCGGATCAAGAAGGAAGTCGGCATCGCCAAGCCGCCGGTCGACGGCATCGGCATGATCATCCAGATCAAGGGCCGTGATCTCGTCAACGGCGTGCCGAAAGAGATCCAGATCAACCAGGGCCAGATCGCGGAGGCGCTCAGCGAGCCGGTCGCGACGATCGTCGAGGGCGTCCGCGTCGCACTCGAGAACACCGCGCCCGAGCTCGCCGCGGACATCGTCGATCAGGGCATCGTGCTGACCGGCGGCGGCGCGCTGCTGCAGGGGCTCGACGAGGTGCTGCGCGACGAGACCGGGCTGCCGGTGACGGTCGCCGAGGACCCGCTGACCTGCGTCGCGCTCGGTACCGGCCGCGCGCTCGAGGATCCGTTGTTCCGCGGCGTGCTGATGAGCGGCTAACAGGTTGGTTTTGCTTTAAGACACGCGGACACGAAATCGCGTCGTCCGAGTCGCGGGGGGATATCCCTCCGCGCTTCGGCGGCGCCCGAGACAGGGGGACAGGCGCATGGCGCCAGCCCGCGACCGGCGCACGGGGTTTTCCCGGCGCCGGCAATATGGTGTGTTCATGGGCTATGTGCTCGCCGTCGCTGGTGCGGTGGTGGGCCTGGTGCTGCTTGTCGCGTCGACCTTCAATCCGCCCGCCTTCTCCGCGCTGCGGATGGGGGTCGCAGGCGTGACGGCACCGGTGTCGACTGGGCTTGCGACGGTCGGCTCGGGCATCGCCGGCATCCCCGAGGCAATCGGCCAGTATTTCTTCGTGAAGCAGGAGAATGTCGCGCTGCGGGCAGACCGCGACCGGACGCGGGCGCTGCTGATGCGCGCGCGGACGATCGCCTATGACAATCGCCGACTGCGCAGCCTGCTCGCGATCCGCGACCGCGCGGCGGAACCCGTCGTGACCGCCCGGCTGGTCAGCTCGAGCGCGTCGAGCGGTCGGCGTTACGCGTTGCTCAACGCGGGCCGGTGGAGCGGCGTGAAGCCCGGCATGCCGGTGCGCGGCCCCGACGGGCTGATCGGCCGCGTCGTCGAGACCGGGCCCAACGCCGCGCGCGTGCTGCTGCTCAGCGACGGCGACAGCATCGTCCCCGTCCGCCGCACGCGCGACGGCCTGCCAGCGATCGCGGCCGGGCGCGGCGACGGGATGGTCGACATCCGCTCGGTCAACGCGACCAACGTGCGCTTCAACGCGGGCGACCTGTTCGTGACGACTGGCACCGGCGGCATCTACGGCCCCGGCGTACCCGTCGCGCGCGTCGCCAAGGCGGGCTCGGATTCGGTGATGGCACGGACCTTCGCCGATCCCGACACGCTCGATTTCGCGCTGGTCGAGAACGTGTTCATGCCCGTCCCCCCGCCCCGCCCGATCGCACAACAGTGAGCGCCGAGCGATGAGCCGCCCCCGCGTCGTCGACAGCGTCGATTACAAGCCGTTCGAGACCAAACTGCCCGCCAGCCGCGCGCGCGCAATTCCGTGGGCGACGGTGATGGCGGGATCGCTGATCACGATCATCCCGGTGGTCGCGACGATCCCGCTGCTCCCCCCGTTCGGGTTCGTCATGCTGCTGGCGTGGCGACTGCTCGCACGGTTCGCGTTCCGGCCCTGGGCAGCCGCACCGCTCGGCTTTTTCGACGATCTGGTCAGCGGCCAGCCGCTCGGCAGCGCGGTACTGATGTGGTCGCTCGCGTTCGTCGCGATCGACATGCTCGAACAGCGCCTCGCCTTTCGCGACCATTGGCAGGACTGGCTGATCGCGAGTGGTCTGATCGCGCTGTGCATTATCGTCGGCCGGTTCATCGCGGTCCCGGTCGGTGCGCATGTCGACACGATCCTGATCGCGCAGATCGCGGTAACCATCCTCACCTTCCCGCTGGCCGCGCGCATCGTCGCGGCGATCCAGAACAAGCGTGGTGCCGAATGAGGAGCACGCCGCGGATCGTCACCGAGATGTCGCAGGCGTACAGCTTCTCGCGCCGCGCCTGGATGCTGGGCGCGGCGCAAGGCGGCGTCGGGTTGCTGCTTGCGGGGCGGATGGCTTGGCTGTCGGTCGCGCAGAACGAGCGCTACACGATGCTGTCCGAGAGCAACCGCGTGAACATGACGCTGCTGCCCCCGCGGCGCGGCTGGATCGTCGACCGCCACGGCGTGCCGATCGCCAACAACCGCACCGATTTCCGCGTCGACATCATCCCCGATCGCCTCCGCGACAAGGAGCGCGTGCTGCCGCTGCTCGGCCGCATCCTGCAACTGCCACCCGAGGAAGTCGAACGGATCGCGATCGACCTCGAGCACGCCGCCGGCTTCCAGCCCGTCCAGGTCGCCGAGAATCTCGACTGGGAGCGGTTTGCCGCGGTCAGCGTCCGCCTGCCCGAACTGCCCGGCGTCGCGCCGACGCGCGGCTTCGCGCGCAGCTATCCCGCAGGCGCCGCGGTCGCGCATCTGACCGGCTATGTCGGCGTGCCCAATGCCGAGCAGTATAAGAAGACGCGCGACCCGCTGCTCGTCACGCCCGGCTTCAAGCTTGGCAAGGACGGGCTCGAGAAGATGCTCGAGACCGAGCTGCGCGGTGTCGCCGGCGCCAAGCGAGTCGAGGTCACCGCGCGCGGCAAGCTGGTCGCCGAACTCGCGACCAAACCCGACGTGCCGGGCAAGACTGCGCGCCTCACGATCGACGTGGGGCTTCAGGAATATGCCGCGCGGCGGCTTGGCACCAATTCCGGGTCGGTCGTCGTGATCGACTGTCGCACCGGCGAGATGCTCGCGATGGTGTCGATGCCCGCCTATGATCCGAACAGCTTTTCGGACGGGATCAGCCATCTCGAATGGCAGATGCTGAGCGACGACGATCACGTGCCCTTGATGAACAAGGTGACGCAGGGGCTCTATCCGCCGGGCTCGACCGTCAAGCCGATGAACGGGCTCGCGCTGATGAACGCGGGCATCGACCCGTCTGCGCGCGTCAATTGTTCGGGCGCGATGCGGCTCGGGACCAGCGTGTTCCATTGCCACAAGAAAAGCGGCCACGGCCCGCTCGATCTGAAAAACGCGATCATGCAGAGCTGCGACATCTATTTCTACGAGATGGCGCGCCGCGTCGGCTACAACGCGATCGCGCCCGTCGCGCGCACGCTGGGACTCGGCCAGAAGTTCGACCTGCCCTTCTCGACGCAGCGTTACGGCACGGTCCCCGATCCGGCGTGGAAGCTGAAGAAGTACAAGCACGACTGGACCGTCGCGGATTCGCTGAACGCCTCGATCGGCCAGGGCTATGTACTCGCCAATCCGTTGCAGCTCGCGGTGATGGCGGCGCGGCTGGCGTCGGGGCGCGCGTTGCAGCCGAGCATCCTTGCCGACCACGTCCATCGCGACTCCCCTGCCCTCGCAATCGATTCCGAGCATCTGGCGCGCGTCCGCGATGCGATGTTCGGCGTGATCAACCAGGGCGGCACCGGCGGTGCGGCGAAACTGCTCATCCCCGGCGTCGCGATTGCGGGCAAGACCGGCACCGCGCAGGTCCGCCGCATCACGATGGCCGAACGACGCTCGGGCGTGCTCAAGAACGGGCAGCTGCCGTTCAAGATGCGCGACCACGCGCTGTTCATCGGTTTCGCCCCCGCCGACAATCCCCGCTATGCGCTGGCGGTGGTGCTCGAGCATAACGGCCATACCGTCCGCAATCTCGACACGCCGATGATCGGCCGCGACATTATGACCTATATGCTCGACCGCGAGCGCGCGCTGAAATCGCTCGCCGAGGTCGAACCGACCTGGGGCGGCGACATCCGCACGCGCATGGCCGCGACCGCGGAGACGTATCGCAAGGCGCAATCCGCGCCACCCGCGGCGATCGCCACCAAGACCGACGCGATCGTGCCGAGCGACGCGCCCGCGGTCGCGAACGCGACCGACCTGGCCAACGCGACACAGGAAGCGCTCACCGCCCCCGGCGCAAGCGTGGCCGAAGACGATTCGAGGGACCGCCAGCCATGACCAGCCGCCGATGAACCGGATCGTCCCCGAACCGCTCGCAAAGCTGCCCTGGCTCGTGATCCTGCTGGTCGTCGCGATCGGCTGTTTCGGGCAGGTCGTGCTCTATTCCGCCGCGGGCGGCTCGTTGCGGCCTTGGGCGCTGTCGCAGGGAATCCGCTTCTTCGTGCTGCTCGCCGGCGCGATCGGCCTTTCCTACATCCCCGAGCGCAGCTGGAAGGCGGTGGCGCTCCCCGCCTATGCACTGATCGTGCTGTCGCTGATCGCGGTCGAGATCCTCGGCAAGGTCTCGGGCGGCTCGCAGCGCTGGCTCGATCTCGGGTTCATCCGCTTGCAGCCCTCCGAGTTCATGAAGCCTGCGATCGTGCTGGCAGCCGCGAAATTCTACGACATGCTCCCGCCCGGCGAGACGCGGCGGTTCGGCGGCGTCTGGCCTGCCGCGCTGCTGATCGGCGTCCCCGCGGCGATCGTCATGAAGCAGCCCGATCTGGGCACCGCGCTGATGATCTGTTCGGGCGGCGCGACCGTCATGTTCCTCGCCGGCATCCCGCTGCGGCTGTTCGTAGGCGGCGCGATCACTGCGGCGATCGCGATCCCGCTGTCGATCAACTTCCTGCTCCACGACTATCAGCGCAACCGCATCCTGATCTTCCTCGATCCCGAAAGCGATCCGCTCGGCACCGGCTATCACATCAGCCAGTCAAAGATCGCGATCGGGTCTGGCGGGATCTGGGGCAAGGGCTTTCTTCAGGGTACGCAGAGCCATCTCGACTACCTCCCCGAAGGCCATACCGACTTCGTCTTCGCGACGATGGCGGAGGAATGGGGGCTGGTCGGCGGCTGCCTGCTCATCCTCGCCTTCCTGCTGGTGATCCGCTGGGGCATCGAGGTCGGCCAGCGCGCACAGACCCGCTTTGGCCGGCTGACCGCGGCGGGGCTGTCGACGACGATCTTCTTCTACGTCGCGATCAACCTGATGATGGTGATGGGCCTCGCCCCCGTCGTCGGCATCCCGCTACCGCTGGTCAGCTTCGGCAGCTCGGCGCAGATGACCGTGCTGCTGTGTCTGGGCATCCTGATGTCGATCGACCGCCAGAATCGCAAGACGGTCGGCTGGTGACTCGAAAATCGGTTTAATCTGCAAAAATATGCCGAGTTTGACGAAAACGGACTCGGATCGACGAAAAAGGGGTTGCGGCCCCCGATGAGTCTGCTAACAGCGCGCCTCCAGCAGCGGGGCGCCACACCAAGGCGCCACTCAAAACCGCCCCGGAATGGACGCATAGCTCAGTTGGTAGAGCAGCTGACTCTTAATCAGCGGGTCCTTGGTTCGAGCCCAAGTGCGTCCACCATCCACCACCATGAAAACAAACGATTTCCACGGTGGCGGAGCTTTGTCCTCCCGACATGTTCCGACACGGTCTTCCGACAAGACCGTCGCGGCATTTGCTGTTTCTCGGGAAGTAGCTATATCGTAGGCAGGTACAAAAGCGACGAAAGGAGCGACTCTGATGCCCTATCGCTCTGTCGAAATTGCGAACGAGTTTCTTCGCCAACCCGGCGCGTTGGGCTCGCTCACCCAGATGCAGCTTCAGAAACTGGCATATCTGGCCAATGGCTGGAACTGGGCAATTAATGGCGATCGCTTGATCGAGGATCCCGTCGAGGCTTGGGATTTCGGCCCCGTTTACCGCGAGCTGTACGACCATACTAAGTTCTTCGGTAAGCAGCCGTTGACCCGGATGGTTACGGCCGAGGATAGCCAGGCTGCACGTGTTTTTGGATGGCGTTCTGATGAACGGGCGCAGCCGTATGCGGCGCATCTAAATGATCGTGAGCGCGCCGTAGTCGCCAACGTCTGGAGTCGCTACGGCCGCCTCGGCGGGGCGCAGCTTTCCGCGTTGACCCATCAACGAGGAACGCCTTGGTTCAACGCTTACTCGACGACCGGTAAAAACGCTGTGATCGACCAAGCTGCTATCCGGCAGCATTACGACGAGCTAGCTCAGCGTGCCCAACAAACCGCGGCTTGATCCAGGCCTAATTGAGAGCGCCCCGCTCGTTCCGTCGGCCGAACCTGAAGGGAATGCCGAGAGCTTCTACCTTGAGCTCGTTGGCTCTTTGTCGTCTGAGCTGGAGTCAGCGCAGGCCGAACTCATCCAGTTCAAAGCAAAGAAGACGGTCGACGACGTTCGAGCAGGAATGCTGGAGGGCTACTCGAACCGGGTTTTCTGGTTCGTTGTCTGGTACTGCGTCGCCGTTGGCGTGCTACTCATCGCCGCAGGCTTTAAAGGCACGACGACCTTCGAGTTGTCCGACACTATCCTTGCGATCATTGCAGGCAGTACCGCTGTAGCAGTTATTGGCCTCATTGGAATGGTCATAACGGGATTGTTCGGCGGCAAACAGGCGCTAAAGGTGAAAGCTAAGTCGACAAAAAAGAAGAAGGCATCGACGAGCTAGATTGCGTCGCTCCGCTACAAAGGTAGCGCCCCTAATGCTTGAATGTGCTCGCGCCGCGCAACCCCAACCCTGCGGGCCTTCTCTACACTTGCTTTATTATAAATTCGCGTGACTGCGAGCGTCTTGTGACCTGAGACCGAACGGACGTCGTCTTCACCAGCGTCACCAATCTCAGTGATCCCGCCGTGCCGGAACCCGGTGAACGTCATATCCTTTGGTAGGCCGGCTTCCACGCAGATCTTGCGATGGACCGACGACATACGCCGCTCCCGATACTTCTTCCCACTGCGCTCCTCGAGAACGATGACCTCGGCGTCGGCCGCGACAACGGCTCGCGATCGAGCGAGCTCCTCCTCCAGCTCCGGATAGAGCGACACCGTCTCGGGTTTGCCGTCCTCGCCGGGCACAACGATCGACAGCGGTAGAGTCACAGGGTTTCCAGTCTTAGATTGAACTAAGCTGATCGCCTCGCTGGGCCGATATCCCGCCCATTCGATACCCCGGCGCTCCACGCCGTCCGGATCCTCGAACCCGAACGCATCCCAGACGCGCTGACAGCATTCGAAGCACAGCGCGGCGGCGGTCGCCATCGACTGGAAGCCCAGCTTACGTGCTGTCTCGCGGTAGAGATTGTACTCTGCCCTGCTGGTCTCGCGATTGCCCTTAGCGGCCGTGCTGGACAGCCCCATGCCCTTGAACGGGTTCTCCTTCACGCCGGTCACGCGGTGATGGCGCGCCGCCCAGGTCCAGACGAGGCGGCAGACCTGCATGGCGTAGGCCGCCTGACGATCGCCCTTCTCCTTGAGCTTCTTGTAAAGCTTGTCCGCGACGGTTGCGTCGACCTTGGATGCCATGCGCTTACCGAGCGGCGGTTGACCGGCCTTCGGTTCGAAGGCCACCAGCATGTCCATGAGGGCCTTGTAGTCCTTGCGGGTCTTCGCCTTGTTTTTGGTGAAGCGCTCCTGCTCTCGGTACCACTGGAACAGCCAAGCGACGCTGCCTTCTGCGATACGCCCCTGCCCCATCTCGCCGGTTCGCCATTCGCGCAGTGCTTCGTTCAGCGCCGCGCCCTTCGCGTGAACTTGCGCCAGGTCGGTGCCGAGCGCTGTCGAGATCACCGGGCACGGCTGGCCGTGACGCACAGCAGGTGTCAGCTTGCCGGTCTTCGGATCCTTCGTCGGCCGTGCCCAGGCCGGCAGCTCGAAATAATAGCCGGTCTTGTCACCGGCGAGCTTCATCGGCCGCACGTATGCCGGCAATCGCGCGATCGCCATCAGTCGAACTCGATCGCGCTATCGTCAGCAGCGGCGGCAAACAGGCTCTGGACTGCGGCATCGAGTGAGGATCGGGCCGCGATCGCGGCACCATGAGGGCCGCGCATGCAGAAGCGGACAGTCCCGCGCCGCTCCCACTCGCGCAGCTGGGCTTCCGCAACGCCGGTGTAAGCGAGGGCAACCTCACGGTTCATCGCCACTGGCCAATCCGGCAGACGTTCCAGGGCCATTCCCATTACTGTTTCCTTCCCGAGAGACGTCGTGCTCTATGCCTGCGCGCTTCAATAAGGCGGTTGATTGTTCGCCGAGCGGGAGGACGAATTTGCTGAGCGAACTTAGGCGGAGGATAGTTGAATGGCATTGGCCGACCATTCGGTTGAGCTTGGCTGTCGGCAGCGCTGCCGGGTTGATTGTTGCCTACTGCGTTCTCTGGGTTCTCGACGCTCGTAAGGACATCAGAGTGCTGCTCATCAATTCCGATGTGACAGGCGCCGCCATCGGGGTCATATTGACCGTCAGTACCTCGGTTTGGATTGCTGGACGGAGCGAACGTCGCAATCGAGCATACGAAATAGACCAGTCTCTCGTCCATATTCGGGCTTTGGTAGAGGCGCTCGAGATGGTTGCCGAAGTAAACAACAACGAGCTCATCGTAGCCTTCGATGAACTTGGTCGCACTGCAGGCCGCTTGACACCGGTCGATACGGATTCGGATACGACGGACGTTTACCTGCGCGTAGCAACCTCGAGTGCTCGGCAAGTCTACCTGCGATCTCGAGGGGACATCACATTCGCAGTGGGCATTGCTCGAGGTCAGAACTCTATAACTGGCGGCTTCAAATCCCTTCCGGAAATTATCGCGCCCGCTGTTGCCGAGCTCAACAAAATCATGACAACCTATCGTTCGCTTCGACGATAAGAGACGCACTGGCGCCGTGTAACCCCGACCAAACCGCAATAGCAGATTCGCACTAAATTTGAATGAGGAAGGATTAGTCATGACGAACGCCTGGGCTCAAAGTGACGAAATTAAGACCCGACCGTACGGCCGTGGAACCGCTGATTTGCTTTGTCCACGTTGCGGTAGTGCGAACCTCCATCACACCGGCGTTACTGTCTACGACAGAGGCGAGGACCGTGCGACGGTAGTTGAAACGACGGTGTCGGGCGGAAAAATCAAAGTCGATCCGGTGGCACACGGCGCTATGAACCCGAGCGGTCGTCGGGATGGTCTGGCCATCAGGTTCGATTGTGAAGGTTGCGGCGAGGAACCGATTGAACTGACAATCGCCCAGCATAAGGGCAGCACGGAAATCGGCTGGCGATACGTCGATTTCTGAGCCGTCCGATGCCCGCGTAGGCGCCGTTCGCATAGGGGGACGCGCGGGCACCGTCCGCCAGGTCAAAAGAGAGGCCAATTTATTATGAAGAGCATACCCTGGAGCGCGCCAGCGACTCCCTACGGCAGGCCTTTCGGGGCTGCGAGTGATCAACGAGAGCGTGCAATCGCCGTATGCGACGATCTGAAGTCTGCAGTTGCCTTCGTCGCCACCGGCTCGTCTGGCTCGCTCGATAACATTGTCATCAAACTTGATGACGGGACCGCAGTTTACAGTCCAAGCGACATTCGTGCGATGATCGCTGATCCTGATCGACCGGCCTTGGAAAGCTGAATGGACGACAATTTTCATCCAGACGATTTCGCTTCCATCGAGCGGATAGCGGGCGGCGGCTGGCAAGCGCTGGCTTCGGGATCCGCTGGCAAAATGATTTCCGAGTTGGCCCGAGGACTGCACGGAGCGCCCGGAGCGCTTAGCCTGCTGATTGAGGATACCGAGTACCGTGTGACCGGCCGAGCGCTGACGGCCCTCGTGGCTCGTTATCGCCAGTAGATAGGGAGCCCGTGTCACGCAGCGATCCTGCGGAACGGCGTGACGGTAGCGTCGACCTCCCCGCCCTGCCCTACGCGCTCCCCACCATTTGGGCCGCCATTCGGGCCCGCCCAGCGCCCGCAGCCGCGCGATGCGAGGGTCTCTGGGAAATAGCTGCCCTGTATTCCCGCAAGGCGAACGACGACCGGGGGAGCAATCATGCAGGTGCCGATCTCCGGATCGGCACCCGCCGCCCGGCGAGAGGCGGTGGCAAGCTGCGGTTGCTCGTTCGACCACCACTTGCAGCTGGCACAGGTTCGCTCGCAGGTCATGCCGCCATATCCCGGTGGCGTTCTTCGACTGCGCCGGCGAGCGATCCAACCCCTGCCACGCGCTGAGCGTCGACCAGCGCCGATGCGCACCAGTCCATGTTCGGCTCCCAGCCCTCAAGGCTGATCTGCGCGATCAAGGCGAGCTTCGCCAGGACGCCATCTCGCGTGGTTGCAGGCGTCTTGGATATCTCGAGGTCCCGTTTCACCGTGTAAGTGCTCAGCGCATCTGCGGCTTCGTCGGTGAGCGTCTCGTCAGCGGCATTGATCGTGGCCTGCGCGCGATTGCGATCGGCTAGCCACGCTGCGTGCGGATCGGCGCCAAAATGGCCGATATCGGCATTGGCCTCACCGGCGCCAGCAATTGCTCGCGTAAACGCGCCGGTGATCGCGTCTCCGATCGACCGGGTATAAGCCACAGTGCTGGTTGAGAGACGCCAGCCCGCCGCGCCAAGCTGATCGAGCATTGCGGGCAAAGGATCGAGATTGCGGATGTCGCGATATGCCGCGTACCCCAAGTTCTCCACCAGAGAGTCCTCGTCGCGGCTTGTCTCGCGCATCGGACCAAAGCACGAGCTGTCAGTGGCCTCGAGCGCCAGCACGTAGGTCTTGAAAACGAGGTCTGCCAAGTTGCCCGACGGGGTCTCACTTAGAGTATCCATCGATTCCAGCAGGACGTCGAGACGTTCGCTGCTTTCCTGATCGCTGGCGCTCTCCGTCGCTAGAGCCGAGGCAGCAGCGCCCCACTTCAGAAACGCTGAGACATACGCCGGCGTAAGCGAGAGGTGCGCCTGCCTAATGGCCGCTGCGGCCTGCTCCGCGATCGTGATCTCATCAAGAGTCGCGTCGCGAACAACCGGCGGAAGCTTCGCCACAGCGCGATTGACCGCAACTGCGGCCGCCCCCTTTGAAGCGCCTACACAACTATCGGGTTTTGGTGGGAACGGTACGGGCGGGTTGTACGACTGATAGAGCGGCTGCGTTGCCATGATGCATCTCCCACGTGTTGACCGCAGAAGATGGAGGGGGCTGCCAAAGCGAGCTCGCTATCTAACCTGCGTCGCGCTTGGGCTCATAATCAGTTCCCAGCACGACACTCTTTCTGATACGGGACACATCCCGCGTCAAGCACTATTTGCGGGACACGTCCCGCATGCGATCAATGCCTCGGACCTGCCGGTACACCCCTTTAATTATGCCTATTACCTCATAGACATTATCGTCCCCGTCCACCGCCATATAATCGCTATTGAAAGAGACCGTCTTCTGAAAGCTCAGGCTTGGGACGGTTGTGCGCGAAATCAGCGCCACCTCCTCTACTTCGTTCATCGCTATCTCACGTGCGGTAAGCTCATACAGGCCATTCTTTTCCCGCAGTATAACGCCAAGATGGCCAGCGCTAAGACGAACCTCATTCTCTCTGGTATATTCGCAGTAGAGCACATCGTCCGGGACAAATAGCTCATCCATAGACAAGCCCACCATCCGGACAGCAAAGCGCTTGATGTCGGGTAGAGCGATATCTACCACGGCCGGTATCAATTCCGCTCGTGACGGATCCCCAAGAGGCTCTTCTCGCCATACCCCCGGTTCGATGGCACCCAGTATTGGGACCATAGGAGCATCAGCGATTTCATCTGACAATCCAAGAAACGCGGTTGACGATATATCTAGAACGTCAGCGAGTGCTACAACGGTTCTAAACCCAGGTGCCTTGCTCTTGCCGGAAATAATGTCGCGGACGGCGTCGGGGCCGAGGCCCGCCGCGAGAGAGAGCGCGCGGCGACTCCATCGGCCGCCCGGCTTCGTAGCCTCTTCGAGCGCATGACGCAGCGCATCAACTTGAACGTCTTCGTATTTACGCATGGTCCGCAATACCCTCGCGGGGTAAATCCCGCAATATTGGCAGCACACGCATCAACAGCACGTTGACACGCGGGATACATCCCGCATATTGCTGCCTTATGGACGATGCAGCGTTACTCGAAAGCATTGAGGCGTTTTGCCGCGCCCACGGCATATCAGATGCGAAGTTTGGCTTACTTGCGCTTAACGACTGGAAGCTTGTGCGCGACTTACGCGGCGAAAAGCGAACCGCGCCTCGGCGGCTATGGCCTGAAACCCAGCGCCAAATTTTTAACTTCATGGCGCTGTACGTCGCCGACGGAAAAGGCGCTGTTGACGCCGGCGAGAGTTCGCCACGCCAGAACCGTAGGAAAGCGGCATGAGCGCTGACCGTACGCTCGATACTGCTTCCTCCCAAGGCGGTGCGCTTCAGCCATTCCCGCTTGAGCAGGAAGCGCGGGACTACGAGATCGACGGCCCCGCGACCATGCCCTCGAACGCCGGCGAATATCTCCCCCTGCCTCTGGAGGGCCGCGCTTTCTCGTCGATCTGGGAGCCGCAAGAACGCGGCGTCAACCGAGATTGCTCGTTGATTAGTCCCCGATATCGAACGGGCTTGATGGTCGCAATCGCTCCAACTCCGCTTCGAGCTGAGTACGTGTTTTGAGAGGGCGCATGACAGTTTCTGCGGCTCGCTGCCAAGTATCGAGAAGGTACTTTGCCATGTCAGTGTCGCTCGCGAGTGAGCCACGGTCAGCTTCGACAATTCTGTCGAATAGGTTCTGCACGAGAGGGGCCTCGTGCTCGGATAACGTGTCGTCTCTAAACATGCTTCATTTTCCCCAGTGTACCGCTGCGGATCGAGGGTGGACCGCACGATCCCTGACAGCAAGCTCTTGTTCCGAACGGCCGCTCGCATGACAGCATGTGATAGCGCCTCTCGATCTGTGTATGCGGCAATGCCTGTTAGCATCGGCCATCCCTGTGAGACATACGACGACCAACATCCGAGGGGCTGGCTGATATCTCCCAGTCCAGCCGCTATGCGCGCCCCGCCTGGCGCGACGGATGTAGGGGTGATCGCGCTCCCCAAGATGCTTGCGGTCACCCCACCCTCAGTCATTGTCTGCCACCGTCCCGCGAATGACGTCGACAAAGTCGCCGATAATCGCCGCTGGCATGCCGGAAAGACTGACCGAGTTGAGCACGGTGAGGCGATCCAAGAATCCATGAATGATGTCGTTCGGTACGCCGAAGTCACGCATCGCATCGACTATCGCCGCCAGCATGTTCGCCAGAGCCATCACTGTAACGTGATTCTCGGCACGCGCTTCTTTGTCCTTCGCCATGCAGAGGCAGTTGCCGCATGAACGCACCGTACATCCACGGACGCCGTCGTACGTTCTCCGCGTCAACCGCGGTCGATACGCAGAACGCCGTCATCACATCGATCAAGACCGACGACGGCGCAACCTGGGGCGACATGGGTCGCGTACTGGGCAAGTCGGAAGATCGGGCGGCGGCGTATGCCAACACCGCCTCCCCGATCGACCTGCCCACGTTCCTCGCCGGTTGCCACGAATGGGGAGGTCGGTTCGCCGATCCACTATTGGCGCTGGTCGGTGGACGCTGGGCTGATGCCGGTTCGGTATGCTCAGGCGACGATCCTGCGTCAGTCACGCTCGCTACGTTGCTGCCGTCCATCATTCGCGCCGAACTGGACGGTGAAACGACAGTCGAAGAAGTGGCGCCCCATGAGGCGCTGATCCGTCGCGCGCATGCGATCACCTGCCAGTGGCTCGAAATGATTGCAGCTTCCAAAGGCGGCGTGAAGTGAGCCGCAATACGGCTCGGGCAGAACGCGACGCCGCCTTTCGCCAAGCGGTGGACGAGGCCAAGCAGCGCTACAACATCAGCGACGTCGTCGCCCGCACCCGCAAAGTGATCCGCGCCGGCAAGAACGAGAAGCGTGCCCTGTGCGCCTTCCATAACGAGCGCACGCCATCGATGCAGTTGAACGATGCCAAGGGCACGTATCACTGCTTCGGTTGCAACGCGTCCGGCGACATCGTGAAGTACGTGATGAAGACCGAGAACATCGGCTTCCTCGACGCGATGAAGTGGCTGGGTGCCGCTAGCCTGCCCGGCGTGGATCCTGCGCAACGCGCTAAGGCGGCAGCCGAAGACGAAGGTGACCGGCAACGTGCCATCGATCGCGCACAAGCGGTCTGGGACAAGGCGATCCCTGCCCCCGGCACGCCTGCTGAGGTCTATCTGCGCAGCCGCGGCATCATCATGCCCCCACCGCATACGATCCGGTTCGCGACGACGCCCGCCTGGTACGACGATGAAACGGGTCAATGTGGTCCCGATCTACCCGCCCTTGTCGGCGCAGTGGTCGACGGAGACGATCAGCTGATCGGTCTGCAGCGCATCTTCCTCGCCGACGGCGGTAAGCAGAAGGCGCGCATGGACAAGCCCAAGCGCAGCCTGGGTCGGATCAAGGGCGGCGCGCTCCGGATCAACTCGGACGCTTACAGCGTAGGTGACGAACTGATCGTGACCGAGGGACCTGAAGACGGCCTGAGCCTCGCACAGGAGCTCGGTGCCGAAGTCTGGGTGACATTGGGCACCGCGATGATGCCCTACATCGAATACCCGCGTCGCATCGTCTCGATCGTGATCGCCGGCCAGAATGATGCAGCAGGCCGCGCCGCGGTAGAGAAGGTCGAGGAGGAGCTCATCGAGCACGGCTACTCGACGCGGATCATGTGGCCAGCCGAGGGCTTCAAGGACTGGAACGACCAGCTGCGGGGCATCCGGACATGAGCGGCGCGTTCGAAGAGCAGTTCGCGACGGCCGAGACGGCGAGCCCGCTTTACAACGTCGAGGCCGAGATCGGCTTTCTCGGCGATCTACTCGCAAACAACCGGCTGATCGACGAGGTTGCTGATCGCTGCCGCCCGGCGGACTTCTCGGTCCCGCTGTACGGCCGCATCTACGGTAAGATGATCGAACAGTCGGCATCCGGCGCGGTCGACGTTGTGACGCTTGCCCCGCACTTTGCCGAAGATGGCGAATGGCCACGCGCGTATTCGGTGCTGGCCGCAGCCAACCTCAACGCAGGACCCAAGGCGCGGACCAAGGCGTACTTCGACCAGATCACCATGCTATCGAGCCGCCGGCGGATGGTCGCAGGCCTGAAAGACGTCGTCGCCTCAGCGCGCGACCTGTCAGTGACGCGCGAGGAACTGGTTGCAAACGCCGATGAAGCAGTCGCCGAGTTGGCGGAGCAGGTCGTCACCGCGCAAGGATCCGTTGGTCAGTATGCCGACGTGGTCATCAACAGCTTCGGCAAACCGATAATTGGCGTCCGTTGCGGGACCATCAACTCGCTCGACGACGCGATCGGCGTGTTGCGCCCGTCGAACCTAGTCGTCGTCGGCGGCCGTCCCGGCATGGGCAAGACCTCGCTGGTCACGTCATACTCAATTGGCGCCGCCGGAATGGGGCACGGCGTCCTGATTTTCTCGCTCGAGATGAGCGCCGACGAACTCACCCGCCGCATGCTCGCCGACATGACATTCTCGCCACGCGGCGGCGTACCGTACGAACACGTTCGTGATGGCACAGTTCGCTCGCACGAAATGGGCGCGGTCATCGCTGCCAAAGAGCGGTTCGACGAACTGCCGATCGAGATCAACGAAACCTCGGGCCTGACGCTCGCCAAGCTGATCCGCCAGGCGCGCAGCCACAAGCGCAGGCTGGCAGCGAAGGGCGAGAAGCTCGAACTGGTCGTTGTCGACTACCTCCAGCTGATGGCTCACAGTCGCAAGGGCATGTCACCTTACGAGCATGCGAGCGAGGTCAGCGTCGGGCTCAAGCAGTTCGCCAAGTCCGAGGGCCTCGTCGTGATGGCGGTGGCGCAGCTTAGCCGCGACGTCGAGAAGCGTCCCGACAAGCGACCGATGCCGTCCGACCTGCGCGACAGCGGACAGATCGAGCAGGACGCTGACGTGATCCTCTTCGTCTACCGCGAGGAGGAATACCTCAAGAAGGAGGAGCCGGACCCCTTCGACAATAAATACGAAGAGTGGCGGACGGACATGGAAGCAGTCCGCAACAAGGTCGAGTTTCTCGTCCCCAAGCGGCGCAGCGGCCCCTCCGGCAAGGCTATCGGCTGGTTCTTCGGCGCCAACTCCGCCGTCCGCGGCAGCGATTTCTACAGTTCCAGGGAAGGTGCATAACAATGCCGAACGCTGATTTGCCCGCCCCTCTCACGCCGTCCGATTGCGACCTCCGGGACTTCGCATTCATGCCTGTCGACACAGTCCGCCTGCTCGACAGTGATCTGTTCGCCTTGTCGACGGGCGATGAGTTCAAGGCCGCCATGACCTTGTGGTGCAAGGCTTGGCAGCAGGTGCCGGCCGGTAGCCTGCCAGCCGACGATCGCGTGCTCGCTCACCTGTCCGGCGCCGGCACGAAATGGCAAAAGTTGAAGCCGATTGCGCTGAGAGGTTTCGTCGAGTGCAGCGACGGCCGCCTGTATCACCCTGTTGTCTGCGAAAAGGCCACCGAGGCCTGGGCTAAGAAATTATCCTACCGCGAGCGCTCCAAGAAGGGGAACAACAAGCGGTGGGGATCCCAGAAGGACGATCAACAGCATTCCCAAAGCGATCCTTCAGGGAAGGCTTTGGGAGTCCTTGAGCCTCCCAAGGGACAGGGAGAGGGACAGAAGAAAGATTCCGTTACTATCGTAACGGGCGCCATGCCGTCGCCGATCGATCCGAAAAAGGTTTTGTTCGACGCAGGCGTGGCGTTGCTGGGTGAGGCTGGACTGTCGGCCAAGACGGCTCGCAGCCTCATTGCCAAATGGTTCAAAAATCACGGCGAGGAGGCAACGAACGCGGCATTGCTCAGTGCTGCAGGCCGAGCCGAGCCCGTGTCGTGGATCGAGGCCCGGTTGCGTACGAAGGTCGCGGCGCAGGACGAGGCCCGGGAGGCCAGTCGCTCAACCGCGGAACGTTACCGGCGGATGGCCATACCCGGTCCGCCGGTCGATGCTCGGAAGCTGGAGGAGCACGCGTGATCGCCACGTGCCCCCTGCCCCCGTCATTCCTCGGGCCCGCTTCGCGACGTGTCGAGGTCGATGTCTTCGCCGGGATTGCCACCCCCAGCGCTCGATCCGCTGCCGTGAACCTCACCGGTTTTGTTATCGATGTAGGCACGCTTACCAGCTTCCGGCGGGATATCCCGACCGTCGGCAGGCTCATCCGCACCAGCGTTCTGGGCGCCGTCACGGTTCTGCAAATGACGCTCGGCGGCGTGATCCTCGCTGTCGTACTCGTCGCCAGAGTAGCCCTTGCCCTTGCCGAAGCCGTCCGCGGTTCGATCGGCGTCGCCCGATTTGAGGCTGACGTTGTCGACAGGCTCGGGTGCGTTCTTGTCGGTCATGATGATCTCCATGGTTCGAGGTTCATCAACGCACGAAGGGCCGAAAACCGTCAGCTGAGCGCGACAGCTTCCAACATTTTCAAACAGAAGCGGGGTTGAGACGATGGCACGTGGACCCAAGGTCAGCACGAAGATCAAGCGGGAGCCGAAGTCGCCCGCGCAGCGCGTTGCGGAGGCAGTGGCAGCGAAGGCCGAGGCGATCGGCGCGCCCGCTGTTCAAGTGGCGCGTGGCATGCATGCCATTGTAGACGTGCCGCTGCGAGATGGTGGCCGCGTGGTGACCACCCAGACGCTAATCAACCGGGGCGGCACGCCGGTCGCGCGCTGGAAGGCGGCCAAGCTCCTGTCCGATAGTCAGGTGGACGCGATCGACTACTGCGAAACGCTATGGTCGCGGCTAGGTGGCAAGGGCCTGGTCATGGATCTGGCACGCATCCCCGGTACCGGTCAGGGAAACGGGTGGGCAGAGCAGGAAGCCCTCGACGATCTAAAGCGGATCAAGGGCTACGTGCCGGTCAAATATTGGAGCCTTTTCGAGAACGTATGCCGCTTCGACATGGCCGCGGGGTTCGCCGGGTCGGACCTCACTGAGTGCCGCAATGACCAAGTCAGCGCGGCTCGCACCACAGTCCAGTTCGTCGCCGACATCATCGCGATGAAGGAGCGCCTAATTTAGCGGGTACCCTGAACCGCCCTCTTGCAGCCTATTCTGGCAAGAGGGCGGAACCCTCAATGCTTCACAGGCACCCCGGCGCTCACAGGAACGGGCGCCGTCGGCGCGACGACCATCGGCGCAGAAGCCGGGACTACTGCGACCGAGATGTCCTCATCAATGAATGCATTGACCGGGGCACCGAGTGGAATTTCAGCGCTAGTGCCGGTCATGAAGAAGCCTGCGATCGGGAGCAGCGCAACCGCACCAACAACGCCCGCCGTACCTGTTGTGCCCTTGTCATCGAGAGAACCAGTCATCCGGATCTGCCGGCCGTTGGCACGGACATACAGGACACGCGCGTTGATGCGGCCCGACTTGCCCCACATCCCCTTGTTACGAACCTCAGTGATTTCCCCGACAGCAGGGCTTCCAGCAGGGATCACGACGTTCCCATCGACTGTAACGTTCTCCGCCGTTTCCAGTTGAAAACGCTGGCCTACCTTCAGCTTCTTTCCTTTCGTCGAGAGAACCTCGGACATTTTAAGAGGGACCGACGTGCCAGCCCGCAACGTCCCGTTGGTCGTCGTGGCGGCAGCAGCCGGGGCGACTTGAGCTTGGACGGTAGGCGCAGCGAAGGCGAACGCGCAAACAAGCGCGCCGATAGCGATTTTCATTGAGTATCCCCTCTTGAGTCGGCCTCCCCAGGCCGAAGTCACGTAACCTCCAAAGATTCATGCGTCCGGTCAATGAGATAGAACATCCAAAATGGATGCTTGTAAGAGGTTGACGTTTTCCAAGGCCGGTCTGGAAGAACCTCGCCGCGACACGCGGATCCCCAAACGACGCGCTACGCGCCGTTCACGGCATGACCTACGTTAAAAGGAGCCAGCGACTGTCCGCGCCAGGCAATGACGATCAAGGCGGTTGCCTGCCCCTCCCCCCGCGCTAGATGGCGATATGCGCTACCTTCTTATCCCTGCTCTTATTGCTCTGACATCATGCGGCGATTCGGACATTGACGATGCAACCGACGCAGTGAGAGCCGAACTAATTGATGGTCCGTCCGCGGTGTTCCGGGATCTCTCGCTGTGCCCGTCGGGCCGCGGCTACTATGGACAGGTCAGCAGTGCGGACAAGAAGGGCCTTCGGACCGGTTTCGTGAATTTCATTTACGAAGACGGCGAGGCGGCCTTGGCCGACGCAGGTAAGCATTATGCAGATCTACGTGAGGCATGCACTGTAAGGGCACGCAACAGTTGACACCATCACCCCCGCAACGTACATAGATCACCAGTTGTTAGAGCCGCGCCCGAAAGGGTTGCGGCTCTAACGCGTTCTGGGTCAATGCTTCGTCTTGCTAGGCTTGTCTGGCTTGGGCTTGGGCTTTTCGTCATGAGCCTGGCCCCGGTCACGCTTCTCGATCTTTTCAGCGTTGCCCTTCGTACCCTTCTCGGGCTTGGTCGGCGCAGTGTGGAAGGAAGGCTGCATGTCAACGTCTCCATATGCCATCGCACCGGGCTTTCGGCTGGATGAGATTATCCGGCTGGCAGAGACTCGGCTTGCGGCGCAGCTTACGGTAGCGATTGCCGCCGATCAACGCGGGATGACCTTCGCATCCTTCCTCGCAACATTGGAGGCAGCGGCAATTGCGGCATTGGTTGCACTACCTTCGTCACCCGTCGGTCGAGCATCCTTGATCACGATTGTCATCGGCTTCGGCATAGGCACGCTTATCGCGTTGTGGAGTGCTCAGCCTCTGAAGTGGTCAATGCCTGGCTATCGTCCCAGTGATTGGCTCGCGGAGATATCTTCCGTCGATACGATCCATGAAGACCGAGCGGCTATGGCGGCACACTATGATGAGATGATCCAGGACAACGAGGACGTACTCGCGGCCAACGCTAACGTGTTAAGATCCTCGTTAACAGCTGTGGCTATCACTCTTGTGTGCGCAGCGATCGCGGCGGTCGCCGCTCACGGTTAGCGCCGCGGCCAACGCGACCGCGGCAACGGTTTCACTACTTACCGCGCTTAGGCGGTGGATTGTTGTGCTCTCGTTCAGTCGTCTTTGGATGCGATTTAGCATAGTCCGGGGTTACGAAGTGGCCGGTGCCCGCGTCTCGATAGCTCGGTGGGCCTTTGTCTTTCGCCATGGTGAATTCCCCTGCTCGCGAGTCGCGGCATAGGGAGGCTGGGCGCTTGCCGGCGGCCTGGCAACCCCACCCCCTTCGGGTCCTTCCGGGTATCCCAAGTAATACGGGGGGCAAAGGCGTGAACGATCCCCAGCTACAACTCGCCAAAGGGGTCCGCACCTGAAATGTCCGCACCCTCCGACACCGTCAGCATTCGCGAGTTTGCCCGCCTTGATGGGTGCAGCGATAAGCTGGTCCGGCGGGCAATAAGTGAAGGAAAGCTGCGGGTTTCAGGTGACGGTAAGCTTGACCGATCGCTTGCCGGAACTGGCTGGCGCCGCACCAATCGGCGCGCTGCGGAGGGTGCGGACAGTAGTGCGGACATCGCGCAAATGTCCGCACCTCCTGTCCGCACTCCGAAACGCGGCGCGAAAGTGTCCGCACCTGCGGACCAGGTGCCCGATCCGCTCCGTCTCGACGACGAAGACTTCATTGCCGAGGTGCTCGCCGGCAGGTTTGCCCTCACCGGCGAAGCCGAACGGGTAAAGGAAAACGGTCTCGCCGCTCGCAGTCTCCTGGCCGCCCGGCGCGAAGCCGGTGATGTCGTAGATCTCGAAGTGGCCGAGACGCTCTTGTTCAACATGGCGCGGTCGCTGCGTGATGCCTGGCTCAACTGGCCGTCGCGCGTCTCGCCGCTGATCGCCGCCTCCTTAGGGATCGCTGTCGAGCCGCTGCTGGAGGCGCTGAACGAGCATGTCCAGCAGCACCTCGCCTCTCTCGGCGAGCCGGAAGCCGACTTCGCAAACGCAGAGTAAGGATGAACGGCTAGAACGATCGTGGCGGCGAGGGCTTACCCCGCCGCCACGCATCAGCGTCCCCGAGTGGGCTGACCGCTTCCGCAAGCTGGCCCCTGAGGCTGGCTCGACGTCGGGCGATTGGTCGACCAGGACCGTAGAGATTGCGCGCGGGCCAATGCTCGCGGTGACCGAGCTCGGCGTCGAGACGATCACCGGCATGGTCTGCACGCAGTTGATGAAGACCGCGCTCATCGAGAACGCGGTCGGCTTCTTCGTTCACCTCGACCCTGCGCCGATGCTCATCGTGCAGCCCAAGGAGGCGGCTGCCGAGCAGTTCTCGAAGGAGCGCATCACCCCGCTCATTAGGGCCACGCCTGTCTTGCGGAAGCTGATTGGCACCAAGAAGACGCGCTCGGCCGAAGAGACGCTCCTGTACAAGGCGTTCCCCGGCGGATTCCTCGCCCTCGCGGGTGCCGGCAGTCCGGACAACCTGGCACGTCGCCCGGTCAAGCGCGTGTTCTGCGACGAGACGGACAAGTATCCGATCACCCGCGAGGGCGATCCGATCGGTCTCGCTGACGAGCGCATGGCGACTTACGTTGGGTCGCTGTCTGTTCGGGTTTGTTCGCCGACGATCGAGGGCGAGAGCCTGATCGAAAGCAGCTACCTGGAGGGGGATCAGCGTCAGGCCTCGGTCGAATGTCCGGAATGCGGGCACCGCAACTTCCTCGACTTCTTCAAGCACATTAACTGGGACAAGGACTATGACGATGACGGCAACGTCACCGCGCATTATCCTCGAACGGCTCAGGTGCTTTGCGAGGCATGCGGGTGCGGCTGGAATGAAGGCCAGCGCCTAACTGCGCTGGGCACGATCCGGTGGCACCAGACCAAGCGTTTCCGCTGCTGCGGCAAGCACGTCGACCCGTTGTCTGCGTACGCCGCTGCCTGGAAGGCGGATCCTGCTTCCGATGCGGTTGCGCTGACGTGGGACTGGTGGGAAGGGCCGCGGCATGCCGTGTATCGGGCGCGTTGCCCGGACTGCGGCACATGGCCGGTCTCGAACGAGCACGCGAGTTTCACGGCCGGCAAGGTGTTCAGCCCCTGGCCTAACGACGCGCCGCCAAAGATTGCCGCGAAGTGGCTGGCGAGCAAGAACGATCCCGACAAGCGGGTGAAGTTCGATAACACCCAGCTGGGCAAGCCGCATAAGCGGTCGTCGTCGAAGGAGGTTGTCGCCGAACTGCTCGCCGCTCGCGCGGAGATCTGGCCGGCAGAAGTTCCCGACGGTGTCGGCATCATCACGGTCGGCGGCGATACCCAAGATGACCGTGTCGAGCTTGAGTTCGTCGGTTGGGGCGCGAACGAAGAAAGCTGGTCGCTTCTGTACGTCATCGTCGAGGGCGATACCTCGAAGAAGTCGACGTGGGACGAAGTCGATCGTCAGCTGCTGCGGACTTTCAAGCGCGCCGACGGTCGCGAGTTCGCGATCGAGGCGACGTGCATCGATTCCGGCGGTCATCGAGCCAAGGAAGTCTACGAGTTCTCGAAGGCTCGGCTCGGCCGGAAGGTGTGGGCGACGAAGGGCGCATCTGACCGTAACGGCAAACGGTCACCGCTGTGGCCGACCACGCGCCCGAGCAACCGCACGCGTACTGTGTTCAAACCGATCATCATCGGCGTCAATTCGGCCAAGGATACGCTGCGGGCGCGGCTCACATTCGCCGAGCCCGGTCCCGGCTACATGCACTTCAGCACTAAGCGCGAACTGTCCTGGTACGAGCAGTTGACCGCCGAGCGACTGCTTCCAAAGGTCGCCAGCGGGCGTGTGTTTTCCGTGTGGGACTGCCCGAAAGGGAAGGCCAACGAAGCGACCGACTGCCGGGTCAATGCCATGGCGGCGCTCGCCGGCCTGATCCAGCTGGGCATGAAGCTGAACGCTGTCGTCGAGGCTGTATCCCCAGCTCCTGAGGCCGACATTCCGAAGAGGCGGTCGCCAAAGCTGGCCCCGCCGACTGACGAACCACCCCCTGCCCCACCAAAGCCGACGAAGTTCGCCAATCGGTCGGGCAGTTGGATGAAAAGGAGACGCTGATGGCATATCAGCCTTCCGATCTTGAGAAGCTCGACGCCGCGATCGTCAGCGGCATTCGTAGCATCACGTTCGCCGACGGTCGTAAGACCGAATATCAATCGCTGGCGGACATGCGCGCGGTGCGTGCCGATGTGAAAGCCGAACTGGCGGCGGCTGCATCACAGACGTCGCGGCGCACCCGGTTTATCGTCGGCCGCGTTGGTCGTTGCCGGTGAACTGGATCGATCGCGCCGTTGGGTACGTCTCGCCGGTCGCAGGTATGCGCCGGCAGGCGGCTCGCAAGATGCTGGACCGGACCCCGCAGCGTAGCGGTGGCGGGAAGCGCTTCGCCGGTCGCGGCGATCGTGACTTCTTCATCAACTCGGGCAATCCGAACGACGCGCGGCCGCGCCGATATGTCGATCGGCTCACGATCCTCCAGCTGGTCGCGGAAAACCCGTTCGCTCGCAAGGCGCTAAACGCGCTGCTAAACAGCCTAGTCGGATGGGGCGTCACTGGGGCCCCGCAGGGTTCGAAAGCGCTTCAAAAGATCTGGTCCGACTGGGTCAAAGCCTGCGATTACTACGGCCGCCTCGACCTGTACGGGCTTCAGGAACTGATCGTTCGCTCCATGCTGCGCGACGGTGAGGTCTTCATCGCCAAGCGCACGGTGAAGGTCGCTAGTGGCGTTCCCCTTCGCCTCCAGTTGCTCGACAAGGGTATGCTCGCCACGCACAAGGTCGGTGCTGGTATCGATCGCGGGATCGAATACGACGCTGACAACAAGCCCGCAGCATACCACTTCTACAAGCACCGCCAGGGCCAGCGCTGGGCCTCGCTCGATACCGTAAGGTTCCCAGCAGAAGAGGTGATCCACCTGTTCCATTCGGAATGGATCGGCCAGTCCGAGGGCGTCTCGATCTTCGAAAGCGTCGTGAAGCGCCTCGGCGACGTCGATGAGGGCATCGAAGCCGAGGTCGTCAAGGCGAACATCGCTGCATGCATGGTCGGATTCCGGTATCGCCCGCCGACGCAGGACGGCGAGGACCCCAACATCGGGATGCCGGTCGAGGGCGAGCGCGACGGTCCGCCGATCGAAGAGTTCGTGCCCGGCATGATCGAGACGTTGGAAGACGGCGAGCAGATCACCTTCTCAACTCCGCCGAAGTCCGGTGGAATCGGCGATCTGTTCCGCGTCGCGATGCTCGCCTCATCCGCCGGCGTCGGTGTGACGCACGAACAGATGACCGGCGACCTGAGTAACGTGAATTTCTCCAGCTACAAGGCCGGCCACCTCGAGTTCAAACGGACGGTCGGTCGGCTCCAGTACCTGACGATCATCCCTGTGTGCCTCGATCGCGTTTGGGGCTGGTTCCACGGCACCGCGAGCGACTTCGGCCTGACCCCAGCGAAGCCAGTAGAGATGAAGTGGACACCCCCGCCGTTCGAAAGCATCGATCGCGAGGGTGATGCCAAGGCCGACATCTTGGAGATGCAGGCGGGCCTCGAAAGCCGCCCGAACCTGCTCAACTCGCGGGGCTTCGATGCCCCTGAGATGATGCAGCAGATCGCTGATCACCAGGCGCTGCTGAAGAAACTGGGGCTGGCGTTCAAGGGCGACCCGTTCTCGCCGTTCCAGACGGACACCTCTGATCCTGCTGCCAGCAACCCCGCCGATGCAACGCGCGGCCTGCTCATCGCGATCGCCCGCCACCTCTTAGTGGGGAATACGCCCGATGCCTGATCTTAACACCCGGTCGGTCACCGCACCGCTCCTTTCGCGCTCTGCCGAGACCCGTCCCGCATCGTATCGTGAGAGCGACAACTCGATCGAGGTCGTCTGGTCGGTCGGCGCGGCCGGAATCCGGTTCGACTGGTACGACGGCGGTTACTATGTCGAAGAGCTGTCGATGGACGCCAGCGCGGTCCGCCTAGGCCGTCTCAACGCAGGCGCCTGCCTGCTCGACAGCCACAACACGTACAGCCTGAGCAGCGTTCTCGGATCGGTCGTGCCCGGCAGCGTGTCGATTGCCAACGGCGAAGGTACGGCGCGCGTACGCCTCGCCAAGACGCCCGATGTCGCCGACACGGTCGCGAAGATCATCGACGGCCACATTCGGTCGCTGAGCGTGTCGTACAACGTGTTCGAGTTCCAACGCACGGAGCGTGAGGGGGAGCATCCCCACATGCTCGCCACGGACTGGGAGCCGGTCGAGCTCTCGTTCGTCACCGTGCCATTCGATGCCGCTGCGCAAGTGCGACAGCGGAGTGCCGAGCAGGGCGGCCATCCCTGCACCATCCGCGGCGCGACCGCGAATCCCGAAGGACAAACAATGCCCGATCCGACGCCCACCCCGGCGCCGGCGCCCGCGCCGACGCCCGCTCCTGCACCCGCGCCGACGCCTGCCCCGGCTCCCGCACCTGCCCCGGCGCCCGCGCCAGCCCCCGAACCGCAGACCCGCGGCGCGGTGGTCACGATCGCTCGCATTCGAGAGCAGTGCGCCCGCACCGCCGACCTGGGCAACGAGTTCGCCCTCGAACTGATCGAGGCGAACGAGGCTGCGCCTTTGACCGAGGCCGACTTCCAGAGCCGGATCTCGGAGCGCCTGATCTCCGCTCGCACCCGCGACCCGATCGACGCTCGCGCCGGCCGCACCGGTACCGAGACCGAGAGCTATCGCACTGCCGTCGAAGACGCTCTGCTGCTCACGGCAAACTCGTCGGTGAAGCCGGACGCGCTGGGCATCACCAGCGAGCGGGCCGAAGCCGCGCGTGAATTTCGGGGGCTCACGCTTCTCGAACTCGGGCGCGACTATCTCCAGCGCACCGGCGTCCGCACGTCGGGTCTCGGCAAGCACGAGGTCGCGGGCCAAGCGCTCGGCATGCGCGGTGGCGCGCTGACGACCAGCGACTTCGCCAACGCGCTCGGCAATGCGGCAAATCGCCGGGTTCGCCAGGCGTTCGCAGCCGCACCGCAGAGCTTCCGCGGCTGGGTATCGACCGGCACCCTGCCCGACTTCCGTCCGGCTTCGATCATCGGCATGGGCGATGCGCCCGCGCTGCTGCTCGTGAAGGAGAACGGCGAGATCAAGCACGGCGCGCTGACCGACACCGGCGATACCTACAAGCTGGCAACCTACGCGCGCATCATCCCGATCTCGCGCCAGGCGATCATCAACGATGACAAGGGGCTGTTCGGTCGTATCCCGACGCAGTTCGCCAATAAGGCGGCGGATCTCGAATCCGACCTGGTCTACAGCCAGCTGCAGGGTAACCCGACGGTCTATGACGGCACGGCACTGTTCACCAGCGGTCACGGCAACCTCGCCGCAACCGGCACGGCGATCACCGTCGCGTCGGTCGGTGCCGCCCGTGCCGCGATGCGTCAGCAGAAGACGGCGGAAGGCGGCAACATGTCGATCCGTCCGGCCTTCCTGATCGTCGGGCCGCTGCAGGAAACTGCCGCCGAGCAGTTCCTGGCCGTGGTCACCGCGCAGCAGACGGCGAACGTCAACCCGTTCTCCGGCAAGCTCCAGCTCGTCATCGATGAGCGCATCATCGATTACAGCTGGTATATGGCAGCCGATCCGAACGCGTACGACACCGTGCTGCTCGCCCACCTCGAGGGTCAGGAAGAGGTCTTCACCGACACTCACCTGTCGTTCGAAGTCGACGGGATCAAGTTCAAGGCCCGACTCGATGCAACCGCCAAGGTGCTCGACTGGCGCGGTCTGTACAAGAACCCCGGCGCGGCTCCGGCCTGACCCTGACCGGGCGGCCAGCGGCCGCCCGGTCCTCTCCCGAGGACAGCAACATGAAGATCATCACTCTGGCGGCCCCGACGGTCGTCAATTCCAACCCGCATATCCGGACGGGCGGCGAGCTTCGATATCCGTCGGAGGGGCCGCTCACGGTTTCCGACGACGAGGCCAAGCGCCTCAAGGACAACAATCTGCTCGACGGCGACCCGGAGAACGTCCCGGACGCCAATCCGAACGCCGACCTCGTCGGGCTGAAGCCCGCCGAACTCAAGGTGATCGCGCTGAAGGAAGGTGCACCACTCAACGATGCCACGAAGGCCGACGACATGATCGCCGCCATCGTCGCTCACCGGTCGAAGGAGGCCTGATCGATGAAGAACTATATCCAGTTGGGTGACAACCTCACCCTCCCGGCACCGTACGCAGTCGCTAGCGGTGCGCCAGCGCTGATCGGATCTGTCGTTGGGATCGCCTCGACGGACGCCGCGATCAACGAAGACTGCTCCTTCGTCCGTGTCGGCGTCTTCAGCCCGCTGCCGAAGGTTGCAGGCACTGCTTGGGTCGCAGGCACCACGAAGATCTATTTCGATGCGACCGCCAAGGCGTTCACCGCCACGGTCGGCAGCAACGTGCTCTGTGGCGTTGCGGCGGCGGCAGCATCTTCCGCCGACGTCACCGGCTCCGTACTGCTCACCGGTCAGATCGCAGCCTAACCCACCGGGGTTCTCTCCCCTTACCCGGTGAAAACTGGCGGGCGGCGTGCGCGACACGTCGCCCGTCCATTGTCTGGAGATTGGCGATGAAGAAGATCTATTTGATCGGCGCAGCGCCCGTCGGCGGCAACATGCACTTCCCATCCGAGGGGGTCATCGAGACGTCGCCGGCAGAGGCCGACGACCTCGTCAAGGCTGGCCTCGCGCGCTTCGACGACCTCGACAGCCTGAAGGTCGATGAACTTCGCACCGTCGCGCTGAACGAGTCCGTCGCAGTCGGCCCGGCGATCCTGAAGGACGATCTGATCACGGCGATCCGCGCGCGCCGGCAAAACAAGTCCTGATCGTGGACCCCTTCGCCGCGGCGCTGGACGTCCTGTTCTTCGCCCCGGGATCAAGCGAGGCCTTCTATACGCCGAAGGGCGGCGTCGAGCGACCCACCCCGATCCGGGTCATCCGCGGGCAGCCTGACAAGTCGGTCGGCTTCGGTGAGCAGCAGGTCATTGAGGGCACGAACGTCTTCGAGATCCGCAAGTCAGACGTAGCCGAGCCGGAAAGGGGCGCGGTCATTCGCATGGGTGACGCCCGATACAAGCTGCTCGGCGAGGCTATGCTGGATCTTGAGGGGTTGTCGAACACGATCGGCGGAAGCCCGGTTTCGTGAAGATCAACGCCGGCATCGACTTCGACATGAAGTCGCTGATGGATGGCATCGAGGGCGACCTAGCCGAAGCCGCCTCGCGCGCCATGCGCGACACAACCTATAAGGCGCTGCTCGAATTGCGCGAGCAGGTCACCGGGGCTGGGATGGGCCAGCGCCTCGCCAATACCTGGCGCGATCGCGTCTTTCCCGAGAAGCGCCGCAGCATGACCCCGTCGGGTTATATCTGGTCCAATGCGCCGGACATCATCGACGCGTTTTCGCGCGGCGCGCAAATCGTACCGCTCGCCGGGCGCCGGTTCCTCGCCATTCCAACGAAGAACGTCCCCAGCGCGCGCGGGCGTCGCGGTTCGAGCAGCAAGATGACGCCAGCGCAGGTCGAGAACGCGTTCAATCAGGATCTCTTTTTCAAGCGCGGGCGCGCAGGCCGGGTTCTGGCGTTCATCAACGCCGTCGGCGCGCGCAACGGTCGCGGTTTCCGGATCGCGACCAAGGGTCGCCGCGCGCAGGGCCGTGATCCGAAGCCTGTGCTGATGTTCGTCATGGTCCCGAGCGTTCGCCTGCCCAGGGTTCTCGACCTCGACGTCGTGGCGCAGCGCTGGGCCGCCAATTTCGAGGCTCGGTTCACCGAACAGCTGGGGATGAAATGAGCAAAAAACTCGATATCCTGAAGCGTTTGAAGCTGCTTACGGCAGTTGCGGTCCCTCTGGCCGAAGTTGTCGGCCTGGATGGCGATGAGGCCCCGCCAGCACGCGTGCCGGCGAACGGGCGCATCGTGATCCGGACCGGCGACCCTGGAGAGCCCGAGGTCGATCTCAGCCCGCTTGCCTATAACTGGTCCCATCGCATCCCGATCGAGTTCACAGCCGTCTCGACCGCCACGCAGACCAGCGAGGAAGCCCTCGACGCGATGCTGGTAAGGTTCGGAGCCGCGATCGCAGCTAACCGTCATCTCGGCGGCTTGTGTGAATGGCTCAGCATTTCAGCCCCCGGCAGCGAAGACATTTTCACCGAGGGCGCTGAGCCGCCTCGCGGCGCCGAGCTCGTGCTCACCGCCACCTACGTCACCGATTCCGAACTGTCCTGAAGGAGAAGCCGAATGGCTGTAGTCCCTACTCGCGCCCGCGGTGCCAATGCGCGCGTCGTAGCCGCGTTCGAAGACACGCCGGGCATCGTGCCGGCGAACACCGCATCGTGGTTCAATGTCCCCCTAGTCAGCCACTCGCTCGGCGAAGAGCGTCCGCTGATCGAAAGTGATCTGCTCGGACAGGGGCGCGAGATGCAGGACCCGACGCCTGATGTTGCGACGAATGATGGCGACGTCGTCGTGCCGGTAGATGTCCGGAACTTCGGTCGCTGGCTGCGGCTGTTCTTCGGGGATCCGACCACGTCGGGTGCATCCGGCGCTTTCACCCACGTCTTCAAATCCGGCGCGCGCGATCTGCCATCCATGTCGATTGAGATCGGCGCGCCCGAGGTGCCGGCGTTCTCAGTCAACCGGGGCGCGCGCGGCAACCAGCTACGCATCTCGCAGTCCCGCTCGGGCCTGCTTAATGCGACGTGCAGCCTGATCTGCATCGGCGAAACAACGCCGACCACGGCGACCGTCGGTGCCACGACCCCCGCGTCACTGGCGACCACGCGATTCCCGCAGGCGGTCGGCTATGTGCGTAAGGATGGGCAGTTGCTCGGCAGCGTCGTCGGGGCCGACTTCACCTATTCGAACAACCTCGAGAAGGTCGAGACGATCCAGCCCGATGGCCGCATCGAAGACAGCGACCCCGGCATGGCGCAGATGTCCGGCTCGGTAAACGTGCGGTTCAAGGACCGGGTGCTGCTCGACGCCGCGACCGCCACGCCCCCGACGCCCATGGAGCTTTCGTTCGGCTGGAATTTCGGCACGTTCAGCCTGATCTTCGTCGTCGGCCGCGTCTTCATGCCGCAGGCGAAGAAGCCGGTGACCGGCCCGAACGGCATCATGCAAGCGTTCAACTGGCAGGGTTCGAAGGCGGCATCGGGTAGCTCGGTCGTCGCGACCCTGATCAACGACGTCCCTTCGTACACCTCCTGATGCTGCTCGTCCGCAAGCCGCAGGGGCCGGCATGGACCCCCGTGATGGGCGCCGAAGTGCTCTTCGCGCCCATTGACCGCTCGATGCTGATGCGCGCGCGCCGCGCGGCGCGCAACGTGTCCGCATCCGAGGGCGAAGATGACGGCACTTCGGCGATCGATATGCTTGAAGAAATGGGCGACGCGATGAGCCGCGCCCTGATCACCGAGGGCGCGCAGGACTGGCGCGGTGTTTGCCTGATGGCGGACGAGGGTGATGAGGGTGCGGGCGAGGCCCTGCCCTTCTCCGCTGAGAACCTTGCCATGGCGCTCGCCGATCCGGTCACCTTCGAGGCATTCGACGCCGCCTATGTCGTGCCCTTCGTGACCGCGGAGCGCGAGCGGGAAGAGCCGGGAAACGACTTCGCCGCCTCTCCGAGTGGCATTGGGGCGGCGGCGATGCCGGACAGCGATACTGCCAGCAAGCGTGCATCGCGGACACGGGGCGCCGGTGCAACGAATGCCCGTACATCGTCGAAGAGCCGCAGACCGAGGCCGAAGAAGGCGTCTGGCGCGTCCTGACTGCCTGCGATCGCCAGCTTCGTTCGGGTATCATGGGCGCGCCGGTCGGCCTCGACTTCGGTGCGATCATGACGATGGGCAACGCCCGCAAAGTTGACCTCGCCCTGCTCGCCGACGTGCTGCCGACGGTCGAGCCGATCATCATCGACAACCTGTCTGGCGAAGAGCCCGACGCTTTCACCGAATAGGAGGTCCGATGGCTCGTCAGATCGCAATTCGGCTTGGAACGGAAGGCAAGGCGCAGGTCGTTGCCGATCTCGACGCCATCGGCACCACTGGCGACGCCGCGTTCAATCGCCTGGCGAAGTCGGCGGTGAAGGCCGGGCGCGATGCCGATGCGGCCATGGAATTCGCCAACAAGCAGGCGTCGAAGCTCGCCGCACTGCTGCCCGGCCTCAACCCGACCAAGCTCGATATGGCTGCCGGGGTACGCGACAACATCGGGAAAAGCGCGGAATCGTCTGCGGCGGTGTTCGAGGCCGCCTATGCTAAAATGGAAGCTCGCGCGGTTGCGCTCCGGGCAGCCATCGATCCCGCCTTCGGCGCGCAGCAGCGATTCGACAAGGAAATTGCCGAAGCCCGCACGCTGATCAGCGCTGGCGCGATCTCGCTCGACGACTATGTCGCTAAACTGCGACAGGAGCAGGCCGCGCTGGACGCGGTATCGATCGGACATGGCCGCGCGGGCAATTCTGCTGGCGCGCAGCGTGCAGCAATGCAGGGACTTAGCTACCAGCTGCAGGACACGTTCACACAGATCAGCATGGGTACGAACGTGCTGCAGGTGTTCGCCATCCAGGGCGGCCAGGTCGCTGGGCAGTTCTCAAGCCTTGAAGGCCGCGCCGGCGACTTCGCTCGGTTCATGATTGGGCCATGGGGCCTCGCAATCACCGCGGCCGCACTCGTGCTTGGCCCCTTGGTCGGCAAGCTGTTCAACTTCAGCGATGCGGTGAAAGACGGCATCGACAAGCTCAAGAAGGACGCGGAGGAAACAGAGAACACCCGTATCGCCAAGGAGCGGTTCGCGCGGTCGGCGGAAGGCGTCGCGGCATCCATTCGCGAGCAGACCGAAGCGCTCGACACGGCGGCCAAAAGCGAGCGGTCAGCCGCAGAGCGTGCGAACATCCTCGCCAAGGAAAACCTGAAGCGTGAGATGTCGATCCGCGCGGTGACGGCGGCGATGCTCGATCAGGCGATCGCGCAGGAGAATATCGACAAGACGCGCGCGCAGGCGCCAGGTCAGCGCGGCGAACTCGGCACTTTGGCGCTGACCGAGTCGAGCGGGCGCGTCGCCGGTCTTCAGACTCAGCTGCAGGCCAACCAGAAGGCGATCGACGAGGCCAAGCGCAACCTGATGGGTACGCGCATCGACCTCGCGACCGAGTCCGCGGCACGTTCGGCCGATCCGATGGCACGGATCAAGAAGCAGTACGACGACCAAGCTACGGCTGCGCGCAACGCGGCGCGCGTGCGCATCAAGGCGGGTCAGGACGTCGACGGTGCGCTCACCCAGGAACTCGCCACGATCGAGCGCAACCGCGCGGCAGCCGTCAAGGCTGAGCAGGACAAGCAGAAGGCCGCTGGCGAGACGTCCCGGCAGTACGGTCGCGAGGTCACCTCACGGGAGGCGTCGTCGATCGCGCGCGCCGCTGGGCTTCAGGTCAACAGCGCCGATCGCAGCACCGCCCGGCAGCAGCAGCTTTACGACGACTGGATCTCCAAGGGTAAGCCCAAGGAAAACCCAGTCGCAAAGCCCGGGACCAGCGCGCACGAGCGGGGCAACGCGCTCGACATCCAGGTTCAGGCGGGCGTGACGGCCAAGAAGATCAAGGACGCGTTCGCTGCCGAAGGCGTGCGGCTGACCAAGGTGTTCGCCGAGACTGGTCATTGGCATGTCGAGTGGGCGCGGACGGCCGCGCAGCGTACCGCGGCGAGTGATGCTGCGAAGGAAACGCGCGAGCTTGCCAAGGCCAACAAGGAGCTCGACAGTGACCTTGGCGAGGTCGTCAAGCAGTTCGACCCCGCGCGCGCGGCGGCTGACGAATATGCCGCAACGCTGGCGAAGATTTCCGCACTCCAGGCCGCTGGTCGGCTGACCACCGGGCAGGCCTCCGGCTACAAAATGGAGGCGTACCATCAGGAGCAGAAGCGCCAGGCCGACGCGCAGCTTGCACAGTTCAAGGTGCTATTCGGCAGCGAGGATCCGCTCGCCGACACGATGAACCAGATCCAGATCCAGCGCGATGCAGAAGTGCAGGTGCGAGCGGACGATTATGAAAAGCGCAAGGCCAGCATCCGTGATCTCGCAGGCTACTACCGAGACGCGATGACCGGTGGGACCAAGTCGATCATGGATATCTTCCGGCAGCGCGGCCTCGACGCGATCTCGGAGATGCTCGCGAAGTGGACGCTCAGCAAGATTGGGTCGGCGGGCGGCGGCGGGCTGCTCGGCGCGTTCACCAAGTTGATCGGCGGCGCCTCGGCGCTCTCAGGCGGCTCGTCGGCGTTCGCCGGCGCAGACCTGAATGTCGGCAGCGTCAGCGCGGCCGGCGGGCCGTATCTGCCGAAGCTCGCGGCGGGCACCGAATACTGGTCCGGCGGCACTGCGCTGTTGGGTGAGCACGGACCGGAACGGGCATGGCTACCGACCGGTACCCGCGTCACTCCGGCTGGGGCGACGCGTCGGATGGGGGATGGCGGCAATGCTCAACCCGTCACGAACCATTTTGACCTTCGGGGGGCGGTGATGACGGCCGACCTATTGTCGCAGATGAACGCGATGTCCCAGTCGATGGGCGTCGCCGCGGCGAATGGCGGTAGCATGATGGCCGCGGCAGATGCCGAGGCGTCTGCGACACGTCGACTGGGTCGATTCCGTTGAGCGTCTTCATCCCCTGGACCCGGATCAACGATCTGACGATCCGCCCGCGCCTTTTCTCAGGCAACCAAGAGGGTGTGCTCGGCGGCGCCGATCTGCAAATCCCACGCATGGGCGACCGCTTCGTCGTCGATGTCTCGACCTCTCAGCTGCGGCAGGATCCGGAAAGCCGTCTGCTGATCGCGCTTCTCATGGAAGCCACGACGGCAGACGCCCGGATTGAGCTACGCTTGCCGAACCGGCCCCAGCCGATCGGCAGCGGCATCGCGGTCGACGGCGCCGGGCAGACCGGATCCACGCTCAACCTCCGTGGGCTGTTCCGCCAAACCGAGATCGTCCACGGCCGGTTCTTCAGCGTCGTTCATGGCGGGGTCCATTTCGTCTATATGACCCGTGGCCGTGTGTTCGCGGGTGCAGACGGCAAGGCCTCGGTGCCGATCTGGCCCATGCTGCGCTTCATCACCGTCGACGGCGAAGAGGCAGCATTCGACCAGCCGATGATCGAGGGGCAACTGGTCGGGTTCGACAAGGGCGCGGGCTTCGAGCGCAACCGCACCAAGCCCCTCGCCTTCAGCATTCAGGAGCGGAAGTGACTTTTCGTCTCACACCGCAGATGTCGGCGGCGTTACGCGCGGGGCAGTCGCCGCTGGCGCCGCTCGTCGAGGTGGTGCTACCCGGCTACACAATGCGCCATCTCGTCGGCTCTGGCGAGGTGCCATGGGGCGACAAGGTCTTTACGGGCCTCGACAGCAAGTTCGGCGCGCTGGTCGCGGCAAGCACGCTGAAGGATGGCATTGGAGACGAGGCTCCCGACTGGACACTGACATTCGTTCCGCCCGATTCCGTTTCGGCGGCCGAACTCACTTCGGCAACGGCGCAGGGCGGCGCGGTCAACGGATGGCTGGCGGTGATTGACCGCGCGACCGGCCTGATCATGCCGGAGCCGATTCAGCTGTTCGCCGGCGAGCTTGATGTTCCACGGCTCCGGGTCGGCAAAGGTACGCGATCGGTCGAATGGCGCTGCACTTCCGCGCTCGAGCCATTCCACGACCAGGAGATCGGCGCGCGGCTGTCGGATGCCTGGCACCAGCTGGTCGCGCCCGGCGAACTCGGCCTGTCGAACATGACCGGCATCGAGCGCACCAGCTACTGGGGCGTCGAGAAACCACCCTCTGCGGTCAGCGTCATCACTGGCACGACCCGCGCATCATTCCTGGGGGCGATCGGCTTATGATCGAGATGATCCGGCGCCAGCAGGCAGCCCAAGCGGCTGTCGATCGCTTCAAGGGGCAGCCGTGGGAACTGGGCAAGAACGATTGCGTCCGCATGGCCGCGTTCGTGCTGCGCAAAATGGGCCATCGTCCACAGTTGGGCAAAGCCGGATCGTACAAGACCGGCGCGGGTTCTCTGCTGGCGCTGAAGCGCGCCGGGTACAGCACGCTCGCCGAGGCGCTCGACGGGATGGGCCTTGAGCGGGTGGCTCCCGCGTCCGCGCGCGTCGCCGACATCGTCATGATCCCCGGCGAGGCTCCGCTCGATGGCGCGCTGACGATCGCCGTCGGTAACGGGCGCGTGCTGGGCTATCATCAGGATCTCGCCAGCGCCGACATCCTGCAGCCGGTCCAATACATCGCGGCTTGGCGGGTCTAGCGATGTCGAAAACCCTCAGGACAGCAGCGTTCGTGATCGGCGCGGTCGCACTGGTCGCATCGGGTGTTGGCGCTGCTGCGGGTGCCGGCCTGATCGGCGCGACCGCGGGCGCCGGTGCCGCTGCCGGCGCAACGGCCGGGTTCCTCGGCGTGTCGGCCGCTACGCTGACGGCTGTCGGCGCGATCGCGGGCGCGGCGAGCGCAGTGCTATCGCTGGCCGCGGGCACCCCGAAGGGATCGATCGGCGGGAGCGCGACGCAGTTTAAGATCGACAAGGACGCCGGGTTGCCAATCGTCATCGGGCGAACCTACTCCGGCGGCAACGTCGTCCACCGCCAGTATTACGGAACGAAGAACAGCTTGGAAAGCTGGGTCACGGTACACAGCATCGGCCCCGTTCGCAGCCTTGGCCCGCTCCTGATCAACAAGGTCGCCGTTGCGCTGGCGGGCACCGCGATCGGCGGGGCGTACACGGGGTATATGTGGCTCGACCAGCAACTGGGGGCGGTACCCGAGACCCGCGCGCTAGCGGGGCCTCAGGGCGACTTCCCGGGCTGGTCGGCCGCACACAAGCTCTCTGGCCTTGCCGCTGATCTCTGGACCCTCAAATTCGACGAGAAGGGGAAGATCTACCCGAACGGCGTGCCGCAGCGTGGTCGCGTGGTCGAAGGCGTCTACGTCTACGATCCGCGCCTCGACAGCACCTATCCGGGTGGCAGTGGGGCCTGTCGGCTGGGCAACGACGCGACCTATGTCTGGTCCGAATGCCCTGCCCTCCACGCGCTGACCTGGGCATTCGGACGGATCCAGAATGGCGTGCTTGTCGCCGGCGGCGGCATGAAGATCGGCGGAATCGACATCGCGCCCTTCGTCGATTGGGCGAACGTCTGCGATGCTAACGGCTGGAAGGCCGGCGGCATCGTCTACACGAACTCCGATAACAGCTGGGACATCCTCAAGATGATCGCGCAGGCGGGCGGCGGCGAAGTCATGCCCGTCGGCGCGCAGCTGTCCTGCACCTACACGGCTCCGCGCGTCTCAATCGGCACGATCACGGCTGAGGACATCACCGGCGACGTCGACGTGCCCGGCACCGCCTCGCGCCGTCTTCGGCGGAACACCGTCATCCCGCGTGTGCGGCTGGAGACGCACGGATGGGAAGAGGTGCCCCTCGATGCGATCGCCATCCCCGCGTATGTCACCGTCGACGGCGGCAGCCGGCCAACGGAACTGACTTTCCCGCTCGTGCAGCAGGTTGATCAAGGCGCCCAGCTTGGGCTCTACGCGATGTGGAACGGTCGCGAACTCGACGGCATCGTCCTGCCCGCCAAGGTCTACGCGATTGGCTACCGGCCTGGGGACTGCCTGACGGTCGATATCCCAGAGGCCTCGCTGAACGCGCGCGACGTCGTTGTACGCAACAGGGAGATCGAGGGAAGCACGATGGGCGTCACGCTGACGTGCCGGTCCGAAACCTTCGCCAAGCACTCGTTTTGTTTGGGTAAAACGGGAAAGGCACCGCCGACACCGGATTTGAGCATTCCGGATAGCTACCCTGTAGCTATCGAATACGCCGCTAGTTCCGGCACGGCCGAAACCGCAAACAAAGCGAACACCGCTACGTCAGCGGAAGACGCGGTAATGCTCGGCGGCACCTACGGGAAAGCCGAAATAGATGCGCTTGTGAACCGCATTCGCGCTCTCGAACAGCAACAGTAGCCGGAGGCTAATATGGCAGACACTGCAGCCCGCCTCGCGATTTGTGCGCGGCGTAACGAAGTCGCGCGGTTCACGATCGTCGTGACGGGAATCGATATGACCGGCGTAGCAATGGCGATGCAGATCCGCCTGGGCCGGGACGTCCCCGGAGCGCCGCTAATTTCGCTCCTCACCGTCACGACCCTCGCCGCAGAGGGGCTCAAGCTGGACAGCGTCACCACCACAAACGGTGTCCCGACCAGCGTCATCAAGGGCCGCATCAACGCGTCAACCATGACGGACGCCACCAAGGTTCCTTACACGGGCGAGGTCGGCGATAACACCGTGCTCGCCTATGCCATGCAGTGGACGATCGGCGGCGACGCGCAGACTCGGCTATACGGCGATTTCATCGTGGTGGCTTCAGCCTTTGGGTCAGACAACGCCCCGACCGATCGGCCCCCGAGTTATAGCGCGTCCGCATCCGCGGGCAGCGGGGCGAATAGCGGGTCAGTGCAGTTCGGTGACCAAATCGTTCAAGTAAGCATCAATGGCTTTGAGATCCTCGCGCCGCTGATTGCGAATGCTAGTACTTCAGCGAGCCGATCCGAAGCTGCTGCTGCTCGGGCTGAAGCCGCACTTCGGAACGCAAACCCGGATGGTTTCGTAACGGGTGATGTCCGGTTGGCCTTGGCGGTTGATGCGGACGGCTATGTCGCGGCATGGTTCGATGCTGACGGTGCGCTTCATGCTCGACTGGCCGACGGCACGGTTCAAGGCGAGACGATCAAGGTCTTCACGGGGGACGTCGCGGCAGGCTTTGTCGACATGGATGGCTATGTCGCCGGCGCGCTTAATGCCAACGGCTTCCCGGTGATCGTCAACGGTCCTTTCGCTGCGCGAGTAACGGGAACGGACGGCGCCCGTGATATTGTCCTCACCGACGCCAGCGGCAGTGCGTATCTGACCTATGGCGAAGGCGACAGTACGTCACCGACAGTCCAGGGCGACCAGATCGCATGGCTGCGCGGTACGGCGATGAAGTCTCGCGACATCAGCGCGCGCGCGGTCGTTTCGGCTGGCGTGTCGACGGTCGCCATGATTGCGGGATACGGGCAGTCGAACAGCGTGGGCGGTGATCCCGGCCCGATCGGTTTGGACCGCGTGCCGCTCGATCCAGGTCGCGGCATCATGTTCCCGGGCGGCATCGTTCCGGCACGTTATGGTGAACTCGTGACCGAGGCCGACCTTGGGCAGATGCTCGACCTGTCCGGCCCCGCCCGTGACAATCTGCCAGCGATCGGCCCGCGTCTCGTGCACGGGTATATCGGCGCCCTGCCGGCGACGCAGGCGGTCGCATATGCTTCTTCGGGGGTGCGCGGCCTGCGCTATGATCAGTTGAAGCCGGGCTCGCCGTTTTGGGCCAACCTGATCCGCACGATCGTGGTTGCCAAGCTCCAAGCATGGCGTGCGGGTCTCGCGTTCACGGTCGACGCAATGCCCTACGTCCAGGGTGAGTCGGATTTCGTGACTGCGACGACGGCCTCCTACAAGGCCAACCTGTTCGAGATGCGCGACGCCTTCCGCATCGCCGTGCGTGCGATCACCTTCTCGGCAACGGCCGCGCCGCCGATCCTGATCGTCCAGCCGTCCAGCTGGACCGCTGCGGCGTACAAACTGACGACGGCGCAAGTTCCGCTCGCCCAGATGGCGGCGATGGCGGACGACGCTGCGTCATTTGCGGTGGTCGGTCCGATGTACCCGCTGACCCATATGGCTGATGGCCTACATCCCGATGCCGAAGGGCAGCGCCGCATGGACGAGATGATCGGAGACGGTCTGGCGCGGATGGCGCGCGGCGCGGGCGCGGCGGGCCTGTATGTCACCGGAGCGACGCGGAGCGGGGTGACGATCACCGCGACGTGCCGTCTCCCTGAGGGCGGAGCGCTGGCGATCGACACGACGCTTGTCAGCAACCCCGGGCAGCTGGGCGTCCGTTACGTCAAGTCCGATGGCAGTGAGGTCGCGATCAGCAACATCGCTGTCAGCGGCGCGACGATCACGCTGACGTTGGCAACGGCAGTCGCAGGGACCCTCCGCTTCGCACTTGACGGCACGGCCGGGCAACCGGCCGGGCCAACGACCGGCGCGCGCTGCTGCATCCGCGACACCTTCGCCGCGGCCAGCGCCAACGGCCAACCTCGATACAACTGGATGCTGCATCACGCGATCGGCGTCGCCTAACCTTCCTCCGAAAGGACTTTTCCATGACCATTGCACGTCTAGTACGGATGCCTGACGGCTTCCGGTGGCCCGCAGCTGCGCGTGCGCGGATGCCGAGGATTGATGTCTCGGACTTCGCCGTCGAGCTTGCTCGACTGGCTGGCGCGAGCGGGTTGGTCCACCTGTTTGATCCTGCCGACTATTCGGTGACCAACGGTGTCGCCCTTGATCGAGCATCGGGAACGACCTGGTCGCGCAAGGATGCAGGCGGAGATGGCCCGGCAGTTTCATCGATCAACGGGAAAACGGCTTTGTCGTTCGTTCGCGGGACGTCGCGCCGGCTAGTTTCGTCGGCCGTCCGGCCCGCCGGTTCGTTCTCCGTAGCGATGGCATGGACCATCGCCGCAGGCGACGCCGCGGCCCAGCCCTGCACCATCATGGCAAGCGGCAACAACTCGGCAGGCTACAACAACAGCGGGCAACTGATCTTCACGATCGGCGGTGATCAGATGCCCTGCGGTGAAGCGCCCGGCACGCACGTCGGCATCTTCTCGTATGACGAGGCGACCAAAGAGATCGCGTACATCCGTCGTAACGGCACCGTCGCTAATCGCTTCACGAGTCCGTCTGCGGCCGGGGCTGGCGATCGGTGGAACATCGGCGGGTGGTTCTTCGACGGCAACGATCCGACGATGAAAGCCGGGCGGTTCATGGTCTTCAACAAGGCCCTTCATCTCGACGCGAACCTGCCGACCGGGGCCGCCCTGCTCAATCTGCTCGGCACCGAATACAACGTCGCCAACTGAGCCTGAGCAGCGCTGAGGCGCGCTCTCCGCCGCGATCATCCGGCATTCGCCAGCCCGACAGGCGGCCTCGACGAAGGAACAGACCGATGAACAATAGCAGCCTCGCGGCCCAGGCGGTCGCGAATGGACCCATGACGCTCGCTCCCCCTAGCTTCGATGGCCACGGCTGGCTCGTCGTGGTCAATCTCGCTGGCATGACGGCAGTTTGCGTCGTCGCCGCGATGTTCGCCGTCGATGCGTGGATCGCGTGGCGGCGCAACCGCGCGCGGGATCTCTGGAATCACCCCGTCACCATCTGGCGGGTTGCGGGCTTCTGCTTCGCGCTGGCGATCGTCATCCGCTGCGGCGGCGAGGCGGTCTCGCTCTGGAACTGGAACCCGCGCGACCCGGCCGCGACCGGCTGGTTCCTCACCCTCAAGCGGTTCATGGACCCGTTCGCGTTGCTCTTCGGCGTCACGGGGTTGGGCATGTTCTATCTGTCGTCTCGCGGAATGGTCGCGCAGCTGCGTCGCCGCCCGTTCCCGATTGATATGTGGGCGAGCCTGCCAATGCTGAAGCGGCCAGCCGCGATCGGCGTACTTAGCCTCATCGCCGCGATCGGCGTGGTCTCTACTCGATGATTTGGAAAGCGGGGGCCACCATGGGGGCATTTCTACCGGTCGCTGCGGCGGCCATCGCAAGTGACCGCGGTGCGGTCGTTACTGCTTCGGGCCCGGCGATCTGGTATTTCGTTGGTTATCCATTCGAGGCCGGCAGCATGATTGCGGCAATCTGCGCGTGCCTGGCGGTGCGGTTCTACGTGGTACAGACCGGACGTGAGCAGCATCGCTGGACGGTCGACCTCCCAGTGACTGTGCTTGTCGTCATGTTTTCCGCTGCCGGCGTGATCCGGATGCGTCCAGACCCAGCTCTGGCCCTGATGATCGGTACGGGGCTCGGTGCGCTAGGCGCGGGCATCATCTCAATTGCGCTCGGTTGGGTCCGCAAGACGTTGCCGGGGGGCGAAGACAAGCCTGCGGCGTAACGGCCCGCATCACCGGGGGGCGATGGCGGGCCGACCGAGCTGCGTTGGGGTTAGCTCAGCGACCGGTGAACGCCCTGCCCTGAGAATGTTTCCGAGGTAACGGCCCGCCTCAAGCGCCGTGTGAATCGCGAGGCGGGCCGGCCCGAGCACGTGGGAGCGCCACCCTGGCACTCTCCGAACAGTCCACCAGCCGAATAGGCTCACACCCGAAGGAATAAAGATGACGACGGCATCAAAGTCGGCGGCTGCCTCTGCGCGTCCTGCGCACGGGCTGGCGGCGCCGGCAAAATTCTTCGCGGCGATTCGCCCGCTGTTCGGGGCGATGACGAAGGCGCAGGTCGAGGGCATCCAAGCGAAGCTTGCCGCATTCGCTGCGCAGGGTTCGCCCCTGGCGCATGTCGCGTACGGGCTCGCCACCTCGTTCCACGAAACCGCCCAGCGCATGCAGCCGATCCCAGAGATCGGACGCGGCCGAAACTATCCATATGGCAAGCCGGGCAAGCATGGCGGTCAGATTGCCTACGGTCGCGGCGATGTCCAGCTGACGTGGGACTATAACTACGAGCGGGCAGACGACGAGCTCGGGCTCAAGGGCGCGCTTACGTCCAACTACGATCGCGCGCTCGAGACCGATATCTCGGCGAAGATCATGGTGCTGGGCATGACCGAGGGCTGGTTCACGGCGCGGAAGTTCAGCACCTACCTACCCGCGAAGGGGGCGGCCACTCCTGTCCAGTTTACTTCCGCGCGCCGCATCATCAACGGGATCGACCGCGCCGAGAAGGTAGCGGGGTACGCGATGTCTTTCCAAGCCGCGCTCGTCGCTGGCGGTTGGGCCTAATTCCAAATGGCAGGGTTTTCCTTCGCCGCAGGGATCCTGCCGTCGGGTGCCACGGTAACCCGTGCGGCAGGGCCTTACTCGTTCACTGGGTCGAATGGACTGACCCAGTTCGGCAGCGCGGCGAATGTCGCGCGCTTCGATTTCGATCCGGTGACGCTGGCGTGCCGCGGTCTTCTGCTCGAGCCCCCGCGGACGAACTATATCGTCAGCGATGCCGCAACGATTCCCCTCGCGCAAAATATCGGATCGACATGGGTCGCTAACACGGGGGTCGCGCCAGACGGCACCACGACGGCAGACCGTCTCGTCAACACCAATGCGAACACCTCCCACGGCTTCGTATTGAACGCCTCGTCTAGCCGCCCCGCCGGGCCGCTGACATTGTCCGCATTCGCCCAGGTGTCCGGCCTGCCCCGGTTTGGGCTGCGGGCCTACGACGGCGCGAAGTATTTCCACCGCGGCACCTTCGACCTGACGACTGGAACGGTCGGTGCTCTAGGCGGCGTGGGGACAGCTGCGATCGTCAGCTACGGCAGCGGGCGGTATCGGTGCTCGACGTCCGGCACCTCGGCTGCGGCCGTCCAGACATACATCATGGAGGCCGGCACCTCAGCTTGGACGGTCCAGCAGACCTCGCAGGGTGATGGCGTCTCTGGCGTCTATGTTTCGGGCGTGCAGCTGGAGGATGGCCTTGTCGCCACCTCGTTCATCCCCGCGCCTACCGCGCCGGCCACACGCCCGGGCGAAACCCTGTCGCTGAACTGGGCTCCCCAAGGGGTCACCGACGGCCTCTACAGCGTCCTCTACACCTTCGCCGACGGCACGATGCAACCGGTCCAGCAGCAGGTCACAGGGGGCGTGTCGACCATCAGCCCGGCAAGCCTGAACAGCTACACGATCCGCTCGGTCAGCATCCTGCAAACGCCCGCGAGCCGCACAATCAGCTTGGGCGATAAGGCCCCTCGATCTGCAACGCTGGTCGACACCGGCAGCCGCAGCGCAACGATCCTAACCTGAGGAAGAGCTATGCCAGTTCCAGCATCCGCACCGGCGTTCGAACAGCCGGTCGATCCCTCCGACGTGCAGGAGTTCGTCGTCACGCTATCGCAGGGCGCGCTCGACGCGAAGCCTGCACCGTTCCTGATCACCGGCGAGGCGGTCGCGTCTTTCGTCCTGGCCGTGTCGGTTGAGTCCGCGGCCGCGGGGCTGTCGATCCGGAGTGACAGCGGCTACGCCCCGACGTGCGTCGGCAACAAGATCACGTTCTGGCCGGTCATCGCAGCGGGGCAGCAGTCGGCGACCATCTTCGACGGCGATGGCGTGCGCCTGGGCGTCGACCTGACCATCACGACGAACAACGTCCCCCCACGCATCAAGCAGCGGACCCTCGTGCTGCGGGTGGCGCAGCAGTACGGCACCCTCGCGTGACGGGGCATCGGAAAGGATCGGCGATGATCATCGGCACCGTCGACAACTCTGCCACGGCCAGAATTGACTTCCCGTTCTTTACTGGTCCCGCCGGGATCCGCCAGTTGACCGATGGCCGGCTTCTCATCGCTTTCATGATGGCATACTTGCCCGATAAGCATGACCAAGATCGTCGCCAGGCGGAGACTAACGGGCTCAATCTTGCACCAGAGTCAGGTGAGGGTGACGCGGATTTGAGCGTATTCGCTGAGGGCATTTCCGGGCGAGGCCAGGTTGGCGATCAGTCATGTGAGGTGGAGCCGCTGCCGACTATATCCAGAGCAACAGGCATGGTCACAATGTATGTTCGCCCTTCGCAATCCGAACCGACGGCAGAGGCATCGGCGGGGTAGGCAGGCCGGAACTCGTCATCGGGTACGATATGTCGTTCCAAGCTGCGCGGGTCGCTGGGGGTTGGGCTTAGGGTCCGCCCTCCCCTTTGCTAGGGCCTCAATCAGGTTGATGTCGTGAGGGACGCCGATGTCCTGGCAGATGCGAGAGAACTGTGTGCCTGCCCACGTCACCCTGAAGTCAGGCGGGTGGCGATCTCGACCGAGCAGCGTCAGCCAAAGGCTGTCGAACGGATCGCGATTCTTAGAAAGGCACAGGCTGTAAAGGTAGGCGAGCGCTAACCGCACGCCATGCTCAGGCGGTTTCAGCGAGCCCGCGGTCTGCAATCGTCGGATCGCGTCGTCCAATACGACTAGCGCGATGAACGTCGTTCGGTTGGGCTCAGACACGGCAATCGGCTCCGACTCGTCAGATCCCCGGGCTACACCGTTCCGCGTTTGTTCTCAATTGGCACCCCGCGATTGCGCGTCGCTGATCGCGTCAACCGCTGCAGCGACCCGGCGCCAGTCCTCGACCGCGACCCTGTCGCCTATCGCGTCGCTGATCTGGTCGATGATATAGTCTGCCGTCATCGCCCCGTGTTCGGCGAGAATAGCTCCGGCTTTCATCCAAACATCGCGATCGGTCATCATATGTCGAGGTTACGCCGCTCAATCTCAGCGAGTAGGGCGTTGGCCTCGGCACTCTCTGGTGATCCGTTGGTCTGCTGATATGCCTCAAGCAGGCTTTGATCGTCGAGAAACTCGATGACGTCGGGATGCAGGGGCTTTTTGCTCATCACGCTAGCCTATGCGCGGTCGACCGATTCGGGCAAAATATCTGCTGCTTCCGACTGCGATCTGCTCAACTCGTCGCACCATTTGGCACCAACAGTTCTCGAACGGCACACGTGGCTTGACAGTCGGTGTGCCGGATGTTCGGAATATGTTCTTGCGAAGAAGGGTCGGCCCGCTTGTCCCTACCCTTTGATATCCGGTATATCATGACCGGTATCGCATCTTGGTCGGAAACCCCGACCTGACTAGTTCCCGCCACGCGGTTTCCGCAATGGTAATCGGTGCAGGGATCTCCAGCGCCGTGGACGACCGAGAGGGCATTTAGCCCTGAGAAGCATCCCTCTCGGTCGCCTTTCCCCAGCAACAGCGGTGTTCAAGCCCGCGCACTAGAAGGACATGAACCAGCATGCCCGAATCAATCGATACACCGAACGGCATCTTCCTGAAACCCGCAGATACGACCGACCTCGACAAGCAAATGCTCGTTAAGTCGGGCAACGGGTCTGATGGGCAGCAGCCCACCATGTCGAGCCGTGAAATCGCCGAACTCGCCGGCAAAGAGCATCGGCACGTCCTGCGCGACGGCGAAGTCATGCTCAAAGCGCTTGATCTGCCGGTCGAGGGGTATGTCCAGAACTGGACGCACCCCCAAAATGGGCAAACCTACAGGGAGTTGGCGCTGCCCAAGGATCTGGCGATCACACTGGTCTCTGGCTACGACGTGAAAACCCGTCACAAGATCGTCGTGCGGTGGCAGGAACTTGAAACGCGAAGATTCCAGCCAGCGCCGGCCGTCCTCTCTCGAATGGACCTGATCCAGCTGGCGCTCGCGGCCGAGCAGGAACTTCAAGCCGAACGAGGCCAGCGTTTGCAGCTTGAAGTCGTCAACGCGGAGCTGGCGCCCAAGGCTGACGCTTTCGATCTCATCGCCGCGAGTGACGGAAGCGTCACTTTCACTCAGGCGACGAAGGTTCTTGGTGTCAAGATGGCAGTCCTGACCGCTTGGTTGAACGCCAACCGATGGGCATATCGCCAGAACGGAAGCTGGGTCGCGTATCGACCGCAAATCGAAAATGGTCGCCTGGAATACAAGGAGGCCAATTATACGGACCAGAAGACCGGCATGCCGTGTTGCCGGCCTTATTGTCACATCACTCCGAAGGGGCTTGCAAAGCTCGCGACGGTGTTCGCAGGCGAACTGAAGCGTGCGGCATGAGCGTTGTCGCGCTCCGTAAGGAGTGGGTCGAAGTATGGTTCGGTCGCTTGGACGGAAGCCCACGGTGGTTTGTCGAGCACTGCTTCGACGGCGGCAAAATGATCGTGTCTGATCGCGCTTCGGAAACCGAAGCCATTGCAGATGCTCGTGACTTCGATTTGCCTGTAATTCGCGTTTAGGTCCTGGGCGGTCCCTCATCGGGCCGCCCTTTCGCTATCTGACGCCGCAGGATACATCGATCACATGGACGAACTCACCACCTCCATTGTCGGCATCGACTTCCCGAACGAGGATGCGAGCAAGAGCAACCGTCGGATGGAGTGCATGATGTGCGCGCCGGGCGACCTGGTCGAACTACGGCTCGAGCCGACCAACCCGTTCGACTCGAACGCCGTCGCCATCTTCAGCGATCGCGGCACGCAGCTGGGCTACGTCAGCGCCGAGCGCGCGCCCCTGATTGGCAAGCGGATGAAGGAAGACGACGCGACCGCGGTCTTCCAGGCGATGCACGGGAACGGGGCCTATATCCGGATCCGGTTCGGAGGTGAGTTGCCTACCCTGCCCCCGCCCGTCCCCGACGGCGAGAAACGTCCGCCACCCCGCCAGATGCGGCCGGCGCAGCGACCGGTGTACGATCCCCACGCGTTCTACCCTGATGACGAGGGCCCGGAGTTCGGTGCATGATCGGGAGCCCGCGCAACGGTGCGATACTGCCATCCTGACAAGCAGATTGGTACTTTTAGCAAGGCAGCGTAGTAAAAATGCGTCATGCCACGTAAAGGTTGATGCCGCTACCTATGTCACATGACTAAGACGCCCAAAGAATTGCGCGAGCAGGCGCAGGAATATCGAGATCTTCACGCGAGCATGGCAGGAACCGTGCTCAGCGACGCAATTGAGCAGGTCGCAGAAGCGCTTGATCGATCAGCGGACACACTTGAGGCCGAACAATCGCACCCGTCCTGAGGCACAAGTTCCCTGTGCCGTCCGGGGGGCCAGCTTCGATACCGATGAACGCAAGACCGTAGCGCGTCAGCGGCGCACAGTTGTCGAATCAGGCCTCATATCTAGCGTTACAGCCCCTATCGAGGTTACGAGCTCATTCGGTGCGCCAATTGGGCAGACGTCTATAGGCAAACCAAGGAACGAGTTTAGCGCCTTAGGTTTATACCCAAGGACGCGTTCGGTATCATCAGCTAGTTGCTGTATCGATCCAATGCGAAGCCGCCAACTGATGGTGTGCTCGCCTCGTTGCCCCGCCTGCACGAACGCATCGCGCAGGGTATTTCGTATCCCCATGGGAGCTCGAATAAAGCGCCACGAGCGCTACCGCAATATCCCGGCTGATCGTAGCCGTTCTTTAAATGCCGGCGTAGTTATATCCATTCCTCGCCACGCTGGAGCTTAGCGATAGCTTGCTGCCCAACAGCTGTAGCGGCCGCGTCTGTTAAACCGTCCGCCAAAGCCAAGGCGTCTTCCGGTGTCATCGCCAACGGTCCTGATACATCGTTGAGAAAAACAAATCCGTCTTCAGCTTCGACGTTCGTAGGCAAGCGCTCGGGTTCACAAGCCATAATCGGTTCCAATCAAGGCTCGAACGCGACGCGCGCCTTTGCGGGCCCACCACCGACGGAAGTTGGTCGGAAATGACTTGAGGTATCACCTCACCCGCACTCAATTTTGATGAGGGCGGGTCGGAGTTCGGGGCTTAGATGGCACCCGCATTAAGATACGTGATGCGACAGGCCAAAATGACCTCTGACGACGCGAGTGCTCGTTTGACGGGCTATAGATGAAGGTATTGTCCGTTGCCCTCACTGCCGGTAAGGAAAACCCGAAAACCCCGGCAGCTTAGACTGCCGGGGCTCGCCATCCGGATCACACGAACAGCGGAAATACGCGACCGTTAAGTTGGGGGCAACGGTCGCGTAAACTTAGCCGAGAAGCTTCAGCACGCTCTGCTGGCTCTGGTTAGCCTGGCTGAGCATCGCGGTCGATGCCTGGCTCAGGATCTGCGCTTTGGCGAGAGCAGTCGTTTCTGCCGAGAAGTCGGTATCTTCGATACGGCTCTTGGCATCTGACAGATTGGTCGCGTTCGAGGTCAGGTTGTTAACCGCCGACTGAAGCTGGTTCTGAGCAGCGCCAAGCGACGCTCGACGGTTGGACACGAGGGAAATAGCATCGTCGTAGTTCTGCAGCGTGCCCCCCGCCGCGACGGTCGTCGTGCCATTCGTGGTCGTAGCAACGACCACCGTGCCGACGCCGCCGCCGGTCAACGTGGAGCCGGAACCAGTCGCGGCCTCGCTCAGGCTGCTCCCGAGGTTCAGGTCGATAGAGTCGCTTGCGTTTGCACCAGCCTGCACCTTGATCGTCTTCGCCGTGGTGGTCGTGGCAGGAGCTACAGCGGCCGTGCCATCGAACAGTTTGACGCCGTTAAAGCTCGTGTTCGTGAGGACGTTCGAAATCTGCTTAGCAAGCGCGTCCTGCTCGGTTTTGATGTTAGCGATGTCACTCGTCGAATACGTACCGTTAGACTTCTGAACTTCGAGCTCACGCATGCGCTGTAGGTTATTGCTGACCTCGTCGAGTGCGCCCTCGGCGGTCTGCGCCATCGAGATGCCGTCGTTCGCATTGCGGACGCCCTGGTTCATGCCCTTGATCTGCGAAGTCATTGACGACGAGATGGCGAGGCCAGCGGCATCGTCCTTGGCAGAATTGATGCGCTTGCCGGTCGACAGGCGCTCCATCGACGTGGCCAGCATGTTCGAGGCCTTGGTCGACGCATTGGTCGCACGAAGTGCAGAGACGTTAGTACCGATTACAGTCATGAGAATCTCCGTGATCTTGGACGAAACACGCCGCTTGCGCGGTCATGCAGATCTGACGAAGGGAATAACGGTCGATTCCAGCTGGACTTAAGGCGTTACTCAAATTTTTTCGAGGCAGCGCACTCCTCGAAGCCGCCCTCATCTTGCCTGTAAACGTTCAGTGCAAGGTGGTCGGTATCACCCCGATAGCAGCCTTTATGAGCGCCCCGACGACCTTCAAATCCAATTGTATCGCCAGCGCTCGCAAGTGCCATAGGCCCTCGACAAGATCCGCAATTGTCCTTCCCTCGCGTTCCCTCATTGTCGGACACTGAGGCAGTTGCACACCTCTGTCGACAACCAATGTTCGACCACGCTTCGCACCCATCTTTATTTGCAGTTCCCCTAGTAAATAGTAGAAGCATGCACGAGTTCGGCAGCACCCTGAAACCATTAAATTGTCTCGATCCTGTGGCTGGGGCGTAGCGCTCGGTGCCTTGTCCGCCAAAAGTGCTTGGATAACATCGGAGCTTACTTGATCATCGAATTGACATCCCGCGTTGTAGTCATCTGCCCATTTCACGACTGCTGAAACTCGACCGATCAGGGGAGGGTGAGCCATATCTTTGCTCCAACCTTCAGGGCGGAATACGTTCGGAGCCGAACGCCTCCGATAGATATATCGGCAACCCTACAAAGGGTGCGGCGCGACCCGTCGAGTTCAGCATCAAGGGCAATCGGCGACCGCGCCGACCGCCGTCTGTTTGCTTCCTTTGGTTCGAAATCTGCACTGAACATTCCGAACAAATAGGTAATCGATGCTGACTCTTCACCGCCGGAATATGAGGCAGCCTGACTCTTTTCGATCCAAAATGAACGCATTCATTGTTGCCCGCCAGTCGCGGCATCATCGACCATCTCGACGGTACGCGGGACACTTTGAGGACCGATCACCATTCCGACAAATTGACGCTTCCCTCGGCAGGTCAACGCGGTACAGAACGAGAATCTATCGGATGACGCGTTGAAAACATTGAAGAAACTGCTGACTCTTAATCAGCGGGTCCTTGGTTCGAGCCCAAGTGCGTCCACCATTCTCCTTAAACGATGTATTACCGAGCGGTTGCTACGTGCAGCCCCCAGTCCAGCGTAGGGCGCGCGCTCTCAAGTGCGAACGGCTACCCGAAAGCCGTTACCTCAATTCTCACGAAACAGTCGGTGGGTCGATCGGACAGTCGGGCCGTACTCGCGCTCGCCACCACGGTTCGCGTTGATCGTGACCCCGGGGAGCGGCGCGGTGTGAGCACTGTACGGATCAGGACCGATACCGTGCCGGCAGGCTAGACTCTGCGATGCAGCCGCCTGTAGCTTGGCGGCATCATCGGCAGGACGTCCTATCGCGGGGCGGGGACTGAAAGGGGCGACGGCGCATGCTTCGATCCGCAACGCCGTTCCGGTCACCCGCCCCTGGCGCCGCAGTCCTCGCCGATGCGGCGGGACAAGCACTCTCCACCATCGACGTCTGGACGATATCGCTCGACGCAGGCAGTGCGGATGTCGTCGCGGCAGCGGCCGTGCTCGACGCAGCGGAGCGTGCGCGCGCCGCACGGTTCGTCTTCGAACGCGACCGCACCGCATTCACGATAGCGCGCGCGGCGCTGCGCCATATCCTCGCAGGATATGTCGGCCTCCCCGCGGATCGGGTGCCACTCAGCACGGGTACCTTCGGCAAACCCCAGTTGGGCGCGCCCTGCCACCTGACCGGCGTTCAGTTCAACGTGGCGCATTCGGGGCAGCAAGCGCTCGTCGCGGTTACCCGGCAGCGCGCCATCGGTATCGATATCGAGCATGTCCGTCCGATGCACGATCTCGACGGGGTCGCGGCGATCGTTCTCAGCCCGGCCGAATATCGCGTGTTCACGGATTGCACGCCGGACGATCGGCTGGAGCTCTTCCTGAGCGCCTGGACCCGCAAGGAGGCCTATCTCAAGGCACGGGGCGAAGGCCTCGCCCGCTCCCCGACATTGTTGGAATGCAGCGCATTGCTGGGCGGCGCCGAGACGATACGTGACCCGGATGACGATTCGGCAGCACGGCGCTGGTCGGTAATAACGTGGTGCGAGGCAGACTACAGGGCCGCATTGGTCGCAGAAGGTCCGCTCGACACCATCACATTCAAGTGAGTACGATTTTGCGCGGCAGACAGAGCACTTGCTTCGTATGCGCAAGTACTTGCGGATTTGGTTCATCCATATCTGCGGCGTTTCGATCTATTTTGACTGCGACTCATGCTGCCATCTTCGAAGCGCGATGATACGAAGTCATCAGTAGCCGCTACGGTTGCTGGAATCGTTAGATGTCGCGTTTATCCTATTGAAAGGACAGCAAATGGCTAGCACGCAAACAATGGACGGTAACACAGCCCTGGCGCGGACTGCTCTGGTTGCCGGGGAAGTCCTGATTCCGGGCACCAGCAACATCATCGCGGGGAATATCGGCGCGGGTCTCGGAACCTTGGTCGGTACCGGTGTCGCGATCGCGGTTCTCGCACCACTCTCCCCGCTCCTCGCCGGCCTCGCCGCCATCGGCCTCCGGATCAACTCGTACAAGCTGGCGACCACCGGCACGAGCATGATGACGAGCGTACGGGACATCATGCCGTCTTTCGACGCGCCCAAGAACACCGGCACCGCGCCCAAGACGGCGAACTAATGCCCCCCTGCCCCTGGCCGGTAGCGTCGACCGCGCTGGCCAGGGTGGGACGGCTCACCGCCTAGGAAGAGCCCACGGCTTGATCGCAGCTAGGCTGACGATCGCGCGCCTAGCCCGCTTTCACCTTTCGCACCCCGGTCAAGCGCCGGCCCGATCACCGAATCGATCCTTGTCTCAGGGGAGGGGCTGTATCGCCATGGATGCTGCGAGCCGCGATCACTATGTCGAAGCGTTGCGCAAAGCGTCGGCGCACATAAGGGCGCTGACGGCGGATCAGGCCGCGCGCGCGCTGGAGCGGCCGATCGCCATCGTCGGCATGGGCTGCCGCTTTCCCGGCGGCGCCAATGATCCCGAACGATTCTGGACCCTGCTCGAACGCGGCGGTGATGCCGTGGCAGAGATACCCGTGGACCGGTTCGATCTCGATCGCTGGTGGAGCGCGGACCCCGATGCGCCGGGCCACATCTACGTCCGCGAAGCCGCGCTGATCGACGACGTCCGCAGCTTCGACCCCGCCTTCTTCCGGATCACGCCGGCCGAAGCCGAAGCGCTCGACCCGCAGCAACGCCTGCTGCTCGAAGTCAGCTGGGAAGCGTTCGAAGACGCCGCGATCGACGTGCGTCGGCTCGCGGGCAGCCGCACCGGCGTATTCATCGGCCTGTCGAACTATGATTACATCCAGGCGCATGTCCATTCGGGCGATCCTGCGCGTATCACGGCCTATTCGGGCAGCGGGGTGATGTTCAGCACCGCCGCGGGGCGCCTGTCCTATTTCTACGATCTGCGCGGCCCCTGCATCACGCTCGACACCGCCTGTTCCTCGTCGCTGGTCGCGCTCGATGCGGCGATCACCGCACTGCGCCAGCGGGACTGCGACGTCGCGCTGGCTGGGGGCGTCAGCCTGATGCTGTCCCCCGACAGCAGCGTCGCCTTGTGCAAGGTCAAGGCGCTGGCGGCAGACGGTCGCAGCCGGGCGTTCGACGATGACGCCACCGGCTATGGCCGTGGCGAAGGCTGCGGGCTCGTCGTCCTTAAGCGACTGAGCGACGCGGTGCGCGATGGCGACCTCATCCACGGCGTCCTCGCCGGGTCCGCGGTCAATCATGATGGTCGCAGCAACGGCCTCACCGCCCCCAACGGGCTGGCGCAACAGGCGGTGCTGCGGTCGGCGCTGGCGGATGCCGGGATCACTCCCGACCGGATCGACTATGTCGAGGCACATGGTACGGGCACGCCGCTCGGCGATCCGATCGAGTTCGGCGCGCTCGATGCGGTCTTCGGAGACCGGCCGCGCGCGCAAGGTTTGAAACTGGGTTCGGTCAAGACGAATATCGGCCATACCGAAGCGGCAGCGGGGATTGCGGGAGTGATCAAGGCGGTGCTGGCGATCCGCCATCGCACGCTGCCGCCCAGCATCCACTTCGACACGCCCAACCGCGGCGAGATCGAACGGGCGATACAGCGCGTGCGGGTCGCGCGCCCGCACCTGCGCCTCGTCCCAAATGCCGATCTTCCCCATTTCGAGGAAACGCCCACCGGGCGCGAGCACGTCGAAGCTGGCCGCGATGAAGCTTCCGCTCAGCGAATTGAGCACCATCGTCACCCCGCGGCCGTCGGTGGCGCGCCGGATCTGCTCGACAAAATCGAGGGTGCGCGAACTCAAGATATGCGTGACGCCCATCGCTTCGAGCACCGCGCGTTTCTCGGGCGAGCCGACCGTCGCGAACACCTCGGCCCCGGCCGCCAGCGCAAGCTGCACCGCCGCCATCCCGACGCCACCCGCCGCCGCGTGGATCAGCACGCGATCACCGCGCTGCATGCCCCCCAAATGATGCAGCGCATAATAGGCGGTCAGCAACGCGGCGGGCAGCGCCACCGCGGTCACGGCCGACATGTCCGCGGGTTTCCTGACGACCAGCGCGCAGTTGACCGTGACATGACTACCGATACAGCCCGGTGCCGCCAGCGCGATCACGGTATCGCCCAGTGCCAGTCCGCCCGCCGCATTACCCAGCGCGACGATCCTGCCGACCGCCTCGAATCCGAGCAGCCCCGCTTCTCCGGGATATTGCCCCAGCGCGTTCAGCACGTCGCGAAAGTTGAGGCCGGCGGCGAGAACCTCGATCTCGACCTCGTCCTTGCCGGGCGCCGCGCGCGCAAGCCGTGCAAACCGCAAATCGTCGAGCGTCCGGAGCGGCCCCCGATCGAGCCTGTATTTCTGCCCCTCGGCAAGCTTCGGCAGCGCCTCTTGCCGACGATCCGTGGACGGCACCAGCCGCGCGGCAAAGACCTGCCCACCGCGGCGGATCGCAAGCTGGTCTTCCCCGCCGGGATGCGCGACCAGCGCCGCCAACGCAGCGATGCCGGCGGCGTTCGCCCGCGGGTCGACGTCGATCAGCCCGCCCCACAATTCGGGCATTTCCGACGCGATCGCGCGTCCGAAACCCCAAAGTGCGGCCCCCGCGAGCATCGGCCGGGTCGCACCCGCATCCTCCGGAACCACCGCCTGCGCTTGCCGGCTCAGCAGCCACAACCGTGCCTCCACCGGTATCGCGCCACGGTTGAGCGCCTGCACCACGGGCAGCACCGCGGCGAGCGTCGCGCGCGTTTCCGCAACCGGATCGACGCCCGACTCCTCCGCGACAAACACCACCGTCACCCGCGCTATCGCGCGCCGCGCCAGCCATGTTTGGACGGCACGCGCGAAATCAGCACCCGGTTCCAGGACGAGGCATTCGCCGCCCGATGCGACGATATGCGCCGCCAATGCGCCACCCCATGCATTGCCGGCGTCGCCCCCGGACAGGACCATCCAGCCGCTCCCCTGCAGCTCGGCGTCGGCGGTGATGGTGATCGGCTGCCACGCGATCCGCTGGACACGCTCGCGGTCGTCGTCGCGCATCTCCTGGTACAGCGTCGCGCGATCGGTCCGCTTGAGCAGGAACCCCTCGATCGCCAGCACCGCCTCGCCTTGCGCGGTGCACGCCAGGATCTCGGCCTTGACCACTTCGCCGCCCACCTCGACCCGGCTGTGGCAGAAGAGCGGCTGGTCCAGGCTGCCGTACAGGGCGACCCGGGCCATGTGCAGCGGGATCAGGACGCTCTCGCCGTCGAGAAGATGGCCGGCGGATCGCTCGCATGCCGGCAGGACGGTCTGCAGCATCGAATCGATCAGTCCCGGATGGATCGCCTCGCCATCGATCGGCTGCGGTGCGGCGATCCGGCACAGCGCCTCGCCATCCCCCTTGGCGATCTCGCGGATGCACTGGAAGTTCTCGCCGGTCTTGTAGCCGAGCGTCTCGATCAGCGCGTAAAACTCCGCGGGTGCCATCGGCACGGTGCAACGGCGGCGGAACGCGTCCAGGTCGACCCGATCGGGCCTGCCCGGCATCGCCGTCATGCAGCCTTCCGAGTGGACGGTCCACACGTCTCCCGGTGCGTCGACCGCCTGGCTGGCCACGGTGTACACCGGCGCGGGGTCCCCCGTCATGCCAAGCTGGACCAGTCGCGGCGCGGCCGCCTCGATGACGAGAGGCGCGGTAAACGACACATCCTCCAGCCCGCGGCCATGCCCCGCCGCGGCAAACGCCATCGACAGATGCGCGGCGGCAGGGGAGATGATCACACCGAAGATCTGGTGCTCCACCAAAAACGACGGCGCCGCCGCAGTGAACAGCGCCTGATAAAGCGCAGCCCCGCTCGGCAACAAGCGCGAATGGATGCGCTGGCCGAGATACGGATGCGCATGGCCCGCACTCACGATCGGCGCATGGCGTCCGGCATCGACGATCGGCGCGCGATAATAGCGCGTCCGCTGGAAGGGATAGGTCGGCACCGCCACCCGCGCGCGGTGGCGGTGATAGACCGCTTTCCAGTCGATATCGACGCCGCTGGCGTAAAGCCGCGCGAGGCTCTGTAACGTCGAGCGGCGGTCATCGTCCGCCCCCCGCACGAGCGTACCCAGGAACTGGCGCCCTTCCGGATCGATCGATTGCTGCGCGAGCCCGGCCAGCACGGGCGCCGGGCCATATTCGAGAAACTGCGACACGCCGTCTTCGGCCAGCGCGGCGGCGGCGGCGGCAAAGCGCACCGTTGCACCAATCTGCCCTGTCCAATAGTCGGCGCATGCCATCTCGTCGGGGCCTGCGCGGCGGCCCGTGACGGTCGAGACGATCGGCATGCTCGCGCTCCCGAACGGGCGCGCGGCGACGTTTACGAAGTCCGCGACCATCGGCCGCATCAGCGTCGAATGGAACGCATGCGACACGCGCAACGGCTGCGCCCGGATGCCGCGCTGCTCCAACTCCGCGAGCAGCACGCGCACCGCCTCGGCCGGGCCGGAAACGACGACATCGTCTGGCGTATTGACCGCGGCCAGCGAAATATCCGTGCTGGACGTGAGGAACTGCGTGATCTTCTCCTCGCTGGCGAAGACCGCCGCCATCGCGCCGCCGTCGGGAAGTGCCTGCATCAGCCGGCCCCGCGCGCATACCATCTCGATCGCGGCGTCGAACGACAGGATGCCGGCGACGTGCGCCGCGGCGAATTCGCCGATGCTGTGACCGCACACGACCTGCGGCACGACGCCCCAGGATTCCAACAGCCGATACAGCGCCAGCTCGACCGCGAAGAGCGCCGGCTGCGCAAACCCCGTCTGCTGAAGCTCGGCATCGCTCGCGTCATCGCCATAGAGCAGATCGACCAGCCGCCGTCCGAGGCGATCCCCCACCGCCGCGTCGCAAGCGTCGATCGTTGCCCGAAACACCGGTTCGCCGGCATAGAGGCCACGTCCCATGCCCGCATATTGCGATCCCTGCCCCGTGAAGAGCCCGGCAATCCGCGGCCGCGTCCCACCGCTCCCGGTAGCGACCGCGCGGTCCGGCTTGCCCTCCACGAACGCGGTAAGCCCGGCGATTAACTCCTCGGCATCGCGCCCGACAATGGCCACCCGCTGCGCCATATGGTGCCGCCCCGCAGCTGCGGTGGCCACACCCGCCGGGATGGGCGCCGTCGGTACCGACAGCCATTCCCGCCAGCGCGTGGCAAGCGCCACCAGGCCTTCCTCGGTGCGCGCCGACAGCGGCAGGATCAGCGCTTCGCCCTCACCCATCTCGGGAAAGGCGCCGGCCTTGTCCTCAAGCAAAGGCGCCTCTTCCAGGATCACATGCGCGTTGGTGCCGCTGAACCCGAACGAGCTGACCCCCGCGCGCCGCGGCCGATCGCCGCGCGACCAGGCGGTCCGCTCGGTGACGACCTTGAAGGGATAGCGCCCCCAGGGGATGTGCTGGCTCGGCCGGTCGAGATGGAGGTGCGCAGGAATTTCCTCGTGGCGAAGACATTGCACCGCGCGGATCAGCCCCGCGATTCCGGCGGCCGCCTCCAGATGCCCAATATTCGATTTGACCGTGCCCAGCACGACGGGGCGATCGACGGGACGGTCGAGCATCACCCGGCCGATCGCCTCGACCTCTATCGGGTCGCCCAGCGACGTCCCGGTGCCGTGCACCTCGATATAGTCGATATCGGCGGGCATCAGTCCGGCGCGATCGAGTGCTTCGCGGATGACGCGCTCCTGCGCCAGGCCATTGGGTGCCGTCAGCCCGTTGCTCTTGCCGTCCTGGTTCACGGCGGACCCGCGGATCACCGCCAGGATGCGATCGCCATCGGCCTGCGCATTGGCGAGCCGCTTGAGGACCACCATGCCCCCGCCTTCGCCGCGACCATAGCCATCCGCCGACTCATCGAAGGTCTTGCACAAGCCGTCGGGCGAGATCGTGCCCAGCTTCGACGACGCGATGTGGAAGACCGGCGACAGCATCAGGTTGATCCCCGCCGCCAACGCGACGTCGCTTTCGCCCTCCCGCAGGCTCTGGCATGCGAGGTGGACCGCGACGAGCGAGGAACTGCAGGCGGTGTCGACCGCCAGGCTCGGCCCCTCGAACCCGAACGTGTACGAGATACGGCCAGCCGCCGGCGCCATGCAGGTCCCCGTCAACGAATAGCCGTCGATCAGTTCGAGCCGCCCCGAATGGCGATGCGCCTGCGCATAATCGTCGCTCGAGATCCCGACGAACACCCCCGTCGCGCTGCCCCGCAAGCTGGTCGGGTCGACGCCCGCATCTTCGAGAGCCTCCCACCCCAGTTCAAGCAGCAAGCGCTGCTGCGGGTCCATGCTCAGCGCTTCCTTGGCCGAAACACCGAAGAACGGCGCGTCGAAGGCATCGACCGCGATGTCCAGGAAATTGGCCTGCGCGGCATGCGTCCGCCCCGGCGTGTCCGGCGCCGCACTGTAGAATTGCGATTCATCCCAGCGATCGGCGGGGATCGGACCCGCGGTGTCTTCGCCGCGGCACAGGAGCGACCACAGCGCATCGGGATCGTTGGCGCCCCCCGGCAACCTGCACGCAATCCCGACAATCGCGATCGGCTCTGCGCGCCGCGCCTCAAGGCTGGCGACACGCGCCTGCGTACGCTTGAGCGCGATGAACGTCTTCTTGAGCGTGTCGACGTTGGTGTCTTGGGCGGTCATGTCCGTCATAGCCTGTCCACTTCACGATCGATGAGGGCCGCCAGGTCATCGGCGGAAAGCGCGTCCAGAAACTCGAAATCGCGATCGGGCTCGGCCGGCGGCGCGACGAAGGCGCGGCGCGTGGCGGCGGGGCGTGCCTCGCCCGCAAGCAACCCCGCGATGCGGGCGAGCGTCGGATAGTCGTAGAGCAACCCGACCGGCAGCGTCCGCCCCGTCGCGCGCTCGAGCTGGCGGCGCAGTTCGACCCCCAGCAACGAGGTAAAGCCCTGCTCCTGCAACGGCACATCCTCGTCCAGCGCGGGGGAACCGCCAAGCACCGTGCGCGCATGATCGCGTACCAGCGCCCGCCAGTCGTCGATGCGATCGGGCAACCCGGCGGGTCCATCCCCGGGCTGGCGCTCCACCGTGGGCGCGCGCGCGGTTTTGCCCGCTAGGTCGATCCAGTGACGCTGCGGATCCAGCGGATGGCCCGGCATCGCGACGAACCGCGCGCCCAGCGGTTGGTACAACCGTCGCCAGTCAACCGCATCCCCGGCCTCCCAGGCCAGTGCAAGCGCGCGCAACCGCCCCTCCAGCAGCGCGCGATCCTCCCCCGATTGGACACGCGATTGCGTAGCCCCCTCACGCAGCGTTCGTACGATCGCCGCCACATCATCGCCAATCACTGCCCACCGATGGGGAAAGCCAGTGCGCCCCACCCCTAAGGTGAACGCCGCGTCGACCAACGTTCGCGGCGCCGCCTCCAGCCAGTCTGCGAGCGTGATGGCCATCGCCGAGAGCGCGGCGGGTGTTCGCGCCGACAGCGGCAGGATCACCACCCCCGCCATCCCCGCCATCCCCGCGGCATCCCGGCTTGGTGCGGGCGGCGCCTGTTCGAGGATGATGTGCGCGTTCGTACCACTGAAACCGAACGAACTGACGCCCGCGCGGCGCGGTCGATCGCGTGCGGGCCAATCCATCGTCGCCGACGGGACGCGCATCGCGACCGTCGCCCAGTCGACATGCGGCGTGGGGGCATCGAGGTGCGGGTGACCGGGGACCACGCCCTTCTCCAGCGCCAATACGCTCTTGATCACGCCGGCCAGCCCGGCCCCGGCTTCGAGATGGCCGATATTCGTCTTGACCGATCCGATCAGCAGCGGCGTCGCCGGATCGCGGGTCTTCGCATAGCTTTCGGCCAGCGCCTTGAGCTCGATCGCGTCGCCCAACGGCGTTCCGGTTCCATGCGCCTCGACATAGTCGATATCGTCGGCATTGAGCCCGGCATCCCTGTGCGCGCGGGCGATGACCCGGCTTTGGGCAACGCTGCTCGGCGCGGTCAGCGTTGCCGTGCGGCCATCCTGGTTGATCGCCGATCCACGATAGAGCGCCAGGACGGCGTTCGCATCGCGTCGCGCCGCGTCGAGCGGCTTGAGCACGAGCGCCCCCGCTCCCTCGGCGCGGACATAGCCGCTGGCGGCCGCATCGAATGCACGGCAGACGCCGTCGGGCGCGAGCAGGTTCATCGCTTCGAGACACGCGAACAGATTGGGCCGCAGCAAGGCATTGACGCCAAGCACCAGCGCCGCCTCGCATTCTGCGTTGCGGATCGCCTGGCGCGCGAGATGCAGCGCGACGAGCGAGGAGGAGCAGGCGGTATCGACCGCGAGGCTCGGCCCGGTCAGACCGAAGCTGTAGGACAGCCGCCCTGCCGCCGCCGCGAACGATGCCCCGGTCGCGGTAAAGGAATCGGTACCAGCGCCGGGATACCACAACCCGCGCCCCTGATGATCGGCCGTGCTGATCGCGACGAACACGCCGATGTCGCGTCCGGCCTCTGGATCCGCGACGATCCCCGCGGCTTCAAGCGCGCGCCAGCCGACCTCGAGCAGCAGCCGCTGCTGCGGATCGAGCGCGCGTGCTTCGGCCGGGGACATATCGAAAAACGCAGCATCGAAATGTTCGGGAAACGACGCATCGAGGAAGCCGCCGAACCGGCCCACGGCGTCCTTCGTCGCGATCGGCGTCTCCGGCCAGCGCCCAGCCGGCACCGGCCGTACCGCCGAACCACCCCGTTCGAGAAGCTGCCACAAACCCGCCGGATCGTCACAGCCGCCAGGATAGCGGCACGCCATACCGACGATAGCGATACTATCCCCATCGGCGGGAACAGCACGAACCTCGTCCGATACTTGACGGTAATACATGCCCCCTGCCTTCCACACCTAGGTCAGTAAGGCCTCATTGCATGCGGATTGGGACCATCCACGCGCAGATGCATCCATTTCTTCACGCTTCTTCATTCTGGTGGAAATTTCGTAGAGCAGGATCCCGAAATCGCATTCATTCTGGAAGAGTTTGGACCCGGATACGCTTAGTATTGGACAATGGTAGCGCTCTCTTTATTGTCCGCATCAACAATAAAACACAGGGGGAGAGCGAGCATGATTCGTGCGCCGAGAGTCACCGCGACCGGTCGGGGTGCGCGCGCCCGCCCGGGCTGGATCGGGATTGCCGCCGCGCTGCTGCTGGCGGCGCCAGTCTCCGCGCAAAACGACAAGATGGTGCCGATCGCGGCGCCCGCCCAGCCCGATGCGATCGCGCTCGACACCGGAAAACTGCCCGGCGCGACCGCGCCCGAAGCGTGGCACAGTCAATATGGCAGCGTGTTCACGCGCAACGTCACGCTCGCCACGCTGACGCCGTTCCTGCCCGATGCCGCGACCGCGACGGGTACCGCGGTGATCGTCGCGCCGGGCGGCGGGTTCCGAACGCTGTCGATGCAGAACGAAGGATGGGACGTCGCGCGAGCGCTTGCCGCCAAGGGCGTGGCGGCGTTCGTCCTGAAATATCGGCTGAACCCGACGCCCGTCGCAATGCCCGCGTTCGAGCGGTCGATGGCGGAGATGTTCGCGCCCGGCGCCCGTGCGCCGCGGCTTAGCCCCGATGCGATGATCGCCGGCCTCGCGCCGCAGATCGCCGATGCGCGCGCGGCCTTCGCGCTCGTGCGCCGCCGGTCGGGCGAATGGCATATCGACCCCGCGCGGATCGGCATGGTCGGGTTTTCCGCCGGCGCGATGCTGACGATGGCGACGACGGTCGCGGGCGGCGATGCCAAGCCCGCGTTCATCGGCAACATCTATGGCCCGCTCGCGGCGATGACGGTCCCCGCCGATGCACCACCGATGTTCGTCGCGCTGGCTGCCGACGATCCGTTCTTCGGCACCGGCGGGTTCGGGCTTGTCGAGAGCTGGCGCGCGGCGAAGCGTCCGGTCGAGTTCCACCTGTTCGAACAGGGCGGCCACGGCTTCGGCATGTACCCCAAACCGACCACGAGCACCGGGTGGTTCGACGAATTCACGCGTTGGATGGCGATGCACGAGCTTCTCAAGCCGGCACGCCCATAGGCTAGCCAAGCGCCCGCCGGCTAGTCCGGCGGGCGCTGTCCGGTTATTTCAGTTCGAGCATCACCACCGACATCGGCGGCAGCGTCACCGCCAGCGTTCCGCCGCTCAACCGGGCGCCGTCGAACGCCGTCGGCGCGACGACATTGGGCGTCTCGAAGCTGTTATGCGCGGTCATCGTCGATGCGGTCAGTACCTGCCCGGTGACGCCCTGCGCGGTCACGCCGGGCAGCGTCGCGGAGACGCTGGTGGCCTTGTTCGGATCGAGGTTGGCCAACGCGATCCGCACGATGCCGTCCTTGCCGCGCACCGCCGACGCGCTGACCGCGGGCATCGTCCACTGGTTCTTGTTGTACCAGGGCGAGGCGATGTCGATCGGCAGCACGGTGCCGTCCATGTACGGCTTGTACATCGCGAACACGTGATAGGTCGGCGTCAGCACCATCTTGGCGCCGTCGGTCAGGATCATCGCCTGCAGCACGTTCACCATCTGCGCGATCGCGGTCATCTTCACGCGATCGGCATGCTTGGCGAAGATGTTGAGGTTGACCGCGGTCACCATCGCGTCGCGCAGCGTGTTCTGCTGGCGCAGGAAGCCCGGATTGGTCCCCGGATCGGGCGCATACCATGTGCCCCATTCGTCGACCGCCAGCCACACCTTCTTCTGCGGATCATATTTGTCCATCGCCGCGCTGTGCTTGGTCAGCATCTCGTCCATCCGCAGCGTCTCGGCGAGGACGTGCGCCCACTCCTCCTCGCCGAACACGGTCGACGACAGCTTGTGCTCCCAGGGCGCCGCGACCGTATAGTAATGCATCGACAGCGCATCGACCTGATCGCCCGCCTCGCGCATCATCGTCTCGGTCCAGGCATAATCGGCCGAGTTCGCCCCGCTCGCGATCTTGGTGACCTTGGTGCCCGCCGGTGCCTTGATGAAGGTGGCATAGCGGCGCGTCACGTCGGCGGCATAGGGTGCACGCATGTTGCCGCCACAGCCCCATAGCTCGTTACCTATCCCGAAGAACGGCACCGCCCAGGGCGCCTTGTGGCCGTTCTTCGTGCGCTCGTCGGCCAAAGTCCCCGCGGGCGAGGTCATGTATTCGACCCACTCCGCCATTTCCTGCGGTGTGCCGTTGCCGACATTGCCCGAGATATAGGCCTGCGCGCCGAGCTGCTCGACCAGGTCCATGAACTCGTGCGTGCCGACCGCATTCGGCTCGGTCACGCCGCCCCAGTTGGTGTTGATCTTGACCGGGCGCTTGCCCCTGGGGCCGACCCCCTCGCGCCAGTGATATTCGTCCGCAAAGCACCCGCCGGGCCAGCGCACCGCGGGCACCGCGATCCCGCGCAACGCGGTGACGACGTCGGTGCGGAAGCCGCGGACATTGGGGATCTTTGAGTTCGGCCCAACCCACAGCCCGCCATAGACGCCGTTGCCCAGATGCTCGGCAAACTGGGTGAAGATGTGCCGGTCATAGGTCGGCCCTGGCGTGTCGGCGTGCACCGTGAGCGTGGTGGCCGGAGCCGGGGCCGATGTCGTGGGGGCGGCGGTCTGCGCGGTGGCGATACCCGCGCTCGACAACAGCAACGCACCCGCCAGGCCCTTCAGAGTTCGGGTCATTCTTGGCTCAATCATCGAAGGCCTCCACCGAATTGCGGGTGCCGCGCAGGAATGCGTCGGCGACGAGTGTGAACGGGGTCGTGTCCACGTCGCTGCGGCCATCGCGGACCAGCGCGGCGAAGCGGGTGTAGAGGCCGGGATATTCCTCGTCGTCGTTGTGCACCGTGCCGCTCGGCAGCGTCAGCACCGCACCGCCCTTGGCGAGGCTCAGCGTGCCGGCATCGGTCTCGACGACGATGTCCCAGCTTTGCGGGCCGGTCTGCCGCCAGTCGAGATCCATCGTCACCGGCGCGCCGGCGGCGGTCCGGAACGCCAGGTCGGCGGCGATCGGCGCGGCGCGGTTAGCGGGCGTCGACAGCGTGGCGGACGTCAGGAAGAAGGGCTGCGGCAGGATCTCGGTCGCGATCGACAGCGCGTTGATCCCCGGATCGAACACGCCCAACCCACCCGGCTCCCAGATCCACGCCTGCCCCGGATGCCAGACGCGCACATCCTCGCGCCACACGATCGACACGCGCTCGATCCGCTTGTCGGCAAGCCACGCCTTGGCCGGCGCGACACCGGCGGCAAACCGCGAATGCCAGCCGGCGAACAGCGTCGTTCCCGTTTCGGCGGCCTGCGTTTCGAGCGCATCGACCTCGGCCAAAGTCGCGCCGGGCGGCTTTTCGAGGAAGACGTGCACGCGTCTGGCGAGCGCCATCGACGCCAGCTCGTACCGCACCTGCGGCGGCGTGCAGAGCGCGATCGCGTCGATCGCCGGCCCCTCGGCGAGCAGCGCGTCGAGCGAGGTAAAATTGGCGATGCCGTCGACGCCCGGATCGCGCGGGCTGACGCTGGCGACGAGGTCGAAATCGGCGTTGCGTGCGATCGACGGCAGATGCTGGTCGCGCGCGATCTTGCCCATGCCGACGACCGCGATGCGGATAGCGGCCATGCTCACAGCGCCTTCACGGCGACCGGCTGCGGCGCAGCCTTGGTCAGCGTGTTGCGCAACGGCAGCGTGAACGGTGCGGCCTCGATCTCGAACATATCGCCCTCGCGCGTCGCCACGCCGTCGGAAAACGACAGAGTCGCGGTGCCGAAGAAATGGACGTGCACGTCGCCCGGACGCCGGAACAGGTCGTATTTGAAATGATGCGCCTCGAGATTGGCGATGCTGTGCGACATGTTCGCCTCACCCGACAGGAACGGCTTTTCCCACAGAACCTCGCCGTCGCGGTGGATGCGGCTCATGCCCTCGATATGTGCAGGCGGCGTGCCGACCAGCAATTCGGGGCCGAGCGACGCCTGGCGCAGCTTCGAATGCGCCAACCACAGATAATTATGCCGCTCGGTCACGTGATCGCTGAACTCGTTGGCGAGGCACAGGCCAAGGCGGAACGGCGTGCCGTCCGGGCCGATCAGATAGATGCCGGCAAGCTCGGGCTCCTCGCCGCCGTCCTGCGCGAAATCGGGCATCGTCAGCGCCGCCCCCGGCGCGACCAGTCCGGATCCATCGCCCTTGTAGAACCATTCGGGCTGCTGCCCGCGCGCGCCCTCCGCCGGCTTGCCGCCCTCCACGCCTTCGAGGAACATCCGCATGGAATCGGTCTGCGTCGCGGCGTCCGCGGCGGCGCGGTGCATCTTGTCGCGCCCCTCGGCCGAGCCGAGATGCGTCAGGCCGGTGCCCGTCATGATCAGATGCGCCGGATCGCCATGATCGATCGGCGAGGTCAGCCGCCCCGCGGCAAGCTCGGCAGCAATATCGACGCTCGCCCCCGTCCCGCACGCGGCGACCGCGGCGGCCAGATCGCTGCCCGCGGCGATCGCACGCTCCGCCAGCGCGCGAACGCTGTCGACGCCGATGACGAACGCCGCCCCCGTCTCGGTGGCCGCGATCACCGATCGCGCGCCGTCGACGCCAACATGCTGCAACAAGCGCAAGGTCATCAGTCTCTCCTCCGCAGCGCGCCGTCGTTACGGTTCGCCTTTGATCCTTCGGTCAGGCAGCAGGGCCGCCGTCGCCCCCGCGCCTGTATACTCCGACATATAAGCGCGCCCGGGCTTTGGCAATCTTTGTCGTTCCTTGATTGCGCAGGGGCTGTTACGCCGAGTTCAGGGAGCACGCGCTATGACGGACATCGATATTATTGAGGGCAATGGCGAAGACGAAACGCCGGTCGCGCGCGTTCCCCGCGGCACCGGCCGGCGGCTGCACGGCGCGGTCGCGCACAAGCTCGGCACGGCGATCCTGTCGGGCGAATATGCCCCCGGCGACACGCTGTCGGGCGAGGTCGAGTTCTCCAAGACGCTAGACGTTTCGCGCAGCGCGTACCGCGAGGCGGTCCAGGTCCTGACCGCCAAGGGGCTGGTCGAAAGCCGCCCGAAGATCGGCACGCGAGTCCTGCCGCGCAGCCGGTGGAACCTGCTCGATCCCGACGTGCTCGCCTGGGCGTTTGCGGGCGAACCCGACATCACCTTCGTGCGCGGGCTGTTCGAACTGCGCGCGATCGTCGAGCCCGCCGCCGCCGCGCTCGCCGCGGAACGTCGCGAGCGCAGCGATCTGAAGGTCATGAAGGATTCGCTCGCGGCGATGCGCCGGCTGACGCTGGCCACCGAAGCCGGCCGCGCGGCGGATCGCGAGTTTCACGACGCGGTGCTGACCGCGACGCGCAACGATGCGCTGATCGTGTTGAGCGCCAGTATCGGCGCCGCGGTCAACTGGACCACACAGTTCAAGCAACGCGGGCGCGCCCTCCCCCGCAACCCGCTCCCCGATCACATGCTGGTCTATGAAGCGATCGCCGCGGGCAACGCGAACGCGGCCAGCACGGCGATGCGGACGCTGGTCGATCTCGCGCTGGAGGATACCAAGCTGGCAATGGCGCGCTGATGCGGCCCGTACCATAAATTGTCATACTATTCGTCGAGACACCCGTCTGGACGGTCCCTAACCTTCCCCGCGCCCCTTGCGGCCGCGTCGCGCTTCGGCAAACATGGCGCAAACGGGGGAGAGAATAACCATGAGGGCACGTGTGATCGGTCTGTTGGCCGCTGCTGCGATGACCGCGTCGATGACCGTCGCAATGCCGGCGCTGGGCCAGGCCAAGCCCGCGACGATCAACTATATCCACGCCGGAACATTGCTCGATCGGCCCGGCCAGGCGCCGCGCGGCAACACCACGATCATCGTTCGCGACGGCAAGGTCGTCGCGCTGCGCGATGGCTTCGTCGCCCCCGAAACGGGCGCGACGCTGGTCGATCTGCGCAATGCGTTCGTGCTGCCGGGGCTGGTCGACATGCACGTCCATCTCTGGGGTATCGGCGGCGATCCGCTGCGCGCGCGGCTCGAGGCGCTCAACCGCGACCGGTTCGACGACGAGATGACCGCGGTCGCCAACGCCCGGACGACGCTCGCCGCGGGTTTCACCTCGGTCCGCGATCTCGGCGGCGACCCGCGCGGCATCCGCGCGCTGCGCGATGCGATCGACGCCGGCACGGTCGAGGGGCCGAGCATCACCAACGCCGGCGAGATGATCTCGGTGACCGGCGGGCATGGCGATGGCGGCAACGGCCTCGCCGAGGAGTTCGCCGAGATGGTCCATGCCAAGGAAGTGAATTTGTGCGATGGCCCCGACGATTGTCGCCGCGCGGTGCGCGCGCAGGTGGCGATGGGCGCCCGCGTCATCAAGTTCGCCGCGACCGGCGGCGTGCTCTCCAACGTCAGCGGCGGGCTGGGCCGCGCGATGACCCCTGAGGAAATGCGCGCGATCATCGAGACCGCGCATGCGCTGGGCCGCAAGGTCGCCGCGCACAGCCATGCGGCCGAGGGGACCAGGGCGGCGCTGGAGGCGGGCGTCGATTCGATCGAGCACGGCACGTTCCTCGACGACGATACGATCCGGCTGTTCAAGACCAAGGGCGCCTATCTCGTGCCGACCGAGATCGCACCGGTCGCCGCACTCGCGCAGGCGCGCGGCGGCGCGCTGCCGCCGGCGACGATCGTCAAGGCGGAGGAAGCCGCCGCCGCGATGGCCGCCAGCCACCGCCGCGCCTACGCCGCCGGGGTCAAGATCGCGTTCGGGACTGATACCGGCGTGTCGAAGCACGGCGACAACGCGACCGAGTTCGCAGTGATGGTCAAGAACGGCCTCACCCCGACCCAAGCGATCGCCGCGGCGACCGTCGGCGCCGCAGACCTGCTCGGCCGCAGCGACATCGGCACGCTCGCGCCCGGCAAGACCGCCGACATCATCGCCGTCGCGACCTCGCCGCTGAACGACGTCACGCAGCTCGAGCACGTGACCTTCGTCATGCACCGCGGCGTCGTCGCAAAGTCACCGGCCGGGGATCTGCGCTAAACGGCGCGGATCACACCGCGCCGCCGATCAGGTGACCGATCGCCGCGGTCGCCGCCATCGCGAACGCGCCCCAGAAGGTGACTCGCGCCGTCCCGCGCCAGACGGTCGCGCCCCCGGTCTTCGCGCCGACCGCGCCGAGCAACGCGAGGAACAGCAGCGATCCTGCGCCGACCGCCCAGATCAGCGACCCCGCCGGCGCGACGAACACGGTGAGCAACGGCAACGCCGCGCCGACCGTGAAGCTGGCCGCCGACGCGAACGCCGCCTGCACCGGCCGCGCGCGTGCACCCGGCGTGATGTCGAGCTCGTCGCGGGCATGCGCGCCGATCGCGTCGCGCGCCATCAGCTGCGTGGCGACCGCGTTGGCGGTGTCCGGATGAACCCCGCGCGCGACGTAGATCGCCGCCAACTCGGCCAGCTCGCCGCGGGGATCGTCGATCAGTTCGCGCCGTTCGCGCGCGAGTTCGGCGCTCTCGGTATCCGCCTGCGCGCTGACCGAGACATATTCGCCCGCCGCCATCGACATCGCGCCCGCGACCAGCCCGGCGGTTCCGGCGATGACGATGGCGCTCGTTTGGCCGGCCGCCTGCACCGACGCCGCCGCGACGCCGATGATCAGGCTCGCCGTCGAGACGATACCGTCATTGGCGCCGAGCACCGCGGCGCGTAGCCAGCCGATCCGGTCGGCGACATGGCGTTCGCGGTGCGACGACAGCGCGCGCACCTCAGACGATCTCGAGCATGTTCTCGACCTTCACCGCGCCCGGCGCGGCCCAGGCGGTGCGCTCGGCGACCATCCGGTCGTGCGGCGAATCGACCGATCCGGTCAGCCGCACCGTGCCCCCATCCACCGACACCTTGATCGTGTCGCCATCGAAAAACCACGAGCGGTGCAGCGCGGTCCGGATATCGTTGCTGACATCGGTCACGTCGACGCGCGGTTTCAGCGTGATGTGGTTGATCACGCCGACCACGCCCGCCAGCGGCCGCACCGCCGCTTCGGCGGCGTCCTTCTCGAAATGCCACCGCACCTCGCCGCGCAGGCTCACCCAGCCATCCTCGACCTGCGCCTTCACGCTGTCGTGCGGGATCGTCGTATCCCAGGACAGCCGCTCGACGATCGCGCTGGCGATGGCCTCGTCGCCGCGCTTGAAGCGGTCCTCGAGCTGCACCTCGATGGCTTCCACCACCGCCCTGACGCCGTCGACGCGCGCCGCAGCGCGTTCCGCGGCGTATTTCACCGCATAGCTGCCCGCATGGCCGCTCAGCGTGACGACGCCGTTGTTCGCGGTCACGCCGATATGCCCGGCAGGGACGCTGGGATCCCAGTTCAGTTCGGCGAGCACGGCCTTTTGCAGTCTTGCGTCGTGCGACATGACACTCTCCCAAAGCGCGGCGCGGGCAGTCCCGTACCGATGCCCGCAACCCTATCGACGCGGTCGTCCGCCGACAGTGTCGGGAACTACGCAGATCGCCCCCTTGCGTAATTCCCGATCCTTTTCCGCGCGCGCCCGAACGCCGACAAGGCGGCAAGGAGGGAGACCACGCATGACCTATTCGACCCTGATGGTGCACCTCGACGGTGGCCGCCCCAATGCCGCGCTGCTCGATGTCGCCGCTGCGCTCGCCGACCAGTATGACGCTGCGGTGATCGGGATCGCGGCCTGCCGGCCGATCCCGATCGCGACGTGCGACGGCTATCTCGGCGGCGAATATGCGGTGATCGAGCGCGAGATCGTCGCCGACGAACTCGCTCGCGCCGAGACCGAGTTCCACGCGCATGAACGGCTCGCGCGGCACAGTCTCGAATGGCGGTCGATCCCGACGCTCGCCAACCTCGCGCACGTCGTCGCGGAGCAGGCGCGCGCCGCCGATCTGATCATCACCACCGCCGGGCCTGGCTTTGCCGATCTCGCGACGCATGCCGACACGGGCGACCTGATCCTGCGCGCGGGCCGCCCGGTGCTCGTCGTTCCCGACGGTCCCGCGACCGCGACCTTCTCGACCATCATGGTCGCGTGGACCGACACGCGCGAATGCCGCCGCGCGATTAGCGATGCGCTGCCGATGCTCCGCGCCGCCGACCGCGTCGTGATCGCCGAAGTCGCGATCGACCCGATCGACGCACGCGCACCGATCGACGATGCCGCCGCCTGGCTCGCGCGCCACGGCGTCGATGCGGACAAGGTCGTCGCGCGGATGAAGGGCACCAGCATCGACACGCTCGCCGCGCTCGCCGACGGGGTCGAGGCGGACCTCGTCGTCGCGGGCGCCTATGGCCACAGCCGGATCCGCGAATGGGCATTCGGCGGCGTGACGCGCGACCTGTTGCTGCACAGCCGGCGCTGCACTTTGTTGTCGCATTGAGCGATGACACGCCGTGCAATCCACAAGTATCTGGGAACGCTCGCGGTAATAAATCCAAGACTAGGGATTGGCGGCACGATCCTGTTTGCGATCACGGCGATCGAAGGAGTATTGGCGTATAGTGGCTAATTTGCCTAACATGGGTCATGTTGCGATGTCGGCTGTCGATACCTCGACTCCCGGCGGATCGGAACCGTTCGCCGAACAGGGCCCATCGCTCAATGACTTGCCGCTTCGCGCCACGAGCAATCGTACCGCCCGCGTGATCGCGTCCCAATCTGGGGAGCGCCACGAGACGCCCGAGTCCGTCGCGCGCGGCGATGCGACGCTGGCGGAGGAACTCGGGCTGCTGATCGATGGCGCCACGACCTATGCGATCTACATGCTCGATCCGCAGGGCCGGGTGACGATCTGGAACCGCGGCGCCGAGCGGATCAAGGGCTGGGGCGAAGCGGAGATCATCGGCCGCGACTTCGCGATCTTCTATCCCGCCGACGATATCGCCGCGGGCAGGCCGCACGCCGACCTCGCGCGCGCGCACGCCTGCGGACGGATCGAGGAGGAGAGCTGGCGGGTCCGCAAGGACGGCTCCGAATTCCTCGCGCACGTCACGATCACCGCGCTCCACGACGACGCGGGCGCGCTGCGCGGGTTCGGCAAGGTCATCCGTGACATCACGCAGGACAAGGCCGCCGAGGCCGCGATCGTGCGGCGCGAACATCATCTCCGCTCGATCCTGAACACCGTCCCCGATGCGATGATCGTGATGAACGAAAACGGCATCGTCTCGTCGTTCAGCGCCGCGGCCGAACTCGTCTTCGGCTATGCGGCGAGCGACGTCATCGGCCAGAACGTCGCGATGCTGATGCCGCAGACCGAGGCGCGCGATCACGACCGGCATCTGCGCACCTACCGCGAGACGGGCGAGCGCCACGTGATCGGCAACGTCCGGCTCGAGCGCGCGATGCGCAACGGCGGCGAGACCTTCCCGATCGAGCTCGCGGTCGGCGAGGCGTCGATCGCGGGCGAACGAATCTTCACCGGGTTCATCCGCGATCTCACCAACCGCCGTGCGACCGAACGCCGCCTGCAGGAGCTTCAGTCCGAGCTCGTCCATGTCTCGCGGGTCAGCGCGATGGGGACGATGGCGTCGACGCTCGCGCACGAGATCAACCAGCCGCTGACCGCGATCGCCAATTATCTGGAGGCGGCACGGGCGATGATCGGCGACAGCCCCGACGCGTTGCTTTCGGAGATCGCCGAGGCGCTGGAGCTGGCGGCGGCCCAGTCGTTGCGCGCAGGCGCGATCGTCCGGCGGGTCCGCGCGTTCGTCGACGGCGGCGATACCGGGTTCCGCGACGAACGGCTCGACCTGCTCGTCGAGGAGGCGACCAGCCTCGGCCTGCTCGGCGCGCGCGAGGCGGGGATCACCGTCGCCACCCATGTCGCACCGGGCGGCGCGATGGTGCTCGTGGATCGCATCCAGATCCAGCAGGTGCTCGTCAACCTGATCCGCAACGCGATTCAGTCGATGGCGGCCTCGCCCGACAAGGTACTGACGATCGCCACCGCGCCGGAACGCGACGGCTGCATGCAGATCACCGTCGCCGACACCGGCGCCGGGATCGACGCCGCGGTGCGCGCGCGCCTGTTCGAGGCGTTCGCGACCACCAAGGAGGACGGCATGGGGCTCGGCCTGTCGATCTGCCGGACGATCGTCGAGGCGCATGGCGGACGGATCTGGGCGGAGGGAATCGCCACCGGCGGCACCGCCTTCCATTTCACCGTGCCGCTCGCCGCCCGCCCGGATTCCTCTGAAACAGTCGACGAAGGGCAACGCCGGTGACCGATCCGACCCGCATCGTCCATATCGTCGACGACGACGAGGCGATCCGCCAGTCGATCGGCTTCCTCCTGCGCAAGGGCGGCTATGCGGTCGAGACCTATCCCAGCGGCACGCAGTTCCTGAAGGCGGTCACGCGCGAGACTCGCGGTTGCGTGCTGCTCGACGTGCGGATGCCCGATCTCGACGGACTGGAGGTGCAGGCGCGGCTCGCCCAGTCGGGCATCGCGCTGCCGGTGATCATGCTGACCGGGCACGGCGACGTGACGCTGGCGGTCCGCGCGATCAAGGCCGGCGCGATCGAGTTTCTCGAAAAGCCGTTCGAACGCACCGCCTTGCTCGCCGCAATCGAGACCGCGCTCGCGCACGCCGCACGGACGAACCGGGAGCATCTCGCCGCGGTCGATGCGCGCATCAGGCTCGCCGCGCTCACCCCGCGCGAACGCGACGTGCTCGACGGCATGGTGCTCGGCCGTCCGAACAAGCTGATCGCGTTCGACCTCGACATCGCCACGCGCACCGTCGAGGTCCACCGCGCCAACCTGATGGACAAACTGGCCGCGCGCAGCCTGTCGGACGTCCTGCGCATCGCATTTGCGGCGGGGCTGGGCGATCCTGCCGAGCCTGGCTAACCCCCTCGCCTACTACGTACAGACGCATGCGGACGCGCATGGCATCCAGGGGTCCGACAAGGACGCCCGATGACAAGCCACCCCATCCCGCCGCATGACGGCATCGCCGTCTCGCTGGTCGACGGCGATCCCGCGCTCCGTCGCGCGCGCCAGATCATGCTGCTCTCCGAAGCCTATGACGTGCGCTCCTATGCGACCGGCGCGGCGCTGCTCGCGGATCCCCGCTCGCGCGCGGCCGCGTGCATCGTCGTCGATATCGGCGGCAGCGGCATGGACACGCTCCACGCGATGCGGCGATCGGGGTGGCGCGGCGGCGCGATCCTGCTCGGCACCGCCCCCGCGCCCGCGCTGGTCCACGCGGCCGAACGCAATGGCGACCGCCTGCTCGACCGTGCCGCGGGCGACGCCCCCCTCCTCACCGCGATCGCCGGATCGATCGCGGGTCGCAGGTCCGAAGGCTGAATCAGCTGGCGAGCTTAAGCGTCAAACGAGGCCGCGGCGCCCCGCGTCGCAACGCCGGTGCCAAGACCGGCAAGACCGCACGCCGCGGGGTCGCGACCGCCGGCTCGGTGATCAGGCACGGCACCGCAGCAGCGAGTGCGTTGAGCCGAGCGGCGTACAGCCGCGCGAGCGTCTCATGTGCGGCACGCGCGCACGGCCCCGCCGCGGCATCGGCCATCGCGCGCGTGGCAGCGAGGCGGCGCTGGATGTAGAGCATCTCGGTCTGGATGGCGTTCATCGCAAATTCCCCGCTGGTCCGCGCCCGCTGCCGCACCATGCGGGGTCTGGAGAGCTGATCCACATCAAGACACTATCGCGAGTGGGCCATAGAGTCGGGCATCGGGAAACACGTAATCCCCGGGTTTCGTCAGGCGAGCGTGGCGGCGTGACGCGCGATCTGCACATCTTCCTGCGAGGGCAGTATCCGGATTTCCAACCCCGGTACCCATGCCAGCCCCGCCCGGATCGCGCGCGCCGTCGGCGCGTCATGCTCGCCGATCCCGCCGGTCAGCACGAGCATGTCCGCCCCCCCGAGCGAGGCGATCATCGCCGCGACCTGCTTGCACACCGATCGCTCGAACATGCGGATCGCGAGGTCGGCCTCATCGGTCGCGGCGGCGCGCAGGATCCGCATGTCCCCGGACACCCCGGACACCCCGGCCATGCCCGATGCATGATCGACCAGCGTCGCCAGCGCGGGTGCGTCCAGCCCGGTTTCGCGCAACAGGTGCAGCAGCACGCCCGGATCGAGATCGCCCGTCCGCGTCGCCATCATCACGCCGCCGGTCGGGGTCAGTCCCATGCTGGTGTCGATCGACCGGCCATCGCGCACCGCCGTCACGCTGGCGCCATTGCCGAGATGCGCGATCACCAGCCGCGCGGGCAACTCGCTGCCGAGCTGGCGCACGATCGACTCGCACGACAGCCCGTGGAAGCCATAGCGGCGGATCCCGCTCGCCCGGTAGGCGCGCGGGATCGGCAGCGTCGTGGCGAGATCGGGCATCCCCGCATGGAACGCGGTATCGAAACACGCGACCTGCGGCACCCCCGGATAGCGCGCGCCCGCCACGCGGATCAGCGCGAGCGACGCCGGCCCGTGCAGCGGCGCGAACGCGCACGCCGTCGCCAGATCCGCCATCACCGCATCGTCGATCCGGCAATGCGCATCGCGGTGCGGGCCGCCATGGACGATCCGGTGGCCGATCACCGTCGGCGCCGGCCACCCCCGCAATGCGCGCTCGATCGCGTCGAAGAAATGGCCATGGTCGTCGGTCGTCTCGATCGTCCCGCCAACCAGCAGGACCACCGCATCCTCGACCGCGTACAGCCCGTATTTCAGCGACGACGACCCGCTGTTGAGCGCCAGAACGACCGCGCGCGCCACTAGCGCGACCATTGCCAGTCACGCACCTCCGGCAGATCGTCGCCCTCTTCGGCGATATACAGCTTGTGCCGCTCCATCGTCGTCCAATAGCGCGCGGTCTCGCGCGGAACATGATCGCGCAGCCGCGGAATCCGCTCGATCGCGTCGAGCGCCAGCCGATAGCGATCGAGATCGTTCAGCACGACCATGTCGAACGGTGTCGTCGTCGTGCCCATCTCCTTGTAGCCGCGGACATGAATGTTCGCATGGTTGGCGCGTCGATAGGTCAGCTTGTGGATCATCGCCGGATAGCCGTGGAACGCGAAGATCACCGGCTTGTCGGTCGTGAACAGCGCATCGAACTCGCGCTCGTCGAGCCCGTGCAGATGTTCGGATCGCGGCTGCAAGCTCATCAGGTCGACCACGTTGACCACGCGGATGCGGATGTCGGGCACATAGGCGCGCAGCATCGTCACCGCCGCCAGCGTCTCGAGCGTCGGCACGTCGCCCGCACACGCCATCACCACGTCGGGGTCGGCATCGTCGCCCGCCCAGTCCCAGATCCCTGCGCCCGCGGTGCAGTGCCGCACCGCCGCGTCGATCCCGAGCCACTGCCATTCGGGCTGCTTGCCCGCGACGATCACGTTCACATAGCCGCGGCTGCGCAGGCAGTGATCGCCCACCGACAGCAGGCAGTTCGCATCGGGCGGCAGATAGATCCGCGCGACGTCCGCGGTCTTGTTCGCGACGTGATCGATGAACCCCGGATCCTGATGCGACAGCCCGTTATGATCCTGCCGCCAGACATGCGACGTCAGCAGATAGTTGAGCGACGCGATCGGCCGCCGCCACGGGATACCACGCGTGACCTTCAGCCATTTCGCATGCTGGTTGACCATCGAATCGACGATGTGGACGAACGCCTCGTAGCACGAGAACAGCCCGTGCCGCCCGGTCAGCAGATACCCCTCCAGCCAGCCCTGGCACAGATGCTCGCTCAGCACCTCCATCACCCGGCCATCGGGCCCGAGATGCTCGTCGACCGGCTCGACCTCCGCCATCCACACCTTGCCCGACACGTCGTACACATCGGCTAGCCGGTTCGACGCGGTCTCGTCCGGCCCGAACAGGCGGAAGTTCACGCTTGCCAGGTTGAGCTTCATCACGTCGCGCAGATAACGCCCCAGCACGCGCGTCGCCTCCGCCTTCATTTGGCCCGGCGCTTCGACCGGCACCGCATACGCCCGGAAATCGGGCAGCGACAGCGGCACCATCAGCTCGCCGCCATTGGCATGCGGGTTCGATCCCATCCGCCGATGCCCGGTCGGCGCGAGCGACGCATAGTCCGCGAGGAACTTGCCCGACGCGTCGAACAGCTCTTCGGGGCGATAGCTGCGCATCCAGTCCTCGAGCTGGCGCAGATGCTCAGGGTTCTTGAAGTCCGCGATCGGCACCTGATGTGCGCGCCACGTACCCTCGACCGGCTTGCCGTCGACGATCTTCGGCCCGGTCCACCCCTTTGGCGTGCGGAACACGATCATCGGCCAGCGCGGCCGCGCCGCCGTCGCGCCCGGCACGCGCGCCGCGGCCTGGATCGCCTGGATCTTCGCCAGCGCCTTGTCGAGCGCGGCGGCGAGCTGCTGGTGGACGGCGGCCGGATCGCTGCCCCCGACATAATAGGGCTCATGCCCATAACCGCGCAGCAACGCATCGAGCTCATGCCCGTCGATCCGCGCGAGGATCGTCGGGTTGGCGATCTTGAAGCCGTTGAGATGCAGGATCGGCAGCACCGCGCCGTCGCGCGCGGGGTTGAGGAACTTGTTCGAGTGCCAGCTCGCCGCCAGCGCACCCGTCTCCGCCTCGCCGTCGCCGACCACGCACGCGACCAGCAGGTCCGGATTGTCGAACGCCGCGCCATAGGCATGCGCCAGCGAATAGCCGAGCTCGCCGCCCTCATGGATCGATCCCGGCGTCTCGGGCGCGACATGGCTCGGGATCCCGCCCGGCCACGAGAATTGCCGGAACAGCCGGTGCATGCCGCTGCGGCTCCGCTCGATCGCCGGATAGCGTTCGGTGTACGAGCCCTCCAGATAGGTGTTGGCCACCAGCCCCGGCCCGCCATGCCCCGGCCCGATGATGTTGATCATGTCGAGGTCATGCTCGACGATCAGCCGGTTGAGATGGACGTAAAGGAAGTTGAGCCCCGGCGTCGTCCCCCAATGGCCGAGCAGCCGCGGCTTGACGTCGGCAATCGTCAGCGGCCGTTCGAGCAGCGCATTGTCGCGCAGATAGATCTGGCCGACCGACAGATAGTTTGCGGCGCGCCAATAGGCGTCCATCCGGCGCAGCATGTCGGGCGACAGCGGCCGCGTCCTGGTCGGCGCAAGCGTTGCAGCATCGCTCATGTCCGGTTTCGCAGCCGTGACGCGCAATCGGCGGCGGAGCGCGGTGTGTAGGGCATATGGTTTCCTTCGATGGGCATGCGGTTCAGCATGCGATGCGCGCGACGAGTCCCGGATCGGCCAACAGCGCCTCGTCGCCGAACGCGATCTGCGCGCAGGTCCGGCGCGCCTGCGCAGCGACATCCTGGAGGTGGAGGCTGGCGGCAGACGGGGTCAGGCCCGGCACGATCTGGGTAAATCGCCGATGCTCCTGCGATCGCATCCCGAAGGCGTGGACGATATATTGGTCGAAGATAGCGTTCAGCCCCTGACCCTGACCCTGTTCGTCGAGCCAGGTCTTGTTGGCCGCCGACGTCGAGAAGCTCAGCAGGCGCCGTCCCCCGAGCAGGTTGGTCCGTACCCGGCCCTGCATCGGCTCGGGTTTCACCCCCGCGCCGAACACCCGCTCGACATAGCCCTTGAGCATCGCCGGCGCGCTCCCGAACCAGATCGGGTAGATCAGCACGAACACCTCGCACCCGTCGATCGCGGCGATCTCGTCCAGCACGTCCTGGCGACAGGCCGGGCTCGGTAGAGTCGGGCGCTCCGCCGCGGTCAGCACGGGGTCGAACCCGATCGCATACAGGTCGCGCAGGACGACGCGCTGCCCGGCCGCGATCACCGTATCGCGGTAGGTCCGTGCGATCGCGTGATTGAAGCTCGCCGGATCGGGGTGGCACAGGATCACCGCATGGCCCCCGCCCGGTGAAGTTCGCTCATCGACGATCATCGCAACGTCCTCGCAGGAAAGCTCCGCCCGCGCTGCGGCGACCGGCGGATCGGAGTTCGGAAAGTCGTGGCCGGTCTACCCGATCGCGATCGGCGCCGTGCCCCTCGGGAACTACGCAGAAACGCGAGATACCAGCGCGCGAGCCGATTCGGATCGGCGACTCGGGATCCGGCAGGTATCGGCTGCGACCGCCCATTGCGGGACCGGTCCCGCTGAAATTACCGGATTGAAGGCGCCGGATCGTGCCCGGAAGCGCCGATCTGCGCCTTCCAATGCATTTCCGGGGTTGGCTTCCTTGCCACTGCGCCATAAAGCGACGGCAACTCACCATTGCGCCGCTGCGCGTCGAAAGCCTTTCTACCATGCAGATCATCGTTCGCGACAACAATGTCGATCAAGCCCTCCGCGCTCTCAAGAAGAAGCTGCAGCGCGAAGGCGTCTATCGTGAAATGAAGTTGCGCCGTCACTACGAGAAGCCCTCGGAGAAGCGCGCACGTGAGCATGCCGCTGCTGTGAGCCGTGCACGCAAGGCAGACCGCAAGCGGGCCGAACGCGACAATTAAGTCCTCCAGCCGAGCGGTTCGCCGCTCGCTGGGATGATGAAACGGGGGCAGGATCCATCGATCCGCCCCCGCCTGTCGTCCGGTGCCCTTAGCGCGCCGGCGGCACTTTTGCGTGCATACGCCATGCGCCATGCCGTTGCGAGCACCGTGTGTCGCACCGATACGTCTCGGCGGCACCGCGCAGCTATCCTACGTTACATTGACGCGTGTTTTCGTCCTGTTCGAGGAACGAATTCGAGTCCCTGACGCTCCTTAGCCGACACAGGAGACGTTTGATGGACGACAATCGGGTTTGGAATTTCGAAGAGAGCCTCTGGACGGGCGACGCCGACCAGTATCACGCACTCATCGATGACGAGTGCGTCATGGTGCTGCCGGAGCAGCCCTTCGTCCTCACTGGCGCACAGGCGATCGAGGCAGTCTCGAAGACACCGCGCTGGTCGAGCGTTACGTTCAGCGAGCAGCAGATCATGCGCCCGCAAGAGGGGCTGATCGCGATCGCCTACAAGGCCGAGGCGCAGCGCGAGGGCGCCGATGGCTATGTCGCCTATTGCACGACGACGATGCGCCGGCTCGAACATGAGGAATGGCGCGTGGTCCAGCACCAGCAGACGCCAGCGCCGATCACGTCCGCCGCATAACAGGAATGACCTTGGTCCGGCATCGCGGCGGGGGAATCCCCCGCGATTTGCCGGACAATGCTGCTATGGATGCGATGGATTGCCGTCCGGCGGTGCCTCGCCGATGGACCCTCTCGATCAAGTAGGTTGCATGCCCCACGCCAGCAATATCGTCTTTTGCGACGGTCCGGACAGTCCGAACGCATTCGACACGATCCCGCTCCAGTCGCGGACCGGCACGCTCGACGCGCTATGTCCCGTCTGTCGCGGCCGCGGGCAATGGAACACCGAGATAGATCTCGTCAGCTTCCGCTGCCGTCGCACGACCTGCGATGCGTGCCACGGCGCAGGCTGGGTCGAGACCGGTAGCGATCCGGTCGGTCTGCCGGATATCGTCCTAAGCCCGACCGGACATCCCCAATGGACCGTCCGCTACCATGACGATCGAGACCATGACGCGATCGATCCCGCCAAACCGGGACTTGCCACCCGCGAAGCCGGCACCTGACCCGCAACCTATTCCCGGCGGCGGAAAATATTTCATTCCGCAATGCAGCAAATCCTCGCAGGCGATACAGTCACTTACCCGCTTTCCCCTACGGATTGCCCGGCATGGCGGACTCGACGGTGGGAACGGCCGCGACTCCGAACCGTTGCAGTATGGGCAGCCGCTTCGGCTGGTACATGAGAGAGTGACTTATGATTAAATCTTGGATTCTCGGCGTTTCCGCCGTTGCTATGACCGCACTGCCGGTCGCAGCGAACGCAGCGCCTGTTGCAAACCCCGCGCAGTCGCTGTCGGTCGCATCGTCGGTCCGCACCGGCACGGCTACTTCGAAGTCGAGCAAGCTTGCCGGCCTCCAGGAGTCGAGCATCGTTCCGATCGTCATCGGCGCAGGCATCCTCGCGGGCGTCGCCTATCTGATCATCGATCACGAAGACGACAACTCCGACAGCAACTAAGCGAATGGGCCGGTAACCCCGGCCCATTTTCGTGTCGCCGATCGACGGCGCTACGCCCTGCGCAGCCCGTCGATCGCCGTCATGGCCCCCGAACTTTCCAGCGCCGCCAGCTTGGCAGCTACCAACACGCGCAGCTCCGAGTCGGGCCTAAACGACAACAGCCCGAACAGCCCGTCGACACGCTCCTGCATCGTCCCCGCATCGCGGACCGCTTTTCCCAGCCGGTCGCTCATCGGGTCGTCGATCGCGAAGACCTCCCCCGCATCGGTAACGCCCGACTGCCACCGCATCCATGCCGCCACCGCCAGCGCGAGCGCATCGACCGGCAGCCCCGCCGCGCAACGCTCCGCCATCGGCGCCAACAGCCGCTGCGGCAATTTCTGCGACCCGTCCATCGCGATCTGCCGCGTGCGATGCTGGAGCGCCGGGTTAGCGAACCGCGCCATCAACGCCCCGCGATACTGCGCGATGTCGAGCCCAGCGGGCGGATCGAGCGTCGCTGCACTCTCGTCCCACAACGCCTCGACAAACGCCCGCCCCTCGGGCCGCGCGACCACCTCGTGCACGAAATCGAGCCCGGCCAGCCCGCCCAGATACGCAATCCCCGAATGCGCACCGTTGAGCAGCCGCAGCTTCGCATCCTCCCACGGCGCCACCGCATCGGTCAGCTGGACACCGAACGCCGCCAGATCGGGCCGTTCGCCCGCAAAGCGATCCTCGATCACCCACTGGGTGAACGGCTCCGCCTTCACCATCGCCTGATCCTCGACACCCAGCGTCGCGCGCGTCGCAGCGATGTCGTCCGCCGTCGTGGCCGGCACGATCCGGTCGACCATCGTCTGCGGAAACGTCACTGCAGCGGCGATCCAGTCGCGCAAGGCCGGGTCATGCGCCCCCGCCATCGCCAGCACTGCATCGCGCAGGAGCGTACCGTTATGCGGCAGATTGTCGCACGACAGGATCGTGAGCGGACCGAGACCCGCCGCGTGCCGTGCCGCCAGCCCGGCCACCAGAAACCCGGGCGCAGTTCGCGGGGCATCGAGCGAGGCCAGGTCGTGCGCGACGTCAGCGTCGCCGACCTGCAACAGCCCCGTCGCGGAATCGAGCTTATACCCCTTCTCGGTGATCGTCAGCGTGACGATATGCGTGTCCACCGACGCGAGGGCCGCAACGACCGCGGCCGGATCCTCGGGCGCGACCAGCACGTCCATCACAGCGCCGATCACCTGCAACCGCTCGCCCGCGCCGTCGCGCACCACGAGCGTATAGAGTCCGTTCTGCGGCGCGAGCTGATCGCGCACGCCGGCAGATCGCAGCGACACGCCGGTGATTCCCCAGCGCAGGTCCCCCGCCGCCAGCGCCTGTTCGAACACCGCCGCCTGATGCGCGCGGTGGAACGCGCCGATGCCCAGATGCACCACGCCGCGGGTCACGCGCGACCGGTCATAGCCGGGCCGGACGACGCCCGCGGGCAGCCGGTCGAGCGTTTCCTGCGACAATCTCACAGCCGATACGCCTGCTTGACGAGATCATAGGCGAGCGCGCGCGCGACCTCATGCGCCTCGTCCTCCTCGAGCCGATGCTCGACCACCAGCTGCGCGAGAAACCCGCAGTCCATCCGCCGCGCGACATCGTGCCGCGCCGGGATCGAGAGGAACGCCCGCGTATCGTCGTTGAACCCGACCGTGTTGTAGAAGCCCGCGGTCTCGGTCGCGCGCTCGCGGAACCGGCGCATCCCCTCCGGGCTGTCATGGAACCACCAGGGCGGCCCCAGCCGCAGCGCCGGATAATGCCCGGCAAGCGGCGCCAATTCGCGGGAGTAGGTGTCCTCGTCGAGCGTGAACAGGATCAGCGTCAGCCGGGGATCGTTACCGAACCGGTCGAGCAAGGGTTTCAGCGCGCGGACGAATTCGCCGGGCAGCGGGATGTCGCCGCCCTTGTCGCGACCGAACCGTGCCAGCACCTGCGCATTGTGGCTGCGCGAGACGGCGGGGTGAAGCTGCATCACCATCCCGTCCTCGACCGACATCGCCGCCATCTCGGTCAGCATCTGCGCGCGGAAGAGTTCGGCCTCCGCAGCCGTCGGGTCTGCCATGACGCGCGCATAAAGCGACTCGGCTTCGGCGGGGGTGAGGTCCGCGGTCGCCGACGACGGATGGCCATGATCGGTCGAGGTCGCGCCTGCCGCGCGGAACCGCGCGCGGTGGAAGCGGTGCGCGGCCAGATAGCCCGCATAGCTGCCGACGTCTTCGTTCGCGGTCTCGCCGAAGCGGCGGACGTTGGCGGCAAAGCCCGGCGTGTCGGGATCGACGACCGGGTCGGGGCGATAGGCGGTGACGACCCGCCCCTGCCACCCACTCGCGCGGATCGCGGCATGGTGCTCAAGCGGGTCGAGCGGGCTCTCGGTCGTCGCGATCAGCTCGATCCCGAACCGGTCGAACAGCGCGCGGGGGCGGAATGCGGGGGTCTTGAGCGCCGCATCGATCGTGTCGAAATACAGGTCCGCGGTCGCGGGTTCGAGGCGGACGTCGATCCCGAACGCCTCGGCGAACACCCAGTCGAGCCACATCCGCGACGGCGTGCCGCGAAACAGGTGATAGTTGTCGGCGAAGATCCGCCAGATTTTCCGCGGGTCGCTTTCCGTGGGGCTGCCATCGACCGTCGGCACGCCCAGCGCGTCGAGCGGCACGCCCTGGCTGTAGAGCATGCGAAACACGTAGTGATCGGGCACGATCAGCAGCGATGCCGGATCGCTGAACGCCTCGTCGCGCGCGAACCAGGCCGGGTCGGTATGGCCGTGCGGACTGACGATCGGCAGGTCCTTCACGCCCGCATGCAGCGCGCGCGCAATGTCGCGCGTCCGGATGTCGGCAGGGAAAAGGCGGTCTGGGTGCAGGCGTAGCGGCTGGGTCATGCAAGGCGTTCCGGATCGACGGGGGTGTAGTGCGGGACGAGCAGATGGATCACCAGCAATGCGACGAGATAGGCGCAACCGGCAACCGCGAAAATCGGTCCATAGCTGCCGACCCCGGCGAGGATCGTGCCCGCGAACTTGGCCATCAGCATGCCACCGCATGCGCCGGCCAGACCGCCCAGACCGATCACCGACCCGCCCATGCCGCGCGGAAACAGATCGCCGGGGATCGCATAGACGTTGGCAGAGAAGCCCTGGTGACACGCGCACGCCAACCCGATCGCCGCGACCGCCCACCATAGCCCGGGGGCCTGCGCGGCGAAGATGATCGGCAGCGCGAACAACGCGCACACGAACAACGCTGTCTTGCGCGCGCGGTTCGGCGTCGCGCCCTTGCTAAGCAACCGCGACGAGAACCAGCCGCCCGCGATCGATCCGACATCGGCCAGCACATAGACCGCGACCAGCGGCGGCCCGAAATCGAGCATCTTCACGCCGTACTGCCGGTTGAAGAAATCGGGCAGCCAGAACAGGAACGTCCACCACACCGGATCGATCAGGAACCGCCCGAGCATATACGCCCAGGTCTGCCGCAACCGCAGCAGCGTGCGCCAGCGGACGGGCTTGGCGGCGGGTACCGGGTCGGCCTCGATCCAGGCCAGTTCCTCAGGCGTGACGCGGCGGTGCTTGCGCGGCGTGCGGTAGAAAGCGAGCCATGCGACCAGCCAGATCACCGTCAGCGCGCCGGTCGCGATGAACGCCATCCGCCAGCCGAACGTCACCGCGATCACCGGCACGATCAGCGGCGTCAGGATCGCCCCGATGTTCGAGCCCGCGTTGAAGATGCCGATCGCCAGAGCGCGTTCGCGTTGCGGAAACCATTCATTGGCCGCAGCGAGCGCGGCGGGAAACGCGCCGGCCTCGCCGATCGCGAGCGGGATGCGCGCGAAGATCATCATGCCGGCGCTGGTGAACAGCGCGTGCGCGACATGGCCGATCGTCCACAACGTCACCGCGACGGCGTAGCCGATCTTGGCCCCTACCCGGTCGACGAACCGGCCGAACAGCACATAGGCGATGCCGTAGGCGGCCTGGAATGCGATGGCGAGATCGGCATAGCCCTGCTCGCTCCAGTTGTAGCGCGCCTGGAGTTCGGGTTTCAGCACGGGCAGCACGAGCCGGTCGATATAGCTGAGCGCCACCGCCGCGAAGAGCAGCGAGCAGACGATCCAGCGGACTTTGCCGCGCGGCTTCTCGGGCGCGGCGGCGGCTCCGGTCACCAGTTGCACAGCGTGCCGTCCTCGAGACGCGCGACCGGGAGATAGGCGCGCTTATAGTCGTAGGTCGCGGCGAGATCCTCGTCGATGTCGACGCCCAGCCCCGGCGAGTCGCCCGGATGCATCATGCCGTCGTCAAAGCTGTACGCATGCGGGAAGACCGCATCGGTCTCGTCGGTATGCGGCATATGCTCCTGCACGCCGAAATTGGGCACCGACAGCCCGAAATGCAGCGCCGCCGCCATCGCCACCGGCGACAGGTCGGTCGCGCCGTGGCAGCCGGTCCGCACCTGGTACAGGTCGGCGAGCGAGGCGATCCGGCGCAGATGCGTGATGCCGCCCGCATGCACCACGGTCGCGCGGATATAGTCGATCAGCTGATTCTGGATCAGGTCCTTGGCGTCCCAGATCGAATTGAACACCTCGCCCACCGCGATCGGCGTCGTGGTGTGGTGGCGGATCAGCTTGAACGCCTCCTGGTTCTCGGCCGGCGTCGGATCCTCGATCCAGAACAGGTTATACGGCTCGAGCGCCTTGCCGAGCCGCCCCGCCTCGATCGGGGTCAACCGGTGGTGGATGTCGTGCAGCAGGTGGACGTCCCAGCCCATCGCCTCGCGCGCCGCCTTGAACAGCTCGGGGACGACGCGGAGGTATTTCTCGGTCGACCAGACACTTTCGCTCGGCAGGTCGGCATCGGCGGGCTCGTAGCGCGCGCCATGCTTGGCGACGCCGTAGGTCGAGGCGAGGCCGGGCACGCCGCATTGCAGGCGGATCGCCTTGTAGCCCTTGGCCTGCTCGGCCTTGGCGACCGCGATCGTGTCCTCGATCGTCGTGCCGTTGGCGTGCGCATAGACCATGCACGCATCGCGCGCCGCGCCGCCCAGCAACTGGTAGACCGGCATCCCCGCCAGCTTGCCCTTGATGTCCCACAGCGCGGTATCGACCGCGGCGATCGCCGCCATCGTCACGGGCCCGCGCCGCCAATAGGCGCCCTTGTAGAGATACTGCCAGACATCCTCGATCCGGTGCGCGTCGCGGCCGATCAGGCACGGCACGACGTGATCGGTCAGATAGCTCGCGACGCTCAGCTCGCGGCCGTTCAGCGTCGCGTCGCCGACGCCGGTGGTACCGTCGTCGCAGGTGATCTTCAGCGTGACGAAATTGCGCCCCGGGCAGGTGACGATGACGCGGGCGGAAACGATCTTGGGCATCGCGGGTCCTTCAGGCGATTTCGAGGGTGGCGGTTTTCAGATGCGCCGAATCGGGGCCGGCCATGATCGTGAACAGCCCGGGCTCAACGACCTCGCGCATGTCCACGTCCCACAGCGCGAACGCGTCGGGGCCGAGCGTGAAGCGCAGCGTCCGCCGTTCGCCGGGCGCCAGCGTCACGCGTTCGAAGCCCTTCAATTCCAGCAGCGGCCGCGCCACCGACGAGACCTGATCGCGGACGTAGACCTGCACGACCTCGTCGCCGGCGCGCTGCCCGACATTGGCGACGTCGACCTCGACGCCGACGCTGCCCGCGACACCGATCTTCGCCGCCGACAGCCGCGGCGCGCTGATCTCGAAGCGCGTGTAGCTGAGCCCGTGGCCGAACGGGAACAGCGGCGCGGTCTCCGCGAACAGATAGCCGCGCTGCGTCGACGGCTTGCGGTTATAGTAGAACGGCACCTGCCCGACTTCGCGCACCACGGTCACGGGCAGCTTGGCGCCCGGATTGATCCGCCCGAACAGCGCCTCGGCCATCGCCGTGCCGCCCTCCTGCCCCGGATACCAGCATTCGAGCACCGCATTCGCCTTCGCCATCACGGTCGGCCAGCTAGGCGGCCGCCCGTTGATCGCGGTCACCACGATCGGCTTGCCCAGCGCATGCAGCGCCTCGAACAACGCGTTCTGCTCGCCGATCAGGTCGAGCGTGGTGCGATCGCCGAGATGGTTCGCCGAGAACCCCTCGCGGCTGGTCTGCTCGGTATCGCCGATCGCCAGGATGATCGTGTCGGCACCACGCGCGACCTCGACCGCCTCGGCGATCAGCGCGCGGTTCTTGGCCGGATCGGCGAGCAGGACGGCATCCTGCGATCGGTCGTCGCTCTGCGTGATGAACACGCCCTGCGCATGGACGATGGTGGCGGCATTGCCGACCAGCGCGCGCACGCCGTCGAGCAGCGTGACGCTCTGCCGCGGCGGCGCGGAATAGCCGCCCAGCCGCGCGATCGCCGCATTGGGACCGATCACCGCGATCCTGCCCTTGGGCGACAGCGGCAACGTGCCGTCATTGGTCAGCAGGCACAGCGCCTTCCGCGCCCCCTCCAGCGCAACGCCCCGCGCTTCGGCATTGCCGGTCAATCGAGCCGCGACGCGCGGATCGACCGCCGACTCCTCGAACAGCCCCGCGCGGAACTTCAGCGCCAGCATCCGCGCGCACGCGGTGTCGACCGCAGCGATCGGCACCGTCCCCGCGCGCACCTGCGCGGGCAATGTCCGATACGCGATCCCGTCGGGCAACGCGCTGTCGACCCCCGCCGCCAGCGCCAGCCGCGCCGCGCCGGCCAGGTCGGGCGCGATGTGGTGAATCGTGTCGAGTTCCTCGATCGCGCCGTAATCGCTGACGATCGCGCCCGAAAACCCCCATTCGCCGCGCAGCACGTCGCCGAGCAGCCAATGGTTCGCATGGCTCGGCACGCCGTCGATCTCGTTATACGACGGCATCACCGCGCCGATCCCGGTGCGCGTCACGACCGCGCGGAACGGCGGGAAGAAGCTTTCGCGCAGTTCACGCTCGCCGATCGGTGCAGGCCCGATATTGTTGCCCGCCTGCGGCTGGCCGTGGCCGGTCATGTGCTTCAGCGTCGCGAACACCTTGCCCGGCGCCAGCGTCCGGCTGTCGCCCTGCAGCCCCTCGACCGCGGCGACGCCCATCTCGCCGCACAGATACGGGTCCTCGCCGAACGTCTCCTCGATCCGCCCCCAGCGCGGATCGCGCGCGATGTCGACGACCGGCGACAGCGACAAATGGCTGCCATGCGCGCGGACTTCGCGGCCGATGATCGCCTGCGCGCGCCGCATCAGGTCGCGATCGAACGCGCCTGCCATGCCGATCGCCTGCGGGAACATCGTCGCATCGGGCGCCATGTAACCGTGCAGCGATTCCTCGTGGAAGATCACCGGGATGCCGAGCCGCGTGCCCCGCGCCCAGCGCTGAACCGCGTTGACGAACGCGATTGTCGAGGCCGACCCGCGCCACTGCGCGCCGGTGCCGCCCGCGACCGCCGCGACCGACGGGCCGCCGCGCTTGTCGGAGGGCCGAGTCACCTGACCGAACCCTGCCGGATACGCCGCAGTCGCGCGCGCCGGGTCGAACTCGAGCCCGCCCGGTGTCATCACGTCCGCCTTCGTCGCCCAGAGCGAAATGGTCTGGCCAACTTTTTCCTCCAGCGTCATCCGCGCCATCAGATCGCGCACGCGCAGGTCGACCGGTGCGCGCGCATCGCGGTAGATCGGAAGCGCGGCGGCCGCCTGCGCGACACCGGGAATGAGCCCCGCGACGGACACCGATCCGAACAGCGCGAAAAGGTCGCGGCGGGTCGGTTGGAGGGCCGGCGCGGTCGTCATTGTCTTCGTGCCGGACACCATTCTCTCCTAATGTTAAACGCGGCATTGCTGTCGAAGCCGTCGTCGTGATAGCGATAACATGGCTGATCATCCGCGATCCTGTCAATGTGGCGCGGAACGGCGGGAGAGGATTATGACGGCATTCGGTCGATCGATCGGTAAGTTCGCGCTGCTGTGTGCAGCGGTAATTGGTTTGACCGGACCGGCGCATGCCGAGGACGGCTACGACCTCTGGCTACGGTATCGCACCCCCGCGACAACAAGCAGTGCGCTGAAGATCGAGGCACGCGGCGATACGCCCACCCTTCGCGCCGCCGGCGAAGAATTGCGGCGCTCGAATTTCTTCGCCACCAAAGCCCCGACGATCCTGCTCGCCACCGCCACCGATCGCGACGTCGCCGCACTCCGCCTTCCGCTCGCCGCGCTCGGTGACGAGGGCTACCGGGTCGGCTACGTCACGCTGGGCAACCGCCGCACCCTGCTCGTCACCGGCAACACCGATCGCGGCGTACTCTACGGCAGCTTCGCGCTGCTGCGTCACCTCCAGACCGGTGGCAGCCTCGACCGGATCGACCTGACATCGACCCCGCGCGTCAAGCTGCGCGTGCTCAACCATTGGGACAATTTGGATGGCGTGGTCGAGCGCGGCTATGCCGGCGCGTCGCTGTGGGACTGGTGGACGCTCCCCGATTTCCGCGACCCGCGCTACACCGATTACGCGCGCGCCAATGCTTCGATCGGGATCAACGGCACCGTCCTCAACAACGTCAACGCGAAGGCGGACAGCCTCACCGCGCCGTACATCGCCAAGGCCGCGGCGCTGGCCGATGTGTTCCGGCCGTACGGAATCAAGGTATATCTGTCGGCGCGCTTCTCCGCCCCGATCGAGCTTGGCGGGCTGAAGACCGCCGACCCGCTCGACCCGCAGGTGGCGGCATGGTGGAAGGCGAAGACCGACGAGATCTATCGCAGCATCCCCGATTTCGGCGGGTTCCTGGTCAAGGCGAACAGCGAGGGCCAGCCCGGCCCGCGCGACTATCACCGCACCCATGCCGACGGTGCCAACATGCTCGCCGCCGCGGTCGCGCCGCATGGCGGGATCGTGATGTGGCGCGCGTTCGTCTATGCCGAGACCGACCCCGAGGATCGCGCGAAACAGGCCTATACCGAGTTCAAGCCGCTCGACGGCAAGTTCGCCAGCAATGTCATCGTCCAGGTCAAGAACGGCGCGATCGACTTCCAGCCGCGCGAGCCGTTCCATCCGCTGTTCGGCGCGATGCCCAAGACGCCGCTGATGATCGAATTCCAGATCACCAAGGAATATCTCGGCTTTGCAACTCACCTCGCCTATCTCGGGCCGATGTTCGCCGAGACGCTCGGCAGCGAGACGATGCAGACACCGGGCGAGACCGTCGCCAAGGTCGTCGACGGTTCGGTCGAGCATCATACGCTGACCGGCATGGCGGGCGTCGCCAATATCGGACGCGACCGCGATTGGGCGGGCTCCACCTTCAATCAGGCGAACTGGTATGCGTTCGGGCGGATGGCGTGGGATCCGACGCTCGGTGCCGCCCCCGTCGCGCGCGAGTGGGCGGCGATGACCTTCGCGCCCTCACCCAAGATCGTCGATCCGGTGGTCGCGATGATGATGGGCTCGCGCGAGGCGGTGGTCGATTACATGACGCCGCTCGGGCTCGCGCACGTCATGGCGACCGGCCATCATTATGGTCCGGGGCCGTGGGTGGCCAATCTCAAGCGCCCCGAATGGAACCCGGTCTATTACCACCGCGCCGACAAAGCAGGCATCGGCTTCGACCGGACGAAGACCGGCAGCGACGCGATCGCGCAGTACAGCCCCGCTCTGGCACGCCAGTTGGCAAACCCGGCGACCACCCCCGAACGCGAGCTCCTCTGGTTCCACCATGTCGCATGGGATCGCCGGATGGCCTCGGGTCGCACGCTGTGGGCCGAAATGGTCGGCGACTATGACCAGGGGGTGGGCTATGTCGCGAGCATGCGCCGCCAATGGGATGCGCTGAAGCCCTCGATCGACTCGGCACGCTGGACGAAGACCGCGACGTATCTGGCGGTCCAGCAGCGCGAGGCGCAGTGGTGGCGCGACGCGAGCCTCGCCTATTGGATGTCGGTCAACGGCCTGCCGATTCCCGCAGGCACTGCCGCCCCCGCGCACGACCTGGCCTGGTACAAGGCGCAGCATTTTCCCTACGCACCCGGCAACCCGCAATGATCCGCCGGCGCAGTGGATGCACGGTGACCGAGCGAAAGGCTGATCGATGACACGCACCGATGGACCGATACTCTGTTTCGGCGAACTGCTGCTCAGGCTCTCGCCGCCGGGGCATGGCCCCCTGTTCCGGGAGGCGCGGCTGGACGCGAATTTCGGCGGCGCGGAGGCCAATGTCGCGGTCGCGCTGGCGCGCCTCGGCATCGGCAGCGGCGTGATCTCCGCGGTTCCCGACGACGTCGTCGGTGATGCGGCGATCGATGCGTTGCGCCGGACGGGCGTCGACGTCTCGCGGATCCTGCGCGGGGATGGGCGGCTGGGCCTCTATTATCTCGCGCCCGGCGCAGGGCTGCGCGCCTCGGCGATCGTCTATGACCGCCAGCAGAGCCTGTTCGCGACGACCTCGGCGACCGCCTATGACTGGCACGCGCTGCTGGGGGGCGCCGCGCGACTGCATCTGTCGGGGATCAACCCGGCGATCGGTCCGGCGATGGCGGACGTCTGTCTCGCGGCAATGACTGCGGCGCGCGCGGTCGGCGTGCCGGTGTCGTTCGATGGCAATTACCGCGCCAGCATGTGGGCGAAATGGTGCGACGATCCCGCCGCCATCCTCCTCCCGCTCGTCGACCGCGCCGATCTGCTGTTCGGCAATCATCGCGACATCGCGCTGCTGCTGCGCCGTCCGATGGACGGAACCACGCCGCAGGGCCGTCGCGACGCAGCGTTGGCGGCGTTCGACCGCTTCCCCAACCTGCGCCACATCGCCTCGATGTCGCGCGAGGTCCGCGACGCCGGGTGCAACATCCTGCGCGCGCGGATCGACACGCCGACCGACGTCATCGAGACCGACGCGGTAGAGGTGTCGGGGATCGTCGACCGGATCGGCACCGGCGACGCCTTCGCCGCGGGCGTCCTCGCAGACCTTGCCGAGGGAGCGGAGCGCGCCGCGCAGACCGGGCTCGCGCTGGCGGTGCTCAAGCACGCCACCCCCGGCGACCAGAGCGAAACGACGCCGCGCGACTTGGCGACGTTCCGTGAAGGCGGGTTCGACGTCCGCCGCTGAACAGCCACGATGACGACTATGAAGAGGGAGAGTTCGGTGGAGATCACGCGACGCGACGGGCTGACGATGCTGGGCGGGCTCGCCGTCGCGGCGGGCACCGCCGGGGGCGCGCTCGCGCAGGCCGGCAGCATGCCCGGCCTGCAGGCGATCGCCGCGAGCAAGGGCATGCGCCTCGGGTCCTGCGTCGCATGGGGCCGCCCGGGCGCGGATCGCGGATCGTTCGCCAACCCGGCCTATGCCGCGCTGCTGGCGCGCGACTGCGGCCTGCTGGTGCCCGAAAACGAGATGAAGTGGCAGGCGATCCGGCCCAGCGCGACCAGCTTCGACTTCACACATATGGACGCGATAATGGCCTGGGCGACGGCGAAGCGCCTGCCCGTGCGCGGTCACAACCTGCTTTGGCATCAGCCGAAATGGATGCCGCGCTGGGAGGAGAACCATGATTTCGGCGCAAACCCCGCACAGGCGGCGGCGCGGCTGCTCGTCGAGCATATCACCACCGTCTGCGGTCGCTACGGCACGCGGATCGGCAGCTACGACGTCGTCAACGAGGCGGTGAACCCGGCGGACTCGACGCTGTACCAGACCGCGCTGTCGCGCGCGCTGGGCGGTCCCGAAGCCACGCTCGACCTCGCCTTCCACACCGCGCGCACCGCCGCCCCCCACGCCGAGCTCGTCTATAACGACTATATGAGCTGGGAACCCGGCAACGCGAAGCACCGCGCCGGCGTGCTGGCATTGCTCGAAGGCTTCAAGCGCCGTGGCGTCCCCGTCGACTCGCTCGGGGTACAGTCGCACCTCGTCACGCAGGGCCCCGACGCGCGGGCTGCAACGGCTGCGCTCGAGGGCGAATGGCGTCGCTTCCTCGATGCGGTGACCGCGATGGGGTACGGCCTCGTCATCACCGAACTGGACGTTCGCGACAACAAACTCCCGGCCGACATCGGTGCACGCGATCGCGCGGTGGCGGATTTCACGCGCGGCTATCTCGATCTGATGCTGTCCTACCCTTCGGTCCGCGATATTCTTCTATGGGGACTGTCCGACCGCTACAGCTGGATCGAGGGGTTCGAGCCCCGCCCCGACACGGCGCGCCGCCGTCCCTGCCCCTATGACGACCGGTTCGTCGCCAAGCCCATGCGCACGGCGATCGCCGCCGCGCTAGCCTCAGCCCCGAAGCCGGCCCCCTCGAACGCCGTCGCCGACGGCCAAGGACACCGCCGATGAGCCGCTGGACCATAGCATTTCTAAGCGCATGCCTGCTGAGCGCCAGCGCGGAGGCTCGCGATACCGCACACACCTGGATCGCAAGCTGGGGATCGTCGCAGATGATCGCGGACGGCGACAACGCGCTGCCCGCGGATCGGGCGCGTGCGATCACGCTGCGCCAGGTGATCCGGATCTCCGCAGGCGGGACTCGCATCCGCGTCCGGCTGTCCAACGCGTTCGGGACCCGGCCGCTGGTCATCGGCGCCGGTCATGTCGCCCGGAGCGCGGCGCCTGCGACCAGCCAGATCGCCGGCGGGATGCGGCTGACCTTCTCGGGCCGCGCCGACGCCGTCATCCCCGCGGGCGCCGAACTCTATTCCGATCCCGTCGCGCTGCCGCTCGCAGCCGGCGCCGATCTCGCCATCAGCCTGTATCTGCCCGAAGCCGCCGCGCCGCAGACCGGCCATCCAGGCGCGCGCGCGATCAGCTATACGCTCGCGGGCGATCACGTCGCCGACGCCGATCTGGCGGGCGCCGCGCAGGCCACGCACTGGTACGCGCTCGCCGATCTCGAAGTCTCGGGCCCGGCAAACGCCGCGACGATCGTCGCGATCGGGGACTCGATCACCGACGGATACGGGGTCAAGCCGAACCGGAACACGCGCTGGACCGACGTGCTCGCCGAGCGCTTGCGGCGCGTGCCGGCCTCGCGCGGCATCGGCGTCGTCAATGCCGGGATCGGCGGCAACCGCATCCTGCTCGACGGGCTGGGCCCCAACCTCATGGCGCGGTTCGATCGCGACGTCATCGCGCGCAGCGGCGTCCGCTGGGCGATCGTGCTTGAAGGCGTCAACGATCTCGGCGTCCTCACGCGCGAGGCCCCCGCGACACCGGCGGCGCATACCGCGCTCGTGACGCAGATCACCACCGGCTACACCGAACTCGTCGCGCGCGCGCACGCGCACGGCATAAGGGTGATCGGTGCGACGATCATGCCGTTTGGCGGCAACGACTATTATCACCCCGGCCCCGCGACCGAAGCCGATCGCCAGGCGGTCAACGCGTTCGTCCGCACGTCGGGCGTGTTCGACGCGGTAATCGACTTCGACCGCGTGATGCGCGATCCGGCGCAGCCCATCCGGCTCGACCCCGCAGTCGATTCGGGCGATCACCTCCACCCCTCCGAAGCCGGGTATCGCCGGATGGGCGAGGCCGTGCCGCTCGCGCTGTTCAGATCGCCACCGCGTACAAAGCGTGATGCGTCAGCACATACAGCGTCCGCCCGTCCGCGCCGCCGATGACGAGCTGCAGCGGGCGGTCGGGCATGTCGATACGGCGTAGCTGCGTGCCGTCGGCGGCATAGACGAACACCTGCCCGTTCGCGACATACAGCCGCCCACTGCCGTCGCGGACCGCGCTCTCGCCGCCACGCTCGGCGATGACCTTCAGGTCGGTGACTCGTCCCTGGTCACCGACGAGACCGTCATAGGTCCGGTTCTCGGAGGCGTTGGTCAGGACGACGCGCGCTCCGGGCGCGGCGGATACCAGTCCATAGGCGTCGAGCGTGTCTGACCAGCGCCACCCCTGGTGATCGTCGGGCCCCTGGTTCCAGACACGGAACGCGGGCAGCGCCAGCGATCCGTCGGGCGATCGATATTCCTGCGGCTTGGCCTCGCCCATCTTGGTCGCGAACAGCTCGGCCATCGTCGGATAGTGGTAGGTCACGGGATCGATCCGGTCGGCGAACTCGCCGTTCGCCCAGACGTTGCCGGGAAGCAAAGTCGCCGCGGGCGTCCCCGAGACAGCGGTCGGCGCGATGACCCGGATCGAGTCCGGCCTGGCAGGATCGAGGCTGTAGACGGTCGCATCGCGCCCGGCCGACGACAGCACCAGCAGATGTCCCGATCGATCGACCGCAAGGCTGACCGCATCGCTCGGCGCATCCGTCACGATCGACAGCCCGCCCGCGTCGGTCCAGCGATAGATCCGCTGGAAATGCCGGTCGATGAAGTAGAAGTCCTTCCCCCACCAACACCCCCCGCCGATCGAATAGAAGCCGTCCACGAGTGTCCTGATCCCCGGCGACACCGGCGGCGCGGATATGAGGGCGGCGGTCGTTGGCGCCGGCGGCACGTCGAGCCGCGCAAACTCGCGCTCGCGCACCTCCTGCCGCCCAGTCATGTCCTTGATCGCGTTTTCGAACGGATATTTGCTCGCGCGTATATACGTGCCGCAGCCCTTCGCGTCGCAACTCGCAAACCCGCTTTCGGCGTTCACGTGCACGTTGCGGAATCGAATGTCGCCCGCCCCGTACAGCTTCACCGCGGCGTCCATCGGCTTGATCGACCGCGTGACGCGATACGCGTGGTAATTGGCGAACAGGATGTTGCGCGAATCCCGGATCTCGGTCGAGATCGCATCGACCCCGTCGCGCACCTCCTGCTCGGTCTGCGGCGCGAGAAACTCCCAATTCTCGACATGGTCGAGGACGATTTCCGCGCGATAATGATGCTCGGCGGACAGCTGGTACACATGCCCCGGCGTCTTGGTGTTCGATACGTGGAAGCCCGCCGACGCCAGGGTGTTGGGCGACCAGATCGCCGCGAACGTGCCGCCGCCGCCATCGGTCACCCAGATGCTCGGCGACTGGCCGTCGAAGCGCGCCCGCGGATCGCCGAAGCCGATCGGGCTCCCCTTGGTCAGCGCGGTGCCGCCGCCGCCCTGAATCTTGACGTCGTTGACCATCGACGCCTCGCCCGCACGCCACAGCAGCGCGGTCGCGCGCGGATTGACGCCGCCGGTCCACAGGCCGAGCCCGGAGACGATCGCATTGCCCCCGCGCGCGCTCTCGACCAGCGCCTTGGGCGCGCCGACACCCGCATAACCCGGCGTCTGGTCGACGAGGTAAAGATGCGTCAGCCCGGGGTGGAGCGCGATCAGCACGCTGTCGGCGCGCAGTTTCACCGTGTCGGACACGCGGTAGCGGCCGGTGGGGAAATAGAGCACGCGGTGCGTATCGATCGCGCGTTGCAGCGCGGCGGTGTCGTCGGTCGTGTCGTCGCCCTTCACGCCCAGATCGCGGACATTCGCCCAGTCCCTGACCGGCGGCAGCGCGCGGATCGCCCGCGTGGTTCGCGCCGGAACGCGTGCCAGCGGCGCCATCGTCACGTCGGTCGCATAGTCGCCGATCTTGCCGAGCCCCGGCAGTTTCAGGCCATAGGAGAAATCCGCCACGCGGTAGCGCCGCCCGACCCCGGCCACGGTCTTGCCGCTCTCACGGAACCGGACGAAGGTCGGCGTATCGACCGCGGTGGCGTCGTCAAAACCGATTTGTGTGAAGACGCTGTTCTCGGCCGAGACGATCACGCCGGCCCGCGAGACATTCTCGAACCGCACGTTCTTGCCCCACAGCGAATCCGAATAGCCGCGGTCGATCTCGATGCCGACCGGCGTATCGCGGATCGCGACGTTGACCAGAGTCAGGTCGACCTCATGCTCGCGGATCGCGGCGTCGCGCTGGCCCTGGAATTCGGAATCGATCAGCGTGAACTGCCAGGCGGGCGAGGTCTTTTCGGACATGATCCCGTAGCGACCGCCGAAGAACCGCAAATCCTCGAATTCGTTGCCCGCCTGGTAGACCCCGGCAAGCCCCGAGCCGATGTGGAAATCGACATGCCGCAGATAGCCGTGCTGCGCGACGCGGAAGCGCACCGCGACTGCGCCCGCATTGCCGTCGCCGATCCGGAAATCGATGTTCGACAGCGCGGAATAGAAGGTGCTTGAGGTCGCATCGAAGATCGCGGGATCGAACGGTACGCTGGTGGGGGGCGGAACCGGCGCCTTGCCGACCTTGTATTGATCCTCGCCGGTGAAACTCAGCATCGCCGCGACGCCCGATGCGTAGCCCGCGCTGTTATCGCCCAGGACGATCTCGGGACGGGTCGGCCCGATCCCGAAGATTCGGACCGCCGACCGGACGAAGATCGTGCGGCTGATCCGGTACCGGCCCGACGGCAGGAACACGACGCCGCCCTGCCCGCCCCCCTGTCCACCCGCCGCCGCCGAGTCGATCGCCTGTTGCAGCGCGACGCTGTCATCGGCGCGACCGTCGCCGACGCCCTTGACGGTCACCGCGCGCGGATCGTCGGGGCGGGTGAGATAGACCGAACTCGTCTTCGCGAATGCCGCGACGGGGGACAGCAGCGGCAGCAAAGCCGCGCCGCCCAGCAGCCATTTCATCGTCATGGTGATCCTGTCCCCCGGATTGCGGGTGGTGATTGCGGAAAAATCGATGTCGCGGTTGCAGGTCCGATGACCGGGGCCGTTCAGGCGGTGCGCAGCACCAGCGTCTGCGCGACGATCGCCACCTGCGTGCGATTGCGCACGTTCAGCTTGCGCATCAGCGCGGTCATGTGCGCCTTGACCGTCGCTTCAGCGATGCCGAGGTCATAGGCGATCTGCTTGTTGAGCAACCCCGAATGCACGCCGCGGAGAACCTTGATCTGCGTCGGGGTCAGTTCCGGAGAGCGCGTCCCGGCGGCCGTATCGGCAGGTGTGCGCAGGGGTCGGTAAGCATCCCGAACAGTCGCTTCCATGATCATCCTCCACTGTTTCGGCTCTTGTGCCGCAGCTTTTCGCTCCGCGGTCTGACGCCGCGACAGCAAGGTCCAAGCTCCCGATCCACCAGCCTGCTTTTTACAGATTCGGTTGGACAGGTTTATACTATGCTCCGCTCTTTATAGCGCTATCAAGCCTTTTCTGATGGCAGTTCGCGAATAGCTGTCCTACAGATTGACTCTACTCGACAGGCGAACACGCCGTCGGATCGCGGGGAAGGATGTCGATGTCGCCACCATGCAAGCGCCGCGTACGGACCGGGGACAGGCGCCGATGATCGGCGGCGATCTGAGGCTGATCGTTGCCGCGCTGTCGGGAATCCTGCTCGCCGTGCTGATGATCGTCCGCGGGCGATTGCATCCGTTCATCGGCCTGTTGTGCGGCGCGTTCACCGTCGGGTTGCTCGCCGGGTTGCCGCTGCCGGAAGTCGCCAAGGCCGTGCAGAAGGGCGTCGGCGACATCGTCGGCGGCACCGGGCTGGTCGTCGCGCTGGGGCTGTCGCTCGGCGCGATGCTACATCTTTCGGGCGCCGCCGCGTCGCTCGCCAAGGGCGCGCTGAACCTGACCGGGACGCGCGCCGCGCCCTGGGCGACGCTCGGCATCGCGATCGTCATCGGCTTGCCGCTGTTCTTCGAAACCGGTCTCGTCCTGCTGCTGCCGATCGTCGTCGCGGCGGCGGAGGAAATGTCGGCGATGTCCGCAGGCACGAGCGATGCCGCGCGTGACCAGGCCAAGCTGCGGCTGATCATGCCCGCGCTCGCGGGGCTCGGCGTCGTGCACGCGCTCGTCCCGCCGCATCCCGGCCCGCTGCTCGCGGTCGAGGCGCTGGGCGCCAATCTCGGGCTGACGATGCTGTACGGGATCCTCATCGCGATCCCGACCGCGATCGTCGCCGGCCCTGTGCTGGCGAAGTTCACGACGCGCGGCGTGCGGCTGGCCTCGCCCGTCCTGCGCGACACCGGTCTTGGAATCGCGACGCCCTCGCGGATGCTGTCGCTGGTGATCGTGATGCTGCCGGTCGTGCTGATCGCCACCGGCGAGCTCGGCCAGATGGTCCCGGCCTGGAAGGGCGCGCCGGGGCTGGTCGCGGCGAGCAATCCGGTCGTCGCGCTGCTCCTGACCAACCTCCTCGCGCTGCCGGTCCTGTTCGGTCGCCGGCTGCGTGAATCGGCGATCCAGGAGGCCGTGTGGCACGAGACGATGGGCGCGGCCGGCGCGATCCTGCTCGCGATCGGCGCGGGCGGCGCGTTGAAACAGGTGCTGGTGACCGCGGGCCTGTCCGATCTGCTCGCGCGGACGGTGATGATGTACGCGATATCGCCGCTGCTGCTTGGCTGGCTGGTGGCGGTCGCGATCCGGCTCGCCGCGGGGTCGGCGACGGTGGCGACGATCACCGCGATCGGGATCATGCCCGGCGTCGTGGCAAGCTCGGGCGTGTCGCCCGAACTCGTCGTGCTGGCGATCGGCGCGGGGTCGGTGTTCTTCAGCCATGTGAACGATCCCGGTTTCTGGCTGGTGAAGAGCTATGTCGGCACCAGCACCGCGGACACGTTCCGCACCTGGTCGCTGCTCGAGACGGCGATCTCGGTCGTCGGCCTCGCGCTGGTGATGGCGCTCAGCCATGTCGTCTGACGCAGCCAGGAGCCGCTCATGACCGAATTACGGCTCGCGGACCGCGCCTATACGGCGATCGTCCGGATCATCACCGACGACAAGTTGGCGGTCGGCGATCGCCTCCCGTCCGAAGCGCAACTTGCGACGATGTTCAGTATGTCCCGAACCATAGTCCGCGAAGCCCTGGCGAGGCTCGCGTCGGACGGGATCACACAGGCGCGGCGCGGCGCGGGGTCGTACGTCAAGCGGCGCCCGTCGGAGCGCCTCGGCACGCACATGCCGATGGATGCACTGGCGACGACGCTCGGCACCTACGAGGTGCGGTTCGTGCTGGAGGCGGAAGCGGCACGGCTGGCCGCATTACGCCGGTCGCATCATCAACTCGAGGCGATCGAGCGTGCGCTGGAAGCCCTGCGCGGTGCGCTGCTGTCGAATGCGCCGGCGCATGACGAGGACTGGATTCTCCACCGCACGATCGTTGAAGCTACTGCGAACGCCGCGTTCCTGCTGGTGTTCGACCATCTCCACGAAGAGGTGATGCGGATCCTGCGCGCCGGCGTCGACATCTCCCGCTCGCGCCCGCCGGAGGTGATCGGTGCGATGATGGAGGAGCATGACGCGATCGTCGAGGCGATCCGCGCGGAGGATGCGGACGGGGCAGCGCTGGCGATGCGCTGGCATTTGTCGCAGGGCCGCAAGCGCCTCATGCCCTGACGCGTGCCGGTGCGCCGCGTCAGCCGGGCGGCTGCGCCGACCCAGGGATGGTGATCCCCAGCCACGTCAGCACGTCGCTGCCGAGCGCATCCGGGGTCCGGCCCGCATCGAGCATCAGCGCGTTTTCGTCCGCTGTCGGCCGCTCGAGCGTTGCGAGTTGGCTGTCGAGCAGACTTGCCGGCATGTAATGCCCCGACCGCGTCGCAAGTCTGCGCGCAATTTCGGCGGGCATCGTATCGAGCAACACGAACGACAACGGCACAGCGGAAGCCGCGGCCAGACGCTCGCGATAACTGCGTTTGAGCGCAGAACACGCGGCCACCGCAAGGCCGTCATGGTCGGCCTGCGCGCCCAGCGCCGCTTCGCCGAGCGCTCTCCCGAGCCGATCGAGCCAGGGCCACCGGTCCGCATCGTCGAGTGGGTGACCCGACTGCATCTTGGCGATGCTCGCCGGCGCATGGAACGTATCGCCTTCCAGCAAGGGGCAGTGGAGCTGCTCGGCCAGATAGGCCGCCAGCGTCGATTTGCCGCTGCCGCTCACGCCCATGACGACGATGCCGCGCGCGTTTCCGGAAATCTGTCGTTCTGCTTGCACCACGCACCCTCATCGACTGCTCCGCGCCACCGCTATCGGGCGGCGGCGGGGGCTTGGCCATTACGACCTTTGTCGCAGTCGTCCTAGCCCGCGCGACCGCAGAGGACGGCCGCACGCGGCGATACGGGGCGAAGTGCGACCTTGGTCGTAGATGCCGCGCGGGCTGCAATGCCGTAGACCGCTGCCGACACGATGGACGGACAAGGCCGGAGAACCGGCTCGTACCATGCGCATGGGGGATGGACGGATGACGATGGCCATACGCGACCCGCGGATTTTCGGACGGATGGATGGTATCGCTATCAGCCTTATTGCGCTCGCGGCGGTCCTAGCCTGCGCGCCAGTCTCGGCCCAAACCGCTACCCCGCCCCCTGCCCCGGTCAGCGATCAGGCCGCGGGCACGCCGGCGCCCGCCTCCGTCAGCGACATCGTCGTCACCGGTACGCGCATCACGTCGAGCGGCTTCAACGCGCCGACGCCGACGACAGTGATCGGCGAGGAACAGATCCTCAAGAACGCGCAACCCAACATCTTCACGACGGTGGCGCAGTTGCCGTCGCTCCAGGGCTCGACCGGCGCCAGCACGGGGACGTTCAGCACGTCGAGCGGTGCGCAAGGGCTGAGCTCGTTCTCGCTGCGGGGTCTCGGCACGATCCGGACGCTGACCCTGCTCGACGGCCAGCGCGTCGTCGGCGCCAATGTGACGGGCGTTCCCGACATCAGCCAGTTCCCCCAACTCCTCATCAAGCGGGTCGACATTGTCACGGGCGGCGCGTCCGCATCCTATGGATCGGACGCGGTCGGCGGCGTGATCAACTTCATCACCGACACGAAGTTCACCGGGTTCAAGGCGAACGTCCAGACGGGCGTGACCACCTATGGCGACGATGGCCAGGTGTTGGTGCAGGCCGCGGTCGGCAAGAGCTTCGCGAACGACAAGCTGCACGTCATCCTGAGCGGCGAATATGCCAAGGAACAAGGTGTCGGACCCGGCAATTTCGGCGAAGACCTTGCCGGCAGCCGGGACTGGTACCGGGCGACGACCCTGGTCGACACGGGCATCCGCAACAATGGTTCGCCCCAGTTCCTGTACCGCGACCACGGCCAGGCCTATCAATACACCAAATACGGCCTGATCAGCGCGGGGCCGCTGCAAGGAACGGCGTTCGACGCCAACGGCCAGCCGTTCGCGTTCCAATACGGGTCCAACGGCGTTCCCGCGAAGAACGCGGCGGGGACGGTCACGGGATGTTATGTCGGTTTCTGCGTCGGCGGCGACCAGTCGGGGCATGTCGGCTCTGGCACATCGCTGCAATCCGCGATCCAGCGCCTCAACGGCTATACCCGCATCAGCTATGACGTCGCGCCCGATATGGAGGTCTACATGACCGCCAACGTCGCGCAGGTGAAGACGCACAATCAGCCCAACCCCGGCGCCTCCAAGACCGGACTGACGATCCAGTGCGCGAACCCCTATCTGCCCGCCTCGATCTCGGCCGCCTGTGCCGCCAACGGCATCACCACGTTCTCGTACGGGCTGAGCAACGCGATCCTGCCCAACATCCAGGTCAACACCGACCGCCGCCAATATCGCTTCGTCGGGGGCCTGAAGGGCAAGGCCGATCTGATCGGGACCAGCTGGACCTATGACGCATCGTACGAGCACGGCACCAACATCACCGACATCAACGTCGATAACGTCAGCCTGACCGGCCGTTACAACCAGGCGATCAATGCCACGCGTATCAACGGTCAGATCGTCTGCGCCGATGCGGTCGCACGTGCCGCCGGCTGTCAACCGATCAACATTTTCGGCGGCGCTACGCCGTCTGCGGGTGCGCTGGCGTATATCACGCCGGAAGCCGGTCCATTCCAGCATACCAAGCAGACGCAGGATGCCGCCGCCGGGAGCATCTCGGGTGAACCGATCACGCTATGGGCAGGCCCCGTCGCGCTGGCAGCCGGCATCGAATGGCGCCGCGAATTCTACCGCGTGAACGCCGATCCCTACGGCGCGGGCGTCTCGGCCCTCAGCCCGAATTCGGCGCTGTATCCGAGCGATCCGAACCTGAACTCGACCGTCGGCAGCAACTGGTACGCCGGCAATTACAAGAACGGGACGGGCCGATACACCGTGCTCGAGAGCTTCCTCGAGCTCAACCTTCCGATCCTCAATTCGGAAACGCTGGGGCGCGCGAACATCAACGGGGCCGGACGCGCCACGCGCTATTCGACCTCGGGTGTCGTCTACGCCTGGAAGGTTGGCGGGACATGGGAGACGCCGCTCGACGGGTTCCGCCTGCGCGCGGTGACGTCGCGTGACGTGCGGGCGCCGAACCTGTCGGAACTGTTTGCGGCACCGACCACGACGACGGTCCCCAACTTCACCGATCCTTTCCGCAATACGCAGGTGCTGATCATCCAGAACACCATCGGCAATTCGGCGCTGCGTCCCGAGATCGCGCGCAGCACCGAGGCGGGCATCGTGTTGTCGCGGCCGAAATGGTTGCCGGGGCTCAGCCTGTCGTTCGACTATTACGACATCAAGGTGAACGACGTCGTCTCCAGCCTGTCGGCGGCGCAGATCGTCAACCTGTGCTTTCAGGGCAATACGGACACCTGCAGCGCGTTCAATCTGCAGAACGCGGCCGGACCGAACTTCGTCAACGTGCAGTCCTTCAACCTGGCATCGATCAAGACCAAGGGCTTCGACATCGAGGGCAGCTACCAGTGGCGCCAGCCGCTGGGGATGGACGGCACCTTCTCGGTCCGGGCCCTTGCCACCCACGTCATCAAGTTCGTGACCGATCCCGGCCTGCCCGGCACGATTCCGGTGGATACGGCGGGCGCGAATTCCGGCGCGATCCCCGACTGGAAATGGCTTGCGACCGAAAGCTATGACAACGACCGGTTCAGCATCACGCTGCAACAGCGCTGGTTCAGCGATGGCGTGATCGGTCATCAATATGTGGTGTGCAAGCCCGGCAACTGCCCGGTATCGACCGCCAACAATCCGACGATCGATTACAACAGGATGAAGGGCGCGTTCTACTTCGATGTCGGCGGTGCGTTGAACGTTACCAAGCAGGTCAGCATGTTCTTCAAGGTCGACAACCTGTTCGATCACGATCCCGAACCTTCGCCGCAGACCAATACGGGGCTCGACGTAAACCCTGCACTCTACGATACACTGGGTCGGTTCTATCGGATCGGCGTGCGCGCACGGTTCTGACACCGGATTTCTGCCACTCTCATGCCGGGCCAAGCTCCATGACCATTGCACGACGCGACCTCATTCTCTCTGCCGCAGCCCTCGCGATCGGTGCCGGCAGCGCGGCGGCGTTCGGCGCGACCCGGCCCGATCGCAAGCTCGGCTATGCGATCGTCGGGCTCGGGTCGTACGGGCTCGACGTCATCATCCCGCAATTCGCCAATTGCACGCACAGCCGGCTGGCGGCGGTCGTCAGCGGTGACCCCGTCAAGGCGCGGCGCGTCGCGGCGGCGCACGGCCTGCCGGCTAGCGGAATCTATTCCTACGAAACGTTCGATTCGATCCGCGACAATCCCGACGTCGACATCGTCTATGTCTGCCTGCCGAACGCGTTGCATGCCGCGTACACGATCCGCGCGGCCAAGGCCGGCAAGCATGTGCTGTGCGAAAAGCCGATGGCGGTCTCGGTCGCGGAATGCGAGGCGATGATCGCGGCGTGCAAGGCCGCCAACCGCAAGCTGATGATCGGCTATCGCTGCCATTTCGAGGCCTATAATCTGGAGGCGATGCGGCTGGCGCGTACGGGTGCCGCGGGCAAGATCCGCTACGTCCGGTCCGAGCACGGCTTCGTGCAGCGCGACCCGGCGAAATGGCGGTTGAAGCGGGCACTGTCCGGCGGCGGATCGCTGATGGACATGGGCATCTATAGCCTTCAGGCCGCACGCTACATGATCGGCGAGGAGCCGATCGCGGTGACCGCGCGCGAATCCACCGACCGCAGGGATCCGCGCTTTACGGAGGTCGAGGACATGCTCGACTGGACGCTGGAATTCCCCTCGGGCGCGATGGCTGGGTGCCAGTCGATGTACAGCGCCAACCAGAACCGCATCCTGTTGATGGGCGACGCCGGCCGGATCGAACTGGAACCGGCAACGCGCTATGACGGCAACCAGATGTGGGTCGGCAAGGACGGCCGCGAGCGCGCTGTCCTGCCGCCCGGTGGCCCCGGCAAGACTCAGTTCGCGGGCCAGCTCGACCATCTCGCCACGTGCGTGAGCAGCGGACGCGAGCCGATCGTGTCCGGCGAAGAGGGTCTGCGCGACATGCGGATCGTCGAGGCGATCTATCGATCCGCTCGTGAGGGACGGACCATTCGTCTGGACGGCCGCGCATGATCGCGCGGATGCTTGTGACGCTGCTGGCGTTCGGTTCGACCGCCGCGATCGCGCAGACGACGGATCCGACCGCGTTCGCGTCGGGTGTCGACGTCACGGCGCAGGTTGCGGCGATGGCGAAGGCGATGAAACCGGGACAAGGCTTTGCGTGGCAGCCGTTGGTGCGCGACGGCGAGACGGTCGCCGCGCTCGAATATTGGAAGACGCCGGGGCGCCCGGCCGTGCATCCCGATCAGGCCGAATATGCGATCGTCATCGCCGGTGCGGGGACGTTGATCTCTGGCGGAACGCTCGAGGCTGCAAAACCCGTCAAGCCGGACCTGACCGAGGGCGACCATATCATCGGCGGAACGACCCGGACGCTCAAACCCGGCGACGTCATGCTGATCCCGGCGGGGGTGCCGCACTGGTTCGGCATCACGGGTGGTCGCCTGGTGCTGCTGGGCACCAAGCTGCCGGTTCGCCGCTGAACTCAGCCCTGCCAGCCGGCGCGCAACGGCAGGCGGAGAACACGGTCGTTCGCGGTCAGGTACAGCACGCGCCCCTGCTCGCCGAACGCGCAGTTGGCGATCGGCGCTCCGGTGGAAATCAGCCCAAGCGGTTCGGCTTCGGGCGTCAGGATCATCATTCCGCCCGGCACCGAGCAGACCATCGTGCCGTCGCGCGCGACCTTCATGCCGTCGGGCAGGCCAGCGCCGCCGCGCGCGTGCATCGGTTTGAGATCGAGCCACAGGTCGGGCGTGCGGGACTCCAGATCATAGACCATGATCCGCGGTGCTGCTTCGTCCGAGACCGACACGTAGAGCCGGGTTTCGTCGGGCGACAACGCGATCCCGTTGGGGCGGGTGAGGCTGTCGTCGAGCAGGTCGACGCCGCCGCCCGGGGTCCAGCGATAGACGCCATTATACGCCATCTCCTTGTCCGGCGACGCATCGCCGCCGACCAGCCCGTACGGCGGATCGGTGAAGTAGATCGCGCCGCTCCGCGCGACGTGCAGATCGTTGGGACTGTTGAACCGCCGGCCGCGGTACCGGTCGACCAGCACGGTGCGGCGGCGCGTGACGAGATCCACGCGGTCGATCGAGCGGCCGCCGCTGTTGGCGATCAGCAGCCCGCCCTCGCGGTCGAGCGCGAGGCCGTTGGCGCCGGGCTCGCGGACGCGGGTCGGATCGGATCCAGAGGCTCCCGAGGGATCGAGGAACGGCGTCGCAGGCCCGCCGCTGCGCCACTGCCGGACGATATTGGCGGGCGGATCGGAGAAGAGCAGATACCCCCCTGCCTCCACCCACACGGGTCCCTCCGCCCAGCGGATCCCGGTGGCTATCGTCTCGATCACCGCATCGGGCGCGATGATCCGATCGAGCGGCGGCGACATCCGCGTGATCCGCGGCACGACCGCCGGAGCCGCCGCCGCCAGTCCCGGTCCTTCGGTGCCGAGCATCGCCAGCCCGCCGATCAGGACGCTGCGCCGGTCGACCGCCAAACGACGCGGTGGCGCGGGCATACGATGGTCCCGTCCTGCTGGTCCCCACGACATTGCCGACATCCTCCGCGTTGCACTTGGTAGCGCTATCGCTCAAGAGACATGGATAAGAGCGGGAGGATGACGGTGTCGATACCAAAATGCGGATATGCCGCAGCACTAGCGTTGAGCGCAATTGTGACCGTCCCGGTTTGGGCGGCCGATGCGCGGACGATTGCGATCGACGCGTCGGCCCGGACAACGCCGCGCGACCGGATGGCGGAACTGTCGGTCGGTGCCGATTTCCCCGGCACGCTGCAGCGCGAGGACAGCCTGGCGCAACTCGCCACCGTCCAGAAGGAACTCCGCTTTCGCTATATCCGCTTCCACAACGTGTTCGCCGACCAGCTGGGCGTGTACCGCGAGGTGAACGGCGCGCCCGTCTATGACTGGCGCAAGATCGACACCCTGTACGATCGCCTGCTTTCGCTGGGCCTCAAGCCGTTCATCGAGCTCGGCTTCACGCCCGATGCGATGAAGACGTCCGACCAGACGATCTTCTATTGGAAGGGCAATACGTCGCATCCGCAGCCCGAAAAATGGACCGCGCTGGTCGACGCGTTCACACGGCACCTTGTCGACCGCTACGGCGCGAAGGAAGTTCGCAGCTGGTATTTCGAATTCTGGAACGAACCCAATCTCGCCGGCTTCTGGCAGGATGGCGATCAGGCCGCCTATTTCGACTATTACGGGCGCACCGTGCGCACGATCAAGGCGATCGACCCCGCGTTGCGCGTCGGCGGCCCCTCGACCGCGGGGGCAGCCTGGGTCCCCGAATTCCTGGCCTATGCGAAGGCGCAGGCGTTGCCGGTCGATTTCGTCAGCACGCACACCTACGGCGTCGAGGGCGGTTTTCTCGACGAGAAGGGCGAAGGCGACAACAAGCTGTCACGCGATCCCGATGCGGTGGTGAAGGACGTGCGTGCGGTGCGCGCGCAGATCGATGCCGCCGGTCGGCCCGGGCTGCCGCTGTTCTTCACCGAGTGGAGCACCAGCTACAATCCCCGCGATCCGATCCACGACGATTATCTCGGCGCGGCGTATATCCTGGGCAAGCTGAGGCGGACCGAAGGCATCGCGCAGGGCATGAGCTACTGGACGTTCAGCGATTTGTTCGAGGAACCCGGCCCGCAGACCAAACCGTTCGAGGGCGGCTTCGGGCTGATGACGCCGCAGGGCGTGCGCAAGGCGACCTGGTTCGCGTATAAATATCTCGCCGAACTGGGCGACCGCGAGCTGCCGACCGGCGACGACCAGAGCATCGCGGCGATCAAGGGGCGGACGATCCAGCTGCTCGCGTGGCGCGACGTTTTGCCCGACCAGCCGGTGAGCAATCGCCCGTTCTTCTCCAAGGTCCGCGTTCCCGCGCGCGCGGCGCCGATCGATATGAAGGTCGGCGGCCTGAAGCCCGGGTCGTACCGCGTGACGATACGCCGCACGGGCTTTCGCCAGAACGACGCCTATACCGCGTATCTCGAGATGGGCCGTCCGACAGTACTGACCAAGGCACAGCTCGCACGGCTGCAGACGACGACGCAGGATCCGCTGATGACCAGCACGGTGCGTGTCCATGCCGACGGGACGGCGACGCTGGACCTGCCGATGCGCGATCATGACGTGGTGATGGTCGAACTCACACCGGCCTAAACCCTGCGCTGGCGCGGCACGCGCGGACACTTTCGTCATGTTCGGGGATTTGGTTGCCAAGTTGCGCGCGCATGACGCGCGCGCATGCAGCAGGAGTTCGCCATGCTCATCGATCTTTCCGGCAAGACCGCACTCGTCACCGGCTCCACCGAAGGCATCGGTTTCGGGATCGCGCAGGGGCTCGCGCAGGCGGGCGCCACCGTCATCGTCAATGGCCGCACCCAGGCGAAAGTCGATGCGGCGGTCGAAAAGCTCGGCAGCAAGGCGCGCGGAGTGGCGGCGGACCTAGGCAACGTCGAGGGCCATGACGCGCTGGTCGCTGCGGTGCCCAACGCAGACATCATCGTCAGCAACCTCGGAATCTTCCAGCCCGCTGATTTCTTCGACGTCGATGACGCGACCTGGGATCGGCACTGGCAGGTCAACGTGATGGCCGGCGTGCGGCTGGCGCGCGCCTATCTGCCGGGGATGGCGGCGAACGGCTGGGGTCGCCTGTTGCTGCTGTCGTCCGAAAGCGCGTTCAACGTGCCCGTGGAGATGATCCACTACGGCGTCAGCAAGACGGCCGATGTCGCGCTGGCCCGCGGTCTCGCCAAGCGGATGGCGGGCACCGGCGTCACCGTCAACTCGGTGCTGCCGGGGCCGACGCTGTCCGAAGGCGTCGAGGCGATGCTGGAGGACGAACGCGCAAAGACGGGCAAACCGATCGACGAGGTTGCCGCGGCGTTCGTGCAGACTCACCGCCCGAGTTCGATCATCCGCCGCGCCGCAACCGTCGAAGAGGTCGCGAACCTGGTCGTCTACCTCGCCTCGCCGCTCGCCTCCGCCACCACGGGCGCCGCGATGCGCGTCGATGGCGGTGTGCTCGACACGCTCTGAGACTGGAGGCACGGCGCCGTGGACCAGTTTCTCGCCGCGCTCGACCAGCTGCCGATCGGCTATAGCGAAGGCCGATATGCGGGCCATCGCTGGGGCGTGACGCTGGACATGGCGGCGGATCGCCGGCGATGCTGGCTATGGGGAGAGCAGCTTGGCGGGACCGGACGGGTGAGCTTCAACCTCTATCGGCTGGCGGACGGGCCGGTGCTGCGCCCGTGCGAGATGCCGGCCGAAACGGTGATCGCGTTCGTGCTAGCGTACCGGCCCGATCCGGATCTCATCACGCCACCACGGCCAGCGTCGGTCGATCCGGTTCGGCGCCGCGGTCGACTACTGATATGCGCCTTGCCGATCGTTCGCGCTGCATTGGCGGGATCGTTCGCTCTACCGGGATGATTGCGACGTGATGAAGACTCTTTGCCGTTTTGCTGCCCTCACCTCGGTCGCGGCGATGGCCCCGGCGCAGACGGTACCCCCACCGAAGGTTGCGGCGGAGGCTGCAACCGCGCGGTCACCCGCGGACGTGTACGGCGCGCTGTTCCGCGCAGTGCAACAGCAGCACGTGTTCGCGGACGGCAAGACGTTCGTCGATGCCGTGCCCAAGCGTTCCGCCGACACGATCATGGCAGCCTATGCGCGGACCAAGCCTTACGGCCCCGCCTTGAAGGCGTTCGTGCTCGCCAATTTCGTCGTGCCGGGCGAGAATGATCGCGGCTCGGGCGATCTCCGGACGCATGTCCGCGCGCTCTGGCCGCAACTGGTACGCGAGCCGGTCATACCCGTTGCGGGCAGCTCCGCGCTGCCGCTTCCTGCCCGCTATGTCGTGCCCGGCGGGCGCTTTCGCGAAATCTATTACTGGGACAGCTATTTCACGATGCTGGGGCTGAAGGTCGATGGCCAGCAACCGCTGGTGGAATCGATGCTCGACGATTTCACGAGCCTGATCGAGCGGTATGGGCATATTCCGAACGGCACGCGGACCTATTATCTCAGCCGCTCGCAGCCGCCTTATTACGCGCTGATGCTCGATCTTTCGACCAACACCGACCCCGCAATCGCGAAGCGGCGGCTGGCGGCTTTGCGCACCGAACACGCCTTCTGGATGAAGGGCGAAACCTGTGCAGCCGGCAGGCGGGCATGCCTGCGCGTCGTGCGGATGCCCGACGGCAGCGTGCTCAACCGCTATTATGACGACCGCGATACGCCGCGCGACGAATCCTATGCCGAGGACGTCGCGACCGCCGCCAAGGCCGCCCCCCGCCCCGCCGCGGCGACGCAGCGCGATCTACGCGCCGGCGCGGAAAGCGGGTGGGATTTCAGCTCGCGCTGGCTGCGCGATCCGCAGTCGCTGACGACGATCCACACCACCGACATCGTCCCCGTCGATCTCAACAGCCTGATGTTCGCGATGGAGCGCGCGATCGCCGCGCGCTGCCGCACTGCAGGCGACGGGGCGTGCGCCACTGCGTTCACAGCGCGCGCGACACAGCGCCGAACCGCGATCGACCGCTATCTCTGGCAGGCGGCGACCGCGCGCTATGCGGACTGGGACCTGTCGACCGGCAAGCCGACCGCGAGCGTCAACGCTGCGATGCTGCACCCGCTGTTCGTCGGGCTCGCGTCGCCCCCGCAGGCCAAGTCGGTCGCGGCGACGGTGCGCCGATCGCTGGTCGCAGAGGGCGGGTTGCGCACCACGACGCTCAAGACCGGGCAGCAATGGGATGAGCCCAATGGCTGGGCGCCGCTGCAATGGATCGCGATCGCCGGGCTCGACGCCAATGGCGAACCGGCACTTGCCAAGGACATTGCGCGCCGCTGGATCGGGACGGTAGGCGCGGCCTATGCGGAGACCGGCAAAATGCTTGAGAAGTACAATATCGAGCAGCGCACGCCCGGCGGCGGGGGCGAGTATCCGGTGCAGGACGGCTTTGGTTGGACCAACGGCGTCGCCAGCGCGATCCTCGACCGCTATCCCGATTTCGCAGTGCGGGATCAAAACCCGGGGAAATAACGGCGATCAGCGCGGCGGTGGTGGCCGTACGAAGATTTCTGCGGCAGAGGGCACGACGGGGTCGGGTCGAGACGGCATGCGACGCCATCCGCTGCGCAATATCGCGAAGGTGGCAGCGGCAACGACCAGCGCGATCGCCAATCCAGCTGCGTAGGGCCGCTCGCGGGGGCGGTCATCCGAATCCCATACACCGTCCCAGTCCTCGTCGGCGCGCGGGTGGCGGGGTTCGTCCAATTCTGTGTCGTAGTCGCTATAGTCCATCCGGTGCGGCCTCTTTCCGCGGCGGTAGGGCGATTGTCCGGCGCCTCGCTGGCACCCGGTATCACCGGTCTTTACATTATCGAACGGGCCAGCGAGGGACATCCCCCGCCGGCCGCACGATCACTTGCCGCGAAGCGTGTTGATCAGCGCGATGCCGAGCACGCCGGCGACCGCAGCTGCCGCGAACGGACGCTCCTTGGAGAACTGGCGGACATAGTCGACCAGCGGGCGGACGTTCTCTTCGACGACGTCCTTGGCCTGGCCGACGGTCTTCTGAACCGTGCCGCTCAGCTGATCCGCGACGCCTTCGCTCTTCAGCGCCGTATCGCCGGTTGCGGTGCCGAGCGTTTCCTTGGCCTTGCCGCCGAAATCGGTTGCGGCGCCTGCGAGCGTGTCGGTGTTCATAGATCGTCTCCTTGGATGTTAACGGACCGAAAAAGCTTCGATTATAAAAGCTTCGTTCGGGGATGCAGCGTGTCGGTAACGTCGCGGGCGTCATTACGATCCGCGAACGATCCGGATTAGGGACGGTTCACCGCATCCCCGCTCGCGATCAGCCCGCAGCCCGCAGCCCGGCTGAGGATCCGCGAAAGCTGCTCGACCGAATAGGGCTTGTGCAGCAGTTCGAACCCGTGCGTGCCGTCCTGCGCCAGCACGCTGCTATAGCCCGAGGTCAGCACCACCGGCAGCGTCGGATAGGACTCGCGGATCGCCTTGCCGAGTTCGATCCCGTTCATGCCCGGCATCATCACGTCCGAAAAGACGATGTCGAACCGGGTCGCATCGGCCGCGAGTTCGGCGAGCGCCTCCTGCGCGTCCGCCGCCCACACCGTGCTGTAGCCGAGCTCGGCGAGCGACTGGGTCGTGAAGGTGCCCACTTCGGCATTGTCCTCGACCACCAGGACGCAGGTACCGTGCCCATCGGCAAGGCCCTCGCCCGCAGCGTCGACCTCGGCCGGTGCCGCCTGATCGACCTGCGGCAGATAGAGCGTGAAGACCGTGCCGCGCCCGACCTCGCTCTCGACCGTGATGTCGCCGCCCGATTGCTTGGCGAATCCGAACACCTGGCTGAGGCCCAACCCGGTCCCCTGCCCCACCATCTTGGTGGTGAAGAACGGCTCGAAGATGCGCTCGAGCGCGTCGGGTTCGATCCCCGAGCCGCTGTCAGACATCGAGATCGCGACATAGCGGCCCTCGACCGCGGGGTGCGAGCGGACCATCGGGATGCGCCCGGTCGAGCGCACCGTGATGTCGATCCGCCCGGCCCCGTCCATCGCATCGCGCGCGTTGACCGCCATGTTGACGAGCGCGGTATCGAGCTGGCTGGGGTCGACGCTGGTAAAGCACGGCGTTTCGGGGAGATCGATCGAGATGACGATCCGCGATCCGGTCAGCGTGCCGAGCATGTCGGAAATGACGCGCAGGGACTGACCGACGTCGATCACCTCGGGCTGGAGCGCCTGACGGCGTGCGAAGGCGAGCAGCTGGCCGGTCAGCTTGGCCGCGCGATCGGCGGTATCGGAGATCGCGTCGATATACCGCTCGCGCCGTTCGGGGCTGAGATCGGGGCGTTTGAGAAGATCCGTGGCCGAACGGATCACGGTGAGCAGATTGTTGAAATCATGCGCCACGCCGCCGGTCAGCTGGCCGACCGCCTCCATCTTCTGCGACTGGCGCAGCGCGTCTTCGGCGGTCTGGAGCTCGCTCGTGCGCGCCGCGACCTGCTGTTCGAGCGAGGCGGCCAGCGTGCTCAGCGCCCGTTCCGATCGACGCCGCTGCGTCGCGATCCGGGTCCGTTCGGCGACTTCGCGGATGAACACGACTTCGTCCGCCCGCCACCGCCGCGCGCTGGCCGAGCCGATATACAGCATCGCGACGAGCGCGCCGTTCTCCATGACCGGCATGTTGATGATCGCGCGCGCGTCAAGCGACTCGAGCGCCGCTGCGGTCGTGCCGGTTCTGGGATCGGTCCGCGCATCCTCGACGCACACCTCCTCGCCGCGCTTTAGATCGTCGATGTACGACCCATAGCTGCGCAGCGCGAAGGTACCGGCCAGAGGGGCTACCTGCGGTGCGCTCCAGTCGCGGACGATCGTCACCGTCTCGGCGGACAGGTCGATCTCGCCAAAGCCCGCGCGACTGGCCTCCAGCGTGCTGCCGATGATCCGCGCCGCCGCAAACGCGATGTCGTCGGGCTCGTCGATATCGCGGAACACGTCCCCCAGCTCGACGAGCCCAGCGCGCATGACCTCGTTGCGCTGATGCTCGGTGATATCGGTCGAGACGCCCGCGATCCGCAACGCCTCGCCCTTGGCATTGTAGAAGGGCTGACCGCGCGACGCGATCCAGCGCACTTCGCCATCCGGGCGCCGGATCCGGTAGACGACGTCATAGTCAGTGCCTTCGGCGATGCAGCGACGCGCTTCCGATGCACTCTTCTCGCGGTCGTCGGGATGGATCGCCTGCAACCGATCTTCATAGGTGAAGGGCTGATCGATCGGGCGACCGAAGATCTCCTTGCAGGTTTCCGACGCGATCAACTGGTGGCTGACGATGTCGAGCGTCCAGGTGCCGAACCGCGCCGCCCGCAGCGTGAACGACAATTCGCGCTCCTGCTCCTTCTGCAGCCGCAGCCGATCGGTCAGCTCGGCCATCAGCGACGCGTTGCTCGTCTCGAGCCCGCGCATCTTGTCGCGCTCGATCGTCACATCGACCTGGCTCGCGAAGAAATAGGCAAGCACGCCCTCGGTATCGTAGACCGGCGCCAGCAACAGCCGGTTCCAGAACAGTTCGCCGTCCTTGCGGTGGTTGCGGACGTCGATCTCGAGCGACTGGACCTGCCGCACGGCATCGCGGATCGTGGCGACCGTCGCGGGATCGGTTTCCGGCCCCTGGAGAAACCGGCAGTTGCGCCCGAGAATCTCTTCGCGCGTATAACCGCTCAACCGGCAGAACGCGTCGTTGGCGAACACCACCGGATTGTCCGGCAAGCGCGGATTCGTGATGATCATCGGCATCCGCGTCGCCCGCACTGCCGCGACGAACGGATCGGTGCCGACGTCGTGACCCAGCACCTGCGCCGCGATGCGCTCGGCATCGGCGGTCAGGATCGGGGGGGTCTGGGCAGCAGTGTCGGTCGTATCGGTCAAGGCTGCCTCGATTGTCGCTAAGCCTCTGACATCTAGGCCACGCTCGCCACCGCCGCAACGCTGGAACCGCGGCGGCACGCGATGCCGCGCTTGTCACCAGCGGACGGGACGGCGCCATGTGTTTCCCCCTTGCCTCGCCCGGCGGCAGCGGCATGGGTACGCCGATGACCGACGCCGCCAAACTCACGATCCACCAACAGGGCACCGAGCGACGCCCGCTGATCGCCATCGACGATTTCTGGCCGGACCCCGACGCGTTGCGTGAGGATGCCGCAAGCCTGCGCATGACCAGCATCGGGCCGCATTATCCCGGCGTGCGCGCGGCGGTGCCGGCTCGCCTGGCGGAGACGATGCGCCGGCGGATCGCGCCGCTGCTCGCCGAGCATTTCGCGCTCGACCCCGCGCCGGCGGTATCGGAAAGCTATTATTCGCTGGTCACCACCGCCCCCGCCGACCTCGCGCCGATCCAGCGGCTGCCGCATTTCGATGGAGTCGAGGCACGCCGCATTGCGGTACTGCTGTTCCTCGGCCACGGCGAACAGGGTGGCACCGCCTTCTACCGGCAGCGCGCGACGGGGTATGAGACCGTCGATGCGTCGCGGCTCGACCGCTACAGGGCAGCGCTCGACACCGACGTGCGCACGCACGGTCTGCCTGACGCGGGCTATATCGCCGGCGACACGCCGTTGTACGAACGGATCGCGGTGCAGCCCGCCGTCTTCAATCGCGCGATCGTCTATGCGGGGAACACGCTGCACTGCGCCTATCTGCCCCCCGAGGTCGCGCTGCATACGGATCCGCTGGCGGGGCGGCTGACGCTCAACCTGTTCCTGTTCGACGACTGAGAGCGCGCGCGCCCACGTCACGCGCACCGCTGGCGCGTACAGCGCTGACATCGCTGTGAATACGTATGCTGGTTTCTTCTGTTACGACCCCGAGGGCGGTACAGCATCCCCAGGACAATCGACGCGCCTGAACGACGTCGAGGACACTGACAAACAGCGTTGAGGATGCGCGGGACCCGTCTCGCCGAAGGGGATTTCATGAGCAGTTTCAAATCATACCGCGCTCTCGCGACGTTCGGCCCGACGACGCACACGCGCCTAGCACTTCGCGTCAGCGCCACCGCGCTCGCCGCCGCGCTGATCCTGCCCGGCCAAGCTGTCTTCGCGCAGGTCGCGCCGTCGAGCGTGACGCCGGGGACCGCGAACGCCAACCCGACCGCAGCTGCACAGGTCGATGCGGTGACCACCGCCGCCGAACCGACGCCGCAGCCCGCCGACGCGGTGCCGGCCACCCCGCAGGACGCACCGGCACCCGAAGCAGCGGCGCAGGACGACGCACCGGGCGGCGGCGAGATCGTCGTCACCGGCATCCGTGCCGGCCTCGAATCCTCCGCCAAGATCAAGCGCCAGTCGGTCCTGATCGTCGACTCGGTGTCGGCCGAGGATATCGGCAAGCTGCCCGACGTGTCGATCGCAGATTCGCTCGCGCGTCTGCCTGGCGTGACCGCGCAGCGGCTCGAAGGCCGCGACCAGCGCCTGTCGATCCGTGGGCTCGGCCCCGATTTCTCGACCACGTTGCTCAACGGCCGCGAACAGGTGACCACCGGTGACAATCGCGGCGTCGAGTTCGACCAGTATCCGTCGGAATTCTTCAAGACCGTCAACGTCTACAAGTCGGCCGACGCGTCGCTGATCGCGGCGGGCGTCGCCGGCACGGTCGACCTGCGCATGCTGCGTCCGCTCGACCAGGCACACCGGGTCATCGCGGTCAGCGCACGCGCGCAGATGAACGGCATCGACAAGCTCAATCCCGACGGCACGCGCTACGGCTATCGTGCGTCGGCGACCTATGTCGACAAGTTCGCCAACGACACGCTGGGCATCGCGATCGGCGTATCCGCAACGCAGACGCCGTCGCAGAACGAGCGCTACAACGCGTGGGGCTATAGCGGCACCGGCACCGCGAGCGACCCGTACCTCGTCAACGGCGCCAAGCCCTATGTCCAGTCGAACAAGCTGAAGCGCTATGGCGGCGTCGCCACGATCGAGTGGCAGCCGTCCGACACGTTCCATTCGACCTTCGACGCGCTGTATTCGCATTTCGAAGAAACGCAGATCCTGCGCGGCATCGAATTCCCGCTGGCCGGCCAGCTGACGACGCCGACGTCGCCCAACGGCACGACGGTGTCCGGGGTGACCGTCAGCAACGGCTTTGCCACGGGTGCGACGTTCAGCAACGTCTTCGCGGTGCAGCGCAACGACTATAACCAGCGCAAGGCGGACAATTACTCGTTCGGCTGGAACAACGACCTCAAGCTGACCGATACGATCCACCTCAACGTCGATGCGAGCTGGAGCCGCGCGGACCGCACCGACTTCCTGCTCGAGACGAACACAGGCACCGGCTTTGCCAAGAGCGGCGCGGCGGACACCGTCACCGTCAAGCAGAACGGCAACGGCACCTACACCTTCGCGCCGACGCTCGACTACACCAACACCAACATCTTCAAGCTGACCGATCCGCAAGGGTGGGGCAACAACGGCAATCAGCCGGTGGTCCAGACGGGCTTCCTCAACCGGCCGAGCTTCAAGGACGACCTGAAGTCGCTGCGCGCCAGCCTGAACGGCGAGTTTTCGGACAGCGTCGTCAAGGGCTGGGAAGCTGGCGCCAACTACAGCCAGCGCAAGAAGACCAGCGCGTACACGTCGTACTTCCTCTGCCCGAGCGGCGGCGGCACCAACTGCACCGTCGCCAGCGGAACGCCGCTCAGCGGCAACGTCCCCAGCGAGGCGCTGCTCGGCTCGAACGTGGCACTCGACTATCTCGGCATCCCCCAGATGCTGACGCTCGATCCGCTGTACCTCTACAACCAGTCGCTGACCTCGGCGTTCGACGGCCGTCCCTCGGCACTCGTCCGCGACAACGTCGTGCTCGAGAAGATCTGGACCGGCTATGCCAAGGTCACGATCGACGGCCTGGTCGGCGACAAGCCGCTCAAGGGCTCGATCGGTGCGCAGGTGGTGCATTCGGACCAGAGCTCGACCGGGCAGATCGCCAGCGTCGTCGGCGGCGCGGTGACGATCGCCCCCGTGACGCAGTCGGTGAAGTACACCAACTTACTGCCCTCCGCGACGATGTCGGTCGAACTGGTGCCGCTGGGCTTCGTCAAGGTCGGCGCGTCGCAGACGATGGTGCGCCCGCGTCTCGATCAGGAGCGCGTCACGCAGGACGTCGCGATCAACCTGACCAATATCGGCCAGACGCCTGCCGGGCTGTTCCCGGTGTTCACCTCGACCGGCGGCAACGTCAACCTGAAGCCCTATCAGTCGACCAACGTCGATCTGTCATTCGAGAAGTATTTCGCAGGGGGCGGCTATGTGGCGCTGTCCGGCTATTTCAAGCACCTGACCGACTTCGTCGACCCGAACAACTCGCTGCCCTATGACTTCTCCGCGCTGCTCCCCGCACTGACCGCGGCGCAGCAGGCGCAGGTGATCGCAGCGGGCCAGACGACCGGCAACGTCTCCTCGCCCGCCAATACCGGTCGCGGCGAAGTGCTCGGCGTCGAGGCGACCTTGTCGCTGCCGTTCAAGGCGATCACGTCGGCGCTCGACGGGTTCGGCATGTTCGCGAGCGGCAACTACACGCAGTCGACGATCAAATATGGCAGCAACCCGACCGAGGCGATCACGCTGCCCGGCCTGTCCAAATACACCGCCAGCGGCACGATCTATTTCGAGAAATGGGGCTTCCAGGCGCGCGCGAACTATCGCTACCGGTCAAGCTTCCTCGCCGAGGTCGCGGGTCTGTCGGCCAACCCGACCTACCGCACCGCGCGGTCGGAGGGCATCCTGGATGCGCAGATCGGGTATGAGTTCCAGTCAGGGCCGCTCGCGAACTTCGCGATCCTGGCGCAGGCGAAGAACCTGACCGACCGGCCGTTTGTTACGTACCAGAACGACGATCCGCGCCAGGTGATCGATTACCAGCGCTATGGCCGCGATTATTATGTCGGCATCACGTACAAGTTCTGATGCCGATAGCGGGGCGGCCGACGCCGCCCCGCGCTTGCTCCGCAATGGCGGCACCTGACGGTTTCGAGGCGGGGACGCAGACGATGGCCAATCACCCTTTGCGTATCGTGATAGCCGGTGGCGGTACCGCCGGCTGGATGGCCGCCGCTACCTTCGCGCGGTTCCTGGAGACGGGATACGAGATCGACCTGATCGAGTCCGATGCGATCGGCACGGTCGGCGTCGGCGAGGCGACGATCCCGCAGATCCACCTGTTCAACGACGCGCTCGGTCTCGACGAGGACGCGTTCCTGCGCGCGACGGGCGGTACGTTCAAGCTGGGGATCGAGTTCATCGACTGGTTCAAGCCGGGCCGTCGCTACCTGCATGCGTTCGGCGATGTCGGCCGCGATGTCGGGCTGTTGCCGTTCCACCAATATTGGTTGCGCGCGCGGTCGCTCGGGCTCGCCGGCGACCTCGGCGCCTATTCGCTCAACACGCATGCCGCGCTCGCCAATCGCATGCAACGCGGACCTGCGCGCACCGCCCGCACGCTGCCGTCGATGCCGTACGCCTATCATTTCGATGCGGCCCTCTACGCGCGCTACCTGCGGCGCTATTCCGAGACGCGCGGCGTCAACCGGATCGAGGGGAAGATCGTCCGCGTGACGCGCGACGGCGATAGCGGCGATGTGTCCGGGCTGGTGCTCGAGAATGGCACGACCGTCGCTGCCGACCTGTATATCGATTGCACCGGGTTTCGCGGGCTGCTGATCGAGGAGGCGCTCGGCACGGGGTATGAGGACTGGACGCACTGGCTGCCGTGCGATCGCGCGATCGCCGTGCCGTCGGCGCGCGGCGAAAAGTTCACGCCCTACACGCGCTCGACCGCGCACGCTGCCGGCTGGCAGTGGCGGATCCCGTTGCAGCACCGGACCGGCAACGGCGTCGTCTATTCGAGCGCGCATATGAGCGAGGACGAGGCGACCGCCACGCTGCTGCGCGGGCTCGACACGCCGGCGATGGCCGATCCGCGCACGATCACGTTCCGCACCGGTCGTCGCAAGCGGATGTGGAACCACAATGTCGTCGCGCTGGGATTGGCGGCGGGGTTCATGGAGCCGCTCGAATCGACCAGCATCCACCTGATCCAGTCGGCGATCGCGCGGCTGCTCAAGCTGCTGCCGGGGCGAGTCATCGCCGAGGCCGATCGCACCGAGTTCAACCGCCAGAGCGACTTCGAATACGAGCGCATCCGCGACTTCATCATCCTTCACTACAAGGCGACCGAGCGTGACGACACGCCGTTCTGGCGCCAGTGCCGCGACATGGCCGTGCCCGATACGCTGGCCGCGAAGATCGCGTTGTGGCGCGGCAATGGTCACATCGTACGCGAGCATGAGGAGCTGTTCACCGAAGTCGGCTGGCTGCAGGTGCTGGCCGGACAAGGCATCGTGCCGGACGGCCATCACCCCCTGGCAGACGCGATATCGACCGCCGACCTGGGCGAATTCATGGACACGATCGACAAGCTGAACGCGCGCGAGGCGCACCAGATGCAGGACCATGCGGCGTTCGTCGCCCAGCATTGCGCCGCCGCGCCGAGCCTTGCGGCATGACCCCCGCCGACGCCCCCCTTCTACGATCGAGACCGATGACCGCTACCCAGACACCGACGACGCCCTGGTGGAAGGGCGCCACGATCTACCAGATCTATCCGCGCAGTTTCGCCGATACGAATGGCGACGGGATCGGCGACCTGAACGGCATCACCGCGCATCTCGACTATGTCGCCGCGCTCGGCGTCGACGCGGTGTGGCTGTCGCCGTTCTTCACCTCGCCGATGAAGGATTTCGGCTATGACGTGTCGGATTACCGCGACGTCGATCCGATCTTCGGCACGCTCGACGATTTCGACGCGCTGATCGCACGTGCGCATGCGCTGGGCCTCAAGATCATCATCGACCAGGTCTATTCGCACACGTCGGAGGAGCATGACTGGTTCCGGCAGAGCCGCGCGTCGCGCAGCAGCGACAAGGCCGATTGGTATGTCTGGGCGGATGCGAAGCCCGACGGCACCCCGCCGTCGAACTGGCAGTCGGTGTTCGGCGGCCCGGCCTGGACGTGGGATGCGCGGCGTGGGCAATATTACCTGCACAATTTCCTCAAGGACCAGCCACAGCTCAACGGCCACAATCCCGCGGTGCAGGACGCGTTGATCGGCACGGCCAAGTTCTGGCTGGATCGCGGTGTCGACGGCTTCCGCCTCGATGCGATCAACTTCGCGATGCACGACCCCGCGCTGACCGACAATCCGCCCGCGCCTGCGACCAACCGCGCACGCACGCGGTCGTTCGATTTCCAGCTGAAGCTGCACAACCAGAGCCATCCGGACATCGTCGGCTTCATCGAGCGGATCCGCGCGCTGCTCGACGACCATGGCACCGGGTTCACGGTCGCCGAAGTCGGCGGCGACGACAGCGACCGCGAGATGAAGCTGTTCACCGGCGGCAACGGACGGCTGAACAGCGCATACGGATTCGACTTCCTGTATGCGGACCGACTGACGCCCGACCTGATCGTCGACGCGGTCGGAAACTGGCCCGATACGCCCGGGCTCGGCTGGCCGAGCTGGGCGTTCGAGAACCACGATGCGCCGCGCGCAATCTCGCGCTGGACGACGCCCGACCGGCGCGAGGCGTTCGCGCGGATGAAGATGCTGCTGCTGGTCGCGCTGCGCGGCAACATCTTCCTGTACCAGGGTGAGGAACTGGGGCTCACGCAGGTCGACATCGCGTTTGCCGACCTGCTCGATCCCGAGGCGATCGCCAACTGGCCGCTGACGCTGTCGCGCGACGGCGCGCGCACGCCGATGCCGTGGATCGGTGCGGCGGCGGATCTCGGATTCGGCAGCACGCGGCCTTGGCTCCCCTTCGGCGAGGACCACCGGGCAATCGCCGTCGACGTGCAGGAAGCGGACGCGACGTCGTTGCTGCACTGGACCCGGACGCTGATCGCCGCGCGGAAAGCGCATCCTGCGCTGCGGACGGGCAGCCTGCGGATCGTGCACAGCGACGACGCGGTGATCGCGTTTGAGCGCGTGTGCGACGACGAGACTCTGCTCTGCGCGTTCAATCTGGGCGAGCAGCCGCGCGACTGGCCGATCGGGATCGCGACCTATGGCGACTGTCTGTTCGCGACCGAGGGCGCCGACACGACGAGCCTGCCGCCGCTGTCGGGGCTGGTGCTGCGGCGGTGATCGACGGGCTCGGCCAGCACATCGTCATCCTCGGCGGCGGCACCGCCGGGTGGATGACCGCGTGCCTGATCGCGCATCGCTGGCGTGCACGCGGCATGCGGGTCACGCTGGTCGAAAGCCCGGAGATCGGCATCGTCGGCGTCGGCGAAGGATCGACGCCGCAGCTGGAGCACTTCTTCGACACGCTGGGCATTGCCGAGGACGCGTGGATGCCCGCGTGCGACGCGACCTACAAGCTCGGGATCGGGTTCGAGGGCTGGTCGGACCGTGCCGGGTACGAGCGCTATTTCCACCCCTTCCCCACCGCGCTCGACGGCCACACCGCGCCGCAATTCTTCTACAACGCGCGCGCGCGCCGAACGGGCCGCGATGTCGAGGCGCATCCCGACCGGTTCCTGCTCCCCGCCCGCCTCGCCGCCGCGCACTGCGCGCCGCAGCCCGCCGAGAGCTTCCCGTTCGAGGTGAGCTACGGCTATCATTTCGACGCGTACAAGGTCGGCGCGTTTCTTGCCGGACATGCGACCGGGACGCTCGGCGTCGACCATCTCCAGCGCCGGATCGCCAACGTCGAGCGCATCCCGACCGGCCAAATCACGGCGCTGATCGATACCGACGGCGGGCGGATCTCCGGGGATTTCTTCGTCGACGCCAGCGGGTTTCGCAGCACGATCTTCGCGGCGCTCGACGTCCCGTTCGTCAGCTATGCCGACGCGCTGTTCAACGACCGCGCGGTGGTGATGCCGACCGCGCACGCCCCCGGCGCGCCGATCCCCAGCCAGACTCGCGCCACCGCGCTGTCGGCAGGCTGGGCGTGGCACATCCCGCTGACCAGTCGCAACGGCAACGGCTATGTCTATTCCAGCCGCCACCTGACCGAAACGCAGGCCGAGGCCGAGCTGCGCGCGCACGTCGGGACCGAGGCTGGCGAAGCCCGCCACCTCAAGATGCGCGTCGGTCGCGTGCGTGACAGCTGGTCGCACAACGCGCTAGCGGTCGGGCTGGCGCAGGGCTTTCTCGAGCCGCTCGAAGCGACCGCGCTGCATTTCGTGATCGCGACGGTCGAGGCGTTCCTCGACGGGGTGGACGCAGGCGGCGCGACGGATGCGGTGCGAAACGCGTTCAACGCGCGGATCGCCGCACGCTATGACGGCGTCCGCGATTACATCGTCGCGCATTACAGGCTGAACCAGCGCCACGACGATCCGACCGGCTATTGGGCGCAAGCGCGCGGCATCGAGGTCCTGTCGGACGACCTGAAGATGCTGATGTCCGCCTGGTTTACCGGCGCCGACATGGTCGCGGCGATCGATCGCGCCGGGCTTGCCCGCTATTATTCCGCGATCAGCTGGCACTGCCTGTTCGCGGGCTACGGCACCTTTCCCGAGCCTGCGCGGCTGATCCCGCCCGGTGCGGATATCGACCCGGTCGACATGACCCGGATCGACGATTTCCTGACCCGATGCGCGATGAATTTCGGGTCGCACGCCTCTCGTCTCCGCGCCGCGGACCTCAAGGATATTGCATGAAACATATCGCCCTCCTGCTCGCCGCGACCGCCGGCCTGTGCAGTGTCCCCGTCCAGGCGCAGACGAGCACGCTCGCGGCGCCCACGCTCACCCCGCGCAATGACGGCGTCGAGGTTCGTGCAGGCGCGACGACCCTGCGGATCACCGCGATGACCGACGGGCTCGTCCGCGTCCGCGTCGCCAAGAACGGCGCATTCGCCGAGGATGCGAGCTGGGCGGTGACGGCCGCGACCCGCAAGCAGACCACCAAGGTGACCGCTGCCCCCGACGGCTTCGCGACCGCCAGCGTCCGCGTCCGCATCGGTGCGGGCGGCGCGATCACGTTCGAGACGCTCGACGGCAAGATCATCTCCGCCGACGCCGCCCCCGTCACCACCGACGGTAAGGCGTTCACGATCGCCAAGACGCTGCCGATCGCCGAGCATTTCTACGGTCTCGGCGACAAGACTCAGGGGCTCGACCGCCGCGGCCACGGCTTTGTCGACTGGAACACCGATGCGTTCGGGTTCAGCAGCGCAGACGATCCGATCTACAAGTCGATCCCGTTCTTCATCGGCAGCGGCGGTGCGGGCGGCAGCTACGGCATCCTGCTCGACAACACTTATCGCACCTGGTTCGATTTCGGCCACCGCGATGCCGAGACGCTCTCGTTCGGCGGCCCCGACGGCCCGATCGACTATTACTTCATCGCCGGCCCCTCGATGGCGGAGGTCACGCGGCGCTATGCCGACCTGACCGGCCACGCCCCGCTCGCGCCGAAATGGGCGCTCGGCTACCAGCAGTCGCGCTACAGCTATGGCAGCGCCGACGAGGTCCGCCAGATCGCCGCCCGCCTGCGCAGCGATCGCGTGCCGACCGACGTGATCTGGCTCGACATCGGCTATCAGGATCGCAACCGCCCGTTCACGACCGACGCCAAGACCTTCCCCGATCTGCCCAAGCTGGCGTCCGAGATGAAGGCGGACGGGATCAAGCTCGTCGCGATCACCGATCTGCACATCGCCGCGGTCGAGCAGGGCTATGCGCCGTACCAGAGTGGCATGAAGGCAGATGCGTTCATCAAGAACGCGGACGGCACCCCCTATGTCGCGCCGGTCTGGCCTGGCCCGTCGGTGTTCCCCGACTTTACCAAGACCACCGCACGGACCTGGTGGGGCGAGCAGTATAAGGGGGTCCTCGACGCGGGGATCGCAGGCTTCTGGAACGACATGAACGAGCCGGCGATCTTCGAGACGCCGACCAAGACGATGCCGCTCGACACGCGCCACCGGATCGACAGCGACGATTTCGCAGGCCGAATCACCGATCACCGCGAGGCGCACAACGTCTACGGCATGCTCAACACGCGCGCGACCTATGACGGCCTGCTCAAGCTGCGCCCCGACGAGCGCCCGTTCGTGATGACGCGCGCCAGCTACGCCGGCGGGCAGCGTTACGCGGTGACCTGGACCGGCGACAACAGCGCGACCTGGGATCATCTGAAGCTGTCGGTGCAGCAGATCATCAACCTCGGCCTGTCGGGCTTCGGCTACAGCGCCGCCGACGTTAGCGGGTTCGCAGGGGGCCCGAGCCCCGATCTGCTCACGCGCTGGACCGAAATCGGCGCGTTCACGCCGGTGTTCCGCAACCATTCGGCGACCGGCACGCCGCGCGTCGAGCCCTGGGTCGACGGCCCCGACCATCTCGCGATCCGCCGCCGCTTCATCGAGGAGCGCTATCGGCTGATGCCGTATTTCTACGCGCTGGCGGACCAGAATGCGCGGCTAGGCGATCCGATCATGCGCCCGGTCTTCTACGACTATCCGGCAGCCGCAAGCGCGTCGTGCGACCAGTCGATGGCGTTCACGCTGGGCAAGTCGTTGCTGGTCGCGCCGCCGCCCAAGCCCGAATCGCCGCAGACCTACGACGTCTGCCTGCCCGCGGGTGGCTGGTACGACTATTGGACCGGCCAGCGCGTCGGCACGCCCGAACCCGCCGCCGCCGGGCCGATCCAGTCGGCGACGCAGGCCGTACCCACCGCGCGCACGCTCGGCGACCGCGTGATCGAGACGCCGCGGCTCGATCACCTGCCGGTGTTCGTGCGCGCAGGAACGATCCTGCCCCGCCAGCCGCTGGTCCAGAGCACGAGCGAAACCCCGAACGGTCCGCTGCGCCTCGACGTCTATCCCGGCGCGGACTGCATGGGGACGCTCTACGAGGACGATGGCCGCAGTCTGGCCTACACGCGCCGCGGCTATTTCCGCCAGACGGTGCGCTGCACGATCACGCCGACCGGCCTGTCGATCGACTTCGCCAAGCCCGAGGGCAGCTTCAAGCCCTGGTGGAAGAGCATCGCGGTAACCGTCCACAACTGGGCCGGTGCCGGCGCGGCGCTGGCGAAGACCACGCGGGTGGCCGTGGTGAACAACAATGCTGCAGCGACCGCAACGGTGACGGTGCCCATGCAGGCGCGCGCCGGTACGATCGCGATCGACGGACGGCAGGCGCGCTCGAGCTGATCACGGCCGTACCGCGACATGATCGAGCCAGATCGTGTCGCGGTACGGCGCGGCATTTCGAGCCAACGGATCGCAAGATCCGCTGGCGATCATGCCCGCATCGGCCATTTACCTAAACGGAAACGCAAACTATTCATAGCGTTACCGACGAAGCACATATTTACAACTTATCTTCCCAATACAGCCGCGATGTCGTACTGTTTCTTCCAGTATCTGCCTCTAATTCGGCGGGATATGCGTGGCGGCGTCGATCTAGACCGTCAGTCCAACATACTCGGTTTTAGAGACACTGCGACATCGATACGACACTTGCCCGTTTCTTCGACACGCTTGCCACCGGCGCCTCGCTAGATGAGGACGACCGGAATCACCTGTTCCAATTGCCGTTCGCGCGGAAGACCTATCCAGCCGCGGGCTATCTGATGCGGCAGGGCGACCGGGGCGATGCCTTGTCGATCGTGCTCGACGGATATTGCTACGGTCAGAAGGATGATGGCGAGGGAAAGTCTCAGATCGTCTCGCTGGCAATCACCGGGGATAGTATCGGGCTTGAGCATCTCTACTTGCGGGCGGTGGATCACGACACGCGCGCGCTGACCGGCGTGGTCGTCGCGACGGTTCCCCTGGCGGCAGTGCGACAGATCGCCGCGCGCCGCCCGGCGATCGCGCAGGCTTTGGGGGTCCATCAGGCGATCCGCCACGCGATCACGCGCGAATGGATGGTCAATATCGGCGCGCGCGACGGCCTGCGCCGCGTCGCGCATTTCTTGTGCGAGTTCGCGGTGCGCAGCGACGCCGCCGGTCGCACCCCCGAGGACGGCTATGAACTGCCGATGTCGCAGGAGCAGATCGGGCAAGCGACTGGATTGACCGCGGTCCATGTCAACCGGATGCTCAAGACGCTCCACACCGCCGGGCTGGTCGAGCGAAGCTGGCGTCACGTCCGGTTCGCGGACTGGCACGGCCTTCGCGACATCGCCGGCTTCTCGACGGATTATCTGCATGCGGGACAGCAAGTGCGGATACCGGCGCCCCCTGCCCCCTAGCCGAACTATTGCCCGCTCGATGCAACCATGATGCCGTCTGTACCGGGTTCGAAACAGCCTGGCTCGAGGCGAGTCTTCACCGAGCAAATAATCGGAACGGCATAAGATAGTATCCAGTTTCACCCGTGAAACCGCACGCATGCGAATCCAGTCCGGCGGGCTACTCTGTAACATATGGTAATAAGTTGGTTAAATATCCGCTGACGTGTGATTTTTTCACAACGGCAGCATGTTTCTATCTTGTATTAATTTCAGAAGACTTACATAGGTTAAGAGCGGAACATCAGTCCATCCCGCGCGACTCCAAGCGCCGGGTTTGGGCTCGGTATTCACGCTTCGACCATCCGATTTGATGGCGGTGCAGCTCGACGCAGATCGGGCCGCTGCGATCCGTTAAGGCTTCGTCCTCGCTTCGGGCGCACTACCCCCCTTCGAACGGCTCCCGCTGCTGCGGATGGGAGACTCGTGCCTTCCATCCGCGGCGACTTTCGAGGTGTTCATGTTCAAGTCGACCCTATGGGCGGCCGCGCTTGCGGCTGTGAGCCCGGCTGCCCTGATGGTTTCGGCCCAGGCTGCGGAGGCGCAGGTTCCCATCGGTGCCGGCGGACAGCTCCAGCAGATCCCGCCGACCCCGCTCGTCGAGAAGCCCGCGCCCGAACTCGGGTTCGAGCGCAAGACCCCGGTCGCGATTCCGGCAACCGGCGGCCCCAAGACACTTGTCCGCTCGCTCCGCGTGAGCGGCGCGACGCTGTTTCCCGAAGCCGACCTGATCGCTGCGTCCGGATTCACGCCGAACAGCGAGCTCGATCTGGCCGACATCAAGACGCTCGCCGTACGGATCACGGCCTATTATGCCAGCCGCGGCTATTTCGTCGCGCAGGCCTATCTTCCCGAACAGGACGTGCAGAGCGGCACCGTAACGCTCGCGGTCGTCGAGGGGCGTTTCGGCGCGATCGGCGTGAAGAATGAATCACCGCTGTCCGATCGTGTCGTGAACGGAATTCTCACCGGGCTCGACGTCGGCGATCCGGTCGCAGCCGCGCCGCTCGAGCGCCGCCTGCTGATGCTGTCGGACCTGCCGGGCGTACGCGTCGGCTCGACACTGAGCCCCGGCACTGCGGTCGGGACATCCGACCTGCTCGTCAACGTCGCGCCAGGCCGCAGCATCACCGGCAGCGTCGACGCCGACAACGCCGGCAACCGCTACACCGGCGCGTACCGCGTCGGCGGCGTGGTGAACTGGAACAACCCGACGGGCTCCGGCGACGTGCTCAGCCTGCGCGCGCTGACCTCGTTCACCGGCCTCGCCTATGGCCGCGCAGCCTATCAGGCGCCGATCGGCCAGGTCACGCTGGGCGTCGCCTATGCGCATCTCGAATATTCACTCGGCAAGGAATTCGACAGCCTCGACGGCAGCGGCAATGCCGATGTCGCCAGCATCTATGCGAGCTATCCGCTGATCCGCTCGCGCAACAACAATCTGTACGTGACCGTCGGCGGCGACGTGAAATGGTTCGACGATCGGATCGGCATCGTCGACACGACCAGCTATCGCCGTGCGCAGGTCATCACCGCAGGGCTGAGCGGCGACGAGCACGACACGCTGCTCGGCGGCGGCTGGAGCGCCTATTCGCTGAGCTATTCGGTTGGCAATCTCGATATCCGCGGCGCCTATGAGCGGTCGATCGATGCGCTGACCGCGCGCACCGACGGCAGCTACGGGAAGCTGCAGTTTAGCTTCGCGCGGTTGCAGACGATCGCCGGCCCGCTGTCGCTGTTCGCCTCGGCGCGCGGGCAGATCGCGTTCAGCAACCTCGACATCTCCGAGCGGATGGAGCTGGGCGGTGCCTATGCGGTGCGCGCTTATCCCGAGGGCGAGGCTTACGGCGACCAGGGCTATGTCGCGACCGCCGAGGCGCGGGTGGCCTTGCCGCAGATCGTGCCGGGTGCGCTCCAGCTGTTCGGGCTCGTCGATGTCGGCGAGGTCGATTACGTCAAGCATCCGTATTTCACCGGCTCGAACCACGCGAAGCGCAGCGCCTATGGCGCCGGCCTGGCGTGGAGCGCACCCTACGACTTCACGGTCCGCGCGACCTATGCGCGCAAGCTTGGCGATGCCGATGCGACGTCCGCGCCCGACAAGTCGGGCCGCGCCTGGTTCCAGGTTTCGAAAAGCTTCTGACCGCGCTGCCAGACTCCGCTGGCCAGCCCAAATTCTGCGGCCCGACGCCGCTACCGAGGATACCGCCCATGACCGCCATCCCGTCATCGATCAGAAATACCCGCCGACCGGCGGCCGCATCGGCGCCTGCCGTCCCCGCCATCTCGCGGACGCGGCGTGGCGGCCTGTTCGGCACCACCGGGCTTGCGCGGTTCGCCTGGCTGATCGGGTTCAGCCTGGCCGGCACCGCGGCGACACGTCCGGTCGAGGCGCAGACGCTGCCGACCGGCGGCGAGGTCGTGGCGGGCCAGGCGAGCATCGCGACCGGCGGCAAGTCGCTGACCGTGACGCAGACCAGCGACCGCGCGGCGATCAACTGGCAGTCCTTTTCGATCGGCAAGGGCAAGAGCGTCGTGTTCGACCAGCCGACCAGCAGCTCGGTCGCGCTGAACCGCGTGCTCGGTACGGACCCGTCGGTGATCCTCGGCAACCTGTCGGCGAACGGCAAGGTATTCCTGGTCAACGCCAACGGCATCCTGTTCGGTCAGACCGCGAACGTGAACGTCGGCGGGCTTGTCGCGTCGACGCTGAATATCTCCGATGCCGATTTCCTCGCCGGCAAGACCAGTTTTGCGGGCACGAGCAGCGCGAGCGTCCAGAATGACGGCACGATCAACGCCAAGAACGGCTATGTCGCGCTGCTCGGTGCGAACGTCGGGAATGGCGGCACGATCAAGGCGAATTTCGGCACGGTCGTGCTGGCGGGCGGCGAGGCCATCACGCTCGACGTGGCCGGCGACGGGCTGCTCAACGTCGCGGTCGACAAGGGCGCGGTCGGCGCGCTGGTCCGCAATGGCGGGCTGATCCGCGCGGACGGCGGCAAGGTCGTGATGACCGCGCAAGGCGCGGGCGACCTGCTCCACACCGCGGTCAACAACACCGGCATCGTCGAGGCGCGCACGTTGCAGAACCGCGGCGGCACGATCCTGCTGCTCGGCGACATGAAGACCGGCACGCTCAGCCTCGCCGGCACGCTCGACGCCAGCGCCCCCGTGGGCGGCAATGGCGGCTTCGTCGAGACGTCGGCCGCCACCGTCAACGTCGCCGACGGCACGCAGGTCTCGACCTTCGCACCATCGGGTGCGACCGGGATGTGGCTGATCGATCCGCAGGATTACGTGATCGGTGCAGGCGGCAACATCTCGGGCTCGACGCTGTCGGCACAGCTGGTGACGACCAGCATCACGATCAGCACGATCCCCGCCGCGGGTGACACGACGACGGGGAATGGCGACATCTTCGTCAACGACGCGGTCGCGTGGACCGCGTCGGGCGTGCCGACGACGCTGACGATGAACGCGTTCCGCGACGTCAACATCAACGCGCCGATCACCGCGACCAACGGCAATATCGTCGCGTGCTGCGGCCGCGACGTGAACGTCAACGCCGATCTGACGACGACCAACGGCAGCATCCTGCTGAACGCCGGCCGCAACGTGCAGGTGTTTCACGCGATCACGACGACCGACGGCAACATCGCCTTGTGCGCAGGGCATGACGTGATGATCGACGCGGCGGTCACGCTGACGCGCGGCACGACGATCCCCGCGCAGAGCCTCGGCCTGCCGGTCGGGCTGACGCTGATCGCAGGGTCGGACGGCACCGGACCGGGCGTCAACGGCGGCACGATCGTGTTCTCCGCGCTGTCGCCGCCGACCACGGTGACCGCGGCGCCGGTGTCGATCAACTACAACCCCGTCTCGTACACCACGCCCACCGACTTCTCGACCGAGTTCGTCCTGACCGAGGGCGCGGCGATCACGCAGCGCATGCTGCTGTTCCCGACCGCGCAGAAGGTGGCCGACGGCACCAATGCGGCGGTGCTCAGCGGGTTCAACACGACCACCACCTCGGGCAGCCCGACGGGCGTGTCGCTGGTCGCCGGCACCAACGCGACCGCGACGTTCGACAGCACCGATGCCGGCTCCGGGATCGGAGTCAGCTATAGCGGTTACACGCTGACCGGCGCGAACGCGGACCAATATGCGCTGGCAAGTTCGTGCTGCGTCGCCGGGTTCCGGACGACCGGGACGATCACCGCTGCGCCTGCTCCAGCGCCCGCCCCGGCACCAGCGCCCGCTCCGGCACCAGCGCCCGCTCCGGCACCAGCGCCCGCTCCGGCACCAGCGCCCGCTCCGGCGCCAGCGCCTGCTCCGGCACCAGCGCCTGCTCCGGCACCTGCGCCCGCTCCGGCACCTGCGCCCGCTCCGGCACCTGCGCCTGCTCCGGCGCCTGCTCCGGCACCTGCGCCTGCTCCGGCACCTGCGCCTGCGCCTGCTCCGGCACCTGCGCCTGCCCCGGCACCAGCGCCCGCTCCGGCACCAGCGCCCGCTCCGGCACCAGCGCCTGCTCCGGCACCAGCGCCTGCTCCGGCACCAGCGCCTGCTCCGGCACCAGCGCCTGCTCCGGCTCCCTCGCCGGCACCGTCACCGTCGCCAACCCCAACGCCGACGCCGACGCCGACGACGCCCATCGTGGTCACGCCGACACCCGTGCCCAACCTGCCGACCGCGGCGCGTCCGTTCCTTGAGGTGCCACCCGTTCCCCTGCGGGTATCGTCGCCGCCGCCGGTCGATGTGGTCGAGGGTGGCGTCTTGTTCCCGCCGCCCGTCCGTCCGGGAACGGTCATCGTCGAGAACCCGGGTACGCCAGAGACGGTGCAACCCGTTTTCGAAACTCCCGTCCCGCCGCAAACCGTGCAGCCCGTGCCCGATCGTCCGTTCGTGCAGCCGACCCCGCCCAATGCGCCGGCGGTGCCCAACTACCCCCGCAAGCAGGCGCGGCATTGATATGATCGGCAGGTCGTGGCGCAGGGCGTTAGCGATGGGACTCGTTGCCTTGGCAACGACGTCCCAGGGCGCCGCCCAGTCTGCACCCACGGCGACGCCGGCACCTGCGTCAACGCCTGCACGATTCGGGACCCAGACCGTCTCCGACGACGCGCGCGCTACCGCCGATTGGGTGGCGACGTCGCACGACAACCAGAGCCTGCCGTTCCTCATCATCGACAAGGTCAACGCCGTCGTCTTCGCGTTCGATGGCAGCGGCAGTTTGCGCGGCACGGCGCCCGCGTTGCTCGGCATGGCGCACGGCGATGCCAGCGTGCCCGGGATCGGCCAGCGCAAGCTCGCCACTATCCTCCCCGCCGAACGCACCACCCCCGCGGGCCGGTTCAAGGCGTCGCTCGGTCAAGATTTCGAGCAGGACATATTGTGGATCGACTATGATGCCGCGCTGTCGCTCCACCGGGTGATCGTCGGCCGCCGGGTCGACAACCGCGCCGGTCGGCTCGCCTCGCCGACGCCGAGCGACAACCGGATCTCCTATGGCTGCGTCAACGTCCCGCCGGGCTTCTATGACGGCGTGGTCAAGCCGCTTTTCACCGGCACGGTCGGGATCGTCTACATCCTGCCCGAGACCAAGCCGTTACGCAGCGTCTTCGCGATCCCGACGGGTGCCGCGAACTAGACGGAGCGAGCGGATAGACTAAGGCGCTCAGCCGCGGATCGTCATTAGCCCCAGGGCCGCTCGCGATACCATTTGGTCAGCACGTATTTGACGCCCTGCTCGACCGGCATGCCCTGATGCAGCGAGCCCGGATTTGGCCGGCCCAGCACATCCATGTTGTTCCAGATCACCAGATTGCCCGCCTTGGGCGCGATCACCACGTTGGCGGTCGGGAAGTTCGTGCGACCGCCTTCGGTGGGTTCGTTGAGGAACGTCATCGCCGACCACGTCCTTTGCCCGCCGATCGGCACCTGGTTTCGCCAGTAATGCTGGGTGGTGTCGAAGAAATCGTGATGCGGCTTGAACTCCTGCCCGACCGCATAGCGTTGCCCCTGCAGCGGCTCGCCAAAAATCGATTCGATCCCGGTGAGCTCGTCGAGCTTGCTTTCCACCACCGCCACCGCATCGGGGCCGGGGTAGAGATAGCAGGTTTCGCTCGTGCGATAGGACGGCACGGGGTCGTCGGCGACGACCGGCGACGGCACCCGATCGGCATCGATCAGCGCGACCAACGCCGCGCATTCCGCAAGCGATAGGAAATTGCGGACGATGTAGAGCTCGACGTCGCTTGCTGGGATCCGGACGGCGCCGGGATAGTGCACGATCCGTTCGCGAACGCGCGCCGCGGAGTCGGAACGCCCCAATGCCTCCATATAGCCGTCGCGCAGATCGAGTGCGGACAGGGATGGTGCTTGCGGTGGAGCGGTTTTCGTACCGCCGGTCGACCAGGCGCCAGTATCTAGAAATTCAGACATATTTTTGTCACTTCGTTCATCCGGGCCAATAGTATCCGAAAATACGAAACTTATCCTAGGTTTATATCTTTAGTTGATGCACCCTTATCGCCTGTCATGCGTATATCAAGTACGACCAACATAGGTTAGGCTCGGTTGAGCGAAATTCGCCACCACCCCGCTTTTTTGGATGCGCTAAGTCGCACCAGGCCAAAGAGTTCGGAAACATTCCCTGCGCCGCTGCCGGCGAGCGCACCGAATGACGCGATTTGACCGATATCGGCGGAGACAGACCATGCATCCGAGCCCCCTTGCCTTGAGCCTCGCCTCGAACCCCGGACTGTACGGCCGGGATCATTCACCACGCCTGACTGCGGCCGCGGCACTCGTGTCGGCGCTGATCTGGGTCGGCCTCCTGTACCTGTATTTTGGGTAGCGGCGCCCGCCGGCATCGCCCGCCGCGCCACTGACCAGCCCGCGACCGATCGTCGCGTGACACTCTTGCTCGTCCTCGCGTCTCGCGGGGCCAGGATCTCCATGTTCAAAAATATCCTCGCCGGCGCTGCGGCGTCGCTGCTCGCCCTTGTCCCGCAACCCGCCGCTGCCCAGCGGCTGATCCTGCCCGGCGCGCTGTTGCTCGCCGGCTACCGCGCGACCTGTGGCCCGGTCGATACGATGATCCAGCCGATCGACGATATCGCCGCTGCCTATAAGGGCCGGATCATCCTCCACCCGCGCGTTCTCAACCTGCCGCGCGCGCAGCAGTTGTTCTGGTACACGCATGAATGCGCACACCAGATCTTCGGTCCGGGCGAGGCCGCCGCCGATTGCTGGGCGGTAGAGCAGGGCAAGATCCAGGGCTGGCTGTCGCCCGACGATCTGACCAAGCTCGGCGCGACGATGCGCGACTTTCCCGGCGACGCGACGCACACCGATGGCCGCGGCCGCATGGTCAACATGCAGAAATGCTACGCCAACTGAGACGTGTTGGCTCGATCGACAGCGAATGACCGGCCATAAACGGCCCGGCCGCAACCGGGATCGCCCCGCGGCGTTATAGGCCGCACGCATGATCAAGGTCGCCAGCTACAACATTCACAAGGGCATCGGGCTCGACCGTCGGCGCAACCCCGAGCGCGTGGTCGAGGTGTTGCGCGAGATCGACGCGGACGTCATCGCGCTGCAGGAGGCCGATCGCCGGTTCGGCGCCAAGGCGTGCGTCCTGCCGCACCATCTTCTCGAAGAGCATAGCGACTGGGTCCCGGTCGATTTCGGCCTGCGCTCGCTCAGCATGGGCTGGCACGGCAACGTCATCCTCGTCCGCAAATCCGCCGAGATCCTGGGGTGCACCGCGATCCATCTGCCCGCGCTCGAGCCGCGCGGCGCGGTGATGGCGGACGTAAGGCTGCCGGGCGGCACGATCCGCGTGCTGGGCATGCATCTCGACCTGTCGGGACTGTGGCGACGCAAGCAGGCGGCGGCGGTGATGACGCATGTCGACACCTGCGCGGACCGGCATCCGACCGTGATGATGGGCGATCTCAACGAATGGAGCGCGGGCTCGGGCTGCCTGCGCGATTTCGGGCGCGACTATGCGTTTGCCGAGACGGGGCCGAGTTTCCACTCACGGCGCGCGATCGCGCGGCTCGACCGGATCATGGTGTCGCGCGAGCTCGGCGTGGTCGAATGCGGCGTGCATACGAGCCCGGCGGCGCGCAAGGCATCGGATCATCTGCCGATCTGGGCTATGCTGGAGCCGATGGTCGAGGAAACCGCATAATCGCCGCAACGACGATGCAGGACGGGATGTAGAATGCGCGAGAAGGAGCTGCGCCTTGCGCTCGTCTGTTACGGCGGGATCAGCCTGGCGGTCTACATGCACGGGATCACCAAGGAGATCTGGCGGCTGGTCTGCGCCAGCCGGGCGTTCCATGATGGCGAGGCCCCGAAGGGCGGCAGCCAAGGCGTGTATCACGCGCTGCTCCAGGAGATCGAGACGCACGCGGCGATCCGCGTTCGCGTGCTCGCCGACATCGTCGCGGGTGCGAGCGCGGGCGGGATCAACGGCATCTTCCTCGCGCAGGCGATCGCGACCGGCCAGAGCCTCGATCCGCTGACCGACCTGTGGATGACGTCTGCCGATGTCGAGGCGCTGATCGATACCGAGGCGGCACCCAAATCGCGCTTCTCGAAGGCCTGGGCGATGCCGCTGGCGTGGATGGCCGCGGGACGCAGCACCGACAAGGTCGACGCGCTCGACGATCCGACTCGCGAGGAGGTGCGCACCAAGCTGTCGCATTTCATCCGCTCGCGCTGGTTCGAGCCGCCGTTCGGGGGGAAGACCTTCACCAACCTGCTGCTCGACGCGTTCGACGCGATGGCGGCGAGCGAGCGCGGACCGCGGCTTTTACCGCCGGGCCAGCCGCTCGACCTGTTCGTGACGGTGACCGATTTTTCGGGGCATCCCGAGCGGCTGCAGCTCAATTCGCCCGCCGAAGTGGTCGAGACCGAGCACCGGCTCGTGGTCGACTTCACCGACAATGGCAGCGCCTGCGACACGCTGGCGCCGCCTGCGGAACTGGCCTTCGCGGCGCGCGCGACGTCGAGCTTTCCGGGCGCGTTCCCGCCGTTCACGGTTGCCGAACTGGACGGCGTCCTTGAGCAGCGCGAGATCGCGTGGCCGGGACGCAGCGGATTCCTGGCGCGCGTGCTGCCCCGCCATACCGCGGCGAATGCGGCCGAGGGCGCGGTGCTGATCGATGGGTCGGTGCTCGCCAACGCGCCGTTCCGCCCCGCGCTCGACGCATTGAAGGACCGCCCTGCGCGCCGCCAGATCGACCGGCGCTTCATCTATATCGACCCCTCCCCCGGCATCAAATTGCGTCTCAACCGCGCCGAAGGCACGCCCGGATTCTTCCAGACGATCATCGGCGCGATCAGCGACATTCCGCGCCAGCAACCGATCCGCGACAATCTGGAGGCGATCGCCGAACGCTCTGCCCGGATCGACCGGATGCGCGGGATCGTCACCGCGATCCGTCCCGAGGTAGAGGCCGATGTCGAATCGCTGTTCGGCCACACGCTGTTCCTCGACCGGCCGACCGCGCCGCGGCTGATCGCGTGGCGCCGGCGCGCACAGAAGGCTGCCGCGGCGAGTTCGGGCTATGGCTTCGTCGCTTATGGGCATCTCAAACGCAGTGCGGTGATCGAGACGATCGCGGCGCTTCTCTACGAGGCGGGGCGGCATCACAGCCCGCGGCGGCTGGTGCAGATCCGCGCCGCGATCGTCGCGCGGGTCGTGGCCACGGGCGCGGACGGTCTCGGATCGGGGTTTGCAGGCGGCGCCAGTCCCGCGTCGATCGCCTTCCTGCGGACGTTCGACATCGGCTTTCGGATCCGCCGGCTGCGGCTGATGGCGCGGCGCCTGTCGGAGGTCGAGACCGCCGCCGACGAGCCTGAACTCGCCCCGATGCGCGACGCGATCTACGAATCGCTGTCGCCTTATCTCGATCGGCTGCGTGGCGAGATGCACGCCGGGATGCACGACGCGGTGCGCGCGATGAAGGGCGATGCGACCGCGGTGCTCGAAACGCTCGGCGAAACGTTCGCGCTCGAACAACTCGATGCGAAGACCGACCGGCGACTGGCGGACGCGTTCGCCGCGCTGGCCAAGCCGGCACGGCGCGCGTTGCTGCTCGCCTATCTCGGCTTCCCCTATTTCGACACCGCGACGCTGCCGCTGTTGCAAGGCGAGGGGCTCGACGAGTTCGATCCGATCAAGGTCGACCGGATCGCGCCCGACGATGCGACCGCGATCCGGTCGGGGGGCGCGGAGGCGACGCTGAAGGGGATTCAGTTCGGCACGTTCGGCGCGTTCTTCAGCCGCGCCTATCGCGAGAACGACTATCTCTGGGGGCGGCTGCACGGGGCGGAGCGGATGATCGACATCACCGTCTCCACGCTACCGCAGACCGTGCGGATGAAGCCCGGGCGGGTCGCGGCGATCAAGCGCGCGGCGTTCCTCGCGATCCTCGACGAGGAGGAGCCGCGGCTGACCGCGATCCTCCCGCTGATCGCGCAGATCAGGACCGAAATTGGCTGACGCTGCGCTTGTTCTGCACAAGACTGGCCAAACCGGCCGCTTGGCGGTAGCTCTGGCACACCAATCGGCGCTTCGGCATCGGGGGAGACGATAGAGGTGGCCGCATGCAGTTCCTGAAAATCCTGTTCTGGTGCCTGCTGGCGTTCATCGCCGCGGTGTTCACCATATCGAACTGGAACACCGTCCAGATCCAGCTGTGGGGTGGGCTGATCGCCGACGTGAACCTGCCGCTGCTGCTGCTGGTGACGTTCCTGATCGGGTTCGTGCCGACGATGTTGTACAACCACGCGATCCGCTGGCGGCTGCGCCAGCGCCTGGCCACTGCCGAGCGGTCGCTCGCCGAACTCCGCACGCCGCACCCGGATTTCGCGCCGCCGCTAGCGCCCGCACAGTCGCCGGAGCGTGAGACGCATGCGACGGTGCCGCCGCTCTCCGCGCCCAGCGCCGTGCCGCCGGGAGTCGCGTGATGCGCAGCCCCGTCTATGTCGCGCTCGACACCCCCGATCTCGCGCGCGCGAAGGCACTGGCCACGCGCGTCCGCCATCATGTCGGCGGAATCAAGCTGGGCCTCGAATTCTTCTCCGCGCACGGCCAGGCCGGCGTGCATGCGATGGCCGAGCTCGGCCTGCCGATCTTCCTCGACCTCAAGCTGCACGACATTCCCAACACCGTCGCCAAGGCGGTGCAGGCGCTCGGCGCGCTCGAGCCGGCGATCCTGACGGTGCATGCCAGCGGCGGCCGGGCGATGCTCGAGGATGCGAAGGCAGCGGCGCCGACGGGGACCAAGGTGATCGCGGTCACGATGCTGACCAGCCTCGACGCGTCCGATCTGACGGCGACCGGCATCGTCGGCAGCGCGCACGACCAGGTCTCGCGGCTGACCGAACTCGCGCGCGAGGCGGGTGTCGACGGCATCGTCTGCTCGGGTGCGGAGGTCGCCGCCGCCAAGAAAATCTGGCCCAAGGGATTCTTCGTGGTGCCGGGCGTCCGCCTGCCCGACGGCGTCGTCGGCGACCAGAAGCGCGTCGTCACGCCGCGCCAGGCGCTCGACGCGGGCGCGTCGATCATCGTGGTCGGCCGTCCGATCACGCAGGCCGAAGACCCCGACACCGCCGCCCGCGCGATCGGCGCGACGCTGTAGGGACGCGCCTCCTGCCCACGCCCTGCCATCACCTCTTCCGTCATCCTGACGAAAGTCAGGACCCAGGGTTATGAGGGGTGGCGCTCGTTACTCTGGGTCCTGAATTTCGTCAGGATGACGAGTGGGTGCGAGGGTGGCCCACGCCGCCTTCGCAGCGAGGCATAAAAGGAAAACCATGACCACCGCCAAGATCTGCGGCCTTTCGACCCCCGCGACGCTCGACGCCGCGATCAAGCACGGCGCCAGCCATGTCGGGTTCGTGTTCTTCCCCGCCTCGCCGCGCCACGTGACGTTCGCCAAGGCAGCAGAACTCGCCGCCCGCGTGCCGGGGCACGTCGCCAAGGTCGGCGTGTTCGTCGATCCGGAGGACGAGATGCTCGAACAGGCGGTCGAGTCGGCGGCGCTCGACGTGCTGCAACTTCACAAGGTAACGCCGGCACGCGTCGCCGCGATCCGCGCAAAGATCGGGATCGAAACCTGGGTTGCGGTCGCGGTGCGCACACGCGGCGACCTCGACGCCGCGCATGGCTTTGCCGGGATCGCCGACCGCATTCTCTACGACGCGAAGACGCCCGATTCGGCCGCACTGCCCGGCGGCATGGGGCTGCGGTTCGACTGGGACCTGCTCGACGGGTTCAAGCACCCGCTGCCCTGGGCGCTGTCGGGCGGGCTCGATCCGGCGAACGTCGCGGAAGCGATCCGGCGCACCGGCGCGGCGTTGGTCGACGTGTCCTCGGGCGTCGAAAGCGCGCCCGGCACGAAGGACGAAACCAAGATCGCGGCGTTCCTGAAGGCCACCACCACCTGACATGTTCACCCGCGAAGGCGGGTGCCCAGACTGGATCCCCGCCTTCGCGGGGATACAAGGGCTTGGCGCACCGTACCGAGGTGCTAAAGCGCGTCCCATGAACGCTCCCCTCGCCCCCAACTCCTACCGCGCCCAGCCCGACGAGCGCGGCCATTTCGGCGACTTCGGCGGCCGCTACGTCGCCGAGACGCTGATGCCGCTCGTCCTCGAACTCGACGAGGCGTATCGCGCCGCCAAGGCCGATCCTGCATTCAAGGCGCAGTTCGACGACCTGCTCGAACATTATGTCGGCCGCCCGAGCCCGCTCTACTACGCCGAGCGCCTCACCGAGGCCCTGCGCGAGTCCGCTCCCGAGGGCATGGGCGCGCAGATCTGGTTCAAGCGCGACGAGCTGAACCACACCGGCGCGCACAAGATCAACAACTGCATCGGCCAGATCCTGCTCGCGATCCGGATGGGCAAGACGCGGATCATCGCCGAGACCGGCGCGGGCCAGCACGGCGTCGCCACCGCAACCGTCTGCGCGCGCTTCGGCCTGCCGTGCGTGATCTACATGGGCGCCAAGGACGTCGAGCGTCAGGCGCCCAACGTGTTCCGCATGAAGCTGCTCGGCGCCGAAGTCCGCCCCGTCACCAGCGGCGCGCACACGCTGAAGGATGCGATGAACGAGGGCATGCGCGACTGGGTCGCCAACGTCCACGACACCTTCTACATCATCGGCACCGCCGCCGGCCCGCACCCCTATCCCGAGATGGTCCGCGATTTTCAGAGCGTGATCGGCACCGAGGCGCGCGCGCAGATGCTCGCGCGAACCGGCCGCCTGCCCGACATGCTGGTCGCCGCGATCGGCGGCGGATCGAACGCGATCGGGCTGTTCCATCCGTTTCTCGACGATGCCGACGTGCAGATGCTCGGCGTCGAGGCCGCGGGCCACGGGCTCGACAAGCAGCATGCGGCGAGCCTGGCGGGCGGTTTCCCCGGCGTGCTCCACGGCAACAAGACCTATCTGTTGCAGGACGAGGACGGCCAGATCACCGAGGCGCATTCGATCTCGGCCGGGCTCGACTATCCGGGCATAGGCCCCGAGCATGCCTGGCTGCGCGACATCGGCCGCGTCCAATATGACAGCGCGACCGACACCGAGGCGCTCGACGCGTTCCAGCTGCTGTGCCGGACCGAGGGCATCATCCCCGCGCTCGAACCATCGCATGCCATCGCCACCGTGACGAAGAAGGCGCGCGAGATGCGGCAGGATCAGATCATCCTGGCCAACCTGTGCGGGCGCGGCGACAAGGACATCTTCACCGTCGCCGAAGCACTCGGGGTGGCGATTTGAGCCGCCTCGCCGCCACCTTCGCCCGCACCGCAGCGTCCGGCCGCGCCGCGCTCGTCGCGTTCGTCACCGCGGGTGATCCGACCACCGACGCGACCGGCCCGATCCTCGACGCGCTCGTCGCAGGCGGAGCGGACGCGATCGAGCTCGGCATGCCGTTCACCGATCCGATGGCCGACGGCCCCGCGATCCAGGCCGCCAACATTCGCAGCCTCGCGCAGGGCACGCGCACCGCGGACATCCTCGCGATCGCCACCGCGTTCCGCGCGCGCCACCCGGACGTGCCGCTGGTGCTGATGGGCTATGGCAACCCGATGCTCCGCCGCGGCGCCGACTGGTTCGCGGAAGCCGCGGCAAAGGCTGGAGTCGACGGCGTAATCTGCGTCGACGTACCGCCCGAAGAGGACGATGCGCTCGGACCGCAGTTGCGCGCCGCGGGGATCGACCTGATCCGCCTCGCCACGCCGACGACCGATGCCGCGCGCCTGCCGACCGTGCTCGATGGCGCGAGCGGGTTCCTCTATTACGTCTCCGTCGCCGGGATCACCGGGCTGCAACAGGCGCAGCAGGGTTCGATCGAGGACGCGGTCGCGCGGCTGAAAGCGCAGACCGATATCCCGGTCGCGGTCGGCTTCGGCATCCGCACGCCCGAACAGGCCGCCAACGTCGCACGCGTCGCCGATGGCGTCGTCGTCGGCTCGGCGATCGTCGAACTGGTCGCACAACACGGCACCGCTGCGGCCGAGCCCGTACGCGCCTATATCAAATCTCTCGCCGACGCAGTCGCTTCGGCCCGAAAGGTTCCCGCATGAGCTGGCTCAACAGCGTCCGCAACGTCCTGCCCTTCGTCGCGAAGCGCGAGACGCCCGAGAATCTCTGGCACAAGTGCAAGGGTTGCGGGCAGATGGTCTTCACCAAGGAGCTCGAGGACAATCTCTACGTCTGCCCGAAATGCGATCACCACGACCGCATCGGGCCGAAGGTCCGCTTCGCGCAGCTGTTCGACGAGGGTAGCTGCAGCGAACTCCCTGCGCCGAAAGTGCCCGAGGATCCGCTCAAGTTCCGCGACCAGAAGCGCTACACCGATCGCCTCAAGGCCGCGCGCACCGACAACAGCGAACAGGATGCACTGGTCAACGCCCGCGGCGCGATCGACGGCCACCGCGTCGTCGTCGGCGTGCAGGATTTCGGCTTCATGGGCGGATCGATGGGCCTCGCGGTCGGCGAAGCCTTCGTTCGCGGCGTCGAGGCGGCAATCGAGGACCGCGTGCCCTACGTGATTTTCACCGCGAGCGGTGGCGCGCGCATGCAGGAGGGCATCCTCAGCCTCATGCAGATGCCGCGCAGCACCGTAGCGATCCAGATGCTCCACGATGCGGGCCTGCCGTACATCGTCGTGCTGACCGATCCGACCTCGGGCGGCGTGATGGCGGCGTATGCGATGCTCGGCGACGTGCAGATCGCCGAGCCCAAGGCGACGCTGGCGTTTACCGGCCGCCGCGTGATCGAGAGCACCATTCGCGAGAAGCTGCCCGAGGATTTCCAGACGTCGGAATATTATCTCGAGCACGGGATGATCGACATGGTCGTCCACCGGAAGGATCTGCGCGAGCAGCTCGGCACCGTCATCGGCTATCTGAGCGCACGCGAAGCGGCGTAATCTCTGCCCCCTCTCCCCTTTCGGGGAGAGGGTCGGGGTGAGGGGCAGCCCAGCAATGCTGCGCCTGGAACAGCCCCTCACCCCAGCCCTCTCCCCGGAGGGGAGAGGGAGCTAGAATGCCCGACCACGCCGTTTCCTCCTCGCCCGCCGTACAGGCCCAGCTAGACCGGCTGACCATGCTGTCGCCCGGCGCTGACATCCTCGGCCTGGAGCGGATCACCGCGCTCCTGAGCCGCCTTGGCGATCCGCATCTGTCGCTCCCGCCGGTGTTCCACGTCGCGGGGACGAACGGCAAGGGCTCGACCTGCGCGTTCCTGCGCGCCGCGATCGAGGCGGCCGGCCATAGTGTCCATGTCTATTCGAGCCCGCACCTCGTCCGCTTCAACGAACGCATCCGCCTTGCCGGATCGCTGATCGAGGACGACCTGCTCGCCGCGTTGCTGGAAGAGGTGCTCGACCACGCCGCCGACCTGCAGGCGAGCTTCTTTGAAGTCACGACTGCCGCCGCCTTCCTCGCGTTCGCGCGCACGCCCGCTGCCGCGACGATCGTCGAGGTCGGTCTCGGCGGGCGGCTCGATGCGACCAACGTCATCCCCAACCCGGTCGTGACCGGGATCGCCGCGCTGGGGATCGACCATCAGGCGTTCCTTGGCGACACGGTGCTGAAAATCGCGGGCGAGAAGGCTGGCATTGCCAAGCCTGGCGTTCCGCTCGTCACGATGGACTACCCCAAGCCATTGCGCGCGAAAATCGCCGCGGTGGCCGCCGCAGCGGGGGCGCCTGTCGTTGCGCGCGGCGCGGCGTGGTCCAGCGAGACCGCGCGGTCGACGATGCGCTATGCGGACCAGGGTTTCTCGCTCGTCAGCAACCGCCCACGGCTTGTCGGCGCGCACCAGTCGCGCAACCTTGCGCTGGCGATCGCGATGCTGCGGCATCAGGGCGCGCTGCACATCCCCGAAGCCGCAATGCGCGCCGCCGCCGACTGGGCGCACTGGCCGGCGCGGATGCAACGCCTGTCCGACGGACCGCTGCTCGCGCGGTTGCCGCGTGGCAGCGACCTCTGGCTGGACGGCGCGCACAATCCGAACGCCGCGCAACCCGTCGCGCGCGCGCTGCGGACGCTGGCGAAGCGCCGCCCGGTGACGCTGATCCTGGGGATGCTCGCCAACAAGGATGCCGACGCGGTGATCCGGATCCTCTCGCCCTCGATCGGGCACGTCATCGCGATCCCGGTGCCGGGCCACGCGCATCACGCGCCCGAGGCACTTGCCGCGATCGCGCGGACATATGGGACCACGGCGGACACCGCGCCCTCCCCGGCGGACGCGCTCGACCGGATCGCGGCCGGGAGCGACCAGCCCAATCTCGTGCTGATCGCGGGATCGCTCTACCTTGCGGGTGAAGTGCTCGCCGCAAACGACCAGCCGCCGGACTGAGTCCTTATTGCTATTGACTATCAATAACCAACAGGCGAGTTTGTAGGCACCACCACGGAGTCGCGTGAATGACCGATACCCGCCCCAGTTCGACGCCCGCCTCGGCCAATGCGCTCGCCAGCGCGACGACGCTGTTGCCGCATCCGCTACCGGCTTGTGAAAACGCGCGAATAGCCCTGTTCGCGATGCGACGCATGGGCGCGAACGGCCTTGCCGATGCGCGCGCGGCGCACACGATGTTCACCGCGTTCGGGCAGAGCTTCCGCCGCCCGCTGGTGCTATTGCGCGCGTTGATGGCGGACCTTGCGGCCACCTCGGCAGGGACGATCGCGATCGCGCCGTGCTGCTGCGCGCGGATGACGCCCGCGGAATCGGCGATGCTGTCGATCCTCGCCCGCGTCGAGACCGCGCCCGAGAGCGCACGCTATCTGATGGCCGACCTGCTTGGCGTCCGCCGGGTCGACGGCGTCCTCGCCAGCGCCGCCGCGCTCGCCGCCGCGTTTGCCGACGAAGGACGACCGGTCACGATGTGAGTGCGACCTAGACCGGATCGCCGGCGCGGGCGTCGCCTTCCCCCTCGACGCCCGCACTGCCGATCGAGCGATCGATCATCCCCGACCGGCTCATCCACCAGAACAGCACGACGCCGGGCAACGCGAGCACAGTCGTCAGCAGGTAGAAGTCGACATAGCCGATGGCCTCGATCAACGCGCCGGCCGTGGTGCCCGTCACGATCCGCCCGACGATGCTCGCCGCGGCGGAGATCAGCGCGAACTGTGCCGCAGTGAAGCGGAGATCGCACAAGGCGGAGAAATACGCGATCACGACGACGCCGCCGAACCCGCTGGCGGCGTTTTCGAAGCCGATCGCCGCCGCCATCCCGAAGTTCGAGTGCCCTGCCGCCGCAAGCGCCGCGAAGGACAGATTCGACACGCCCATCAGGACGAGCGACAGCAGCACCGAGCGCTTCATCCCCATCCGCGCATACAGGATGCCGCCGATGAAGATCCCGACGAGATACGCGAAGAAGCCGATCCCGACATCGTAGAACGCAATCTCGTCGCCGGTGAAGCCGAGATCGTCGAACAACAGCCGCAGCGTCAGGTTGGCGAGCGTATCGCCGACCTTGAAGATCAGGATGAACGCCAGGACGACGAACGCCCCTTCGCGCGAAAAGAACTGGACGAACGGACCCGAAATCGCCCGGAACCCCTCGGCAAGCCCGCGACGCTCGATCGGCGGGCGGCGGCGCTGGGGCTCGCCCAGCGCCAGTCCGGCCAGCACCGCGGGCAGCGCGAAGATGGCGCAGGCCAGATAGGCGGTGCTCCAGCCCGCGCGTTCCGCGACGACGAGCGCAAGGGCGCCGGCGCCCGCCGATCCGATCCGCCAGCCATATTGGCTCATCCCCGAGCCGACGCCCAGCTGGCGCGGCTCAAGCGTCTCGATGCGGAATGCGTCGATGACGATGTCGAAGGTCGAGCCCGCCGCGCCGACCAGAATCGCAGCGGTCGCGGTGGCGGCGATGCTTGCCGCAGGATCGACCAAGGCGAGATTGACGACCGCGGCGACCACCAGCGCGGCGGTGACGATCAGCCACGACACGCGCTGGCCGAGCCGCCCGATCACCGGCAAGCGGACGCCATCGACCACCCACGCCCAGAGGAATTTCAGATTATATACGAGGAAGGCGAGGCTGAACGCCGTGACCGTCTTCTTGTCGATACCGCTCGCCGCCAGCCGCGTCGTGAGCGTCGCGCCGATCATCGCATACGGGAATCCCGATGAGATGCCGAGCGCGAGCGCGGCCAGCGGCGCCTTCTCGACATACGGCCGGAACCCATCGCTCCACCGCTTGTCTTCGGTTCGATCCATTACACCTACGCTCCCACTCGCTCGCGCGAACCCTAACGGGAAATCGCAAACGCGCTACCCGTCAGGCGATGGACCGTCGGAAACCTCAGACTTTCGCGTCGAACAGCTTGAACCCGAAGGGCACGCGCTTCGGCGCAATGCCGCCGCGCGTGGCCTCGATCGCCTCGATCGCGGCGATCAGGTCGCGCGGGGCATAGGGCTTGGACAGGCACCCGGCGGCGAGCGTGGTCGCCTCAACCGGGCAACTGCCCGTCACGAACATCACCGGTACGCCGCGCGCCTGCGCCGCGCGGGCCACGTCGATCCCCGAACCGTCTGCCAAGTTTACATCGACCAGCACGAGATCGATCACCGTGTCGCTGGCAAGGATCGGCAGCGCGTCGGCCACCCGGTCGATCGTCGCGACGATCGTGAATTTTGCCTCTGCCAGGAAATATTCGGTGTCGAACGCCACCAAGGGTTCGTCCTCTACCACGAGGAGCCGGACGATCTGCCGCTTCTTCTTACCGAACAACATTACCGAAAGGCCCCCGGTCGCACGCGAAATGGTCGTTACGCTCTCGGGTCCTAACGCGCCGCTGCACGAACGGTCGCAAATATTTTCGCGCTGGCGGCCGATCCATAGTATCAGTCCCGCCATGACGACTTCAAAAGACGATAACCCGACTGCCAGCCCGTCGAACGACGCGCCTGCAACCCCCGCCACTCCGGTAAAAGGCGACCGTATCGCCAAGCTGCTCGCCCGCGCAGGAATCGCCTCGCGCCGCGATATCGAGCGGATGATCGCCGAGGGCCGCGTCGCGCTGAACGGCTCGACGCTCGATACGCCCGCGACGATCCTGCGCAACCTCGCCGGCGTGACGGTGGACGGCGATCCCGTCGAGGCGCCCAGCGCGGCGCGGCTGTTCCTCTACCACAAGCCGACCGGGCTGCTGGTGACCGAGCGCGATCCCGCCGGACGCACGACGATCTATGATCGCCTGCCGCAGGACCTACCGCGGCTTGTGCCCGTCGGTCGCCTCGATCTCAACACCGAAGGGCTGTTGCTGATGACCACCGATGGTGGCCTCAAGCGGCAGCTCGAACTTCCCGCGACCGGCGTCGAGCGCGCCTATCGCGCACGCGCTTACGGCAACATCACGCAGCCGCAACTCGAGGAACTGATCGAGGGGATCGAGATCGAGGGCGTGCGCTACGGTTCGATCAACGCCAATATCGAGCGTCGGACCGGTGCCAATGTGTGGATCGAGATGATCCTGACCGAGGGCAAGAACCGCGAAGTCCGCCGCGTGCTCGAGCATCTGGGGTTGCAGGTCTCGCGCCTGATCCGGACTCGCTATGGCCCGTTCGTGCTTGGCGACCTGCCGCCGGGACAGATCGGCGAAGTGCTCCAGCATGACGTCGTCGCGTTCCAGAAGGAGCTGGCGAAGGGGCGGCCCGAGGGTCCGGGTGCGCGCGCCAATATCGGGATCAGCGCGAGTGCCGGCGCGGGGGCCGGGATCGGTGCGCGGTCGAGCCAGCGCGGCGCCAACGCCGCCCGTCCTGCATCGACGGGGCATTCCGCGTCGACGGGGCGACCGGCCTTCGGCGCGCGGCCCGCGCCCGGCGGCGCGCGTACGCCTCTCCGCACGCCGTACAGCGCGCCTGCGAGTTCGGGTTTCGCCAGCACCAACGCGCCGACTGAGCGTCCGTCGCGGCCTGCACGGCCCGAGCGGATCCGCCCGACTGCGGCGATGCAGCGCGGCGACGTCAACGATCCCTGGGCGCGGCCGGATACGCGGAACGCCGCCCTGCCGACGGGGACGCATCACGCCCGGCCGACAAGTGGCGAGACGTCCAAGCCCTATGCGCGCCAGGAGCGCGCGGATCGCGGCGAGGAACTCAGCACCAGCCCGAAGATCAAGCATTTCCGCGCTGCCAAGCCGCCGCGCGACCGCGCCGCGCCGTCGCGGGTAGGCGGTGGCGGGGTGACCACGCCGCGCCGCGCCGATACGCCGCAGCGTCAGGAACAGCCGCGCGGCTTCCGCCCGCAGGCCGATGATTCGCGCGGGCGCAGTTCGCTCGACAAGCGCGCCGCGCGCAGTGCTGCCGGTCGTCCCGGCGCAGAGCCGCGGCCGATGCGCGATGCGCCGCCCCGGCCTGAGCGCGGCACGCGGCCTGCCGCACCCGGCAAGGGTCCGTCGGGAGGGCGCGGTCATCCGCCCCGTGCACCGCGTGGAGGGAAACGCTGATGCGGATCATCGCAGGCCAATGGCGTGGACGCCCGATCGTCGCGCCCAAGGGTGATTCCACCCGTCCGACCGCAGACCGGATGCGCGAGACGTTGTTCTCGATGCTGACCAGCCGGGTCGGCAGTTTCGAAGGCCTCGCGGTCGCCGATCTGTTCGCGGGCTCGGGCGCGCTCGGCATCGAGGCGCTGTCGCGCGGCGCGGCGACGTGCATGTTCGTCGAATCGGACAAGCTGGCGGTCGACGCTCTGAAAGCCAACCTCGCCAAGCTCGAGATCCGCGGCGACGTCCGAGCAACCTCGGTGATGGCGCTCGGGCCCGCGCCTGCACCGCTCGACGTGATCCTGATGGATCCGCCGTACAATACCGGCGCCGGGCTGGTTGCGCTCGACAAGCTGTCGCGGTTGGGTTGGGTCGGGCCCGCGACGTGGATCAGCCTGGAGACGGCAAAGGCCGAAGTCGTCGAACTCGCGGGCTTTGAGGTCGACGCGACTCGCGTCCACGGCAAGGCGCGACTGACTCTGTTACGGCCCGTGTCAGCGTAGAAACTTGTTCTCCCGCGAAGGCGGGAGCCCAGACTGGGCTCCCGCCTTCGCGGGAGAACATACTATTGTTGGGCGGTGCGGCCGAGGATCAGCAGCCCGCCAAGGCTCAGCATGCCCGCCGCCATCAGATACCCGCCGACCAGCCACAGGCCATGCGGCGCCAGCGCCTCCGCCACGATCGGCGCGAGCGCACCGCCCAGTACGCCGCCCAGGTTGAACGTCATCGACACGCCGGTGTAGCGCACGCCCGCGGGAAAAAGGCTCGGCAGCCATCCGCCAAGCGGCCCATAGGCGAACCCCATCACGAACAATGCGCCGGACAGCCAGAGCCACACCGTGAACAGCGATCCCGAGCCCAGCATCGGCCCCATCAGCGCACCGACGCCGATGCACCCGGCAAACCCGATCGCCAGCATCCGCGCGGCGGAGTGGCGGTCCGCGAGCACGCTCGCCACGATCACGCCGCCCGCCAGGAACCAGATCGCGACCAGTTCGACCGCGAGGAACGCCTCGCGCGAATAACCGAGCGTCTTTGTCCCGTAGCCAAGCGCGAACGCGGTCGCGAGGTAGAACAGCGCGAAGCACGCGATGACGCCGAACGTCCCCGCCAGCGTCGCGCGCAGATGCTTTGTGAGCAACGTCGCGATCGGCACCTTGGGCAACGCTTCGCTCGCCTCGGCCTCGAGGAAGGCGGGCGTTTCGGTCAGCTTCAGCCGCACCCAGAGCCCCAGCCCGACGAGGATCGCGCTCAACAGGAACGGAATCCGCCAGCCCCATGCGACGAACTGTGCTTCGTCGAGCACGAGGCCGATGACCAGGAACAGCCCGTTGGCGGCAAGAAACCCGACCGGTGCACCGAGCGGTGGAAACATCCCCCAAGTGTTCTTGCGGTGCGGCGGCGCGTTCTCGACCGCGAGCAACGCGGCCCCGCCCCATTCACCACCGAGCCCGAGCCCCTGCCCCAGCCGCATCAGGCAGAGCAACGCCGGCGCGATCCAGCCGACCTGCGCATAAGTGGGTAGGAACGCGATCCCGACGGTCGATCCTCCCATCAGCAACAAGGACGCGACGAGCGTGGACTTGCGCCCCACCCGGTCGCCGAAATGTCCGAACACGATCGCGCCGACCGGGCGCGCGACGAAGGCGAGCCCGAAGGTCGCATAGCTGAGCAGCAACTGCGCCGAGTCCGATTGCCCGGCGAAGAACAGCGGGCCGAACACAAGCGCGGCGGCGGTCGCGTAGATGTAGAAATCGTAGAACTCGACCGCAGTACCGACCAGGCTGGCGGCGAGGATGCGGCGGTTGGAGGCTAAGGTCGTCATGTGCACGGCATCGCCGCACCGACGATTGCGGTCAACCGATTGCCGCGCGAGATCCTCCCCCGCCAAGGGAAGGATCAGGCTGGGAGGACGATCCGCGCGACCAGGCCAGGCGCGTTGTCGGCGAGCTCGAAATGGCCATCGTGCAGCCGCGCCACCGCCTCGATCAGCGCCATGCCGAGGCCGGCACCGGGCGTGGAGCGCGCGCTGTCGAGGCGGCCGAATCGTTTCAGCGCCTGCGCGCGGTCGGCGGCAGCGATGCCGGGGCCGCGGTCCTCGACCTGGATCGCGACGCCGTCGGTGCGGTGGACGATCCGCAGCGTGACTTCGCCACCGCCGGCGCCATGCCGGAGCGCATTGTCGATCAGGTTGGTGATCGCCTGGCTGATAAGTTCACGATGCAGCTTCATCGGCGGCGGGCGGTCGTCGATTGCGATCGTGAACACGAGCCCGGCATCCTCGGCGACGGGGGCGTAGAGTTCGCCGATCTCCTCAAGAAGATTGGCCGGCGAAACCTCGATGAAGCGATCGCGCGAGACCGAGCCCGAGCGGCTGATCTCGATGACCATCGTGAGCATCCGCATGACGAGATCGGTCTCGACGAGCAGCCCGCCAAGCGCGGCCTCGCGCGCGTCCGGGTCGGAGATCAGCACCGCCTGCTCGGTCTTGGTGCGCAGGCGGGCCAATGGCGAACGCAGGTCGTGCGCCAGGCTGTCGGTGACGATCCGGAGCTCGGCCATCACGCCTTCGAGCTTGCCGAGCATGACGTTGAGCCGCGCAGCAAGGCGGTCAAAGGCATCCCCCCCTCCGGCTACCATATCGACGCGGCGGGAAAGGTCACCCTCGCCCGCGGCCTCGATTGCCTTGGCGATGCCGTCGAGACGGCGCCCGACATAGCGGGTCAGCACGAGCCCGCCGAACACGCCGAGCGCCAGCGACAGGAACACCGCGACCGCCAGCGCGCGTTCGATCGCGCGCTCTTCCGCCGCGATCAGGTCGAGGTTGCGGCCAGTGAGGAGCCAGTAATCGCCGAGCGGGTGCAGCGCATAGCCCGTCTCGCGCGCGGACCAGAGTTCGTCCGAACCAAGCCGCGCGATCCGGAACTGCGTGACGCGCAGCGGCACGGCGAGTCGCGCGGGCGAGATGCCGACGACCGCGCGCCCCTTCGGATCGATCACCGCGAGCACCAGCGACACGTCACCGGGTACGACCGCGCTATCGATCGCCTGCCGGACCGCGGGGAGGCCGCCATTGCGCCACACCGCACGCAAGGCTTCGGATTGTTCGGTCGTCTCCCGCCGGATCGCGTAGATCGCGTCGGCGCTGGTGGTCTTCCAGACGAAACCAACCAGCGCGAGGTTGGATACCAGCGCGAGCGAGATCGAGAGAAGCGCGATCCGCGCCGTGACCGAAAGCCGAATCACGCCGCCAAATCAGTTCTCAACGGCGAGGCGATATCCGGCACCGCGGACGGTGTGGAGAATCGGCGTCGGGAACCCGTCCTCGAGCTTGCGACGGAGGCGGCCGATATGCACGTCGACGACGTTCGAGCCCGGGTCGAAATGATAATTCCAGATCTTCTCGAGCATCATCGTCCGCGTGACGACCTGCCCCGCATGACGCGCGAGAAATTCGAGCAGGTTGAATTCGCGCGCGCCGAGCGGGATCGAACGACCGGCGCGCGAGACGGCGCGGGCGAGCAAGTCGATTTCGAGATCGCCGACCGACAGCTTGGTCTTTTGCGGCTCGGTCGCGGCGCGATCGGAGCGGCGGACGAGCGCCTCGATTCGCGCGGAGAGCTCGGCGAACGAGAAAGGCTTGCAGAGATAATCATCGGCGCCCGCCTTCAGCCCGTCGACGCGGTCGTCGACGGCGGCGAGCGCGGAGAGGATCAGGACCGGGGTGGCGATGCCCGCGGCGCGGATCGCGCTGACCATCGACAGGCCGTCGAGGCCGGGCAACATCCGATCGGCGATGATGAGATCGAAGATGCCCTCGCTGGCGAGGAACAGGCCATCGCGGCCGTCGGCGCACGCTTCGATAGCGTGGCCGGCTTCGGCAAGGCCCTTGGCAAGATAGGCGGACGTCGAGGCGTCGTCCTCGACGATTAAAATCTTGCGGCTCAACGCGCTATCACCTTCCCTGCCACCGAAATCGGTCACTATCTCCTGCCCTCATAAACGGAAAGGCCGGCGGAAAGAAGTCTTCCCACCGGCCCCCACGGTACCCCCGGGAGTGACGGGCACCGATCTCTGGAAAGTCGCGCGGCCGTTGCTGGCCACGGGGTCTTTCTAGGATCTGGCGGGGGTCAGGGCGATGACCGACGGGTGACAATTGCGTCATGTTGATGCGGGTTTGGTGATGCGTGCAATGGGATTGGCGATGCCGAGGTAACTGGCGACGCTCAAGCGCGCGCTGGGCAGTCGAAAGACAGGCATACACCCCTCCTCCGTCATCCCGGCGAAAGCCGGGACCCATGGTTGCGGGGAAGGTGATGGTTACACGCTCTCGCCTGGTCCGCCGTGTCCGTGGGTCCCGGCGTTCGCCGGGATGACGGAGGGGGGAGGGCTACCCGACCGAAGACTTAATCCGAGGGGTGGGCGTTAAGGGTAGGCAGACCGCCGCACCCCAAGGCTTGCTCCCCCGCCTTCGCGGGGGAGCACGCTCACTTGCGGTCGAGAACCGCCGCGATGGCCGCACCGACATGCGCGATGTCGGCCATGCCGTCGACGCGGTGGACCAAACCCCGCGCGTCATAGATCGGCAGGATCGGCGCAGTCTTCGCACGATATTCCGACATGCGGTTGTGGACGGTCTCCGCATTGTCGTCGGGACGACGCTTGAACTCCGTCGACCCGCACACGTCGCAGACACCCGCGACGGCCGGCTTCTTGTACCGATCATGATAGCCGGCGCCGCACTTGGCACAGGTGTAGCGGCCGACGACGCGGTCGATCAGTGCCGCCTCGTCGACGCCCAGCTCGATCACGTAATCGAGCGTCCGGCCACGATCGGCGAGCAGGCCATCGAGCGCCTCGGCCTGCGCCGCAGTCCGCGGATAGCCGTCGAAGATGACGCCGTTGGCCGTATCCGGCTGGTCGAGCCGCTCACCGATGATGCCCGACACGATCTCGTCCGAAACGAGACCCCCCGATTCCATCACCGACTTCGCCTGAAGCCCGACCGGCGTTCCGGCGGCGACCGCTGCACGCAGCATGTCGCCGGTCGAAAGTTGCACCATGCCGCGCTCGCTGACGAGCGTGGCGGCCTGGGTGCCCTTGCCCGCGCCAGGCGGTCCAAGAAGGATGATATTCACGAAACGCACTCCCCTCGTTCGTGCAGGAATTAAACCGGGTTAGCCCCGCAACTTAACGAAGTCGATTGCCCTTGAGCTTCGCCTTCTTGATCAGGTCGCCATACTGGTGTGCCAGCAGATGCGACTGGATCTGCGTCACCGTGTCCATCGTCACGTTGACGACGATCAGCAGGCTGGTGCCGCCGAGGTAGAACGGGATCTGCAACGCGGTCACCAGATATTCGGGCAACAGGCAGATGATCGTCAGATACGCCGCACCGATGACGGTGATGCGAGTCAGCACGTAATCGAAATAATTCTCGGTGTTCTTGCCCGGGCGGATGCCGGGGATGAACCCGCCATTGCGCTTCAGATTGTCGGCGGTTTCCTCGGGGTTGAAGACGACCGCGGTATAGAAGAACGAGAAGAAGATGATGCCGGCGCCGTACAGCAGCATGTACACGGGGCTGCCGTGCTGCAGATACTGGTTGAGGGTGATGATGAAATCGCCCCACTTCGATTCGCCCGCCACGCGCTGGCCCGCGAACTGCGAGATCGTCAGCGGCATCAGCAGCAGCGACGACGCGAAGATCGGCGGGATGACGCCGGCGGTGTTGATCTTGAGCGGCAGATGGCTGCGGTCGGCCTGCATGCCGCGCTGAGTCTGGCGCTTGGGATACTGGATCAGGATGCGGCGCTGCGCGCGCTCCATGAAGCAGATGAAGAGGATCAGCACGACCACCGCGACGATGATGCCGATCAGCTTGATCGGATCGAGCGAGCCCGAACGGCCGCCTTCGAGCAGGTTTACGAGCGTGACGGGCAGATGCGCGACGATGCCGGCCATGATGATCAGCGAGACGCCGTTGCCGATCCCGCGGCTGGTGATCTGCTCACCGAGCCACATCAGGAACATCGTACCGCCGATCAGCGAGATGACCGCGGCGACGCGGAACATCATGCCGGGCTCGATGACCGCCTGGATGCCCTGTGCCGCGCCGAGCGTCTCAAGGCCGACGGCGATGAAATAGCCCTGCACCGCGGTCAGGCCGACGGTGCCGTAGCGGGTGTACTGGTTGAGGCGCTTGCGGCCCGATTCGCCGTCCTTCTTGATGGCGGCGAGCGTCGGCGACAGCGAGGTCGCGAGCTGCACCACGATCGAGGCGGTGATGTAGGGCATCACGCCGAGCGCGATCAGCGACATGCGGCTGAGCGAACCACCCGAGAAGGTGTTGAAGAAATCGAGCACGCCGCCCTGCGTCTGCTGCGAGAGCAGGCCGAGCGCGGTCGGGTCGACACCCGGCAGCGGCACGTAGCTGAGCAGGCGGAAAATGATCAGCGCACCGATCGTGAACCACAACCGCTTCTTGAGGTCGGTCGCCTTCGCGAATTTCGAAAGGCTGATGCTTTGCGCCATCTGGTCGGCTGCGGATGCCATGCGTGTGATCGTCCTGGAAACAAAGAAGGCGGGATGCGTTATGACCGCCCCCGCCGCTCATATAGGCGCAGGAGCGCGCTTGTCTAATGCCTAGGTGGGATATGGCGAGGTGGAGGACCACGCTGACCACCAAATCCCAGGCTACGGCCCCATTTCCGTTCGTCCCGAGTAGCCGTCGAGCCTGTCGAGATGGCGTATCGAAGGACTGGCCCGCTTGGGTCTCATACCTCGATACGAAGTCTCGACTACGCTCGACCTCTACTCGGCACGAACGGCATGGGAGCTAAGGTCGAACGAGTTAATGCTGCAGAAAGCTCAGGCAGCACGAACGAAAAAGGGAGGAAGCGCACCCGGCGCCCCCTCCCCATCAAAGTCAGGCCTTGAACGACGCCTTGTGCGCCGCACGCTCCTTGTACTTCACGCCCTTCTTGGCGGCAGCCTTCTCGGCTGCGGGGACGAAGTGGATCACCTCGACCTTGCCGCCGATCTTCTCGACCGCTTCGATCGCGCCCTTCGACGCGCCGTCGACGGTGAACGAGAGGACCGTGGTCAGCTCGCCCTTGGCGAGGAGGCGGACGCCGTCCTTGCCGCCGCGTGCCAGGCCGGCAGCCTTCAGCGCGTTGTGGTCGAGCGTGGCGTTCGCCTCGATCTTGCCGGCATCGACCGCGAGCTGGATCGCGCCGAGATTGACCTCTGCGAAGTCCTTGCGGAAGATGTTGTTGAAGCCGCGCTTAGGCAGCCGCATGTGGAGCGGCATCTGGCCGCCTTCGAAGCCGGCGATGGACACGCCCTCGCGGCTCTTCTGGCCCTTCTGGCCGCGGCCGCCGGTCTTGCCCTTGCCCGAGCCGATGCCGCGTCCGACGCGCATCTTGGACTTACGGGCACCTTCGTTATCGCGGAGTTCGTTGAGCTTCATGGTATGCACTCGCTTTCGCTTGTTACGCGCTGTGGAAATGGATTCTGGAATAAGAAAGGGGGCCGTTAGCCCCCTTTCCCGTATTTGTCACGTGGGTCGTGAAGGCTCAGCCTTCGACCGACACCATGTGCTGCACCTTGCGGATCATGCCGCGGACCTCTGGGCTGTCTTCCAGCTCGCGGGTCTTGTGCATCTTGTTGAGGCCGAGACCGACCAGCGTTGCGCGCTGGTCCTTCTCGCGGCGGATCGGCGAACCGGTCTGCGTGATCTTGATGGTAGCCATGATCGCTTACTCCGTGATCGCAGCTGCGTCTGCCTCGGGGGTCTTCGACCCACCGTGGCCGAGCAGGTCGGCGATCTTCTTGCCGCGACGCTGTGCGACGGCCTTGGGCGAGGTCTGCTCGCCAAGGGCTTCGAACGTTGCGCGGATCATGTTGTAGGGGTTCGACGTGCCGACCGACTTGGTCACGACGTCTGCAACGCCCAGCGACTCGAAGACGGCGCGCATCGGGCCACCGGCAATGATGCCCGTACCCTGAGGCGCCGACCGCAGCGTGACCTTGCCGGCACCAAAGTGGCCGTTGCCGTCATGATGCAGCGTGCGACCGTCCTTGAGCGGAACGCGAACCATCTTCTTCTTGGCAGCAGCCGTCGCCTTCGAGATGGCTTCCGGCACTTCGCGTGCCTTGCCATGACCGAAGCCTGCACGGCCCTTGCCGTCGCCGACGACGACGAGTGCTGCAAAGCCGAAGCGCTTGCCGCCCTTGACCGTCTTCGAGACGCGGTTGATGTGCACCAGCTTCTCGATCAGCTCTTCGCCGCCATCGTCCTGACCAGGACGACCGCCACGATTGTCACGACCACCGCGACCGCCGTCACGACCACCGCGGTTGCCGCCCGGGCCACCGCTGCGACCGCCACCGGGGCCACCACGACCGCCGCCGCCGCCGCCGCCGCCGGGACGACCACGGCCACCGCCGTTGTTGCCCTGGTATCCGGTGCTCTGCGGTACGTTCTGAGCCGTGACGTCCTGTGCAGTCGTCTCGGGTGCGATCACTGCCGGCGTGTTGTTTTCGTCAGCCATGTCTTAGAACTCCAATCCGGCTTCGCGCGCGGCGTCGGCAAGAGCCTTCACGCGACCGTGGTAGAGGAAGCCGCCGCGATCGAACACGACCTGAGTCACGCCCGCTGCCTTGGCAGCCTCGGCGACGCGCTTGCCGACCGAAGTCGCCGCGTCGATGTTGGCGCCGGACGTGCCGCGCACGTCCTTCTCCAGCGTCGAGGCCGAGGCGACCGTCGTGCCAGCGGCATCGTCGATCACCTGGGCATAGATGTGCTTGCCCGAGCGATGCACCGACAACCGCGGACGGGTGCCTGCACGTGCGCGGAGCGCGGTACGATTGCGGCGACGCCGCTTTGCGAAAAGAGAGAGACCCTTGGTCATTACTTCTTCTTCCCTTCCTTACGGAAGATGAACTCGCCGTCGTACTTGATACCCTTGCCCTTGTAAGGCTCGGGCTTGCGCCACTGACGGATTTCGGCGGCCAGCTGGCCGACCTTCTGCTTGTCGGAACCCGAGATCTCGACCGTGGTGTTGTCCGGGGTCTTCACCTCGATGCCTTCCGGCACGTCGATGTTCACGTCATGGCTGTAGCCGAGCTGCAGCTTGAGGTTACGACCCTGGGCAGCGGCACGGTAGCCGACGCCGGTGATCAGCAGCTTCTTGGTGAAGCCTTCCGACACGCCCGTAATCAGGTTCTGCACCATCGTACGCTGCATGCCCCAGAACGCGCGCGCGCGCTTGGTATCGTTGGCCGGCTGCACCGAGATGCCGCCGTCTTCGATCGTATAGCTGATCTCTTCGCGCAGCGGCATCGTGAGCGTGCCCTTGGGGCCCTTCACGGTCAGCTGCTTGTTCGCGATGGTCGGCGTGATGCCGGCCGGTACCGAAACCGGCTTCTTACCAATACGGCTCATCAGAACACCTCCGCGAGGACTTCGCCGCCGACGTTCTGCTCGCGTGCTTCGGAATCCGAAAGCACGCCGCGGGGCGTCGAGACGATGGTGATGCCGAGGCCGTTACGGACGCGCGGGAGTTCCTGCGAGCCGGAATAGACGCGACGGCCGGGCTTCGAGACGCGCGCGACATGCTTGATCGCAGGCTGGCCCTCGAAATACTTCAGCTCGATGCGAAGGCCGGCCGCGGGGCCCATCTGCTCTTCGCTATAGCCACGGATATAGCCTTCGCGCTGCAGAACGTCGAGCACGCGGACGCGCAGCTTCGACGCCGGAGTCAGGACGGAGTCCTTCTTCGCGCGCTGGCCATTACGGATGCGGGTGAGCAAATCACCCAGGGGATCGGTCACTGCCATGATTTAGTCCTTACCAGCTCGACTTCGTGACGCCGGGGATCAGGCCCTTGTTGGCCAGATCGCGCAGCTGAATACGGCAGAGCCGGAACTTGCGGTAATAAGCGCGCGGGCGACCGGTCAGCTCGCACCGGTTACGGATGCGGGTCGGGTTCGCGTTGCGCGGCAGTGCCGCCATCTTGAGGCGAGCGATCAGACGCTCACCATCGTCGAGCGTCTTGTCCGCTGCGATTGCCTTCAGTGCCGCGTACTTCGGGGCATACTGCTTGACCATGCGCTTGCGGCGCTCGTTCTTGTTGACTGAACTCAGTTTCGCCATCGACTTAAGTTCTTTCTTTCTTCTGCCCCCTCGCCCCTCCGGGGAGAGGGTCGGGGTGAGGGGCAGCCCAGCAGGACCGCGCCTTCAGTTTTCGGGCGGGGCGAGGGAGACTCACTCCCCCTCACCCCAGCCCTCTCCCCGAGGGGAGAGGGAGTTTCTTACGCTGCCTTCTTCTCGTCGGCAGCGTCGTCTTCGATCGGGAACGGAAAACCGAACAGACGCAGAAGCTCGCGAGCCTCGTCGTCGGTCTTTGCGGTCGTCGTCACGATCACATCCATGCCGCGGACCTTGTCGACCCGGTCATAGCTGATTTCTGGGAACACGATCTGCTCCTTGATACCGCAGGCATAGTTGCCACGGCCATCGAAGCTCTTCGGGTTGAGCCCGCGGAAATCGCGGACGCGGGGAAGAGCGATCGTGATGAAACGGTCGAGAAACTCGTACATGCGCTCGCGGCGAAGGGTAACCTTCACGCCAATCGGCATGCCTTCGCGCAGCTTGAACTGTGCGATCGACTTCTTGGCCTTCGTCACGACAGGCTTCTGGCCGGCAATAAGCTCCATTTCGGAAGCAGCCTGGTCGACCTTCTTCTTGTCCTGCGTGGCCTCGCCGACCCCCATGTTCAGAACGATCTTGTCGATCCGCGGGATCTCCATGACGTTCTTGTAGCCGAACTTGTCGACCATCGCCTTGATGATCGTCTCGTCGTACATCTTCCGCATGCGCGGCGTGTAGGCGACCTCGGTGCTAGCGGCGTCTGCGCCAGTGTTCTGATCAACCATTGATCTTCTCCCCGGTCTTGACGGCCACGCGGACCTTCTTGCCGTCCTGCTCCTCGAAGCGGACGCGGGTCGGCTTGCCGTCGGCGGTCACGTGCGCGACCTTCGAAACGTGCATCGGTGCTTCCTTGCGGATCAGGCCACCCTGCGGGTCACCCTGAGTCGGCTTGGTGTGGCGCACGGCGATGTTGACGCCCGCGACGACGACCTTGTCGGCCTTCGGCATCGACATGGTGACTTCGCCGGTCTTGCCCTTGTCCTTGCCGGACAGGACGATGACCTTGTCACCCTTCTTGATACGCTGCGACGCCATTACAGCACCTCCGGCGCGAGGCTGATGATCTTCATGTGCTTCTTGCCGCGCAGCTCGCGAACGACTGGGCCAAAGATACGGGTGCCGATCGGCTCCTCGTTCTTGTTGACCAGCACCGCGGCGTTGCCGTCGAAGCGGATGACCGTACCGTCTGCACGGCGGATATCCTTGGCGGTACGCACGATCACCGCGCGGTGAACGTCGCCCTTCTTCACACGGCCACGTGGCTGCGCTTCCTTGATGCTGACGACGATGATGTCGCCAACGCCTGCAACACGACGCTTGGAACCCCCAAGCACCTTGATGCACTGCACCCGCTTCGCGCCGCTGTTGTCAGCGACGTCGAGATTGGACTGCATCTGGATCATGGATCCGTATCCCTTCTCTGTCTCTGGGGTCGATACCGACCGAACCCCGCCTAAAAAATCACCCCGCCGCGGACGAATCCGCAGCGGGGAGGAGCGGCCGCTTAGCCGTTCCCGTTTACGAAAACAAGAGCGCAGGGAGTTGCCCCCCTGCCCTCATGTTTGATTCAGCCCTCGGCCGAAGCCCGTTCCGGCGTCGCGTGGGTGTTGACCCGCTCGATCACCTTCCAGGTCTTCAGCTTGGAGATTGGTGCGGTCTCTTCGATCCGCACGGTCTCGCCCTGCTTGAACTCGTTGCTCTCGTCATGAGCATGATACTTCTTCGAGCGACGGATGATCTTCCCGTAGAGCGGGTGCTTCACCTTACGCTCGACGTTCACGACCACCGTCTTGTCGCCCTTGTCGGACACGACCAGACCGGTCAGCACGCGCTTCGGCATGATGTGTTCCTTACTTCGCGGCTTCAGCGCTGGTGCGCTGAGCCTGCAGGGTCTTGATGCGAGCGATGTCGCGGCGGACCTCACGAACGCGGCTCGGCTTTTCGAGCTGGTTCGTGGCGGCCTGGAAGCGCAGGTTGAACTGCTCGCGCTTCAGTTCGCCGAGCGACTCCGACAGCTGGTCGTCGCTCTTGGTCTTCATGTCGTCGATACGAGCCATGATCTTACTCGCCTCCCAGATGCGAGGTGTCGCCCAGGCGGGCAACGACCTTTACCTTGATCGGCAGCTTCATGGCCGCCCGCTCGAACGCCTCGGCGGCGATCTTGCCGTCGACGCCGTCGAGCTCGAACAGGATCCGACCCGGCTTGACGCGAGCGGCCCAATATTCCGGCGCGCCCTTGCCCTTACCCATGCGGACTTCGGCTGGCTTTCCCGAGACCGGAAGGTCTGGGAAAATGCGGATCCACAAACGCCCCTGGCGCTTCATGTGACGCGTGATCGCGCGGCGTGCCGCCTCGATCTGGCGTGCGGTGATCCGGTCAGGCTCCATGGCCTTCAGGCCGTAGGAACCGAAATTGAGCGAGAAGCCACTCTTGGCGTCGCCCGAAATCTTGCCCTTGAAGGCCTTCCGGAACTTGGTCTTTTTTGGTTGCAGCATGTCTGTTCCTGCCCCTTAGCGACGATCGTCGCGCTGCGGCCGCACGCCGGAGGTCTGAGCCTCCATCATGATGCGGTCGTACGACGTCGGATCGTTGCCGAGAATCTCGCCCTTGAAGACCCAGACCTTCACGCCGCAAACGCCGTAAGACGTGTGCGCCGTAGCCTCGGCATAATCGATGTTCGCGCGCAGCGTGTGCAACGGAACCCGACCCTCACGATAGCTCTCCGACCGTGCGATCTCGGCGCCGCCAAGACGGCCGCCGCAGTTCACGCGGATGCCTTCGGCACCGAGACGCATCGCCGACTGAACCGCACGCTTCATGGCGCGACGGAAGGCGATACGACGCTCAAGCTGATCGGCGATGCCCTGCGCGACGAGACGCGCATCGACTTCCGGCTTGCGGATCTCGACGATGTTCAGCGACACGGTCGACGACGTCATCTTGCCGATCGTCGAACGCAGCTTCTCGATGTCCGCACCCTTCTTGCCGATGATCACGCCGGGGCGTGCAGCGAAGATGGAGATGCGGGCCAGCTTGGCCGGACGCTCGATGACCACCTTGGAGATCGCAGCCTGCGGCAGCGTCTTCATGATGAATGCGCGGATCTTGAGATCCTCGAGCAGGAGCCGACCATAGTCGGCGCCTTCGGCGTACCAGCGGCTATCCCAGGTACGGTTGATCTGCAGACGCAGACCGATGGGGTTGCTCTTCTGACCCATTATGCTTCTTCCTGCTCGCGCACGACGATGCGCAGACGGCTGAATGGCTTGAGGATGCGGGTCGACTTGCCGCGGCCGCGGGTAGCGAAGCGCTTCATCGTGATCGACTTGCCAACCGATGCCTCGGCGACGACCAGCGAGTCGACGTCGAGGTTGTGGTTGTTCTCCGCATTGGCGATGGCCGAGGCCAGCACCTTGCGGGCTTCGATCGCCATGCCCTTGGTCGAGAAGGCGAGGATGTTCATCGCATCGCCGACCTTCTTGCCACGGATGAGCGCAGCGACGAGGCCGAGCTTCTGTGCGGAACCGCGGATCTGCGTACCGACCGAAAGCGCCTCGTTGTCCGCGACCTTGCGCGGGCTGACTTGCTTAGACATCAGCGCTTGCCCTTCTTGTCGGCGGAGTGGCCGGGGAAGTAGCGCGTGGGCGCGAACTCGCCCAGCTTCATCCCGACCATGTCCTCGTTGACCGAGACCGGCACGAACTTGCGGCCGTTATACACGTTGAACGTGAGGCCCACGAACGACGGCAGGATCGTCGAGCGACGCGACCAGGTCTTGATCGGCGAACGCGCGTTGGTGTCCTGGGCGGTTTCTGCCTTCTTGAGCAGATGAAGGTCCACGAAGGGGCCCTTCCAGACTGAACGAGCCATGTTAGCCCTTCCTCTTCGTCGAATGACGCGACCGGATGATCATCTTGTCGGTCGATTTGTTGTGACGCGTACGCGCACCCTTCGTCGGCTTGCCCCACGGCGTAACCGGATGACGGCCACCCGAGGTACGGCCTTCACCACCGCCGTGCGGATGGTCGACCGGGTTCTTGGCGACGCCGCGCGTCAGCGGACGGATACCCATCCAGCGCGAACGACCGGCCTTGCCCAGGTTCTGGTTCTGGTTGTCGGGGTTCGAGACCGCGCCAACCGTCGCCATGCAATCGCTGCGGATGTAGCGCTGCTCGCCCGAGTTCAGGCGGACCATCACCATGCCCTTGTCGCGACCGACGACCTGCACATACGTGCCGGCCGAACGGGCGATCTGGCCACCCTTCATCGGCTTCATCTCCACATTGTGGACGATGGTGCCGACCGGCATCTGACCGAGTTCCATGGCATTGCCTGGCTTCACGTCGGTCTTCTTGGCCGCGATCACCTTGTCGCCGATCGCCAGACGCTGCGGCGCCAGGATATAGGCGAGTTCTTCGTCCGGGTACTTGACCAGGGCGATGAACGCGGTGCGGTTGGGATCATACTCGATCCGCTCGACGGTGCCTTCGACGTCCCACTTGCGACGCTTGAAGTCGATGTAGCGGTACTTCTGCTTGTGACCGCCGGCGATGCCGCGCGAGGTCACATGGCCCTTGTTGTTACGACCGCCGGTCTTGTGCTTACCTTCGGTCAGCGCCTTGACGGGGCGACCCTTCCAGAGCGACGACTTGTCGACCAGGATGAGACCGCGGCGTGCCGGCGATGTCGGATTATAATGCTTGAGTGCCATGGCCTCAGATCCCCGTCGTCACGTCGATGGACTGACCGTCCTTCAACGTCACGATTGCCTTTTTCATGTCCGAGCGCGAGTAGTTCGTGCCCTTCCACTTCTTGGTCTTGCCCTTCTGGACGAGCGTGTTCACGCCGACGACGTTCACGTCGAACAGCGCCTCAACGGCCGCCTTGATCTCGGGCTTCGTGGCGTCGTTGGACACCTTGAACACCACCGCGTTGTGCTCCGACAGAGTCGTCGTCTTCTCGGTGATGTGCGGGGCCAGGATAACGTCGTAATGACGATTATCGATGCCCGCCTTCTGCTTCTTAGCCATGGAAGCGCGCCTCCAGCTTTTCGACAGCGGCGCGCGTCAGCACCAGCGTGTCATGCTTCAGGATGTCGTAAACGTTGGCGCCGGCTGCCGGCATCACGTTCACTTCGTACAGGTTGCCCGCAGCGAATGCGAAGCTGGTGTCGACCATGTCGCCGTCGATGACGAGCGCACGCTTGCCGAAGCCGAGCTTGGCGAGATCGCCGAGCAGCGTCTTGGTCTTGCCACCCTCGACAGCCAAGCTGTCCATGATGACCAGCGAACCCGCCTTGGCGTGGCTGCTGAGCGCCATGCGCAGACCGAGCGAGCGAACCTTCTTGTTCAGCGACGGGTTGAAGTCACGGACGCGAGCGCCGTGAGCCTTACCACCACCGATGAACACAGGGGCGCGACGATCGCCGTGACGCGCCGTACCGCCGCCCTTCTGGCGACCGAACTTCTTGCCGGTGCGGGCGACGTCTGCGCGCTCACGGGTGCCGCGAGCCGTCTCGCGACGCTTCTCGAGCTGCCAGGTGACGACACGGTGCAGGATGTCGGCGCGCGGATCGAGGCCGAAGACCTCGTCGTTGAGCTCGATGTCCGCAGCGTCGGTACCGGCGAAAGATGAAACCTTGATCTTCACGCTCAGCCCTCCTGGCCGTCGGCTGCAGGTGCGTCGGTCGTTTCGGCCGGCGTGTCTGCTGCAGTGTTGCTGTTGGTGGTCTTGAGACCGGCGGGGAACGGTGCGTCGGCGTGGCGCGCGACCTTCACCGAGTCCTTGACGAAGAGCCAGCCGCCCTTGGAGCCAGGAACCGAACCCTTGACGAACAGGAGACCACGCTCGACGTCCGTCGATACGATCTCGAGGTTCTGCTGGGTGCGATACTTGTCGCCCATGTGGCCGGCCATCTTCTTGTTCTTGAAGACCTTGCCCGGATCCTGGCGCTGACCGGTCGAACCGAGCGAACGGTGCGAGACCGACACGCCGTGGGTTGCCCGCAGACCGCCGAAGCCCCAACGCTTCATGCCGCCCTGAAAACCCTTACCCTGGGTCTTGCCCTGGATATCGACGATCTGGCCTGCGACGTAATGGTCGGCCGAGATCTCGGCGCCAACGTCGAGCAGGCCGTCTGCGTTCACACGGAACTCATGGACGACAGCCTTGGGCTCCACTTCGGCCTTGCCGAAATGGCCGCGCTGCGGCTTTGCAACATTCTTCGACTTGGCAACGCCTGCACCAAGCTGGACGGCGGTGTAGCCGTCACGATCCATTTCGCGAACGGAAACGACCTGATTGCCTTCGAGTGCCAGAACGGTGACCGGCACGTGCCGACCATCTTCCTGGAACAGGCGGGTCATCCCCATCTTCTTCGCGATCACGCCAGTACGCATGATCTTGTCCCTTCCTAGACAGAGGCCCCGTCGGACTATTCCTCGGGGGCTTGCGGACCATGTCCGGAGCAAGCTCCATGATGCATCCACCTGACCCCATTCCCGGCAAATGCCCTGAATGGAGTCGGATCAACCCGGTAAATACGAAACGCGCCCCGTCCCGGGCTGGTGTTCCTGCAAAAGCAGGAACGTGACGGGGGACGCTGCCCCGTCGGTTTGCACCGACGGCGGTATCCCAATGTCGAGCGGCGCGGGACCGTTACCGGTCGACCGCGCCGCGCTCGCCCTTAGGCGAGCTTGATCTCGACGTCAACGCCAGCGGCGAGGTCCAGCTTCATCAGCGCATCGACCGTCTGCGGCGTCGGCTGGACGATATCCAGCATACGCTTGTACGTGCGCACCTCGAACTGCTCGCGCGACTTCTTGTCGATGTGCGGGCCGCGGTTCACGGTGAATTTTTCGATGCGCGTCGGAAGGGGAATCGGACCGCGGATGAGCGCGCCGGTGCGGCGTGCGGTGTCGGCGATGTCGCCAGTGGCCTGATCGAGCACACGGTGATCGAACGCCTTCAGACGAATGCGGATATTGCTGTCCATAGTCCCTACCGATGCGAAAGAGCGGGCCCGTTTCCGGGCTCTTGCTGGTTGATGTTTAAACCGAAGGCGGGCCATTACGGGAGAGTCGGGTGAAATGCAACTGGGGGTTGCGGGTTTTCCGGCTCATCTCGTCCCGCAGCATGCTACCCATCAATCCTCCCCCGCAAGGGGGAGGTGGCACGCGAAGCGTGACGGAGGGGGAGGCAGGCGATGCGACTCGATGGATCCCAACCCGGCTGCGGCAACGCTAAGCGCCTGCGAAAGTAAATGACCCCACCGGAGATAGCGCTTTGGCTCGTACTGCGAAGCAACGAGGCAGGCCTGCGTTTCCGAAGACAACATGCAGCAGGAGGGCACGTTCTCGACTTCTACTGTGCCCCTGCCCGACTCGCGATCGAAGTCGACGGCGAATGCCACAACCACGGCGACCGCCCCGAACGAGATGCAGCCCGAGACGCTTGGCTAGTCGCCCAAAACATCCACATCCTCCGCTACCCAGCCCGGGAAATGCTAGCAAATCTGGACGACGTCCTCCGCCAGATCACGTCCGTCGCAGTCGACCGGCGCACCTCCTTCGAGAGCTAATCGCCCCCTCCCCCTCTGACGCCTTCGGCGCCACCTCCCCCCAAGCGGGGGAGGATCGCAGCCCGGGGTCGGTCGCGGGGTCGGGCCTAAGCTACCGACCTTCTAGAACGGCCTCTTCGAATTCACTGTCCATCATTCGAGCGATGCTCAAACGGAAATCCTCAATGTCCGGATAGTTTGTCTGAAACGAGCCGCTAACCCGACTACTCCGACTGTGTAGATCGGCGATCACGAAGCTAGCAAGAAGATCGCCATGCTTGTTCGCCGCGGCGATCGCGATTCGCAGGATGAGGTCGTCACCTTCCTGCATCTCGTAGCCCCACTGTGCCGCGATCGGCGCATTTGTCGCTATGGGAAACGTCGCAAGGGCTTCGCTAAATTCCCGCACATCCTGCCACTGTACCCAAAAGCCTCCGCGCCCGGAAAAGCTATCCGTTCGCGCAGATATCGAGAGGTAACCGAAATCGTCACGCGTAAGTTTTGGATCGAAGAAACTCCGATCATACGCATACTTTAGAGTGAGGCGGTTCATTGCGGACATATCGCACCGGACCACATTGCCCCCCAATTCACCAAACACGAAAAAGCCCGGCCTCTCTCACGAGAAGCCGGGCTCTTTTCGATCAACTCCCGAAGGAGAAGATGCTTACTTGTCGATCTGGCTCACGACGCCTGCACCGACGGTACGGCCGCCTTCGCGGATCGTGAAGCGCTGGCCCACGTCCATGGCGATCGGGGCGATAAGCTTGATGCCGAGCGACACGTTGTCGCCTGGCATGACCATCTCGGTGCCCTCGGGCAGCTCGACGGTGCCGGTCACGTCCGTCGTACGGAAGTAGAACTGCGGGCGGTAGTTGGCGAAGAACGGCGTGTGACGGCCACCCTCTTCCTTCGACAGCACGTACACTTCCGAGTTGAAGTCGGTGTGCGGCTTGATCGTGCCCGGCTTGCAGAGCACCTGGCCACGCTCGACTTCGTCGCGTGCAACGCCGCGGATCAGCGCGCCGACGTTATCGCCAGCCTGGCCCTGGTCGAGCAGCTTGCGGAACATCTCGACGCCCGTGACCGTGGTCTTGCGAACGGTCGGGTGGATACCGACGATCTCGACTTCCTCGCCAACCTTGACGATGCCGGTCTCGACGCGGCCGGTGACAACCGTACCACGACCCGAGATCGAGAACACGTCCTCGATCGGCATCATGAACGGCTTGTCGAGCGGACGCTCGGGCTGCGGGATGTAGTCGTCGACAGCCTGCATCAGCTCGGTGACGGCGTCGGCGCCGAGCTTCTGGTTCGAACCCGACAGCGCGCAGGTTGCCGAACCCTTGATGACGGGGATGTCGTCGCCCGGGAAGTCGTACGAGCTGAGCAGCTCGCGGATTTCCATCTCGACCAGCTCGAGGATTTCCTCGTCGTCGACCAGATCGACCTTGTTCATGAACACGACCATGGCAGGCACGCCGACCTGGCGTGCGAGCAGGATGTGCTCACGGGTCTGTGGCATCGGGCCATCGGTCGCCGAAACGACGAGGATCGCGCCGTCCATCTGGGCTGCGCCGGTGATCATGTTCTTCACATAATCGGCGTGGCCCGGGCAATCGACGTGCGCGTAGTGACGGTTGGCCGTCTCGTACTCGACGTGTGCGGTCGAGATCGTGATGCCGCGCTCGCGCTCCTCGGGAGCCTTGTCGATGTTGGCGAAGTCGACAGCGGTACCGCCGGTCGTCTCTGCCAGAACCTTCGTGATCGCAGCGGTGAGCGACGTCTTGCCATGATCGACGTGACCGATGGTGCCGATGTTGAGATGCGGCTTGTTCCGCTCAAATTTTGCCTTGGCCATTGTTTCCTACCTTCTGATTCGTATTCCGGTGCCACACCGGGAACCGCGCGAACGCGGCCCCATAGCGGCTGTTAAAGCCTGACGCTAGCCCTACCCCCTTAAAGGGTTAGGCCAGTTTCGCCTTCACCTCGTCGGCGACGTTCTGCGGCACTTCGTCGTAATGCGAGAACTGCATCGAGTATTGTGCACGACCCTGCGTGAACGAGCGGAGCGAGTTCACGTAACCGAACATGTTGGCCAGCGGCACCATCGCCTCGACCGTCTGCGCGTTGCCGCGGCTATCGGTGCCCTGGATCTGGCCACGACGGCTGTTCATGTCGCCGATGACGTCACCCAGATAATCCTCCGGGGTAACAACCTCAACCTTCATGACCGGCTCGAGCAGCGTGATGCCCGACTTCTGTGCCACTTCGCGCATCGCGCCACGTGCACAGATTTCGAACGCCAGTGCCGACGAGTCGACGTCGTGATACGCGCCGTCATACAGCACGATCTCGAAATCGATGATCGGGAAGCCAACCAGCGAACCCGAAGCGGCGGTTTCGCGGAAGCCCTTCTCGATCGCGGGCAGATATTCCTTCGGAATGTTGCCGCCCTTGATCTCGTCCTTGAACGTGATGCCCGAACCGCGCTCGCCTGGCGTGACCTTGACCTTCACGCGACCGAACTGGCCGGTGCCGCCCGACTGCTTCTTGTGCGTGTAGTCGACGTCGACCGGCTTCTTCAGATATTCGCGATACGCGACCTGAGGAGCGCCGACATTGGCCTCGACCTTGAACTCACGCTTCATGCGGTCGACCAGGATCTCGAGATGGAGCTCGCCCATGCCCTTGATGATGGTCTGGCCCGACTCGGGGTCCGACGACACGCGGAACGAGGGATCCTCGCGTGCGAGACGATTGAGCGCGACGCCCATCTTCTCCTGGTCGGCCTTGGTCTTCGGCTCCACCGACAGCTCGATCACGGGCTCGGGGAATTCCATCCGCTCGAGGATGATCGGTGCGTTCATCGCGCAGAGCGTGTCGCCCGTCGTGGTGTCCTTGAGGCCCGCGAGCGCGACGATGTCGCCAGCAAAGGCTTCCTGGATGTCCTCGCGGCTGTTCGCATGCATAAGCAGCATGCGGCCGACCTTTTCCTTCTTGTCCTTGACCGAATTGGTGACCTGCGATGCGGTCTCCAGCTTGCCCGAATAGATGCGGGCAAAGGTCAGCGTGCCGACGAACGGATCGTTCATGATCTTGAACGCCAGCGCCGAGAACGGAACCTCGTCCGACGAAGGACGCTCGTCCGGCGTCACGCCGTCGAGCTTCAGGCCCTGAATCGCGGGAACGTCGAGAGGCGAAGGCAGATAGTCGACCACGGCGTCGAGCAGGGGCTGGACGCCCTTGTTCTTGAACGCCGAACCGCAGACCACCGGCACGAACGCCATGCTGAGCGTACCCTTGCGGATCAGCTTCTTGAGGTCGGCGACGCTCGGCTCGTTACCCTCGAGATAGGCTTCCATCAGAGCATCGTCCTGCTCGACGGCCATCTCGATCAGCTCGCTGCGATACTTCGCAGCCTTCTCGACCATGTCCTCGGGGATCTCGGCATATTCGAACTTAGCGCCCAGGCTCTCTTCGAGCCAGATGATCGCGCGGTTCTCGACGAGGTCGACGAGGCCCTTGAAGCCGCCTTCCATGCCGATCGGCAGGTACAGGACCGCCGGACGCGCACCGAGACGATCGATGATCGAGTTGACGCAGAAGTAGAAATCGGCGCCGGTGCGATCGAGCTTGTTGACGAAGCACATGCGCGGCACGCCGTACTTGTCGGCCTGACGCCACACGGTCTCGGACTGCGGCTCGACGCCGGCAACGCCGTCAAAGCACGCGACCGCGCCGTCGAGGACGCGCAGCGAACGCTCGACTTCGATCGTGAAATCGACGTGGCCCGGGGTGTCGATGATGTTGATAAGGTGCTCTTCGCCCTTACCTTCTTCGGCGCGCCACTTGCAGGTGGTTGCAGCCGACGTGATCGTGATCCCGCGCTCCTGCTCCTGCTCCATCCAATCCATCGTCGCGGTGCCTTCGTGCACTTCGCCGATCTTGTAGGACTTGCCGGTGTAATAGAGGATGCGCTCGGTCGTCGTCGTCTTGCCGGCGTCGATGTGCGCCATGATGCCGATGTTGCGGTAACGGTCGAGCGGATGGCTGCGGGCCATGATCGTGCTTCCTTAAGGATATGGGGAGCCGAACGTGCCGGCTCCCCAATATATAGGTGTTTGCGTTACGGGCGAAAGACCGCCCGCGACCGCGGTTACCAATGCTAGGCTTCGAAGCCCGCTTTTACCAGCGGTAGTGCGAGAATGCACGGTTGGCTTCAGCCATCCGGTGCGTGTCTTCGCGCTTCTTGACCGCGTTACCGCGGTTGTTGGCAGCATCCATCAGCTCGCCCGACAGCCGCGCGGCCATCGTGTTCTCGCTGCGCGAACGTGCCGCACCGATCAGCCAGCGGATCGCCAGCGCCTGTGCACGCTCGGGACGCACTTCGACGGGAACCTGGTAGGTTGCACCACCGACGCGACGCGAACGGACTTCGATGCCCGGCTTCACGTTGTTCAGCGCATCGTGGAAAACGCCGATCGGGTCGCGCTTGGCGCGCTGCTCGACGGTTTCGAATGCACCGTACACGATCAGCTCTGCGACGGACTTCTTGCCGTCCAGCATGACGCTGTTCATGAACTTCGACAGAACCTCATCCCCGAACTTGGGATCAGGCAGGATGACCCGCTTTTCGGGACGACGACGACGTGCCATTTTATATTCCTTCTAAACTTCAGCCTTGATGATCGAATCATACCAGTGCCGACTTGCGTCGGCTGGCATCGACCGGCTTACTTCGGACGCTTGGCGCCGTACTTGGAACGCGACTGACGCCGGTCCTTCACACCCTGTGTATCGAGCACGCCGCGCAGGACGTGATAGCGAACACCGGGAAGATCGCGGACACGACCGCCACGGATCAGGACAACCGAATGCTCCTGAAGATTGTGGCCCTCGCCCGGGATGTAGCTGATGACTTCGCGCTGGTTGGTCAGGCGAACCTTGGCCACCTTGCGCAGAGCCGAGTTCGGCTTCTTCGGGGTCGTCGTGTAGACGCGCGTGCAAACGCCACGCTTCTGCGGATTTGCTTCCATCGCAGGGACCTTCGACTTGGCCTTCTGCGGATCGCGGCCCTTGCGGACCAGCTGGTTGATCGTCGGCATTGAAGCCTTCACCTTTCAAGTGGTTACTTTGCTGGAGCCATTGAGGCGCCTGAGAATACAAAAAGGACCCTAGGAAGCGAAACCGCTCCTCAGGCCCTGGAATGCATCCAGCAATGTTCAAGCATGCCCGGCGGGAAAGACTCCCGAAGAACAGGGCGCGCCTATATGCCAGGATAGGGCGTCGGTCAACCGGCGGCGACAGCCTCCAACGACCTTTCCACGTCGACGAACCACCGCCCCGCCCGGGCGGACGGCGCCACGGCGAACGGCCATCAGGACTCGCTCTCCCGTATCGATCGAAAGACCGATGCTCATCGCACGCGACCAGGAAATTGCGACCAATATTCACCATGCGGACGAACGATGGCGAAAGAGCGCTTGCCCTCCCCGAAACCGCTGGGTAAAGGGCGCGACCGCCTAGGAGTGTAGCTCAGTTGGTTAGAGCGTCGGTCTCCAAAACCGAAGGCCCTCGGTTCGAATCCGAGCACTCCTGCCACAACGCCCCGTAACGGGCGCATGATCGCCCGACCGGGATTTTCGGGGACCGAGTCGCGATCGCGGTACGACATCAGCGATAAGAAGTCTGGCGACTCGTCGTCGACGTCCGGCCTCGTCTGAGGCTTGCCCTGCCTCACCGGCTTTTACGCCAGTGCCCGGCGTTCAGCGCATAATCCTACGCCGAAACCGGGCACCACCGTGATTCCGGCGACGTCGGTGGGGGCGACCTGAAGCCCCTCTCCCTACCGCTCAGACCGACTTGCCGCCGAAATCGGCATCGTCCGGGTCGGGGCCGCCCAGGCTCAGGTCCAGCGCGAAGCCCTTGCGCTGTGAGAGCCGGCCGGCGATGGTGTTGGACCTGGCGCCGCTGGCGGCTTTCGGGCGGTGCGCGACCTTCCTTGCTATGCTCTCCACAGGCTTGGCCGCCGGCGCCGGGGCACGCCGACGCGCCGTTGCTGGCGGAATGTCGGGCAGCGGTGCGGAGGCCTCGTCGCCGACACGGAAATAGGCGATGCTGGCTTGCAGCTCCTCGGCCTGCGTTGCGAGTTCCTCCGAGGTCGACGAGATCTGCTCGGACGCGTTGGCATTCTGCTGCGTGACCTGGTCGAGTTGCTGGATCGCCTCGGTGATCTGCGACGCGCCGATATCCTGCTCGCGGCACGCCGAGCTGATCTCGAGCACGAGTTCGGCGGTCCGGCGGATGTCGGGCACCAGTCGCGACAGCATCTGGCCCGCATCGGCCGCCGCCTTGACGGTTTCCGACGAGACCAGGCTGATCTCCGCCGCCGCGCTCTGGCTGCGTTCGGCGAGCTTGCGCACCTCGGAGGCGACGACCGCAAAGCCGCGACCATGCTCGCCCGCGCGCGCCGCCTCGACCGCGGCGTTCAGCGCGAGCAGGTCGGTCTGGCGGGAAATCTCCTGGACGATGCCGATCTTGTCGGCGATCGTGCGCATCGCGCCGACCGCCTTGTCGACCGCCACCCCGCTGACCTCGGCATCGCGCGCCGACTGGCGGGCCATCTTCTCGGTCTGTGCGGCATTTTCCGCGTTCTGGCGGATATTGGCCGCCATCTCCTGGATCGAGGCAGAGGCCTGTTCGGTCGCCGCCGCCTGTTCGGTCGCGCCTTGCGACAATTGTTCCGAACTTGCCGACAATTCCTGGCTGCCCGACGAGACGCTGGTCGCGGCGGCGTTGGCGTTGCCCACCACGTCGCGCAGGCGATCGACCATGCGAACGAGCGCCTGGCCGAGCATGTCCCGGTCGGAGAGCGGCGTGTGGCTGACGGTTAGGTCGCCATCGGCGATCCTGTCCGCCAGGCTGGCGCCGGTGCGCAGATTGTCGACCAGCGCGTTCACCGAGTCCTTCATCCGCCGGTGATCGCCGTCGCACGGGATCTCGACGCGCTCCCTGAGGTCGCCTGCACTGACCAGGTCGAGCACGCGATTACCCTCGACGATCGGCAGCAGGATCGCATCGAGCATGCCGTTGATCCCCGAAACGAGCGCCGCAAAGTCGCCGACGAACCGCGTGGCGTCGCCGCGCTCGTTCAGATGTCCCGCGGTCGAGGCCATGATCAGCCGCTGGATCTCCTGCGTGATGGCGCGCAGATTGTGCCGCAGAGTCTCGACGGTGTCGTTGATGAACGCCTTCTTGCCCGGGAACTGTTCGAGCGGCGCGTCGAAATCGCCTTCGCCGAACGCCTTGATGCACGCCATCGCCTTCTTCTTCACCGCGATGTGGCTGGCAACCATGTCGTTCACGCCCTGCGCCATCACCCCGAAGTCGCCCTTGAACTTCTGCGCGGCGACGAAGACGTCGATGTCGCCCTTGTCGTGCTCGGCCGACATGTGGTGCATCTCGGCGATCAGGCCCTTCAGGTTGCCGCGCAGCGTCTCGACGGTGTCGTTGATGAACGCCTTCTTGCCGGGGAATGGCTCCAGCGCGGCCTCGAAATTGCCTTCGCCGAATTCCTTGATGCAGGCCATCGCCTTCTTCTTCACCGCGATATGGCTGGCGACCATCTCGTTCACGCCGCGCGCCACCACGCCGAAGTCACCCTTGAAAGTGTCGGCGGCGACGATGACGTCGATATCGCCCTTCTCATGCTCGGCCGACATGTGGTTCAGCTCGGCGATCAGGCCCTTGAGATTGCCGCGCAGTGCCTCGATCGTCTCGTTGATGAACGCCTTCTTGCCGGGAAACTGCTCGAGCGGTGCCTCGAAACGCCCCTCGCTGATCTCCTTGACGCAGGCCATCGCCTTTTTCTTCACCGCGATATGGGCGGCGACCATGGCGTTGACGCGCCGCGCCATGAACGCGCAGTCGCCATGGAAGCGTTCGACGGGCAGGACGACGTCGATGTCCCCCATATCATGCGCCGCGGCCATCGTGCCGATGCCGACGTTCAGCGCGGCGACCGGGGTCACGCCCTGCGCCATCACGCCGAAATCGCCCTTGAACTTCTGCGCGGCGACAAAGACGTCGATGTCGCCCTTGTCATGCTCGGCCGACATGTGCCGCATCTCGGCGATCAGCCCCTTCAGGTTGCCGCGCAGCGTCTCGATGGTGTCGTTGATGAACGCCTTCTTGCCGGGGAATGGCTCCAGCGCGGCCTCGAAATCGCCTTCGCTGAACGCCTTCACACAGGCCATCGCTTTCTTCTTCACCGCGATATGCCCGGCGACCATCGCGTTCACGCGCTTCGCGGTGACGGCGAAGCTGCCCTGGAACGAGTCCGCGGGCAGCACGGCGTCGATATCGCCCCGGTCGTGATCCGCACTCATGCCCGCGATCGCGTCGTCTAGCGCCGTGACGGGCTCGAGCGTACGATCGAGCAGCCGGTTGATCGCGTCGAGGACGTGCCGGGTCTGCCCCCTGGCGTCGGAGAGACTGGCGCGCTCCGCCAGATTGCCGCCCGCCATCGCGACTTCGAGCCGCGCCAGTTCGGTCATCACGACGCGCGAGGATACACCGCCGAAGAGTTCAGGAACCATCGATTAAAGTCCTTTGACCGGCTGCCGGGATTGCAGCGCGACGCCGCCCCCAGCGCGCCATGCTGCTCTGCCCGCGCCGGGCACGCGCGGTAATGACGACCGTCTTGCCGGGCCCGCATAGCGCTCCGCGGCGACCGTCGCGGGTCCTGGCGGTGTTTCCATCTGGGATATGACCTGGGCCACCTGTACCTCACGCTCTCATGCCGGCTCGCCCCTGCCGGGAACGCGGGTCACGACCGGCCACCGACAAGGATCTTACGGTATCTTAGGACGAACGCCGTGGACCGGGCGCGCGACGGGCAAGATATTTCGACCGTTATCGACGGGGGCGAGGCCGAGCCCATGTGTGGGGCCGGCGGCCAAAGGCAGCGTGTCTTTCGCGTATCGATCCCGCCAGGCACGTAGCCGTGGTGCGATGCGCGTCTTACGGTTGCAGGAAACGCAATCCATAATGCAATTTACGCAATTGCGCATTCCCGTGCTGCAACGCACAAAGATCACGCCTTTCAGGCATCCTCTCCTAAAACCTTATATGGCCGGTTTCGTACCGGCCTTTTTTTTCGTCCGCGCGATCGCTGCGCGACGCCTTGGCCCTCCGCCGACCCGCGCACTTGCTTTCGTCACCCGCCAAAGCTATCTGCCGCGCTTCCGACAGCGAGGACGGACCGCCGCCGCTGCCCTTCACAGGGAGCGGTCAGATGGTTTATGCCTCGCATCTCAATTTTCTCAATCAGCGGGTTCGAAGAACATCGTGGCGAAAACGTCCCCTCTCGAATTCATCCAGCAGGTCCGCAACGAGACCGCGAAGGTCACGTGGCCGACGCGTCGCGAAACAGTGATGACCGGCGTGATGGTGGTGATCATGACGACGATCCTCGCGCTGTTCTTCCTGGGCGTCGACTCGATCCTGCAAGCGATCGTCTCCGCTCTCCTCAAACTCGCTCAGTAAGCAAGGTTCCGTCATGGCGCGCTGGTACATCATTCACGCCTATTCGGGCTTCGAGGGCAAGGTCCGCGACTCGATCATGGCCGAGGCGACCCGCATGGGTCTCGAACAGCTCGTCGAGCAGATCGAAGTCCCGACCGAAACCACGACCGAGGCCCGCCGCGGCAAGAAGATCGCGGTCGAGCGCAAGTTCATGCCGGGCTATGTGCTCGCCAAGCTGAACATGAACGACGACGTGTATCACCTCGTCAAGAACACGCCCAAGGTGACCGGCTTCCTTGGCAGCATGGGCAAGCCGCAGGCGATCAGCGAGGCGGAAGCCACGCGGATGCTCAACAGCAAGGAAGAGGCCGCCGCGGCCCCCAAGCAGAAGGTCAAGGTCGACTACGAGATCGGCGATCAGGTCAAGGTTCTCGACGGTCCGTTCGCGACCTTCAACGGCCTGGTCGAGGAACTCGATTTCGACCGCAGCCGCGTCAAGGTGTCGGTGTCGATCTTCGGTCGCGCGACGCCAGTCGAGCTCGAGTTCGAGCAGGTCGAGAGAAGCAAGTAACGCGCAAAGCGTTACTTGCGGCCGCACAGGATCAGCGCGAGCTGATCCTGAGACGGCCTCGACCGGCCGGCGGGCCAACGGCCCGGCCGACGACGCGGGATTTACTCCCGCGTCGCGTTTTGGCGCACGAGACGCGGCCTAGTGAATACCTGCACCTCTGACACCGTTCTAGCTGCTTGAGATCCTGACTTTCGTCAGGATGACAGGAGAGGGGATGCGTCCCGGGTAGTCCGCAGTTGGCTACAGAGTGCACAATGTTGGTGCGTCTGGGGACCGCGCCAATAGGGCCTTAGTAGGCGGGCCGTACCAAGCTGCCTCGGCCCGGCCCGTTACAGCCTCACGCTCTCGGCCACCGCCCGAAACGCCGCGGCACTGCGATCGTAATAATAGAGGCCCGGCGCCTCATAGGTGATCAGGTACAGCTTGCCCGCGATCACCGCGCCGCGCGCCTCGCCGCGGCGCTGGAGCGTCTCGTTCTGCTTCGAAAAGCTGTAGGTGAAGCGCACCCCCTTGTTGCCGGCAAAGGGCAGCGGCTCGACGAGGTCGACCTTGAACGACGCCGCACCCAGCGCGACGCGGTAGCTGTTTTCGAGCAACACCGGGATATCGGTGATCAGCATCGTCGCCGACACCTTCGGCAGCGGCTGGTTCTTCTTGTCGACCTCGCGGAACAGCGGCCGGCCGGCCTCGATCCCGCCATAGAAGGTGAGGTCGTTCAAATCGTCGCCGTCCTGCGTCCAGCTCTCCGAATTGCGCCCCGGACGCGCGCCCAGCTTGTTCCATTCGATGCTCGGCACCACCGTCATCGCGGACTTGGCGACCGCGACGCGCAAACCGGGTGGAATGAGCGTGTTGCCGGCCATGGCGGGGGCGGCGAGCGCGAACACGGCCAGGGCCGAAAGCCCAGTGCGATACGTGATGGACATGATCTTCCTCATTGCGAGACCAGGGTGGCGATGAGCGCGGCGTCGGGCGCGGCCGGCTTCAGGCGGAGATAGGTGGCGAGCGCGGCCTGCCCTTCGGCGGCCTGCTGGTTGCGCAGCAGCGCGAGGCCGAGCCCGCGATACGCTTCGACCGGAGCATCGCCGCGACCGATCGCCTCCTGGTAGAATTGCGCCGCGCTGACGAGATCGCGGGGATTGCCGCGTTCGCGGTACAGCTCGCCGCGCGCGTAGAGCAGCGGCGTCGTCCAGCCGCTGCCCGCGGCGAGGTTCGCCAGGATATATTCGCTGCCGCCGAAATCGTTGAGCTTGATCTGGTCGTTGAGGAAGATCGGCAACCATGCCGCCATCGCCGCCTGATGCGTATCGACGACGACGGACTTGGCCTCGGCGATCCCGAGCGACGCGGCGCGCAGATAGGTGGCCCGTGCAAGCTCGGTCGGGTGGGAAGCGAAGAAGCCCGCGACATATTTATGCTGCGCCCTGCCCCTGCGCCCCAGCGCGGTCGCGTCGGACTCGCCCATGATATGGTCCCAGACATCGGCCGCGGCCGAGCCCGGATAGCAAGACCGCGCGAGATACCGGAAGCCGATCATGTCGGCCTCGCGCTCCTGCGCGCGATCGAAGGCGTAGATCTGGCCGATCGCCGCATATTGGATGTCGCCGCTGTTGCGGATGAGGATCGACGCCCACGCCATCAGATCGGTGCCGCTCCGCCGGTTCCTGAACCCCAGCACGCTATGCCGCAGCTCGAAATGGCCGAATTCATGACCCAGGATGGCGCCGAGCTCGGCCTCGTTCCGCACGCGGAGCAGCAGCCCCGACCAGACGATCATCGTCCCGTTGGGCGCCATCGACGCGTTGAACGCGGGAACCCGCTCGATATAGATCCGCACGGACCGGCAGCGATCGTCCCCGACGGTGCGACACAATACCCCGCGGACATAGGCGTTGAGCGCCGGATCCCGGATCACCGATGGAGATTCGCGCAACCGTCGCTCGTCCTCGTCCGCCTCCATCCACACCCCGCGTTCGTCGACCGTGGTCGGGGTATAGGCCTGCGAATAGGTCGGCAGCGCCAGCCGCCCCGTGTCGCCGGCGCCAGTCGCCATACCCGCCGCGCCGCTCGCGAAAACCGTCGCGCCGAGCAGCAGCGCTGCCACGTGAGTGCGCATGTCAGCGGACCGCGGCGGGGGTGCCGGAGACGGGCGCCTCCACCGGTTTGCCCGGAAAGCCCTCGAACAACTGCCGGACACGCTTGCCCGCGCCCGCCGGATCGCAGACGTCGCCGCCCATCTGCATGTCGGCGTTCAACCAGACGAGGTCGCCGGTGCGCAGGTCGACGAGCCCGGCAAACCCCTTGTGGACGCCAGCGGTCACGCCGACGTTCGCCATCGCCGCGAAGAGCTGCAGCACCTTGCGCCCTGTCGAACCGAAATGATCCTCGGTGGTGATGAACAGCGCGTAATCCGCATTGGCCAGGCCTGGCAGCGCGCCGACCTCGCGGCCGAGCCCCCATTCGAACTGGTCCTTGCGCTTCTTGGTCGGCAGGCGGTTGCCCGCGAAGAACTGATACTCGATCACCGACGACGCGACCGCGTCGAACAGCTCCTGATATTCCGCCACCCGCGCCGAGTCCGCACCGACCGGCTCTGCATAGGCGACGACGCTGTTGCCGAGCCCCGTCTGCGCAGCCGCGAGCGCGGCGGCGAGGTTTTCCTTCGCCTGATCGGTCCAGTCGGCATTGGGTTCGAACATCCCGCCCGTCGACTGCGCGCCGACCAGGATCGACGGCCGCATCAGCACGACCCGCGCGGTACCAGGCTTGAGCACGAAGCCGGGCTTCGCACCGGTCTTTTCCTGCGCAAAGGCAGGCGCGGCGGCGAGCAGCGACAGGCACAACGCGGCAAGCAGCGTGCGAAAAGGTTTGACCATGATCCCCCCGATATCGTCGGATGCTCGATCCGATCGCGGTCGATGCTAGCCGACAATATGGTTCGCACTCGGAGATTATTGGGTCGGGTTTGATCGATACCTGCCGGGTCATACCCCCATGACCGGTACGCATCCGCGACCTCGTGATCGCCCCGCCGCGGCTGCACCGCAGTGTCGAGCCCTCCCCGCCCAAGGGAGGACTCGACCGCGATCAGAACCCGACGCTGATCGTGCCGAAGACCTGGCGCGGGGCGACCGGGAACTGGTTGAACGTGCCGCTCGCCGCACCGATGCTAAGCGTCGAGGCGGCGAGCTTGTTGGTGATGTTCGTCACGTTCAGGCTGACCGTCGCGGTCTTGACGATCTGCCCTTCCGACAAGGGCACGCGCGCGGCGATCCGGCCCGACAGCGTGAAGTAGGACTTTACCGACAGGTCGTTGGTGTAGGTCGCGTACCGCTTGCCGATATAATCCCCGATGAGCTGCGCGTCGAAGATGTCGTAATTGGCCGAAGCGGTGAACTTGTTGAGCCAGTCGGGGCTGCCCGGCACCTTCTTGCCCGCGGTGCCGACCGTGGTCGTGCCGCTGACATAGTCCTGCTCATAGCGCGAGTTGTTGTACGACAGCGCGTCGTAGAACGAGAAGTGCGGGCCGAACCGGATCGTGCCCGCAATATCGACGCCATCGGTCTTCACCGCGCCGACATTCTGGAGGATCGCCGCGCCGCTGACGACCGCGGTGACCACCGGCGTCGGGCTGATGCCGAGCAGGCGGTTGCTGAAATCGACGTGATACACGCTGATCTGGCCCTCGAACCCGGTGATCGGGCCAAGGCTGAGCGCGTGATGCGAGCGGAGGCCCGCCTCGTACGTCCAGCTCGTCTCGGGCTCGACATTGTCCTTGAACAGATCGAACGCAGCCTGGCTGCCGAGCGCGAACGGCGACAGGCCGGCGGCGGCACTGGTCTGGAACTGGCGGATGTTCTTCTGGACGTTGACGAACACCTGCTCGGTGTCGGTCGCATCCCACAGCGCGCCAAGCTGCGGCAGGAAGTATTTGTGCGTGTCGATCTTGCCGACCGGCAGCGCGACCGAGCCGGTGAACGATCCCGGGATCGGCTGGGTCGGTACGCGCTGCGACGCGTTCTGGAACGTGCTCTTGACGCCGCCCTGGAGCGTGAGGGTCGGCAGCAGCTTCCAGCTATCCTGGATGTGCGCCTGGTATTCGTCGACGCGCACTTCGCTATGATATTGCGTGATCAGCGGAGTCAGCGAGTCGCGGGGACGCTGATACGGCGTCGTGGGGTCGTTGACGGGGAACGGATACCAGCGGCGATAGGCCGACGAGCTCTGATGCTCGTACCAGGCACCGAACTCGATGTGATGCGCGCCGAGATCGATGCCGACGGTCGACACGAGGCCACCGCGGGCGATGCGATATTCGGTCGTCCGCGTCGCCAGCCCCGATCCGCCGAACACCGTCGTCAGGTTCTGGCCGGGATAATAGAACGAGAACAGCTTGGGCAGGCCGGCGACGTCGATCGGGCCGCCGATGATGCCGACGCCGTCATTATGATGGTAATAGGCCTGGTTCGAGAAGGTCACGCGGTCGCTGACGTTCCAGTCATATTTGACGTAGCCGAGATAATCGGTCCGCGCGGCGACGCCGTAATAGTTGCTGTAGTTGGAGCCGTCGGCCTTGTACGCGCCCGAGTTCAGATAGTTGAGCATCCCCTGGAAGTCGGGGAACTTGAACGGACGGACATACGGCGCAGTACCTTGCGTCGCGGTGGTGATGACGGTCGAGTCTTCGTTCGGCTCGGTCTTGTCCGAATAGGCCGCGTAGAGCGTCAGCTTGCCGTTGGAATCGTCATGGACGAACTTCGCATTGGCCTGATACCCGCCCTGGATACCGTTGAAATCCCACGCCTTCGCCTTCTGGCGCGAGCCCGAAATGTAGAAGCTGTTGCCGTTGCCGAAGGTGCCGCTGTCGATCCGCGCGAACAGTCGCGAGGTCGAATGGCTGCCGAGCGTCTGGTCGATCTGCACGCCCATTTCCTTGCGCGGATCGCTCGAGAAGGTGTCGATCGTGCCGCCGAGGTTGCTGGTCGATGCAGTGCCCAGATCGCCCGCGCCGCTGGCCAGCGTCACGCGCGAGACATTCTCCGAGATGATCGCACGTTGCGGCGACAGGCCGTTGTAATTGCCGTAATTCTGGTCGCCCAGCGGCAGGCCGTCGAGCGTGTAGCCGAGCTGTTGCGCGTTGAAGCCGTGGACGAACAGCGAGATGTTCTGTTCGTTGTTGCCCCATGGATCGGCGGTCAGGAAGGTCACGCCCGGCAGCGTCTGCAACGCCTTGAGCGGGCTGACGCCGGGGAGGATCTTCTGCATGTCGACGCCGCTGATCTGCGCGACCGAGCGCGTGGCAGTGCCGGTGACGACGATCGTGTCGTCCTGGCCGGCGGCCGGCACGGGCTCGGGCGCGGCGACCGGCGCGGGGGAGCCGGGCTCGGCGTCCTTGGCGACCAGAGATTGCGCCGATACGGCGACCGGTACGAACCCGACCGCGACCGCGACCGCGACCGCGACCGGGCCGACAGCGCCGCACAACAGCCGTGCGGCGGTACGAGAAAACATCGTCATTCTTGAAAACCCCTAGCGAGATCGGTCGATCATCACTCCCCGGGGCGGCACCTATGGCGGCGCGGCGACAGTCGGGTGACCGTTTCGCTACAGTTTTAATTTGTGCGACAGCGTGTGACGATTGGGTATCACTAGGCGGGTATCAATAAGCGGGGATCACCAGGCGAGAGGGGCGCAGCAGGGTGTTGCCGCTCTGCGCGTTTTCGGCTATGCGCGCCGGCTTCCACCTTCACTGTTGGAATTGCGGGAGGCTGTCGCGAGATGGCCGCCATCACCGCTAGGCTCACATAAAGAGAGTGACATGGCTAAAAAGATTACCGGATACATCAAGCTGCAGGTGCCTGCAGGCGAGGCAAAGCCCGCGCCGCCGATCGGGCCTGCGCTGGGTCAGCGCGGCGTGAACATCATGGAGTTCTGCAAGGCGTTCAACGCCGGCACGAGCGAACTGAAGAAGGGCATGCCGATCCCGACCGTCATCACGGTCTATGCGGATCGCTCGTTCTCGTTCGAGACCAAGACCCCGCCGGCATCGTACCTGATCAAGGAGGCCGCTGGTCTCAAGTCGGGTTCGAAGGAGCCGGGCAAGGTCGTCGCTGGCAAGATCAAGCGCTCGCAGCTGAGCGAGATCGCCACGACGAAGATGAAGGACCTCAACGCCAACGATATCGACGCTGCGACGAAGATCATCGAAGGCAGCGCCCGCGCAATGGGCCTCGAAGTGGTGGAGGGCTGATATCATGGCTAAGCTGAGCAAGAAGCAGAAGGCCATCACGGTCGACCTCGTCAAGCTGCACGGCATCGACGAGGCTATCGGTCTCGCACGGTCGGGCGCCACGTCGAAGTTCGACGAGACGATCGAAGTCGCGCTGAACCTGGGCGTCGATCCGCGTCACGCAGACCAGATGGTCCGCGGCGTCGTCACGCTGCCCAAGGGCACCGGCAAGACCGTCCGCGTCGGCGTGTTCGCCCGCGGCGCAAAGGCTGAAGAGGCCCTTGCAGCAGGCGCAGACGTCGTCGGCGCGGAAGACCTGATGGAAACCATCCAGGGTGGCACGATCGATTTCGATCGCTGCATCGCGACCCCGGACATGATGGGCATCGTCGGTCGCCTCGGTAAGGTGCTGGGTCCGAAGGGCCTGATGCCGAACCCGAAGCTCGGCACGGTGACGATGAACGTCGCCGCCGCGGTCGAAGCCGCCAAGGGCGGTCAGATCGAATACCGCGTCGAGAAGGCCGGCATCATCCATTCGGGCATCGGCAAGGCGTCGTTCCCGGCGGAAGATCTGCGCGCGAACTTCGACGCACTGGTCGACGCAGTGGTCAAGGCCAAGCCGACCGGCGCCAAGGGCAAGTACGTCAAGAAGGTCGCGATCTCGTCGACCATGGGTGCAGGCATCAAGGTCGACACGACCGAAGTGGCTGGCGCCTAAGCCCGAGCCGCACGTGGCTAGCGAACGCTAGCCACGTATGGCGACAGGCCGGCCGGCGCGGGCAACCGCGACCGACGAGGACGGGACTCATTCTTGTCCTGCTGCTGAAATCGAAAAGGGCCGGGAGCGATCCCGGCCCTTTTTGCGTGTCCGGTCGAGATGAATACCCATCCTCCCCCGCCAGGGGGAGGTGGCGCCGAAGGCGACGGAGGGGGGGACGCGCAACGCTGGACGTCGCGTGCCACCTTCAGAGCGACGCTGGACGTCGCTTACCGCCCTCTCCGTCCGGCAAGAGCCAGCCACCTCCCCCTGGCGGGGGAGGATCGGAACGTGGCGTTCCGCACGAACGCCCGCTTCATTCCGCCGGCGCGCGTCCTGCAGCGAGTGCCGTCGCAAACACCGAAACATAGTGCGTCACGCGCGCTTCCTCGACGTCGGGCGCACAGGCCGCCGTCATATCGGGCGCGACGATCCGCCCGGTGATGATCGCGACGAGCGTCCGCGCGAGATCGGCCGCACTGCCAGGCTGGAACGTGACGCCGACACCCTGCGCGACCCGCTCTGCCATCCCGCCGATCGCGCTGCACAGGATCGGCCGGCGCGCGACCAGTGCCTCCTGGATCACGACGGGGGAGTTCTCCCACCAGATCGAGGGCACCACGATCCAGTCATATTGGCGCATCAACGCGACGACATCGCCATTGGCGTAGCGCCCCTCATTGGCCACCACGTCGGCGTTCGCCTCAAGCAATGCGGCAATCTTCGCCCGGAAATCGCTGCCCTGCGCGTCGAAGTTCGCGCCGTGGATCCCGACCGACAGCGACGCGCGAAGCGGCTTCGGGATCTGCGACACCGCGCCGAGCAGCACGTCCAACCCCTTGTAGGGATTGACCTGTCCGAAGAAGCCGATCCGGATCGCCAGCCGATCGGCGTCGTCCGCCACCCCGCGATCGGGCGCGTTTCCCTGGGCGATCACATCGGGCGACAGCGGGTTGTCGATCACCGTGATGCGCGCGCGGTCGAGACCCCAGGCGACGAAGCGGTCGGCGAGGAACGCGCTCGGCGACACGAACCTGGCGATGGGGGCGAGACGCTGGAGGATCATCCGCTTGCGCAGGTAGAATTCGCCCGCGCTGTGGTGCGGGAAACAGGCCGCGCATGCCGCTGGCGACTCGGCGCGGCAGAGCCGGCCGTCGGTCTTGATCATCTGCCCGTCATGGTGACAGATCAGCAGGAATTCGTGCAGCGTCAGCACGATCGGCACGCCCGCCCGCCCGAGAAGCTCGACGATGTCGATGCTCCAATAGGCGAGATGCTCGATATGGACGAGGTCGGGGCGGAAGCGCTCGAGCAATTGCTCGACCATCGCCTCCAGCACCGCGAACTGCGTGCTTTCCAGCGAGAAATGGTCCTGCTCGGGGGGATCGGCGAGGATCTCGGTCGGGCTGGCCTGAAACGCCCCGAACGACGCATCGTGACCGATCGCGCTGCGCGGTGCGCGCGCGACCAGCACCGGTGCAACGTTGTCGCGTTCCAGCAGGCGCGCATACAGCGCGTGCGCGGCCTGTTCGCCGCCGCCGGTGGAGAAGGCGGGATGCCCGTGCGCGAGGATCAATACACGCATCGTCACGCTGCAAGATCCTCGTGCCAGCGCGCGTTGAAGCGGATGCAGTTCAGATAGGTGATCGCGCTGCGCAGCGCGTCGCCGCCGCTGTGGACGAGCGACTGGCGTTCGAGGTGCCGCATCCCACCGGTCCGGACCAGACCGACCGGACGACCGCCCGCGACGGACCGCAGGCACAAGTCCGCATCCTCGAAATCGCCGCGGACATAGCCCGGATCGAACCCGCCAAGCGCATCATACCAGTCCCGCGCGATCATCATCATCGCCCCGGTGACCGCGGGTACGCCGATCGTCATCGCCGCGTCCGCCGCGATCGGCTCGGGCGGCAATCCCTTGCCCAGATGTTCGGCGGCGAACAGGTCATGCACGTGGCGTCCCCTGCGCAGGACCATCCCGTCATGTTGCAGCGTATCGTCCTCATACAGCAGCCGGAACCCGACGATCCCGAACCGGCCTCGGTCCAGTTCGGCGGTGGCGACCGTCAGGGCCTGCCCATCCTCGATCCACACGTCGGAGTTCTGGAACAGCAGCAGCGGCGCGGACGCGACTCTGGCGCCGATCGCGTTGGCGACCGAAAACCCGTAATTGCCGCCGTTGATGACCAGGGTCGTCGGTCGATCGATCAGGCCGCGTCGATCCATCAGGTAATTGCGGACGACCAGATGCTGGCGTGGATCGTCGCTGACATAGATGAACTCGGTGCCCGCCGGATAGGCGGCTTGGTTGGCGAGGATCGCGCGCAGCAGGAACGGCCGCGCGTATAGCGGCACGATCACCGACAGCCGCGGCGGCGCGGTCGGTTCGCGCAGACGCAGCACCTCATGCGTGACGGCCGGGGCAGACTGGCCCGTCAGCAACGGCCTGACATGCCGCACCATCACCGCGGGCGACGGCAGCGCGCCGCCGCCGAAATGGGTGGTGAAATTGTTTAAGGCGTTCTCGACGCTGTCGATCCGATCGGCGGCCAGCACGAGCGCGCCGAGCGGGCGCACCCTGCCACCATGGTCGGCCAGCACGAACAGCAGCGCGTTCTCGCGATCCACCAACGGCAAGGTCGTCAGGAACCCATGATGCGAGGTCTCGACCGCCGCCCCGCGGCGTCGCATCGCGTCGGCGACGTCGGGACGGTCGAAGGTCGCCAGATCGCTTCCCGCGCGTGCCGCGTCGAGCGTGTCGGTGAGGACGACGAGCTGCCGCGTGGCGGCATTCTCGATCCAGCCGCTGACGATCACGCCGCCACCGACCCGCGCCCAGCTATCGAGGAAGATATGCGGCGTTTCGACCGCGCAACCGCCGTCCAGTCCCCATTGCAGCGCGCGCGCGACGGCGGGCGCGAACAGCGCGCCGCCGATGACGAGGTCGATCGGCCAGCGCTGGTCGGCCGCGACCCCATCAGGCCCCACCACCAGCCTCGCCATCGCAAAGGCCTGGGCGTGGACGATGTCGCCCGCGGCATCGAGTACCGTCAGCGTCAGTGGCGCCCCGACCAGATCGAGCCCCGCGAACGGCTCGACCGCGATACCGATCGCGCAGCCGACGTCGATCGCCGCATGGCCGTAAAGCTCGGCGACGTCGGCGCGGTCGAACCGGACGCAGCATTCTACCCCGGCCTCGCCGACGCGACCATCGCTGGTCTCCAGGCGGAAGGTCACCGGATCGTCCTCGCCCACCGTCCACCCCGTCAGGACGATCTTGCCGGCGACGACGACGCCGGAATCGATAAACATGGTCTCGACGGTCATAATTCGGATGGCCTCTTGGTGGCGCAGATGATGAGGCGGTCGAGCTCGCACGCGCGCGGTTCCGGCCGGTCCGGAACGCTCCGATAGTCAGGCTTTCCCGCCCCCGCGTGTCCGATCAGGCCGGTGAGACGGTTGCCGGCCAGCGCTACACCCCCGCCGATACCATAGCTGTGGCGGAAGGGTGCGCAAGCGTGTGATCCTTACCGGAACCCCGCTCGATATTGACTGCCTAGGCAATCATTGCCAATGCAGCGATATGGACTTTTACACGAAAGAGGCATTCGGCCCCGATTGCTCGCTGGGGTTTCTCGCCCGGCGTCTGCACCAAGGCGTACAGGGCGCGCTCGAGCCGCTGTTCGCCGAGGCCGGGCCAACCATGACGCAGTGGTCGGCGATGGTGTCGATCTGGTTTGGACGGGCGAGCACCAGCGCGGATCTCGCCCGCGACCTCGCGCATGATCCGGGGGCGACGACCCGGCTCGTCGATACGCTCGAACAGCAGGGCTGGCTCACCCGCACCCGCGCGACCGACGATCGGCGCGTCGTCAAGTTGATGCTGACCCCCGCGGGCACGGCGGTGACGCTGGAATGTCGCGATCTGGCGGTCGACTATTGGAACCGCGTGCTGGCGGACTGGGATCGCAGCGACGTCGAAACGTTGATCGCGCTGATGCAGAAACTGCGCGGGACTCTCGAATCGGCGGCGATCGAGGACCGAGGGGCATGATCCGCATGAAACCGCACGCCGCGACGACGATGGCCGCATTGGTCGCGACGGGATTGCTCGCCGGCTGTGCCGTGCCCGCCTCGCAGACGACGGTAACGCCGATCGCCGCGCCGGCGCTTGGCCTGACGGATCCCCGCCCGACCGCGATCGCCGCGGACTGGTGGCGGGGGTTCGGCGATCCGCAGCTCGACCGGCTGGTCGCGGATGCGGTGGCGGGCAATCCGTCGCTCGATGCCGCGCTGGCGAGGGTCACGCAGGCGCAGGCGGTGCTTTCGACCAACCAGGCGGACTTAGGACCCGATGTCACGCTCGACACGCAGGCCCAGGTCGCGCGGCTGAGCGGGCGCTACACGATCCCGCCGCCTTATGCCGGGACGACCCGGTTCGTCGGCACCGCGGCGGCGAACCTGTCGTGGAACCTTGATCTGTTCGGCCGACAAAAGGCGGCGATCGCAGGCGCCCGCGCGTCGGTGCGCGCGGCGGCGCTCGATCTCGCGGCGGCGCGGCTCGCGCTCTCGGGCGCGGTGGTGCAGACCTATATCGATCTCGAACGGGCCGAGGCGCAGGCGGGGATCGCGACGCGGACGATCGCAACGCGCGAGAACACGCTGCGGCTGGTCAACGTCCGGATCCGCAACAAGCTCGGCAGCAAGCTCGATGCGCAGGCGGCGACGACGTTGCTCGCGCAGGCGCGCCAGGCGTTGCTGCGCGCGCAGGCCGGGCAAGTGCTCGCCAGGAACGCACTCGCAGCGCTCGCAGGCCGGGGCGTGGACTATCCCGCGACGATCCGCGCGACGGCGTTGAAGCTCGATGCGGTGGTGCCGTTGCCCGCCACGGTGCCCGCCGACCTGCTCGCGCGCCGCGCCGACATCGCGGCGGCGCAGGGACGGATCGAGGCGGCGGCGGCCGGGCGCCAGGTCGCGCGGCGCGCCTTCTATCCCAACGTTAATCTCGCCGCGCTGGCGGGGTTCCAGGCGGTCGGGCTCGGCAATCTGCTGTCGCTCGATGCGGGGACGGTCGGCGTCGGGCCGGCGATCCATCTGCCGCTGTTCGACAATGGTCGGCTGAAGGCGGATCTGGCGGGCGCGACCGCTGCGTTGGACCTCGCCACGTCGAGCTACAACGACCGCGTGGTCGGCGCGGTACGCGAGGCGGCAGATGCGGTGGCGCGGATCGGCGCGCTGGACGCCGATCGCGCGCGGCAAGCCGAGGTCGTGCGCGGCTATGCCGAGACCGGGCGGTTGAACGCGATCCGCGTGTCGAGCGGGCTCGATAGCCGGCTCGACCTTGTCGACAACGACGTGCGGTTGCTCGCGGCCGAACAGGCCGATGCCGATCTTGCCGCGGATGCCGCGCAACAGCGGGTCCAACTCGTGTTGGCACTGGGCGGCGGCTTTGATTTTCAGGATATGACACGATGACCGATACGCAGACCCCGCCCCCCGCGCCTGCCCCCGACCCCGCGCCCGCCGGCAATCCGCGGGGTCGCAAGCGCGCGCTGACGATCCTCGGCGTGATCGTCGCGATCGGCGCGATCGTTTGGGCGGTGTTCCATTTCCTGCTAGCAGCACCCGAGCAGGAAACCGACGACGCCTATGTCGCAGGCGACGTCGTCGCGATCACCGCGCGCGATCCGGGCCAGGTGACCGCGATCCATGCCGACAACACGCAGGTCGTGAAAGCCGGCCAGCCGCTGATCGACCTCGACGCGGCGACCGCGGACGTCGGCGTCGCGTCGGCAGAGGCGGAGCTCGCCCGCGCGGTACGCTCGACCCGGTCGGACTTTTCGAAGGTGAACGAGACCGGGGCTGCGGTGGTGCAGGCCGAGGCCGAGCTGGCGCGCGCGCGCAACGACCTTTCGCGCAGGCGGGGTGCGGCGGCCGAGGGCGCGATCTCGGGCGAGGAGCTGAGCCATGCGGCGGATCAGGTGAAGGTGGCCGCGGCCACGCTGCAGCTCGCGCGCAGCCAGCAGGCGCAGTCGCGCAGCGGCGTCGCGGGCACCACCGTGTCGAACAATCCCGCGGTGATGGCGGCGATCGCGGCCTATCGTCGCGCGGCGATCACGCGCAGCCACATGCATGTCGTCGCGCCGATCGACGGCGTCGTCGCGCAGCGGACGGTGCAACTCGGGCAGCAGGTCTCGGCGGGCATGCCGCTGATGGCGGTCGTGCCGCTCGACCGGGTGTGGGTCGATGCGAACTTCCGCGAAACGCAGCTGCGCGATCTGCGGATCGGGCAGGCGGCGACGGTGACCGCGGACATGTATGGCGACGATCTGGTCTATCACGGTCATGTCGTCGGCCTGGGGGCTGGCAGCGGCAATGCGTTCGCACTGCTGCCGCCGCAGAATGCGAGCGGCAACTGGATCAAGATCACGCAGCGCGTGCCGGTGCGGATCGCGCTGGACAAGGGCGAACTGCGGCGCAACCCGCTGCGCGTCGGACTGTCGGTGACCGCGACGGTCGAGACCGCGGACACGTCCGGCACGATGGTCGGCCGGCCCGCCAAGGCTGCGTACAAGGGGCTCGCGACGGGCACCGGCGACGCCGCCGTCGAGGCGAAGATCCGCCAGATCATCGCGGCGAACCGGTGATGATCGCGGGGCGTTCCCTCCCGTCATGTCGGGCCGTTGTCGGCGTCCCCCTCCTTGTTCTCCCGCGAAGGCGGGAGCCCATTCTGGGTCCCCGCCTTCGCGGGGAAACAATCTTGGTGCTGGCCGCCCGCCCGCATTCCACACCACCCCGGCGGAGGCCGGGGCCCAGTTGGAGAGGTGGTCGTAACAACGTGCTGTCTCCCATTAGCAACGTTTCCCAACTGGGCCCCGGCCTCCGCCGGGGTGGTGGCCTGGTGGGAATATTTTCCGCCCTCCGGACCGCCTGCTGATGGCCGCCCCCGCCCCCTCCACCACCGGCCCCGCCCCGCTCGTCGGCGGATCGCTCGCGCTGACCGCGTTCGCGCTGGCGCTCGGCACGTTCATGCAGGTGCTCGATACCACGATCGCCAACGTGTCGCTGCCGACGATCGCGGGCAATCTCGGCGTCAGCAGCGACAATTCGACCTGGATCGTCACCGCCTTCGCGGTCGCCAATGGCGTCGCGGTACCGCTCACCGGGTGGCTGATGGGCCGGTTCGGCGTCGTGAAGACGTTCTGCACCTCGGTCGTCCTGTTCACGCTCGCCTCGTTCCTGTGCGGCATCGCGTGGGACCTGCCCTCGCTGATCGGCTTTCGCGTGCTGCAGGGCGCGGTGTCCGGGCCGATGATCCCGGGCAGCCAGGCGCTGCTGATCGCGATCTTCCCCGCGCACAAGCGCGGTACCGCGCTGGCGATCTGGTCGATGACGACTCTGGTCGCACCGATCATGGGGCCGATCCTCGGCGGCTACATCTCCGACAATTATCACTGGAGCTGGATCTTCCTGATCAACGTGCCGTTCGGGATGTTCTGCGGCTTCGTGTGCTGGAACAAGCTCGGCAAGCGCGACACACCGACGCGCAAGCTGCCGATCGACCAGGTCGGGCTGATCCTGCTGGTGGTGTGGGTCGGCGCACTCCAGATCGTGCTCGATCTCGGCAAGAACGACGACTGGTTCGCCGCCGACCGGATCGTCATCGCGACGATCGTCGCCGCGATCGGCTTTGTCGGCTGGCTGATCTGGGAGCTGACCGATGCCAACCCGGCGGTGAACCTGTCGCTGTTCAAGAACCGCAACTTCGCGATCGGCACCACCGCCTTCTGCCTCGGCTATGCGGTGTTCTTCGCCAACACGCTGCTGCTGCCGCTCTGGCTGCAGACTCAGATGGGCTATACCGCGACCTGGGCCGGGCTGGTCGCGGCGCCCAGCGGCGTGGTCGCGGTGATCCTGACGCCGTTCGTCGCCAAGCTCGCGGGCAGGTTCGACGCGCGCATCCTCGCCAGCGTGGCGTTCGCGGCGTTCGGCTATTCCTATTACCTGCGCTCGGGCTACACGACTTATGCGAGCTTCTACGATTTGATGCTGCCGATGCTGGTGCAGGGGATCGCGATGAGCACCTTCTTCCTGTCGATGCTGACGATCTCGTTCGATCGCATCCCGGCCGAACGGCTCCCGTCGGCGACCGGCATCTCGAACTTCGTCCGGATCACCGCGGGCAGCTTCGCCGCATCGCTGATCACCACCGCCTGGGACCGTCGCGAGACGCTGCACCAGAGCCGGTTGTCGGACGCGGTCGGCGCGGCGTCGCCCTACCAGATGGCGCGCGAGGGGCTTGCGCGGATGGGGCTGACCGACGTGCAAGCGGCAGCGGTCATCACCCGGCAGATGGTCGGGCAAGCCTATCTGCTCGCCTCGACCGACCTGTTCCGGCTGTCGTCATGGCTGTGCCTCGCACTGATCGTGCTGGTCTGGTTCACCCGCCGGCCCGATCCGCCCAAGGGCCCGATCGCGGCGGACTGAGGCAGGTCATCGCCGGGTCAGCCGCAGCCGCACGCCGTTGCCCGCGCGCAGCGTCAGCCGGCTGATCGGCTCGGGATCGTCGCCGGGGATCGTCGCCAGATCGAAGCTGGCGACGATCCCCGCCAGCGTCAGCAGCGCCTCCTGCTGCGCGAACCCCGCGCCGATGCAGACGCGCGGGCCCTTGCCGAACGGCAGATAGGCGTGGCGACAGGCCTGCGCCTGCGCCGGATCGTCGAACCGATCGGGATCGAAGCCGTGCGGCTCGGGGAAATTATCGCGGTTGCGCTGCACCAGCCACGGCGAGACGACCAGCATCGCGCCGGGCTCGAGATGCTTGTCGCGCATGTCGACCGGACAGGTGACGCTGCGCACGAGGAAGCTGAGCGGCGGATACAGCCGCAACGTCTCGCGGAAGACGTTGCGCGTGACGGTCAGCCCCTTGAGCGACTCGTAGGTCAGCGGCGCATTGCCCGCCTCGGCGCGGATCGCGTCCTGCAAGGCGGGGTCGCGCGCGAGCAGGTACAGCGCCCAGGTGATCGCGCTCGCCGCGGTCTCGTGCCCGGCGAGGAAGATCGTCGAGATCTGCTCCATCACCTCCCGTTCGGTGAACGCCGCGCCGGTGGACGGATGGCGCGCATCGATCAGCGACTGGAGGATATCCTCGCCCCGGTCGTGCGTCGCGGCATAGCGCGCGGCGACGATCCCCGCGAAAACCGCGTGGATCCGTTCCGCGGCGCGACGCGCCCGGCCCTGATAGCCGAGCCCCGGCAGGCGATAGAGCCGCAGCATCGAATGGCGCTGCGCCTGTTTCTGATAGTCGTGGAACGCATCGAAGATCTCGCGCGCGCCATCCGCATCCAGCGCACATGAGAACATCGTCCTGAAGATCACGTCAGCCGCGACATGCGTCGCCAGCGGGTCGATCGCGACCGGCTGCGACAGATCGCGCGCACGCATCGTCGCGAGCAGATCGTCGACCGCCGCGGCCATCATCGGGAACACGCGCTTCAGCGCGGTATGGCTGAACGCCGGGTTCACCATCGCCCGCTGGTCGTGCCAGTCCTGCCCGTTCGACGAGAACACCGAATTGCCGATCAGCGGATCCAGCAGGTCGTGGAGAAAGGCGTGCTTGGGAAATATCTCCGCATCGGTCTCGAGGATGCGGCGGACCAGCGGCAGCTCGTTGGCGATGTAGAACGATAGCGCAGGCAGATGCATTTCGCCCATCTTCATCGTGTAGCTCTTGTCGAACAGCGCGTGGATCCACGAATTCCAGCCACGCAGGAAACGTTTGAGCAGCGACGATCGGGTGGCGTGCGGCGGCGGATAGGGCGGCGTGAAGCGGACCGTCATGCGATCGCCCGGAAGGCAAGGACCGAGGCCTCGATGCCACGCGCGGAGGCGGTGAGGCTCGGCAGGTCGAGCGGGCTCACCCGATCGCCGACGCGCAGGTAATCAAAGTGGATCTCGTATTTGTTGCGCCAGCCCTTGTGATAGGTTTCGGGCGTGTAGAAGCGGTGGAAGCGCGGGCTGAGCAGGTCGATCCGCGGGCGTGGCGCCGGGCCGACCAGCAGCAGCGGGTTCGCGCCGAAGAACGCCGCCCCGTCGGGTGGCGAGCCGATATCGATCCAACGGAAATCCTGCGCCGACAGATAGCGGAGCCTTGCGTGGAACCCCGTCGCGTCGCGGCGGCAGGCGATCAGCGGAATGCAGTGGCCATAGGTGACGAGCACGAAATTCGCCGGCAGCGTACCGCCATGGCGTTCGAGCAGCCGCGCCATCAACAGCATCGCGAGAATCGAGCCGTTGCTGTGGGTGATTAGGAGCACCTCGTGATGATCAGCGTGTAGATCGCGTGCGATCTCGTCGGCGAATGCATCGAGCCGTGCCTGGAGCGCGGAGCTGCCCTCGCCGTCGCCGAACTCGCCGTTGAACACGGCGAACCGCAGCAGCCACGGCGCGCGGATCGCGTCGAGCACCGGGACCGCGGCCGCGCCGCCGATGACGAGGCCGACGCCGAGCGCGAGCCACCATGGCAGCCAGACCAGCGCGACCAGGACCACCGGCAGCGCAAGCAGCAGCGGCAACACCAGGCTCAGGATCGGCGGATACAGCATCGTTACCAGCGGGCCGATCGCCAGCGCCCTGACAGTCGCGAAATCGTACAGCCGTGCGTGATCGCGGTACACGCGCGCGGCACGGATCCCGAGCTGCACAGGATTGCGGATCCACGCCTGCCGGACGATGTCCTCCCACCGCAGGACGCTATAGTCGGTGGTCACGTCCGCGGTGTCGTTGCGCACCGTCCAGTCGCTGCGGATCGGCGACCCCGTACTGCGCGGCGAGACGGTGACGGTCTCGCCGGTCTTGTCGGCATAGCGGCCAAGCTGTTCCTTGGCGAGATTGTAATAAAATCGCACGCCACGTGGGTCAAACCCACCTAGGTAAAAGACTTTACGCTTGAATGTCGTCACAATCGCCGCCTACTTCCCGTATGCCGACCGACCAGATACCGCCCGAGCGCAACTATTGTCACTTCCTGGACCACCGCAAATATAATCGCAATCGGGGCTGCCAATTGCATGACAATGCATATGGCATTGCCGGGGGCGGCAGCGAACGGGTCCGTTGGGCTGCCGATACTGTACTTTACCGAAGAATGCGCGAACAGGGGGACCCGATGGCGCTACCGACACTGATCGCATGTCTCGGCTTTGGTTGGTTTTTCTTCAACTACCATGCAGGTTGCTGGCTTTGGCGCGGGCAGATGCTGCGGCGCTTCGTGAAGGCACCATCGTGATGACCGCAGCGCTTCCGACCCGGCGTGTGACCGTCGGCGGGGTGACGTTCGCGGCGGACCTTCCGTTCGTCTTCGTCAGCGGACCGTGCCAGATCGAATCCCGCGACCACAGCTTGCGGCTCGCCGAGCATCTGGCCGCCGCGACGCGAACCGCCGGCGTACCGTTCGTGTTCAAGGCGTCGTACGACAAGGCGAATCGAACCTCGGGGCTCGGCCAGCGCGGCATCGGCCTCGACGAGGGACTCCGCATCCTCGGCGATGTTCGCGACGCGTTTGGCTGCCCGGTGCTCACTGACGTCCATGCGGTCGATCAGGTCGCCGCGGTGGCGGACGTCGTCGACATCCTCCAGATCCCCGCCTTCCTGTGCCGGCAGACCGACCTGCTGCTCGCGGCGGGGCGATCGGGGCGCGTGATCAACGTCAAGAAGGGCCAGTTCCTCGCCCCGTGGGACATGACCGCGGTCGCGGCGAAGATCGAGTCGACCGGCAACACCGGGATCGTCCTGTGCGATCGCGGCGCCAGCTTCGGCTACAACACGCTCGTGTCGGACATGCGCGCGCTGCCGATCATGGCGCGGACGGGCTATCCGGTGATGTTCGACGCGACTCATTCGGTACAGGCGCCCGGTGGCCTTGGCGATTCCTCCGGGGGCGACCGCAGCTTCGCGCCAGTGCTCGCACGCGCCGCCGTCGCGGCGGGGGTCGCCGCGGTCTTCGCCGAAGCGCATGACGATCCGGCCAACGCACCGTCGGACGGCGCGATCATGCTGCCGCTCGAGTGGATCGCGCCGCTGTTGGCCAAGCTGGTCGCGATCGACGCGGTCGTAAAGGGCTAGCCGCGCTACGGACGCACGTCCCACGCGATCGCCACCGGCGGGGTATGCGCCGCGACCGCGATCGTTCCATAGGCACCGGTGCGCAGCGGTGCGGCGTCGGGCAGCGCGAACCGCGCACTGCCGTTGCTGGTGACGATCAGCAGCGTGCCGACGGCCTTCGCCAGCGTCTCGCGCCAGGCGGTACGCCGCATATCGGCATCGACGCGCCAGCCGGCGGGCGGGATCGCGTCCGTCTTCCACGCATCCAGCGCCCGCTGGCCGAGCCGCGCAACGACCGCCGCCTCGCAGCGATCCTCGTCGGGACCATGGTCGATCTCGCGGAGCCATTCGGCGATCGTCACCGCGCACTTCTGCCCCGCCGCCGCCAACAGGATGTCCGCGGTCTGTCGGGTCCGCTGCAAGGGACCGCAGACCACGCGGTCGAAGACGATCCCGCGCCGGGCGAAATCCTGGCCAAGCGCGCGCGCCTGATCCCGGCCGTGGACCACCAGCGGCAGATCGGTACGACCGCCGATCCGCCGCGGTGCATCCCCCGCGGCGAACGTATTGCCATGCCGGACGACGAAGACGCGCGCCATCATGGATCGTCCAGCGGGTCGCCATGCGCCGCGATCAGCGCCTCCGCCCGGACGATATCGGCCTCGGTATCGATCCCCGATATGTCGAACCGCGCGGGCGCGATCTCGACCGCGTCGATCGTCAGCCCAAGCTCGAGCAACCGCAGCTGCTCAAGCCCTTCATAGCGTTCGAGATCGCTCGGCGCCGCAGCCTCGAACGCCTGCAGCGCCGCGAGCCGGTACGCGTAGAGCCCGGTATGGCGCCACACCGGAGAGAGCGCCGCTGATTGCGACCGCACCGTCGCTTCGTCGCGGATCGCGGGCAGGATCTGTTTCGAGAACCACATCGCGCGCCCCGCGGCCGTCCGGACGCAGGTCGTGCCGCTGAACGGCGCGGTGCGTTTGTGCACGCGCAGCGCATCGAGCGCGGACCAGTCGAGCCGCACCACCGAGGTCGCGATATCCGCGCTGCCCGCCGACAGCGCGGATACGACCGCGGCCACCGAGCCGGGCGACTGGAACGGCGCATCGCCCTGGAGATTGACGACGATTCCGGGCCGCCCCCTCCCCCGCGGCCGTGCGGCCAGCGCCGCGGCGAGCGCGCGTCCCGATCCCGACGTGATCGCCCCCCGCGTCATCACCGCGTCGCACCCGATCGCGCGGGCATGCGCCGCGATTTCCGGCGTATCCGTTGCGACCACCAGCGCGACATCGTCGAGCTGCGCGATCGCACGGCGGGCGAGCCCGATCGTCCGATGGAGCAGGCTGAGACCGGCGATCGTCCGCAGCGGCTTCATCGGCAGCCGCGAGGAGCCGCCGCGGGCCGGAATGGCGACCAGGATAGTCAGGCTATCCCCGCGCGCAACGTATCGTGCATGTGGATGACGCCGAGGAGATAGCCCGCTTCGACGACGAACATCATCGTCACGCTGTTCGCCTGCATCCTGCGAAGCGCCTCGGACGCGAGTTCGTTCGGGGCGATCTCGATCGGGTTGGGCGTCATCCACGCCCCCACCCGCGCGCCCATGTTGCCGCCACCGGTGATCGTCCGCCGCAGATCGCCATCGGTAAAGGCGCCGACCAAACGGTCGTCTGCGTCCACGACCGCGGTTCCGCCGAACCGGGCGCGGGTCATTTCGGTGGTGGCATCGAGCAGCGTCGCGTCACGGCGGACCTTGGGCACGTCCGCGCCGGTCGACATCAGGTCCTGCACCTTGAGCAATTGCGCGCCGAGCCGGCCATTGGGGTGGAATTTGTAAAAGTCGTCCGCCGAAAATCCCCGCAGATCGACCAGCGCCATTGCCAGCGCATCGCCCAGCACGAGTTGCAGCATCGTCGAGGTGGTCGGCGTCAGCTGGATCGGGCAAGCCTCGCGGACGGCGGGCAGGTTGAGCAGCACATCGGCCGCGCGCCCCGCCATGCTCTGCGCACGCGAGGTGATCGCCGCCGTCGGAATACCGAACCGCTTGCAATAGGTGATGATCGGGGCAAGCTCGGCGCTCTCGCCTGAGAGCGTGATCATCAGCACCAGATCCTTGTCGGTGATCATGCCGAGATCGCCGTGCCCCGCTTCGGCGGGATGCAGGAACATCGAGGGGGTGCCGGTCGAGGTTAGCGTCGCGGTCAGCTTGCGGCCGATGATCCCGCTCTTGCCCATGCCCGTGACGATCACACGGCCGCGGAGCCGATAGATCTGCTGCACCAGCCGTTCGAATGCATCGCGAAACGGGCCGTCACCGAAGCGGTCGAACAGCGCCTCGAGCCCTTCCGACGTGATCGCCAGCGTGCGAAGTGCGGATGCCGCGGTCCGCGACAACGGCAGTATTCGCGCTTCCCCCTTCAGCAGCCCCGTCATCACCCCGCCCCCCAGCGCGATTTAAAGTCTTCCGATGCTTCAACTGTCGTCGCCTATGACAGTATCGCAGACGTGATCCGGCACCCTTCGGCAACTTACCATTTGCCGGACAGCATCTCCATCAAGACCATGTTGGTTTTAATCTTACGCGGAGCGATCGAGAGGGGCCAATAGTTGACCCTTACAATCGGCCAGGGGCGCGGGGGTCGCGGATTTTCCGCAGCTTTCGTGCCGACCTGCCCGCGATCGAAACGATACCGAAACTTTTTGAGCCTAACGATCCACTTACCAAGTTCAAACGCCTGTGGGGGGCCAGACCTATGAAGAATACTACACCCGTTTTGCGGATTGCAGCCGCATGTCTCTTCCTTACTACCGCACCGGCGTTCGCCGGCGAGGGGCCGGTGTGCGGCACCGCCGCCGGCAGGCCGCGACTCGTTTGCGACGAAGGGGCGTGCATCCGCGTCCCCGTCAGTGACCTGTGCGAAGCCGTCCGCGCCGCCTATCCGGGCAAGCGCCGCGCCATTCGGCCAAGCCGGATCGAGCGGAACCCGGTTCGTGAAGAACTGACGCTGCTGATCGCCAGCGTGAGCTAGCCGACCGGCGGCTCGGCGCGCGACCGAGGCCGCGCGTCGAGCACGAAGGCCGCACCGGGAACCACGATTCCGGTGTCGGTAGGCGACAGCGTACCGTCCGGCGCGATATCGAGCCGGGTCACGCGGTGATCGCGTTCATGCGCGACGACCATCTGCTTCTCGTCCTCGAGCAGCAGGAAGAAGCGCGGCGACGCACCGCCGCTGCCGACATGCTCCATCAGCCGCGGTTCGCCGCGATCATCGAGCGCGAAGACGGCGATGCTGTCGTCACCCCGGTTCGAAACATAGACCCGGTCGCCCGCCGCGTTGGCGGCGATATGTGCCACGATCGACCCCGCCGCCGCGTCGGCAGGAAGCGTCGACACCATCGTCCGCGCAACGAACGCCGGACCCGCGACATCGAGCAGGATCAGTTCGCTCGTCAATTCGCAGGCGAGATAGGCCAACTCTGGCCGATTCGGATGCAACAGCAGATGGCGTGGCCCCGATCCCGGCGGCGCGTCGAACGCCACGATGGGTGGGCCGAGCGTGCCGTTTCCCGCATCGAAGGCAAAGGCCAGCACCTGGTCGGTGCCCAGATCGGTCGCATACAGCCAGCGATTGTCCGGACTGAACCCGACCCAATGCGCGTGCGGCGCCTCCTGCCGATCGGGATTCGGCCCCGACCCGGCATTGGCGCGCACGATCGGCGCATCGACCGGCAACCCCGTCTGCGGATCGAGCCGCTGCACCATGATGCTGCCCCCCGCGTAATTGGCGACGGCGAACCAGGATTCGCTGCGATCGAGCGCGATGTGGCAGGGCGCAGCACCGCCGGCCGGAGTCCGCACAAGACACGCCCAGCCGTCGCATTCGTCGCCACTGTCGCGGAACACCCCGACCGATCCGCCATGCTCGTCGACGAGATAATGAAGACCGGTCCGCTCGGCATAGACGCCGAACGAGCAGTTCTGCGCCGCTTCGTCCGCCGCATACATCGCCCATTGCCCGCCATCGGCGTCGCGGTGGAGCGGATACAGCCCCTCGCCGCCACCGCCGGCATAGGTACCGACAAAGAGCCGGGCGGCTGCGGGTCGGGCAGTGCGAAGGTCGGGATCGAGGTTCGTCATCCGTCCGTCTTACCCGCTTCCGGCGGCAGCGACAGGCGGATTTGGTCGACCTGCGCCGTCCCGGCCGGCCACAATCGCAGTTATCCGGTCCGCCGGGCCACCCGCGCCCTTCCCCGATCCGCTCCCCCTTGCTAAGGCCCCCTCGGTAACAGCATTTTTCGCTCGGTTCCCGGTGCGCCCGCGTGGCCTATATGGCCGCTTTCCCCTCGGCGCCCGGCGGCCCGACGCCCACGGGAAGGACCCCTATGACTGCCATCGGCCAGGACACCCTAAAGACCCGCACGAGCCTCTCCACCGGCGGCAAGTCGTATGACTATTACAGCCTCGCCAAGGCGTCGGAACAGCTCGGCGACATCAGCCGCCTGCCCTTTTCGATGAAGGTGCTGCTCGAGAACCTGCTGCGCTTCGAGGACGGCGTGACCGTCACGCGCGACGACATCCAGGCGATCGTCGACTGGCAGAAGGAGCGTCGCAGCGACCGCGAGATCCAGTATCGCCCTGCGCGCGTGCTGATGCAGGATTTCACCGGCGTGCCCTGCGTCGTCGATCTCGCCGCGATGCGCGATGCGATGACCAAGCTCGGCGGCAACCCCGAGAAGATCAACCCGCAGGTTCCCGTCCACCTCGTCATCGATCACTCGGTGATGGTCGACGAGTTCGGCACGCCCAAGGCGTTCGAGGATAACGTCGATCTCGAGTACGAGCGCAATATCGAGCGCTACGAGTTCCTGAAGTGGGGCAGCAAGGCGCTCGACAATTTCCAGGTCGTCCCCCCCGGCACCGGCATCTGCCACCAGGTGAACCTCGAATATATCGGCCAGGCCGTCTGGTCGTCGGCGTCGTCGGGTGATCACGGCGACGGCACGATGATCGCGTATCCGGACACGCTGGTCGGCACCGACAGCCACACGACGATGATCAACGGTCTCGGCGTGCTCGGCTGGGGCGTGGGCGGGATCGAGGCCGAGGCCGCGATGCTCGGCCAGCCCGTGTCGATGCTGATCCCCGAAGTCGTCGGCTTCAAGCTGCTCGGCAAGCTGAACGAAGGCATCACCGCCACCGATCTCGTGCTCACCGTCACGCAGATGCTGCGCGCCAAGGGCGTGGTCGGCCGCTTCGTCGAGTTCTTCGGCCCCGGCCTGTCGTCGATGACGCTCGCCGACCGTGCGACGATCGCCAACATGGCGCCCGAATATGGCGCGACCTGCGGCTTCTTCCCGATCGACGACAAGACGCTCGATTACATGCGCCTCACCGCGCGTTCGGACGAGAATGTCGAGCTGGTCGAGGCCTATGCCAAGGCCAACGGCTTCTGGCGCGACGAGAACGCAGAAGACCCCGTCTTCACCGACACGCTCGAGCTCGACATGGGTTCGGTCGTCGCATCGCTCGCCGGCCCGAAGCGCCCGCAGGACCGCGTCAGCCTCAACAAGGTCGACGAGGTGTTCAACAGCGACCTCCACAAGCTGTACCACAAGGAGCAGCCCGCGCGCGTCGCGGTCGAGGGTCGTGAGCACGACATCGGCGACGGCGACGTCGTGATCGCCGCGATCACCAGCTGCACCAACACGTCGAACCCGTCGGTGCTGGTCGCCGCCGGCCTCGTCGCGCGCAAGGCGAACGCTCTGGGCCTGAAGTCGAAGCCTTGGGTGAAGACGTCGCTCGCGCCGGGTTCGCAGGTCGTCACCGACTATCTCGACAAGGCCGGGCTTACCGCGGACCTGAACGCGCTCGGCTTCAACCTCGTCGGCTATGGCTGCACGACCTGCATCGGCAATTCGGGCCCGCTGGCGCCGGCGATCTCGTCGGCGATCAACGAGAACGACCTCGTCGCGGCGTCAGTCCTCTCGGGCAACCGCAACTTCGAGGGCCGCGTCTCGCCCGACGTGCGCGCCAACTTCCTGGCCAGCCCGCCGCTCGTCGTCGCCTATGCGATCAAGGGCACCGTCACGACCGACATGATCGAGACGCCGCTGGGTCAGGACACCGACGGTCAGGACGTGTATCTGCGCGACATCTGGCCGACCAACGAGGAAGTCCGCAGCACGATGGACGCAAACATCGACGCGTCGATGTTCGGCGCGCGCTACGGCGACGTCTATGCAGGCGATTCGAAGTGGCGCGGGATCGACGTCACGGGCTCGGACACCTACGCATGGCGCGCAGGGTCGACCTATGTCGCCAACCCGCCCTACTTCGATGGCCTCAGCATGACGCCGTCGCCGGTGCAGGACATCATCGACGCCAAGCCGCTCGCGATCCTCGGCGATTCGATTACCACCGATCACATCTCGCCCGCAGGCTCGATCAAGGCGGACAGCCCCGCCGGCCGCTTCCTCCAGGAGCATCAGGTCAGCAAGGCCGACTTCAACAGCTATGGCGCACGCCGCGGCAACCATGACGTGATGATGCGCGGCACCTTCGCCAACATCCGCATCAAGAACGAGATGGTCCCCGGCGTCGAAGGCGGCATGTCGAAGTATGACGGCGAGGTCATGGCGATCTACGACGCCGCGATGCGCTTCAAGCAGGACGGCACGCCGCTCGTGATCGTCGCCGGCAAGGAATATGGCACCGGCTCGTCGCGCGACTGGGCGGCGAAGGGCACCAACCTGCTCGGCGTCCGCGCGGTCATCACCGAGAGCTTCGAGCGTATCCACCGCTCGAACCTGGTCGGCATGGGCGTGCTGCCGCTCCAGTTCGCCGAGGGCACCGATCGCAAGACGCTCGGCCTCGACGGCTCGGAGACGTTCACGATCCTCGACGTGGCGAGCATCCGCCCGCGTCAGGACGTGACGGTCAAGATGACCCGCGCCGACGGCACGAGCGAGACGTTCCAGACCAAGTGCCGGATCGATACCGTCAACGAGCTGGAATATTTCCTCAACGGCGGCATCCTCCAGTACGTCCTGCGCAAGCTGGCCGCCTAAGCGACTGGCGTCGTCCCGGAGCGATCCGGGACGACGGCACTGCTTTAAGCTACCCAACACTACCGACGTTCCAGCATTAGCGACGTCCCAACACTACCGTCATCCCAGCGAAAGCTGGGATATCCCCGTGAGGCCCATGTCGCGCACCACGAGGGATATCCCAGCGTTCGCTGGGATGACGTGTATTGGATCCCCCCCCGCCAGGGGGAGGTGGCACAGGAGGCGTTGGAGGAGGCGGACACGGAACAGCGGTTTCCTTTGCCTCCCCCTCCGTCAGGCAAGTGCCTGCCACCTCCCCCTGGCGGGGGAGGATCGGTTGGACGGTGGTATTCGAGACTGATCCCCGCGCGGCACGTGGCGCACTATTCCCGAACCGAAAAAGGCGGGGCGACCTCGATGGTCGCCCCGTAGTTCAGGGAGAAGACCGGGACAGGGGAGACCCGGTCAGGTCGCCGACCACAGGGGGAGAGGGGCGGCGACGCACTCTCTTTCGCGCCGATATGTTGCAGCGATATGTCGGAACGGACGTGACGATAATTTAATGCAGGTTGGCGCGCCGCGTCGGGTGGACGCTACGCCCGAGGTGGACCCCGTCACTCCGCCTGGTCCCAGCCCCCGCCGAGCGCCTTGAACAAGGCCACGGTCAGCTGCCGCAGCTGTGCATCGCTCGCTACCAGCTGCTCGCGCGCGGCCAGCACGTCGGTCTGCGTATTCAGCACGGTATCCTGCGCGACGAACCCGGTCCGGTACTGCGATTGCGCGGCCTGCGCGCTGCTCTGCGCATCGACGACCGCGCGCTGCAACGCCGCGTTCCGGCGGCGTTCGGCGGCGATCTGCGCGAGCGGATCCTCGACGTCGCGCAACGCCTGCAACACAGTCGAGCGATAGCGCAGATATGCCTGCTCGCGGTCTTCCTCGCGCGACTTGACGGTCGCCTTGCGGCGGCCCCAGTCGAGCAGCGGGAACTGCGCCGCACCGCTCGCGGTCAATTGCAGGCTGTCGCCCGAGAACAGATTGCCGAGCGCGGTCGAGATCAGCTGGCCCATGCCGGTCAGGCTGAACTTGGGATACATGTCCGCCACCGCGACGCCGATATCCGCCGTCGAAGCCGCGAGCTCGCGCTCCGCCGCGCGGACGTCGGGGCGGCGGCGCAGCAACTCCGATGGCAACCCCGCGGGAATCGTCGGCACGCCCAGCGGCGCAACCGACGGCGCGGCGAGTTCGGACATCAACGTCGCGGGCGGCTCACCGAGCAGGATTGCCAAGGCATGCATGCGGACATCGACATCCGCACGGACCGGTTCGGCGCGGGCCTCGGTCGACGTGATCGACGCGCGCTGGCGCGTCACGTCGATCGGCGGAACGAGGCCGACCTTGGCGATGTTGCCCGCGATCGTCAGCGCGCGACGCTGGTTGGCGATCTCGCTTTCGATCGTCGCGATCTGCACCTGATCGAGTCGTAACGCGAAATAGGCCTGTGCGACTTCGGCCGCCAGCGTCACCGCAGCGTCGCGCTTCGACCAGACCGCAGCTTCCGTCCGTGCCCGCGCGCCCTCGGTATTGCGCCGGACGCCGCCGAACAGGTCGAGCTCCCAGCTCGCGTCGAACCCGACCGAGTAGGTCGTAATCCCGCTGCCGGGCAATGCGATCCCGCCGGTCGAGCCGGTCCCGCCCGCCCCCGTGCCGCCGCTGAACGCACGCGCGATCTGCGAGAGGCCCGCATTCTTGCTGAACTCGACATGGCTCGGGCTGGCGTTCGCGTTGACGCTGGGCAGCCCCTGAGACCGCGCGACGATCTCCTGCAACCGCGCCTGCCGCACGCGCGAGGCGGCGATCGCGATGTCGGGATTGCCCTTGAGCGCGCGCTCGACGAGGCTGTCGAGTTGCGGATCGCCGAATGCGGACCACCAGCGCGCCGGATCGACGGTCGCACCGACCGTGGCTTGCGGACCGACGAACGCCGGCGGCACCGCCATCTCGGGCGCGACGTAATTCGGGCCGACGGTGCACCCCGCGAGCAGGGCCGCGACCGCAACCACCATGAACCGCGCACGCATCAATGCATCCCTCCCGAGGGGGCGCCGCCGGTCTTGCCGGAGCGCATGAATAATACCAGCGGCGCGACGCACAGCACGACCACCATCATCGCGCGGAACACGTCGAGGAAGGCGAGCATCGTCGCCTGCCGCTGCATCTGGCTGTAGAGCACCGCGAGCGGCGTGGTGGACGGATCGCCCTGCCCCGCAAACGCACCCGCCGCCTTCTGCATCCAGTCGTTATAGTTCGGATCGAGCGGGTTGAGCGTCTGAGTCAGTTCGGACTGGTGCCGCTGCAATCCGCCCGCAAGCTGCGTCTGCGCAAAGCAGATGCCGATCGTTCCGCCGAGATTGCGCGAGACGTTGAGCAGGCTCGACGCCTGCGCGGTCTGCGTCTGCTTGAGCCCGACATAGGCGATCGCGTTGATCGGCACGAACAGGAACGGCAGCGCCATCGCCTGGAACAGTCGTGCGAATGCCGCATCCGAAAACGCGATGTCGGCGCTCAGATGGCTCATGTTCCACAGCGCGAACGCCTGGACGAGCAACGCCGGGAACAGCAGCAGGCGAACGTCGACGAGCCCGCTCAACCGCCCCGCGAACGGCACCATGACGAGCGTCGCGAGACCGCCCGCGGTGAGCGCGAGCCCGGCATCGAGCGAACTATAGCCAAGCACTTGTTGCAGCATCTGCGGAATCAACTGGGTCGTGCCGAACAGGATCATGCCGGTGACGCCCATCACGCCGATCGTCAGCGCGAAGTTGCGGTTCTTCAGCAGCTTAAGGTCGATCACCGGGTCCTTGTGGTTCAATTCCCAGACGACGAGGCTGATCAGCGACACCGCGGCGATGATCGCCGACATCACGATGAAGCCGCTGGCGAACCAGTCCTCGCGCTCGCCGCGATCGAAGGTGAGCTCGAGGAAACCGAGACCCAGCGCAACCAGCGCGACGCCGACATAGTCGATCGTCAGGCCGTGCTTGAAGCGTTCGTCGCGGTCCTTCTTCACCTGGTCGGGCTCGTCGACCAGCGCCTCGACGAGGAACCAGGCGAGGATGCCGACGGGCACGTTGATCAGGAACACCCAATGCCAGCTCGAATATTCGACGATGTACCCGCCGAGCGTCGGCCCGAGCACCGGCCCCACGACGACGACGATCGCGAACGCTGCGAACGCCATGCCGCGTTGCTTGGGCGGGAAGGTGTCGGCGAGGATCGATTGCTCGACCGGTGCCAATCCGCCGCCACCTATCCCTTGCAGCACGCGCGCGACGACGAGCGTCCCGATGTTCGGCGCAAGGCCGCACAGCAGCGAAGCAAAGGTGAACAGTGCGATCGAGAGGAGAAAATAGCGTTTCCGCCCGATCGCGTCGGACAGCCAGCCCGAGATCGGGATGACGATCGCGTTGGCGACGAGGTAGCTGGTCAGCACCCAGGTCGCCTGATCGGTGGTGATCGACAGCCCGCCCGAGATATGATCGAGAGCGACGTTGGCGATCGAGGTGTCGAGCACCTCCATGAAGGTCGGGATCGAGATGATCGCGACGATCAGCCACGGGCTGTACTTGCCCGCCGCCGACCGGCTCGGCGACCAGGTGTGGCCGCCGCCCGCATCGACCTTAGCGGCTTTTGCCACCTCAGCGCACCTTGACGGTCGGCACCACCGACATGCCGGGGCCGATCGGATAGCGCTTCGGATCGGGGCCGTTCTTGACGTCGAACACGATCCGCACGGGGACGCGCTGGACGACCTTCACGTAATTGCCGGTGGCGTTCTGCGGGGGCAGCAAGGCAAACGCCTGGCCCGCGCCGCGCTGGATCGAATCGACATGGCCCTTGAACTCGATGCCCGGATACGCGTCGACCTTGATGTCGACGGGCTGGCCGATCTTCATCAGCGTGAGCTGCGTTTCCTTGAAGTTCGCGGTCACCCACATCGTGTCGGGGACGATCGCCATCAGCTGCGTGCCGGGGGCGACATAGGAGCCGATGTTGACCGAGCGGTTGACCACCTGCCCCGCGACCGGCGCGGTCAGGCGGAGGTCGCTGATGCTGACGTTTGCCTGGTCGACCAGCGCGCGCTTGGCGTCGATCACCGACTTCGCCGCGCCGACCTGTCTCCGCGCGACCGTGATCTGCGCGGTCGCGGTGTCGATCTGCTCGCGGGCTTGTGCTGCATCCGCCGCGGTTTGGCGGGCGGTGGCACGCGCCTGGTCGAGCTGTTGGCCTGCGACCGCGCTCGGATCGAGCCGCAGCAACGCCTCGTAGCGCGCGAGATCCTGCTGCGCCTTGACCGCGGCCGCCATCGGGACGCGGGCTTGCGCCGCCGCCTGCTGGCGCTGCGCCTCGGCGGCGGTGACCTGCGCCTGCGCCTGCGCGAACTGCGCGCGCGACTGTTGCTCGTTGGCCTGCGCCTCGGCGACCTGTGCGTCGCGACCCGACGCCTTGATCACCGCGAGCAGGCGGCCAGCCTCGACATGGCGGTTGTCGATATCGGCGACCTGCACCAGTGTGCCCGCGACCTGTGGTGCGAGCCGGACGATGTGCGTGTCGACGAACGCGTCGTCGGTCGATTCGAACTGCCGCGCGTGCAGCCAGTAGAACACGCCGCCGATGATCAGCGCGCCGACGACGATGACGAGGATGATCCAGAACAGCGGCTTCTGGAAGACCGACGGCTTCTTGTCGTCGTCGGACTCGTCGGACTCGTCCTGCTGGTCGGTATCGGACTGCTGGTCCTCGCCGTTCGGATCGCGCTTGCGGTCCTCGTCGTCATGGTCGGTGTCGGAATGGTTCGTCTGGTCGGTCATGCCTGGCCCTGTTCTTCAGCACGCATCGAATCGAGAATGGCGTCGATATTGGCGTCGATCCGCGCTTTGATATCGAGAATGTCGGAAGGCTCGAGCGTGTCGCGCTCGAGCAGTTTGAGGCAAGTCGCGTGGCTCGATCGCAGCGCCACCACCTGCCCGAGCAGCGTGATCGTCGCGATCCGCGCCGTGCGGACGTTGCGGTGCCCGGTGACGATGCAGACGAGGTCGCCGAGCTGGCGGACCATCTGGCCCATCACGCCGCCATAGATCCGCTCGAACGCCTCACTCGGCTTCATCTGTTCGCGCAGCACGAACAGCGTCCAGTCGGCGCTGTCGGCGCTTGCCATCTTGTCTGCCAGGCGCCCGAGAATGCGGTGGATCCGCGCGCGCGCGCCCGCGGCGTCGTCGGTGGCGATCTCGGGCGACAGCTCGATCGGCTCGCCCATCACCGCGGCCATGCGCTCGGCGATCCGGTCGGCGGCGGCTAGGTACAGCCCCTCCTTGCCGCCGTAATGATAGGTGATCGACGACATCGCGGTGCCGGCCGCCGCGGCAATCCCGCGCGTGCTGGCGCCTTCGAGGCCCTTGGCGCCGAATTCGCTGATCGCGATGTCTAGGAGTCGGGACTGGACCACGCGGCGGCGTTTAGTTCGATCGAACGAACGGGCCTAATGAAGAAAGTGTCATGATCTAAGTCAACGACCAGACCTTCGGTAAACGCCGCCATCCGTCATCCTGACGAAAGTCAGGATCCAGAGTAATCGGCGGCGATCCTCCGTGGCACTGGATCCTGACTTTCGTCAGGATGACGGGGTATTTGGAATAATCCGTGCGCAGAAATCGCGATGCCGGACGCACGCCACATACAGAAACGCCGGCCTTCTCAACGAGAAGACCGGCGTAAATCTGGTGGGCGCGACAGGGATTGAACCTGTGACCCCACCCGTGTGAAGGGTGTGCTCTACCGCTGAGCTACGCGCCCGAAACTCGTTCGGAAGCGGGCCTTTAAGCAGACTGCGCCTGCCTGTCCAGCCCTATCGACACCGGTCCTAGTTGACCGCGTCCTTGAGGCCCTTGCCGGCCTTGAACTTCGGCTGGGTCGAGGCCTTGATCGTCATCGGCTCGCCGGTGCGCGGGTTGCGGCCCGTCGACGCCTTGCGCTTGGAGATCGAGAACGTGCCGAAGCCGACCAAGCGAACCTCCTCGCCCTTCTTCAGCGATGCCTCAATCGCGTCGAACACCGCCTCGACCGCCTTTACTGCGTCGGCCTTGACGAGCCCCGACGTGTCGGCGACCGTCGCGATCAGCTCCTGCTTGTTCATAAAATCCCCCGAAAAAGTCACAATTCGGCCGCGATAGAATCACCGCCGCAGTCAGCGCTCAATAATGCGGCGGCCTCGTCTGCTGTCAAACGAAACCGCCGCATCACCGCAGAGAATCCAAACATGGATTAGTGGTGCAGGCTGCCCCCGACGGGTGCGATCGGTGCCGGCGGCAGTGCCGCAAGCTCGTCCGCATCGGTCCACTCGATCGCCTCGAGCGGCTCGGTCAGCGCAAGACGCAGCACCTCGTCGACATGCGAAACGGGGATGATCTTCAGCCCTTCCTTGATGTTGGCCGGGATCTCCGCAAGGTCCTTCTCGTTCTCCGCCGGGATCAGCACCGTCTCGATCCCCCCGCGCAGCGCGGCCAGCAGCTTCTCCTTGAGGCCGCCGATCGGCAGTACGCGGCCGCGCAGCGTAACCTCGCCAGTCATCGCCACCTCGCGCCGTATCGGCACGCCGGTCAGCGTCGAGACGATCGACGTGACCATGCCGATCCCCGCCGACGGACCGTCCTTCGGGACCGCACCCTCGGGCAGATGGATATGGATGTCCTTGCGCGCGAACAGGCTCGGCTTGATCCCGTAGCTCGGCGCGCGCGCCTTGACGAAGCTGAACGCGGTCTCGATCGATTCCTTCATCACGTCGCCGAGCTTGCCGGTGAGCTTGGCCTGGCCCTTGCCCGCGACCGTCACGCTCTCGATCGTCAGCAATTCGCCGCCGACCTCGGTCCAGGCGAGCCCGGTGACCGCACCAATCTGGTTCTCGGTCTCGCCAAGGCCGTGACGGTATTTCTGCACGCCGGCATACTCACCGACATTCTCGGGCGTGATCGTGACGCTGGTCGTCTTGTTCTCAAGGATCTGGCGCAGCGCCTTGCGGCACAGCTTGGCGATCTCGCGCTCGAGCGTGCGGACGCCTGCCTCGCGCGTATACTGCTGGATGAGCGTACGAAGCCCCGCCTGCGTCAGCGTGAACTCGCCGGGCTTCAGCCCGTGCGCCTCGATCTGCTTGGCAACGAGATGCCGCTCGGCGATCTCGACCTTCTCGTCCTCGGTATAGCCCTCCAGACGGATGATCTCCATGCGGTCGAGCAGCGCCTGCGGCAGGTTCAGCGAGTTCGCCGTGCACACGAACATCACGTCCGACAGGTCGATATCGACCTCGAGATAATGGTCCTGGAACTTGCCGTTCTGTTCCGGATCGAGCACCTCAAGCAGCGCCGACGCCGGATCTCCGCGGAAATCCTGGCCGAGCTTATCGATCTCGTCGAGCAGAAACAGCGGGTTCGACGTGCCGGCCTTTTTCAGGTTCGTCACGATCTTGCCCGGCAGCGAGCCGATATAGGTGCGGCGATGGCCACGGATCTCGGCTTCGTCGCGCACGCCGCCGAGCGACTGGCGGATGAACTCGCGACCCGTCGCCTTGGCGATTGACTTGCCGAGCGAGGTCTTGCCGACACCGGGAGGGCCGACGAGGCACAGGATCGGCCCCTTCAGCTTGTTGGTGCGCGCCTGCACCGCAAGATACTCGACGATCCGGTCCTTGACCTTCTCGAGCGCGTAATGATCCTCGTCCAGCGTCCCCTGCGCGGCGGCGATGTCCTTCTTGATCTTCGACTTCTTGCCCCAGGGGAGCCCGAGGAGCACGTCGAGATAGTTGCGCACGACGGTCGCCTCGGCGCTCATCGGTGCCATCGTCTTGAGCTTCTTCAGCTCGGCGGTCGCCTTGCCGCGCGCTTCCTTGCTCATCTTGAGCGTCGCAATCTTCTGCGTCAGCTCGGCGATCTCGTCGCCTTCGCCCTCGCCATCCTCGTTGCCGAGCTCGCGCTGGATCGCCTTCAACTGCTCGTTGAGGTAATATTCGCGCTGCGTCTTCTCCATCTGGCGCTTGACGCGGCTCTTGATCTTCTTCTCGACCTGCAGGACGCCCAGCTCGCCCTCCATCGCCGTCATCGCCATTTCGAGGCGCTTGGACGGGTTGGTCTCGAGCAGCATCGCCTGCTTCTCGGCGACCTTGATCGCGATGTTGGCGACGACCGCGTCGGACAGCTTCGATGCGTCCTCGATCTCCGACATCTGGACCGCGGTCTCGGACGCGAGCTTGCGGTTGAGCTTGGCGTAATTCTCGAACTGGTCGACGACCGAGCGCATCAGTGCGGTCACCTCGGCGCCCTCGACCTCGGCATCGGCAACCGGCTCGACCGTCGCGGTCAGGAACTCGCCGCTCTCGTCCAGCGTCTCCAGCGTCGCGCGCTGCTTGCCCTCGACGAGCACGCGAACCGTGCCGTCGGGCAGCTTCAACAGCTGCAGCACGGTGGCGGTGACGCCCATCGAGTACAGGTCGTCACGCGAGGGATCGTCCTCGGCCGGATCGACCTGCGCAACGAGATAGATCTCCTTGTCCGCCGCCATCGCCGCTTCGAGCGCGGCAACGGACTTATCGCGACCGACGAACAGCGGCACGATCATGTGCGGGAAGACGACGATGTCGCGAAGGGGAAGGACGGGGTACTGGGTCATGAACGCTCCGGTGGGTGCCTGCATGGAGGGCATTATTGAGTCTTATATGGTGAGGATGAAGCGTCCATCAATTGGTTGGTGCGGTTAAGCGGTGTCGCTTCGCGCCAAGTCCGGCCATTTCGCGCAAGCGCGGGCGACCGGAGCCGCGAACATCGCGCACGTAACCCTGACCTTAGGCCTCCGCGGCATCACGCTGCCCGGGGCCACGGGGTTGTAACGGACGGCGTCCGGCGCGAGAGTGAACGGATGATTTCGCGTCTTCTACTCGCCACCAGCGCCACTGCGCTTCTTGCCGCCGCCCCGCTCCCGACGAAGGGCGAACCGGCGATCACCGCGCAGACGCAGCGGTCCGGCGGCGTGCTGACCGCCGAGCAGACCGCGCTCACCTTCGACAGCGCGGATCTTGCGTTCGAGGTGCTTCCCGAGACGGAAAGCCTGAACGGGGTGGCCACATTGGTCTTCACCGCAAAGGCACCAATCAGCCGCCTGCCGATCGACCTTGACCGCAACCTGCCCGTCAGCGCGATCGCGATCGACGGCGTGCCGCTCGCGCCGACGGCGTGGAGCAATCCCGAGGGGCGGTTGACGATCACGCTGCCCAAGCCGGTCGCGGCTGGCGGCAAGGTCACCGCGAAGATCACCTATGGCGGCACGCCGCATGTCGCGGTGAAGGCGCCGTGGGACGACGGCATGGTCTGGTCGAAGACGCCCGACGGCCGCACCTGGTTTGCGACGACCGCGGAGGGCTATGGCTGCGACCTGTTCTGGCCGTGCCTCGATTTCCCGACCGGCGAGCCCGCGCTGGTCACGCTCCACATCACCGTGCCCAAGGGGCTGAAGGCGCCGTCGAACGGCGTACTGCTCGGGGTCGATACGCTGGCCGACGGCCGAACGATCTGGAACTGGCGCGCCAAGCATCCCAATACCTATGGCATCGCGCTGAACGTCGGGCCGTATGAGGAGATCAGCGGCACCTACAAGAGCCGCTACGGCAACAGCATCCCGATGCATTACTGGTACCTCCCCGGCGAGAAGGCGCAGGCCGAGACGCTATTCGCCGAATTCGCGCCGACGCTCGACTTCTTCGAAAGCATGATCGGCCCCTACCCGTTCGGCGACGAAAAGCTCGGCGTGGTCGAGACTCCGCACAAGGGCATGGAGCACCAGACGATCAACGCCTATGGCAACGAGTATGCCAAGGCGCCGGAAGGGTTCGACTGGCTGTTCCAGCACGAGTTCGCGCATGAGTGGTTCGGCAATCAGCTGACCGCGGCGAACTGGGACGATTACTGGCTGCACGAGGGCTATGGCACGTACATGCAGCCGCTCTACGGCCAGTGGCGCGAGGGGCGTGCGCGCTATGCGGCGATGATGCAGGGCGAGCGGACCTCGATCATGAACCTGAAGCCGATCACGCAACAGCGCATCACCACCGAGGAAGAGGTGTACGAACTCGACAAGGGCGGTGCTGGGCAGGACATCTACTATAAGGGCTCGTGGATGCTGCACACGCTGCGCGCCTTGATCGGCGACAAGGCGTTTTTCGACGTCACGCGGCTGGCGGTATACGGCCGCGCGGATCCCAAGCCGGGGAATTTCAAACCGCGGTTCGGATCGACGAAGGAATATGAAGCGCTCGTCCGCAAGGTGACGGGGAAGGACTATGGCTGGTTCTTCGACGTCTATCTCCGCCAGGCGGCGCTGCCCGAGCTGGTCGAGACTCGGACCGGAACCATGCTGACGTTGGCGTGGAGGGTGCCGGGCAATGGTGCGTTCCCGCTGCCGGTCGAGGTACAGGTCGACGGCAGGACGCGGACGGTGCCGATGACCGGCGGGAAGGCGAGCCTGTCGGTCCCGGCGGGTGCGCATGTCGTGATCGACCCGGACTCTCTGGTCCTCCGCCGCAGTATCGCGCTCGAAGACGTGGCCGCCTGGAAAGCCGCGCAAGCCGCAAAGGGTAAGCCACAATGACCACGCCGCCGTTCCCCCGCGAACGCGGGGGTCCAGGAATCTCAAAAGCCAACACGCGTGACCCTGGGCTCCTGCGTGCGCAGGAGAACATCTGGCCAGCGCGCGCGGCGGAGATGGCCGCGATCTTCATGGTCGGCGACGGCCTGATCGGCCTGCTCCAGCCGCGCCGCCACGTCGATCTCTGGAAGGACGACGCGCTCGGCACGGAGAAACTGGTCTCGCCCTTCGTCGACCGCCCCGGCCGTCGCCGCCTCTATGCGGTCGTGCAGATCGCCGCAGGCCTCGCCTTGGCGGCTCGCCAGAGACCATGAACGCCGCGGGCTGGTCCTTGCTCGCGTTGGCACTCGCGGGATGCGGGTCAGCGCCGGACGCGGCCTCGACAAGCCAGATCGCGCGCGGCGAGCGCGTCTTCCGCCGCTGCACCGCATGCCATACGATCGGGCGCTATGCGGGCGATACCGATGGCCCCAATCTCTACGGCGTACTCGGCGGCCCCGTCGGCGAGCGCCGCCCGCGCTTCGCCTATACCGCCGGCCTGAAGGCACTCAGCGGAACATGGGACGCGGCGCGCATGGACCAATGGCTCGCCAACCCGCGCCGGATGGTCCCCGGCACGACGATGGCGTTTGCGGGGCTTGCCGACCCGAAGGACCGCGCCGACGTCATCGCCTATCTAGCGACGCAGCGCCCCTGACGCATCACGGCACCACGGTCGTGAACAGATAGGCCGCAAAGATCACGAGATGGACGACGCCCTGCAACACCGTCGTCCGCCCGGTGCCGAGCGACAGCGTGGCGACGAACAGCGACAGCGCGAGCAACGTCATGCTCTTGGCGTCGATCCCAAGCGCGATCGGCAGGTCGAGGACGAGCGACACGATCGCCACGCTCGGGATCGTCAGCCCGATCGTCGCCAGCGCGGAGCCGAGCGCGAGGTTGAGGCTCGTCTGCAACCGGTTGCGCCGCGCCGACTTGTACGCGGCGAGGCTCTCGGGCGCGAGCACCAGCGCGGCGATCACCACGCCGACCACGGTCAGCGGCAGGCCGGCCCCGAGCACCGCCGCCTCGATCGTCGGCGACAAGGTCTTGGCGAGCAGCACCACCGAGACGAGCGCCACCAGCAGCGCGGCGAACGCGATCCCCGTCGCACGACGCGACGGCGGCGCGGCATGATCGTCCTTGTCGTCGGTCGAGGGCAGGAAATAGTCGCGGTGGCGCACCGTCTGCACCAGCACGAACGTCCCGTAGAGGATCAGCGAGACGACCGCGACGAACATCAGCTGCGACGCCGCATAGGTCGGACCCGAGGTCGACGAGGTGTAGTTCGGGAGGATCAGCGACAGCACCGCCATCGCCGCGAGCACGCCAAGCGCGGCGGTCATGCCCTTCAACGTGAAGCGCTGCTCGTGATGCCGCACCGCGCCCGCGAGCAGGCAGAGGCCGATGATGAAATTGAGGATGATCATGATCGCCGCGAACACCGTGTCGCGCGCCAGCGTGGTCGCATCGCCCGCGTTGGAGAGCATCAGCGAGACGATCAGCGACACCTCGATCACCGTGACCGCGATCGCGAGGACGAGCGTGCCGAACGGCTCGCCCACCTTGTGCGCGATCACCTCGGCATGATGCACCGCCGCCAGCACGCTGCCGATCAGCACGATCACCGCGGCTGCCGTGCCGAGCGCGCCCATCTTGGCCAGCCCGACGAGGATCGCGACGAGCCCCAGCCCCGGCGCGACGAGCGTCCAGATCGGGAGCGCCAGACGGTCGGGCATCGTCTCCGCCACGTCTGCGTTCGGTCGGTCGGCCACTTCGATCGTCATGCAAGCTCCCTCGTTTCACTTACCCAACGAATGCGTGACGGCCGATAAGGGTCCGAGTGCGGGCGATTGTGCAGGGGCCGGGTTCGGGTAGATTGGCCCGATGTTGCCCCCCGATCTTCGCCAAACGCTCGTCATGGTGGCGCACGCGATGCACGACGCACGCGATCCGTGGTGGGTGATTTCCAGCGCGGCGGTCGCGCTTCACGGGGTGGTGCCGATCACGGTCGCCGACGTCGACCTGGTGACGAGCGTCGAGGATGCCCGCCGCGTGATGGCGCGACTGGGAGTCGGTCCGGCGAAGGAGTCGGCCAGCTTGATGTTCCGATCCACGGTGTTCGGCCAGTGGAAGGCGCCGCCACTGATGGTCGAGATCATGGCGGGGTTTCATGTCGCGACTTCGGCGGGGTGGACGGAGGTGCTTCCGCGGACGCGCGTGCCGATCGGGGTGGAAGAGGCAACCATCTATGTGCCGCGTCGTGACGAACTGGCCGAGATGCTTAGGCTGTTCGGGCGCCCGAAGGATGATGAGCGGATCCGGCTGCTTACCACGCAACCCTAGCGGCCAACCCGGCCCCCCCCTTCCCAACGCGATGGAGAATGTAGGGCGCCACCACGTCCCCCACTCGGTCATCCTGACGAAAGTCAGGACCCAGGGCCACACAGGCCGGCGCTCGGTACCCTGGATCCTGACTTTCGTCAGGATGACGGAGGGGTTTTTACGAATCGGCTCGCTCCCCAAACGAAACGCGGCGCGGGTCGCCCAGTGCTTTTCCCCAAACTCGAACCGACAGGCCGTCACGCCAGGTCGCCGGTCTTGCTCTCATCGGCACGGAGGACGCCAAAATATGTGCGCGCCAACACCCCCCACTGTCATCCTGACGAAAGTCAGGACCCAGAGCCACACAGGCCCGCTCTCGGTACTCTGGATCCCGACTTTCGTCAGGATGACGGGAGGGGGTTTAAGCGGCGAGTTTCACCCCAAACGAAAAAGGGCGCCGATCGCTCGGCGCCCTTTCCCAATCTCGAACCGGCCGAGCCTTACGCCGCGTCGCCGGTCTTCTTCTTCTCGGCATAGACGCGGATCGGTTCCTTGCGGCCTTCAATCACGTCCTTGTCGATCATCACCTCGTCGACGCCGTCCATGCCGGGCAGGTCGAACATCGTGTCGAGCAGGATGCTCTCGAGGATCGAACGAAGCCCGCGCGCACCGGTCTTGCGTTCGATGCCCTTCTTGGCGACCGAGACCAGCGCGTCGTCGGTAAAGCCGAGCGCGACGTCCTCCATCTCGAACAGCTTCTGGTACTGCTTGACCAGCGCGTTCTTCGGCTCCTTCAGGATCTTCACCAGCGCGTCGACATCGAGATCCTCGAGCGTCGCGATGACCGGCAGACGACCGACGAACTCGGGGATGAGCCCGAACTTGAGCAGATCCTCAGGCTCGACGGACTTCAACGTCTCGCCCGTCTTGCGCTCGTCCGGCCCGGCGACATAGGCGCCGAAGCCGATCGACTTGCCCTGCAGACGATCGCCGATGATCTTCTCGAGACCCGAGAACGCACCGCCACAGATGAACAGGATGTTCGTCGTGTCCACCTGCAGGAACTCCTGCTGCGGATGCTTGCGACCACCCTGCGGAGGAACGCTCGCGGTCGTCCCTTCCATCAGCTTGAGCAGTGCCTGCTGCACGCCCTCGCCCGACACGTCGCGCGTGATGGACGGGTTCTCGGCCTTGCGGCTGATCTTGTCGATCTCGTCGATATACACGATCCCGCGCTGCGCCCGCTCGACGTTGTAGTCGGAGGCCTGGAGCAGCTTGAGGATGATGTTCTCGACATCCTCGCCGACATAGCCGGCTTCGGTCAGCGTCGTCGCATCGGCCATCGTAAACGGCACGTCGAGGATGCGGGCGAGCGTCTGCGCGAGCAGAGTCTTGCCGCAACCGGTCGGCCCGACGAGCAGGATGTTCGACTTGGACAGCTCGACATCGGCACCCTTCGCGCCGTGGTTGAGCCGCTTGTAGTGATTGTGCACCGCCACCGACAGGACGCGCTTGGCGCGCTTCTGGCCGATCACGTAATCGTCGAGGACGTCGCAGATCTCCTGCGGAGTCGGCACGCCGCCGTCCTTCTTGGACACCAACGCCGACTTCGTCTCCTCACGGATAATGTCGTTGCATAGCTCGACGCACTCGTCGCAGATGAAGACCGTCGGCCCGGCGATCAACTTGCGGACCTCGTGCTGCGACTTGCCGCAGAACGAGCAATAGAGGGTGCTCTTCGAGTCGCCACCGCTCAGCTTCGTCATTCAATCACCTCTCGCGCATGTCGGTGCACGTGCCGTTTCCGGGGCCGCTACCGTAACGTACCCCGGAGTTCCTACAATCAAATAAACCGGCGGGATTTACGATTCGCCCCATGCCGGCCCCGCTTGAGCGGGCTTTACGCAGGTTTCGCCGTGTCGTCCGCAGGGGCGGGACGCTTGTCGAACACCTCGTCGACCAGGCCAAAATCCTTCGCTTCGTTCGCTTCGAGGAACGTATCGCGGTCCATCCGGCGCTCGATCTCTTCGATCGGCTGGCCGGTATATTGCGCGTACAGTTCGTTCATACGCTTGCGGATCCGCAGGATCTCGCGCGCCTGGATCTCGATGTCGCTGGCCATGCCCTGTGCACCACCCGATGGCTGATGGATCATGATGCGCGCGTTGGTCATCGCGACTCGCATGCCCGGCTCGCCGCTCGCGAGCAGGAAGCTGCCCATCGAGGCCGCCTGGCCGATGCACACCGTGCCGACCCGCGGACGGATGTACCGCATCGTGTCGTGGATCGCCATGCCCGCCGTGACGACACCGCCCGGCGAGTTGATGTACATGAAGATGTCCTTCTTCGGGTTCTCGGACTCGAGGAAGAGCAGCTGGGCGGTGATCAGCGAGGCCATGCCGTCCTCGACGCCACCGGTCACGAAGATGATGCGCTCGCGGAGCAGGCGCGAGAAGATGTCGAACGAGCGCTCGCCGCGGTTCGACTGCTCGATGACGATGGGAACCAGGCCTGCTTGCGTCTGCTGCAGGCCGAGCCCGGCGCTGGCCAATGGGCTAGCAAAGTCGCCGGTCTCGAACGGATTGTGCATGGAAATCTCTCTTATGCCCCAGTGAACCGCCAACATCGGCGCTCGCAACGGGGAGTTCAAGCCCTGCTACCCGTCAGGAGAACCACCTACCCTAGCCGTTCCGGGGAGAGCGAGGGGTCAGCACGGCGGAGCCGGGTGGGAGGGTGAGGGGCAGTTGGGATCCGCCAACCGCCCCTCACCCTCCCGTCGCCTACGACTCCTCCTTCCCTCTCCCCGGAGGGGCGAGGGAATCAGACTCCAGGCGCGGGGTAGGCCAGGTAGGCCAGCCGCCGCACCTCGCGACGGCCCCGGACAACCGTATCGAGGATCAGCCCCGTAAAGACGTTCAGCGCGGCGAAGATCCCCAGGCCGGTGATCAGGATCGCGGTCGGAAAGCGCGGCACCTGGTGGATCTCGATATAGGTAAGTACCAACGGGATACCGAGGACCAGCGCGAGCACCGCAAACGCGCCACCGATCACGCCGAAGAACCACAAGGGCCGCTCGATCCGGTACAGCGTCATGATCGTCCGCAGGATCCGCCACCCATCGCCATAGGTGCTGAGCTTCGACTCGGATCCCTCTGGCCGCGCATAATAGGGCGTCTCGACCTCGCCGATCGGCATCTTGAGCTCGAGCGCGTGGACGCTGATCTCGGTCTCGATCTCGAACCCCGCCGACAGCGACGGAAAGCTTTTCACGAACCGGCGCGAGAACACGCGGTAGCCCGACAGGATATCGGTGAAGCTGCGCCCGAACAGCCGCGCAAGCATCCCCGTCAGCAGCGCGTTGCCGAACCGGTGCCCGCGGCGATAGCTCTCCTGAACCTGGCTGATACGCGAGCCGACCACCATGTCGAGTTGCTCGTCGAGCACGCGCGCGACCAGCGCCGGTGCGGACGCCGCGTCATAGGTCGCGTCGCCGTCCGCCATCACATAGATGTCGGCGTCGATATCCGCGAACATGCGGCGGACGACCGCGCCCTTGCCCTGGATCCGCTCGGTTCGCACGACGGCACCCGCCGCGCGCGCGACCTCCACCGTCCGGTCCGCGCTGTTGTTGTCGTACACGTAGATGGTGGCGCCCGGCAGCGCGGCGCGGAACCCCGCCACGGTCTGCGCGATCGCCGCCGCTTCGTTGTAGCAGGGGAGGAGGACGGCGATTCTGGGTTCAGTCATGCCCTGCCCTATCGTGCCGGAGGCTGCCTTGCAGATGCTATTTTCGGCCACCGAACCCCCTGAAACGCAAATCCCCGGCGGAGGCCGGGGTCCAGTCGGGGAAGGTCCATAACGGAGCTTTACGCGCCGTTATAGTAGCCTTTCCAACTGGACCCCGGCCTCCGCCGGGGAGGTGGCCCGAAAACGGGTCGAGTGCCTCGACGACGAGGCACTCGATCGGCGTTACGCCTCGGTCTTGGTCGGCGCCTTCTTGGCGCGCGGCTTCTTCACCGGTGCGTCGGCGGCTTCGGTGCCCTCGGCATTCTCGCCCGCGACCGGCGACGACTCGGTCACCGCGGTCTCGGCCTCGACCGGTGCCGCCTTCTTCTTGGCAGGCGCCTTCTTGGCGGGCTTGGCCTCGTCTGAAGCCTCGTCCGTCACGGTGTCGTCCGCAGCAGCGTCGTCGGATGCAGGCTTGGCCTTCTTGGCGGCAGCCTTCTTCTTCGGCTTGTGGTTGTCGTGGTCATGCACGTGCGTGCCGCTCGCGAAACCGTCCTCGCTCTCGATCGCAGCTTCCAGCTCCTCGCGGGTCGCTTCGCGATCGGTGATCTCGGCCTTCTCGAACAGGAAGTCGACGACCTTGTCCTCGTACAGCGGCGCGCGCAGCTGGGCAGCGGCCATCGGCTCGGACTGCACATACTGCATGAACTGCTGACGCTGCTCGGCGGGATACTGCTGCGCAGCCTGCGCGAGCAGACGCTGCATTTCCTGGTTGGACACCTCGACGCCGTTCGCCTGGCCGATCTCGGACAGGAGCAGGCCGAGGCGCACGCGACGCTCGGCGATCTTGCGGTAATCGTCGCGCTCACCTTCCATCTCGGCCATCGCGGCCTCGGGATCGGCTTCGTGCGTGGCTTCGTGCTGGAGCTGCTGCCAGATCTGGTTGAACTCGGCTTCCACCATCGACGGCGGAACCTCGAAGTCGTGACCCTCGGCGAGCTGGTCGAGCAGCTTGCGCTTCATGTGCGTGCGCGTGAGCCCGTTATGCTCCTGCTCGATCTGACCCTTGAGCAGGCCCGTGAGCTGCTCGAGGCTCTCGAGACCCAGCGACTTGGCCAGATCCTCGTCGATCGCGCTCTCGCCCGCGGTCTTCACCGACTTGACGGTGATGTCGAACGTGGCCGGCTGACCCGCGAGCGACTTCTCCTGATACTCCTCGGGGAAGGTCACGTTCAGGACCTTGTCGTCGCCGGTCTTCACGCCGACGAGCTGATCCTCGAAGCCTGGGATCAGACGCCCTGCGCCGAGCTCGACGCCCATGTCGGTGCCCGTGCCGCCGTCGAACGCAACGCCATCGGCGGTCTTGCCAACGAAATCGACGGTGACGAGGTCGCCCATCGCCGCGACATAGTCGTCAGCGGCATCGTCCCACTTCTTCTGCTGGTCGGCGAACTTCTGGAGCTGCTCGGTGACCGCCTCGTCGGCGACGGGCACGGTCAGGCGCTCGAGCTTCAGGCCGTCGATCGCGGGTGCCGGCACCTGCGGGAGGACTTCCAGCTCGACCTTGACGACCGCATCCTTGCCGATGTCGTAGCCGTCTTCCAGCTCGACCGAAGGCTGCATCGCGGGGCGCAGCTGCTTTTCGGCGACGAGCGTCTGGACGCCCTCCTGGATCGCCGCGTTCACCGCGTCCTGCGTCAGCGCCGGGCCGTGCATCTTGCGGATGAGGTTCGCCGGCACCTTGCCCGGACGGAAGCCCGGCATCTTCATCTGCGGCGCGAGGCGCTTCAGCTCGACATCGACCTTCGCATCGATATCCTTCGCGGTGATGGTGAGGGTGTAGGCGCGCTTGAGGCCCTCGTTCAACGTCTCGACAGTCTGCATGTCCGGCCTTTGTCTAAAAGAGCATTCGGGAAAAATTCGTCTGGGTGTCGCCCCGCCCGAGCGGCGGAGTGGTGCGGGCGAAGGGACTCGAACCCCCACATCTTGCGATGGCAGGACCTAAACCTGCTGCGTCTACCAGTTCCGCCACGCCCGCACAGGACATCGCCGTAGCGGGCGCGTCTATACCAACGTTGTATGCCGGGGCAAGCACGCAAGGCAACTACACGTGATCGCACGCGTTGATGCAGAAGAAGGAGAGAGCATCATGGCTACCCAACCCCCCGCAGAATTCCCGACGCCCTCGTCGCCTGCCGAGCCGACGACGCCCCCGCCGGAGTTCAATCCACCCGCACCCGACGTGGATTATCCCGATCCGAGCGGTCCCTCGACCGATCCCGCTCCCATCCAACCGGAGGTGTGACGATGACCGATCCGCATGCAGGCACCAATCCCGAAACGCGTCCCGAGGATCGTGACGCGGACCCGCGCAGCGACATCGAACAGGCGGTGCAGTCGCGCTCCGATGCGGTCGAGCGCGGCGAAGGCGGTGACGAGCCCGAGACGTTTACCGATACGGGCATGCCGGACGGCGTCGGCGGCACCGGTGGCGTGACGAAAAACCAGGACGGCGACGCGCAGTAAGCCGCGCCGGTCAGCAACCGTAAATCCGGGGGTGGATAGCATAGGCTGTCCACCCCCTTCTTGCAGGATCCGCCCATTTCCACGCCCGCCGGCACCCCGCTTTCGGGGCTGCTCCCCGACCTGGCCCAGCATCAGACGCTGTACGTGGCGCTCGGGCTCGCAGTGCTGGTCTTCGTCGTCGCGCAGCGGATCCCGATCGTTCGAACACTCGTCAATTTCGCGATGACGCTGGTGCTGGTCGGCCTGCTCTTCGTGGCGATCGGGCAGCGCAGCCAGTTCGATCCCTATCTCGGCAAGATCGCCAAGCTTCTGCGGATCGAGGACCAGCAGGTCGTCGGCGGCGAGGTCCGTATCCGCATGGCGGCGGACGGCCATTTCTGGGCGCGGGCGCGGATCGACGGCGTCGAGCGCCGGTTGCTGATCGACAGCGGCGCGACGATCACCGCGCTGTCGACGAAGACCGCGGACGCGGCGGGGATCGATGCGCGGACCAGCGTCGTGCCGATCGTGCTCCAGACCGCCAATGGCGCGATCCCCGCGCAATCGGGCCGGATCCGCGAATTGAAGTTCGGCGCGATCGTCGCTCGCGACCTCCAGGTGGTGGTGTCGCCTGCGTTCGGCGACACGAACGTGCTGGGGATGAACTTCCTGTCGCGCCTCGCGTCGTGGCGGGTCGAGGAGAATGTGCTGATCCTGGTGCCGCATCATCCGCAGAAGGTAGGCGCGTAACGCTTACGACCACACCACCCCGGCGAAGGCCGGGGCCTAATTGGGGGACGTTGCTGATCAGGCGCTGCGTTCCGTTGCCTCGCCCTCCCAATTGGGCCCCGGCCTTCGCCGGGGTGGTGGCAGAGGGTAGGAGTGTCTCTCTAGTTCTACCGTTCCCCCGCGAAGGCGGGGGCCCAGGAATCAAGCAGTGCGCCGCTCCGTTACCCTGGACTCCCGCCTTCGCGGGAGAACAGAGGTTGAGAGTAAAGGCCTTACGGCGCCACCGACTCCCCGAGCGCGCTCTTCAGCACCTCGTTCACCACCGCCGGGTTGGCCTTGCCGCCCATCGCCTTCATCGTCTGCCCGACGAAGAACCCGAACAGCTTGTCCTTGCCGCCGCGGTAATCCGCGACCTTGTCCGCGTTCGCCGCCATCACCTCGGCAATGACCTTCTCGATCGCACCGGTGTCGCTGGTCTGCTTCAACCCGCGATCCTCGACGACCTTCGCCGCGCCGTCGCCGGTCTCGAGCATCACCTCGAACACCTGCTTGGCGAGGCTCCCCGACAGCGTACCGTCGGCGATCAGCCCCAGCAGTTCGGCTGCCTGCGCCGGCGACACCGGCGAGTTCAAAATATCCTTGCCCGTCCGGTTGAGCGCGCCGAACAGCTCCGACGTCGTCCAGTTGGCCGCAGCCGCCGGCTTCACGCCCGCATCGAGCAACGCATCGAACCAGCGCGCCGCCTCGACCTCGGCGGTCAGCACCGTCGCCTGATAGGCGGTGATCCCGAGCGCCTCGTAGCGCGCGCGCTTCGCATCGGGCAGTTCGGGCAGCGACGCGCGGCATTCCTCGAGGAACGCGTCGTCGAGCACGAGCGGCAAGAGATCGGGATCGGGGAAGTAGCGGTAATCATGCGCATCTTCCTTCGACCGCATCGAGCGCGTCTCGTTGCGATCGGGATCGTAGAGCCGCGTCTCCTGCTGGATCTTGCCGCCAGCCTCGAGCACTTCGACCTGGCGCTTGGCCTCCTGCTCGACCACCGCCATCACGAAGCGCACCGAATTGACGTTCTTCGTCTCAGTCCGCGTGCCGAGCTCGTGGCCGGGCTTGCGCACGCTGACATTGACGTCGGCGCGCATCGAGCCCTCTTCCATGTTGCCGTCGCACGATCCGACATAGCGCAGGATCGACCGCAACTTTCGCAGGTAAGCCCCGGTTTCGGCCGGCGATGCGAGATCGGGCTTCGACACGATCTCCATTAGCGCGACGCCCGAGCGATTGAGATCGACATAGGACTGGGTCGGATGCTGATCGTGCATCAGCTTGCCCGCGTCCTGCTCGACATGGATGCGCTGGACGCCGATCCGCTTGCCGGCCGCGTCGGGGTTCTTCTCGTCGAGACTGATGTCGATCGCGCCTTCGCCGACGATCGGATGATAGAGCTGGCTGATCTGATAGCCCTGCGGCAGATCGGCGTAGAAGTAATTCTTCCGGTCGAACCGCGACCACTTATTGATCTGCGCCTCGATCGCCATGCCGGTGCGCACCGCCTGGCGGATGCACTCGCGGTTCGGCACCGGCAGCATGCCGGGCATCGCCGCATCGACGAGGCTGACCTGCGTGTTCGGCTCAGCCCCGAACGCGGTCGCCGCGCCCGAGAACAGCTTGGCGTTCGACGTCACCTGCGCATGGACTTCGAGGCCGATCACGACCTCCCACTCGCCGGTTTCGCCCTGGATACGATAATCGCTCATGTTACCACCAAGCCTCTGGTCGTGCCGTAAATCCTGCCCGCTGTTCGATCGCGAGCCCTGCGTTGAGCACGCCTTGTTCGTCGAGCGGCTTGCCGATGATCTGCAAGCCCAGCGGGAGCCCCTGCTTGTCGAGACCGCCCGGCACCGACATCGCCGGCAGACCCGCCAGCGACGACGGCACGGTGAAGACGTCGTTCAGATACATCGCGATCGGATCGGCCGACTTCTCGCCGAGCGCGAACGCCGCGGAAGGCGCGGTCGGCGTGAGCAGGACGTCGCACGTCTCCCACGCCTTTTCGAAATCGCGCGCGATCAGCGTCCGGACCTTCTGCGCCTGTGTATAATACGCGTCGTAGAAGCCGGCCGACAGCACATAGGTGCCGATCATGATGCGGCGCTTCACCTCGGGGCCGAAGCCGTCCGCGCGCGTCGCGGCGTACATGTCCTGCAGGCCCGAGCCCGCAGGCAGGTCGCGGATGCCGTAGCGCACGCCGTCATAGCGCGCGAGGTTCGACGACGCCTCGGCGGGCGCGATAATGTAATAGGCGGGCAGCGCGTATTTGGTGTGCGGGAGCGAGACCTCGACGATCGTCGCGCCGGCATCCTTCATCCACTCGATGCCCTTCTGCCAGAGCGCCTCGATTTCCTCGGGCATGCCGTCGACGCGGTATTCCTTGGGAATACCGACGCGCAGGCCGACGAGGCTGGCCGACAGACCCGCTTCCCATTTCGGCACGTCGAGCTGGAGCGAGGTGCCGTCCTTCGCGTCGAACCCGGCCATCGCCTCGAGCAGGATCGCGCAGTCGCGCACGTCGCGCGCCATCGGTCCGGCCTGATCGAGCGACGAGGCGAACGCGATCGTCCCCCAGCGCGAGCAGCGGCCATAGGTCGGCTTGATGCCGCTGATGCCGGTAAAGGCGGCGGGCTGGCGGATCGAGCCGCCGGTGTCGGTGCCGGTCGCGCCGGGGCACAGCCGCGCGGCGACAGCCGACGAGGAGCCACCCGACGACCCGCCGGGTGCGAGCGAGGCGTTGCCGCCGTCGTTGCGCTTCCACGGGCTGATCACATTGCCGAACGCGGAGGTCTCGTTCGACGAGCCCATCGCGAACTGGTCCATGTTCAGCTTGCCGAGCATCCCCGCGCCCGCATCCCACAGATTCTGCGAGACCGTCGATTCGTAGGTCGGCGTGAAGCCTTCGAGGATATGGCTCGCCGCGGTCGTCGTGACGCCCTTGGTGCAGAACAGGTCCTTCATGCCGATCGGCACGCCGGCCAGCGGCTTGAGCGTCTCGCCGGCGGCGCGCGCGGTATCGGCGGCGGTGGCGGCGGCGATCGCATGCTCGGGCGTCTCGACCAGGAATGCGTTGAGCGCCTTGGCCTGGCTCACCTTGACGATGAACGCATCGGCGACGTCGCGCGCCGTGAAGCTGCCATCGCGCACGCCGTCGCGGATGCCGGCGATGCCGAGATCGGTAAGGTCGGTCATTATTCGATCACCTTGGGCACGGCGAAGAAGCCGTGCTCTGCCACGGGGGCGTTGGCCAGGACCTGCTCGCGGATATTGCCGCCGGTCAGCGGATCGGCGTTGACGACGTCGTCGCGCAGCCGCAGCGTGTTGGGGATGACGGCGGTCATCGGCTCGACGCCGGTCGTATCGACCTCGCCCAGCATCTCGATCCAGCCAAGGATGTTTCCGAGTTCCGGCGCCATGCGGGCGGCGTCCTCGTCGGTGATCGCGATGCGCGCAAGGCTCGCGATCCGCTTCACGGTTGCAGTATCTACGGACATGAGGCTCGGCTAGCACCGCGCGACGCGAAGGCGCAATATGTTTCCCGTGCGAGATCTAATCCTCCCCCGCCAGGGGGAGGTGGCAGGCGTCAGCCTGACGGAGGGGGAGGAAAGGGAAACCGATGTTCCGTGTCCTCCCCCTCCGTCGCCTTCGGCGCCACCTCCCCCTGGCGGGGGAGGATTGATCGCCCTTCTAGTTCCCCCGCGGAGGCGGGGGCCCACGATTACAGGCGGTATCGCTCGAGACCCTAGGCCCCCGCCTCCGCGGGGGAACCGCGTAGTTCGACGAAAAGCGCCCGTTGCAACCGCCCCCGGCTTGCGGCACGGGAGCCACACCGCCTGCACGGAAGGTCCCGCTTGGCCCGCAAATTCCTCTATTTCGTCGCCGCGATGATCGTTCTCGCGATCGCCGCGCTGCTCGCCTACCGCCTGTTCGGGACCGACATGATCCGCATGGCGATGGTCCCGCGCGCGACGTTCGAGGCGCAGTCCGAAGCCCCGCGCAACATCTATGCGCGCAAGATTATGTGGCTCGCGCGGCCCGACAAGCCCGGCAACCCCGCGCTCTGGACGCCCCCCGGCTATACGCCCGGGCAGCGCGGCACCGGCGCGGCGATCTTCTTCATCCACCCGACATCGTACATCAACCGCGACCATTGGAACGCGCCGATCGACGATCCGGAGACCAATGCGCGTGCCGAACTGTTCCTCCGCGGCCAGGCGAGCGCGTTCAACGAGGCCGGCGACATCTGGGCGCCGCGCTATCGCCAGGCGACGTTCGGCGCATTCCTGACCAGCGCCGCCGAGAGCGAACGCGCGCTCGCGCTCGCATACGGTGACGTCTCGGCGGCGTTCGACCGCTTCCTCAAGGAAGTCGGCCCGACCCGCCCGATCATCCTCGCCGGCCACAGCCAGGGCGGCGCGCACCTCACTCGCCTGCTGCGCGACCGGATCGCGACCGACCCCAAGCTGCGCGCGCGGATAGTCGCCGCCTATGTCGTCGGCTGGCCCGTCTCGCGCACCACCGACCTGCCGCGCATGGGCCTGCCCGAATGCCGCGCCGCCGATCAGACCGGCTGCATCCTGTCCTGGGAGAGTTTCGCCGAGCCCGCCGATCCGTCGCTGATCGTCGACGCCTATGACGCGACGATCGGGTTCGACGGCCGCCCGCGCAAGGGCACGCCGATCGTCTGCACCAACCCGCTGACCGGCACCGCCGACGCGGCCGCGCCCGCGACCGCCAACCTCGGCACATTGGTCCCCGCCGCCGATCTCGCGACCGCGACGATGGCGGTCGGCAGCGTGCCCGCGCGGTGCGCCGACCGCGGCTTCCTGCTGATCGGCGATGGCCCGAACCTTGGGCCCTATGTGCTGCCGGGCAACAACTACCACGTCTACGACTATAGCCTATTCTGGGCGAACGTCGGCGCCGACGCCAACCGCCGCCTGAAGGCCTTCGCGCAATGATCACGCTCTCCGCCGCCCAGTTCCGCGACGCGCTCCCCGATGGCGGCCGGCTGATCGGCCTCGACGTCGGGACCAAGACGATCGGCACCGCTTTGTGCGATGCGGGCTGGTCGTTCGCGAGCCCTGCGCTGCTGATCCGCCGCACCAAGTTCCAGAAGGACAAGGCCGCGCTCGCCGAGATCATCACCGCGCAGAAGGTCGTCGGCCTCGTCATCGGCCTGCCGATCAACCTCGACGGCAGCGAAAGCCCGCGCTCGCAATCGACGCGCGCGTTCGCGCAGAATCTCAAGGACATGGGGCTGCCGATCCTGCTCCAGGACGAGCGCTGGTCGACCGTCGCGGTCACGCGCACGCTGATCGAGCAGGACGCCAGCCGCGCCAAGCGCGCCGAACTCGTCGACAAGATGGCCGCCGCCTACATCCTCCAGGGCGCGATCGACGCGCTGGTGACCGCGCAGATCTGACCCGCCCAATCCTCCCCCGCCAGGGGGAGGTGGCACCGAAGGTGACGGAGGGGGCGGACACGAAACACCAGTCATCGCTCACCGCCCCCTCCGTCTGGCAAGCGCCAGCCACCTCCCCCTGGCGGGGGAGGATTAAGAAGCCAGATCGGCGCGCCTCGAAGGCCTTGCCCCCCGCCCCCACCACCACTATTCCGCGCTTTTAATGCGAACCTCAGATCACCGCCCCGCCGCCCTCATCGAAGGCGGCGCCGTCTTCCCGCACCGGCACCTCACCGGTATCGACGGGCTCCAGCCGCACGAGATCGCGTTCCTGCTCGACGAGGCGGAAACCTGGGTCGAGGCGAACCGCACGCATGCGACGCCCGACAAGCGGCTCGCCGGGCTCACACAGATCAACGCCTTCTTCGAGAACAGCACCCGCACGCTCCTCTCGTTCGAGATCGCCGGCAAGCGGCTGGGCGCGGACGTCGTCAACATGCACGCCGCGCAGTCGAGCGTGAAGAAGGGCGAGACGCTGATCGATACCGCGATGACGCTCAACGCGATGCGCGCCGACGTGATCGTCATCCGCCATATGTCGTCGGGCGCGGTGCGGCTGATCGCGGACAAGGTTGGATGCCCGGTTCTCAACGCGGGCGATGGACGCCACGAGCATCCGACGCAGGCGCTGCTCGATGCGCTGACGATCCGCCGCCGCAAGGGTACGATCGCCGGCCAGCGCGTCGTCATCTGCGGCGACCTCCTGCACAGCCGCGTCGCGCGCTCGAACATCCTCGCGCTCACCGCACTCGCCGCCGAGGTCCGCGTCTGCGCGCCGTCGACGCTGATGCCGGCGATGATCGAGCGGATGGGCGTCACTGCGTTTACCGATTTCGACAAGGCGCTGGAGGGCGCGGACGTGGTCATGATGCTGCGCCTGCAGAACGAGCGGATGGACGGCGCGTACGTCCCCTCCACGCGCGAATACCGGCTGCGCTACGGGCTGACGCTCGATCGCCTCGCAAAGGCCGCGCCCGATGCGCTGGTGATGCACCCCGGCCCGATGAACCGCGGCGTCGAGATCGACTCGGCGGTCGCCGATCATGCGCGCTCGGCGATCACCGAACAGGTCGAGATGGGCGTCGCGGTCCGGATGGCGTGCCTCGACGTGCTGACGCGAAGAGCGCGCGGCGTGGAGGGTTGGGCATGATCCTCGCGCTCACCAACGCGACGCTCGCCTGCCCGGTCGGCGGCGTGATGACGGGCAATCTGCTGGTCCGCGACGGCGCGATCGTCGCAACCGGGATCGTCGACATCCCCGCCGACGCCGAGATCGTCGACTGCGGTGGCAAGACCATCGCGCCGGGAATCGTCGATCTCGGCGTGGCAAAGGTCGATCGCGCCGCGTTCCGCGCGGGCGGCATCGTCCGGATCGGCCTCATGCCCGACCAGTCGCCCGTGCTCGACGATCCCGGCATCGTCCAGCGCGCCGCACTGATCGGCAAGCCCGACCTCTGGATCCACCCGATCGCCGCCGCCACGCGCGGGCTCGAAGGCCACGACCTTGCCGAAATGGCGATCTGCCTGTCGGCGGGTGCGAAGGCGGTCGGCACCGGCCGGCACTGGATCGCCGACAGCGGCGTGATGCGGCGCGTGCTCGCCTATGCGCGCGATCTCGACGTGACGGTCGTCACGCATGCCGAGGATGGCGGGCTCACCGCCGGCGCGGTCGCGACCGAGGGCGAGACCGCGACCCGGCTCGGTCTGCCCGCCGCGCCCGCGGTCGCCGAGGCGCTGGCGATCGCGCGCGACCTGATGCTCGCCGAGGATACCGGCGCGCGGCTGCACATCCGCCAGGTCACGACCGCCGCCGGGTTCGACCTCATCCGCGCGGCCAAGCGCCGCGGCGTCGCCGTGACGTGCGGGATCACGCCCGCGCACCTGCATCTGTCGGAGATCGCGGTCAGCGATTTCCGCTCGTTCGCGCTGCTGTCACCACCGTTGCGCGCGGAGAGCGACCGGCGTGCGGCGCTCGCGGCTATCGCCGACGGGACGATCGACGTGCTGTGCTCGGGCCACGAACCACGCGGGCCGGAAGAGAAGCGGCTGCCGTTCACCGACGCGACCAGCGGCATGGCGGGCGCCGAGACGCTGCTGCCGCTCGCGCTGATGCTGGTGCGCGACGAGCATCTGACGCTGCAGCGCCTGTTCGCGCTGCTGGCGTGCAACCCGGCGCGGGTGCTGGGACTCGATACGGGGACGCTGGAGGTGGGCAAGCCTGCCGACCTGATGCTGTTCGACGGCCAGGCGCCGTGGCAGATCGTCGGCGACGACTTCAAGGCCGAGGCGGGCAATACGCCGTTCGACGGACTGCCCGTGCAGGGCCGCGTGCTGCGGTTGTGGAAGGGTGGCCGCGAGGTTCGGTGAGGCGGGCTCGACCAAGCACCCGAACCACCCCGGCGGAGGCCGGGGCCCAGTTGGAAAGGTCGGCGTAACGGAGCGCCGCCCTCAGTTAACAACGTTCCCCAACTGGACCCCGGCCTTCGCCGGGGTGGTAGCTCTGGACCGCCTGCCCCCTCTTACCGCGAAGCCATCTGCACGCCCGGCTTGCGCAACCACTGCGCCATCATGTCGCCCGCGCCCTGGCGAACGAAGCACGCCCCGCCCTTCGCGCGATACTGACGGCACATCGAGTCCGCAGCCGAACGGCTGAACCCGCCGACGGACAGGCGGTAGAAATCCTCGCCCTTGGCCTTGAACGCCATGCCGTTCGGCGAATGGCCAGCGAGCACCGCGAACCGGCGTGACGCGCGGCCCCACGCATCCTTCGCCACGCCCGCGCTCTCGAACGCGCCGAGCTGCACGTACCAGCTGCCGGGCCCCTGCGGCTTCACCGGATAGGCAGCCGCCGGCGCGGACGCCGCTGCGAGCTTGATCGCCCCCCCAGCCGGGCGAAGCATCATCGCCGGCAGCGCCTGGACGACCTCCTGCCGCGGTCCGAACGTCACCTTCGAAAAACCCGCGGCCGGCGCCGAGGCGACCTCGACACGACCCGCGTCGACAGCCTCGACCGGATCCGCCGACGCCATAGCCTGCGCCGGAACACCCGGTGCGACCCGCGCCGGATTCAGCGCCAGCGCCACCGGCTGCCCCGAATCCGCCGCGGCGCGCACGCCGAGCAGGCTCGCCACCTGGTCCGACGCGGCGGCCGGCTGCGCGAACAGCGCCCATTGCTCGAGCCGCGCATCGACATCCCCCGGCGCCATGTCCGCCGCCGCGACCACGCGTGCCTCCTGCCAGCGGCCCGCCAGGGCGAAGCTCAGCGCGAGATTCTGCCGCACCTTCACGTTCGTCTCGGGCGACCGCGCGACCTCGGTCAGCAGCGCGATCCCGCCCGCGGTATCGCCCGCCAGCGACAGCGCGAGCCCACGATCGAGCGCCGGGATAATCGCCGCCTGCGTCGCCAGCGTCTGTCGTGCCGCCTGCCAGTCGCCGGTCGCGACCTGCGACAGCGCGAGGTTCAGCGCCGCCTTGCCGCTGGTCGGCGACAGCGCGAGCGTATCGGCAAACGCCTGCGAGGCGGACGCGAACCGCCCCCCCTGCAGATAGCTCTGACCGAGCAGCATGCGATACTCCGCCGACTGCGGCATCAGCGCCACCGCGCCTTCTGCGTAGCCGATCGCCGCACCGCCATCGCGCCGGGCCAGCGCGGTCTGCGCCTTGCCCGCATTGGTCGCCGCGCCCTTGGCCGCCGCCACGCCGCTGCGGTCGCCGGCCGAGGCGAGGCTGCCGCCATTGGCGGCGCAGCCGACCATCGTCCCGCCGAGGAGGAGGGCGGAGATACCGCCGAGGAGAAGTGCGCGCGTGTTCATCGCGGAGTATCCCTGTGTCAACATTTGCGTTTGGCCGGCGGTAGCTGCGCAACCAGCGCATCGACCTCCGGCAAGCTGTTCAGAAAGGCGTCGAGCGCCTGCGTGACGAGATATTGCGCAGACCGGCCGGTGACCGCGCTCGCCAGCCGCAGCTGGAGATGCCGCTCGGTCTCGAGCCGCAAGGTGAACGCCACCTTCGCGCCCTTGGCCTTGGCCAGGCTCTCGCGCCCGATCCGTACCGCGGTCGCCGCCGACACGGGCGCGATCGCCACCGGGCGCTCGATCTCGACCTTCAGCGCGGCGCGTTCGACCAGCACCGGCGGCGGCGCCGTGCCCATGTCGTTCCAGCCGAGATCGTCGAGCGCATCGGTCGACGGCACGGTCAGGTCCTGCGGCCGCATCGCCGGGCGCGCGGTGCCCTTTCGCGCCAGCAGCGAGGAGGTCAGCGACGCGAGTGGTTTGGGCTGCGCCATGACGTCAGCCGACCACGCGGCGGCCGAACCCACCGGCGGCAGGACGCTGCCCGACCGCGGTCGGCACGCTGAACACGGTGCGGCGAAAATTCTTCTCGAGCCGGTCGCAGACATAGGTCCACAGCGCCTCGATCTCGGCGGTCGACTTGCTCCTGGCGTCCAGCTCCATGACGGTGCGGCCATCGATCATCGACGACGCGAAGTCGGTGCGCTGGTGGACGATCACCGGTGCGACGGTGCCGTGCTGCGACAGCGCCAGCGTCGCATCGGCGGTGATCCGCGCCTTGGGCGTCGCCGCGTTAACGACGAAGATCAGCGGCTTGCCGGCGCGCGCGCACATGTCGACGGTGGCACCGACCGCACGCAGGTCATGCGGCGACGGCCGGGTCGGCACGACGATCAGCTCGGCGACCTGGATCACGCTCTGGATCGCCATGGTGATTGCTGGCGGCGTATCGATCATCGCCAGCTTGAAGCCCTGTTGCCGGAGGATTTCGAGATCCGCCGCGAGCCGCGAGACTGTGGTCTGCGCGAACGCCGGCTCCTCGGCGGTGCGCTCGTTCCACCAGTCGGACAGCGAGCCCTGCGGATCGATGTCGATCAGCACCACCGGGCCATGCCCCGCCCGCTCCGCCTGGACGGCGAGATGACCCGTCAGGGTCGTCTTCCCCGATCCCCCCTTCTGCGATGCGAACGCTAGAACGCGCATAAGTCCCCAACCCCCTGGCAATCGACGCATATGTGCCATGCGGTGGTCTAAGAACCGGTTAACGGCGCTTCATGATGCGCGCGCGGCGGTGTCGCGGCTGGACGGCGTCGCGATGCCCGCGTCTGTTCTTGCGCAAGCCGTGACCTTTGCCTTGCGCGACGAACGACGGCATGGTGTGGACGAGTTGATGGCGGCGGGCGCGATGGGGTTGGAATGATGACGGTTGGCAAGCTTTTCCTGGGTGCGATCGCGGTGGCGGGGGCGCTCGTCGCCACGCCCGCGCTGGCCGACGTCAAGGCCGGCGTCGACGCCTGGGCCAAGGGCGACTTCCCGCGTGCGATCACCGAATGGCGCCCGCTCGCGATCGCCGGCGATCCCGATGCGCAGTTCAACCTGGCGCAGGCGTACAAGCTCGGCCGCGGCGTTCCGCTCGATCCCGCGCTCGCCGAAAGCTGGTTCCGCAAGGCCGCGTTGCAAGGCCATCTCCAGGCCGGCGACAATTACGGCCTCGCGCTGTTCCAGGCGGGCAAGAAGACCGATGCGCTGCCCTGGCTCGAAAAGTCCGCGGCACGCGGCGAACCGCGCACGCAGCTGGTGCTCGGCACGATGCTGTTCAACGGCGACGGCATCCCGCGCGATTTCCCCCGCGCCTATGCGCTGATGACCCGCGCCTCGGCGTCCGGCCTGCAATCCGCTGCGCAGACGCTGGCGCAGATGGACCAGTATATCTCGTCCACCGATCGCGAAAAGGGCACCGCACTCGCGCAGCGCTATGCATTGCAGGCAAGCTCGGCCACGCCGCCGCGCGAGACGGCGGCGAAGGCAGGCGGACAGGCGAGCGGACGGATCGACGTACCCCCCTCGCGGATCGCCGAGACGCCTCGGCCGACACGTGTGCCGCCAACCGTCACGCCTGCGCCAGCGAAGCCAACCCCCGCAAAGCCGGCCCCTGCGAAAGCCGTTGCGGCAAAGCCCGCCCCCAAGCCTGCCCCCGTCAAAGCCACCGGCAACTGGCGCGTCCAGCTCGGCGCATTCCGCGATCAGAACAATGCCGAGACGCTGTGGAACACGGTCCGCGGCAAGCTTCGCGGCGCCCAGCCCTTCTACCCCAAGGCTGGCGGCGTGACCCGGCTGCAGGCCGGCGGGTTCGCCTCCAAGGCAGACGCGACGCGGGCCTGCTCGGCAGCGCGCGTCCCCTGCGTGATCGTCGCGCCCTGACCTGCAAGCGCCAGGACCGGCGCATGGTCGCGTAACCGACTGCTCCTGACGAGGATGTCCGCATGCTGTTCCTGACCTTGGCCCTGGTGTCCGCGTCGCCGACCTGCACCGATATCAAGCAGCAATGTCGGGCCTGCCCGACCGGCGGGAGCGTGGGCGCCTGCTCGACGGTGGGCATCGCCTGCCAATCGACGCGCCGCATCTGCGTGCCGGCCAAAACCCCGGCGCGTCGGGACCGGACCACCGACAAGAAAGCGCGCTGAGCAAGCCCGAGGCCCCCGCGGCCAATGCCGGATACGCCGCCGCAGGGATCAAATAGCCGGACCAGTCGTTTCGTTTCGACATCGACCGGGAGCTAGATGGATGATTTCGAAGACCTTGGCGCTGGCACTTGCCGGCGCAACGCTGTTGGCCGCCTGTTCTGGCCAGCAGCCTGCAACGACCAATACCGACACGCTGGCGGATAACGGCGTCTCGCTGCGCAACCTCGCCGACACCGACGTCGCAGTCCCCAAGCCCGAGCAGCTGACCGTCAGGGGCCGGCTGATCCCTACCCCGTCCGACCCGACGTCGCGCCATTTCCTGCTGCGCGAGCGGAAAGCCGTCGGCGGCACGATCATCGCGATCCTGCGCCAGGAGCATGACGGCAGGATCGCCTATGCGCGGACCGAGACCGATTGCGCCAACCGCCTGTTCCACGTCCTCGGCGTCGGCCCGAACCGTGCGCTGGTAGAGACCAACATCACGCATGACGGCCCGCTGCGCCCGATCAAGGGCCTGCCGTTGCGTGAGGAACTCGCGACCTATGTCTGCGCAGCGAGCGGTACGCCGCTGGCCAAGGCATAACCCGACTGCGTCCAAACCTGATCCTCCCCCGCCAGGGGGAGGTGGCTGGCTCTTGCCAGACGGAGGGGGAGGAAAGGGCAACAGCTGTTTCGTGTCCGCCCCCTCCGTCGCCTTCGGCGCCACCTCCCCCCGGCGGGGGAGGATCGTACGGGTAGCTAGTCCACAATCCAGTTCCGCCGCGCGATACCCTGCGCATAGAGCAGCGCGGTCAGGTCGCCATGATCCACGCGCGCCGCCGCCGCCGCCGCGACGATCGGTTTCGCGTGATACGCGACCCCTAATCCCGCCGCCTCGATCATCGCCAGATCGTTCGCGCCATCGCCCACCGCGAGCGACTCCGCCACCGCGATTCCCCGCTCCGCGATCGCCGCGTTGAGCGTCGTCAGCTTCGTCGCCGACCCGACGACCGGCTTGGTCACCGTCCCCGTCAGCACGCCACCCGCGACCTCGAGCACATTGGCGATCGCGCGGTCGAAGCCGATCGCCTTGGCCACCGGCTCCGCGAACCGCGTGAACCCGCCCGAGACCAGCACCGCCAGCGCGCCACGCGCCCGCATCGTCCGCACCAGCGGCTTGGCGCCCGGCATGATCGTCACGCGCTCGGCGAGACACCGTTCGATGTCGCTCTCCGCCAGCCCCTTGAGCAGCGCGACGCGCGCATCGAGCGCCGCCTCGAAATCGAGCTCGCCGCGCATCGCACGTTCGGTGATCTCCGCGATCTGCGGCTTGATGCCCGCATAATCCGCGAGTTCGTCGATGCACTCGACGGTGATCATCGTCGAATCCATATCCGCTACCAGCAACGTCTTGGTCCGCGTCAGGCTCGATTGCACGACCACATCGGTCTGCGCGAACGCCCCCTCGAGCGCGCGGCGCGCCGCATCCGGTGCCATCCCGAAGATCAGGTCGGCGGCATCGCCCTCGTCGATCCAGCCGCTCGCGCCCGGTGCGCATCCGGCATCGCGCAGCCGGTCCATCGCGGTCGAAATATCGCCTGCGGTCAGCGTGCCCGAGGCTATAAGCGTTGCCGTGAACATGAATAATCTCCCGAAGGTCGCGCTCATCGCAGGGCCGACCGCGAGCGGCAAGTCCGCGCTCGCGCTCGCCATCGCCGCCGCGCACAACGGCGTCGTCATCAACGCCGATTCCGCGCAGGTCTATGCCGATCTCCGCATCCTGACCGCGCGCCCCTCGGCCGAGGAGGAGGCCAGCGCGCCGCACCGCCTGTTCGGCCATGTCGACGCCGCCGACGCGACCTATTCCGCCGCACGCTGGGCCGCCGAGGCGACGCGCGCGATCGACGCCACGCTCGCGGAGGGCAGGCTGCCGATCCTGGTCGGCGGCACGGGTCTCTACGTCCGCACGTTGCTCGACGGCATCGCCCCCGTCCCCGCGATCGACCCGGCGCTTCGCGAGCAGATCCGCGCGCTCCCCGTCGCCGAGGCGCATGCCGCGCTTGCGCAGCTCGACCCGCCCGCCGCCGCGCGGCTCAACGCGGCCGACACGACACGCGTCGCGCGCGCGCTGGAGGTGGTCCGCGGCACCGGCCGTACGCTCGCCAACTGGCAGACCGAACGGGCGGGCGGCATCGGCGACCGCCTCGACGTCCGCGCGCTCATCCTCATCCCCGACCGCGACTGGCTGAACGCGCGCATCGACCAGCGCTTCGCCGAGATGGCCGAGACGAGCCAAGCGGAAGTTACCGCACTCCTCGCCCGCACCGACATCCCGCAGGACGCGCCGATCCGCCGCGCGATCGGCGTCCCCGAGATCGCCGCGCTAGTCCGCGGCGAGACGTCGTTGACCGACGCGATAGCCGCCGGATCACTCGCCACGCGGCGCTACGCCAAGCGGCAATATACCTGGCTCCGACACCAGCCACCGGCCGCCTGGACGCGCACCGACGCGCGCGATTTTCCAACGCGCCTGCAGCAATTTGAAACTATATTGCTCAAATGATGTTTGACACGCATCTTTTATATCGGTAGCCGCCCCCTCCACGAGGCGCTAAAGGCGGCGCATTCGAAAGGATTATGACGTGATGACCGAGAAGAGTGGAGCCGATATCCTGATCGAGGCGCTGTGCGATCTCGGCGTGGAGGTCGTGTTCGGCTATCCGGGTGGTGCCGTGCTGCCGATCTACGACGCGCTGTTCCGCAGTGGCCGGATCAAGCACATCCTGGTGCGCCACGAACAGGCGGCGACGCACGCGGCGGAGGGCTATGCCCGCTCGACCGGCAAGCCCGGCGTGGTGCTCGTCACCTCCGGCCCCGGTGCGACCAACGCGGTGACCGGGATCACCGACGCGCTGATGGATTCGATCCCGATGGTCGTGATCACCGGCCAGGTGCCGACCGCGCTGATCGGTACCGACGCGTTCCAAGAGGCCGATACCGTCGGCATCACGCGCCATTGCTCGAAGCACAATTATCTCGTGAAGGACCCCGCCCGCCTGGGCGCCGTGATCCACGAGGCGTTCCACATCGCCACCTCGGGTCGCCCGGGGCCGGTGGTCGTCGACATTCCCAAGGACGTGCAGGTCGCCACCGCGCGCTACGCCAAGCCCGGCCCGATCCAGCACAAGACCTATCGCCCGCAGGTGAAGGCCGACCAGTCGCAGATCGAGCAGCTGGTGGACATGCTCGCCGCGGCCGAACGCCCGATCCTGTACACCGGCGGCGGCATCATCAATTCCGGCCCCGCCGCGAGCCAGCTGCTGTGCGAGCTCGTCCGCATCACCGGCGCGCCGGTGACGTCGACGCTGATGGGCCTCGGCGCCTATCCCGCGAGCGGCGAGCAGTGGCTCGGGATGCTCGGGATGCATGGCACCTACGAGGCCAACATGGCGATGAACCAGGCCGACCTCGTCGTCGCGCTCGGCAGCCGGTTCGACGACCGCGTGACCGGACGGCTCGACGCGTTCAGCCCGAACTCGCGCAAGGTGCATATCGACATCGATCGCTCGTCGGTGAACAAGACCGTGCGTGTCGATCTCGGGATCATCGCGGACGTCGGCCATGCGCTCGAGGACATGGTGCGGATCTGGAAGAGCCGCCAGCATCCCAAGCCCGACACGACTGACTGGCAGCGTCGTATCGCCGGCTGGCGCGCGGTGAAGTGCCTCGATTTCCCTGAGAACGACCCGAACGAGATCATGCCGCAGCGCGCGATCCGGGCGCTGTTCGACGCGACGCACGCACGCAACCCCATCATCACCACCGAGGTCGGCCAGCACCAGATGTGGGCGGCGCAGCATTTCGGTTTCGAGAAGCCGAACAAGTGGCTGACCAGCGGCGGTCTCGGCACGATGGGGTACGGCCTGCCCGCCGCGATCGGCGCGCAGCTCGGCAACCCGAACGCGCTGGTGATCGACATCGCCGGCGAGGCGTCGATCCAGATGAACATCCAGGAGCTGGCGACGGCCTCGCAATACCGGTTGCCGGTGAAGATCTTCATCCTCAACAACCAGTATATGGGCATGGTCCGCCAGTGGCAGGAACTCACCTATGAGAGCCGCTATGCCGAGAGCTATTCGGATTCGCTGCCCGATTTCGTGAAGCTGGGCGAGGCTTACGGTTGGAAAGGCATCCTGATCGAGACGCGCGACCAGCTCGACAGCGGGATTGCGGAGATGCTGGCCCATGACGGCCCGGTGATCGTCGATTGCCGCGTGTCGCAGCTGACCAACTGCTTCCCGATGATTCCGAGCGGAGCGGCGCATACCGACATGATCCTGCAGGCGAACGAAGTGTCGGGCACGATGGACGACGAAGCGAAGGCGCTGGTGTGATGATTGTCAGGATCGCAACTGAATTCCCCTCCCGCCTGCGGGAGGGGTTAGGGGAGGGCCTGATGGACAGATCGTCGGCAGCCCTCGCCTCCCCTCCCCCGACCCCTCCCGCAAGCGGAAGGGGAGAGTAAAAAAACCATGCACATATCCCAGGAAAAGGCCGAGCGGCATACGCTCGCCGTCATCGTCGACAACGAACCCGGCATCCTCGCCCGGATCGCCGGCCTGTTCACCGCGCGCGGCTATAATATCGAGAGCCTGACCGTGTCGGAGATCACCGCCGACAAGGCGGTCAGCCGCATCACGATCGTCACCAGCGCGTCGCCGGCGACGATGGAGCAGATCCTCGCGCAGCTCGACCGGCTCGTCCCCGTCCACAAGGTCACCGACCTGACCGCACAGGGCGCGCACGTCGAACGCGAGCTGGCGCTGGTCAAGGTGCGCGGCACCGGCGACCACCGGATCGAGGCACTCCGCCTCGCCGACGTCTATCGCGCACGCGTTGTGGATGCGACGACGTCGAGCTTCGTGTTCGAGGTGACCGGCGGGATCGACAAGATCGACAAGTTCGTCGAACTCATGGGCGAAGTCGGTCTGATCGAGGTCGCCCGAACCGGCATCGTCGCGATCGCCCGCGGCAAAGAGCCGGCCTGAATTAACACCCGACCACGATTTTTACCGAAGCCCGTCGCCCCCACTCCGTCACCCCAGCGAACGCTGGGGTCTCCCCGCGGCTCCTGTCCCCAAGAGCCGCATGAGATACCAGCGTTCGCTGGTATGACGGATGTGCGGGCGTCGAAGCTTCCCAATGCAACGCTTCAAGAAAGGACTCCCCCAATGCGTGTCTATTACGATCGCGACGCCGACCTGAACCTGATCACCGACAAGAAGATCGCGATCGTCGGTTACGGCTCGCAGGGCCATGCGCATGCGCAGAACCTGCGCGATTCGGGCGTCAAGGACGTCGCGATCGCGCTGCGCGAAGGATCGCCCACCGCCAAGAAGGCGATCGAGGCCGGCTTCGCGGTCAAGTCGAACGCCGAGGCGGCCGCCTGGGCGGACATCGTCATGATCCTCGCCCCCGACGAGCATCAGGCCGCGATCTACGCGACCGACCTGCACGACAATCTGAAGCAGGGTGCGACGATCGCGTTCGCGCACGGCCTCAACGTCCATTTCGGCCTGATCGAGCCGCGCGCCGATCTCGACGTCATCATGATCGCGCCCAAGGGCCCCGGCCACACCGTGCGCAGCGAATATGTCCGCGGCGGCGGCGTCCCCTGCCTGATCGCGATCGACCAGGACAAGTCGGGCAACGCGCACGACATCGCGCTCGCTTATGCCAGTGGCGTCGGCGGCGGTCGCTCGGGCATCATCGAGACCAACTTCCGCGAGGAATGCGAGACCGATCTGTTCGGCGAGCAGGCCGTGCTCTGCGGCGGCATCACCCACCTGATCCAGGCCGGGTTCGAGACGCTGACCGAAGCCGGCTACGCGCCCGAAATGGCCTATTTCGAGTGCCTGCACGAGACCAAGCTGATCGTCGACCTGCTCTATGAGGGCGGGATCGCCAACATGCGCTACTCGATCTCGAACACTGCGGAATATGGCGACATCACCACGGGCCCGCGGATCATCACCTCGGAGACCAAGGCTGAGATGAAGCGCGTGCTGGCCGACATCCAGTCGGGCCGCTTCGTGAAGAACTTCATCCTCGACAACCGCGCCGGCCAGCCCGAGCTGAAGGCCGCCCGCAAGCAGGCGCTGGCGCATCCGATCGAGAAGATCGGCAGCGAGCTGCGCGGGATGATGCCGTGGATCGGGAAGAACGCTTTGGTCGACAAGGCGAAGAACTGACGCGAACGCGCGATAGCGCGTGAGCGCGGCCGGCGCGACGGAGCCCGCCCACAGGGCGCGGCTTCGCCGTGGCCGACGGGCGGGCGCGGAGAGTGCGCTTCGGTTGCCCCAACACCCTCACTCCACCCCGGCGAAGGCCGGGGTCCAATTGGAAAGGTTGTAGTAACGGAGAACGATCCTCCGTTACCGACGCCCCCCAATTGGGCCCCGGCCTTCGCCGGGGTGGTGGCGTTTTGGGGGTAAGCGCTCCTCTCCCCCACCACTCCCGCTCCTGCACCACTCCTCCTCCGACACCACTCCCGTTCCCTGCTACCCTCGCTCCCGCTACCCCCCCCCCCCCCAGCCGCCCTTGTTCCCCCGCGAAGGCGGGGGCCCAGGGTCTCGGGCAGTGATCGTGGTTTAGCTGGGCCCCCGCATCCGCGGGGGAACAAGCTACCCCCCCACCGACCCAAATCCGAAACACAGCGTTGGCATAACGCCGTTTGACGCAGCGCAGCCGCTCGGCCAGCATCGCGCCTCAAACAGGAGACCCCGCATGCGCCTAGTCCTAGCCACGATCCTCGCCCTCACCGCCGCGCCGGTATTGGCCCAGACCGCCGCCGTCCCCGGCGCCCCCGTCAAGGCGCGCGTCGCCGCCGGTACCTATGCCGTCGACCCCAACCACACTCAGGTCACGTGGCAGGTCAACCACATGGGCTTCTCGATGCTCGAAGGGCAGTTTGGCGCGTCGGGCGGCAGCATCACGATCGATCCCGCCAAGCCGAACGCGACCAAGGTCGAGGTCAATTTCGCGATCGACCAGCTTTCGGTGACCGCCGCCCCGTTTGCGGGCCATCTGAAGTCGAAGGACTTCTTCGACGCCGCGACCTACCCGACCGCCAAGTTCGTCTCGACCAAGGTCGTAGCGACCGGCGACAAGGCGACGATCACCGGTGATCTGACGATCAAGGGCGTCACCAAGCCGGTCGTGCTGCAGGCCACGTTCGTCGGCGCCGGCGCGAACCCGATGAACAAGAAGCTGAACTTCGGCTTCCGCGCGACGACCTCGATCAAGCGTAGCGATTTCAACATCGGTGCCTATGCCCCCGTCGTGTCCGACAAGGTCGACCTGACGATCAACGCGGCCTTCGCTGCGCAATAATACGTAACCCTGCCCTATCGCGCTGGACATTTACCGTGTCCGCGCGATAGGGAAGACGCAATGTCTCACGGTCGCCTCCTGCTGCTTCGACTTACGCGCCCTTAGGCGCGCCGATCGTTTGCGTGGTGGCCAGCCCCCGCGCCTCGCGCCTAAGGGCTGACCCGAACGCTCCCGATCACGAGAGACACGAGCCATGCTGCGCGACCCATCGACCAAATACCGACCCTTCCCGCAAATCGACCTGCCCGACCGCCAATGGCCGTCGAAGACGATCGTCAAGCCGCCGCGCTGGCTGTCGACCGATCTTCGCGACGGTAACCAGGCGCTGATCGACCCGATGGATGCCGAGAAAAAGACTCGCTTCTTTGACCTGCTCTGCAAGGTGGGGCTGAAGGAGATCGAGGTCGGTTTCCCGAGCGCGGGCGCGACCGAATTCGACTTCATCTCCGGCTTGGTGAAGACCGGCCGGATCCCCGACGACGTGTCGATCCAGGTGCTGACGCAGTCGCGCCGCGACCTGATCGAGACGAGCTTTGCCAGCCTCGTCGGCGCGAAGACCGCGATCGTCCATCTCTACAACGCGGTCAGCCCGGCGTGGCGCAAGATCGTGTTCGGCATGGACCGCGCGCAGGTGAAGCAGATCGCGATCGACGGCGCCAAGGTGCTGCGCGACGAGGCCGCCAAGCAGCCGAACGTCCGCTGGCAGTTCGAATATTCGCCCGAGACCTTCTCGACCGCCGAGCTCGAGTTCAGCCTCGAGGTCTGCGAGGCGGTGATGGACGTGCTGATGCCGACGCCCGACAACCCGATCATCTTCAACCTGCCCGCCACCGTGGAATGCGCGACGCCGAACATCTATGCCGACCAGATCGAATGGTTCGGCCGCCACATCCGGAATCGTGACTCGGTCGCGATCAGCCTGCACACGCACAACGATCGCGGCACCGGCGTCGCCGCCGCCGAGCTCGGCATGATGGCGGGGGCGGACCGCGTCGAGGGCTGCCTGCTCGGCAATGGCGAGCGCACGGGCAATTGCGATCTCGTGACCGTCGCGCTCAACATGTACACGCAAGGCGTCGACCCGAAGCTCGACCTGTCGGACATCGACGGCGTCGTAAACACGGTCAACTACTGCACCAACATCCCCGTCCACCCGCGCACGCCCTATGCCGGCGATCTCGTCTTCACCGCGTTTTCGGGGTCTCATCAGGACGCGATCAAGAAGGGGTTCGCCGCGCAGGAGGCGAAGAACGACACGCTGTGGGAAGTCCCCTACCTCCCGATCGATCCCGCCGATCTCGGCCGCAGCTACGAGGCGGTGATCCGCGTCAATTCGCAGTCGGGCAAGGGCGGCGTCGCCTGGGTGATCGAGCAGGACAAGGGGCTGAAGCTGCCCAAGCGGCTCCAGGCCGATTTCAGCCGTCATGTGCAGGCCTATGCCGACGAGACGAGCCGCGAACTGAACGCGGCGGACATCTGGGGCCTGTTCGAGCGGACATACATGCCGCAGGCGAACGACCGCGTCGAACTGCGTGATTACGAGGAAAGCGGCACCGCGGGCCAGCGCGTCTTCATCGGCCGCGTGGCGATCGATGGCGAGGAGCGGTCGATCTCGGGCCGCGGCAACGGGCTGATCTCGGGCGTGATCGCGGCGATCGCGGAGTCGACCGGCCCAACGCTCGACGTCGTGGATTATAACGAGCACGCGATCGGCCACGGCGCCGACGCGCAAGCCGCGGCCTATGTCGAATGCCGGACCGCGGCGGGCAAGACGGTGTTCGGCGTCGGCATGGACACCGACATCGCGACCGCCTCGGTCCGCGCCGTCCTCAGCGCCGCCAACCGCGCCTGACACCGAAAAGGGCGGCCACCGGTCAAGCCGGTGGCCGTTCCCTCAGGCGAGCTTCGCCAGCAGCATCTTTGCCGCGTCTTCTGACGAGGCGGGGTTCTGCCCGGTGATCAACAAGCCGTCCTCGACGACATGCACGCCCCAGTCCGCGGTCTTCGAATAGCGGCCACCCTGCTGCGTGAGCATATCCTCGACGAGGAACGGCACGATATCGCTGAGCCCAACGGCCGCCTCTTCGGTATTGGTGAAGCCGGTGACCGTCTTCCCCTTGACGAGCGGCGACCCATCGGCCACCTTCACGTCGCGGAGCACGCCGGGCGCATGACAGACCAGCGCGACGGGCTTGCCCGCGGCGATGGTCGTCTCGATCAGCGCGATCGATGCCTTATCGTTGGCGAGATCCCAGAGCGGGCCGTGTCCACCCGGATAGAACACCGCGTCGAAGTCGGCGATCTTCATCTCGGACAGTTTCCGCGTGTCGGCGAGCGCCGCGCTGGCCTCGGCATCCGCCTCGAACCGACGCGTCGCATCGGTCTGCGCGTCGGGCTTCGCGCTGCTCGGATCGAGCGGCGGCTGGCCACCCGCCGGCGAGGCGAGCGTGATTGATACGCCGGCATCCTTGAACACGTAATAGGGTGCGGCAAGCTCCTCGAGCCAGAAGCCGGTCTTGCGGCCGGTATCGCCGAGATCGGCATGCGAGGTGAGAACGACGAGAATGTTCACCATAAGTCTCCGGATAAGGGGGGTATGGGGAGGGAACGAACCGGCTTCAGGATCGGCGCCGCTCTCGGTAACCAAATGCGCCCGATCGTGGGACTATCGCTTCGACTAGATCGCGCGTTCCCGCACGATACGGCACCCGATCGCGGCGTCTGGGTAGATATCGGTCTTCATCGTCTCGACCTCAACCCGCCGCACCCGTGAGTCACCAAGGCACAGCGCCGCGATCGCCTCGCACAATGTCTCCTGCAACGCGAACGGTCGCTCCGCCGCCATCGCAAGGATCCCCTCGCGGACGAAGTCGTAATCGAGCACCTCGCCGATCGCATCCTCGCCGAGCCGCCCCGGATACACGACTGTCATCTCGACCGAGACGACCACGCGCTGCGGCGCCACCTCGTGCGGATGAATCCCCAGCCGCATCATCACCTCGAGCCCGTCGAGGATCGTCGTGAACTCAGCCATGCCGCCCCTCAAACATCACGTCGCCATCACGCGCCAGAAACCGCTGCCCGCAATCGACGAACACCATTTGCCCGGTCACGCCCTGTGCGCCAAGCAGCCACGCGACCGCGTCCGCCACCGCTTGCGCACCGACCGGCCGCTTCAGCAGATTGTCGCTCGCCACCGCCGCAAACTCGGCATCGGTCTGGTCGCCGCTTGGCAGCGTCAGCCCCGGTGCCACCGCATTGACGCTGATCCGCGGCCCCAGCGCCTGCGCCAGCATCACCGTCGCCCCCTCCAGCGCGATCTTGCCGCAGCTATAGGAGAAGAAGTCGGGATTGAGATTCGCCACCTTCTGGTCGAGCAGATTGACGATCGCGCCATCGCGCACGTCCTCCTGCGACGCCAGCGCCGAGGCCAGCAGCACCGGCGCCCCGCAGTTGATCGCGGCCAGCTCCGCAAACAGCGCCGGATCGACCGCCGGCGGCCGGTCGAACTCGAACTTCGACGCGCAGTTCACCAGCCCGTCGATCGCCCCCCCGATCGCAGCCCGCGCCGCCGCGAACAGGTCGCCGATCGCACCGAGATCGCCCAGATCCCCCTCGACCGCCGCCGCGCGTCCGCCCGTCGCGACGATCTCGTCGACCAGCGCAGCGGCCTCGCCAGGCGAATGCCCCTGATGCACGACCACCGCATGCCCGTCCGCCGCCAGCCGACGGGCGATCGCCGCGCCCAGCCGCTTCGCCCCGCCCGTCACCAGGACGGTTCGGCTCATGCGCGCGCGCCCATCAGCGACAGCACTTCCTTGCGGCTGCGCTCATCGTCGCGGAACACGCCCATCATCCGGCTCGTGACCATCGTCACCCCCGGAGTCCGCACCCCGCGCGCGGCCATGCAGGCATGAGTCGCCTCGATCACCACCGCGACGCCCTGCGGCTTGAGATTGTCCCAGATGCAATCCGCGACCTCCGCGGTCAGCCGCTCCTGGACCTGCAACCGCCGCGCAAAGCCGTGCAGCACGCGCGCGAGCTTCGAGATGCCGACGACATGGTTCTTGGGCAGGTACGCGATGTGCGCCTTGCCGATGATCGGCGCCATGTGATGCTCGCAATGTGACTGGAACGGAATGTCCTTGAGCAGCACGATCTCGTCATAACCGCCGACTTCCTCGAACACGCGTTCGAGATGCCTGGCGGGATCGTCGCCATAGCCCGCGCAATATTCCTTCCACGCACGTGCAACACGCCGCGGCGTATCGAGCAGCCCCTCACGGGTCGGATCGTCCCCCGCCCAGCGGATGAGCGTGCGGATCGCCGACGCTACGTCTTCGGGCACAATCGGCTTGCCATCGGGACCCACTTGGTTGGCGACCGCGGACCAGTCCTCTGCCCCGCCCGTTTCATCCCGCATCGCAACACCCTTTATCTACATACCCAAACATCGGAACATGGGTCCTCTTTTGCAACTGTTTCATTTGAGCAACGCCGCGTAAATACCCGTAAAACAGGCCTCAAAAAGCGTTGACGGTTGATTTTTTTAGTCGTTACTTCGCCATACCTGAAAAACTAAATCGTGAATCGGCAAAGACCGGCACGATCGGGGAGAGGACTGCCATGGCAAAGTTCGAATTGCTCGCCGCATCGGCGATGATACTCCTGTCGATTGCGCCGGCAATGGCGCAGACCGCGACCACCACGTCCGCTGAAAACACCGCGCCCACCAACGGCCCCGGTCAGGAGGCGCCCTCCACGCAGACCGCCCCGGCCGACACCCCATCCAGCGCCTACGCCTCGCAGGATATCGTGATTACCGCGCAACGCCAATCGCAGCGTCTGCAAGACGTTCCGATTGCTGTGAGTGCCTTTACCGCGGACAACATCGCCAAGCAGCAGATCGTCAACCCGAGCGCGCTCCAGCAGACGCTGCCCAACATCACCTTCACCAAGACCAACTTCACCACGTCGAGCTTCACGATCCGCGGGATCGGCGACCTGTGCACCGGCGCGACCTGCGACACCGCGACCGCGATCCACGTCAACGACATGCCGCTGGTGACGACCCGCCTGTTCGAAAGCGAGTTCTTCGATCTCGAACGGATCGAGGTCCTTCGCGGGCCGCAGGGCACGCTCTTCGGTCGCAACGCGACCTCGGGCGTGGTCAACTTCATCTCCGCCAAGCCCGATCTCTCCGCGATCCATTCGGCGGCCGAGTTCGAATATGGCAATTACGATTCGAAGCGCGTGAAGGCGATGTTCAACCTGCCCTTCACCGACACGCTCGGCATCCGCGTCGCGGGCACCTATCTCAACCGCAACGGCTATACCAAGAACCTGTATGACGGCCGCGACATCGATGGCCGCGATCTCTATTCGGTCCGCGGTACGCTGTCCTGGGAGCCGACCAGCGCAACCCGGATCGACCTGATCGGGTCGTATTTCCGCGAGAAGGACGATCGCTCGCGGTTGCAGAAGCAGCTGTGCCACCGCGACCCGACCGGGATCCTGGGCTGCCTGCCCGACCGGCTCGCCAACGAGACCGCCAACGGCAACTCGACGCTCGCCGCGGTGCTCAGCTCGAGCGAGTTCTTCGCGGTCAACAACCCCGCGCTCGCGCGCTTCGGCCTGCAGAGCCTCTACGGCCAGGATACCTATGCCGGTGTCGTCAACCCGGCCGACGTCCGCACCGTGTCGCTCGACTACAGCCCGACCTATTTCGCCGAGGAAGAGCAATATACCGCCAAGATCTTCCATGATTTCGGCCCGCTCAGCCTGAACTTCACCGGCGGCTACACGCGCAACGTCGTCGACAGCGGCACCGACTACAACCTTGCAGTCGAGAATTCGCTCACCAACAATGCCGGGCTTGCCACGCTGAACGCGCTCGCCCGCACCGGCTCGCCATTCGCGTTCCTCAACGGCGTGCGGCAGACGCTGATCCCCAACGGCCCCGCGGGCGGCGTCTGCCAGTCGGCGGCGGACCCCAATAATGTCGGCGTCTATGGCGGCAACTCGATCGGCTGTTACGCACAGAGCCTCGACTTCGATCGCTCGCGTCAGGTGAACCGCCAATATTCGGCCGAAGCGCATCTCGACAGCAGCTTCGACGGGATGTTCAACTTCCTGCTGGGCGGCATCTATGTCGACAGCAAATCGACCAACACCGATTATTTCGTCAACGCCTTCGGGCTCGATTACGCCTCGGGCATCCTCGGCTCGGCGAACGCGGCGGGGCTCGGGCTGCCCGCAGGCAACGGCTATTTCCTGTCGACGCCGTTCTATCGCAACAGCGATACCGAGTTCCGCCTGAAGTCGTACGGGATCTTCGGCGAGACCTATTTCAAGTTCACCGACGCGCTCAAGCTGACTGTCGGTCTGCGCTACAATCACGACAAGAAGACCGACCAGGCGCGCAACCTCGCGCTCAACGTGCTGACGCCGATCGGCGCGACGGGCATCGAACAGGGTCTGAACTACGGCACGGTCGATTTCGACCCCAACCTGCCCGGCCGGCAGGAATTCGCCAATGCGCAGGTCAGCTTCTCGCGGCTGACCGGTCGCGCGGTGCTCGACTACCGGATCACCGAGAACAACCTGCTCTACGCCTCCTATTCGCGCGGGTATAAATCGGGCGGGATCAACCCGCCGCTGCTGCCGCTGTTCAACGTCAGCAGCACGTTCGATCCGGAACAGGTCAACGCGTACGAGATCGGCTCGAAGAATACCTTTGGCGGCGGCCAGCTCAGGCTCAATCTCACCGGCTTCTATTACCAGTATAAGAACCTCCAGCTGAGCCGGATCGTCGCACGCACCTCGGTCAACGACAACGTCAACGCCGATATCTACGGCGTCGAGGCCGAGGCGATCATGAGCCCGATCCCGGCATTCGTCGTCAACATGAATGCGAGCTACCTGCATTCAAAGGTGTCGAGCGACAAGTTCCTCGTCAACCCGCGCGACGTGTCGGGGGGCCGTGCGGACGCGGTGATCATCAAGGACATCACCAACGCATCGAACTGCGTCGTCGTCCCCAACGTGGCGGGCAATGCCGCGCTGGCGAACGGCTATGTCGCGGCGGTCAATGCGCGGGTGGGCCTGCGCGCACCCACCGCGATCCCGACGGTCGCGGCGACCGGTGCGTTCGGCATCTGCAGCGTGTTGCAGGCCAATGCGGCGGCGAGCGGCGTATCGGTGCTCGACGGCGTGACGACCAACATCCGCGGCAACCGCCTGCCGCAGGCGCCCACCTATAAATGGTCGGTCGGCGCGCAGTACACGATCGACTTCGCCAACGGCATGAACATCGTCCCGCGCGCGGACCTCAACTATACGGGCGGGTTCGCGGCGAGCATCTTCAATACCGCGGTCGATCGCATCCCGGGCTATGCGGTGGTCAACATGCAGATCCAGCTCAACGCGCGCGAAGACCGGTTCTACGTCCGCGGCTTCGTGCAGAACCTCGCGAACAACAACGCGACCACCGGGCAATATGTCACGGACCAGTCGGCGGGCCTGTTCACCAACATCTTCACGATCGAACCACGGCGGTATGGCGTAGCGGCGGGGTTCAAGTTCTGACCGGGCAAGCCCGCCGGCTGCGGCTCTAACAATCCTCCCCCGCCAGGGGAGGTGGCGCGAAGCGACAGAGGGGGAGGACAAGCAACGGGAGTCTTCCTACCCTCCCCCTCCGTCCGGCAAGAGCCAGCCACCTCCCCCTGTCGGGGAAGGATTTACGCCCCCCCGCCCGTCATCCTGACGTTCGTCAGGATGACGGAGCAGGCGGGCGCAACCGTTCAAACCGCTGACGATCCTCCCCGCCAGGCGGAGGTGGCGCGAAGCGACGGAGGGGGAGGACACGCAACGGGGGTCTTCCTACCCTCCCCCTCCGTCCGGCAAGAGCCAGCCACCTCCCCCTGGCGGGGAAGGATTTACGCGCCGCCGCCTTCGTCATCCTGACGAAAGTCAGGATCCAGGGTTACACATGCTGCGCTGCTTGGCTCTGGATCCTGACGTTCGTCAGGATGACGGAGTGGGGCCGCGAAAACGTCCGACGGCTACCTCAAGCCATTCTGCCCGACCCGACGCTACACCAACCGCTCGGCATGCCAGGCGACATGATCGCCCATGAACGTCGAGATGAAATTATAGCTGTGATCATAGCCCGGCTGCATCCGAAGCGTCAGCTCGATCCCCGCCGCCTCGCACGCCTCCGCCAGCAATTCCGGCCTGAGCTGCTCGACGAGGAAGCCATCCGCGTCACCCTGGTCGACCAGGATCTCCGCCACCCGCGCGCCATCCGCGATCAACGCGCACGCGTCGTAGGACCGCCACGCCATCCGATCGGGGCCAAGATACCCACCAAGCGCCTTCTCACCCCAGGTGCACTGCAACGGCGCCACGATCGGCGCGAACGCCGAGACGCTCCTGAACCGATCCGGATTGCGCAACGCGATCGTCAGCGCGCCGTGGCCGCCCATCGAATGCCCCGTGATCCCCTGACGGCCCATATCCGCCATCGGAAACTGCGCCGCGATCAGCGCGGGCAGCTCGTCCTCGACATAGGACCGCATCCGAAAATTGGCCGCCCAGGGCGCCTGCGTCGCATCGACATAGAAGCCAGCCCCCTTGCCGAAGTCATACGCCTCGTCGTCGGGCACGTCGTCGCCGCGCGGCGAGGTATCGGGCGCAACCAGGATCACGCCGAGCTCGGCGCAGGCGCGGCGATACTCGCCCTTGTCCATGACGTTGGCATGCGTGCACGTCAGCCCCGACAGGAACCACAGCACCGGCAGCCGCGCACCCTCGGCATGCGGCGGGACGTACACGGCAAACATCATGTCGGTGCCGGTCGCGGTCGAGGCGTGGCGGTACACGCCCTGGATGCCGCCATAGGCCTTGCTGGTGGAGACGGTCTCCATCACGCGACCCGGTGCAGCGCGCAGATCTTGTTGCCCGACGGATCGCGCAAATACGCCAGGTACAGCTTCCGCCCGCCGGTCGCCTCGCGCACGCCCGGCGGGTCCTCGCAGGCGGTGCCGCCATGCGCGAGGCCGGCGGCGTGCCACGCATCCGCCGCATCGGTCGAGGCGGCAGCGAACCCCATCGTGCTGCCATTGCCGTGGCTGGCCGGCTGGCCATCGATCGGCTTGGTCAGCAGGAAGCGGCCCCCGGCATGCGCGTAGATTACCCGCCCCCATTCATCGGTAACACCCGCCGGCACGCCGAGTGCGCCCAGCGCCGCGTCGTAGAACGCCTTCGATGCCGCGATATCGTCGGCTCCGAGCATGATATGCGTGAACATGGCCGCTCCTCAGTAGATCACGACGGAGCGGATGCTCTCGCCGGCATGCATCAGGTCGAAGCCCTTGTTGATCTCGTCGAGCGTCAGGCGGTGCGTGATCATCGGGTCGATCTCGATCATGCCGTTCATGTACCAGTCGACGATCTTGGGCGTATCGGTCCGCCCGCGCGCGCCGCCGAACGCGGTGCCGCGCCAGTTGCGCCCGGTGACGAGCTGGAACGGCCGCGTCGAGATTTCCTTGCCCGCCTCGGCCACGCCGATCACGATCGACGTGCCCCAGCCGCGGTGGCACGCCTCGAGCGCCTGCCGCATGACAGTCGTGTTGCCCGTCGCATCGAAGGTAAAGTCCGCGCCGCCGTCGGTCAGCGCGACGATGTGCGGCACGATGTCGCCCACCTCCTTCGGGTTGGCGAAATGCGTCATGCCGAAGCGCCGGCCCCATTCCTCGCGGTCGGGGTTGATGTCGACACCGACGATCATCCCGGCGCCCGCGAGCTTGGCGCCCTGGATCACGTTCAGCCCGATCCCGCCGAGCCCGAACACGACGACGGTATCGCCCGGCTGGACCTTCGCAGTGTGCACGACCGCGCCGACCCCCGTCGTCACGCCGCACCCGATATAGCAGCTCGTGTCGAACGGCGCGTCGGTACGGATCTTGGCGACCGCGATCTCGGGCAACACGGTAAAGTTCGAGAAGGTCGAGCAACCCATGTAATGGAAGATCGGCTGCCCCTTGTAGCTGAACCGCGTCGTCCCGTCGGGCATCAGCCCTTTCCCTTGCGTCGCGCGGATCGCGGTGCACAGGTTGGTCTTGCCGCTGAGGCAGGACTTACACTGGCGGCATTCGGGCGTGTAGAGCGGGATCACGTGATCGCCGACCGCGACGCTGGTCACGCCCGCGCCCACTTCGCGGACGATGCCAGCGCCTTCATGGCCCAGCACGCTCGGAAACAACCCTTCCGAATCAAGCCCGTCGAGCGTGTAGGCGTCGGTGTGGCAGATGCCCGTCGCCATGATTTCGACGAGAACTTCGCCGGATTTCGGTCCCTCGAGGTCGAGTTCGACGATCTCGAGCGGTTTTTTTGCCTCGAACGCAACGGCGGCGCGGGTCTTCATCGGTCGGTCTCCTTGATTGCCGCCCTGATGCCCCGCGGCTCGCCCCTTCGCAACCCGCCGCCGATGCAACCAATCGCGCAGTCCCGCGGTTGATCGTTGCAAATCAAGGAGATGCGACGATGAAGGATCCAAAGAAGGGCGACGAGGTCACTTGGAAATCGCACGGCGGCGAAGCGCACGGCACCGTCGAAAAGAAACAGACGAGCGACACGACGATCAAGGGCCACACCGTCAAGGCCTCCAAGGAGGAGCCCCAGTTCATCGTAAAGAGTGACAAGGGCGGCAAGGCAGCGCACAAGGCGGACGCGCTCACCAAGGCGTGACCACGCGCGCAGTGCCAAACGCACGCGCGCAACAGGAAGGAATGCTTATGGCTACAGCTCCCAAGACCGGCGGCATCCACGCCCCCGTTCAGCCCTCTCCCGAGCTCGGCGAGATCGTCGGCAACGACAAGCTGCCGCGCAGCGAAGTGATCAGCAAGGTGTGGGTCTACATCAAGGCCAACAACCTCCAGAACCCTGAGAACAAGCGCGAGATCCTCGCGGACGAGAAGCTGAAGAAGGTCTTCGGGCGTGACAAGTGCACGATGTTCGAGATGAACAAGTACATCTCGCAGCACGTCAAGGCCTAACCGCCAGCACTGCACGACAAGCGGCGGCGGGGATTCACGCGATACCCGCCGCCCTTGATACCGAGTCGATCCGACCCTGATCAACTCGCGCCCGGCTTAACGTCCGCGCGATCTCCCCAAGCTTGCCCCACGCTTGATAGTCGCCAACGACCGCGGTATTGCGCGACCCGATGCCCCCGTAGCTCAGCCGGATAGAGCGACGGTTTCCTAAACCGTAGGCCGCGTGTTCAAATCTCGCCGGGGGCACCAGCTTTTCCGCGGATTTCTGCGGAAAACTGGTCCTACGCAAAGCGCGAAACGCGCGACAAGCTACGGTTCGCCCCGACACAGTCGGCGGCACATTATGTTCTCCGCCCGTTCCGCCGTCGTGCCACTGCACGGCGACGCAGAGTCGCGCGTGCTCCACCTCCCAATACTTAGCCTGATGAGGCTCCAGCGCCCGCTCTGACTGGCGCGCCACCACCCCAAAACACGTCCGCGCGGCTGAACACACCGATTCAGCTGGCGCTTTCGTGCGCCCATCGACTTCCCTCCGGGAGCCGACACGATGTCGCTTACCTTCTCTTCCACACCTACGCTGCGGGGCTTCGGCCAGATCGCAGGCACCATCGCTAAAGCTGCGGACGGATCAGTCCGCGATCGCGGACCCGACGCACAGGTTCGCCGCGGCTGCGTCGATGAGGCCGCACCAGCAGCGCAACCGTGGGACCGCAACCGATTCGAGTCGACCGCTGAAAGGATCTCGACCGTCGAGTCCCTGGTGGCGGTAGCGAAAGAGCTGCAGGCGGAACATGCCGCGGAATTTCCGCGGGGCACGAAGCAGAAGCTCAAGCATGAACGTGAGGTGCTGTCAGCTGAGCTGGAGGAACTGATGGGGTGCCCCGACGCCGATCGTCCGAACGGTCGCCCCGCCGCTATCCGGATCGCGCTGGCCGCGATCAAGGCGGACCTCGAGAAGCATTCGCTTGGGATCACCCGCACTGACGTTGCGGTATACGAAGCGGTTTTCAACTTTCTGTGCTTCGCGGGCTCGGGGCGCTGGTTTCCGTCTTGGGCGAAGATTTCGGTCGCGGCACGATGCTCCGAGAAAAGCGTCGGTCGAGCGTTGCGCCGCCTCGGGCATCACGGGCTGCTCGCATGGATCAGCCGCAGCACTACCAAATCACGCCGGAGCGATCCCGCGGTGAAGCAGCGGGTGCAAACGAGCCACGCGTATTTCCTCGATCTCAAGAAACGGATGGCGGAGCGGGTCTACCAGCGCTTCGTCCAGCTGCGCGATCGACGGCGCCTGCGGTTCGGGATCACCAAGGCCGCTGCCAAGCCTGAGCAGGCCGTGCAGCCCGCTCCGTCGAAGGACGTCGCTGAACTCCGCCGCACTATTGCCGGCTTCGGTGCCTCCCTTCTTGCCTCAGACGGACATCTTGGCCGAGTATGAAAGCTTCTAGGTTTATAATGAAAAAAGAACGTCTTCGCTGAACGCGAAGCCGGCGTAGATTTGTTCTCCCCCAAAGCCGAAACGGCATGGCTCAAGGACCCGACCGCCAAGATCCGGCTGTCGGAACGTGGCGGCTTGCGCCGCCCCGGGCTGTCGAGGGGGGAGTGAACGAAAGTGGTTGTTCTTTTCTTGCGTCGCGTATGCGGCGCTGATCAGATGTCGACCAACAGATCCGCCCACTCCTGGAACAGGTCGCGCAGTCGCTGAAGCTGAGCACTGCGATCGTAAGCCGCCTTCACTTTGTCTTTCGGCGTATGTGCCAGAGCCCGTTCGACGACATCGCCATCTGCTCCCTGCGCCTTCTCGTTCATCAGCGTCGAGAACGTAGCGCGCCAACCGTGCGGGACATGCCGCCCCTCGAAACCGGCGCGATCGTACAGCGTGCCGATCGACTTCTCCCCGATCATTCGGCCGGCGCCGCAATCGAAGATCAAACCATGCATATTTGCATCGTCCTGATGCATAATTGCCCGGACCTCGCGCAACAGCGCGACCGCCTGGCGCGACAGCGGCACCGCATGATCGTTCTTCGCATCGAGCTTCTTTGCTGCCGCCAGCTTCATCCGCGCGGCCGGTACCCGCCAAAGCGGCGCAGCCCCGTCGAGATCCTCGATCTCCTCCCAGCGCGCGCCGCGTACCGCGGCGAAACGGACCGCCGTCAGTGCCAGAAATCGCGATGCGAGTTTCACGATCGGCGCGACGTCGACCAGCTCGGCCGCGGCGAGCAGCGCGCGCGCGTCCTCGATCTCGAGCAACGCGGGATGGTGCTGTGCCGGCGCTGGCGGGGTGAGCGCGCGGCTGACGATCGCCGCGGGATCCTGGTCGACCAGGTCCTCTGCCATCGCATAGGCAAATACGGCCGAGATCCGCTGACGCACGCGACCGGTGGTGACCAGGCTGCCGCGCTCCTCGATGACGCGCAGCGCGTTCAGAATCACCGGCACAGTGACGGCGCCGATCGGCATCGCGCCGATCGCCGGGAACACATCACGCTCGAGGCTGGCGAGGACGTCGCCGGCATGCACGTCCGTCCAACGCAGGCGCATGTGGGTGTGCCATTGGCGCGCGACGTGCTCGAAAGCACGAGCCTGGCCGGTTTGCGCAAGTTCGCACGTCCGGGGATCCTCGCCGCGGCCGAGCTGCTCGCGCACCTGGTCGCACCGGGCACGGGCGGCGTCGAGCGTCACCTCGGGCACGGCGCCGATCGTCAGCAGCTGCTCCTTCCCGCCGAGGCGGAACTTCATCCGGAATGACTTCCGGCCCGTCGGCGCGACATAGAGGTGCAGGCCGCCCTGGTCGAACAGCTTGTAGGGGGCCGCGCGCGGCCGCGCGGCTTTCACCGCGGCGTTGGTCAGCATAGAATGCTCCAATGGTGGACAGGAAAAAATTAGGACCGCGAATCAAGCGACTGCGCGAACTTTTGAGCGCTGCTACGCCTGGCGATTGGGCGGCAACGGAAGTGGATGGCACGGTCTATATCGACGCAGACGATAGCGGCGATCATCCCATCGCCATGATCATGAGCGGATCGCCGCATAGTCAGGACCGCGCTGACGCCGCGCTAATTTCAGAGATGAAGCGAGCGCTTCCGCTCATCCTCGATGCCTTGAGCTCGGCGGTCGACGACGACAAAGGCGCTACTCGCCTGCATTGAAATGAACGCTTCGCCGCCTGGACCGGCTGGCCCGAAAATAGCCAGTCCACCCGCAATCGGTGCGGAACTCAACACAGATTAGATTGTGAGCGTCCCTCATATGATGGCGACGCGTAGCGAGTCAGCAGTCAGAAGCGCTGATGCAAAAAACGCCTTTATCCCGAGCCGCGAAGCTTTTGAGTATCCTCGAGAGCGGTGTGGTAGAGGCAGAACTATTGGACTTGGAGCTTATCGCTGCGCGTTTGCACGACATCATCGATCTTCTCCGCCCGCTGGACCCTACCAGGGTCAGAAACTGAGCTTGACGGCGGAGGTCCCCTCCGCCGCAGTGACGCTATCCTGCCGGTTCTAACCGCGACGATACCTCCGATTTGACCGGTCGATACCCCGGCGGCTTTCGCCCAAAAGCGGCCAGAATGCCCGCTCTGGAGGGCCTCTTGACAACAGACTGACCGCAATGCTGAAATTTGGGTGTTAGGAGGTTACCATGTTCGATGCCCAGGACCGCGCCTACTTTGCTCGACGTGCCGCGACGGAACGCATATCGGCTTCCGAAGCATCAGACCCGGCGATACGCAAAATCCACGCAGATATGGCAGAAGAGTATCAGCGTAGGTCAGAGGGAGCTGAACCCCGAAGCATGGTTCCTTTCTCCGCCGACAAGCCACTGTTCACGGACGGCAGCTAGCCACCAAGATGAGACATTGCCGCGGCGGAGAAACCCTCCGCCGCAATGACGCTTTCTCGCAGGTTTCAGCGGGGCATGTACCCCACTTTTGGGTAGGCGATACCCCGGCGCAGACGCCGCAATAGCTACTCGAAAGCACGAAGATCAGCGCGCCTTGCCAGCGCGACGATGACGCGGATCCGCGTCACGACGTTGCGACCTTGCACCGGCCGCGATCAACGTTGCCGATCCGGTGCGCGATCCAGCCCTTATAGAAGACCTTCAGCTTCGGATTCACGCGGACCAGGCGCGCATATTCCGCGGCCTGCGCGCGATCGAGATTGACCAGCGTTGCGACGCACAGGTTGCTGGCGCCGAGCTTGCCCTGGCACGCGCGGTACGCCGCGATCGTCCCGGGCCCGACGCGGCCGTCAGTCACCAGCTTGGTACCGCACAGTGCGTTGGTCGATTGCTGGAACCACGTCGACGGGCGCGCCGGCCCCATGTTCACGGTCGTGTCGAACAGCTCGGCCGTCACCGCGGCGTCGATCGGCACCAGGGCGGCATAGCCGGGCTGCACCAGGTACCGCTTGTAATAGATGCTTTCCGCCACGTCGCGCGGCAGCGTCCGCATCGGCCCGGTGTAGCCGTTCTGCACGGCGACGGCCTTCGTGATCCCCATGTGCGTCTCGCCGCCTGGGTCGGCCGGGTGATTCACATAGCCGCCCTCGATCGTGATCACGCTGGCGATCATGGCGAGCGCGATCGCCGCGATCCCGCCGGCCGCCTTCGGCGCGACCTTGCCGGTGATCGACTTCCACAGGCTCTTGCGCTCACCGGCCGGCTTCTGCGGGATCAGGCGCACGAAGATCGTCGCGACGAACAGCAGCGTCGGAATCACGCGCGCAACCGACTCAGGAAATACCGCACGAATGTCGTCGGGCAGTCCGTTCCAGATCTGGAGCAGCGTGTCGGGGGCGGCCGCGGCAAAGGCGGTGAGGATGGCGCCGAGCGCGGACATGCGCACGGACCACAGCGGCCAGGCGCGCGACCATAGGTCACGCACCCGACGCATGGCGTCGAGTTTCATCGGTATCTCCTGTGAGGGGGGGCGGCCGGCCGCCGGCGGGATCAGGTGCGGGCGGGTGAGCCCAGCGCCGGCGCGGCGCGCGGGCGACGTCGGATATGAACGATCAGCCGGCAGGCGGGCGGGATTCCTTGGATCGCGGCGCCCGCCAGGATCATGAGCATAGGACCGTCGATCATCGCGCGGCCATCTTCGGCGCCGGCGCCATCATCTCGAGCTTGGTCTCGATCCGGATCGTGCGGCCGTCGATCTTGGTCAGCAGATCGGTCTTGGCCTGGTTGGCGGCCTCGAGCACTTCGATACGACGGGTGTTGGTATCGATCTGCGCGGAGCGGTTGCCGTCAGCGCGGAACATGCCGCCGACGACCGCAAGCGGGGCCGCGACCAGTGCAGCTGCGGCGTCGGCCAGTGCATCGTCCGCGAACACCACGGCCATGCTCGCCTCGCGCTTCTCGCAAGGTGCGCTCAGCCGTAATGCGTACTTTGGGACGCCGGGGTGGAACGGCGACACGAACACCAACGACAACGCCCCGCCCGAATGGGCGATCTGGTTTCGCGCGCCGGGCGGTTACACCGGCAAGAGCACGACCGCGTCGTTCTACACCGGCCTTCCCGCTCTGCAGATGGATCGCGGCGGTCCGAACTCCGGCATCGTCCAGCCGATCACGCTGGCGAAGGGGTGGCACGTTGCCGAGTTCGACATCTACATGGAGGATGGCGACTGGAATGGTACCGGCGCGCATATCAACCTAGCCAACGGCTACGCCTTCAACTTCCTCTTCTCCGAGCAGCTCGATACCTCGGATGTGCGGTCGGGCTCGTTCTTTGCGGGGGCCGCGCCCAACGGTACGCGCCGGCAGTTCGGAATCCTGTTCTACAACGGTGCTCCATCGGCTGCTGACGCCAAATTCTATTTGATGGCTGGCTGGGAAGGCTTCGGCGTTTCGTATGGCAACGGCACCGGCTTCGTCCGCACGATCTGGCACAAGGCGCTTATCCGGCCGGCCGACCAGGGCGAGATCGACGGCCGTAAGGCGCGCATCGATGCCACGACGAATGCCGCCCGCATCGAGCAGGTCAATTCCACGCTCACCAACATCTACGGCGCGCTGGCGCAGCGGACATCGAACGTCGAGGCGAGGGCGGGCAACGTCGAGGCGCGTACCGGGATCGTCGAGACTGCCGTCGCCAGCGCCACCAGCAAGCTCGCCGCGGCCCGCGTCGAGATCTCCGCCCTTTCACCAGGCGGTCGGGCATCGATGACGATCCGATCGGACACCACGAACGGCGCGGCGATCGACTTCGGCGCCGACCTCAATATCGTCGGCACGATCAAGGCGCAGAAGACGGCGGGCGGCAAGACGATCACCATCGATAGCGACAACGGGATCAGCTTCAACAACGGCTCGGTCATGAAGGTGTCGGGTGTCGGCTTTGGTTCGAACCGGCAATTCATCGAATGGGTCGGGCCGAGCCTTAGCAGCACCGCGCTATGCACCGAGGCGAACGCGCTCCAGTACATCAAGACCGATGGCTCCGCATATTTCGGCGGTTCGCTATCGGCCGGCCAGCTGAAGAACAGCTCGGCATCGAGCGGCACCGGCACACAGGAACTCGCCGCGGTCGGTCCGTTCGGATCGAACGGCGGGACTGTCAAATATCTCGCCAGCTGGGCGTATCGTACCGAAGTCAAGGCGACCTACGCTGCGTCGCAAGCTGGCCTGCAGCAATACCGCCAGGCCGCGAACACCTACAACGCCAATTCCGACGAGTTCGGCGTGGCGACGTTCGAACGCGCTGCGACGACGGTCACGCTTGCGCGGTCCTTCAGCGGCTCGGCTTTGGAGCAGCTCGACGAGCATCGCTACACGACCGAAACGGCGACGTTCGTCGGCAATCCCCCGGTCATCGGTGACGCACCAGGTAGCGCGACGATCACGTTCACGATGGGCGGCGGTTTCACGGTCAACGATCCCCAACTCGTCGCGACCGATCGGACGGTCCGCCTGGGTCTCAATCGCGGATACACCAACAGCTCGGGCAATGTGGCGCAGCGCCTGTCGATCATCGCCGTCGAGGGCTGACCCCACGGCCGCAGCAGCGGCCGGACAATTTAACAGAGGAGAGTAAAGTGGCCACATTCACGCCCGAGGACCAGGCGCTCCTGGACGAACTGAACTACCGCAAGAGTTTCGTGGCCTGGCAGGAGCGCGAAGCTGCGCGCCAGGCGCGGCTCGCCGGCCTGGCTGCGCTGACCTCGATCTTCACCGCGGCGACCGTCACGCCGTTCGCGACGGTATCGTCCAGCCAGTCCGAGGCGCTCGCCTTGAGCGATCCGGAAGTGTCGGCGATGCTGTCGAACATCGCGACGGTGATGGGCTACACCGGCCAGCTATTTCCCGGATCGAGTCGTCGCTCGACAAGTATTCGCGCTCGATTTGCGCCCACTCGTCAGGTGTTTTGCGGGTCGCCATCGCTCAGCCCCCCGCCCCGAAAGTACGCACCCAGGATCGCCCAGGAGGAAAAAATCTCCGCGTGGGAGCCATAGGGGTCCAGCGGGTCGGCCCCCGTTAGGGATCGACCCACCCCCCTGCCCCGCGCGATCAGGCTAGGAGCGCTGCGCGTTCCGCCCGCTGCTTGCGACTGTCGTGGCACGGCTTGCAGAGCGTCTGCAGGTTGGCGAACAGCCAGAAGAGACGCTCGTCGCCGCGGTGCGGTTCGCAATGGTCCGCCACCAGGCGCGACGTGTCGGCCGAGGTGAAACCGCAGCCAGGCCATTGGCAGGTGTAAAGGTCGCGAGTGAATACGAGCACGCGCAGCGCACGCCAGCGCGCCGACTTGTACCACTTGTGCCAGGGCTTGAAGAGGCGGCGGTAGGCGTCGGCGCTGCGCTCGACGGGCGCAAGGGAGCCCATCGTCGGCTTGAGCCTGGTGAGCGTGCTGCCGACGGCCTTGAGCTTCCCCACGGTGGTTACGCCGATGCCAAGTCGATGGTGACCGGATGCCACGGCGCGTCGTGCGCTGGCCGGTCGTAGAAGCGGACGTAGGTGCGCGAGCCGATGACGCGGATCGAGTCCTTGATCGCCTCCATGGCGCGCAGCCAGCGCGGGTCGGTGAAGTCGAGTCGGAGCAGGCGGAACAGCTCAGCGCGGTTGATCCGGCCTTCCTTGTCGACCTGGAAGACGCCGTTGACGATCGCCTGCAGCTCGACCGGCGAGCCGCCTGCCCAGCCCATGAGGCACTCGTCGATCAGCACCTTCGCGGCCTGCAGCTCGGGGCCGAACTCAAGCAGGTCCGCGACCTGCACCTGGGCGCGCTCGCGGCCGTCGAAGGTGAGCAGCGTGATGTTGCCCTTCTTCCCGCCGACGGTCGTGCCGTACTCCTGCGCGAGCAGCGCCTGGAACGCGCCGACGCGCTCGAACGTCCGCGCCTTGAACGCGGCAATGAGGGCGGACAGTTCGCGCGCGTCCGTCAGGATCGCACGCACCGTCTCGTCCATGAGCAGGTCGACCGGCTTGACCGCGGCGAGCGGGACCAGGCTGCCCTTGGCGTCACGAAGATACGGGGTGCCGGCGACGTCGACCGCGGCGGGGTGCTTGGCGGTGCTCATGCTGGTGCGCCCTGGTTGGCGGGTGGCGCGACGCGCGCGGCGATCGTCGCGACCGGGAGGATGCTGAGGATCTCGCGCAATAGGCTCACCGGGACGCCTACCAGGGCATGATCCGGATGACCCGCGTCGACCGCGCGCTGAATCGCTTCGCGAGGGATTGCCATCACCAACCGGCCTTCGTGCCATCGGCACTGACATAGAGGGGGGGCCGGGTAGCGCGGGTGGCGCTGCCCCGGAAGGCGGCGAGCAGGTCGCGGGCGATGCCCTGCGCCTGCTCCTCGAGGACGTTGTAATCGTCCGAAGATACAACGCCCAGCCGCACTCGTTGGGTCAGCTCATCGAACCGCGGTGTGATGCGTTCGAGCTGATCGGCCAGGTTCGAGTTCGACTGGGCGGCCACTGCACCGGATCGGGGAACATCGTGACGCATATCAGATCTCCCTTCACGTAGGACGCACGCACAAAGGGGGCGGGCGGCGGCCAGCGGATACAGCTGTGGCGGGGTCGATTTGCGAGTTACGTGACCGTTTGGGGAGGTGACCTTGTGGGAAGTTCCCCAAAGGTCACCCCCAAACTTTGGCCATGCCCTCCATCAGATAGGGGAGCTTTTTGGTTTGAACTGGACACGTCGAGCGACTTACAGGTTCGGTCCACTAAATCGCCATTGTACGTTTATCACACGAGGTTAGGTCCGTGCCTTATTTATTAACATTTGGCAACGTGTCATATTAACAACGCGCGAATCGGGAATGTATTTAATCCTGCTAGTTCGTGCCAGTTGCCGACGATCTGCTAATAGAGCGCGCGCAGAATGCCTGCGTCGCGGGGGCGATGGCTGCTAATCTTCTAGCCACCCTTGGCAATGAATTGGAGGGACGAAATGCAATATTCTGCAATCCCACATTTGACCGTTCGCGAAGAAGAAGTGTTCCGGCTTGTCGCTAGAGGGCGCTCGGCCAAAGAGGTCGCTCAAGAGCTTAGCATCGCGCCGTGTACCGTCGAGCGCCACATCGAAAATGTGCGACTTAAGACACGGACTCGGAACAGGGCTCATATGATCGCGGTCGTTATGCGAGATAACTGGCTAGCAGCGCTTCCAGCTGTCTAACGCCGAGACCAGGAGCGATCGGGCCCGTCGGTTGGAAAGCCGCCAGTCCCGCGCGGCCGTCGTCAGCGCCATGTCGTCCACGATGATCGCGAGCAGCATCGCACCGTGCGGAGCGACCGCCTCACGCCAACGGGCGTATGCGCGCTCACGAATCACGGCAGCGATAGGCGCGTGCGAAGCGCTGTGCGGACCGCCGCCCGAGCTGCGCGGCTCCAAGTTCGCAGTGCGCACCGCAACCTCGGCCGTGATGGAATGGTACGCCTCGGCGATCTGATCCGCCGCGGCAAGCTGGTGCGCGTCGATCGCACCGGTTCCGACGAGGCGGGCGAGCGACCCCTCACGTCGCGCTTGCGCAGCAGCGTGTTCGTGCGTCTCAGCCGTGCCGTTCGTCTTGTGCGACCAGCGCTCGCGCAGCTGCACGCGCTCCTCGATGCCAGGCACGAGCGTCACCGTCGCCGCCGCCTTGCCCTTCTTGCGCCGGTTGGCGCCCTTGGGTTTCGGACGCGGCTCGCCAAGCACCAGGTGCGCGACGCGCTGTTGCTCGCGTTCGGTTGTGAGAGCAGGCGCTGCCTGGTCAGTAGGTAGGTGTGGCATGGAGATCCCCGGCGTCGACGTCAGGGATATGCTCGAGGATCGCCACGAGCGGGAGATGACCTTGTGGTAACGGCCGCACGCGATCGGCGTTCGCGAAATCCTCGTTCACGACGACGCCGAGCTGACGCATCCGATCAAGCAACTGCCGCTCGAGCAACCCGGGCACGGTGATCGCCCGTTGCGCGCCAGCTGCGCGCTCGATCATCTTCTCGAATGCCAGCTTCTTCACCAAGGCCTTTGCCCGGGTGTCACTAACGTCGAGCGCGAGCGCGATCTCACGCATTGCGGGACTGCGGCCGTGCTCGAGGATGTACTCGGATATGAAATCGAGCGCCTGCTGCTTACGGCTAGCTGCTGCCGGTAATACCTCTGAATATGCCCCCATTGTTCCCCCAAATCCCCTAGGAAAACATAGTGAGAATCACGATTCAGCGCTAGCTCCATGACGGGCACTACATATTAGAACGCAACCTGAAGGATCCACGCAGCCAGACGACGGGCGTGATGGTCAAATGTTGGACCCTATATTCGACCATTGGTTGTCGACAGTCTCATCGGCAGCTGCAAGTCTCAGCGATGAGGCGGAATGAGCGAGGATCAGTCCAGGACCTAATTGAGGGCTTGTGGGGCTTGCGTTCCTTAGCGATCCAGCTGGACCTGAAGGTCGTTGGGGCGCTCATAAAGGCCGCTATCGGAGTCATCCCGACCACTCTGCATTAGCCAGGCGCAATGCGGCGCGTACTAAGCCCCATGGCTCGTGCTCTCACGTAGACCGACGCCGGGGTACGACCAAGCAAGTCGGCAATTTCCGCGATATGCTTCGTGGCAACCCATCGGGCTATGACTTGCTCGTCGCCTTCCGACCACGGACATCCACTGTTTGGGTAGGCGGTCTTCGTCACGCGGTGGCTTCCCTATGTTATGCGGCGGAGGCCCCCTCCGCCGCAGCCAATCACACCCCGCAGAAACCTGCGGTTTGCGAGGAGGCTATGCCACGATGTACCCCAACGATACCCCTGGCAGGCAGCGCTCGACAGCTAGCGCAATCAAAGATGGATCGTGCCTCCGTGCTCGTCCGCTTCCGCCCAATTGCAGACAGCGGTGCGATCGTTCATCTTCGCGGCCAACTGAGGCCACGAGGTAACGAACAATGAGCTACAAGACGGACCATCGCAGCCGAACGCGGGCGATCGCTGTGTATGGAGCGATCGTTTGCATCGGGGCGGCGCTGGGCTTTCTCGTACGGGCGGGCGTGATCACCGACCACATCCTCTGGTAACAGCTGGCAACGATCATAAGACCGCTTTCCTCCCATACCGGCCAGCCCGCTTCCGCTCAATTCCGGACGCTTCGGTCACAAATCATGACTCCCGATAACGGCCATTCGTTCAGCGCATCTTTCCCGGTTTAAATTTGCCCCATCTGCTCCGAACGGCGACCCTTACCTGCCGCCGTACCGTAAAGGCGCCGTGAAGATTAACTTCAATCAAGTATTATCCGGCAACCTATGGTATGAGTCACAAATTGCTGATCGAGCACGGCCCTTGGCAACTGAGAGACTCAATGCTCCCGCCGATATTACGGGAACTGCGTTTTGATCTCAGAAATTGACCCTCGCGGTTTGTTTGCAAAAAATCTCTTAGCGCATTCGCAGATACAGGTTTTTGACGACGGAGCTTTGGGCCGTTTGAAAGCTCGAACAAGAACCTTCGATTCGGGAAGCTACGTATTCAGGGAAGGCTTGCCAATTTCAGAATATGCATTTGTAATATCGGGGTATTTATTCCGCCAAAAGCAGACATCGGACGGTCACCGGCAAATTGTATCATTAATAATTCCTGGAGACATAGTTAATCCAGAAAACAGATTTGTGAATAATCTGGACCATAACGTGGTTTGTGCGGAAAAATCTAGCATCGGGTATGTGCAAAAATCCGAGTTTGATTCATTAATGGACTCCCATTCATACATTCGGCTGGCCTTAGATTTAATCACTACTGCAGAATCACGCCAATTACGGGAGTGGCTATTAAATATAGGCGGGCGTTCCGCAAGAACTCGTGTAGCTCATTTCTTGAACGAATTTGCTGCTAGAACGAGGCTACGCGGCTTGAATGATGGTTTGCGGTTTTACCTGCCCATCTCGCAGGAGCAGATTGGGGACGCCGTCGGAATTACACCTGTTCACGTTAACAGGGCTATCAGGTCTCTAGTTGAAAGCGAGTTAATCAATCACACAAACAGAGAATACAAAATAGTTAATCTAGACGGATTTAGGCAAGCTGGTCAATTCTCAGAACAATTTCTTACAGTCAATGATTTTTTTGAATAATTATTGCTGCGTGGATACCTCGACATATAACGTTAAATGCTAAGCGGTTCCATGTCGGCTATTATCGCCTTACCTCTCCATCCCTGATACCGTAAGCAGACAGTTTGCGCTCCTTTCCTTACTGGCCATTCCCGACCATGTATTTGCGTCCGTTCCCATTGGCTGTAGAAGGGCCGCATGCGGGCTCGCCATACCGATCGGTACGCTGTTTACATCTGGCTACCTGCCTTAATTGGCGCCAGTCATTTGTCGCTGTGGTGGGATGATCCAACGCCCAGCACAGTAATGCTGCTGGGAGGCAGCTTCTGGCTGCTGTGTGGGATCGCCGCACTTATCCAACGGATGCGTAAAGCTGAGACTGAACGCTAAAACGTCAATATGCGTCAGTTTTCATCCAAAGCAGCCTGACAGCTTTCCTTTCCCAACCGGCACTTTTTATGAGGCGACATCCAGTCGGGTTTACCGCGTGATCGGACAGTCTCAGCTACACGGGGCGAGGAAAGTAAACAATGACGGCTGGGATAGCATAAATCTTGATATAGTTTAAGTCATCGTCATGCCACGAGTCGCCCTCTCGCCCGTTCAGCGCCTGCGCGAAGACCTGGAGGATGCCTTGGCGCAGGCAGATGCCTTAGACCTATCACTGGTAGCTATCCAGATCGCGGAGGCGCTCGAGATGCTCGGGCCTTGTGAGGACGGCAAAGCCCGGCTGCTCGGTTAGCACGAACGAGGGCGGGGCAAACGTTCAACAGTGCATCGCTTGGTCTTAAACGAACGACTATGCTCCAAAGCGGACGGTCCGCAATCGTGCCCATTCCGACCACTCCGCTTCCGCTCATCTTCGCGCGGAACATGTTCTATACCGCCGCCAGTCTCGGACGATGCATAGGTTAGACATTCTGTCCCAAACATAGGATAGGTGCGCCGTACGACACAGCGTAAGAATCTTCCTTCATGAACGAACAACCG
>NZ_QAOG01000003.1 GCF_003050705.1 Sphingomonas aurantiaca | reverse complement strand
GCCCGGAAACCGCAAGCCGCCGCCCACATGTCCCTTCATCTAAACCTACAATGTCAAAGAGCCGACAAAAATACCGACACTCGCATAACCTCCCTTGCAGGAAGCTTGGAGCATCTGGTTTTTTGCGACCGCTCCAGAAGCCGGTGAGGCACTCCGCTGCGGTGACACCCCTCTACGGCCACCCCACACACCCGTCAAACGGTTTTTTACAGTTCCAGGTCACTTTTCGAATCTCAGCCCGGAATGCTGCCGCCCTACCCTTCCATCCGGCCTGCAGCTCATGCTTGCGCCGCACGGGCTTCTACGCCGCTTTAGCCGATCGTCTCGAGCGGGTTTGCCATGCCACGGGGCAGGACGTTCAGGACCGAGATCCCGCTAGCGTGCAGTTGCGTCCGCGTTCTCGTCCGTGCTGGTCAGGGTTGCAAAAACCGCGAGCGGCAGTGGCTTGCGGAACTGGCAGCCTGCAGTGAAATCGTCCGCCCACATCACCGTGGCGGCGACCTGCCCGATATGCGGGAGATTGAGCCATATGTTCGAGCCGCGTTTGAGCGCGGAATAGGTCTGGAGGCGTGCGCCATTGATCGAGATGTCGACGACCTTGCACAAGGTGCGGTGCGTCTTGCCGATGCTGACGTCGAGCGCGATCGGAGCCCGTGGCGAACCGCGGCGGGTCGATCGCTCTGCGGGTTCGAAGTCGGCGGCGAACATGGCGTCCTCGTCCTTGCGAGTCCAAGTTTGGATTGCCAGTACGGTCTAGCCGTCGATGCCTAACTAAATCTTAAAAACGACCCCGGAACCGATTTAATCCAACCCATTCCGGGGTTTATCCTTACTTGCGGAGCGTGAGACCGCCACCGAAACGCTTGTTGAAGCGCGCGACCTGGCCGCCCGTATCGAGCATCGTGCCACGGCCGCCGGTCCATGCCGGATGCGCGAGCGGATCGATCTCAAGCGTCATGACATCGCCTTCCTTACCCCAGGTGGTGCGAGTCTGATACTTGCTGCCATCGGTCATCTGGACGGTGATCATGTGATAATCAGGGTGTGTATCGGCCTTCATGCGACGTCTCCGGTATGTGGCTGGTTCCGACCAGCCTGAAATGGAAGGCGCGCCCGTACACGGACGCGCCCTAATTTACAAGATTGCCGGGTTCAGCCCCGGTCTCAGGCCTTGGGCGGGTCGGCGATCATCGCCGTGAAGTTCGCCTCGGCGACCAGTTGCCCGTCGACCAGCGCACGACCGGCGAACTTGCACACCGCGCTACGCTTCTGGACGAACGCGACCTCGAGCTTGAGCAACACGCCCGGCTCGACCGGCTTCCTGAACTTCGCCCCGTCGATCGCCATGAAATAGACGAGCTTGCCCGAGCCTGCGAGCCCGAGCGACTCGACGGCGAGTATCCCCGCCGCCTGCGCCATCGCCTCGACGATCAGCACGCCGGGCATGATCGGCCGTCCAGGGAAATGCCCCTGGAAGAACTGCTCGTTCATCGACACCGCCTTGATCGCGGTGATCGAGGTGTCGAGGATCAGATCCTCGACACGGTCGACCAGCAGCAACGGATAGCGATGCGGCAACGCGGCCATTACCCGCCCTATATCGAGCGGGCCCATCCCCGTCTTGCCCTCGGCTTCAGCCGCGGTCCCGGCAGTGACGATCTCGGTCATCGGTTTGGCTTAGCGACCCTGCGGGGTGCGCGTCGCGGCAGGTGCACGAGCGGCTGGTGCCGCTGCGGCACCCTGCTGCTGCTGACCACCCTGCTGGTTCGGCTGCCAGTTCGCCGGCACGGCCGTGCTGACCGACGGGACCAGACGATCGAGCTCGGTCGTGATGGCGGCGGTGATGTCGGCGGTCGGCTGTGCGAACAGCGCAGCCTCTGGACGCAGCAACAGGCTGACGTTCTTTGCGCGCACCGCTGCGGTCACAGCGTCGCTGAGCTTCGCCTGGATCTGCTCGATCGCATATTGCTGCGCGCGCTGCGCAGGCTGCGTCAGGCGAGCGAGTTCCTGGTTGGCGGCGTTTTCACGAGTCTGGATCGCCTGAGCCTGCGGACGAAGCGTCGCTTCGGTCGCGCCGGGCGCACGCTGTGCGGTCTGGAACGCGGTAACCAGCGGCTGGAGCTCGCGTGCGACGGCCTGACGGCGGGTCTCGGCCTGATCGAGCTGTGCCTTGTAGGTCGTCTCGATCTGGGCGCGGGCAGCGTTCCAGGCCTTCGAGTTGGCGATCGCACCCTGCGCGTCGGCAACGGCAACGCCCGAAACCTGTGCATCGGCAGCGGTCGCGGTCATGGCAGCCGGCGCAACGAGCGCTGCGGCGAGGAGAAGCGTCTTGAACGTCGTCATCAGAACTGTGTCCCTACGTTGAAAGTAATAAGCTTGGGGTCGTCACCCTTCTGGGTGAGCAAGGCCTTGGCGAGATCGATCCGGAGCGGGCCGAACGGCGAGTTCCAGTTCACGCCGATACCGACCGACAGACGCGGCTTGGCCGAGTTGCCGAGGAAGGATTCCTGATAGATGTTCGGGTTGAGATAGCGCGCATTGGCGGTAGTCCCAACGCAGGTCGTCGTCCCCGCGGCTGCAACGCCCGTAGGACAGATGGTCTGCACCGATGCTACTGCGGCCGTCGTCGTAGTCGCTGGAATTTCCGGCGTCAGGTACAATGGATTGCCTGCGCCATCTTTATACTGGTTCTGCAACAATGTCGGCGAACCGTCCGCATTGAACAGCAGCGCCCCAGCGGCGCTCTTCGCCTGTTCATAGTTGAACGTGGGCAGAGGCTTCTTGATGCCGAACAAGCTGCCGACCTGGGCGTAGATCGAAGGGCGCAGACCCAGTTCGCGCGCGCCCGAACCCAACGGGATCTCGATCTCGGCCCGTGCCAGGTAATAGGCACGACCACCCAGCGCGTCGTCCTGGATCTGGTCACGATTGGTCTGCACAGACTGGGTACCGTCCGCCGCGATAACGTAGCCGGCGCGTAGGACGCGCGGACCGACGCCACGAATGTCGAAGCCGCGGAACTGTGGTTCACCGAGGTAGAAGCGGTCGGTGATCCGGATGGCATCGCGCCCGGGGCCGGGGCTCTTCTCGAGCGGATGGATATAGCCACCCTCGGCGATGATCGAGCCGATGAAGCCGCTACCGAGGTTCACGTACTTCGATCCCTCGAGACGCGTACGCAGATACTTCACGTCGCCACCAAGCCCGGCAAAATCCTGGCTGAACGAGAAACGCGAGCCCGCGGTCGGACGCAAGCGGCTGTTCAGCGTGTCACGGCTGAGTGAGTACCCGACCGAAGACGTCCACCGGTTACCGATCGCCTCACATAGATACCGGCCAGCGATCTCCAGGTTACACGAGCCGTCAGCGTTCAGATACTGGCTGTCGAGGCTGACCTCGTCATAGGAGAGGCCATAACGACCCGACAGCGACCAGAATTCGGTCAGCGGCACACCGGCGCGCAGCTGGAAGCCGGTCGAGACCTGCGAGTAATTGGTCTGGCGATCGTTGCCGACATAGTTGAACGAGTTGTAATCGCGACGGAAGATGTCGCCGCCCAGCGCGATGTTCTTGTCGAACAGATACGGCTCGGTGAAGCCCAGCTCGACCGACTTCGAATAGCTCGAATAGTTCACGCCGGCGCGCAGCTCCTGGCCCTTGCCGCGGAAATTGCGCTGCGTGATGTTCGCCTGGACGATGAAGCGCTCGAGGCTCGAATAGCCTGCCGACAGCTGGAGCTCGCCGGTCGACTTCTCTTCGAGGTTCGTCTCGAGGATCACGCGGTCGGGCGCGGAGCCCGGCAGCTGCTTGATCTCCATCTTGTCCGCGAAATAGCCGAGCGAGTTGATGCGATCCTGCGAACGCTTCACCTGGAAGCTGTTGAACGCATCGCCCTCGGCCAGACGGATCTCGCGGCGGACGACCTTGTCCTGCGTCTGCGTGTTGCCGTTGATGTCGATCCGCTCGACATAGGTGCGCTTGGCCTCGGCGATGTTGAAATTAATCCCCATCGTCAGCGTTTCGGCGTCCTTCTGGAACTCCGGGTTCACCTCGGTGAATGCATAGCCGAACAGACCCGCGGTCTGGCTGAGATTGTCGACCGAATCCTCGACAAGCTTGGCGTTGTACCAGTCGCCCTTCTTCAGCGGCAGCGTGGCTGCCAGCTTGGTGTTGTCGAAGTCGCGAATCTGGCTGTCGACGGTGACGTCGCCGAACTTGTAGCGCTTGCCCTCCTCCACCACGTACGTGATGATGAAGTCCTTCTTGTCCGGGGTCAGCTCGGCGACCGCCGACGTCACGCGGAAATCGGCATAGCCCTGCGTCAGGTAGAACTGGCGGAGCTTCTGCTGATCGTAGGACAGGCGATCCTGGTCATAGCTGGTCGCGGACGACAGCAGGCGGAACAGGCGCGACTGCTTGGTCGCCATCTGGCCGCGAATCTGGTCGTCGGAGAACACCTCGTTGCCGAGGATGTTGATCTGGCGAACCTTGGACTTCGGTCCCTCGCTGACCTCGAACACGACATCGACCCGGTTCTGGTCGAGATTGACCATCTTGGGATCGACCACCGCGGCGAAGCGGCCCTGACGACGATACAGCTCGATGATCCGGCCGATATCCTGGCGAACCGCGGTGCGCGTGAAGATCTGGCGTGGGGCGAGCTTGATTTCCTTGGTGATCTTGTCGCTTTTGAGCGCCTTGTTACCCTCGATGATCACGCGGTTGATGATCGGATTCTCGCGAACCCGGAGCACGATGTTGCCGTCCTCGACGCCCGCGATCGAATAATCCGCAAACAGGTCGCTCGCCTGCAAATCCTTCAGCGCCTGATCGAGCGTTTCCGGGGTGTACGGAATGCCGACGCGCAGCTTGGTGTAGGACAGCACCGTCTCGGGCTCGATGCGCTGCGATCCCTCGACTCGCAAAGTCTTTATCGTCCGCGCGGATACCGGGGCGGCGACGGGCGTTACACCCACAGCAGCCTTGGCCGCTACAGCCTTGGCTGCGGCTTGCCGACCGGGCGCCGGAGTCGCGGAACCTGCGGGCACAGTCTGTGCCAGCGCGGGAACGCCCGACAGGATCGTTCCTGCAAGCAGCAGGGCGCCCTTGCGCGCGAAATCATTACCGTTGATCGCTGTCACCAAACCCACCCTAAAAACGTGCACATACAAGGCGCGCCCGCCCTGCCCTATCGTGGTCAGCCGATCAAGCCAGCCAGATTCTTCCACAGCCCGAAATTGCCGAGATCGTTGAAGGTCACCAGCAGCATGAGCGCGAGGATCGCCGCGAGACCGCCGCGAAACGCCCACTCCTGCACCTGCGGCTCGACAGGGCGCCGACGCACCGCCTCGATCGCATAGAAGAAGAGGTGACCGCCATCGAGCATCGGCACTGGCAGCAGATTGATGAACCCTAGATTGATCGAAACCAGGGCAATCAGGAAGACATAGGCGTCGAGCCCGAGCGACATCTGCTCGCCCGACACCTTGGCGATGCTGAGCGGTCCGCCAAGCTCCTTCACCGAGCGCCGCCCGGTGATGACCTGCCCCAGCGTCTCGACCATCATCGAGACGATCTCGCCGGTGCGCTTCACCGCGACGACGGGGGCTTCGAGGAGAGAGACGGGGATGATGACGGGCTTGCCGCCCTCGATCCCGAGACGGCCGATGCGATATTCGTTGCCGAATCGATCGCGCTGCAATTCGGTGCCGATCACGACATCGCGCGACACGGACTGGTCGCCGCGAACCGCGTCGATCTGCGTATGCTCGCCGGCGCGGATCCGGGCATAGCGGGCCAGGTCGTCGAACGTCTCGACCGATCGGCCGCCGATCGCGGTGATCCGGTCGCCGGCCTGCAATCCTGCGGCGGCGGCGGGGCTGCCGGGCAGCGTGCCGCCGACGACCGGCGGCATACGGATATCGCCATACGCAAAGGCGAACCCGGCGAGAATCAGGATCGCGACGACGAAATTGACGACCGGCCCTGCCGCGACGACGATCGCGCGCTGCCACACCGGCTTCGACTGGAAGGTGCGCCGGCGCTCTTCGGCGGGTAGCGACAGCCATTCCGCGGAGGGCTGGCTGGCGGGGTTCATGTCGCCCGCGAACTTCACATAGCCACCGAGCGGCAGCCACCCGAACTTCCAGCGGGTTCCGCGACTGTCGGTGAACCCGGCGATCTCGCGACCGAAACCGACTGCGAAGGCATCCGCCTTGATCCCGAAAAAGCGCCCGGCAAGATAATGCCCCATCTCGTGCACGAACACGAGCGGCCCGATCACCAGCGCGAACGACAGGATGGTCAACAGGATGCCGGGTGTTTCGATCAAACCGCGTAATCCTTCACTGGACGACCGTCATTGACGGGCCTGTACACGCTCGCCCGCCAATATCCGCGCCTTTGCATCGATCGCCAAGACGGCATCGACGCTGTCCGGCGCGGCCGGGTCGTAACATGATAATGTATGTTCGACGATTGCGGCAATTTCGAGGAAACAAATACGCCGTTTCAGGAAAGCCTCGACCGCGACCTCGTTGGCGGCGTTGAGAATCGCCGGTCGCGCCCCTCCCGCGTCCAGTGCCTCGCGCGCGAGTCGCAGCGCCGGAAAGCGGACCGGATCGGGTGCCTCGAACTCGAGCCGGCCGATTCCGACGAGATCGAGCGGCGCCATCGGAGTCGCCATCCGGTCGGGCCAGGCCAGCGTGTGCGCGATCGGCGTGCGCATGTCGGGGGGCCCGAGCTGCGCCAGCACCGATCCGTCGACATAATCGACGAGGCTGTGGACGACCGACTGCGGGTGGATGACGATCTCGATCCGGTCATGCGCAATCGGGAACAGCCGTGCGGCCTCGATCAGTTCGAGGCCTTTGTTCATGCAGGTCGCCGAATCGACCGAGATCTTCGCGCCCATCGACCAGTTGGGATGCTTGACCGCCTGTTCGAGTGTGACGTCGCGCATCTGCTCGATCGTCCAGTCGCGGAACGGCCCGCCGCTGCACGTCAGGATGATCCGGCGGACGCGTTCGGGCCGTGCCGAATCGAAGCACTGGAAGATCGCGTTATGTTCGGAATCGGCCGGTAGCAGAGTCGCGCCAGTCCGCTTCGCCGCGGCGAGGATGACGTCGCCGGCGGAGACCAGCGGTTCCTTGTTGGCGATCACCACGGTGCCGCCCTGCTCGATCGCCGCCATCACCGGCTTCAGCCCCGCGCAGCCGACGATCGCGCCCATCGTCCAGTCCGCGCCCGAGGCGGCGGCCTCGGCGATCGCCTCGGCACCACCGCCTGCACGGATTCCGGTGCCAGCCAACGCGTCGCGGAGATCGGGAAGACACCCCTCGTCCGCGACGACCGCGAATTCGGCCTTGGTGCGAATCGCGGCCTCGGCGAGCCGCCCCACGTCGCAATTGGCGGTCAGCGCGACGACGCGGAAGCGATCGGGCTCGCGTTCGATCAGGTCGAGCGTCGAGGTGCCGACCGAACCGGTCGCCCCCAGGATCGTGACGCTCTTCATGCGTAGAGATTTGGCAACAGGACGAGCGCCGCGGCGATCGGCGCGACCGGGACCAGCCCGTCGAGGCGATCCATCACGCCGCCATGCCCGGGCAGGATATTGCCACTGTCCTTCACGCCTGCCACCCGTTTCAACCAGCTCTCATAAAGATCGCCCATCTGCGCGAGCACGGCGAGCACCGGCGTCGCAAGCGCGAGCCGCATCGGCAGGCCATAGTGCGTGTGCAGGACCGCCGCGACCGCGCCGGCCAGCACGACGCCGCCGATCAGCCCCGACCAGGTCTTGTTCGGGCTGATCACGGGCGCGAGCTTGGGCCCGCGCAGCGTCCGCCCGGTGAAGAACGCGCCGATGTCGCACGCCCACACCAGCGACAGCGCCCACAGCGTGTAGAGAATGCCGTCGTCCTGCCGCCGGATGATCATCAGCGCGAGCACCGGAAGACCGCAGTAGAGTATGCCGAGCGCAAGCTGCGGCTTCCTCGTCGTGATGACGACGAAGAACGCGGCGCCCGCGAGCAGCCCGAGCGTGAAGAAATCATGCACGACCAGGATGAGCGATGCGGGCGCCATCAGCGCGAGCGGTACCGACAGCGCGAACTGAGTCATCCGCTTGGTCTTGGCGTCGGCGCCCTGCAGCATCGACCATTCCGCCATCATGAACAGCGCGGCCACGACGCCGAGCAGCCAGAACGCGATCCCGCCGAGCGTCAGAGCGATGCTCGCCACGGCGATCATGCCGATGCTGGCGATCATCCGGAGCTGGAGATTGGACGGCGTGCGCAGCGCCTGATCGGGGGCCTTGTCGGGGTCGGTAAGAGTCACAGGCCACCGTAGCGGCGCTGGCGCTGGCCGAACGCGGCAACCGCATCGGCAAGCGCGGCGGCGTCGAAATCGGGCCACAGCGTGTCGACGAACAGCAGCTCGGCATAGGCCGCCTGCCACAACAGGAAGTTCGACAGACGCTGCTCGCCCGACGTCCGGATCATCAGGTCGAGCGGCGGCAGGTCATGCGTGTCGAGTTCGGCCTCGATTGCTGTCGCATCGATGTCGGCGGGATCGAGCGAACCGTCGCGCGCGCGCTCGGCCAGGCGCCGCGCGGCGGTCACCAGCTCGGCATGCGCGCCGTAGTTCAGCGCGATCGCCAGGATCGGACCGGTGTTGGTCGCGGTGCGTGCGATCGCATCGTCGACCATCGCGACGAGATCCGCCGAAAAGCTGTGATAGTCGCCGATCACCCGCAGCCGCACATTCTCGCGTGCGAGTTCGTCGAGGTCGCTCCGGATGAAATGCCGGAGCAATCCCATCAGGTCGGTGACCTCCTCGACCGGACGCCGCCAGTTCTCGGACGAGAACGCGTACAGCGTCAGCGCCTCGATCCCCATGGCCCGCGCGGCGCGAGTCACCTTGCGCACCGCCTCGACCCCGGCCTTGTGCCCGGCGAAGCGCGGCAGGAACCGCTTCTTCGCCCAGCGGCCATTGCCGTCCATGATGATCGCGACATGACGCGGCACCGCCCCGCCCGACGGGACGGCAGCCAACGGCGCAGTCGAAGAGGCCAACGGCCTCACTTGCCCAGGATTTCCTTTTCCTTGGCGGTCGCGGTCGCATCGAGCTCGGCGATGATGCTGTCGGTCAGCTTCTGGACTTCGGTCTCGTGACGCTTGCGCTCGTCCTCGCCGAACACGCCCTTCTTCTCGTCGACCTTCAGCGAATCCATGCCGTCGCGACGCACGTTGCGGACTGCGATGCGAGCCTTCTCGGCATATTGGCCGGCGAGCTTGGCGAGCTCCTTGCGGCGCTCCTCGGTCAGATCGGGGATCGGCAGACGCAGCGTCTGGCCGTCGACGATCGGGTTGAGCCCGAGGCCGGCCGAGCGGATCGCCTTGTCGGTCGGGCCGACGTTCGACTTGTCCCAGACCTGCACCGACAGCATCCGCGGCTCGGGCGCGGACACGGTCGCGACCTGGTTGAGCGGCATCGACGAGCCGTACACCGTGACCATCACCGGATCGAGCAGCGCGGTCGACGCACGGCCCGTGCGCAGACCCGCCAGATCATGCTTCAGCGCTTCGACGGCACCCGCCATGCGGCGTTCCAGGTCGCTCTTGTCATACGCTGCCATCTTAACTCTCCTGCTCGTTCTGAACGACCGTCGACACGCCATCACCCGCCAGCACCGCGGCGAGATTGCCGGGTTCGCGGATGTTGAAGACGACGATCGGGATATTGTTGTCGCGGCACAGCGCGATCGCGCTGGCGTCCATGACCTTGAGGTCGTCGGACAGCACACGGCTGTACGACACCGTCTCGTAGCGCACCGCGTCGGGGTGGGTCTTCGGGTCGGCGTTGTAGACGCCGTCGACCGAGGTGCCCTTGAACAGCGCATCGCACTTCATCTCGGCAGCACGCAGCGCGGCGCCCGAATCGGTGGTGAAATAGGGGCTGCCGACGCCCGCCGCGAAGATCACGACGCGACCCTTTTCGAGGTGACGCTCGGCGCGACGGCGGATGAACGGCTCGCACACGCTCGCCATCGGGATCGCCGACTGGACGCGCGTGTCGATGCCGATCTGCTCGAGCGCGTTCTGCACCGCGAGCGCATTCATCACGGTCGCTAGCATGCCCATGTAATCGCCGGTCGCGCGGTCCATGCCGCGGGCGGCGCCGGCCATGCCGCGGAAGATGTTCCCGCCGCCGACGACGATGCAGATCTCATAGCCCTTGGCTTTGACATCGGCGATCTCGCCTGCGACGCGCGCGGTGACCTCGGTGTCGATCGACAGGCCGGACGATCCCATCAGGACCTCGCCCGACAGTTTCAGCAAAATACGTTTGAAGCGCGGAGGCGTCATAAATCTCGAATTGTGATTGGCGGGGCGGCGCGGACCTTAGGCGGCGAGCGCCACGATGGGAAGCGCCGCGCGAGGCCTGCACCGTCTCTCCACGGCAAAGCGACGGAAAATCATCGGTCGCGGGAGTGCGCGCGGGGCTAGTATCGTCATTCCCGGGGAGGCGGGAACCCAGAGTGACTGCCGTCGCGATCGATCATCGCCCGCAGAGGATATGGATCCCCGCTTGCGCGGGGATGACGGACCGGGTGGAATGACACCGCCTTATCCTTCTCCCCTCGGGGAGAAGGTGGCCCGGCAGGGCCGGATGAGGGGGCGTGAGACTCAAGACCTCATCACGCCCCTCCCCCTTCCCACGGCCAAGCGGCCGCGGGCCCCCTCCCTCTCCCCGTAGGGGCGAGGGAAAGAGTCAGCTTACGCCTGCGGAACACCCGACGCTGCAGCGACCTCGGCTGCGAAGTCGGACTGCTCCTTCTCGATGCCTTCGCCGAGCTGGAAGCGGACATAGTCCACCAGCTTGATCTCGGCGCCCGCATCCTTGCCGGCCTTGGCGACGACGTCGGAGATCTTGGTCTTGCCGTCCATCACGAACAGCTGGCTGACCAGCGCATGCTCCTTGCGGTACTTGGCGATGCCGCCTTCGACCATCTTAGCGATGATGTCGGCAGGCTTGCCCGACTCGGCGGCCTTCTCGGTCGCGATCGCGCGCTCGCGCTCGATCTCGGCTTCGTCGAGGTCGGACTCGTTCAGCGCCTTCGGGAACGCCGCGGCGATGTGCATCGCGAGCTGCTTGCCGAGCGCCTGGAGAGCCTCGTCCGAAGCTTCCGACTCAAGAGCGACAAGAACGCCGATCTTGCCGAGGCCGGGGGCAGCGGCGTTGTGGATGTAGGGCACGACCGCGCCCTTGCTGACTTCCAGCGTGCGCGAGCGGCGCAGCGACTGGTTCTCGCCGATCGTCGCGACGTTGTTCGTCAGGACTTCCTCGACGGTCTTGCCCGATGGCATCGCCTGCGACTTGAGCGACTCGATGTCGCCGCCCTTGGCGAGCGCGATCTGCGTCACGTCACGGACGAACGACTGGAACTGGTCGTTCTTGGCGACGAAATCGGTCTCCGAGTTGACTTCGACCGCAGCACCCTTGGTGCCCGACACGGCGACGCCGACCAGGCCCTCGGCCGCGGTACGGCTGGACTTCTTGGCGGCAGCAGCGAGACCCTTGGTCCGCAGCCAATCCATCGCCTGATCCATGTCGCCGGCGTTCTCGCTGAGCGCCTTTTTGCAATCCATCATGCCTGCGCCGCTCTTTTCGCGCAGATCCTTGACCATTGCTGCCGTGATATCGGCCATGTCTCTCATCCTTGTTTAGGTCTGAATGTAGTTGCGGGCGAGGCAGAGCTGATGCCCTACCCCGCCCGCATGACGGTTCGACGACGACGCTTACGCGTCGATCTGGCGCTCACCCTCAGCTGCGAACTCGGCAGCGGTATCGGCATTCGCCGCAGCCTGCGTCGTGTCGGCGGTTGCCTCGACGGTCGGCTCGGCCATGGCCTCTTCCTTCGGCGGCTCGATCATCGCGCCGACGTCAGCACCGGTGCGGCGCTGCTGCTCCTGGCCGCCACGCGTCGCGGCGATCGCGATCGCCTCGCAGTACAGGCGGATGGCGCGGGCTGCGTCGTCGTTCGCGGGAACCGGGAAGGCGATGCCGTCCGGCGACACGTTCGAATCGAGGATCGCGACGACGGGAATACCCAGCGTGTTCGCTTCCTTGATCGCCAGCTCTTCCTTGTTCGCGTCGATCACGAACATCACGTCGGGAATGCCGCCCATGTCGCGGATGCCGCCGAGCGACAGCTCGAGCTTGTCCTTCTCGCGGGTGAGCTGGAGGACTTCCTTCTTGGTCAGGCCGACGGTGTCGCCCGACAGCATTTCCTCGAGAGTCTTGAGACGCTTGATCGAACCCGAGATGGTCTTCCAGTTGGTGAGCATGCCGCCCAGCCAGCGATGGTTGACGAAGTGCTGGCCCGAACGACGTGCTGCGTCCGCGACGGGCTCCTGCGCCTGACGCTTGGTGCCGACGAACAGGACCTTGCCACCACCGGCAACCGCCGACGAGACGAACTCGAGCGCGCGTGCGAACAGCGGCACGGTCTGCGAGAGGTCGAGGATGTGGACGCCGTTACGATCACCGAAGATGTAAGGCTTCATCTTGGGGTTCCACCGGTGAGTCTGGTGGCCGAAATGCGCGCCCGTTTCGATGAGCTGCTGCATGGAGACGACTGGTGCCGCCATAGGGATATATCCTTCCGGTTGTGCCTCTGGGAAGCGGATGACGTCCTGGCCGAATGACCGTGACGCACCGGGCTATGATGCCTCCCATGCGGGGTTAGAGGCGCGCCCCTTAGCGTGGCTTTACCCGAAACGCAATCGCTCAACCACAGCTTGACTCATGGAACGCAATGAGAACATAAAGGGCTCAGAGAGGAACAGATGTTCGACTCGGCGCGGAATCACCCCGGCAGGGCGAGATTCGAAATGCGACGAGTGGAACGATGTTTCTGACCAAGTGTTTGCGGATATTAGGAATTTGTTCGCAACTCATAGGAAGGCGGACGTGATGTTGGTTCTGAGCTTCATGGTTTTTGCAGGTGCATTCGCGGTCGCAGGCATGATGATCGTATCGTCGATCGCGCCACAATGGGATCGTATCGTCCGGCTCGCGCTGGGCAATGTCGAACCCGCCTTCCAGCCGCTCCGGACGCTCGCAGTCGCCGAGCGCCGGATCGCCGTCAGGCGCTGGGCGTCGACGACGGCTCCGTCGTCCGCGCGCCGCTGGAACGCTGCCGCCTGATCTTGGCGTAGCTGGCGATGCTGAACGGCATCGATATCAGGTACAGCACGCAAATGATGCTGAGCGTATGCCATGGCGCGCTCACCATCGCGGCGCCGAGCAGGACGACGAGCGCGAGCGCCTCGAACCGCACGTTGCTACGCAGCTTGAGCGAGCCCCAGGAATAGGTCGCGACGCTTGATACCATCAGCAGCGCGATGAACGCGACCCATGGCGCGACGAAATAGGGCGATGCGAAGCGCGCCTCGTCGGTCCAGAACCAGAAGAACATCGGCATCAGTGCAAGGCCGGCACCCGCCGGGGCCGGCACGCCGGTCAAGAAACCGGCCGATTTGTGCGGCTGGTGACTCTCGTCGATCTTGGCGTTGAACCGTGCGAGGCGCAGCGCGCAGAATACCGCGAAGATCAGCGCGCAGATCCACCCTACCCGCGGCAGCGCGGCGAGCGACCAGAGATAGACGATCAAAGCCGGCGCGACGCCGAACGAGATCGCGTCCGAGAGCGAATCGAGTTCGGCACCGAACCGGCTCTCGCCATGCAGCATCCGTGCGATCCGGCCGTCGAGGCCATCGAGCACGCCCGCAACCATGATCATCGCAACGGCGCTCTCCCATTGCCCGCCGATCGCGAATCGCACGCCGCTGAGACCCGAGCACAGCGCAAGCGCCGTTACCGCGTTGGGCGCGACCGCGCGCAAGGGAAGCCCACGCGGCGCACGGCGCGTACGGCCGAAGCGTCCCCGCCCGCGGCCTTCGATCGAATCGGTAGAGCCGTCGTCGATATCGTCGCGGTCCATCACTGCGCGATACCCCCGACTGGCACGCCACCGACGCGACCCAGGACGGTCTCGCCCGCGATGCTGCGCTGGCCGAGGCATACCTGCGGCACGACATGATCGGGCAGATACACGTCGACCCGGCTGCCGAAGCGGATCAGGCCGATGCGCTGGCCGGCTGCGACCATGTCACCCGACTTTACGAAGCCCAGGATACGGCGCGCGACGAGGCCGGCGATCTGCGTGAAGCCGATGCGCATTCCGGTGCGGTCCTCGACCACGAAATGCTGGCGCTCATTCTCTTCGCTCGCCTTGTCGAGATCGGCGTTGAGGAACTTGCCCGAGATATAGACCACCTGACGGATCGTCCCCGCGATCGGCGTGCGGTTGATGTGCACGTCGAACACCGACATGAAGATCGAGACGCGGACCAGCGGCGCATCGCCGAGGCCGTTCTCGCCGGCAAGTTCGCGCGGGATGGGAACGCGCTGGATCATCGTGATCAGCCCGTCGGCCGGTGCGACGACCAGCCCCTCGCCCTGCGGTGTGGTGCGGACCGGATCGCGGAAGAACGTCGCAACCCAGATCAGCACGCCGACCATCGGCCAGAACAACACGTGGCTGACCATCGTCAGCAGCAGCGTGATGCCGGTCGCGATCGCGACGTATTTGTGGCCTTCCGGATGGACTGCGGGAAATCGCCATTTGACCGTGGAGGTCGTGACGGGCGGCTTGTCGAGCGATGCCATAACGCGCGGGTCTATCCGTGCACGACGCGCGATACAACGATGAACCGGCTTTTCCTTACAGGGCCAACGGTTGCCGGGTGGTTGGCCAACGGTTGATCGACGCGACGCGCTCCCCTAGACGCTCGTCAAACCCCTCCCCCGAAGGACGCGCACATGGCGAAGATCAAGGTAAAGAATCCGATCGTGGAGATCGACGGCGACGAGATGACCCGGATCATCTGGGAATGGATCCGCGAGCGCCTGATCAAGCCGTATCTCGACATCCAGCTCGATTATTACGATCTCGGCGTCGAGCATCGCGACGCGACCGACGACCAGGTCACGATCGACAGCGCGCTCGCCACGCAGAAGCACGGCGTCGCGGTGAAGTGCGCGACGATCACGCCCGACGAGCAGCGCGTGACCGAATTCGGCCTGAAAAAGATGTGGAAGTCGCCGAACGGCACGATCCGCAACATCCTCGGCGGCACGATCTTCCGCGAGCCGATCGTGATCAAGAACGTCCCCCGCCTGATCCCGGGCTGGACTCACCCGATCGTCGTTGGCCGTCATGCGTTCGGCGATCAGTATCGCGCGACCGATTTCCTCGTCCCCGGCCCCGGCAAGCTGCGCCTCGTGTTCGAAGGCGACGACGGCGCGACGATCGACCGCGAAGTGTTCCAGTTCCCGTCGGCGGGCGTCGCGATGGCGATGTACAATCTCGACGACTCGATCCGCGATTTCGCCCGTGCGTCGATGCATTACGGCCTCAACCTGAAGTGGCCAGTGTACCTGTCGACCAAGAACACGATCCTCAAGGCCTATGACGGCCGCTTCAAGGATCTGTTCGCCGAGGTGTTCGAGGCCGAGTTCAAGGACAAGTTCAAGGAAGCGGGCATCGTCTACGAGCATCGCCTGATCGACGACATGGTCGCCAGCGCGCTCAAGTGGAACGGCGAGTTCGTCTGGGCCTGCAAGAACTATGACGGCGACGTCCAGTCGGACCAGGTCGCGCAAGGGTTCGGCTCGCTGGGGCTCATGACCTCGATCCTGCTGACCCCGGACGGCAAGACCGTCGAGGCCGAGGCCGCGCATGGCACCGTCACGCGCCACTTCCGCATGCACGAGCAGGGCAAGGCGACCTCGACCAACCCGATCGCGTCGATCTTCGCGTGGACGGGTGGGCTGAAGTATCGCGGCAAGTTCGACGATACGCCCGACGTGACGAAGTTCGCCGAGACGCTCGAGCGCGTCTGCGTCCAGACGGTGGAGAACGGCCACATGACCAAGGATCTCGCAATCCTGATCGGCCCCGACCAGCCCTGGATGACGACCGAGCAGTTCTTCGAGCAGGTCCGCGCGAACCTCGAAGCTGAAATGGCCAACTGGGCGTAACGGGATTCCCCCGCTCCCCGATGACGGGAGCGGGGTTTTTCGTCAGACACTGCCCCACTCCCGTCATCCTGACGAAAGTCAGGATCCAGGGTAACCGAGCGCCGTCCCTCGCGGCTCTGGATCCTGACCTTCGTCAGGATGACGGAGGAGTCTGAGGACGATGCAACACTACGGGTGACAATTCCGCCACGCCTCCCCTAAGGTTGCAGGCATGGCATTACGGCTCGACAACCACAGCTTCAGCGACGCGCTCGTCATTCTCGGCGCTGCCGGGCTGGTGATCCCCGCATTTGCGCGATTCAAGGTGAGCCCGGTCATCGGGTTCATCCTGGTCGGATTGCTCGTCGGCCCCGCCGGGCTTGGTGCGCTCACCGGCGTCGCGCCGTGGCTCTATTACCTCACCATCTCGAACCCCGAATCGATCGAGCCGTTCGCCGAGTTCGGGATCATCCTGCTGCTGTTCTCGATCGGGCTCGAACTCTCGTTCAAGCGGCTATGGTCGATGAAGCGGCTGGTGTTCGGCACCGGCGCGGCCGAGCTGATCGGCTCCGCGCTGATCATCGGCGTCGCGCTCCACTTCATCGGCCAGGGATGGGCCGGCGCGATCGGGCTGGGGTTCGCGCTCGCGCTGTCGTCGACCGCGCTGGTCCTGCCGCTCGTCGGCACCACCGGCGCGGTCGGGCGCGGCGCGTTCGCGATGCTGTTGTTCGAGGATCTGGCGCTCGTCCCGATCATCTTCGTGCTCGGTGCGCTCGCGCCGACTGCAAGCGCCGATGGCTGGGCGGATATCGCCGGGGTGGCGTTACGCGGGGGCCTGACGGTGGTCGCGATGTATGTCGGCGGGCGGGTCGTCCTGCCGCGGCTGTTCGGACAGGCCGCGCGGACCAAAAGCCCCGAGCTGTTCCTTGCAGCGTCGCTGCTGGTCGTCATCGTCGCCAGTGTCGCGACCACCGCCGCCGGGCTGTCGCCGATCGTCGGCGCGCTGCTCGCAGGACTGCTGATCGCGGAGACCGAGTATCACAGCGAGGTCGAGGTGATCACCGCGCCGTTCAAGGGCCTCGCGCTCGGCGTGTTCCTGATCTCGGTCGGCATGAGCCTCGACCTGCGGCTGATCGCGCAGAACTGGCCGTCGCTGCTGCTCGCGGTGACGGGCGTCGTTGCGGTCAAGGCGATCGTGACGTTCCTGTTCCTGCGCGTTGCCAACTCGCGGCGCGGCGTAGCGGCCGAAACCGGCCTGCTGATGGGCAGCCCGTCCGAGACGACGCTGATCGTGCTCGCCACCGCCGCGCAGGCGCAGCTGATCCTGCCCTCGACCGCGACCTTCTGGCAGACCGTCACCGCGATCGGGCTGACGATCACGCCGCTGCTCGCCAAGCTCGGCCGCACCGTCTCGCGCCATCTGGAGAGCCGGTCGGTCGCCGATACGAGCGATATCGAGATCGACGACGACGGTCCGGGCACGGTTGTGATCGGCTTCGGCCGGGTCGGGAACATGGTGGCGGACATGCTCGCGGTCCACGGTCAGAAATATGTCGCGGTCGAGGCGGATATCGACTCGGTCGAAGCCGCGCGGCGACAAGGGCACCCGGTGCTGTTCGGCGACGTCTCGCGCGCGGAACTGGTCGATCGGCTGAAGCTGCACACGGCGAAGGCACTGATCCTGACGATGGACGATCCCGTGCTGACGGTGCGGCTCGCGCGGCGGGTGCGTGCGTTGGCACCGGACCTGCCGATCGTCGCGCGTGCGCGCGATACCGCGCACGCGGCCGAGCTCTACCGCGCCGGCGTGACGGATGCGGTGCCGGAGACGCTGGAGAGTTCGCTGCAACTGGCCGAGGCGGTGCTGGTCGATCTCGGCGTGGCGATGGGGCCGGTGATCGCGTCGATCCACGAGAAGCGCGACGAGCTTCGGCAGGAGATCAAGAAGGCGGCGGACATGCTGGTCGAGCCGCGCATCAGGAAGGCGAAGCGGACGCCGCGTTCGGCGTAGCGCGTCCGGTCATCGCGCTCCTTGTTCTCCCGCAAAGGCGGGAGTCCAGTCTGGGTCCCCGCCTTCGCGGGGAAACAGGGTTGGAGGATTGCTGAACGCTCATCGCTCAACGACCGATGGCGAGTTCAGCCATGCCAACCCACGCACCACCCCGGCGAAGGCCGGGGCCCAGTTGGAAAGGTCGTTGTAACGGAGCTCCGCTACTCGTTACCTCCGTCCCCCAACTGGGCCCCGGCCTTCGCCGGGGTGGTAGATGTATAGTCGTAGCTCAGTCATGCCCGCCTCCGGCGCAGGGCCGCGCAATCTAAGCCACGCTCGCCCGGCTGGTCATCAGCGGCTGGATCCGCGTCCCGAACGCCTCCACCCCTTCGAGGAAATCGTCGAAGGTGAGCAAAACGCCGCCGGTATTGGGCACCGCGGCCATCTCGTCGAGCATCCGCGCGACGCTTTCGTACGAGCCGACGAGAGTGCCCATGTTGATGTTTACCGCGCCTTCGGGGGCGGCAAGCTGGCGGACGTTGGTGTCTTTATTGTGCGTGTCCTTCGCGCCCTGATCCATCAGCCACGCGATCGCCTCGACATCGACGCCCGCGTTGTAATGCTGCCATTTGGCCATCGCCGCGTCGTCGGTTTCGGCGGCGATGATCATGATCAAGACGAAGACCTGCACGTCACGCCCGGTCTTCGCGGTCGCGAGCGCGAGGCGTTCGTTGTTGACCGCGAACGCAGTGGGTGTGTTGACGCCCTTCCCCAGGCAAAACGCATAGTCCGCCCATTTGGCGGAGAAGGCGAGGCCGTCGTCGGACGATCCCGCGCAGATGATCTTCATGTCGCCGGTCGGCCTGGGCCAGACCCGGCAGTCGGTCATCTGGTAATAGTCGCCCTTGAAGTCGGACGTTCCCTCGTCCCACAGCTCGCGCAGGATATGGGCGTATTCGTCGAGCATCGCGTAGCGGTTGCGGAAATGTTCGTCGCCGGGCCACATCCCCATCTGCGTATATTCGGGCGGCTGCCAGCCGGTGATGAGGTTCAGCCCGAACCGGCCATGGCTGATCGAATCGATCGTGTTGCACATCCGCGCGGCATAAGCAGGCGGGATCAGCAGCGTCGGGCAGGTCGCGAAGATCTTGATCCGTTCGGTGACCGCAGCAAGCCCGGCCATCAGCGTGAAGCTCTCCAGCCCGTAATCCCAGAACTCGGTCTTGCCACCAAAGCCGCGCAGCTTGATCATCGACAGCAGGAAATCGAGCCCGTGCTTCTCGGCCGCCTGCGCGATCGCCTTGTTGAGATCGAAGCTCGGTTTGTACTGCGGCGCAGTCTCGCTGATCAGCCAGCCATTGTTGTTGATGGGAACGAAGACGCCGACCTGCATATGCCGCTCCTATTCGCCGTCGAGCCAGTCGAGCAGCCACATGTTGAAATGCGCCGCCCGCGTCACGTTGCAGGCGTGCGCGCCCACCGCCATCCGCGCGAGCAGCGCACCGGGGATGCCGGCGGCGAGCTTTTCGGAAGCGGACGGCGGCACCAGCATGTCGTCGTCCGACGCGACCAGCAGCGTCGGCACGCGAATCTCGTCGAGGCGGCCGGCGATGTTGAAGCGCCGCACCGCCGCCACCCGCCGCTCGATCATGTCCGCGCCGGGGAAGTGCGCGAGCAGCGCCTCCTCCTCGTCCTGGAGCGCATCATGGTGATCGGCGATCCATTGCGGCGGGTAGAGGAACAGCGGCTGCGCGTGGAGATAGGCGCGCGGGCCGCTGTTGCGCAGCAGTGCGAGCCGCGTGTCGAAACAGCGCGCGGTGTGGAGGTCGAGCTTGGCCCAGCCGTTGATGACGACGAGCCGGTCGAGCCGGGTGGGCGCTGCGAGCGCGAGCGCGAGGCCGATATGCCCGCCGAGCGCGTGGCCGATAAAGGTGCAGCGATCGAGCCCGATCGCATCGATCAGCGCGACGACGTCGGCGGCCATCGCCTCCACGGTGAGATCGCCCGCGACATGGCGATCGGAGCGGCCGGTGCCGCGGTGATCATAGGTGATGACGCGGTGGCGGGCGGCGAGCGCGGCGAGATTGGGCTGCCAATAGCTGCCCGATCCGCCAAGACCGCTCGACAACAGGATCACCGGCCCCTCCGGCTGGCCGTGCGACTCCCAGTGGATGCCGCCTGCGTCGGGCATCAGGCGAGGTGGGCGATGCTGGCGATCTCGACAAGGCAGTCGGGTTTCACCAGCTCGGTCTTGATGCAGTAGCGTGCGGGCTTGGGGCCGGGGAAATACTCCGCATACACCGTGTTGAACGCGGCATAGTCGGCGAGGTCTTTCAGGAAGATGTGGTTGAAGGCGATATCCGCCATCGTCGCGCCCGCGGCCTCGAGCGTGGTCTCGATCGTCTCCAGCACCGCGCGGGTCTGCGCCGCGGCGTCGCCGACATGCAGCACGATGCCGCCCTCGCCCAGCGCCAGCACCCCCGAGACGTAAACCGTGTTGCCGGCCTTCGCCGCCGCCGAATAGGGCGCGATCGGGGTCGGGAACTGCGGCGGGTTGATGGCGTCGAACGGCATGTGTTTTCCTTCTACGTGCTCATCATGGCCAAGCCGTTCCCCCGCGAAGGCGGGGGTCCAGGGTCGCAGGCGATATCGTTCGTGATTCCTGGGCCCCGCGTTCGCGAGGGAACAAGGGAGAATCGATCACTTCGGCAACTGCCCGAACGAACCGCAGAAATCGCCGACGGTGCTGACCCAGCCGAAGAATTTCTCGACATTGTAGACGGTGGCCGCCTGCATCTCGGGCGGCCCGAGGTGATGCGTCGCGTCCTCCAGCATCACCCCGAAATATTCGAGGTGGAAGCCGTCGCGCAGCGTGCTCTCAACGCAGACGTTGGTGGCGATGCCGACGAAGACGAGGTTGCGGATGCCGCGCGACCGCAGGATGCTGTCGAGCTGCGAATTGAAGAACGCCGAATAGCGCGTCTTGTGGACGCGGATGTCGCCGGGCTGGGGTTTCAGCGCGTCGACGATCTCGTAATCCCACCCGCCGCGCGCGAGGAAGCGGCCGTGCAGCTCGGGGCGCGCGCGCATCGTCTTGAGCGCATTGGACTTGTGCCAGTTCGGCGAGCCGGGACCGCCCGCCTCGACATAGTCCGCGTCCCAGCCGTTCTGGAGGAAGACCACTGGCATCGCCGCGGCGCGCGCGGTGGCGAGGACCTTGGTGATCTGCGCGATCGTGGCGGCCGCGCCGGCGATGTCGAAGCCTGCGGTGTCGACATAGCCGCCGGGCGACGCATAGGCGTTCTGCATGTCGATGACGATCACCGCGGTTTCGGCAGGATCGAGACGCAGCGCCTCCGGCCGCGCGGGCAGCGTGACGGCGTTCGCCTCGTTCGCACCGGTACGCAGGATCGGGGGGCCGACTGTCATTGTGACAAGCTCGCTGCATCGCGGGCATTGTGCAAGTGCGAAATGATCTGGGGTGGAAGCGTATCCAGCCAGCCCCAAACAAGTGTGTATCCCCGCGAAGGCGGGGACCCAGACTGGGCTCCCGCCTTCGCGGGAGAACAAGGAAGCGAGAACCGCACGCGCGAAGCATCCCCCAGCCACCCCGCGCACCAGCCACCACCGTCATCCCAGCGAAAGCTGGGATCTCCCGGTTCAGGCCACAGCGCACGCCACGCGAAGATCCCAGCTTTCGCTGGGATGACGGGCGGTGCTGTGGTCGACTCTGGTGTATCAAACGTCAGTCGCGCGGCGAGTCCCGCCGCCGCCGCCCCGCGTCGCCGACCTACACCGCGGCCAGCGCGAAATCCTTGAACCGGTCGCGCAGCGCCGTCTTGAGCAGTTTCCCCGTCGCCGTATGCGGCAACTCGTCGACGAACACGATCGCGTCGGGCAACCACCATTTGGCGACATGCCCTGCCAGGTGATCGAGGATCGCCTGCTCCGCAACCTCGCTGCCGGGCTTGCGGACGACGATCAGCAGCGGGCGCTCGTCCCATTTGGGATGATACACGCCGATCGCCGCCGCCTCCGCGACGCCGGGACACCCGACCGCTGCGTTTTCGAGATCGACCGAGCTGATCCATTCGCCGCCCGACTTGATGACGTCCTTCGAGCGATCGGTGATCTGCATCGTGCCGTCGCCGTGGAGCATCGCGACGTCGCCGGTGTCGAACCAGCCCTCAGCGTCGACCGCATCCGCGTCCGCGCCGAAATAGCGCTGCACTACCCACGGCCCGCGGACCTGGAGCTTGCCCGCGATCGACCCGTCGCGCGGGAGCACCTTCCCCGCGTCGTCGACGATGCGCAGTTCGATCCCGAACGGGACGCTGCCCTGCTTGCCGACGAGATCGAGCTTCTCGTCATGCGTCATGTCGTCCCAGTGCGGCGGCGCGAAGCCCGCGGTGCCGATCGGCGAGGTCTCGGTCATGCCCCAGAGGTGCTTCACATCGGCGCCCATCCGCATGATCCGGTCGATCATCGCGCGCGGCGCCGCCGAGCCGCCGATCGTCACCAGCTTGAGATGCTCGGGCGCCTGGCCGGTCGCATCCATATGACCGAACATCGCGAGCCACACCGTCGGCACACCCGCCGAATGCGTCACGCGCTCCTGGTTCATCAGCCGGCACAGCACCGCGGGATCGTTGACCGCGGAATAGACGACCTTCGCCCCCGACAGCGCGCAGGCGAACGGCAGCCCCCACGCGGCGGCGTGGAACATCGGCACGACCGGCAGCACGACCGCGCTTGGCGAGAGATCGAACACCCAGGGCGCGACCTCGGCCATCGCGTGGATCATGGTCGATCGGTGCGTGTAGAGCACGCCTTTGGGATTACCCGTGGTGCCGCTGGTGTAGCAGAGCATGCACGGATCGCGCTCGGGCCCTTCGACCCAATCATAGTCGCCATCCTCGGCATCCAGCAGCGCCTGGAAACCGTCGGGCCCAAGATCGTCGAAGCAGATATAATGGCGGACGCTGGTCCACTGGCCGCGCAGCCGGTCGACGAGCGGCTGGAATGCCTTGTCGTAGAGCATCACGCGGTCTTCGGCGTGGTTGGCGATGTATACGAGCTGTTCGTCGAACAGGCGCGGGTTGATCGTGTGGATCACGCCGCCCATCCCGATCGTGCCGTACCAGGCGACGAGGTGATGCGCATGGTTCATCGCGAGCGTCGCGACGCGGTCACCGGCCGCGACGCCGAGCTTTTCGAGCGCCTGCGCGAGCTTGCGCGCGTCGCGGGCAATGCCCGACCAGGTCGTGCGCGTCTCGCGCCCATCGGCCCAGTAGCTGACAAGTTCCCTCGCTCCGTGTTCGCGCGCCGCATGGTCGATCAGCCGGGGAACACGAAGCTCGAAATCCTGCATTCCACCCAGCATTCCCGCTCTCCCAAGCTGTTATCCGACCAGAGCAAGCCTCGTTTCAGAGGTCTTCAGCTCCACCTTGGTCACACCGTGCAACGACTCGATGTGCTCCGCAAGTTCGCCGTCGAGCAGGAAGTCGCGGCCGAGCAGCACGCACAGCTCGCCATCGGGCAGTTGCGCCTTCACCCGCACCTCGCCGCGCGCACCGCGATGGTCGGCGAGCAACGATGCCAGTCCGGCGAACGCGGCCATGTCCGAGATCGTCACCACGACCTGGAACCGCGCGAGGTTGGCGAGCCCCTCGAACGGCTGGATCCGCTTGATGCTGACGCGCGGCGTGTCCTCGCCGGGCTTGCGATCGAGCTCGACGGTGATGAGCCCGCAGCCGCCGGCCTTGGCGGCTTCCTCCAGATCCTTCGAGACCTGCTCGTCGAAGCACGTCGCCATGAACTGGCCGCTGGCATCCGAACACTGCGCCATCATGAAGCGCTTGCCGCGCGCGGACGTGCGGTAGCGCGCGTCCTCGACCAGCACCGCCATGGTCGCGCCCGCGCGGCTGCCGTCGTCGGGGATGTTGAGTTCGGACAGCGCGGTATAGGCGCGCGCGCCGTGGCTGTTGGCGATGTGGCGGTGGCGATCGACCGGGTGCGCGGAGAAATAGAAGCCGAACGCCTCCTTCTCCTGGTCCATCCGCTGGCTGAGCGTCCAGCGCACCGACGGCGGCAGCTTGATCGCGTCGCCCGCGGGCTCGGCATCGCCGAACAGACCGCCCTGCCCGCTGGTCTTCTGCTCGTGCGTCCGCGCAGCGATCGCAAGGATCGTCTCGGCGGTGGCATGGATGCCGGCGCGGTTCAGGTCGAGCCCGTCGAACGCGCCCGCGGCGGCGAGCGTCTCGAGCTGGCGTTTGTTGAGCAGCCGCGGATCGACCCGCTTGGCGAGTTCATCGAGCCCGCCGAACCGGCCGTTCTGGACGCGCTCGACGACGAGCTTCTCCATCGCGCCCTCACCGACCGACTTCAGCGCACCCAGCGCATAGCGCACCGCCAGATTGTTTCCCCGCGAAGGCGGGGACCCAGTCTGGGCACCCGCCTTTGCGGGTGAACAGTCTTCTTCCTCGGGGTCGGGCAACACCTCGACGTCGAACTCGGCCTGGCTCGCATTGATGCAGGGCGGCAGCGTGGCGATGCCCAGACGCCGCATGTCGTCGGTGAAGATCGCCAGCTTGTCGGTCTGGTGCAGATCGTAGCACATCGACGCGGCGAAGAATTCGTGCGGGTAATGCGCCTTCAGCCACGCGGTCTGATAGGCGAGCAGCGCATAGGCGGCCGCGTGGCTCTTGTTGAAGCCGTACCCTGCGAACTTGTCGATCAAGTCGAACAGCTCGTTGGCCTTCGCCTTCGGGATGTTGTTCACCTTGGCGCAGCCCTCGACGAAGATCGCGCGCTGCGCGTCCATCTCGGCCTTGATCTTCTTGCCCATCGCGCGGCGCAGCAGATCGGCGCCGCCGAGCGAGAAGCCCGCCAGGATCTGCGCGGCCTGCATGACCTGTTCCTGATAGACGAAGATCCCGTAGGTCTCCGACAGGATCGTCTCGAGCGCGGGGTGCGGATATTCGATCGTCTCGGTGCCGTTCTTACGACGGCCGAACGACGGGATATTGTCCATCGGGCCCGGTCGGTACAGCGACACGAGCGCGATGATGTCGCCGAAATTGGACGGACGAACCGCGGACAGCGTGCGGCGCATGCCCTCCGATTCGAGCTGGAACACGCCGACCGTGTCGCCCTTCTGGAGCAGCGCGTAGACGCCGGCGTCATCCCATTCGAGCGCGTCGAGATCGACCTTGACGCCGCGCTTCGCGAGCAGCTGGACGCCCTTCTGCAGCACCGACAGCGTCTTCAGCCCGAGAAAGTCGAACTTCACGAGGCCTGCGCCCTCGACATATTTCATGTCGAACTGCGTGACGGGCATGTCCGAACGCGGATCGCGGTAGAGCGGCACGAGCTGCGCGAGCGGCCGGTCGCCGATCACCACGCCCGCGGCGTGCGTCGACGAGTGGCGCGGCAGCCCCTCCAGCTTCATCGCCAGATCGAGCAGCTTTCGCACGCCATTGTCGTTGGCATATTCCTTGGCAAGCTCGCCGACGCCGTTCAGCGCGCGCTCGAGCGTCCAGGGATCGGTCGGGTGGTTGGGCACCAGCTTGGCCAGCCGGTCGATCTGGCCATAGCTCATCTGCAGCACGCGGCCGGTATCCTTGAGCACCGCGCGCGCCTTCAGTTTCCCGAAGGTGATGATCTGCGCGACCTGATCACGGCCGTATTTCTCCTGGACGTAGCGGATCACCTCGACACGCCTGGTTTCGCAGAAATCGATGTCGAAATCGGGCATCGACACGCGTTCGGGGTTCAGGAAGCGCTCGAACAGCAGCCCCAGCTTGATCGGATCGAGATCGGTGATCGTCAGCGCCCAGGCGACGACCGAGCCTGCACCAGACCCACGGCCCGGACCGACCGGAATGTCGTGATCCTTCGCCCATTTGATGAAGTCGGCGACGATCAGGAAATAGCCGGGAAAGCCCATCTGGACGATCACGTCGACCTCGAACGCGAGCCGTTTGCGATACACCTCGCGCCAGCCGTCCTCGCCTTCCCCATGGAGCTCGGTGATGCGTGCCAGACGCTTTTCGAGCCCCGCCTCGGCGTCGTCGCGCAGCAGCTTGGCCTCGCCCTCGATATCGCCGGCGAGGCTGGGGAGGATCGGCTTGCGGTACGGCGCCATCACCGCGCAGCGCTGGGCTACGACCAGCGTATTGGCGATCGCCTCGGGCAGGTCGGCGAACATCTCGTGCATCACCGGCGCGGGCTTCATCCATGCTTCGGGGCAGCTGCGGATGCGGTCCTCGGTCTCGACATAGGTCGAGTGCGCGATGCAGAGCATGGCGTCGTGCGCGTCGCCGAACGCGCTTTCGGTGAAGCAGCACGGGTTGGTCGCGACCAGCGGCAGGTTGCGTTCGTACGCGATGTCGATCAGCGCTTCCTCCGCGGCGATCTCGGTCGCATCGCCGCGGCGCGAGAGCTCGATATAGAGGCGGTCGCCGAACAGCCCTTGCAGCCGGTCGAGATAGGCGCGGGCGCGGTCGGGCTGGCCTTCGGCGAACAGCCGCGCGAGACCGCCTTCACCGCCCGCGGTCAGCGCGATCAGCCCGTCGGTGTGGCGTTCGAGCGCGGCGAAATCGACATGCGCGGGCATTTCGATCGGGCGGTCGAGATGCGCCATCGACACGAGTGCGCAGAGGTTGTCGTAGCCCTTTGCGTTCTGCGCATAGAGCGCGATCCAGTCGAACGGGGTGGCGACGCCGTCGGGCATGTCGGGGCGGCTGAGGCCCAGCATCACGCCGATGATCGGCTGCACGCCGTCCTTCTTGGCGGCGTCCGAATAGGCCATCGCGGCGTACAGCCCGTTGCGGTCGGTCAGCGCCGCCGCGGGAAAGCCCAGCGCGCGCGCCTGCTTGGCAATCGCCTTCGGATCGATGGCGCCGTCGAGCATGGTGTAGCAGGAGAAGACGCGGAGCGGGACGTAACCGGAATGCATCGATAGCAGGTAGGCGCTCGGGCGTGATTCGACCAGTCGCGTTGGGGGATGAGCAGGGCTGGGACGCGATGAATTGAGGTGGGAGTGTGGACGGCGGGGCTTGCGGCGCCTCCGCCCAAGCTTCGTCCGTCATCCTGGGCTCGACCCAGGATCCAGAGCCGCGGGCGACGGACTGCGTGGCTCTGGATCCTGACTTTCGTCAGGATGACGGGAGTGTGGGTTGAGGACGGCGCCGGCACGCAAGACGGGCGCACTCGAATATTCGGTAGCATTGTTCCCCCGCGAAGGCGGGAGCCCAGTCTGGGCCCCCGCCTTCGCGGGGGAGCACGCTTCTTCTCGCGGGTGCCCCCCCCAAACACCACCCCGGCGAAGGCCGGGGCCCAGTTGGGGGACGTTGCTAACTAAGGTCTACGCTTTGTTACTGCGACCTTTCCAACTGGGGCCCGGCCTTCGCCGGGGTGGTATGGGGGTGCAGGGGTGGCAGTCGAAGTGCCGGTGGTAGCGGAAGTTCTACAGCAGCTTCTCGATATCCACCCGAATATCCGCCGGCTTGGTCGTCGGCGCGTACCGATCGACCACCCTCCCCTCCCGATCGACCAGAAACTTGGTGAAGTTCCACTTGATCGCCTTCGACCCCAGCACCCCAGGTGCATCCGCCTTCAACCGCTCGAACAACGGATCCGCCGCCCCACCGTTGACGTCGACCTTCGCGAACACCGGAAACGTCACGTCGTAGGTCAGCGAACAGAAATTCGCGATCTCCGCGGCATCGCCCGGCTCCTGCCCGCCGAACTGGTTGCACGGAAACCCCAGCACCTCGAACCCGCGCGCGGCATAGTCGCGGTGGAGCGCCTCGAGCCCTTCATATTGCGGCGTGAAACCGCATTTCGACGCGGTGTTGACGATCAGCAGCACCTTGCCGCGATACGCCTCGAGCGCGGCGGGCGTGCCGTCGGCGGCCTTGACGGTGAATTCGGTGATCGCGGTCATGCAGCACTCCCGTGGCGGCTTAGCAGATACGTCAGGTTCTGACGCACGCCGGGCCATTCGTGCGCCAAGATGCTGTAGACGACGGTATCGCGCAAGCGGCCGTCCGCCATCACCTGATGCCCGCGCAGCACGCCGTCGCGTTTCGCGCCGAGCCGCTCAATCGCGGCCTGCGACCGCTTGTTGAGGCTGTCGGTGCGAATCTGGACGCATGCGCAGCCGAGCGTCTCGAACGCGTGGGTCAGCAGCATCAGCTTGGCCTCGGTATTGACCCCGGTGCGCTGCACCGCGGTGGCGTAGAAGGTGCCGCCGATCTCAAGCCGCTTGTTGCCCGCGTTCATCCGCATGAAGCGGGTCGAGCCCACCACGGTGCCGCCCGCGACCACCGCGAAGATCCGCGCGCGGCCGAAATCCTGCTCGCGGAACGCGGCGTCGAACCAACGGTCGGGCGCCTTCATCATCGCGACATTGGCGTAGAACAAGTCCCACAGATCGTCTGCCGACGCGGCGGCGACCAGCGCGTCTTTGTCGTCGGCGACCAGCGGGCGGAGCGTGACGTGACGCCCGACGAGCGTCGGCGTCGCGTCCCAGCTCACGCCAGCCGCCCCTCGTGGAGCCGGAACACGCGGTCCATCCGCGCGGCGAGGCGCTCGTTATGCGTCGCGACCAGCGCCGCGGTACCCTGTTCGCGGACCAGCCGGACGAATTCGGCGAAGACGATGTCCGCGGTATGCTCGTCGAGATTGCCCGTCGGCTCGTCCGCCAGCACCAGAGCGGGCTTGTTGGCGAGCGCGCGCGCGACCGCGACGCGCTGCTGCTCGCCGCCCGACAACTGGCTCGGCCGGTGCGTCAGGCGGTGGCCAAGGCGGAGCTGCGTCAGCAACTCCGCCGACCGCGCATCCGCCTCGGCGCGCGTGGCGCCGTGGACGAGCTGCGGCAGCACGACGTTCTCGGTCGCGTTGAAATCCGGCAGCAGATGATGGAACTGGTAGACGAAGCCCAAGCTGTCGCGGCGCACCACCGTGCGTTCATGCGCGTTGAGCTTCGACGCCTCGGTGCCCGCGATCTTGATCGATCCCTGGAAGCCACCTTCGAGCAGCCCGACCGCCTGCAACAGCGTCGACTTGCCCGACCCCGACGGCCCGAGCAGCGCGACGATCTCGCCCGGCGCGATCGCGAGGTCGACGCCGCGCAGCACGTCGATCGTCGCGCCACCCTGCGTGAAGCTCTTGGTCAGCCCGCTCGTCTCCAGGACATAGCCATAGGCCTGCTCGCTGCGACGATCGATCGGAAGGCCATTATTCATAACGCAGCACCTGCACGGGGTCGGTACTCGCCGCTTTCCAGGCCGGATAGAGCGTCGCGAGGAAGCTGAAGACCAGCGCCATCAGCGCGATCACGATGATCTCGACCGGGTCGGTCTTCGACGGCAGCTCGGTCAGATAGCGGATCGACGGATCCCACAGATCCTGCCCGGTGACGAGCTGGACGAAGTTCACCACGCCCTGCCGGTAGAACAGGAAGACGAAGCCCAGCGCGAGCCCCGCGACCGTGCCGAGCGCACCGATCGTGGTGCCGACGACGATGAAGATCCGCATCAATCCGCCGCGGGTCGCCCCCATCGTCCGCAGGATTGCGATATCGCGAGTCTTGGCGCGCACCAGCATGATCAGCGACGACAGGATGTTGAACACCGCGACCAGGATGATGATCGACAGCACGGTGAACATCGCGACCCGCTCGACCGCGAGCGCCTCGAACAGCTGCGCGTTCATCGTCCGCCAGTCCTGGATGATCGCGCGGCCGCCGATCTTGTCCGCCAGCGGCTTGAGGATCTCGCCGACCTTGTCCGCGTTCACCGTCTTCAACTCGACCATGCCGGCCGCATCGCCCATCAGGAGCAGCGTCTGCGCATCCTCGATCGGCATGATGATATACGCCTTGTCGTAATCATAGACGCCGATCTCGAAGATCGCGCCGACGGTGTAGCTGACGATACGCGGGACCGTGCCGAACGGCGTCGTCTGCCCCTGCGGGCTGAACAGCGAGATTTCCGACCCGACCTGCGCACCGAGCGATTCGGCGAGCCGCGAGCCGATCGCGATCCGGCCGCTGCCTTGCGTGATCGAGGACAGCGAGCCCATCAGGACCTTGCCCTGGATCGTCGAATTGCGCCGGATGTCGTCGACGCGCATCCCGCGTACCAGCACCGCCTCGGCGCGACCATTATAGGTGGCGGCGAGCGGCTGCTCGATCAGCGGCACCGCGCTGGTCACGCCCGGAGTCGCGCGCGCCTGCGCGACGATATCGCGCCAGTCGGGCAGCTTGCCACCGACGCCCTGCACCACCGCATGGCCGTTGAGCCCGACGATCTTGTCGAACAGCTCGGCGCGGAAGCCGTTCATCACGCTCATCACGATGACGAGCGCGGCGACGCCGAGCATCACCGCGACCAGGCTGATCGAGGCGACGAGGAAGATGAACGCCTCGCCCTTGCCCGGCAGCAGATAGCGGCGGGCTATCATCCGTTCATAGCGGGACAGGATCATGGGCAGCCGGGTTCGATCGTTAGGGAAACAGTCCTGCGGCTCTAGGACGCGGCCCCGCGCGAGGCAACTGCGCCCGCGCGGACCGCCGCCATGGGCATGACCGCGCCCGATGGCTAGATTGGTATGTTGCGCAATCGCCACAGCGCGTATCCAATCGTGCCGCCGCCCTCGCAAATATCGTGACAAAGCCCGCTGACATAACTAGCAAAAACCTTGCTGAGACACAGGCAACGGCCGTGGTTCGGGGACTGCTTTTACGCCGCACCGAAGGTGCAGAGCGGAAGCACAAAAATGGGGGCTGACGAGCGATCGTCACGCAGGCGCCCGGATCGGCAACGATCCGGGCGTTTGCTTGTCCGGTAGAGTTCATCACAGTCTCTATACTTTGCGGCACCGTCTGGATTGGTGGTCGCGCCGTCGCGGCTGCTACCGCCAGAACACTCCGCGACGATCATTACTATCGACGCACGTATTCTTCCGGAAAGATGCCGCGCCTGCATGACGGGGCGCTCCGTGCAGTCTCGTCTGCTACTCGCGGCCCATCTACCCTTCCGTAAGCGATCGACAGGGACGGCACAGATGTTCAGCCGGCCAAATCTCGAGGATGGAAGCGAGCCTGGCCCCGCCTGTTATGTCTTCTGCTCTTCCCCAGGCACGCCGCTATAGGGCGTCGCCTTGTTCTCGCTCGGCTTGGCGTCGAAGCTGTTCGATCGCTTATGGTCGCTGCACGCCCCAAGGATCAGCAAAAGACCCGGCAGCAGGACGCGCATGTGAAGTTCCGATTTCATGGTTCCCGCCGCTACGCCCTATCGTGTCGCAACCCGGCATGATTTCGGTGCCAACGCTGAAACGGGAGATTCAGGCTTCCCGTATTCAGGCGTGGCGAACGGGGCTTTGGCTGGAAGGCACTGCGCGCTCGCTGCGCCCCCAGCAAAACGGTTAGTCCGCGTCCGACCCGGCGGCCAGACGCTCCGCGACTAGTGCGGTGACGACGGCCTGAAGGACGTGGATCGCCCAGCGCTCTGCCGCCTTGCGCGGCCCGGCGTTGATTTCACCATCGGTGATGCCGAGGACCGGCGCGATCCCAGCGATATTCACGACGTACAATGCCGTGCCGTACAGCACGCCGATCGCGGCGGGCGACAGCGACGGCGCCGCGCGCTGGATCGCGGGCAGCGCCGCCGCGAACGCGGCCGAAGCGCCGAGATGGTTGGCGAACTCGACCGCGCTGGTGCCCGCGTCGCCGATCACCGCCCGCGATCCCGTCACGTCGTCGATCCAGTCGACCGCATCGCGATCGAGCGTCTTCGTGAGCACGCCGGTCTTGCGCCCCGCCACCATCACCGCCGTCGTGACCAGGCCCGCTACGAGCCCTCCGGCAATCGCTGCTTTGTACCGCTGCATGTGAAACTCCCGTCGATCGTTAAACGCTGATCGCGAGTAACGCATCGGCGAACGGAAGCGGTCCCCAACAGGTACTGGCGAGAAGTTCATTGATATCGCAGCGCGCGTGCGGGTTCGCTTCGCGCGACGCGGAGTGTCTGGCCCAGGATCGTCGCCACCGCGATGCTCGCGGCGAGCATGACGGCGCCGACGAACAGCCAGGGCGACAGCGCGACCCGGTCGTCGAACCCGGCGAGCCAATGCTCCATCGCGTAATAGGCAAGCGGCACCGCGATCATCGTCGCGATCAGCACGGGTTTGAGAAACTGCCCGATCAGCAGCCGCAGCACGTCGGTCGTCGAGGCGCCGAGCGTCTTGCGGATGCCGATCTCCTTCACGCGCCGCGCGGTATCGAACGCCGCGAGACCATAGAGCCCGATGCAACCGATCGCGACCGCGAGGACCGCGCCGATCATGAACAGCCGCGATCGCTGGACGTCCTGGCGATAAAAGGATTCGTAGAGTTTCTGATCGACCGTCACCGCGGCCGGGGGCACCGCCGGCGCGATCCGGTGCCACAGCGTCTCGATGCGCGCGAGGATCAGCGCGGCATCGCCCGCAGTCCGGACGACCTGAACCGAGCGGTAGCCGCCATCGGGCCGGTAGCTATAGGCCAGCGCATCGACCGGATCGCGCGGCGTGCCGAACCGCATGTCGTCAACGACACCGACGATCCGAACCGCGCCGGCATCGCGCGCCACCACCTGATCGATCGCGTCCGCGGCGCGCGCGAACCCCAGCCTCCGGACGGCGGTGCGGTTGAGGATCACATTCGGCAGTCGCGCGGGCGGATCCTTCTCGCCATTGCCGATGTCGAGCGCGAAGCGGGCGGGATCGAACAACCGCCCCGCGATCAGTCTCGCGCGGTAGGTCTCGAAAAAGGCGGCTCCGACCGTGCCCTGGACGATCATCGGGGGGTCGCCGGTCGCCCCCGCGCGGTGCATCTTGCCGATCGCGAAGCTCCCGCCGCCTGGCACGATGCCGCTCGTCGTCACGGCCGCCACGCCCGGGATAGCGCGGATCGCGGTCGCGAGTTCGGTCCTCTGCGCCGGATCGAGCGCGCGGTCGCCAAACCCGTTGACGATGATGAGGCCATCGCGGCCGAAGCCGATATCGGCATTCTGGACATGGCGGGCCTGCGCGACGAGCACCGCCGTGCCGATCATCAAACTGGTCGCGATCGCGAACTGGAGCACGACCAACGCCTTGCGGACGCGGGCCCCGGTGCGGTCGCCCCCCGGAGTCTGTGCCGCGGCGAGCACCGCGGCGGGCTGGAACCGCGAGATCACGAAGGCGGGATAGAAGCCTGCGAGCAGCGTCACGAGCGCGACCAGCGCGGCGAGCGCCGGCAGGATCGATCGCGCGCCCCAATAGACCAGCATGAGCCCCGTCCCGCCGATCGCGTTGACGAACGGAAGCGCGATCTCTGCCAGCGTCAGGCCGACCAGCGCCGACAGCGTCACGGCGACCAGCGCTTCGCCGAGCAGTTGGACGACCAGCATGCCGCGCGTCGCCCCGAGCACTTTGCGCATCGCGATCTCGCGTGCGCGCATCCCTGCCCGCGCGGTCGCCAGGTTCACATAGTTGAGCATCGCCAGCAGCAACGCGACCGCCCCCACGGTGCCGAGGACGGTCACGACCGTGCGGCTGCGCCTGTCCGCGAGGTGCACGTCAGCGAGCGGCGTGATGTCCTCGGTCAGGAACTTGATGCTGTCCGCGTTGAAACCCGGATCGGGGTGGCGACGGATGAAGGTGGCAATACGCTCGGCGCTCGCGGCATCGGGCAACGACAGGAAGGTCGTCACGCCGTAGCCGGCGGATTGTTCGTCGGCGGCGGGCCGCGCGGGCATCGCCGCGAACAGGTCGCTGACATAGGTCGTGTTCGCGGGCAGGTTCGCGATCACTGCACCGATCCGGTAGACCGCGGGCTTGCCGTCGCGCGCGACCGTCAAGGTACGGCCGAGCGCGCTGGCCCTGCCGAAATAGGTCTCGGCGACCATGCGGGTGACGACGATGCCATCGGGGCGTGCGAGCGTGCTAGCGATATCGCCCTCCAGCACCGGCGACGGAAAGATCCGGAAATAGCCCGGATCGACCAGCGCGAGCCTGGCGGTGGCGCTGCTCTGCCCCGTCAACACCGTGGCGGTGTCGTACGGTGTCATCCGCACGCCGACGAGCCCGGGAAACGCGGCCCTGAGCTGCGCGAGCAGCTCGGGCGACGAGGGGATCTGGAACCGCGGATTGCCCGGAAACTGGATGCTGCGCTCCACCTTCCACACCCGCTCCCACCCCGGCAGCACGCGGTCATAGCCCGTCTCGAACCGCACGAAGAGGAAGAGCACCAGGAACACGGCAACGCCCAGCGCGAGCCCGCCGATGTTCAGGATCGCGTACAGACGATGCCGGGCGAGCGACCGGTACAGGGTCAGCAGTGCAGCGTGCATAATGATGATCCTATTCGTAGCGCAGCGCGCGCGCGGGCTCGGCGCGCGAGACGCGCCACGCCTGGCCGAGGACGGTGGCGCTCGCGATCAGCACCGCGGCGAGCGAGGCGCCCAGGAAGACCATCGGCGACAGCGCGATGCGGTCGTCGAACCCGGCCAGCCAGCGTTGCATCGCGACATAGGCGAGCGGCCAGGCGACGATATTGGCCAGGATCACCGGCCGCATGAACTGCCCGATTAGCAGCATGAGCACGTCCGCGGTCGACGCCCCGAGCGTCTTGCGGATGCCGATCTCCTTGACGCGTCGGGTCGTGTCGAACGCGGCGAGGCCGTAGAGCCCGATACAGCCGATCGCGATCGCCAGGACCGCCCCGATCGTGAACAACCGCGAGCGCTGCGCATCCGCCTTGTAATAGCGGCGGAACAGATTGTCCTCGACCGAGCGCGCGTCGAACGGAACGCCGGGCACGACTCGCTTCCACGCCGCCTCCATCGCGGTCGCCATCGCCTTGGGATCGCCGGCATAGCGCACCGCGGCATAGGGCGAGAGGATGTCGATGCTGTTGTAGCTATAGGCGACCGGATCGACCGGATCGCGCGGACTGCGGAACCGCACGTCGTCGACCACGCCGATGATCGTCGATGGCCGACTGCCGTCGTTGATCGTCTGCCCCAGCGCTGCGGCGGGCGATGCGAAGCCCAAGGCGGTGGCCGCCTTGCGGTTGATCACGATATTGGGCCCGGTCCGCTTGCGCTGCTCGAGCGTCAGCAGCGCGCGATCATCGGCATGCGCGGTATCGAACAGGCGACCGGCGATCAGCCGCGCACCATAGACCCTGAAATAGTCGCGGCCCGTATCGACATCCATGACCGACGTCTTCACGCTGGAGCCGCCCGGTCGGGTATAGCCGGAGAAGTTCGTCGTGCTCTGGTCGCCCGGCGCGTTGTTGCCGACCGTGACGCCGGTCACGCCCGGCACCGCCGCCAGGGCGCGCAGGATCGCCGCGCGTTGCGGCGCGTCGATTCCACCCGTCATCAGCGACCGCACGATCATCAGCCCGTCGCGCCGAAACCCGAGATCGGCGTCGCGCATATGCGCGGTCTGCGCCAGCATCGTCGCGGTCGCGATGGCGAAGGCGATCGCGATCGCGAACTGGATCACGACCAGTCCGCCGCGCAGCCGTGCACCGGCGCGACCACCGCCCGGCGCGCGCGTCGACGCGAGCACCGCGGCGGGGCGGAAGCTCGACAACACGAAGGCGGGATACAGCCCGGCGACGAGCGCAATCCCCAGGACCAGCGCCACGAGCGGTGGCAGGATGCCGTCTGCCCCGAGATACCGGATCGCAAGCTTGGTCCCGCCGAGCGTGTTGACGAACGGCAAGGCGATCTCGGCGAGTGCCAGCCCTATCAACGCGGCCACCGCGACCGTCGCCAGCGCCTCGCCCAGAAACTGTCGCATGAGCGACCGGCGCGTGCCGCCGAGCACCTTGCGCATCGCCACCTCGCGCGCGCGGAGCCCCGCACGCGCGGTCGCCAGGTTGACGTAATTGACGATCGCGATGAGCAACGTCAGCAGCCCGACAGCGCCCAGCGTCGTCACGATCGCGCGGTCGCCGGGGGTGTACAGGTGCATCGCGGTCATCGGTCGCAGCGACTGGAAATACTCGCCCTTCTTGATGTTGCCGCTCGCATAGGCGTGCGCGTCGAGGAACGAGGGCAATCGCGCCTCGAACGCGCGCGCCGCCGGGACATCGGGAAAGCGCAGGATCGTCGTCAGCGATGCGCTGCCCCAGTGATCCCACCATTCGTTGCCGAACCGCGCACGGACGAGTTGCGCGAACATCTCGCTCTTGAAGGTCATGGTGTCGGGCATGTCGCGCAGTACGGCGCCGATCCGATAGGGATAGGTCTGGCCATCGATCGACAGCTGCAGCGTCTGGCCGATCGCCGGCTGGCTGCCGAAATATTTGCGCGCGGCGGCCTGCGTGACGACGAGCCCGTTGGGATCGGCGAGCGTGGCGGTCGGGTCGCCCTCGATCGCGGGATAACGCATCAGGTCGAAGAAATTCGGATCGACCGCGGCTAGATCCTCCGCGGTCGCCTGCGCCCCTTGCCGAACGGTCGCCGCGACATTGGAATAGCGCGTGCCGACGAGTTGCGGATAATCGGCCTTCAGGATTGTCAGTTCGCTGCCCAGCGTGTCGGAGCTGGTGTCGGTGGGATAGCCAGGCATCGCATAACGCTGCTCGAGCACCCAGAGCTTGTCCTGATCAGGCAGCACGCGGTCGAATCCTGTCTCGAACTGCACGAACAGGAACAGCACGAGGAACGTCGCGATCCCCAATGCCAGCCCGCCGATGTTGAGTGCGGCAAACAGGCGGTGGCGCGTCAGCGACCGATAGAGGCTGGTGAGAACGGACACGGGCGGTTCCTTCAGGCGTCGCGCGCGGCTTTGGTCGCGGCGAGATGGCGGACGAGGACGACGACGAGCAGCAGCAACACCAGCGTCCCGAGCGACCGGCGGATCATGCCACCCGCCGCGCGGACGACAGGATGCGGCCGTCGAGCATGTGCACCGTGCGCTTGGCGATATCGGCATGCGACGGGCTGTGCGTGACCATCACGATCGTCGCGCCCTCCGCGTTCAGCTGGCCGAGAATGTCCATCACCTGCGCGCCGTTCTCGGTATCCAAATTGCCGGTCGGCTCGTCCGCCAGGATGAGGCGCGGCTCGCCGACGATCGCGCGCGCGATCGCGGCACGCTGCTGCTGCCCACCGGACAGCTGGTGCGGATGGTGGCGCTGGCGGTGCGCGATGCCGACGCGGTCCATCGCCGCCGCCACCCGTTCCTTCTTCTCCCGCGCGGGCATCGATCGATAGGCGAGGCCGAGCGCGACATTCTCCGCGATCGTCAGTTCGTCGATCAGGTTGAAGCTCTGGAATACGAACCCCAGCCGATCACGCCGCAGCTTGGCCAGGTCGGCCTCAGGGGCGCGGGCGATGTCGGCGCCCTCGAACAGGTAGCGGCCATCGGTCGGCCGATCGATCGTGCCGATAATGTTGAGCAAGGTCGACTTGCCGCATCCCGACGGCCCCATGATCGCGACGAATTCGCCCGCCTCGACCGCCAGGTCGATCCCGCCGAGCGCGGTCGTCTCGATCTCGTCGGAGGCATAGGTGCGGCTGAGGTCCTGAAGATGGATCATGATCGGTCCTATCGGATGAGAAGCGTCTGGAAGGGGGCGTAGGTGTTGAGCGCGGTCGTCACGATCCGCTCGCCGGGTGCGAGCCCGGAGACGATCTCGACCTGATCGGGATTGCGCCGGCCGGTAACGATCGCGCGGCGCACCGCCCTGGCGTCACCGTCGAGTACGAAGGCGGTGGTGCCGCCCGCGTCCAGCCAGCCGCCCGACGGCGCGACCACCGCGGGTCGATCCGCACCGAGGACGAGGCGCACGTCGAGCGTCTGGCCGCGATTGAGCCCGGTGGGCGCGGCGCCCCGAAACGCCAGTTCGATACGAAACCGGCCTTCGGTCACCTGCGGCAGGACCTTGAGCACCGCCATCGGGTAGCTGCGCCCGTCGAGATCGGCGGTCGCGGCGAGCCCGGTGCGGACACGCCCCAGATAATATTGATCGACGTCGGCGGTCAGCTTCCACTGTCCCTCCGAATCGATCTGCCCGACCGGATCGCCGCTCTTGAGCGTCTGTCCCGGCTGCAGCGTGAACGCGGTCAGCCGGCCCGCGACCGGCGCGCGCAGCACGAGCGCGGACAGGCTCGCGCGCACCATCGCGAGGCTTTCGCGCAACTGCCGTGCGGTCGCGGCGATCCCCGCGGACTGATCCGCGAGCGTCGCCCCCGCCTGCGCCATACCGGTATCGAGCGCGGCGACGCGCGCCGTCTGGAACGTCACGTCCTGGCGTACCGGATCGATCGCGGCGCGCGTGATGATCCCCTTCTCGAACAGCACCTGTTTCTGCGCGAGCAACGTCTGCGCCTTGGACAGCGCGTTGCGTGCGTCCGCGACGTCGCGGCCGCTGGTCTGGCGCGCGGTCTGCACCGACAGCCGCTGTCCGCTGATCGCACTCAACTGTCCGGCGATATCGGCGGACCGGCTGGCGACATCGAGTTCGAGCGACGGATTCGACAGCCGCGCGAGTGGCGTGCCCGCGGCGACCATCACGCCGTCGCTCGTCGCGATCTCGGCGACCTGCCCGCCCGAGATCGCCGTCACGAACACGGTGCGCAGCGGCGCCACCTCGGCCCGCAGCGGCACGAAGTCGCGGAACGGCGCGCGCGTGACCTCGCCCGTGCGGATCGCCGCCGCATCGACGGTCAGCGCATTGGCGCCCGGCATCAGCAGCCACAGCACCACGCCAACGACGACGATCGCCAACAGGATCGCACCGCGCACGATGCGCTTGCGCCGCTTCGCGTGCGGGCGCTCTATGCGCCGATCCATCGCGGCGCCGGTTCCGGCCAGGGTTTCCGTCATGCGGACAGTGTACGCGGCTGCCGGGCAATACCCTAAGACACTGGTATTGTTCTAGAATTCATATCCGGCCGAGATCACTGAACACCCTAACTGTACCGACTGTCCGTTTCCGGACACTATGCCGAGCATGTCAACCGAATCGCACATCCTCGTCATCGACGACGATCCCGACATCGCCAAGGCAGCACGACTGTTGCTCGAGCGGCACGGGATGCGCGTGTCGACCGCGGCCGACCCGGACTCGGCATGGGTCCTGCTGGCGGGCGAGCCGGTCGACGTCATCCTGCTCGACCTGAATTTCGCACGCGGGCGGACGAGCGGCGACGAGGGGTTCGCAATGCTCGACCGGCTGATCGCGGCGGATGCGCGCGCGGTCGTGATCGTCGTCACCGGGCATAGCGGGATCGCGGTCGCCGTGCGCGCGATGCGCAGCGGGGCGGCCGATTTCGTCATCAAGCCGTGGCACAACGAACGCCTGCTGACGACGGTCGAACGCGGCGTGGCGCTGCGCCGCGCGAGGCTGGAAACCGCAGCAATCCCGCCGGTGTCGGGCGGCGTCCTGCTCGGCGACAGCGCGGCGATCGCCCGCGCGCGCGACATGATCGCACGGATCGCGCCCACCACCGCGCCGATCCTCGTCCACGGCGCCGCGGGCACGGGCAAGACTTTGCTGGCACAACTGATCCATCAGGCCTCGGCGCAGTCGCACGGGCCGCTCGTCACGCTGGATGCCGAGGCGGCAGATGCGGCGAGCATCGCCGGTTGCGCTGCCGCTGCGACAGGCGGGACGCTGGTGATCGATCATATCGACCGCCTGCCGCGCACGCTGCACGCCGATCTGTTGCGCAGCCTTGGCGCCGTCCGCACGGTCGCAACCACGCGCCGCGACGGCGAAGGGCTGCGCACGGCGATAAGCGAAGATCTGCTCGACCGGATCGGCACGATCCCGATCGCGCTGCCGCCGCTTGCCGAGCGCGGAGACGACGTGCTGCTGCTCGCGCGGCATTTTCTCGCGCTCTTCGCCTATCGCCACGGCAAGCCCAACCGGCCGCTCGGCGACGACGCCGCGCAGGGAATCGTGACGGATCGCTGGCCGGACAATATCCGCGGCGTGCGGCAGGCGATGGAGCGCGCGGTGCTGCTCGGCAACGGCGATATCTACACCGCAGGCGACATCCTGCGGTCGCCCGACGTGACTGCGCCGCAGCCGCTCGCGCCGGATCTGTCGCTGGCCCGCAACGAGGGAACGCTGATCGCCGCGGCGCTCAACCGCCACGCCTTCAACGTCAGCCGCGCCGCCGCCGACCTCGGGCTGACGCGAGCTGCGCTCTATCGGCGAATGGCGCGCCATGGCCTCTGACCGGGTTCGCCGCATGCTCCGCACGCTGGTCGTCGCCGCGGTCGGTGCCGCCGGCGCGGTTGCCGCCACGCGTGGCCTCTATGCGACGGCGGTGCTCGCCGCGCTGATCGCGGTGTGGACTGCCGCGCTCAACCTGGTCGACACCCGCCCGCAGCGACCGGTACCGCCGCCGCCTGTCCCCGTTTCTCCCGGCGAGGAGGAGCGGCGGCGGCTCACCGCCTATCTCGATCTGTCCCCCGCCCCGCTGGTCGCGCTCGACGATGGTCGCCTGCACGTCGTCAATCGTGCCGCGCGGCATCTGCTCGGCGCAAACGACAGGGTCGTCGATCCACCCGAGGGCCTTGTCGCTGCGCTCTCCGACACCCGCCCCGGCCGCACCGCCACGATCGACATCGGCCGTGACACCAATGTCCGCAGCTTCGCACTGGCCACCGGCGACCTCGCGCTTGCCGGGCGGATGACCCGGATCGGCGCGCTGATCGATATCGATGCCGAGTTGAAGGGGGCCGAGGCCGCGGCGCTGCGCGATCTCGTCCAGGTGCTCAGCCATGAGATCGTCAACGCACTGACCCCGATCGCCTCGCTTGCCGAGACCGCGGTCGCGATGCTCGACGATCCGGATCCCGCGCTGCCCCAGGTCCGCGATGCGATTCTGACGGTCGCGCGTCGCGCTGCGAGTCTCCACCGTTTCGGCGAAAGCTACCGCGCGCTCGCCAAACTCCCGGCACCCGCCCCGGAGCGCCTATCCGTCACGCCGTTCGTGAGCGATCTCGAGGCCCTGTTCGTCACCCGCTGGCCGACGATCGCGTTCAGCACGGACCTGCGCGAGGCACCCGCTCATATGCACGCGGATCCGGATCAGCTGACCGCGGCGATCTGGGCGGTCCTGCAGAACGCCGCCGAAGCGTTGCACGACACGCCGGACCCGAGCGTCACCCTGTCGATCCGCGCGCAAGTCGGGCAAACGCTGGTCACGATGACGGATAACGGGCCAGGCATCCCGGTCGGCAACCAGGCCGACATCTTCCGCCCATTCTTCACCACCAAGAAGGAGGGGTCCGGCGTAGGACTGGCCCTCGCCCGCCAGATCCTGCGCGGCCACAATGGCGATCTGACGCTCGCGCACTCCAGTGCGGGCGCGACCCGTTTCGAGAGCATGGTCCCGTCGATCGCGGCCGGTTGACCGCGCCTGGGCTTACCGCAGGACCAGCATGACGTCGGCAAACCCCGACGCCATGCTGTTCACCGTCACATCAGAAGCGAACGCCCATCGCATACACGACCTGTTGCCGGGTCGGCTTCAGGCTCGCGGTCAGCACGTCGGTCTCCGCCGAGACACGACCATAGTTGGTATAGACATACTCCAGTCGACCATAGACGCCGCTGCCGACCGAGGCTTCGATACCACCGCCCACATGGAAGCCGTCGAACGTGCGGCCGACATTCTCGTCCGGGAGAATGAATTCATAGTCGCGGTAGTCGACCGATACGCGGCCGTTCGAATACCCGCCCTTGCCATAGATCAGGAACTTCTGGTCCAGGACGACGCCCACGCGAGCGCCCGCCGTGATGTTGCGCCCAGCACGCAGGCACAGGCGATCCGCGCCGTACAGTTCGCCGCAGGCCTTGACCGTGGAACCTTCGAGGCCCGCATAGGCACCGATGACCATCTTGTTATCGGGGCTGAAATCGTAACCGACTTCGCCACCATAAGACACGCCGCTCTTGTCGGCCGACTGGCTGACGCGATTGCCCGCATCCTGCAAGGTCGCGCGAATATCGGGGTTATCCCAACCGGCGCGCAGCTCTATGCGCGGCCCGTTGAACGTCTGGACGATGTCTTGCGCCGAGGCCGACGTGGATACGAAGGCAGCCGCGACAACGGCTCCCATGGCAACGATCTTCATTGATTCCTCCCGTAGCGAGCGCGATCGCCAGCTCCGGCCTTAAAAGCGGAATTGAATTAACAAACTGAATAAAATGGTACTATTTCTGTCCAAAAGCGGCACTTGCGCGAAATCGGTGCAGCGCGACGCCGCGAGTAGATCGCTGCGCTCCTATCGACAAAGGCGATGGCTGAGGCGCGGTGTCAAATCAGCAAATCTGAGGGCGAGTATCATGGCGAGAGAGCCGGCATGGCTGAAGGCAGCCAAGTCAAAACTGGGTACCAGAGAGGCTGACGGATCCGCAAACAGCGCGACCATTCTCGGCTGGGCGAAGCGTCTCGGTACGAAAGTGCTGGGCATGGTCTACAACGCCGACAGCGTGCCGTGGTGCGGCGTGTTCGTCGCCTATTGCCTGCAGGAGGACGGGATCGCACCGGTAGCGATCGCCGTGCGCGCGACGTCGTGGGCGACATGGGGTCAGGCGCTTCGCCCCGAACGGTTGGCGCCCGGCGCGGTGCTGGTATTCGAACGTCCGGGCGGCGGTCATGTCGGCTTCTATGTCGGCGAGGATGACGCGGCGTATCACGTCCTCGGCGGCAATCAGGGCGATGCCGTCACGATCGCAAGGGTTGCCAAGGATCGGTGCATCGCGCGGCGCTGGCCGGACGGCCGCCCCGTCATCGGCAAGCCGGTCCAGATGGCGGCCCGCAAGCCGATCTCGACGGACGAGGCATAGTCGAGGCAACCGGAGCTTAACGATCGCGCGGTACAGCGGCGCGCTCTACTTCAAGGATCCGCGATGAAGCGCCTCTGGTCTTGCGTCCTCCTACTCGCGATCGCGCAGCCGGCCTGGGCCCGCGGCGATGATGCGCCCTATTATGGCCCGATGAAGCGACGTGGGATCGGCTTCGAGATCGGCTACAAGGACAGAACCGAAAAGGACGGATCATGGCGCATCGACGCCGCGATCCATGCCCGCGGCGATGCGATCGACATGGCGTTGTACCGCGCCGCCGAGCGTGCCCATGATCTGGGCTACCGCTATCTGTTCCTGCTGGGGGGCAGCGAATCCAGGTCACCCGGACTGAACATGGCGACGGTCTATGCTCGACCGAGCCAAAACGCGGGGCCGCCGATCGGCTGCCGGTCCAGGAAGATGACGAGCTGCTACACGGCCAACGTGCTCGAGATCCTGCGCATCCTCGGCGGTCCGGACGGTGCTCAGCCCGGGGTGCCGATCTTGGCAAGCCGCGACGCGTTCGGTCGGGAGGTGTATCTGTCGGGCTATGGAACCGGGGGTGTCGCGTCGCTGGTACCCGGCGGCATCGCGCGAAGTGGCATGACGACGATCGTCGATGGCGGAACCTATATCCGGGGTTCGAACCTTCGGCCATCCAGGCGCGCGGTCGACCCCGTCGCCGGCGCTGCCCTGCCTTTGCCCGCGCCCACCGCGATCGTCGCGCCTCCGGTCTTCAGATACGTGCCGCCCAGCAGTTCGCCCCCCACCGCCGAGGTCGACGCCGATGCGCGCTTCGACCGGGCGCTCAAGGCAGCCCAGCCCGTGCGCGGACGGGATCCAAAACTCGGCTGGACGATCAGCGATTGATCGACCTGGCTGAACGCGACGATCGTTTCGTCAGCGGATCGCCCGGTGTTTTCCGGTTGCCCGTCGCGCCAAAGCGCGTTTGGTCCTCGTCGCGGTAGCTTGCGAAGGGTGTGATGCCGCCAATGCGAGATCGGGACTTGGCTAGCGGCTTCCCCCTATAGTGCCATTTGCGCCGAGCTACCTGGCTAACCCTAACAATAAAAAACCATGCTTTTAGTATTACTTGCTGTGACGCGCACTAAAACGCTGCCTATAAACTTGTAAATATGGGCTCATATCGTCCAGATGAGTCATCTAAGCCAATTCGGTTATATCTGCTCTTATGGTTACCACCTAGTGAGGGGTAGCCATGATCTTAACGTGCATCATGCAGCGGGTTTTTCGAACGAATATTCCCGCTATACATAACTGGTTCGTGACGACCGGCATGGCAGGCATGGTCCTGCTGACTATCTGCACACCGGCGCAGGGCCAGGCAACGACGATCTCCGATTTTGAGGGCGTCTGGAAGATAGCGAAACCATCCAACAGCCTCGAAGCTTCGACGCCGGTCGTGCTGACCGCGGAAGGACGCAAGGCTCTTGCGGAAAACAAGCGCCTCAGATCGCAACACAAGTACGACGATTACGATATCACGATATCGCGCTGTTCGAGCCCGGGCGTTCCGCGGCTCATGCTGACGCCGATGCGGTTCAGGATCTGGCAGCGGCTGGGCGTCGTCACGTTTGACTTCGAATGGAACCGCGCCCTGCGTCAGATCGACATGCGCGGGCGGCCGACCGAACCATTGCTCGCGCCGCAGATGACCGGCCAGACCACCGGGCGGTGGGAGGGCGACGCGCTGGTCGCCGAGACGGTCGACGTAAGCGATCGCACGCTGATCGACGATATCATGCCGCACAGCAGTGACATGAGGGTCACCGAGCGCATCCGACTGGTCGATGCCGACACGCTGGAAGACCGGATCACGATCGACGACCCGATCTATTACGCAAAACCCTGGGGTGGCGTGGTCACCTACACGCGACAGCCCGCCACGCCGTTCTTCCCGGAGCATGTCTGCCTCGACCGTCGCGACACCGCTGCGCGCGCCATGCGTGGGAAATGAGCAGCGCGAACGAACTCGGAGCATCCAGCATGACCGCTTACCGCAAGCATTCATCCCGCGCCCGCATGCTGGCCCTGACGGCCGGCATCCTCAACCTCGGCGCAGGCGTCGCCGTTGCTCAGATGGCGGCACCGCCGCCCGGTGGACCTCCGTCGGGCAACGCCCCCGCCCCTCCACCCCCGGGCCGCGGTCCCGGGGCGGGGTTGGCTCCGCCGCCGCTCCCGCCGCTGACGGAGGCGCAGAAGATCCTGACCGCGCTACCGCCGCCGATGAAGGCCGGGCTTTTTCCGCAGCCGCCGGTAACCGCCGACGACCCCGTATCGCCCGCGGATCCCCGCGATTTCCAGGGCATATGGTATCACGATCAACCGCTCGAAGTGCGCATCCAGAAGGACATGTACGGGGCGGAGCCGCCCGTGACGATGGCCGGCGCCAATGTCATCGCCCGCCGCGTCCGATCCGCCGAGGCCGGAAAGCCGTTCATCAACGCCTCCGCCAAATGCCTCCCACCAGGTCCGCAATGGCAGCGCGATCTCAATTTCCCCTTCCAGATCGTGCAGGGAAAGACCTGGGTCGCGTTCATCTTCGAGGAATATCATGGTCGATGGAACATATCCCTCGACCCGAAGACCACGCCACTGCCCGGCGGCACCGACTTCATGGGGCGCTCGATCGGTCATTGGGAAGGCGATACGCTCGTCGTGGAAAGTACCGGTTTCAAGCAAGCGCTTTGGCTCGATGTCGACGGAACGCCGCTCTCGCCCAATGGTCGCCTGGTTCAGCGCATCCGCAAGGTGAACCTTGGCGACGGCAAACCCTTCCTCGAGATCATAACGACCATCGAAGACCCGCAATATTACACCCACCCCTGGAACATCGTCAGGCGGTTCGCGTGGCATCCCAATCTACCGGTCTTCAAGGAATATAATTGCGAAGAACAGGTCGGCGATCCGAGCGGCGTAACCGATGCCGGGCTCGTCGTCGAAACAGCGGATTAAAAACAAAAACAGAGGGTGGATGCTATGAACAGGAAGGTTTTGCTGCTGATGGCGGCGAGTCAGGCCGCACTCTTCGGCGGGACCGGAGTAGCCAGCGCACAGACCACGCCGGTAGCGGCCCAGACGACACCGGCGAACGCGACGGACACGCAATCGTCGAGCGAGCTGCCCGACATCGTCGTCACTGCGCAGCGCCAGTCCGAGACGCTGCAGCGCGCTGCCGCCTCGGTCAGCGTGCGCTCGGGATCGGATCTTCTGGCCGCGGGCAAGTTTGCGCTGAGTGCCATCCTGGAGGACGTGCCCGGTGTCAGTGGCGGCGCCGCGGCGACGCCGACCGGCATGGCGGGATCGTCGTCGGGCAATGACTCGCCCGCCGCCGGGCTCACCATTCGCGGCATTCCCTCCAATTCTGGCGTCGGTGGATCCGCGACATCGATCGCGACGTCCGCCGCGATCTATGTCGACGGCATCTACAATGGCGTCGGCAGTTCGTACGATATCGACCGCGTCGAGATCCTGCGCGGTCCGCAAGGCACGCTGTACGGCCGCAGCGCGACCACCGGTGTCGTCGTGATCAAGACGCGCGATCCGGCGCTCGGCATCGTCGAGGGCAACATCGCCGCAGAGGCCGGCAACTATGATCTCGAGCATTATTATGGCGCGGTGAACGTCCCCCTCGTGTCCGACGTCATCGCGCTGCGCGTTTCGGGCAATTACTACAGCCGCGACGGATATGACACGCATGACGTCGACAAGGGCGAGCTCGGCTATCGCGGCGGCGCGATGCGGAGCACCGATTTCCGCGCGAAAATGCTGATCGCGCCGACCAGCACCTTTTCGGTCCTGCTCGGCGTCGCCGGCCAGAACAACAAGATCTACAGCTCCGGCAATTCGATGAATTTGCAGACCGACGGGACCTACGACAAGGTTTATGGCGACGTCGGGCCGGGCACCAACAAGTTCCGCCAATATTGGGCGGAGTTCAATCTCGACCTTGGCGGCGCCAATCTGGTGTATATCCCGGCATTCCGCACATGGACGTCGAGCGCGTTGAATTACGGCCGCGTGCCGGCCATCGGCCTGGCCGTCGATCAGGACATCTCCACGCCCAAGGACGAGTTCATGACGCACGAGCTTCGGCTCGCGTCGCAGCAGGGCGGCAAGCTGAAATGGCAGATCGGCGCGCTATACTATCAGAACGACCTGCGCAGCATCGTGAAGGCGACCGACGGCTATTCCGGCGCGCTGTTGTACAATTCCGACGTCGCCAAGAAAACGACCGCAGCCGGCGTGTTCGGCGAGGCCACATACGCCTTGGCCGACACCACGCGGCTGAACGCCGGGCTGCGCTACGATTATACCAAGGTTGCGGTCGACCAGACCTATACCGCCAATCTCAACCTGTGCTGCGGCGGCCCGCTCGGTTCGACGACCTATGGCTATCCGGAGATCCTGCAGACCCAGACGCTGTCCGGTCAGGAGGGGAAACGGACGTACCGCAACGTCACGTACAAGGTGCGGCTCGAACATGACCTGAGCCCGCGCAACCTGCTCTACGCGCTCACGTCGTCCGGCTTTTCGCCGGGCGATCTCAGCGTGACCACCGGCAGGACGGGCGCGCCTACCGCCGTCGAGTTCAAGACCGAAACGCTGACATCGTATGAAGTGGGATCGAAGAACCGATTTTTCGGCAACCGGCTCCAGGTCAACGGATCCGCCTTCTACTATGTCTATGGCGGCTATCAGGTCGGCAACATCAACATCAGCGACATCATCGGGCTGACCGCGTTCACCGCCATCTCCGCCCCGGCCCGCGCCTATGGCGGCGAGCTGGAAATCTCCTTCCAGCCAACGCCGCGCGATCGCATCGGAATAAACTCGAGCTACACCAAGGCGTATTTCGTCGACAGGCGCGAACAAGCGGTTCCCGGCAGCACCAGGACCTTCGACTATTATTTTTCGCGCAAGGACATTCCGAACGTCATCCCCTTCCGGACTCAGGTCAATTACGATCACGACATCGACCTGTCGGATGGGTCGAGCATCACGCTGCATGGCGATGTTCGGTTCCTGAGCAGCTTTTACTCGGCCCCACTCAGGCAGAACCTGGTGGACGGCGCGCTGGACGCCGCGCGCACGGGATCGCAATTCGTCGAGGACGTTACCGCAACATGGCGGTCGCGCGATAACCGGCTGTCGCTGTCGGCCTACGTCCGGAACGTCAGCAATAATCGGTACAACATCAATGCCGGGGTCAACCTGGCGGGCGTGAACGCGACCGGGCAAGGCCTGATTGCGGCAACCCGCGAACTGTCCGATCCACGCACATACGGCCTCGTTCTCAGCACGAAATTCTAAACCGCCACGAAACGGCGGCGGACGCGCGCGTCAATCGCAAGAGGAGATGATGGGATGATAGTTGCCAAGAAACGTGCCGGCATGCGGTTGGCGTGGCTGCCACTTCTGGCGGGCATGGCACTTAGCGCGCCTGCACCCGCCGCGACTAACACCCCCGCCGAGATCATCAACGAGAACCTCGTCCTGGACTTCTACCGCGCTCTCGATGCCGCCAACGCAGCCGGGACCATGGCCCAGCAGGCACGACACATCGCAGAACGCTATCTCAGCCCCGATTACATCCAGCATCGCGAGGGCGAGTCGGCACCGGGCACCGCGCGCGAGGCCTTTATCCGTAACGCCGAGGCCGTTCCTGCCGGCCCGCTTCCCCCCGGCATGAACCAGCCCGCCAGGCGCGTCGCGCTGATGGCCGACGGCGATCGCGTCATCCTGGTCACCAGCCGTGACGTTCCCGACGCATCGGGTCGCATCCGCCCGGTATTCCTCTTCAACATGTTCCGGATCGCGGGCGGTAAGTTCGCAGAACATTGGGATGCGATCCCCGCGCAGATCGGCAGCCCGCCACCAAACGCGCGGCCCCTTGCGGGACGGCGATAGACCAGTTGCTATAGGAAATTGGCGGAGAGGGTGGGATTCGAACCCACGGTACCCTCGCGGGTACGCCGCATTTCGAGTGCGGTACGTTCGACCACTCTGCCACCTCTCCGCAGGTCATCCGAAGCTCTGCGAACAGCGCCTCCGATCGGTCGAAGCGCGGCCTCTAATGAAGTGATCCTGGGGACGCAAGCGGATTTTGGCCCTGCGCGCACCGCTCGGCGCGTTTTCCTTGTGCGGCGCAAAACAGCCCCTAAATTGGCGGATATGCCCCGACACGACAGTATTGCCCACGACATCACCAGTCCGCTCGTCCCCGTCGAGGTGGTCGCGCCGCCGATCTCGTACGCGAATTTCTCGATCGGCGACGTCGTGCGTCACCGGCTGTTCGATTTCCGCGGGGTTATCTTCGACGTCGATCCGGTCTTTGCGAACAGCGACGAATGGTATGCCGCGATCCCCGAGGATATCCGGCCGTCGAAGGACCAGCCCTTCTACCATCTTCTCGCCGAGAACATGGAGTCGAGCTACGTCGCCTATGTCAGCCAGCAGAACCTGGTGCCCGACGACAGCGACGAGCCGGTCGACCATCCGGCGATCTCCGGCCTGTTCAGCGACTATGCAGACGGCCGGTACGCGCTGCGACAGGTTCACCGGCACTGAGGCGAATCGGACCGCTGGCAAAAGCCGGTTCCAGATCCGACGCGCGAGTCGGGCCTGGTCCGCCGTCTGTGCGGGGAAATAATTCCGCACCGGGACCCTGACGATGCGACGGCAGGCAGACGACCCGCACCCTTAAACACCCCGTCGCCGCCCCTTCACGGTTGACAACGCCCCCCCCCTCGCTTAGCTGCCCGGCTTCTCCCGGCGGACCTTGCGTTCGTGGGGCACATGTATTTGGAAAGTGACAAGGGCCATGTTCGCAGTCGTGCGCACGGGCGGCAAGCAGTATCGCGTCGCCGCCGGAGATAAGATCGTCGTCGAAAAGATCGAGGGCGATGCAGGGGCGTCGGTGACGCTGGGCGATGTGCTGCTGGCGGGCGAAGGCTCGGAGCTGCGCTCGGTCGAGGGTTTCACCGTCGCCGCAGAGATCATCGCGCAGGCGAAGGCGGACAAGGTCATCGTCTTCAAGAAGCGTCGTCGTCACAACTATCGTCGCAAGAACGGCCATCGCCAGCAGCACACGATCCTGAAGATCGTGTCCGTCGGCGGCCACACTGCAAAGAGCAACGAGGGCGAAACCGCCCCGGCCGCTCAGGCATAAGGAGTAGCTTCAGATGGCACATAAGAAAGCAGGCGGCTCTTCGCGCAACGGTCGCGATTCGGCCGGTCGTCGTCTCGGCGTCAAGAAGTTCGGTGGCCAGGCGTGCGTCGCCGGCAACATCCTCGTGCGTCAGCGCGGAACGAAGTTCTACCCGGGCACCAATGTCGGCATCGGCACGGACCACACGCTGTTCGCGCTGGTCGATGGCCGCGTCGTATTCAGCCAGGGCAAACTTGGTCGCAAGTTCTGCTCGGTCGAGCTGGCGGCGAACGACGTTGCCGACATGGCAGCAGCAGCCGAATAACATCGGGTAACCATCCGGGTTGCCCACCAGGGTGACCCGGGTCGCGAAAGCGAACCTGAACAAGGGAGACGGGTCACCCCGGCTCCCTTTTTTATTGCTCCCTCCCCCTCGCCTGTCGCTGCCCTGTCATTCGGACATGGCAGGGCGTCAGGCGCGATGCGTGAAGGAGAGAGCCGTGTTCGCGCGCACCAAGAGACTGACGTTGCGGCCAGGCTGGCCGGAAGATGCGCCTGCATTGGCGCGGGCGATCGGCCATGAGTCGGTCATCGCCAAGCTGGCGCGTGCGCCCTGGCCCTATACGCTGGACGATGCCGAGGCGTTTCTGGCGCAGCCGCGTGGCGCGCACGACCCCCATTTCCTGATCGAGACGATGGACGCCGGCACGCCGCGACTCGTCGGCGGGATCGCCATCCGGGCGGCGGAGGCGGGCCATGAACTCGGCTATTGGCTGGCGCCGGACGCCTGGGGTCGCGGCTATGCGACCGAGGCCGGCGTGGCGGTGGTGGCGATGGCCCGCCACGCGCTGGGCCTGCGCCGGCTGGATGCGTTCCACTTCGTCGACAACCCGGCGTCGGGACGCGTGCTGGCGAAGCTCGGGTTCCGACCCACAGGTCGGATCGAGCCGCGGACCTCGCGCGGGCGCGGGGGCGAGGCGCCCGCGGTGATGTTCGAACTCGATCTCGATGACGATCGATGCGCGCCGATGCCGATGGCGGCGTGAGCCGCGCGCCTTTCCCCTGAGAGTACGACTCCACCCCGGCAAAGGCCGGGGCCCAGTTGGCATGGTCGTCGTAACGACGCGATGATTTCCGTCGGTACCGTCCCCCAGCTGGGCCCCAGCCTCGCCGGGGTGGTGCATCTGGTGACGGGGCGACTCCCCCCACCTCCCTTTGGCCCGCAAAAGCGGGGATCCCGAATCGGCAGGCATGGTTGCTTTCCCCACGGAAACCTCCAAACAGGGATCAACATTCTTTACTTACAGCGATGTAAATAGGTTCCCGTCCCGTGACGTCACCACCGCGCAAGCGCCTCTCCCCCACCGAATCGCGTGACGCCGCCGTCGAGGCCGCGCGCGCGCTGCTCGTCGAAAGCGGCCCCAGCGCCGTCACCTTGAAGGCGGTGGCGGGCCGGATCGGGCGGACGCACGCCAATCTGCTCCACCATTTCGGCTCGGCGGAAGCGCTGCAGACCGCGCTGATCACGCGGATGGCGGCGGACATCGTCGGCACGATCGGCGCCGCGGTGCTGCGGGTGCGCGCGGGCGAGCTCGACCCCCGCGAAGTCGTCGAGATGACGTTCGACGCGTTCGGCAAGGGCGGTGCGGGCGCACTGGCGAGCTGGATGATCCTGTCGGGCAATACCGACGCGCTCGACCCGATTCTCACCGCGATCCACGATCTGGTCGACGAACTCGCCGAGGGCGACATGCCCGGCGACCAGCCGATCCAGGACCAGACGCTCACGCTGGTGCTGATGGCGCTCGGCGACGCCTTGATGGGCGCGCCGATGGCCCGCGCGCTAGGCCTGCCTGCGACCAGGGCGCGCGAACTCGCGCTCGACGCGCTGCTCGCGAGCAAGGACGCCGCCGCCTGCCCATCGGGCTGAGCGTCACCGAATCGGAACCCGAATCGCAGACACTGGCGATTTTCGCCAATTTCGCTATGGGGCGGCGATGCATTTTCTAGACCAAGCCAAGATCTACGTCCGTTCAGGTGAGGGCGGCCCCGGTGCCGTCAGCTTCCGCCGCGAGAAATATATCGAATATGGCGGCCCCGATGGCGGCAATGGCGGCAAGGGCGGCGACATCGTGTTCGAATGCATCGCCGGCCTGAACACGCTGATCGACTTTCGCTACACGCAGCATTTCCGCGCACCGCGCGGCTCGGGCGGCTCGGGCTCGAACCGTACCGGCGCAGGCGGCGAGGATCTCGTGATCCGCGTGCCGCTCGGCACGCAGGTGCTGTCGGAGGACAAGGAAGAGGTGCTGATCGACTTCACGCAAGTCGGCCAGCGCGAAGTGCTGTTCCGCGGCGGCGACGGCGGGCGCGGTAATGCCAGCTACAAGACCTCGACCAACCGCACCCCACGCCAGCACGGCACCGGCTGGCCCTATGGCGAGGCGTGGGTCTGGCTGCGCTTGAAGCTGCTCGCGGATGCGGGTCTCGTCGGGCTGCCGAACGCGGGCAAGTCGACCTTCATCAACCAGGTGACGAACGCGCAGGCCAAGGTCGGCGAATACGCCTTCACCACCACCCGGCCGCAGCTGGGCGTTGTGCGCCACAAGCAGCGCGAATTCGTCGTCGCGGATATTCCCGGGCTGATCCAGGGTGCGGCCGAGGGCGCCGGCATCGGCGACCGGTTCCTCGGGCATATCGAGCGGTGCCGCGTGTTGCTGCATCTGGTCGATGCGAACGACGCCGACGTCGCCGAATCGTACCGGATCGTGCGCGACGAGCTGGAGAATTACGGCGAGGGGCTGACCGACAAGAACGTCATCGTCGCGCTCAACAAGATCGACATGCTCGATGCCGAACTGATCGCGGCGCTGTCGGCAGAGCTGGCGGAAGCCAGCGGCGCCGAGGTGATGGCGATCTCGGGCGCGAGCGGCGCGGGGATCGAAGCGGTGCTCGACAAGCTGATCGGCGCGATCGGCCCGGCCCCCGGCGCGGCGAAGGACCTCGAAGAGGGCGAAGTCCCGGTCGCATGGTCGCCGCTGTAGGCCAACGCATAGCCCTCTCCCCCTCGGGGAGAGGGTTGGGTGAGGGGCTGTTCCGGGCGTTGCACTGCTTGGCTGCCCCTCGCCCCGACCCTCTCCCCGACGGGGAGAGGGAGCAGTGATGTTTCCACCGTCATCTTGCGCGCGGCTGATCGTGAAGATCGGCTCGGCGCTGCTCGTCGATCCCGACGGCAGCGTCCGACGCGACTGGCTCACGGGCCTCGTCGCCGACATCGCCGCGCGCACCGCTGAGGGCCAGCAGATTGCGATCGTATCGTCCGGCGCGATCGCCTTGGGCGCACGCCGACTCGGGCTATCGAAAGGCGGCCGCGCGAGTCTCGAGGACGCGCAGGCCGCCGCCGCCACCGGCCAGATCGCGCTCAGCCAGGTCTGGGCCGAATTGCTCGCCGCGCAGGGGCTCAACGCCGCGCAGATGCTCGTCACGCTCGACGACCTCGAGGACCGCCGCCGCTATCTCAACGCCGCCGCGACGCTCAACCGCCTGCTGTCGCTCAAGGTCGTCCCGGTCATCAACGAGAACGACAGCGTCGCGACCGAGGAAATCCGCTTCGGCGACAATGACCGCCTCGCCGCGCGAGTCGCGCAGGCGGCGGGTGCGCAGGGCGTGATCCTGCTCTCCGACGTCGACGGGCTCTATACCGCCAACCCGCACACCGACCCGTCCGCGACGCATATCGCCAGCGTCGCCCGGATCGACGCGGTCGCGGGCATGGCAGACGACGGGTCGGGCTCGGGGATGGGCTCGGGCGGCATGGCCTCGAAGATCGCCGCCGCGCGGATCGCGACCGGTGCGGGCATTCCGCTAGCGATCGCCTCGGGCCGTATCGACCATCCGCTCTCCACCCCTGCCCGCCACACGCTCTTCACCGCCGAACGCACCGCGTCTGCGCGGAAAGCTTGGCTCGCGGGCGGACTGACCGCGAAGGGCGCGATCCATGTCGATGCGGGCGCCGCGGCCGCGCTCGGCCAAGGGCGGAGTTTGCTCGCGGCCGGCGCGATCCGGATCGACGGCGGTTTCACGCGCGGCGATCTGGTGACGATCGAGGGGCCTGCGGGCACGATCGCGCGCGGCCTCGCGGAATACGACGCCGCCGATACCGCACGCCTGCTCGGCCGGCACAGCGACGATCATGCGGCGATCCTCGGCTACGCGCCGCGGTCCGCGCTGGTCCACCGCAACCATCTGGCGCTGCTGTGATCGGCCGCGCTCTGTTCACCCCGGGAACGCGACCATGATTCTGGCCATCACCGGCGGCACGGGGTTCGTCGGCAGCCACCTGATCGATCATGCGCTCGAGACCGGCCACACGATCCGCGCGCTCGCCCGCAAGCCGCAGGCCAAGCGGACCGGCGTCACCTGGATCGAAGGCGCGCTCGATCGCCCGATGAGCCTGGGCAAGCTGGTCGAGGGCGCGGACGTCGTGATCCACGTCGCGGGCGTCGTCAACGTGCCCGATCGCGTCGCCTTCGCCGCGGGTAATATCGCGGGCACCGAGGCGATCCTGAAGGCGACGCGGCTGTCCGGCATCCGCCGCTTCGTCCATGTCTCGTCGCTCGCCGCGCGCGAGCCCACCTTGTCGAATTACGGCTGGTCGAAGGCCGAAGCGGAGACGCGCGTTCAAGCATCCGGGCTCGACTGGACGATCATCCGCCCGCCCGCGATCTTCGGCCCGCGCGATCACGAACTGCTCGACGTCTTCAAGGCCGCTAGGACGGGCTATCTGCCGATGCCCCCGGCAGGCACCCGCGTATCGCTGTTGTACGTCGAGGATCTGACCGCACTTCTGCTCGCACTCGCTGAAACCCCCGCCGCGCCGTCGATCATGGAACCCGACGACGGCGTACCGAACGGCTGGGACAACCGCGACTTCGCGCGCGCCGTCGGCGTGGCGGTCGGCAAATCGATCAGGGTGATCTCCACACCCCGCGCATTCCTCAGGCTCGCGTCCGCCGCCGACCGCCTCGTCCGCCGCCGCAAGGCCAAGCTCACGCGCGACCGGGTCAGCTATTTCTGCCACCCCGACTGGGTGTCGCACGCGCCGCCCCCGCCCGCGCTCTGGACGCCTGCGGTCCCGACCCCACAAGCCCTGGCGCAAACCGCCGCATGGTATCGCGCCGCGGGGCTGCTATAGCGCCGAAAAGCCGCCGCAATTTCCTGTCAGGAATGGTGGCGACACCGAAGGGATTATCATGAGCGACCGCCAGCAGATCTACGACACCGTCACCGCGCAGATCGAGCCGTTCAACAAGAAGGGCGTCGCGCTCACCGACGCGACGACGTTCCAGGGCGACCTGGAGTGGGACAGCCTGACCGTCATGGATTTCGTCGCCGCGATCGAGGACGAATTCGACATCATCATCACGATGAACATGCAGGCCGAGATCGAGACCGTCGGCCAGCTGGTCGACGCGGTCGCGAAACTGAAGGCCTGACCCCATTGCCGTTCGTGCCGAGTAGGGATCGAGCGTAGTCGAGAGCCCGTATCGAGGTACATGTCCTTCGATACGCCATCTCGACAAGCTCGATGGCTACTCGGGACGAACGGCTTGAGGCGTTATCAAATTCCAACCTCTTGGAACCGAACATGACCGAAGCCGCCACCACCGCCCACGCCCTCCCCCTCGACGTCGCCGAGGTCGCCCCCGAACGCGACCTGATGTCGAAGTTCGACGGCCTCATCGCCGAACGCGAGGCGCTGGTCCGGTCCGGCGTGCGCAACCCCTTCACGATCGTGATGGACGAGGTGAAGTCGCCGACCGAGGCGGTGATCCGCGGCAAGGACACGATCCTGCTCGGCACCTATAATTACATGGGGATGACGTTCGACCCCGACGTCATCCAGGCCGGCAAAGACGCGCTCGACGCGTTCGGGTCGGGCACCAATGGCAGCCGGATGCTCAACGGCACGTTCCACGACCATGTCGACGTCGAGCAAGCCCTGCGCGAGTTCTACGACGTGACCGGCGCGATCGTGTTCTCGACCGGGTACATGGCCAATCTGGGCATCATCTCGACGCTCGCCGGCAAGGGCGAATACGTCATCCTCGACGCCGACAGCCACGCCTCGATCTACGACGGCTGCAAGCAGGGCAATGCCGAGATCGTCCGCTTCCGCCACAACGACGTCACCGACCTCGACAAGCGCCTCGGCCGCCTGCCCAAGGAAGCCGGCAAGCTGGTGGTGCTCGAAGGCGTCTATTCGATGCTCGGCGACATCGCCCCGCTGAAGGAGATGGTCGCGGTCGCCAAGAAGCATGGCTGCATGGTGCTCGTCGACGAAGCGCATTCGATGGGGTTTTTCGGCCCCAACGGCCGCGGCGTGTACGAGGAGATGGGGCTGACCGACGAGGTCGATTTCGTTGTCGGCACGTTTTCGAAGTCGGTTGGCACGGTCGGCGGCTTCGTCGTGTCGAACCATCCGAAGTTCGAGATGGTCCGCTTCGCCTGCCGCCCCTACATCTTCACCGCCTCGCTCCCCCCGTCGGTCGTCGCCACCGCCGCCACCTCGATCCGCAAGCTGATGACCGCGCACGACAAGCGCGCGCAGCTCTGGAAGAACGCGCGGGCGATGCATGCGGGCCTCAAGGCGATGGGCTTCAAACTCGGCACCGAGACGTCCGACTCGGCGATCATCGCGATCATCCTCACCGACCAGGAACAGGCGATCGCGATCTGGCAGTCGCTGCTCGAGGGCGGGCTGTACGTGAACATGGCGCGCCCGCCGGCAACGCCCGCGGGCACGTTCCTGCTGCGCTGCTCGCTCTGCGCCGAGCATACCGACGCGCAGGTCGCGACGATCCTCGGCATGTTCGAGGCCGCGGGCCGTGCCGTCGGGGTGATCGACTGACCCTCGATCCTCCCCCCCCGGGGGAAGGATCGGACAGGCCGGCTGCGTTAAAATTGACATCATTGCGCAGGGGCAACGACTCGCTAGGATGGGATGGTGATACGCAGCGAGGCCCAGACCGCAGCCCTGGGGGGCGGAGCGACCTGGCGGACTGTCATGCTCGTCGTGATGGGGCTGCTCGGCGCGGCGGTGCTCGTCGCGATGATCGTGACACTCGGCAGCGCCAACCGCCAGCGCGATCAGGCGCTCGACCTGCAGGCGCACAGCTATGACGTGATGATCCTCGCGCGGACGCTGTCGGGGACGATCGCGCGGTCGGAGGCGTCGCTCGGTCGCTACGTGATCAGCGGCGACAAGCAGCTCGGCCAGCTCTATTTCGACGAATGGGTACTTGCCGGATCGCAGATCGACCGTCTCGACCGGATCACCGGCGACAATCCCGAGCAGCAGACCCGGATCGACCGGCTGCGCGCCGCCTATGATGCGCGCGGGCGCGAACTGTCGCTGACCGCGCTGAGCACGAGCTACGGCAAGAACGGCCAGGCGCTGGCGCGCTATTACCAGGCGCGCAAGGCGCCGACGCTCATCGAGATCAACGCCACGCTCGACACGCTGATCGCCCGCGAACGCGCGCTGCTCGACGAGCGGACCGCGAGCGCGATGGGGTCGGTCGATCGGTCGAGCCGGGTTGCGGGCGTGCTGGCGGTGTTCGGCGTGCTGCTGGTGCTCGGCGCGATCCTGCTTGGCTGGTTCACGATCCGCGCGGTCGGCGAGCGCGCGACCGCGCTGGCCGACGCCGAGCTGGAACGCGAGCGCGCCGCCGAGCTGACTGCCGCGGTCGCCGCCGCCACCGCCGAACTCCGCGTGCAGGAGGCCAAGCTGCGCCAGATCCAGAAAATGGAGGCGGTCGGCCAGCTGACCGGCGGCATCGCGCACGACTTCAACAACATGCTGGCGGTCGTGCTGGGCGGGCTGGAACTCGCGCGGCGGAGCATCGGTGCCGATCATGCCGACGCACGCCGCCACATCGACAACGCCACCGAAGGCGCGAACCGCGCGGCCGCGCTGACCCGCCGCCTGCTCGCCTTCAGCCGCGAGGATTCGCTGAAGCCCGAATCGATCGACGCCGCCGCTCTGGTCGCGGGCATGTCCGACCTGCTCGACCGCACGCTAGGCGATGCGATCACGCTGATCGCGCGCGCGGAGACGCCGGGGGGATGCGTGCGCGCCGATCGAGTCCAGCTCGAGAACGCGGTGCTCAACCTGGCGGTCAACGCGCGCGATGCGATGAACGGCCGCGGCACGCTGACGATCGCCACCGGCACCGCAACGCTGGCGGCGGGGCAGGTCGGCCAGTGCGCGGCGGGCGCATATGTCACGATCAGTGTCGTCGACGATGGCTGCGGGATGACGCCCGACATCGCCGAGCGCGTGTTCGAGCCGTTCTTCACCACCAAGGACGTCGGCAAGGGCACGGGTCTCGGGCTCAGCCAGATCTTCGCGCTGGTGCAGCAGTTGGAGGGAGAGGTCACCATCGCCTCGACGCCCGGCGAAGGCACCGCGGTCACGCTCTACCTCCCCCGGACCGCCGACGCCGTGGCCGGGCCGTTGCCCGCGTCCGTGCTTCCGGTGTCGACCACCGTCGCACCGGTCGTACCGGCGGCGGCAATGCTCGACATCCTCGTCGTCGAGGACGATCCGCGCGTGCTGACCGCGACGATCGGCGCGCTGGAGGAGATCGGCCACCGGGCGATCGCCTGCGACGATCCACTCGCCGCGCCCGCGCTGCTCGCGGCGAACCCGACGATCGGGCTCATCATCTCCGACGTGCTGATGCCGCGGCAGACGGGGCCCGAGATGATCGCAGCGCTCAGCCCGCTCTATCCGCATATCGCCGTCCTGTTCGTCACTGGCTTTGCGGGCGAGGTGAACGTCGCGCAGTTCGGCGGGCATGACGTGCTGCGCAAACCCTTCACGCTCAACGGGCTTGAACGCGCGGTCATCGCGGCGTTGGCAGCGGAACGCGCCCCCTCCCCCGCGCAGCACGAGCGGATCGCGGCGGAATAAGGGCTTGGCGACGTGCAACCCATTGCGGTGCGATTGGGGATGACGCCTCGGCCGCGCGCCCCTATACCCCTTCGACCCAGCATACCGAGCCCTATCCGCGCATGAAATCCATCGACCGCTACATGGCCCGGCTGATCGCGGTGCCGCTGTTTTCGACGCTGCTGATCGCCGTCATGCTGTTCGTGCTCGATCGCATGCTCGGGCTGTTCAATTTCGTCGCGACGCAGGGCGGCCCGATCAGCGTCGTGTGGCGGATGCTCGCCAACCTGCTGCCCGAATATCTGGGGCTCGGCATTCCGATCGGGCTGATGCTCGGCATCCTGCTCGCGTTCCGCCGGCTGTCGACCTCGTCCGAGCTCGACGTGCTGCGCGGCGTCGGCATGAGCTACAACCGGCTGCTACGCGTGCCCTATATGTACACGATCGCACTGGCGCTGCTGAACCTCGCGATTGTCGGCTATGTCCAGCCGATCGCGCGCTATTATTACGAAGGGCTGCGGTTCGAACTGCGCACGGGCGCGCTCGGCGCGTCGATCAAGGTCGGCGAGTTCACCAATCTGGGCAGCAAGATGACGCTGCGGATCGAGGAGAGCAAGGACAAGGGCCGCGAGCTGTCGGGCATCTTCGTCCATGCGCAGAGCCAGAATGGCGACTGGCTGGGGGTAACCGCGGAGAAGGGCAAGTTCCTCGCGACCGACGATCCCAACGTCATCATCTTCCGGCTTGCCAACGGCACGCTCGTCCACAACCGGCCCGAATTCAAGACGCCGCGCGTGCTGACCTTCACCAGCCACGATCTGCCGATCAACCTGCCCAAGTTCGAGAGCTTCCGGGTCCGCGGCGGGCGCAATCTCGAATATACGCTGCCCGAACTCGCCAAGCAGGGCCAGCGCGGTGCGACGCTGGAGCAGCGCGACGGCAGCCGCTCCGAATTCCATTTCCGCCTGGCGGAGGTCGCGACGATGTTCCTGTTGCCGCTGCTGGCGCTCGCGCTCGGCGTACCGCCCAAGCGATCCTCGTCCGCGCTAGGTGTGTTCCTGTCGATCGTGATGATCGTCACCTATCACAAGGTGAACCAATACGCCGCCGATGTCGGCGAGCTCGGCCGGATCGATCCGATCGTCGCATTGTGGGTGCCGTTCACGATCTTCGCCGGGTTGATCCTGTGGATGTACTACACGATCGCCTATGTCCCCGGCGGCCAGCCGATCGGTGCGCTAGAACGCGTCTTCTCGAAGACGTTCAAGGCCATCACGAAACGCATTCCGGGCTTCCGCAAGAGCAAGGCCGCATGAAAACCGTCAGCTTCTTCCCGTCGCGCACGGTCGCGATCTACATGGGCCGGATGTTCCTGTTGCGGACGTTCGCCGTGCTGGCCGCGCTTGTGCTCGTCCTCCAGGCGCTCGACCTGTTGAGCGAGTCGGGCGACATCCTCGCCTTTCCCGGCAATGGCGATGCGCAGGTTTGGCAATATGTGTCGCTGCGCGTGCCGCAGATCGTCTCGCGCTTCCTGCCCTTCTCGGTGCTGCTCGGCACGATCCTGACGCTGATCACGATGAACCAGAACAGCGAGATCGTCGCGCTGAAGGGCTCGGGCCTGTCCGCGCACCAGGTGCTGGCGCCGCTGCTGGTCGCCAGCCTCGGCGTCGCGGTGATCAGCTTCGTCTTCAACGACCGGGTGGTGGCGCGCGCGACCGCGACGCTCAACCAGTGGCAGAAGGTGAATTACGGCAAGCTGCCGATCGACCGCGGCGACCGCGCCAATGTGTGGGTCCGCGACGGCGACGACCTGATCGAGGTGGCGCAGATCCGCGGCCGCGGCGATGCGACGCGGCTTGGCGGGATCACGCTGTACGATCGGACCGGCGGTAACCTCGTCGCGATCCTGCGAGCCGATCATGGCAAGCGCGCCCCTGCCGGTGGCTGGCTGGTCGGCCCTGCGACCCGGTTCGACGTCGCACGCGGCACCGATACCAAGCTCGGCTCCGTGGTGATCGGCAAGGATGTTCGACCCGATCAGTTCACGCTGGCGAGCGTCGATGCGGACGGGCTGTCGTTCGGCGCGCTCAAGGCCGCGATCGCCGACCTGTCCGACGCAGGCCGCCCCACCAAGGCGCTCGAGGGGTCACTGTGGCACAAGCTGTCGGGGCCGTTGTCGTCGGTGTTGATGCCGCTCCTCGGCGCGGTCGCGGCCTTCGGTATCGCGCGCTCGGGCAAGCTGTTCGTGCGCGCGGTGATCGGCATGGCGCTGGGCTTCGCGTTTTTCGTCGCGGACAATTTCGCGCTGGCGATGGGCAATCTCGGCGCCTACCCGCCGTTCCTCGCCGCCTGGGCGCCGTTCCTGCTGTTCTTCCTGATCGGCGAAGCGGTGCTGATCCGCTCCGAGGAATAATCCGGCGGTTGGCCTCCCGCCGCAGCGGGAGGCCAATCTCAGCGGCGGACCATCGTGCTGCGCGCGATCTTGCTGACCAGCCCCGGCAACCCCGGATAGCTCGCCTTGTGATAAGGCGACATCGCATCCAGTTCCGCCGAGATCCGGCGATGCGCCTCGCCCAACGCGTGATAGGGCAGCCCCGGCAACAGGTGGTGCAGCGCGTGATAGCGCAGGCCCACCGGCGCCCACAGCGCCGGCAGCAGCGCCGGCGGCGGCACGTTGACCGTGTCGAGATACTGCGCGGTCACCGTCATCGGCTCGCCGTCATTCTCCCACAGATGCGCGACCAGCGTGCGGACCTGGTTGAGCACCGCAAACGCCGATGCCACGCCAAGGATCGTCAGGAACGCACGCAGCGGCAGTACACCCGCCACGGTGATCCCGATCAGCGTGATCGCCCACAGGCTCGCTGCAACTTCGAGGCGGTTCCAATAGGCCTTCGCCTCGCCCTCCGGCGCACGACGACGGAATTGCGGGTTGATCGCCAGCGCCGAATAGCGCTCGACGACCATCGTCCGCAGCTTGGGCGACAGCAGCGAGAGCGGCGACAGGATCGAAAACCGGATCAGCAGCGCGATCGGTGCCAGCGCGGAAACAACAATGAACAGCGGCAACGTCCACGGCTTCATCAGCGCGAGCGGCAGATATTCGGGATCCTCGACCGTGCCATAGCGGGTCTTGGCGTGATGCAGGTTGTGGACGCCCTCATACATGAACGACGGCGTCATCATCGGGACGCCGACGAGGATGTTCCAGCCCAGCCGGAAGTTGGGCACCGACGCGTGCTTCATGTGGCTGACTTCATGGATGAAGCTCAACCCGCGGTACAGCCCAAGCACCGACACGATCGCGGCGACCACCACGACCGCGGTCGAACCGCTCGTCGCCGCCACCACCAGAGCGCCATAGCCGAGCGCGACCGACGCGATCAGGTCGCCCCAATAGACCGACGGCCGCGGCTTCACGAGATCGCGCGTCAGATCCGCGGCCGCGCGCAGCATCGCCTTGTCGTCGGCGATACGCACCACCCCGGCACCGGCGACGGGTGTGGCTGGAACGGGAGCGGCCGTGCCGCGAGCGAGGCTGAGCGAGGTGTCCATGGGCATATCCATTGCCCGAAGATAGTGGCCACAGCGTGGCATTTACAGGCCGTGCCGCTGCCGCCGCTCCAAGGAAACACGATCACCCTGACAGGATTTTACGATGACCCATGTCACTCTCGCCTTTATCCGCCGTGCTGGCTAGACACGCTCGACTGCGTAATCGGGAACGACACATGGCTAACATCAACATTCGACCGGTCGAGACGCTGAAGGATCGCAAGATCTTCATCGATCTGCCGTTCCGCCTGTATGCCGACGATCCCAATTGGGTGCCGCCGCTGAAGTCGGAGGCGCTCGGGCTGATCACGCCAGAGAAGAATGGCTGGTTCAGCCACGCCAAGGTGCAGCAGTTCCTCGCCGAGGAGGATGGCCGCGTGGTCGGTCGCATCTCCGCGCATATCGACACGCTCGCGCTGACGATGCCCGCCGAGCAGGGCTTTGGCCCCGGCGTCGGCCAATGGGGACTGATGGAGGCCGAACGCCAGGATATCTTCCAGGCGCTGCTCGTGCGCGCGGAAGGCTGGCTGCGCGACCAGGGCATGACGCGTGCGATCGGCCCGATCAGCATGTCGATCTGGGAGGAGCCGGGGCTGTTGATCGACGGCTATGATCATCCGCCGACGATCATGATGGGCCACGCCAAGCGCGAATATCGCGGCTGGATCGAATGGGCGCAGTATCGCCCGATCAAGCAGCTGATGACCTATGAGGTCGACGTCACGCGCCAATTCCCGCCGATCGTTCAGCGCATCATCAAATCGGGCGAGAAGAACCCGCGCATCGTCATCCGCAACGTCGACAAGACCAAGTTCGAGGAGGAGGCGGCGATCATCCTGTCGATCCTCAACGATGCGTGGAAGGACAATTGGGGCTTCGTGCCGCTCACCCCGCCCGAGATCAAGGATGTCGGCGTCAAGCTGAAGCCGATCGTCTTCAACGACCTGATCCGCATCGCCGAGGTCGACGGCCGGCCCTGCGCGTTCATGATCACGCTCCCCGATCTGAACGAGGCGATCAAGCCGTTGAAGGGCAGCCTGTTCCCGTTCGGCTGGGCTAAGCTGTTGTGGTGGCTCCGCAAACCCAAGGTGCGGACGGTGCGCGTGCCGCTGATGGGGGTGGTCAAGGACTTGCAGGCCTCGCGGATGGCGAGCCAGCTCGCCTTCATGATGATCGAATATATCCGCCGCGCCTCGGTCGAGCATTACGGTGCCGAGCGCGCGGAGATCGGCTGGATCCTCGACGACAACCAGGGGATGCGATCGATCGCCGAGACGATCGAGAGCCGGGTGAATAAGGTCTATCAGGTTTACGAACGGACGCTGTAGAGCGCGCGCAACAGTGTTTCCCCGTGAAGGCGAGGACCCAGTCTGAGCTCCCGCCTTCGCGGGAGAACAGGGTGGCGGGGACCGGCGGCGGGAATGCCCGGGCTACTCCCGCGTTCCCTTCCCGAACGGAATCCTCAGCGTCACCGCTACCCCCTGCCCGGACGCACCGGGCAACTCGGTACGGATCGCGTGGACATTGCCCCTGCCCCCGCCTGGCAGCCGGAACGACAGCGGATCGGAACGCGGAGGCTGGACCGGCTCGGCCAGCGTCGCGAGCCGCTGGTCGGTCGGCCGCGCGCAGACGACGATATCGCCATCGGGATCGGCCTGGACCGGGCACGGCATCGTCGCACGCGGCCTGCGCCTGCGCAGTTCGGGCGGGAGCGGCGGCCCTGCTACCGCTTGCAGCAGGAGCAGGCCGACGAGCATCTAGAACCGCCGCGATATACCGGCATAGAGCCGGGCATCGGGCGTATCGGCGGTCAGCCCGGCCGCACCCAGTATGTCGAACTGCAGATCGTCGTTCGCCATCCATGCCAGCGACAGCGCAGCCACGCCCTGCGTCGCATGCTGATCGGGGTCATCGTCACGCAGCGCCTGCAGCTCGCCGGTCAGCGTGAACGCCTTGGAAACCTTCACCGACAGGCCGGCGGTCGCGCTATAGGCGAAATGCCGGCCATTGCCGTCCTCGTCGACCGCCGCATCGATCTCCGGCGTCAGGTCGAGCGACACCGAATCCGACAGTTCGTACGTCACGGGGACGAGAAACCCCGCCCCCCAATCACCCGCACCGATCGAGGACTGCCCAACCGGCAGCGTCACGAACGGCAGGACCGATACCGACAGGTCCGACCCGTCGGGGTGAAGGAGGTTCGCCTTCATGCCCAGCGAAACGTCGCCGATCCCGTCGACCGACTCGACTCCCGTCGAATCGCGCATTCGATCATGGCCGAACGGCGTGAAGCCGATCCGCGCTTCGATTGTATCGCTGACACCGACGCGGACGAGCGTGTCGCCGAACAGGATGTTGTCCTCGCGCGATCCGGGCTGGTCGTCACGCGTCCAGTCGGCCAGCGACGTCTCGACCGAGATGCGCCCCGGTGCGATCGTGCACGCCGGTGTATCGATGCCCGGCCGGTCGGGGCAATATTCACGCTCCTGTGCCGCGGCGGCACCGGAGAGACCCAAGCTGGCGAGCGCGACGCCGATCAGCGCCCGCTTCACCGCAAGCGGACCCAAGTCGGCGCATGGTCGCTGGCCTTTTCGCGGCCGCGATACGCCTTGTCGACGCCGGCATCGATCATCCGGTCGGCAGCCTGCGGGCTGAGCAGCAGATGGTCGATGCGGAAGCCTGCATCGCGCTGCCACGCGCCTGCCTGATAGTCCCAGAACGTCCACACGCCGCCCTTCGGAAACTGTGTGCGCAGCGCATCGGTCCAGCCCTGCGCCACGAGCGCGCGATAATGCTCACGGCTTTCGCGCTGCATCAGCGCATCGTCCTGCATCGCGCGCACCGAGTAGGTGTCGTCGTCATTCGCGATGACGTTATAGTCGCCTGCGAGGATCGCCGGCACTTCCTCGGCCAGCAGCACGCGCGCCCGCGCGGCCAGGCGGTCCATCCAGCGCAGTTTATAATCGAATTTGGGCCCCGGCTGCGGGTTGCCGTTGGGCAGATAGAGTGCGGCGACGATCAGGCCGTCGACCTCCGCCTCGATATAGCGGCTGTGCTCGTCCTCGGGCTCGCCGTCGAGACCGCGCTGGCGGACGTCGGGCGTGCGTCCCTTCGCGAGGATCGCGACGCCGTTCCACGCCTTCTGCCCATGCCAGACCGCACCATAGCCGACCGCCTCGATATCGGCGATCGGGAAGGTGTCGTCGCTCGATTTGAGTTCCTGGAGGCAGACGATGTCGGGCTGCTCTTCGACGAGATATTCGATCAGCCGCGGCAGTCGCGCCTTGATGCCGTTGACGTTGTACGTGACGATTTTCATGGAAAACTCAGACCGAGAAGCTGGAGCCGCAGCCGCAGCCCGAAGCGGCGTTGGGGTTCTCGACCTTGAACGCGGCACCCGCGAGCGATTCGACGTAATCAACCGCGCACCCACGGACTAGGTCGATGCTCACGCTGTCGACGACCAGCTTTACGCCGTCATGCTCGGCGATCACGTCGTCCGGTTCCACCGCATCGGCGAACCCGAATTTATACTGGAACCCCGAACAGCCGCCGCCGTCGACGGACAGCCGGAGGATCGCCGGCTTCCCCTGCTTGACGGCGATCGCGGCGACGCGCGCCGCGGCGGAGGGGGTGAGGATGATGTCGGGAGCCAGCGTTGCCATGGGCTGGAGATAGGAGGTTGCGCTATCCGCGGCAACCTTGGGCTTGCCCGTGGGGCGGAGGGCTGGCTCGCCGGGGCGACTGCTAGGGCGCCGTTATCTTTTACTGACGGTCCGTCCCCGTGGAGGGAAATCCCAGCTTTCGCTGGGATGACGGGTCGGGCTTGGGGTGATTGGCTGGGCTTGTGCCCGTATCAGTCCTGCGCGGCGGGGCCGCCGGTCGAGACCGGGATCGCGTTGACCGAGCGATCCTGTGCCGCGAGCAGGTAATCCGCGGTCGTCAGGAACGGGATCGGGTTGACGGCGTGGCCGTCGATGCGGACTTCGTAGTGAAGATGCGAACCGGTCGAGCGGCCGGTCGAGCCCATCAATGCGATCAATTGCCCGCGGGTGACGCGCGTATTGTCGGCGACCAGGATCTTCGAGAGATGGCCGTAACGGGTGGCGATGCCCTTGCCGTGGCTCAGCTCGACCATGTTGCCATAGCCGCCCTGGCGACCCGCATGCGCCACGACGCCGTCGGCGGTCGCGTAGATCGGCGTGCCGATCGGGCCGGGAATGTCGACGCCGGCATGCATCGCCGCGGTGCCGCGGAACGGATCCGAGCGAATGCCGAAATTGCTGGTGAACGAGAGCGAGTGAACCGGCTGCACCGACGGGATCGCGATCACGCCCTGCTGCGTGGCGTCAAGCTTCTTCCAGGTCTGGAACAAGGTGCGGAACTGCGCATCGGCGCGCAGATCGGCGCTCGCCTCTTCGGTGTTGGCGGCGATCATCGGGCCACCCTTGCCCGTCTCGACCGTGCGGTACGCGAGCTTTTCCGCGGTGGCGTGCGGCGCGACCTGCGCCTCGGCCGTGGCGCCGAAAGCGGCCAGACCCATCACCGTCGCGGCCATTGCCAACCGGCGACCCGTAAACGCCTTATACACCACGATCACGCCCTTGAGACGGGTCACGATCGCTGCACCGGTAAAATCGACCATTGGTCCCCGACAAAAAAATGCAGGGCCGTTCGCTCTTGAAGCGGACGGCTCCGAAACTCTCTCCTGACTCGCAGCCCCTCCGCGCACCAGACATTGTGGGTTAGGCCGGATCCCACTGCCCCGAGCAATAGCATTGCGCCATCCGCGCGGCGGAGCGGCAGGTTGTTGCGGCGAGTTGAAGCGAATCGATACGATCGCTGTGGAACAGGATGAGACCGCGGATCTTCGGCGCGAAATGTCGGCGAATCTCCACGTGTTACTACCTAGTCTTCAGAGTGCCTTTGCGGCTGCCAGAACCGCCTCCGCATGGCCGGTAACGCGAACCTTGCGCCACGCCTTTACCAGCGTCCCGTCGGTGCCGAACAGGAAGGTCGCGCGCTCGATCCCCATATATTTGCGGCCGTACATCGCCTTCTCGACCCAGACGCCGAACGCCTCGCACGCGGCGCCCTCGACATCGCTGCCCAAGCGTACGGAAAGGCCATGCTTGGCGGTGAACTTCGCATGCGACGCGGGCGTATCCTTCGAGATTCCGACGACCGTCACGCCCGCGGCCCCGAACGCATCGGCCAGCGCGGAAAAGTCCTTCGCCTCAGTCGTGCAGCCCGCAGTGTCGTCCTTCGGATAGAAATACACCACCAACGGCCGGCCAAGCGTCGCCAGCGACAAGGCCGCATCGTCGATCGTCACCGTCACGTCGGGTATCGTCGACCCTTCATCCATCCTGCTCTCCCGTCGCCTGCATCCAGAAACCGCGAACCTCCTGCCGGGTCGATCCGAGCGTGGCAATAACCGCCGCCCAATCCGCCACGCCAATCGCGCGCGCGATCAACGCTTCGGTCGCATGGCCCGGCGGCGTCGCATCGGGCGCGACCAGCCGCAGCGTGACCAAAAGGCGGGTCAGCACGTCATGCGCGGCACGTAGTGCAGGCGGGGCCAGCCCCTGCTCGACCAGACGATCGATCGCAGCCCCCAGATTTGGGTCGAACCCGGTCCGGTTCACAAGCTGGACGACGTGCACCGCAAATTCGAGATCGACCAGGCCGCCCGGAAGCAGCTTGGCATCGAGCGGTCCCGCGGGCGCCTTGTGCGCGGCCATCTCGGCGCGCATCGACCTGGCATCGGCGACCACGTCCCGCACCGGCCGCTCCCCTTCAAGCACGCCGCGGATGATCGCAGCCACCGCGTCCCGCGCACCGGTCGATCCGAACACCGGACGCGCGCGGGTGAGCGCCATATGCTCCCACGTCCACGCATCGTCGCGCTGGTAGCGCGCAAAGCTGTCGAGCGTCACGACGAGCGGCCCCTGCCCGCCCGACGGCCGCAGCCGCGTGTCAATCTGATAAAGCGGGCCTGCCGCGGTCGCGACCGACAGCGCGGCGGTCACGCGCTGCGCGAGGCGGTTGTAATAGAGCGTCGCGCCGAGCGGTTTGGGACCATCCGATTCCGCGGCGAAATCGCCCGTAAACAGATAGATGAGATCCAGGTCGGACGCGTGCGTGAGCATCGCGCCGCCCATCCGGCCAAGCGCCAGGATGACGAGTTCGCTGCCCGGCACCGTCCCGTGCGCCTTGGCGAATTCAGCAATCGTAGCGCCCGCGAGCACGCCGATCGCCGCCTCCGCGACGCGCGCATAGCCGGCCGCGACGTGCAGCGGATCGGAGGCGCCCGCCACAATCTGTGCCCCGAGAGCGAACCGCAACTCGCCGACAACCCGGCGCACGTGATCAAGCCGCGCCTGGTAATCGCTGCCCGCATCGTCCGCACGCATTGCGGTCTCCAGCGCCGCGATATCGCCGACCGGCGCGAATGCGGTCGCATCGATCAGCCCGTCGAGCAACGTCGGGCGGCGCCCCAGATCATCGGCGAGCGTCGGCGCATGGCTGAGAATCGCGGCGAGCAAGGTCGCTAGTCCCGGCCGCGCTTCGAGCAGGCGGAAGATGTTGATCGCGCTGGGCAGACGTTCGAGCAACGCATCGAGCCGCAGCAGCGCCGATTGCGGAACGGGCGCGGTGGCAAAGGCTGTCACCAGCGTCGGCAGCACCGCCTCCAGCGCCTCGCGGGCAGCGGGACTGCGCAGGGCAGGATAGGCGCCGGCGCGCCACGCCTCGATCCGTTGCCGCGCAGGCTCGGGCGCATCGAACCCCGCAGCGGCGAGATCCGCCTCCAGCGTCACCGGATCATGCGAGAAGGCGGGCCGGACTGTGTCGTCGAGCGCATCGTAGATCCGCCCTGTCGCCGCCACCCGCGGCGCCAGCAGCGCGAGCAACGCGCCCGCATCCTCCACGCCGTGCAGCTTCGCCACGCGGTCGAGCGCGTCGCCTGTCGGCAGCGCATGCGTCTGCCGGTCGTCGATCATCTGGACCCGGTGCTCGATCGTCCGCAACAGCGTGTAGCCATCGGTCAGCGCACGCGCTTCGTCGCCGCCGATCCACCCCGCCTCCGCCAGCCGGGCAAGTGCGTCGCGCGTCGCGGGCGCTCGGACCGTCGGATCACGACCGCCATGGATCAGTTGGTGGATCTGCGCAAAGAACTCCGCCTCGCGAATACCGCCCCGCCCGCGCTTGAGGTCGTAGCCGGCGCCAAAGGCCTGGCCCTGCAGATGGTGATCACGGATACGCGCGGAGATCCCGCGAATCTCGCGGATCGCGCCGAAATCGAGCGTGCGCCGCCACACGAACGGCCGGATCGCATCGAGAAACCCCTGCCCGAACGCGATGTCGCCGGCAGCCGCGCGGGCGCGAATGAACGCCGCGCGCTCCCAGGGCAGCGCCTGCGCCTCGTAATAGCCGATCGCCGCCTCGACCGGCAGGACGATCGGCGTGATTTCGGGCGAGGGCCGCAGCCGCAGGTCGACGCGCAGTACATAGCCGTCGCCATCGCGCGCCTGGAGCAGTTCGACGACACGCTTGCCGATCCGCACCGCGGCCTGTTCGGGCTCTTCGCGCGGCTTGCGCGGCAGAGTCAGCGGATCGAACAGCAGGATCGGATCGATGTCGGACGAGTAATTGAGCTCGCCGCTCCCCTGTTTGCCGAGCGCGATCGCGGTGAAGCCGACCGGTTCTGCGCCCGGCGTCCGCTCATCGATCGCAGTCCGGATCGCGGTGTCGAGCGCATAGTCGGCAAAGCGCGTCAGCGCGCCGGTCACCGCGGTGAGATCGAGGATTCCCGCAAGGTCGCCGATCGCGACGTTGAGCGCCATCGCGCGGCGTTCGAGCCTCAGCCGCTTGGGAACCGGCATGTCGGGGGTCGCGCTCGACAGCGTCAAATCGAGCTGCCCGTCGGACAACGCCGAGGCCAGCGCGGTCTCGCGATCGAGAATCATCGACAGGAAGGGCGACCATTGCCGGGCGCGATCCACGGCGCTGTTTATCGCCTGTTCAGTATTCATGCCGGTCATTGCAGAATAGTATCGCAGTCAAGTGTTACTTGACATATGAAAGCAACGAATTCGCCATGAGCTCGTTATTAGCGGCATGACGTACTCGTTCCTCACCATCAAACCCGACACGGGCGGCCAACAGGTCGTTGGTCGTCCTCGTCCGACCGACGTCATCGGCCATTCGCTGCGCGACGCCTTCGGCCAGAGCGCGCGCTTGCCGCAGGATATCGACCGCTTGCTGCGCTCGCTTGACGGCGTCGCGCACTAGAACCGCGCGGTTACCTCACTAGTTGTAGCCAATCGGCGAGACGAGTGCTGCGCTAACAGATCAGCGACCGCGGCTCAGATGCTCGACGTCACCCATAATCGAATCAAGCGCCGTCTTGCTCGTATCCGTCTCATGATCACGACGCGACGGCAGTGACCCATCCGTAAGGATAGTCTCGAGCGCGACACGACCACGCGCGACACGGCTCTTGATCGTGCCGACCGCCACGTTGCAGATCTCGGCTGCCTCTTCATAGGCGAAGCCGCCTGCCCCGACGAGGATTAGCGCCTCGCGCTGCGGCTGCGGCAGGTGCATCAGCGCACGCTGCATATCACCGAGCTCGACATGACGATCCTGGCTCGCCGGTGCGGCGAGAATGCGATCGGCGACGAGATCGTCCCATTCGCCCTTGAAGCGCGCACGGCGCATCTGCGAGAGATACAGGTTGCGCAGGATGATGAAGGTCCATGCGCGCATGTTCGTGCCTGCCTGGAAGCGCAACCGCGCCGCCCAGGCCTTCAGCAACGTCTCCTGCACCAGATCGTCGGCAAGATCGCGGCTACCGGAGAGCGAGCGCCCGAACGCACGCAGATGCGGGATGACCTGCGCCAGCTGGACCTTGAACTCGGCGTCGGACAGCGAGACATGCTCCACCGGTGCGACGACTTCGTCGATATCGTCCTCGCCATCGGTATGGGGAGCAGGCTGAACCATGAAAATCCTGTCAGTTTCGATCATGATCTCGACGACATACCGTCAGGCATGGCCTCGATCACGCGTCGCCTTGTGTGGGCGAACATAAGCACTCGCGACGCCGAACCTATACGCCGGCGCTTAACTTATGTCAGCGTATAATAAGAAAGCCCAAAATCGCGATGATCAGCACGAGCGAGATGACGAGAATGTATCGCGTCATGTGCGGCGTCGAACCTGCGCGGGCCTCTTCGGTCGAGATATGAATACGTTCGTTCGGGTCAGCCATGTCGAGTTAAACCCCCGAAAACCGTTTTGGGTCCGCAACCATTTACGGAAGCGAACCCAAGATGCAGTGTTATGGCCGCGCGATCAACCCATTGGTTTCGCGAGGCAAGCCGCGCTGCGATCAGACGACGGGAACGGTCGCCTGATCGAAGAACAGCGCCTGGCTGATCGCGGCCTTCACCGTGGACCGCTGGAACGGCTTGGTGATCAGGAACGTCGGCTCGGGGCGCTCGCCGGTCAGTAGGCGCTCGGGGAACGCGGTGATGAAGATCACCGGGACCTCGAACTCGGCAAGGATGTCCTTGACCGCGTCGATACCCGAGCTGTCGTCGGCAAGCTGGATATCGGCGAGCACGAGGCCCGGGCGCGTTTCCATCGCCAGCGCGACTGCCTCGTCGCGCGTGACGGCAACGCCGGTAACGTCATGACCCAGGTCGCGAACGATCGTCTCGATATCCATCGCGATGATCGGCTCGTCCTCGATGATGAGGACCTTTGCGCGCGTCTGGCTTTCGATTTCCGATAGTGCCTCGGCGACCAAATCGTCGACTTCGCTCGAGTCCACCTCGATCAGATAGGCGGCGTCCTCAGGCGTGAAGCCTTCCATTGCGGTCAGCAGCAGCGCCTGGCGCGACAGCGGCGTCATACGGGCGAGACGCGCACGGGCAACCGCCTCGTGACCGCCCGACTCCTGAACACTCTCGTCGGCGACCTCGTCGAAATTGGCCGAGTTCCAGATGACCTGGAACATGCGGTACAGACCGAGCCGGGGATCGACGTCGCGCGGAAATTCTTCCGGTGCGGCTACGATCGCCTCGAGCGTCGCGCGCACATATTTGTCACCGTGCATCTGACTGCCGGTCAGGGCCCGGCCGTAGCGCCGCAAGAAGGGAAGATGCGGTGCGAGTTGCTGTCCAAGCGACATGGGTAACGAATACTCCCTGATCCTACGCGGCCCCTCATGTGTCGGGTGGCTCGCGTCATTGCAATGGCGGTAGCCGAAAAAGCACCCCCGCACCCGCTGCGCCGGCGGGTTGCGCGCGTCGTCGGAGTACGAAGGTTCGATTTTCGCTTGTACATGGAACTAACGAGAGCGAGTTTGGTTTCACCGACATCATTGGCGAATCCGCAACCAGTCAGACCTTTGTCTGGACAGGCGAGGATTTCGCCTATTTGTGACATGGTATACCAGATGATCAGCGTTGCGTCGTGCAGGGGGAAGTTTTGAGTTTGGGCCACGACACGGAAAAGACGGTGCCTGCCTCCAAGTCCGCCAAGGTGCCGGACAAGGATCAGCAAATGGGCTCGGCTCTTCGCTCGGTTTATCAGAAGACCGTCGATGAGGCGATTCCGGACGATCTGCTCGACCTCCTCGGCAAGCTCGACTGAGCGCGGGCCGGATGGCCTCGTCGCACACTCAAGAACCCGTCCCGATCCCCGCGACAGACGCCGACGGCACCCCCGTCGGATCTGCCGAGCCACGCCTGATCTCGGCGATGGGACGGCTGCCCACCGGCGCCAAGCTGTTCCTGATCCTGAGCGCAGCCCTGCTGCCGCTGGCGTTGATCGCCGTCTTCGCGACATTCCAGACGACCCGGCTTGCCGATACCGAGGCGCGTGCGCGCCTGCGCGTGACCGCTAACGAAAGCGCACGCGCGATCGCGATCGAACTCGTCGGCGACATGACCGCGCTTCGCGTGGCGGTAAACGCTTTGGGCAACGATCCTGCCGACGCGCCGAGTTGCGCACGCGCGCAAGGCGTGTTCGCGCAACAATCCTCCGCGGGCACGCGGTTCGTGATCACCGACCGCGAAGGCGCCGTCCTCTGCGGTACGCCGATCCCCATGTCCGCGGCGTTCCGCCAGGTGGACATGCCGATCACCGCGGACATCATCCCGCATCGCGGCCTCGTGCTCGCAATCTCGGGGCCGAGCGGCGACACCTTTGCCCGCGCCTATTTCCCTCAGTCCTTTCTCCGCAACATCGGTCGCCCCTCCAGCCGCGCGCTGACGTTCAGCAGCGCATTGGTGCTCGACGAGGACGCGCTGACGCTCGAGACGATCCCCGACGAACGCCCGCTCGATCGCATGGAGACGATGCGCACCGATCTCGGCGTCGCCGGGATCGGTCTGCGCACGAGCATTCGCAGCGCACCGGTAACCTCGTCGCTCGTGGTCGCGATGCTGCTCCCGCTGCTGATGTGGATCGCTGCGGCGAGCATCGCGTGGTTCGTGGTCGACCGCCTGCTGATCCGTCCTCTGCGTCGCCTGCGCGGTGCGGTCGCCGCGTTCACGCCCGGCGAGGCGCTCGATCTCGGCGCGGTCCGTACGCTGCCTGCGCAGGAGATTCGCGATCTCGGCGAGACCTTCCAGGCGATCAGCCAGACCGTTGCGCTCCACGAAGCCGGGCTGGCCGAAGGGCTGGTCCGCCAGACCAAGCTCACCCGCGAAGTCCATCACCGGGTGAAGAACAACCTGCAGGTCATCTCCAGCCTCATCAATTTTCACGCGCGCAGCGCACCAAGCGCGGACGCGACCGCGGCCTATGCGTCGATCCAGCGCCGCGTCGACGCGCTCGCGGTGGTCCATCGCAACCATTTCGCCGAGCTGGAGGAAAATCGCGGGCTCAACCTGCGGACGATGATCGGCGAATTGTCCGCGAACATTCGCGCGACCGCATCGGATCGCTCGCACGGACTTGGCATAACGCTCGATATCGACCCGTATCTGGTCAACCAGGACGTCGCCGTGGCGATCGCGTTCCTTGCGACCGAGACGATCGAGCTGGCGATGTCGTGCGACCCCGCGGCGCAGATCCGGATCGTGGTGAAGCCCGCCGACACGCCCGACCGCGCGCTGTTGCGCGTCGTCTCACGCGCGCTGGTCGAGAGCGACGCCCTGCGCGAAGCGGCAACGCGGTATGGCCGCGTCATGGAGGGCCTGTCACGCCAGTTGCGCTCGCCGCTGCATCACGATCCGCTAGTCGGGGCGTACGAGATCGCATTTGCCATCAAGGGTCGCGATTGATCTAGAGCAGGCGAATTACAGTTACTGTTTGTTTGACTCTAGTTTTTTTCAAATGATCATCGGAACCCCGGAACACTTTGACGCGATCGCCGTTGGATGTTTCGGACAGCGACTTTATGCCCCCCCGCTCTCGCTGTCCAAGTCATAGGCCCAGACGCATCACCCTTCCCCCCCCCGGTGATACGTCTGGGCCTTTATCGTTTCGTTGGCATTGCCGGGCGCCCTGCGCCGCAGCCACCGGAAATTGTGGCGGTTTGTCAGGAACGAACTGCTATCCCGATCATTTCACCCCCGGTGGCATTCGTGCCTTTTCTAGGAGGAATTATCATGCGTAAGTTGGTTGGTCTGGCGATTGTGGCCAGCGCTCTGATGGTGTCGGCATGCAACACGGTCGAGGGTGCAGGCAAGGACGTGGCTTCGGCAGGCAAGACTGTCGCCAAGACCGCGGATAACGCCAAGTAAGCCATTTGCGCTATTGGTAAGGACACGGGGTCCGGTGCACGCGCACCGGACCCCGTTTTCGTATCAGCGTTCGACGAGGTCGGTGGAGTCGCTCTCGCCGTCACCCTCATCGGCCTTGGCCTTGGCGCGGCTGCGTTCGGTGAACCAGATCCCGATCAGGGCGAGCTCGTACAGGATCACCAGCGGGATCGCGAGCAGCAGCTGCGAGCCGATATCGGGCGGCGTCAGCACCGCGGCAATCGCGAACGCCGCGACGATCGCATAGCGCCGCGCGCCGATCAGCTGCTTGCGCGTGACGATCCCGGCCCGCTCGAGCAGCATCAGCAGGACGGGCAGCAGGAACGATATGCCGAAGCCGAACAGGAACTGCATCGTGAACGACAGATAATTGCCAATCCCTGGCAGCGCCTCGCGGTGGATGCCGCCGACCATCCCGTCGAACCCGAGCAGGAAGTGCAGCGCCATCGGGATCGCGACGTAATAGGCCATTGCCGCGCCGGTCAGGAACAGCACCGGCGTTGCGAGGATGAACGGCAGGAGCGCGCGCTTCTCCTTCTTGTACAAACCGGGCGCGACGAACTGCCAAAGCTGGTTCGCGATCACCGGGAAGGACAGCATCATCGCGGCGAAGAACGCGACCTTGATCTGGACGAAGAACGCCTCGAAGATCTCGGTATAGATGACCTTGTTCTGCCCCGCCGCAAGCAGCGGGTGGACGAGGAAGCCGAAGATATCTTCGGCAAAGTACATCGCGATCCCGAACGTCACGACCAGCGCGGCGATGCAATAGAGCAATCGCCGCCGCAGCTCGATCAGATGGTCGAGCAACGGTGCCCGGCTTTCGTCGATCTCGCTCATGCTGTGCTTTCGGCGCTATGGGGGGCAATCACGCGGGGAGCGCTCACGATGACGCTACGTCGGATTTGCCGGTCTTGTCGTCGGGATGGGGTGCTGCCGGGGCAGCCGCCGGTGCCTCGACCGGGTCGGGACCGCGATCGCCGACGGACGTTTCCGCCGCCGCCGGCGATGCGTGCGTCGGTGCCGGGGCGACCACAGGCTTCTCGACCAACACCGGCTCGCTCGTATGATCGTCGACCTCGTCGATCGAGCGATAATCGCGGCGATGCTCCTCCGTCTCTGGCGAATGCACGACCTGCGTGGTGTCCACGGCCGCGCCCGTCTGCGGATGCTCACGCATGATGCGTTCGTTTTCCGACGCCCAGCGCTTTTCCATTTCCTCGAGTTCGGCCTCGCGGACCATCGAATCAAAACCCGAACGGAACTGCCGCGCGACGCCACGCGCCTTGCCGACCCAATAGCCGACCACGCGCATCGCCTTTGGCAGATCCTTCGGGCCGATCACGACCAACGCGACGAAAGCCACGAGCAGAAACTCGGAGGGCGCGATATCGAACATTCAGCCGCGCCTATCTAAAGTCTTCAAGTCCGCCGGCTTCAGGCAGGACGGTCGTCACGGACGCGATTGCCGTCGCGGTCGAACGCGGGATCGGCCGACTTCTGCGCTTCGATCCGTGCCGAAGGCTTGGCCGGCGTCTCGTCGTCGTTCTCGGACATGCCCTTCTTGAAGTTCTTCACGCCCTTGGCGACGTCGCCCATCAGGTTCGAGAATCGGCCACCGCCGAGAAGGAGGATCGCGACGACCGCGAGCACAAGCAAGTGAATCGGGCTAAAACCGCCCATGGCAATTCTCCTGGAAACTGAACCCTATCTAAGCCTCATCCCGCCGCATTGCCAGCCACCTCGCCATCTTCACCGTCGTCGAGCCGATCGAAGGCGAGATCGACCGGATCGAGCAGCCCCGCGGCGCGCAGATCGTCGATCCCCGGCAGGTCGCGGCGGCTGGTCAGCCCAAAATGGACGAGGAATTCGGGCGTCGTCGCGAACATCAGCGGTCGCCCCGGGACTTCGCGACGCCCTGCCGGTTTCGCCCAGCCCGCCTCCATCAGCACGTCGAGCGTCCCCTTCGAGATCTGCACCCCGCGAATCGCCTCGATCTCGGCGCGCGTCACCGGCTCGTGATAGGCGATGATCGCCAGCGTCTCGATCCCCGCGCGACTGAGCCGGCGCGGTTCCTCGCGGTCGCGGCGCAGCATGTGCGCCATGTCGGCTGCGGTCTGGAACTGCCACCGCTCGCCGCGCTGGACGATGACGATCCCGCGGCCCGCATAGTCGTCCGCCAGCCGGTTCAGCGCGGCGCGGACGTCCCCCGCCCCGACATGCGCGCGGATAGAGTCGATGGTGAGCGGCGTATCGGCGGCGAACAGCACCGCCTCGACCGCGCGGGTGAAGGCGTCGGGCGGAGTCACGACGCGCAGGCCCGCAGATAGAGCGGCGCGAACGGCGCGGCCTGGCGCAGCTCGATCCGGCCCTGCCGCGCGAGTTCGAGCGCCGCGACGAAGCTCGACGCGAGCGCCGAGCGTCGCAGCCTTTCGCCTGCCTCGGGCAGGAAACTCTCGATCACGCTCCAGTCGATCCGCGTGCCGACCAGCGTCGAGACGCGGTCGAGCGCCGCCTCCAGCGTCATCACCTCGCGATCGGCGACGACATGCATCACCGGCCGAGTCCGCGCCGAGATCCGGCCATAGGCGGCGATCAGGTCGAAGATCTCGGCCTGCCACACCGCCTTGCGCACCGTCCGCAAGCCCTCGGGTGCGCCGCGCGCGAACACGTCGCGGCCGCTGCGATCGCGCGCCATCAACCGCGCGCCGGCTTCACGCATCGCGCTCAGCCGCTCGAGCCGCCGTTGCAGCCTGAACGCCAGCGCCTCCGGATCGGGTTCGGCCAGCGGATCGCGGGGCAGCAGCAACGCCGATTTCAGATAGGCCAGCCACGCCGCCATCACGAGATAATCGGCGGCCAGCTCCAGCTTGAGCGCGCGCGCGGACTCGACATAGCCCAGATACTGCTCGACCAGCGCCAGGATCGAGATCCGCCGCAGATCCACCTTCTGCCCGCGCGCCAGCGTCAGCAACAGGTCGAGCGGCCCCTCCCACCCGTCCAGGTCCAGCGTCAATTGTGCGTCGTCCATCGCCCGACGGTACAGCATCGCACCCGATTGGGCAGCGGCGGATGTCGGCGCGATCGTCAGCGGGAAAAGGCAGCGATCAGGCGCAATCCGGCCACCAGGGTCGACTTGCGCCCACCATCGGCGAAGGCGCGACGGATATACTGGGCGTCGGGCTGGACCGACAGGAACGGCGCCACCTTGTCCTGATAGGTGAGTTCGACTCCCGTCTCGGCGGCATCGGCGGACTCACCCGAATCGCGGAGCATACGGCGGAACGCATTCGACAACCGGCCCTGCGCAAGACCGACCGACAGCTGGCCGTCGGGGCGCCCCGGAACCAGCCCGTTTGCGAGCAGCCCCAGCTGGAATCCGCCGCGGAACGGCGTCGTCCGCCCTTCCGACACGCCTGCGCGAAAGAACAGATCAATGCCGTGGTGCTCGTCGCCCGACAGATGCTGGTCGATCAGGACATAGGCCCCGGTCGCGGTCCGCCGGAGGGGCACGCCGCTGCCGTCGCACGCGGCCATGTCGTCCTGGTGCCGCGTATAGCGCCAGCCGCCGATCGCCAGCTTGCCGTTCGTGCGCGTCCCCGCCTCGGCGATCAGCAGCGCGCCGTCATGCATCCCGAAATCGATTCCCGCGGCATCGCCCAGCACGCCCGCACGCGCATTCACGACCGCCGCGCGGACATAGCCCAAGCTGGCGATCGCCACGTTTAGCCGCAGCGTCAACGCGGTCGAGGGAAAGATTGACGGTCCGTTGGGGCCTGTCGCCGCGAGTTCAGACCCGATGCCGAACGCCGGCGCGACCAACAGCCCCGCCGAATCATTCTGGTAGAAATCGACGTTCAGGTCGGACAGTCCGACCAGCAACGCCGCACGACCACCGGCAATGTCCTGCTCGACCCACGCCTCGTACAGTTTGGCGCGTCCCTTGGCGACTTCGATATTGTCGACGCCCTGCAACGTCCCCGCCAGCGTGTTGATCGCCCCGCCATGATTGCCCAGCAGATGCAGATGCGCGCGCGCGCCGCGCCAGCCCGCCAGCCGGTCCAGATCGCCGTCCGCGGTCAGCTCGGCATTGCCCAGCACGCGTGCGCCGCGCTTGTCCCCACCGGCGACGTTGCCCATGAGATCAAGGACGTACCGCCCCTCGACCGTGACGGCGCGGGGCGCGGATTCGGGTGCGCCGGACTGCGCGGCAGCAAGATGGGTCCAAGCCGCAGACAGTAAAAGTGCCGGCAGGGCAAATCGAGACACTGCCATAATATTCACGCGCCATCCTCCGGCCAATCGGCTTGTCCTATTATAGGAATGTAATTTTGCCCGAGTCCGGAAGAGGTCGCCGAAACATGTCACACTCAAAGTCCAGAGCGCGCGATGCGATGTCGCTGAACCGTGCCATCCGTATCGCAGGCGCGGCTCTGTTCGCGCTGATGCTGCTCTGCGGCGCGACCGGCATCGCCGCCGCCTGGATGCAGACCGCCGCGCAACACCGCCAGACGGCGGCGGCAGCGCTCTTCGCCAACCACGAAGGCGCGGACATGATGCACGACGCCATCCGCAGCGACGTGCTGGCTTCGTTCCAGGCCGCGGAGCCGGGCAGCACGCTCAAGAGCAGCGATATCCAGAACGACTTCCGCGGCCATCTCGCCGAGCTGCGCAAGGGCATAGCGGCGGACTCGGCCTATACCGGCGACGCCTCGGTCGCCGCGGTAACCTCGAAGCTGGCGGCGCCGATGGAGGCCTATGTCCAGTCCGCCGAACGGCTGATCGATCGCATCGGCACCGATCCCGGCGCCGCGCGCGCGATGCTGCCGGGATTCTTCGATCAGTTCCGCGGCCTCGAGGTCGCGATGGGTGCCGCGTCGGACGCGATCGAGGCGAATTCGCACCGGTCCGCGGACGATGCCGAGCGGGTCGGGCAGATCGCGATGATCCTTCTCGTCATCACGCTGGGGATCGGCATCGCAGGGACGATCGCGTTCGTGACGCTGGCCGTGCGCCGGGTCGTCAAGCCGATCATCGTGTTGGCGGAAACGATGCGCGAGCTCGGCGACGGGAATCTCGACGCCGAAGTGACGGGGGCGGATCGCGGCGACGAGCTGGGCGACATCGCCAAGGCGATGCTGGCGTTCCGCAACCAGCTACAGGCGGCCGAGGCGGCGAAACAGGCGCAGGCGGCGCTGATCGTCGACAGCCTGGGCACGGGCCTCACCGCGCTGGCGGATGGTGATTTGACCGCCAAGATCGATGCCGATCTCCACGCGCCGTTCACCGGACTCAAGGATAATTTCAACAGCGCTATCGACAGCCTGCGCGGATTGATCGGATCGGTCGCGCAAGGGACCACGATGATCAGCACCGGATCGCAGGAGATCGCGCAGGCGAGCGAGGATCTCGCCCGCCGCACCGAGGGCAATGCCGCCAGCCTGGAGGAGACCGCCGCCGCGATCGCGCAGATGGACCAGCGCCTGCAGGCGACCGCGGTCGCCGCCGGACGGACGGTCGAGCGCGCGGACGGCGCGATCACCACGGTCGCCGGCGGCCGCGAGATTGCCGACGAGGCGGTCCAGGCGATGACCCGGGTCAGCGAGAGTGCAAAGGGCATCGACAGCGTAATCGAGGGGCTCGACAAGATCGCGTTCCAGACGCGCGTGCTGGCGATGAACGCCGCGGTCGAGGCGGGGCGTGCAGGCGAGGCGGGACGCGGGTTCGCGGTCGTCGCCGACCTCGTATCCGCGCTGGCGATGCGCGCCGAGGAAGAGGCGGGGCGCGCGCGCGACCAACTGACCGCGACGCAGGCCGATATCGGCACCGCGGTGGAACGCGTGCAGCGCGTCGACGGTGCCTTGTCGGCGATCTCGGCGGATGTCCGCGGCGTGCACACGCTGCTCGCCGAGATCGCCGGCGACAACCGCGCGCAGTCGACCGCGATCACCGATATCAGCACCGCGGTCACCGCGATGGATCAGGCGACTCAGCAGAATGCAGCGATGGTCGAGCAGACCTCGGCCGCCGCGCGCAACCTCACCTCGGAGGTCGCTGCACTGACCGAACAGGCGGCGAAGTTCCGCATCGGCGCGCCGTCGGGACAGGCGGGCCGGTTCGCGAGCGGGTACGGGGGCGGCCGGGCCGCGCTTCGAGCGAACTCACCGCAGCGTGAGGCTCGGATGTCGACGGCGAAGGTCCCCGCCATGGCGGATGCCGGCGCGTTCGACGACGACGGGTTCGAGTCCTTCTAACGCCGCCCCGGCCGCCCGCTACGCCGCGCCCGACGCCTCTAGCAAGGCGTCGCGCGTGGCGATCAGCGCCGCGAGATCGCCGGTGGCGGTGCCGACCGACGCCATCGCGCGATCGAGCCGCGCGCGCGACACGGCGGACATCGGCGCGAGCCGGTCGGCGATCTCCACCATCTCGTCCATGCGCGCCCAGCAATCGAGCACCACGTCGCACCCCGCGGCGATCGCGCCGGCCGCCTTGTCGCCCGCCGTGCCCGACAGCGCCTTCATGTCGATATCGTCGGTCATCAACAGCCCGTCGAACCCGATCCGCTCGCGAATGATCCGATCGATCACGATCGGCGACAAGGTCGCGGGGCGATCGGCATCCCAGGCATCGAACACGATGTGCGACGTCATCCCCATCGGCGCCTGATTGAGCGTGCGGAACGGTTCGAGGTCGACCGCGAGCTCAGCATCGGTCGCGGTGACGGTCGGCAAGTGGTGATGCGTGTCGACCTTCGCACGACCATGGCCGGGCATGTGCTTGACGATCCCGACGACACCGCCCTCGGCCAGCCCCTCCAGCATAGCCCGCCCCAGTGCCGCGACGCGCATCGGGTCCGACCCGTAGGTGCGACAGGACACCGCCTCGGTCGTATCAGGCTGCGACACGTCGAGCAGCGGCGCGCAGTCGACGGTAATGCCGACCTCGCTGAGCATCACCCCCAGCGCCTGCCCGTTCGCGCGCGCCGCCTGGATAGCGGTCATCGGCGCGCGCTCATAAGCGGCATCGAACACCGGCCCCGCCGGAAACGCCGGCCATTCGGGCGGGCCCATCCGCGCGACGCGGCCGCCCTCCTGGTCGATCAGGATCGCCAGATCGTCGCGACCCGCCAATGCGCGCAGCGAATCCGTCAGCGCGCGAACCTGCGCGCGGTCGACGATGTTGCGCTTGAACAGGATATAGCCCGCGGGCTCGCAGTCGGCGAAGAACGCGCGCTCGGCGGCGGTAAGGACGGGGCCGGACAGGCCGAAGATGACGGGCTTCATGACTGGGTCCTAAACCGAAAGCCTGCCCTTACCGTGCAGCCGGGCAAGGGTCACCTCCCCGGCGCAGGCCGGGGCCCAGTTGGGGGACGAAAAAAACGAAGGATCGTCCGCCGTCACGACGGCCTTGCCACCTGGACCCCGGCCTTCGCCGGGGCGGCTTTGGCTCGCAGGCATAGGATCCGGGATATCGCTCAATAATCCTTCGACACGCGCACGTTCGCGCTCTGCCGCCCCAACGTCGAGATGCTCGACAGCAGCGACAGCCAGCGCGTGACCTGGAACTCGACCTGAGTCGCCGAATAGCCCTGCCCGTCGGTGACGATCTCCGCATACAGCCGGCGCGTGACGTATTTGCCCGCCGCGATCGACGTGCCCTGCCCAGTCTGCGGATCGGCGGGCAGGATTCGCAGCCGGTCGAGCCCGGCGGCGCGGCGCACCGCGTTGATCGGGTTCAGGCCGTTGCCGCCGCCCTGCAACGCCGCCACCGCCGCCGCCAGCTGCAACGCCTCGGGCGCGGACAGATTGGTGATCGAGGTGCCGAACAACAGCCGCGAGAGCAGCTCGTCCTCGGGCAGCGCGGGCGTGCTGGTGAAGCCGATCTCGGGTTTGAGCGCATAGCCCGTCACCCGGATTGACGCGCTCAGCCCCGTCGAATCCGCATTCGCCTCGATATCGAGCGCGGGGTTGGCGGGCACTTGCCCGTCGAAGCGGATGACGCCGCGCGCGAGTTCGAACTGGCGGCCGGCAAACTCGTAATCGCCGCGGATCAGCGTGGCGCGGCCGGTGATCGCGGGGTTTTCGGGCTGGCCAGCGATCTGGAGGTTGGCGGACCATTCGCTGGTCAGCCCCAAGCCGCTGACCATCACCTGGTTCGGCGCGCGCGCCTTGATCGCGAGTGCCCAGGGCTTGGCGGGCGTCGCGACTTCCTCGCCGCCGTCGGGCAGGTTGATCTCACGGATGTTGAGCTGCGGCACCGCGCTGGCGGCGGTCGCCTGGCCGAGGCGATAGCGGCTCTTGTTCAGCACCACGTCACCCGCAATCGTGCCGCCCGAGCCGTTCGACCTGAACGTCAGCGGCCCCGAGACGGTCGCGCCGATATCGTCGCGGTTGATCATCACCGCCTTGTCGGCCTGCAGCGTCAGGTCGAGCCCGATCCCCGCGGCGGCGGCGAATTCGAACTGGCCGCTGCCGGTGACTCGCCCGCCCTTGCCCGCGTCCGCGCCGAACCGGTCGATCACGAGCCGCGATCCGCCGAACCGGCCCGTTGCCTGCACGTTGGTGAGGACGGTGCCCGTGGTCGCGCTCTCGATCCGCGCGCCGTTCGCCTGGACGACCCCGCGCAGCGTCGGGTTGGCGAGCGTGCCAACGACGTCCGCGCCAATCGCGATCGGGCCGGACAGGTCAAACAATTCGACCCCGGTTAGGCGCCAAAGCGTGTCCGCCGGGCCGCTGTAGCGGAGTTGGCCGAACAACCGCGCGTTGCTGATGCGGGACGCAAAGTCCCCCTGACCGAGCGGCGCGAGCTGGGCCTGCGCGCGCCCGATCGTCTTGCCGCCCGACGCGATCACCGCGCGCAGGCCGAGCTTGTCGGGCGAGAGCACCGCCGCGACGCCGACGTCGATCGGTCGCGACGACAGGACGAGGCCGGCGCGCGCAAGACCGCGGATCGTCAGGTCGGCTTTGCCGGTCGGTGCCGCGCCGTTCGTGGTGGCAAGGTTAAACCGCCCCGACGCCGACCCGCTGAGCCCCAATCCGGGATAACCGATGTCGAGCACCGCGAGCGGCATCCGCGTCAGGCTCGCGTCGATCGCGGTGCTAGTCGCGGTGAAGCGGCCGCCGACCTGCGCCTCGCCGCCGCCGAAACTGAGCCTGGTCGGTGCGAGATGCCAGCCATCCTCCGCCTGGGTGACGACAGCCGGCGTCAGCAGCTTGAGCGGGCGACCATCCAGCGTGCCTTGCGCCGCGATCGCATAGCTGGTCGCGGTGACCTGCGTGACGCTCTGGATATCGAACGCGCGCCCGCGCGACCCCGCGATCGACGCGCGGATCGTGCCGACGCCGCCGCGCAGCGAGGCGCTGCCGTTGAAACGCGCAAGGCTGAGCGGACCGCGCCGCAGCCCAAGCCCCGTCGCGGTCGCCTCGATCGACGTGCCGGCAGGGTCGAGCAAGGTGACGAAATCGAGCTTGCCCTGGCGCAGCGCGACGGTGTCGAGCGTCGCGCTTTTGGCGGCGAGATGCCCCTCGATCCGCTGGATCTGGCCGACCGGGCGGAACAGGAGTTCGCCCGAGAGCCCCCCCCCGGAAACCACCAGCTGCCCGTTGAAGCCGCCATTGACGACCGCGACGCTGCCGCTCGCGCGCGTGCCGGCGACGTTCAGCGCGGCGATCTGGATCGTCGCCCCCGCGCCCGGTGGCAGCAGGATCGCGCCGTTGCTGGTGAACGGTCCAAGCCGCGATCCGCCCGCCGCGGTGAACGCGAAGCCCTGCGGCGTCGGGTCGAGATGCGCGCGGACGTTCGACAGCCCGAGCGTCGCGTTGGGGCTCGCGAACAGGAGGTCGAGCGTCGGCTTATCGATCTGGCCATCGAGCTTGAGCGTCACCGGACCGTAGGTGGCCTGCCGCCCGCCGCCCTCGAAGTGGAACGTCCCGTCACGACGGCGATAGCCGTTGCCGGTCAGCCGGATCTGCGGCGCGGTCAGCACCAGATTGGTGAAGTGCAGCACGCCGTCGGTCGTGCGTTCGAGATTGGTGGTGATCCGCGGCAACCCGCCCGCCAGGCTGCGGAAGAACGCGTTGTCGAGCCGCACCATCTGCGCGCTGCCCTGGCCGATCACGCGCGTGCCCTTGCGGTTTGGGCCTGGCACGACGCGCAACGTCGATTTCACGTCGACGATGCCGAGCCCGGGGATCAAATACCGGCCGAGCCCGCCATTGATGCCCACCTCGAACTGGCCGTTGCGCAGATCGACGATCAGGTTGATGCTGCCGGTGAGCTTGTCGGACCGCAGACGGAGCGCGTCGCCAGTGAGCAGCGTCGGCGTCACGCGAAGCCGCCCGTCGACCGACAGGTTGCGCAGGATCCCGCCCGCGACCGCGCCGACCCCGGTCACGCGCGCGGCGGTGAAGCGGATCGGCACCGTCACCGGCGCGGCGGACAGGCGCCCCTTGCCCGCGGCATGCGCATCCTCGAACCCGGTCTGGTCGAAGGCGAAACGGCGCGCGTCGATCCGGTAGTCGAACGCCGCGGTCGCGAACGGCCCGTCGAGGATCGCGCGGAGTTCGACCATCGCCCCGCTCATATTGTCGAACAGCGCGGGCGGCTTCAGCAACCGCGCCTTGATCCGCACCTCGCGATACGCGTTCGCCCCCAGGTCGACGATGCCCGTCGTATCGACCGCCAGCGCGGGCGTGCGCAGCGACAGCTGCCCCTCGAGCCGGCGGCTGGCGAACGTCGCGCTGCCCGCGACCAGCACGCGCGGTGCGGTCAGCCGCTGCAGCCGCCCTTTCAGCAGCGACGACGGCGCGAGCGTGCCCGACAGCGTGTAGCGCCCGGCGACCTGCGCCAGCGCGAGATCGACGACCCGGGTCGTGCCGATCATGCCGTTGGCGCGTCCGGTCCATTTGGCCCAGCTGCCATCGCCGGTCACCGCCAGCGCGACCGGGCCCTTGGCTTTGACCATCCGCGCGAGCACGCCGTTCGCGGCCCCGCGCGCCGCGACGTCGATATCGAAGCGATCGCGCGCCGGCTCGGCATCGATCCGCAGCTTCAGATCGTCGCTGCCCGCAACGCGCGCCTTCAGATCGACCAGAGCGCGACCCGAGCGGATGTCCGCGCGCCCCGCGACCTGCGCGACCCGCTCGGTCCCCAACACGCGCTTGGCCAGCGTCAGCCGCCCGACCGACAGCGTGCCGATATGGATGTCGAACTCGGGCAGGATGGGTCCGCGCGTCTTCGACGGCCGGGTGCGCGGCGTGTGCGTCAACACCGCGCGATCGACGATCAGCCGGCGGATCTCGAGCCGGTTCGAGAACCAGTCGAACGGCGACCAGTCGAGCGTGACGTTGGGCGCCGCAAACACGAGCCCCTCGAGATCATACACGCGCAGATCGACCAGCCGCGTATCGCCGTACAGCGATCCGTCGATCCGCCCGACCGTGAAGCGCAGCCCGTTGGCGGTCCTGATCGCCGCGATCCGGTCCGCGACGAAGCGGTGCCCGATATCGGTATCGACGATCAGCAGCGCCGCGCCCAGAATCGCGACCAGCCCCGCGACCGCGCCGACGATCCAGCGCCACCACCGCACGCCACGCTTGGGGGCGGGTGCCGCCTCGGTCAAAACGCCTGCCCCAGCGACACGTACACCGCGATACGGCTGTCGCCCGGCTGCGGATTGATTGGCGTGCCGACGTCGAGGCGGATCGGCCCGAAGTTCGAGTAATAGCGCACGCCGATCCCGGTGCCATATTGCAGCCCGGTGAACTTGGGCAGCGGCGAGGTATAGATGTTGCCCGCGTCGAGGAACGGCACGATGCCGAAATTGCCGAACGCCTTGATCCGCGCCTCGATCGAGAATTCGGTCAGGCTGCGGCCGCCGATCGGGTCGTTGTTGGGATCGCGCGGGCCGATCGACTGATAGCCATAGCCGCGCACCGACGCGCCGCCGCCCGCATAGAAGCGCCGCGACGGTGCCACCTGGTCGCGCGGCGCGCCGACGATCGTGCCGAGCCGGGTCCGCGCAGCGAGCACCACGCTGTCGCCGAACGGCTGGTAGACGCTGCCGTCGAACTGCGTGCGCGTATAGCCAAACACCGCGCCCTGCAGCGACACCTCGGGGCTGAGCCGCCCCCCGAGCCGGAAGCCCTTGGTCGGATTGAGCAGGTCGTCCGACCCGTCATAGTTCAGGCTGGTCGGCAACGCGCCGATAAAGAACGTCCGCCGCCGCGGATCGCCCGTCGACACGATGACGTCGCGCTCGTCCGACGCGATCAGCTCGGCCCCCGCCGACCAGGTCCAAGTCTTCTGGAAGAAGATGTTGGTCTGGCGCTCCAGGCTGCCGGCGAGCGAGAAGGTCTTGGCGTCATACGCATCGCGATTCGTGTGCACCCCCGACGCCTGGAGCGTGAGGACCCGGTCGCGCGCGTGGAAGTTGTTGCGCCGGAACACGATCGAGCCGAGCTGCTCCTGCGTCCCCAGCACGCCGCGCACCGTCAGCGCGCCCTCGGGCGGGAACAGGTTGCGGTGCGTCCAGCTGAGTTCCGCGCGCGCGCCCTCGCCGGTGCCATAGCCGAGCTCGCCCGCGACGGTATGCGGCGGCGCCCTGTCGAGCTTCACCGCGACATCGACGGTATCGGGCGTCGCGCCCTGCACCGGCTTCAGGTCGACCGCGGAGACGAGGCTGGTCTGGATCAGCGCGCGGCGAAGATCGTCGAGCTTGGCCGCATCATAGACGTCGCCGGGCGAGAAGCGCGCGATCTCCGCGACATGGTCCGCGCCGAACACGCGGTTGCCGGGCAGCGCGACGACCTGCCCGAACTTGCGCTGGCCGCCGGGCTGTACCGACAGGTCGAGCGTCGCGGTGCGAGTGGCGTGATCGACGACGATCGCCGGATCGCCGACCTTGGCGAACGGAAACCCCTCGCGGCCGATCTGCGTCGTCAGCTTGGCCTGCCCCGCGACGATCGCATCCGAATTGACCGGATCTGCGGGCTTCACGCCGAACGCGGTCACCAGCCCCGGCGCCTTGTCCCCCGCCGCGGCGATGCCGTCGATCGTCACGCCCTTGAAGGTGTAGAGCGTGCCCGGGCTCGCCGCGAGCACGACCATCGGTTTGGCGCCCGGCTCGACCCGCGTGACGACGGTGGCGTCGTAATAGCCCTCGGCGCGCAGCAGGCTGTTGAGCAGATCGGCATCCTCGCGCGCGCGGCGATCGAGTTGCGCGGCGTTGGCAGGCTGGCGATCGTTCGCGTCGAGCGTCGACAGCGCGGCAAAGCGCTGGCGCAGCAGCGTGTCGTTGATCCCGTCGATCCCGTCGATCCGCCACGCATAGCGGCTTTCGGTATTGGCATCGACCGCGGCGACCGTGGCGGCGGGATCGATCGGCGCAGACGCGAGATCGGGCCAGTCGACGCCGATATCGGGCAGCGCGGCGAGCGGCGAATTGGGGTCGAGCGACATCGGCGTGTCGGTGGGTGTGCGTGCCGGAGTCTGTGCCACCGCAGGCGCGGTTTGCGCGCCCGCGTCCGGAACGCCAACCGAGGACACGGCCCCGGCTGTTGTCAGAACGAAAAAGGCGGCGGCCGGCCCGGCTCGCCCGACGCGGAACACCATGTCCGGCTCCTAGCCGGGCTTGTCGTGGCGGAACAGTATGTAACGCCGTATTTCCGCCACGTTTCGTCGGCGCGACCGATTGCGCGCAGCAGGCGCCGATGGGTGTGGCTGGCATCGCAGGGTCGCCCGTGGCAGGACATGCCGATGGCCGATCCCACTTCCCGCGACACCCTCCCCCCCCACAAGGATCCCAGCGCCGCGGGCGGGTTCCTCGTCGCGCTCGGCATGCTGGGCGGCGTCGGCGTCGGCTTCGCGATCGGCCAGGCGACGCCGGGGTTCCTAATCGGGACCGCGATCGGCGTCGCGGCGGCGGTCTTGGTGTGGCTGAAGGATCGGCGGTAGGCCCCGGTACCTCCGCCCCCAGCCGTTCGTCCTGAGTAGCCGTCGAGTAGTCGCCGCAGGCGGCGTATCGAGACGGCGTATCGAAGGACAGGTTGGCGCATGAAACGCATGCTTCGATACGCGTCTTCGCAGCTACTCGGTCACTACTCAGCACGAACGGCGTGGGCTTAAGCCGCGGCCCTAACGCGGCTCGCGCATCTGCCAGACGACTCGGCCGATCACGACGATAGGCCCGTCGGGAACCGGCCCCGCCGCGCGATTGTCACTCGTCGCCACCAGCGTCCTGCCCGAGAGCGCCACCCGCTTCACCATCACCGCATCGTCAATCCGGATCACGTAAAGCCCGCCCTTGCTACGTGGCGTCCGGTCCGCCGTGTCGACCACGATGTGGTCGCCGTCGAACAGCCCTGGCTCCATCGACGTGCCGCGGACCCGGATGATCGCCGCCTGTCCGTCCTTCAGCCCGAGCCTGCGCGCGAGGCCGGGGTCGAGCGTATCGGTCCCCAGCACGATCTCGCCATCGACCTGCGCGCCCGGCCCCGCGGACGCCACGACGTCGAGCTTGCGGATCCGGAACGCTGCCACGCGATCGACCGGCGCGCCGAGAACGCCCTCGCTCACCCCGAGATACGCGGACAATAGTCGCCGATCGCGCTCGCCGAGCACCCGCGGCGACCCCCGCCGAACATATTGCTGGAGATAGGCGGCGTTGCGCCCGAGCATCGCCGACAGCGCCGCCAGACTGTCGCCGCGCGCCGCCGCCAGCGCGGCGAGCGCGGTTCTCGGATCGGGATCGGATGCGGTTTTCGACACCGCCGGATCGTAGCGTAGGAAATTTCCTAGACAAGTAGGATTTTCGGGAACAGATCAGGAACGCGAGACACAAGACTCGGGAGGAGCGACCGTGACGATTCTGGTGAAGATCGATCGATATCTGCGGCAGACAGGCATGCCGATGACCAAGTTCGGACGGCTGTCCGTCGGCGATCCGCGACTCGTCCACGATCTGCGCCGCGGCCGCCAGGCGCGCGCGCCGATGGTCGCGCGGATCGAATCGTTCATCGAAGGCACCGGAGCATGAGGATGGATACGCTCCGCGGCCCCGACGCCGGCACGCTGCTGATCCGCGGCCTGCGCGGCCATGCAGGCGCGGCCGGCGTGACGATGAACGTCGCGACGATCGCGTGCACGCCATGGGCGAGCGCGACGTTCGTCGGTACGCAGCACCAGCTGACAATCGTCGCCGAACCCGTACCCGGTCTTCGAGACTGGATCGGTTCGCTCCCCGATGCCGAGTTCTTACTACGCGGGCACATCGTCGCCGATCTGGCGATCGACCGCGTCGAGTCGATCGACGGCCGGCAGCATGCGACCCTCGCGATACTGACGCTGATCGATACGTAAACCGCTCGCGCGCTCGCCGTGGGGGGTGGACTTTCGACCGCAGAGACACGAAGTCGGCGGTCAACGAAGGAGATGACGATGGCCGGGATGGGCAAGTTCGACTGGGCAGATCCGTTCCTGCTCGACGATCAGTTGAGCGAGGACGAGCGGATGATCCGTGACAGCGCGAAGGCCTATGCCGACGACAAGCTCGCGCCACGGATCATCGACGCGTTCCAGCACGAGCATACCGATCCCGCGATTTTCCGCGAGATGGGCGCGCTCGGGTTGCTCGGGCCGACCATCCCCGAGGAATATGGCGGCGTCGGCGCGTCGTACGTGGCCTATGGTCTGGTCGCGCGCGAGGTGGAGCGGATCGACTCGGGCTATCGCTCGATGATGTCGGTGCAGTCGAGCCTCGTCATGTACCCGATCAACGCGTTCGGCTCCGAGGCGCAGAAGAAGAAATACCTGCCCAAGCTGGCGACCGGCGAGTGGATCGGCTGTTTCGGGCTGACCGAGCCCGATGCCGGCTCCGATCCGGGTGGCATGACGACGCGCGCGAAGAAGACGGCCAATGGCTATGTCATCTCGGGCGCCAAGACGTGGATTTCGAACTCGCCGATCGCCGACGTGTTCGTGATCTGGGCGAAGTCCGACGAGCATGGCGGCGGCATCCGCGGCTTCATTCTCGAACGCGGCATGAAGGGGCTGGAGACGCCCAAGATCGAGGGCAAGCTGTCGCTGCGCGCATCGATCACCGGCATGGTGATGATGGACGAGGTCGAGGTTGGCGAGGATGCGCTGCTCCCCGACGTGCAGGGGTTGAAGGGGCCGTTCGGCTGTCTCAACCGTGCGCGCTACGGGATTTCGTGGGGCGCACTCGGCGCCGCCGAATTCTGTTTCCACGCCGCGCGCCAATATGGCCTCGATCGCAACCAGTTCGGCACGCCACTCGCCGGACGCCAGCTGTTCCAGAAGAAGCTGGCAGACATGGAGACCGAGATCGCGCTCGGGTTGCAGGCAAGCTTGCGCGTCGGGCGGCTGATGGACGAGGGCCGGTTCGCGCCCGAGATGGTCTCGATCGTGAAACGCAACAACGTCGGCAAGGCGCTCGATATCGCGCGGATGAGCCGCGACATGCACGGCGGCAACGGCATTTCGGGCGAGTATCAGGTGATGCGCCACCTGATGAACCTCGAGACGGTCAACACCTACGAGGGCGCGCACGACGTCCACGCGCTGATCCTCGGCCGCGCGATCACGGGTATCGCGGCGTTCTAGTGATAGGCCGCCTGCTGGCTCACCACCCCGGCGAAGGCCGGGGCCCAATTGGGGGACGCACCTTGGCTGGTGCTGCGTCCAGTTACGCCGACCTTCCCAATTGGGCCCCGGCCTTCGCCGGGGTGGTGGTGTAATCGTGGAACGGAAGCCCACCCCCCTCGCCGGCCTCAAGGTCGTCGAACTAGCGCGCATCCTCGCCGGCCCCTGGGCGGGTCAAGTCCTCGCCGATCTCGGTGCCGACGTCGTCAAGATCGAGAGCCCCGCCGGCGACGACACGCGCAGCTGGGGCCCGCCGTTCATCGACAACCCCGACGGCACCCGCGACGCCGCCTATTTCCACGCTGCCAACCGCGGCAAGCGCTCGGTCGTCGCCGACTTCACCACCCCCGAAGGCCAGGCGATCGTCCGCGACCTGATCGCCGACGCAGACGTCGTCATCGAGAATTTCAAGGTCGGCGGGCTCGCCAAATACGGGCTCGACTACGCCAGCCTCGCCGCGCTCAACCCGCGCCTCGTCTATTGCTCGATCACCGGCTTCGGCCAAGACGGCCCCTATGCCCCCCGCGCCGGCTACGACTTCATCGTCCAAGGCATGAGCGGGATCATGGACCTAACCGGCGAGCCCGACGGCGCACCGCAGAAGATCGGCGTCGCCTTCGCCGACATCATGACCGGGCTCTATTCGGTGATTGCGATCCAGGCCGCGCTGGCGATGCGCAAACGCACCGGCCGCGGACAGCAGATCGACATGGCGCTGCTCGACACGATGACAGGCGTGCTTGCCAACCAGGCGATGAACTGGTTCGCCAGCGGCGTCTCGCCGACCCGCGTCGGCAACGCCCACATGAACGTGTGCCCCTACGCCGTCTTCCCGACCAGCGACGGCTGGTTCATCCTCGCGGTCGGCAATGACGGCCAGTTCCGCCGCTTCTGCGACGCGATGGACCTGCCCGACATGCGCGACGATCCGCGCTTTGCGACCAATGCCGGACGCCTCGCCTTCAAGGACATATTGTTCGCGGGGATCGAGGCGGCAACCTCGCAAGTGCCCAAGCTTGCGTTGCTCGCGCGGCTGGAGGCGGTCGGCGTGCCCGCCGGACCGATCAACACCGTCGCGCAGGCATTCGACGATCCGCAAGTGATTGCGCGAGGGATGCGGATAGATCCGGAGCGTCCGGATGGGTCAAGCGTGCCCGGCCTCCGCACGCCGATCCGCTTCTCCGACGCCGACCTCGCGACCGGCCGCGCGGCGCCGACCCTTCCGCGTCCGTCATCCTGACGAAAGTCAGGATCCAGAGCCACGAGCGTCATCCGCCGTGGCTCTGGATCCTGGGTCTATCCTAGGATGACGGAGGGTTCAGGCGACCGCTTCAGTCACCGGCTTCCGCGCATACAGCCCATAGGCCAGGATCAGCGCATAGCAGATCGCCGGGAGCAGCAGCGCGAAGTGCAGGCTGCCCGACGTATCCGCCAGCATCCCCGTCAGATACGGGATGATCGCACCACCGACGATCGCCGTGGCGATCACGCCCGACCCTTCGGCCGCGCGCTTGCCGAGGCCTTCGGACGCCAGCGAGAAGATCGTCGGGAACATCACCGCGTTCATCAGACCGATCGCCAGCAACGCCCAGCCCGAGATCGCACCCTCGGTGTTCGCCGAGATCAGGATCAGCGCGAGCGTCCCCGTCGCGACGCCCGCCAGCACCTTGCCCGGCGAGACCTTGTTCAGCACATACGCGCCGATGAACCGGCCGACGAGCGCGCCGCCCCAGTAGAACGGCACGTGCTTGCCCGCCGCGACGTCGCTCAGGCCCATCACGCTTGGCTGCATCAGATAGTTCACGATCAGCGATCCGACCGCGACCTCGGCCCCGACGTACAGGAAGATGCACGCCGCCCCCATCGCGAACCGCGGGCGTTTCAGCAGCGTGAACGCGTGGAAGATGCTGCCGGTCTGGTCCTGCTCCTCGTTGAGCCGGTTCCGCCTCGTCCACACGACCGCCGCGACGATCAGCAGCGCGATCGCGAGGCCGATATAGGTGTGCACCACGGTGCTCGACGATTCGCTGCGATACGCGTCGAGCGCGGCACCGTTGAGCTTGGACGAATCGACCGTGGCCAGCCCGCCGAGGATCAGTGCCGAGCCGACATACGGGAAGATCGTCGTGCCGAGCGAGTTGAACGCCTGCGCGAACGTCAGCCGGCTCGAGGCGGACTTGGGATGACCAAGCGCGGAGATCAGCGGGTTTGCGACCACCTGCACGACGGTGATCCCGGCACCGAGCACGAACAGCGCGAACAGGAACATGCCGAAGCTCGCCTGCCCGGCGGCGGGAATGAACAACAGACACCCCGCGGTCATCGTCACGAGGCCGATCGACGCGGTACGCATATAGCCCGCCTTGCGCACGATCGCCGCCGCGGGAATCGAGAACAGCGCATAGGCGAGGAAAAACGCCGACTGGACCAGCATCGCGGTCGCGTGGTCGAGCGTGAACAGCTCCTTCATCTTCGGAATGATGATGTCGTTGAGCGAGGTGATGCCACCGAAGATGAAGAACAGCGCGAACACGAACACGCGCAGATCGGGCGCGTCATAGCCGTGGCTGGCATCGCCCCCGGCTGCTGCGGTGGATTTGGTATCGACGTGCATCGTGTAGCGCCCTCTCGCGGTATTTGCGCGCGACATAAGCCGGGGTGGCGACGCGTGGCAATGCCGCGTGGTGCGATCCCGCCCCGCGGGCTAGGACGGCCGCCATGAGCCGCCTCACCGTCAACGACGAACCGATCGACTATAAGCTTGATCCCGACACGCCCCTGTTATGGGCGCTGCGGGACGCATCGAACCTGACCGGCACCAAATATGGCTGCGGCACCGGCCAGTGCGGCGCGTGCACGGTCGATATCGACGGTCACGCTGCGCGCAGTTGCCGAGTCCCGATCGGCTCGATCGAGGGCACCTACGTCACGACGATCGAGGGGCTGTCGCGCGAGCGCAATCATCCCGTGCAGCTCGCCTTCATCGCGGAGGCCGTCCCGCAATGCGGGTTCTGCATCCCCGGCATGGTCATGGCGGCCGCGGCGTTGCTGGCGCGGAATTCCGACCCAAGCGAGGAGCTGATCCGCGCGCAGATCACCAATTTGTGCCGGTGCGGCGTGTATCCGCGCGTCGTCGAGGCGATCCAGCGCGCCGGACGTGCGATGCGCGGGGAGGAAGTCATCCCCGCAGGACCGCGGCCGGGAATCGATCCGGCGGACTCCGCGCGACTGGTCCCAGCACTGGTGCCGCCACCTGCGCGGTAGCGCACGTAGTAGCGGGCGCCGCTCCGAACCAAGCCTGTTCTCCCGCGAAGGCGGGAGTGCAGTCTGGGCTCCCGCCTTCGCGGGAGAACAAGGAAGCACCGTCCGACGCGTTGCGCTGGGTACCACACCCGACTGCCACCAACGTACCCGGCGCCTCCACCGCCTTACCACCCCGGCGAAGGCCGGGGCCCAATTGGAACGTCCGCAGTCATGAATCGCGCGCGTCGTTACCTATCATCCCCAATTGGACCCCGGCCTTCGCCGTGGTGGATATTTTTGAACGGGTGCCAAGCATCCCAACCAAACCTGTCTGATCGCTGACGACCCCATTCAGCCTTCCCACACACCGCTTCGCCTAGACCGAACCCATCATAGGAGCCGGCTCGTGCGCCGGCAGTCGAGGACGACGGCGATGACGGGGAAGTTTCTCAAACTCTTGATGGCAGCGTCGGCATTGGTGCCGGCAACCACGATGGCGACCGCCGCCACCGCGCAGCAAATCGACCAGGATCGCGGCGATCGCGGCGACCGCGGTGACCGCGGCGGTAACGACGGTCCGCGTCAGGATCGCGGCCAGCGCCCCGATCGCGGACCGCGACCGGACGGCCAGGGCTTCCAGCAGCAGCGCCCGGACCGTCCCGCCGCGCCCAACGAAGGCCTGCGCCCGCAACGCGCCGATCTCGGCACGCAGCCGCAAGTCCGCAGCGGAGGCCCCGATGGCCACGGCCGTCCCGACTGGAACGGCCAGCGCGGCGACCGCCAGGGCTGGAACGGCCAGACGCGCGCCGATCGGCAGGCAGGCCAGCCGCGCAGCGACTGGAACCGCGGCCCGGGCCGCCCCGGCCCCGATCGCCCGGGTTTCGATCGCCCCGACTCAGGCCGCCCCGGTTTCGATCGTGGCGACCAGCAGGCGGATCGCGGCCGGTTCGATCGCGACGGCGACCGTTCGGATCCGCGCGGCAACGGATGGGACGGACGGGGCCGCGACAGCTACCAGAACCGCCAGCCCAACCGCGCCTATGGCAATGTCCAGGGCTATGGCCGCGGTGGCTATGACCAGGGCGGCTACGAGCAGCCCCGCTACAACCAGGGCGGCGCGTGGAATCGCGGCTGGCGCACCGACAACCGCTACGCGTGGAGCAACTACCGCGCGTCGAACCGGGGCGCCTATCGCCTCCCGCGCTACTATGCCCCGAGCGGCTGGGGGTCGGGCTATCGCCGCTTCGGGGTTGGCTTCTCGCTGAACCGGATCCTCTACAACCAGAATTACTGGATCCAGGACCCGTACACCTATCGCCTGCCCGAGGCGTACGGCCCGTATCGCTGGGTTCGCTATTACAACGACGCGTTGCTGGTCGATCTCGACAGCGGCCGCGTGGTCGACACGGTGTACGACATCTTCTGGTAGGCGCCGGCCTGCCCGTCACGCAGTAACAGGGGAGAGCCCCGCGGCGATACACTCGCCGCGGGGCTCTTGCGTTTCGGGCCCAGTTCGCCAAATCCTGCGGCGTGGGTATCTTTTCAAAAGCCAAGAAGGTCGATCCGGCCATGGCACTCCGCCAGGCCGCCGGATCGCAGGTCGCCGCCCGGCTCGACGCCAACCCGGCGGTGCAACGCATCGCGATGGCGACGGTCCAATTCTATTACCAGGCCGACTTCCTCGATCCCAAGACCTGCAAGCAGCTGATCGCGATGATCGATTCGAAGCGGCGGCCGTCGACCTTGCTGTCGGATCGGCCCAACAGCAGCTTCCGCACGTCGGAAAGCTGCGACATGGATCGCTGGTCCCCCGAGGTGCAGCCGACCGACGAGGCGATCGCGACCTTGCTCGGGATCGACTTGCTCCACGGCGAGACGATGCAGGGCCAGCGCTACGCCCCCGGCCAGCAATTCCGCGCGCATCACGACTATTTCCACGAGTCCGAAAGCTATTGGGCCAAGATGCAGGAGCAGGGCGGCCAGCGCACCTGGACCGCGATGGTGTTCCTCAACGACGTCCCCGAAGGCGGCGCGACCTGGTTCCCGCAGGCAGGCATCAAGATCGCCCCAAAGCGCGGCATGCTGCTCGCGTGGAACAACATGAACCCCGACGGCACCCCCAACGGCCTGACGCTGCACGAGGGCATGCCCGTCATGGAGGGCGTGAAGTACATCGTGACCAAGTGGTTCCGCGAGCGACCCTGGATCAAGTGACGTCCCCCTGATCCTCCCCCTGGCGGAGGAGGATCACGCCAGCGAATCCGTGGACCCGCTCCACACTTCCCCACCTACCCCGTTCGTCCTGAGTAGCCGTCGAGCAGCTGCAAAGCAGCGTATCGAGACGGCGTATCGAAGGACAGGTTGGCGCGTGGAACCCTGCTTCGATACGCGCCCTCGATACGCTTCTACGAAGCTACTCGGCCGCTACTCAGCACGAACGGGATTTGGGGACATGCCCTCTTCCGCCACCCTGTTCCCGCTCCGCCCCCACCCCCACGCTCCGCCGCCACCAAGGTCGACAAACCCAACACAACCACTACGTCAGGCCCCATGACAGTTCTCGGCGTAACCTCGTCCATCCTCGGCCAGTCCTGGCGCTGGCGCGCACTCGCCGCAGACGGGCGCGATGGCTTTACCGGCGACGACCTCGTCACCACGCTCCTGCTCGCCCGCGGCTGCCCGCGCGACGCACTAGACGCGCACCGCACGCCGTCGATCCGCGCGTTCATGCCCGACCCGTCGATCTTCCGCGACATGGACCGCGCCGCAGAGCGCCTCGCTGATGCGGTGCAGGCGGGCGAACAGATCGCGATCTTCGGCGATTACGACGTCGACGGCGCCACCTCCGCCGCGCTGATGATCCTCACCTTACGCGATCTCGGGATCGAGGCGCGCCCCTACATCCCCGACCGCCTGCTCGAAGGCTATGGCCCGTCGGGCGAAGCGCTCGTCCGGCTCGCCGCCGAGGGTGCCTCGCTGATCGTCACGGTCGATTGCGGCGCGCAGGCGTTCGACGCGCTCGACGCCGCGCGCGACGCGAAGGTCGACGTGATCGTCATCGACCACCACAAATGCTCGACCGCACTCCCGCACGCGCTCGCGCTCGTGAACCCCAACCGCCTCGACGAGACCGAGGGCGCCGCGCACGGCCATCTCGCCGCGGTCGGCATGTGCTTCCTCGCCGCCGCCGCACTCGTCCGCACACTGCGCACGCGCGGCTTCTTCAAGGACCGCGCCGAGCCGAAACTGATCGACCTGCTCGACATCGTTGCACTCGGCACCGTCGCCGACGTGGCACAACTCCGCGGGCTCAACCGCGCGTTCGTGGCGCAGGGCCTGAAAGTCATGGGCGCGCGCAAGAATATCGGCGTCGCCGCACTGATCGAGGCCTCGCGCCTGACCCGCAATCCGACCTGCACCGATCTCGGCTTCGCGCTCGGGCCGCGCATCAACGCCGGCGGCCGCGTCGGGCGCGCCGATCTCGGCGTCCGCCTGCTCACCACCCAAGATCCCGACGAAGCGCGCGAGATCGCCACCGAACTCGACCGCCTCAACGAGGAACGCCGTGCGATCGAGACAGCCGTACAGGAAGCCGCAGACCTGCTCGCCAGCCGCGACCGCGCGGTCGCGGTCGTCGCCGGCCATGGCTGGCACCCGGGTGTCATCGGCATCGTCGCCGGCCGGCTGAAGGAAAAGCTCGGCCGCCCCGCGATCGTCATCGCCATCGACGAGAACGGCATCGGCAAGGGCTCGGGCCGCTCGATCCCCGGCGTCGACCTCGGCGCGGCGGTGATGGCCGCGCGCGAGCACGGCCTGCTCGTCGCGGGCGGGGGCCATGCGATGGCCGCCGGCCTGACGATCAGCGAGGCGGCGATCCCCGCCTTCACCGACTTCCTCGAAGAGCGCCTCGCCGACGCGGTGGAGCGCTCGAACGGCGACCGCGCGCTGCTGCTCGACGCGGTGCTGGCGGCGGGCGGGGTCAACCCCGGCCTCGTCGAATCGATGGAAGCGGGCGGCCCCTACGGCATGGGCTGGCCCGCGCCGCGCGTCGCGATGGGCCCGGTGCGCGTGATCAAGGCCGATATCGTCGGCAATGGCCATGTCCGCACGATCGTCGCAGGCGACGACGGCCGCAGCATCAAGGCGATGGCGTTCCGCGCGGCGGAAACCCCGCTAGGCCAGGCACTGCTGGGCGCCCCGCCCCACCGCAAGCTCTGGCTCGCCGGTCGCGCGAAGATCGACGACTGGTCCTCGCGCCCCTCGGCCGAACTTCATGTCGAGGATGCGGCATGGGCCGACTAAATTCTTGTACCGAAACGCTTGACGCACCGCCCCCTTCCCCTTAGTCGGCCTCCACCACGCAGGCCCCTTCGTCTAGCGGTTAGGACGCGGCCCTTTCACGGCTGAAGCACGGGTTCGATTCCCGTAGGGGTCACCATCATCGAAACCAACTGGTTATCATGATGGTGCAGAGTCTGCCTGCCCCCCCCCCTCGGGGCTTGATTTTCTTGTCATCTAAACAGCGTTGCGCAACGATCCCTCAGACGTCGTAGCGCTTTGTCACTAACAGGCGACGGCCGTAATCACGGCGCCTCGCCAGCACGGTCCAATATTCCGCGCGCCTGTTTGAGATGCGGGGCGTCCACCATCCGGCCGTCGACCTGCAACGCGCCCGCATCCGGCTGGGCGGCGAAGGCGGCTACGATCGCGTGCGCCTGCGCGACCTGCGCGGCGTCGGGCGTGAAGGCGGCGTTGATCGTCGCCACCTGCGCCGGGTGGATCGCCATCATCCCCGTAAAGCCGTCGCGCGCCGCGCGCCGTGCATAGGCCGCCAGACCCACCTCGTCGCGAAACGCCGGATAGACCGTCTCGATCGCCGGCACCCCGGCGGCATGCGCGCCGAACAGCGCCAGCGAACGCACCATCTCATAGGGCGGGGTATAGCGGCCATCGTCCTCGCGCGACGTCGCCGCGCCGATCGCGGCTGGCAGATCCTCCGCCCCCCAGGTCAATCCGGCCAGCCGCACGCCCGCCCCGGCATAGCTGCCGAGCTGGAAGATCGCGGCCGGCGTCTCGGTCGCGATCGGCAGGATCGGCGAGTCGATCCCCGCCGCCGCCAGCCGTTCGGCGAGCAGGCGGACGCTCGCCGCGCCGTCCGCCTTCGGCAGCACGATCGCGTCCGGCGTCAGGCCGTGCAAGCCAGCAAGGTCCGCCACGCTCAGATCGGTATCGAGCGGGTTGATCCGCACGAACACCGCGACGTCGCCGCGCACGGCCCGCAGGCGGGCCGCGACCGCCGCCCGGGCGCTATCTTTGGCGGACGCCGCCACCGAATCCTCCAGGTCGAGGATCAGCGCGTCCGCACCGCTGGCGGCGGCCTTGTCGAACCGCTCGGGTCGGTCGCCCGGCACGAACAGCAGCGATCGCAGCCTCATGCCGCGGATCGCTTGATCAGCGCGCTGCGCAGGCACTGGCAGACGATCTCGTCGCGCTGGTTGTGCAGGCGGTGCGCGAAGGTGACGATCCCCGCATCGGGTCTCGACCGGCTGTCCTTGAGCGCATGGACCTCGGTCTCGGCGCGCAGCGTGTCGCCGATGAACACGGGCTTGGGCATCACGAGTTTGTCGTAGCCCAGATTGGCGACCAGCGTGCCGAGCGTGGTGTCGCCGACCGACAGCCCGACCATCAGCGCGAAGGTAAAGGTCCCGTTGACCAGGATCTGCCCGAACTCGCTCGCGCGCGCCGCCTCGGCGTCGAGGTGCAGCGGCTGCGGGTTGTGCGTCATCACCGTGAACAGCAGATTGTCCGTCTCGGTCACGGTGCGGCGTATCTCGTGGACGATCGTGTCGCCGACCGTCCAGTCGTCATAGAAACGCCCGGCCATCATTCGCTCTCCCTGTTGGTCGTCGCCGGGGCGTCGATCGCCACGGGCTTCTCGATCCGCGCCAGCATCGTGCCCTCGGCGACCTGCGCGCCTTCGCTGACCTTGAGCGCGGCGACGACGCCGTCGAACGGCGCCAGCAACGCCTGCTCCATCTTCATCGCCTCCAGCACCAGCATCCGCTGGCCCTTGGTGACCGCCTGCCCGGATTCGACCAGCACGGCGATCACGCGACCCGGCATCGGCGCCAGGATCGCGCCGTCGCCCTCGCCCGCGCCGGCGATATGGTCGGCGCGGCGTGGACCGAACGGCCAGGCCTCGCCGTCCAGAAACAGCACGCCGTCCGCGACGACGGCCGCCGACCCCGGCTGCTCGGTGACGAGATACGGCTTGCCCGCAACCTCGACCTCGATCCGGCGCGACGCCTCGGCGTTGGCGCGGAACCCGCGCAGGCTGGTCCACGGATCGCCCGCCGCCTCCGGCAGGATCGCCGCCGCCGCCGCCGCGAGCACCGCCGGCGAAGGCTCGGCCGGCGGGATCAGCGTCTCGGCATGCCGTTCGATGAACCCGGTATCCACGCGCCCCGCGACGAAGTCCGGATGCGCGGCGGCGCGCGCCAGGAACGCGGCATTGGTCCTGACCGGCCAGACCTGCGTCCCGCGTGCCGCCGCCGCCAGCCTAGCCGCAGCCTCGTTTCGCGTCGCGCCATGGACGATCAGCTTGGCGATCATCGGATCATAATAAGGCGTGACCGCGCCGCCTTCCTCGACGCCGCTGTCGATGCGGACGCCGGCGGGAAAGCGCAGCCGGTCGAGCGGCCCGGTCGACGGCAGGAACCCGGTGCTCGGATTCTCGGCATAGAGCCGCGCCTCCATCGCCCAGCCGGTGATCGACAGCGCCTCCTGCGCGCAGGGCAGCCGCTCGCCCGACGCGACGCGCAGCTGCCATTCGACCAGGTCCTGCCCCGTGATCGCCTCGGTCACAGGATGCTCGACCTGCAGCCGGGTGTTCATCTCCATGAACCAGATGCGGTCGGCGCGCAGCCCCTCCGATCCGTCGGCGATGAACTCGATCGTCCCCGCGCCGACATAGTCGACCGCGCGCGCGGCCTTGACCGCCGCCTCGCACACCGCGGCGCGAGTCGCCGAGTCCATGCCGGGCGCGGGCGCTTCTTCGATCACCTTCTGGTGGCGGCGTTGCAGCGAACAGTCGCGCTCGAACAGATGGACCGCGCCGCCATGCGTGTCGCCGAACACCTGCACCTCGATATGGCGCGGCGAAAGGATGTATTTCTCGATCAGCACCTGCGTGTTGCCGAACGATGCCGCGGCCTCGCGCTTGCAGCTTTCGAGCATCTCGGCGAAGTCGGCGGCCGCGTCGACCTTGCGCATGCCCTTGCCGCCGCCGCCCGCCACCGCCTTGATCAGCACCGGATAGCCGATCGCGTCAGCCTCCGCCTGCAGCCGCTCGGGCGACTGGTCCGCGCCGAAATAGCCCGGCGTCACCGGCACCCCCGCGGCGATCATCCGTCGCTTGGCGGCGTCCTTCAGCCCCATCGCGCGGATCGCGGCGGGCGGCGCACCGACCCAACCGAGCCCGGCGTCGATCACGCGCTCGGCGAACTCGGCATTTTCCGACAGGAAGCCATAGCCCGGGTGGATCGCCGCCGCGCCGGTAGCGCGCGCCGCCTCCAGCAGGCGATCCTGCCGCAGATAGCTGTCGGTCGCGGGCGCGGTGCCGATGCACACTGCTTCGTCGGCCTCGCGGACGAACGGCATGCCGGCATCGACGTCGGAATGGACCGCGATCGTGCGGATGCCCAGCCGCCGCGCGGTGCGGATGATACGACGGGCGATCTCGCCGCGATTGGCGATGAGGAGACTCTGGATCATGCTTAGCTCTCCAGGTGCAGCGCGACGGCGGCGGTGCCGCGTTCGGCGACCGCGTCCATGATGACGGTGACGATGCGATCGAACCGCGCGCCGATCGTCGCGCGCGCCGCTGCTGCGTTGACGATGTGCAGGCGGATCGGCGGCGCGACGACCGCGACGAGCAGGTCGAACAGCGCATCGAGGCTGCCGCCATACCAGTCCACCCCCGATGCCTCGCGGATCAGCGCATGGAAGGCGGCTTCGTCGGGGATCGTCGCGCCGTCGATGGTCAGGTCCATGCCGCTCACATCCGGAACAGGCCGAACTGCGCGCGCTCGGGGATCGGCGCGTTCAGCGTGGCGGCAAAAGCGAGGCCGAGGACGTCGCGGGTCTGCGCCGGGTCGATGATCCCGTCGTCCCACAGCCGAGCGGTCGCGTGATAGGGATTGCCCTCGTCCTCGTATTTTTGGCGGACCGGCGCCTTGAAGGCCTCGGCCTCCTCCGGCGTCCAGCGATCCGCGTCGCGGTGGACGGTCGCCAGCACGCTCGCCGCCTGCTCGCCGCCCATCACCGAAATCCGCGCATTGGGCCAGGTAAACAGGAAGCGCGGGGCAAAGGCCCGGCCGCACATGCCGTAATTGCCCGCCCCGAAGCTGCCGCCGATCAGCACGGTGATCTTGGGGACCGACGCGGTCGCCACCGCGGTCACCAGCTTGGCCCCGTTCTTGGCGATCCCCTCGGCCTCGTATTTGCCGCCGACCATGAAGCCCGAGATGTTCTGGAGAAACAGCAGCGGCACGCGGCGCTGGCACGCCAGTTCGATGAAATGCGCGCCCTTCAGCGCGGATTCGGAGAACAGCACGCCGTTATTGGCGAGGATCGCGACGGGCATCCCCCAGATCCGCGCAAAGCCGCAGACCAACGTCGTGCCGTACAGCGCCTTGAACTCGTGGAACTCGGACCCGTCGACGATCCGCCCGATCACCTCGCGCACGTCATAGGGCGCGCGGACGTCCTGCGGCACGATGCCGTACAGCTCCGCCGGATCGAGTTTCGGCGCGCGCGGTGCAGTGATCTCGATATCGACGGCCCCCGGTCGCTTGGGGGCTCGGTTGAGCGTCGCTACGATATCGCGGACGATCAGCAGCGCGTGCTCGTCATTCTCCGCGACATGGTCGACCACGCCCGACTTGCGGCCATGCGTGTCCGCCCCGCCCAGTTCCTCGGCCGAGATCACCTCGCCCGTCGCCGCCTTCACCAGCGGCGGGCCGGCGAGGAAGATCGTGCCCTGGTTGCGGACGATCACGCTCTCGTCCGACATCGCGGGCACATAGGCGCCGCCCGCGGTGCAGCTGCCCATCACGCAGGCGATCTGCGCGATCCCCTCAGCGGACATCTGCGCCTGGTTGAAGAAGATCCGGCCGAAGTGATCGCGGTCGGGAAACACCTCCGCCTGGTGCGGCAGGTTGGCGCCGCCGCTGTCGACCAGGTAGATGCAGGGAAGCCGGTTCTCGCGCGCGATCTCCTGCGCGCGCAGATGCTTCTTCACGGTCATCGGGAAATAGGCGCCACCCTTCACGGTGGGATCGTTCGCGACGATCATGCACTCGCGCCCCGACACGCGGCCGATCCCGGCGATCATCCCCGCGCCGGGCGCACCGCCCTGCCCGTCCTTGTCCAGGTACATGCCGTTCGAGGCGAGCGCGCCGATCTCGAGGAAAGGCGATCCCGGGTCGAGCAACCGCTCGACCCGGTCGCGCGGCAACAGCTTGCCCCGCGCGACGTGGCGCGCCCGATGCTGCTCCGACCCGCCGAGCGCGGTCGTCACGACGGTCGCGCGCAGCGACTCCGCCAGCGCCCGGTTATGCGCGGCGTTCGCGCGGAAGCCCTCGGACGTCGCATCGGCCTGCGTCGTGAGCGTCGGCATTACTGGGCCTTCGGCGCATCGTGGCCGATCAGCTCGCGCCCGACCAGCATCCGCCGGACCTCGTTCGTCCCCGCACCGATATCGAGCAGCTTGGCGTCGCGCCAATAGCGCTCGACCGGCCAGTCCTTGGTATAGCCGGCGCCGCCCAGCGCCTGGATCGCCTGGTTGGCGACCTTCACGGCGTTCTCGGAGGCCAGCAGGATGCACCCCGCCGCGTCGAACCGCGTCGTCTGGCCTGCGTCGCAGGCCTTGGCGACCGCATAGACATAAGCGCGCGACGAATTGAGCGCGACGTACATGTCCGCGACCTTCGCCTGCATCAGCTGGAACTCGCCGATCGGCCGGCCGAACTGCCTGCGCTCGCGAACATAGGGCAGCACGACGTCGAGGCAGGCCTGCATGATCCCCAGCTGGATCCCCGACAGCACCACGCGCTCGTAATCCAGCCCCGACATCAGCACCCCGACGCCGCCGTGAAGCGGCCCCATCACCTGCGCATCCGACACGAAACAATCGTCGAACACCAGCTCGGCGGTCGGCGACCCGCGCATCCCGAGCTTGTCGATCTTCTGCCCGATCGAGAAGCCGGCAAAGTCCTTTTCGATCAGGAACGCGGTGATCCCCCTCGATCCGGCATCGGGGATCGTCTTGGCGTACACGACGAGCGTGTCGGCATAGGTCGCGTTGGTGATCCAGAACTTGGTGCCGTTCAGCCGCCAGCCGCCATCGACCTTGTCCGCGCGCAGCTTCATCGACACGACGTCCGACCCTGCGCCCGCTTCCGACATCGCAAGGCTGCCGACATGATCGCCGGAGATCAGCTTGGGCAGATATTTCGCCTTCTGCTCGGGCGTGCCCCAGCGGCGGATCTGGTTGACGCACAGGTTCGAATGCGCGCCATAGCTCAGCCCGACCGATGCGGACGACCGGCTGATCTCCTCGCACGCGATCAGATGCTCGAGATAGCCGAGCCCCAGGCCGCCATCGGCTTCCTCGACGGTGATGCCGTGCAGCCCCAGCGCGCCCATTTCGGGCCACAGCTCGCGCGGAAAACTGTCCTCCGCATCGATGCGCGCCGCGATCGGCTCGATCCGGTCGAGCGCAAACCGCCGCGTCGTCTCGCGGATCGTGTCGGCCATCTCGCCAAGCGCGAAATTCAGGTCTGCCATCATCATCTCCTGTCGGTCTTTTGCCGGCCTTGTACGGGAACCCCCGATCGCTGGAAAATTGAAAGTTCGCGATCAACGCTATAGATAAAAGCTATGATCGATCGCTATCATCTCAGGTATTTCCTGTCGGTCATCGACACCGGCAATTTCTCCCGCGCAGCGGCTGCGTGCAACGTGTCGCAACCTACGCTTTCGGTCGGGATCGCCAAGCTCGAAACCGCGCTGGGCCACGCGCTGTTCAACCGCACCAACCGACGCGTCGCGCTGACCGATGCGGGCGCGCGGCTGGTATCGCATGCGCGCACGATCGAGGCGACCTTCGCCGCCGCCGAGCGCGAGGTGATCGGTACGCCGACGCAGCAGACGCTGCGGCTCGGCGTGCTGGCGACGACGCCGCGCCGCTGGATCGAGGATTTCCTGCGCGAGCATCGGTCGCGCGGCGCGGGCAACCAGATCGAGATCGTCGAGGGCAAGGAGCGCGACCTGCGCGAGCGCCTCGCGCGCGGCCGGATCGACGTGGCGCTGATGCTGCTGCGCGACGGCGACGACTACGCCAGCCAGCGCCTCTTTACTGAGGGGTACAGCCTCGCGCTCGGCACCGCACACCCGCTGGCGGGTCGCGACGTGATCCGCGTGGAGGAACTCGGCAACGATCCGATGATAGTGCGCCGCCACTGCGAGCTGCTGCCCGAGACCAGCCGCTTCTTCACCACGCGCGGCGTCCGCCCGGTCTTCGCGTCGCGCACCACCAGCGACGACAAGGCGCTCAGCTATGTCCGCGCAGGGCTTGGCGTCACCGTGATGCCCGATTGCTTCGGCGAGCCCGGCGTCGTGCGCGCGCATCTCGAAGGCTTCGACTTCACCCGCGACATCGGCCTCGTCTTCGCCCCGCACGCCGACCCGCAGGAGCTCGCGCAATCGCCGACGATCGCCGCGCTGGTTACCGCGGTCGGCCCCGACGAGATCGCCTGATCAGGCGTCCGTCGGGCCGACGCACGGGGCTGTCTACTTCTTGTCCTTGGTTTCCGGCATCGCCAGCACGTACAGCCCCAGCCCAAGCGCCGCGATCGTCGCCAGCGTCAGGAAGCTGGCGGTATAGCCAGCCCAGACGATGATCCCGCCCGCGAGCGTCGCCGACAGCGCGGCGCCCAGCCCCTGCGCGCTGGCCACCGCACCCTGGCTGACGTTGAACCGCCCGGTGCCCTTGGTCAGGTCGGCGATCACGACCGGGAACAGCGCCCCAAAGATCCCCGCGCCCACGCCGTCCATCGCCTGCACGCCGACCAGCCACCACGGATTGTCCGATACGGTGTACAGCGCACCGCGTGCTGCGAGGAAGGCGAAGGCGACCAGGAACAGCGGCTTGGTCCCCCAGCGATCGGTATTGCGCCCGACGACGATCGCCACCGGCACCATCACCAGCTGCGCCGCGACGATGCACGCCGCGGTCAGCGACGTCGCCTGATCCTTGCCCACCGTCCGCGCGAGCAGCTGGCTGACCGACGTCAGCATCGCCGCGTTGGCGAGATGGAACAGGAAGGCCGTGACCGCGAAGATCATCAGCGGCTTGTTCTCGAGCAGCGTCTTCCAGCCGCTCGGTTCCTCGCAGGCCTCGTCCCCGTCCTCGGGTTCGCAGTCGAGCCCGCGCGCGACCGCATTGTCGATATCGTCGTTCTTCAGCCGCGACGCGGTGACGATGCTCGCGACGGTCAGCCCGCCCATCAGCCAGAACACCACGACCGGCCCGAACTTCCATGCCAGTACGCCGGCCAGCGCCGCCGACACCGCGTTGCCCGCATGGTTGAACGCCTCGTTGCGACCGACTCGCTTGGCGAACAGCTTGGGCCCGACCAGCCCGAGCGTGATCGCCGAGATGGCGGGGGCGAACACCGCGCCGGCGACTGCTGCAATCGACTGCGTGACGGCCACAGCGGTAAAGCCGCTGACGATCGGCAGCGAGATGCTGCTGAGCGTGACGAGCAGGGCCGCGATCATCACGATCCGCGGCTTGTTCTTGCCGCGGTCGATCAGGCTGCCGGCGGGCGTCTGCGAGATCAGCCCGACGATCCCGGCTATCGTCAGGATCGCACCGACGGTCGCCTCGTTCCAGCCCTGCGCCGGTCCGCGCACCGCGATCAGGTAGATGGCGAGATACGGCCCGAGCCCGTCGCGGACATCGGCGAGGAAGAAGTTGAGCGCGTCCAGAGTCCGCGTCGGCACCTTGCTCGCGGGTCCGTCGCCGCGTCGGGATTGTGCCCCGCTATCGCCCGCCTTGCTGTCGGTAAGTGTTGCCATGGCCGGTCCCTCTCGTCGGTTGCACTCGACCGGCGCGCATCGTGGCGGGGCGATATCGGTCGAGCGCTAAAGACTTCGCAGTCGGCAAAGTTTCAGGCCGGTCCAAATATAGTTGATCGGATAATCTCCAACGATCCCGATAAGTTAAACCGAAACTGAACAGCCTCGTTAAGCCTCGCATCATGAACATTATGTCACGGAACGATTGCGGCACCTTCTCGCTTTTGAGCGATCGCTACGCTCGAGTTGAAAGCAATTATAATGGCAGGGTGCCTTACCTGGATTCACTTTGGCGACCTGCATGTCGATGAGGCAGATGGGTACGAAGGACTGTCGCGCTTTCGCGAACTCGCGGCGATCGCGCAGCACCACTTGGGCAATCCCGGTCCGGACAGCGCAGGCGGCAACGTCGACTTCGCCTTCCTGCCGGGCGACAACGCCAACCACGGCACCGACGCGCAATATGCCGGGATCGCCGATGCGATGCGCGGCCTGACTCTCCCGTGGCATGTGCTGGCGGGCGATCATGATTTCGAGCCCGGCGACCTGACCGCGATGCGCGCCATCACGTCCCGGCTCGCCCCCTACGCGGTCACGCTCAACGGGTATCGCTGCCTGTTCCTCGACATCGTATCGGCGGGCAAGGGCGGCCCCGATTTCCGTATCGCCCCCGACCAGCGCAGCTGGATCGAACGCGAACTGAGCGCTGCGACCGCCGCCGATCTGCGCAGCGTAGTCTTCATGCACGCCTATCCCGGCGACCTGCGCGACGATCCCGACGGGATCGCCGGGCTGTTCGCCGCGCACCGCGTTGCGTTCGTCGACACCGGGCACACGCATTACAACGAGCTGCTCAACGACGGCCGCGTCGTCTATGGCGCGACCCGCTCGACCGGCCAGATCGAGGAGGGCTCGCCCGGATTCTCGATCGTGACGCTCGACGACGGCGTGCCAAGCTGGCGGTTCCAGGCGATCGAGGATTCCTGGCCGCTCGTCCAGATCACCTCCCCCGCCGACCGTCGCCTGCTCACCGATCCCGACCGCGTCGATCATGTCCCAACCGACACCGTTGTCGTCCGTGCGAAGATATTCGGCCAGCCCGCCCCCGCCACGCCATCTGCACAACTCGACGACGGCGCCGCCGTCCCGATGACACCCAACGCGGCGGGCCTGTGGGAGGCGACGATAGAGAACGCCACCGACGGTCTGCACCGACTGACCGTGTCCAGCGGGAGCAGCGCGGACGTGATCGAAATCCTCGTCCGCGCGCCCCGCGCGCCCGACCGCCCGGGCCCGCCCCGACTGAAACGCAACGCCCCGACCGCACTCGGCCGCGACGTCACCGCGATCGGCGCTTGGCCCTCGCGCGGCATCGATGGCGCGCAACGTGGCCCCAACAAGAACGGCATGGACTGGTGAGCGGAATGACGAAGCGATCGGCCGACACGATCGGCGCCCCCCTGCAATGCAACGCCCCCGACCGAGCACCGCGCGCGTGACGAATCCCGACATGGTGGCCCGGTTCGCGATCTGGGCAATTTGCGGAATCGCGACGTTCGGCGTCATCTCGCGGCCCTTCAAGCTTCCGGAAGCGGTCTGGGCGGTGCTTGGCGCGGTGGTGCTCGTCGTATTCGGCCTGCTCCCGATCAGCGACGCCTGGCGCGCGGTACTCAAGGGCGGCGACGTCTATCTCTTCCTGATCGGCATGATGCTGCTGTCCGAGGTCGCGCGAGCCGAGGGGTTGTTCGACTGGGTCGCGGTCCATGCGGTGCGGCTGGCCAAGGGATCGACCAGCCGGTTGTTCGCACTCGTGTTCGGCGTCGGCATCGTCGTGACCACCTTCCTGTCGAACGATGCGACCGCGGTCGTGCTGACGCCCGCAGTCTATGCCGCGGCGAAGAAGGCGAAGGCAAATCCGCTGCCGATGCTGTTCGCCTGCGCACTGATCGCCAACGCGGCCAGCTTCGTGCTGCCGATTTCGAACCCCGCCAATCTCGTTCTGTACGGCGGCAAGATGCCGACGCTGGGCGCATGGATGGCGTCGTTCGCGCTGCCCTCGCTCATGGCGATCGGCGTCACGTTCCTGATGCTCCGCTGGATCGAGCGCGACCGGCTGTCCGGGCAATGCGAGACCGAGGTCGAGGCGATGACGCTGCCGCGCGGCGGCCTCGTCGCGCTGTGCGGCATCGTCGCCACCGCGGTGCTGCTGATCGGCGCGTCGGCGCGCGGCTATGATCTGGGACTGCCGACCTGCCTCGCCGGTATCGCGACCACCGCAGCGATCTGCATCGGCGGTCGCAAGTCGCCCGTCGAGACGATGCGGTCGGTATCCTGGGCGGTGCTGCCGCTTGTCGCCGGGCTGTTCGTGCTGGTCGAGGCGCTGGCGAGCACCGGCGTCATCGCGATGCTCGCGCGCTGGCTGGCCGAAGGCGCTGCCGCCTCGCCGACGGCCACCGCCGGGATCGCCGGCACGATCCTCGCGTTCGGATCGAACCTGATGAACAACCTGCCGGCCGGGTTGATCGCGAGCACGACGCTCGGTCAGGCGCATGTGCCGCAGATCGTCACCGATGGACTGTTGATCGGCGTCGACCTCGGACCGAACCTGTCGATCACGGGCTCGCTGGCGACGATCCTGTGGCTGACCGCGATCCGTCGCGAGGGCGAGGATGTCGGGTTCTGGCGCTTCCTGAAGGTCGGGGCGGCAGTGATGCCTCCCGCCCTGTTTGCCGCGCTAGGCGTGCGCCTGCTCATCGGCTGACGCACGCAAACGCGACGCGGGCTTTCACCCGCGTCGCACGTGCCCTCAGGCAGCCAGCTTGGCCGCAGTCTCGGCGATCCGCTTGCCCTGATAGCGCGCACCGTCGAGCTCGTCCTTGCTCGGCTGGCGGCTGCCATCGCCATCGGCGATCGTCGACGCGCCATAGGGCGTGCCACCCTTGACCGCATCGACACCCATCTGCGCCTGGAAGCCGTAGTCGAGGCCGACGATCGTCATGCCGTGATGCAGCAGGTTGGTGATGATCGAGAACAAAGTCGTTTCCTGGCCGCCATGCTGGCTCGCGGTCGCGGTGAACGCACCACCGACCTTGCCGACCAGCGCGCCCGAGAACCACTGCGCACCCGTCGTATCCCAGAACTGCGCCATCTGCGCGGGCATCCGGCCGAAGCGGGTCGGCGCGCCGACAATGATCGCGTCATAGTTCACGAGCGCGTCGGGGCCCTCGATCTCGGCATGCTTGGTGTCGGTCTTGAAATGCGCGGCCTCGACCACCGACTGCGGCGCGGTCTCGGCGACACGGCGGATGTCGACCTCGGCGCCGCCGGCGCGCGCGCCCTCGGCAACGGCATCCGCCATCTGCTCGATATGGCCGTAGGACGAGTAATAGAGCACGAGAACCTTGGTCATTGTCAGTCTCCAATTTGATTCCCCTCCCGCTTGCGGGAGGGGTTAGGGGCGGGCAGTTCCGGGCGAGGCGCGAGAAGGAAGCCCCTCCCCCGACCCCTCCCGCAAACGGGAGGGGAGTATTATTCCGAGTCTACCAGAACGATCTCGGCGTCCTCTTGAGCCGTGATCGTCACCGTCTGGCCGCCCAGCAGCGCCGCTCCGTCGCGCGCACCAAAGGCTTCGTCGCCGATCGTGATCGCACCGGTCGCGGGCACCAGATACACGTGACGACCATCGTCGATCGCATAGTCGACGCTGTCGCCGGCCTTCAGCGTCGCCGCCAGCACGCGGGCATTCGCGCGGATCGGCAAGGCGTCGACATCCCCGTCGAACCCGCTGGCCAGCGTCACGAACTGGCCCGAACGCTCGCCCTTTGGAAACGGCTTGGCGCCCCAGCTCGGCGAACCGCCCTTGCGCGACGGCTCGATCCAGATCTGGAAGATCGTCGTCGTCTCGGGCTCCAGATTATATTCCGCATGGCGCACACCGGTGCCCGCGCTCATCACCTGGACATCGCCCGCTTCGGTACGGCCCTTGTTGCCGAGCGAATCCTGGTGCGTGATCGCGCCGCTGCGGACATAGGTGATGATCTCCATGTCCTGGTGCGGATGCGGCGGGAAGCCCGAGTTCGCGGCGATCTGGTCGTCGTTCCACACGCGGATCGCGCCCCAGCCCATCCGTGCGGGGTCATAGTAGCTGGCGAACGAGAAATGATGCCGCGCGTTCAGCCAGCCGTGATCGGCATGGCCGAGGCTGGCGAAGGGGCGGCGGTCGATCTTGGTCATCGTCGTGGTCGTCATGAGAGGTCTCCACTGGTTGATCCCAAGATAGGCGCACCGATAGGAACGTAAATAGAAACGCTGGAAACCGATCGTTTCGGTGCTAGCGTTGCGATCGTCCCAAATCATCGCGGAGTTCATCATGCGCCTGCCCGACCTCGAAGCCTGGGCGATCTTTGCCAGCGTGGTCGAGCACAAGTCGTTCAGCGCGGCCGCGGACGCGATCGGGCTCAGCAAGGCGACCGTGTCGAAAGCGATCACGCGGCTCGAGGCGCATCTCGGCCAGTCGCTGTTCCACCGCACCTCGCGCCGCCTCGCGCTGACCGAGGCGGGCAAGCCGCTCGCCGAGCACGCCGCGCGCATCCTCACCGAAGCGCGACTCGCCGAGGAATCCGCCAACGACGCTGCCAGCGCGCCCACCGGCCGGGTCCGGCTGGCCGCCCCCATGAGCTTCGGGGTCAAGAACGTCGCGCCGCTACTCGCCGAATTCCTCGCCGCGCATCCCGGGATCGAGGTCGACCTGCATCTGTCCGATGCACGCGTCGATATCGTCGCCGAGGGGTTCGACATCGCGCTGCGCATCGCCGAGCTGCCGGACAGCTCGCTGCGCGCACGCCGGCTTTGCACGATCCGCACGCATATTGTCGCCGCCCCGCGCTATCTCGAGGCCAATGGCACGCCGACGCATCCCGCGCAGCTCGGCGAGCACAAGCTGTTCGGCTATTCCAACGTCGTCGGCCCCTGGCGCTTCCACGGGCCGGGCGGCGCGGAGGTTTCGGTGCGCGTGCACGGCCCGCTGACCGCCAATAGCGGCGAGGCGATCATGCCCGCGCTGGTCGCCGGGCTCGGTATCGCCCGGCTGCCCGATTTCATCATCGAGACGTGTCTTGCGAGCGGTGCGCTCACGACGATCCTGTGCGACTGGGCGCCCGCGCCGATCGGTCTGCACCTGCTCACGCCGCCAAGCCCGCTTCGCCCCGCGCGAGTCGAGGCGCTGATCGAGTTCCTCACGCGACGCCTCCGCGACCCGCTTCCGGCCTGACCCGCGTGGCGCTCGGCGGCGCATGTTTCGTACCGGCCCCGACTCATCCTGACGCGCCAGCGACTCGGCTCGGCGTCGCACGCGCATCCCTGGGACAGGAGGCACCGTTCCTGTTGCCGCTTCAACCCGGCGTCGTCGCACGACGTCCTGCACGCAACTGCCAACGATCGAGATCATCTTGCCCCCTACCGTTACCGCCGCCGACTGCGATCGGCTGGCCGATGCCGAGCTTAACGCCGCCGCCGCCGCCGAAACGCTGGATCAGCGCCGCGCGCATCTCGACCGGGCTTCGGTCTACGCGACCCGCAGCGAGAGGATTCGCCGCAAGCTCAGCCAGCAACCTGCGCGAAGCCATTGACCTCGCCGCAGTCTTTCCCGACGCCCGGTCATGGTCTGCGGTCGACCGGGTCGGTCTTCGTCGGCGAGCCTTAGTTCGAAATTAACCTTTTGCCTTCAGAAGTTGTGTGGTTAATGAATCGAAGTCGAGCTGCAGACATGGGGTGTCGAGCGGTCTCGCGACAAGGGGACGACGCATGCGGGTGCTGCTGATCGAGGACGAGCCGACCACGGCGAAGGCTATCGACTTGATGCTGACGACCGAGGGGTTCAACGTCTACATCACCGATCTCGGAGAAGAAGGCCTCGATCTGGGCAAGCTGTATGATTACGACATCATCCTGCTCGATCTGAACCTGCCCGACATGCACGGCTATGACGTGCTCAAGCGCCTCCGGGTCGCGCGCGTATCGACGCCGGTGCTGATCCTGTCGGGGGTCAACGAAATGGATTCGAAGGTGCGCAGCTTCGGCTTTGGCGCCGACGACTATGTCACCAAGCCGTTCCACCGCGAGGAACTCGTCGCGCGCATCCACGCCGTCGTCCGCCGCTCGAAGGGCCACAGCCAGTCGGTCATCCGCACGGGCAAGCTCGCGGTCAATCTCGACGCCAAGACGGTCGAGGTCGATGGCAGCCGCGTCCACCTGACCGGCAAGGAATATGCGATGCTCGAGCTGCTGTCGCTCCGCAAGGGCACGACGCTCACCAAGGAAATGTTCCTCAACCACCTCTATGGCGGGATGGACGAGCCCGAACTGAAGATCATCGACGTGTTCATCTGCAAGCTCCGCAAGAAGCTCAGCCTGGCGTGCGATGGCGAGAATTACATCGAGACCGTCTGGGGTCGCGGCTATGTGCTGCGCGAGCCCGACGAGGCACTCGAAGCCCAGGTCGCGTAACTCCCCAGTCTTTTGGGAGCGCTAAAGGCCGCGGTACCGGGGGGTGCCGCGGCCTTTTGCGTTCGCGACCTACTTCTTCCGCCGCAGCCGCCGGAACAGCCCGCGCTTGTCGAGCGACTCGAACATCTCCTCGGGCCCCTCGGGATCGAGCACCTCGTTGTCGGCCAGCCACTCCTCGACCGACGTCAGGTCGGGCACCTCATAGGGTTGCACCGTCTTGCCCTCGCCACGCAGCCGCTCGATCGTCTTGATCAGCGAGCCCGTGTCGGCGATCAGGTCGCTCACCACCTGCTGCTCGACGCCTAGATGCTCGGCGATCAGCCCGTCGCGGATCGCGGTGATCGCCGCCGACGTGGCATCGTCGGTCGATCGGATCGCGAGGTCACATTCGGTATCGAGCCGCAACGAGCGGTTGTTCATGTTCGACGAGCCCAGCCGGAACACGTCGTCATCGGCGATCAGGATCTTGGCATGGCAATAGATCGCCTCGCCGCCCTTCGTGAACGGATGATACATGCGCAACCGGTTGTGCGTGTCGCGCCGGTGCAGCGCCTCCATCAGCCGCGCGCGCGCGGTATCCATCGCGATCGGCTCGAGCCAGCCTTGCGCGGTCGTCGGGTTGATGATGACGATCTCGGGACCGTCCGCCTCGTCGAGCCGCTTGGCGACCGCCTCGGCGATCTTGCGCGACGCGAAATACTGGCTCTCGATGTACAGATGCTTCTTCGCCCGCGCGATCTGCCCGAGGAACAGCGCCTCGCTCTCGTACACGGGCTCCTGGTCGGACATTTCGGGTTCGCTGCGCGCGATCGCGACGTCGACATCATGGAAATCGACCTCCAACCCTTCAGGCCAGAACGTCCCGCCCGGCTGTCCGGCCGCCATCTTCTTGCCGCCCGCCAGATGCCAGCGCCGCCGGAACAGCTCGCCCAGCGCATGCGCGACGGGACCCTGTACCGCGCTGATCGCGTCGTGCCACGGCTTGTACGGCTTGCCCGACGGCTGGATACGGTGCGGATCGTCGTCGCGGTGATCGCGCGTGTCCCAGCGGTCGCCGGTCATGTCGATTCCGCCGCAGAACGCCAGCGCATCGTCGATGATGACGATCTTCTGGTGATGCGACGCCGCGGTCGGATGATGCCCGTCGAGCTTGGTGTGGATGCGCTTGTGCTTCATCCATTTCATCATCGTGAAGATCGTCGAGCCGCGGAACAGCGACTTGATCGCGCCGGTATCCCAGCGCAGCACGAACACCTCCAGATCGGGTTCGCGCTCGACCAGCCACAGCATGAAGTCGCCGAGCTTCTTGGGTTCGCCGGGGCGGTCGACGCCGGGCTCGAGTTCGATGCGCGCGTCGAAATCCCATCCGATCAGCAGGATGCGGCGTTTGGCGCCCATCATCGCGACTCGCGCGGTACGGAAATACTTCTCCGCATCGACGATCACCGCCATCTGTTCGGCGCGCTCGACCCGCCAGCATTCCTTACCGACCTGCATTCGCGTCCCTTTATTTACCCGTCGGCAGTACCCACAGCCGCGCGATTGGTTGCGGATGCACCCTGTATCGTCGCCGCCCGCACGCCTATCTAGGGCGCTGATGGTTCCTCCTACCCAGCCTCCCGCCCAGCGCAAGGTGATCCATGTCGACATGGATGCCTTCTATGCCTCGGTCGAGCAGCGCGACGATCCTTCGCTCAGGGGCAGGCCCGTGGCGGTCGGCGGGTCGCGCGCGCGCGGCGTCGTCGCAGCCGCTAGCTACGAGGCGCGCGCGTTCGGGGTGCGCAGCGCGATGCCGTCGGTCACCGCGATCCGCCGCTGCCCCGACCTCGTGTTCGTCCCCCCGCGCTTCGACGTCTACCGCGAGGTGTCCGACCGGATCCGCGCGATCTTCGCCGACTATACCGACCTGATCGAGCCGCTGTCGCTCGACGAAGCCTATCTCGACGTCACCGAGGATATTCGTGGGCTGGGCACCGCCGCTGCGATCGCCGAGGAGATCCGCGCGCGCATCAAGGCGGACACCGGCCTCACCGCGTCGGCGGGCGTCAGCTACAACAAGTTCATCGCCAAGCTCGCCTCGGACCAGAACAAGCCCGACGGGATCTGCATCATCACGCCGAAGCGCGGCGCGGCGTTCGTCCAGTCGCTGCCCGTCAAGCGCTTCCACGGCGTGGGCCCGGTGACCGCGCAGAAGATGGAGCGGCTCGGCATCCTCACCGGCGCGGACCTGTTCGGCCGGAGCCTCGCCTTCCTCCAGGCACATTTCGGCAGCTATGCCGAGTATCTCTACCGCGCCGCGCGCGGGATCGACGACCGCCCGGTGCGCGTCAACCGCGCGGCCAAGTCGGTCGGCGCGGAACGCACGTTCGAGACCAATCTCAGCACCGCCGAGGATCTTCGCGCCGCGCTGCACCGCGTGGCGGATGCGGCCTGGGTGCGAATCGAACGACACGGCACGCGCGGCCGCACGGTCACGCTCAAGCTGCGCCACGCCGATTTCCGCACGATCACGCGGGCCCGCTCGTCGCAGGCGGCGGTCACCGACAAGACGGCGTTCCTGGCGGCGGGGCTCGACCTGCTGATGGCACAATTGCCCGTGCCGGACGGCGTACGCCTGCTCGGCCTGACGCTGTCGGGAATCATGGGCGACGAGGACGAGGTGCAGCCGAGCCTGTTGTGACGGACGCCGTCCGAACCGGTAGCGCTACGCCGCCTTCGAGACCGCCGTATCCGCCGCATCCAGCGTCAGCGTCGCGACCGCGCCAAGCCCCGGGCCATCACTTTCCAGCCGCAGCGCGCCGAGCATCGCAGCCATCGAATTGGCGCACCAATGCAGCCCCAGCCCACCCGACTTGTGCGCCCGGGTCGAAAACCCGCGCTGGAACAGCAGCGCCCCGGCCTCGGCAGAAAAGCCCTCGCCATCGTCACGGATCGCAACGGTGACCCGGCCCTGCGACTGGCTGACCGTCGCCACGATCGATCCGCTGCCCGTGCCGCGCGCGACGATCGATTCGACCGCATTGCCGAACAGATTGCCGATCACCTGGCTCAGGATCACCCGGCTTGCCATCACCGGGCTCGGCCCCGCGGGAAAGCTGAACGCGATCGAGGTGCCCAGCGCATAGCGCGCGATCGTCGCGTTGCGCGCGATGATGTCGCTGACGTCGCACACCTCCAGCGCGGGGCGTTCGTGCGCGGCGCGCTGTTGCTGGCCGATGATCTCCAGGACGTCCGCCATCGCCTCGCGACCGACGACCATCTCGCGGCGCATGGCATCGCGATCGGCGCTCTCGGCCTCGACCGCGGCGGCGACGAACGCGGCGAGCTTGCGCCGGCGCGCCTCGGGCACGTCGCCCTGCGCCAGTTCGGCGATCGCGCGATCGATCGTCGCCCGGTCGATCGCGGCGGACTGCGCGATGCCCTGGCTCAGGATCGTGCTGATCGGGTTCAGCGCGTTGCGGACGTTGTGCATGACCGCGACCGCGCTCTCGCTCCGCCCCAGGTCGAACGACTGTGCCTCGATCTGCTCGCGTAGATCCTTCAACTGGCGCAGCATAGCGTTGAAGCTCCGCCCGAGCGAGCCGATCTCGTCGCGCCGCTCGTCCTCCTCCAGCAACGCCAGCGACCCCGACACGCGCACCCGCTGCATATGGCTTTCGACCCTGTGGAGCGGGCGCAGCACGAGCCGCTCGATCATCCGCCTGAGCATCACGAGGACCAGCAGCAAGAGCACCGTCGATCCTGCCACCGCGAGCAGCAATACGCGGCGCCCCAGCAGCGAAACGTCGCGTGGAATCGTGAACCGCGCGCCGGCGACCGCATGGCCGTCGGCGCCGATCAGCGGCACGACGAGAGTCAGCTTGGACGCCCCCGCGGTGACCGCGACGGCGTCGCCCTGCGCGGCGGTATCGATCCGCGCGCCGGCGGGGAGCAGCGTCGCCAGCTGCTGCGGCGTGATCACCCGCGCCATCAGGACATAGCCGCGCGGGATGCCGCTGCCGTCTGACCGCCGGACTCCCGCCACCCCGATCGCCGCGACCCTATCGCCGATACGCGCGTAGAACCGCCCCGAGCTCCGCCGCCCGAGCACCGCGGCAAGATCGGTCCGCGCGATCATCGCGGTCAGCCGCGCGCGCTCGACGCCGCCCTGCGCGCCGCGGACCGGATCGTGCCAGCGGGCGATCACGACCCGGCTCGCAGGACTGACATAGGCCATGCCGTTGATCCCGAGATCGGTCATCGTACGCGGCAACGGTGACGCACGTTCCGACCCGGCGCGAGGGTCGGCCATATAGGCGTAGCTGGCGTTCCAGTCGCCATAGTCGCGCACCGCGCTCTCGACGCCGGCGGCATAGTCGGACAGCGCGGTGCGCGCGCGCCCGACATGCCCGGCGATCGCCTTGCCCTCCAGCTTGGTGAAGCTCGGCGTGATGATCCCCGCGAGCAGCAGCGTGATCGCGATCGTCGCGACCAGCCCGACCGCAGTCATGATCGCCACCAGCTTGGCGCCGAGCGACGACCGTGTCCGCATCCGTCCGAACTGCCGCCCGAGGATGGGCGGCAGCCGACCCATCCCGGCCGACGGCATCAGCCGTGCATCCCTGCCCGCGGCATCAGCTGCGCATACCGAACGTCTGGCGGATCCGGTGATCGTCGGTCGAGACGTCGTCGCTGCCGCTGACCGTGCCCTTGCGCGCCATCTCCAGCGCGCGTTCGGCGTTTACCGGACGCGAGAAGAAATAGCCCTGCATATGGCTTGCCCCGGCAAGGCGCAGCGCCTGGACCTGCGCCTCGGTCTCGACGCCTTCCGCGATCACGCCCAGGCCGAGCGCCCGGCCGAGGTGGATGATCGAATGGACGATCGCCGCGCTCTCGCGCTCACGCCCCATGCCGTCGATGAACGACTTGTCGATCTTGAGGCAGTCGAGCGCGAACTTGCGGATATTGTACAGGCTCGAATAGCCGGTGCCGAAATCGTCGAGCGCGATCCGGAAGCCCATCTGGCGCAGTTTATACAGCGTCTCGGCAGCGCGTTCGGCATCGTCGAAGATCGCGGTCTCGGTGATCTCGATCTGCAATCGCGCCGGCGCGATCCCTGCCCGCTGGACACTTTCCATGATGTGGCCGACGAAATTGTGCCGGCGGAACTGGCGCGGGGAAAAGTTCACCGAGACATATTGCCCCGGCCATTGCTGCAACACGTCGAGCGCCTGCCCCAGCACCCAGTCGCCAAGCTCGTGGATCAGGTTCGATTCCTCGGCGATCGGAATGAAGGTCGCCGGGCTCATCAGTCCGTATTCCTGCGTGTTCCAGCGCACCAGCGCCTCGAACCCGACCACGTCGATCGCATCGCGCGACACGATCGGCTGATAGGCGAGGCTCAGCTCGCCCTTGGCGATCGCCTGGCTCAGGCCCGATTCGACCCGGCGGCGAAAGCGGATGCCCTCGTCCATGCTCTCGTCGAACACGCGCACGATGCCCCGCCCGCCGCGCTTGGCATCGTTCAGCGCAAGGTCGGACCGGCGCATCACGTCGACCGGGTCGCGGCCCTGTCCGCCGGGCGTCACGACCAGCCCGGCCGAAGCGCCGCCCTGCACCGAACTGCCGAACACCTGCAGGCTGACCGAGCAGGCCGCTACGATCAGCTCGCACGCCATCACCGCCGCCGCCTCGCCCGCGGTTTCGAACAGCACCCCGAACTCGTCGCCGCCAAGCCTTGCGACGAGCGCGCCATCGGGGGTCGACCGGTTGAGGATCACACAAATCTCGCGGATCAGCGCGTCGCCGGCGAGATGCCCGAGCGTGTCGTTGACCAGCTTGAACCGGTCGAGATCGATCATCACCGTCGCAAACAGCCCGTCATCGCGAGTCCGCGCCGCCAGCGCGCGCAGAAAGGCGAGCCGGTTGGGCGCGTCGGTCAGCGAATCATGCGTCGCCATGTGCAGCGCGCGGCTCTCGTTCGCGGCCAGCTCGGCCGCCTGCTCCTCGAGCTGCACCACCTGCGCCGCAAGCAGGTTGCGTGCGGTCGCCAGGTCGCAGTCGTTGCGCCAGCGCTGCGCGAGCGCGGTCGCGGTCTGCAGGATCTCGGCGACCTCGAACGGCTTGGCGATGTAGAAGATCTTGTCGGCGGGGCCTGCGACCTTGCTGATCTCGACCGGCGAGAAATCGGAGAAGCCGGTGACGATCACGATGTTGACGTCGGGATCGAGCGCGCGGATCCGCTTGGCGGTTTCGCGCCCGTCGATCCCCGGCGGCATCCGCACGTCGATGAACGCGACCGCGAACGGATCCGCATCGGCCAGCGCCTGCTCGACCGCGGCGATCGCCTCGAGCCCCTGCTCGCAATAGGTCAGCGCGAATGCGGGCGCGTCGGCGACGCTATTGTCCAGATCGTCGCCGAACAGCTCCGCCGCCATCGCGTCCAGCGCGGATCCGTCGCTCGATCGCGGCCCGGCGAAGCTGCGCCGGTAGCTGTCGTGCATCGGCGGCTCGTCGTCCACGATCAGAATACGCATTCGAACACCGCTCCCCGGGGGGCACGACCGTCGCCGTCCAGCGATGGCTTACGTGCCGTCAGTTCTCACAATCATGTGTTAGTGAGATGCGGTTAAGACGGCGTAAACGATGTTTCGAGTTGCTGGCCAAGTGCCTGTCCGCCCAGCACTATCGCCCCCAGCGGCCCGGCATTGTTGCCAAGCGCCGGCGGCACGATGAACGTGTCGGTCAGCGCCACCTCGGGCAGCGTGATATAGCCGCCCAGGCTGCGCGTCATCGCTGCCCGCACGCGCGGAAACAAATGCGACGCGCCCATCACGCCGCCGCCCATCACGATCCGCCGCGGGATGCCCGTCAGCACCAGCGTATGGCACAGCTGGCCCAGCGCATCCGCGACGCCGTCCCACACCGGATGGTCGGCGGGCGCTTCGTCCGCGGGATGGCCGATCCGCGCGGCGATCGCCGGGCCGGCGACCAGCCCTTCGATGCACGCGCCGTGGAACGGGCAGTTGCCGATCCAGTCGTCGCCATGGAACCGCGCAGGGCGGATATGGCCCAGTTCGGAATGCGTCAGCCCGTCGACCGGGCGGTTGTTCGCGATCATCCCCGCGCCGACGCCGGTGCCGACGGTGACATAGGCGATGTCGGGCAGGCCCTTTGCCGCTCCCCAAAACGCCTCGGCGAGCGCTGCGCCGACGACGTCGCTATGGAAGCCGGTCGGCACGCCGTAGCGCCGCTGCAACCGTCCCGCGATATCGGTGCCCGCCCAGCCCGGCTTGGGGGTCGAGGTGATGTGGCCATAATCGGCTGCGTGGCGATCGATCGAAACCGGACCGAAGCTTGCGATGCCGATCGCGACGAACCCGCTCCACCGATCGAGCACCGCCTCGATCGCGGCGAGCGTCTCGTCGGGGCGGGTGGTCGGGATACGCACGGTTTCCTCGATCTGATCGGGCCCGCGCGCAAGAATGCAGATGCATTTTGTCCCGCCGAGTTCGATCCCTGCGACCAGAGGTGCTTCCGTCATCCCAAACTCCCAACATTTTGCGCCCGCCCGCTTCCTTTGCCCGCGCGCTCCCGTCAAGAGGGACGCGCCGGGTCCCCGCGCGGCTGGGCGGCGCTGGCACTCACAGTGAACGACGATTTCGTCTGCCTCGATTTGCCCGATCGTGCGTTATGCCTGTCGAGTTCATCCAAACAGACAGGAATTTGCGATGGCGAAGAAGCCCACCAAGCCCACCGATCTCGCCGGCGCCGTCTCGGCCGAGGCACAGCCGCAGTACAAGGTCGAGTATCGCGAGATCCAGCCTTACGGCACGCTCAAGCGCCTGCCGATCGCGCTCGAGGACAATGCCCGCGCGCAAAGCGTGGCGACGCTGAACCAGGTCCTCGCGGACACGATGACGCTGCGCGACATGTACAAGAAGCATCACTGGCAGATGTCGGGTGCGACCTTCTACCAGCTCCATTTGCTGCTCGACAAGCATTACGAGGAGCAGGCCGCCCTCGTGGATCTTGTCGCAGAACGCATCATGGCCCTAGGCGGCATCTCGATCGCGATGTCGCACGACGTTGCCGAAATGACGACGATCCCGCGTCCGCCCAAGGGCCGCGAGGACGTACCGACGCAGCTCGCTCGGCTGCTCGAAGCGCATGAGATCATCCTGCGCCAGGCTCATGAAGGTGCCGAAGCCGCCGACGAGTCGGGCGATGACGGCACGAATGACCTGCTGGTGAGCAATATCATCCGCACGCACGAGCCGCAGGTCTGGTTCCTGGCCGAGCACCTCGCCGCCACCGAACTGGTCCGCGACGACAAGTAAGGCCGCCCCCCTCCCCCCGCATTCCCTCGATTGAGGGGATGCGGGGAATACCGCACTCGGCTCACGCACCGCGACGCGTTCCGCCCTCCCCACGTCATCCTGACGAAAGTCAGGACCCAGAGTACCAGGCGCAGCGCTCTGCGGCTCTGGATCCTGACTTTCGTCAGGATGACGGAAGCCGTTATTCGACGGTAACGCTCTTCGCCAGATTACGCGGCTGATCCACGTCCGTGCCCTTGAGCACCGCGACATGATACGCCAGCAACTGCACCGGCACCGCATAGACCAGAGGCGCGATCAGCGGATGCACCTTGGGCATCGTGATCGTCGCCATGCAGCCCTCGCCCGCCGCCTGGATCCCGTCATAGTCCGAGATCAGCACGACCTTGCCGCCGCGCGCCATCACTTCCTGCATGTTGCTGACCGTCTTGTCGAACAGCGGCCCCGACGGCGCGATGACGATGACCGGCACATGCTCGTCGATCAGTGCGATCGGCCCGTGCTTCATCTCGCCCGCGGCATAGCCCTCGGCGTGGATGTAGCTGATTTCCTTCAGCTTCAGCGCGCCCTCGAGCGCGAGCGGGTAATCCGTCCCACGCCCCAGATACAGCACGTCGCGCGCGCCGGCGATGTTGTGCGCCATCGCCTCGATCGCCTCGTCATACGCCAGCGCACCGTTCAGCGCGGCGGGCGCCTCGGCGAGATGCCGGACGATCTCGCGCTCCTGATCCTTCGACAACAGACCCTTCGCGCGCGCCAGATTGGCGGCGAGGGCGGCCAGCACCGCGAGCTGGCAGGTGAACGCCTTGGTCGACGCCACGCCGATTTCGGGGCCGGCATGCGTCGGCAACAGCAGGTCCGCCTCGCGCGCCATCGAGCTGGTCGGCACGTTGACGACGACCGCGATCTTCTGCCCCTCGGCCTTGGCATGGCGCAGCGCCGCGAGCGTGTCCGCGGTCTCGCCCGATTGCGAGATGAACAGCGCGAGACCGCCCTCCTCCATCACCGGCGCGCGGTAGCGGAACTCGGACGCGACATCGAGGTCGACGGGCACGCGCGCGAACTGCTCGAACCAGTATTTGGCGACCATGCCGGCGTAGAAGCTCGTCCCGCACGCGACGATCGTGACGCGCTTGATCGTCGACAGGTCGAACTCCGGGATCGGGAGCGAAACCTCGCCCTCCATCCGCTTCAGGTACGAGCGCAGCGTCTGCGCGACGACGATCGGCTGCTCGTAGATCTCCTTCAGCATGTAATGCTTGTGGTTGCCCTTCGAGATCACCTCGCCGGTGATCCCCGACAGCGTGATCGCGCGCTCGACGGGCGTGTTGTCGCGGTCATAGACCTGCGCCCCGTCACGCGTCAGCACGACCCAGTCGCCCTCGTCGAGATAGGCGATACGCTGCGTCAGCGGCGCGAGCGCGAGCGCGTCCGAGCCGAGATACATCTCGCCCTCGCCGTGTCCGACGACCAAGGGCGAGCCGAGCCGCGCGCCGATCAACAGGTCGGGATGCTGGCGGAACAGGATCGCGAGCGCGAACGCACCGTGCAGCCGCGGCAGGATCTCGCGGACGGCGGACACCGGGTCCATTCCCGCCTCGACCTTCTCGCTGACGAGATGCGCGACGACCTCGGTGTCGGTCTCGCTGGTGAAGGTCCGGCCGCGCGCGATCAGTTCGTCGCGCAGCGGCTTGAAGTTCTCGATGATGCCGTTGTGGACGACCGCGACTTCGCCGGTCGCATGCGGGTGCGCGTTGTTGGTGGTCGGCCCGCCATGCGTCGCCCAGCGCGTGTGCGCGATGCCGGTCTTGCCCGGCAGCGGGTGCGCGGCGAGTTCGTTCGCCAGGTTGACGAGCTTGCCCGATGCGCGACGACGCTCGATCGCGCCGTCGAAATCGGTGGCGATTCCCGCCGAATCATAGCCGCGATATTCGAGCCGCTTCAGCCCGTCGAGCAACCGCTCGGCGACGTCGGTCGTGCTGAGAATGCCTACGATACCACACATAACTTCTGTCCGTTCGTTCAGTCGACCGAGCGGAGCTGCTCGCCCCGCTCGATGACGACATGGGTCTGGTAATAATATTTGCCGGTCGGGCGACCGCCGACGGTGAAATCGATCCGTACGCGGCGCGCCTCGCCGTCCACCTGGATCGTGCGTCCCAGCAACACGGTTTCCGCAGGCGCGCCCAACCGGCTTTCGAGCTGCGCCTGCGCGACCGGTCGCACCTCGAGCGAAAGGTTGCGCGGGTCGCGGTAATCGCTTTCCGAATTGAGATACAGGCTGGAACCCTGCCGGCCCGACGCGCGCACCGTCATGACGAACGTGCCGGGATAGCCGCCGGGGGCGAGCCCTGCGGCCCGCTCGATCGCCAGCATCGGCGGGATCGCATCGCCCTGCGATCGCGCCGTGGCGCATCCCGCCAGCGCCAGCACGGCGAATAGCGCGGCGGGCTTCATCCGCGTTTCTTCGCCAGCATCAGATCGCGAAAGCTCTTCGCCCAGCCCGGCTTGGCGACCTGCGGCGGGCGGACGAGCGCGAGTGCGTCGGCCTCGACGTCGCGAGTCACCACCGATCCCGCCGCGACGATCGCGCCCGCGCCGATCGTCACCGGCGCGACGAGTGCGGAGTTCGATCCGATGAACGCGCCCGCGCCCACGACCGTCCGGTATTTGAAATAGCCGTCGTAGTTGCAGGTGATCGTCCCCGCGCCGATGTTCGCGCCGGCACCGATGTCGGCATCGCCGATATAGGTGAGGTGGCTGACCTTCGCGCCGTCGCCGATAATCGCCTTCTTCACCTCGACGAAGTTGCCGACCTTGGTGTCCGCGCCCAGCTCTGCGCCGGGGCGCAGCCGTGCGAACGGGCCCACGCTCGCCCCCTTGCCGACGGTCGCGCCCTCGACATGGCTGAACGCGTGGATCGTCGCGCCGTCATCGACGCGCGCGCCTGGGCCGAAAACGACGTTGGGCTCGATCACGACGTCGCGGCCGATCACCGTGTCATGCGCGAACCAGACGGTATCGGGCGCGATCAGAGTCGCGCCGTCGGCCATCGCCTGCGCGCGCCGTATCGCCTGCCACGCGCCCTCGACCCCGGCGAGTTCGCCGCGACTGTTGACGCCGGCCACCTCGTCCGCGCCGGTTTCGATGACCGCGGACGCGCGGCCATCCGCGCCTGCCAGCCCGACGATATCGGTCAGGTAATATTCGCCCGCCGCATTGTCGTTGCCGAGCCGGTCGAGCAACGCGAACAGGTCGGTCGATCGCACCGCCATCAGCCCGGAATTGCACAGCGTCACCGCCCGTTCCGCCGCCGACGCGTCCTTATACTCGACGATCCGGTCCATCCGGCCGGCAGCATCGGCGATGACGCGACCATAAGCGCCGGGATCGGCGGGGCGGAAGCCGAGCACGACGACGGCCGGCGTGTCGTCGCCGTGCAGCCGGTCGATCATCCGCTGCATCGTCGCGGCGGTGACCAGCGGCACGTCGCCGTAGAGGATCAGCACGTCGCCTTCGAACCCAGCCAGCGCCGCGCGCGCCTGCGCGACCGCATGGCCGGTGCCGAGCTGCTCGGCCTGGAGCGCGGTGACGATGCCGAGCGGCGCGACCGCAGCCTCGACCTGCTCGCGCCCCGCACCCGTCACGACGACCGTCCTGGCCGGCTGCAACGCGCCTGCGCTCGCGACCAGATGCAGCAGCATCGGCCGCCCCGCGATCGGGTGAAGCACCTTGTGCAGGTCCGACTTCATCCGCGTCCCCTTGCCCGCGGCAAGGATGACGACAGCGACGGAGGCCGCATTGGGGTGGATCGGAATCGGCTGGTCGTTGGAATGCGTCGTCATGGAAGGATCGCTGCCACGAAAGCCTTGCCAATTCCATAGTGTCGCTGGCAGGTCCGCGCGCAATGACGCAATTTTTATTTAAGATCGTAGGCTTCGACCTCGACGGCACCTTGCTGGACACCAGCGGCGACCTTGCGGCGGCGGTCAACCACGCGCTGACATCGGTCGATCGTCCTGCGCTCAGCGTCGAACAGGTCAAGCCGATGATCGGCGGTGGCGCCCGCCACATGCTCAAGCAGGGCCTGACCGCGACCGGCGGCTATGACGAGGCGATGCTCGATACGCTCCACGCCAGGCTGCTCGCGTATTACGAAGCCAATATCTGCGTGCTGACCCGGCCCTATCCCGGCGTGGTCGACGCGCTCGATGCGCTGGCGGCAAAGGGTGTCACGCTCGGCATCGTCACCAACAAGATCGAACGGTTCGCGCGGACGGTGCTCGGCGAGCTTGGCCTGATCGATCGGTTCGCCTGCATCCTCGGCGGCGACACGATGTCCGAATCCAAGCCCTCGCCGATGCCGATCCACGAAATGGTCCGGCAATGCGGCGGCGGCCGCGCCGCGTTCGTCGGCGATTCGATCTTCGACATCCAGGCGGGGCAAGCCGCGGGACTGCCGACGGTCGCCTGCAGCTACGGCTTCCTCATGCAGCCGGTCGAAGACCTCGGCGCGGACGCGGTGATCGACGGGTTCGACGCGCTGATCCCGACGCTCGAAAGGCTCGGCGCATGAACCGCACGCTGCTCCTGCGCCTTGTACTGGTTGCCGCGGTCGTGTTCGCGGTCACGATGGCATTGCTGCCAAAGCCGCCGCATGTGCCGATCGATCAGTTCGGCGACAAGTTCGAGCATATGCTCGCCTTCGCGACGATCGCGCTGCTCGCGGCCTTCTCCTATCCGACCGCGCGGCTGTTCCGGATCGGCGAGCGGCTGTCGTTCCTCGGCGCGCTGATCGAGGTGCTGCAATCGATCCCGTCGCTGCACCGCGACTGCGACATCCACGACTGGATCGCCGACACGCTGGCGATCACCGTGGTGCTGCTGATCGTCTGGGCGGTCCGACGCCAGCGTGGTGCGCGACTGCCGTAGGCCACGTATTTTAGGCCTTGCGGAACTTGGTCCAGAGATGCCGCGCGAGCATCGCCGGCGGCATCCGCAGCCAGTGCGAGCGGATATAGAAGGCCAGACGGGTAACCGGTCGCGTCGGCCTGCCCCAGCCATCGCGCGCAGTGACGCGGCGAACGTAGAGCCGGTCGATACCCGTCGCCTCGCCAGCACCGAACAGCGCATCGACGATCCGCAGCGACCGCGCCACCTGCGCGGACAGCCCGTGCCGCCCCGCATCCGCGGCAAGCCCATCGGTGCCGAACTCCTCAACCAGACAGCGTATGTCCCAGAGGTTGCGCAAGCCGCCCGCCAGATCGCCATCCGCGAAAAGATGCGCCGCAGCATGGATCAGCATCCCGTTCGGCGACAGCGTCCGCAGCGCGTTCTCCAGCGTAACGCTATCGTCGATCAGCGCCACCGGATCGGGTGTGATCCGCGCGGTCAGCGGCAGGATCGTGTGATGGACGTCGATCATCCGGTCGCGCTCGCGGTGGATCAGCGGCGGCAGTTCGTGCATCCAGCGTCGATAATAGGCGTCGTCATACGGGTCGGGCTTCACCCATTCCCACCCCGCCGCCAGCAACGCCGCCTCGACCGTGTCGATCGACTCGCGCGGCACCAGGATATCGAGATCGCCGATCGAGCGCCCCTGCCCCGCCGACAGCCCCGCCGCGACGAACGCGGTGCCCTTCAGCAGGACGACGGGGCAGTCGACCGCGGCCAGTGCGCGCCGCGCCATCTCAGCCTCCCACAGCGCCGCGCGGCGCCCATGCTCGGCGGCCTCGCGGGCGTCGTCGAGAATGGCCTTCACCGCCGCCGGCATCGCCAAGCCGTCGACCCGCATCGCCAGCGTGCCGATCAGCTGCTCCGCGCGCGCCATCGCCAGCAACGCGGTCCAGCCATCCGCATCAAGCCCGGCGATGCTCGCAGGATCGGCGAGCGCGCGCGCCAGTACCCGCGCGTCCTTCACAACGCGGACCATAAGGCTTCGACCTGCGCGATCGCGCTCGCCCCATCGGGATAATCGATCGCGACCGACGGAACCTGCGCGATCAGCCCGGTCAGCCCACGAAACCCCGCTTCGCCGAGCGCGACGTAATTGGTCGAGGCCTGCGTCATCCGGACGAACGCCTCGGCCGGCGGCACCGGTCGGGTCTCGGCGGCAAAACCATAGCGCGGAAACACCAGCAATGCGGGCGTGGCGGGCGTGTCCATCGTCGCGATCGCCCGCGCGTCGGGCACCATGTGGCGGATATCGCCCTTTGGCGTCGCGCGTAGCAGCGGCCCCATCCGCGCCGCGGGCCACGCCGCCTCGGCCGCCGCGATCCCCTCGTTCTTCAGGCTGATCAGCCGGGGAAACGCGTGAACCAACCCGGTCGCCGGATCGAGCAGCGCGAACTCGTCCCCCATGAACCGCCAGCCCCTGGCGGCGAGCAGCGTCGCCAGCGTCGACTTCCCCGCTCCCGAAATCCCCGTCATCAGCACCGCATGGCCATCGCGCTCGACCGCCGACGCATGCAGCAGCAGATAGCGCCGCACGCCCAGCGCCATCTGCAGGTTCATCGCCATTTCGGCGGCCAGCAGCCCCTGGCGCAACGGCAGCGGCGCGGCTTCAGGCAGCATGTAGTCGCCACCGATCTCGACCGAGGGCCGAACGAACCGCCGCCACGGCCGCCGCGCGAACAGCCGGACGGTGAAGTCGGCGACGCCGTCGCGCGGGCCGGGATAGTTGCGGTACAGCGTCTCGAGCGTGGCGATCGGCGCGCGCCAGTCCGAGCCGATGCGAAAGCCGATCGGGCCGATGCGGACGGAGAAGGCGTGCCTCATAGGCGCGCGACGAGCCCGGCCTCGACCAGCTCGTCGAGCCGCGCCGCCAGCGCCTCGCGCGTGCCATCGGCCAAGTCATAGTCCCGCTCGAGCCGGTCGAGCAGCGAGTCGAGCGACAGCGCCCTCTCCTGCAGGATCGCCAGGATCTGCGGCGCGGGCTCGGTCAACAGATGCGTAATGCCCGATGCCCGGTGGTAGACTGCGGTGAACGCGTCGAGCGGCGCGATCAGCAGCCCGTCCTCGGGCGGACCGCGGTAGAGCGCATCGGGCACGGCGTCAGCCGCGCGGCATCTGCAACGATGCGAAACAGGTGAAGCCGCCCTGACCGCGCTGCAACCGGCGGATATAATTGACGTACGCCCGGCTGCGCTGCGAATCGGTGCCCGGCAACGTGCTGCCATTGGCCATCGCCCGCTTCACCTCCTCGCCCTTGAACGCGCGGGGCGATGGCGGGAAGGCGCCCTTCGTCCTTGCGGGCACGGTCTTGCCGTCCGGATCGATATAGCTGCCCGCGCGGCTCGGATCGGGGACCGGGATCTCGCAGTTCAGCACCGACCCGACGGTCTGCGCGAGCGCAGGGCGGATCGACACGACCGCCCCCGCCGTCACCGCGCCAAGCGCCAGCACCCGGCGCCGCGTCGGCGTGCCAGCCGAGTCACCCGTGGCTGGGCCAGCAGCCGAGCCAGTATCTGGGCCAGCTTCGGGAATCGGGTCCTGATCGGATCGCGTATCGTCGCTCATGCTACCCCTGCTAGACCACAGCCCTTTCACAATCCTGAAGCGCTGACAATATAGCCCCGCCGATCGTGCCGAAGCAGGACGGTCGTGGCGAGCAGTGGCGGTGCGCAGCGACACGACGGGGAATACCGGATTGCATCCGATCGCTGTAAGGCGGCCGGGTGGACGCCATTTCCGTCCCAGGAGACCGAGATGCTTTCCGGATTTGGCCTGCGCACCTTCTGGGCGATCGTCGTCGTCATCGTCGCCGCGATCGCGGTGTTCGCGATCACGCACGACATCCAGGGCGCGATCGTCGCGGTCGTCGGCGGGATCGCCGCAGCGCTGGTCGCGGCCGGCACCGGCGACGAGACGGCGGCGCCCGACGAATCCACCGCGATGACTCCGTCGGTGCTCGACGATGTGCTCGATGCGATCGTCGCGCCGGTGATGCTGGTGCAGGACGGCCGCGTGGTGCTCGCCAACCGCGCCGCCCGGACGTTGCTCGGCACGCACATCCTGGGCGAGGACGCGCGCGTGGCGATCCGCCACCCCGCCGCCGCCGAGCGGCTGGGGACGCCGGGACCGATCGACGGCGAGCGACCGATCGAACTCGTCGGCCTGGGCACGCGCGACCAGCGCTGGGAGATGCTGCTCAGCGAGACGTCGGAGGGGCAGCGCATCGTCTATCTCGTCGACCAGACCGGCAACTATGCCGCCGAGCGGATGCGGATCGATTTCGTCGCCAATGCCAGCCATGAGCTGCGCACGCCGCTCGCGTCGATCCTCGGCTTCATCGAAACGCTGCGCGACGAGGCGGGCGAGGATGCCGAGGTCCGCGCGCGGTTCCTGAAAGTCATGGACGACGAGGCGCGGCGGATGCAGCGGCTTGTCGAGGACCTGATCTCGCTGAGCCGGATCGAGGCGGAGAAATTCCGCCTGCCCGACCAGGCGGTCGATCTTGCGCAGCTCGTCGAGGACACGCGCGAGGAGCTCGCCGATGCGGCGGGCGATCGAGGCCAGGATCTGGTCGCGACGATCGCCCCGAACCTGGCAACGGTGTCGGGCGACCGCGTCCAGCTGTCGCAGATGCTCCACAACCTCATCGGCAACGCGATGAAATATGGCCGTGCGGGCACGCCGGTGACGATCGCGTTGAAGCGCGACGATGCGGGCATGATCCGCCTGTCGATTCGCGACGAGGGCGACGGGATCGCCGCGGTGCACATTCCGCGGCTGACCGAACGCTTCTACCGCGCCGATGCCGGGCGCAGCCGGTCGCTGGGCGGCACCGGGTTGGGGCTCGCGATCGTCAAGCATATCGTCGAGCGCCATCGCGGACGGCTCGATATCGTCAGCCAGGTCGGCGTCGGCACCACCGTTTCGGTCATCCTGCCGCCCAGCAGCGCGACGCCCAAGGGCGGTGTCATAAAAGGGTAACCCAACTGTCACACAGGAGCGTCTTTAGTACCGCTAAGGCCGGTGCATGACGGGGATTCTGGTGCAGCGGTTTGTTCTTCTCGGCCTGATGGGGGCCCTTGCCGCGTGCGTCGATCAGGCGAATGGCGGCGGTGCGGGCTCGCGCGACCAGATCACCGCGGTCGGATCGTCGACCGTCTATCCGTTCACGACGATGATCGCCGAACAGCTCGTCGCCAACGATCCCGACGCCAAGGCGCCGGTGATCGAATCGACCGGCACCGGCGCTGGGATGAAGCTGTTCTGCGCCGGGATCGGCGCCGCGCATCCCGATATCGAGGACGCCTCGCGCCGGATGAAGGCGAGCGAGTATAAGAGCTGCGCCGCCAACGGCGTGCACGACGTCATGGAAATCCAGGTCGGGATCGACGGCATCGCGTTCGCGGAGGCGAAGAACGGCCCCAAGATGCAGCTGACGCCAACCGATCTCTACAAGGCGCTCGCCGCCAGTCCCGGCGGCAAGACCAATACCGCGCGCGTCTGGCGCGACGTCAATCCGGCGCTGCCCGCGGTGCCGATCCAGGTCTACGGGCCACCCGCTACGAGCGGCACGCGCGACGCGCTCGCCGAGCTGATCCTGACCAAGGGCTGCGAGGCGAGCGATCCGACCGCCAAGCCGCTCGCGACGTCCGATCCCGACGCGCACAAGGCGCTGTGCACGCGCGTCCGCGAGGACGGGGTGTATGTCGATGCGGGCGAGAACGACAATCTGATCGTCCAGAAACTCCAGTCCAATCCCAATGCGATCGGTGTGTTCGGCTACAGCTATCTCGAAGAGAATAAGGACGACGTGAACGGCGTGTCGATCTCGGGTGTCGCCCCGACCTATGCGACGATCGCGGACAATGCGTATCCCGGGTCCCGGCCGCTGTATATCTACGTGAAGAAGGCGCACCTGACCGCGATCCCAGGCCTGCGCAACCTGCTGAAGCTTTACGCGGCAAACTGGGGCATGACCGGACCGCTGGTAAAGCGCGGCCTGATCGCCGCCCCCACCGCCATCCAGGCGCGCTCGGCCGCGATCATCGCGAACGAGACGGTGCTCGATCCGGCGGTGCTGAAGTGATGCGTTCCCCCGCCCCTCTCGTCTTTCTAGTTCCCCCGCGAAAGCGGGGGCCCAGGAGCCACGCAAGCAACCCGGCCTTAGCTGGGCCCCCGCGTCCGCGGGGGAACGGAAGCTGGATGGCGATCTCATATCTCAAAGCCACCACCCCGGCGAAGGCCGGGGTCCAGTTGGGCACCGTTACCTTGGCTAAGGCTGCGCACCGTTACCCCGACCTTCCCACCTGGGCCCCGGCCTCCGCCGGGGTGGCGGCTGGCCGCGTGGCGGGCGGCGGAGTGGCGGCTGGCGGGGTAGCAGCGGTCGCGGCAGACGCGGTCACGCATATCCAGATCAAGCATCAGAGCGGGCGGGACCTGTAATGTCAGCCATCGCCCTCCTCTTTCTCGTCCTCGGTCTCGGCCTGATCGGCTGGCTCACCGCGCGCGTCCGCGCCACGCGCTTCCGCGCCGGCAGCACCGCGCGGTTCAGTTCGCTGCCCTCGCACCACGGCTGGTACGTCGCGCTGTGGACGGTGATCCCGCCGCTCGTCTTCCTCGTGATCTGGTCGATGACCGCGCCCGCGCTCGTCACGGACGCCGTGCTCGCCACGCCCGCCGCGATGCAGCTCCCCGCGCCGGGCTTCGATCGCGCGTCGATCCTGTCGGAGGCGCGCAGTCTCGCCGAAGGCCGCAGCTTCGGCGCGTTCCACGGGCTCGCGCAGACGCTGGCCCCCGCTTACGCCGCCGCGCAGTCGCGCTACGACTGGATTGCGAGCGCGCTCGCGTTGCTGCTCGCGTTCGCCGGCGGCGCGTTCGCGTTCACCCGCGTCAGACCCGGCTTCGGCGCCCGCACGCAGATCGAGCGCGTCGTCATGCTGCTGCTGCTTGGCGCCTCGCTGATCGCGATCCTGACCACGGTCGGCATCGTCGCCTCGCTGCTGTACGAATCGGCGCGGTTCTTCTCGGTCGTGCCGATCGCCGATTTCCTGTTCGGCACGCACTGGAGCCCGCAGGTGATTGATGCGCGCGATCCCGGCGCGTCGCTCGGCGCGGTGCCGCTGTTCTGGGGAACGTTCTTCATCGGCGCGGTGATCGCCATGATCGTCGCGATCCCGTTCGGCCTGATGAGCGCGATCTACCTCACCCAATATGCCGCCCCGACGACGCGCAAATGGATGAAGCCGATCCTCGAGATGCTCGCGGGTGTGCCGACCGTCGTCTACGGCTATTTCGCCGCGCTCACCGTCGCCCCCGCGGTGCGCGACGTCGCGGTGTCGATCGGGATCAGCTGGGCCTCGTCCGAGAGCGCGCTGGCCGCCGGGCTCGTAATGGGGATCATGATCATCCCGTTCGTTTCGTCGATGGCGGACGATTCGATCGCCGCGGTCCCCTCGTCGATGCGCGATGGCAGCCTGGCGATGGGCGCGACTCAATCCGAGACGATCCGCCGCGTGCTGCTGCCCGCCGCGCTGCCCGGCGTCGTCGGCGGCGTGCTGCTCGCCGTATCGCGCGCGATCGGCGAGACGATGATCGTCGTCATGGCCGCGAGCGGAGTCGCCACGCTCACGCTCAACCCGTTCGCCAGCACCACCACCGTCACCAAGCAGATCGTCGACCTGCTGACCGGCGAGGCCGAGTTCGACAGCCCCAAGACGCTCGCCGCGTTCGCGCTGGGCCTGACATTGTTCGTGGTCACGCTCCTTCTCAACATCGTCGCGCTGCGCGTCGTCAAACGGTACCGCGAAGCCTATGAGTGACACGCTCGTGCCCCAGATCCCCGTGTCCAATGCGGAACCCGTGCGCCGCGTGCCGACCGACTGGACGACGCAGGCGATGCAGTCGCGGATCCGCCGCCGCTATGCGTCGGAGCGCCGCTTCCGCTTCGCCGGGCTCGCCGCCGTATGGCTGTCCGCGGCGTTCCTCGCCTATCTGCTGTTCTCGATGGTGAGCCAAGGCGCGAGCGGCTTCGTCGAGACGCGCGTGTCGCTGCCCGTCGATCTCGCCGCCGCCAAGCTGCCGGTCGAGCCCGCCCGCCTCGCCGGCCGCGGTGCCGATCTCGCGCTCGCGGGCGCAGGTCTCGAAGGCACCGTCGACCTCGCCGCCACCAAGGCGTTCGGCAAGGACGGCAACGAACTTCTCTCCGACGGCGCCTGGGCGGTGGTCCGCGACGCGATCAAGGCCGATCCGTCGCTGCTCCAGCGCAAGACGGTGTTCGACGTCCCCGTCTCCAGCCCGATCGACGTCGCCGCCAAGGGCAACGGCACGCGCGATGCAGAGGCCGTCGTCGCGCGGTTGAAGGCGAAGGGCGTTCTGACGCGCGGCTTCAACGCCGGCTTCCTGACCGCGGCGGACTCGACCGACGCCACGCGCGTGGGGATCTGGGGCGCGTTCAAGGGATCGCTGCTGACGATGGTCGTCACGCTGCTGCTCGCCTTCCCGATCGGCGTGCTGTCCGCGCTGTATCTTGAGGAATATGCGCCCAAGAACCGCTGGACCGACCTGATCGAGGTGTCGATCAACAACCTCGCCGCGGTCCCCTCGATCATCTTCGGGCTGCTGGGCCTCGCGGTATTCCTGGGCACGTTCGGCATGCCGCGCTCGGCGCCGATCGTCGGCGGCCTGACGCTGGCGCTGATGACGATGCCGGTGATCGTCATCGCCGGCCGCAACGCGATCAAAAGCGTGCCGCCGTCGATCCGCGACGCCGCGCTCGGCATCGGCGCGTCGCCCGTCCAGGTCGTGTTCCACCACGTCCTGCCGCTCGCCTTGCCCGGTATCCTCACGGGGACGATCATCGGCATGGCGCGCGCGCTGGGCGAGACCGCGCCGTTGCTGATGATCGGCATGCGCGCGTTCATCGCGGCGCCCCCATCGGGCCTGAACGATCCGGCGACCGTGCTGCCCGTCCAGATCTTCCTGTGGTCCGATCAGGTCAGCCGCGGCTTCGTCGAAAAGACATCCGCCGCGATCATCGTCCTGCTCGTCTTCCTGCTCGCGATGAACGGCGTCGCGATCTACCTCCGCAACCGATTCGAGACCCGCTGGTGATGCCAAAACCCATGAAAGCCCCCGTCCTGAAGATGACGGCGCGCAACGTCTCCGTCGCCTATGGCAGCAAGATCGCGATCAACGACGTGTCGATCGACGTCGACCAGGACGAGGTCGTCGCGTTCATCGGCCCCTCGGGCTGCGGCAAGTCGACCTTCCTGCGCACGCTCAACCGCATGAACGACACCGTCGCCAGCGCGCGCGTGACCGGCGAGATCAAGCTCGACGGCCAGGACATCTATTCGCCCGACATGGATGTGGTGCAGCTGCGCGCCCGCGTCGGCATGGTGTTCCAGAAGCCGAACCCCTTCCCCAAATCGATCTACGAGAACGTCGCTTACGGCCCGCGCATCCACGGGCTGGCGGGCGCGAAGGCGGATCTCGACCGGATCGTCGAGAAGTCGCTGCGCCGCGCCGGGCTGTGGGACGAGGTCAAGGACCGGCTGAGCGACAGCGGCACCGCGCTGTCGGGCGGGCAGCAGCAGCGGCTGTGCATCGCCCGAGCGATCGCGGTCGACCCCGAGGTCATCCTGATGGACGAACCGTGCAGCGCGCTCGATCCGATCGCGACCGCCAAGATCGAGGAGCTGATCCACGAACTGCGCGGCCGCTATGCGATGGTGATCGTCACGCACAACATGCAGCAGGCCGCGCGCGTCAGCCAGAAGACCGCGTTCTTCCATCTCGGCACGCTCGTCGAATACGGCAACACCTCCGACATCTTCACCAATCCCCGCGAAGAGCGGACCAAGGATTACATCACCGGCCGGTACGGCTGAGTGGAGGACCACGCATGAACACGCATACGGTCAAGGCCTTCGACAACGATATCGGCGAGCTGCGCGGGTTGATCTCGCAGATGGGCGGGCTCGCCGAGGACGCGATCGACAAGGCGATGCAGGCGCTGCAACGCAACGACATCGCGCTCGCCGAGCAGGTGCGCGCCGCCGACAAGCAGATCGACATGATCGAGGCGGAGGTCGAGCGGCTTGCGGTCCGGATCATCGCGCTGCGCGCGCCGATGGCGGTCGACCTGCGCGAAGTCGTCGCCGCACTGAAGATCGCAGGCGTCGTCGAGCGGATCGGCGATTACGCCAAGAACATCGCCAAGCGCGTGCCGATGATCGATGGCGAGCACCGGATCGAGCCGATCTCGATCCTGCCCGCGATGGGCCGGATGGCGAGCGAGATGGTCCACGATGTACTCGACGCGTTCGCCAAGCGCGATTCGGCGGAAGCGGTGCGCGTCGTCGAAAGCGACGCCGCGCTCGACGATTTCTACGACAGCATCTTCCGGACGCTCGTCACCTACATGGTCGAGAATCCGAAGACGATCAGCCAGGTCGCGCATCTGTTGTTCGTCGCCAAGAATCTCGAGCGGATCGGCGATCACGCCACCAACGTCGCCGAGATGGTCTATTTCGCCGCCACCGGCACGCAGATGACCGACCGCGACCGCGGCGGTCTGCAGGAGTAATCGACATGGCCCGTGCAAAGATGCTGCTCGTCGAGGACGACGCCGCGCTCGCCGAACTGCTGGTCTGGCATTTCAAGCGCGAGGATTTCGAGATCGCGCACACCCCCGACGGCGAGGAAGCGTTGCTGCTCGCCAAGGAGAAGGTGCCCGACATCGTCCTGCTCGACTGGATGGTCGAGGGGCTGTCGGGGATCGAGGTGTGCCGCCGCCTGCGTCGCGCCCCCGAGACGCAGAACGTGCCGATCATCATGCTCACCGCGCGGGGCGAGGAAGAGGACCGCGTTCGCGGGCTCGAAACCGGCGCTGACGATTACGTCACCAAGCCCTTCTCGCCGCGCGAGCTGGTCGCCCGCGTCGGCGCGGTCCTTCGCCGCGTGCGCCCCGCGCTTGCCGGCGAAGCGCTCAGCTATGCCGACATCGAGATGGACACGGTCGGCCACAAGGTCCGCCGCTCGGGCGAAGTCGTCTCGCTCGGACCGACCGAATTCCGGCTGCTCAAGCATTTCCTCGAACATCCCGGCTGGGTGTTCTCGCGCGAGCGGCTGCTCGACGCGGTGTGGGGCCATGACAGCGACATCGAGAGCCGCACCGTCGACGTCCATATCCGTCGGCTGCGCAAGGCGATCAACGTCGGCGAGCGTCCCGACATCATCCGCACCGTCCGTTCGGCCGGCTATTCGCTCGATACGGGGGGCTGACGACTCTGTCCCGATACGGGGCTGGCGGCGGGGCGAATGGAATCGGATGCGAAACGAAGGACCCAAGCGCGACTTAGTGCGTTGAGATGGCGCGCTACCAAAATGGTGCACCCATTTAGGAGATTCCTATGAAGTCCATCCTTCTCGCCGCCGCCGCTCTTCTCGCGTCGCCCGTGATCGCCCAGACGACGCCGCCGGCCGACCCCGCCGCGCAGACCGCGCCGGCCGATCCCGCGATGCAGACGGCACCGGCGGACCAGGCCGCCCCCGCGGATCCCGCAGCACCCGCCGATCCGGCAATGGCCGCACCGGCCGATCCGGCAGCAGCCCCCGCCGCACCGATGGCCGGCGCACCGATGGCAGGCGCAGGTCGCGTCACCTTCGGTCAGCCGACTGTGACGCCGCCGACCCCGGCACCCGCCGAGTATCCGGTATGCTCGAAGACGGTCAAGGACGGCTGCCGTAACCGCGGCGGCAAGTAACTGACAGCCAGGCAGGCGGCGGACGATCCGCCGCTTGCACGGCCAGCTTTACGTTCTAGGAAAGGCGCTCCAACGATAAGAGAGGAGCGCCTTTTCCATGTCCGGAAACTTTGGGTCCATTCGCTTTGACGGCAAGGTGGCGATCGTCACCGGCGCTGGCGGCGGTCTCGGCCGCGAATATGCGCTCGAGCTCGCCCGTCGTGGCGCAAAGGTGGTCGTCAACGATCTCGGCGGTTCGCGCGACGGCACCGGCCATTCCGACGCAGCGCTGAAGGTCGTCGAGGAAATCGAGGCTGCGGGCGGCACCGCGATGTCGAACGGCGGCAGCGTCACCGACTATGACCAGATGGTCGAGATGGTCGCAAAGGCCTCAGAAGCCTGGGGCGGCGTCCATATCCTCATCAACAATGCCGGCGTCCTGCGCGACAAGAGCTTTGCCAAGATGGAGCCCGCCGACTTCAAGTTCGTCGTCGACGTCCATCTCAACGGCTCGGCCAACGCTACCAAGGCGGTGTGGGAAACGATGCGCGCGCAGAATTACGGCCGCATCCTGATGACCGCATCGTCGACCGGTCTCTATGGCAATTTCGGCCAGGCGAATTACGGCGCCGCCAAGCTCGGCCTTGCGGGGCTGACCAAGACGCTCGCGATCGAGGGCGCAAAAAACAACATCCGGGTCAACACGATCGCCCCGACCGCGGGCACGCGGATGACGCAGGATATCTTCCCCGAAGAGGCGTTCAAGGCCTTCTCCCCCGACAAGGTCGCGCCCGCGGCAGTGTTCCTCGTCTCGGAGGACGCGCCCACCAACATGATCGTCGGCGCAGGCGCCGGCGTGTTCCAGGCGGCCTATGTGACGCTGACGCAGGGCGCGCTGCTGACCGGCGACGACCTGTCGGCGGAAGGCGTCGCGGCACATTGGGACTCGATCATCGACCGCGCGGGTGAGATCGTCCCTCAATCGGGGTCGGAACAGTCGATGACCATCCTGACCAAGCTCCAGGGCCGGTAACCAGACGCGGCTATCTACACCGTCATCCCGGCCACGACGCGCCGGTCGGGATGGCGGACTGGCGCGCGGCGATGCCGCTATTTCGCGTAGGGATCGTTCAACTCGGCGAGCCATCCCGCTGCCGGTGGCGTGACGACATCGCCGGCGCCGCGGCGCAGCCGCGCCTGCGCGACATCGATCGGTTTGTGGAACCGCAATCCGGCAAGCCCGCCGCGCACCCAGACCACGTCAGCGGCGACCGGTGCGATCTGCCCGATCGCCACGACCACGGCGCTGCCGACTTCGAGCGCCTCGGCCTGCACGATGCAAAGCCCCGTCTCGGAGATATTCGTGACCCGGTGGCTTTCGGCGCCGGTGCGGTTCAGGCGAAATATGTCCGCCCTCAACATGACACTCGTTCGCGTCGCGCGCGATAAGGGAACGGCCCGGTCCATCAGTCACTCGATCGTTACGCTCGAGGTGCTAATCGCAAGCTCGGCCGTGCAGCGCAATACTATTCCGCGGGGCGTCAAGGTTGCGGTCGATCGGCTCCGTCTAGGGACTGGAGCGACGGCGTTCTTGCTCGTCCGTACGTCGCTCCACCCATTGCCTGACGCGGGCCTAGTGACCCCATTCGGCAGGCGCTCCGGTCATTTCGGGCCGTCGCCCCGCAGCGGCGCGACCGCGTCCTTGCCGAAACGCATGATCATCTCGCCGATCTCGCGCGCCTGGGTCATGCTGCGCTGGCTCTGCTCACGCAGGTAATCGCCCTGGATCTTCATGACCTGCGTCAGGTCCTTTGCGCTGGCCGCCTCGCGCATCGCCGCGAACGCCTCGCGCGCATTCTGCTCGGCCTGGTCGATCATCGTCTTGCCGATCGTCGCGCCGCCCTCGGCGATCTTGCCGCCGGTTTCCTTCATCGCTTCGCCCGCGCGCTTGGCCGGATCGACGACCTTCTCGGTAAAGGCATCGCGCGCCTGCTCGGCGCCCTGCCGCATCCTGTCAGTCGCATCCTTGGCGGCGCTCGCGGCGCGGTCCGTCGCCGCCTTGCTCTGCTCCGCACCCTTGTCGATCGCGCTCTTGATATCCTCTGCCATGCTATCGCTCCTCTGCGGTGAAGGATGTTGATCCCAGTTCAACCGGCGCGGTACCATTTGGTTGCGCGGGTGCGGCGCTGCCCGGGGCCCCGGTCCTTACAACTTCCCCGCGGGTCGCTTGCATGCCCCCGATTTTGACCCAATAGGGAGCGCGGGTTTCGAGGGACTTTGACTATGCGCATCACAATGATCGGTTCGGGCTATGTCGGTCTGGTGTCCGGCGCGTGCTTCTCCGACTTCGGACATGACGTCTGCTGCGTCGACATGGACCAGGCCAAGATCGACGCGCTCCACGCGGGCCGCATGCCGATCTTCGAGCCCGGGCTCGACCTGCTCGTCGCCTCGAACGTCGCGGCGGGCCGCCTCACCTTCACCACCGATCTCGCCAGCGCGGTCGCGGGCGCGGATGCGATCTTCATCGCGGTCGGCACGCCCTCGCGGCGCGGCGACGGTCATGCCGATCTGCGCTATGTCTTTGCCGCGACCGAGGAAATCGCCGCTGCCATCACCGGCCCGACCGTGGTGGTGACCAAGTCGACCGTCCCCGTTGGCACCGGCGACCGGGTCGAGGCGATCCTGCGCGAAAAGCGTCCGGACATCGACGTCGCGGTCGTCTCCAACCCCGAATTCCTGCGCGAGGGCGCCGCGATCGGCGATTTCAAGCGCCCCGACCGGATCGTCATCGGCACCGACGACGATCGCGCGCGCCAGGTGATGCGCGACGTCTATCGGCCGCTGTACCTCGGCGAATCGCCGATCCTGTTCACCAGCCGCCGCACGTCCGAGCTGATCAAATATGCCGCGAACGCGTTCCTCGCGACCAAGATCACCTTCATCAACGAGATTGCGGACCTGTGCGAGGCGGTCGGCGCCGACGTTCGCGACGTGTCGCGCGGGATCGGCCTCGACAACCGCATCGGCAAGAAGTTCCTCCATGCCGGCCCCGGCTATGGCGGCTCGTGCTTCCCCAAGGACACGCTGGCGCTGTTGAAGACCGCGGAGGACTACCAGACCCCGGTCCACATCGTCGAAGCGGTGGTGAAGGTGAACGATAGCCGCAAGCGCGCGATGGGCCGCAAGGTCCTGCACGCACTCGGCGACACCCCCCGCGGCAAGACCGTCGCGTTGCTCGGCCTGACGTTCAAGCCGAACACCGACGATATGCGCGACGCGCCGAGCCTCGCGATCGCGACCGCGCTCGCCGATGCGGGCGTCACGGTGCGAACGCACGATCCGGAGGGCATGGGCCCGGCCAAGGCGATGATGCCCGATCTGGTCTATTGCACCGACGCATACGACGCGGCCGAAGGCGCCGACGCGGTCGTGATCGTGACCGAGTGGGATGCGTACCGCGCGCTCGATCTGCCGCGGCTCAAGGGGCTGATGGCCGGCCCGATCATGGTCGATCTGCGCAACGTCTATCAGCGCGCCGACGTCGAGCAGGCCGGGTTCACCTACACCGCCGTCGGCCGCTAAGGCCGGCCCCACCGCTGCGCCGTCGCCCCCGATCAGGTCCGGGGTGACGGCGCAGGGGCGGCGACGCGCTCAATACGCCAGCGCGCACCCATCCGCTCGCATCTCGCTGGCCGCCGCATAAACGCGCGTGGGCCCATCCATCCGGTGCTCGACGCATTCGTAGCGGCCGAACCCGCCATCGGGATCACCGATCGTCCAGCCGATCTCGGCCAGCCTATGCCGAGTCGCAAGCGGTACGCCGCTCTCCAGCCGCAACAGCCCGGTCGCGCCCAGCCCGGGCGAATCCTCGCCCATCGACTGCGACGAACCCTCATGATGCCAGCGAGGCGAATCCCCCGCCGACTGGATCTCGAGCCCGTAATCGACGCGGTTGACGATGATCTGCGTCTGCCCCTGCGGCTGCATGTCGCCGCCCATCACGCCGAAGCTCATCCACGGATCGCGCCCCCGCGTCGCAAAGCCCGGGATGATCGTCTGGAACGGCCGCTTGCCCGGCGCATAGATGTTGGGATGCCCGTCCTTCAGGCTGAACAACTGCCCGCGATCCTGGAACATGAAGCCTAAGCCATCCGCGACCAGCCCCGATCCCATGCCGCGGAAATTGGACTGGATCATCGACACCATCAGCCCGTCCTTGTCGGCACAGCTGAAATAGGTGGTGTCGCCGCGGCTCGGCGCCTGCCCGGGATAGACCGGCGTCAAGATCCGGTCCGGCCGGATCAGCTTCGCGCGCTCGGCCGCATACTCCTTCGAGATGAGCCACTCGACCGGCTGCGTGGCGAAATGCGGATCGGCATAATAGCGCGCGCGATCCTCATAGGCCAACCGCTTGGCCTCCGCCTGCAGGTGGATCGACAGCGCCGACTGGAACCCCGCCCCCTTCAGGTCGAAGCGCTCGAGGATGTTGAGCATCTGCAAGGTCGCCAGTCCTTGCGTGTTCGCGCCGAGCGCATGCACCGTCGTCCCGCGATAGTCGGTGCGGTTGGGCTCGATCCATTCGGACCGATGCGCGGCAAGGTCCTCGTAGCGCAGCCAGCCGCCGATCCGCTTGAAATACCGGTCGACCGTCCGCGCCAGATCGCCCTGGTAAAACGCATCGCGGCCACCCGCGGCGATCGCACGATAGGTCCGCGCCAGATCGGGATTGCGGAACACCTGCCCCAGCGCGGGCCCCTTGCCGTCGGCCAGGCCATAGGTGCGTAGCGCGTTGGCCACTTCCTCCAGCCCGTTGCCCGGTCGCCGGAACGCGGCGAGGCTGCGGCGGATATAATAGGCGATGATGTCGGGCACCGGCGCGCCCGCCTCGGCATGCCCGATCGCGGGCTGGAACAGGTCGGCCCAGGGCAATTTGCCGTAGCGCTGGTGCATCGTCCACCAGGCATCCACCGCCCCCGGCACCGAGACGCTGAGCGCCCCCAAGGCCGGCAACGCGCCGTTCTTCGCCCGCGCGCGCACCGTCTCCAGGCTCAGCCCGCGCGGGCTCTTCCCCGACCCGGCCAGTCCGACCACCTTCTTCAGCTTGGGATCCCAGATCATCGCATAGGCATCGCCGCCGATCCCGCTCGACGTCGGCTCGAGAAAGCCGAGGCACGCGTTGATCGCGATCGCCGCGTCGACCGCCGATCCGCCGCGCTTGAGGATGTCGATCCCCGCCTGCGTCGCCAGCGGATGCGCGGTCCCCGCCGCGCCGTTCAAGCCGTAAGCCGCGGTGCGCGACGCAAAGCTCGCGCCGACCGGCCGATCGCCCGCATGCACGTCGGGCCGGATGAAGCGATCCTGGCCGGCCTCCCACACCGGCGGCAAGGGCGCTTCCGCGGCGGTCGCCGGCTGCGGCGCCCCGCCCTGCCCCGGCCCCTGCGCGCCTTGGGCGCCCGGCGTCCCCCGCGTACCCGTTTGAGCTTGCGCCATCGCCGGCAACAGGGCGGCGGCGGGCAGAGCCGCGATGAAAGTCCGACGTTGCATGCTCTACTCCCGTGACTGCCGCGCATCCTCCCCCGCGTCGACGCGAAGGGCAACCCCGAAGGTCTATCGCGCGCATCTCAACGCATTCTACTCGCTGGACCTTTGGCCCCGCATCCCTATATACCGAACGGTATGAATAGGCTTTGCACGCTCACCGCCCCCAAGGGCCGCCCCCGCGAGTTCGATCTCGACGTGGCGCTGGCGGGTGCGCTGCGCGTGTTCTGGCGTAATGGCTATGAGGGCGCGTCGATGGCCGAGCTCACCGCGGAGATGGGCATCACCAAGCCCAGTCTCTACGCGGCGTTCGGCAACAAGGAGGCGCTGTTCCACAAGGCGCTCGACCTCTACGAGCGCGAGAAGTTGGCCTATATGACCTCGGCGCTCGAGGCGCCGACCGCGCGTGCCGTAGCGGAAAGGCTGCTGCGCGGCGCGCTCCAGATGCAGATGAGCACCTGCGATCCCAAGGGGTGCCTCAGCGTGATCAGCAGCGTGGCGTGCAGCGCGGAGGCCGAGCCGATCAAGGCCGAGGTCGCCAAGCGGCGCGCCTCGTCGGAGGCCGCGCTCATGCGCCGTTTCGACGAGGCCAAGGCTGCGGGCGAGTTCCCCGACGGCCTCGAATCGCACGCGCTGATGCGGTATCTCTTCGCGATCATGCAGGGCCTTTCGATCCAGGCCGGATCGGGCGCGACGTGCACCGAGCTGAACCAGCTCGTCGAGACCAGCCTGTCGGTATGGCCGACCCGCTAAGCCCCGTCGGTTTGCTGACACGCTCGACCCGTCTGCACGGCCGACACGCCAGGTCCCTCGGCACGGCCGACCGGGCACCTCCCCCATACACCGACAAAAAAGTCACGGTTCGTTACGGACGCGATAAATAATACCGGCCGGTACAAAACTGTGTTGACGAGATGAACGCCAGGTTTATATACCGACTGGTATCGAAGCTTCCTCCTACTTCGGAAGAGGCAACCGGGGACACGCATCCATGACCACGGTTCAAACCTAAGACAGATCCAAGACCGGGCCTCATCGCCCGGACCAATTCTCCAACCATCCAAGCGGGCAAGCGCGGCACGATCCCGTGCCGGCAACGACCGCGCACGCCTTGCGACCAGCTGCCGTCGATGGACCGCCCACCGACGAACGCCAGCGCTTGCCCAAAATCAAAAGGGGGACACTCCCATGGCCTATCTCGATCTCGACAACATGTTCGCTTCGCCCGTCACCAGCCGCGCGCAGACGGCCGCCGCCCCTGCCCCGACCGGTTTCTCGGCGCTGGAATGGAGCGTCATCGCGCTCGCCAAGCGCGACACGTTGCGTAGCCTCGCCGGCCCCAGCCGTATGTCGCGCGCAATGGGCAGCCTGTTCGGCCTCAGCACCGCATCGAGGCTCGCCGATCCCCGGCTGGAGGCGTTGCGCCGTCTGGCGGTGTACGCCTGGCGCCGCGGGTTCGCGCTGCCGATGGCCGAGATCCAGGGCTTCCTCGCCGCCGGCTTCGTCGAGGCGCAGATCGAGACTCTGGTCGAAAGCGTGACCGGCATGCGCGTCGGTGCGCAGCAAAAGCGGAGCATCGCGGCATGAACATGCTGACCACGATCACGGCCGCGAACGACGCCGATGTCGTCGCGACGCCGCCCGCCGGCCGGCATCGACGGCCCGCATGGCAGCGCGGCGCGATGGTGCTCGTGCCGGTCGCGCTGCTCGGCGCGGTCGGCGTGAAGCTGTTCGACCATCCCGACGCGGCGATGGCCGCGCCTCCGCCCGCATCGGTCACGGTCGCCGCGCCGCTCGTGCGACAGGTGAGCGAGTGGGACGATTATGTCGGCCGGTTCGCGCCGAGCCGCAGCGTCGAGATCCGGCCGCGCGTGGCGGGCGAAGTCACCGGCGTCCACTTCCACGACGGCGATATCGTCCGCAAGGGGCAGCTACTCTTCACGATCGACTCGCGTCCGTTCGCCGCCGCGCTGGCCGAAGCGCACGCCAACGTCGCGAGTGCGAGGAGCGCCCTGTCGCTCGCGCGTAACGACCTCGGCCGCGCGCAGCGATTGGTTGCCGACGAAGCCGTCTCGGCGGGTGAGGTCGATGCGTTACGCGGCAAACTCGAAGCCGCCACCGCCGCGCTCGCCGCTGCGCAGGCGCGCGAACGCGCACGCGCGCTCGACGTCGGCTTCACGCAGGTTCGTGCACCCATCGGCGGGCGCATCTCCGATCGCCGCGTCGATGCGGGCAACCAGGTCGCGGGCGGCGAAGGCACCGGCGGCACCGTGCTGACGACGATCAACGCGCTCGATCCGATCTACTTTAATTTCGACGGGTCGGAGGCGCTCTACCTCAAGACGCAGCGCGCGCGGCAGCCCGGCGCGGCCCCGGCGGCGGTCGAGATCCAGTTGCAGGACGAGACCGAGCATCGCTGGAAGGGCAAGCTCGACTTTACCGACAACGGGCTCGACCAGCGCTCGGGCACGATCCGTGGCCGCGCGGTGATCGCGAACCCCGGCTATTTCCTGACGCCGGGCATGTTCGGCAACATGCGTCTCGCCAGCGCGGGGACGCGGCAGGCGCTGCTGGTGCCCGACGACGCGGTGCAGACCGATCAGGCGCGCAAAGTGCTGCTGACGATCGATGCGAAGAACGTCGTGAGCCAGAAGCCGGTCGAGCTCGGGCCGGTGGTCGATGGCCTGCGCATCGTCCGCTCGGGGATCGGGCCGAACGACCGGGTGATCATCCAGGGCACGCAGATGGCGATGCCGGGTGCCACGGTTGCGCCGAAGGCAGGCCGGATCGCGGTCGCGACCGGGGCGGCTGCGCCGGCCTCGGTCCAGCCCATCTCGGGTGAAGCTACGCTCTCCAAGTAACCACCGTTCCCCGGCGAAGGCCGGGGCCCAGGTGGGATAGCGTTTCGATTGAACACTGCGGTTCGCACAACTGGACCCCGGCCTCCGCCGGGGAACGGCTGGTGTTGCGCGTCTCGTCCGCGAGGTCGCGTGCCCCTCTACCGAGGAAATGCCCATGCGCTTCTCGCGCTTCTTCATCACCCGCCCGATCTTTGCGGGCGTGATCGCGGTGATCATCACGATCGTCGGCGCGATCGCCTATATGTCGCTACCGGTGTCGCAATATCCCGACATCGTCCCCCCCACCGTCACCGTCAGCGCGACCTATCCGGGCGCGTCCGCCGAAACGGTCGCCGAAACCGTCGCCGCGCCGATCGAGCAGGAGATCAACGGCGTCGACAACATGCTCTACCAGTCGTCGCAATCGACCGGCGACGGCAAGGTGACGATCACCGTCACCTTCAAGATCGGCACCGACCTCGATGCCGCGCAGGTGCTCGTCCAGAACCGCGTCGCGGTCGCGGTCCCGAGGCTACCCGAGGACGTCCAGCGGCTCGGCGTCGTGACGCGGAAAACGTCGCCCGACTTCCTGATGGTCGTGAACCTCGTCTCACCCGACAACTCGCTCGATCGCGGCTACATCTCCAACTACGCGCTGACCCAGGTCCGCGATCGCCTCAGCCGGATCGACGGTGTCGGCGACGTGCAGCTTTTCGGCGCGCGCGATTATTCGATGCGCGTGTGGATCGACCCCGGCCGCGCCGCCGCGCTCGACCTCACCGCAGGCGAGATCGTCGCCGCCTTGCGCGCGCAGAACGTCCAGGTCGCCGCCGGCACGCTCGGCCAGCCACCCTATGACAAGGGCAACAGCGCGTTCCAATTGAACGTCGAGACGCAAGGCCGCCTGACCGATCCCAAGCAGTTCGCCGACGTCGTCATCCGCACCGACGCGCAAGGCCGCCAGGTCCGCGTCTCGGACGTCGCGCGCGTCGAGCTCGGCGCGCAGGATTACGGCGCCAACACCTATCTCAGCGGCAAGCCCACCGTCATCGCCGCGGTCTTCCAGCGTCCCGGCTCGAACGCGCTCGGCGCGGCGCAGGCCGTCACCGCCGAGATGGAAAGCATGTCGAAGCGCTTTCCCAAGGGCCTCGAATACAAGGTCATCTACAACCCGACCGAGTTCATCGCGCAGTCGATCGACGCGGTGAAGCACACGCTGTTCGAGGCGATGATCCTCGTCGTGCTCGTCATCCTCGTCTTCCTGCAGAAATGGCGCGCGGCGATCATCCCGATCGTGGCGATCCCGGTCTCGCTGATCGGCACCTTCGCGGTGCTCGCCGCGTTCGGCTACAGCCTCAACAACCTGTCGCTGTTCGGCCTCGTCCTCGCGATCGGGATCGTCGTCGACGACGCGATCGTCGTCGTCGAGAATGTCGAGCGCAACCTCGAACACGGGCTCTCGCCACTGGAGGCTGCGCGCACGTCGATGGACGAGGTGTCGGGTGCGCTGGTCGCGATCGTGCTCGTGCTGTGCGCGGTGTTCATCCCGACGGTGTTCCTCACCGGCCTCTCGGGCGCCTTCTACCGCCAGTTCGCGGTCACGATCTCGACCGCGACGATCATCTCGCTGCTCATCTCGCTGACGCTGTCGCCGGCGCTCGCCGCAATGCTGCTCAAGCCGACCGCCCCCGCAGGCTCGGGCAACCGCCTGACCCGCGCCGGTCGCCGCGCGGGCGACGCGTTCAACCGCGCGTTCGAACGGATGAGCGAGGGCTATGCCCGCCTCACCGCGCGCCTCGTCGCCGCGCCGCGCCGGATGATGATCGCCTATGCCGCGCTGATCGCGGTCACGGTCGGCGTCTTCATGGTCACCCCGTCGGGCTTCGTCCCCGCGCAGGACCAGGGCTATTTCCTGACTGTCATCCAGCTGCCGCCCGGCTCGTCGGTCGAGCGTACCGACGCAGTGATGCAGAAGGTCGCCAAACGCATCCTGCCGCTCGCCGGCGTCAAGGGCGCGGTCATGCTCGCAGGGTTTGACGGCCCGTCGCAGACGCTCGCCCCCAACTCGGCCGCCGCCTACATCCCGCTCAAAAGCTTTGCCGAGCGCAAGAAGCTCGGCGTCACGCTCGCCAGCATCATGGCCGAATCGCAGAAGGCGACCGGTGACATCACCGAAGCGCGCCTGCTGATCGTCCCGCCACCGTTGATCCAGGGCATCGGCTCGGCCGGCGGCTATCGCCTGATGGTGCAGGATCAGGGCGGCCACGGCTATGGCGACCTCGGCAAGACCAGCTACGACCTGATCGGCAAGGCGAACCAGACCAAGGGCCTGGCGCAGGTCTACACCTTCTTCGACACCGCCACGCCGCGCATCTTCGCCGATGTCGACCGCGCCAAGGCCAATCTCTTGGGCGTCCCCCCGGAGCGCGTGTTCGAGGCGTTGCAGGTCTATCTCGGCTCGGCGTTCGTCAACGACTTCAACCTGTTAGGGCGCACCTACCGCGTCACAGCCCAAGCCGACGCACCGTTCCGCAACACCACCGCGGACATCGCCAACCTCAAGACGCGCTCCAACTCGGGCCAGATGGTCCCGGTCGGATCGGTCTCGACGTTCCGCGACAAGACCGGCCCGTACCGCGTCGTCCGCTACAACCTGTTCCCCGCGGTCGAAGTCGATGGCGACACCGCCAAGGGCTATTCCTCGGGCCAGTCGCTGGTCGCGATGGAAAAGCTCGCCGATGCGTCGCTGCCCGCCGGCTACGCGCATGACTGGACCGGCATCGCCTACCAGCAAAAGGCCGCCGGCAGCACCGCTGCGCTCGTCTTCGGGATGGCCGTGCTGTTCGTCTTCCTCGTGCTCGCCGCGCAATATGAGAGCCTGACGCTACCGCTCGCGATCATCCTGATCGTGCCGATGTGCCTGCTCGCCGCGATGACCGGGGTGAACCTGCGGGGCATGGACAACAACGTCCTGACGCAGATCGGGCTGGTCGTGCTCATCGCCTTGGCTGCGAAGAACGCGATCCTGGTCGTGGAGTTCGCCAAGCAGGCCGAGGAACAGGATGGCTTGTCCCCGGTCGAGGCGGCGGTACGCGCGGCGAAGGACCGGTTGCGGCCGATCCTGATGACGAGCTTCGCGTTCATCCTCGGCGCGGTGCCGCTGGTGATCGCCGACGGGGCGGGCGCCGAACTGCGCCAGGCGCTCGGCACCGCGGTGTTCTTCGGGATGATCGGCGTGACCGGCTTCGGCCTGCTCTTCACCCCCACCTTCTATGTCGTCGCGCGCGGCCTGGCGAAGCGGTTCGAACGCCGCAAGCCTGCCGTAGCCCAGCCGACGCTTCAGCCAGCCGAATAGGACCAGCCTCATGAAGTCCCTGCTTCTCGCGAGCCTCTCGGCGCTGACGCTCGCCGCGTGCACCGCCGGCCCCGACTATGTCGCGCCGATCACCCCGCCCAAGGCGACGGCATCGTTCGTCACGGCGAACGCCGCGACCGTCACGACGGCGCCCGATAACGACTGGTGGCGGATGTACCGCGACCCCGTCCTCGACGGCCTCGTCGCCGACGCGCTGGCCGCCAACACCGACCTGCGCGTCGCCGTCGCCCGCCTCGACAGCGCCCGCGCCTCGCTGCGCGGCGCGAAGACCGACCGCGAACCCCAGGTGAACGCCGGCGCGAGCGGCAACTACGCCCGCACCTCGCAACTCCAGAACCTGCCCGGCTTCGACCGCGAGCGCGCCACCTATGATGTCGGCCTCGACGTCAGCTACGAGGTCGATCTCGCCGGCCGCGTCCGCCGCAACGTCGAGGCCGCGCGCGGCGACGTCGGTGCGGCGCAGGCCGATGCGGATGCGGTGCGAGTCTCGATCGTCGCCGCCACCACGCGCGCCTATGTCGACGCCGCCTCGTCCGCCGAACGCCTCGCGGTCGCCCGGCGCACCGTCGACCTTCTCGACAAGTCGAACACGCTGACCGGCAAGCGGGTCGACGCAGGTCGCGCCGCGCGGCTCGATCAGGTCCGGATCGCCGCACTCCGCGATCAGCGCGCTGCGAACATCCCGCAGATCGAAGCCGAGCGTCAGGCCGCACTCTTCCGCCTCGCCACGCTCACCGGCCGCACCCCGCAGGACCTGCCCGCCAGCGCCGGCGCGCGCTCCACGACGCCGCGACTCGACCAACCGATCCCGATCGGTGACGGCGCGAGTCTGCTAGCCCGCCGCCCAGACGTCCACGCCGCCGAACGCCGCCTCGCCGCCGCCACCGCGCGGATCGGTGTCCAGACCGCCGCGCTCTATCCGCAGATCTCGCTCGGCGGGTCGATCGGCTCGACCGCGCTCAGCGTCGGCGACATCTTCACCGGCGGCCCGATCCGCTGGCTGCTCGGCCCGCTGCTCAACTGGTCGGTCAACCAGTCCGCCGCCCGCGCACGCATCGCCGGCGCCGAGGCCGAAACGCGCGGTGCGCTCGCCAGTTTCGACGGCAGCGTGCTGACCGCGCTCGAGGAGACCGAGACCGCGCTGTCCAACTACGCGCGCGAACTCGATCGCCGCACGCAGCTGCAATCCGCGCACGACAACGCCGCCACCGCCGCGCGCATCACCCGCGCCCGCCAGCGCGAAGGCCAGATCGACTTTCTCGACGTCCTCGATGCGGAACGCACGCTGGCCGACACCGATACGGACCTCGCCGCCGCCGACGCACGGATCGCCGGCGCGCAGGTCGATCTGTTCCGCGCGCTCGGCGGCGGCTGGCAAACGCGGACCTGACCCCATGACCCTCCCCCGCCCGGGGGAGGATCAGGCCATGCGAGCCCTACAGCCCGATCTGCAGGCTCGCGCGCAGCGACAGCGCGACGCGGCCCTGTTGTTGCTCCGCCCCGAACTCGCCGCCCATCCGGAACGCGGCACCGCCGCCGACTGCGCGCAGCTTGCCGACCCAGCCGCTCGTCCGCTCCTCGGGCGTCAGCGTGAACGACTGCCCGCCCTCGAACGATGCGCTGGTCGCACCCAGCCCGCCGCCGACCAGCTCGCGCCGGCCACCCTCGGCCTCGACCCGGAACCAGCCCTCGTCCGGGCTCGTGCCGCCGAAGTTCAGCCCCAGCGCGGTGCTCGCGGTCACCGCCAGCTCGTCGCTGGTCCGCGACTGGACGACCAGGTCGATCGCCTTGCCGCCGCCGGTCTCGCGATAGCCATCCTCCTTGAGCTTGTAATAGTCGATCGCGAGCACCGGCCGGAACACGAAGATGCCCTTGCCGCCGTCCCACGAAATGCCGCTCGACGCCGAATACAGCGTCCCGTTCCAGTCGCCGCGCGACGTCCGGTCGACGACTTCGCTGCCGATCGCGCCGGTGAAGTGGCGCGTGCCGTCGAACGTGATCTTCGCCCCCGAAACGCGCGCATTCGCCTGCAGGTCGCCCCAATGCCCGCGCCAGTATCCGGCCAGTTCATACTGCCCCGATCGCACTTCGTTGTCGGTGCCGTCGTCCGCGTCCTGCCCGTTGAGATAGGCGAGCGACGTGCCGAAATTGCCCACCCCGGTCTTGTACTCGGCGCCTGCCGAAACGCCCCAGCCGCTGATGTCGTAGCCCGCGGTGTCGGCGACGCTCTTCGACGTACCCCACGCGACCTGCGTCACCCAATAGCCCCAGCTGCCCTCGTCCTTGAACGGCCCGTGCGGGTCGGCGAGCACGCGGGCGGTCGCGCGCGAACCCATCGTCACCGCCTCGAACGTGCCGCCGGCATGGTCGGGCAGCATCTGGCGAACCGAGCCCCGGAATGCGTCGCCATCGGTGATGTTCAGGAACGCACCGCCGACCTTCGCGTCGTTGCCGAGCGCCTTGTACACCGCGTCATAGGCCGATGCCTGCGAGCGGTTGAACCCGAGCTCGGTCGCCGATTTGCGCGCGACGTCGACGGCCAGGTCGTTGCCGGTGCCCGTCGCGATGCTCCCCTTGTACAGGAACGGCAGCAATGTCGTGGTCGCGGTCAGGTTCGCAGCGCCGGTCAGCGTCCCCGCCTTCAGCACGACGTAGCGGCCTTCCGCGTCGACCACGCTGGTCAGCTTCAGCGCGAGCTTCGAATCCTGGTCGAACGACGCGGTCCCCGCGACCTGGATCATCGTGCCCGTGCCGCCGGTCTTGTCGAGCGTCACCGCGAGAACCCCGCCGCCGCCGACCGACAACGACGCGATCGACGCCGCCTTGGTGATGTCGAGCGTCCCGCCAGTGACCGCGACCGCCAGCCCGCCGGCGTTCGCCAGCGTCCCCGAGAAGCGCGACGTGCCGCCCAGCGTCAGCGTATCGCTGCCGCCGCCGAAGTCCGCCGCGCCGCTGAAGACCGACGTGCCGGCCAGCGCGAGCGTATCGTTGCCCGCGCCGAACACCGTCCCGCCGGTGAAGATCGCGTCGCCCGACAGCGCCAGGCGGTTGGTGCCGCTGCCGAACCGCGCGATGCCCGCGACGGTGCCGTCGGCGACCTCGAACACATCGTTGCCGCTGCCGAAGCGGACGTCGCCGACGATCGCCGGCGCGGCGATGCCGGTGGCGACCGCGGTCTGGCGGACGATCGTCCCGGTCGTGGTCGCCGACAGGTCGATCGCGACGTTGCGCTCGGAGGTGGCTAGCGCCCCCGATGCGCCGATCGCGCCGCTATTCTCCACCAGGGTCACCGTGCCCGACCGGTCGATGATGCCGATCGCGGTGCCGTCGGCGGCCTGCGCGGTCGCCTTGATCGTGCCGCTGTTGCGGATCGTGCCGACCGACGCGCCGCTGTCGACCAGCACCGCGGTGGATACCGATGCGGTCGTGCCGCCGCCCGCCGCGGAGATCGTGCCGGCGTTACGGATCTCGGGTGTCGATGCACCACGCCCGAGCTCCAGTGCAGTCGCGCTCGCGCCGTTCGCGGTCGCCGCGACGGTACCGTTGACGCCGATCCCGCCGGCGATCGTCACCGCCCCGCCAAGCCCGCCGACCGCCAGGCCATTGCCCTCGATGCCGCCATAGACGCCGCTTCCCGCGATGCCGCCGTCGACGATCAGGCCGAACCCGGTGCCCGTTCCCGCGACCGCGCCGATCGCGACCGCGCGCGTCGCCGACCCGATCTGCACCGCCGGCGCCGCGCCGTACGACGTGATCGCCGCGGAGCCTTCGGTGCTGTCGGGCAGCCCGTCCTTGTCCTCGTCCGTATCGGTCGTGCTCGCATCCTTGGGCGGCACCGCCAAGATGATCCCGCCCGACACGTTGCCGGCCACAACCAGCGCGGACCCGCCCTGCAACAGATCGTCCGCGTCGAGCTTGGACACGTCGGCCGGCGGCGTCACATAGCGATAGCCGGTCGACCCGAGCGCGCCCTGCACCACCAGCGCGCCCGCAATGTCGCCATCGACTCGCGCGGCGACCGCGTTCTGGCCGATCGCCGCGATCGTGCCCGCCAGCCGGACGTTGCCGGTGACGTCCGCGATCCGAACGCCGGTCGACCGGTCGCCGGTGACCGATGTCTGTCCGTCATGCGTGAACGCGCCGGTCAGCGGGCCACCAAGCCAGATGCCCGCGGATTCATTGCCCTTCACCGTGATCGCGCCGCTGTTGACGATCGCGCCGGTATAGGCGCCCGCGGTGCGGATCCCGGTCCGCCCGGTGCCCGCCGCGAACGGCCCGTCAAGGTCGCCGTCCTTGTCGGTGTCGGTCGCGACATAGCTTTCGTCGACGATGATCTTGCCCGCCGCGGCGTTGGTAATGCCGCCGCCGGTGCCGGCGTTGGCAAGGACGCCGGTCGATCCGTCGGCGTTGGTCACCTGGATCGTGCCTTCGTTGGCGATCGAATTGACGCTGTCGATCGTCACCGCGGTGCCGCTGGTCGGCGTCACCGACCCCGCCGCGACGATCTTCAGGTTGTCGGGCGCGCCCGCCTTGATCGTCGACGTGCGCACCGCGTCGGTCCGCTTGGTATCGATCACGGTCTGCGCGTGCAGCGACGAGGGGATCGCGAACAGGCAGGTGGTGGTCAGCAGGAGACGACGCATACGGAACCCTTTTCGATGTGTTTTCGAAAGGAGGACGGAGGCGTGCGCGGCCAGCCTTGGAGCCCGTCGCATTATCGCACGGCACCAGGATCGCGGCGGCGCGTTGTCGGCCGACATATTCAGGGATTTATACCGCCATGATCAACACCATCGCCGAACTCGACCGCATCCGCGACGACAGCAAGAAGCTCGTCACCACGCGGGCGATGGTGTCGGCGGGGGCCGCGGTCGTGCCGATCCCGGGGGCGGACATCGTCGCGGACATCGGCCTGCTCACCAAGCTGCTGCCGGAAATCAGCAAGCGCTTCGGGCTCGACCACGATCAGGTGCAAAAGCTAGAGCCGCAGCTTGCGCAGCAGGCGTTCGTTATGGCGTCGAGCCTGGGCAACACGATGATCGGCCGCATGGTCACCAAGCGCATCGTCGTCGCGCTGCTCCGCCGCATGGGCGCGCGCATCGCGGTCGGATCGATGGCGAAGTTCATCCCCTTCGCCGGCTCCGCGGTCGCCGCGACGATCAGCTTTGGCGCGATGAAGCTCGCCGGCAACTCCCACGTCGACGATTGCTACAAGACCGCCCTCGCGCTGCTCCCGGCAGACCAGCGGGCGCTGGCGAACGCCTGACCCCAATCCTCCCCCGCAAGGGGGAGGATCACGACGCTAGAACGCAGCATCCAGGCCGATGCGGATCGTCCGCGGACGCTGCGGCGTGATCTGCCCGTTCCCCAGCTGGAACGGGGTCCCCAGCGCGAACCGGTTGCCGACGCTGTCCGTCAGGTTCGTCACGCCGAGCGTCACCCCCAGCGACGGCCGCCCGACCCGTGCGGTCAGCGCGGTATCGAGATAATCCCCCTGCTCCTCGCCGAGCACCGGGCCGACGCCCAGCCGCGACCGCCCGACATAGCGCGCCCAGCCGTACACGCGCAGTTCCAGATCCTTGCCCATATCGCGCCGGTAATCCGCGCCGAGCCGCCCGGCATAGCGCGCGATGTTCGGCACCTGGCTCATCCGCGCCAGCGCCACGAACAGCGCCGCGCTCGGCTCGGTCACGCGGCTGTCATTGTAGGTGAAGCCCGCGTCAAGCGTCAGTCCGGCCATCGGCTTCCACCCGCCCGCCGCGCTGAACGTCCAGATCCGCCCGTCGCCGATGTTCGCGGTGCTCGGCAGGCCGGTCGCATCGATGAAATCCGCCTGGATATCCTTCCAGACCGTGTGCGAGACGCTCGCCGACAGATAGGCGGTATCGGCACCCGCCAGCCCATAGCGGACGCCGCTTTCGAGCGTCGCGACGCGATCATTCTCGAACCGCCGCACGAAATCGCTCTCGATCGCCAGACCGCCCGGCCGGAACCCCTGCTGATACCGCCCGTAGAGCGACACCTTGGGCAGCACCGCCGCGATCAGCGAGGCGGTCGGCAGCACGCTCGTCTCGATCCGGTCCGCGGTCACGCGCGCACGCGCCACCGCGACCGCCTCCAGCCGCGCGGGGGCGATGTCCTCGCCCGTGCCCGCCAGCGATGCGCGGGTCACGCGCGCGCCCGCCGTCGCGGTCAGCCCGCGGACGAGCTGTACGCTGCCCTCGCCGTACAGCGTCGCTTCGTCGATGCTGTTGGTGACGCCCGTCACCGGCGCGGGTGAATCGATCGGCCCCAGCGAGCGCGACAATCGGGTCCGGTTGTGCGTGAAGCTGCCGCCCACCACCCAGCCGAACCCATGCCGCATCGGCCGCCACGCCCGGGTCTCGTTGGCGATTAGCATGGTCGCGTTGCGCTGCGCGAACACCCGCGCATCGCCACCGGGCATCGTCGCGTCATAGCGTTCGGTCAGCGCCTGCCCGACGATCCCGGTCGAGGACTTGACCATCACCCCGCCGATCGCGCCCGACACGACCAGCTGCCCCATCACATAGTCCGCCGAGAACCCCTGCACGATCGCACTCGACCGGGTCAGCGCGCCACGGCCGAGGCTCGGTGCATCGCGGTCGGCATATTGGCTGTCGTCGCCCTTGGTCCACTGCCCGATCCCGCCGAGATCGACGCTCCAGCCATTCCCCGCATCGAGCCGCAGCGCAGCGCGACCGCCCCCGATCCGCGTCCGGTTCACATCGCGCCGCGCAAGCAGCGGATTGTCGATATAGCCGCCCTCGCTGACGCCGTAGCCGACCACGCGCAGCGCCACCCGCTCGCCCAGCGGCAGGTTCAGCGTCGCGCCCAGATCGGCGCCCGGATCACCATGCCACGTCGCCGACAGCCCCCCCGCGATCGACGCCGACACCGCGCCCATCTCGGGCGCGTTGGGCACGGTGCGGATGATCCCGCCGAGCGAGCCCGCGCCATACAGCGTCCCCTGCGGCCCTTCGAGGACCTCGACCGAGGCGATATCGTACAGCCGCAGGTCGGGATCGGGCGCGTTGTAGCTGAGCCTCAGGTCGCCGAAATACTGTCCGACCGTCGTCTGCGTCGGGCCGGTGAAGCTCGAATCGGCGATCCCGCGGATGAACAGCTTGTTGCGTCCGGCGCCCAGATGCGTCGACGACACGCTCGCCAGCCGCGCGAGGATCGCGTCGGTCCCCCCCGCACCGCCAAGCGCGAGATCGACGCCGTCGAGCAACGCCACCTGCCCCGCAAAGTCGCGCAGCGCCACGTCGCGCTTGCTGCCGGTGACGACGATGTCCGCGCCCGCCACCACCGGCGCCGCGACGCGGACGACCTTCGGCGGCGCCACCCGGACGGGTGCACGGCGCGCCACGCGTGGCACCAACCGCCAGCCGACCGATCCTGCCGCGACGACATCGGCGTTCGCCGAATCCGCCAGCTGGTCGAGCGCCTCGCGCGCACTCATCCGCCCGCGCACCGCCGGCACGCGCCGCCCCCATAATCCCGGATCGCCGACGACGATGCTCGTCCCCGATTGCCGCCCGAGCGCGAGCACCGCATCGCCCAGCCGCCCCGCCGGCAGGTCGACCGCCCCCTGCCCCGCAACCGCAGGCGCGGCGACAACGAGCGCCGCGACGACCAGACACCCCCGCATCCTCACGAGCGCGCGGACATCACCCAGTGGCCACCCCGCTTGCGGATCGCGACGCCCAGCAGCGGCGCGGCCAGCGCCGGGTCGCCCGCCAGCTTGGCGGTCGCGATGCTGCCGCTGAACGCGCGCTTCGCCACGGTCGGGTCGGCGCGCAGATCGACGCCGAGCGCGCGCGACAGATCGTCGGCGACCTCCGCCAGCGGCACGCCGTCATAGGCCAGCACGCTGTCGCGCCACGATCCCACGCTGGCCACGTCGACGCTCGTCACGGTCGCCTTGCCGCCGCGCACGAGCAGCCCCTGCCCCTGCACGAGCCGGATGGCGTCGCGCCCCGGGTTATAGTCGACCGCGCCCTCCGACACCGCGACGCGAGTCTCGCCGCGCGCGTGCTTCACGTCGAACGCGGTACCGACATCGACCAGCCGTGCGCCACCGACGCGCACCTCGAACGGATCGCGCGCATCGTGCCGAACCACGAACATCGCCTCGCCATGCTCCAGCGTCGCGGCGCGCGGGTCGTCGCGATCGAGCACCAGCCGCGTCGCACCGCCCATCGCGATCGAACTGCCATCCGCCAGCCGGATCGTCCGCATCGCCCCGGCCGCAGTCTCGATTGCATAGGGATGCGACTGCGTTTCGATCGCCTCATACCCGACGAGCAGCGCCAGCGACGCGGCGATCGCGCCGCCGGTCCACACCGGCCAGCGGCGCCGCACCGGCCGCACATCGACCGACGCGACCGGCGCTGGCGGCACCGTCGCCGCGACGTCCTCGATATTCAGCGCCATCGCATGATAGGCCGCGGCATGGCTCGGGTCCGCCTCCAGCCACGCATGGAAGGCCGGCCAGTCCTCGAACGCATCGCTGCCGGTCCGGACGACCCAGTCCAGCGCGCACGCCTCCAGCGCGGTCAGCGCAGGCGCATCGGTATCGTCATGCTCCGCCATCATGGCCTCCTATAGCCGAAGACGGAGACGATCGGATCAAGCCTCATCATACCGCCGCTTCGCCTCGATCATCGCGCGATACGCCTTGCGCAGGTCGCCCTCGACCGTGCTGAGGCTCACCTCGAACTCCGCCGCGACCGCGCGCTGTTCGACCCCGTCGATGCGGTGGCGCCGAAAAATCCGCGCGGCGCGGTCGCCGACCGATTGCAAGGCGGCCTCCGCCAGCGCCGCCTGCTCGCGCGCGATCACGACGCGCTCTGCCGACGGTTCCTCGGAGCGATCGAGCGACGCGCCGCCCGTCGCCTCGGTCCAGGCGCGCTCACGCTTCTCCGCCTGCCGCACCGTGCGATGCCGGTCGAGCACCACGTTGTTCGCCATCCGGTACAGATACGAGAGCGGCGCCGCGATGGGGCCGGTCGGCGCCGACTGGATCCGCACCCACAGCTCGTGCAACAGATCCTCCGCATCGCTCGCGCCAAGCGAACGGAGGAACCGCAGCAGCGTGTCACGGTTCGCGAGGAAAACGGCCTCAAGGCCCGAGGAGTCCATGTTTCGCCCGTGTCGATAGGCCGCCGATCGGCGCTCGACGGCGCCGTGTTCGCGGCGGGACCTACCGCGCTTGGGCCAACCACACAATCCGGACGCCGGTCCCCGGCTAGCTCCGGCGCGACCGCAGCTGATAGTCCGGGTGATCGCTCTGCACCGCGGCGAGGTGCGAATCCATCACCTGCCGCATCGTCTTCTCGGTGTCGGCAATCCCGGGCCCCGGCGTCCCGTCGCGATTGGTCGAGGCGGCATTGCACGGCGGATCGAGCAACGCGACGATCCCCCGCTCCATCGCGCGCAGGTGCGGATCGAGCGTCGCCTTGTCCATTCCCGCGAGCCGACCGTGCAGCGACGGCCGCAGATACACAAAGGCAAAGCGCGCCAGCATCGCCGAGTCGAGCAGCGCGAAATCATCCCAGTGCCGCGACGCGAACCGGAACGTCGCATACTGCGTCTGCAGCATCCCCGCAGTCTTCGACAGCCGCGCCCGATCCGCCTCGAGCAGCAGCGCGCCGAGAGCGGACGGCGCATCCTCGGCAATCTGGTGGAGCGCGCGCTCGCCGATCGTGACGCCGTGGCCGCGAAAGGTCATGCCAGCGACGTGCTTAGTCCAGCGCTCGCGCGCGACGTTGCCGTTGGTCGGTCGCCCGGTGCCGGCAAACGTGCCGATGTAGAACAGCTCCCGGTCCCAGAAGCACGCATAGAGCCCGGGCCCGCTATGCCCGTCGCGCGCGATCGCCCGCTCGCCGGTGTCGGTCGGTCGATAGTCGACGCGCAGGTTCGCCAGCGCATGCGTGCCGGGGGCGGTCGTGTGCCGCAGTGCCAGCAGGTCGTCGCCGCGGACCGAGATCGTCGGCAGCACCATCGGGCTGATCTGCTCGCCCTCGATATTGTGGTAATAATTCATAGTGCGTGGGCCGACATCGCATTTCCCGGACACTGGATCTGAAGCCCGTCGGTAGGCGTGACGCGATGGCGTCGTCAGTCCGGGAAAAACCCCCGGTCGGACGCGCCGGCCGGTAAAATCCGGTTCATTCCGGGTATTTCCCTAGTTCTGCCGCGCGTGGATCGCGGTATCGAGGTGGGGATGGCTTCCGTCCCCCTTCCTCCTGCCGATCGTGCGACCGCCGACATCGACGCTGTCGACGCACCCGGCGAGGCGCCATCGCTCCGCAGCCGCTCGCCATGGCTACCGCGCGATCGCGAATGGCTGGTGCTGGCCGGCTATGGCGTGACCTTCCTCGCGCTCCACCGGCTCGCGATCCTGTGGGGCGGCGTCGGCTATTATTCGCTTTGGTTTCCGGCGGCCGGCGTCCGCCTCGCCTTGTTCTGGCGGTTCGGCGCGCGTCTCGCGCCTGCCACCGCGCTGACCGAGATCATCGTCCAGTGCCTGACCGGGATCATCGTCTTCACGCAGCCCGAATGGCCGCGCGGTATCTTCGGCGTCGCCAGCCCGGTCCTGGCCTATGGGATCGCGGTCGCTGTGGTGCGCCGGGTTGCCGACGGCGCCACCGGCAGCCTGGCGACCGCGCCGATGCCGCTCGGGCTCGCCTCGGTTCTCGCGCCGCTGATCGCCGTCGCGTTCGCGCTGCCCTGGTCGATCGTCAGGCCCGACATCACCAACGTCGCCAATGTCCGCGACGTCATCGTCTCGCTGACCGGGTTCGCGGTCGGCGACATGCTCGGCGTGCTGCTCATCGCGCCGCCGCTGTTGTGGATCGCCGATCTGTCGAGCGGCAGCACCGCGATGCCCGCGATGGTCCCGTCGCGCCGGGATATCGCCGAAGCCGTCATCGTGCTCGGCCTCGCACTCGGGCTGGTCGGGATGCTCGCATCGATCGGCCTGGGTCTTCCCGCGACGCCGGTGTTGCTGGCGATCGCCTGGATCGGGCTCCGGTTCGGCCGCGCCGCCGCCTGGGCCGCGATCGTGGTCACCGCGATCCTCGTCCTGCCCGAAACGGTCGGGGCGATCCCGGTCGACCAGCGGCTCGCGCTCCACATGAGCCTCGCCGCGGTCACCGTGGTCGGCTATCTCGCGGGCAGCTTCGCCGATGCCGAAGCGCGCGCGCTGGCCGCTGTCGCCCGGCGCGACCGGATGCTGTTCCAGGCCGAGCGTCTCAAGACGCTGCGCGCGATGTCGGTCGCCGTCATCCACGAGATCAGCCAGCCCTTGTCGACGCTGGCGATCGAGGCGCGCCATCTGGTCGAGATCAGCGCCCATGCCGATCCCGATATCGCCGAGACCGCGCGGCTCATCGAGCGCAAGACCGTGACGCTGTCGACGCTCGTCCGTCGCCTCCGCCGGTTCGGCGGGCGCGCCGTCGACGAGCCGTCGCTGTTGCCGGTCGGGGCCCTGGTCGACACCGTCGCGGCGCTGGCCCGGCCGGAGGCGAGCGTTGCGGGCGTCGCGATCCGGATCGCCCCCGTCGATCCAGAATGGACCGTGCTGGCGCAGGAGATCGAGATCGCGCAGGCGCTCGTCAATCTGGTCCGCAACGCCGTGCAGGCGACCGACGACGGCGTGGTCGAAATCGCCGTCACCCGCCGCGACGAACGGGTCGCGATCGCGGTGGTCAATCACTGTGCCGATCACCCCCTCGTCCATGAGGGCATGGGAGTCGGCTCGCTCGTCGCCAAGGCGATCGTCGAGGCGCATGGCGGCACGCTGTCGCGCGCCGATCGCGGGCTTTTGCGGATCGCGCATGTCGTCACCCTTCCCCTCGTCGGAACGCTCACCGGAGACGCCGCGTGACCCTTTCAGCCTCCGCACCGGCGACGGTGTACGTCCTCGACGACGATGCCGATCTCGGCGCCAGCGTCGCGCGGCTGCTCGTGCGGCACGGCCATGCCGCGCGCGCCTTCGTCGAACCGGTCGCGCTGCTGCGCGATTATCCCCGCGATCCGGCCGCGTGCATCATCTCCGACGTGATGATGGGCGACATGGACGGCTTCACCTTTGCCGATGCGGTGCGCGAGCTCGATCCCGACGTCGCGCTGGTGTTCATGACCGCCTGGCCGACGACCGCCAACGCGGTCGACAGCGTCCGGCGGTATGGCGGGCTCGACTATCTCGAAAAGCCGATCGACGAGGATCGACTGCTGACCGCGGTGGCCGAAGGCGTCGCATGGTCGAACGGCCGCCGCCTGCTGAACAGGCGCACCGCGCTGCTGACGACTCGCGAACGCCAGGTGTTCGACATGCTCGTCCGCGGCCACAGCAACAAGGCGATTGCGGGCGCGCTGGGACTCAGCATCAAGACGATCGAGAACCACCGTGCCGCGGTCGTCACCAAGACCGGCACCAACGGTCTCGCCCAATTGATCGCGCTCGTCTCATGAGCGGGGGCCTAATTGCCGGTGCGCAGCGCAAGCTGTGCCAAATCACGGAAAAGCTTTCTTTTTTTTGGCGGCATCATGCCTCCCTGTCTCACAATTGAGCCCGGTGGGCATTTCGCGATTGTACAATTGAGATCAAACATTGGCCGTGGCGATGGCGGTGCGGCGGGGGTCGCTGAGGCTTGAAAATGGCCCAGGCTCGAAAATGGATGTGACGATGCTGATTGTTCCGATGCGATCGACGACGACCACCGACGGGGTGCTGGTGACGGCCCGCTCGGTCGAGGGCGAATTGCGCTCGCGGATCGATGCGCTCGGGATCGTCCACCCCCGGTCGACTGGCGCCTTCGAAATGTCGCGCCTGCCCGGGACTGCGCGGATCCTGATCATCCCGGAAAGCGCGCGGGTATCGGCGCGGATCCGCAACCGCTTCTATGACCGGCTGACCGACGTCGTCGTCGTCGGTCCGTCGAGCCGCCCGGTCACGTTGCAGATCGAAGGCGCACCGCTGGTCGAGATCCCGCTAAGCCCGCTCGACTGGGCGCGGCTGACCACCGTCGCCGCCACCGCGGTATCCGACCGGATCGTCGGCGCATCGGATCTGGGCATAAAGTGCCTCGACGGCGTGGCCGACCGGGAGGCGAACGACATCGCCCGATTCGCGATCACCCGGCTGGCGGACGCCGTGGTCGCGCGCGGCACCGCGTCCCTCGACACGACGACGACGACGCTGATCGCGCAGCTGACGGCGCTGATCGACGAGGGGCTGGTCTATGATGCGGCGACGGCCGCCGAGCAGGTCTTGACGACGCCGCATAATCTTCGCCGTATTGCGCTGCGCTGGTTCGGTTTTCCGCCGAAGACATTGCTGATGCGCCGCCGCTTCATTGCCGCACTCGGACGGTTTCAGGAAACCGGGATGAATTTCACCGCGATCACCCAGTTTGGCTATTTCGACGCCTCGCATTTCCTGCGCGACGCCAACCGGTTTCTGGGCACCACGCCGCGTCGCTATCTTCGCCGCATGGACGGCTCGTCTGGTGGCAAGGCGGCATCCATCAGGACCGTTTGACGGTAGCGGATCTGGCAACGAACTAACCCAGATCAAGTTTACCTGTAAGGACATGCGGATGACCAGCGACCGGCGCGATCCCCCTACCCCGGCGCAGGCTTGGGCGGACCGGGTCGCCTACCACCGCGAGCGCGCGGTTCAGGAGACGCTGCTTGCCGAACGTTCGCAGACCGAGGCGGGCCGTGCCGCACACCATCTCCTCGCCGACCGGCACCGGCAGATGATGCGGTCCGCCGAACTCGCGATGACGATGGCAGATCCGGAAATGCCGGAGAGCACCTCGCTCCACATGACCGGCTGGCTCATGCGGCAAAGCTATGGCGATCAGGGCTGACTGCCGTCCGGCGACGCATCCGCATCGATCTTGCCCAGGTTGATGCCGTCATACAGCGCCAGCAACGCGGTCACTTCCTCGACGACCGTTTCCTGCTCGGCGCGCCACCGCGCGGTGGCGTCGTGCTGCGGCGTGCCGCCATGACCGTCGTGCAGGGTAAAACCCTGGTCGATCAACCAGATCGAATCCGCCGCCCGCGCGCGTTGCCGGCGCAGGTGAAAGACCCATTGTTCAATGATCCCCGATGGAACCAGCCTGTCTAGATCGCCCATCCGCATCCGGTAGGGCAAGCGCCACGCCAATGCCAGCGTGCAGCGGGCGCAATCCGCTCGGCACCGAAAATCGCCTGCAATCAACATCCTGTCAGCGGGCGTACGGCGATCGACAGCGGGCGGACACGCCCGTTCGCGCTGCGCCGGGCCGCACAAACGCGCCGACGACGCTTTGCGCGCGGCACGCAGGTCGCTAGAGCGCGCGGCGATGACCGACCCTTCCATTATCCGCCGCCTCTATGGGCGACGCCAAGGCCACAAGCTTCGCCTCGGCCAGGCCGCCCTTGTCGAGGAAACGCTCGCCGACCTCTCGGTGCCCGAAGAGGGTCCGATCAGCGCCGCGATGCTGTTCGGCGAAGACCGTCCGCTGCATGTCGAGATCGGCTTCGGCGCAGGCGAGCATCTCGCCGCGCAGGCCGCCGCAAACCCCGATATCGGCTTCATCGGCTGCGAACCGTTCCTCAACGGCGTCGTCGGCGCGCTGTCGCACATCCGCGATGGCGCGCTGACCAATGTGCGGTTGTACATGGGCGACGCACTCGAAGTGATCGAGCGGCTACCCGATGCGAGCCTCGACCGGCTCTATCTGCTGCATCCCGATCCGTGGCGGAAGGCGCGGCACGCGAAACGCCGGATGGTCAATCACGGGCCGCTCGACACGATCGCCGCCAAGCTGAAGCCGGGTGCCGAATTTCGGCTCGGTACCGACGATCCGACCTATTGCCGCTGGTCGATGATGATCATGGCCGCACGCCGCGATTTCGTCTGGCAGGCCGAGACGCCGCATGACTTCCTCACGCGCCCCGACGACTGGCCGGAGACGCGATACGAACGCAAGGCGCGGCGGCAGGGCCATGAGGTCTGGTATTACCGCTACGTCCGGGTCTGACCGCCGGCAGGCCTGCGCATATCTCTGACACGCCGGGACAATCATCGACGGCGTCGGTGATTGTCCGGCATGCGGCTTCTCGCCTACAAGGGCGGCAACGAGGCGCGTCGGCTCGCGGTGCGCCCAGGGAGAGATCATGCCGCGCCAGCTCGAACGGTTCCCGAACCTCGTCACGATGTTCTTCGTGCGCGCTGCGGAAAAGGGCGACGCGCCCTTCCTGTGGACGAAGACCGGCGGCGCCTGGGTCTCCACCAGCTGGGCCGACGCCGCCCGCCAGGTCGCCAGCCTCGCCACCGCGCTAACCGCGATCGGTCTCAAGCCCGGCGACCGGGTCATGCTGGTCAGCGAGAATCGTCCCGAATGGTGCCTCAGCGATCTGGCGATCATGGCGGCGGGCTGCGTCACGGTGCCGACCTACGTCACCAACACCGAACGCGATCATCTCCACATCATCGAGAATGCGGGCGCCTGCGCGATCATCGTCTCGACCGCCAAGCTGGCCAAGACGGTGCTGCCCGCAGTGCTGCGTTCGAACCAGGCGCAGATCGTGATCGGGCTCGAGGACATGCGAGTCCCCGCCGCTATCGATTTCCACAACTGGCACGCGCTGATCGCCGCGCACCCGACCCCGCCCGAGGCCGCCGCCGCCCGCGCGAATTTCGGCCGCGAGGATCTCGCCTGCATCATCTACACCTCGGGCACCGGCGGCGCACCGCGCGGCGTGATGCAGCATCACGGCGCGATCCTGCACAATTGCGCGGGCTGTGCGGCGGTGATCTCGGAGGATTTCGGCTGGGACGACGAGGTCTTCCTGTCGTTCCTCCCCTTGAGCCACGCTTATGAACATACCGGCGGCCAGCATTTCCCGATCTCGCTCGGCGGCCAGATCTATTATGCCGAGGGCCTAGAAAAGCTCGCCGCCAATATCGAGGAGACGCGCCCGACGATCATGTTCGTCGTGCCCCGGCTGTTCGAAGTGCTGCGCACGCGCATTTCGAAGACGATCGAGAAGCAGGGTGGCGCCTCCGCTTATCTGCTCGCGCGCGCGCTCGACATCGGCGGCAAGCGTTATGCCGGCCGGCTACGCCTGATCGACCGGCCGATGCAGGCCGCCGTCGCGACGCTGTTCAAGCCGAAGATCGCCAAGAAGTTCGGCGGCCGGATGAAAGCGATGATTTCGGGCGGTGCACCGCTCAATCCGGAGGTCGGGCTGTTCTTCGAATCGATCGGCCTCACCTTCCTGCAAGGCTATGGCCAGACCGAGGCCGCCCCCGTCATCTCGTGCAACCGGCCGCAGGCGGGTGTGCGGATGGACTCGGTCGGCCCGCCGCTCAAGGACACCGAGGTCCGGATCGCCGAGGATGGCGAGATCCTGGTGCGCGGCGAGCTTGTCATGCACGGCTATTGGCGCAACGATGCCGAGACCGCGAAGGTGCTAAAGGACGGCTGGCTGCACACCGGCGACATCGGCGAGATCGATGCGAACGGCCGGATCCGGATCACCGATCGCAAGAAGGACCTGATCATCAACGACAAGGGCGACAACGTCGCGCCGCAAAAGGTCGAGGGGATGCTCACGCTCCAGCGCGAGGTCGCGCAGGCGATGATCGTCGGCGACAAGCGGCCCTATATGGTCGCGCTGATCGTGCCCGATCCCGAATGGACGCAGGAATGGTGCGCGGCGAACGGCGATGCGTGCAGCTTTGCCCGGCTCGCCGAGAACAGCGAGTTCCGCACCGCGATCGGCCTCGCGATCGAGCGGGTAAACAAGGACCTGACGGTGACCGAGCGCGTGCGCCGGTTCGTGCTGGCGGACGGTCCGTTCACGATCGAGAACGAACAGCTCACCCCCAGCCTGAAGATCCGCCGCCACGTGCTCAAGCAGGCCTATGGCGAGCGTCTGGACGCGTTGTACAAACCCTAAAACCCCTCTCCCCTCGGGGGAGAGGGAGGGGCCCGCACGCGCTTGCGTGTGGGAGGGTGAGGGCAAGTGAGGCTCGGACCGTTCGTCCCAACGCCCCTCACCCTTCCGTCGCCAACTGGCTCCTCCCTCCCTCTCCCCGACGGGGAGAGGGACCAAGTCACTTCTTCGCCGGCACCGCAGTCGGCACCACCGCCATCGTCCAGTCCTTCTCCGGCCGCAGATATTTCGCGGCCGTCGCCTGCAACTCCACCGGCGTCGTCGCGACCAGATCGGACGCGATCCGCTGCGTCGCGGCGATCCGGCGTGGGTCGAACGTCGCGCCGCCCAGCTGCTGCAGCCAGAACTGGTTCCCGGTCGATGCGCGCAGGATATACTGCCCCATCGGCTTCTTGATCCGGTCGAGTTCGTCTGCCGCGATCGGCGTCGACACCAGCTCGGCGGCAATCTGCCGCGCGATCTGGAAGAAGAACGACACCTTGTCGGGCGCCACCTGCCCGATCGCGACCATCCGGCCACCGGTGCTCATCCCGACCGGCCACTGGCTCGACACGTTGGGGCTATAGCTCGCGCCCGCTGCCTGCCGCAGCCGCTCGAACAGCCGGTCGCTGAACACCTGCGCCAGCACGTCGAGGCGGCGTGCCTCGACGATGTTGTCGATCCCGCCGCCGGTCGGCCAGGCGATCACCGCCGCCGCCTGGTTTTCAGGACCCGTATGCGCGCGCATCACCGGCGTCGCGTTATGCGCCGGGAAGCCGACCGGCGCGCCGATCATGCTCACCGCGGTCCGCGGCTTCATCGCGCCGAACGTCTTGCCGACCGCGGCGATCGCATCCTCGGTCTTCACGTCGCCGAAGATCGAGACCTCGATCGGTCCGGTCTTCAGGATCGGCTCCCAGAACGCGCGGAAGTCCTTCGCGTTCAGCGCCTCGACGGTCGCCTTGGACGGCGTCCCCCAGCGCGGATCGCCCGCGCGCAACAGGCCTTCGAGATCGCGCGACAGCACGCCGTCGGGCGACGAATCATAGCCCGCAAACCCCGCCAGCGCCGCAACGCGCGCGCGCGCGACGGGCGCCGGATCCCAGGCCGGGAACGCCAGCTTGGCCGCCATCAGCCGCAGCTGGTCCGCATAATCCGCCGGCGAGGTGATCGCGCCGAGCGTGAACGCGTCGTCGTCGATCCCGAAATCGAGCCCAATCCGCCGCCCTGCGGTCAACTGGTCGAGATCGCCCTGGTCCAGCTTGCCGATACCGCCCGCGACCAGCGCGAGATCGCCCGCCCATGCCGGGGTCGGCCGGTTCGACGGGATCGCGGTATAGCCGCCGCCGAACCGCACGCGCACATAGACGCGCCCGGTCTCGCCGGCGTTCGGGAACAGCAGCACGCGCGTGCCGTTGGCGAAGTTCACCTGCTCCATGTCGAACGCGGCGATCTTCTCGCGACTGGCGACGATGCCCGGCTTGCCGAGCGACGGCAGCTTCGAGAAATCGACCGCAGCCTGCGCGCGCCGCTTCCCCGCTAACCCCGAGACATCGGCCTTGAACGCCGTCGCCAGCTTGCTCGCCGCGCCCGGATCGAGCGTCTGCGTATTGACCAGCGCGCGCGTCGCGGTCCCCTCGAAGATCGCCTTGCTCGACGCGAGCAGCGTGGCGGGCGTGAACATGCCCTTCGCCTTCGCGTCCTGCAGGATCTTGTACGACGTCTCCGGCCCCGCGACCGTCTCGCGGATGTCGAGCGCGCCGACCATGTCGTCCGCCTGCTTCGATCCTGCCTCGACCTTCGCGGTCTCGACGCTGGTCCGCATGATCGTATCGAAATCGGCATATTCGCGGTCGACCTCGGCCTGGCTCGGCGCATTGGTCTGTGCATCGGCGATCACCGCGCGGACGTCCTTCAACGCCGCCGCCCAATCGGTCCCGATCGGCACGATGTTGACGCTCGTCAGGTTCGCCGAACGCGAGACGTCGTCGATCGAAACGCCCGCCTGCAGGAAGCTCCCGCCCGCCCGCGCGCGAGTCTCGAGGCGGCGGCTGATGAGCCGCGTGGCCAGCACGTCGACCAGCCGCTTCTGGTTCATGATCGCGGTGTCGTCCTTATACTCCCACGGACGCACGACGCCGAGCGTCACCACCGCGGGGATCGCCGGTTCGGCGATCGTCGCCGACACCGGCGCCTTGGGATCAGGCTTGCCGAAATCGGGCGCGGGCGTGAACGGACCGATCGCCTTCCAGTCGGCGAAGTTCTTGACGATCAGCCGCCCGAACAGCGCGGGGTCCATGTCGCCCGAGATGATCACGACGGTATTCTCGGGGCGGTACCAGCGATCGTGGAACGCCTTTACGCTGCCGCCGGTCGCTGCCTCCAGCGTCTTGATGTTGCCGATCGGCGACCGATCCGCGAGCGGCTGCCCGGCGAAGAACGTGGCGCGGATCGCATCGCCGAACCGCACCTGCGGCCCCGGCTGCTCGCGCTGCTCGGCGAGCACGACGGGGCGCTCGGCGGTCACCGACGCATCGGTGATGACGGGCTTTTCCATCATCCCCGACATGATCTTCAGGCTCTCGTCGAGGCCAGCCTGTGTCGCCGACGGCAAATCGAGCTTGAACGTGGTCGAGGTCGGCGTGGTCTGCGCGTTGGTATCGGACCCGAAGGTCGCGCCGAACCGCTGCCAGACGCGCTTGGCCTCGCCATCGGGGACGTATTCGGACCCCCGGAACGACAGATGCTCGATGAAATGCGCAAAGCCGCGTTCGCTGTCGGTCTCATTGAGCGATCCCGCATCGATGCGTACGCGCACCGAGACCTGGCCCGGCGGCACGCCGTTCTTGCGGACCGCGAAGCGCAGGCCGTTGGGCAACGTGCCGAACTTCCACTCGGGGTCGCGCGTGAGGTCGCTGCCCTTGTAGAGCCAAGCGGTCGTATCGACGCCCTGCAGCTCAGGAAGCGTCGGCGCTTCCTTGCCCCCCCCCTCGGCAGATGTGGACGCGGCCTGCTGCGTCGCCATCTGCCCGCTCGCCGGGATAGCGAGACCGAGCACGAGGGGGAGCAGGACGGGAGCGCGATACAAGCGCGGGAAGAATACCATCGCGCATCTGTAGCGCCCCCGCGCACGCATCGCCAGCGTCGCGCCCCGCTGGCCGTCGCAACTGCCATCATTTCGTCCAACACCGGCGGTATGTCGTTCCGGAACAAGGGGATCGGCGCCGCAGTGCGCCTGGATGCAGGGTAGAGATGACGGTCGAAGCCGAACTGAAGCAGTCGTCATTGTGGCGGGATTTGGGCGAGCCCACCGCTCGGCGCAGCGCCCGCAAGCCTGATCTCACCATCATCTCCGGTGCGCCCAAACCCGGCGCACCGATGGTCGCTGAGTCCAACCGGCCGCTGATCATCCGCGTCGGCAAGCATCTTCGCGGCGTGTTCGACAGGATGATCGCCACGTCCTCGCTGGTGTCGAACGACCCGGTGCTCGACGTCCGCGACTTCGCCTGGACCGCAGGCCTGCGCGAAAGCTGGACCGCGATCCGCGACGAGGCAGTGCAGGTCGCGCTGCAAGGCGAGGCATCGCCCAGCCTCGCGACGATCTCGCCCGATCACCGCTCGATCGCCGAGATCGACAAATGGCGGTCGTTCTTCCTCTACGGCTATGGCTACCCGATCGAGGAAAGCCTCGCGCGCTGCCCCCATACCGCCGCCGCGGTCGCGCGCATTCCCGGGCTCAACAGCGCCTTCTTCTCGATCCTCGCGCCCGGCACGCATATCCCCGAGCATCGCGGCGTGACCAAGGGGCTGATCACCTGCCATCTCGGCCTGATCGTACCGCGCGACGGTGACGTCCGGATGCGCGTCCACGATCGCACGGTCCGCTGGGCGGAGGGCGAGACCTTGGTGTTCGACGACACCTACCAGCACGAGGTGTGGAACGACACGAGCGGGACGCGCGTGGTGTTGTTGATCCAGTTCGAACGCCCGTTGCGCAACCCGGGCAAGTGGATCGCCGACCTGTTCCTCGGGATCGTCCGCCGTTCGGCGTTCGTCCAGGACGCGGTGCGCAACATCGGCAGCTGGAACGCCGCGGTGAAACAACTCGACGTCTGACGTTAAAGACCAGGCTGGGCGCCCCTCCCCGCACCGCCCGAAAGAAACCGTTTCCCGTTCGGCGCTTGATCCCCCGCGTCCGCCGGGCCACATGCACCCCATGCTGATCGAAACGGAATCCACCCCGAACCCCTCGACGTTGAAGTTCCTGCCGGGCCGTACCGTCATGGACGCCGGCACGCGCGACTTCGCCACGCCCGAGGAGGCCGAGACCAGTCCGCTGGCCGAGGCGATCTTCAATCTCGGCGACGTCACCGGCGTGTTCTTCGGCCGCGATTTCGTCTCGGTGACCGCCGGGCCGGGCGTCGCCTGGTCGGACCTGAAGCCCGACGTGCTCGCGATCCTGCTCGATCACTTCTCCGCCGCGATGCCGCTCTTCAAGCCGGCGCGCGCCGGCTTCTCGGTCCCCTCGGACGAGCCCGCGCTGTCGGACGATCCCGCCGATGCCGACATCGTCGCGCAGATCCGCGAACTGATCGACACGCGCGTCCGCCCTGCGGTTGCCAACGACGGCGGCGACATCGTCTATCGCGGCTTCGACAAGGGCAAGGTGTTCCTCCAGTTGCAGGGCGCCTGCGCCGGCTGCCCCTCGTCGAGCGCCACGCTCAAGAACGGCATCGAGCAGCTCCTCAAATATTACGTCCCCGAAGTCACCGAAGTGCGAGCCGTCTGATGATCCTCGACGATAGCGTCCTCGACCACGTCTTCCGCGAAGCGCGCAGTTATAACGGCTATACCGACGAGCCCGTCGCCGAGTCCGAGCTGCACGCGATCTGGGACCTGATGAAATGGGGTCCGACATCGGCCAACCAGCTTCCGGCGCGGCTGATCTGGGTGGTCAGCGACGCGGCCAAGCAGAAGCTGGCCGACGCGTGCAGCGCACAGAACCAGCCAAAGATCCTCAAGGCGCCCGTGTCGGTGATCATCGGCATGGACACCAATTTCCACGAGCATCTGCCAGAGCTGTTCCCGCACGCCGATGCGAAATCCTGGTTCGACGGCAATGCCGAACTGCGCGAGGCGTCCGCATTCCGCAACTCGACGTTGCAGGGCGCCTATTTCATCATCGCGGCGCGGATGCTGGGGCTCGATACCGGGCCGATGTCGGGCTTCGACGCGGGCAAGGTCGACGCCGCGTTCTTCCACGAGACGCCGGCGGTACGGACGAATTTCATCTCGACGCTCGGCCACGGCGATCCCGCGACGATCTACGGCCGCTCGCCCCGCCCCGACTTCGCGAAGTTCAATACGATAGCCTGAAGCGGGACCTACTGCCTCTCCCCCGCGGGGAGAGGGTCGGGGTGAGGGGCAGTTGGGAAGGACAGCGCTCGCGGCGCCCTTCATCCTAGCCCTCTCCCCGGGGGGGAGAGGGAATAAGACGTGCGCACCTTAGTCATCGAAACATCCACCACCGCCTGCTCGGTCGCGCTCATCGAAGCGGGTGCGGTCATCGCCCGCACGCATGACGTCGTCGGCCGCGGCCATGCCGAACGCCTGATCCCGATGATCGCCGACCTCCCCGATGGCGGCCGCGCCGACCGTATCCTCGTCGACTGCGGCCCCGGCAGCTTCACCGGCGTCCGCGTCGGGATCGCCGCCGCGCGCGGGCTCGCGCTCGGATGGGGCGCGGAGATTGCGGGCTTCTCCTCGCTCCCGCTGATCGCCGCCGCGGCTTTTTCGGAGCGACCAACCCACGATATTGCGGTCGTCATGGAAGGCGGGCATGGCGAGGTCTTCATGCAGGCCTTCTCCGCCGATCTGTCGCCGCGCACCGACATGGTGTCGTTGAGGCCGGACGCCGCGCTTGCCGCGCTGGCCGGACGTCGCGCGGTCGGCAACGGCATCCGCTGGCTCGCCGCACTCGATCCCGCACTCGATCTCACCGAGGCGCTGCCCGATGCGGCCGCCGCGATCCTGCTCCCGGATTCGCTGACCGCGCTGCCCCCCAGCCCGATCTATGGCCGCGCGCCCGACGCCAAGCCGTCGGTGCCGAAATAATGGCCACGCGTCAGGTCGCGACCCGCGCAGTCGCGCTGCGCACCGGCGACGCGCGCGATCTCGCGATCGTCGACGCGCTGATGACCGAGGCGTTCGACCCGCGCTATGGCGAGGCATGGACGCGCAGCCAGTGTCTCGGCGTGCTCGCGCTGACCGGCGTGCAGCTGACGCTCGCCATTGTCGACGATGTCCCCGCGGGTTTCACGATGACCCGTGCGGTCGCCGACGAGGCCGAATTGCTGCTGATCGCGGTCGCGCCCGCGCAGCGTCGGCGCGGCGTCGGCACCGCGCTGATCCGTGCCGCGATCGCCGAATGCTCGGCGTGCGCCATCGCCAAGCTTCACCTCGAGGTGCGCGCCGGCAACGACGCGGTCGGGCTGTACCGGGCACACGGCTTCACCAAGGTCGGCGAACGCCGCGCTTATTACCGCGGCAAGACCGGCGTCGCGCATGACGCACATACATATTCGAGAGATATCAACAGCTAAACCTTATTGCGAGTCACTATCCCTTTTCGCAACAGCGCGAACGCCCTACATGGCCCCTAACAAGGGAAAGACACATGCCGCGCAAGATCGATCTGGAAGCCCTCTGCAACGAGAAGGGCCTGCGCATTACCGAGCAGCGCCGAGTCATCGCCCGCGTGTTGTCCGAGGCGGACGACCACCCCGATGTCGAGAAGGTCTATGAGCGCGCGTCGCAGATCGATCCCGGCATCTCGATCGCGACCGTGTACCGCACCGTTCGCCTGTTCGAGGAAGCCGGCATCCTCGACCGTCACGATTTTGGTGATGGCCGCGCGCGCTACGAGCCTGCGCCCGAGGCGCATCACGACCATCTGATCGACGTCGAGAGTGGCAAGGTGATCGAATTCGTCGATCCCGAACTCGAACAGCTGCAAAAGGCGATCGCGGAGAAGCTCGGCTTCCGGCTCGTCGACCATCGCATGGAGCTCTACGGCGTCGCGCTGACCCGCAAGGACTGACGCGATCGGCCGGCTCCGCCTTGGCACGCGGTTGGCGGCGCTCCTGCTGGCGTTGCTCGTCGCGCTGCCGTTGCATGGCGCCTGGCGGGTGCTCGGTCGCAAGTCGCCTTGGCCGCCGCGGTTTCTGGGGCTGGTCGCGCGAATCGTCGGCGCCAGGGCCCGCGTCGCCGGAACCCCGCTCCGCCACGACGTCGTCTTCGTCTCGAACCACCTGAGCTGGATCGACATCCTGCTCCTGTCCGGCGCGACCGGCAGTGCGTTCGTGGCGAAATCCGAACTGCGCGGCGTACCGCTGGTCGGCTGGCTCTGCACGCTCAACCACACCATTTTCGTCAGCCGGGCCGACCGCATGGCCGTGACCGCACAGATCGCCGAAATCCGAGGCGCACTGGCGGCGGATTGGCCCGTCACGCTGTTTCCCGAGGGCACGACCGGCGACGGCACCACGCTCCTCCCTTTCAAGGCCGCGTTGCTGGCAGCGCTCGATCCGCCGCCGCCCGGAGTCAGGATCCAGCCGGTCCGGATCGACTATGGCGCGGCGACGCACGAACTCGCCTGGGTCGGCGACGAGCCCGGCCAACACCACGCCGCCCGCGTGCTGAAACGCCGGGGCAGCTTCGTGGCGACGCTGCACTTCGCAGAAGATTTTAATCCCGCGGACTATGGCGACCGGAAAGCCATCGCCGCCGAAGCCCGCCGCCGCATCGAAGCGCTCTGACGCCATGTTTCCCCGCGAAGGCGGGGATCCAGTCTGGGCTCCCGCCTTCGCGGGAGAACAAGGGGGAGCGAGTTGCGCTCAAAACCGCCACCACCACCCCGGCGAGGGCCGGGGCCCAGTTGGAGAGGTCGCAGTAACGAAGCGCCGCCCGCGGTTAGCGACGTCCCTCAACTGGACCCCGGCCTCCGCCGGGGAGGCGCTTCTGATGCCTTGGAGGTACGCTTGAATACCGGGGCCCGAAGACGCCCCCTCCCCCCGCCGCCGCAAATTTGATAGGGCGCGCGCATGACCTCGAAACCCAAGACCTACCACGTCAAGTCGTTCGGCTGCCAGATGAACGTCTATGACGGCGAGCGCATGGCCGAACTGATGGCCGCGCAGGGCCTCACCCAGGCCGATGCGGTCGACGCCGACGTCGTCGTGCTCAACACCTGCCACATCCGCGAACGCGCCACCGAAAAAGTCTATTCGGACATCGGCCGGCTGCGCAAGGAGCAGCTGCGCAAGAACGGCAAGACGCCAATGATCGCGGTCGCCGGCTGCGTCGCGCAGGCCGAGGGGCAGGAGATCTTCACCCGCGCCAAGGTCGACGTCGTCGTCGGCCCGCAGGCCTATCACAACCTCCCCGACCTCGTCGCCAAGGCGGCCGCAGGCACGCCGTCGCTCGACACCGACATGCCGCTGCTGTCGAAGTTCGGCGCGCTCCCGACCCGCCGCAAGGTCGCGCCGTCGGCGTTCCTGACCGTGCAGGAAGGCTGCGACAAGTTCTGCACCTATTGCGTCGTCCCCTACACCCGCGGCGCCGAGATCAGCCGGCCGTTCGCGGGGATCGTCGACGAGGCCAAGGCGCTGGTCGACGCCGGCGCGCGCGAGATCACGCTGCTCGGCCAGAACGTCAACGCCTGGTCCGAGGACACGCGCGGCCTGCATGACCTGATCCGCGACCTCGATCGCATCCCCGGTCTTGCGCGGATCCGCTACACGACCAGCCATCCCAACGACATGACGCAGGGGCTGATCGACGCACACCGCGACGTCGAGAGCCTGATGCCGTTCCTCCACCTCCCCGTCCAGGCGGGCAGCGACCGCGTGCTGAAGGCGATGAACCGGTCGCACACCCGCGACTCCTATCTCCGCCTGCTCGACCGCGTCCGCGCGGTCCGCCCCGACATCGCGCTGTCGGGCGACTTCATCGTCGGCTTCCCCGGCGAGACCGATGCCGAATTCGAGGACACGCTGAGCCTCGTCGACGCGGTCGGCTATGCGCAGGCCTACAGCTTCAAATACAGCCCGCGTCCCGGCACCCCCGCCGCCGCGATCGTCGAGCAGGTCCCCGAGTCCGTCATGGACGAGCGTCTCCAGCGCCTCCAGGCCGCGCTCAACCGCGACCAGCACGCGTTCAACGCCGCCACCGTCGGCCGCACCTGCACCGTCCTGCTCGAACGCCCCGGCAAGCTCCCCGGCCAGCTGATCGGCAAGTCCCCCTGGCTGCAATCGGTCCACCTGATCGGCGACCACGCGATCGGCGACCTGGTGGAGGTGACGCTCGCGGCGGCCGGCCCCAATTCGCTGACCGGCATCGAACGCATCGCGCAGGCCGCCTGAAACCGCCCCACCTTTTACCACCACCCCGGCGAAGGCCGGGGCCCAGTTGGGGAACGGACATAACGACGGACGATCCCGCGTTACATCGACCTTCCCCACCGGGCCCCGGCCTCCGCCGGGGTGGTATGGCGATCATGGGAATCGCGCGCCGGCCCACCTGCTGAGGCTTTCAGGCAACGCCCCCCAGCCTTCGCACACCGCACGAAAACTACCGCTGTCCCCCACCCGAATCCCCTGCCACACTCCCCCCCGATGCAGCTTCGCCCACGCGACTCGAATCATCGCCAGCCAGGCGCCCCGGCGCCGCTTGAACGCGCGGGCTCCCATGCTCATCTCTGGTCGAACGCCATCCCAGGCGTGATGCGTGCCGGCCCGACCATACCCAATCACCGATCCGACACGTCTGCCCCCGAAAGGACCGCATGAGCCGTAAACCCGTTCCCGCCCAGTCCGGTGACCGCGCCCGAGTCGAACTGCTGTTCGACAAGCCTCAACTCCTCGTCCGGCTCTTCGGCCAGTACGACCAGAATCTGGTAGCGCTCGAAAACCGCCTCGGTGTGTACATCACCGCGCGCGGCAATAAGATTGGTCTGGAGGGCACCGCGGAACAGGTCGCCAAGGCGCGCGACGTGCTCCACGATCTCTATGCCCGGATCCAGCGCGGCGAGGATGTCGACACCGGCCTCGTCGACGCGTCGATCGCGATGGCCGACGAACCCGTCCTCGAAGGCATCATCCGCGCCGATGCCGGCGGCGGCGCTGCTCCGCCGATCATGATCCGCACGCGCAAGAAGACGATCGTCCCGCGCACCCCGGCCCAGGCGCACTACATGCGCGAACTGACCAACAACGACATGATCTTCGCGCTCGGGCCGGCAGGCACCGGCAAGACCTATGTCGCGGTCGCGCAGGCGGTCCAGCAGCTCATCACCGGCAGCGTCCAGCGGCTGATCCTGTCGCGCCCCGCGGTCGAGGCGGGCGAGCGGCTGGGCTTCCTCCCCGGCGACATGAAGGAGAAGGTCGATCCCTATCTCCGCCCCTTGTACGATGCGCTCTACGACTGCCTCCCGGCCGAGCAGGTCGAACGCCGCATCGCGAGCGGCGAGATCGAGGTCGCGCCGATCGCCTTCATGCGCGGCCGGACGCTGGCCGACGCGTTCGTGATCCTCGACGAGGCGCAGAACACCACGCCGGCGCAGATGAAGATGTTCCTCACCCGCTTCGGCCAGAACAGCCGCATGGTGATCTGCGGCGATCCAAAGCAGGTCGACATCCCCGGCGGCGTCGCCGCCTCGGGTCTTGCCGACGCGGTCCGCCGGCTGGAGGGGGTCGAGAGCATCTCGATGTGCCGCTTCACCGTCGGCGACGTCGTCCGCCACCCGATCGTCGGCCGCGTCGTCGAAGCCTATGAGGGCAGCGACGCCTGACCCCTGCGCGGCTGTCCCGGACATGCCGGGATAGCCGCCGGACCGTCCGCATACCGTAAGGGGTGCGGAACTTTGCCACCTGTGTAATGATTTCGTCCTGACGTTTCCGCCGGAAGGACCCGCATGCTCGAAATCGCGCTCTCTTCGGAGGCTCCCTGGCCCGACCAGGACTGGGACGGCCTTGCCCAGCGCGCCGCGACCGCGGCGATCGAACGCACGCCGCACGGCCAGCTGCTGACCGGCGCCGCCACGGTCGAGATCTCGTTCCGGCTCGCGTCGGACGACGAGGTCCACACGCTCAACAAGCAATATCGCCAGAAGGACAAGCCGACCAACGTCCTGTCCTTCCCGATGGTGCAGGCCGATCTGCTCGAGACGATCGCGCAGAATTCGGACGATGGCGAGGTGCTGCTCGGCGACATCATCCTCGCGCACGGCGTCTGCGTCGCGGAAGCCGCCGAGCGCGGCATCTCGGTCGAGGATCATGCGATGCATCTGATGGTGCACGGCACGCTGCATCTGCTAGGCTATGATCATATGGACGACGACGAGGCGGAGGGTATGGAGCAGATCGAACGCGACGCACTCGCCGCGCTCGGGCTCCACGATCCCTATTTGATAACAGAGGACTGACGACCACGATGGCCGATGGCCCCACTGCCGGAAACGGCGATAGTACCGACAGTATCTGGCGCGGGCTGAAAGGCCTGATCTTCGGCACCCCCGACGAATCGCTGCGCGACCAACTCGAGGAGGCGATCGACCGGCACGAGGGCGATCCCGCCCCCGATGCCAAGGGCGATCTCACCCCGCTCGAACGCCAGATGGTCCGCAACCTGCTGCATTTCAGCGAGCGTGACGCAGGCGATGTCGGCGTGCCGCGCGCCGACATCATCGCGGTCGAGGAGGACACCCCGTTCGCCGACCTCGTCAAGCTGTTCGCCGAAGCGGGCCACAGCCGCCTGCCGGTCTACCGCGACAATCTTGATACGATCATTGGTATGGTCCACATAAAAGACGTCTTCAACATCCTGGCGACCGGTGCCGAACACCCTGCGTCGATCGCCGGGCTGATCCGCGAGCCCCTGTATGCGCCGATGTCGCGCGGGGCGCTCGATCTGCTCGCCGACATGCGGCAGAAGCATGTCCACTTGACGATCGTGCTCGACGAATATTCGGGCACTGAGGGCCTCGTCACGTTCGAGGATCTGATCGAGGAGATCGTCGGCGATATCGAGGACGAGCATGACGACGCGCCGCAGGTCTTGATGACGCCGATCGACGGCGGTGCCTGGGACGTCGACGCGCGCGCCGAGCTGGAAGACGCAGCCGAGCTGATCGATGCGCGTCTGGCCGAAGTCGATGGCGATATCGACACGCTGGGTGGATTGGCGGCGTTGCTGGCCGGCCACGTGCCGCAAGTCGGCGAATGCGTCGATCATCCCAGCGGGTGGAAGCTCGAGATCACCGACGCGGACGAGCGGCGCATCAATAGGTTGCGCCTGCATCCGCCGGTGGTGCCGGTCGAGGATGACGACTGAGGGACGTGTCGCCTTGCTGTTATCCCGGTGCCGTCATGGTCGTTTGAGAGCGCTCAACGCTACCACGACACTTCGACAATGATCCCAGAGAGAGTAGGGATCCCCGGGTTCGGGCCACCGCATTTGCCTCGTGGATATCCCCGCTTTCGCCGTAATGACGGAGGGGGCAAGTGTTGAGGCAACGAGGGGGCGCCGTGACCATTGCCCCCGCCCTCTCGCCCCCCTAATCTCCCCCTCATGCGCAAACACATCCTCATTGTCCTCGGCTTGATACTTCTCGTGATCGCCGGGGGCGTTACCTATCTCGCCTGGCCCGACACGGCCGAACTGTCGGTCGACCAGGTCGCCGGCAAGCTGCCCAAGATCACGGATCCGCGCATCCAGACGATCCCGACCGTCAAGGTCGCCAAGGTGGTCGGCTGGCAGAACGGTACGATGCCGACCCCCGCTGCGGGCCTGAAGGTCCAGTCGTTCGCGACCGGGCTCGATCACCCGCGCTGGATGTACCGCCTGCCCAATGGCGACGTACTGGTCGCCGAGACGAATTCGCCACCGCGCGAAGGCGGCGGGATCACGGGGTGGGTGATGAAGGTGCTGATGGGCCGCGCCGGCGCCGGCGTGCCCTCGGCCAACCGCATCACGCTGCTGCGCGACGCGAACGGCGATGGCGTTGCGGAGACGAAGTCGGTGTTCATGACCGGCCTTAACTCACCGTTCGGCATGACTTTGCTCGATGGCCAGCTCTATATCGGCAACACCGACGCGCTCGTTCGCGTGCCCTATACCGAAGGCGCGACGAAGATTACCGCCAAGCCCGAGCTCGTCATCAAGCTCAACCCAGGCGGCAACCACTGGGCGCGCAACGTCATCACGGCCGCGGACGGCAAGACGCTGTACGTCGGCGTCGGCTCGTCGTCGAACATCGCCGAGAACGGCATGGACGCCGAGAAATACCGCGCGAACATCCTGCAGGTCTGGCCCAAGGACAAGAACTGGCGGATCTATGCCGCCGGCCTGCGCAACCCCAACGGCATGGCAATCAACCCCAAGTCGGGCGGGCTGTGGACCGTGGCCAACGAGCGCGACATGCTCGGCTCCGATCTCGCGCCCGATTACATGACGCAGGTCGAGTTCGGCGACAATTTCGGCTGGCCCTGGTATTATTGGGGCGGCTATCCTGACAGCCGGGTCGAGCCGAAGAACCCCGCGCTCCAGCAATATGCAAAGCGCCCTGACTATGCACTGGGGCCACACGTCGCAGCCCTCGGCCTGACCTTCTCGGCCGATGCCAAGCTCGGCGCGAAGTTCGCCAACGGCGCGTTCGTCGGCGAGCATGGTTCGTGGAACCGCAAGCCCGTCTCCGGCTACAAGGTGGTCTACGTGCCGTTCGGCGACACCGGCTTCCCGGCGGCGAACGCCAAGCCGGTCGACGTGCTCGGCGGGTTCCTGAACAAGGACGGCGACGCGCAGGGTCGCCCGGTCGGGGTCATCACCGACAAGACCGGTGGCCTGCTCGTGGCGGACGACGTCGGCAACGTGATCTGGCGAGTCAGCGCTGGGCGGTAGGAGGCGGAACAGCCCGCTTCAGTCACTGCAAGACAGCTTAAGACGGGTCCTATCAGCAAAGACCACCCCGGCGAAGGCCGGGGTCCAGTCGGGAAACGGGCGTAACGACGGGCTGCGCCTAGTTACATCGACCTCTCCAACTGGACCCCGGCATTCGCCGGGGTGGTGGCTATTGTTAGGGATATAGCCGGCACCCAGATGTCGGCAAATTACGCGCCGCCACCGTCCGGCAAGACCGTCGCAACGCGCACCGGCAACCCGTCGATGCTTTTGGTCCGCCCGGCCCATTTTGCGAGCCGCTCGGTCCCAGCCTGTGCCGCGTGATATTTCGACAGAGTCTGCCGCTCGCGCTCCAGCGCCATGAACGGCACGCCCCAGCCGCAACTCGTCTGCACCTCACCAACCGAGATCACGAAGATCTGTCGCGTGCCCGGCAGCGGCGTGAACCTCGCGTACAGTTCCGCCCATTCGGTATCCTGCGGCAGCACCGCGCGACCCGTGCCATAGATCCGGAAGATCAGCGCGGGCTGGTCGAAGGCGCAGAACATGATCGTGATCCGCCCGTCCGCGGCGAGATGCGCGTTGGTCTCGTTCCCCGAGCCACCGACGTCGAGATACGCGACGGTGTTCGCATCGAGCACGCGAAAGCCGTCCATGCCCTTGGGACTGAGGTTGATCCGCGCGCCCTCCGCCGCCGTCGCGACGAAGAACACCGGCTGCCGCGCGACGAATGCGCGGTGATCGTCGGTGAGCGCGGGGAAGAATTCCATCGATCGACTCCGGATTGACGCGCGCCAGCTACGCGCATAACTTGTGCGCATGAAGCATGATCCCATCGCCACCGGCAAGCGCAAATCGGTCAATATGTCGCTGGATACCGGCATTGTTGCGGCGGCACGGGAAGCGGGACTCAACCTTTCGCAGATCAGCGAACAAGCGATCCGGCACGCCACGAAGGTCGAGCAGGAGCGGCGCTGGAAGGAAGACAATCGTGAAGCAATCGACGGTTGGAACCGCTGGTACGACGAGAATGGTGATCCGCTCGCGCATTTGCGGCCGCTCTGAGTGGCACAGTTCGACGTCTATCGAATCCGAGGCAACGTGCTGGTCATTGATTGCCAATCAGATCTGTTGTCCGACCTTCAGACGCGCTTCGTGGTGCCGCTCCGTCCAACCGACGCGGTCATCGTTAAGAGGCTGACACCGAGCTTCACAATCAACGGCCAAGCCCTGACAATGGTCACGCCGCTAGCCCGTGCAATCGACATCCGCGATATCGAAGCCATCGTGACCACGCTCGAGGCGGCACAGTCCGAGATCAAGGCCGCACTCGATATGCTGATCTCAGGCTATTAAGCCGCCGTCCCGCCGACCGTAAGCCCGTCGACCAGCAACGTCGGCTGGCCGACGCCCGCGGGCACCGACTGCCCGCCCTTGCCGCAGATCCCGATACCCTCGTCGAGCGCGAAGTCGTTGCCGATCCCGCGCACCTTGGTCAGCGAGCTCGGCCCGTCGCCGATCAGCGTCGCGCCCTTGATCGGTGCGCCCAGCTTGCCGTCCTCGACCAGATACGCCTCGGTGCAGCTGAACACGAACTTGCCCGACACGATATCGACCTGCCCGCCGCCGAACGCCTTGGCGAAGATGCCCTTCTTCACGCGGCTCAGCAGCTCGGCGGGATCGTCATTGCCCGCCTTCATGAAGGTGTTGGTCATCCGCGGCATCGGCGCGTGCGCATAGCTTTCGCGGCGGCCGTTGCCGGTCGCCTCCACGCCCATCAGCCGCGCGTTGAGCCGGTCCTGCATATAGCCCTTGAGAATGCCGTCCTCGATCAGCACGGTCTCGCGCGTCGGCGTACCCTCGTCGTCGATCGTCAGCGACCCACGGCGATCCTGGAGCGAGCCGTCGTCGACGACGGTCACGCCCTCGGCCGCGACGCGCTCGCCGATGCGGCCGGAGAAGGCCGACGTGCCCTTGCGGTTGAAGTCGCCCTCGAGCCCGTGACCGATCGCCTCGTGCAGCAGGATGCCGGGCCAGCCGTTGCCGAGCAGCACGGTCATCTCGCCCGCGGGCGCCGCGATCGAGTCGAGATTGACCAGCGCCTGCGACAGCGCCTCGTTGATCGCGCGGTTGTACGTCTCGGGCTGGAACAGGTCGGTGTATAGATAGCGCCCGCCGATGCCGTAGCCGCCCGTCTCGCGACGGCCATTCTGCTCGGCGACGATCGACACGTTAAGCCGCACCAGCGGCCGCACGTCGGTCGCGATGAACCCGTCCGCACGGACGATCTCGACCACCGACCACGTCCCCGACAGGCTGACCGAGACCTGCGCCACGCGCGGATCGCGCGCGCGTGCGGCGGCGTCGATCGTCTGGCAGAGGTTCACCTTGTCCGCGAACGGCACGAGATCGAGCGGATCGGCAGCGGTGTAGCGGTGGCGGTTGGTGCCCTGTGGCGGGCCGGCCTTCGCGGCGACGCCCGGTTCGATCAGCGCCATCGTCTCGGCGGCGCGGCGGATCGCAGCAGGGGTCATCTCGTTCGAATGCGCGAACGCGGTCATCTCGCCCGATACCGCGCGCAGGCCGAAACCCGAGCTCGTGTCGTAGGAGGCGGTCTTCAGCCGGCCGTCGTCGAACCCGAACGCCTCGGCCTTGCGATATTGGAGATAGAGTTCGCCGTCATCGGCCTTGCCGAGCGCCTTGGCGGTCAGCGCCTGCGCCTGCTCGGGGTCGAGCGTGTCGCGGTAGAGGAACGAGCGGGGATCTGCAGCTATCGTCATTCGATAGATATAAGGGGCTTAGCGGCCCGCGCCATCCCCATGGTCGCGCAATGTCGACTGGTCCGCGCCATCGGCGGCCCCGCCGACCAGGATGAAGCGCCGGTCGCAATAGCCGCAATCGACATAGCCGGTCTCGTCGATCTGCAACCACACGCGCGGATGGCCGAGCGCTGCGCCGCCGGGAATGTCGGTGGCGCCATCGCAGGCGACGCGGGCGTGGGTGACGCGGGTGGTTTCGAGCGGCGGATGCATGCGGGCGCGATAGCAAGCGCGGGCGGGGCGGGCAATTGGTTCTTCTGTGTCACGGAGAAGGAAGGATTTGTTCACGCGGAGGCGCGGAGGTGTTGCGCTTGTCGCGAAGTGACCCTCACATCAGGAACGGCCGGACAGGAAGTGCGTCTCCCGACCGACAGGCTGGATACGACATCTCCGCGCCTCCGCGCGAACAAATCTTCTTTGCGACGCCCGAGGGGATGACCCGCCCTTCCCGCCCCGCTATGCCGCAGCCATGACCGAAGCCGCGATCGCAATCTCGAATCTCTGCAAGACCTACGCCGGCGGAAAGCGCGCGCTCGACGGCGTGACGTTCGACGTCCCGCGCGGCCAGATCTTCGGTCTGCTCGGCCCGAACGGCGCGGGCAAGTCGACGCTGATCAACATCCTCGCAGGACTCGTCAACAAGACCGACGGCAACGCCGCGATCTGGGGCTTCGACACCGACGAGCATCCGCGCAACGCCAAGGCCTCGATCGGTATCGTCAACCAGGAGATCCTGTTCGATCCGTTCTTCTCGCCGTTCGAGACGCTGGAAATCCAAGCTGGGCTTTACGGCGTGCCCAAGGCGAAGCGCCGGACGATGGAGCTGCTCCGCGCGGTGCATCTGGAGGACAAGGCGCACGCCTATGCGCGCACGCTGTCGGGGGGCATGAAGCGCCGCCTGATGGTGGCCAAGGCGATGGTCCATTCGCCCCCCGTGCTCGTGCTCGACGAACCGACAGCGGGAGTCGACATCGAACTGCGCCAGCAGCTCTGGACCTATGTCCGCAGCCTCAATGCGGCAGGCGTCACGGTCGTCCTGACGACGCATTATCTGGAGGAAGCCGAGGAGCTCTGCGACCGGATCGCGATCATCAACAACGGTCGCCTGATCGCCAACGAACCGACGCGTGAGCTGGTCGGCAAGGCGCAGGAGAAGATCGTCGCGGTGACGGTCGACCGCGACGTGACCGATATCCCCGCGAACATTTGCTTCGAGAAGATCACGCTCAAGGGCGATCGGACGCTTGAGATCACATACAAGAAGGATCGCGTCAACGCTGGCGAGGTGCTGGCGGCGATCCAGGGCGGCGGGTTCGGGATCGTCGACGTCTCGACCAAGGAACCCGATCTCGAGGACGTCTTCCTGAGCCTGACGCGCGCCGCCAACGCCTGACATCACGGCAGGCGCTACACCGCGGGCCGGTGTCGTGCGCCTGCGGGTTCGGCAGGACCGAGCGCTGCGGCGTAGCCAGCGAGCGCGATCGCGACCAAGGCGGCGATCCACAATCCGTCGGTGCCAAGCCGCGCATAGGCGAGCGCACCGCCGATCGCCCCGCCGACCAGCGCGGCCCATAGCACCAGATAGGGCAGCCACGCCCAGCGCGGCCCGCCGATCAGCGCGCCCGCCAGACGCTGGCCGAACTTGACGAGCGTTCCGGTCATATAGGTCACGCCGATGCTGACCTCGCCCGCGCGCTGGAAGACAGTGTTCGCGGATCCCATCGCCGCTGCCATCATGGTCGTCGTCCAGCCGATCGAGGCGCGGCCGTCGATGCCCGCCGCGATCGCCAGGACTGCGGCGACGAAGACCAGGACGGCGGACTTGCGATAGCGGCCGGCGATCTCGGACAGCAGCGTGCCCGCGACAACCCCGCCGACGAACCCGAGCACGAGCCGCCCCGCCATCGCCGCCATTGGCGGATCGAGCACCGCGCCGACCGCAAGCTGGGTCGAATTGCCGCTCATGAACGACACGAACAGGCCACCCAGCTTGAGGAAGCCGATCGCGTCGACATAACCGGCCATGCCCGACAGGCCGGCGGCGAGACTCCAGAAGCGCGCGTCATAGGTCTTCACGCGCTCCAGCCTAGGCGCGATCCGGTCCGTGTTCGACCCCCGGAACTCGGGTTCGCGCATCGACGCGGCTTGGCGTCTGCGGCAAACCCTGTCCTGCCGCCCCGTTTTTGTGCCACAGCGGCGCAATGCAGGATTTTCTTCCCTCGTCGCGCGACGATACGCGGCCTTCCGACACGACCGGCATGACCAGCGATATCCTCATCGTCGGATCGGGTGCCGCCGGACTGACAGCCGCGCTTACGCTCGCCGATCGGCTTACCGTGACGGTGCTGGCCAAGGGCGCGCTGAATGAAGGGTCGACCGCCTGGGCGCAGGGCGGGATCGCCGCGGTGCTCGAACCCGGCGACACGTTCGAGAATCATGTCGAGGACACGATGGTCGCGGGCGCTGGGCTCAACGACCGCGCGATCGTCGAGATGGTCGTCGAGGGCGCCCCCGCCGCGATCGAGCGGCTCAGCCGTCTCGGCGTGCCGTTCGAGACCGAGGGCAACGCGCTCCACCTGACGCGCGAAGGCGGGCACAGCCATCGCCGGATCGTCCATGTCGCCGATGCGACCGGCTGGGCGGTGCAGGAGGCGCTGCAACGCGCGGCCGAGGCGCATCCCAACATCACGCTGGTCCCCGATCAGATCGCGATCGACCTGGCAACCGGGCGGCATGAGCTACGCTATTCGGGCGCGGGCAATGTGTGGGGGGTGTACGCGGTCGACCGCAAGACCGAGCGCGTTGGCCTTTACACCGCGCGCGCGACGATCCTGGCGACGGGCGGTGCGGGGCGGACCTATCTGTTCTCGACCGCGCCGCGCGGCGCGACCGGCGACGGGATCGCGATGGCATGGCGGGCGGGTGCGCGGGTCTCAAACATGGAAATGATGCAATTTCACCCGACCTGCCTCTACAATCTGGAGGTCAAGAATTTCCTGATCACCGAGGCGGTTCGCGGCGAAGGGGGGCGGTTGATCAACCCGTCGACGGGCAAGCGCTTCATGACCTATTACGACGCGGCGCGGATGGAACTTGCCCCCCGCGATATCGTCGCGCGCGCGATCGACGCGGAGATCAAGCGCTATGGTCTCGACTACGTCCATCTCGACATCAGCCACATGCCCGCCGACTTCATCCGCCATCACTTCCCGAACATCCACGAGAAGCTGCTGACGGTCGGCATCGACATGACGACGCAGCCGATCCCCGTCGTCCCTGCGCAACATTACACGTGCGGCGGGATCGTCGTCGACGAGCATGGCAAGACCGACCTGCCCGGCCTGTATGCCGCGGGCGAATGCACCGAATCGGGTCTGCACGGCGCGAACAGGCTGGCGTCCAACTCGCTGCTCGAATGCTTCGTGTTCGGCGAGGCGGCCGCGGACAGCATCGCCGCCGCGTGGGACAGCCTGCCCCCGCCCCCGCCGATCCGCCCCTGGGACGAAAGCCGCGTTACAGATTCGGACGAAGAGGTGGTGATCAAGCAGACCTGGACCGAAATCCGTCGGTTCATGTGGAATTACGTCGGCATCGTCCGCACGACCAAACGGCTCGAACGCGCGCAGCACCGGATCAAGCTGCTCAACGACGAGGTGGCCGAATATTATCAGCATTTCCGCGTCACGCCCGACCTGATCGAACTGCGCAACCTGCTCCAGACCGCCGAGCTGATCGTCCGGTCCGCGCTGCACCGGCATGAAAGCCGCGGGCTGCATTTCACGCTCGATTATCCCGACACGTTGCCCGATGCGGTCGACACGGTTCTCGTTCCCTGACCGCGGCGCGATTGGGCGCAACCCCCGCGCGCTTCGTCGCAGCGGTGCGGAGGCGCTGTTTCGCGCGCCCGAGCAACCGATAAGGATCGATGCTCCAGTGCAGGGCCTTCAATCCATCATGACATCGGCGAGTGCGTTCAAGCGTCTTCTGGCAACCACCCTGTTCGGTGTGGCACTCGCCGGATGTGGATCGGCATCGCGGCCCACCCCGCCTGCGGTCAGCCCGGTGAATCAGGCCGGGGGATTCGTATCGATTCCGGTGCCGCCGCCGCTGCCGCGCACGGCGCGCCCCGCGCCTGCCAGCCTGGTCAACGCGATTTCCGAATTGCAGAGCGGCTTCCAGGGGAAGGCGGGAATCGCGGTGCGCGCGGTCGACGACGGCTGGACGGTCGAGGCGGGCGGGCGCCAGTTGCTGCCGCAGCAGTCGGTCAGCAAGCTATGGGTTGCGCTGACCGTCATGGACCTGCGCGATCAGGGCAAGATCCGCCTCGACGAGCCGATCGTCGTCCGCCCGCAGGACCTGACGCTGTTCCACCAGCCGATCGCGATGCTGGTCAAGGGCGATGGCTATCGCACGACGGTCGGCGACCTGCTTACGCGCGCGCTGACGCATAGCGACAATACCGCGAACGACCGGCTTCTCACGCGCGTCGGCGGATCGGCCGCGGTGCGGTCGATGATCGCGCGCAAGCAGCTCGGCGCGATCCGGTTCGGGCCGGGCGAACGGCTGTTGCAGAGCGGGACCGCGGGTCTCGTGTGGCAGCCATCCTACGCGGTCAATGGCGGCTTCCTGACCGCGCGCAACCAGCTGTCGCCGGCGGTGCGCGCCGCCGCGCTCGACGCCTATGTGCGCAATCCACCGGATGGCGCTGCGCCGATCGCGATCGCCGATGCCATTGCGCGGCTGGCAAAGGGGGATCTCCTGTCCGAGACCTCGACCAAGATCCTGCTCGATACGATGGGCCGGTCGGTCACCGGTCGTGCGCGGTTGCGCGCCGCGCTGCCCGGCGGGTGGGAGATCGCGCACAAGACCGGGACGGGGCAGGATCTCGGGCGGCGCAACGCGGGCTTCAACGATGTTGGGCTGCTGACCGCGCCGGATGGGCGTCGCTACGCGATCGCGGTGATGATCGGCGACACGATCCGGCCGATGCCGGAGCGGCAGAAGCTGATCCAGAATGCGGCGGCCGCGGTCGCGAATTATGCGGGGACTACGCGGCCGCTGAACTGACACCGCCCCTAGAACCCGATCACTACCCCCGTCATCCTGACGAAAGTCAGGATCCAGAGCCAAGCACGGCATCGCCCGTAACCCTGAATCCTGACTTTCGTCAGGATGACGGAGTGGGGGGACGCCGCGGAATGGGGGATGCGGCGCGCGCCCTCAGTCGAAGCCGTTCGTCAGGAACCGCTCCGCCACCGCGCAGTGCATCGCGATCCCGTGCGCCATCACGCGTTCGTCGATCGTCATCTTGGTGTTGTGGAGCGGCGGGTTGGTGCGCGGGTCGCTCCCCTCGGGCGCGGCGCCGATGAACGCCATCGCGCCGGGGAGCTTCTGGAGCACGTACGAGAAGTCCTCCGCGCCCATCATTGGCGGCATCACCTGATAGGCGCCCTCGCCGCCGATCGCGGTCGCACACGCCTTCATCAGGTCGGTGGCGCGCTCATCGTTGACGGTGACCGGATAGCCTTCCTCGATCGTCGGCGTGCCGACTGCGCCGTGGGCCGCTGCGATGCCCTCGACCATGCGGATGAACGCCGCGCGGACCTGTTCGCGAGTCCGCTCCGACAGCGTGCGCATCGTGCCGAGCATCTCGACGGTCGACGGGATGACGTTGTGCGCGGACCCTGCGTTAAGCTTGGTGATCGACAGCACCGCAGGATCGGTGACCGCCACCTGCCGCGCGACATAGGTCTGGAGCGCGGTGACGATCTCGCACGCGATCGGCAGCGGATCGAGGCAATCGTGCGGCATCGCCGCATGCCCGCCGCGCCCGGTGATCGTCGCGCGCAGCGTATCGGTCGACGCCATCAGCGTCCCCGCGCGGCTGACGACATGACCCATCGGCATGTTGGGCGAGATATGCAGCGCGAACCCCGCCTCGGGCAGCGGCGCATCGAGCAGGCCGTCGGCGATCATGTGGCGCGCGCCGTGATGCCCCTCCTCGCCGGGCTGGAACATGAAGACGACGGTGCCGGGCAGTTCGTCGCGGCGTGCGCACAAGGCCTTCGCCGCGCCGACCAGCATCGCGGTGTGCGAATCATGGCCGCAGGCGTGCATCGCGCCGTCGATCTTCGAGGCGAAGGGGAGCCCGGTTTCCTCCTGCATCGGCAGCGCATCCATGTCGCCGCGCAGCAGGACCGTGCGGCCGTTGCCGCCGGCGGTGCCGCCGCGTCCGCCGCGCAGGATCGCGACGAAGCCGGTGGTCGAATTGCCCTCGCGAATCTCGAGCGGGAGGCCGGCGAGCGCGGCCTTCACCTTGTCCGAGGTGCGCGGGCAGTGGAGGCCGACTTCGGGGTCGGCATGGATCGCGCGGCGCAGCGTGATCGCATCGTCGAGGCTGTTCTCGCCGATGCTGGTCCAGTCGGTGGTGGATTCGAAATCGAGGGACATGGTTTGACTCCTTGAACGGCTTGACCATCACCCCGGCGAAGGCCGGGGCCCAATTGGGAAGGTCGATGTGACGGAGCGCCTCCCGACGTTACCTCCGTTCCCCAATTGGGCCCCGGCCTCCGCCGGGGTGGTATAATTGTTTTGAGGGCAGCCCGCCCCCGGTCACGCTGCAGTCTACCCCCGGAACAGCCCGCCTAAAACCCCGCGCAGCACGGTGCCGACCAGGCCGCCGCTCGACGACCGCCGGCGCGACGTCGTGCCGAACACCTGTTTGCCGATCTCGTTCGCCACCTGCCGGCCGATCGACGAGCTTGCGGCCCGCGTCGCGGACGTCGCCATCTTGGTCCAGGGTGAGTTCGCCGCCTCGCGATCTGCTTCACGTTGCTGGCGATCCGCCTCGCGCTGGTCCGCGACGCGCTGACGCTCCGCCTCCTTCGCCACCCTTGCATCGAGCTTGGCCTGCGCGGCCGCCGCCTTCTCCGCCTCGGTCGTAGCCTTCGCCTCGGCGGCCGCGGCGCTCGCCTCCTCGGTCTTGGCCGCGAGCAATTCCTCCGCCGATTCGCGATCGACCAAAGTGTCGTATTTGGCGCCGATCGCATCGGTCTCGATCATCACCTTGCGCTCGGCGGGCGTGATCGGTCCGACGCGCGACGCGGACGGCTTGATCAGCGTACGCTCGACCGGGGTCGGCGCGCCGTCGGGCTGGAGCAGCGACACGAGCGCCTCGCCGACCTTCAGCTCGGTGATGACCGTGGCGACATCGACGCCCGGATTGGCGCGGAACGTCTCCGCCGCCGCGCGCACCGCCGCCTGGTCGCGCGGCGTGAACGCCCGCAGCGCATGCTGGACGCGGTTGCCGAGCTGGCCAGCGACGGTGTCGGGAATGTCGATCGGGTTCTGCGTGATGAAATACACGCCCACCCCCTTCGACCGGATCAGCCGGACGACCTGTTCGATCTTCTCGAGCAGCGCCTTGGGCGCGTCGTCGAACAGCAGATGCGCCTCGTCGAAGAAGAAGCACAGCACCGGCTTGTCGGGATCGCCGACCTCGGGGAGATGCTCGAACAGCTCGCTCATCAGCCACAGCAGGAACGTCGCGTACAGCTTGGGTGAAGCCATCAGCTTGTCGGCAGCGAGGATGTTGACGATGCCCCGACCGCGATCGTCGACGCCGATGAAGTCGTTCATCTCGAGCGCGGGTTCGCCGAAGAAATTCTCCGCGCCCTGGGTGCGCAGCTGGAGCAGCGACCGCTGGATCGCGCCGATCGACTGCTTCGACACGTTGCCATAGGTGACCGTCAACTCGTCTGCACGGCCCGCGCATTCGGTCAGCATCGCCTGCAGATCGTCGAGGTCGATCAGCAGCAACCCCTCCTTGTCGGCGACGTGGAAGGCGATCGTCAGCACGCCCTCCTGCACGTCGTTCAAATCCATCAGCCGCGACAGCAGCAGCGGCCCCATCTCGCTGATCGTGGTGCGGATCGGATGCCCCTGCTCGCCGAACAGGTCCCAGAACTGCACCGGATTGTCGGCATAGGCCCAGCCGTCGTCGCCGATCGCCTTGGCGCGCTCGGCGAACGTCGCATGCGTCTTGGCGGTCGGCGATCCGGCCATCGCGAGGCCCGACAGGTCGCCCTTCACGTCGGCGACGAAGCACGGCACGCCGTTTGCCGAGAACCCCTCGATGATGCCCTGCAGCGTCACCGTCTTGCCGGTGCCGGTCGCGCCCGCGATCAGGCCGTGGCGGTTCGCGCGCTTCAACGCCAGCGTCTGCGGCTTGCCGTCCACGCTCGCGCCGATGAAGATGCCGTCGCTCATGCTCTCGTCCTCGTTGTCCGGCGCCGATCCTATCCCCGTAGCCTACAAAGAAAAAGGACCGCCGCTCGGGTGAGCGACGGTCCTTTCGGGTCAGTCGTGTCGGTCGTGGATTACTTGATCTTGACCGGCAGGAACTGTGCCGGGCTGCGTCCACGCTTTACCTGCAGCAAGACCTGCGGGCGACCCGCGGTCTTCGCGGTGTTGACCGCGTTCTGGAGGTCGGCCGCGGTGCGAACCGGCGAGCCGTTGACCGACATGATGACGTCGCCGCGCTTCAGCTTGCCAAAGGCGTCGCTGGTCTGCGCAACGACGGCGATGACGACGCCCTGCGTGCTCGCCTCGACGCCGACCGCCTGCGCGATCGCCGGGGTGAGCGGCTGTACGCCGATCCCGAGCACAGCGCCCGCCGTCGGTGCGGCGGTGGTGGCATCATCGCCGTCATCGCCATCGTCGGTGCCGAAGCCCTGTGCGTCGCCGCCCAGCGTCGCTGCCAGCTTGTCCGCGCTCGGACGCGGCACGACGACCACGTTGGCGACGACAGGCTTGCCGTTGCGCAGGATGTCGAGACGCGCGGTCTGGCCCGGCTTCACGTTGGAGACGAGGTAGGACAGCGACTGGTCGACCGTGACGACCTGGCCGTTGACCTTGGTCACGACGTCGCCTGCGCGGACGCCGGCCTTCGCCGCGGGGCCACCTGCGGTCACGTCGTTGATCAGCTCGCCCTGGTTCTTGGCGATGCCGAGTGCGGCTGCGGTATCCTCGTTGATCGTGCCGCCCGGCTGAAGCTGGACGCCAATATAGCCGCGCTCGATCGTGCCGCCCTTCATGAAGGTGGCGATGATCGGCTTGGCAACGGCTGCGGGGATCGCGAAGCCGATACCGATATTGCCGCCCGACTGGCTGAAGATCTGCGAGTTCACGCCGATCACGTTGCCGTTCAGATCGAACATCGGGCCGCCGGAGTTGCCCTGGTTGATCGACGCATCGGTCTGGATGAAGCGGTCATACGCACCGCCCTGACCGGTGACGCGGTTGATCGCCGAGACGATGCCCGCGGTGACGGTGCCGCCCAGGCCGAACGGCTCGCCGATCGCGACGACCCAGTCGCCGACGCGCGCACCGTTCGAATCGCCGAACTTCACGAACGGCAGGTTGGCCGCGTCGATCTTGAGCAGCGCGAGATCCGATTCCTGATCCTTGCCGACAACCTTTGCGACATATTCCTTCTTGTCGCTGAGCGTCACGGTGATCGAATCGACCGTCGCGCCCTGCGCGCCCGGCGAGATCACGTGGTTGTTCGTGACGACATAGCCGTCGGGCGAGATCAGGAAGCCCGAGCCGAGCGAGGCGCCCTCGCGCTTGACCGGCGCGCCGCCCTGGCCACCACCGCCCATGCCGCCGAACAGGTCGCCGAACGGCGTGCCCGCGAACGGATTGGCCTGCTGCTTCTGGACGATCGTTTGCTTGGTCGAGATGTTGACCACAGCGGGCTGGAGCCGCGCGACCATATCGGCAAAGCTCATCGGCGCGCCGGGCTTGGGGGAGACGGCCTGGATCGCGCCCGGCTCGTTCTGCGCGACCTGCGCACCGCTTGGCTGAAGCGCGAGCGTGGCGGTCGCGCCGCCGAGGAGAAGAGCACTGGTAATGGCGTAGGCGTAACGCACTAGATGTTGTCCTCTCGTTTCATCAATCGAAACAGATCGCCGTTAGGCGGGCCGTCCTGAATGATGCTTGAATATGAACGGCGTTCGAAGGTTCCGCAGGCTTAACGCCCGCGGCCCTCGAATTCCCTCAGATAGCTGTTGTTCGGCGAAAGAATGATCGAGGTCGATCCTTCGGGTGCCGCCCCGCCATCCGCGCCGAACGTGTGCCGGTACGACTGCATCGCGCGGTAGAAATCGTAGAAGTCGGCGTCCTTGCCGAAGCTCTCGGCATAGATCTTCGCCGAATCCGCGTCGGCCTGCGCGCGCACGATCTGCGCCTGCTTCTGGCCTTCGGCGCGGATCGTGATCGCCTCCTGCTGGCGCGCGCTCGACATGCGCTTGAGCGCGCTTTCGAGCGGCAGGCCGACGGGCAGGTTCGCCTGCTTGATGCGGACGTCGACGATCTCGACGCCGTACTGGCTCGCGACGCGCTGCAGGCCCTTCTGGATGTTGTCCATCAGCTCGGAGCGCTCGGGGCTGAGCAGTTCGACGAAGCGCCGCTTGCCGAGCTCGTTGCGCAGCGCCGATCCGAGGATCGGGCGCAGCTGATCGGGGATCCGGTCCTCGCTGCCCACCGCGTTACGCATCTTGCGCGGATCGACGATCCGGTAGCGCGCATAGGCATCGACCTCGAGCCGCAGCTGGTCGGTCGACAGCACGAGCGTGTTGTCGAGTTCGAGATCCTGGACGCGCTTGTCGATCCAGACGATCCGATCGACGAACGGAATGCGCGCGATCAGACCCGCGCCGGTCTGGCCGAACGGCGTATTGGGCTGCCAAGCGTTCACCGTGCGGATCGGCTGGCCGAACCGCAGGATCACCGCCTGCTTGGTCTCGGGGACGATCGCGAAGGTCGATGCGGCGAGGATGACCAACAGCAGCGCAACGATGCCGGCCACGATCGGGTTGCGGAAACTCACGGCGTTCACTGGGCAGCTCCGGACTGGGGGGCAGCCGTCGCGGGCGTCGCCTGGACAGCCTCTGGGTTCGGCAGGCGCTTGGCGTTCGACAACGGCAGGTACGGCACCACCCCGCCCGGCGTCTCGACGATCGTCTTGTCGCTCTTGGCGAGCACCGCCTCCATCGTCTCGTAATACATGCGGCGGCGAGTCACTTCGGGCGCGAGCTTATACTGCTCGTACACCTTGTCGAACGACGCGGCCTCGCCCTGCGCGCGCGCCACGACCTGCTGCGCATAGGAGCGCGACTGGTTGAGGTTGGCGATCGCCTCCTGCTGCGCGGCGGTGACGGCGTTGAAGTCCTCGACGATCCGCGCGGGCGCGGCGGCCTGCTTGATCGCGACGCCCTGGATGCGGACTCCCGACTTGTAGTCGTTGAGGATCTGCTGAGTCAGCTCGGCAACGCGCTGTTCGATGACCGTGCGCCCCGTGCCGATCGCCTGGTCGAGCGTAGTGGTCGCGACCACTGCGCGCATCGCGCTCTCGGCGGCCGCGCGGACGGTGTCGTTCGGCTCGGCGAGCTGGAACACGTAATCGCGCGGATCAGCGATGTCCCAGCGGACCGAATAGGCGAGGTCGATGATGTTCTGGTCGCCGGTCAGCGTCAGATTCTCGCCGTCGCCGACGGGGAAATTGTCGGTGCGGATCTTCTGGACGTCGACCACCGTCACGTCGGCGATCGGCGCGGGCATCGTCAGGCGGACGCCCGGGTCGAGCGTGCCGGCATATTTGCCGAAATAGGTGACGACGCCACGCTGCTGCGGGCCGATCTGGTGCACCGAGGTGAACAGGATCCAGACGACCGCGATGATCGCAACGCCGATTGCCCAGAGCGCACGGGCATTGGCGCCCGACGGCATGCCGCCGAAACCGCCATTGCCGCCACCGCCGCCGCCCGAGCCCCGCGCCTTGCGCAGGAATTCGTCGAGCGCAGTGGGCTTGGCGGCGGGTTTGCGTCCGCCGGGGGGGAGCGCCCATGGATTGCGCGGGCCGTTGCCGCCAGTCTTGCCGTCGTCACCCGAGCCGCCCCAGGGGCCTTTCGGAGTTTCGGTGGCAAGGATATCGGGGCGCTGGAACCAGCGCGAGAAGATCGTCATGCTAACCTTTATAGGTAGGCGGCGGCGGAAAAACAGTGCCAAGCGGCCCCGGCGGCCCTATCTGGCCCCGATGATCGATCTAGAAGCGGTAAAGGCGGCAGTTGCCGCAGTGGCGGGCAAGCGGGCGACCGTCCGGCTCGAAGGGACGCGTGCGGGCATCATCATCGATGCGACCGGGCTCGACCCGCAGGAACGCGATGCGCTGGAAGCGACCGTCCGCATGGCGGCCACTCAGCCCGGCGTCACCGAGGTGCGGATCGCCGTCACTGCCGAACGCTCGACGCGCAGGCTGATCGCGGTCGCCAGCGGCAAGGGTGGCGTCGGCAAGTCGACGCTGGCCGCCAATCTCGCTATCGCGATGTCGCGCGCCGGGCGCCGCGTCGGCCTGGTCGATGCCGATATCTACGGGCCGTCGCAGCCGCGCCTGATGAACGTCGAGGGCACGCGGCCGACCGCCAAGGACAAGGTGCTCGATCCGGTCCCGACGCCGTACGGCGTACCGTTGCTGTCGATGGGGCAGCTCGTCGAGCCGGGCAAGGCGATCGCATGGCGCGGACCAATGGCGGCAGGCGCGCTCGGCCAGCTGGTCGAGGCGGATTGGGGCGCGACCGACACGCTAGTGCTCGATCTGCCACCCGGCACCGGCGACGTGCAGCTGACGATGGTCCAGAAATACCGGCCCGCGGGCGCGGTGATCGTCTCCACACCGCAGGACCTCGCGCTGATCGACGCGCGCCGGGCGATCGACCTGTTCGAGAAGGCAGGGATTCCGATCATCGGGCTTGTCGAGAACATGGCGGGCTATGTCTGTCCGCATTGCGGCGAGGCGTCGGACCCGTTCGGCAATGGCGGCGCGGAGGCGGCGGCGCGCGAACTGGGCATCCCGTTCCTCGGCCGCGTGCCTTTGAAAATCGGGATCCGCACCGCCTCCGATGCGGGTACGCCGCCCGCGGCGGATCCTGATGATCGCATTTTCATGCCGATTGCGGCTCAGGTCGTCGCATGGCTCGGAAAACTGTGAAACCCGCGGGGCTGATCGACGTTGTCTCATTACCGGTCGTACCCGACGCGTAGAGTTGCGGTACGAGCGGACCAGGTTTCCCCCGATAGGAGGCATCGATGCCGTTGACCGCCGATGCCGACATCAAGGCTCTGCTCGAGAGTGCGCGGACGATCGCGATGATCGGCGCCTCCGATCGCCCCGATCGCTCGTCTTACGGCGTGATGGCCAAGCTCCAGGCGCATGGGTACCGCGTGATCCCGGTCAATCCGCAGATCACCGGCGAGCATGTCCATGGCGAGTTCGTGTTCCGCGACCTCTCGCAACTCGGTGACCCGATCGACATCGTCGACATCTTCCGCAATTCGGCTGCGGCCGGCGACGCGGTCGATCAGGCGATCGCGGCTGGCGCGAAAGCCGTGTGGATGCAGCTCGGGGTGATCAACGAGGACGCGGCGGCGCGTGCCGAGGCGGCCGGCCTGCAGGTGGTGATGGACCGCTGCCCCGCGATCGAGATCCCACGGCTGGGCGTCGCCACGATCGGGGAATGACTCTTGCCCCCGCCGACGAACGCGCCCAGTCTGCGCGCCTGTCCGGGAGGCGCTCATGCTCGCGATGCTGTTGTCGATGATGATCGAGGACCCGCTGATGGCCGTCGCGAAGGCTCGGATGGCTGCCGAGCAGACGTGTACCCCGAGCGCTGACGCTACCGATATTACGGTCTGCGGGTTACGGACTGCCGACCGGTTCCGCGTTCCCTTCATCGTCCATGATCCCGGCGATCCGGCGCATGAGAGTCTCCGCGACGAACGCACCCGCCTGCTTCACCGTACCACGCCGCTTGCCGATCTGAGCCCGTTCCAGGTCGGCGGCGGCATGGCAGGCGTCACCATGACCGTCGGGGGCGGAGGCAGCACTTCGTTCCGCAAGCCTGCGCCCTAAGGATTCCGATCATTCTCGCACCCATCCTGTTCGCGCTGCTCCAGCTGGCCGCAACAAGCCCCGCCCCTGTGCCGCCGCCCGTCCCCGAGCGCTTCTCGATCCTGGTCGACCCGTGCGCCACGCAGACGCAGGACGGCAACGAGGTCGTCGTCTGCGGCACGTCGGCGACCACCACCCCGCGCTTGCCGATGCGAGACGATCGCGGGCCGCCCGACCACCCGGTCGCCTCCAATCCCGAACTGAGCGCGGTCCGCGCGCTGCAACTGGAGAACACGCCCTGTGCGGCCACCCAATGGGGATGCCAGGTCGGCTTCGGACCGCCGATCGCCCCGATCGCGAAGGCGGCGGTCGGGCTGATCAAGAGCGCACTCGCGAAAAAGCCGGACAAAAGGGGCCGCGTACCGATCGACCTCGATGGCCCGGTCGGCACCGTCAACTAGGGTGAGGCGCTTGCGATGATCCTAATGACACTGATGCTGCAATCCGCGACCGCATCCGCCACCCCGATAGTCGCCCCGCCGCCGCAAAGCTGGTCGATCCTCACCCCGCCCGCCTGCCCCGGTTCGAGCCCGTCCGAGGTCGTCGTCTGCGGGACCAACGGTACCCCCGCGCCACGCCTCCCGCTCCCCGACGAACGCCTGCCACAGGATCGCCCGCGCCAGCCCACCGGCGATCCGCGCGCGGCGCTCGACAATGCCGGCCCCGTCTGCCCGCCGGGTGGCTGCACCGGGGTCGACCTGCTGACCGTCCCGGTGGTGCTGATCCGGGGCATCGGCGCGCTGATCGATCCGCACAGCTGTTGCGAGAATGGCGAAGGGAAGGATCCGATGGCGCTGCTCCGCGACGTCGGGCGGACATTCCGGAAGAAGCCGGACAAGGCGAACCGAGTTCCGATCGTGCTGGACGAGCCGGTTAGGTAAGTTCGTCCTTCCATGTTTCCCCGCGAAGGCGGGGACCCAGACTGGGCTCCCGCCTTCGCGGGAGAACAAGCGGGAGGTTGCGTTACTGTCCTCCACCCCGGCGAAGGCCGGGGCCTAATTGGTGTGGACGCGGTAACGACGCGTGCCCTTCGTTAGTACCGTCCCCCAATTGGGCCCCGGCCTTCGCCGGGGTGGAGGCCATGAAGGTAGCCGCCTGCCCCGTTCAATCCAGGATATGCATCCACATCGGCTGCCCGACGAGGCTCTGCGACCCGCGCAACTTCTCCAGCGCCTGCGCGATCGAACGTTCGGGGCTTTCGTGCGTGACGATCGCCACCAGCACGCTGCCATCCGAAATCGCCCCGCGCTGGATCAGGCTCTCGATCGACACGCCTGCATCGCGCATCGCCGCCGCGATCTCCGCGAGCACGCCGACGCGGTCCGCCACGGTGAAGCGAAGATAGGCGCGTCCCCGCCGCTCGCCGCTGTCCGCCTTGGGCGCGGCCGACAGCGAGGCGACCGGCATCGCGAACGGAGGCCCGAACTCGCCGCGCGCGATGTCGATCAGGTCGGCGACCACCGCGCTCGCCGTCGGGCCATCGCCTGCGCCAGCGCCCTGGAACAGCAGCCGGCCGACGAAGTTGCCCTCGGCCACCACGGCATTGAGCGATCCGGTGACGTTCGCGAGCGGATGATCGATCGGCACGAGATGCGGATGGACGCGCTGGAACAAGCCGTCCGTCCCCGCTTCCGCCAGCCCCAGCAGCCGCACGCGGTAGCCGAGCGCCGCCGCCTCGGCGATGTCGGCGCCCAGCAGGTGCCGGATGCCGCTGATCGCGACGTCGTCGAACGCCGGCTGCGTCCCGAACGCGACCGCCGCCAGGATCGACAGCTTGTGCGCTGCATCGACGCCATCGATGTCGAAGCTCGGATCGGATTCGGCAAACCCAAGCGCCTGCGCTTCGGCGAGCACCTCGGCGAAATCGCGGCCTTCCGATTCCATCTTCGATAGGATGAAATTGCAGGTGCCGTTGAGGATGCCGTAGACGCGCGCGATCTCGTTCGCCGCGGCGCCTTCGCGCAGGCCCTTGATGACCGGGATGCCGCCCGCGACCGCCGCCTCGAACTTCAACGCGACCCCCGCGGCTTCGGCCGCCTGCGCCAGCTCGAGCCCGTGATGCGCGATCATCGCCTTGTTCGCGGTGACGAAATGGCGTCCCGCAGCCAGCGTGCTGCGCGCCAGCGTCAGCGCCGGGCCGTCCGACCCGCCGATCAGCTCGACCACCACTTCGGCGCCCGGCTGCTTCGCCAGCGCGGTCGTGTCGTCGACCCAAGCGAACCGCGACAGATCGACGCCGCGATCCTTGCCGCGGTCGCGCGCGGAGACCGCGACGATCTCGATCTCGCGCCCGGCCCGTCGCGCAATCAATTCGCGGTTCGCATCCAGCAATCGGATGACACCGCCGCCGACGGTCCCGAGCCCGGCAAGGGCCACACGCAATGGTTCGCTCATTTTCGTCCTCCACTCGCGCGTCCGGTTACGTTTCGCGGGCAGTTTGCGCAATCCTGATGACGCATGGCACTGCGCACCCTATCTGGGCGCAATGTCCGGCCGCTTCGATCACCTCCCCAACCGTCGCACGATCATCGATCGCCGCGCCGTCGCCGAAACCATCGCAGCGCTGGAGGGCGTCGATCCCACCGCGCTGCGCCGCGACGCGACCATGTTGCTGAAGGCGGCGCTCGAGAAAGGCCGGATCGAGGTCGAGCGCCGCCTCGTCGAACATCCGTCGCGCGGGCTCGAAGCGTCGAGCGCGCAGGCCTATCTGATCGACCAGCTGCTGCGCATCCTGTTCGATTTCACCACGCATCGACTCTACCCGCTCCCCAACCCCACCGCCGGCGAGCGGCTCACGCTGATCGCGGTCGGCGGCTATGGCCGGGCCGAGATGGCGCCGCATTCGGACGTCGATATCGGCTTCCTGACGCCCGGCAAGCAGACGCCCTGGGCCGAGCGCGTGATCGAATCGATGCTGTACGCGCTGTGGGATCTCGGGCTGAAGCTCGGCCAGTCCAGCCGCTCGCTCGACGAGATGGTGCGCCAGGCCAAGGCCGACGTCACCGTGCGCACCGCATTGCTCGAGGCGCGCTTCGTCTGCGGCGACACCGAGCTGTACGAACAGGCCTCGCACCGTTTCAAGACCGAGGTCCAGGCCGACACCGCACGCACCTTCATCGCCGACAAGCTCGCCGAACGCGATGCGCGCCACCGCAAGATGGGCGACACGCGCTACGTCGTCGAACCCAACGTCAAGGAGGGCAAGGGCGGGCTGCGCGATCTCCACGCGCTGTTCTGGATCGGCAAATATATCTACGACGTCCAGCGCGCCGCCGAACTGGTCGAGGTCGGGCTGTTCACCAAGGCCGAATATCGCCTGTTCCACCGCGCCGACAACTTCTTCCAGGCGGTGCGCTGTCATCTGCACAGCATCACCGGCCGCGCCGAGGATCGCCTCACCTTCGACCTGCAACGCGAGATCGCCGACCGGATGCGGTTCTCCGATCGCCCGGGCAAGTCGAAGGTCGAGCGGTTCATGCAGTTCTATTTCCTGCAGGCCAAGACCGTCGGCACGCTCAGCGGCGTCTTCCTCGCCCATCTCGACGAGAAGTTCGCCGCGCGCGGACGGCGCTTCGGCCTGCCGACTATCCGCCGCTCCCCGCGCAAGCTCAACGGCTTCGTGCTCGATCGCGGCCGGCTCGCACTGCCGAGTGACGACTTTTTCCAGGCCGATCCCGAACGCCTGATCGAGATCTTCCAGCTCGCCGACAAGCACGGCGTCGAGATCCACCCGCTCGCGATGCGCGCCGCCGCGCGCGACGCAAAGCTGGTCGACGACGTCCGCAACAGTCCGACCGCCAACGCGCTGTTCCTCGACGTGCTGACGTCCCCGCGCGATCCCGAACTCGTGCTGCGCTGGATGAACGAGGCGGGAGTGTTCGGCCGGTTCGTGCCCGATTTCGCGCGCGTCGTCGCGCAGATGCAGTTCGACATGTACCATCACTACACCGTCGACGAGCACACCATCCGCGCGATCGGCCTGCTCGCGCGGATCGAGAACGGCGTGCTGAAGGAAGATCATCCGCTCGCCAGCGCGATCTTCGAACAGATCGTGTCGCGGCGCGCGCTGTACGTCGCGGTGCTGCTGCACGACATCGCCAAGGGCCGTGGCGGCGATCATTCGATCCTGGGCGCCGAGGTCGCACAGCGGCTGTGCCCGCGCTTCGGGCTGACGCCAGCGGAAACCGAAACGGTCGCCTGGCTGGTCCGCTGGCACCTGCTGATGTCCGCGACCGCGTTCAAGCGCGACCTCAGCGACTTCAAGACGATCCTCGATTTCTGCGACGTGGTGCAGAGCCCGGAGCGGCTGCGGCTGCTGCTCACGCTGACGATCGTCGATATCCGCGCGGTTGGTCCGGGCGTGTGGAACGGCTGGAAACGCCAGCTGCTCGGCGATCTGTACGAAGCCGCGGAAGAGGTCCTCCGGCTGGGCCACAAGCAGAAGGGGCGCGCCGAACGGATCGCCGCCAAGCAGGACCATCTGCGCGACGCGCTCGGCTGGGACGCGGAGTCGTTTGCGACGCTCGTCCACCGCTTGCCCGAAGCCTATTGGATCGCCGAGCCCGAGGACGTGCTCGCGCACAATGCGCGCTTTCTCGCGACGACGTTCGATGCGCAGCTCGCGATCGACGCGCATGTCTATCCGGGGCGCGGCGCGACGCTGGTGACGATCTACGCGGCGGATCATCCCGGGCTGTTCTACCGTATCGCCGGAGCGATCCACGTCGCGGGGGGCAACATCATCGATGCGCGCATCCACACGACGCGCGACGGGATGGCGGTCGACAACTTCCTCGTCCAGGATCCGTTCGGGCGGCCGTTCGATGAATCGGGCCAGCTGTCGCGGCTGAAGACCGCGATCGAGGATGCGCTGGCCAACCGCGGCAAGCTGGCCGACCGGCTGGTCGCCAAACCCCTGCCCCGCACGCGCGCAGAAGCGTTCGACATCGTTCCCAACGCGCTCGTCGACAACAAGGCGTCGAACCGCTTCACCGTGGTCGAGGTCAACGCGCGCGACCGGCCCGCGCTGCTCAACCAGCTCGCCAACGCGCTGTTCCAGTCGAAGGTGACGATCCACTCCGCGCATGTCGCCACCTATGGCGAGCGCGCGGTCGATACGTTCTACATCACCGACCTGACGGGCGACCGGATCACCCAGCCTGCGCGATTGAAGACGCTGGAACGGCGATTGCTCGCGGCGGCAGCGGGCGAGGATATCGACCTCGCGGCGTAGCGATCACTGCGCATCCTCCGGCGTCCCCGCGCCGTCGGGAATGACGCGGCGTAGGACACGAAAAAGCCGGCCCGCAGAGACCTGCGAGCCGGCTTTTCCCGTTAGGCTACCCGATCAGAAGCGCGAGCGCAGCGTCAGGCCGTAGGTGCGCGGCTCGGCGAGGAAGGCCGAGTAGAGCGCGTTGCCGGTGCCGCCATAGGCTGCGACGTTGGCCGACGACCCAGCACCCTGGAACGGCGTGTTGAACGCGACCTGGATGTAGTTCTTGTTGAACACATTCTGTGCCCAGAACTCGAGTGCCCAGATCTGGTCCTTGCCGCGCAGACCGACGCGGGCGTTGACCACCGCAAAGCCATCCTGCTTCTTCTCCGGCGCCAGATCCGACCCGGTGTTATAGTCCGACGACAGGCGGCTATCGACGTAGAACAAGCCCGACAGGCCGTTCTTGCCGATGTCCGGCGTCCACGCGAACGACGTGGTCACGACGTTCTTCGGGGCGTTCGACAACTGGCTTCCCGGGAGCAGGAAGAGAGCGCGGTCGAGCGCCTCGCCGGTGGTCGAGCTGCCGACCAGGTTCTTGCGGGCAAACGTGTCGGCATAGGTGTAGCCTGCGGTGAAGGTGACCTGCTTGATCGGCGACATGGTCGCTTCGAGCTCGACACCCTGCGAGATCACGCCTGCCTTCTTCGCCCGGTTCGGGGCGCAGGTGCCGGTCTGCGCACCGGTGACGGGGTTGAAGCCGTTATCGCTGTCGAGACCGTTGAGGTTGTCCTTGCAGCCCTGGACGTTCTGCACGACGAAGATCGAGCCGTTGAACGTGTTGAGCTGGAAGTCGGTGAATTCCTGGCGGAACGCAGCGACGTTCAAGGTAAACTGGCGCGTGTTGAACTTCGCCCCGATCTCGTAATTGTTCACCTTCTCGGCGTTGAAGCGCAGGCCAGCCGCATCGGCGTTGCTGCGCGCCGAGAGCACGCCGTTGACGCCGCCCAGATCGGACCGGTCGAGATTGTAGCCGCCCGCCTTGTAGCCCTTGGCATAGGAGGCATAGGTCAGCAGCTTGGTGAACGGCTTCCACGAGAGGACCGCCGTGCCGGTGAATTCGCCGTCACCAAAGCTGTCGTTGAGGTTCAACCCGTTCAGCGCGGTGCTCGAATTGCCCGTGCAGGTCAGCGTGACGATGCCCTGTGCGAACGCCGTCGCGCCGCTCTGAGTCCGGGTCAGGGGCGCGAGCGCTGCCTGCTGGATCGGGCAGACGCTGTTGTTGTTGTTGAACTTGGCGTTGAATTTCTTCGTTTCGTGCGTGTAGCGAAGACCGCCCGTCAGCGACAATTTGTCGGTCAGGTGAAGGATGTTGTGCGTGAAGAACGCGTAGTTCTCGCTCTTCTGCCGGTAGATCGAGCCCGAATCGCCGACGTTGTTCACGCCGCCGCCAAGCCCCGGACCACCCGTCAGCCGATCGAGTGCCGAGGTGATCAGCCCACCCGCCGCGCCGAACGCACCGGTGATCGTCGCGCGGCCAATGGCGCTCATGCAACCCGGATTGTTCTGGTTCTGCAGCGCCACGTTGGGGCTAACCGTCGCGACGAGGCGGCAAGCCGCGAACTGGCCGTATTGCGAGCCGAACACCGCATTGTCGACGAGCTTCAGATTCTCCTTCGAATAGAAGCCGCCGACGAGCCAATCGAGCTTGTCGTTGAACAGCGAGCCCTGCAGTCGCGCTTCCTGCGTGAAGGTGTGGAACTGGCGATACGCGTTGCCGTCGTCGGCGCGGTGGGTCAGATCGATGTTGGTATAGTCGATGTCGCTCGCATTGCCCGACTTATACTCGCGGTATGCGGTGATCGAGGTGAAGGTCGCGCCGCCCAGATCCCAGTCGGCCTGCACCGAGCCGCCATAATCCTTGGTCGTGTTGCGATAGGTCTGGCCCGGAGTCACCGCGACCTGGCGGCTGAACGGATCAGCCTTGTTGCCCGCGAGCGGGAACACCGCACCTTGGCGACGCAGGATATCGACGATGCGGTTGCTCGCATTGTTCGTGACCGCGCCGTCGGCGTTGACGGTGCCGAAGAACGGCGCGACGCCAGCGGTATTCGCCGTGGGATCGGTCGTCTCGACCTGGCTGTAATAGACCGCGCCGCAGCAGCTTTCCTTGCGATGCGAATAATCGCCGATCACGCGGAAGCTCAGCTGGGAAGTCGGATTGAACAGCAGCTGGCCGCGAACGAAATAGCGATCGCGGTCGTTGATGCGGCTTTCGGTGCCGTTGGCGGCGGTGACGTTCTTGTAGAAACCGTCGCGCTTCACATAGACGCCGTCGACACGGAAGGCGAGCTTCTCGGCGATCAGCGGTCCGGTGATGCCCGCTGCGATGCGCTTCTGATCGTAATTGCCATAGGTCGCCTCGGCATTGCCGTGCCAATCGAACTCGGGCGAGCGCGTGATGATGTTGATCAGGCCTGCCGACGCGTTGCGCCCGAACAGCGTTCCCTGCGGACCGCGCAGCACCTCGACCCGGTCGATCTCGCCGAGTTCGTTGAGGCCGACGCCGGTGCGGCTGCGATAGACACCGTCGATGAACACCGCGACCGAGCTCTCGAGGCCGGGATTGTCGCCGACCGTACCGATACCGCGAATACGCGCCGACGCGTTCGATTCATTGCCCGTCGACGAGATCAGCAGCGACGGCGCGAGCTGGTTGAGCGAGCGGATGTCGCTGCCACCGGAATTCTGGAGCGCGGCCTGACCGACCGCGGATACCGCGATGGGTACGTTCGACAGACGCTCCGAACGGCGGGTCGCGGTGATCACGATGTCGCTCGAGTTGCCGGTCTCGCTAACTGCGCTGGCAGCACTGGCTGCGCGCGTCGTGTCGGCGTCCGTCGCGGCGTTGGTCTGGCCATCTACCGATGCATTCGCCGTCCCCTGCGACGGCGTGGTCTGCGCCTCGACGGTCGAAGTCGCCTGCTGTGCAAAGACCGGCGTGACGAGCGTCGTGGTTGCTGCTGCGGACAACAGATATGCGATCATGCGCATCGGCGTTCTCTCCTGAGTGTTCGAACTTTTCGAACTTATGGTTTGGACGTTAGGTAGAGGCCTTCTGTTGTTGGCGTCTAGCAATTTCCGCAAACGGAAACCGATTTTTGAACATTGTGTCTCAAAACCGCCACAGAGTGACAGGCAGCAAACCCTAGTTTCAAATCACAACTGGTTTGACAGGATTGTCGTAAGCCGGTGCGGCGGCTGGAAGCACCCCGCGAGGACGTGCAAGCGTAGCAATGTGACGGAGCAGACAGGCCGCCGCCACTACGCGCAGGAACTCTTCAAGGCATTCGTCCGCCCAGAGGCTGCAGAGCAGGCCTAGCAGCCTCATAGGGGCGCCTCGCGCACGCCACACAGCACTAAGCGCCCCCCCCGCGGACGCGGGGGGCGCTAGGCACTAGGCACGATCAGACTATTAGAGAGCGGCGCGCCGCCGGGTCAGGCCTGCGCGAAGACCTTTGTTCCGACGATCCCGACGACGGTGAGCGCCATGAAGCAGGCCTGGATACCGCTGACCTTGTCACCGAAGAGCAGGACGCCGCCGATGATGACGCCGATCGCGCCGGCCCCCGTCCAGATGGCATAGGCCGTGCCCGCAGGCAGGCCGCGCATTGCCAGCGCAAGCAGGCCCATGTTGACGAAGCTCAGGATGATCGGGACGCTCGACGCCTGCCACGTGGCGATGGTGGCTGCCCATTTCAGGCTGAGCGCCCAACAGATTTCGGTGACGACGGCGACCGCGAGGATGAGCCAGGACATGATTCTTCTCCAACGGGCTCAGATTGGAGACTCGGCCGCCGGAAACCCGGGAAGAGACGGCCGTCAAACATGTTTGCGTGGGAGGGACACGTGCCCTCACCGTCCCACTGCTGCGCAGCGGGCCCTTCCTCTCCCGCGAGGGGAGAGGAGAAGACTTAGTTCAGGCGGGCCAGGCCCGAGATCGAGCGGTCGACCATCAGGCGGTCGGCAGCGGCGTCGTGGTGTTCCGCAATCAGGATACCAGCAGCCTTGGCGGCGGCATCGGCTGCGCGGGCGCGGACTTCGGCGATCGCGGCGCGCTCGGCAGCGGCGATCTTGTCCTCGGCCATCTTCGCGCGGCGAGTCATTAGGTCTTCGGCGCCAGCCTTGGCCTTTGCGATGATCGCGGCGGCCTCATGATGTGCATGCGCCTTCATGGCCTCGGCCTCCGCATGCGCGGTCTTGGCCTTCGCTTCATACTCGGTGCGGATCGCCTCGGCTTCGGCACGGAGCGCCTGGGCCTCGTCGAGCTGCGTACGGATACCGGCGATGCGCGCGTCGAGCATCTTGCCGATCATCCCTGGAACCTTCTTCCAGATCATCAGCACAATCACGATGATCATCGCCACCGCGACCCAGCCGGTCGAGGTCAGGCCGAGCGCGGTAGGATCGGCGACATGCTCGACGCCGCCGGGTGCTGTCGTGTGACCCTGAATGCCCTGGTTGTCGATCGCACCTTCGGGCGCCATGCCCTCCTCGTGGATCACCTTGGCTGCTGCGTCGGGATTAGCCATGCGCGGTCGTCCTGCGTACCGCGTCGCTCGCCGCATCCAGGCTGACCTGGAGACCTGCGACCTTGGCGGCCAATTGCTGTGCTGCTTCGGCGGCGACGCCCTGAAGGTTCGAGAGTGCCTCGGCCTTCGCGTTCGCGACCGCGAGATCGTGATGACCAAGACGCTCGGCGAGTTCGGCGTCGGCGGCATGCACCTGCTGCTCGAACGCCGTCGCCGCACGCTTTGCCGCCGCGGCGGTTTCCGCATGGGCTGCGGCGCGCGCCGCATCCATTTCGGCCTGCCAGTTCGCCTGGACCGTATCGGCCTGCGCACGGGCAGCGACCGCCGCCGCCAGATCACCGGCGATTCGGCCTTCGCGCGAGTCCACGTTGGACACGATCTTGGGCACCATTCCCTTGCCGATCCCGAAATACAGGATGCCGAAGGTGAGCAGCAGCCAGAAGATCTGCGAGGCGTAGGTAGCGGCTATCTGGGCAATCTGGGGCATTGGTCTGTCCTGCGTTAATCCGGCCGGGCGCGGTTGCCCGGCCAAATCACCGAGTGGTTAGGCGACGAACACCAGGATGATCATGGTGACGAAGGCGAGCAGGCCGAGAAGCTCGGCGGCTGCGAAACCGATGAACAGACGGCCCTGCTGGCTGTCGGCTGCGCCCGGGTTGCGGAGAGCACCGGCGAGGAACTGGGCGAACACGTTGCCCACGCCGAGTGCGGCGAGGCCCATGCCGATCGCTGCGAGGCCGGCACCGATCATCTTTGCTGCTTGTGCGTCCATGATAAATTCCCTTTGAAAAACAGTTAGGTGATGGAAAAACTTAGTGAAGGTTGACCGCGTCGTTCAGATAGACCGACGTCAGCAACGCGAACACATAGGCCTGGATCGCGGCGACCAGCAGCTCGAGCAGCGTGATGCCGATCATCAGCAGCATGCTCGGCGCGGTCACCAAACCGATATACATCCCGCCGAGGTTCAGGCCGTTGATCACGAACGCTGCCAGCACCTTGAGCAGGATATGGCCCGCGGTCATCGCCACGAACAGTCGCAGACCGAGCGAGAAAGGACGCACCAGGAACGACATCAGCTCGACCACGAAGATCAGCGGGATCATCAGCGCGGGCGTGCCGCTCGGCACGAACAGCGAGAAGAAGTGGAAGCCATGCTTGCCGAAGCCGACAATCAGGACGATCGCAAAGCTGATCAGCGCGAGCACGCCGGTCACCGTCATGTGGCTGGTCACCGTGAACGGGTGGACGCCGGGGACGATGCCGAACGGCAGCAGGCCGATAATGTTGGCAAACAGGATGAACATGAACAGCGAGAAGACATAGGGCACGAAGCGCTTTCCGCCCGGGCCGACATTCTGCTCGAGCATGCCCGCGATGAAGCCGGTAAAGCCTTCGACCGCCATCTGCCACCGGCCGGGGACGAGCTCGCGCTTCATCCCGCCGATCATGAACGCCCACAATGCGACCAGCGTCACCACCATCCACAATGCGGAATTGGTGAAGGACAGGTCGTAACCACCTACGATCCAGTGCGAGCCGAACGCCGGCTCGATCAGGAACTGGTGCATCGGATCGATCTTGCCGCCCTGTTCTGCCGCCACGTGGAATCCCTGCCGTCTTGATACGACAAACGCCCGGTTACTCCGGGCGTTCGCCTGAAATTCGAATGATCTGCCTGAACGCGACCGCTATCCCGAGGAACAGCAACACGATCAGTCCCCAAGGGCCAGTGCCGAACCAGCGGTCAATCAACCAGCCGATCAGCGCACTGCCGACGAGACTCCCGATCAGGGCGGAAATGACGCGATTGCCTTGCGAGTATCCCCGCTCGGCGTCCGCCCCCTTCTGCCCCTTAGCGAGCGTCTCCCGAGCCTTGACCTCTCTCAATCGCTCATCGAGCGCGGAAAGTCGCGGATCGTCAACACCCTGGGGGTCCTGTCCGGGTTCGATCTCCGCCACGCACGTTCCTCCACCTGATTTCGCATCGGGGAGGAAGCAAGCAGCGACGAGCGATCCCGCCAAGGCGCGGTCCGTTTAGAAAAGGGGGGGGTGCAAGTCAACCGGTGTGACAGGGGCGTCATCAATCGGGCTTTTGGAGGCGCCCCGCTTCCCACCTCCCCGGCGAAGGCCGGGTCCAGCCGGGAAGGCCATGGTAACGAAGAACCGCCCTAAACTATCAACCGCTCCCAACTGGACCCCGGCCTTCGCCGGGGAGGTGCCCCTGTTGCGACTCCCGCCGACTGTCAGACGCAGCGCGAATCACGCTCCGGGGCGGCCGCCGTGCGGGTCTTCCAGACACCACCCGGCGTCTTGTACTTCTCGCCGGCGTTGGTCTGCAGGATCAGGTTGCAGCCGCTGGTGAACGCCAGCTGCTCGACCGTTGCGCCGCTCGCCTGCGCCTTTTGCGTGTACGCCGACTTGCGCTGGATATTGATGTTGTTGACCAGCGCGCGCAGGTCGCCGCTCGCCGCACCGACGAGGCCGAGATAGCCGTCGGGTTGTTCGCCGACCTCGCCGCCCGCGCGCGCCGCGGCATAGGCCGGGTCGCGCTGCGCCGAGGCGGCCACCGAAAGGCCGCCGAGAGCCACCGCTGCGGCAACCATCATCATGACCTTGGTCTTCATCTTAGAATATCCCCGGATTCTGCTGGATCAGCGACTTCGCCTCGCCATCGAGACGATAGACCACTTCCTGCGTCACGTTGATGTTGAGGTTGATCTCGATCGGCTTGTCGGGGGCCGACACGTTGATGCAGCCCGGCAGGGCGGCGGTCAGCCCGATAATCGCGATCGTCCTCGTCATCATCCGCAAGATCGGCCTTTGCTCCAGCTTCTTCAATCCTGTTTCGGTCATGGCACAATACTGCTTTCCGGGGCCTGAATGGTGGGGAGTTTCGGAGGGGGCGGCGCGGCTTGCTGTTGGAGCAGCGCGGGCAGGTTGCGCTGGATCAGTCGCTTCGGATCGTAGAAGCTCTGCGCGGAATCGAGCAGCCCACGGAACGGCGCCTTGATGCGGATATTGAACACGAATGGCAGCTTCTGCAGGCGGCGGACGATGAAGTTCGACTTCGCGCCCTCGCCCTGGCTGATCCCGGCGAAGCGCACGTCGGTGACCATCTCGCCCGCCAGCGGCCCGTTCATGCCGACTCGCAGCGACTGGTAGCGCAGCGATTTCAGCGCCTGGAACGCGATGTTCGCCCAGATGCCGAGATCCTTCTGGCTCAGATCGCCGACATAGGCGAGCGTCCCGCCGCCCGGTCGCACGCGCAGGTCGCCGCCCTCGATCCGGCCGCCGGTCTCGTCGAAGATCATCGGCAGCACGCCGTCGAAGATGCCCGTCGCATCGAGATTCTTGAAATCGAACTGCTGGAGGAACTGGTCGGCGGCCATGTTGGCGACGTGGAACGTCATCCGCCGCTCGGAAGCCGCAGAGAAATCGAGCAACGTCGGGTCGAGCGTCAGCGATCCGCCCGCGAACGGCCACGCCCCGCCCTCGACCTGCACGCGCGCGCCGGGCAGCGTCTGGTAGCGGATCGTGCCGTCGGTGACAGGGATGCCGGGGTTGAGCGTGCGGATCGTCGCCACCTGCCCCGGCGCGCTCTGCAGATTGAGCAGGTCGGTGAAGCGGATCTCGGTCGCGATGCCGGTGACCGGGCCGAACGCGGCGGCGAGGTCGGTGCCGGCGGTGCGGAACACGCCGTTGCTCGTCACGCCATCGGGGGTCCAGGCGATGTGCCCCTCGCCGCTGACGGATCCGTTGACGTCGGCGATCACGCCGAAGGTCAGCGGGGTGAGCGCGTCGGGTTGCAGCCTGTCCTTGGCGAACGCGATTCCGGGGACGGCGAGGTCGGCCTTGCCCGCCCCTGCCCCGAGCGCGTGGGAGAGCGTGACATCGGCGACCTTGGTGTTCGTCGTCGGCTCGAACAGCGTGCCCGCCGCGGTGATCGTGCCGTTGACCAGCGCGAGCGTCACGGTGCGCGCGGCGAGCGGCTTGAACCGCGGGGTCGGCGCGGCATCGGACACGCCCATCGCGCCGGTGAGATTGAGTGCGCCGCCGACCAGCGTCCAGTCGCCGGTCGCGTCGCCGAGCAGCAGCGGCACGTTGGCGATCTGCCCCGCGCCGCCGGTGAACGCGCCCGCCAGCCCTCGCGCGGTCATGCGACCGGTGACGGTGCCGAAGTCGAGTCGCGTGACTCGCTCTGGCGCGCCGATCCGGGTCTGCACGCGCTCGATCGCAAACCCGCGATCGGCGAGCCGCACGGTCGCGCCGGCGGTCGCGAGCGTGATCGGGGTGGTGCCGAGCCGTCCGGTCAGGCTTGCCGCCGCGATCCGGGCACCGCCGCCGATCCGCGTACCCTTCACCTGCACCAGCGCGCCATCGACCGGGCACAAGGTCAGACGCGACAGGTCGAGCACCAGTCCGGATAGCGCGAACCGCTGCACCGCCAGGGGCGTGCAACCGGTGTTGACGACCAGTCGGCCGCGACCGTCCCACAGCGCGGCAACCGGCATCGCCAGGCCATCGACCCGGTTGGCGGATCCGCCGCCGCCGATCGGCCCCGAAAGCGTCACGCGCGTCGCGATCGACGTCGCGCCGCCCGGAGTCGCGCTGAAGGTGACGGGGGTCAGCGCCAGACGCGCGGCCCCCGCGGCATAGGGCGCGATGGTGGCCACACCGCGGATCGCCGCACCGGGTTTCGCCTGCGCGAGCGACACGCGCGCCTCGGGCAAGCCGCCGCCGCGCATCGCGAGGGTCGTGTCGAGCCGCACGCCGCCCTTCGGCCAGTCCAGCGCGACCCCCCTCCCGCCGCCGAGCGCCACGCGCGCACCGCTGGCAGACGCGAGCGCGAGACGGGACAGCAAAGCTTTGCCGCGGCCGCCCTCGATCTGCACGCGCACGTCGGCATCCGCCGCAAACCCGCGACCTGCCTTCTGGATCGCCTGCGCCGCTGCGGCCACCAGCGGTGCAACGGGCGTCCCCGCGGCCGCCCCGCCGATCGCCGTCAGTCCAGCGAGTCGTTTTTGCGCTACTGCGGCACCGCTCGCCTGGACGCGCCCGTCGAACGCGATCTGCTTGCCGATCCGGTACGCGCCCGCAACCGAAACCCGTCGCGCGCCGCCCTCGAGCGTGCGCACGGTATCCGCGGCAATGTCCACTTTCCCTGCGGTGGCCGCCGCGCTTCCCGTGAAAGCGATCGTGCCGCTCGCGCCCGCCAAGGTGCCGCCCGGCGTCCGTGCCGCGCCCGTCGTGACCGTCGCCTTGCCCTGCCAGCGGTCGAGCGCCGCGGAGAGGCCGACGTCGAGGTCTGCCACCAGCCGGTCGACTCGCGTCGTGCCGCAGGCGAGCCGCGACACGCGCACCGGCCCGGTGACGGTCGGCTTGGCGGCGTCGATCCGCAGTTTGACGGTCGCCGCGAGCCGGTCGATCGCGCACCCGCCGATATCGAGCCGCTCGCTGATCGCCGCCAGCGTCCCGCGGAATCCGTCGTCGAGCTTGCCCGATCCGGCCAGCTTCAGCCCGACGATCCCCTGCGGAGTCTCGAGCCGCATCCGACCATCGGCGACCGACACGTCGAGCGCGGGCAGCGCAAACGGCTTGCCCGACGACGCGGGCAGCAATTTGTCGATCGCGCCCAGCGAGACTTTCCCGTTAATTAGCCGACCGCGCAGCCGTACCTTCCCCGCGCGCACGCCTTCCAGATAGGGGCCTGACAAGCCGATGCCCGTGCGGGTCTCGACCCAGTCGGCGACGAGATCGGGATGCGCGGGATCGCCGATCACGACATTGGTCAACCGCTGGCCGCCCAGCGCAAGGTCGGCGATGGCGTAGCGCGCCGGCACACCGGCCTTGGCGAGCTCGCGGTCGATGAACCCTTCGGCGATCGGCTTGCGCACCAGCCACAAGACGAACAGCCCGGCGAGAAGAAGCAGCGCGATCACGAGCGCGACGCGGCGGGCAGTCGCAGGACGGCGAGGGTTGCCCCCTGTCTCGCTCGTCTCGCTCACCCACGCACTCCGCTCCAGTCGAAGCCCTGCATAGGCGGGTGCAGGGGCGTCATGCAATTGCGCAGCGATGTGCTAGCATCGCGATATGGCCGAACCGGACGACGACGCCGCTGCCCTGGGGAATGATCTGAAGGGTCATCGCGGACGCTTGCGCAAACGGCTGTTCGACGGCGGGGGCGAGGCGCTGCTCGACCATGAACTCATCGAATATCTGCTCGCGATCGCGATCCCGCGCGGCGATACCAAGGCGCTCGCCAAGGCGCTGATGCGCGAGTTCGGCGGGATCGGCGGGGTGCTCACCGCGGATGCCGAGGCGCTCGGCCGCGTGAAGGGGATGGGCGAGATCTCGACCGCGGCGATCAAGATCGCGCACGCCGCCGCGATCCGCCTGCTGCAATCGCAGGTCAGCGACCGCCCGGTGCTCGCCAACTGGCAGGCGCTGCTGGACTATTTGCGTGCCGACATGGCGCACCACGCGATCGAGCGCTTCCGGGTACTGCACCTCAACACGAAGAACATGCTGATCCGCGACGAAGTGATGAGCAAGGGCTCGATCGATCAGGCCGCGGTGTATGTCCGCGAGGTCATCCGCCGGGCGATCGACCTGGGGTCGGCTTCGATCATCCTCGTCCACAATCATCCGAGCGGCGACCCCTCCCCGAGCCGCGCCGATATCGAGATCACGCGCACGATCGCCGAGGCGGGCAAGCGGCTCGGCATCACGGTCCACGACCATATCGTGATGGGCACTGGCGGCCATGTCAGCCTGCGTGCGCAAGGCTTGATCTGACGGCGGCCGGGCCTTTTTACGTGCTCCGTCGTTGTCGCTGCGAAGGACGTGCACCATGGACAACAAGATTCACAACGAGCCCTCAACTGTGATCGCGGAAAACGGGCAGGTTCTCGTCGACGGCCCGGACGGGGTGGCCGTTTCGCTGACGCCCGACGCGGCGGTCGAGACGTCCGAGCGCCTGCTGCAGGCAGCGGTCGAGGCGCAGGGTCAGATGCTTGGCGAGGCGCGGGTCGAGAAGGAACGCGCGGCGCGCAAGGCCCTCTGACGTACGGCGCCCGAATGGTGGCGGATAGACGATCGTCGATCCGCCACCGTAATCCAAGGCGCCGCTACGGTCAGCCTTGCGTCAGAAAGCCGGTGACCTCGGCCTTTGTCAGCGACTTGTTCTTGTCGGCATCCGCTTGGGCGAACGCCGCGGACACCCACTCTTTCGTCTCGGGCGCGTCGGGCTTGGTAGCCGGGTCCGTCTTGGTCTTCAGCGCGACCATCCAGCCGCCGAATTCGGCCGCGCTGAGCTTGCCGTCGCCATTCTTGTCATAGGTCGGGAACTCGCTGTCGACGACCTGCGCGACCTGGCTGCCCGTTGCCGGCTGTTCGCGCGCGGCGGACTGCATCGGCACCGGGTCGGTCGGCGCGCCGGACTGCGGAGTCGTCATCGCGCCAGACTGCGACGTCTGCGCGGCAACACCGCCACCGGCCGCAGAAGCTTGCGAGGATGGTGTGGCCATCTGCGCCAATACGGGGGCAGCAATCAGAGCCGCGCCTGCCAACATAGCATATTTCAACATTACGTCTCTCCAATGCTGTTCTACAGATCCACTAAGCTGCTCTGCAACCAAGCCTGAGATATACTCGGCGATGCGAACCGCTCACCATCTTTATACGCGCGGGATCGTCACTTTTATACGCGGCGAGGGGTATTTGAACCTTTTCCTGCGTCCTGCTACCGCGTTTTCCGCCTGCATCGGCGAGACCTCCGAACGGAGACCGCCACCGCAGCATTGCCATCACGCCCGTCATCAGCCTCGAGGAAACCCATGGTCCCCCGCTATTCCCGCCCCGACATGGTCGCGATCTGGACGCCCGAAGCGCGCTTCAAGATCTGGTTCGAGATCGAGGCGCACGCCACCGACGCGCTCGCCGAGCTGGGCGTCGTGCCGAAAGAGGCCGCGGCCGCGATCTGGGCGAAGGGCGCGTTCGAGGTCGACCGGATCGACGAGATCGAGCGCGAGACCAAGCACGACGTCATCGCGTTCCTGACCAACGTCGCCGAGCATGTCGGCCCCGAGGCGCGCTTCATGCATCAGGGCATGACCTCGTCGGACGTGCTCGACACGTGTCTCGCGGTGCAGCTGGCCAAGGCGAGCGACATCCTGATCGCCGATCTCGACGCGCTGCTGGTGGTGCTCGAACGCCGCGCGCGCGAGCACAAGATGACGCCGACGATTGGCCGCAGCCATGGCATCCACGCCGAGCCGGTCACGTTCGGGCTGAAGCTCGCGCAGGCGCATGCCGAATTCGCGCGCAACCGCGCGCGGCTGATCGCGGCGCGCGACGACGTCGCGACCTGCGCGATCTCGGGTGCGGTCGGTACGTTCGCGAACATCGATCCGTTCGTCGAGGAGTATGTCGCGGGCAAGCTCGGGCTGTCGGTCGAACCCGTCTCGACGCAGGTCATCCCGCGTGATCGCCACGCGATGTTCTTCGCCACGTTGGGTGTGATCGCCAGTTCGATTGAGCGGCTCGCGACCGAGGTCCGGCATCTGCAGCGCACCGAAGTGCTCGAGGCGGAAGAGTATTTCTCGCCCGGCCAGAAGGGCTCGTCGGCGATGCCGCACAAGCGCAACCCGGTGCTGACCGAGAACCTCACTGGCCTCGCGCGGATGGTACGTGGGTACGTCACGCCCGCGATGGAGAATGTCGCGCTGTGGCATGAGCGCGACATCTCGCACTCGTCGGTCGAGCGCTATATCGGGCCGGACGCGACGATCACGCTCGACTTCGCACTCGCGCGGCTGACCGGGGTGATGGACAAGCTGGTCGTGTACCCCGAGCGGATGCTGAAGAATCTCAACAAGATGGGTGGCCTCGTCCATTCGCAGCGTGTGCTGCTCGCGCTGACGCAGGCGGGGGTGAGCCGCGAGGACGCGTATCGCCTGGTCCAGCGCAACGCGATGAAGGTGTGGGATTCGGACGGCGCGCTGTCGCTGCTCGAACTGCTCAAGGCGGATCCGGAGGTCACGCTGTCGGATGCCGAGCTCGAGGACAAGTTCGACCTTGGCTATCATCTGAAGCATGTCGACACGATCTTCGCGCGGGTGTTCGGCGCGGCTTAGTTCACCCGGTCACGCCACTCGTCATCCTGACGAAAGTCAGGATCCAGAGCCAAGCAGCGCCGCGTGTCGGTACTCTGGATCCTGACTTTCGTCAGGATGACGGGCGGGTGGGATGACGGTGGGAGAATAGCCGAGCGTCGCGAACCAAGCCAAAGTGCGCGTAACGCAATTGCGATTACGTGTTACAAAATTGCGACAGCGCGCAACTATATCCATATCCCGGTTGCCGGATATTGTTCCGGCATCGGAGACCTTCCCATGCGCATGTTCGAAACCGTGTCCAGCACCATGCTGGCAATCGCGGCTCAGGCGCTGGTGGTCGGCGTGGTTATTTCCACGCTCTGACGCATCGGCCCGCCCGCCCCCTTGCGAGGGGGCGCGGCTAGGCTGGTACATATCCTATTCTTCTTCAGGCCACGCGTACCAGCAGCCCCGGCTCGTCGTCATTATCGGCTTCGGACGGGCGCATCTTGCGCGACCGGCGCGCACGATCTGTCGCGCGAGCGCGGCCACTGCGAGCAAAAATGCCTGCATACCGCGCTATGGCACCGCGTAGGCGGAGACCCGAGGCGGCTGCGCACAAGGCGATGATGACGTCGACATACGCCGACACCTCGAACGTGGTGATCCAGACTGCAATGTCGGGCGCGCCCATCGCCAACATCCCGATGCCGTCACCTTCGCCGACAAGCGTAACCATTGCCGCCGTCAGCATCAGCAGAACCATCACGGCGGCGTCACCCCGGGTCACCCGCATCAGCCGAGCCACCGGGCGGTCGATAAGGGCGTGACGGAGGGCGATACCGATCGGCGTTTTGGGGAAAGCGGCAATGACCACCCAGCATGCGATTATCGTGAAAAGACATGCCAGCATTGCGCCCTCCCCTGATACCTAATCCGGCCTATTCGCCCGCGAACACGCCCTTGAGTTTTGCGAAGAAGCCCTGGCTTTCGGGGCATTCGTCGCCGGTCTCGGTCTCGCGGAACATCTCGAGCAATTCCTTCTGGCGGTTGCTGAGACGCGTCGGCGTTTCGACATCGATCTGGACGACGAGGTCGCCATGCCCACGGCCCTGCAGCACGGGCATGCCGGCGCCGCGCTGACGAAGCTGCTTGCCCGACTGGATCCCCGCGGGGATCTTGATCTCGTGCGTGCGGCCGTCGAGGCCGGGGATCGACAGCGACCCACCGAGCGACGCGACCGTGAAGCTGATCGGCGCGCGCGCGAACAGGGTCGTGCCCTCGCGCTCGAACAGATTGTGCTTCGTCACGTGGAGGAAGATGTACAGATCGCCCGCCGGAGCACCACGCGCGCCGGCTTCGCCTTCGCCGGTCATGCGGATGCGCGTGCCTTCGTCGACACCGGGTGGGACGTTGATCGAGAGCGTCTTGGTCTTGTCGACGCGGCCCTCGCCGCGGCAATCGGGACACGGATCGGCAATGACCTGCCCTGCGCCGTTGCAGACCGGGCAGGCGCGCTCGACGACGAAGAAGCCCTGCTGCGCGCGCACCTTGCCGTGGCCGCCGCAATGCTGGCAGGTCTTGGCGCGGGTGCCGGCGCGCGCGCCGCTGCCGTCGCAGGTATCGCAGGGTGCCGAGACGTCGATCGTGACCTCGGTCGCCTTGCCGTGATACGCCTCTTCCAGGCTGACTTCCATGTCGTAGCGCAGGTCCGCGCCGCGGCGTGCCGAACTGCGGCCACCGCCGCCGCGCTGCGCGCCGCCCATGAATTCGCCGAAGACGCTTTCGAAGATATCGCTGAAGCCGCCGAAATCCTGCGCGCCGCCGCCGTGACCGCCGCCGCCGCCGTTCTGGAACGCGGCATGGCCGAAGCGATCATAGGCCGCACGCTTCTGCGGGTCCTTGAGGCAGTCATACGCCTCGCTGACCGCCTTGAACTGCGCTTCGCTATCCTTGCAGCCGGCATTCTTGTCCGGGTGATATTTCATCGCGAGCTTGCGGTAGGACGACTTGATCGTCCCCGCATCCGCGGTCCGCTCGATCTCGAGCAGTTCGTAATAGTCTGTCTGGGTACTCATAGCGGCCCTCTTAGCCCTCTCCCCTCCGGGGAGAGGGTTGGGTGAGGGGCGATGTCTCACCGAGAATGCGCTCTCTGCGAGGCGCCTGCCCCTCACCCCGCCCCTCTCCCCGGAGGGGAGAGGGAGCAGTAGGTTGTTACGCCTTCGGGTTGTCGTCGACTTCCGAGAATTCGGCGTCGACAACGTCGTCGTCCTTCTTCGCCGCGTCGCCATCGGCCGACGGCGATGCGTCCGCCTGGGCCTGCTTCTCGTAGATCGCCTGGCCGAGCTTCATCGCGACCTGGGCGAGCGCGGTGCTCTTCTCGGTCATCGCGTCCGCATCGCCGCTCTCGACCGCAGCCTTGGTCGCGTCGATCGCGGCCTGGATCTCGGTCTTGAGCGACTCGTCGACCTTGTCGCCATTGTCGGCGAGCTGGCGCTCGGTGGTGTGAACCAGCGACTCGGCGTTGTTCTTCGCCTCGGCACCCGCACGACGCTTCTTGTCCTCCTCGGCGAAGGTCTCGGCATCGCGGACCATCTGGTCGATGTCGCTGTCCGAAAGACCACCCGACGCCTGGATGCGGATCTGCTGCTCCTTGCCGGTGCCCTTGTCCTTGGCCGAAACGCTGACGAGACCGTTGGCGTCGATGTCGAACGTCACTTCGATCTGCGGCACGCCGCGCGGTGCGGGCGGGATGCCGACGAGATCGAAATTGCCGAGCATCTTGTTGTCGGCCGCCATCTCGCGCTCGCCCTGGAACACGCGGATCGTCACCGCGCCCTGGTTGTCGTCGGCGGTCGAATAGGTCTGCGACTTCTTGGTCGGGATCGTCGTGTTGCGATCGATCATGCGCGTGAACACGCCACCCAGCGTCTCGATGCCGAGCGACAGCGGCGTCACGTCGAGCAGCAGCACGTCCTTGACGTCGCCCTGCAGCACGCCGGCCTGGATCGCGGCGCCCATCGCGACGACTTCGTCCGGGTTGACGCCGGTGTGCGGCTCCTTGCCGAAGAACTGCTTCACGACTTCACGGACGCGCGGCATGCGCGTCATGCCGCCGACGAGCACGACTTCCGAAATGTCCTCGGGCTTCAGGCCGCCGTCTGCGAGCGCCTTGCGGCACGGCTCGAGCGTACGCTTGACGAGGTCCTCGACCATCCGCTCCAGGTCGGCGCGCGTGATCGACTTCACCAGATGCTTCGGGCCGTTCTGGTCCGCGGTGATGAAGGGCAGGTTGACCTCGGTCGACTGCGCCGAGCTGAGCTCGATCTTCGCCTTCTCGGCGGCTTCCTTCAGACGCTGCAGCGCCAGCTTGTCCTTGGCGAGGTCGATGCCCTCGGCCTTCTTGAACTCGTCGGCGAGGAACTGGACGATCTTGTTGTCGAAATCCTCACCGCCGAGGAAGGTGTCGCCGTTGGTGGCCTTCACCTCGAACACGCCGTCGCCGATCTCGAGCACCGAGATGTCGAACGTGCCGCCGCCGAGATCGTAGACCGCGATCGTCTTGCCGTCCTGCTTGTCGAGGCCGTAAGCCAGCGCCGCCGCAGTCGGCTCGTTGATGATGCGCAGCACTTCGAGGCCGGCGATCTGGCCGGCGTCCTTGGTCGCCTGGCGCTGTGCGTCGTTGAAGTAGGCCGGCACGGTGATGACCGCCTGCGTGACCGTCTCGCCGAGATACGACTCGGCGGTTTCCTTCATCTTCTGCAGCGTGAACGCCGAGATCTGCGAGGGCGAATAGTCCTTGCCGCCGGCCGAGACCCATGCGTCGCCGTTCGGCCCGCGCGAGATCTTGTACGGGACCAGTTCGGTGTCCTTCTTGGTGATCGGATCGTCGAAACGACGGCCGATCAGGCGCTTCACCGCGAAGATGGTGTTGTCGCCGTTGGTCACTGCCTGGCGCTTGGCCGGCTGGCCGACCAGTCGCTCGCCATCCTTGGCGAACGCGACGATCGACGGCGTGGTGCGCGCGCCTTCGGAATTCTCGATGACCTTGGGCTTGCCGCCTTCCATGACGGAAACGCAGCTGTTGGTCGTGCCGAGATCGATACCGATTACTTTAGCCATGAGTTCTGATTAGCCCCTCACTTGAAACGAAATACGAAATCGGTTCCGCCCCGTTACGGGAGTGGAACCTTTCTGATGATGGGCGCGATATAGGTGGCCTCGCGCTTGCCGCAAGATTGTACCGGTCATAGGATGCACAAGAGGCAGGGGCCGGAGAAAAGTAACCTATGCGTATCGTTTTCGGACTGGGTGTCGCCGCGATGGCACTGGCGTCGTGCTCGCAGCCCAAGGAGCTGTCGGTCGACGGCGCGTGGGTGCGGCTGGGCGCGGTGACGGGGCGACCGGCGGCGGCCTATTTTACGGTGCATGGCGGGCCTGCGCCCGCGACGCTGATCTCGGTCACGACCGACGTCGCGATCAAGGCCGAGATGCACGAGACGATGGACAAGGGCGGCATGTCGACGATGGCGCCGATCGCCAAGGTCGAGATCCCGGCGAACACCGATGTGAGCTTTGCGCCGAGTGGGCGGCATGTGATGCTGTTCAGCATGAATTCGGGGATCAAGCCGGGTGATCGCGTGATGCTGACGTTTGCGTTTGCGGACGGGACGCGGATCCTGAACAACGCGAACGTCGTGGCTGCGGGGACACCTGCGGGCAAGTGACCCGCGAAAACGCAAGGCGCGCGCTGACCGAGGGGGAGACGGCGCTGGCGGCGTCGATGTTCGGAGGCGCGATCGACTATGCGCAAGTGCGCCTGTCGCGCAGCAAATGGGCGTTCTTCCAGCCGCGCGACACGGTGATGGCACCACGCGGGTGCATCCACTTCCATCCCAAGGGCGATTTGTGGTGCGACGATTTCACGCACGCGAACCTGACGCTGCAGGGGCTGTTCGTCCACGAGATGACGCATATCTGGCAGCATCAGCGCGGCGTGTTCCTGCCGCTCGCCCGGCATCCGTGGTGCCGGTACGATTATGCGTTCCGGCCGGGGGTGGCGCTGCACCGCTATGGGATCGAGCAGCAGGGCGAGATCGTGCGGCACGCGTTCTTGTTGCGTGCGGGGGCGACGGTGGCGGGTGCGCCCCCGCTTGCGCAGTATGAGAGCGTGTTGCCGTTCACGCCGTTAGCGTTGGCCTGACGTCCACCACCCCGCCCCCGGTCTGCTCTCCCACCGTCATCCCAGCGAAAGCTGGGATCTTAAGCCGCAAATGCGCGCGCTATTACGGGGAGATCCCAGCTATCGCTTTGATGACGGATGGTATTCGATGACGGTAGCGGGCTCAGAGCCAGCTACGACCATCCGGCCCGCCACATCCATATGGCGGCAACTGGCCCGGGAACCGCGCCTGCATCTTGTGGCAGCCCCACGCCCGCATCGGCCCCGGTGCATAGCCGTTCAGCGCGATGCCGACCTCATCATACGGGCTCGAGCCCTGCGCGACGTACATGTACCAGCGCCCGCCGAACATCACCGCTGCGGCGATGAGGACGACGAACACGACCTGAATGATTTTCTGCATTGAAGACCCCTTTTGTAATGAAGGGCGCCCCGTTGCAGACAACATGGATCAATTTCAACCACGGATCTGGTAGATCGCGACCTACCAGATCCGGGTTGGTCCGCGGCTTACAGCGCGTCGAAATCGATAGGTTGTGTTCTATCAAGCGCTTGCGGTGCTTCAGGCATCGGATATTTCAAGCCGGTCGCGCAATTGAAAAGAACGACCTTGTCGTCTTCGTCGACCAGCCCGGTGTTCAGCGCCTGATGATAGGCCGCGAGCGTCGCACCACCTTCGGGGCACAATAGCAGGCCGTCCTGCTTCGCCGCGGCTTCGACGGCCTTTAGGATCGCAGGATCGCCGACCGCCAGCGCCTGGCCGCCGCTCTCGCGGACCGCGCGGAGAATCAGGAAGTCGCCGACCGCCTTCGGCACGCGGATGCCCGCCGCGACGGTGCTTGCATCCTCCCAGCGCTCGGCATGCTCCTCGCCCGCCTCGAACGCGCGGACGATCGGTGCGCAGCCACTGGCCTGCACCGCGAACATCTTGGGGCGCTCCGAGCCGATCCAACCGAGCTTCTCGAGCTCGTCGAACGCCTTCCACATCCCGATCAAGCCGGTGCCGCCGCCGGTCGGGTAGAAGATCGCATCGGGCAGTTTCCAGCCGAACTGCGCCGCGAGTTCGAGCCCCATCGTCTTCTTGCCCTCGATCCGGTAGGGCTCCTTCAGCGTCGAGAAATCGAACCAGCGCCCTTCGGCGGCGCCCTTGCCGACGATCGCACCGCAATCGTCGATCAGGCCGTTGACGCGCCAGACGCGTGCGCCCTGCATTGCGATCTCGCGGACGTTGATCTCGGGGGTATCGTCGGGACAGAACACGATCGTCTCGATCCCGCAGCGCGTCGCGTAGGCGGCCAGCGCCGCGCCGGCATTGCCGTTGGTCGGCATCGCGATCTTCTTGACGCCGAGTTCCTTGGCCATGGCGACGGCCATGACGAGCCCGCGCGCCTTGAATGACCCGGTCGGCAGGCGGCCTTCGTCCTTGACCAGAACGTTCGGACCGCCTGACTTGGTCAGCGGCACCAGCGGCGTCTCGATCTCGCCGAGGCTGACGATGTTGGCGGTCTGCCGCACGGGCAGCAGCTCGCGCCACCGCCACAGATCGGTCGGCCGCGCCTCGATCGTGTCACGCGAAATCGCCGAACGCACCGCGTCGAGGTCGTAGCGGACGAGCAGCGGCCTGCCGGCGCGTGACAGGCCATGCAACTGATCCGCCTCGTAACGTTCGCCGGTGATCGAGCATTCGAGATGCGTGGCGAAGGTCTGGCGATCGGTGGTGAGGTTCTGGTTCATGTGTTTATCCTGACGAAGCCCAAAACCCCCGTCACCCGAACCTGTTCCGGGGTCCACCGCTCCGCCGATCCAGCGAGCGTAAATGCGCGGCACGGTGGATGCCGGAACGCTCCCGGCATGACGGCGCGGCTAGAAGAATAGGAACAAGAGACCGGTCAGTACCGCAACTACGGCCAGCCGGATTAAAAACTGCTTCCACGTGTCCGGGATAGCGGCGCCCAGTCCCTCGATCAGCACTCCGACCAGATCGTGCACGCCGCTCTCCCCGTACGTTACCCGGCCTTGGCGACACCGACCATCGCAGGACGCAGCAGGCGGTCCTTGATCATGTAGCCTGCCTGCATCTCCTGCACGATCGTGCCGGCCGGCTGGTCGCTCGGGATTTCCAGCATCGCCTGATGCTTGTTCGGGTCGAGCATCTGGCCCTCGGCGGCAATCTTCGTGATGCCGTGGCGCTGAAAGACGCTGTCCAGTTCGCGGCCGGTCGCTTCGAGCCCGGTGACGAGCCCCTTCATCTTGTCGTCCGCACGCAGGTCCGCCGGGATCGCCGACAGGCCGCGCGCGAGGTTGTCGGCAACCGACAGCACGTCGCGTGCGAACGCGGTGGCGGCATAGGCGCGGGCGTCCTGCGCTTCCTTCTCCGCGCGGCGGCGGACGTTCTGGATCTCGGCCTGCGCGTAGAGGACGTTCTGCTTGGCTTCGGCCAGCTGGTTCTCGAGCTCGGCGACGCGGTCGTTCGTGGCGACTTCGGGCGCGTCTTCGGCGGTCTCTTCGCGCAGGTCTGCAGGAGCGTTCTGGTCGGTCTCGGACATGGTTTTCCCTATAAGTTGGGCCGGCTCAACCCATCAACCGGGCGAGCGTTGCAGCCGTGAAATCCACCATGGGCACGACGCGCGCATAGTTCAACCGCGTCGGGCCAATCACGCCCACCACGCCGACCACTCGGCCGTCTAATCCCCGGAACGGTCGCGCTATGACCGAAGACCCTGACAACGCGAACAATTTGGTCTCGGCACCGATGAAAATCCGCGTCGAATCGCCGGCGCGCGCACTGTCCAAAAGCGATGCGACTTCCTGCTTTCCCTCGAGATCATCGAGCAGGTCGCGGACCCGGTCGAGATCGGCGGCGGCGGCGGCATCGATCAGCCGCCCCTGCCCGCGCACGATCAGCACCGGGCGGCGATCCGCATCCTCGCTCCACACCGCGATCCCGCGCTCAACCAACGCGCGCGCCGCGCCGTCGAGCGCCGCCTGCCCGTCCGCCATCTCGCGATCGATCCTGGTACGCGCCTCGGCGAGCGTGAGGCCTCCAAGCGTTGCCGACATGTAATTGCCCGCCTCCACCAGTGCGGACGGCGACATGCCCTTGGGCAGCGCGATCACGCGGTTCTCGACCGAGCCGTCCTCGCTGACCAGCACCGCCAGCGCCTGCTCGGGCGACAGCGCGACGAACGCGATCTGGCGCAGTCGCAGCTCGCGCTTGGGGACCATCACCAGCCCTGCGCACGCCGAGAGCCCCGACAACGCGAGCGTGGTGGCGGCCAGCGCCTCCTCGACCGGGCCGCCGACGCCGGCGCGCGCCTCGATCGTCTGGCGCTCCTCGAACGAGGGCTCCATCGCCTGCATCATCCCGTCGACGAAGAGCCGAAGCCCGCGATCGGTCGGCATCCGACCGGCGCTTGTATGCGGGCTGGCGAGCAGGCCCAGCCCTTCGAGTTCGCCCATCACGCCGCGAATCGAGGCGGGCGAGAGGCTCAAGCCCGTCAGTTGCGCGATCGTCTTCGATCCCACCGGCGTACCGCTGGCAAGATAGCTGTCGACGACGGCGCGAAAAATGTCGCGCGCGCGGTCGGTCAGTTCGGTGACGGGGGGCGTGGCCATCGCCCTGATCTAGGGCGGATCGATTGGCGTACAAAGAGGAATGCGCCCCCGCCACCCGTCATCCTGACGAAAGTCAGGACCCAGAGCCACACAGGACGCCTTCCGTCACCCTGGGTCCTGACTTTCGTCAGGATGACGGCGGTAGTTGGGCTGGCGAGCGACCAGACGAAAGGCTAGGCAGCGCCTATTGCCCACCACCCGTTCGTCCTGAGTAGGGACTGAGCGAAGTCGAAGGCCCGTATCGAAGGATGTGCCCCAAACGGGCCGATCCTTCGATACGCCGCTTCGACAAGCTCAGCAGCTACTCGGGACGAACGGAAGAATTTTAGGAATACATCATGCGCCCATCCGGCCGCGCCCCAGACCAGATGCGTCAGATCACGATCGAGCCGCGCTTCACCAAGCATGCCGAGGGCTCCGTCCTGATCGGCTTCGGCGACACCAAGGTGCTCGTCACCGCCAGCGTCGAGGAAAAGGTCCCACCGTTCATGCGCGGCAAGGGCGAAGGCTGGGTGACCGCTGAATACGGCATGCTCCCGCGCGCGACCAACACGCGCAACAACCGCGAAGCCGCCAAGGGCAAGCAGTCGGGCCGCACGCAGGAAATCCAGCGGCTGATCGGGCGTAGCCTTCGCGCGGTCGTCGACCTCAAGCTGCTCGGCGAGCGCCAGATCGTGATCGACTGCGACGTGATCCAGGCGGATGGCGGCACGCGCACCGCGTCGATCTCGGGCGGCTGGGTCGCGCTGCGGCTCGCGATCGACGGGTTGCTGGCAAGCGGCAAGCTGACCGCCGACCCGCTGACGCAGAAGGTCGCGGCGATCAGCTGCGGCATCTACCAGGGCAATCCGGTGCTCGACCTCGACTATATCGAGGATTCGGGCGCGGATGCGGATGCGAACTTCGTCCTGCTCGAAAACGGCAACATCGCCGAGGCGCAGGCGACTGCCGAGGGCGCGACCTATGACGAGGAGGCGCTGCTCCGCCTGCTGCGTCTCGCGCGGATCGGCTGCACCGATATCTTCGCCGCGCAGGCGAAGGCCGTCGCGAAATGAGCGGCGAGGGGAAAGAGCCGCAGGCGATCCGCAAGCTCCAGCCGGGCAAGCTGGTCATCGCCAGCCACAACAAGGGCAAGGTCCGCGAGATCGCGGCGCTGCTCGAAGGGCGCGGGCTTGAGGTCGTTTCGGCCGCCGAGCTCGACCTGCCCGAGCCGATCGAGACGGGCACGACGTTCTTCGCGAATGCCGAACTGAAGGCGCGCTCGGCGGCCGACCTGTCAGGCTATCCCGCGCTGGCGGACGATAGCGGGCTGTGCGTCGATGCGCTGAACGGCGATCCGGGCGTCTACACCGCCGATTGGGCGGAGACGCCGACCGGCCGCGACTGGATGATGGCGATGCAGAAGGTCGAGGATGCGGTCGTGGCAAAGGGCCCCGATGCGACCCGCGGTGCGCATTTCGTCAGCGTGCTCGCGCTGGCGTGGCCCGATGGCCATGTCGAATGGTTCGAAGGGCGTGCGGAGGGGACGCTCGTCTGGCCGCCGCGCGGGAATGTCGGGTTCGGCTATGATCCGGTGTTCGTGCCGCTCGGCTACGACCAGACCTATGCCGAACTGCCGCACGAGACGAAGAACGCGATCAGCCACCGCAACGAGGCGTTCAAGCTGCTCGAAGCCGCGGTGTTCTGAGCTGTTGGCGGCGGACAACATACCGCCGCCTACCCCCTCTACGTCATCCTGACGAAAGTCAGGATGACGGACGCGAAGCGTTCAGACCGCCAGCTTTTGCCGCACCGGCCATTGCACGGCGGGCAGCGCCTCGAACGCCGGTTTTGCCAGCAGATATCCCTGGATATACCGTACGCCGAGCGCGCGGAGTGCATCGTATTCGCCGAGCGTTTCGACCCCCTCGGCGATCACCCGAATTCCGAGCGCGGCGCACATCCGCACCATCCCCTCGACGATGATCCGCCGCGGCGAACTCGTGTCGATGTCGCGGATCAGCTCCATGTCGAGCTTGATGATGTCCGGCTGGAACCGCGCGAGCAGGTTGAGCCCGGCATGCCCCGCGCCGAAATCGTCGAGCGCGGTGCCGAAGCCCATCTTCTGGTACGTCGCGATGATGTTGGCGACATGCGCGGGATCGAGCATCTCCTCATTCTCGGTGAACTCGAAGATCAGCCGGTCGGTCGGCATCCCCACCGCCCCCGCGGTCTTCAGCGTCAGCTGGATGCACGCCGCCGGCGAATAGACCGCGTTTGGCAGGAAATTGATCGACAGCCGCGCGGACGTATCGAGCAACCCCGCCTTCACCGACGTCTCGATCGCGCGCACGCGGCACTGCTGGTCGAATGCATACAGGTTCGCCGAGTCGACCTGACTGAGAACGCTCTGCGCCGACTGGCCCTCTGGGCCGCGAACGAGCGCCTCATAGGCGAACACCGTCTCGGTGTCGGCATCGACGATCGGCTGGAACGCCATCGAGAAGGTAAACGACAACCCGGCGCCGTCGCGACATCCGGGACAGCCGCCACGCGCGCCGTCAGACGGGGTTACTGAGCTCATTAAAATACATTAGCCCCGAACGGCTTAACAAAATACCACCGATTCAGTCGGCGATCGGACCCATATTGATTGGGATCAATAGGCTTTCTGGCCGAACACGTTCCCCGGCGGCGAATAGCGGCACACCAGGTAATCGTCGGTCTTGTTGCTCGCCATCGCGCAGCCGACCTGGGTCGAGCCGCGCCACACGATCTGCGTATAATGCGCGACATCCTCGACCTTGCCGGTGCGACTGAACCCGGGTGTCGGCATGTTGATGAAGTCGCGTTGCTCGGCGACCCAATGCCCCATCATCTCGGCATAGGCATAGGCGTAGCGCGTACCGGTCCAGAGGTTTTCGCCCTCGCGGGTCATGCCCTGCGGCTGGGGAGCATGGGCGAACTTGCCCGTCCTCGCCATTTCCTCCGCATAGGCGCGCGCGGTGGTCGCCAGCGTATCGCTCCAGGTCAGCGGCGCGACGCCGACCGCGGCGCGCGCGGCGTTGTGACCGTCCATCATCGCGGCCTTCAGCAAGCTGGGCCCACGCGGTGCCGGGGCCTGCGTCTCGCGGCGCTCGACCACCCGCTCGGGGCCTTGCGCGCACCCTGCCACCATCAGCGCCGCGGCGACCGCCAAACCCAACCGACCCGTCATAGCGCTTCCTTCGACCGCCTCGTGCGACCATATGCGCCAGATAATGCCCGCATCCCAAACACCAAGCCCTCCGCGCTCGTCCGATCTGGCACTCTACGTCCATTGGCCCTTCTGCGTGTCGAAATGCCCCTATTGCGATTTCAACAGCCATGTCCGCGAGGAGGTGGACCAGGCCGCGTGGCGCGCCGCGCTGATCACCGACCTTGCGCATGAGGCGCGCGTACTGCCCGGGCGAAAATTGCAGTCGATCTTCTTCGGCGGCGGCACGCCGTCGCTGATGCCGCCGTCAACGGTCGCGGCGGTGCTGGACGCGGCCGAGAAGGCCTGGGGGTTCGCGGACGGGATCGAGATCACGCTGGAGGCCAACCCCTCCTCGGTCGAGGCCGCGCGGTTTGCGGATCTCGCGCGCGCCGGGGTCAACCGAGTGTCGCTCGGGCTGCAATCGCTCGACGATGCTGCGTTGAAGTTCCTCGGGCGCGCGCATGACGTGAACGAGGGCCAGGCCGCGCTGGCCACGGCGCAGAGCGTATTCCCGCGCGTGAGCTTCGACCTGATCTATGCGCTGCCGGGGCAACGGCTCGCCGCGTGGCGGACCGAGTTGGCGCGCGCGCTGAGTTTCGGCACCGAGCATCTGTCGCTGTACCAGCTCACGATCGAGCCCGGCACGCGCTTCGCGACCGAGGCATTGGCGGGACGGATCGTGATCCCCGACGGCGACTCGGCCGCCGATCTGTTCGAGGCGACGCGTGCCGATACGGCCGCAGCCGGGCTGCCGGCTTACGAGACGTCGAACCACGCACGGCCCGGGTCCGAGAGCCGCCACAACCTCGCTTACTGGCGGTATCAGGATTACGCCGGCATCGGTCCGGGCGCGCATGGACGGCGTGGTGGGCTAGCCACGGTGCGGCGGAAGAAGCCGGAGAACTGGCTGGCCGCGATCGAGCGCAATGGCCATGGCATGGAAGTGGAGGATCCGCTTTCGCCTGCAACCCGCGCGACCGAGGCGTTGCTGATGGGCCTGCGGCTGGCCGAAGGCGTCGACCTCGACCGGATCACCGGGCTGAATGCCGGCGTGGTTCCGGTCGACATGGCGGCCGTGGCACGCCTGGAGCAGCTGGGGCTGATCGAGCACATGCCGGGTCGGCTCCGCGTCACCGAAGCGGGCGCCCTGTTGCTGGACGCGATCCTGCCCGAAATCGTGACCGCATAACCCCGGCATGCTCGGGACAAAGAGCCGGCACGTTCAGATTGGCGCAAGCGGGGATTTGCTCTAAGTGGCGGCAGCCTGGTTGCGCCGGGCCTCTTGCGAGTGGGAATTTGATGCGCTTTTTCGTCGGAATGTTCGCGTTGCTCGGGTGCCTGGTCACGGTGCCGGTCGCGGCGCAGAAGAATGTCGTTGCCGCCCCCGCGCGCGCGACGCCACCCCTCACAACCGATACGCAGAATCTGCTGCTGCTCGATCTCTCGACCGGCGGCCGCGTGACGATCTGGCTGCGACCCGATGTCGCGCCGCTGATGGTCGAGCGGATCAAGACGCTGACCCGCCAGCATTTTTATGACGGGCTCGCGTTTCACCGCGTGATTGACGGGTTCATGGCGCAGGGCGGCGATCCCAAGGGTGACGGTACCGGCGGCTCGACGCTGCCCGACGTGAAGGCCGAGTTCAATTACCTGCCGCACGTCCGCGGGGCAGTGTCGGCTGCACGCTCGGACAAGGAGGACAGCGCGAACAGCCAGTTCTTCATCGTGTTCCAGCCGCGCCTGAGCCTCGACAAGAAGTACACCGTGTTCGGGCGCGTGCTCGACGGGATGCAATATGTCGACGCGATCCAGCGCGGCGAGCCGCCGGCGAACCCGTCGCGCATCGTCCATGCCTATATCGCCGCCGACAATCCCCCCGCTTATGTCGCGGGTCCGCCCCCGGCCGCACTGGGTGCGCCGGTGACGTTGCCGGGCACGGCGAGCGGTCCGGATGCGGCCAAGCCCAAGCTTGCGCCCGCCACCCGCAAGGCACCGGCCAAGAAGGCTCCTGCGAAGAAGTGAGACTCCGTTGAACGTCGACCTTTTCGACTTCGACCTGCCACCTGCCAACATCGCGCTCCGCCCCGCGGCGCCGCGCGATGCTGCACGGATGCTGGTGCTCGAAGGTGACGCCACGCGCGATGCGGGCGTCGCGGACCTGCCTTCGTCGCTGCGACGCGGCGACATTCTCGTCTTCAACGATACGCGCGTGATCCCGGCGCAGCTCGACGGGCGGCGCGGCGACGCGAAGATCGGTGCGACGCTGCATAAGCGCGAGGGGCCGCGGCGATGGCGCGCGTTCATTCGCAACGCGCGGCGACTGCGCGACGGCGACGTGATCGATTTCGGCAACGGCGTCAGCGCAGCGGCGGTCGATCGCGAGGATGACGGCAGCTACGCCCTGGTGTTCGCGGGCGACGAGCCGGTCGAGCTGCTGCTCGAACGCGCGGGTCACATGCCGCTGCCCCCGTACATTGCGGGCAAGCGCCCGACCGACGAACGCGACGCGGACGATTACCAGACGATGTTCGCTGCCGAACCGGGCGCGGTGGCCGCACCGACCGCGGCGCTGCATTTCACGCCCGCGCTGATGGCGGCGCTCGAGGCGGCCGGGATCGGCCATGCCACGCTGACGCTGCACGTCGGCGCGGGGACGTTCCTGCCGGTCAAGGCGACCGACACGACCGAGCACCGGATGCACGCCGAATGGGGCCGGATCGATGCCGCGACCGCCGACCGGCTGAACGCGGTGCGCGCGGGCGGCGGTCGCGTGATCGCGGTCGGGACGACGTCGCTGCGGCTGATCGAGAGCGCGACCGGCGAAGACGACGTGATCCTGCCGTTCGACGGCGACACCGCGATCTTCATCACGCCGGGATACCGGTTCCGCGGGATCGACGGGCTGATGACCAATTTCCACCTGCCGCGCTCGACGCTGTTCATGCTCGTCTCCGCGCTGATGGGACGCGAGCGGATGCAAGCGGCGTACGCCCATGCGATCGCAGGCGGCTATCGCTTCTACAGCTATGGCGACGCCTCGCTTCTGCTGCCATGACGGGCGGCATGCTGCTCGCCCTCGCCTTGTTGCAGGCCATACCGGCCGCCCCGCCGCCCGCAGGCACGCCGCAGCCGCCAGCGACGATCTTCGCCGAGCCGGCCGCGCTGTTCATCGCCGCGTGCGATGCGAACGGCGATGGCCGCGTCACCCAGCCCGAGCTGACCGCATGCGTCGCGCGCAGCTATGCAACCGCCGAGGGGGCCGCATCGGGTTCGATCGGTTATATTGCCTATGCCGACTGGGCGCAGGCCTGGCTGGGCGATCGCAACGCGTTGCCGAGCCCGTTCGAGGTCGATCGCGATGGCGACAACCGGATCACGCTCGCCGAACTGCAGACCCGGTTCGCGCAGTTCTTCACGCGGTTCGACCGCGACAAGGACGGCATCCTGACCCGCTCCGAACTCATCACGATCCGCGCCGCCGCCCCCGGCGAGCGTTACGGCATCCGCAAGAAAAACTGACATCATGACCCGTCCCCGTTTCGACTTCACGATCTCCGCCACCGACGGCAAGGCGCGCACCGGCGTCATCGCGATGCAGCGCGGCGACATCCGCACGCCTGCGTTCATGCCGGTCGGCACGGCCGCCACCGTCAAGGGGATGAAGCCTGCCGACGTGGTCGGCGCCGGCGCGGACATCATCCTCGGCAACACCTATCACCTGATGCTGCGGCCGGGTGCCGAGCGCGTTGCGCGGCTGGGCGGGCTGCACGCGTTTTCAGGCTGGTCGAAGCCGATCCTGACCGATTCCGGCGGCTACCAGGTGATGAGTCTCGCCGACCTGACCAAGCGGTCCGAGGAAGGCGTGTCGTTCAAGTCGCATCTCGACGGGACGCGACATCTGCTGAGCCCCGAGCGGTCGATCGAGATCCAGCGGCTGCTCGGCTCGAACATCGTCATGGCGTTCGACGAACTCGTGCCGACGACCTCGACGCGCGAGGTGCAGGCCGCGGCGATGGAGCGATCGATGCGCTGGGCCAGGCGATCGCGCGCAGCATTCGACAGCGGCGAAGCGCATGCCGAGAACAACGCGATCTTCGGGATCCAGCAGGGTGCGCTGAACGAGGGGTTCCGCAAATCGTCGGCAGATGCGCTGATAGACATCGGCTTCGACGGCTATGCGGTCGGCGGGCTGGCGGTCGGCGAGGGCCAGGAAGCGATGTTCGGCTGCCTCGACTTCGCGCCGGACCAGTTGCCGGTCGACAAGCCGCGCTATCTGATGGGCGTCGGCAAGCCCGACGATATCGTCGGCGCGGTCGAGCGCGGGATCGACATGTTCGATTGCGTGATGCCGACCCGGTCGGGCCGCACCGGCCAGGCCTTCACGCGGACCGGGCCGATCAATATCCGCAACGCCAAGTTCGGCGAGGATACCGGGCCGCTCGACCCCGCCTGCCCCTGCCCCGTGTGCGCGACGTGGAGCCGGGCGTATCTGCATCACCTCGTCCGATCGGGTGAAATGCTCGGCGCGATGTTGATGACCGAGCATAATATCTGGTTTTATGAGACATTGATGGCGGACCTGCGGGCGGCGATCGCTGCTAGTGCGTTGACGCAGTTCGCGAACGCGTTCCGCGCGCAGTACGTGCGGAAGAGTGAAGGAGAACAGACATGACCAAGCCGATCGATAGCGACACCCCGAACGAGATCCTCGCTGCAGCGAAGGAAGCGAAGTTGCAGGCGGAAGCGGTCGCACACAACGCGGTCGAAAAGGCGAAGAGCTGGCCGCTCGCCAAGATCGGTCTCGGCGTCGGGATCGGGTCTGCGGCCATCGCCGGTGCGGTGCTGTTCGCCAACCGCAACAAGTAGGGACCTCGATGCGCCTCCTCCGCTCCGCTCTGCTGCTCACCGCGGCATGTTTCCCCGTAGCGGCGGCGGCGCAGACCGCGCCCGGCCAGGCACCCCGACAGATCGGGGTCAAGCCGATCGCCTATACCCAGCGCACGCTGCCGAACGGGCTGCGCGTCTATGCGATCCGCGATACCGGCACGCCGAACGTGTCGGTGCAAGTATGGTACGATGTCGGATCGAAGGACGACCCCAAGGGCAAGTCCGGCTTCGCGCACATGTTTGAACATCTCATGTTCAAGTCGACGCGCAACCTTGTGTCGGAACAGATGGACCGGCTGACCGAGGACGTCGGCGGCTACAACAACGCGTCGACCAACGACGACTATACGAATTATTACGAGGTGATCCCCGCCAATCATCTCCAGCGGCTGTTGTTCGCGGAGGCCGACCGGATGGCGAGCCTTGTCGTCGAGCCCAAGAGCTTCGGCTCGGAACGCGACGTCGTGAAAGAGGAACTGCGCCAGAGCACGCTCTCGCGGCCATACGGCAAGCTGTTCTCGCTCTATTATCCAGCGCTTGCCTACACGGCGCATCCCTATGCGCGGGGCACGATCGGCAGCATTGAAAATCTCGAAGCCGCCGGGATCGACGACGTACGTGCCTTCCATGCAACCTACTATCGGCCGGACAATGCGATCCTGGTCGTGTCCGGCAATTTCGATCCTGCGCAGCTGAACGGCTGGGTCGACCAGTATTTCGCGGGGATCAAGCAGCCATCGGTGGCGATCCCGCGGGTAACGGTGGCCGAGCCTGCGCGCACCAAGGCGGTGACGCGTACCGTGTACGAGCCCAACACGCCGCTACCTGCGGTACTGGTCAGCTACCATGTCCCCGCGGATCGCGATGCGGACATCGCTGCGCTGACGGTGCTGAAGGCGGTGCTGGCGACGGGCGAGAGTTCGCGGCTGTACGAGAGCGTCGTGTACCGCGATCAGCTCGCGCAGTCCGCGGAAGCCTTCCTCGATACGAAGCAGGCGACCGGCAATCTGGTGGTCTATGCGATCCTCGCGGGCGGCAAGACGGCCGAGGCCGGGGAAGCAGCGCTGAAGCGCGAGATCGCCCGGTTCCGCGATGCCCCGGTAACGGCCGCCGAACTGGCCGAGGCGAAGAACGAGATCCTCACTCAGTCGATCGAGTCGCGCGAGACCGCGGAGGGCAAGGCGAGCACGTTGGCGGCCGCGGTGCTGATCGATGGCGATCCACAGGCGGCGGACAAGCAGCTCGCAGCGATCGCCCAGGTCAGCGCGGCGGATATCCAGCGGGTCGCGCGGAAATATCTCGGCGACGATCAGTCGGCGACGATCCGGTATCTGCCGGTCGGCGACAAGCCTTCAGGTGCGGTCGCCGATACGATCGCGGTGGCGCCGACCGTTCGGGTTGCCGACCTGACGGCGCCGGCCAATGTCGCGATCGTGACGCCCGCGCCGGACGGACAACGCGTCCAGCCCCCTGCCCCTAGCGCACCCGTATCGCCGACGATCCCGCAGCCCGTCGAGGTCCGTCTCGCCAACGGCATGCGGCTGGTCACGGTGGAGCGGCACGACCTGCCGATCGTCACCGCCTATCTGGTGACCGCCGGCGGTGCAGCTACCGATCCCGCGAACCGCCCCGGCGTCAGCAACCTGACCGCCGAGTTGATGACCAAGGGTACCAAGACGCGCTCCGCGACGCAGATCGCGCGCGCTATCGAAGGGCTTGGCGGCGCGATCGGCAGCGACGCAGGGAGCGACGGCGCGTCGGTCGCGGTGACGGTGAAGTCGGACCAGCTCGATCCGGCGATGGCGATCCTCGCGGACGTTGCGGTCAACCCAGCCTTTGCCACCGACGAGATCGAGCGGGCGCGGACGCAGCAGATCGACGCGGTCACGTTGGCGTTGAAGGACCCAGCGCAGGTCGCAGGGCTTGTGGCAGATCGTGCGGTGCTCGGCGCCTCGCCTTATGGCGCGCCCACCGGGGGTACGCCGCTGTCGTTGCGCGCAATCACCCGCCCCGACATTGTCGCTGCCTATGCGCGCAGTTTCCAGCCGGGCCAGGCAACACTCATCATGGTCGGCGACGTCACCACGGCGCGCGCAAAGGCCTTGGCGGAGGCAAGGTTCGGTGGCTGGAAATCTGCCGGCGTAGCGGCGGCCACGGCGCCCGCCGTCGTGTACCCGAAGCCTCGTGTCATCGTCGTCGACATGCCCGAGGCGGGTCAGGCTGGCGTCGTCGTGGCCCGGCCGGCGATCGCGCGACGCGACCCGCGCTATTATCCGCTCGCGGTCGGTAACACGGTGCTTGGCGGTGGATTTTCATCGCGACTGAACCAGGAGATCCGCATCAAGCGGGGGCTGGCCTATGGCGCGAGCAGCGGGCTGGACGCGGGCAAGACGCAGGGCACGATCGCCGCGAGGACGCAGACCAAGAATCCCACGGCGGCCGAGGTCGTGACGCTGATCGCCGCCGAGATGACGCGGCTTGGATCGGCGCCCGTCCCGACCGCCGAACTCGACACGCGCAAGGCGGTGCTCGTCGGCAATTTCGGACGCGGGATCGAGACGACGTCCGGCGTCGCCGGTATCCTCGGCGCCTATGTCCAGAACGACGTGCCGCTCGGTGAATTGCAGCGGTACACGGGCGCGGTCGGTGCAGTCGATCCGGCGGCGGTGCAGGCGGCAGCCACCGCGCTGCTCGATCCGAAAGAGGCGAGCATCGTCGTGGTCGGCGATGCGAAGCAGTTCATCGAACCGCTGCGCAAGGCTTATCCGTCGGTCGAGGTGATCCCCGAAGCCGCGTTGAAGCTCGACACGGCAACGTTGCGGTAAGCCATGCCTGCTAGGGTGCCGTGTCGTCCCGTGCCGGGACGGACGGATTCGGTGGAGGATCGTGGGCGTCCAATCGGCTATGCACGACGTTCATGGTCCTTGCGGCAGTCTCGCCCTGGAGCAGGTAGAAGGTAACAACGTTGCGCGTTCGGTTGCAGACGGTTCGACTGATGCGCCGCATCTGGCTTGCGATGGTTGCCGTGTTGTTGGTGATCGGCGCCGGCATGTCCGCGCACGCTGCTCTGCGCGTGATCTCCGAACGGAACGCGGCGCGGGATCGCGCCATGGTCGCGGCGGATGCGCGGGCGGCCGCCCCTGGCTCCACGGTTTTCGCCGACCAGGAAACCGCAGCACCCGCAGCCGGCGTGACGGGGACCATCGACCTGCCCGACTTGCCGATCCCCGCGGGCGTGGCTCTCGATTCCGGCGTCGTGCCTGCACGCCCTTTCTCGATGGCGGGCGCCTCGGCGATTGACCGCGACCGGGCGCGGCAATGTCTGACCGCCGCGATCTATTACGAGGCGGCGTCGGAGCCTGACGCGGGGCAACAGGCGGTTGCGCAGGTGATCCTCAACCGCGCGCGGCATCCGGCATTCCCCGGCACCGTGTGCGGTGTGGTGTATCAGGGATCGGAGCATGCCGGTTGCCAGTTCAGCTTCGCCTGCGACGGGGCGATGGCTCGCGTGCCGGCGCGGGCTGCCTGGGTTCGGGCGGCGCGGGCTGCGGGGATGGCGCTGGCTGGCTATGTCTACGCACCCGTCGGGCTCGCCACGCATTACCATACCTATGCGGTGACCCCGGCGTGGAACCGCAGCCTGGTGATGACCGATGTCGTGGGTGCGCATTTCTTCCACCGCTGGAAGGGCTATTGGGGCACGAGCGCGGCGTTCAACCAGCGTTATGTCGGCGGCGAGCCGGTGCCGGGACCGCATCGGGAGATCCAGCCCCTGGCGCCGCCGACGCCGGAGATGATCGCCGCGGCCGGGGCTGCGGCGGTGGCGGCCGCTTCGGCCGGCGAGACGACGGCCGTTACACCGAGCGTGCCGGTTGCGGTGGCCAAGGCCAGTCCGATGCCTTCGAAGCCCGCAGCGGCGGTCGTCACGGACATGCTGCCACCGGAATCGCAGATCCTCGACCGGTGGAAGGACTCCGGCAAGCCGCTGAAATAGCTCGTCGATTCAGCCTCGGACGCCGGACACAACAAAACCCGGAGGCGGTGCCGTCCGGGTTTCGATTGCTGTCAGCTTATTTAGCGCAGACTGGTTTGGATTTATTCCGCGGGGACCATCGACGGGGTGCCGATCATCATGCGTTCGCCACCGGGAGGGGCGGCTTCGCGGGCGGCGCGGAGGATCTGAGTGCGTTCGGCGCGCGATGCCATGTCATCCCAGGCCTTTTCGGCGCGGCGGCAGCGATCGCGGACATTGTCGAGGAGGGCGGCATCGCCGTTGCGACGCTCTTCATCAGCGCGGGCCCGGTAAAATTCTGGATTATCGGCCATGCTGATGCGCTCCTGCGGGAGGGTAGAGAAAGAGTTGGTGCGGCGATCCGAAGACCGCCGCACCGCAACCGAGATCAGGTGGCGAATTGCTCCGCCGACGAGATCAATCGGCTGGCTGGAGGTTCACGGCCGACTGCTTGCCACGCTTGTCGGGCTCGAGCTCGTAGGTGACGCGCTGGTTCTGGTTCAGCGTCGGCATGCCGGCGCGCTCAACCGCGGTGATGTGCACGAATGCATCATTGCCGCCGCCATCCGGCGCGATGAAGCCATAGCCCTTGTCGGCGTTGAAAAACTTGACGGTTCCGGTGATAGCCATGAATTGGCTCCTTCTTAGTATGGGTAACCCGACGTTCGAGCGACCCTGTGCCGCGGAGCAGGGAAAGAAGGAGAAAGGTGCCGCAAAGCGCCAAGAACCGTCGATGTGCGACTGTAGCTGAGCGCTATATGGGCCAAGACCGCCGGAATTGCAAATCTTGCCGGAAAAATCGGTCCAGAATTACATCGAATATCACATAGGATATTTTCGGAAGCGTAGTTCGACGCGGAAAAATCTTCGATCTACCGGCGCCGATATTTCGGCGCCGGTCGAGGGATTTAGCGGCAGCGGGTGTCGTTGTTCGAGCGATCCACTGCACGCCCGGCCAGCGCACCACCAGCCGCACCGAGTACCGTCCCGAGCAGGCCCGAGCCGCCTGGCGCGATGACGTTGCCGAGCACGCCGCCGGCGACTCCGCCGACAATCAGGCCGGTCGTGCCGTCGTTGCGGCGGCAGTAATAACGGCCGTCATTGCCGCGATAGACGCGGTCGTTGCGCGACAGACGACGCTCGCGGTAGCGGCGGTCGTCGCGGTAGTAGCGGCCGGCGTCATAGCCGCCATAGGACGGGTCGGGCGCGTTATAGTCATAGCCACGGTAGCGCGGGTCGACGCCGTAGCGGCTGCCTCCGTCGCCAACGCAACCGGCAACCAGGGTCGAGGCGGCCAGCAGGCCCAGCATCGCAACGCGCATTTCGTGTCCTTTCAGGGGGTTGATACTGAAAGCGTAATGATCGGCGCCGGGGTTTGGTTGCCGGCGCCGAAACAGGCTCAATCCTTGAGGTTCGCCGGCACGGTGCCGCCGTTCTTCTCGAGCTCGCGCATCACGGCCTTTTGCAGCCAGATGTTCATCTCCGCGCTGCCGTCCTTCTCGCCGGTATAGCCGAGCTCGGTGGCAAGCTCCTTGCGGTTGGCAAGGCTCGAATCGAGATCGAGCAGCTTCATCAGATCGACGATCGAGGTGCGCCAGTTGAGATCGGAGCCCTTCTTCGATGCGATGCCCGAGAGGACGGCTTCGACGTCGACCGACTGGGCGGGGGCAGCCTGCGGGGTCGGCGCGGGTGCGGCCGGTGAGGGCGTAGGCGCGGGCTGGGCGGCGGTCGTCTGCGGGGCGGGTGCAGGGGCGGCCTCGGGCTTGGGGGTGCCGAAATGGCCGCTGCCGAGCGGGCCCTTTTCACCGAAGATGGCGGACTTGATCTTGCTGAAAATGCTCATGGGGGTCTCCGTCGGACTGTAGAGTGACGGCGGGAGAACGCCCGGTATGGGATTTGGGTGCACGCCGCGCGACCGGCGGCGACGGACAGGCCGCGGGGTGCGGCTAGACGGGCGGCTGGACGGGCGGTTCGGGGCGCAGCGGATCGAACGTCCAGGCGAGCCCGGCGATACGGTCCGCATCGGTGTCGCCGACCGCCGCCGCCCCCGCTTCGTCGACGAGCCCCGCATCGACCGCATAGCCGACGAACCAGCTGTCGCGGTCCGCGCCCTCGGCGACCAGGCGTTCGGCGATCGCGCGGTCGCGCGGCGCCTCGAGGATGATCCCCTCCTCGTCCGAACATTCGCGGCTATAGTCGTCGTCGCCGAAGACGCCCGATTCCGCGCCGAAAAAGCCGGGCGGCGGCGGGAAGCAGGTGCGCCAGCGGGCTGCGCCATGATCGTACCAGACCGGGCAATCGGGGTTGCGGCCCTCCTCGCCTCCTGAGTGAAGTATAGGAAGTGCAGACGCTGGCGCAGCATCGTGCGGCGCGTCGCCTGCGCCGTCTCCGGCCGATGCCTCGGGGTCCGGGGCGGGATCCGGCGCGGGTGGGGCCACGGGCTCGGGCGCGAGCTGGAGCAGCCCGGCGGCCTCGGCGCGCGCCCATTGCTCGGCGGTCCAGCCGGCGCGGGCGGCGGGATCGAGATCGGCGACGACGATCCCCGACGCGACGCCCGCCGCGCTGCGCAACCAGCGGTCCGCGCGGGCGAGCGCGACGATCGGCGCCATCGCCGCCTCCGCGGCCGTAGCGCGCTCCGTCGGGCGGTCCCCTGGGCGGTCCCCTGCCCGCTCGCCATCACCCTGGAGGGCCGCGATCGCGTCGGCGTCGAGCCGCTCGCCGAGGAACAGGCCGGCGCGGGCGGGGCCTGCGTCGCGCGCGATGATGTCGAGGAACGCGTCGAACTCGGCGGCGACCATGCGCGTGGCGGCGGTCGCGGTCTCGCTCGCGTCGGCGTGGCGATCGAGCCGGTTGAGCAGCGACATGGCGAGGCGGTTGTCGTAGCGATGGCGCTCGATCACCTCGCCGTCGGGGCGGGTGACGCGCTCGGTCTGGCCGGCGATCGCGCGGAGGAAGAGCGTCTCGGCGACGACCGGCCGCGCGACGAGCCTGGCGGCGTCCCAGCCGAGCGCGAACGCCGCGCCCGCCGCCCGACGCCGCAACGCATAGGCGGCCCCGGACGAGAGGCCGACGCTGGCGCTGGCCTCGTCGACGGTGGCGCCCTCGGCGATGCGTTCGAGAAAGCCGCGCTGGCGATCGGGCGTCCAGCCGTCGCTGCGCTGCGTGTAGCGCGCGGGTGTGGCGGGGGCGTAGCCGTGGAGGGGCGCGGCGTCTGGCGGAGCGTGTTCGGGATGGGCGGCGGTTTGCAGGCGCGCGGGGGCGGCGTGCGGGAGCGCGTCGCTGGCGCCGAGGGGTGCGAGGGGGGCAGTCACTTGCGCAGGCGCCGGAAGAGCGCGGTCGAGGAGTCGCGGTTGGCGGCGATCTCGGGCGAGACCGGGATGCGGTGGCCGATCCGGCCCGCGTCGACATGCGCCATCCAGGCGAGGACGTGGCGGACCTCTTCGGCGACGTGCTCGGGGATCGGTCGTTCGGGTGCGCGTGGGGGTGCTGGCGCTGGCGGGAGGGTTGGCGGGGATGGCGGCGCGGGGATCGGCGGCTCGGTTTGCGCGTGGGGCGGCTGTGGGTCGGCCGGAGTGGGTGCGTTCGCCATGATCGATCCTCCTGCTGTGCGAAGAGGACCGATCAGATATGCCGGGTCGGGGTGTGTAGGACAGCGGTTTTTACCGGGGGGCGACGGACCTTCGATGTCCGGCGGCCGGTTGCCCGCTGCCCTTCTAGTTCCCCCGCGGAGGCGGGGGCCCAGGAGCTACGGTCGTCGTCCTGCCTAAACCTGGGCTCCCGCCTTCGCGGGAGAACAGGCAGACGTAGGGGGAGACGCCGCGGGGTCCGGCTATGTTAGCCGAGCGTCGACCCGCGATCGGCCGCGAACGACGGTGCGGGGCCGGTGGCGGGGCGGAGCGACTCGCGCTCGGCCTTGGTCGGGACGGCGGTGGGATCGGGGCGGAACGCGTCGGGCGCGCGATCGTCCGCGCCGGGGCGGGGCTTGTCGAGCGCGAGATCGGGCGCGGCATGCTCGGCGGGGTTCTTCTTCGATCGCAGGAAGACGGCGAGCAACGCACCGCCCAGCCCGATCGCCGCGGCGCCGATCGAGAGCGCGTTGCGGCCGAACGTCTTGGGCTTGGGCTTGCGGTCAGGCTGGTGGGGGTGGCGGTGGTCGAATTTGGGCATGGGCTGGTCCGGTGTTGTTGGTTCGTGAGGTTCAACGGACCGGGGCGCTGGGGTGTTCCGGTGGTACGGGCCTTATGGATAACGCTGGCGGGCGTGGAGGATGGCGAGGATTTCGATCGTCGTCGTGACCTGGTAGACCAGAATGTAATTCGGATGGATCACTGCCTCGCGGGTTCCGGCGACCCGACCGGGGCGGTAGAGATAGGGGTGATCCGGAAGCGTTTCCGCCGCGTGCCTGATCGCGGCGATCAACCGTTGCGCGGCCGCGAAATTGCGCGGGGCGATATAGTCGGCGATCTCCAGCAGGTTACGGGTGGCGTCGTCTGTCCAGACGAGCGGCAGCGTCACCGCGGCCGGTGCTTCTCGATCACCTGTTGCACCATCGCCATCACCTGATCGTGCGGGATGCCGGGGGCGGTGGACGTCATCGCCATCTCGATCTTCGCGCGGAACCACGCGTCATAGGCGTCCGCCTCTTCGGTGGTCGCGAACTCAGACTCGATGGGCGAGAGCTTTGCCATACGGGACGTATAGCAGACGGCGGTGGGGGCTGAAAGCTGGTGGCGCGTAGCGGCATGCCGGGCATCATGTCTCGGCCGAAAGGGTAAGCGCAACATCGGCTAGTAGTACGGGCCAAAAGTCGCAATACTAATTAAGGATGCATTTCCAAAGACAAAAGGGAAATACATATCAAATAGATCACCTTGATTCAGCCTAGTATACCCTCTTTGCAATATCACTAACTGAGTTCATCCCGCCGCGACCATCTCCACCTGTCTTTGGCAGAATAAACGTGTATCTACCGTCCTGCATGTATACGAGCTTTATGTGCTTACCATCGTCAGTAATCGCGAAACCTAGATCTTCCAGTGCCTTCCGTGCGTCACGCGTCATGGACTTATATTGTCCAAGCGCGTTCTTCAAAACATCTCTCCGATGTTTCATGCTATCAGATACGGGCATCAGAGATACAATGCTCTGTATTAAATGCTGGCGGCGACCACCATCCTGCTCGTTCTCGGAGGCCCTGATAAGCGCATCGCGCAAAGTCTCTGTCACTTCACCATCGAAATAACTTTGCTCGCCACCTGTGTCTAATCGGACGCCTTTTTGACTGCCCCCTCCACCATCGACTGTACGAAGTTGAGATTTGAGTCGCTGAATTTCCGCCTCCGCCTCACCTAACTGACTTTCTCTAATGGCTATTTCAGAGTCAAAGGCCGCAACATACTCTTCGATGTTATCGGATCCTGCAGCTCTCAGCGTATTAAATGCCTTTCGGGCAATTTGCGCCTCGGCCTGGGACCAAGTTATTCTGCTAAGCGACCTTCTGTTGAGGAGCGCAGTTCTTATGTCCCCACATAATGTCTTTCGGACAGCGCCGTCCGATGGCATTTGGTCGTTGATAAAGTAAACTGATCGCTCGCCGTTGGGCCAGTATACGCCCACCCGACCACCGTAAACATTCCGCGACCCTACATTGATCTGCAACATTCGGGAGAATTCGCGATCAGGTTCAACCAATATGTGAGCCATTCCAGCCAACACACGAGCCAAGGGTGCAGGATCAACTGGATGATCTCCAGTAAAGCTGCAACTCATATATACTATGGGTAAATAGTTATCAGCGTCGCCATTCATCAGCCGCGTAGTCATATTTACGTCGTTTAGACCAAGTAAAACCGGCTTATCAGAAACGTATGATTCCCCATCAAGACCGCCTTTCAGGTTATTTAAAATAGTCTTGACAACATGAGGCTTTAGGGCTGCTGGCAACTTGAGCTGCGCTGAATATGATTCGCGCGCTGTTCTTAAACCAACCCACGAATCCCCATTGCGGGAAAATACTACCGTCGTTGTCCACTCAAGAGATCCGTCCCTCGCGATATACCGAACCGCCGCAGTTTCCTGCTCTCCAGATCTAATCATGAGCATCTCGACCTGCTCACGCCCTACCTCGATATTCCATTGCCCCTCAAAGGGGATACTATCGAAATGTTCGTTCCTTAGCGCGGTATGAGGCGATCCTATCAACCAAGTGCGTACTGACGCTACAAAGTCATCAGCGGTCGAGTCTCGGACGGGAAATTCAGTGGCAAAAGAAAGCATTCCCTAGGTAGCGACAATTACTCAAAACCGTCAACTTCCCTGTCCCAGCTCGACGCGCTTCTCCAGCAACGGCGCAAGATACTTCCCCGTAAAGCTCCCCTTGGCCTTGGCGACCTTCTCCGGCGTGCCCTCGGCGACGATCTCGCCGCCCTTGACGCCGCCTTCGGGGCCGAGGTCGAGCACCCAGTCCGCGGTCTTGATGACGTCGAGATTGTGTTCGATCACGACGACGGTGTTGCCCTGCTCGACCAGCGCGTGGAGGACTTCGAGGAGTTTGCGGACGTCCTCGAAATGCAGGCCCGTCGTGGGTTCGTCGAGGATGTAGAGCGTGTTGCCGGTCGCGCGGCGCGAGAGTTCCTTGGCGAGCTTGACGCGTTGCGCCTCGCCGCCCGAGAGCGTCGTCGCCTGCTGGCCGACCTTGACGTAGCCGAGACCGACCTCGACCAGCATCGCCATCTTGTCGCGGATCGGGGGGACCGCCTTGAAGAACTCGGCGGCGTCCTCGACGGTCATGTCGAGCACGTCGGCGATGCTGTGGCCCTTGAACTTCACCTCCAGCGTCTCGCGATTGTAGCGCGCGCCGTGGCAGACGTCGCACTGCACATAGACGTCGGGGAGGAAGTGCATCTCGATCTTGAGCACGCCGTCGCCCTGGCACGCCTCGCAGCGGCCGCCCTTGACGTTGAAGCTGAACCGGCCGGGCTTGTAGCCGCGCGCCTGGCTCTCCGGGAGCCCCGCGAACCAGTCGCGGATCTGCGTGAAGCTGCCGGTATAGGTGGCGGGGTTGCTGCGCGGGGTGCGGCCGATCGGCGACTGGTCGATGTCGATGACCTTGTCGAGATATTGCAGGCCGGTGATCTTGTCGTGCTTGCCCTGGACGATGCGCGCGCCGTTGAGCTCGCGCGCGGCGGCGGCGTAGAGCGTGTCGATCGTGAAGCTTGACTTGCCCGACCCCGAGACGCCGGTGACGCAGGTGAAGGTGCCGAGCGGGATGCTCGCGGTGACGCCCGTCAGGTTGTTCGCGGTGGCGTTGTGGACGGTGAGCTTCTTGCCGTTGCCTTTGCGCCGCGTGGCGGGGACCGGGACTTCGCGCGTGCCGTTGAGATAGTCCGCGGTGATGCTGCCCTTCGACTTCAGGATCTGCTTGAGCGTGCCTTGGGCCACGACCTGGCCGCCGCGGACGCCTGCGCCGGGGCCCATGTCGATGATGTAATCGGCGGTGCGGATCGCGTCCTCGTCATGCTCGACGACGAGCACGGTGTTGCCGAGATCGCGCAGGCGTCGCAGCGTCTTGAGGAGCATGTCGTTGTCGCGCTGGTGCAGGCCGATCGAGGGCTCGTCGAGGACGTAGAGCACGCCCGACAGCCCGCTGCCGATCTGCGATGCGAGGCGGATGCGCTGGCTTTCGCCGCCGCTGAGTGTGCCGCTGGTGCGATCGAGGTTGAGATAGTCGAGCCCGACATTGTTGAGGAAGCCGAGGCGCTCGACGATTTCCTTCAGGATGCGCTCGGCGATCGCGTTCTGCTGGTCGCCGAGATGCTGCGGCATGTCGGTGAAGAACTGGAGCGCGTCGACGACCGAGAGGTGCGTGGCGTAGCTGATATCCTTCATCGCGATCTTGACCGCGAGCGCTTCGGGTTTCAGGCGCGCGCCGGCGCAGACCTCGCACGGGGCGGCGGACTGGTATTTGTTCAGCTCCTCGCGCATCCACGCGCTCTCGGTCTGGAGCAGGCGGCGGTTGAGGTTGCCGATGACGCCCTCGAACGGCTTGGAGACGTCGTATTTCTTCTTGCCGTCGATGAAGGTGAGCGTGACGGGCTTGCCCTTCGAACCGTGCAGGATGACGCGCTGGACCTCTTCGGGGAGGTCGGACCAGGGGGTCTCGATGTCGAACTTGTATTCGCGCGCGAGGCTGCCGAGGACCTGCATGTAATAGGGCGAGGGCGGGTTGGATTTCGCCCAGGGGACGACCGCGCCCTTCTTGATGCTGAGCATGTGGTTGGGGACGACGAGGTCTTCGTCGAACAGCAATTTCTCGCCGAGGCCGTCGCAGGCCGGGCACGCACCTTGCGGGGCGTTGAACGAGAAGAGGCGCGGCTCGATCTCGGAGATGGTGAAGCCGCTGACCGGGCAGGCGAACTTCTCGCTGAAGACGATGCGGCCGTCGGGGGCGTTGCTGCCGAGGATTTCGGATTTCGGGGTGTGCGGCTCGACCGGGTCGGCGGGGTCGACATAGGCGAGGCCTTCGGCAAGCTTCAGCGCGGTTTCGAACGATTCCGCGAGGCGTGTGGCGATCTCGCCGCCGACGACGAGACGGTCGACAACGACCTCGATGTCGTGCTTGTACTTCTTGTCGAGCGCGGGCGCCTCGTCGATGTCGTGGATCGTGCCGTCGATGCGGACACGCGTGAAGCCCGCCTTCTGCCACTCGGCGAGTTCCTTGCGATACTCGCCCTTGCGGCCGCGGACGACGGGGGCGAGCAGATAGAGGCGCGTGCCCTCGGGGAGCGCCATGACGCGGTCGACCATCTGGCTGACGGTCTGCGCGGCGATCGGCTCGCCGGTCGCGGGCGAGTACGGGATGCCGACGCGCGCCCAGAGCAGGCGCATGTAATCGTAGATCTCGGTGACGGTCGCGACGGTCGAGCGCGGGTTGCGCGACGTCGTCTTCTGCTCGATCGAGATGGCGGGGCTGAGGCCCTCGATGTGGTCGACATCGGGCTTTTGCATCAGTTCGAGGAACTGGCGGGCATAGGCGCTGAGGCTCTCGACGTAGCGGCGCTGGCCCTCGGCGTAGATCGTGTCGAACGCGAGGCTCGACTTGCCCGAGCCCGACAGCCCGGTGATCACCGTCAGCGTGTCGCGGGGGATGTCGATGTCGACGTCCTTGAGGTTGTGCTCGCGCGCGCCGCGTACGGAAATCTTGGTCAGCATAAGGCGGTCTGTTCCATATTTGTTCGCGTGCGGCAAGACGTGTTCGCGCGCAGCGACGCCTGCACGGCGCCATTCGATCGGGTGCTGAGATGGGTAACGTCGGCGGCCGGCGAAAGGGGGCATTGTCGTGGGTTAGCGCGATACTTACATGGTGTATTGGATATACAATACAGCTTTGGAGGCTGGCATGGGCAAGAAGAAGGACGAGCGAAAGCGGCGCGAACGCGAGGCCGAGCGGACCGCGCAGGCCGCGGGCGGCGAGCACACGCATGACTCGCACAAGCATGGGAAGCACAAGCATGGTGGCGCTGCTCCGTTCGCGGGGATTGCGGCAGCGTTGACACGGCAGATGGGAACGCCGGCGGGGCGACAGGTGATCGCGGCCGGGCTGATGATGGCGGCCAACGCGATTACCGCGAAGGACGCGCGTGGCACCGCGCCGCGCCCGCCCGAGCCGCCAAAGCCTGCGGCGACGCCGGAGTCGGCCGCGCCGCCGGAGTCGCCGTCGGAGTCGCGCGAGTCTGCGGCGACCGGGACCGGGCCCTTCGCCGGCGGCACCGCCACCCCGCCGAAAAGCGACGCCCCCGCGCTGCCGCCCGAATTGTCCAAGGTGATCGACTCGGTCGCTGCGGGTATCGAGCGCTTCGCCGCGGGCTTTGCCAAGCCCGCCAAGCCGGACTCGCCGAAAGCCTGATCGGCTTCCCGATCCTCCCCCGCCAGGGGGACGTGGCGCCGTAGGCGTCGGAGGGGGAGGACGCGCAACGGCGGGCCGCGCCTGCCGCCCCCTCCGTCAGGCTGGCGTCTGCCACCTCCCCCTGGCGGGGGAGGATCGTTGGGCTCGGGAGTGGCGCGCGGCCTTGTCAGGCGACCTTGGCGAGGAGCCTTGGTGCGCGACGGTCGCTCTTGACGGCGTACATCGTCTGGTCGGCGCGGGCGATGAGCGTGGCGAGCGGCGTGGTGGCGGCATCCTCGATGAGGCCGACGCTGATGCTGGGGGCGATGCCGATCGGGACGTGATGCGTCATGGTCTGCGCGAACGCGGTCGCCATGCGGGTGCCGAGTGCGCTGGCCTGCTCGACGGGAATGCCGGGGAGCAGGCAGACGAACTCGTCGCCGCCCCAGCGCGCGAGATGGCCGTGCGTGCCGAGGACGTCGCGGACGATGTCGGCGAGCATGCGCAGCGCGGCGTCGCCCGCGGCGTGGCCCTGCGTGTCGTTGAGCATCTTGAAGCGATCGACGTCGATCATCATCACCGACACGCGCCCGCTGTCGGCGAGCGTGCGCGCGACGCGGTCTAGGCCGGCGCGGTTGAGCGCGCCGGTGAGCCAGTCGCGCTCCATCTGGTCGAGCAGCGCGTTCTGGCCGCGCTCCGCCTGGAGGATCAGCAGCGAGAAGGCGCGGAAGATGATGAAGGCGATCTGGCCGGCGGCAAACCAGGCGCCGATATCGTCGTGGACGCCGGTCAGCCGCGTGCCGATCCGGTCGCCATAGGCGAGCCACCCGCGGGCGAGGAACATCGGGACGGTGATGGCGAACAGCGCGGCGACGATCCAGCCGGTCTGGAGAGACTCGCGGCGCGCCATCCGGATCGCGACGATGACGACGACGAGGTCGAACGCGGCGCGGATGACGCTGAGATAGGCGACGCGGAGGTGGAATTGCGCAGGGTCGCGAATGCCCCAGAAGGGCAGTCCGCAGACCAGGGCGATCCCGAGCAACGGCATCAGGCGCGCGTCGGGGCGGCTGAACCGAATCACCGCGCCCGCGATCAAGGCATAGCCGATCACCACCGCGGGGTTGCCGATGCTGGGCAGCCAGGCGAGACCGATGCGGTCGTTCAGCACCGCCATCAACGCCCCGCAACCGGCGATCAGGTGGCCCGTGCCCCATAGCCCGGCCCATGCGCCGAACCGACCGGTGGCGAGCGGGATGAGGTGGATGAAACCGGCGACCAGCATGCCGAGGCCGGCGACGACGTAAAGAGTAGTAAGATCCAGCGCCACGGCGACCTGCTTGTTGGTTCGTTAGGCGGCGTCTTAGGGCGGCTTTGCTAAGGATTGGTTCCGGTTGGGGGGGTGGCTCACCTGCCCCCGTCATGCCGGTGGACTTCGGGGCCTGTGGTAGCGGACCGGGTGATCGCAGCACGGTGTCGCCGGGTGCGCCGGGTCCATGGGTCCCGGCGTTCGCCGGGATGACGGATGGGGGTGCGGGTCGCTTGCGGGGTTTGGGAGGGTGATTGCGGGTGAGGCGGAGCGTGGTTGGACTGCGCGCCGCTATCTCCGCCTTCACTCCCCGCCACCTCGGCCCTCGGTCCCCACCCCTTCCCCGTCATCCCGGCGGACGCCGGGACCCACGGTTGCGGACCGGGTGATGGCAGCACGGTATCCCCGGGTTTGCCGTGTCCATGGGTCCCGGCGTTCGCCGGGATGACGGGTGGGGATTGAGGGTCCCTTGCGGGTTTGGGAGGGTGATTGCGGGTGGGGCGAAGCGCGGTTGGATTGCACGCCGCTATCTCCGCCTTCACTCCCCACCACCTCGGCCTTCGCTCCCCGCCACCTATGCCCTCGGTCCCCACCCCTTCCCCGTCATCCCGGCGGACGCCGGGACCCATGGTTGCGGACCGGGTGATGGCAGCACGGTATCGCCGGGTTCGCCGTGTCCATGGGTCCCGGCGTTCGCCGGGATGATGGGTGGGGTTGAGGGTCCCTCGCGGGTTTGGGAGGGTGACTGCGGGTGGGGCGAAGCGCGGTTGCGTTCTCGTGTCGCTATCTCCGCCCGGCCTGCGCCTGCTCCGCTATCTCAGTCCATGCCTGCGCCCGCACCCTCACCCGCACCCGCGCTGAGCAAACGCAGAGAGGGCGTCGGTGGGATTACCACCGACGCCCTCCGATACTCGGCTCGACCCTGGCTTGGCCGGACAGGAGCGAAGCCCCTGTCGTCGGACGGCGCTGGAGCGCCGCCGGCCGGTCCGACCGCGGGTGCTCGGCCGTAGCTGGCGCTACGACCTTTGCGCGGTCGTACTCAGATGTGGATGGGCTTGCCCTGTACCGCCATCGCCGCCTCCTTCATCGCCTCGGCATGCGTGGGATGCGCGTGGCAGGTGTAAGCGATGTCCTCGCTGGTCGCGCCGAATTCCATCGCGATGGCGGCTTCGGCGATCAGCGTGCCCGCGAGGCTCGAGACGATCCAGACGCCCAGCACGCGGTCGGTCTTGGCATCCGCGATGACCTTGACGAAGCCGTCGGTGTCGCGGTTGGTCTTGGCGCGGCTGTTCGCGGCGAAGGGGAACTTGCCGACCTTGATCTCGGTCATGTCCTTCGCGGCTTCCTCGGTGAGGCCGACGCCGGCGATCTCGGGCATCGTGTAGACGACGGACGGGATGACGTCCTCGTTGACGATGCCCGTCTGGCCGGCGATGTTCTCGGCCACCGCGACGCCCTCGTCCTCCGCCTTGTGCGCGAGCATCAGGCCGGGGACGCAGTCGCCGATCGCCCACACGCCGTCGACCTTGGTGCGGAACGAGTGGTCGGTCTCGATCTGGCCGCGCTTGTTGAGTTCGAGGCCGATCGACTCGAGGTTGAGGCCGTCGACATTGGCCTTGCGGCCGATCGAGACGAGCACCGCGTCGGCGGTCATCGTCTCGGACGCGCCACCGGCGGCGGGCTCGACGGTGACGGTCGCGACGCCGTTGTCGACGGTCACGCCGGTGACCTTGGTCGAGAGCTTGAGCTCCATGCCCTGCTTCTTGAAGAGCTTGGCGCTCTCACGGCGGACTTCGCCGTCGAAGCCGGGGAGGATCTGGTCGACGAATTCGACGACGGTGACCTTCGCGCCGAGGCGACGCCAGACGCTGCCGAGTTCGAGACCGATCACGCCGCCGCCGATGACGACCATGTGCTCGGGGACCTTGGGGAGCGCGAGCGCGCCGGTGCTGTCGACGACGGTCTTCTGGTCGACCTCGACGCCGGGGAGCGGCATGACGCTCGAGCCGGTGGCGATGACGATGTTCTTCGCGGTGACCTTCTGGCCTGCGACATCCACCGTGTGCGCGTCCTGGAACGCGGCCTTGCCCTTGAGCCAGGTGACCTTGTTCTTCTTGAACAGGAATTCGACGCCGCCGGTCAGTTCCTTGACGGCTTTCGCCTTCTCGGCGTGCATCTGGTCGAGGTTCAAGGTGACGCCGGTGAACTCGACGCCGAACTTGGTCATGTGACCGCCCTTGGCCTCCTCGTACAGCTCGGAGGCGTGGAGCAGCGCCTTGGACGGGATGCAGCCGACGTTGAGGCAGGTGCCGCCGAGCGTCTCGCGCGATTCGGCGCAGGCGGTGCGCAGGCCGAGCTGCCCGGCGCGGATCGCGGCGACGTACCCACCGGGGCCCGCACCGATTACGAGGACGTCATAGTCATAGTCAGCCATTGTCGCTTCTCTCTTACTTCCCCGGCGCAGGCCGGGGCCCAGTTGGGAGATATATGGGGAGGGCGAAGCGCTTCGTCACCACGGCCTTCCACACTGGGCCCCGGCCTGCGCCGGGGTGCTTGGATACTTACAGGTCGATCAGGATGCGCGTCGGATCCTCGATCGCGTTCTTGAGCGCGACGAGGAACGTCACGGCTTCGCGGCCGTCGATCAGGCGGTGATCGTAGCTGAGCGCGAGATACATCATCGGGCGGATGACGACCTGGCCGTTGATCGCGACCGGGCGCTCCTCGATGCGGTGGAGGCCCAGCACTGCCGACTGCGGCGGGTTGATGATCGGGGTCGACATCAGCGAGCCGAACACGCCGCCGTTCGAGATCGTGAACGTGCCGCCCTTCATCTCGTCCATCTTGAGCGCGCCGTCCTTGGCGCGCTTGCCGAAGTCGCCGATCGTCTTCTCGATCGTCGCGACCGACATCTGGTCGGCATCGCGGATCACGGGGACGACGAGGCCGCCCGGCGACGAAACGGCGACCGAGATGTCGGCGTAATCGTGATAGACGATGTCGTCGCCGTCGATCGACGCGTTGACCGACGGGATGTCGCGCAGCGCCATCGTCGCGGCCTTCACGAAGAAGCCCATGAAGCCGAGGCGGACGCCGTGCTTCTTCTCGAACAGGTCCTTGTACTTGGCGCGCGCCTCGATCACCGCGGTCATGTCGACGTCGTTGAACGTCGTCAGCATCGCGGCGGTGTTCTGCGCTTCCTTGAGGCGCTTGGCGATCGTCTGGCGCAGGCGAGTCATGCGGACGCGCTCTTCACCGCGGCCCGAGGCGGCGGGCGCTGCGGCCGGTGCAGGCGCAGGTGCGGCCGCGGGGGCGGGCTTGCTCGAGGCAGCGGCGGTCACGTCTTCCTTGGTGATGCGACCGTCGCGGCCGGTGCCCTTGACGGTGCCGGGGTCAACGCCGTGCTCGAGCACCGCGCGGCGGACCGACGGCGAGAGCGCGGCGGGGGAGTCGCTCGTGCCGGCACCAGGCTGGTCGCCGTACCCTGCGCCGGACTCGTCCTTCGCGGGCGCCGAGGGCGTTGCGGTCGCGGCAGGCTCGGGGGCCTTAGCTGCGGCGGCGCCGTCACCGGCGTCGATCGTGGCGAGCATCGCGCCGACCTGGACCGTGTCGCCGACTGCGACCGCGTGCTGACCCATGACGCCGGCGACCGGCGAGGGCACCTCGACCGAGACCTTGTCGGTCTCGAGGCTGGCGATGGGCTCGTCGACGGCGACGGGATCGCCGGGCTGCTTCAGCCACTCGCCGAGGGTGGCTTCGGTGATCGATTCACCCAGGACGGGGACGGTGACTTCGGTTGCCATTTTCTATCTTCCTATCGTTCCCCGGCGAAGGCCGGGGCCCAGGTGGGAAAGGTCATTTCTTAGCGACTGGCCTCCCCCAACTGGGCCCCGGCCTTCGCCGGGGAACAGTGAGGGTGGCGGTGTTACGATGCGCGGGTGCGGCGGATTTCGTCGCGGACGCTGTGGCCGAGCGCGTCTGCGACGAGTGCGCCCTGCTCGGCCTGGTGACGCTTCATCAGGCCGGTCGCGGGCGACGCCGAGGCGTTGCGCCCGGCATAGCGCGCGCGCTTGACCGGCGAGTTCACCGTTGCCAGCGCCTCCTCGATCAGCGGCTCGACGAAGAACCAGTAGCCGTTGTTCTTCGGCTCTTCCTGCGCCCAGACGATCTCTTCCAGGTTCGGCATCCGCGCGACGCGCTCGGCGATCGGGTTGCCGGGGAAGGGATAGAGCTGCTCGACGCGGACGATCTGCGTGTCGGTGTCGCCCGCCGCATCGCGTGCCTCGATCAGGTCGTAGGCGACCTTGCCGGTGCACAGGACGAGACGCTTGGTGTCGACATCGGCTGCACCGTTGGTGTCGGACAGGAGACGACGGAAGTGGCTGTCGCCCTGGAAGTCCTCGGCGTTCGACACCGCGAGCTTGTGACGCAGCAACGACTTGGGGGTCATCACGATCAGGGGCTTGCGGAAGTTGCGATGCATCTGCCGACGGAGCAGGTGGAAATAGTTCGCCGGGCTGGTGCAGTTCGCGACCTGGATATTGTCGTCCGCGCAGGACTGAAGGAAGCGCTCGGGACGTGCCGAGCTGTGCTCGGGCCCCTGCCCTTCATAGCCGTGCGGGAGCAGCATCACGAGGCCGTTGGCGCGGAGCCACTTCGACTCGCCGCTCGTGATGAACTGATCGATCATGATCTGCGCGCCGTTGACGAAATCGCCGAACTGCGCCTCCCAGAGGACGAGCGTCTTCGGGTCGGCGAGCGCATAGCCATACTCGAAGCCGAGCACGCCGTATTCGCTGAGCGGGCTGTCGAGCACTTCGAAATTGCCGTGCTCGATCTCCTGCAGCGGCACGTATTTGTGTTCGTCGGTCTGGTCGACCCAGACCGCGTGACGCTGCGAGAAGGTGCCGCGGCCCGAATCCTGGCCGGACAGACGGACGCCATAGCCTTCGGACAGAAGCCCGCCGAACGCGAGTGCCTCGCCGGTCGCCCAGTCGAAGCCCTTGCCCGACTTGAACATCTCACGCTTGGCATCGAGCACGCGCGCGAGCGTCTTGTGGATCTTCACGCTGTCGGGAACCGTCGTCAGCGTGCGGCCGAGCGAATCGAACAGCTTCTGGCTGAGGCCGGTCTCGACGTTGCGACGTGCGGACGCACCGTCGGTCGGTGCGCTGAGGCCGGTCCAGCGACCGCCGAACCAGTCGGCCTTGTTTGGCTTGTACGACGAACCCGCTTCGAACTCGCCCTCGAGCCGCAATGTGAGCTGCTTCACATTCTCGTCGATCCAGGGCTGGTCGATGACGCCTTCCTTGATCAGGCGGTTGCCATAGACCGAGCTGACGCCGGGGTGCTTGCGGATGATGTCGTACATCAGCGGCTGCGTGAAGGACGGCTCGTCGCCCTCGTTATGGCCGAAGCGGCGATAGCACCACATGTCGATGACGATGTCGCGGTGGAACTTCTGACGGAATTCCATCGCCATCTTGGTGGCGAAGGTCACCGCCTCGGGATCGTCGCCATTGACGTGAAAGACCGGCGCCTGGACGCCCTTGGCGACGTCCGACGGGTAAGGCGACGAGCGCGCGAACTGCGGGCTGGTCGTGAAGCCGACCTGGTTGTTGATGATGAAGTGGACGCAGCCGCCGGTGTTGTAGCCGCGGATGCCCGAGAAGCCGAGGCACTCCCAGACGATCCCCTGCCCTGCGAACGCCGCATCGCCGTGGATCAGCACGGGCAGCGAAGCGACATGGTCCTTGAGATCGTTGTTGAGCGTCTGGATCGCGCGCGTCTTGCCGAGCACGACGGGGTCGGCCGCCTCGAGATGCGACGGGTTGGCGACGAGGCTCATATGAACCTTGTGGCCGTCGAACTCGCGGTCGGTGCTGGTGCCGAGGTGGTACTTCACGTCGCCAGACCCGCCGATGTCATCGGGGTTGGCCGAACCGCCAGCGAATTCGTGGAAGATGACACGCAAGGGCTTGGCCATTACGTTGGCGAGCACGTTCAGACGACCGCGATGCGCCATGCCGATGACGATCTCGCGCACGCCCATCTGGCCGCCGTACTTGATCACCGATTCGAGCGCGGGGATCATCGATTCGCCGCCGTCGAGCCCGAACCGCTTCGTGCCGACATACTTCTTGCCGAGGAATTTCTCCCACTGCTCGGCTTCGATGACCTTGTTGAGGATCGCCTTCTTGCCGTCGACGGAGAATTCGATCGCCTTGTCCTGGCCCTCCATGCGCTCCTGGAGGAAGCGGCGCTCCTCGACATCGGCGATGTGCATGTATTCGAGGCCGACATTGCCGCAGTAATTCTTGCGCAGCGTGTCGACGAGCTCGCGGATGGTCGCCCATTCGAAGCCCATCGTGCCGCCGAGATAGACTTTGCGGTCGATGTCGGCGTCGGAGAAGCCGTGATATTCGGTCTTGAGATCCTCGGGCATCTCGCGCTTGGAGAGACCGAGCGGATCGAGATTGGCGGCGAGGTGGCCGCGGACGCGGTAGGTGCGGATCAGCATCTGCGCGCGGATCGCGTCGGCCGCTGCCTTGGCGATCTCGTCCTTCGAGACGGGGGCGGGCGCGGCGGCTGCGGGGGCCGGCTTGCCACCCTTTGCGGGCTTGGGCGCAGGCTCCATCTGGGTGGGATCGAGTGCTGCGGTGAGGTCGTCCGTGGTGGTCAGCGGCCAGCGCGCGCTTTCCCAGCTCGGGCCCTGCGCGGAGCCTTCGAGATCCTCGAAGAACGTCCGCCAGCCGGATTCGACCGAGGCCGGATCGGCGGTGAACTTGGCGTAGAGCGTCTCTACGAACGCCGGGCTGACGCCGGCTGCGATATCGCTGAAATCCTGGCCTTCGTAGCCCATCGTTCTCGTCCTCGATTCCCCTCTCCCCGCGGGGGAGAGGGAGGGGCCCGCCCGCACTTGCGGGTGGGAGGGTGAGGGCACGGGCGGTCACGTGCCCTCACCCTTCCGCTGCCAAGTGGCAGCTCCTTCCCTCTCCCCGGGGGGAGAGGGGTAGTAAAATCAGCCCTTCAACACGCTCAGCAGCGTCTCGCCGAGCAGGCTGGGGCTTTCCGAAACGCGGATCCCGGCGGCTTCCATCGCCGCGATCTTGCTCTCGGCATCGCCCTTGCCGCCCGAAACGATCGCACCGGCATGGCCCATGCGACGACCCGGAGGCGCCGTGCGGCCCGCGATGAAGCCGGCCATCGGCTTCTTGCGGCCACGCTTGGCCTCGTCGATCAGGAACTGTGCAGCCTGCTCCTCGGCGTCGCCGCCGATTTCGCCGATCATGATGATCGACTGCGTCTCGTCGTCGGCGAGGAACAGCTCGAGCACGTCGATGAAGTTCGTGCCGTTGACCGGATCGCCACCGATGCCGACCGCGGTCGTCTGACCAAGGCCTGCGTTCGACGTCTGGAAGACCGCCTCATAGGTGAGCGTGCCTGAACGGCTGACAACGCCGACCGAGCCCTTCTTGAAGATCGAGCCGGGCATGATGCCGATCTTGCACTCGCCGGGGGTCAGCACGCCGGGGCAGTTCGGGCCGATGAGGCGCGACTTGGAACCCGACAGTGCGCGCTTGACCTTGACCATGTCGAGCACCGGAATGCCCTCGGTGATCGCGACGATCAGCTCGATGTTCGCGTCGATCGCCTCGAGGATCGAATCGGCGGCGAAGGGGGGCGGCACGTAGATGACCGACGCGGTCGCGCCGGTCATCGCCTTGGCTTCGGCGACGGTGTTGTAGACGGGGAGGTCGAGGTGCGTCGTGCCGCCCTTGCCGGGGGTGACGCCACCGACCATCTGCGTGCCGTATTCCAGCGCCATCTTGGTGTGGAAGCTGCCGGTTTCGCCGGTCATGCCCTGCGTGATGACCTTGGTGTTCTTGTCGACGAGGATGCTCATCTTGTCTCGTTCCTTACCACCCCGGCGAAGGCCGGAATTCAGCTTGGGCGCCCGCGCTAGCGGGTGAACAAGCCTGCTAAAATAATGACTCGAACAGGTCGTTCCAGTCGGGGTTCATTCGCTCGATCTCGGACAGTTTCCACTGCCGGTTCCACTTCTTCATCTGAAGTTCGCGCAGCCGCGCATTCTCCAGATCGTCATGCACCTCATACCAAACTAGAAGTTTGCAGTAGTGCGTTTTCGTGAAACCGATGATCAGGCCGTTACGATGCTGATAGGATCGCGCGGCTAGGTCGCTGGTCACGCCGAGATAAATCGTTCCGTTTCGCCGGCTCGCCATGATGTAGACATAGCCGGCCTTGGTCACCGTCCGTGCCCTTGTTTCCCCGCGAAGGCGGGGACCCAGTCTGGGCACCCGCCTTCGCGGGTGAACAAGGTGGCTGGCCGGGAGGTCACCTTAGTTCAGGCTACCGTCGATGCCCTTGCAGGCGACGATCAGTTCCTTGACCGCGTCGACCGAGACCTGGAGGTTGCCCTTGGCTTCGTCGTCGAGCTTGATCTCGACGATCTTCTCGACGCCGCCGGCACCGATCACCACCGGCACGCCGACGTAGAGATCGTTGAGGCCATACTCACCCGAGACGTACGCCGCCGCCGGCAGGACGCGCTTCTGGTCGTAGAGATAGGCTTCGGCCATCGCGATGCCGCTGGTGGCGGGCGCGTAATAGGCCGAGCCGGTCTTGAGCAGTGCGACGATCTCGCCGCCGCCGCCGCGCGTGCGCTTGACGATCGCGTCGATCTTCTCCTGCGTGGACATGCCCATCGCGATGAGATCGGGAACCGGGATGCCCGAGACGGTCGAATAGGAAATGACCGGGACCATCGTGTCGCCGTGGCCGCCGAGCACGAAGCTGGTGACATCCTTGACCGAGACCTTGAACTCGTCGGCGAGGAAGTGGCTGAAGCGCGACGAATCGAGCACGCCGGCCATGCCGACGACCATGTGGTGCGGCAGACCCGAGAACTCACGCAGCGCCCAAACCATCGCGTCGAGCGGGTTGGTGATGCAGATCACGAATGCGCCGGGCGCGTTGGCCTTGATGCCCTCGCCGACGGCCTTCATGACCTTGAGGTTGATGCCGAGCAGGTCGTCGCGGCTCATGCCGGGCTTGCGTGCGACACCGGCGGTGACGATGATCACGTCTGCGCCGGCGATGTCGGCATAGTCGTTCGAGCCGGTGATCTGCGAGTCGAAGCCTTCTACGGGTCCGCACTGCGACAGATCGAGTGCCTTGCCCTGGGGGATGCCCTCGGCGACGTCGAACAGGACGATATCGCCAAGGCCCTTGAGTGCTGCGAGGTGCGCGAGCGTGCCGCCGATGTTACCGGCGCCGATCAGCGCGATCTTCTTGCGAGCCATTCCAATCCGTCTCCGTCTGATGTGCGGGGTGATTGGTGACGCCGGTTACGCGCATTATGCCCTTACGGCAACCTCTAAAGCGGAAAAGTGAGGGCGTTATTGCAAGTCGTTCGCAGGAGCAATAAGCTTACAGGTGCCCTTCGGCGAGATAGTCCTCGGAGCGCATCTCCTCGAGACGGCTGATCGTGCGGTCGAATTCGAACCGGCCGTCGCCGCTCTCGTAGAGGTCGCCGGGCTGCGCATCGGCGGCGGCGAGGAGCTTGACCTTGTGCTCGTAGAGCGCGTCGATCAGCGCCACGAAACGCGCGGCCTCGTTGCGGCTGTCGGGTCCGAGCTTGGGGATGCCGACGAGGATGATCGTGTGGAATTTGCGCGCGATGGCGAGATAGTCGGCCACGCCCCTCGCCTCGCCGCACAGCTTCTTGAAGCTGAACACCGCGACGCCCTTGAGCGACTTGGGGACGCGGAGCGTGCGGCCCTGGACGATCAGGTCTTCGGATGGGACATGCTCGCTGTCGTCGGTCGAGAAGTCGGTGAGGCGGAAGAACGCGGCGGAGAGCTGCGCGGTCGCCTCGGGGCCGTTGGGGACGAGCCAGGTGTCCTGGCTGCCGAGCCGGTCGCGGCGGTAGTCGACGGGGCCGTTGAGGGGGAGGACGTCGAGGCGCTGCTCGATCGTCGCGATGAAGGGCAGGAAATGCTCGCGGTTGAGGCCGTTCTTGTAGAGATCGGACGGCGGACGGTTCGACGTCGTGACGATCGTCACGCCCGAGTCGAGCAGCGAGGTGACGAGGCGCGACAGGATCATCGCGTCGGGGCTGTTGGTGACCATCATCTCGTCGAACGCGAGCAGGCGGGTCTCGTCGGCGATCGCGGTGGCGACGGGGACGATCGGGTCGCCGACCTCCTTGCGACGCTCGGCGGCGATGCGCGCGTGGACCTCGAGCATGAACTCGCCGAAATGGACGCGGCGCTTCTTCTCGACTGCGGCGTTCTCGTAGAACAGGTCCATCAGCATCGACTTGCCGCGGCCGACCCCGCCCCAGAGGTAGACGCCGCGGGGGTCGGCCTTCTTGCCGGTGAGGCGGGCGAAGAAGCCGGTGGATTTCGGGGTGGCGAGTTCGGTGGCGAGCGTGTCGAGGCGCGCGGCGGCGGCGGCTTGCTCGGGGTCGGGGCGGAGTTCGCCTGAGGCGATCAGCGCGTCATAGGCTTGGACGACGGTCATTGCTCTGTACCACCCCGGCGGAGGCCGGGGCCCAAGTGGAGAGGCTTCGATGACGGAGCGGGGCGCTTGAACAATGATCGTGTCCCAATTGGGCCCCGGCCTTCGCCGGGGTGGTGGGTGCGGGCGGTATCAGCCCTTGGACGGCTTGCGGATCGTGGCCGAGAAGGCGGCGATCTTCGCTTCGTCGTCGCCTTGCACCACGAGGCCCCGCAGGAACAAGAGGCGGCCGGTTTCCTTGAGGACTTCGACCTGCGCCTCTACGGGCACGCCGACCTTGCCGCCGCCGATGAACTGCGTGTTGAGATCGAGCGTCACCGCGGTGCCGGCGGTGATCAGGCCGAAGCCCCGCGCGGCCGCGAACAGCGCGACGTCGATGAACGCGAGGAGCGCGCCGCCGTGGACGTTGTTCTGGAGATTCGAGTGGCGATGCTCGGGGGTGATGCGCACGCGGACGATCTGGCCGTCGACGCGGTAGAGCATGGGGCCGAGGAGGGTGTTAAAACGGGTCGGGTCCGAGAGCGACCAGCTGCGCCAGCCCGGGTTGGCGGGGTCTTCGGCTTCGACGAAATGGGGTTTGTCAGTCATATTTGCCGTTCGTGCCGAGTAGAGACCGAGCGAAGTCGAGGGCTCGTATCGAGGTACATGTCCTTCGATACGCCATCTCGACACGCTCGATGGCTACTCGGGACGAACGGGGTGGGGAAAAACTCACCTCCCCTCCCCGAGGATCAGACGATCCGTTCGGCTTCCATCTTCTTGATCTCGGCGATCGCCTTGGCGGGGTTGAGGCCCTTGGGGCACGCGTTCGCGCAGTTCATGATCGTGTGGCAGCGATACAGGCGGAACGGATCCTCGAGCTCGTCGAGCCGCTCGCCGGTCATCTCGTCGCGGCTGTCGGCGAGCCAGCGATAGGCCTGCAACAGGATCGCCGGGCCGAGGAACTTGTCGCTGTTCCACCAGTAGCTCGGGCACGAGGTCGAGCAGCAGGCGCACAGGATGCACTCATAGAGGCCGTCGAGCTTCGAGCGGTCGGCGGGCGACTGGAGCCGCTCCTTGCCCGAGGGCGGCGGGGTGACGGTCTGGAGCCAGGGCTTGATCGACGAATATTGCGCGTAGAAATGCGTGAAATCGGGGACGAGGTCCTTGATTACGTCCATGTGCGGCAGCGGCGTGATCTGGACCTCGCCCTTGCAATCCTCGATCGCGGTCGTGCAGGCCAGGCCGTTCTTGCCGTTGATGTTCATCGAGCACGAACCGCAGATGCCCTCGCGGCACGAACGACGGAAGGTAAGCGAGCTGTCCTGCTCGCTCTTCATCTTGATCAGCGCGTCGAGCACCATCGGGCCGGTCTCGTCGAGATCGAGCGCGAACGTATCGTAGCGCGGGTTCTCGCCGCTGTCGGGATCGTAGCGATAGACCTTGAAGGACTTGAGCCGCTTGCCCCCGTTCGCGGGCGCGTGCTTAACGCCCTTCTTGACGACGCTGTTCTTCGGGAGCGAGAATTCGGCCATTGCGAGCGGTCCGTCCGTGGTGTGATGATAGGTTGTCAGAGCCGATACATGACAGCGGCCCTCCCCGCAAACCCTTAGCTTAGCAGGTGCAACATGCGTCACACCTGCCCGCTACTGCCGAAGCGCGCCTACTGAAACCGGGTCAGATGATGTCGAGGATGAGCCCCAGGTCGCGTGCCTCCTCGGCTTCGATGTACCAGTTGGACGGGGCCTTCTTCTTCAGCTCTTCGAGCGATACCTTCGAGCCCTCGACGATCGCGCGGAAGCCCTCCTCCTGGATGTTGATCGAGTCCTCGATCTCGTGGAGCTTGGCTTTGAGCGCATAGGACAGCGTGTTGAGCGGGCCGTTGAGCTGGATCGTGCTCTGCATCTGGCGCTCATGGATCATGATCCGGCTGCCGCGCGTGAGGAAGCGGCTGTCGACCGGGAAGGCGGACATGAAGGTCGCGCCGGCCGAATAGACCGCGACCTTGCCGAGAAAGAGCGTCTCGCGGCCGGTATAGTCGCGGAGCAGGCGGATATTGTCCCCCATCGCGCGCGCGACCTCGGGATCGCCGCCGAGCGTGGTGATCGAGACGACGAGCGGGCCATCGGCGGGGGCGGCGACGAGCTGCGACGTGAAATTGTCGTACATCGCGTCGTCGACGGGGCCGTGGAGCTGGATATGGGGGACGGCGAGCAACGGGTAGTTGCGCGCGTTCGAGGCGGGGGATGTGTCGGTCATGCGCGGCAAACTTTCGCAGCGGCGGCGAGTTCCGCGCGGCGTCACGCAAGGACGAGCCTAGAGCTTTGTTGGGATCCCCGCCTGCTTCAATATCGCGTTGGCCGTATGGCGGGACAGGATCGTGCCATCGACGACGATCGGGCGCAGTGCGAGCGGGCTGCGCCAGATCTCGTGATCACCCTTGCCGCGTCGCACGAACGTGCAGCCGTTTGCCGTCAGGATCGCGCGAACCTGGGCGGCATAGCCCCGGACCACGGCCCGTCAGGCCGCAATCTCGAAATCGCGCTCATGGTGGGCGATGATACGGATGCGGTGCGGGCCCGCCAGACGCGCGGGATCGGCGATATCGTCGGCGTGGATGTCGAGAAGGTCGGGCAGCATGGCGCCCGCCTTTGCCGCCAGTGCCTCCAGCGTCGTCGCGTCTGCGGCGAGCCCGGGGATGTCGCCGTCTACCGAATACCAAACGCTGGCTTCGGGATCATAGTCCGCCCGGATCGTCCAATGCGCCATGTCCAGCCTCGCCTCGCTGCAGGGTGTGCAACGACATTTACGCCGAATTGCAGTGCAGCGCCACCGTTGGGGTATGCGGATCGGAAGCGGTTGGCGACCACAAGCTTGCTTCCCCGCGAAGGCGGGGATCCAGACTGGGCTCCCGCCTTCGCGGGAGAACAGGCAGCGACGTTAGATCTTTCGGTTCGTGCGCTTGTGTTGGAGGATCCAGCCTACGAGGCCGCCTGGGACTCCGCCGACGAGCGAGAAGAGTGCGTAGAAGGTGATCGCGATCTTCTGCGGCTCCTCACCGGCGCCGGGGGTTTCGATGCCGAAGACGTAGATCGCGGTCAGGATCGCGACGAGCGCCGGCCAGAGAAAGCCGGCGATCATCGGTGGGAAGCGCGTGAGGAGCCCCACCGCGACGGGCACGAGGAACCCGATCGCGATGATGGCCCAGATCATCAATACACCCGCTTCTTTGGCTTGATGTAGTCCACGTCGTCGGTGAGCGTGTAGTCGTGCACCGGGCGGAAATCGATCTTGGTCTCGCCGCCCTTGCCGCCCCAGCCGTTGAAGGTGGTGATGGTGTGCTTCATCCAGTTGGCATCGTCACGCTCGGGGAAATCCTCGTGCATGTGCGCGCCGCGCGACTCGGTGCGGTTGGCCGCCGAGTTCATCGTGACGACGGCCTGGCCGATCAGATTGTCGAGCTCCATCGTCTCGACCAGATCGGTGTTCCAGATCATGCTGCGATCCTTCACGGCGACGTCGGTCATCCGGTTATAGATGCCCGCCATCTTCTCGACGCCTTGGTTCAGCAGCTCGGTGTCGCGGAACACGGCGCAGTGCTTCTGCATCGTCTGCTGCATGTCGAGACGGATCTGCGCGGTCGGCGACCCGCCGCTCGCGTTGCGGAAGTGATCGAGACGCGTGAGCGCCAGATCTTCCGAACCCTTGGGCAGCGGTGCGTGTGCGGTGCCGGGCTTCAGCGTGTCCTTGATGCGCAGGCCGGTCGCGCGGCCGAACACCACGAGATCGATCAGGCTGTTCGAGCCGAGACGGTTGGCGCCGTGGACCGAGACGCAGGCCGCTTCACCGACCGCGAACAGGCCGGGGACGACCGCGTCGGGGTTCCCGTCGACGAGGTTGACGACCTCGCCGTGGAAGTTCGTCGGGATGCCGCCCATATTGTAGTGCACCGTCGGCGTGACGGGCAAAGGCTGGCGCGTGAGATCGACGCCCGCGAAGACCTTGCCGGTCTCGGTGATTCCCGGCAGGCGCTCGGCGAGCACCTTGGGATCGATATGATCGAGGTGCAGGAAGATGTGGTCGCCGTTCTTGCCGACGCCGCGGCCTTCGCGCATTTCGAGCGCCATCGAGCGGCTGACGACGTCGCGCGAGGCGAGGTCCTTCGCCGACGGGGCATAGCGCTCCATGAAGCGCTCGCCCTCGGAGTTGGTCAGATAGCCGCCCTCACCGCGTGCGCCCTCGGTGATGAGAACGCCCGCGCCGTAGATGCCGGTCGGGTGGAACTGGACGAACTCCATGTCCTGGAGCGGCAGGCCGGCGCGGAGCACCATCGCGTTGCCGTCGCCGGTGCAGGTGTGCGCCGAGGTCGCTGAGAAATAGACGCGGCCATAGCCACCCGTGGCGAGCACGGTCTGGTGGCTGCGGAAGCGGTGGATCGAGCCGTCTTCCATGCACAAGGCGATGACGCCGCGGCAGACGCCGTTTTCCATAATCAGGTCGAGCGCGAAATACTCGACGAAGAAGTCCGTATTGTACTTCAGGCTCTGCTGGTAGAGCGCGTGGAGCATCGCGTGGCCCGTGCGATCGGCGGCAGCGGCGGTGCGCTGGACCGGGGGGCCCTCGCCCATGTTCTGCATGTGGCCGCCGAACGGGCGCTGATAGATCGTGCCGTTCTCGTTACGGCTGAATGGCATGCCTGCATGTTCGAGCTCGTACACCGCCTGCGGGGCCTCGCGGCACAGATACTCGATTGCGTCCTGGTCGCCGAGCCAGTCGGAGCCCTTGACGGTGTCGAACATGTGCCAGGTCCAGTGATCCGGCGAGTTGTTGCCGAGCGACGCGGCGATGCCGCCCTGGGCGGCGACGGTGTGCGACCGGGTCGGGAAGACCTTGGTGATGCACGCGGTCTTGAGGCCGCTCTCGGCGATGCCCATCGTGGCGCGCAGGCCCGAGCCGCCGGCCCCGACGACGACCGCATCATAGGTATGATCGATGATCTTGTAGGCAGCTGACATTACGCAGGAGCTCCGGAGAAGGCGACCTTCAGGATCGCGAACAGGGCGATGCCGCCCAGCGTGAAGGTGAACAGGTTGAGCAGGATCATCGCCACGACACGGCTCTCGCCATGCTGGTAATCCTCGATCACGACCTGAAGACCGAGACGGAAATGGTAGAAGACCGACAGGATCAGCAGCGCCATCGGGATCGCGACCCAGGCGGATTGCAGCCAGAGGTGGACCGCGGCGTAATCATAGCCGGGCATGCGCGCGACCGAGATCATCAGCCAGAGCATGAGGAACAGGTTGGCGCCCGCCGTCAGGCGCTGCCGCCACCAGTGAAGCGTGCCGTGCTTGGCGCTGCCGAGGCCGCGGACGCGACCGACTGCCGTACCCGAACCCATTACTTGATCCCCATGTAGAGCCAGAACACGACCGTGAGCGCGACACTTGCGACCATCGTCGCGATCGCGCCCATCTTGTTCCGCTTCAGTTCGTAGCCGGCGCCGGTATCGAGCACGAAGTGGCGGATGCCGGTCATCATGTGCTGGAACAGCGAGAGCGTCAGGCCGACCGCGACGATATAGCCGAGGATGTTGAGGCCGCCGGTATCGCGCGTGAACACGTCGACGAAGGTCGCATAGGCCTGATCGCCCGACGCGATCGCGGCGAGCCACCAGACGAGCAGCAGGCTGCCGACGGTCGCCATCCCGCTGCCGGTCGCGCGGTGCAGGATCGAGACCAGCATGTGCGGGCCCCATTTATAGACCTGCAGATGGGGAGAGAGCGGGCGTGCCGGGTTGCGCGATGCCAAGGGCGGAGTCCTCGAACCAGAAGATGACGAACCAAAAACGGTCTTGGTCCGGAAAATATATATCGGGCGACCTATTAGCCAGCGCGTGCTGCGATGCAACCCATTGGGGCCGGTCCGATAACCCATGACACCGCATAGCCGGGCCGGAAATGATTCTGCGGCGGCGCCAGCGGGTACCGCCGATCCCTAACCAGCCCTTAAGACATAGGCTGTAGCGCTGGACGGGTAGTCCCGAACCGGAGCCCAGCATCTTGACCACCACCGACCTGCCGGTTCCCGGCACGATTGCTGCCTCTGTCGACCTGGCGGCACGGCTGCGGGTTTTCGATTTCGACGGCAGCCTTGCCAGCGCGAGCCGCGAGGTATGGGCTGCGCTCGCGCCCGAGATCACGCATGTGTCGAAGGCCTATTGGGAGCAGTGGCTGCGCTGCTTCTCCGACGAACGCATCTGGGCGCCGCACGAGACCGAGCGGATGATCGAGGTCGGCTGCACGTTCCTGCGCAACCGGTTCCTCGAGACGAGCGGGCGCGCCTGGGTCGAGTCGGTCGAGCGGTCGGTCGCGGCGGCCTATGTCGCCGACGTCTCGCCGATGGCGCTGCTGTCGATGATCAGCGCGAGCGACCGTGCCGCGCTCGAGGTGCTGATGCGCAGGGTCGACCGGTCGGATGCCCGGCTGCCGGCCTATGTCGACACGCTGATGCGGCTGTCCGCGCTGGAAGGCGAGATCACCGTGGCGATCTACAGCGCGTACCGGACGCATTCGGCCCGCGTCGCGCGCGATACGCTGGCGGCGGAGTTCCGCGACGGGATCGCGGCGATGGTCGAGACCGCGACCGACGAAGGCCATATCCTGCGCGAACAGGCGATGCGGAGCTCGGCATCGACTCGCGTGGTGCTGGGCAAGGCGAGCGAAGTCGCGGCCGCCGCCGAGCAATCCGCAGTCGCCATGCGCGAGGCGGCGCAGACCGCCGCCGGGCTGATCCGCGCGATCGAGGATGCGCGCACCGAGGTGGAGGCCGCGGCCGAGATCGCCAACCGCGCGTCGGCGCAGGCCGGCCAGGCGGTCGGCATGTCCGAAACGCTAAGCGATCATGCCAAGTCGATCGAATCGATCCTGGGGCTGATCCGCGACATTGCCGGGCAGACCAACCTGCTCGCGCTCAACGCGACGATCGAGGCGGCGCGCGCGGGCGATGCCGGGCGCGGCTTCGCGGTGGTGGCGCAGGAGGTGAAGAGCCTCGCCAACCAGACCGCGCGCGCGACCGACGATATCGCCGCCAAGATCGCCGCGATCCAGGCCGCGACGCGCTCGACGGTCGATACGAACGCGTCGATCAAGGCGACCGTCGCCGAGGTGCAGGAGAGCGCCGACCGGATCCGCTATGCGATGGAAGCGCAGGCGCAGACGGTGACCGCGATCACCGCGGCGGTCGACGAGACCGCGCTGGCGGCCGATTCGATGTCGACCACGATCGCCGCGATCCGCGAGGATACCGAGACGGTCGCGACCGAGATCGACGGCGTCGGGCGCGGGTTCGACGTGCTGGATACGCGGCTCGGCAATCTCAAGACCAGCGCGGGCGTGTTCGTCGCGAAGGTCGCTGCATAACGGACCCTCAGGAGGGGGCGATAATGGAGTATCAGGAGGGGATATCCGGCCGACCCGTCAAAGACGGGGGGCCACAGACCGGTTCCGAAGCCAGCCGGGCCACGCGCAATCCCGCCCGGAACTGGGGCGCGGATCAGCGACCGCTGCGCGATCGCGTGCATGATTACGACTGGGACGGTGCGATCGGCCCCGCCTGCGCGACGCTGGGGGCGCTGCTCGCGCCCGCCGATTGCCGCCAGATCGCCGAGACGTTCTGGCGGCATTACCTGTCGCTGGAGTCGGCGCGGCATATCGTGCGGCATCTGACGCCCGAGGCGATCGAACGGCGCATCGCCTCGAGCGCGGACTATGTCCGGCTGCGCTACGGCGACCCCATCGACGATGCATGGAAGGCGATGGCGATCAGCCATGCCGAGGATTCGTATCGATCGGGAATCCCCCTGCCCGCCTTGCTCTCGTCGCTCGCCTTTGCGCACAGCGTGACGCTGACGCTGGTCGCGGATCGGCTGGGCACCGACATGGCGACGATGCGGACGCTGAGCGACGTGGTGCAGCGGCTGGCGCTGATCGAGGCGGACATCATGGCGTCGCATCTCGGCGCCAGCGATGCCGAAGCCGCGCGGGTCGAACGCCAGACCAGGGCGACCGACTTTCGCGGGAGCATCGCCGCGTCGATCGAGCAGACCGCCGCGCTGGGCGCGCGGATCCGCGTGCAGGCGGCGGGCGCCTCCGACTCGACGCGCGGCATGCTCGGCAAGGCGAGCGAGGTCGCATCGGCGGCGGAGCAATCCGCGGTGGCGATGCGCGAGACCGCGCGGACCACCGCCGGGCTGATCCATGCGATCGAGGATGCGCGGACCGAAGTCGAGGCGGCGGCCGCGATCGCCGACCGCGCCTGCACGCAGACCGGCGAGGCGGTGGGCGTGTCCAGGGTACTGAGCGACCATGCGCAATCGATCGAATCGATCCTGGGACTGATCCGCAGCATTGCCGGCCAGACCAACCTGCTCGCGCTGAACGCGACGATCGAGGCGGCGCGGGCGGGCGATGCCGGGCGCGGCTTCGCGGTGGTGGCGCAGGAAGTGAAGAGCCTCGCCAACCAGACCGCGCGTGCGACCGACGATATCGCTGCCAAGATCGCCGCGATCCAGTCGGCGACCGCGGCGACGGTCGCGACCAATGCCCTGATCAAGACGACGGTGACCGAGGTGCAGCACAGCGCCGAACGCCTGCGCCACGCGATGGAGGCACAGGCCCGCACCGCCGCCGCGATCACCGCCGCGGTCGACGAGACCGCGCTGGCGGCGGACCTGATGTCGACGACGATCGCGACGATCCGGGTCGAGACCGAAGCGGTCGCGACCGAGATCGACCAGCTGGGGCATGCGTTCGGCGATGTCGACGACCAGCTCGGCGTGCTGCGCGGGGCCGCGGACGGGTTCTCGGCGAGCGTGGGGTAAGTTTGCGCGTCAGCGGCCGCGCTGGCCGCTCCGGCGCCATAGCCGGCCGAGCAGGCGGCCGATCGTCGCGGGCAGGCCGGGGCGCAGCAGGATCCAGTCGCGGATCTGCGCGTCGGCGGTGGCGCCGATGACCTGCTTGTAGCCGCTGTCGCCCGCGCCCCAGTCGACCCGCTGGATGCCGCGCGCCTGCGCGGCCACCAGGTTGCGCCAGTAGAGCAGCTTGCCCGGCGACTGTTTGGCAAAGCGCGGGTCGTAGCTGTTGGCGATCGCGTACAGCAGCGCGCCGGTATCGATGTCGAACGAGAAGGCGGCGGGCGCCCCCTCGACGCTGAGCAGCGCGGCGCGGAACATGCCCGCGAGCACCGGGTCGGCGACCGCGGCCTGCCAGAAGGCGAGATGGCCGTCGGTGGTGAATTTCATGTCGGTGCGATCGGTGGCGTGCGCGATCCAGCTCGTCTGCTCGACCGCGCCGAGACCAGCGAACGCGGCGGGCCAGTCCGTGCCCGACAGGAAACGCCAGTCGAGCGCACCGTGCTCGGCGAGATGCTTTTCGTGGAAGCGGTTCTTGCGCAGCGTCGAGTTGCGCGGCCAGGGCTGGCCGTCGGCGGCGGGGCGGAGATCGAGCGACCAGTTCTGCCCGATCGGCCGGTCGATCGCGGCCCAGCCGCTTGCACGCGCCGCCGCGATCAGCGCGGTGGCGGCGGGGTCGTCGTCATGAACGGGGCCGATCCGCAGGCCGTTGACGTGAGCCCCCAGCGTCGACAGCGCGGTCTTGAGCGCAGCCTCGCCGGCGTCGAGCGCGAGGCCGAAGCTGCGGAACGGCCAGTAGCAGCCGGGGATCGTCGCCAGCCGGAGCGCGCGAGGACCGAGCGGCACGAACGGCAGCGCCAATACGGGCGCATCCTCCTGCTCGACCACCAGCGTCCGCGCCTGCCCGCCATAGGCGGCGAGCGCGGCGGCGTACCAGCCGAAGCGCAGGAAGCGGTGGCTCTGCGCGCCGCGCTCGGCGACGATATCGATCGCGGCGGCCAGCCCCTCGACCACGTCGCCGCGGACGATGGGGGGCAGCCGGACGAAGTCGGCCAGGAGCATCGGCTTGGACATGGCCCCTGGATACCGCGCAGAAGGTTACGATTGCATGCTCTTTTGCAGACGCGGCCTTTTGCAATCGCGCGCATTCCCCACCATGGTGGCATCATGCCGACGATCCCCGCCATCTCGACCATCGCCCAGACGATCCAGCTCTCGCTTGCCCCGGTGTTCATGCTGGCGGGGATCGGGCAGCTGCTCAACGTGCTGGCGGGGCGCCTGTCGCGCGTGATCGACCGCGCGCGGAAGCTCGAGCTGATGCATGGCAGCATTACGGGGCCCGACCATCATCGCTACGTCTGGGAGCTTCGCCTGCTCGACCGGCGGATGACGATCATCAACGCCGCACTGTTCCTCGCGGTGTCGAGCGCGATCATGACCTGCGTGCTGATCGCGCTGCTGTTCATCGCCGAGCTGGCCAAGCTGCATTTCGGGACTGCGGTCGCGTTGTGCTTCATCCTCGCGATGATCCTGCTGATCGCGGCGCTCGTGTCGTTCATCGTCGAGGTGCGGATCTCGCTGCGCGCGTTCCGGATCCGGCCGGAATTGCTCAAGGACCTTTCGTGATCGTCGAAAAGCGCGTGTTGCAGGCGGTGATCGCGGTCGCGTGCCTGTTGCCGTTGATCGTCGGCGGCCAGGGCGTGCTGCATGGGCCTGCGCCGTTCGGGCACCTGACCGACGTGCCGCGCGATCTGGACAGCCATTTCCGCTATATCTCGGGGATCTTCTTTGCGACGGGACTGGGCTTCGTCAGCTGCATTCCGGATGTCGAGCGCAAGGGCGCGCGGTTCCGGTTGCTGGGCGGGTTGATCGTCGTGGGGGGACTGTCGCGCGGGGTTTCGCTGCTGGCGGTGGGGGTACCGTCGCAGGGGCATGTGCTCGGGCTGGTGATGGAGACGGTGGTCGTGCCGGTGCTGATGCTGTGGCAGTGGAATTTCGCGCGGCGGGCGAGCTGAACCCTTTTCCCCCGTCCGCTTCGACGCACACAGTCCCCCACCCGTCATCCTGACGAACGTCAGGACCCAGAGCCATTGGCGCCACGCTCTTTACTCTGGGTCCTGACTTTCGTCAGGATGACGGTAGGTTTGGGCGGCTAGCGGGCCGCTTCCAACCCGGGGCCGACGTCGGCGGTCGGTCGGTAGCGAGGCGCGACGCGGGCCTTTGCGCGCTGTTCATAGGCATAGCCGGCGCCGAGCACCGCTGCGTCGCCGTATTTGGTGGCGATGAACGACAGGCCGACCGGCAGGCCGCGGGCCAGCCCCATCGGCACGGTCAGGTTCGGATAGCCCGCGACCGCCGGGAGTTCGCTCGAGCTCGGGCCGCCATACTGATCGCCGTAGACGGGTTCGCTGAGCCAGGCGGGGCCGTAGGTCGGCTCGACCAGTACGGTCGCGCCGGCGGTCTTGAGCATCGCGTCGATCCCCTCCGCACCTGCCAGACGCAGCGATTTCGCGCGCGCGGCCTTGTAGGCGGGGTCGTTCAGGCCCTTGGTCTTGGCCGCCGCGTCGAACGTCTCCTGCGCGAAGAACGGCATTTCGGTCGCGGCGTTCGCGGTGTTGAACGCGATCACCTGATCGAGCGAGCGCGTGCGGACCGCCGCGGGGGTGGTCGCGAGATAGGTGTCGAGATCGGCCTTTAGTTCGGTCTGGAGGACCAGCAATTCCGCCTCGCCGAGGCCGTCCAGCTTGGGTTGCTTGATCTCGACGAGCACCGCGCCTGCGGCCTTCAGCACGTCGAGCGCCGCCTGGTATCTGGCGGCGACGTCCGCGGTCATCTCGGGCCGGAGCACGCCGACGCGCAGGCCCGACAGCGCGCTGGTCGAGAGCGCGGCGGCATAGTCGCGCCGATAGGCCCCTGCCCCCGCGGTCGCAGGATCGCCCGGGTCGGCCGCGATCATCGCCGAGAGCATCGTCGCGACGTCGCGCACGCTGCGCGCCATCGGGCCGGGCGTATCCTGGCTGTGGCTGATCGGCACGACGTGCGTGCGGCTGACGAGGCCGAGCGTGGGCTTCAGCCCGACCAGCCCGTTGATCGACGACGGGCAGACGACCGAGCCGTCGGTCTCCGTGCCGATCGCCGCCGCCGCGAAGCTGGCCGCGATCGCGGCGCCCGAGCCGCTCGACGAGCCGCAGGCGGTGCGATCAAGCGCATAGGGGTTGCGGACCAGACCGCCGACCGCGCTCCAGCCGCTCATCGACCGGGTCGAGCGGATGTTCGCCCATTCGCTGAGGTTGGTCTTGCCGAGGATCACCGCGCCTGCCGCGCGCAACTGCGCCACCACGGGCGCGTCGCGACGAGTCATGTTGTCCTTGAGCGCGAGGCTGCCTGCGGTGGTCGGCATCGCGTCGGCGGTCTCGACATTGTCCTTGATCAGCACGGGCACGCCGTGGAGCGGACCACGGATGCGTCCGGCCTTGCGTTCGGCGTCGAGTGCCCTGGCCTGCGCCTCCGCGCCCGGGTTGAGCGCGATCACGCTGCGCAACGCCGGGCCGGTGCGGTCCATCGCTGCGATCCGCGCGCGATAGGCGCGGACGAGATCGACGCTGCTCGCCTTGCCCGCGGTCATCATCGCCTGGAGCTGGTCGATCGACTGTTCCTCGACCATGACCGTCTTCGAATATGCCGCCGCTGGAATCGCGGTGGCGAGCAATAGCCCGATGATAAGCTTACGCATTTTTGAATCCCCTTTGGCGCGAGGCTATCGGGGTTGCGGCCTCGCGCCAAGCGGTCTGAACGATGGTCGCGACGATGCGTTACGCACCGGCAACGGATAGGGGAACGACGTGCGGCTGGTGTTGAAGATCGTCGGGAGTGTCGTTCTGCTGACGGTCGTGGTCGTCGCGCTGGCGGTGACGATCGTCCCGAGGTTCCTCGACCGGATCTATTATCGGGGGCCGGCGACGGCGCATTTCGACGGCGCGCGCTTTGCGAATCCCGACAACGACGCCGATACGCAGCAGATCCAGCCGGCGGGGGGCGGGCGCGCGAGCTTCTTCTGGCGCTATTTCACGGGGAGCGACGGGCGGCCGGCCTGGCCCAAGTCCGTGGCGGTGCGACCGATCGCGCCGCCCGCGCGCGTCGAGGGCGAGCGGATGGTCGTGACGTGGGTGGGCCATGCCAGCGTCCTGATCCAGACGCAGGGGCTCAACATCCTGACCGATCCGGTGTGGGCGCAGACGGCGGGGCCGCTCGGCGCGGGGCCGCGTCGGGTCGCCGAGCCCGGGATCGCGTTCGATGCGCTGCCGAAGATCGATCTCGTGCTGGTCAGCCATGATCATTACGACCATCTCGACAAGGCGACGCTGGCGCGGCTGTGGCAGCGTGATCGGCCGCGGATCGTCACAAGCCTTGGGAACGACAGCGTGATCGGGCAGACCGGCGCGACGGCGACCGCGCTCGATTGGGGGCAGCGGGTGGCGATCAAGCCGGGCGTGTCGGTCAGCGTGACTCGCAACCATCATTGGGGCAGCCGCTGGTTCAGCGACCGCAACCGCGCCTTGTGGTCGAGCTTCGTGGTAACGCTGCCGGGCGGCAATGTGTTCTTTGCGGGTGATACGGGGATGGGCGACGGCAGGTGGCCGGTCGAGGCCGCAGCGCTCGGCCCGATCCGGCTGGCGCTGATCCCGATCGGCGCGTTCCGGTTCGTCGATGGGCAGATGGAGTCGGGGAGCCATATCGGGCCGGTCGACGCGGTCGAGGTCTATCGACGGCTGGGTGCGGCGCAGGCGATTCCGATCCACTGGGGGACGTTCCGGCTGTCGTTCGAGGGGTATGACACGCCGCCGAAGCTGCTGGCGGCGGCGATGCGGTGTACCGGGCAGAGCGGCTTCGCGCCGGTCGCGATCGGGCGGCCGGTGGAGGTTGCTGGGTATGTGAAGCCGGTGACGGGGACGCCGATGCCGCGGGTGGCATTGTTGAAGTGCCTCGATACGGCAGCGGTTCGGGCATTGCGGTAGGCCGAGTTATTGAGTTCAGAAAGCTCGACGTGTCGTCCAATGGATAGCTGCCCCCCCGGCGGAGGCCGGGGCCCAATTGGGGGAGGCTGCTGGCAGTGGACCGCGCTTCATTACTGCCACCTTTCCAATTGGGCCCCGGCCTTCGCCGGGGTGGTATATTAGGCTGGGGTGGTGACTCAGTCGGGGTGGTGATCGCCCAACCGGACCCGCCGCTCACCCCATCTTGAACACGCAGAGCTTGTTGCCGTCGAGATCGCGGAAATAGGCGCCGTAGAAGCCCATGTCTTCGGGGCCACGGATGCCGGGGGCGCCTTCGTCCGCGCCGCCGAGTTCGATCGCCTTGGCATGGACCTGGTCGACCTGCGCGCGCGAATCCGCGGCCAGCGCGACCATCGTGCCGTTGCCGGCGGTCGCGGCCTGGCCGTCATAGGGCTTGCCGATAACGAGCATCGGCTTGGCCGCGCCGGCGCCGTAGAAGGTCAGCTTGCGATCGTCGGGCATCTGCATGAGGCGCTTGCCGCCGGCGGTCGCGAGCAGCGCGTCGTAGAAGGTGAGCGCGGCGTCGATGTCGTTGGTGCCGAGCGTTGCGTAGCCGATCATGACTCTCTCCTCTTGGTGTTTGAGGAGGCATATCGACACGGTTCTGCGGCCGAGACAATGCGCTTGGCCCGCCACCTTATCCGTCATCCTGGGCTCGACCCAGGATCCAGAGCCACGATGCTTCCGCTATGTGGCTCTGGATCCTGACTTTCGTCAGGATGACGGGGGGGCGTCAGGATGACGGGGGGCGTCAGGATGACGGGGGGCGTCAGGATGACGGGGGGCGTCAGGATGACGGGGGGCGTCAGGATGACGGGGGGTCAGCCGACGAAGGCGCGCTCGATCACGAACGTGCCGGGCTTCGAATTCGCGCCCTCCTCGAAGCCGTTCGCTTCGAGCATCACCGCGAATTCCTTGATCATCTCGGTCGAGCCGCACAGCATCGCGCGGTCGGTCTCGGGGTTGAGCTTCTGCTCGCCGCGGACCGGGTGACCGAACAGCGAGGCATCCTCGATCAGCGCGCCGATCCGCCGCGTGGTGCGGAACGGCTCGCGCGTCACGGTCGGGATGTAGTGGAACTGGGTCTGCGCCTCGTCGGCGATCAGCGGGTCCTCGGCCAGCAGCCCGACCATCTCGTCGTGATAGGCGAGATCGCTGACGCGGCGCACGCTGTGCACGACGATGACCTGCTCATAGGCCGCATAGACGTCGGGATCGCGCATCAGGCTGAGGAACGGCGCGAGGCCGGTGCCGGTCGAGAACATGAAGAGGCGCTTGCCGGGGAGCAGCGCGTCGAGCACCAGCGTGCCGGTCGGCTTCTTGCCGAGATACACTTCGTCGCCCGGCTGAATGAGCTGGAGCTTCGAGGTCAGCGGGCCGTCCTCGACCTTGATCGAGAGGAATTCGAGCTCTTCGGAATAATGCGGGGACGCGATCGAATAGGCGCGCATGATCGGCTTGCCGCCGTCCTGGGGGAGGCCGATCATCACGAACTCGCCCGAGCGGAAGCGGAAGGTCGACGGGCGCTCGATCGCGAAGCTGAACAGATGTTCGTTCCAGTGGCGGACCCACAATACCTTGGCGTTGAGGAACGCGGGGGTTTCGGGGATCAGCGCGGGGGAGCGGGTTTCTGCGGCGATAGGGGCGGTCATGCGTCTTTTCCTTGGCCTGCGCGGCGGGGCGTCGGCGGATCGATGGCTTGCGAAACGGTCGCAGTATTGGCGCGCGGGGTATGGGTCAACAACAGCAAAGCTTGGGGGGGCACAAAGCGCCGCCATCAAAACGCTCGTCATTCCCGCGCAGGCGGGAATCCAGACTGGCAACGCTCTCCCTTAAATTGCTGACGGCGTAGGTTATGGATCCCCGCCTGCGCGGGGATGACGGGTGGTTAGTGGAATGATGGAGCATCCAACGGCGTTGCCGTTGCCGCGCCTGTTCCCCATATTCCCCCTCGATGGCCATCCAAATCCGCACCAGTCTCGCCGAGCCCGAAACCGGCGAAAGCTTCGTCCCGCACCGCCCGACCGCGCGGCCTGCCAAGGTCGAGGGCGGCAAGCGATTCAAGCTCGTCAGCGACTACGCCCCCGCCGGCGATCAGCCGACCGCGATCGCCGAGCTGGTCTCGGCGATCGGCGAGGGCGAGAAGGACCAGGTGCTGCTCGGCGTTACCGGCTCGGGAAAGACCTTCACGATGGCGAGCGTGATCGAGCGCGTACAGCGGCCTGCGCTGATCCTCGCGCCGAACAAGATCCTCGCGGCGCAGCTCTACGGCGAGATGAAGTCGTTCTTCCCCGACAACGCGGTCGAATATTTCGTCAGCTACTACGACTATTACCAGCCCGAGGCGTATGTCGCGCGGTCGGACACGTATATCGAGAAGGAATCGTCGACCAACGAGTCGATCGACCGGATGCGGCATTCGGCGACCCGCGCGCTGCTCGAACGCGACGACGTGATCATCGTCGCGTCGGTCTCGTGCCTGTACGGCATCGGCTCGGTCGAAACCTATTCGGCGATGATCTTCGACCTGAAGAAGGGCACGACGGTCGACCAGCGTGAAATCGTGCGCAAGCTCGTCGCACTGCAGTACAAGCGCAACGACGCGGCGTTCCAGCGCGGCAATTTCCGCGTGAAGGGCGACACGCTCGAGATCTTCCCGTCGCATTACGAGGACAGCGCGTGGCGTATCTCGTTCTTCGGCGACGATATCGAGGAAATCACCGAGTTCGACCCGCTGACCGGCAAGAAGGTCGCGTCGCTCAATTCGGTGCGCGTCTATGCGAATTCGCATTACGTGACGCCCGGCCCGACGCTGAAACAGGCGGGCGAGGCGATCAAGCACGAGCTGGCCGAGCGGCTGAAGGAACTGGTGCTCGAGGGCAAATTGCTCGAGGCGCAGCGGCTCGAGCAGCGGACGAACTTCGATCTCGAGATGATCGCGGCGACCGGTAGCTGTGCGGGGATCGAGAATTACTCGCGCTTCCTCACCGGCCGGATGCCGGGCGAGCCGCCGCCCACGCTGTTCGAATATCTGCCCGACAACGCTTTGCTGTTCGTCGATGAGAGCCATGTCACGATCGGCCAGATCAACGGCATGTCGCGCGGCGATCACCGGCGGAAACTGACGCTTGCCGAATATGGCTTCCGCCTGCCGAGCGCGATCGACAACCGGCCGCTGCGGTTCAACGAATGGGACGCGATGCGCCCGCCGACGACCTATGTCTCGGCAACGCCGGGCAGCTGGGAGATGGAGCAGACCGGTGGCGTGTTCGCCGAGCAGGTCATTCGTCCGACCGGGCTGATCGATCCGCCCGTCGAGATCAAGCCGGTCGAGGAGCAGGTGCAGGACCTGATCGTCGAGGTCGGGAAGACCACGGCTTTAGGGTACCGGACGCTCGTCACGACGCTGACCAAGCGGATGGCGGAGGATCTGACCGAATATATGCACGAGGCGGGGATCAAGGTCCGCTACATGCACAGCGACGTCGAGACGCTGGAGCGTATCGAGCTGATCCGCGACCTGCGGCTCGGCGTGTACGACGTGCTGATCGGCATCAACCTGTTGCGCGAGGGATTGGACATTCCCGAATGCGGGCTGGTCGCGATCCTCGATGCGGACAAGGAGGGGTTCCTGCGGTCCGAGACCTCGCTGATCCAGACGATCGGTCGCGCGGCGCGTAACGTCGACGGCCGCGTGATCCTGTACGCCGACCGCGTCACGGGCTCTATGGAGCGCGCGATGAACGAAACCGCGCGGCGTCGCGAGAAGCAGGTCGCGTACAACACCGAGCATGGCATCACGCCGACGACGATCCGCCGCAACATCGGCGACATCATCGCGCACGTCGCGAGCCAGGATCAGGTGACGATCCCGATCGACGAGGACCGGCCGCACATGGTGGGCCACAATCTGCGTGCGTATATCGAGGATCTGGAAAAGCAGATGCGCAAGGCGGCGTCCGATCTCGAATTCGAGACCGCGGGGCGGCTGCGCGACGAAATCCGGCAGCTGGAGAACGAGGAACTGGGTCTGCCCGTGGACCAGCAGAAGGCGCCCGTTATGGGCCGCTCGAACGAGGGCAAGCCGGGGACGCGAAAGACGCGCTACGGAAAGAGCCAGAAGATGCGGATGGGCGGGTCGCGCTCGCGTTGAGGCAGCCCTTCTTCGTCACCCTGACGGAAGTCAGGGCCCAGAGCCGCGGGCGCTGCGGCCAGTAACTCTGGGTGCTGACTTTCGTCAGGATGACGAAGGGGTCAGGTTAGCCGACGACGAGATCTTCGCTGTTCGACCCGTAATAGCTTGCGACGCGGTCGGCATAGGCCTGGTCGAAGACGGGGGCGTTGTTCGCCCAGCTCGGGCCGCCTTCGAGGACGCGCTTGTCGATCGTCACGACGTACAGGTCGCGGACCGCGTCGAACTGGAGCAGCGCGAACGGCAGCGGGTAGAAGCTCTTGCCCATGCCCAGGAAGCCGCCGAGGCTGAGCACGGCGTGCGTCGCGCGGCCGGTGCCCTTGTGGACCATGAACGCGTGGACCGAGCCGACATTGTCGCCATCGCGGCTCTCGACCTTCATCGTGCCGGAAACGCTCGCCTGGACGAGCAGCTGGGTCGGGGTCTGGGCGGCGTCGGACATGAACATTCTCCTGATATCTTCCGTCGCTGAACCGGTATCACCGTGCGGCGGTTCCCAGCTAGCGCGCTTCGTCGTGCTTGAGCCGCCGCCGGGCGTGCCGCATAGCGATGCGATGCGTACCCAGTCCCCCTGTTCCGTCGGCTTGCGATCGCTTGCCAGCCCCATCGTCCTGGCGCGACTAGCCGGTCTGGCGACGCTCGCAACGATCGCCGGCTGCGTCCCGCCTCCGCGCGCCGAGGCACCGCCGCCGCGCGCGGAGGCCCCGGCGCCCGCCCCGGCCCCGCGCCCCGTGCCGATCGCCGCCGACTGGCGCGACTGGCCCTATTCGCCGGGGACCTGGGTGTATCGCCGCGACGCGCGCGGCTCGATCGCGCTGTTCGGGCCGGCCAATGCCGACGCCGCGCTGACGGTCCGGTGCGATACCGGCGCGCGGCAAATCTATCTGTCGCGCGCGGGCAGCACGGCGACGCCGCTGACGATCCGGACGTCGAGCGTGACTCGCGCCGTATCGGTCCAGCCGACGGGCAGCACGCCGGCCTATGTCGCCGCGGCGCTGATGCCGAATGATTCGCTGCTGGAGGCGATGGGGTTCAGTCGTGGGCGGTTCGTCGTCCAGCAGGCCGGGCTGCCGCCGCTGGTGGTGCCCGCCTGGGCCGAGATCGAGCGCGTGACCGAGGATTGCCGCGGCTGAAATCGACGAAACGACAGCCGCCAAGGATCGGCCGAAAACTTCTGTAAAACAAGGCTTGTATCGCATCCCCGTCCGGCACACATTGGCGTTGCGGTCAGGCTTGGCCGCGTTTTTTCCACAAGCGAAAGGAGGTGATCCGATGTCTCATGGTTCAGCAGTGAGTTCGGTTCGGTTCGTTCGGGGGACGCACCGCTAAGTCCGCCGGTTTGCGTGGGGAGTATCCTCTCCCAGTCAACACGTGAGCCATAGGATAGGTGGTACGCATGGTCCTCCGGGCTGGAGCTCTCCGGCCGCTGACCATGTCAGGAGGCTGTCGGTTCGTCGGGAGACGAGCCGGCAGCCTCTTTTCATTTTGGGGTGGTTTTCGTGGGTGGTGCGGGCGCGAACGGCGCTGATGATCCCACGAGGTACAGCCACCCTCCGTCATCCTGACGAAAGTCAGGATCCAGAGCCATCAACGGCGCGCTTTGTAACCCTGGATCCTGACTTTCGTCAGGATGACGGAGAGCGTTGAACGCGAGCCGCCTTACAGGAACGCCTTCGCGCGCTTGAGCACGACGTTGCAAAGCTGCGTCTTCACCTGCCCGCCGAAATTGCCGAGCGACAGCGTCTGGCCATTGCCGGCCTGGACCTGCCCCGCCTGTCCCGCGGCATAGCCGGGCGAGGTCTGGACGTCCCTGCGTCCGGTCAGCTGTTGCAGGATCGACTGCGCACCGCTGGCCTGTGGCGTCGCCTGCGCGCCGGTCTGGCTGCCGGTCAGTCCGCCGAGCATGCCGCCCTGCCCGAGCAGCCTGTTCTTGAGGCAATAGCCGAGCAACCCCGCCGCATTGCCAGCCCCGACCGACCCGATATTCGGCAACCCGCCACCGAGCAGGCCACCAAGGCTGCCAAGCCCGCCGAAACCGCCCTGCGCCGCGCGCTCGGTTTGCGGTGCGGCGGTCTGGGCTGCGGCCGTCTGCGCGGCGGCGCCTGTTGTCAGGCTCAGCGCGGCGGCAAGAGCGATGGCGGTTTTCATGATACGCAACTCCGATGGGTTTAGTTGACCAACGGTAGAGCGCCTGCCCCGTTCCGATGCGCTGCCGTATGCGAGCCCCGACTCAGCGCTGCGCAAACACCGCGTCGACCGATCCGCCGTTATTTGCCAGCACCGTCGCCACGCGGTGGCGCGCGTCGTGATAGGCCAGCGCGGGGGCATGGGGATCAGTCCGGCGCAGACGCCCGGCTTCGGCGTCGGTGAGGCTGCTTTCGGCCGCGACATGATCGGCATAGCCTTCCGCGACCCAGGTCGGGAGCAGCGCCGCGCGCAGTTCGCCGAGGTGGTCGGCGATCATGATGTGCGTCGTCTCATGCGCGATCACGCCCGACAGCGTGCGCGTGTTGCCGATGTCGCGGTCGGTCGTCACGCGGTCCGCGGCGATATCGCTCCGGTTGACGACGATCGCCGATCCGAACGGTCGACGAAACGCGAAGGCGTGCGGCGACTGGAGCGCGAGTACGCGCCAGCGCCAGCCGCCGTTCGTCAGGAACAGCGACCGGCGCACGGGCCCCGAGTAGATCGGGCTCGATCGCAACAGCATTTCCGCGCGCGCGAGTTCGTCGACGATCCGCGTGTCGATCGGGCGCTCGGCATAGACGGTCACGTCGCCGATGCGCTGGCTGAACGGAAACGCGAGGACCTGCGGCGCATAGGCCAGCGTGAGCGCGAGCAGGAGGAGCATGGCGAGCGTCCACCCGACGGGGCCGCCCCGCCTCCTGCCCGCGCGCGCGGTCATGCGGGGGTGAGCAGCCCTTCGCGCGCGATCTTCTCGCGCCAGACGAGCGGGGCGAGCTGGTGGACGTTCTCGCCCGCCGAATCGACCGCGACGGTCACCGGGAAGTCGGCGACCTCGAACTCGTAGATCGCCTCCATGCCCAGATCCTCGAAGCCGACGACCTTCGATCCCTTGATCGCGCGCGCGACCAGATACGCCGCGCCGCCGACCGCCATCAGATAGGCCGACTTGCGCTCGGCGATCGCCTTGGTCGCGTCCGCGCCGCGCTCGGCCTTGCCGACCATCGCGAGCAGGCCCTGGTCGAGCATCATGCGCGTGAACTTGTCCATCCGCGTCGCGGTGGTGGGGCCGGCGGGGCCGACCACCTCGTCACCGACCGGATCGACCGGGCCGACATAATAGATCACGCGACCGCGGAAATCGACGGGGAGCTCCTCGCCCTTGGCCAGCATGTCGGCGATCCGCTTGTGCGCGGCGTCGCGGCCGGTCAGCATCTTGCCGTTGAGCAGCAGGCGGTCACCATGCTTCCACGTCTGCACGACCTCGGGGGTCAGCGTGTCGAGATCGACTCTGATCGCGGCCTTGTCGGGCGTCCAGTTGACGTCGGGCCATTCCTCGAGCTTGGGCGCTTCGAGATAGACCGGGCCCGAGCCGTCGAGCACGAAATGCGCGTGGCGCGTGGCGGCGCAGTTCGGGATCATCGCGACGGGCTTCGACGCGGCATGAGTCGGCCAGTCGAAGATCTTGACGTCGAGGATGGTGGAGAGCCCGCCCAGCCCCTGCGCGCCGATGCCGAGCGCATTGACCTTGTCGTAGATCTCGATCCGCAGCGCCTCGATGTCGTTCTTCGGCCCGCGCGCCTTGAGCTGCGCCATGTCGATCGCGCCCATCAGCGACTGCTTGGCGAGGATCATCGACTTTTCCGCGGTGCCGCCGATGCCGATGCCGAGCATCCCCGGCGGGCACCAGCCCGCACCCATCTGCGGGATCATCTCGAGCACCCAGTCGACGATCGAATCGCTCGGGTTCATCATCTTGAACTTCGACTTGTTCTCGCTGCCGCCGCCCTTGGCCGCGACGTCGATCGAGACGGTGTTGCCGGGCACCATCTCGACATGCATCACGCTCGGCGTGTTGTCCTTGGTGTTGCGGCGCGTGAAGGCGGGATCGGCGAGAATCGACGCGCGCAGCTTGTTCTCGGGGTTGAGATACGCTTTGCGCACGCCTTCATCGACGACCTCCTGCAAGGAGCGGGTCGAGTCGAGGCGGCAGTCCTGGCCCCATTTGACGAAGATCGTGACGATCCCGGTATCCTGGCAGATCGGGCGGTGGCCCTCCGCGCACATCCGGCTGTTGGTCAGGATCTGCGCGATCGCATCCTTGGCGGCGGGCGATTTCTCGGCCTCGTAGGCGACGCCGAGGGCGCGGATGTAATCCATCGGGTGATAGTAGCTGATGAACTGGAGCGCGTCGGCGACGCTTTCGATCAGGTCGGCTTCGGTGATGACGGTCATGCAGCGCCTTTGCAGATGCGGGTATGGGGTGCCTTACCGTGCCCGGCCGGGTTATTGAAGGTCATGCAGGATATTCGGAACATCGTGGTGCTGACGGGCGCTGGCATTTCGGCGGAGAGCGGGATCGCGACGTTCCGCGGGCCCGGCGGGTTATGGGAGGGGCACCGGGTCGAAGACGTCTGCACGCCCGAGGCGCTCGCGGCGGATCCGGAGCTGGTGCACCGGTTCTACGACCTCCGCCGCGCGGCGCTGGCGGCGGTCGAGCCGAACGCGGCGCATCGGGCGCTGGCGCGGCTGGATGCGGCCTGGGACGGCGAGTTGCTGATCGTCACGCAGAATGTCGACGACCTGCACGAGCGCGCGGGGGCGACGCGGATGCTGCACATGCATGGCGAGTTGCTTTCGGCCTTGTGTGGCGTTTGCGGGCGCCGCGAGCCTTGGGCGGGCGCGCTGCCCGAGGGATCGGTGTGCGGCGCGTGTGGCGCGGCGGCGCTTCGGCCGGACATCGTGTTCTTCGGCGAGATGCCGTACCAGATGGAGCGGATCGAGGCGGCGCTGGCGCGCGCCGATCTGTTCGTGTCGATCGGGACGTCGGGGGCGGTGTATCCGGCGGCGGGGTTCGTGCAGACCGCCGCGTATCACGGCGCACAGACGCTGGAGCTGAACCTCGATCCGTCGATGGGGAGCGTGTTCTTCGAGCAGACCCGGATCGGGGCGGCAGGGGTGCTGGTACCGGCTTGGGTCAGCGAGGTTTTGGGAGATTGATCATGCTGCGGGGACTGTCGCGACTCGGGATCCCCTGAGCGATAGGGCGAAAAACCAGACGCCGGCACCGATCATCGGCACGCTCAGCGTCTGCCCCATCGTCAGCCCCCACCACAGATGGTCGAGCCCGGCATCGGGCTGGCGGACGAATTCGAGCAGGACGCGTGCGGTGCCGTACAGGATCAGTCCCGCCCCGAGCAGGTGGCCGGGGCGAAGCCGCGCGTCGGTGCGCCAGAACAGATAGGCCAGCACGATCATGCTTAAGCCGCCCTCGAGCGCGGCTTCGTAGAGCTGGCTCGGGTGGCGCGGGATGCCGTCCTGCGTGCCGGGGAAGATCACCGCCCAGGGTAGCGAGCTCGGCCGGCCCCATAATTCCCCGTTCACGAAGTTGGCGATCCGCACCAGCACGAGGCCGAACGGCGTCGCGCACGCCACATAGTCGCAGACGCGCAGTAGCCGCAGCCGGTGACGCCGTGCGAACAGGATCAGGCTGACGATCACCCCGAGGAACCCGCCGTGCAGCGACATGCCGCCCTGCCAGAGTTTCAGCACGTCGAGCGGGGCGCGCCAGATCTCGGGGCGGTAAAACATGCAATAGCCGAGGCGGCCGCCGATGATGATCCCGAGCGTCAGGTAGAAGACGAGATCGTCGACATGGCGTTCGGCCATCGGTGCGCCGGATCGACGGAGCATTTTCCGCAGATACCACCAGCCCAGCGCGATCATCGCGAGATAGCTGATCGCGTACCAACGGAGCTGGAACAGGCCGAGATCCAGCGCCACCGGGGATAGATGAAGCTGGTCGTAGCGGATCGCGGAGGTCGCATCGATCAGGGTCGGCATCGCGTGGTCCTCGTGCCGCTCAGCGGGCGAGGTCTATGGTAGCATCAATAGATTTCAGGACGTCGTGGGTTTGATACAATAGGCATAGGCGTTGCCAATTGCCGGGCCAAAGTCTGTTCTCCCGCGAAGGCGGGAGCCCAGGCTGGGCCCCCGCCTTCGCGGGGGAACAGGGTAGTGCGGGTAGTGAGTTCGCGGGTCAGTCGACCCAGTCGAGGCCGATGTCGCGGTAGGTTTCGCGGTCTTCGTCCCAGCCGGGCTTGACCTTTACGTGCAGGTACAAATGGACGGGCTTGCCGGTGATCGAAGCGAGTTCGATGCGGGAGCGCGCGCCGATTTCCTTGATCCGGACGCCGCCCTTGCCGAGCACGATCGCGCGCTGCGTCGGGCGTTCGACGAGGATCTGCTGGTGGATCTCCAGCGACCCGTCCTGGCGCTCGATATACTGCTCGGTCTCGATCGTGCTCGCGTACGGCAGCTCGGCGTGGAGCTGGAGATAGAGCTGCTCGCGAGTCACTTCGGAGGCGAGCGCGCGCTCGGTCGAGTCGGAGACCTGGTCTTCGGGATAATGCCACGGGCCTTCGGGCATCGCCTTGGCGAGCTGCGTCTTGAAGTGCGCGAGGCCGTCGCCGGTGCCCGCGCTGATGAAGAACGTCTCGGCGAAGGGGAGCAATGCGTTCAGCTTTTCGGCGTGGATCAGCAGCTTGGTCTTGTCGGCGAGATCGACCTTGTTGAGGATCAGCCAGATCGGCTCGGTGCGGCCGACCAGCGACTCGACGATGGTCGTGACCTTGCCGCCGATCCCGCCCTTGGCGTCGACCACCAGCGCGATGATGTCCGAGCCTTCCGCGCCGCCCCAGGCGGCGGCGACCATCGCGCGGTCGAACCGGCGCTTGGGCTCGAAGATGCCGGGGGTGTCGACGAGCAGGATCTGCGTGTCGCCTTCGATCGCGACGCCCATCAGTTTCGCGCGCGTGGTCTGCGCCTTGGGGCTGACGATCGCGACCTTCTGGCCGACGAGCGCGTTGACGAGCGTCGACTTGCCGGCGTTCGGGGCGCCGACGATGGCGACTAGGCCGCAATGCTTGGTATCGGGCTGGGTATTCGTTTCAGTCACATATGCTCTTTTCGAACTGGTGTTGCACGCACCTGTACAGGGAAAACGGCTGTCCGTCATCGCGTCGTGGGTACGTCGAGAAAGGGAGTTTTGTTCGCGCGGAGGCGCAGAGAGCGCGGAGGTGGTGTGGTCGGGGCAAGGTCGCGCCCGGCAAGGCGCCGAGTTATTCGGCGGTGCGTGATCGTAGTGGGAGCGAGCCTCATTCGCAGCACCTCCGCGTCCTCCGCGCCTCCGCGCGAGCAAAACTCATTCTAACTGAGCTTCTCCAGCAGCGCCTTGGCTGCCGCGGTTTCGGCTTCTTGTTTGCTTGATCCCATGGCGGTCGCTTCGGCGAGCTTGCCGACCGAGACGAGGATCGTGAATTTGGGGGCGTGGCCGGGGCCGGAGCGCTCGACGACGGTGTATTCGGGGGGCTTGCGGTTATGCGCGGCGGCCCATTCCTGGAGCGCGGACTTGGGGTGCTGCGGGGCCTTGGCGCCGGCCTGCACGCGGTCGCCCCATGCGCCGCGGACGAAGGCGCGGGCGGCGTCGAGGCCGGCCTCCTGATACCAGGCGCCGATCAGCGCCTCCATCACATCGCCGAGCACGTTGTCGCTGTCGCTGGCGCCGTCGTCGCGCGCCTGCTTGCCGAGTTTGAGATGCGCGCGGACGCCGAGCTGGCGCGCGACGTCGGCGCAGACGGGGCCGGTGACGAGCGCGTTGAGACGCTTCGACAGCGAACCCTCGGGATCGGTCGCGAACAGTTCGTACAGCCATTCGGCGATGATGAGGCCGAGGACGCGGTCGCCGAGGAATTCGAGTCGCTCGTAGTTCGCCGCGGCCTGGCTGCCGTGAGTCAGTGCGCGCTCATAGGGCGCGAGGTTGGTCGGTGTGCGGCCGAAGAGCGTCTTCAGCCAGCCGGCGAGGTCGCTCAAAAGCCTTCCCCGATGCGGCTCCAGCGCGCGGCGCTGACCCAGGTCCAGGGTTTGAGCCACTGCGCATTGCCGTCGGTCGAGAAGAAGTTGGCGACCGCCTTGCCCTCGACATTCTCGAGCGGGACGTAGCCCATGCCCTGCGGCGCGGGGAAGCGGCTGTCGCCGCTGTCGTCGCGGTTGTCGCCCATCACGAAGATGTGGCCCGCGGGGATCGTGTAGAGCCCGGTATCGTCGCGATCGGGGAGTTCGGCCTGGTCGAGCACCTCGTAGCTGCGGCCGTTCGGCAGCGTCTCGCGGAAGCGGGGGTAGCGACAGATCTGGACGTTGGCGACGACGTCGACGAACGGCGCGCCGCATTTCTCGGCGTCGAAATTGGCGGTGAGCGGGATCGTGAAGTCGGCGATGCGGAGCTTCGGGATCGCCTTGCCGTTGAGGTAGACGACGCCTTGGCGCATCTGCACCGTCTCGCCGGGCAGGCCGATGACGCGCTTGATGACGTCGTGATCGAGCACTTCGGGCGCGCGGAAGACGACGACGTCGCCGCGGGTCGGCGTGCTGCCGAGGATGCGGCCGGGGATCAGCGGGACACCGGCGGGGAGCGACCAGCGCGAATAGCCGTAGTTCCATTTCGACACGAAGAGATAGTCGCCGATCAGCAGCCGGGGCAGCATCGATTCGGACGGGATGCTGAACGGCGCGAAGATGAAACTGCGCAGGATCAGCACGACCACCGCCAGCTTCAGCAGGAAGCGGAACGTCTCCGCAGTTTCGGACCGCTTGGGTTTCGTCTTCACGTCATTTGCCATGTCTGCGGGTTTGCGCAGACGGCGCGCGTCGTCAAGCTTGCGCGGGATACCTGTCACCGAAAGAGCGTTGTCGCGGTCTCGCGCTTGCAGCATGACCGGCGCGCACGTCTATTCGGAGAAGTAGCATGACCGCCGACTGGTCCAAGATCGAAGCCCTGCCCGCCACCACGCTGACCGACCTGTTCGCGCAGGATTCGGAGCGCCTTTCGAAGCTGAGCCTCGACGTCGCGGGTATCCATTTCGACTGGTCGAAGACGCATCTGACCACCGACATGGTCGCGGCGTTCGAGCAGATGGCCAAGGCGCAGGATCTGGCGGGCAAGCGCCAGGCGCTGTTCTCGGGCGAGGTCGTCAACGTCACCGAGGGCCGCGCGGTCGAGCACACTGCGGAGCGCGGCGAGGGCAAGCCCGAGAGCGTTGCGATCGCGCAGGCGAGCCATTCGCGGATGCGCACGCTGATCGATGCGATCGAGGCCGAAGCGCTCGGGCCGGTGCGGCATATCCTGCACGTCGGGATCGGCGGGTCGGCGCTGGGGCCGCAGTTGCTGGTCGACTCGCTCGGGCGTGACGACAAGCGCTATGACGTCGGGATCGTCGCCAATGTCGACGGCGTCGCGCTGGAGGACGTGTTCGCCAAGTTCGATCCGGCGGCGACGCTGCTCGTGGTCGCGTCGAAGACGTTCACGACGACCGAGACGCTGATGAACGCCGAGAGCGTGCTGCAGTGGATGACCGAGCATAATGTCGAGGATCCGTATGGCCGCGTGATCGCGCTGACCGCCGCGCCCGAGAAGGCGATGGAATGGGGCGTCGACGAGACTCGCATCCTGCCGTTCGCCGAGAGCGTCGGCGGGCGCTACTCGCTGTGGTCGACGATCGGGTTTCCGGCCGCGATCGCGCTCGGCTGGGACCGGTTCGAGGAACTGCTCGAGGGGGCGGCAGAGATGGATCGCCACTTCCGTCTCGCCGCACTGCACGAGAATGCGCCGGCGCTCGCCGCGTTTGCAGACCTCTATTACACGCAGATCCGCCATGCCGAGACGCGTGCGACCTTTGCCTATGACGAGCGGTTGCGCTTGCTGCCGAGCTATCTCCAGCAGCTGGAGATGGAGTCGAACGGCAAGTCGGTGACCGCGGACGGCGAGCCGCTCGGGCGGCCGTCGGCGGCGATCACCTGGGGCGGGGTCGGCACCGAGGCGCAGCATGCGGTGTTCCAGCTGCTCCACCAGGGCACGCATCTGGTGCCGGTCGAGTTCGTCGCGTCGATCGAGGCCGGCGACACGCTGCCTGAGGAGCATCACCGTGCGCTGTTGCTCAACGCGTTCGCACAGGGTGCGGCGCTGATGGCGGGCAAGCAGGTCGAGGATCCGGCGCGCAGCTATTCGGGTGACCGGCCGTCGTCGACGCTGCTGCTCGACGATCTCGATGCGCGCACGCTGGGGGCGCTGATCGCGTTCTACGAGCACCGCGTGTTCGTGAACGGCGTGTTGCTGGGGATCAACTCGTTCGACCAGTTCGGGGTGGAGCTCGGCAAGGAGATGGCGAAGGCGGCGGAGAAGGGCGGGCAGACGTTCGATCCTTCGACGGATGATTTGATCAAGCGCGCGTTCGGGTAAGCTGGGCCTCGCGCCCTTCGTTTCCTCAACACCCGCACTTCCCCGGCGGAGGCCGGGGCCCAGTTGGGACGTCCGTCGTGTAGCCACTGCGGTTCACCCAACTGGGCCCCGGCCTTCGCCGGGGTGGTAGAAGAGGGAGCGCGAACGAACCTGCCGCGTTACATCTTCATGTCGATCCTCTTAGCCGCAGCGCTCGCCGCTTCTCCCACCCTCGCGCAGATGAAGTGGGAGCGGCGCGTGCTGATCGTCGCGGCACCCTCCGCGCAGGACCCCGCGCTCGCTGAGCAGCGCCGCATCCTCGCCAGCTGGACCGCGAAGGGCGACGAGCGCGACCTTACCATCGTCGAAATCGTCGGCGACCAGGTCCGCGGCGCCGGCGACACCGCCCCCGCGCTGCGTCGCAAATTCCGCCTTCCCGCAGGCTTCACCGCGATCCTGATCGGCAAGGACGGCGGCGAGAAGCTGCGCAGCGCCGAGCCCTTCCCCACCACACTGCTGGAGCAGACGATCGACGCGATGCCGATGCGCAGGGCGGGTCGGCGATAGAGCGGGCCGATCACCCTGATCGCCGCGCCGGGCTTGTCCGCGCATCCCCCCTGCCCCAGATGGCACCCAAAGCCGCAGCGCGGCGGCGCGACGTACAAGGATAGCCCGTGACCGATACCCAATTCGACTATGACCTCTTCGTCATCGGCGCCGGCTCGGGCGGGACGCGCGCGTCGCGCGTCGCCGCCGCGCATGGTGCGCGTGTCGCGGTTGCCGAGGAATATCGCGTCGGCGGCACCTGTGTCATTCGGGGCTGCGTGCCGAAGAAGCTGCTGATCTATGGCGCGCATTTCGCCGAGGATCTGAAGGATGCCAAGCGCTTCGGCTGGCAGGTGCCCGACGATTGCGCGTTCGACTGGCGCGTGCTGCGCGACAACGTGATGGAGGAGGTCGACCGGATCAACGGCGCCTACACGACCACGCTCGAGAACAACCATGTCGACATCATCCACCAGCGCGCGGTCGTTTCCGGCCCCAACGAAGTCACGCTCGCCGACGGCAGCACGAAGACCGCGGCGAAGATCCTGATCGCGGTCGGCGCGCACCCGCTGGTGCCCGAGTTTCCCGGTGCCGAGCACGGCATCACTTCGAACGAAGTGTTCCACCTCGACGACGTGCCGAAGCGCGTGCTGATCGCGGGCGCGGGCTATATCGCCAACGAGTTCGCCGGGATCTTCCACCAGTTCGGATCGCATGTGACGCTGGTCAACCGGACCGACGTCATCCTGCGCGGCTATGACGAGTCGATCCGCGACCGGCTGCTCCAGATCTCGATGAGCAAGGGGATCGATTTCCGCTTCAACGCCGCGTTCGAGCGTATCGAGAAGAGCGAGGACGGCTGCCTGACCGTGCACACGCACGGGCATGAGCCGATCGTCGTCGACCTCGTGATGTTCGCGACGGGCCGCCTGCCCAACACCAAGGGGCTCGGGCTCGAAACCGCAGGCGTCGAACTCGACGCGGCGGGCGCGGTAGTGGTGGACGCGGACAACCGGTCGAGCTGCGACAGCATCTTTGCGGTCGGCGACGTCACCAACCGCATCCAGCTGACCCCGGTCGCGATCCGCGAGGGGCAGGCGTTCGCCGACACGTTCTTCGGCAACAAGCCGACTCGCGTCGATTACGCCAACGTGCCCGCCGCGGTGTTCAGCCACCCGCCGATGGCCGGTGTCGGCATGACCGAATCGCAGGCCAAGCAGGCGCTGGGATCGGTGAAGGTCTACACGTCGGACTTCCGGCCGATGAAGAACGTGCTCGCGGGGCGCAACGAGCGATCGCTGTACAAGATGATCTGCGATGGCGAAACCGACCGGGTCGTCGGCATCCACATGATCGGGCCGGACTGCCCCGAGATCCTGCAATCCGCCGCGGTCGCGGTGAAGGCTGGGCTGACCAAGGCCGATTTCGACGCGACGGTCGCGCTGCATCCGACGATGGCGGAAGAACTCGTGCTGATGAAGTAAAGCCTTCGGGCTTTGCGTCCTGCGCGCAATTCGGTAGATCGGGCGCATACCCGATCCTCGAAAGGTTCCAGCATGCGTGAAGCCGCCATCGTATCGACCGCCCGTACCGCTATCGGCAAAGCCTATCGCGGCGCGTTCAACGCGACCGAGGCTCCGGTGCTGGCGGGGCATGTGATGAATGCGGTCGTCGAGCGCGCCGGGGTGGATCCGGCGCGGATCGACGAGGTGTTCTGGGGTGTCGGCAACCAATGGGGCACGCAGGGCGGCAATGCAGGACGGATGGCGATCTTCGCGGGCGGGCTGCCCGAGTCGGTCCCCGCGTTCTCGCTCGACCGGAAATGCGGATCGGGGCTGACCGCGGTGGCAATGGCGGCGCGGACGATCATCTGCGACGAGGCCGATGTCGCGCTCGCGGGCGGGATGGAGTCGATCAGCTACACCGTCACCAAGGACGCGCCGCGCTACGTCAATGCGAGCGTGATCGCCAAGGAGCCCGCCGCCTATATCCCGATGATCGAGACCGCGGAGATCGTCGCCGAGCGCTATGGCATCAGTCGCGAGGCGCAGGATGCCTATGCCGCGATGAGCCAGCAGCGCGCGGCGGCGGGGCTCGCGAGCGGGGCGTTCGCGGAGGAGATCGTGCCGATCACGGTCGAGAAGGCGCTGTTCGACAAGCAGGGCAATCACGCCGGAATCGAGAGCGTCACACTGTCGCAGGACGAGGGCATCCGCGCGGGCACCACGCTGGAGGGGCTGCGCGGGCTGAAGACGGTGTGGGCGGGCGGCGAGTTTTCGGGGCCCGGCACGAGCGTGACCGCGGGCAATGCCAGCCAGTTGTCCGATGGCGCCTCCGCACAGTTACTGATGGACCGCAAGACCGCGGAGGCCGAGGGGAAGGATATCCTCGGTATCTATCGCGGGTTCCAGGCGGCGGGGTGCAGCCCGGCGGAGATGGGGATCGGGCCGATCTTCGCGATCCCGAAGCTGCTCGAGCGCGCGGGGCTGTCGGTCGGCGATATCGGGCTGTGGGAGCTGAACGAGGCGTTCGCGTCGCAGTGCCTCTATTGCCGCGACCATCTCGGCATCGATCCGGAGAAGTATAACGTCAATGGCGGCGCGATCGCGGTGGGGCACCCGTTCGGGATGACCGGATCGCGGCTGGTCGGGCATGCGCTGATCGAGGGGCGCAAGCGCGGCGTGCGCTATGTCGTGGTGTCGATGTGCACCGCGGGGGGCATGGGGGCGGCCGGGTTGTTCGAGATCGTTTGAGGCTGGACCGGCGCGGGCGTGCCCTCACCCTTCCCACGGCGAAGACGCCGCGGGCCCCTTCCCTCTCCCCGATGGGAGAGGGAGATGCGCGTCCGGGGCATTGCCAACGTCCTGAGCCGGGCGCAGGTTTGCGCATTCTCGATGGGGGCGCTGGGCTATGACGACGGCATTGATCACCGGCGCATCGGGGGGGCTGGGCGAAGGCTTTGCGCGGGCGCTCGCGGCCGAGGGGACCACGCTGATCCTCACCGCGCGGCGGGTGGAGCGGCTCGAGTCGCTGGCGAGCGAACTGCGCGCGGCGCACGGCGTTACGGTGCATGTCTTTGCCGCCGATCTTGCGGACCCGGATGGCCCGACCACGCTGATCGCGGCGATTGCGGCTGCCGCGCTGCCGGTCGACGTGCTGATCAACAATGCCGGGTTCGGCGCGCGGGGGGACTTTGCGGAGCTGGGCGATACGCTGCAGCTTGGCATGATCGACCTCAATTGCCGCGCGCTGGTGGCGCTGACGCATGCGGTCCTGCCGCAGATGATCGCGCGCGGGTCTGGCGGGATCCTCAATATCGCCTCGGTCGCCGCGTTCCAGCCGGGGCCGTGGATGGCGGTCTATTATGCGAGCAAGGCGTTCGTGCTGAGCTTTTCCGAGGCGCTGCACGAGGAGGTGAAGGCCAAGGGCGTGCGGGTAGCCGCGTTGTGCCCCGGCCCCACGCGCACCGAGTTCGCCGATATCGCCGGGCTGGGCGACACCGCGCTGTTCGAACGCCTGGCGAGCGACCCGGGCGCGGCGGTGCGCGACGGGCTGGCGGCGCTGGCCGCGAACCGGGCGGTGAAGGTGTCGGGCGCACTGAACTTCGCGATGGCCGAGGGGATACGCTTTACACCGAGAAGCCTCGCGCGGCGGATCGCGGGGGCGTTGCAGAAGGCGCGCGACTGAGGCGGGGCAGCGGCCGGCGAACTCGGCGATGGCCGGTACGATCGCGATGCCCTGAAGCATCCCGTCGAACCGGCCTTTGATCGTCAGCGCTGCGCGGTGCGTGCGCTTCCCCCGCGTCTCAGTCTGCGAACAGCAGGACGGGGGTTTCCAGGTACTTCTTCAGGCCCTGGACGAAGCTGGCCGCATCCCAGCCGTCGACGACGCGGTGATCGCAACTGATCGACAGGTTCATCAGCTTGGCGCGTACGATCTCGTCACCCTTGAACACGGGGCGTTCGACGATCTTGTTGGGGCCGATGATCGCGACTTCGGGGCGGTTGATGACCGGGGTGGTCGCGATGCCGCCGAGGGGGCCGAGCGAGGTCACGGTGATCGTGCCGCCGCCCATTTCGCTGGGGGCGAGCTTGCCGGCGCGCGCGGCTTCGGCGAGCCGCGTGATCTCGGTCGCGAGCTGCCAGACGTTGCGGTCCTGTGCGTCGCGGATCACGGGCACGGTGAGCCCTGCGTCGGTCTGCGCGGCCATGCCGAGGTGGATGGCGCCGTGGCGAGTCACCACGCCCGCTTCGTCGTCGTAGCGCGCGTTGAGCATCGGGAAGTCGGGGATCGTCTTGCAGATCGCCACGATCATCAGCGGCAACATCGTCAGCTTTGGGCGGCCGCCGCGGTTGGCGTTGAGGTCGGCGCGCATCGCTTCGAGGGCGGTGACGTCGATCTCGTCGACATAGGTGAAATGCGGGATCGCGCGCTTCGACGCGGCCATGTTCTCGGCGATGCGGCGACGCATGCCGATGACCTTGATCGGCTGGTCTTCGCGGGCGCGTGATGCGTGCGGGGGGTGATAACCCTCGCCGGCGCCGTAGCGGAGGTAGGCATCGAGATCGGCGTGGCGGACGCGGTCGGAGTCGGTCTTTACCGAGGCGAGATCGATGCCGAGATCGCGCGCGCGCGCGCGGACCGCGGGGGATGCGAGCGCGTGCGCCTTCTGCTCGGTCGGAGAAACCGCGGTCTGCGTCTGCTCCCTCTCCCCTCCGGGGAGAGGGCTGGGGTGAGGGGTTGGGGCCGTTGCCAACGGTTCCGCCTGGGGCTGCCCCTCACCCCGACCCTCTCCCCGGAGGGGAGAGGGAGTTTCGGTTGCAACCTCTTCGACGCCTGGGTTCTCGGCTTCGTATTGCTCGGCAGTCTCGACCTGCGCGGCGGTGAGCGGCGCGGCGACGACTTCGTCCGCCACCTCCACCGCATCCGTCTCGATCACGACCAGCGCCGCGCCGATCGACACCTGATCGCCGACTTCGCCCGCGAGTTCGACGACGACGCCGGACACCGGCGACTCCATCTCGACGGTGGCCTTGTCGGTCATCATGTCGGCGATCGGCGAATCTTCCTCGACCCGGTCACCGATGGCGACGTGCCAGGCGACGATCTCGGCCTCGGAAATGCCTTCGCCGATGTCGGGCAGCTTGAAGGTGAAGCGGGCCATTATGCGTCCTTCATGATCTTCTTGAGGGCTTCGCCGATGCGGACCGGCCCTGGGAAATAGGCCCATTCGAGGCTGTGTGGGTACGGCGTGTCGAACCCGGTCACGCGCTCGATCGGCGCCTCGAGATGGTAGAAACAGCGTTCCTGGACGATCGCCGACAGCTCCGCGCCGAACCCGCTGGTGCGCGTCGCCTCGTGGACGATCATGCAGCGCCCGGTCTTCTTCACCGACGCCTCGATCGTCTCGATATCGAGCGGCACGAGCGTGCGCAGATCGACGATCTCGGCGTCGATGCCGGCTTCGGCGACGACCGCGGTGCAGACGTGCACCATCGTGCCATAAGCGAGGATCGTGAGCGCCTGCCCCTCGCGGACGATCTTCGCCTTGCCGAGCTCGATCTTGTAATAGCCGGTCGGCACTTCGCCCGCGGGATGCTTCGACCAGTTCTGCGACGGGCGATCCCAATAACCGTCGAACGGGCCGTTATAGATGCGCTTGGGTTCGAAGAAGAGCGTCGGGTCGTTGTCCTCGATCGCGGCGATCAGCAGGCCCTTCGCGTCGTAGGGCGTCGACGGAATGACCGTCTTGATCCCCGACATGTGCGTGAACAGCCCTTCAGGCGACTGGCTGTGCGTCTGCCCGCCGAAGATACCGCCGCCGAACGGCGATCGAACCGTGATCGGCGAGGTGAACTCGCCCGCCGAGCGATAGCGCAGCCGTGCCGCCTCGGACACGAGCTGGTCGAGCGCGGGGTAGATGTAATCGGCGAACTGGATCTCGGGGACGGGGCGCAGGCCGTAGGCGCCCATGCCGACCGCGACGCCGATGATCCCGCATTCGGTGATCGGCGTATCGAACACGCGCGTCTTGCCATGCTTGGCCTGGAGCCCGGCGGTCGCGCGGAACACGCCGCCGAAATAGCCGACATCCTCGCCCATCACGATCACGTCGGGATCGCGCTCCATCATGATGTCCATGGCGGAGTTGATCGCCTGGATCATGTTCATGCGGGTGGTTTCGCCGCCGGTATCCGACGCGTCCGAGACGGGTGTTTCGATCATGTCGCTCATGCCTTGCGATCCCAGGGGCGGCCGGATGCGGATTCCTCATCGAGCATCTGCTGACGCTGCTCCTTCAGATGCCAGGGCAACTCCTCGAACACGCCGTCGAACAGCGATTCGAGCGGCTGGTGCAGGCCGTGGCCGAGGATGCCGTTCTTCTCGGCCTCTTTCTGCGCGGCCTTGACCTGTTCGGCGAGCTCCTTGTCCTGCGCGGCGTGGCGCGCATCGTCCCATTCGCCGATCGCGATCAGGTGATCCTTGAGACGCTTGATCGGATCGCCGAGCGGCCAGGCATTGGGCTCGCCCTCGCTGCGATACTGGCCCGGATCGTCCGAGGTCGAATGGCCTTCCGCGCGGTAGGTGAAATGCTCGATCAGCGTCGGGCCCTGGTTGGTCCGCGCGCGCTCGGCGGCCCATTGCGTCGCGGCGTACACCGCCAGCGCATCGTTCCCATCGACCCGAAGCCCGGCGATGCCGTAACCAACCGCGCGCGCCGCGAACGTCGTCGCCTCGGCGCCCGCGAACCCGGAGAAGCTGGAGATCGCCCACTGGTTGTTGACGACGTTGAAGATCACCGGCGCGCGGTAGACCGCCGCAAAGGTGCACGCCGAATGGAAGTCGCCCTCGGCGGTCGAGCCTTCGCCGCACCAGGTCGCCGCGATCCGCGTGTCGCCCTTGGCCGCCGATGCCATCGCCCAGCCCACGGCTTGGGGATATTGCGTCGTCAGGTTGCCCGAGATCGAGAAGAAGCCGGCTTCCTTGACCGAATACATGATCGGCAGCTGCTTGCCGCCGAGCCTGTCCGCCGTGTTCGAATAGATCTGGTTCATCATGTCGACGAGGCTCCAGCCCCGCGCGATCAACAGCCCCTGCTGGCGATACGAGGGGAAGCACATGTCCTCGTAATCGAGCGCATAGGCCGCCGCGACCGCGACCGCCTCCTCGCCCAGCGCCTTCATGTAGAAGCTGGTCTTGCCCTGCCGCTGCGCGCGGAACATGCGCTCGTCGAATGCGCGGAGCAGCGCCATGCTGCGCAGCATCCGGCGCAGCACGTCGGGCGAGAGCTTGGGATCCCAAGGGCCGACTGCATTGCCGTCGTCGTCGAGGACGCGGACCAGCGTATAGGCGAGATCGGTGAAGTCGGACGCCTTGTCCGCGGTGTCGGGGCGGCGTGCCTCGCCAGCGGGGGGCACGTCGACTTCGGCGAAGTCCACCGCGTCGCCGGGGCGGAACTTGGGCTCCGGGATATGCAGCGTGAGCGGCTGCAAATTGGCGCGCGGATGCTCGCTTGCCATCGTCATTCCATCTCCATGAGGCCGCTGTGACCGCGGAACACTCTTACCGAAGCGTGTTATTAAATTTCAATCGCGATTGCGAGGGGATTTTCTGGCAGGTGGCTCGCGCGTGGATTTTTTCGGGTGAAGCGAGGCACTTGCATCAATCCCCCTCCGTCGCCTTGGCCTCCCGCAAAGGCGGGCGCCCAGACTGGGGCGCCGCCAGCGCGGGGAAACATGGCGTGGCGTGCCGCCTATTCGACAGTCTGTTCGATCACGCCGAAGATCGGATGGCGCTTGTCGTCCTCCGCCCAGATGCGGACGACGTCGCCCTTTTTGAGGAACGGCGTGACGGGCTTGCCGCCGGTAATCGTCTCGATCGTGCGGACTTCGGCGAGGCAGGAATAGCCGACGCCGCCTTCCGAAATCGACTTGCCGGGGCCACCATCGGGTCCACGGTTCGAGACGGTGCCCGACCCGACGATCGTCCCCGCGCCGAGCTTGCGCGTCTTGGCGGCGTGCGCGACCAGCGTGCCGAAGTCGAACGTCATGTCCTCGCCGGCTTCGGCGCGACCGAGCGGGACGCCATTGAGGTCGACCATCAGCTTGCGGTGCAGCTTGCCGCCCTGCCACCAGTCGCCGAGCGAGTCGGGCGTGACGAAGACGGGCGAGAACGCGCTCGCCGGCTTCGACTGGAAGAAGCCGAAGCCCTTGCCGAGTTCGCCGGGGATGAGGTTGCGCAACGAGACGTCGTTGGTGAGGCCGACTAGCAGGATCGCCGCCAGTGCCTCGTCCCGCGACGCGCCCATCGGCACGTCGCCGGTGACGACGACCACCTCGCCCTCCATGTCGCAGCCCCAGGCCTCGTCGCCGAGCGGGATCGGATCGCGCGGCCCCAGGAACCCGTCCGAGCCGCCCTGATACATCAGCGGATCGTGCCAGAAGCTGTCGGGCATCTCCGCGGCGCGCGCCTGCCGTACGAGCGCAACATGGTTCACGTACGCCGAGCCGTCGGCCCATTGATAGGCGCGCGGCAATGGCGACTCGGCGTCATGCTCGTGAAAGCGCCGCATCGGGATCATCTCATGCTCGAGATCGGTCGACAGATTCTTCAGATCGATCGAGAGTCGATCCCAATCGTCGAGCGCGGCCTGCAAGGTCGGCGCGATGTGACTGGCATCGGCATACCAGGCGAGATCGTTCGAGACGACGACGAGCGTACCGTCTCGTCCGCGGGTGGCATCGGGGTGCTTCAGGCTGGCCAGTTTCATGCGGCGGATCCTCTCGTGTTTGCCTGCACCCTACGCCCGGGGCGCGGTTCAAGTCGAGCATGGAGCGCCGATCAAACCTGATTTTGGTAAGAGCGGAGCGGCGGCCGGCCTGTTAGGAACAGGCTTGCGTAACGGTTGAGGAAGTCGAGCATGCCCAGATACTTCTTCGACATCGACAACCATAAACATGCGCCCGACGAAGACGGCACGGATCTGCCCGACGACGAAAATGCGCGCGTCCAGGCGGTCATATTCGCGGGCGATTACCTGAGCGACCATCCGGATATCGTACGGCATGGCGCGTGCTTCCGCGTCGCGGTGCGCGACGAAACGGGGAGCGTGCTGCTCGCCGTCGACGTGACGATAACCGAGCCCGGCCCGGATACCGGTTTACCGCCAGTCTGAAACTGCCCGACCTAGCGCCTGAGGTCACGGGCGGCGCGTGAGCCTGCTCGCATTCCGGCGTAATATAATAACATGGGTTTTGTTGACCTGCCCAATCCTGGGATAAGGTGCGCTTTCCCCCGACGCGCTATCCCAGTGAGGGAGACGACGAGAAACGGGTGCTCCTGCCCTGGATGCGGAGAGTGCACGTGGACATTTCCACCGTGACGGAACAAGTTGTTCGTAAGTTCGAAACGCGGACGGCGATGAGCGCTGACGATCGCGCCAAGATCGCCGCGCTGCCGTTCAAGGTCAGGACGATCGATGCGTCGACCTACATGCTGCGCGAAGGCCAGCGCCCGACCCGTTGCGCGTTCATTCTCGACGGACTGGCCTACCGGCAGAAACTGACGCCCAATGGCGAGCGCGAGATCGTGTCGATCCTGTTGCCCGGCGAATTCATCGACCTGCAGAACCTGTTTCTCGAGGAATCCGATCACGACATCCAGGCGCTGACCCGGCTGACGCTGGCGGAGGTGCCGATCGCCGCGCTTCGCCAGTTCATCGAGGCGTGTCCCGCCGCTGGCCAGGCCTTGTGGATCGATGCGCTGGTGGAATCGTCGATTCACCGCGAATGGCTGCTCAACGTCGGGCGGCGCAACGCGCGCAGCCGGCTGGCGCATCTGCTCTGCGAGTTTTCTGTACGCTTCAAGACGTCGATGCTCGGCGACGTGATGGCGTATGAATTGCCGATGACGCAGGAACAGCTCGGCGATGCGCTCGGGTTGACGCCGGTCCACGTCAACCGCGTGCTGAAATCGCTCGAGACCGACGGGCTGATCACGCGCAAGAAGCGCCAGTTGAGCGTGACCGACTGGCCCCGGCTGCGCGACGCCGCGGAGTTCAACGAGCGGTATCTGCACCTCGGCCAGATCCGCACCTGATCCCGTCCGGCGAGCCCGACACCGGTGCCGAATAGGGCCGGAGGTTGACTTTTGGGGCACGATACGCCAGATGGCCGGCATCGAGGCGTAATGCAGCGTGATTGGACCTTTACGGTCTTAGCTCCGCCTCGGTCGTTTCCAACGGGCTTCCCTTTTCACGCGGGGTGTCAAAACACCACCGCCCCTCGTGCGTCCGCTTCGTGGATTCGCGAGCCCGGCATCTATTGAGAGACCATTCATGTCATTTGCAAACCTCGGCCTTGCCGAGCCGCTCGTCCGTGCGCTCGAAGCCAAGGGCTATACCGAGCCGACGCCGATCCAGGCACAGTCGATCCCGATCCTGCTCGAGGGCGGCGATCTGCTCGGCATCGCGCAGACCGGCACCGGCAAGACCGCCGCGTTCGTGCTCCCCTCGATCCAGCGGCTGACCGAAAACCAGAAGCGCGTCCTGCCGACGCATTGCCGCATGCTGGTGCTCGCGCCGACGCGTGAGCTCGCCAGCCAGATCGCCGACAGCGCGCGCGCCTACGGCCAGTTCAGCAAGATGTCGGTGACCACCGTGTTCGGCGGCACCAGCATCAACAAGAACCGCCAGGACCTCAGCCGCGGCGTCGACATCCTCGTCGCCACGCCGGGCCGCCTGATCGATCTGATCGAGCAGGGCTTCTGCAACCTGTCGATGATCGAGATCCTCGTGCTCGACGAAGCCGACCAGATGATGGATCTGGGCTTCATCCATGCGCTGAAGAAGATCGTCCGCATGCTACCGAAGAAGCGCCAGACGTTGTTCTTCTCGGCGACGATGCCCGTCGCGATCCGTGATCTCGCCTCGCAGTTCCTGCTCGACCCGAAGACCGTTTCGGTGAAGCCCGCCGCGACGACCGCCGAGCGCGTCGACCAGTATGTCACCTTCTGCAACCAGTCGGAAAAGCAGGCGCTGCTGACGATCACGCTGGGCGATCCGGCGATCGACCGTGCGCTCGTCTTCACGCGCACCAAGCATGGCGCCGACCGCGTCGTGAAGCTGCTCGCGGGCAACGGCATCGCCTCGAACGCGATCCACGGCAACAAGAGCCAGGGCCAGCGCGAGCGCGCGCTCGGCGAGTTCAAGCAGGGCAAGGTCAAGGTTTTGATCGCGACCGATATCGCCGCGCGCGGCATCGACGTCTCGGGCGTCAGCCACGTCATCAACTTCGAGCTGCCCAACGTGGCCGAGCAGTATGTCCACCGCATCGGCCGTACCGCGCGTGCGGGCGCCAGCGGCATCGCCGTCGCGTTCTGCGCGGATGACGAGAAGGCCTATCTGCGCGACATCGAGCGGATCACGCGCCAGAAAGTGACGGTCCGCGCGCTGCCGGACGACTTCGTCAACCTGTCGAACCAGATCAAGCAGACTCGCGTCAAGACGATGGGGGCGGACCCCGAGGTCCGGATCGACCGTCCGCGCGATCCGGCACGTCCGCGTGCGACGCATGCGCCGCGCGCAACCGGCGGCAGCACCGGCCGCAACTATGCGGGTGCGAGCCGTGGCGGCCAGGGTGGCGGCGGCGGCGGTCGTCCGCAGGGCGGTGGTCGTCCCGGTGGTCAGGGCGGCGGTGGTCGTCCGGCCGGCGGCGGTGGCCGTGGCCCTGGTCGCGGCGCCGGTCCGAGCTCGGCGCGCTAAGCATTCGATCGCCCCGCGGGTTTGGTGTAAGACCGGCCCGCGAGGAGAATGCTGATGGACGTTTCCACTACCCCGGTCGCCGAGCGCATCGCGCGCGTGCTGGCCGGCCAGCGGATCAGCGCGAACGCGGGCGGCGACGCCGAATCCGCGTCGCAGCTGATCGATTCGGCCTGGGCCGACTATCTTCCCGATGCGCTCGCGGTGCTGCGCACGCTGCGCGAACCCGACCGGGCGATGGCCGCGGCGGGTGACCCTGCGGTGTGGGAGGCGATGATCCTTGCGGGGATCAAGGGCGCCAAGCCGCAGACGGTGGTTCTCTGAAGTCAGGATCCAGGGTACCGAGGGCATCGTAACTGGCTCTGGATCCTGACTTTCGTCAGGATGACGGGAGTGGGTTGGTTGAGGTTCCTTGCGATGCTTCATGGCGAATGCATCAGCCGATCGTGGTGAGCCACTCGCTCGTGTCCGCGCGCTCCGTGCGGAGGCGGTTCGCCGGCGCGTCCTTGTCCTCGTAGCCGATCGCCATGCCGCAGAAGAGCATCTGGTCTTCGGGGATGGCTAGGAACGGCCCGAGCGTGTCCGGGTACATCGCCCAGCATTCCTGCGGGCAGGTGGCGAGGCCGGCTTCGACCGCGAGCAGCATCAGGTTTTGCAGGTACATGCCGAGGTCCGACCATTGCGGCGGGCCCATGCGCCGGTCGACGGTGCAGAAATAGGCCGCGGGGGCGCCGAAGAACGCAAAGTTTCGGGCAAACCAGTCGCGTCGCGCCGCCTTGTCGTCGCGCGGGATGCCGAGCTCTGCGTACATCGCCTCACCGACTGCGAAGCGGCGGTCTCGGTAGGGGGCGGTCAGGTCTTTCGGGTAGATGTCGTAGGCGGGCTGTTCGGTGGCGCCGGTGGCCAGCTTTTCGGCCATAGTTGCCTTGAGGCGGGTCATCGGCTCGCCCTGGACGATGGCGATGTGCCAGGGCTGGAGGTTGCCGCCGGTTGCTGCGCGGGATGCTTTTATGGCGAGGTCGTGGAGGAGGTTGGGGTCGACGGGGGTGTCGAGGAAGCCTCGGACGGAGCGGCGCGCGGCGATGGCTTCGGTCACGTCCATTGGCTTATCCTTGCATCCCACCCCGTTCTCCCTGAGCGTAGTCGAAGGGCATGAGACTCAGGTGCTTCGACTTCGCTCAGCACGAACGGGGGGGCGGGGTGGCCCCCGCCCCACGCTCAGAGCACGAAGCGGCTGAGGTCGGTGTTGCGCGCAATCTCTTTCAGCTGGCTGTCGACGTATGCGCCGTCGATGACCAGGTTCGAGCCGCCGCGATCCTCGGCGTTGTAGCTCACTTCCTCGAGCAGCTTTTCCATTACCGTCTGCAGGCGGCGCGCGCCGATATTCTCGATCTCCGCATTCACCTCGGCGGCGATGCGTGCGATCGCGGCGATGCCGTCTTCGGTGAACTCGATGCCGACGCCTTCGGTCGCGATCAGCGCCTTGTACTGGAGCGGCAGCGACGCCTTGGTGTCCGACAGGATCGCGACGAAATCGGCCTCGGTCAGGCCCTTCAGCTCGACGCGGATCGGCAGGCGGCCCTGCAATTCGGGGAGCAGGTCACTCGGCTTGGCGACATGGAACGCGCCGCTCGCGATGAAGAGGATATGGTCGGTCTTCATCGGCCCGTATTTGGTGGCGACGGTCGTGCCCTCGATCAGCGGGAGGAGGTCGCGCTGGACACCCTCGCGGCTGATAGAGCCGCCACGGCCGTCGGCGACCGCGATCTTGTCGATCTCGTCGAGGAAGACGATGCCGTTGGCCTCCGCATCGGCGAGCGCCGCGCGGCTGACCTCGTCCTGGTCGAGACGCTTGTCCGCCTCTTCCTCGACGAGCTTGTCCCATGCCGCATGGACGGTGAGCTTGCGGCGCTTGAGCTGCTGACCGCCACCGAACGACTTCATCATCTCGCCCAGATTGATCATCTGCGGCGCGCCGCCGGGGATCTCGAACGGCGTGGTCGGCGCCTGCTCGACCTCGATCTCGACTTCGGCGCTGTTCAGATGGCCGTCGAGAAAGCGCTGCTTGAAGCTTTCGCGAGTCGCGGTGCTCGAATCCTTGCCGACCAGCGCATCGAGCAGGCGACCCATCGCCGCCTCCTCGGCCTTGTCCTTCACCGCGACGCGGCGGCGTTCCTTTTCGAGGCGAATGGCTTCCTCGACGAGGTCGCGGGCGATCTGCTCGACGTCGCGGCCGACATAGCCGACCTCGGTGAACTTGGTCGCCTCGACCTTCACGAACGGCGCATCGGCGAGCTTGGCCAGACGGCGGCTGATCTCGGTCTTGCCGCAGCCGGTCGGTCCGATCATCAGGATGTTCTTGGGCGTGACCTCGTCGCGGAGGTCTTCGCTGAGTTGCTGGCGGCGCCAGCGGTTGCGCATTGCGACCGCGACCGCGCGCTTGGCGGCGGCCTGGCCGATGATGTGGGCGTCGAGCGCGGCGACGATTGCCTTGGGGGTGAGCTGGTCGTTCATTTTTTTACCTTCTCCCCTCCCGCTCGGGAGGGGTCGGGGGAGGGCGTGGCCGCAACGGAAGGCGTGGGTGGGGTGTATGTCAGCCCCTCCCCTGACCCCTCCCGCAAGCGGGAGGGGAATTACGAAGTCGAATCCATCGTTTCCACCGTGAGGCGGTCGTTGGTGTAGACGCAGAGTTCTGACGCGATGTGCATCGCCTTGCGGCACAACACTTCCGCATCGGTCTCGTAGTCGACGAGCGCGCGGGCTGCGGCGAGCGCGTAATTGCCGCCCGAGCCGATCGCGGCGACGCCGTTTTCGGGTTCGAGCACGTCGCCATTGCCCGTCAGGATCAGAGTCACGTCCTTGTCGGCGACGATCATCATCGCTTCGAGGTTGCGCAGGAACTTGTCGGTGCGCCAGTCCTTGGCGAGTTCGACCGCGGCGCGCAGGAGCTGGCCCTGATGCGCCTCCAGCTTGCGCTCGAGACGTTCGAACAGCGTGAAGGCGTCTGCGGTGGCGCCGGCGAACCCGCCGATGACCGAGCCGTCGCCGAGGCGGCGGACTTTCCGCGCATTGGGTTTCATGACGGTCTGGCCCATCGAGACCTGGCCATCGCCGATCACGACGACCTTGCCGCCGCGGCGGACCGAGAGGATGGTGGTGCCGTGCCAGGTCGGCATGGCGTGGGGGTCGTTGCTCATGCCAGCGATGTAGGGTGCGGTTTCGGGGGTGCAACGGGGCGGGGATGAACACCGGCCGTTCGTCCCGAGTAGCGATCGAGCGTGTCGAGAGCGCGTATCGAAGGACTGGCGTTGCGCGCGTTACCCGTACCTCGATACGCGCCCTCGATACGCCCGAGCGGGCTACTCGGTCGCTACTCGGCACGAACGGAAAAGGGGTGGCAGTACGGCGTTTACGGCAAGGGGGCCGCTGTAAGGAGGTGGAATCACCGCCCCTTCCCCCATTCCCTCGCCACCGTGTAGCCGAGATAGCCCGTGCCGAAGAGCGCGTAGAGCGGTTCGGGGATCGCGTTGAGATAGGCGGCCATGCCCGCGGCGATCGCCTGCGCGGTCTGCGGGCGGACAGCGGCGATCAGGCCGGCCGGGATCGCGCCGAGCAGCAGGATGTACATGACGTAGAGGAAGGTCGGGCGCGCGCGGGTGATCCAGGGATCTGGTGCTGGATCAAGGGGTTGCTGGGTCATTGGGGGTCTCCGGCAAGAGTGAAGTATAGGAAGTGCAGACGCTGGGAGCGTTTGCGCGGCCGAGTCAGGTGCGGTTGGCGAGCCAGCCGTAGAGGAAGGCCTCGTTGGCGGGGCGGGTCTCGGCGAGCGCGACGTAGCGTTCGCCTTGCAGCGCCTCGATCGCCTTCAGGAGGACGGTTTCGCCGCCGGGTTTGCGGCGCGCTAGGAAGGCGTCGAGCGCGGCGAGTGTCGCGGGGCCGATGCGACCGTCGAGCGTCATGTCGGGATAGTCGGTGGCGCCGCGGTTGAGCGCGTTGAGCGCGCGCTGGAGGAAGGTGGCGGCGACGGCGGGGCCCATGTTGACGCCGGTGTCGAAGAGTTCCTCGGCGATCTCGAGCGCGCGCGGGGCGATCTGGTCGAAGGCGGGGCGGGTCCAGTAGAGGCGGCGGTAGATGCTTTCCGCGCTCTCGCGGGGGAAGACGCGCATGTCGCCGGTGTAGCCGTTGGTGCGGGCGACGGCTTGCGTGATGCCGTAGCGGGTGGGGCCGCCGCGGTCTGCGGGGTGGTTGGTGTAGCCGCCCTCGCGGTCGATGACGGTGTCGATGAGGTGATCGATGGTCATGGTGCGGCTCCCGGTTTTGTGGGTGGGAGCGAACCATATTGGTTCGTTGTAGGACAGGGTTTTTTGGGGGGTGCTGTCCAACGCGCAGGACGTGGGGCCGGAGTTATCTTCGTTGTTGTTCCCCCGCGGAGGCGGGGGTCCAGGGTTATGACGGATAGCGCTTGGGATTCCTGGGCTCCCGCTTTCGCGGGAGAACAGGGAGTTTCGATTCTCCCCCGCAAGGGGGAGGATTGTTGGGTTGCCCCTCCCCGGCGGAGGCCGGGGTCCAGTTGGGGGACGTTGGTAACCGAGCGCTGCGCGTCGTTACATCGGACGTTCCAACTGGACCCCGGCCTTCGCCGGGGTGATGGTCCATCGCCGGGGTGGTGGTTCTTTACCGGGGTGGTGGTCCTTCCTGGGTGGTGGTTCTTCGCCGGAGTGGTGGTCCTTCGCAGGGATGGTAGGGACGGGTCGTGGCGCCCGCGCGTCATCCGAACCGACGCTACGTCCGCGCGGGGTTGGCGGATCGGTGTGCGTGAGGCTATGCGATCGTTGAACATTCGCCGCGCGCTTTGCGCGCGCCCACCCGGTCGCCGCCGCGGCCGACAGGTTAGGAAGACCATGGAAGACGATTTCCGCAAGGCCGCGCTCGATTATCACCGCTATCCAAAGCCGGGTAAGCTCTCGGTCGAGGCGACCAAGCGGATGGCGACGCAGCGCGATCTGGCGCTGGCCTATTCGCCGGGCGTTGCCGCCGCGTGCGAGGAAATCGCCGCGGATCCGGACAAGGCGCGCGACTATACCGCGCGCGGCAACCTCGTCGCGGTCATCACCAACGGCACCGCGGTGCTCGGGCTCGGCGCGATCGGTGCGCTCGCGTCGAAGCCGGTGATGGAGGGCAAGGCGGTGCTCTTCAAGAAATTCGCCGGGATCGACTGTTTCGACATCGAGATCGACCAGCTCGACCCGCAGGCGTTCATCGAGGCGGTCCGCGTGCTCGAGCCGACGTTCGGCGGGATCAATCTCGAGGACATCAAGGCGCCCGAATGCTTCGAGATCGAGACGAAGCTGCGCGAGGTCATGAACATCCCGGTGTTCCATGACGACCAGCACGGCACCGCGATCGTGTGCGCCGCCGCGGTCCGCAACGTGCTCGAACTGCGCGGCAAGCAGCTCGACCAGATGAAGCTGGTGACGTCGGGCGCAGGCGCGGCGGCGCTGGCGACGGTCGACCTGCTGGTGTCGATGGGGCTCAACCCCGAGAACGTGACGCTGACCGACATCAAGGGCGTCGTCCATGCCGATCGCGGCGACGTGATGCCGCCGAACATGGCGCGCTATGCCCGCACCACCAATGCGCGGACGCTGCCCGACGTGCTCGAGGGGGCGGACATCTTCCTCGGCCTGTCGGCGCCGCGCGTGCTGAAACAGGAATGGCTGCACCTGCTCGCGCCCGACCCGCTGATCCTGGCGCTGGCGAACCCCGAGCCCGAGATCCAGCCGGCGCTGGTCGCGGCGACCCGCCCCGACGCGATCATCGCGACGGGCCGTTCGGATTTCCCGAACCAGGTCAACAACGTGCTGTGCTTCCCGTTCATCTTCCGCGGTGCGCTCGACGTCGGCGCGACCGAGATCAACGAGGCGATGAAGGTCGCCGCGGTCGACGCGATCGCCGCACTCGCACGCGCGACCGCGTCGGACGTGGTCGTCAGCGCCTATGGCGGCGCGACACCGGTGTTCGGGCCGACTTACATCATTCCCAAGCCGTTCGATCCGCGGCTGATCCTGCACGTCGCGCCGGCCGTCGCCAAGGCGGCGATGGACTCGGGCGTGGCGACTCGGCCGATCGAGGATTTCGACGCGTATCTTCGCGACCTCGAAGTGTTCGTGTACCGCTCGGGCCAGCTGATGCGGCCGATCTTCGCGCGCGCCAAGCAGGCCGGGCGCTCGATCGCGTATGGCGAGGGCGAGGACGACCGGACGCTGCGCGCGGTGCAGACGGTGATCGACGAAGGGCTTGGTCGGCCGGTGCTGATCGGGCGGCGCGACGTGATCGGCCAGCGGATCGAGGCGAGCGGTCTGCGGATGACGATCGGCAGCGATGTCGAGGTACTCGATCCGGCGACCGACCGCGAAGTGTTCGAGCCGCTGCTCGCGAGCTACAGCGCGCTCGTCGGCCGCCGCGGCACGCCGCCCGACAGCGCCGAGCGCGCGCTCAGGACGCGACCGAGCGTCGCCGCGGCGATGCTGCTGCGCGAGGGTCGCGTCGATGCAGCCTTGTGTGGTGGCATCGGCGACTGGTGGACGCAGATGACCTATGTCATGCCGCTGATCCCGCGGATGCCGGGCGTGTCGCGGCTGTACGCGATGTCCGCGGTGATCCTGCGGACGGGCAGCCTGTTCTTCTGCGATACGCACGTCACGGTCGATCCGACCGCCGAGCAGATCGCGGAGATGACGATGCTCGCGGCCGACGCGGTGCGCGCGTTCGCGATCGAGCCGAAGGCGGCGTTGCTGTCGCATTCGAGCTTTGGTGCGTCGCGGTCGCCCTCGGCGCAGAAGATGCGCGCGGGGCATGCGTTGCTGAAGGAGATGGCGCCGGAGTTCGAGTTCGACGGCGAGATGCACGGCGATGCCGCGCTGTCGGAGGCGCTGCGGCGGCGGCTGGTGGACGACAGTCCGTTGACGGGCTCTGCGAACCTGCTGGTGATGCCGAACATCGATGCGGCGAACATCGCGGTGTCGCTGTTGTCGGCGTCGACCGAATCCGCGCCGCTCGGGCCGATGCTGCTGGGACTCGCCAAGCCGCTGCAGATGCTGGTGCCGAGCGTGACCGCGCGCGGGATCGTCAATCTGAGCGCGATCGCGGTGGGCCACGCAGCGACGGTGAGCGAGACGGCCTGACGATTACGCACGTCCGGGGTCGCGCCGTTTGGTGCGATCCCGGGCGGTCGGCCGCGGAGCGACGACTCGCGGGGGCTGTTCGATCTTGATGCGAATCATCTGCGGTTGGCCAATACCACCGGGCGATCCGCACCGACCGTGATGGTGGCGGTCGGACGGGTTGGCGTGCCCGCGTGCGCGCCGTTCGGATTTTACAATAGTTCCAGATAATTAGCGTTCGATCGCGGCCGAAGGCGGCTGCGTTGAGCACTGCCAATTCCGTGAGCGGTGCGTCATTAATACGCAAATTCCGCCCGTTTCCCGGCAGATACAGGCTGCGTTCAGTCACAACGCACGGCGTCCAAAGGTGTCGCCAAATTCATGCTGCAATGCGGTAGACAGAGCGATCGGCGGGATAACGGGGGCTGAGTCCGCTGGCCAAGCCGGGGCACCTCTGCAATATTGCACTGCGACAATAAACATCAGTTAATGAGGTGCGGCCATGACATTCTATGGCGATGTACGCACTCGCGTTAGAGTGCATTCGGGATCCAATGCCTCGAGCAAGTCGACCGATAACTTCAGTGTTATGCGGAAGGTCGATGGCAATTTGTCGCGACTGGTCGACATCATTTTCGCTGGCAGTGCGTTTCTCGTATTTTTGCCGGTTATCATACTGCTTTGTATCGCAATTTCTCTTCAGGACGGCGGGTCTCCGCTGTTCATGCACCGGCGCATCGGGCGTGGCGGACGGATGTTTCCGTGCCTGAAGCTGCGGACGATGGTGCGCGATTCCGAGGCGCGGTTGCGGCGGCATCTGGCCGAGAACCCGGCGGCGCGCGCCGAATGGGCGCTCGACCAGAAACTGCGCAACGATCCGCGGATCACGCCGCTCGGCCGCTTCCTGCGCAAGTCGAGCCTCGACGAGCTGCCACAGCTGCTCAACGTCGTCTGGGGTCAGATGAGCCTGGTCGGTCCGCGGCCGATCGTGCCTGCCGAAGTCGAGCGGTACGGGCGCTACATGGAATTCTACTGCAACCTGCGTCCGGGGATCACCGGGCTGTGGCAGGTCAGCGGCCGGAACGACATCAGCTATCGCCGTCGCGTGGCGATGGACACGATCTATAGCCGGACCCGCTGGGTGGGTGGCGATATCTGGATCATGGTTCGTACCGTGCCGGCAGTCTTTGCCAGCAAGGGGTCGTTCTGAGTACCGTCTTGCGCGCCGCCCCGCGCGCCGCCGCCCGCGAAAACGCGAGCGCCACGGGGCAATCGGTGCTGCTGGTCGATCCGTCGCTGTTCACCGCGCCCTATGACGCGGCGCTGTCGGACGGGCTGCAGGCCAATGGTCTGCGGCCGGCCTGGGCGACGCGTGCGCTGCGCCCGAACGAAGAGGATCTGCTAGCCGGGAGCCGCACCCTGCCCTTCTTCTATCCGCTGACCGACGGACCGCGGCGGCGGGTGGGATCGGCGTGGCGTGCGCTCAAGGGACTCGAACATATCGCCGGGCTTCGCCGCCTGACTCGCGAAGCCGCGCGGTTCGACGTCGTCCATTTCCAATGGGCGGCGCTGCCGATGCTCGACGTGCGCGCGGTACGCCGGATCCGGCAGAACCGACCGGTCGTGCTGACCGTCCATGATATCGAGCCGTTCAACGGCCGCCCGGTCAGCGCGGCGCAGCGCAGCGGCTACACGGCCATTCTCGCGGCGTTCGACCGGCTGATCGTGCATACCGAGCAGGGTCGCGACGCGCTGCTGGCGCGCGGCCTGCCCGAGGACCGGATCCACGTCGTGCCGCACGGCGTGCTGCCGTTGCGCACCGCCGAGCCCGAAGCGCGCGCGCAGCCCGGTCGCTGGCGGATCGTGCTGTTCGGCCGCCTGCAGGCGTATAAGGGCGTCGACCTGCTGGTCGAGGCGCTCGGCCTGATCGATCCGCAGATCCGCGATCGCCTGGAAGTGATCGTCGCCGGCGAGGCGCAGATCGACGTCGAGCCGATTCTCGCGCGCGCGAAAGCGCTGGACCTGGGCGACGCGTTCAAGCTGCGTGAGGGGCGGCTGTCGGAGGACGCGATGGCGGGGCTGCTGCGCAGCGCCGATGCGTTCGTCTTCCCCTACCGGTCGATCGACGCGAGCGGCGTCCTGCATCTCGTCGCCGATCTCGATCGCTGGCTGATCGCGAGCGATCTCGGCGCGTTCCGGACGATGATCGGGACGGGCGAGGACAGCGGCGCGCTGGTGCCCGCGGCGGATATCGCGGCGCTGGCGGGTGCGATCGTCGACTCGATCGGACGGCGGCCGCGTCCCGCATCGGCGACGGACACGCTCGACTGGACCCAGATCGGCGCGATGACCCGCACCGTCTACGAGGCAGCGCTCGCGGATCGCGCGGCATGAGCCGGTCGCTCCTCATTTTGCAGGACAGCCCCGACTTTGGCGGGCACGAGGCGATGTTTCTGCGGTTCCTGCCGACGCTGCTCGAAAGCCGCGACTTCGACCGGATCGTCGTCCGGCATCCGACCGCCAACGCCAAGCTGGCCGAGCGGCTGCGGCCTCATGTCTCGGACCGGTTCGCGGTGATGCCGTGGGATTTCACCAAGCAGCGCGCCGAGCCGTATCTCGGGGGCTTTCGCCGAAGCTATGCGCAGGCTGTGCGCAAGGCCTTTGCCGATGTGCGGCCGAGCGCGACGCTGCTGCTGCAGGGGCGGATCGAGAATTGCGTCGTCCCGCTGCTCGCCGCGCCGCGCGACAGCTTCGTCGTCAGTTATGTGCCGATGGCGCACCGCATGGTCGAGCTGGGACGGCGCGCGGTCCCCGGCGACTGGGTCCGCCGCCGCCTGTATCGCCGCCCCGATCGCTTCATCGTGCCGAGCAGCGCGGTCGTCGAGCAGGTCCGTGCCGCAGGCGGCACCGCGCCGGTCGTCGTCGCGGACAACATCGTCGCGCCGCCGCCGCAGCCTGCGCGCGCGCAGGCCCGGCAGGCGCTCGGGCTAGATCCCGACTCGCGCGTGGCCCTGTTCCTCGGGCGGCTCGACATACGCCAGAAGGGGCTCGACACGCTGGCGGCCGCGATCCGGCGGAGCGCAGCGCAGCTCGAGGGCTGGACCTTCGTGATCGTCGGCTCGGGCGAGGGCGAGGCCGATTTCGACCAGTTGCGACGCGATCTTGCCGGGCGGGTCGACATTCGCTGCTCGGCATGGACCGACACCCCGCACGCGACGCTGGCGGCGGCGGACCTGCTGCTGATGCCGTCGCGCTGGGAGGGCGTGCCGTTGGTCATGCTCGAGGCGATGACCTATGGCATCCCCGTCCTCGCCTCGCAGATCGACGTGTTCCGCGCGTATCTGCCGCCCGCCAACCGGATCGATTTCGCGCAGGCCGATCTCGCCGACGCGATGGCGCGCGCGATCGCGCCCGCGGGGCTCGCCGACTATCGGCGGCATGCCGATGCGCGTCTGCGCGAGACCGATCTGCAACGGTCCGCCACGCGCTTCGTCGAGGCGCTGCGCCCGGACGGGGGTGCGGCATGACCGCGAGCGTCATCATTCCCACGCTGAACGAGATCGCGCATATCGAGGCGTTGCTCGACACGCTGTTGCGCGAGCCGCCATCGGTGGTCGGCGAGATACTGGTCGCCGATGGCGGCAGCCGTGACGGCACGCGCGAGGCGGTCATCGCGGTCGCGGCCCGCGCGCCGCGCGTGCGCCTGATCGACAATCCCGAGCGGATCCAGGCGGCGGGCGTCAATCGTGCGGTGGCCGCGGCAGACCGCCGCTTCGCCGTCATCGTCCGGGTCGATGCGCATGCGTCCTACCCGCCCGACTATGTCAGCCGGCTGCTCGCCTCGCTGGCGGACAGCGGCGCGGATTCGGTCGTGGTGCGGCTGACGACCAGGGGCGAAAGCGGCTTCCAGCGCGCGGTCGCGATCGCGCAGAACAGCCGGATCGGCACGGGCGGATCGGCGCACCGGATGGGCAACGCATCGGCCTGGGTCGATCACGGCCATCACGCCGCGTTCCGGCGGGCGCTGTTCGAACGCGCGGGCGGGTATGACACCAGCTTCGAGGCGAACGAGGATGCCGAGCTCGACGCACGGCTTCGTGCGCTGGGCGGGCGGATCTGGCTCGATGCCACGATCCCGGTGATCTATTATCCGCGCGGCACGCTGCGGGGCCTTGCGCGGCAATATTTCCGCTATGGCTCGGGGCGTGCGCGGACCAGCCACAAGCATGGCGAGCGACTGCGCCTGCGCCAGATGCTGCCGCCGGCGATCACGCTGGCGATCGGCGTCGGCCTGATCGGCGGGATCGTCCTGCCCGTGCTGTTGGTCATCCCGCTGCTCTATGCGCTTGCGCTGCTGGCGGCATCGAGCGTGTTCGCGCTCAAGGACCGATCGCTGACCGCGCTGATGGCCGCCCCCGCGCTGGCGACGATGCATATCGCCTGGGGTGCAGGCTTCCTGAAGCGCAGGGCGCTCCAGATCGGAAAAAGAAGAGCTATGATCGATACCGAGATTGAGACCGTTCGCGGGCCCGAGCGTGGCCATGAACGTGGTGGAGAAGCGCTATGACCAAGCGTATCGCGATGGCGTGCACGACAGCGTGCGCGGCGGCCCTGTGGCTGACGGGCTGCTCCGCCGATATCGCGCAGACCCCGGCGGGAGCGGCGCCCGCTGCGCCCTATGTGTACCGGCTCGCGCCCGACGACCGGCTGCGGATCAACGTGTATAACGAGCCCGGCGTGACCGGCGAATATGCCGTCAACAGCGAAGGCGACATCTCCTTTCCGCTGGTCGGCATGATCAAGGCGCAGGGGCAGACTCTGGGCGAGTTCTCCGCGGCGCTGACGCAGACGCTGCAGGCACGCTATTTCAAGAACGCGCATCTGGTCGTCGACCTGGTCGCGTCGCGGCCGATCTATGTGCTGGGCGAAGTGAACAAGGCGGGGCAGTTTCCCTATCAGTCGGGGATGACGGTGCTCGGCGCGGTCGCGACCGCGGGCGGCTTCACGTATCGCGCGAACCAGAAGACGGTGATGATCCGCCATACCGGACAGGCGGCCGAAGCGCGCGAACCGCTGACCGCCGACGTGATCGTGCAGCCCGGTGACACCGTGCGGATCCGAGAGCGAAACTTCTAGTTCCCGTGTCTCGCCGTACACCCTGTTGGCTTCGTCATGCCGCCCGCACCGGCGTGCTGGGCAGTGCGATGCTGTGCCCGCAGTTGCTCCATGCGCAGGAGACGCCGCTGTTGCCCGAGGAAAAGCCACAGATCGAAACGCGGCATACAGCCGTGCTCGAGCGCGTGCAGCCGGGCTATGTCGCGCCGGGCATCCCGCTCGGCGGGTTCCGGCTGGCGCCGTCGGTCGAGGTGACGGGTATCCATGACGACAACATCTTCGGGACGCAGGATGACCGGGTCGCGGACAGCTTGCTGCGGATCCAGCCGCAGCTGGCGCTGCAATCGCAATGGGCGCGCAACAGCCTGAGCCTCGACGCAAAGGGCAAGATCGACCGGTATCTCAACCGCAGCACCGAGAATATCGCCGACTATTCGGTGACGGGCCGCGGCGTGTTCGACATCAACCAGGCGACCACGCTGACGACCGCGATCCGCGCCGAGGGGATCCACCAGTCGCGGCTGTCGCAGGACATATTCTCGCAGACGATCAAGCCGATCTATTACACGCAGCAATCGGGCGCGGTGCTGCTCGCGCATGATTTCAACAAGCTGCGACTGTCGACCACGGCGCGCGTGGCGCGGTTCGATTTTCGCGACGGGCAGCTCGCCGACGGGTCGATCGCGGATTACCAGCCGAGCGACAATATGAGCTACCGCGTCGGCGTCCGCGCCTCCTATGCGCAGACGCCGTCGATCGCGTGGTTCACCAGCGCCAGCTACAATATCCGCCGCTTCCGGACCGGGTCGATCGAGACGCCCAAGCGTGATTCGAACGGGTTCGAACTGCTCGCCGGCGTCAGTTTCGAGCCCGCGGCGCTGATCCGCGGCAGCATCGGCATCGGCTATATCCAGCAGCGTTTCCGCCTGCCCTTCTACAACGACCTGGGCGGCCTGGGCTTCAACGCGACGGTGCAGTTCTTCCCGACTCAGCTGACGACCGTCACGATCCGCGGCAACCGGTCGGTGCTCGATTCCGGCATTCCCGGATCGGGCGGCTATCTGTCGACCCAGGGCAGCATCCAGATCGATCACGAATGGCTGCGGCAGCTCATCCTGTCCGCGTCGCTCGGCTATCAGGACAGCCGCTTCAACAATCTGGACCGCACCGATGGCCGCATCAGCGCCAAGGCCAGCGCGACCTATCGTATCAGCCGCTATGCCGGGCTCAAATTCGGCTTCGAGCGGCTCGACCAATCCTCCAACGGCACTGATCGTTACCGCGCGTTCAAGGACAACCGCGCGACGATCGGCCTGACGCTGACAAGGTGAACGCCATGGACGACTTCCGCTCCAGCCAGACTGCCGAACCCCGATCGAAAGGGCGATTGGCCGCGACGATCGGCGATCCGATGGACAGCATCCGCCATGCGTTCGCGACCGTCCGGCATCGCAAATGGCTGGCGACCGGCGTGTTCGCCATCATCCTGGCGCTGGTGCTCGCCTACGGGTTCACGCGGACCAAGCTGTACACCGCCTCGGCAGGGATGGTCGTCAACTCGCGCGAGCTGAACGTGTCGGAAAAGGACAAGGAGGTCCTGCCCGGCCTGTCCACCGCCGAAACCGCAGTGGCGACCGAGGTCGAGATCATGCGATCGTCCGCGGTTGCGCTGGGCACCGTGCGCGCGCTCAACCTCGTCGCCAATCCGGTCTTCGCCGCGAGCATCTCCAAGCTGCCCGGTGCCGACCGCGAGGCCGCCGCGACGGGGCTCGTGATCGGCGGGACCAAGATCCTCCGGCCGGGTGAATCAAGCGTCGTCTCGATCGCGTATACCGCACCCGACCCGATGCTCGCCAAGGCGGTCGCCGACCAGATCGGCCACCAATATCTGGCGGTGAAGGAAAAATCGCGCCGTGCCGCGGTCGAGCAGGTCGGCCGCGGGCTCGGCACCGAACTCGACAATCTGCGCGTCCAGCTCGAGGCCGCGGACACCGAGGTCGCACGCTATCGCGCGCAGCACGACCTGTTCGACAGCCAGGGCGCGACCTTCACGCAGCAGGAATTGTCGCTGTACAAGCAGCAACAGGCCGCAGCGCAGGCTGCACTCGCCGATGCGCAGGCCAAGCTCAGCACCGCGCGCGGCCAGACCCGCAAGGGCGATACCGGCGGCGTCGGCGCGGTGCTGCAATCGCCGGTGATCCAGCAGCTGCGCAACCAGCGCGCGTTGCTGGCGACCACCTATGCCGATCTGCAGGGCCGCTATCAGCCCGATCACCCCGACCTGATCCGCACCAAGGACCAGGTCGAGGCGCTCGACCGCGCGATCGGCGCGGAGACGAGCCGGCAGCTCGCCAATCTGAACGCCAACGCGCAGATCGCGCGCGACCAGGTCGCCAATGCGGCGGGGATCGTCGCGCGGACGACGGGGACGCTGGCCAGCGACAACACCGCATCGGTCCAGCTGTCGCAGCTCCAGCGCAAGGCGGACGGCCTGCGCGCGACCTACCAGGCGCTGCTCGAGCGCAAGAACCTGATCAGCAGCCAGGCGCTGGTGGCGGACGAGGATGCGCGCATCTTCTCGCCCGCAGCACTGCCGCAGCGGCCGACCTCGCCCAACAAGCCGCTGATCCTGATGATCGGCCTGGTGCTGGCGACGATCGTCGCGGGCGCGGCGGTGTGGATCGCCGAGGCGTTCGATCGCAAGCTGAGCTCGTCGGCGGATATCGAGCGCAAGCTCGGGCTGCCGCATATCGCCAACATCCCCGAGATCGCGTCGATCGCGCGGCCCGGCGAGGAAGGCATCTCGCCGATCGACTTCCCGGTGGAACGCCCGCTGTCGCTCTACGCCGAACAGCTGCGCGCGGTGCGGCTGGCGCTGGTGCGCAAGGGCCGCAGCGGGATGACGAGCGTCGGGATCACCTCGGCACGCCCGAGCGAAGGCAAGACGACGCTCGCCATCTCGCTCGCGCGGACGTCGGCGATGGCGGGCAGCCGGACGCTGCTCGTCGATGCCGATCTGCGCCGCGCCTCGGTGTCGCGCGTGATGGGGCTGCCGCCGCATGCGGGGATGGTGCAGGTGCTGCGCCGCACCGCGACGCTGGACGAGGCGCTGATCCACGATCCGGTCAGCGGGATGTACGTGCTGCCCGCAGGCGACACGACCGAGAACCGGCAGGACCTGTTCGCCGCGAGCAATATCGGCGCGTTGCTGGCCGAGGCGGAAAAGCGCTTCGACCTGGTGATCTTCGATGCCGCCCCCGCGCTCGCGGTCACCGATGCGCGGCTGCTGCTGCGCCAGGTCGACGAGGTGCTGATGGCGCTACGGTGGAACGACACGCCAAGCCAGAGCGCGGCGGCGACGCTCAAGCGGATGCGCGCGCTCGATATCGAGCCGCTCGGCGTGATCGCGACCCGCGTCGACATGCGCCAGCTGGCGGTCTTCGGCCACGGCGATGTCGATCGCGATCACGCCGACTACGGGGCCTATTATGCCTGAGTCGGCTGGCCGGTCATTGTGCGAACTCCGCCTTGTAGGCCGCCAGCGCCAGCGGGAACTTGCCCGCCGACATCGTCGAATCATAATCGGACGCGGTGAAGTCCCAATAGCTTTCATAGGCGACGCGGTGCGCGCGCATCCACGCGGCCATGTTGTGGATGAACAACGGGTCGTCGCCATACCCATGCCCGTCGGGCCGCGTGCCGGTGCCCCATTCGGGAACCACGATCGGCTTGTGGTGCGTCAACGCGAACCGGGCGACCCAGTTCAGCCCGTAATTGGCGGTGAGATAGCCCTGCCAGCGGGTGGCGGGATCGCTGTCCTGCGGGCGCCAGCTCTGGTTGTAGATGTCGATGCCGACCAGGTCGACGACGTCGTCGCCCGGCCACAGCGACTCGGGCGGGTTCGCGCCGGTGCCGAGCGACGGGTTCCACACGATCCGGAAATGCTGGCCGGGCACCGCGCGCAGCACGCCGACGACGTGACGGAACGCGCCGACGAACGACACCGGATCCTTCTCGGCCGACCAGGCATACCAGTTGCCGTTGAACTCCCAGCCGAGCCGGATGACCGTGTTGGCGCGCCCCTTGGCGACGAGCAGCTCGCCGATCTTGCGGAACTCCGCGTCATATTCGCCCGCCGCCGCCGAGCTGAGCGTACCGCCCTTGACGACGAGCGGGACGCCGAGCGCGAGGCGGACGGGCTGGTTCTGCCAGCAGGTCATCGCCCATTGCGCGCCGCTGTGCAGCTGCGCCCAGCTCTCGGCGGACAGGAAATCGGACACGCCATCGAGCTTGCGCCCCATCACGCCCTGATAGCGCGGCAGGCGATCCTTGCCGTCGCAGCCGGCGCCCTTGTAGACGTACATCAACGGATTGGCGTGCGCGGGCGTCGCGGCCAATGCGCTGGCAGCAAGTGCAATCATAACGGCAGTCCGGACCATAAGGCGGCACTCCTGCCCGGCCGGAATGAGACGAGACGCCGGCCGGCCGGGCGACGGCGGCGGCGATCAATCCTCTACCGGTCCACTCTATGGTGGCCTTCGCGAAGCGTTACGCACGTTCCGCCCCGCGGCAAGGCACCGCGCCGCGCGCTGCCCTTCGCACGCGACGAGGCGAGTGCGACGTGGCGCGCGCGCGGGGTCATCGCGTGAGCACCGCCTCGCTTTCCCGGCACGAGACGCTGCGCGACGACGCGGTGGCGGACGCGGAGGATCAGTCCGCGCGCAACGGCCGGATCTTCGTCCACGGGACGCTGATCGCCTGCCTGATCCTGCAACGCTTCGGTGCGATGCCGGGCGGCAGCGCGCTGTTCATCAGCCTGCCGCTGTTCGCGCTGCTGCTCGGCTGGGGTCTTGCCAGCGGCATCGCGACGCTGCGGCCGCGCGGCATCGCGCTCTATTTCGTCTTCGCCGCCTGCACCTTGCTGTCGACGCTGATCGCGCTGACGACCCCGGACGGGCGGTTCGGCACCAGCGTGCCGTCGATCGTCGCGATCCTGGTCACGTACAGCTTCACGCTGATCGGCCCGAGCGCCCGGTTCGACCGGACGACGGTGTTCCGGCTGTTCCTCGCCTATACCCGGTTCATCGCGGCGGCGGGCATCGTCCAATGGGCGGTGCAGTTCATCGGCATCCGGATCTTCTCGTTCATGGTGACCGTCCCCGCGCTGAAGCCGGTGCTGGTCGAGCCGCAGTTCAACTTCAACCCGATCCTGCATTACGGATCAACGATCCTGCGCTCCAACGGCTTCTTCCTGCTCGAGCCGAGCATGTTCTCGCAGACGCTCGTGATCGCGATCGTGATCGACTATTTCATCCTGGGGCGGGTCAAGTACCTGCCGCTGTACCTGATCGCGTACATGCTGTCCTTCTCGGGCACCGGCGCGCTGTCGCTGGCGCTGGCGGTGCCCTTCTATGCGTGCCTGTCGGCGCGCAATTTCGGGCGGGTCGCGGGGTTTGCGATTGCGGGCGTCGTCGCGCTGGTGCTGGGGTCGATCGTGTTCCCCGAGCAGGTCGGATCGATGCTGAGCCGTACCAACGAGCTGAGCTATTCGGGGTCGAGCGGCTATGCGCGCTTCATCGGCCCGTTCCTGCCGATCGCGGAGCTGAGCCACGAGGCGCGGATCCTGATCGGCTGGGGGCCGGGCGCGACCGAACGCTATCTGTATTTCAAGGAAGGCACGGGCAATTCGATCGCCAAGCTGATCACCGATTACGGCGCGATCGGGATCACCGCGTTCCTGGCGATGTTCGCGGGCACGCTGTGGCGGCGCGAGACCGCGATCCTGTCGGTGCTGGCGCTGACCACCTTCATCATCGGCGGCGGCTATCTGTTGTTCACGCCGATGCTGGTGCTGCTGTTCCTGCTGTGCATCTGGGGCGGGACGACGCCCGGCGACGCGATCAGATCAGCCCGATGATCACGATCCAGAGCCCGATCCCGACGACCCCGGCAGCGGCCCAGGACGTCAGCGAGATGCGACGCCCCTCGATCCCCCCAACTGGCATCGCGGCTGGCGCGGCGGGCGACCGGGTCCCGGCATCGGCGTACCGCGCCTCGGTCCGGTTGAGCGGCTCCTGCGCGATCGGCGGGGACTGCATGGGCGTATCGCCGGCTCCCATCGAATCCTTGCCAATCATCACGACCTCTCCACCCCGTATTTTTTCCGCCTCACATGGCCGCAATCATGGCACGGCATAGCCCGAAGCCGCCCCGTGTCCGCTGGACCTTATGTGCTTATCCTTCCATCATAGATCATGCGCGGGCGTTTGGCTTGTGGAATCCGCTACAGAGTCCGGTCGGCGTCGACATCCTGGTCGCGGAACCGCAGGCGCGACACGATCGCATGGTTGGTCCGGCGCTGCACCGCCGCCGCGACGACCATCGCCACCCGCTTGGGCTGCGGATCGAGCCACAACGCGCCGAGCATCAGCCGGCGCGCCTGCGTGAAGCGGCGCATCGTGAAGTTGACGCGGCCGCATTCCCACATCTGACTGGCGCGCATCGTGCGTTCCAGCTTGTGCCAGGCCGGGGCGCTGAACCGCGCACGGATCGCGGCATTGTTGCCGATCGTTTCGAGACAGGGCTGGTGATTGGCCCAGTCGACCGACAGGCCGCCCGACGAACTGCCCGGCCGGACGCGGAGCGAGAATATCTCGGGCTCGGTCCCGATAAAGGCGAACTCACCCTTGGCGGCGAGGCGGCACCAGAATTCCCAGTCCTCGCTCAGCCGCAGCCGCGTGTCGAAGCCGCCGAGCTTGCGCGCGACGTCGGTCCGGATCAGCACATGCCCGCCATTGGCAAGAAAATTGCCACGCAGCATCGGCTCGAGCACGTCGCCATCGGGATAGCGGTGCTGCGCGAGCGGCTTCTGGTCGGGATAGGGCGCGCCGCCCGGCAGGATCTTGAGGAACGTGCCGAACGCAGCGACCGCCGAGTCGCGCGCATCAAGCGATGCCGCGAGACGCGCAAACGCGGTTGGGTTGAGCACGTCGTCGCCATCGAGGAACATCACGAACCGGCCCTGCGCGAGCGCCAGGCCGTGGTTTCGCGCCGCCGACACCCCCGCATTGCTTTGCTGCACCAGCGAAATACGCGGGTCGTCGAGCGTCCGGACCTCGGCCGCGGTGGCGTCGGTCGAGCCATCGTCGACGACGATCGCCTGCCACGTGCCGAACGATTGGGCCATGATGGATGCCAGACAGGGCAGAACGAGCCCGGCGACGTTGTATGCCGGCACGATCACGGTAATTTCGGGGTTCGACATCTTGCTCCTTTCGAGCAGCGATCCTGGAAACCCCCAACAAGGGAGCTCGTATGATCCAGGCCAGCGTCATTATCCCAGCCTATAATGCGGCGCAGTATATCGAAGCGGCAATCGCTTCCGCAATGCAGCAAGAACGCTGCACATTGGAGATCATCGTGGTCGATGACCGATCGACCGATACCACGGCCGCGATCGTCGCGGAAATCGCGCGCGGCGATCCGCGCGTGTCGCTGCTGGCGCTGCCGCGCAACGGCGGGCCGTCGGCCGCGCGCAACGCCGGCATCGCCGCGGCGCGCGGCGAGTGGATCGCGCTGCTCGATGCCGATGACAGTTTCGCGCCCACGCGCCTCGCGACGCTGATCGCGCTGGGCGAGGCGAAGCAGGCCGACATGGTGGCGGACAATCTGCTGCTGGTCGATGCGGTCGACGGGTCGCAGATGCCGATGCTGGCGCCGGGCGCGCTGGCGGAACCCTGCCGGATCGACCTGACCGAGTTCATCGCGCGCAACATCTCCTCGCCCGACGCGCCGCGCACCAATTACGGGTTCCTGAAACCCGTGATGCGCCGCGCGTTCCTGGCGGAGCACGGGCTGCGCTATGACGAGACGGTGCGGTTCGCGGAGGATTTCGCGCTGTATGTCGGCTGCCTGCGTGCGGGCGCGCAGTGGTGGCTGCATCCCGAGCCGCTCTATCGCTATTTCGTGCGGCCCGATTCGCTGACTCAGATCCAGACGACCGGCGATCTCGATGCGCTGCGCCGTCGCCAGCGCAGCGTGCTGGCCGAGGCGCGCGCCGCCGGCGACGCTCGGCTGGTGGCGCTGCTCCAGCGGCATCTCCGGACGATCGACCGATGCTATTTTTACCGCGGCTTTACCGACGAGGCGAAGGCGCGCCGGCCGCGCGCGGCATTCGGCTATCTGTTTGCGAGCCCGGCGAGCGTGCTGCTCGTCACGCAGGAGGCTGCGCGCCAATTGCCGCTGATCGTGCGCAAGGCGTTGCGCGGCGGCTATGGGACGAAGACCTGATGACCGATAGCGTAACGCCGCCCGGCCTCTCGCCCGAAAGCCCCGACTTCTCGCCGCAGGGCAACGCCACCGCGCTCAAGCGACAGTCGGCGGTCGGCGCGGCGGTGACGATGGGCAGCCAGGGCACCAAGTTCGTGCTCCAGTTCGGCAGCCAGGTCGTGCTCGCGCGGTTGCTGCTGCCGACCGATTTCGGCCTGCTGGCGATGGTCGGTCCGCTGGTGGCGGCCGCGTTGCTGCTGACCGACCTCGGCCTGTCGGCCGCCACGGTGCAGCGCCCGACGATCAACCAGGTCGAATTGTCGAGCCTGTTCTGGCTCAACGTGCTGATCGGCTGCGGCCTTGCCGGCGTCGCGATAGCGGCAGCCCCGCTCGCGGCGATCTTCTACGCGACGCCCGCGGTGACGCCGGTGATGATGACGATGGCCGCCGCGCTGCTGCTGTCGAGCCTGTCCGCGCAACATATCGCGCTGCTCAACCGCCGCATGCGGTTCGGCGCGATCGCGATGATCGAGGTCGGCGCGCTGATCGCCGGCGTGATCGTCGGCGTCGGCGGTGCGCTGTGGGGGCTCGGCTATTGGTCGCTCGTCGCGATGCAGGTGACCAACGGCGCGGCGACGCTGATCCTCGCCTGCGTCTTCTCGCGGTGGCGGCCGTCGCGGCCGGGCATCTCGCGCGACGCGCTGCACCTGTTGCGGTTCGGCGGCACCGTGACCGGGTATAATCTGCTCGGCTATCTGATCACCAATCTCGACAATATCCTGATCGGCGCGCGGTTCGGCGCGGGGCCGCTCGGCATCTATGATCGCGCGTACAAGCTGATGTTCCAGCCGCTGTGGCAGATGACCGCGCCCGCCGCGCGAGTCGCGGTGCCGTTGCTGTCGCGGCTGTCGGCCGATCCCGCCGAGTATCGCGGCGCGTATCTCGCGATGCTCGGCGGCGTGCTGACGCTGACCACGCCGGGCATCCTGTGCGCGATCGTCTTTGCCAAGCCGGTGATCCTGGTGCTGCTCGGCGAACGCTGGATCGCGTCCGCGCCGACCTTCGCGTGGCTCGGCGTCGCCGCGCTCAGCCTGCAGCTGCGCCAGGCCGCATCCTGGCTGTTCGTCAGCCAGGGGCGTGCGCAGGAACAGCTGAAATGGGGCGGGCTGGGATCCGCCGCGGTGATCGCGGGCTATCTCATCGGCATCTTCTGGGGCCCCAAGGGGGTCGCGATGTCCGCCGCGATCTCCAGCGCGGCGGTGCAGATCCCGATGATGTGGTGGGCGGTGACGCGCAGCGGCCCGGTGACGCGGAGCGACGCGATCCGGTTGCTGGTCCCGATCGCCGCCGCCGCCGCGATCGCGGGCGGCCTGCTCGCGCTGGCCGCCTATGCGTTCGTCTGGGCCAGCTTGCCGATGCTCGCGCTGGCCGGGGTGCTGGCCTATGCGCTGTTCATCGGTGCGCTGGCCCTGTTCCCGGAGGGGCGCATCCAACTGGCCAAGGCGGGGGGGATCGTCCGCCGGCTGGCCAAACGCTAGCCCGCGCGGACGTCCGCGATCAGCCCCGCGACGGCGTGGTCGAGGCGGCCGAGGCGATCGGCGAAGATGCCGTCGTCGCTGAGATAGCTTCGGCCCGCCGCCGCCGCCTTGAGCGCGCGGCTCGCGGTCGCCAGCCGGCGTCCGTCGAACTGCGTTGCCGCGACCTTGAGCAACGCCTTGATCGCGCCGGGCGCCTTGACCGCGTCGATCACCGCGGGCTCTTCGCGGAACCGGTCCTGGAACTCCGCGATCAGCGCGGCATCGTCTGCGCCCGCCGAGTCGACGCGCGCGACGCTGCGCCCGCCCGCCTGGGTCAGCCGGCTGATCCGGTCGTAGCGGAACGACTCGAGCCGCGTGGTCGGCGGCAGCGGGACGGGCTGGTAGGCGAGATCGAGCGAACCGGCCCAGTCGCGCCACTTGAAGATGCTGACCTCGGGCGAGATCATCACCGGGATCCACGGGATGCGCAGCGTGTCCGCAACGATCGCGCCGTGCATCGCCTCGGTCACGACCAGCTTGGCGCGGCCATAGCAGGCGAGGATCCGGTCGGGCGTCCATTGCGGATCAACGAAGGTCATGCCCGCGCGCTCGGCGGCGGCCTGCCAGTTGCTGTTCACGAGCGTCCGGTGATGCGGCATGAACAGGATCTCGTCGGCGCGCGCCGAGCGGGGGACGAGATCGGGCAGATTGGCGAGCAGCGCCGCGCTGTCGGTGACCGCGGCGGACGGCTGTCCGACCACGCTGGCGGTGAGCGGGCCGCGCACCGCGCAATAGGTCCAGCGCGCAGAGTCGTCGGGCAAGCGGCCATAGGCAGCCCCCGACCCCATCACGAACACGCGCTTGCCGATGGTCTCGACGCCGCGGAACCGGGCCTCGTCCAGCAGGCTGCCGATACCGACGAGCACGGTGTCGGGCGCCGAGCGGACGTCGTCGGGCAAGACGCGCGGCCAGATCAACTCGTTGAGGTCGTCGCCGAAATTGCCGACGGCATCCTTGTAGTAGACGATGTGCATAGCTGTTCCTGTCTCAGTCGTCGGCGATCGCGGGATGCGGCCGACCGGGCAAGCACGCCTGGCCTGCCGGCAATAGGGGTGCGGGGCGGCGGCGGGGGGACGACGCAGCAAGCCACGCGGGGCGGAAAACGTCGTCCATTTCGTTACTGCACCGCAACATTGGCCGACATGCAAGGCCCCCCAGGACCGGATCGGGACGTGTCGTGCAGCGTTCGCGTCTATCGCAGATCGCCGCGGTTCTTCGATCGCCCGAGCCGAACGGTGCCACGTTCCAAAGCATAGGCCACGCATGACGCGACCGCCCGAGGCTATGCTGCGCTGCAATGACGCGTCTTTATGGTCTTCAGTATCTGCGCGGTCTCGCTGCGTGCGCGGTCGTCGCCTATCATGCAGCGGACCGCGCGCAGCGGCCCTTCACCGTCGGGGAAGCGGGCGTCGACCTGTTCTTCGTGCTCAGCGGGTTCCTGATGTGGGCGATCACCGATGCCGACAGCCGGCCGGGCCGGTTCCTGGCCGATCGCGCCAAGCGGATCGTGCCGATCTACTGGATCGTGACGTCGGTGATGCTCGCCGGCGCGCTTGCCGGGCTGTTCCCGGCGGTTCGGCTGAGCGTCGCGCATGTCGTCACCTCCTATGCTTTCCTCCCCTCGGTGTCGCCGAGCAACGGGCAGATATGGCCGTTGCTCGTGCCCGGCTGGACGCTGAATTACGAAGTGGGGTTCTACCTGCTGTTCGGCGCGGCGCTGTGCCTGCCGCGCGCGGTGCAGCTCGGCATGCTCACCGCGGTGCTGATCGCGCTCGCTGCGATCCACCCGCTTGTCGGGCGCGACCAGGCGGCGCTGTACTTCTATTCCGACCCGCACATCCTCGAGTTTCTCGGCGGGCTGTGGCTGGCGCAGCTGTGGCGGAGCCCGGCGTTCGGCCACGCGGCGACTCGCGGCGTGCTGATCGCGACGACGGTGGCGCTGTGCGGGCTTGCGCTCGCCTTGCCGGCGGAATGGCCCAAGGCGCTGCGCTACGGATTGCCTGCGCTGTCGGCGGTCGCGACGATCCTCGCCTATGAGCGCCGGCCGGGCGGAATCGCCGAGCTGCCCGCGCTGCGGTTGCTCGGTGATGCGAGCTACTCGATCTATCTGTGGCACACGCTGGCGCTGGCAGTGACGGCGAAGATCGCGATGGCGCTGCACATCGCCGGCGCGGTGGCGATCCCGCTGCACATGGTCGCCGGGATCGGCATCGGGCTGATCGGCTATGCCGGGCTCGAAAAGCCGGTGATGCGGTATTTCCATCGCCGCAAGCGCTTGGCCGCGGTCGCCCTAGAGGCGCGCGCGACTGCGTAAGCCCCGCCTGGGATCGAGTCCCGATGTGATGAAATAAAATGGTCGGGGCGACAGGATTCGAACCTGCGACCCCCACACCCCCAGTGTGATGCGCTACCAGGCTGCGCTACGCCCCGACCGATCGGGCAGTCGCAAGACCACCCGAGGGGCGCGCACTACGCGGGGTCGCGGCGGGATGCAAGTGCGAACACCGCCGGTTTGTGGACTCCTCGCCTAGAGCGGCGTTGCGGAGCGGGTCTGGCATGCGGGTGGTCGCGCGGGCGCCCCGTCTCATCCTCCGGCCATCTGTTGCGCGGGACCCCAAGCGATGATAGCGGGCGGACCAATGCGACCGGCCGCGCGGCGTGCGGCCTGAAACTCTCCTTCAGCCAGATATGGCCTCCAGCCAGACATGGCCTTTAGCCAGATACGGAACTCCATGTTCATCTCACCAGCTTATGCCCAGGCCGCAGACGGCGCCGCCACAGCCGGGGGCGGGATCGCCTCGTTCCTGAGCCTCGCGCCGCTCTTCCTCGTGTTCGTCGTGTTCTACTTCCTGATGATCCGCCCGCAGCAAAAGCGGATGAAGGCGCTGCAGGCGTCGGTCGCCGCGGTGAAGAAGAATGACAGCGTCGTCACGTCGGGCGGAATCCTCGGCAAGGTGACCAAGGTCGAGGATAATGTCGTCGAGGTCGAGATCGCGCCGAACGTCCGCGTTCGCGTCGTCAAGGCGACGCTGACCGACATCACGAGCCCGAACACGAAGCCGGCCAACGACTGATGCTGGATTTTCCGCGCTGGAAGGTCGGGTCGATCATCGGGTTGCTGGCGGCACTCTGCCTGCTGGCGATCCCGAGTTTCCTCCCCGAGAGCACCACGAGCAAATGGGGTAGCATCCCCCATCCGCACATCAATCTCGGGCTCGATCTCGCGGGCGGCAGCTATCTGCTGCTCGAAGCGGATACCGCCGACCTCGCCGCGACTCGGATCGAGGCGATGCGCGACAGTGTGGCGGGGACGATGCGCAACGGCACGCCCAGGATCGAGATCGGCGACATTTCCACGCGAGGCGGTCAGCTGACCTTCCTGCTGCGCGATCCGAGCCAGGTCGACGCGGCGCGCGAGCGGCTGCTGGCGATCACCGGCGGTGGCGCCGGGATGAGCGGCCAACGCGAGTGGGATATCACTGTCGTCGACACGAGCCGGTTCGTGCTCAAGCCGACCGAGGCGGGGCTGACCCAGGCCGTCGACACCGCGATGAAGGACGCGACCGAAGTCGTCCGTCGTCGCATCGACGAACTCGGCACCAAGGAGCCGACGATCGTCCGCCAGGGCGCGACTCGGATCGTCGTGCAGGTGCCGGGGCTGAAGAACCCGCAGGCGCTCAAGGAGCTGATCGGCAAGACCGCCAAGCTCGAGTTCAAGCTGGTCGACCAGACCGCGAACCCGACGGACCTTGCCAAGGGCATCGCGCCGATCGGCAGCCAGGTCCTCCCCTATCCCGGCAATCCGCAGGGCGTGCCGTTCATCGCGGTGAAGCGCTCGGTGATCATCTCGGGCGATCAGCTCGCCGATGCGCGCCAGGAGTTCGAGCAGCAGACCAACGCGGCGCAGGTCGCGATCACGTTCGATGCCGTCGGTGGCCGTCGCTTCGCCAAGGTGACGACCGAGAACACCAACAAGCCGTTCGCGATCATCCTCGACAATACGGTGATTTCGGCGCCGAACATCAACGAGCCGATCCTTGGTGGTCGTGCATCGATCTCGGGCAACTTCACGGTCGAATCGGCGAACGCGCTGGCGATCTCGCTGCGCTCGGGCAAGCTGCCGGTTGCATTGAAGGTGGTCGCGGAGAGCACCGTCAGCCCTGATCTCGGCAAGGATTCGATCCGTGCCGGCGTGCTCGCGTCGATCATCGCGGCGCTCGCGGTGATCGTGTTCATGTTCGTCACCTATGGCCGGTTCGGCCTGTATGCGAACCTCGCGGTGGTCATCAACATCCTCGTCATCGTCGCCGTCATGGCGATGCTGAACGCGACGCTGACGCTGCCCGGTATCGCCGGCTTCGTGCTGACGATCGGTACCGCGGTGGATGCCAACGTGCTGATCAACGAGCGTATCCGCGAAGAGCGGCGACGCGGGCGTAGCGTGATCCAGTCGGTCGAGCTCGGCTACAAGGAAGCGTCGCGGACGATCTTCGAGGCGAACGTGACGCATGCCATCACCGGCGTGATCATGCTGCTGCTCGGCTCGGGCCCTGTGAAAGGCTTTGCGGTCGTTCTGCTGATCGGGATCTGCACGTCGGTGTTCACCGCCGTCACGTTCACGCGGATGATGGTCGCGCTGTGGCTGCGGAAGAACCGCCCCACCACGATCAATATTTGAGGCGGGAGATTACCATGCGCCTGCTGAAACTCGTTCCCGACAACACCAACCTGAAGTTCGTGTCGCTCCGCAAATGGGCGTTCGGGCTGACCCTGCTGCTGTCGTTGCTGGCGATCGGACTCGTCGTCACCAAGGGCTTGAACATGGGCGTCGACTTTGTCGGCGGCGTCCTGATCGAAGAGAAGTTCGCGACCCCGCCGTCGATCGACGCGGTCCGGACCGAAGTCGACCGTCTCGGCGTCGGCGAGGCCTCGATCCAGTCGTTCAGCGACCCCAAGACGCTGTCGATCCGCCTGCCGATCCCGCAGAGCAACGACGAGGGGGCGACCAACCGCCTCGTCAAGAAGGTGTCGGACGACCTCGCGGTCAAGTTCCCCGGCGCGACCTTCTCGAAGTACGACACGATCTCGGGCAAGGTATCCGAGGAGCTGATCAGCAAGGGTCTGCTCGCGGTCGGCCTCGCCATCCTCGGCATCGCGCTGTTCGCGGTGGTGCGGTTCGAATGGCAGTTCGGCGTGTCGACCGTCGTCGCGATCGTCCACGATCTGTTGATGACGCTCGGCTTCTTCGCGCTGACGCAGTTCGAGTTCGACCTGAACATCGTCGCGGCGGTGCTGACGATCATCTCCTACTCGATCAACGACAAGATCGTGATCGACGACCGTATCCGCGAGAATATGCGCCGCTATCGCAAGATGGACATGCGCGAGATCATCGACCTGTCGGTGAACGAGACGCTGCCGCGCACGGTGATGACGTCGGTGACGATCCTGCTCGCGCTGGTCGCGATGCTGGTGCTCGGCGGCCATGTGCTGCGCGGGTTCACCGCGGCGATGATCCTGGGTATCGTCGTGGGGACGTATTCGTCGATCTACGTGTCGTCGTCGCTGCTGATCACGCTGGGGCTTCGTGCCGATCCGGCCCCGCGCAAGGGCGGCGTGCAGGACGGTGCCGAACGGGTGGGCCCGAAGGTCGAACGCTAAATGAGGATGGACCGCGAGAAGACCGATGGGCCGATGATCTCGGCGATCGGTCGGGCTGGGTTCAAGGTCGACGACGGCTATTATACCGCTCTGTCGATCAGCCCCGAGCGCGCGGATGGCTGGACGCCGCCTGCGTTCGAGACGCTGGGCGAGGCGGATGTGGCGGCATTGCTCGCGCTCGATCCGCCGCCGGAGTTCCTGTTGCTGGGGACCGGTTCGGCGCTGCGCCAGCCGCCGCTTGTGTTCAAGCGCGCGGTCGAGGCTCGCGGGTTCGGGATCGAGGCGATGGACAGCCGCGCCGCCGCCCGCGCGTGGGCGGTGTTGCGCGGCGAGGGTCGCTGGATCGTGGCGGCGCTCTACCCTCTCGAAGGGTGATTCGCGGCTAACGTCGCCAGATGCGCGTAGAGCGCGGTGGTGTTGGCCTCCCAGGTGAAGGCGGCCGCGGTGGCGCAGGTTGCCGCCGCTGTCGGGGGATCCTTGAGCAGCGCGTCGATCGCGGCGGCGAATGCCAGCCCGTCGCGGATCGTGACCCGGCCGGCATCGGGCGAGGTCACCACTTCGTGCGCGCCGCCGGCGTCGGTGATGACGATCGGCGTGCCGCAGGCGAGCGATTCGATCCAGGCGTTGGCAAGGCCTTCCGAACTGGAGGCCAGCGCGCTGACGTCGGCGGCGGCGATCAGCCGGGGCAGGTCGGTGTGCGGGACGGCGCCTAGCAGGCGGACCCGGTCGCTGATGCCGTGGCGCGCGATCCGCGCCTCGAGCGACGCGCGTTCCGGCCCCTCGCCTGCGATCAGCAGCGTGACTCCGGGGAGTGCTGCGACCGCGTCGATGACGATGTCATGCCGCTTGCGCGGGATCAGCGCGCCGACCGAGACGACCAGCGGGCCGGTGACGCCGAGTGCTGCCTTTGCAATGGCCCGGTCTATTGGGTGGAAGCGCGCATGGTCGACTCCGGTATGGTGGACTCGGATGCGGTCGGCGGGGAGCCCCATCGCGATCATGTCGGCCTTCATCGCCGCGCTGACCGCGAGCATGCCATCGGCGCCCTGCCCCGCGGCGCGGACGGCGGCGGCCGTGGCGGGGGCGTTGCCCCAATGGTGGATATCCGCGCCCCGCGCCTTGATTGAGACGGGGACGCCGTAACGCTTGCCGAGCGCGACCGCGGCCGGGCCGTCGGGGAAGAAGAACGACGCGTCGATCACGTCGAACGCGAATGTTTCGCGCAAGGTGTCGAGGATCGGGACTAGCGCTCGCTCGAGTGCGGCAGCGTGGCCGCGGCCTTCCGTGAAGGGGATGGCGGTGAAGCGCGGGCGGTGGACGTCGAGGCCTTTCCACGTCTCGCGCCGGGGGAGTTTGGCGAGGGGTGCGTAATGGCGGAGGCGGCCGAGCGGGCCCGGCGGAAGGCCGATCGGGGCGACGAGCTTTAGGTCTACGTCGGGATGCGCGGCGAGGCCAAAAGTCTGGCGCTCGACGAAGACGCCGAAATTGGGGCGGGTGACGTCGGGGAACAGGGTGGAGAGGGTCAGGACTCTGAGCATTGCGGCTGGATATAGGGCGGCGGGGTTAACGGAGCATCATGCCTGTCATTCCACCCCGGCGGAGGCCGGGGCCCAATTGGGGGACGGTGATGGCGTGGGACGGCGTCCGGTTACTGCTGCCTTCCCAATTGGGCCCCGGCCTTCGCCGGTGTGGTGGTAGTTGGGGGGGCGTCGCCCTCACCTTGTGTCCCCGCGAAGGCGGGGACCCAGACTGGGCTCCCGCCTTCGCGGGAGCACATTCTCTCTTCAGATCCGCTTGGCGAGGGGATAGGCGAACAGGACGTCGGCGTCGGCGCTGGTCGAGACGGTTTCGCTGCCCGTCATCGTCGCGCATTCGCCCGCCTTGAACGCCACGCCGGCGACGTGGCCCGACCCGGTGACCGGGATCACCCAGCCGGTCGTGCCCTCGGGCAGGTTGACGACATGGTCGCCACCCTTCCAGCGCTCGAGCACGAATTTGGGGCCCTCGACCATGATCGTCCGGCCGGTCTCAACCTCGATCGGCGGCGCGACGGGGACGTAGGGCGTCGGATCGGCGACGTCGATGCCGTCCTTGAGGTGGAGTTCGCGGTCGCTGCCGTAATCGTAGAGCCGGTAGGTGGTCTCCGAATTCTGCTGGACCTCGATCACGGTGAGCCCGCCGCCGATCGCGTGGATCGTGTCCGACGCGCAATACATGAAGTCGCCGGGCTGGACGGGCTTCCAGTCGAGCTTGTCCTCGATCGTGCCGTCGATCGCCGACGCGCGCAGGTCGTCCTTCGACATCGGCGCCTTCGTGCCGACCGCGATCGTCGAGGTCGGCTCGGCGGCGAGGATCGTCCAGCATTCGTCCTTGCCGCGCGGCAGACCACGCGCATGCGCCTGCTCGTCATCGGGATGGACCTGCACAGACAGCTTCTCGCTGGTGAACAGATATTTGATCAGCAGGTCGGGCGTGGTGTTGCCGGGCTCCTGGAACCAGACTTCGCCGATCGGCGGCGAGCCCGCGGCGGGATCCTCGAAGCCGGGCCAGAGCGTGTCGCGACCCCATGGCTTTTCGACGCGGTGGGTGTGCAACAATGTGGCCGGCATGACATGATCCTCGATAACAATGGCGTGACGCCAACGCGCGACTATTGCCGTGCGATCCGGTTGGCGGGAAGGGGCAAGAGCGACCCGGCGAAAAGGATTGTTCGCGGCTATCCGCTTACGCTAAGGATCACGCCGATGCGTATCACCCAGTCTCGTGCCCTCGCGGTCACGCTCATCGCCGCGCTTGCGCTCCCCATAGCCGGTTGTGCGGGTGGCCGCGCCGCCAAGGGCGACCTCCCCTATGTCGCGCGCGACGTGGGCACGCTGTACTCGACCGCCAAGCAGCGGCTCGACCAGGCGCGCTACAAGGAGGCAGCCCAGCTGTTCGACGAGGTCGAGCGCCAGCATCCCTATTCGATCTGGGCGCGCCGCGCGCAGATCATGTCGGCATTCAGCTATTACCTCGCCAAAGACTACACCGCGTCGATCAGCTCGGCGCAGCGCTTCCTGGCGGTCCATCCGGGCAACCGCGACGCGCCGTACGCCTATTACCTGATCGCGCTAGGCTATTACGAGCAGATCACCGACGTGACTCGCGACCAGAAGATCACGCGCCAGGCGCTCGATTCGCTCGGCGAGCTGATGCGGCGCTATCCGAACACGCGCTATGCGTCGGATGCGCGGCTGAAGATCGATCTGGTCAACGACCATCTCGCGGGCAAGGAGATGGAGATCGGCCGCTTCTACGAGACGCGCGGCCAGTGGCTCGCGGCGAACGGCCGGTTCCGCACGGTGATCGACAAGTTCCAGCAGACCACGCACACGCCCGAGGCGCTGATGCGGCTGACCGAGACATATCTGCAGCTCGGCGTGCCGATCGAGGCCGAAAAGGCCGCGGCGGTGCTCGGGCGCAACTATCCCGGCACCGACTGGTATGATCACGCCTACAAGCTGATGCGCGACCATCCGGTCAAGCCGATCGCCCCGCTCGCGCCCGGTGAGCCGGTGGTGGCGACGGGTACCGCAGGCACGCCGGGTACCGGCGCGCTGGAGCTTCCCAAGGCCAACGGCAACACCGGCGGCACCGGCGCGGGCAGCATTTCGAGCCCCGCCCCCGTCGGCCCGGGCAGCGCGACGCGGACCGGCCCCGGTAGCTGATCGCAAAATCCGCGATGAGAACAATGGGGGATCACCTTCACGCGCGGATCGGCTAAGACGCGCGCGATGCTGACCGATCTTTCCATTCGCGACGTGGTGCTCATCGAGGCGCTGGATCTGGGATTCGGCGAAGGGCTCGGCGTGCTGACCGGCGAGACCGGCGCGGGCAAGTCGATCCTGCTCGACGCGCTGGGGCTGGCGCTTGGCGGACGCGGCGACAGCGGGCTGGTGCGGCATGGTGCTGCGCAGGCGGTGGTGACCGCGACGTTCGACGCCCCTGCCCCCGAATCGCCGCTCGCGCTGCTGTTCGACGAGAACGGGCTGGAGATCGAGCGCGGCGAGCCGCTGATCGTGCGGCGGATCGTCAAAGCGGACGGCGGCAGTCGCGGGTTCGTCAACGACCAGCCCGCGTCGGCCGGGCTGCTGCGCGAGATGGCGCCGCATCTGGTCGAGATCCACGGCCAGCATGACGAGCGCGGGTTGCTCAATGCGCGCGGGCATCGTGCGTTGCTCGACATTTTCGGGCGGACCGAGCCGGGCGCTACGGGGAAAGCGTATGCGGGGTTTCGTGCGGCCGAGGCGGAGCTTGCCGCCGCGCGCGCCGATATCGAGACCGCGGCGCGCGATCGCGAGTGGCTGGAGCATACCGTCGCCGAGCTGACCGCACTGGCGCCGGTCGCGGGCGAGGAAGAGACGCTGGCGGATACGCGGCGCTCGATGCAGCGCGCGGAGAAGATCGCCGACGATCTGGCCGCGATCGACGATTTTCTCGAGGGTAAGGACGGCGGGCTGGCGAAGCTGCGCCAGGCGGCGCGCGTGCTGGAGCGGATCGCGGAGGATCATGTCGCGCTGGGCGAGGCGCTCGCGGCGGTCGACCGTGCGGTGATCGAGGCGTCGGTGGCCGAAGAGCAGTTGCGCGATGCGCGCGCCGAGCTCGCTTATGATCCGCGCGCGTTGGAGGATGACGAGGCGCGGCTGTTCGAGCTGCGCGCGATGGCGCGCAAGCACCGTGTGCAGCCCGACGATCTGGCGGCGCTGGCGGACGAGATGCGCGCGCGGCTCGAGCGGCTCGATGCGGGTGAAGGCGGGATTGCCGTGCTCGAGGCGCGGGTGGCGTCGACGCGCAAGGCGTATGATACGGCCGCCGATGCGCTGACGAAGCGGCGGCTGGCGGCAGCCAAGCGACTCGATGTCGCGGTGGCGGGCGAGCTTGCGCCGTTGAAGCTGGATGCGGCGCGGTTCCAGACCGTCGTTGCGCCGCTGGGCGAAGAGGGCTGGTCTTCGGCGGGCAAGGACCGCGTCGAGTTCGAGATCTCGACCAATCCGGGCGCGCCGTTCGCGGCGCTCACCAAGATCGCGTCGGGCGGCGAATTGTCGCGCTTCATCCTCGCGCTGAAGGTGGCGCTGGCGGAAGAGGGCGGCGCGTCGACGATGGTGTTCGACGAGATCGATCGCGGCGTCGGCGGCGCGGTGGCCAGCGCGATCGGCGAACGACTCGCGCGGCTGGCGCAGAGCACGCAGCTGCTGGTGGTCACGCACAGCCCGCAGGTTGCGGCGCGCGGCGCGAAGCATCTGCTGATCGCCAAGAGCAACGACGGGACGGTGACGCGGACCGGCGTGCGGGCGTTGTCGGAGGACGAGCGCCGCGAGGAGATTGCGCGAATGCTGTCGGGCGCGATGATTACCGACGAGGCACGCGCGCAGGCGGAGCGGTTGCTTGAGCGGGCCTAATGGTGATTGGGGGCTTGGCCTAATCGGCCGTGTTTGCCCAAGCGTCCCGTCCTCTAGCCCTTGCTCGCGGGCTCAGGGCGTCTAGTGTCGCGGGTGGCCGAGGTGGATCTTGAGCACCGGCACGACGATGGAGTCGCCGCCCACTTTGCGCAGGCCGTGCAGTGCGCGGCTGCCGATGCCGCCGTCTTCGCGGATCGCGGCGTGGAGGGGGGATTGCTCGGTGTGAATCATGTCGTCGAGGCCTGCCGCGCTGGCGTCCGAGCGGGGCCATAGCGATTGCTGGACCCGGTCGTCGGCGGAGGACTCGTCGTTCCAGTCATAGCCGATCGCGGGGGCGGGTTTGGGCGAGATATGGGTTTGCTGCGCCATGGCTGGGGTGGCGCAGAGCATGACCAACATTAAAGCTGTCGCTTTCATCGTGCCCTCCCTGCCCCCCCGGCGGAGGCCGGGGCCCAATTGGAAAACAGCAGTTGGTCAGCGCGGTACTGCGTTACAACGACCTTGCCAATTGGGCCCCGGCCTTCGCCGGGGTGGTGGCATCTATTCCCGTCGCGCCCGGGCTCAGTCGCGGAAGCTCGGGTCGATCCGGTCGAGTTTGCGGAGCAGTGCCGGCCAGGCGAGGCCATCCGCGAGCATCCGCATGCCGGGACCGCTCGACTGGCCCTCGACCTTCTCCGCCACGCCCTGGTTCGGGGTGTTGAGATTCTCGCGACCGGCGCTGAGCATCAGCACCTGCGCCTCGCACGCGCGTTCGAGGAAATACATGCGCAGGAACGCCTGCGGGATCGATTCGCCGACCGTCAGCGTGCCGTGGTTGCGCAGGATCATGCTGTGCTTGGTGCCGAGATCCTCGACCAGCCGCTCGCGCTCGTCGAGCTCGGTCGCGATGCCTTCGAAGTCGTGATACGCCACGTCGTGCCCGGCGATCATCGCGGTCTGCGTGTGCGGGAGCAGCCCCTCCGCCATCGCCGACACCGCCTGGCCGTGCGGCGTGTGCAGATGCAGCACCGCAACCGCGTCGTCGCGCGCGGCGTGGATCGCAGAGTGGATCACGAAGCCGGCGCGGTTGACCGGCGCGGGCGTGTCCATGACCTTGTCGCCGTTGACGTCGATCTTGACGAGCGACGACGCGGTGATCTCCTCGAACATGTGCGTGTAGGGGTTGATGAGAAAATGATGCTCGGGGCCGGGCACGCGCGCCGACAGATGCGTGAAGATCAGGTCGTCCCAGCCATAATGCGCGACCAGCCGGTATGCGGCGGCGAGATCGACGCGGAGCGCCCATTCCTCGGGCGACACCAGATCGCGTACGGTCGGTTCGGTCCTGAGTGCGGTCGCCATCATCCATCTCCTGTTATTATGCCCGGGAAATAGCATGGCCGTCAGCGCGACAATGTCGCCGGATTGACAATTGATCGGATCGGTCGACACGATGCGTCATGGCACCGATCGATACCGGGCGGCTCGAAGCCGATGCGTGGTTCGGCGCGGTGCCGGCCGCGCGCCGCACGCTGTTGCTGGCGCAGGCAAGTGTGCGGACGGTCGCGGCGGGGACTCGGCTGTACGGTGTCGGCGATCCGCCGGATGGACTGTGGGCGGTGCTCGACGGGCAGGTCCGGTTGATCGGTTATCCCGCGGTCGGCGCGGAGCTGGTGGTGCTGATGATGGGGCCGGGGACGTGGTTCGGCGAGCTGTCGACGCTCGACGCGGGGCCGCGGCCGCACGATGCGATCGCGTTTGGCGCAGCGCGCGTGCTGCATATCGGGATCGAGGCGTTCCGGCGGCTGGCAGCCGCCACGCCCGAATTGTGGTGGGACATCGCGCTGCTGGCGTGCGCGCACCAGCGTGCGTCGCTGGCGTTCATGATGAACACGCTGTCGCAGCCGATCCCGGTGCGGCTCGCGCGGACGCTGGGGGGCATGGTGCGCGCGGCGGGCGGGGACAGCGTCGCGCTGCGCCAGGAGGATATCGCTGCGATGATCGGGGTGTCGCGGCAGACGCTGAACAAGGCGCTGAAGGCGATGGAGCGCGAGGGGGTCATCGCGCTGGCGTATGCGCGGATCCGGGTGGTGGATGCGGAGGGGTTGCGGCGGTTGGGTAAGGGGTGAGTTTGTTTTTGCCACCTTCAGAGTATTACCACCCCGGCGGAGGCCGGGGCCCAGTTGGGGGACGGTGATAACCGCGCGCATTGCTCCGTTACTACGACCTTCCCAACTGGGCCCCGGCCTTCGCCGGGGTGGAGCTCAGAGGGTAACGTGAGGTTTTGCGGTTTCTGATCCTCCCCTGCCGGGGGGAGGTGGCTGGCGCTTGCCAGGCGGAGGGGAGGACGGGATAACGTCTGCTCCGTGTTCCTCCCCCTCCGTCACCTTCGGTGCCACCTCCCCCTTGCGGGGGAGGATCGTCAGTAGGACTACAGCACGCCGCTGCCGCCGGTTGCTGCGAACGCGCTGCCGCTGGTGAAGCTGGTGCCCGTCTCGGCCAGCGTCACGAACAGCGATGCGAGTTCGGCGGGCTGGCCCGCGCGGCCGAGCGGGGTGTCCTGGCCGAACTCGCCCATCTTGCCCGGCAGCTGGCCGCCCGCGACCTGGAGCGGCGTCCAGACCGGGCCCGGCGCGATCATGTTGACTCGGATGCCCTTCTTGCCGAGCTGTTTGGCGAGCCCCTTCGTGAAGATCAGGATCGCCCCCTTGGTGGTCGCGTAATCGAGCAGCTCCTCGCCAGGATCGACCGAGTTGACCGACCCCGTGTTGATGATCGACGCGCCCGGCTTCATCAGCGGGATCGCCGCCTTGCACAGGTGGAACATCGCATAGACGTTGGTCTTCATCGTCCGGTCGAACTGCTCGAAACTGATCTCGGCGATCGACGCCTTCGACTGCTGGTAGGCGGCGTTGTTGACGAGGATGTCGAGCCCGCCGAGCTCGCGTGCGGCGCGCGCGATCAGGTCGGTGCAGAATTTCGCATCGGTCAGGTCGCCGGGGATCAGCACGACCTTGCGCCCCTCGGCGCGGAGCAGCTTGGCGACATCCTGTGCGTCGGGCTCCTCGGTCGGGTAGTAGTTGATCGCGACGTCGGCGCCTTCGCGCGCGAACGCGATCACCGCCGCGCGACCGATCCCGGAGTCGCCGCCGGTGACCAGCGCCTTGCGGCCCGCGAGCCGCCCCGAGCCGCGATAGCTGGCCTCGCCGCAATCGGGGACCGGGCGCATGTCGCGCTGGAGCGCGGGCCATTTCTGCCGCTGTTCAGGGAAAGGCGTCGAGACGAAGCGCGTCTGCGGATCGGCGAGCGGCGCCTGGCCTTGCGCGAATGCCGGTGCGGCGGCGGCGGCGAGGCCGGTGACGGCGGCGCCCTTGAAGAGGTCGCGACGGTTGGTGTCGGTCATGATGGCGGATCCTGCGAAAAATTGTCGTGGGATCTCAGCGCGCAAGTCGCGCGAATGTTCACGCCATGTTGATCGAGGTCTTGTCGAAAGGTGGCCCCCTCCCCTAACCCGGCGCAATGCCTGACCTTCCCGCGACCGAGACCGAAGCCGCCACCGAACTGGAGGCGCTCGCCGCGCAGATCGCGTATCATAATGCGCGCTATCATACCGACGACGCGCCCGAGATCAGCGATGCCGAGTATGACGCGCTGGTGCGGCGCAATGCGGCGATCGAAGCAGCGTTTCCGACAGCGGTACGCGCCGATTCGCCGAGCCGGACGGTGGGCGCGGCGCCTGCCGGGCATCTGGCCAAGGTCGCGCATGCCAAGGCGATGATGAGCCTCGACAATGCGTTTGCGGACGAGGAGGTCGAGGAGTTCGTCGCGCGCGTGCGCCGGTTCCTGAAGCTGGCGGACGACGCGCCCGTGGCGCTGACCGCGGAGCCGAAGATCGACGGGCTGTCGTGTTCGCTGCGCTATGAAGAAGGGCGGCTGGTGCAGGCGCTGACGCGCGGCGACGGGCAGGTCGGCGAGGACGTCACCGCCAATGTCCGCACCATCGGCGATATTCCCCAGCAGCTGGCCGGCGCGGCCCCCGCGGTCTTCGAGGTTCGCGGCGAGGTGTATATGGCGAAGGACGACTTCGCCGCGCTCAATGCGCGCCTGCTCGCCGAGGCCGAGGAGACCGGCAAGGACGCGCGGCAGTTCGCCAATCCGCGGAACGCCGCCGCCGGATCGCTGCGCCAGAAGGATGCGAGCGTGACCGCGAGCCGGACGCTTCGGTTCCTCGCGCATGGCTGGGGCGAGGCGAGCGTCGTGCCGGGCGAGACGCAGGCCGAGGTGGTCGACACGTTGCGCGGCTGGGGCTTTCCGATCGCCGACGGGTTTGCGCGGGTCGAGGGGACGGCGGCGGCGCTCGACGTGTACCGGACCATCGAAGCCGAGCGCGCCGACCTGCCGTTCGACATCGACGGCGTGGTCTACAAGGTCGACCGGCTCGACTGGCAGGCGCGGCTGGGCCAGGTCGCAAAGGCACCGCGCTGGGCGATCGCGCACAAATTCCCCGCCGAGCGCGCGCAGACATTGCTCGAGCGGATCGGCATTCAGGTCGGGCGAACCGGCGCGATGACTCCGGTCGCGCGGCTGTCGCCCGTCACCGTCGGCGGCGTCGTCGTGACCAACGCGACGCTGCACAATGCCGACGAGATCGAGCGACTCGGCGTGCGGCCGGGCGACCGCGTGCTCGTCCAGCGCGCCGGCGACGTCATCCCGCAGATCGTCGAGAATCTCACGCCCGACGCAGAGCGCGACGCGTATGTCTTCCCGCATAGCTGCCCCGAATGCGGGTCCGCCGCCGAGCGCGAGGAGGGCGAGGTCGTCTATCGCTGCACCGGCGGGCTGATCTGCCCGGCGCAGCGGGTCGAGCGGCTGATCCATTTCGCGTCGCGCCATGCGTTCGACATCGGCGGGCTCGGCCAGACGCTGATCGAGGCGTTCTTCCGCGACGGGCTGATCGAATCACCCGCCGATATCTTCCGGCTGACCGAGGAGCAGCTCGCCGCACGCAAGAAGGACGGGCGGGTCTGGGCGGCGAAGGTGATCGCGGCGATCGCGACCAAGCGGACGATCCCGCTCGACCGGTTCCTGTTTTCGCTCGGGATCCGTCATGTCGGCGAGATTACCGCGCGTGACCTTGCGCGACGCTATGTGTCGGCCAAGGCGCTCGGCAGCGTGTTGCGGCACGCGGTCTTTCTGCGTTCGCAGATCGAACCGGTCATCGGCGAACCCGAGCGGAAATTCGTGCTCCGCCGCGACAAGCTGCTGGTCGGCGCGATCGAGACCGCGGGGATCGGCCCCGAGGTGGCGAGTGCGCTCGTCGGTTTCTGCGCCGAGCCGCACAACCGCCGGGTCGTGTTCGACCTGTTGCGCGAAGTGAAGCCTGCCGACGTCGTGCACGAGACTCGCGAGTCGCCGGTGACCGGGCAGATCCTCGTCTTCACCGGCAGCCTGGAGACGCTCAGCCGTGACGAGGCCAAGGCGCAGGCGGAAGCGCTGGGGGCGCGAGTTGCCGCGTCGGTCTCGAGCAAGACCGGACTCGTGATCGCCGGGCCGGGCGCAGGCTCGAAGCTGAAGAAAGCCACCGATCTCGGCATCCGCGTGATCACCGAGGCCGAATGGGCGGAGATCGTCGCCGCCGCGGGCTGACGACGATCGCACGCCTCATGGCGGCGTTGGTTCCCGGCCCCGCCAGATCGGTTCAATTGCGTTGCTATTTTGCAACGCAACACGACCGAGTGTGTCTGTGACACTTCCCGACTCGCCAATGTCACATATCCGAAATATTCCCGGTGCAGGGCCGGATTAACACGACATGAAGTCGCGAAATTCGGGGCCGCAGGCTCAACAAGGGGTAATTACTGATGCGGAACAACCTTTTCCTGGGTGTAGCAGTCGTTGCGCTCGTCGCACCGATGGCGGCATCGGCACAGGAGACGACCTCGTCGATCCGCGGCACCGTGACGTCGGCTGGTACGCCCGTCGCCGGCGCGACGGTCGTCGTGACCAACACCGCGGCAGGCGCGCGCTCGACCGCGACCACCGACGCATCGGGCGCATTCAACGTCAACGGGCTGCGTCCGGGCGGCCCGTACATGGTGGAAGTCAACGCCCCCGGATATTCCTCGACCCAGGTCACCGACATCACGACGACCGTCGCGCAGGCGTTCGACGTTCCGATCGAGCTGAATTCGGAAGCCAGCGGCGGCAACGAGATCGTCGTCACCGCATCGCGCCTGCCCAACGCCCGCTCGATCTCGCAGGGTCCGACGACCGTGCTGAACGCGGCGCAGATCGCCAACATCGCCTCGGTCAACCGCGACATCCGCGATCTCGAGCGTCGCGATCCGTTCGCGCGTCTCGACGACAGCCCCTCGGGCGGCCGTTCGGTCTCGTTCGCCGGCCAGAATGCGCGCTATAACCGCTTCACCGTCGACGGCGTGTCGGTCAGCGACAATTTCGGCCTCAACAGCGACGGTCTTCCGAGCCGCCGTTCGCCGATCCCGCTCGATGCGATCGGCCAGTTCCAGGCGCAGGTTGCGCCTTATGACGTCCGCCAGGGCAATTTCCAGGGCGGCGCGATCAATATCGTGCTGAAGTCGGGCACCAACGATTTCCACGGCACCGGCTTCTATTCGCAGTCGCGCGACGAGTTCGTCGGCAAGAAGACCAAGGACCTGCGAGTCAGCGTCCCCAACTTCAAGGTCGAGAATTACGGCGCCGAGCTCTCCGGCCCGATCATCAAGGACAAGCTGTTCTTCATGGTCGCGGGCGAGCGCCTGCGCGGCGGCCGTCCGATTGCCGAAGGTCCGATCGACAACAATGTCGGCAACGGCGTTCCCGGCGTCCTGCAGAGCTCGGTCGACCAGATCAGCGCGATCGCAAAGTCGGTCTACAATTACGACACCGGCGGCGTGCTGCGCGACCTGGGTGACAAGGACGACCGCGTGGTCGCCAAGATCGACGCGAACATCACCGACAAGCAGCGCCTGTCGCTGACCTACACCTACGCGAACGACGCGATCAACCTGCTGCAGAACACGTTCCTGAACGCGCCGACCGGGCTCGGTCTCGCATCGAACGCGTATATTCAGGGCAATCGCCTGCACACCGGTGTCGCGCAGCTGAACTCGGAATGGACCGACAGCTTCTCGACCGAAGTCCGCGGCTTCTACAAGAACTACACGCGCATCCAGGAGCCGCTGCTCGGCCGTGGCTTCGCCCAGTTCCGCGTTTGCACCAACCCGGCCAATCCGACCGGTGGCTCGCTGACCGCCTGCGACAACAATGCCGGCGTCGTGTCGTTCGGCCCCGACAGCTCGCGCCAGACCAACGCGCTCAAGACCGAGACATGGGGTGGCCTGGCGCAGGCACGCCTGACGATGAACGACCACGACGTGCGCCTGTTCACCGAGATTTCGAGCGTATCGATCTTCAACTCGTTCCTGCAGAACACGTCGGGCAACTATTATTTCGACTCGATCGCGGATTTCCAGGCGCAGCGTGCGAATTCGATCGCCTATGGCAACGCGATCCCGTCGCTGGTGCCAGAGGATGCGGCCGCCAACTTCGGCTATCAGAGCTACACGTTCGGCGTGATGGACTCGTGGAAGGCCACGCCGACGCTCAACCTGAGCTACGGCGCCCGCTATGACCTGTATGCGATGGACGACAATCCGGCGCTGAGCACCGCGTTTGCCGGCCGCTATGCGAACGGTGCGATCGTCAACGGTCAGCGCGTCCAGATCGGCGGCAACACCGCCAACATCTCGGGCTTTGGCCTGTTCCAGCCACGCGCCGGCTTTGACTGGAAGCCCGCACAGCGTGTCAGCATTCGCGGCGGCGGCGGCATCTTCGGCGGCGGCACCCCCGACGTCTATGTGTCGAACAGCTTCTCGAACACCGGCGTGCTGAGCAACTCGGTCTCGATCAACCGTTCGGCGACGGGCTTCACCGGCGCGACGACGAACGCAGCGATCGGCAATGCGGCACTCAACGGCGTGAACGGCACCACCATTCCAACCGCGGTCAACACGCTGCTGACCAATGCCACGGTCGCGACCAACGCAACGGTCAACGCGCTCGACCCGAACTTCAAGATTCCGTCGCAGTGGCGTGCCACGCTGACGGGCGAATACACCGCGAACCTTGGCCCGCTTGGCGACGACTGGATCTTCGGCGCAGACCTGCTGTACTCGAAGGTCCGCAATCAGGTGTATTTCACCGACATCCGTTCGATCCCGATCGCTGGTTCGCTGACGCCGGATGGTCGCCAGCGTTACCAGAACGTGATCGACGGCGCAGCCAGCACGAACACCAACAGCGACATCCTGCTGACGAACACCGACAAGGGCCGCGCGTACATTGCGGTCGCCCGCATCGAAAAGACGTGGGGCTTCGGGCTGAACATCAACGGCAGCTTCACCTATCAGGACGTCAAGGACGCAGCACCTGCGACCTCGTCGACTGCGGGTTCAAACTACAGCAACGGTGCGTTCGTCGATCCCAACAACGTCTCGTACGGGATCTCGAACGACCAGGTTAAGTACTTCTTCAAGTACGGCGTGAACTACGACCACGCGTTCTTTGGCGACTACAAGACCACGTTCGGCTTGTTCGGCGAATCGCGTATCGGCCATCCGTTCAGCTACACGTTCCAGGATTTCGGCGCCAACCGCTCGTCGGTGTTCGGCACGACGGGCGTCAGCTCGGGTACCGGCACGGGCGGCAACCGATATCTGATGTACGTCCCAACCGTCGACGACGCCAAGGTGTCGTACAGCAGCGCTGCAGTCCGCAATGCGGTCAACAGCTTCATCGACGCGTCGGGTCTGGCCAAGTATCGCGGCAAGGTCGCGCCGCGTAACGCCTTCCACTCGAAGTGGTTCACGCGTCTCGATCTGCATGTCGCGCAGGAAATCCCGACCTTCGTCGGCGGCTCGCGCGTCACGCTGTTTGCGGATATCGAGAACTTCACCAACTTCATCAACAAGAACTGGGGTCAGCAGCGCGAGTACGTCTTCCCGTACAATGCTGCCGTGGTCCGCGTGCAGTGCCTGACCACCGCAGGCAACGCCGATGGTGCTGGCACGGTTGCGGCGAACGCGTCGCAGGCCTGTGCGCAGTATCGCTACTCGCCAGCCGGCGGTGGCACGACGTTCGCGGCTCCTGCCGACCAGGTCTATGTGAACCAGTCGCTGTATTCGATCCGCCTCGGCGCTCGGTTCAGCTTCTAAGCATCGACCGACCCGTTGCTCGAAGGGCCGCCGTTCCTGCAAGGGAGCGGCGGCCCTTTTCGTTTGGGGCGCGGCCGGGCCCGCATCCCTCAGCTTTTGCGTGGTCTGGTGCCGGCGTGTAAGAGCGCAGGCCATAATGGCTACTCCCTCTACTTCGCCGGGCGCGTCTGCCCTGACTTCGGCCCGGCGCCTGCCCTTCACGGCGCGGCCGTTCTTCGAGAACAAGGCGCGGGCGTTCTGGATCCTGCAGGCGGTCGGCTGGAGTGGCTATCTGCTGCTGCGCGGCGTGGTGTCGATCTCGAACGGGCTGTCGCTCGACGGGGTGATCCCGGTGATCGTCGAGGCGATCGTCGGCTATTGCATCACGCTGCTGCTCTCGACGATGTACGGGCAGTATCGGCGGATGAACCGGCTGGTCGGGATCTTTCTGACGATCGCGACGCTGGCGGCGGCCACGTTCCTGTACGCGGTGCTCGATGCGTTCACCTTCTCGTTCATCGCGACGTCGACGCCGGGGGTGACGCTCACCCGGCTGCTGGGGTCGGTGTACGTGACCTTCACCGTGCTGTTCGGCTGGTCGGCGCTGTATTTCGGGATCAACTTCTACCTGATCGTCGAGCAGCAGATCGACCAGATGGAGCATCTGGAGAACCAGGCGTCGTCGGCGCAGCTGGCGATGCTGCGCTATCAGCTCAACCCGCATTTCCTGTTCAACACGCTGAACTCGATCTCGACGCTGGTGCTGCTGAAGCAGACCGAGCGGGCGAACGCGATGCTCAGCCGGTTGTCGTCGTTCCTGCGCTATACGCTGGCGAACGAGCCGACCGCGCACGTCACCGTTGCGCAGGAGGTCGACCAGCTGAAGCTGTATCTCGAGATCGAGAAGATGCGCTTCGAAGACCGGATGCGCCCCAAATTCGACATCGATCCGCGCGCCGAACGCGCCCGCCTGCCCTCGCTGCTGCTGCAGCCGCTCGTCGAGAACGCGATCAAATATGCCGTCACGCCGCAGGAAGAGGGCGCCGATATCTGCGTCGAAGTGCGGCTCGCCGGGGAACGCGTGCAGATCGCCGTATCCGATACCGGTCCGGGCTTGATCGAGGGCCGGATCGGGTCAAGCCATTCCACAGGCGTGGGGCTCGCTAATATTAGAGACAGGTTGGCTCAGGCATATGGCCCCGACCACCGTTTCGAAACCCGCTCCACGCCCGCTGGCGGCTTCTCGGTCGAGATCGAGATTCCGTATCAGCTTGAAGACGTGAACAGAGAGGCCGCATGACCATCCGTACCATTCTCGTCGACGACGAACCGCTGGCTATCCAGGGGCTCGAGCTCCGCCTCCAGGCGCATGAAGACGTCGAGATCATCGAAAAATGCTCGAACGGCCGCGAGGCGATTCGTGCGATCAAGACGCACAAGCCCGACCTCGTCTTCCTCGATATCCAGATGCCGGGCTTCGACGGCTTCTCCGTCGTGCAGGGGTTGATGGAGGTCGAGCCGCCGCTGTTCGTGTTCGTCACCGCCTATTCCGATCATGCGCTGCGTGCGTTCGAGGCGCAGGCGGTCGATTATCTGATGAAGCCGGTCGAGGAATCGCGGCTTGCCGACACGATCGAGCGGGTGCGCCAGCGGCTGAGCGAAAAGCGCGGCGTCGAGGAGGTCGACCGGTTGCGCGAAGTGCTCGCCGACGTCGCGCCCGATGCGGCGGCCGACATGCCCGACGGCGATGCGGTGTCCGCCAACCGGTTCGAGAAGCTCATCAACATCAAGGATCGCGGGCAGATCTTCCGCGTCGACGTCGACACGATCGAGCGGATCGATGCGGCCGGCGACTATATGTGCATCTATACCGGCGACAATACGCTGATCCTGCGCGAGACGATGAAGGACCTGGAGAAGCGGCTCGACCCGCGCCGGTTCCAGCGCGTGCATCGCTCGACGATCGTAAATTTGGACCTGGTTAAGCAGGTTAAGCCGCATACGAATGGCGAGTGCTTCCTGGTGCTCAATTCGGGGGCGAGCGTGAAGGTGTCGCGGTCGTATCGCGACGTGGTGGCGCGCTTCGTCCACTGATCTTTCCCCCGTCATCCTGACGAAGGTCAGGATCCAGAGCCATTGACGGCGACGCCCGTTACTCTGGGTCCTGACTTTCGTCAGGATGACGGGGGGGTGTGCTCTCCTCCGAGCGCCCCCGTTAACCAGTCCCTAAACCCGCGCGCGTAGAGCGGGCGGATGAAGAGTTCGGGTTTCGGCCTTTATCCGCATGCGCTGATCAGCCTGCCCGCGTTGGTGATGGCGACGTCGTGCTTGCCGGCCGACCGGCCCGCGGTGATCACGCGCATCCAGCCCGAGCGCAACGCACGCGCGTTGCTGGGCCGGATGGCGTTGCATGTGCCCGACGACATCTCGGCGAAGATCGCGACCACCGCGCCCGATGCGACGCTCGCCGCCGCAACGCCGTTCGTGGCCCCGCCCTTCCTTACCGCGCGCTCCGGCGACGACGCGAACCGGGCGGCCGACTGCCTGACCGCGGCGGTCTATTACGAAGCGCGATCGCAGTCGGAGGACGGCCAGCGCGCCGTCGCGCAGGTCGTGCTCAACCGCGTGCGCGACCGCGCCTTTCCGAACAGCGTGTGCGGCGTGGTCTATCAGGGCGCGGAGCGGCGGACGGGGTGCCAGTTCAGCTTCACCTGCGACGGGTCGATGGCGCGGGCGCGCGAGCCGGGCGCGTGGGAGCGCGCGCGGGCGATCGCGGCGGCGGCGCTGGGCGGGAGCGTGTACGCGCCGGTCGGGGCGGCGACCTCGTTCCATACCACCAGCATCCTGCCGTGGTGGGCCTCCAGCCTCGCGCGGATCACGACGGTCGGGGCGCATGTCTTCTATCGCTGGCAGGGCGCGCTGGAGCGGGCGCTGACGTTTCGGCAGGCCTATGCCGGGGTGGAGCCGGCGTGGCGGGGTGGCGCGCGTTCGGCCAGCAGCGGCGTGACGGTGGTTGCGGCGCAGGTTGCCGGGGTGTCGGTGCATTACGGGAATCGGGACGACAGCGCGGATGCGGGCGCAGGGCCTGGCGCGGCGCCGGTGGATGCGGTGCACGGCGTGACGGTTCACCGGGGGGTGGCTCGCTCGGGCGCTACGGTTGCGAGCGCGGGGGTCGTGCAGGCTCGATTGGTGTCGGGCGTTCGGGTTCATGTCGGCGGGCGCGGGGCGCCGACGCTTGGCGGTGGCGAGGGTTTGGACGCGGTCGTCTCGGACGAAAGCTGAGCGGCTCCCTCCCCTTCAGGGGGGGGGCTGGGGTGGGGCTTTGCCAAGGACGTGGCATTCGGGGGTATGCCCCACCCCGACCCTCCCCTGAGGGGGAGGGAGCTTTAGTGATTTGCCGTCCTGCTCTCGCCACCTCCCCGGCCGAGGCCGGGGCCCAGTTGGGGGGCGTTGCTGACGGCGGGCGGTGCTCCGTTACGACGACCTTTCCAACTGGGCCCCGGCCTTCGCCGGGGTGGTGATAATTTGGGGGAACTAGCTCTTTAGGTTGATTGCTCGCCGCGCGAACGCGGCCCCTCCCCCACTCTCGCAAAACCATGCTGCATCTGCTAACGGCACGCGCATGCTGAACCTGAACAATATCACGGTGCGCCTGGGCGGACGCGTTATCCTCGATGGCGCCACGGCCGCGTTGCCGCCGGGCAGTCGCGTCGGGCTGATCGGGCGCAACGGCGCGGGCAAGTCGACGATGGTGCGCGTGATCGCAGGCCAGCTCGAACCCGATGACGGCTCCGCCGACATGCCCAAGGGCGCGCGCATCGGTTACCTCGCGCAGGAAGCGCCGCACGGCGTGAAGACGCCGTTCGAAACGGTGCTCGAAGCCGATCTGGAGCGCGCTGCGCTGATGATCGAGAGCGAGACGAGCGAGGATCCGGATCGGCTCGGCGACGTGTACGAGCGACTGATCGCGATCGACGCCTACACCGCGCCCGCGCGCGCCGCGCAGATCCTGCTCGGCCTCGGCTTCGACGAGGACATGCAGGCGCGCACGCTCGACAGCTTCTCGGGTGGCTGGAAGATGCGCGTGGCGCTTGCCGCGTTGCTGTTCTCGCAGCCGGACCTGCTGCTGCTCGACGAGCCGTCGAACCATCTCGATCTCGAAGCGGTGATGTGGCTCGAGGACTTCCTCAAGGGCTACAAGGCGACGATCGTCGTCGTCAGCCACGAGCGCGATTTCCTCAACAACGTCGTCGATCACATCCTGCATCTGCAGGGCGGCAAGATCACGCTGTACCCCGGCGGCTATGACGCGTTCGAGCGCCAGCGCGCCGAGCGTCTGGCGCAGATCGAGGCAGCGCGCGCCAACCAGGCGGTGCAGCGCGAGAAGCTGCAGGAATATATCGCCAAGAATTCCGCGCGCGCCTCGACCGCCAAGCAGGCCCAGTCGCGCCAGAAGATGCTGTCGAAGATGCAGCCGATCGCCGAGAGCTATAACGATCCGACGCTGTCGTTCGGCTTCCCCAACCCGACCGAGCTGCGCCCGCCGCTGATCACGCTCGACATGGCGACGGTCGGCTATGCCGACGTGCCGATCCTGAAGCGGCTCAACATGCGGCTCGATCCCGACGACCGGGTCGCGCTGCTCGGGCGCAACGGCAACGGCAAGACCACGCTCGCACGGTTGCTGGCCGCGCAGCTGACGCCGATGGACGGCGAGATGGCGTCGTCGGGCAAGATGAAGGTGGGGTATTTCACCCAGTATCAGGTCGAGGAACTCGATCCGACCGACTCGCCGATCGAGCACATGTCGCACCTGATGAAGGGCGCGACGCCGGCGGCGGTGCGCGCGCAGCTCGGGCGGTTCGGGTTCTCGGGGGACAAGGCGACGACGCGAGTCGGCAAGCTTTCCGGTGGCGAGCGAGCGCGCCTCGCGCTCGCGCTGATCACGCGCGATGCGCCGCACCTGCTGATCCTCGATGAGCCGACCAACCATTTGGACGTCGATGCGCGCGAAGCGTTGGTGCAGGCGCTCAACGCCTATACCGGCGCCGTCGTGCTGGTCAGCCATGACCGCCACATGCTCGAGCTGACCGCCGACCGGCTGGTGCTGGTCGACGACGGCACCGCGAAGGAATTCGACGGCAGCCTCGACGATTATATCGCGTTCGTCCTGAAGGGCGATGGCGGCAAGGGCGATGCGGCGTCGAAGGCCGACAAGAAGGCGGGCAAGAAGGCCGCGGCGGAGGCCAAGAGCAACGACGCGGCGCTGCGCAAGACGCTGCGCGAGGTCGAGGAGCAGACCGCCAAGTTCACCAAGGAGCGCAACGCGATCGATCGCGCGATGGTCGATCCGGCGACGGCGGAGCCGCGCTTCTCGCGGATGTCGATGGGGGACCTCAGCAAGCGTCGGGCCGAGGTGAATGCCAAGCTTGAAGCGAGCGAGGCGAAGTGGCTCGAGGCGAGCGAGGCGCTGGAGGGCGTGGCGGCTTGAGCTGCCCTCCGTCATCCTGACGAACGTCGGGATCCAGAGTAATGGACGGCGGTGCCTGTAACTCTGGATCCTGGGTCGAGCCCAGGATGACGGGCTAGGTTTCGCCCGGCCCATCCGTTATCCCAGCGAGCGCTGGGATCTCCCGGTTCGGGTCGCGTTGCCAGCCAACGGGGATACCCCAGCTTTCGCTGGGGTGACGGGTCTGGCGAGCGGCCGCCGCCGTGTTTCCATTGCTGTCCGCGCGCGCGTGGTCTCCCGCGAGGGCGGGAGCTCAGTCTGGGTCCCCGCCTTCGCGGGGAAACAGGTAGTTCGGGGCCTAAGCGCCGAACTCTTCGGGCTCAGCCCTCGTCGGCGTCGCTTGCCGCGGGGCGCTCGAACCAGGCCTCGACTGGGCCGACCAGCTTGAGCGTGAGCGGGTTGCCGTTGCGATCGACCTTCTTGCCGAGCGCGACTCGGATCCAGCCTTCCGAGATGCAATATTCCTCGACGTCGTGGCGGATGCCGTCCTTGAAGCGGATGCCGATGCCGCGCTCGAGCAGCTCCTGCTTGAAGAACGGGCTGCGGTGATTGATCGACAGGCGGTCCGGGGGCGTGTCGCCCGCTGCGGTGGTCGGCGTGTCGGTCTCGGGCGTGTTGGGCGTGTCGGTCATGGTCGCGCGTCTAGCGGCAACCGGCGGGGACGCGCCACAAAAAAGCGGCGCCGGGATTGCTCCCGACGCCGGTCTTTCGCTCTGCAAGGGGTCAGCTGCAGACCTGTACCGCGACGCGATCGCCATAATAGGGATCGACCCGCCACTCGTTCCAGCACCGCGGACGATAATCCTCGCGGTAATAGGTCTGCACGGGTGGCGCGTAATAGTTCACCGCAGGCGGGGCGTAATAGCCGCCATTGTAATAGCCGCGATCATAATAGCGGTTGCGGTTGTTGCTGCTGGCGATCGCTGCGCCGACGCCGAGGCCAAGGATACCGCCCAGCACCGCGGCTCCGGCGGCGTTGCCGCCGCCACGATGGCCGTGCCAGCCGCCGCCATAGCCGCGCCCGTAACCGCCGCGACCCCAGCGCTGTGCGTCGGCGGGTGCTGCCGCCGTCAGCGCCGTTGCTGCGAGTGCAACGCCCAAGCCTGCCTTCTTCAAAAACCCGTTCATCTTTTCGAACTCCGTTACTAGTTACGCCCGGTCCGCTTGGGACAAACGCATAAGTGTCCGACCGTGTTTCAGGATTTAGGCGATTCGGCCTGAACCGGGTCGGAACGGCCTGTTAACCCACGGTATAGCTGCGACGCTGGGCTTCGTTTACGAATAAGGGATAGAAGGCGGGATGCGCAGGACCATGACGATGCGAGCGATCGCCTTTGCCGTGCTGGCGAGCAGTGCCGTGCTGATCGGCGGACTGGCCCTGTCGGGGTCGCCGGTGACGGTGCGTGCTGCGGAGGCGCCGGTACGCGCTGCCAGGGCGCAGGTCGCGGCGCCGGTGCGCGCGCTGCCGCCGAAGCCTGCGCCCGACGTCGTCGCGGCCGCCCCTGCTGACGGCTATGTCGTCAAGCGCGTGCTGGATGTGCCCGAGCCGCTACGCCACGGGGCCTATTACTGGGATACCGAAGGCGTCCCCGAGGGGCCGATCGTGATCACTGTCGACCTCGTCGCGCAGACGCTGTCGATCTTTCGCGCGGGCTATGAGATCGGGACGGCGGCGGTGATCTACGGCGCGGACGAGAAGCCGACGCCGCTCGGCGTGTTCACGATCACGCAGAAGGACGCGCATCACGTGTCGAACCTGTACGGCGCGCCGATGCCGTACATGCTGCGGCTGACCAACGACGGTGTCTCGATTCATGGCAGCGCGCTGATGGACGGCAAATATGCGACGCATGGCTGCGTCGGCGTGCCGACCGCGTTTGCCAAGCTGATCTTCGGGCAGGTGAAGCTTGGCGACCGGGTGATCGTGACGAGTGGTGAGATGCTGGAACGCGGCGGGCGGATTACTGCTGCTTGAAGGGATGGGGTATACGCGCTCGCCGTACCCTGCCCTCACCTTTTACCGCCTCTCTCCCGGTGGGAGACGATCTTGCCAGCGCAATCATATCCTTGAGGCAGCCCTTCCCCGGCGCAGGCCGGGGTCCAGTTGGGCGACGTCGCTGACGAAGGGCGGCGCGCCGTTACTGCGACCTTTCCACCTGGACCCCGGCCTTCGCCGGGGAGGGGCAGAGGGAGGTCATTATAACGGATCGGGTACTGACGCCTCGGAGGCTTCGGGCGTAGTGACGCGACCTTCGGGCTTTCGAGCCCAAACAAAAAGGCCGGAGGTTTCCCCCCCGGCCTTTCTGCATTTCTGACCCGGCGCGCCGCGGCGAAGCCGCGTCGTCGGACCTCGCTTTAGCGAGGCCGGCCGAGCTTGTAAGCCTGGCCGGCTTCGCCGTGCCAGGCTTACGCGCTCTGCTTAGCCCGGCTGGCCCGCTTGCGCTCGTTCGCGTCGAGGAAGCGCTTGCGCAGACGGATCGACTTCGGCGTGACTTCGACCATCTCGTCGTCGTCGATGTAGGCGATCGCCTGCTCCAGCGTCGCACGCTTCGGCGGCGACAGGCGGACCTGGTCGTCCTTGCCGCCCGAGGCGCGGAAGTTGGTCAGCGCCTTGGTCTTCATCGGGTTGACCTCGAGGTCATCCGGCTTGGCGTTCTCGCCGACGATCATGCCCTCATAGAGTGCCTCGCCATGGCCCACGAACAGGATGCCGCGCTCTTCGAGCGGACCCAGTGCGTAGTTGTTCGCTTCGCCCGACCCGTTCGAGATCAGCACGCCGTTCTTGCGGCCTTCGATCTGGCCCTTGTGCGGACCATACTTCTCGAACAGCCGGTTCATGATGCCCGTGCCGCGCGTGTCGGACAGGAATTCGCCATGATAGCCGATCATCCCGCGCGACGGCGCCGAGAAGGTGATGCGCGTCTTGCCGCCGGTCGACGGACGCATGTCGGTCATCTCGGCCTTACGGATGTTCATCTTCTCGACGACGGTGCCCGAATGCTCCTCGTCGACGTCGATGATGACGGTCTCGTACGGCTCGGTCTTCTTGCCGTCCTCGTCCTCGCCGAACAGCACGCGCGGACGCGAGATGCCGAGCTCGAAGCCCTCGCGGCGCATCGTCTCGATCAGCACGCCCAGCTGAAGCTCGCCACGACCGGCGACTTCGAAGCTGTCCTTGTCGGCTGCCTCGGTCACCTTCACGGCGACGTTCGACTCGGCTTCGCGGAACAGGCGCTCGCGGATCATGCGCGACGTCACCTTGGTGCCCTCGCGGCCCGCCATCGGCGAGTCGTTCACGGCAAAACGCATCGACAGCGTGGGGGGATCGATCGGCTGCGCGTGCAGCGGCTCGGTCACCGTGATGTCGGCGATCGTGTCGGCCACCGTGGCAACCGAAAGCCCTGCGAGCGAGATGATGTCGCCGGCCTTGGCTTCGTCGACCGGCACGCGGTCGAGGCCACGGAACGACATGATCTTCGACGCACGACCCGTCTCGATGATCTTGCCGTCGTTATCGAGCGCGTGAATGGCCTGGTTGGTCTTCACGGTACCCGAGTTGACGCGACCGGTGAGGACGCGGCCGAGGAACGGATCGCGGTCGAGCAGCGTGACGAGGAAGGTGAAGGGCACGCCAGCGACTTCGACCTTGGGCGGCGGCACATGCTTCACGATCGTCTCGAACATCGGGATCAGCGTGCCTTCGCGCGCGTCCATGTCGGTCGAGGCGTAGCCGTTGCGGCCAGATGCGTAGAGCACGGGGAAATCGAGTTGGTCGTCGTTCGCGTCGAGCGACACGAACAGATCGAACACTTCGTCGAGCACTTCCTGAATGCGCGCGTCGTTACGGTCGACCTTGTTGACGACGACGATCGGCTTGAGGCCGAGGGCCAGCGCCTTGCCGGTGACGAACTTGGTCTGCGGCATCGCGCCTTCCGACGAATCGACCAGCAGGACGACGCCGTCGACCATCGACAGGATGCGCTCGACTTCGCCGCCGAAATCGGCGTGGCCGGGCGTGTCGACGATGTTGATGCGGATGCTCTCGCTCTCGCCCGGGGGCGTCCAGTCGACCGAGGTCGGCTTGGCGAGAATGGTGATCCCACGCTCCTTTTCGAGGTCGTTCGAATCCATTGCGCGCTCTTCGACGCGCTGGTTGTCGCGGAAGGTGCCGGACTGGCGGAAGAGCTGGTCGACCAGCGTCGTCTTGCCGTGATCGACGTGCGCAATGATCGCCACGTTGCGGAGGCTCATGAATGTATTCTCTTGAAACGAGGAACGGGGTTGGCGCGCGCCATAGCGTAATTGTTGCGCCGCGGGAAGACCGGGCGGGTTCGGGGACTCACCACCCCTGCCGTCATCCTGACGAAAGTCAGGACCCAGAGGCATGGACGGCAGCGCTTGTTACCCTGGGTCCTGACTTTCGTCAGGATGACGGGGCTCGACGCTTATAGGCTCCGGCGGCGAGAATGACACGCGGATCGCGGACCGCCAGCATCGCCCTTAGCGCGGCGTGCTTGTCGGGCGCGGCGGCGTAGTAACGCTGCCAAATGCGCAGCCCCATCCAATAGCCGAGCTCGGGCGGCCAGCCGGCGGGGGGCGTGGAGTAATTGCCGATCCAGCGGGCATAGGCCTTGGCCTGGGGCGAGCCCTCGTCCGGGTTGTCCTTGTCGGTGAGGCTGCGGGTGAGCGCGATGTCGGCCTGCATCTGGCGCCAGAGTTCGGCTTCGCGCGGGGTCGCCCAGGCGGCGCGGGCGGTGTCGGGCTCCTCGCCGGTGACGAGTTGGGCGATGAAGTCGGCGGCGCCCTCGACGAGGATCGCGGTGAGCAGGGGGTCGCGGGCGAGCGTCATGCCGGCATCCTCCTGGATCGCGTGCACCGTCTCATGCGCGAAGAAATGGCGGAGCGTCTGGCGGAGTTTCTCGGGCGTCGGGGAGATGCGGCAGAGGACTTCGAGGCCGAGCACCTGTGCGCCGGGCTTGGCGGTGCCGCCCGAGGTGTTTGCGCCGAAGACGACATAGACTTGCGGGAGTTTCGCTTCGGGGAGCGCGCCGCGGAGGCCGAGATAGATCGATCGGAGATCGCCGGTGGCCGCCTTGGCGGCGGGGAGGCAGGTCTTGATCGCCTGCGCATAGCGGGTGGGGTTCGCGGCGATCGCGCGGGCGAGCGTGTCGGCGTCGCCGATCCGGCCGGGGGTGAAGACGCCGATCGCGACGCTGCCCTTGTCGAGATAGTCGCGCTTGAGTTGTGTGGCGGTCGGCTTGCCCTTGGTCCTGGCGAAGAGCGCGGCGAAGCGGTCGGCGTCTTCGGTGTGGATTGTCGCGGTGAGCGGGTCGGCGGGCGGCGGGCGATTCGTGGCGGCCGCGGGGAGGAGCGCGAGCGCGAGGATCAGCGGGCGGATCATGACGGGCAGCGTATAGCGTGCTGGCGAGAGCGCCAGAGCGGATATCACGGTCCTCCCCCGCAAGGGGGAGGTGTCGCCGAAGGTGACGGAGGGGGAGGACACGCAACAGGCGTAGTCGCTTACCGCCCCCTCCGTCAGGCTGCGCCTGCCACCTCCCCCTTGCGGGGGAGGATCGTGAGGTAGTGGCGATCGGCAAGCCCACTTACGCCCCACCCCGGCGGAGGCCGGGGCCCAGGTGGAAAGGTGGCAATGATGACGGGCTGCCATCCGTTGGCAGCGTCCCCCAACTGGACCCCGGCCTCCGCCGGGGTGGTGCGTGACAAGGGGGGCGTGCTCCGCGAGACCTCAGAACCCCTCGAGTACGATCTTCCCCTTGGCGGTATGGCTCTCGATCCGCGCATGCGCCTTGCGCAGGTTCGCCGCGTCGATCCGCCCGAAATTCTCGGCCAGCGTCGTCCGGATCGTCCCCGCATCCACCAGCCGCGCGACCTCGTCGAGGATGCGGCCCTGCTCGGCCATGTCCGCGGTCTGGAACAGCGAGCGCGTGTACATCAGCTCCCAATGGACCGAGATCGACTTCTGCTTGAGCGGGCTGATATCAAGCGTTGCGGGATCGTCGATCAGCGCGAGCCGGCCCTGCGGTGCGATCAGCGTCGCGATCTCGGCGACATGCTCGTCGGTATGCGTCGTCGAGAAGACGAAGCCCGGCGCGCCGAGCCCGAGCGCCTCGATCTGGTCGGCGAGCGGCTTGCGGTGATCGATCACGTGATGCGCGCCGAGATCCTCGACCCAGCCCCGCGTCTCGTCGCGCGACGCGGTGGCGATCACGGTCAGGTCGGTGAGTTGCCGCGCGAGCTGGATCGCGATCGAGCCGACTCCGCCCGCGCCGCCGATGATCAGGATCGCGTTCGCCGCACCGGGCACCGGCTTGCGTACATCGAGCCGATCTAACAGCGTTTCCCACGCGGTGATCGACGTCAGCGGCATAGCCGCCGCCTGCGCCCAGTCGAGCGACTGCGGCTTGTGGCCGACGATGCGGTCGTCGACGACGTGATATTCGGCGTTCGTGCCCGGCCGGTCGATCGCGCCTGCATAGAAGACGGCATCGCCGACCGCGAACCCCGTCACCGTATCGCCGACCGCGACGACGGTCCCGGCCGCGTCCCAGCCGAGCACTTGCGGCGTGCCGTCGGGATCGGCACGGCGCTGGCGGATCTTGGTGTCGACCGGGTTTACCGACACGGCCTTCACTTCGACGAGCAGGTCGCGGCCGGTCGCCTCGGGCTTGGGCAGGTCGAGATCGACGAGCGACTGCGGATCGTCGATCGGAAGCGATGTGGTGTAGCCGATGGCGCGCATGCTGTGTCTCCTGGAATATGGGGACAAAGCCGCCGACGCCCCTCCCTGGTTCCACGCCGCGGTTGGCAAGCGGAGTGTATTATCTATATACGCCACTTGAACGCGGCGCGGGTTGCAGCCACCATGCGCTACCGAACGGAGACACTTCATGGCCACGACCCCGGAAACGCTGACTGAGCCGAGCCTGGTACTGACGCCGCCCGATCCGGTGCCGACCGTCGCCGCGGCCAAGGCCGCCGGGCTGGTGCCCGTCGATGCCGGCGTGAAGTCGCAGCTCGACGAGCGCGTCGCGGGGTTCGTCACCGATCTGGTCGCGCAGGACGTGAACAGCCCCGAGTTCGGCAAGCGAGTCGATGCGATCACCGCGATGGGCGCGAAGGAAATCCGCGAGGCGGCGGGCCAGTCGAACCGGTTCCTCGATCGCCCGGTCAAGGCGATGGATCAGGAAACCGGCGTCGGCAAGGATCTGGCCGAGCTGCGCCGCGTCGTCGAGGATCTCGATCCGGGCAAGAAGGGCAATCTCACCGCGCCGCAGAAGCTGTTCGGGATCATCCCGTTCGGTGGCAAGATGCGCAATTATTTCGACGGCTATAAATCGTCGCAGACTCACATCGCGCAGATCCTGAAGAGCCTGGGCTCGGGCAAGGACGAGCTGCTGATGGACAATGCCGCGATCGACACCGAGCGCGCGAACCTGTGGGCCGCGATGGGGCGGCTCGAGCAGATGATCCATCTGTCGAAGACGATGGACACGAAGCTCGAGGACGTCGCGAACGAGCTCGATCACACCGATCCGGCCAAGGCGAAGGCGATCCGCGAAACCGCGCTGTTCTATACGCGCCAGCGCACGCAGGACCTGCTGACACAGATGGCGGTCACCGTGCAGGGCTATCTCGCGCTCGATCTGGTCAAGAAGAACAATGTCGAGCTGGTGAAGGGCGTCGATCGCGCCTCGACCACGACCGTGTCCGCGCTGCGCACCGCGGTGACGGTCGCGCAGGCGCTGACCAACCAGAAGCTGGTGTTGGAGCAGATCACCGCGCTCAACACGACGACCGCGAACATCATCGATTCGACCGGCAAGCTGCTCAAGTCGCAGACCGCGCAGATCCACGAACAGGCGGCGTCGGCGACGATCCCGCTCGAGACGCTGCAACGCGCGTTCCAGAACATCTACGATACAATGGATGCGATTGACGTGTTCAAGCTGAAGGCGCTGGACAGCATGAAGACGACGGTCGGCGCGCTGTCGAACGAGGTCGATAAGTCGCGTGGGTATATCGCGCGCGCTGAGGGCGCGACGCAGGGGCAGTTGGGCGGCCCGTCACCGAGCGCGTTCAAGCTGGAGGCAATGTAACTGCCGTGAGCGAAGTCGACGACGCCATCGCGAGCGCCCGCGCCTCCTGGTCGCGGATTTCGGACGACCGCACCGGCGCCGTCATTCCGCGCACGCCGTCCCGCGCCCGGTCGCGCCAGACTCAGGCGATCGGCAAGCGGCTGACGCGGATCGCGGTCGCGGACGTCGCGATCCTGATCGCGGCGATGGTGATCGGCTGGATCGTGCCGCTCGGGATCGGCGGCGCGATGCTGGTAATGGCGTTGCTGGTCGCCGCTACCGTGCTGTTCGCGGTGTGGCCGGCGGAGCGCGCGCCGACGCCCGAGCGGCTGGCCGCGGTCGACATCCGCGCGCTCCCGGCGCAGACCGAACGCTGGCTCGAGGCGCAGCGCCCTGCCCTCCCCGCGCCGGCGATGACGCTGGTCGACCGGATCGGCCTGCGCCTCGAAACGCTGACGCCGCAACTCGCGACGCTCGACGCGAACACGCAAGAGGCGGTCGACGTCCGGAAGCTGATCGGCGAGCAACTCCCCGCCTTCGTCAAGGATTACGAGAAAGTGCCGGCGTCGCTGCGCACCACCCCACGCAACGGCCGCACGCCCGATGCGGAACTGGTCGACGGGTTGAAGCTGATCGAACAGGAAATCGGCGAAATGACCGCGCGCCTGGCACAAAGCGACCTCGACAATTTGTCGACCCGCGGGCGGTTCCTGGAGATGAAGTACAAGGACTGACCGGTGACTCGCACCCGGCTCAGCGTCTGTCGCCGCAAGGCGCGCTTCGTGTCCGAAACCGATGCTCTGGTGGTGGCGGAAGCCGGTCGCGTCCCGTTGCGGGCGTATCGCTGCGACCGGTGCCTGCACTTTCACCTTACTAGCCGGACAAAAGGTAAGCGCGTCCAGCAACCCCGGTCATCGACCGCACCCGAAAAAGGCTAGCAAAACACGCTGGGCGGCCGCTCTGGTCCCGTTCCTACCCGCTGCCGCCCAGTTGTGGACTGCAATGCTCGCTGGCGCTATACTTGGACCGGACATTTGCAATACCTCGCGAGGTGATCTCATGCTTCGGCCGTTCATACCCGCCAAAAATCATGATCAGTCAAAGCGCTTCTACGAGGCACTCGGCTTTGCATCGGAATATGCAGACAGCAACATCGCGATAATGTCGCATGGCATCGATAGTTTCATCCTTCAAAATTTTTACGTGAAGGAACTCGCGGATAATTTCATGGTGCAACTCACGGTCGACGATGCGGGTGCGTGGTGGAAGGAACATGATCCGGTCGGCGTGGCCGACAAGCTTGGAATACCGGCACCGATCCCGCCAAGCATGCAGCCCTGGGGACTCGTAGTTGGATTCATCTATGATCCGTCTGGTGTACTCTGGCATGTTACACAGACGGCGAGATGAAGTTCGGTGGCCGCTATTCAACAAGCGCGCCCAAAAGCGGACCAGCCGTTTTCTACGAAGACCAGACCTTCACATCAGCAAGGTTCGCGCTCGGTCGGCCAGGCGCTCGACCGCCGCGGCGTGTATGCCGGGTGCTGAGGTCAGCACGCCGAATGCCTGTGGCCGGGGCTTGTTGAACACCAGCGGCGCGCCGAGTGCATCGCTGACCGCCGCGCCCGCTTCGCTCGCGACCAGAACCGCGGCGGCGATGTCCCATTCGTTGCCCCAGCGCAGCGTGGCGACGAGGTCGGCTTCGTCGGCGGCGACCATCGCAATGCGGAGCGCGATCGAGTTGGGTTTGTGGACCATGACGAGGTCTCGGTCGGCCTTGGGGAGCGCGTCGGTGGGTGTGCGGCTGCCGGGGAAGTCGGTGCGGGTGCCGGTCTGGAGGCGCACGCCGTTGCGGGTGGCGCCCTGCCCTGCCACCGCGTGCCAGCGTTCGTCGCGCGATGGCGCTTCGAGGATGCCGATCACCGGGCGGCCGCGGTCGACCAACGCGACGGAAACACACCAGCCGGGCCGTGCGCGGATATAGTCGCGCGTGCCGTCGATCGGGTCGACGACCCAGAGCAGGTCGTGCGCGAGGCGGTCGGCGTTGTCGGCGGTTTCCTCGGAGAGCCAGCCGGCTTCGGGGAGCAAGGTCGAGAGTCGCGCCTTGAGCATGCGGTCGATCGCGATGTCGAGTTCGCAGACCGGGCTGCCGGGCGTCTTCTCCCAGCGCTGGAAATCGGTGTCGAAGCGGTCGAGCGCCATCGCGCCCGCCTCCTGCGCGATCCCCGCGACCGCGTCGGCCATCGCGCGGAGCCATGCCGGAGACCGCGGCGGGCCGCGGTAGCGCTCAGCCACTCGCCACCGTCATGCCCTCCACGCGCAAGGTCGGTACGTTGACGCCGTAGCGGAATTCGAGGTCGTTGGCGGGCGTCATCGCTAGGAACATGTCCTTCACGTTGCCGGCGATCGTGAACTCAGCGACCGGCGTGGTGATCTCGCCGTTCTCGATCCGGAAGCCGGCCGCGCCGCGGCTATAGTCGCCGGTCACGCCGTTCGCGCCGCCGCCCATCAGTTCGGTGACGTAGACGCCCGATTCGATGTCGGCGATCAGCGTCTCGAGCGGAACGTGACCCGGTTCCATGAACACGTTGCTGGTCGACACGCCGGGGCCGCCGCCGATACCGCGCGCGGCATGGCCGGTCGGCTCGAGGCCGAGCTGGCGCGCCGAGGCCGAGTCGAGCAGCCAGCGTTCGAGCATGCCGTCCTCGATGATCTCGCTCGGCGAGACGGGCAGTCCCTCGCCATCGAACGGGCGCGAGCGCAGGCCGTGCGGGCGGTGCGGATCGTCGCGGATCGTGATGCCGTGCGCGAACACCTGGCTGCCAAGCGAATCGAGCAGGAAGCTGGTCTTGCGCGTGATCGCCTGGCCCGAGATCGCGCCGAGCATGTGACCGACCAGCGACCCGCCGACGCGGCGGTCGTAGACGATCGTGGCGGGACCGCTGACGAGGCGACCGGGGTTGAGGCGGGCGACGGCTTGCTCGCCCGCGCGGCGGCCGATCGCCGCGGGCGATTCGAGATGCGCGCGCAGCCGGGCGCTGCTGTGCGCGTAATCGCGTTGCATGGCGCTGCCTTCGCCGGCGAGCACGCTGGCCGACACGCCATAGCCGGTCGCGGCATAGGCGCCGGCGAACCCGTGGCTGGTGGCGAGCGCCCAGACGCTGCGCGATGCGCTCGCGCCGCCGCCTTCGCTGTTTGAGACGCCGGGGACGGCGCGGGCGGCGTCTTCGGCTTCGAGCGCCGCATCGCGGAGCTGCTCGGGGCTGACCTCGCCGCCGTCGTCGAGGCCGAGCATCGGGGTGATGCCGTGGAGCAGGCGGTCGGCGGGGGCGAGGCCGGCCCAGGGATCTTCGGGGGCCTCGCGCGCCATCGCGACCGCGCGCTCGACGAGCGCGTCCATCGCAGCGGTCGACAGGTCGGAGGTGGAGACGCTGGCGGAACGCTGGCCGACGAACACGCGCAGGCCGAGATCCTCGCTCTCGGACCGGCCGATATCCTCGAGCTTGCCGAGGCGGATCGAGACGTCGAGCGCGGCGTCGGCGGCGAAGACCGCATCCGCGGCGTCGGCGCCGGCGGCCTTGGCGCGCTGGACGATATCGTGGGCGCGGTCGCGGGCTTGGTCTGGAGTCAGCATATCAGCGACTTAAGGATGCAGCGTCGTGCCGACAACCACGCAGGCCAGGAACATGAGCAGTCCGGCGAACCGGTTCGCGCGGAAACGCGCGAGTGCGGCGGTGCCTGCCCCCTCCTGCGTATCGGGTTTGAGCGTGACGACCTGCCAGCCGAGGTGGAGCGCGACGGGGACGAGCGCGGCGATCGCGAGCGGATCGGGGCGGACGGTCCAGAACGCTGCGGCCCAGAACGCGACGGCGGCGATGTAGAAGATCCCGACGCCGGCCTTCACATGCGTCCCCATGCGGAGCGCCGACGAGCGGATGCCGATCATCGCATCGTCCTCGCGGTCCTGTAGCGCGTAGATCGTGTCATAGCCGATCACCCAGGCGATCGAGCCCGCGTAGAGCAGCCACATCGGTGTATCGAGCGACCCTGCGATATCGCTCCAGCCGACGAGCAATGCCCAGGAGAAGACAATCCCGAGCCACGCCTGCGGCCACCAGGTGATGCGCTTCATGAACGGATAGGCGGCGACGGGGGCGAGGCTGGCGAGCGCGACGATCGCGGCGAAGAAGGTGAGTTGCAGCAGGACGGCGAACCCGATCAGGCAGAGCAGGACGAGCCAGATCCAGGCGAGCTTGATCGAGACGAGCCCGCTGGGGATCGGCCGGGCCCGCGTGCGCGCGACCTGCGCGTCGAGGTCGCGATCGACGATGTCGTTGAACACGCAGCCCGCGCCGCGCATCGCGATGCTGCCGAGGAGGAGCCAGAGGATGAGGTCCCAACGCTGCACCGCGCCGCCGGCGAGCGCGACGCCCCAGGCGCCGGGCCAGAACAGCAGCCACCAGCCGATCGGCCGATCGAAGCGCGCGAGCAGTGCGAGGCCGCGGAGCGTCGGCGGGAGGCGGCCGACCAGCCCTCGGTGTTCGCTGTCGGGGACGATTTCCATGGGCGCGGGCTGGGTCTGCATGGCGGAGGCGTAGGAAGACGGCGTTTGGCGCGCAAGCCTTTGCCGGGTAGGGTCGAGGAAGTGGCGCGTTCGGACCCTCTCACATGATCGGCCTTTCGGTCGCGGTCGGCCGCTTCGTCGAGGCGTTGTTCTGGGGGATCTTCCGTGTCGCCGGGGCGGTTGCGGGGGTGCTGATCCTTGGCGTCGTCGCGGCGGTGCTGACGTGGGTGGTGGCGCGGAAGATGTGGATGCGCCGCAAAGGCTGAGGTGTCAGTCTCGGTGGATAAGGCCGTTGAGGGCCGATAATTACGCCCCGTTCGCCAAGTGGCTGATCTGAAGAACCATCGGCCTGAACCTCACTCGCCCGTCATCCTGACGAAAGTCAGGATCCAGAGTAACGGACGGCGCGCTCATGGCTCTGGATCCTGACTTTCGTCAGGATGACGGAGCTTGGGGGTGGACCGCGCTTGCCGGGAACCATGGGTTCGCGCGTTGGACGGTGACGACCAGCCATCGTCCCCTCCTCCATCTGCGCTGCCCACGCCTCGCGCCCGGCAAGTCCAGATAGCCGCCGTTCGTGATCCTCCCCCACCAGGGGGTAGGATTGAGACGCGAACTATTGCGGCACGAGCGTCACCATTGCGGCCCCTCCCCGTGCCAGTGCGGATTTGCTAGGGCACTCGCATGCCCGCAACCCCCGCCTGGCCGCCGCAGTCCACGCCGCGCCTCTTCGTCGATACGCCGCTCGCGATCGGTCCGCTTCCCGTCGATGGCCCCGCCGCGCATTATCTCGTCGGGGTGATGCGGATGAAGATCGGCGATCCGGTGAAGCTATTCGACGATCGGACGGGCGAGTGGCTTGGCGTCGCGTCGAGCGTCGGCAAGCGCGATCTGGTGCTCGACGTCACCGAACTGCTGCGACCGCGCGAGGACGTGCCCGATCTTTGGCTGTGCGCCGCGCCGCTGAAGAAGGGCCGCGTCGACTGGATGGCGGAGAAGGCGTGCGAGCTGGGCGTGGCGCGGCTGCAACCCGTCGTCACGCGGCGGACGATCGTTGACAAGCCCAATACCGAGCGGCTGCGCACGCAGATGATCGAGGCGGCCGAGCAATGCGGGCGCACCGCGCTGCCCGAGGTGACCGAGCCGGTGAAGCTTGCCGCGCTGCTCCGCGACTGGCCCGAGAATCGCGCGCTGTTCTTCGCCGACGAGACCGGCGGCGTGCCCGCGCTGGAGGCGATGCGCGCGCGACCGGGGCCGGCGGCGATCCTGATCGGGCCGGAGGGCGGCTTCGATACCGACGAACGCGAGGCGATCCGCGCGCACCCGCAGGCGGTCGGGATCGGGCTGGGCCCTCGCATCCTGCGGGCGGAAACCGCAGCGGGCGCGGCCATCGCGCTGTGGATGGCGGCGGCGGGCGATTGGCGCGGATAACTAGGCCGGGGCGCAATACCCTACCGATTGGTCCGAATCCCCCCTAGCGGGCTCGTTCATCGCCGCGTAAGGCGCGGCAATGACGACGATACCCGCTCCGAAAAAGACCAGCCCGATGATCGAGTCGCGCGACCAGTTGATCGCCAGCTTCGCAGCCGGCGAAAAGCCCAAGGACGCATGGCGGATCGGCACCGAGCACGAGAAGTTCGTCTATGCGAATAGCGACCATCACGCGCCGTCCTATGACGAGGCGGGCGGCATCCGCGCACTGCTCGGCGAGCTGGAGCAATATGGCTGGAAGCCGGTCATGGAGGGCGGCCCCGATGGTACGCAGAACGCGATCGCGATGTCGGGCGCGGACGGCAGCATCAGCCTGGAGCCCGCGGGTCAGTTCGAGCTGTCGGGCGCGCCGCTCGATAGCCTGCACGAGACCTGCGCCGAAACCGGGCGGCACCTCGAACAGGTGAAGGCGGCTGGCGAGAAGCTCGGCATCGGCTTCCTCGGGCTCGGCATGTGGCCGGACAAGACGCGCGCCGAACTGCCGACGATGCCCAAGGGGCGCTATGCGATCATGCTGCGGCACATGCCGCGTGTCGGCAGCATGGGCCTCGACATGATGCTGCGGACCTGCACGATCCAGGTGAACCTGGATTATGCGTCCGAGGCGGACATGGTGAAGAAATTCCGCGTCGGCTTGGCGCTGCAGCCGCTCGCGACCGCGCTGTTCGCGAACTCGCCGTTCACCGAGGGCAAGCCCAACGGCATGCTGTCGTATCGCAGCCATATCTGGTCCGACACCGATCCGCATCGCACCGGCATGCTGCCGTTCGTGTTCGAGGATGGCTTTGGCTATGAGCGCTATGCCGAGTACGCGCTCGATGTGCCGATGTACTTCGTCTACCGCGAGGGCAAGTATATAGACGCCGCCGGGCTGTCCTTCCGCGATTTCCTCAAGGGCGAATTGTCGGTGCTGCCGGGCGAGAAGCCGACGCTCGACGACTGGACCGATCACCTGTCGACCGCCTTCCCCGAGGTGCGGCTGAAGACCTTCCTCGAGATGCGTGGCGCCGATGGGGGTCCTTGGAACCGGATCTGTGCGCTGCCGGCCTTGTGGGTCGGGTTGCTGTACGATCAGGGTGCGCTCGATGCGGCATGGGATCTGGTCAAGGACTGGTCGATCGACGAGCGCCAGAGCCTGCGCGACGGCGTGCCGAAGCTCGGCCTGAACGCGCCGATCGCGGGCGGGGGCACGCTGCGCGATATCGCGGGGCAGGTGCTCGACATCGCCGGCGCAGGGCTGTCGGCGCGCGCGCGGTTCAACCGGGCGGGCGACAACGAGACCGGCTTCCTCGATCCGCTTCGCGAGATCGTCCGCAGCGGCAAGGTGCCGGCGGAAGTGCTGCTCGACAAGTATCGCGGCGTCTGGGGCGGCGACGTCTCGAAGGTGTACGACGAGTCCAGCTTCTAACGTCTCCCCTTCCGCTCGCGGGAGGGGTCGGGGGAGGGCTTGGCCGCAGGCGCTTCGGGCACGGCGTGGGTCAGCCCCTTCTCTAACCCCTCCCGCAAGCGTGAGGGGAATTAGCCGCGCAGTTTTGCGAACAGCCGCGGGACGAGGCCGTGGTGCGCCATCCACGCGTCATAGGCGCGATAGGCGGGGTCGAGCTTCAGATGGCGCTCCTCCGTCTTGGCGCGCCAGTAATAGACGCCGCTCACCGCACCCATCAGCAGTGTCGCGCGGGTCGCGTCGACCATGCTGCCGAGCGTCAGTACGGGGATGGTCGACAGCCACCAGAACAGGTTCTTCGACAGATACGCGGGATGGCGCGACACCGCATAGGGGCCGTGCGTGAGAATGCCGCGGTTGGTGAGGTTGGAGAACCGGAAGCCGAACGCCATCGTCGCCCAGGCATAGATCGCGGTCAGCCCGACGAGGATCGCGCCGATCAGCGCGAGCGCGATCGGATGCCCCTGGAACCAATAGGCCCAGTCCGACGTGCCGGGATGATAATCGAGCGGACCGCCGGGGGTCATCAGGATGAACGGCGGATAGCACATCAACGCAGGCAGCCACGCCGCCGCGAACGGGTTGGCGCTGCGGATGTGCGAATCGAGCGGGCGGAACGTCAGCAGATAGCCGACCGTCGCGAACGCCACGTCGATCAGGAACATCAACGTCACCAGCCAGCTCGACAACGCGACCGGGTCGTGGAGCACGGTCGCGACATCGCCGCGGACGAACTCGCCGAACCCCGGCGGCACGATCGCCAGCATGAACGCGAGGAAGAACGTCTTCACCCCCCAGGCGCGCAGATGGCCATAGATCGCCTCGGGCTCCACCCCCGCCTGCCCGGTCATCCAGGCCCCGAGATGCCAGGCGCCGTCGCGCGGATCGACGAGATAGCGGTCGATCCAGAGGACATAGGGGATTGATACGACGAACAGGATCGGCGCGGCGTTGGTGAAGCACCACATCGCAAATGCGAAATTGCCCTGCCAGTAGAACCGCCCGGCGCCATAGATCACCGCGATCGCCGCCCATGTCGCCCATAACCCGGCAAGCTTGGTGAGGCTCAGGTCGAGCGTCTCGCGCCATGGCTTGCCCGCCGACCAGTCGATCCCGGTGGTCGGGCTCCGATGGACCTTGTCGACGATCAGCGACCAGAGGATCATCGGCAGGCCGCACGCGGCGACGTTGGTCAGCGCCGAATAGGGCCCGTCCATCCCGTAATGCCGCGCAAGCCCGATCCAGGCCAGCACGCCGACCAGCCCCGACAGCCCCGCCCCATGGCTGACCGCGGATTTCGGCCGGGGATCGGGGGCGGTGGAAACGGCAATCGCGGGGTCGTGATCCATGCCCGGGGACTAGCGCATAATGGTAATGAAGCCATGAAGCATGTGCGCAAGCCGCCACACGGACGCTTGCGCCGGGCGCGCCGCGACGCTAGTTCCTGCGCTCGCTTCGACGCGTCGGGCGGGTATAGTACAATGGTAGTACAGCAGCCTTCCAAGCTGAATACACGGGTTCGATTCCCGTTACCCGCTCCAAGTCGCGCTTAGCGCGCCCCCGACCGCATCGCGCTTCGGGCCCCGGCCTTCATTCCGCGATCAACGGCCCCAACAGGCTTGCCATCCGCCGTCGGCCCAGCGTCGTCAGGCGGACGTGCGAGCGGCGTCCATCGCGTTCGTCGCGGGTCCGTTCGACCAGGTCGGCGTCCTGTAACATCGTCAGATAGCGTAGCGCGGTGGCCGAGGGCGCACGCGCGCCGATACAGACCGCCGACACGCTGAGCTGGCGATTCTCGTGCTCCGAAATGAACAGATCGAGCAGGATGTCCCAGGCGGGCTCGGAGAAGAGCGAGATACCGAGCAGGTCGTCGCGCATCTTGCGGACGGCATAGAGTCGCTTGGCAATCTCCACCAACGCCGTCGACGAGGCCGTACCGGACGCCGGATCGACGGCAGGCAGGCTCAGGACGGGAAGGTACGTCAGATGCTTGGTGGCAGGCACGGGCACAACGGCAATGGTGTAAGTCATAGACGTCTTCCGATTATGCGTCATCGCAGGGTCGGATCCTGGCGACTCCAGTCGAGATCCCAGCCACGGGCCCGGATCCTGCGCGAGTGCCTGACGGTCCCGATCACGAGAAGCAGGACGATGGGATAGCTCCAGGCGGCGGAGAGGACGGCATGGACGAGCCGGATCACGTCGGGGCTGATCGCACGGGTCAGGTGCGCGCCCGTCCCCAGCGCGTGGAGCGCGGTGGCCCAGGCCGGCCAGAACCGATCGGCCTTGAGCGTAATCGTGATCATCACCGCCAGCAAAATGAGGTCGACGATCATCACGCCGCCTTCCAGACCCACGAACAGGACCGGGATATTGCGCTGGACCAGTCCGGTCGACACCGCTGCAAGCAGCAGTGCCAGTCCCGTCAGGCGCTCCGGTGCGCCGCCTCGCAGCAGGGCATAGGCCGACGCTGCCGCCTGTATCGTGTAGAACAGCCAGACCCGATCCAACTCCACCCCCCAAAGCTGGACCGAAACCGGCCGTTCAGGCCACCGCTGCCAGGCGAACCGGACCGTCGGCACGCAGCGCGCCTTCGTTCGGCGGGCATTCGGCGGTATCGCCATAGCCGTAGAACTGGCCGAGACCGATCTCGGCGCGGACGTCGACCAGTGCGCGATGCGCCTCGACGAAGCGTTGGCGCGCGTTGATGATGTCGAGCGAGGCCTGAGACAGCATCTGCAGCGCCAGCACGCCGGTGCCGACGGGCAGGTTGGCGGCGACCCGCTGCTGCAACAGCGTCGAGACACAGGATGCGGCGAGCATCGCGGCATGATCGACCGCAGCCTCGGCTTTCAGGAAATCGGTCGTGACCTTGTCGGTCGCATCGCGTCGCTGCTTCAACATCGTCGTTCTCCCCGAAGGCACCATCGTCGCGGTACCGTGTACGGGAGCGCTGCGGTCTCGGTTCGATCGCAACAGGTTGGTCAACGTCATCGCCATGTTGATGAGCGCCATCGACGTGACGGCGATCAGGCCCATGAGCGCGATCAGTCGGACTATCCTGTCGCCAACCGAAAACCGATTGCGCGCCACCCCTGTCGATCCGCTAGCTCCGGACAGGCCAAAGAAGCGGCGAACAAGCCCCCACGGCTCGATCTGCCTCACGTCTGGCGTGTCGGCGGGGGGGCTGGGAACGTCGATTGGTTCGGATGGTAGCCGTTCGTACGTCGGCGCCTGACCGACCGTCGCGACGAAATCGCGGGGCGGCACGACGCCGTCGACCTCGCCGCGCTCGTGCTGCTGCAGCTGGCGGGCCGCCTCGAACCGGGTGGCGACACCCAGGATCTGGATCGCGCGCTCGATCCGCTTGTCGATCGCGGACGGCGACACGCCGACCAACGCCGCGATTTCCTTGGAATTATGGTGCGTCAGTACCAGCCGCAGGCAGGTGCGCTGGGCTTCGGTCAACTGATCGATGCGTCCTGCGGTCATGCCGTGATGGTAGCGTGATCACCGTCCGCTTGCACCTATTGTGTCACCGGCGGGAAATGGCGCCCGGTGGCTGGCGGCGCCGCGTGGCGGGGACAATCAAATCAATATGGTAGGAAGATTTCCGCGAACGCGGGGGTCGGGTCGGTGGTGATCGGCCGCGTGGGAGGCTTGCGGGGCATCTGCAAATTGTAAAAATCTGCGAAAAGAGGCTTTATTGCAGCGACTCGGTATCGGAGCGTCGCGATGCTTGGTGGGATACGCGCCGCTGACGCACGAAAGGCCGGGGGTTGCGCCCCGGCCCTTTGCTTTGGTCGTCTTGGTCGGAACGGAGGACCGGCAAAGCCGGCCCTTTTCGTCGGACGGGACTGGCGGCGAAGCCACCAGCCCGCCGGCCGTTCTGATTTCGTGGCGGGGCCAGCATGCTGGCCCCGTCCGAAATCAGAAGTCCATGCCGCCCATGCCGCCCATGCCGCCGCCGCCCATGGGCATGGCGGGCTTGTCTTCTGGCATCTCGCTCACGGCCGCTTCGGTCGTGATCAGGAGGCCTGCGACCGATGCTGCGTTCTGCAGCGCGGTGCGGACGACCTTGGTCGGATCGATCACGCCGGCTTCCACCAGGTTCTCGTAGGTGTCGGTCGCGGCGTTGAAGCCGATGTTCGAGTCGTTGCCGTCGAGCAGCTTGCCCGAAACCACCGCACCGTCATGACCCGCATTCTGCGCGATCTGGCGAACCAGAGCCGTCAGCGATTTCCGCACGATGTCGATACCGCGCGTCTGGTCTTCGTTCGCACCGGTCAGGCCGTCGAGGACCTTGGTCGCGTACAGCAGCGCCGTACCACCACCGGGGACGATGCCCTCTTCGACGGCTGCGCGGGTTGCGTGCAGTGCGTCGTCGACGCGATCCTTGCGCTCCTTGACTTCGACTTCCGACGAACCGCCGACCTTGATCACCGCAACGCCACCGGCGAGCTTGGCGAGACGCTCCTGGAGCTTCTCCTTGTCATAGTCGCTGGTCGTGTTCTCGATCTGCTGACGGATCGCTTCGGTGCGGCCCTTGATCGAGTCATGATCGCCGGCACCGTCGACGATGACGGTGTTGTCCTTGTCGATCGTGACGCGCTTGGCGGTGCCGAGCATGCCGAGCGTGACGGTCTCGAGCTTGATGCCGAGGTCTTCCGAGATCATCTCGCCCTTGGTCAGGATCGCGATGTCCTCGAGCATCGCCTTGCGACGATCGCCGAAGCCCGGTGCCTTGACCGCTGCGACCTTCAGGCCGCCGCGCAGCTTGTTGACGACGAGCGTGGCGAGTGCCTCACCCTCGATGTCCTCGGCGATGATCAGGAGCGGACGACCCGACTGAACGACGGCTTCCAGGATCGGGAGCATCGCCTGCAGGTTCGACAGCTTCTTCTCGTGGATCAGGATGTAGGGATCCTGAAGCTCGACGGTCATCTTCTCGGGGTTGGTGATGAAGTAGGGCGAGAGATAGCCGCGGTCGAACTGCATGCCTTCGACGACGTCGAGCTCGAATTCGAGACCCTTGGCCTCCTCGACGGTGATCACGCCTTCCTTGCCGACCTTCTCCATGGCTTCGGCGATCTTCTCGCCGACTTCACGGTCGCCATTGGCCGAGATGATGCCGACCTGCGCCACTTCCTTCGAACCCGAAACCGGCTTCGAACGCGCCTTGACGTCCTCGACGACCTTGACGACGGCGAGATCGATGCCTCGCTTCAGATCCATCGGGTTCATGCCCGCTGCGACCGACTTCATGCCCTCGCGGACGATGGCCTGCGCCAGGACCGTCGCGGTGGTCGTGCCGTCACCGGCGATGTCGTTGGTCTTCGAGGCCACTTCGCGCAGCATCTGCGCGCCCATGTTCTCGAACTTGTCCTTGAGCTCGATTTCCTTGGCGACGGTGACGCCGTCCTTGGTGATGCGCGGTGCGCCGAAGCTCTTGTCGATGACGACGTTGCGGCCCTTGGGGCCCAAGGTCACCTTGACCGCGTCGGCGAGGATGTCGACGCCGCGGAGGATGCGCTCACGCGCGTCACGACCGAATTTTACGTCCTTGGAAGCCATGTCAGCTGCCCTTTCGATGGAGTGAAGTATAGGAAGTGCAGACGCTGGCGCGGATCTCGCGGCCAGCCTTTCTCGGCCCGTTCACGTCAGCAAAAGCCGACGTTTCCGAGCCCGTCGGGGTCAGCCGACGATGCCGAGAATGTCCGATTCCTTCATGATGAGGAGATCCTCACCGTCGACCTTGACCTCGGTGCCCGACCACTTGCCGAACAGAACCTTGTCGCCGGCCTTGACGTCGAGCGGGGTGATCGTGCCGTTCTCGGCGCGGGTCCCGGTGCCGACGGCGACGACTTCGCCTTCCTGCGGCTTTTCCTTGGCGGTGTCGGGGATGATGATGCCGCCAGCCGTCTTCTCTTCGGCTTCGAGGCGCTTCACCAGCACGCGATCATGCAACGGACGAAAGTTCATGGGGTCCATGTCCTTTTGGGATTGTGACAGATTTCTGGCACTCAGGGAGCCCGAGTGCCAACACCCGGCATATGTGGACGCTCGCGACCCATGTCAAAGGTTCCCGTAGAGAAAATTTTTCCTACCGGCGTGGGTTTCGGGCATCGTGCCGAGGGGGCTGCCGCGCGGACGCGGCAGCTGGCCGAGGGCTGCCGGTCTCCTGCGTTCGTAGGCGAACAGTGGCGGATACGCCTTCCCCTTCCCCCCCTTCTCCTCTGCTCCCCTTCCGCTTGCGGGAGGGGTCGGGGGAGGGGCGTGTCCAGGCGGCGCGCTGGTGGAACGCCCCTCCCCTAACCCCTCCCGCAGGCGGGAGGGGGACTGGGTGGCGCTCGGGGGGAGCCAGGGACTTGAACCAGCCCTGTGTTGGCCTCGTAATACAGGCCATTTACGAAGGCCTGCGGTTGCTCTAGCTCTCGTGCCATGACCGATACCGCTGCGCCGTCCTACACCCCTGCCCCGTCCTACACCGATCCGGCCCGCCCCCCGCGGCGGAAATGGCGGCTGGTGCGCGGGGTGTGGAAGCTGCTCGTCGCGATCAAGGACGGCCTCGTCCTGCTCGCGATGCTGCTGTTCTTCGGGCTGATCTTCGCGGCGCTCAACGCGCGGCCGGGGACCAAGGCGATCAAGGACGGTGCGCTGGTGCTCGACCTGAACGGGTCGATCGTCGAGCAGCCCGAGGAGCAGGCCGCGTTCGCCGCGCTGTCGGGGCAGAGCACGACTCGCCAGTTCCGGTTGCGCGACGTGGTGCGCGCGATCGACACCGCGCGCACCGATGGCCGCGTGAAGGTCCTCGTGCTCGATCTCGACAGCTTTGGCGGGGCCTATCCCGCGGCACTGGGCGAGGTCGGCGACGCGCTCGCGCGGGTGCGGGCGAGCGGCAAGCCGGTGCTGGCCTATGCGACCGCGTACACCGATGGCGGCTATCGCCTCGCCGCGAATGCGAGCGAGGTCTGGGTCAACCCGATGGGCGGCACGATCTTCATGGGGCCGGGCGGCAACCAGCTTTACTACAAGGGCCTGATCGACAAGCTGGGCGTCAACGCGCACGTCTACCGCGTCGGCCGCTACAAGTCGTTCGTCGAGCCGTACACGCGCGCCGACCAGAGCGAGGACGCGAAGGCGGCGAGCACTGCGCTGTACGGGACCCTGTTCTCGCAGTGGCGCGAGGCCGTCGCGAAGGCACGTCCCAAGGCGCAGATCGCGCAGTTCATGACCGCGCCCGACAAGGTGATCATCGCCGCGAACGGCAACATCGCCGAGGCCAATCTGCGCGCCGGAATCGTCGACAAGCTCGGCGACCGGATCGCGTTCGGCCGGCGCGTGGCCGAGATCGCCGGGTCCGACGACAAGAAGCCCGCGGGCAACTATGCCAGCATCACCTACGACACCTGGGTGAAGGCGAACCCGCTGCCGACCGGCGGCGACTCGATCGGCGTGCTGACGATCGCCGGCGAGATCGTCGACGGCGAGAGCGGCCCCGGCAAGGCGGCGGGCAAGACGATCGAGAAGGCGGTGCTCGACGGGCTGGCCAAGAAAACGCTGAAGGCACTGGTCGTGCGCGTCGATTCGCCGGGTGGATCGGTGCTGGCGTCCGAGCAGATCCGGCTCGCGATCCTCGAGGCCAAGCGACAGAAGCTGCCCGTGGTCGTGTCGATGGGCGGTCTGGCAGCGAGCGGCGGTTACTGGGTGTCGACGCCGGCCGACGTGATCTTTGCCGAACCCGGCACGATCACCGGCTCGATCGGCATCTTCGGCGTGGTGCCGACGTTCGAGAACGCGCTCGCCAAGATCGGCGTGACCAGCGACGGCGTGAAGACCACGCCGCTATCGGGCCAGCCCGACATCACCGGCGGGACCACGCCGATGTTCGACGCGATCGCGCAGGCCGGCATCGAGAACGGGTATCGCGCGTTCGTGAGCCGGGTCGCCGCGTCGCGGAAAATGACCCCCGCACGGGTCGACGAGATCGGCCAGGGCCGCGTCTGGGATGGCGGCACCGCGCGGCAGATCGGGCTGGTCGACCGGTTCGGCACGCTCAAGGACGCGATCGACGAGGCCGCCAAGCGCGCCAAGCTCGATCCGGCCAAGGTGCATGCGGAATATCTCGAAAAGAAGCCGGGCTTCCTCGCGACGATCGCGCAGGATTTCGGCAATGACGGCAGCGATGACGACGCGGGCGGCGGCGATGCGTTCGCGCATGTCGCGGCGGACCGTCGCCAGATGCTCGCGCGTGCGGTCGGCGACATGAAGCGGCTCGCGACCTCGGGCTCGGTCCAGGCGCGCTGCCTCGAGTGCGGCGGGATGGGGCCGACGACCGCCGGCTTTAGCGACGCCAAGCTGCTCGACCTGCTGCTGGCACGGATCGGGTTCTGATGGTCGCCGCCTCTGCAAACGGGGGCGGCATCGTCATCCGCGCCGCGGTTCCCGAGGACGCGGCGTCGATTGCGGCGATCTACGCGCCGCACGTGCTGGTCGGGACGGTCTCGTTCGAGACCGACGCGCCCGATGCACGGCAGATGCGCGCGCGGATGGCGGCATCGGACGGGCTGTATCCGTGGCTGGTCGCGACGATCGGCGCCGAGGGCGGCGTGCTGGCGTTCGCCTATGCCGCGCCGTTCCACAAGCGCGAGGCGTACCGGTTCGCGTGCGAGACCACGGTCTATGTCGCGGACGCGGCGCAGCGCCAGGGCGCGGGGCGGCTGTTATACGAGGCGCTGATCGATACGCTGCGCGCGCAAGGCTTCACCCAGGCGATCGGCGCGATCGCGCTGCCCAATGATTCGTCGATCAAGCTGCACGAGGCGGTCGGGTTCCGGCGCGCGGGCGTGTACCGCGAGGTCGGGTACAAGAATGGCCGGTGGATCGATGTGGGGCATTGGCAGTGCCAGCTGAACGACCCCGCGGTGCCGCCGGTCGAGCCGCGGCGGTTTGCGGATGTCGGCGTGGTGCGGGGGTGATTCCTTCGCCCGTGCTTCAGGCGGTCGCAAACGCCTGCCCCACCCCGGCGAAGGCCGGGGCCCAACTGGAAAAGTTGGAGTAACGGATCGCTACGCACATCAGCTAGGTCTCCCATTTGGGCCCCGGCCTTCGCCGGGGTGGGGTGCAGGTCGGTAGCTTTACCACCGCTTAGAGATCAGGCTGATGAGCGGGGTCAGACACCTCTGCTCTCCTTGTTCTACACAACGGGTGCGGTTAGCGCCGCCCCCCGTATGCCGGGAGCGCGAGGTGGAAGCGGATTGCGGCGGCGCGGAGCGTGAAGCCCGCGCTGGCGGCGATCACCGCGGCCCAGGACAGGGGCGTGCCGAGCAGCACCAGACACACGTAACTCGCCGACGCGAGCGCCGCCGCGGTCACGTACAGTTCGGGCCGCATCAGGATCGAGGGTTCGCCCGCGAGCACGTCGCGGATGATGCCGCCGACGCACGCGGTCATCACGCCCATCAACGCCGCGGGCACGGGGGGTACGCCGTAACCGAGCGCCTTTGCCGCGCCATAGACCGCATAGGCGGCCAACCCGACCGCGTCGAACCAGCCCAGCGCCTCGCCCTTCCACCAGCGTTCGGGCGTCACCCAGATCAGCAGCGCCATGCTGAGGCACACGCTCGCCGCGCGCGCGTCGTGCACCCAGAAGACCGGCGCGCCGATCAGCAGGTCGCGCACGGTGCCGCCGCCGACGCCGGTGATGAGGCCGAAGAAGACGAGCGTCACGAAGGTCTGCCCGCGCTTGGCCGCCGCCAGCGCGCCCGACGCGGCGAACACCGCGAGGCCGGCAAGGTCGAACCAGGGCGCCGCGACCGGCAGGAGCTGGGCGGGCAGGATCTCGACGGGCAGCGGGACGGGCAACATCGGGCCGGCGTAACCGCCCGGACCTACAGCGTAAAGCACAAGGCCACGCGACGGCAGCCCGATGCTGTACGAAGATGAACGGGGTGTTGTTTTTGGTTCATGCAACCGCGGCTATGGTGTCCTCGTTACAGCATCAGATCAATTCACTAGGGAGTTCCAACATGCGTAAACTCATTCTCGCTCTCGGCTGCAGCGCCATGGTCCTGCCGACCGTCCTGATCCCGGTTTCGGCTGCGGATGCGCGCGATCGTCGCGAATGGCGTGGCCGCGACGGCCGCGTCTATTGCAAGAAGAGCAACGGCACGACCGGCACGATCATCGGCGGCGTCGGCGGCGCGCTCCTCGGCCGCACGGTCGACACGCGCGGCGACCGTACGGTCGGCACGCTGGGCGGCGCGGTCCTCGGTGGCCTTGCCGGTCGCGCGATCGACAAGGGCACGAGCAACAACAATCGTCGTTGCCGCTAACACGCATCACTGACTGTCAGCGGCAAATTCGATGCCGCTAATTCGGTCGTCATGCGTTGGGAAAGGGCGTCGCGGGAAACCGCGGCGCCTTTTTTCTTGTCCAGACGAAGGATCCCATGATGACCACACGCAGCGGTTCGGCAAAGTATGAAGGCCTTGGCAAGAGCGGCAAGGGTCATGTCTCGACGCAGTCGGGCGTGCTCTCGGACAGCCCCTACGGCTTCAACACGCGGTTCGAGAACGAGCCGGGCACCAACCCCGAGGAACTGATCGCGGCGGCGCATGCGAGCTGCTTCACGATGGCGCTGAGCTTCGCGCTCGCGGGCAAGGGCTATGAGGCGGGCACGCTCGAGACCTCGGCAAAGGTCACGCTCGACAAGGACGGCGACGGCTTCAAGATCACCAAGTCCGCCCTCACGCTGAACGCCAAGGTCGAGGGTATCTCGAAGGACGAGTTCGAGGCGATCGCCGCCGACGCCAAGGCGAACTGCCCGGTGTCGAAGGTGCTCAACGCCGAGATCACGCTCGAGCATAATCTCGCCTGATACCAACGTCGTAAGGCTTTCGGCCGGCTGAACGCGGTGTAGTTTGCGGTTCACGCAACTCCCGCTTTGGCCGGCCGTTCTTTGCGCATCGAGTCAGGAGACGAACAATGCGTATTGCCCTTCTTTCGGCAGCCCTTGCCGCCACGGCGTTCGGCGCGATCCCCGCGACCGCGCAATCGACGGTCCGGGGCGCCAACCGCGAATATAACGACCAGGTCCGCGACGCGCAGCGCGACTATCGCCGCGACGTGCGCAACGCCGATTCGCGCGGCGACGTGCGCGATGCGCGCCGCGAGTATCGCGAGGAGGTGCGCGACGCGCGCCAGGATCGCCGCGGCGACATTCGCGACATCCGCCGCGACAATGGGCGAAACGGCAATTGGCAGCAATATCGCGGCTATGACTATAACCGCTACGAGCGGGGCCAGCGCGGCTATTTCGCCGACCGCTATTATCGTGACGGGCGTTATTACCAGGAGCGCCGCCTGGGTCGCAACGACCGCATCTATCGCGGCGGCAACGGGCGCTATTATTGCCGTCGCAACGACGGCACGACGGGGCTGATCATCGGTGGCCTGGCGGGTGGTGCGCTGGGCAACGTGATCGCGGGCGGTGGCTCGCAGTTGCTCGGCACGCTGATCGGTGCGGGCGGCGGCGCGGTGCTCGGCCAGTCGATCGATCGCGGCAACGTGCGCTGCCGCTGATCCGGTATCGCTAGTCCGACGGAAGGGCCCGGTGGAAACGCCGGGCCCTTTTTACGTCAGATGATGCCGCCGCCAAGGCTGAGGCGGAGCGCGAAGATGATGATCAGGACGATGTTGAGGTTGCGTCCGCTGCTGCTCGACGAGAGCGCACCGACCGCCGCGCCGACGATCCCGATCGGGATGACGAGCCAGTTCATCCAGCCGAGCAGCGGAATGAAGGCGACGAGGCCGAGCACCAGGGTGACGAGGCCGATGAGGATGGAGACGAGGTTCAGCATGAGCGGAACATGGCGGTGGGCAGGCGCCGGAGCAAGATCATCCGCGCGCAAGCCGGGGCGGCGCGTAAAACGCTTTCTTCACCGTCGTTCGCGCATAGGATGGCGGTGATGAGACTTTCCTGCCGCCCCGCCCTGATCCTTTTGCCGCTCGCGCTGGCGTCGTGTGGACGGTCCTCGACCGACCAGCAGGATCTCAACAGCCTCGATGCCGAGCTGACCAACGGATCGGCGCGCGATCCGGCGCTGACATCGGCGCTTGGCGGGCAGATCATGGTCGATCCCCGGCTGGCGCAATCGTCCAACACCGATGCGGTGCGGCCGCCGACGCAGCCGGAAGGCGCCGCCGTGCCACCCGAGGGGCCGCTCAAGCCCGATCCGGTCGACCCGAAGACGTTGCAGCGCGCGCCGGCGGCGTCGAACGACTGCCCCGAATGCAGGACGGCGAACGGTGCGCTGACGCTAGGCGCGCTGGCCGAGCGGCAGAAGACCCCGGATGCGGGCGTGTGCGCGCAGAAGATCGGCTATTCGGCGGGATGGGCGAACCGCTTGCCCGCGGACCTGCCGCTCTATCCGAGCGCGCGGTTGACCGAGGCGGCGGGCGCGGATCGTGACGGCTGTCGCCTGCGCGTCGTGAGTTTCGCGAGCAGCGCGCCGATGCAGAAGATGCTCGATTATTATTACACGCGCGCGCGGGCGGCGGGGTATTCGGCCGGGCATAGCACTGACGGGCGGCAGCATGTGCTGGGCGGGGTTCGGGGGAACGACGCTTACGTGGTGTACGTGACCGCTCGGGCTGGCGGCGGGAGCGATGTGGATATGGTGTCCAACGCTGGTCGGTGAACCGCTGCTCTTGAAACGCACCGCCCCGGCGGAGGCCGGGGTCCAGTTGGGGGGACGACGCTAACGAAGCGCGGTCCTTCGTTACGGCGACTTTTCCACCTGGGCCCCGGCCTTCGCCGGGGTGGTCGCGTGGTGGTGCAGCGTCGCCCTCTCCTCTCCTTGTTCTCCCGCGAAGGCGGGAGCCCAGGCTGGGTCCCCGCCTTCGCGGGGAAACAGTTAGAGCGGACCGAAGCGTCACGCGCACCACCAAGCGCCCTCCCCTAACCCCCACCTTTCCGTTCGGCGCGATTCGCGCTAGGGCGCGGCGATGTTTCCCCTTCTTTATGTCATGGTCGGTGGCGCGGTCGGTTCCGGCGCGCGCTATCTGACCGGTCGCGCGATGACGGCGCTGCTCGGGCCCGACTATCCGTTCGGTACGCTGGCGGTGAACCTGATCGGCGGGCTGTTGATGGGCGTGCTGGTCGGCGTGCTCGCGCGGAACACCGCGTCGGAGGCCTGGCGCCTGCTACTCGCGGTCGGCGTCCTGGGCGGCTTCACGACGTTTTCGAGCTTCTCGCTCGACGTCGTCACGTTGATCGAGCGGGGCGCGATCGGCGTCGCGTTCGGCTATATTCTCCTTTCGGTGATCGGCTCGATCGTCGCAGTATTCGCGGGTCTCACCGCAGTAAGGGCCATCGCATGACCGCGGGCAAGAACGATAGCGACTCCGGCTTTCGGGAGTTCAACGTCGGGTTCGACGATGACGGCATCCGGCTCGACCGGTGGTTCAAGCGGCATTTGCCCGACACGAGCTTCACGACGGTGGCGATGTGGGCGCGCACCGGCCAGCTGCGCGTCGACGGCGCGCGTGCGACTCCGGGCGACCGGATCGCGGCGGGCCAGATGCTCCGCGTGCCGCCGCCCGAGGCCGACAAGGCTGCGGCCGACGTCGACAAGCCCAGGCGGGTGCGCGAGCGCGTGATCCTGTCGGACGAAGAGACCGAGCTTGCGCAGTCCATGGTCATCCACAAGGATTTCCAGGCGTTCGTGCTGAACAAGCCGCCGGGGCTCGCGACTCAGGGCGGCACCAAGACGACGCAGCATGTCGACGGGCTGCTCGACGGGCTCCAATATGACAATGAGGGCCGGCCCAAGCTGGTCCACCGGCTCGACAAGGATACGTCGGGCGCGCTGCTCGTCGCGCGCACGTCGCGTGCGGCGGCGTTCTTCGCAAAAGCGTTTTCGGGCCGCACCGCGCGGAAAGTGTATTGGGCGCTGGTGGTCGACGTGCCGTCGATCGAGGACGGCATGATCGAGCTGCCAATCGGCAAGCAGCCGGGTACCGGCGGCGAGAAGATGCATGTCGACGAGGCCGAGGGCGCGCCCGCGCGGACGCGCTACCGCGTGATCGAGCGCGCGGGCAACCGCGCGGCGTGGGTCGAGCTGCAGCCGTTTACCGGGCGCACGCACCAGCTGCGCGTGCACATGGCGGCGATCGGGCATCCGATCGTCGGCGACGGGAAATATGGCGGCGCGGCGGCGTTCCTGACCGGCGGGATCTCGCGGAAGATGCATCTGCATGCGCGGCGCATCAAGGTTGATCATCCCGATGGCGGATCGATCGACGTGACCGCCGGGCTGCCGACGCATTTCGAGGAAAGCCTGAAGCAGCTGGGCTTCGACGAGAAGCTCGGCGATGCGCTGCAGCTCGACGAGAAGACCGCGCCGACGCGCGAGCAGATGAAGTCGCGGGCGAAGGCGCATGCGAAGTCGGTTCGGAAAGAGCGTAAAGGTGAGCGGCGTGGGCGCGGGGTTGTCGAGGACAAGAAGCCGGCTGGCGGTAAGCCGGGGGCGCCCAAGACGGGCGGGCCTCGGACGGGGGCCGGGTCGACGTTCGGGGCGCCGCGGAGTGGGCCTCGGGTCGAGGGTGCCAAGCCCGGCGGCCGGGGGCGTTCGGGGGGGAAGCCGAGTGGGCCGCGTACCGGGCCGGGTTCGCGCTGATTCAGCGGAGCGATCGGGCCACCCTACTGACACCACCCCGGCGCAGGCCGGGGCCCAGTTGGAGAGGTTGCGGTAACGGAGCGATGCCCGCCGTTAGCACCGTCCCCCAATTGGGCCCCGGCCTTCGCCGGGGTGGGGTGGTTGTTGGGGCAGCGCCCCACTTGTTCCCCCGCGAAGGCGGGGGTCCAGGGCCGCGATCGTCGGCTCTGCTTGATTCCTGGGCCCCCGCCTTCGCGGGGGAACCAGATGGGCCGAGTACCGGCTTACCGCATCCACCCCCGCAGCAACCGCCGCACGCCTTCGGTCACCGTGCCGAACACGATATGCGACGCGACGCTGTACAGATGCGTCGACGGCGCGGTCTTCCAGGGGGCGTCGCCCAAGCCCACCGCGGGCACTGCCGCCTCGTCGAGCAGCGCGGTGTTCGCCAGCGCGAACGCGGTGCCGTAGCCTGCCGTCACCGCCGGGCGATATTCCGCCGCGACCGCGTAGACGACCCCCAGCCCTGCCCCGAGCGCGTAATGCACCGCCTGCCCGGCGAGCGGCTTGCGATCGTCGGGGACCTCGTGCCCGACCACCGCCTGAGATACCTTGTCCGCCGCCTTCTCGGTCGCGGGTTCCGCGTCGCTGTCCGACGACGACAGCGCGGCGACGCCCGCCTGGAAGCGATCCATCACGAACGAGGCGGCAAGCCCCGCGACCAAGCCTGCCGCAGCGGCGGCCCAGATGTTCGGGGCGGTGTCGGTCGGTGTTTGCGCCATCGTGTATCTCCAAAAGCCTGTGAGACGAACCGTCGAGGACGAGGCGCGTTCCGGTTTGGCGTTCCCTCGTTCGCCCGGCTGATCTACGAGGCGGGGATGCGTTGGAAAATCTCATGATCCGCCTTGCCGTGTTCGATTGCGACGGCACGCTCGTGGACAGCCAGGCGAATATCTGCGTCGCGTGCGAGCGGGCGTTCGAAAAGGCCGGGCTCGTCCCGCCGCCGCGTGGCGACATCCGCCGGATCGTCGGGCTCAGCCTCGTCGAGGCGATGCAGGTGCTGCTGCCACAGGCCGACGATGGCCTGCACCGCTCGCTCGCCGCCGACTACAAGGCCGCGTTCCATGCGATGCGGGCGAGCGGCGAACTGGCCGACGAGCCGTTGTTCGAGGGGATCGCCGACGTGCTGACGACGCTGGCCGACGACGGCTGGGTGCTCGGCGTCGCGACGGGCAAGTCCGACCGTGGGCTCGCGCATATCCTTGCCGCGCATGGGATCACCGATCGGTTCGTGACACTGCAGACCGCCGACCGCCATCCGTCGAAACCCGATCCGGCGATGCTGTTCGCGGCGATCGCCGAAGCGGGCGCGACTGCGGCGACCACCGCGATGATCGGCGATACGAGCTTCGACATGGCGATGGCGCGCGCGGCGCGGGTGCGCGCGGTCGGCGTCGCCTGGGGCTATCACGCGGTCCACGAATTGTCGGATGCGGGGGCGGACGTCGTCGCGACCGCGGTACCCGAGTTGCTGCACATGGTCGCGGATTCGAGGACGCGGCCATGACCGACGTCGAAAAACTGGCGCAGCGGCGCTGGTTCGTGCTGGTCGTCGTGCGGATGGCGGGGGTCGCAGGCGCGTTGCTCGGGCTGATCCTGATCGCGCGCGCGCATGATATGGGACCGAAGATCCTCGGGACGGCGATCGTGCTGTCGGCGATGGCGATGATCGCGACGGTGCCGCGCAGCCTGGCGCATCGCTGGCGGAGTCCACCCCAATGAAGCGGTTCTGGAAAGACGTTGCGATCGATGCGGATCGCGTGGTGACGCTCGACGGCAAGCCGGTGCGGACGCCCGGGCGGCGGCCGCTGGCGTTGCCGACCGCGGCGCTGGCCGAGGCGGTCGCCGACGAATGGCGCAGCGTCGGCGAGACGATCGATCCGCGGACGATGCCGCTGACGGGGCTCGCCAATGCGGCGACCGATCCGATCGCGAACGATCCGACGCAGTTTGCCGCGCGGCTTGCGGCCTATGGTGAGAGCGACCTGCTCTGCTACCGCGCCGACGGGCCGCCGTTGCTCGTCGAGCGGCAGGCGGCGGCATGGGATCCGCTGCTCGACTGGGCGCGCCGCCGGTACGACGTCACGTTCGCGGTGACCGCGGGGGTGATGCACGTCGCGCAACCCGACGCGACGATCGCGCGGCTGCACGAGGCGGTCGCGGCGTATGACGATTTCCGGCTGGCGGGACTGTCGCCGGTGGTGACGCTGACGGGATCGCTGGTGATCGGGCTGGCGCTGATCGAGGGCCGACTCGACGCGGATGCGGCCTGGGCGGCGGCGGGTCTCGACGAGGACTGGTCGATCGAGATGTGGGGCGAGGACTGGCAGGCGGCCGAATTGCGTGAACTCAAGCGCCAGGAGTTCGCGCGCGGCGTGGCGTTTCTGGGGATGCTCTGACGGCTACTCGCCCAAATCGCCGTTACCCCAGCGAACGCTGGGGTATCCTGCTTGGCGAGCGCTGCGGCCCGAACAGGGAGATCCCAGCTTTCGCTGGGATGACGGATGGGGCTGCTATTCGCCTCAGCGGGTCAGGCGGCGGATGAAGCCGATCAGGCCGGTCTGGCGCGAACGCTTCAAGCGCTCCGCGGCGAGGATCGTCTTCACACCGCGGATGCAGCTGTCGACGTCGTCGTTGACCAGGACGTAATCATAGCCGTCCCAGTGGCTGACCTCGTTCGCGGCGCGCGACATGCGCGCGTCGATCACCTCGGTCGAGTCGGTGCCGCGGCTGGTGAGGCGGCGGTGGAGTTCTTCCATCGATGGCGGGAAGATGAAGACGCGGACGACGTCGCCGCCGGCGATCTGGAACAGCTGCTGCGCGCCCTGCCAGTCGATGTCGAACAGCACGTCCTTGCCCGCGGCCAGCATCTCCTCGACCTGCGCGCGCGGGGTACCGTAGCGGTGGTTGAAGACGTGCGCCCATTCGAGGAACTCGTCCTTCGCGACCATGTCGCGAAAGCCCTCGAGATCGGTGAAATGGTAATCCTTGCCGTCGACTTCGCCCGGGCGCATCGCGCGGGTCGTTACCGAGACCGACATCTCCAGCTCATGCTCGTCTGCGAGCAATCTGCGTGCGATGGTCGACTTGCCGGCGCCGGAAGGCGAGGACAGCACGAACAGGACTCCGCGGCGACGGAAACCATGCGGGTCGGACGGAAGTGTGTGGGGCATGCGCGCCCTTGCCGCGGACAGCGCATGGGCGTCAACCCATGCGCGGCCCGCGCGTGTCATTCTGACGGCGGATCAGTAGCCCGCCTTGCGCGCCTTGTTGCGGTCATACGCCTTCTTGGCCGCATAGCCGCCGCCGAGGATCATGCCGAGCGGGCCCATGCGGCGCATCAGCCCCATCGCGACCACGCCCTTGACCGCGCCCGATGCGCCGCCCGAACCGTCGCGACGGCCCATTTCGCGGCCAACCAGTGCACTGATGATACGTCCGATCATGACTTAACCTCTCCGAAAACCTGGTCCTTGAGCTCCGCTGCACCGCGCAGCACCGCCCAGCCGATCGCGTAGGTCACGGCCAGCGGCACGACGATCTTGAGTACGTTGGCGGTGATCGCACCGATGATCGCGCCGTCCGCATTGCCGTCGTCGCCGCTCAGCGAATCGATGCCTGCGCCGATCAGCGCGCCTATGGTCGTTGCGCCCACGTAATTTCTCCTTCGCGTGTGGCGGGTTAGCGCGCGAAGGGCGTTTGGGTTCCCCGCCTCACCATCATCCGTCATCCTGACGAACGCCAGGACCCAGAGCCACGATCGTCTCGCTGAGTAATCCTGGATCCTGACTGTCGTCAGGATGACGGTGGGGAGGTTGTGCACAGCACCCGTCATCCTGGACTTGATCCAGGATCCAGAGTTACGACGCGCGACGCTTATGGCTGTGGGTCCTGACTTTCGTCAGGATGACGGGGTGGGGAGGTTAGCGGCCGAGCATCGACTCGGGTCGCACCACCCGGTCGAACGTTTCGGCGTCGACCAGCCCGAGCGCGAGGCCCGCCTCCTTCAGCGTCAGTCCTTCGGCATGCGCGTGCTTGGCGATCTTTGCCGCCGCGTCGTAGCCGATCTCGGGGGCGAGCGCGGTCACCAGCATCAGCGAGCGGTCGAGCAGATCGGCGATGCGGTCGCGATTGGGCTCGATGCCGTCGACGCAGCGTGTCGCGAATCCTTCCATCGCGGTCGCGAGCAGGTCGATCGAGCGCAGCACGTTAGCGCCGATCAGCGGCTTGAAGACGTTCAACTCGAGATGGCCCTGCATCCCGCCGACCGTTACTGCGACATGATTGCCCATCACCTGGCCTGCGACCATCGTCAGCATCTCGCACTGGGTGGGGTTGACCTTGCCGGGCATGATCGAGCTGCCGGGCTCGTTCGCGGGCAGGTCGATCTCGCCGAAGCCGCAACGCGGGCCGGAGCCGAGCAGGCGGATATCGTTGGCGATCTTGGTGAGTGCGACCGCCAGCGTGTTGAGCGTGCCCGAGAGGTGGACGAGCGGGTCGTTCGAAGCGAGCGCCTCGAACTTGTTGCGCGCGCTGACGAACGGCAGGCCGGTGATCGTCGCCATTTCGGCCGCGAACGCGTCGCCGAAACCGGCGGGCGCGTTCAGCCCGGTGCCGACCGCGGTGCCGCCCTGCGCGAGGATGACCATGCCGTGGCCGACCGCGGGCTCGATCCGGTGCCGGCAGCGATAGAGCTGGTTGGCATAACCGGAGAATTCCTGCCCCAGCGTCAGCGGCGTCGCGTCCTGAAGGTGCGTGCGGCCGATCTTGACGATGTCGTCCCAGGCCTTGGCCTTCGCGTCGAGCGCGGCGTGGAGCCGGTCGAGTGCAGGGATCAGCCGCTGCGTCGTGGCGATCGCGGCGGCGATGTGGAGCGCGGTCGGGAAGCTGTCGTTCGACGACTGGCTCATGTTGACGTGATCGTTGGGATGGACGGGCGACTTGCCGCCGCGCGTGCCGGTGAGGACCTCGTTGGCGCGGCCGGCGATGACCTCGTTGACGTTCATGTTCGACTGCGTGCCGCTGCCGGTCTGCCAGATGACCAGCGGGAACTGGTCGTCGAGCGTGCCGTCGATGACTTCCTGCGCGGCCGACTCGATCGCGTCGGCGATGGTGGCGTCGAGGCCGTGGGTGCGGTTCACGCGCGCCGCGGCCTGTTTGACGAGCGCGAGCGCATGGACGATCTCGATCGGCATGCGTTCGCGGGTGCCGAAGGGGAAATTCTCGACCGATCGCTCGGTCTGCGCGCCCCAATAGGCGTCGGCGGGGACTTCGATCGGGCCGATCGAGTCGGTTTCTGTGCGGGTGGTGGTCATACAAAGTCAACCTTCCGGGGCTTGCGCTGGATCCCTCGCCCCTACGGGGAGAGGGAGGGAGGAGCCGCAGGCGACGGAAGGGAGAGGGGCGTGAGGCTCGGGACGCGTGTCCCAACGCCCCTCTCCCTTCCCACGGCAAGGGCCGCGGGCCCCTTCCCTCTCCCCGGAGGGGCGAGGGAGTTTAGCGGGTTACTTCTTCCGCTTGAAATCCACGGCGACGACGTTCGAGCCGTCTTCGATCGGCACCGCGGTCGGGCCGTCATTCTCGGGTTCGTCATGCTCGCCGAGCGCCTCGTCGGCGCCCTCCTGCGCCTGGAAGCGCAGTTCGAAGCTGACCGCCGGATCCTGGAACGCGGTGATCGCCGAATAGGGGATCACCAGTTTCGACGGGACCTGGTTGAAGCTGAGCCCGATCGAGAAGCGCGTATCGTCGACGACGAGGTCCCAATAGCGGTTCTGCATGACGATCGTCATCTCGTCCGGAAAACGCTCGATCAGCCGCTTGGGAATGTCGACTCCCGGCGCCTGCGTCTTGAAGGTGATATAGAAATGATGCTCGCCGGGAAGCCCACCGGCCTCCGACACGGAGCCGAGCACACGGCCGACCACGGCACGCAGGGCTTCTTGCACGATCTCGTCGTACGGAATCAGGCTATCGGGCAGTCCATCGCTCATTCCCTCTGGGTAGCGGTATTCGGATGCCGGTCAAGATTGCATGCGTCGTGGCGCACGTTATGGGAGGTGGCATGCGCACCGCCACGATTTCCCGCTCCACCGCCGAGACGGCGATCGACGTCACCATAAACCTCGACGGGACCGGCGTTTACGACGTCGAGACCGGGGTCGGTTTCTTCGATCACATGCTCGAACAATTGTCGCGCCATTCGCTGATCGATCTCACCGTCCGCACCAAGGGCGACCTGCATATCGACGAGCATCACACGGTCGAGGATACCGGCATCGCGATCGGCCAGGCATTTGCGCAGGCGCTCGGCGACAAGCGCGGCATCACGCGGTACGGCGATGCGCTGTCGCCGATGGACGAGACTCTCACGCGGGTGGCGCTCGATATCTCCGGGCGGCCGTGGCTGGTGTGGAAGGACCTGTTCTCGCAGACGCGGCTCGGCACGATGGATACCGAGATGTTCGAGCATTTCTTCCACAGCTTTGCGCAGGCCGCTGGCATCACGCTGCATGTCGAGACGCTGTACGGCACCAACAATCATCACATCGCCGAGGCCGCGTTCAAGGGCGTCGCGCGCGCGCTGCGCACCGCGATCGAGATCGACCCGCGCAAGGCCGACGCGATCCCGTCGACCAAGGGGATACTGTGACGCTCGCGCTGATCGATTACGGCGCGGGCAATCTCCATTCTGTCGAGAACGCACTGCGCACCGCGGGCTGTAGCGACCTGATCGTCACCGCCGACGCGGACGTCGTCGCGAAGGCCGACCGGATCGTGCTGCCGGGCGTCGGGGCGTATGGCGCGTGCGCCGCGGCGTTGCGCGCAGTGCCTGGCATGGTCGAGGCGCTGAACCGGCGCGTGCGCGACGAGGGTACGCCGTTCCTCGGCATCTGCGTCGGGATGCAATTGATGGCCGAGGCGGGCGAGGAAATGGGGACGCATGCCGGGCTTGGCTGGGTCTCCGGGCGCGTGCGACGGCTCGAGCCGGGCAGCAGCGACGCGAAGGTGCCGCATATGGGCTGGAACGATGTCGTGCCGACCACCGCGCATCCGCTGATCGCGCCGGGCGAGGCGTATTTCCTGCACAGCTTTGCCTTTGAGGGCGCGGACGTGCTCGCAACCACCGAGCATGCTGGCGCGGTCACCGCGGCGATCGGCCGCGACACGATGATCGGCGTGCAATTTCATCCTGAGAAGAGCCAACGCTACGGCCTGGCCTTGCTCGAACGTTTTCTGGAGTGGCGGCCATGAGCCTCATCATCTTCCCCGCGATCGACCTCAAGGCCGGGCAGGTCGTCCGCCTCGCCGAGGGCGATATGGACCGCGCGACCGTCTATGGCGACGATCCCGCCGCGCAGGCGATGCTGTTCGCCGAGGCGGGGGCCGAGCATCTGCACGTCGTCGATCTCGATGGCGCGTTTGCGGGCGCGTCGGTCAATGGCGACGCGGTGCGCGCGATCGTTTCGCAGTTTCCGGGGCATGTGCAGCTTGGCGGCGGCATCCGCACGCGCGCCAATGTCGAGGGCTGGTTCGACCTGGGCGTGTCGCGAGTCGTGATCGGCACCGCAGCGCTCGAGGATCCCGACTTCGTGCGCGGCGTGGCGAAGGATTTCCCCGGCGGCATCGTCGTCGCGGTCGATGCGAAGGACGGCATGGTCGCGACCAAGGGCTGGGCCGACGTCTCGACCACGAGCGCGGTCGATCTCGCGCGGCGGTTCGAGGATGCAGGGGTGGCGTCGTTGCTGTTCACGGACGTGGGGCGCGACGGGATGCTCAAGGGTTGCAACGTCGAGGCGACGGTCGACCTGGCGCGGTCGGTCGACATTCCGGTGATCGCGAGCGGCGGGGTGAAGGGGATTGCCGAGATCCACGTGCTGGCGCTGCATGTCCGCGATGGGGTCGAGGGCGTGATTACGGGGCGGGCGTTGTACGATGGCCGGCTCGATCTCGCGGCGGCCTTGAGCGTGGCGAAGGCCGCATGAGGGGTCGCGCGGAGACGCGGAGACGCGGAGATAGTGAAAGTTTTTCGCGCAGAGGCGCAGAGAGCGCGGAGGTAGTGCGCGGCAGCATTCATCTTTTTGCTACCGGCGTCGGTATCCTGCGGGCTTCGCTGCTCCCCCTCTTCTCTGCGCCCTCTGCGCCTCTGCGCGAAATCCTCTTCTTAGCGGCTCCGCCGCGTCTTCGCGTCTCCGCGTCTCCGCGTGAACCATTTCTTCGGGCAGGCGCATGACCGTCCGCGCCAGAGTCATCCCGTGTCTCGACGTCGCCGATGGCCGCGTCGTGAAGGGCGTGAACTTCGTCGAACTGCGTGACGCCGGTGATCCGGTCGAGCAGGCGCGCGCCTATGACGCGGCCGGGGCGGACGAATTGTGCTTCCTGGATATCGGCGCAAGCCATGAAGGGCGCGGTACGATTCTCGACGTCGTGCGGCGGACCGCGGCGGTGTGCTTCATGCCGCTGACGGTCGGCGGCGGCGTGCGCACTGCGGACGATGCGCGCGCGCTGTTGCTGGCGGGTGCGGACAAGGTCGCGGTCAATTCCGCGGCGGTCGAACGGCCGGAGCTCGTCGCCGACATCGCCGAGCGCTTCGGCAGCCAGTGCTGCGTCGCGAGCGTCGACGCGCGACGCTCGGGCGAAGGCTGGGAGGTGTTCACGCATGGCGGCAGGCGGGCGACCGGGATCGACGCGATTGCGCATGCCTTGAAGCTCGCGGACCTAGGGGCTGGCGAGCTGCTCGTCACCTCGATGGACCGCGACGGGACTCGGAGCGGTTACGACCTCGACCTGATCCGGGCGATTTCGGACCGGGTCGGCGTGCCCGTGGTCGCGAGCGGCGGCGTGGGCGGGCTCGACGATCTGGTCGCGGGCATCCGTGACGGGCATGCGAGCGCGGTCCTCGCCGCGTCGATCTTTCATTTCGGGCAGGCGTCGATCGGCGATGCGCATGCGGCGCTGGCGGCGGCGGGTATCCCGGTTCGCACGCCGGTCCGTACGGCCTGACGCGCGTGCCGGTGCTCACCGTCCTTGCGGTCGAGTCCGGGCATAGCGGCACCGCGCATCCCCCCACCGGGCTCGCGCTGTCGGACGTCGCGTTGTTCGTGTTCGCGGCGACCGGGGTCTGGCTGGTCCGGCGCGCGTTGCGCAAGCGGTTCGCGAAGACCAGGCCGCCCGGGGGCACGCTCAAGAAGGATTGACCTGCCTGCCGCGCTGCGTCAGCACGCCGCGCATGGCAGACCCCGTATTCGACCGCCTCGAAGCGACCATCCGCGAACGCCGCGATGCGCCCGCCGACACCTCGTACACCGCGAGCCTGTTCGCCAAGGGCCGCCCCAAGATCGCGCAGAAGCTCGGCGAGGAAGCCGTCGAGACGGTGATCGCCGCGTGTTCGGGCGACGAGGCGAGCATCGTGCCCGAGGCGGCGGATCTGATGTTTCATCTGGCGGTGCTGCTCGCGGATGCGGGGCTCAGCCTCGACGATGTGCGCGTGGAGCTGGAACGGCGCGAGGGCGTCGGTGGGCTGGTCGAAAAGGCTGCTCGGGCGGGATGACCTGCTCCCCTTCCGCTTGCGGGAGGGGTCGGGGGAGGGCATGACGATCACGCTCCGCCGGGATCGGGAAGGCAAGCCCCTCCCCTAACCCCTCCCGCAAGCGGAAGGGGAATATATGCCGATCGACGCCACCCAGCCTTACGACGACCAGAACATCTTCGCCAAGATCCTGCGCGGCGAGATCCCGTCCAAGCGCGTCTACGAAGACGACTTCGCGATCGCCTTCCACGACATCAACCCGCAGGCGCCGACGCATCTGCTCGTGATTCCCAGGGGCGCCTACGTCTCGTGGGACGATTTTTCCGCGCGCGCGCCGGACACCGAGATCGCCGGTTTCATCCGGGCGGTGGGCGCGGTCGCGCGTGCTGCGGGGCTGGTCGAGCCGGGCTATCGCCTGCTCGCGAACATCGGCCAGGACGGTCACCAGGAAGTGCCGCATCTGCATGTTCATGTCTTTGCCGGACGCCCGCTCGGGCCGATGCTCGCGCGATAGGCCAGCTTGGCCGCACTAAAGCGTTGCACGTAATAAAATTGCCATTAGGCTCGCCGCTTTATTGAACGACCGCGCCGCCGGGGGGCGGCCAAGGGAGAATTGATGGCCACTCGACCCGCAATGGGTCTGCTGTCGCGTATGACGCTCCGCAAGACGGTGGAGCAGGTACAGCGTGAGACGCAGACCAGCGAACTCAAGCGCACGCTCGGTGCCTGGAACCTGGTGTTCCTCGGCATCGGCTGCATCATCGGCGCGGGCATCTTCGTGCGGACCGGCAATGCCGCCGCGCTGCATGCCGGCCCCGCGGTGCTCCTCTCGTTCCTCGTCGCAGGCATCGTCTGCGCGCTCGCCGGGCTTTGCTATGCCGAGCTGTCGTCGACGCTGCCCGTCTCCGGATCGGCCTATACCTATAGCTACACGACCATCGGCGAGTTCGCCGCGTGGATCATGGGCGCGCTGCTGCTGCTCGAATACGGGCTGGCGGCCTCGGTCGTCGCGGTCGGCTGGGCGGGCTATGTCGTCAGCCTGCTGGGCGATTACGGCGTCGTCATCCCGGTCGAGCTGACCGGCCCGACCGGCCATCACGTCCAGAAGGCCGGTGTCGACATCCTCGTCAACGGCGCCCCGGTCGAATATCTGTTCAACCTGCCCGCCTTCCTGATCTGCATCGCGCTGTCGTGCCTGCTGGTGGTCGGCGTGTCGGAGAGCGCGAAGGTCAACAACGTGATCGTCGCGATCAAGATGACCGTGATCATCGCGTTCATCCTGATCTGCGGCTGGTTCGTGATCCAGCATTACGACACGCTGAAGCAGAACTGGGACCCGTTCATCCCGCCCTCGACTGGCGACAAGGGCGAGTTCGGCTGGGGCGGCGTGTTCCGCGCGGCCTCGATCGTGTTCTTCGCCTATATCGGTTTCGAGGCGGTCTCGACCGCGGGCCAGGAGGCCAAGGATCCGAAGAAGGACATGCCGGTCGGCATCATCGGCAGCCTCGTCGTCTGCACGATCCTGTATATCCTCGTCTCGATCGTGATGACGCTGATCGTGAACTACAAGGAACTGAACGTTCCCGATCCGGTCGCGGTCGCGGTCGACGCGCTGGGCCCGCAATGGGCGTGGTTCGCGCAGATCATCAAGGCGGGCGCGATCATCGGCCTGACCTCGGTCGTGCTGGTGCTGATGTACGGCCAGACGCGCATCTTCTACACGATGGCGCGCGACGGCCTGCTGCCGCGCGTGTTCGCGACCGTCCACAAGAAGTTCAAGACGCCGTGGGTCAACACGCTGGCCGTCGGGATCATCACCGCGTTCGCGGCCGGGTTCTTCGACATCAACGTGCTCGGCGACATGACCTCGGTCGGTACGCTCGCCGCGTTCGCGATCGTCTGCCTGTCGGTGATCTGGCTGCGGCGCACGCATCCGGAGATCCCGCGCGGCTTCAAGGTGCCTCTCTACCCGGTGCTGCCGGCGCTCGGCATCGTCGCGTGCGGCGCGCTGATCCTGACGGTCGAGTGGCGCGTGCTGGTGTTCTTCTTCTGGTACACGCTGGCCGCGATCGCGATGTATTTCGCGTACGGGATGCGCAACAGCCGGCTCTATCACGGGCTGGACGACGAAGCGGGCCCCGAAATGGGCGAATATGTCGGACCGACCCACCACTGATCCTGGGTGATCCGGGACGCAAAAACGGCCGCGGGAGGAAACTCCCGCGGCCCTTTTTTTGTGTCCGGGCCTGCGCACCGTAACGGCGGCGGTCCCCCTCCCTGATCTTCCCCCGCCAAGGGGAGGATTGAGGGGGCCTTGGGCTCAGCCGATATGCTTGGCGGCGAGCGCCTTCATGTCGACCATCGGGCGCGCGCCGACATGGCTGATGATCTCGGCTGCGCAGACCGCACCCAGCTTCAGCGAGGCGTTCAGGTCGTAGCCCTGCGCCTGGCCGTGGAGGAAGCCAGCCGCGAACAGGTCGCCCGCGCCGGTCGTGTCGACGACCTTGGCGATCGGCTCGGCCTTGACCTCGGCGCGCGCGCCGTTCTGGATCGCGCACGCACCGTGCTCGCCGCGCGTGACGACCAGGGTCGGCACCTGCGCCGAGATCTTGGCGACCGCTGCGTCGAAATCCTCGGTCTCGGCGAGTGCTGCCAGTTCGCTCTCGTTGGCGAACAGGATGTCGATCAGGCCGTCCGACAGCAGCTGGCGGAAATCGCCGCCGTGACGCGAGATGCAGAACACGTCGCTGAGCGTGAAGGCGACCTTGCGGCCTGCCCCGCGGGCGCAATCGATCGCGGCGCGCATCGCGGCGCGCGGCTCTTCGGGATCCCAGAGATAGCCCTCGAGATACAGGATCGCGCTGTCGGCGATCATCGCCGTGTCGATCGCCGCGGCGGGGAGGAACTGGCCTGCACCGAGGAAGGTGTTCATCGTCCGCTGGCCATCGGGCGTCACGAAGATGAGGCAGCGGCCGGTGGTCGGGTCGCCCGCGCGGACCGGCGTGGCGAACTCGATACCAATGCTGCGGACGTCATGCGCGAAGACCTGGCCGAGCTGGTCGTCGGCGACCTGGCCGATGAACCCGCACTTGCCGCCGAGCGCGGCGACGCCGGCGACCGTGTTGGCCGCCGAGCCGCCCGAAATCTCCATGCCGGGGCCCATCTTGGCGTAGAGCGCGTCGGCCTCCTCCGACGAGAACATCAGCTGCATCGAGCCCTTGGCGACGCCGATCTCGGCGATGAACGCATCGTCGGCGGAGGCAAGGATGTCGACGATGGCATTGCCGATCGCGACCACGTCGTAGGTGGGGGTGCTCAAGGGGAGTCTCCGGGCGGTATGGGAAAGCCTATGCCGTAAATGGCGGGGGGGATTGGTGCAACTGGTGTGGGGGGATGGGGGGCCGTGCTCTCCGCCGACACGCGATGCCACGCAATCGGATCTGCACCACCCCGGCGAAGGCCGGGGCCCAATTGGGGAACGATCATGGCGACGGGCATCGCTGCGTCACGACGACCTTTCCAATTGGGCCCCGGCCTTCGCCGGGGTGGTGGCCCTGAGGGGATTTCCGTAATTTCGTGAGCTTCGCTGGCAGGTAGTGACGATGCAGCAGCATCCTGCTTTCTCTTCTGTTCCGTCGCGAACGCGGGGGGCCAGGGTCTCGGGCGGTGTGCGTGGTTTAGCTGGCCCCCCGCGTCCGCGGGGGAACTATAAGGTGTCGGACGCCCGGAGCCCCATGCCACCAAAGCCGCGTTGACCTTCCCACCACCGCGCGCCATCCCCGCATCATGATCCGCGCCCTCCTCCTCTCGCTCGGCCAGCTCACCGATCCGCCGGTCCTGCGCGTGTTCGTGAAGTCGATGCTCGTCACGCTGCTCGTCTTCGCGTTGCTCGGAATTGCGACATGGTGGGGAACGCAGGCGGCGTTGGCGGCGTGGCTTGGCTGGCATACCGACGGCCTCGCCGCGGTGTTTGCCTTGTTCGTCACGATCCTCGCGCTGTGGCTGTTGTTTCGCGCGGTCGCGATCGCGGTCGTCGGGGTCTTCGCGGACGAGGTCGTCGAGGCGGTCGAGGCGCGGCATTATCCCGAGGCGTTGCGGACCGCGCGCCCCGTCGCCTTCGCGCGCAGCCTGGCGATGGGCCTCCGCTCCGCGGCGCGCGTCGTGCTGGTCAACCTGCTGATGTTGCCCGTCTATATCGCGTTGCTCGTCACCGGGGTGGGCACCGCCGCGGCGTTCTTCCTCGTCAATGGCTGGCTGCTCGGGCGCGACTTGGGGGACATGGTGGCGGCGCGGCACATGGATGCGGCGGCGATGCGGGGCTGGCGTGCGACGACGAGGGGCGGGCGGTTCGTGCTGGGGCTTGCGAACACCGGGCTGTTCGTGGTTCCGATCCTCAACATCGCCGCCCCGGTTCTGGGCGCGGCGATGGCGACGCATTATTTCCACACCCGAAATTTCCGTAAGGGCCGACCATGACGCGATTGACGACGACGGGACTGGCGCTCGCACTCGGCGCCGGGCTGGCGGGGTGCGCCGCACCGGTGGCCAAGCCCGCGGTCGGACGGCCCGCAATCCCCTATACGAGCGTCGGGCTGGAGCGCGTGCTGGGCCAGGACGCCGCCGGTCTGACCCGGCTGTTCGGCCAGCCCGATGCCGACGTCCGCGAAGGCAGCGCGCGCAAACTCCAGTTCCAGAGCGGGATCTGCGTGCTCGACGCGTATCTCTATCCCAAGGGATCCGACGCCCCCCGCGTCACCTATCTCGACGCCCGCGAACTCGACGGCAGCACGATCGATCGCGCCAGCTGCGTCGCCGCGCTCACCCGGCGCGAGGGCGGGAAGTAGGCGTCGGCTCCAACGATTCCGTAGCAGCGAAGGTTAGGACGGCGCGCCGAGGCGGGACAGCGCCCAGTCCGCGGCGTCGCGCACCACCGGGTTTTCGTCTGCCAGCAGATCCTGCACGAGCGGGGCGAGGCGTAGATCGCCGCTGTTGCCCGCGGCGATCAGCGCGTTGCGGATCATGCGGTCGCGGCCGATGCGTTTGATCGGGGAGCCGGCGAAGACCTGACGGAAGCCGGCGTCGTCGAGCGCGAGGATGTCCGCCAGCTCCGGCGCAACGAGTTCGGCGCGAGGGTGGAAGGCTAGGTTCGCGTTGGCGGCTGCGGCGAACTTGTTCCAGGGGCACACGGCCAGACAGTCGTCGCAGCCATAGATGCGGTTGCCGATCGCGGCGCGGAATTCGTGCGGGATCGGGCCGGCATGCTCGATCGTGAGATAGGAGATGCAGCGGCGGGCATCGAGCTGGAACGGCGCGGGGAACGCGTCGGTCGGGCATGCGCCGAGGCAGGCGGTGCAGGTGCCGCAGGTGTCGACGCCGCCCTTGTCCGGTTCCAGATCGAGCGTGGTGTAGATCGCGCCGAGGAACAGCCAGCTGCCATGATCGCGGCTGACGAGGTTGGTGTGCTTGCCCTGCCAGCCGAGCCCGGCGGCTTCGGCGAGCGGCTTTTCCATCACCGGCGCGGTGTCGACGAACACTTTCAGGTCGAAGGGGGGCAAGTCGCGCCCCGCCTCCGCCGCCAGCCAGCGCCCGAGCGCCTTCAACTGGCGTTTCACGACGTCGTGATAGTCGGGGCCCTGCGCGTAGACCGAGATGCGCCCTACCCCGCCCTCGTCCGCAAAGCGCAGCGGGTCGTCCTTGGGCGCGTAGCTCATGCCGAGCGCGATGACGCTGCGCACCTCGGGCCAGAGGCCGGCGGGGCTTTCGCGGTGGTGCTTGCGCTCCTCCATCCAGATCATGTCGCCGTGGCGGCCGTCGGCGAGCCATTGGTGGAGCCGTTCGCCCGCGCGCGGCGCGGCATCCGCGCGCGCGATTCCGCAGGCGGCAAAGCCCAATTCGGCCGCTTTGGCCTTAAGGCGGTGTTCCAGCTTGTCTTGCGCCACGTCCGCCCGCTACCACGAGGCCAGCCTCGAGAGGAAGATTGCGCGTGAACGATGAATGGGCGGTCACCGCCAGCGGAATCGTGAAGCGGTTCGGCGACCGGCGCGTGGTCGACGGCGTCGACATGATGGTGCCGCGCGGCTCGGTGTACGGCGTGCTTGGGCCCAACGGCGCGGGCAAGACGACGACGCTGCGGATGCTGCTGGGGATCATCGAGCCCGACGCCGGATCGCGCACATTGCTCGGCTACGACAATCCGCGGGATGCGAGCGACCGGGTCGGCTATCTGCCCGAGGAACGCGGGCTGTATCCGGCGATGAAGGCGCGCGAGGCGATCGCATTTCTGGGGGCGCTGCGCGGGCTCGACTGGAAGACCGGCCGCGAGCGCGCGGTCGTGCTGATGGAGGCTGCCGGGCTCGGCCATGCGGTCGACGAGAAGATCCGCAAGCTGTCGAAGGGCATGGCGCAGCTGGTGCAGCTGCTCGGCTCGGTCGTGCATCAGCCCGATTTACTGGTGCTCGACGAGCCGTTTTCGGGGCTCGATCCGGTCAATCAGGAGCGGCTCGAGGCGCTGATCCTGGCCGAGCGCGACCGCGGCGCGACGATCCTGTTCTCGACGCATATCATGAGCCATGCCGAGCGGCTGTGCGACCGGCTCGCGATCATCGCGGGCGGCAAGCGCCGGTTCGAGGGGACGGTGGCGGACGCACGCGGGATCCTGCCGCAGCGGGTTCACTATACGCCACACCGCCCCGACCCCGCGATCCGCGGCGTGTTGCCGGCGGATGCGGCGGCGGACGGGGATAGCTGGCGGTTCGAGCTGCCCAATGAGGGGATCGAGAGCTTGCTCGTGCGGTTGATCGACGCGGGGTACGGGATTTCGGGGCTGTCGATCGAGCGGCCCGGCCTGCACGAGGCATTCGTCCGGATCGTCGGCCAGCATGGCGACGTGGCGAAGGAGGACGCGGCATGACGCGGTTTCGCCGGACTCTCCGCCAGACCTTCACGATCGCGCGGCGCGATTTTATCGCCACCGTCTTCACGCCGATCTTCCTGCTGTTCCTGTTCGCGCCGGTGATCATGGGATCGTTCGGCGCGATCGGCGGGATGGGTGCGGCCAGCGTCAGCGGCGGCGCGCAGGACAAGACTCGGATCATCGCGATCGTCCCCGCCGGGACCGCGCGGCCGATCACGCAGGCCGACGCGGGCTTGCGCGCGCTGTTCCGCGACGAAGAGGCACCCCCGGCACTGACCACGGTCGCGCCCGCCGCCGATCCGGCCGCGCAGGCGCGCGCCGCGTTCGAGACGAAGGACGTCGATGCGTCGGCGGTGCTCTACGGCCCGCTCGACGCGCCGCAGATCCTGTACGGTCCGCGCGGACGGCGCTCGGCGGATTATCTGGGCGTGCTCGCGCAGACGACGCTGGCGGCGCAGAATCTGGGCGGCGCGCTGCCGGCGATCGCCGCGACCAAGACGCCGGTCACGCGCTCGACGACGTCGGTCGGGGGCCAGCACCAGTCCGCCTTCTTCGCAGTGTTCGGGATCTTCTTCCTGACGCTGTTCCTGTCGGGCCAGGTCGTCGGCACGATGGCCGAGGAGCGCAACAACAAGGTGATCGAGGTGCTCGCCGCCGCGGTGCCGCTCGAATCGGTGTTCTTCGGCAAACTGATCGGGATGTTCGGCGTCGCGGTGCTGTTCGTCGCGTTCTGGGGGACGGTGGTCAGCCAGATCACGACGCTGATGCCGGCGGGCGCGGCGGCGGCACTGGGCGACCTGACGCCGGCGGTCGGCGGACCGACGTTCGCGCTGCTGTTTGCGGCCTATTTCAGCATGGCGTACCTGCTGCTCGGCTCGGTGTTCCTGGGCGTCGGCGCGCAGGCCTCGACGATGCGCGAGATCCAGATGCTGTCGCTGCCGATCACGATCCTGCAGGTCGCGATGTTCGGGCTGTCGTCGGCCGCGGTCTCGCGTCCCGGCAGCTGGATCGCGACCGCCGCCGAGCTGTTCCCGCTGTCGTCGCCGTTCGCGATGGCCGGGCGCGCGGCGAATTCCCCCGAGCTGTGGCCGCATGTCGCGGCGCTCGCGTGGCAGGCGCTGTGGGTGACGATCTTCATCACGGTGGGCGCGCGGCTGTTCCGGCGCGGCGTGCTGCAATCGGGGAGCGCGCGGCCGTTCTGGCGGCGTAAGGCCAAGGCGACCGCGTAGGGCCGCTCGATCCTCCCCGGCCGGGGGGAGGATCCTGGGCCTTCGGATCAACCCTATTGACATAGGTGTCAGCAAAGCTTCTCCTGTGCCAAAATATAGGAGGGTGACGATGGCGACTCTGGCGCGGGACGTGGACGTAGCGGTCGATCCGCTCGATGTGAGTCGCGCCGAACTCTACCGCGACGACCTTTGGCAGGCGCCGTTCGCCCGGCTGCGCGCCGAGTCGCCGGTGCATTATGTCGAGCACTCCGACTACGGTCCGTACTGGTCGGTCTCGAACTACAAGGGCATCGTCGAAGTCGAGTCGCTCCCCGAGCTCTATTCGTCCGAGGCGGGCGGCATCACGATCGCCGATTTCGTCGCCGAGCGCGACGTCCAGATGCCGATGTTCATCGCGCGCGACCGGCCGGTCCATACCGGCCAGCGCCGGACCGTCGCCCCCGCCTTCACGCCCAGCGAGATGACGCGGATGTCGGGCGATATCCGCAGCCGGACCGCGGCGATGCTCGACAGCCTGCCGTGGAACACGCGGTTCGACTGGGTCGACACGGTCGCGATCGAACTCACCACGCAGATGCTCGCGATCCTGTTCGATTTCCCCTGGGCCGACCGCCGGAAGCTCACCTTCTGGTCCGACTGGGCGGGCGATATCGAGCTGGTGAAGAGCGAGGAGCTTCGCCAGCAACGCCTTGTCCACATGTTCGAATGCGGGTCGTATTTCAAAACCTTGTGGGATGCGAAGATCGACAAGGAGCCGACCCCCGACCTGATCTCGATGATGATCCATTCGGACGCGATGTCGCACATGGATCACAATGAATTCATCGGGAACCTCATCCTGCTGATCGTCGGCGGCAACGACACGACTCGCAATTCGATGTCCGCGCTCGCCTATGGGCTCGACAAGTTTCCCGACGCGCGCGCCAAGCTCGAGGCGGATCCGGCGCTGATCCCCAATGCGGTGAGCGAGATCCTGCGCTGGCAGACCCCGCTCGCGCATATGCGCCGCACCGCGACCGCGGATACCGAGCTGATGGGGCAATCGATCAAGGCGGGCGACAAGCTGGTCCTCTGGTACATCTCGGCGAACCGCGACGAGAGCGTGTTCGGCGACGATGCGGATGCGATCCAGGTGGATCGCGCCAATGCGCGGCGGCATCTGGCGTTCGGGCATGGCATCCACCGCTGCGTCGGCGCGCGGCTGGCCGAGATGCAGATCGCGATCCTGCTGGAGGAGATGGCGAAACGCCGGATGCGCGTAAACGTGCTGGAGGAGCCGACTCGCGTGAACGCGTGCTTCGTCCACGGCTATCGCACGCTGCCGGTGGAAATCAGCAAATACTGAGCGTTGGCGTCACCTTATCGGTCGGTTCGCGCGTACCTATATCCGAACCATGGAGACGAACATGACCCAGGACCGCCGCGCTTTTCTTACGCTTGCCGGAGCGGGTGTCGCCGGCTTTGCGCTCTGGGGGTGCACGTCGCAGCCCGCACAGGCCGCCGAGCGGTTCGAGGTCACGCTGACCGACGCGCAGTGGCGCAAGAAGCTGTCGCCCGATGCGTATACTACGCTGCGCAAGGAGGGCACCGAGCGACCCTATTCGAGCCCGCTGAACGGCGAACACCGCGCGGGGATCTTCGCGTGCGGCGGATGTGGCCTGCCGAATTTCTCGTCGAAGACCAAGTTCGAGAGCGGGACGGGCTGGCCGAGCTTCTGGCAGCCGATGCCGAACGCGGTGCGGACCCGGGTCGATTCGACGATGGGGATGGCGCGGACAGAGGTGCATTGCCGGCGATGCGGCGGGCATCTTGGGCATGTGTTCGACGATGGCCCAAAGCCGACGGGGAAGCGCTATTGCATGAACGGCGATGCGCTGACGTTTAAGGCTGCTTGAGGAAATTCAGCCCGTGATGGGCGTCGCTTATCGTTGCCGAGCTAAGAGTGTTTCCCCGCGAAGGCGGGGATCCAGACTGGGCTCCCGCCTTCGCGGGAGAACAAGGGGGTAGGGCGGATCGGCCCTTTTTGCGCTTTTAGAGATGTGCGTCGCCGTCGCAGCACATTGACCAATGCACCTCCCCGGCGAAGGCCGGGGTCCAATTGGGAAACGTCGCTGATCGGCGTTGCGCGCCGTTACCGAAACCTCGCCAATTGGGCCCCGGCCTTCGCCGGGGGGGGGCTTCTTTAGGGTAGCGTTTGGGCGTCAAACTGTCCGGGGGGGATCAGTGCGAGACGTTGGGGCGGTAGCGGGTGCCGGACCAGCCTGGCACCACATCGCCCAGCAGAACCTCAGTTCGCCTCGTTCACCAGCGTGAAGATGCCGCGGGGGTCGGTCGGGCCGTGCTGGACGCTTGCGAGCTGCGCGGCGTTGGCGCGCTGCGTTGCGGTGACGGTGCGCGTGGCGCTGGCCATCTGGAACGAGGGCTGCGCAGGCGCGTCGAGCGTGCCGCCGGCCGGGGCATGGCCCGAATAGATGAAGCCCTTGGTCGGATAGGCCGAGGTGCCGAGACCGCCCTGCGGACCGTACCAGACCTTGACCATGCTCCAGTCGCCAGCGTCGGAGACGTCGACCGCACGGACGTTGGTCTCGACCGCGCCGGGGCGCGACCAGTTGGCGTGGGTGAGGAGGACTTCGCGGTCGCTGACGACCTTCGAGACCATCGCCACATGGCCGACGCGCATCCGCGAGGTCGGCGAGAAGGCGAGGACCGAACCGGCCTTCGGGGTGTGGCCACGCTCGTAGCGACCCTCGGCCTGGCTCCACCAGGTGTTTGCGTTGCCGCGGATCTCGATGCCCGACACCGAGCGGGCGAACGTCACGCACTGCCAGAACTGGGCTGCTGCCGGTGTGGCCGTCATCAGGCCGCACGATACCACCAGCGCAAAACGCGCTGCTAACGCCTTGAAATTCATCGAGACCCCCCGGCCAAAACCCGTTTGTCGCAGTCTGGCTACGGGAGGTTCGATTTAATTGAAAGCGCGCCGGGAACCATATCCGACGAAGCGTGTTGCCGCACCGACCAACGCCCATATTCGTCAGCCAGACTGGCTCAGTTCATGAGTTTCCAGCCGGTTATGCGGTCCACGGTGACCTGCGTGACCGCGTGATAGCCCGCCCGCGCCTTGCCGTAGATGTCCATCGCGAGCGTGTGGCCCCAGTCCCCTGAGTCCATCAGCTGCTGGAACAGTGGCGCGACGAATTTCCGCCGCCCCTGCGATGTCAGGAACTGCTCGGCCGAGGCGTCTGCAGGCGCATAGTGATTGGCGAGCGCGAGTTGCAGCCAGGCGAAGCGGATCTCGGCATTGCCCGTCATGTTCCAGCCGAATGCGGCGTCGAGCGCCTTCAGCCGCTCGGCCGGGAGTGTGCGCGGGAGCTGCGACAGGAAGCGCGTGATCTCCTGCGTGGTCGCCTTCCCCGGAACGCCGGACAAGGGGCCGCCTGCCGCATAGGCCTTCGCCGCGGCATCGACCGCTGGGAACGCGGCGGACGTGACATGCACCGCATTCGCCGGAATGCCGGGGCTGTAGACCCAGGTGTCGACGCCGATCGTCTTGGCCTCGGCGGGGGTGAGCAGCTTCGATTTGAGATCGGCGAGGAAGCCTGCGCTGGTCTGTGGCTGGAAGGCGTGGCGGTCGAAATAGCTGCGCAGATACGCATCCCAGCGCGCGCGGCCGACCTGCTTTTCGATCGTGCGGAGGAACGATGCGCCCTTGTCATAGGCGATCTGAGTCATGCCGTCGTCGGGATCGCGCGCGGCGTCGAGATCGAGGTGGAGCTGCGTGTCCTTCGCGGCCGGGCCGCCGGCCTCCTTCACCGCGGCCATCATGTCGGTCCAGGCGAGGTCGGCCTCCATGTCGGCGCGGCGCTTGCCGTACAGCGCCTCCATGATCCGGTTCTCGAAATAGCTGGTGAAGCCCTCGTTGAGCCAGAAATCGTCCCAGGTCGCGTTGGTGACGAGGTTGCCCGACCAGCTGTGCGCGAGTTCGTGCGCGATCAACGAGACGAGGCTGCGGTCGCCCGCGATCGCGGTCGGCGTGGCGAAGGTCAGCGTCGGGTTCTCCATGCCGCCGAACGGGAACGACGGCGGCAGAACCAGCACGTCGTAGCGGCCCCAGCGATACGGGCCGTACAGCCCCTCGGCCGCCGCGACGAACTTCTCGAGCTCGCCGAATTCATACGCCGCCTTGGGAAGCGTGGCGGGCTCGGCCCAGATGCCGGTGCGCGGGCCGGTCGACTTGAACGCGATATCGCCGACCGCGAGCGCGATCAGGTACGGTGCGACGGGCTTGTCCATCTTGTACTGGAAGGTGCAGCGATCGGCGACGCAGGTCGGCTTGGCCGTGGCGAGCCCGCTCATCACCGCGGTGAGCTGCTTGGGGACGGCGATCTTCGCCTCCCAGGTCTGGCGGATGCCGGGGGAGTCCTGCGTCGGGATCCAGCTGCGGTTGAGGATGGCCTCGCCCTGGCTGAACAGGAACGGCTGCTTCTTGCCCGCGGTCTGCGCCGGGGTGAGCCATTGGAGCGCCTTGGCGTCGGGCGACGAGGCGTAGGCGATGCGGATCTTATCGGCGCCGTTCAGCGTGACGGTCAGCGGGGCGCCGTGGATCTTGTCGACCGCGCCGACTTCGTAGGCAAGCGGCTTGCCGTTGCCGTTGGCGTCGGTGATGGTGACGATCTTGAGGCCATTGTCGTCGAGCACGAGCTTCGCGCCCGGTTTGGCCAGGATGTCGAGTGTCGCGATGCCGCGGATGACGTGCGTGTCGAAATCGGCGGCGAGATCGAGCGCGACATGCGTGACGCGGGCTTCTGCGGGGCGGGCGTAGCTGTGCGGATCGCGCGCGTCGGGGGTGGTGAGGATCGGCGCGATCGTCTGCGCGACGGCGGGGGATGCGAGGACGAGCGTCAGGGCGGTGGCTAGTGCGGGGATACGCATGGAAACTCCGATGTCGCCGTTCCCCGAGGGCGGGAAGGCCAGGCGTCGGTCCTAACGTGCAGTTCCTCCTGCTGGAAGGGAGGGACGCGCAGCGCCTGCCGCGAGCCCCGTCATCCTGACGAAAGTCAGGATCCAGAGCCGTAAAGGACAATCCTCCGTCACCCTGGATCCTGACTTTCGTCAGGATGACGAAGGTGCTTAGGTCGGTTTCGTTGCCAGCCGCGCCAGCCGTGCCTCATGCTCCACGCGCGCGAACGGAAACCGCGCGAAGAAATACGCCGAGACGCAGGCGAGCGCGACGTACAGCCCGGCATAGATCAGCGTCAACCGGTCGATCGTCGCGACCGGCACCGTCCCCGGCGTCGCCTTGGCGGGGAAGCCCGCGACCGCCAGGATCATCCCGGCGAAGAAGATGCCGATCCCGCTCGTGCATTTCTGGACGAAGAACGAGCCGGCGAAGAACACGCCTTCGGAGCGTCGCCCGGTCTTCGCCTCCGAATCCTCGACCACATCGGCCATCATCGACGCGCCGAGGATGAACCCGGTGACGTTCGACGCGGTGCCGAGGATGAACAGCCCGAACAGCATCGGCAGCAGCGCGCGGTCGCCGACCTCAGGGAACATGCCGAGCATCCGCAACCAATAGGGCGCGGTGTTGAGCGCCGCGCCGAGCAGCACCGCGGCGAGCGCGACCTTGGGCTTGCTCCCCGTCCTGCCGAGCCGGGGCGCGGCGAGGAAGGCGAGGAACACGCCCGAGAACAGCGCGATCGTCAGGTAGACGAACACCGGCCCCTTGAAGCCCCAGACATAGGTGTAGAGATAGTTCGACATCGCATAGCTGATGCCCTGGATCGTGTACGCGCAGACGCCCGCCGCCATCAGGATGACGAACGCGCGGTTCTTCACGGTCTGGCGGAGTTCGGCGAAGGACTCGCGCAGAGTCTGCCGGGCGATCGGCGGGTTGGGGAGATGCCTGATCTCGTGGTGCGTGCCGAGCGCGGAGACGAGGATCGCGACGCCGATCGCGACCGCCCCCGCCAGCGCGAACCCGGCATAGCCCGCGCGGTTGAGCAGGCCGTTCGGGAACGCCGCCGTGGGGCTGAGGAAATACTGGTAGGCCGACAGCAGCATCAGCAACCCACCGACCCAGCCGAACAGATAGCGATAGGCCATGATCCGCGTCCGCTCGTCATAGCCCGACGTAAGCTCGGGGGTCAGCGCGACCGACGGCACCTCGTAGCAACTCACCGCGCTGCGCACGAGCACCGCCATCGCGAACAGCCAGACGAGCGTCTGCGGCTGCGACAGCATCGCCGGCGGATTCCACAGCAACAGCCAGCCGATCATGATCGGCAGCGCCGACGCGTACATCCACGGATGCCGCCGCCCCCACCGAGTCCGCGTCCGATCGGAGAAGAAACCGACCGCGGGATCGACGAACGCATCGATCAGCAGCGCCATCATGATGACGAGACCGACCGTTGCGGACGGCAGCCCGACGACCTGATTGTAGAACAGCAGCAGGAACGTCCCGAACCCGGAATCCTTCACCCCGTACGCCACCGCGCCGAAGCCATAGCTCGCCATCGTCGCGGTCGACAGCCGCCGGGCCGGGGCGGTCATAAAGAGGCGGTCATTTCAGGCTGTCGAGGATCGAGAACAGCGACGGTTGCGCGGGGTCCCAGCTCGGCCGCGTGCCGATCGTCATGCCGCCGTCGACCAGGATGTGCGTGCCGGTGATGAAGCTCGCATCGTCGCTGGCGAGGAACGCAACCGCGGCGGCGATGTCGTCACCGGTCCCGGGGCGGCGGATCGGCTGCGCGTCGGCGGCGATATGCGCGATCATCGCGTCCGCCTTGCTCGTCTTCGCCGCGTCGAGATCGAGCATCCGCGTGAAGATGTTGGTGACGATGAAGCCGGGGACGACCGCGTTGACGCGGATCGCGTGGCGCGCGAGATCGGCGGCGGCCTGCTTGGTCAGGTGCAGCACCCCGGCCTTGGCGGTGGAATAGGCGGTCGGCGCATAGCCGGTGCCGAGCGCGGACACCGACGAGGTGTTGACGATCGCGCCGCCGCCGCGCTTCGCCATCAGCGGCGCCGCGTAACGGATGCCGAGCGCGACCGAGCGGAGGAGGAGCGCCTGCGTGCGGTCCCAGTCCTCGGGCGAAATCTCGCCGATCGGGTCGCGCGATCCGCCCGCGCCGGCATTGTTGAACACGATGTCGAGCCCGCCTGCATCGTCGGCGGCCTGCATCAGCGCCTCGATATCGCCCGCCTGCAGCACGTCGGTACGCTGGAACTGGATGCGGCTACCAGACGCGTCGGCGAGCGCCTGCCCGCCGGCCTCATCGATGTCGCCGATCAGCACGCTCGCGCCCTCATCGGCGAGCCGCAGCGCAGTCGCCCGGCCGATCCCCGATGCGCCGCCCGTCACGACCGCCCGCTTGCCTGAAAACCGCACCCGCTCTCTCCCGTTTTGGCGAGCATAGTACGGCTCCCACCCTCGTCAATATGGGCGGCTTCGAATAACGGGTTTGCAGGAACGCCGCCGCGGCGATACCAAGCGGGCAAACATTCGGAGGATGCGCCATGGATACCACCACCCTGTTCCGGCTCGACGGCCGCGTCGCGCTGATCACCGGCGGCAGCCGCGGGATCGGCAAGATGATCGCTGCGGGCTTCATCGCGCAAGGGGCCAAGGTCTATATCTCGTCGCGCAAGGCCGCGGCGTGCGAGGAGACCGCGGCCGAGCTCGGGCCGAATTGCATCGCGCTGCCGCAGGACGTGTCGACGGTGGCGGGGTGCAAGGCACTGGCCGAGCAGTTCGCCGAGCATGAGTCAAAGCTCGACATATTGGTGAACAACGCCGGCGCGGCCTGGGGCGTGCCGTTCGAGGATTTCTCGGAGGCCGGCTGGGACAAGGTCATGGACCTCAACGTCAAGTCACCGTTCTTCCTGACGCAGGCGCTGCACGCGGCGCTGAAGGCGTCGGGGTCACGCGAGCGGCCGGCCAAGGTGATCAACATCACGTCGATCGACGGGCAGCGGCTCAACCCTTGGGAGACGTACAGCTATCACGCGTCGAAATCGGCGCTGATCTATCTGACCAAGCGGATGGCGGCGCGGCTGGTGACGGACTCGATCAACGTCACCTCGATCGCGCCGGGGGCGTTTGCGAGCGACATGAACAAGGCGGCGCGGGACCATGGGGATGCGGTGGCGGAGGGGATTCCGGCGAAGCGCGTCGGGGTGGACGAGGATATGGCGGGCGCGGCGATCTACCTCGCCAGCCGCGCCGGGGACTATGTGATCGGCGAGACGATCACGGTCGACGGTGGCCTCGTCCACGCTTCGCTCGGCACCAGCATCGACGCGTGAGCTAATTCCCTCGCCCCTCCGGGGAGAGGGAGGGAGCAGCCGCTTGGCTGCGGAAGGGAGAGGGGCTTTGGCGGATACGTCCCGAGCCTCACGCCCCTCTCCCTTCCCACGGCAAGCGCCGCGGGCCCCTTCCCTCTCCCCGTAGGGGCGAGGGAGATTAGCGGGCGATGCCGCCTGCCGCGAGGACGGCCAGCGTCACCAGTTCACTCGCTGTGCTGGTCATTGGCGCGACCTGGACCGGCTTTTCCATGCCGATCAGCATCGGGCCGATGACCGAGTCTCCACCCAGCTCGCGCAGCAACTTCGCCGAGATATGCGCCGACTGGAGCCCCGGCATGATCAGCACGTTCGCCGGCCCCGACAGCCGCGCGAACGGATAGTTCGCCAGCTGCTTCGGGTTGAGTGCGACATCCGGCGCCATCTCGCCCTCATATTCGAACCCGACCTTGCGGCCGTCGAGCACGGTCACCGCATCGCGGATATTGTCGAGCCATTCGCCCTTCGGATTGCCGAAGTTCGAATAGCTGAGGAACGCCACGCGCGGCTCATGCCCCATCCGGCGTGCGACCGCGGCGGTCTGTTCGGCGAAGTCGGCGAGCTGCTCGGCGGTCGGGCGCTCGTTGACCGTCGTGTCGGCGATGAACACCGTGTGGCTCTGGCCGACGAGCAGGTGGATGCCGAACGGCGTCTTGCCCGTGACGGGATCGATCACGCGACGGATCTGCCGCATCGTCTCGCTATAGGTGCGCGTGATGCCGGTGATCATCGCATCGCCTTCGCCGAGCTGGAGCAGCAACGCGCCGAAGATGTTGCGGTCCTGGTTGACCATCCGCTCGCAATCGCGGCGCAGATAGCCGCGCCGCTGAAGCCGCTCGTAGAGGAAGTCGACCATCTTGGGGACCAGCGGCGAGACGCGGCTGTTGTGCAACTCGAAGCTCTCCGGGTCGGTGACGCCCAACGCGCGCAACCGGTCGGGCACGTCGTCGCGACCGACCAGCACCGGCGTGCCATAGCCGCCCTCCTTGAACGCGATCGCCGCGCGCAGCACGACTTCCTCTTCGCCCTCGGCGAAGATCACGCGCTTGGGATGCGCGCGCGCACCCTCGTATGCCATCGACAGCACCGACGTCGTCGGGTTGAGGCGCGCTCTCAACGAATGCCGATACGCCTCGATGTCGAGGATCGGCTTGGTCGCGACGCCCGACGCCATCGCCGCCTTGGCGACCGCGACGGGGACGACTTCCATCAGCCGCGGATCGAACGGCGCGGGGATGATGTAGGTCGGGCCGAAGCTGTGACGGACGCCGTACGCCGCCGCGACCTCCTCGGGGACGCGCTCGCGCGCGAGTTCAGCGATCGCGTTGGCGGCGGCGATCTTCATCGCGTCGTTGATCCCCGTCGCGCGGACGTCGAGCGCACCGCGGAAGATGAACGGGAAGCCGAGCACGTTGTTGACCTGGTTCGGGTAATCCGAACGGCCGGTGGCGACGATCGCATCGGGACGCGCGGCCATCGCCAGCTCGGGGCGGATCTCCGGCTCGGGATTGGCCATCGCGAAGATGATCGGCGCGGGCGCCATGTCCTTGACCATCTCGGGCGTCAGCGAGCCTGCCGCCGACAGGCCGAGGAACACGTCGGCGCCGACCAAGGCCTCGGTCAGCGTGCGTGTCTCGGTGATCGCGGCGTGCGCCGACTTCCACTGGTCGACGCCCTCGCGGCCCTGGTAGATCACGCCCTTGCGATCGCACAGGATGACGTTGTCGCCGCGCACGCCCATCGCCTTGACCAGCTCGGTGCAGGCGATCGCCGCCGCCCCCGCGCCGTTGACGACGATCTTGACCTCGGAAAGCTTGCGGCCCGTCAGCAGGCACGCGTTGATCAGCCCCGCGGCGGTGATGATCGCGGTGCCGTGCTGGTCGTCATGGAAGACCGGGATGTTCATCCGCTCGCGCAACGCCTGCTCGATGATGAAGCATTCGGGCGCCTTGATATCCTCGAGATTGATCCCGCCGAAGGTCGGCTCCATCAGCTCGACCGCGTCGATGAAGCGGTTCACGTCCTCGGTCTTCAGTTCGATATCGATCGCGTCGACGTCGGCGAAGCGCTTGAACAGCACCGCCTTGCCTTCCATCACCGGCTTCGACGCGAGCGGGCCGAGATTGCCCATGCCGAGGATGGCGGTGCCGTTCGAGATCACCGCGACGAGGTTTCCCTTGGCGGTGTAATCATAGACGGTCGCGGGATCGTCGTAGATCGCCTGCACCGGCACCGCGACGCCGGGCGAATAGGCAAGCGCCAGGTCGCGCTGCGTCGCCATCGGCTTCGATGCGATGATCTCGATCTTCCCCGGCCGGCCTTCCGAATGGAACAGCAGCGCTTCGCGTTCGGAGAATTGGAGCGTTTCGTCGGACATGGCGGGGCCTCGCGGGGGGATCGTTAGGTTTGGAGGACCTTCTAGGCAGGTGGCCGGCGTTCGTCACCCCGGACACTTCGCCCAAGGGGTTGGCGCTAACCACCACCCCGGCGAAGGCCGGGGCCCAAGTGGGAAGGCCGAAGTAAGGACGGACCGCCGTTCGTTACCGTCGTCCCCCAATTGGGCCCCGGCCTTCGCCGGGGTGGTTTTGATAAGCGGGGGTGGTGTGAATGAGGGAGAACAACACGGCCCGATCGAAACGTCCTTCTCCCCCTCGGGGAGAAGGTGGCGCGGAGGCGCCGGATGAGGGGCGGTTGGGGTGCGCACCCGAGCCTCACGCCCCCTCACCCTCCCACGCTGCGCGCGGGCCCCTCCCTCTCCCCGAGGGGAGAGGGGTTTTACGGGGCGCGGCTTTTCGCTACCCGCACCGTGATGTCGCACCCCGCCCCTACCCCCATGATGTCGCAGTATCTCGGCCTGAAGGCAGAGGCGCAGGACTGCCTGCTGTTTTACCGCATGGGCGATTTCTTCGAGCTGTTCATGGACGATGCGCGGACGGCCGCCGCAGTGCTCGACATCGCGCTGACCGCGCGCGGCGAGCATGAGGGCAAGCCGATCCCGATGTGCGGCGTCCCCGTCCATGCCGCAACCGTCTATCTGCAACGCCTGATCAAGGCGGGACACCGCGTCGCGATCGCCGAGCAGGTCGAGAGCCCGGCGGAGGCCAAGGCGCGCGGCGGCTCCAAGGCGCTCGTTGCGCGCGCGATCGTCCGCGTCGTCACCGCCGGCACGCTGACCGAAGAGGCGCTGCTCGACGCGCGCGCGGACAATTGGTGCATCGCGATCGGTGAGGTCGGCGGATCGGTGGCGATCGCCGCGGCCGACGTCTCGACCGGCCGGTTCGAGATCGTCGAGGTCGCACCCGACGCGGTCGACGCCGAACTCGCGCGGCTCGGCGCGGCGGAAGTCGTCGCCTCGGAGGCGAGCGCCTTCGAAGAGGCCGCCACCACGCTCCGGCCCAAGCTCGATTTCGACAGCGCCGCGGGCGAGGCGCGGCTGAAGCGGCTCTACGGCGTCGCGACGCTCGACGGGTTCGGCCAGTTCGGCCGCGCCTCGCTCGCCGCAGCGGGCGGGCTGGTCGCGTATCTCGAGCATAACGCCAAGGGCACGATGCCCTTCCTGCGCCCGCCGCGGATCGGCCGCGCCGCCGAGACGATGGCGATCGACGCCGCGACGCGCGAGAGCCTGGAGCTCACCTGCACCACCGGCGGCGTCCGCAAGGGCAGCCTGCTCGACGCGGTCGATCGCACCGTCACGGGGGCAGGTGCGCGCTTGCTCGGTGCCGATCTCGGCGCGCCGCTGATGGATGCGGCGGCGATCGATGCGCGGCTCGATCTCGTCCGGCTGTTCCATGACGACCAGGCGGCGCGCGAGCGGCTGCGGTCGACGCTGCGTGCGCTCCCCGATATCGGTCGCGCGCTCGGCCGGCTCGCGGCAGGGCGCGGGGGCCCGCGCGATCTCGGCCAGTTGCGCGACGGGCTCGACGGCGCGTGGAGCCTGGGCGAGCGGCTCGACGGGATCGACTCGCCGCCGCCGCTGCTGCGCGAGATCGCGCCGCGGCTGCGCGGGCATGGCGCGCTGATCGACCTGCTCAAGCGCGCGCTGGTGCCGTCGCCGCCGATCGAATCGTCCGATGGCGGCTATATCGCGGCAGGCTATGACGCCGCGCTCGACGACCTGCGCGATGCGGGCGCGGGCGGCAGGCGCGCGATCGCCGCGTTGGAGGCCGAGTTCCGCACCACCACCGGTGTCACCGCGTTGAAAATCCGCCATAACGGCGTGCTCGGCTATCATGTCGAGGTGCCCGCGCGCGCCGCCGACCCGCTGATGAAGCCCGAGAGCGGCTTCACGCATCGCCAGACGCTGGCGGGTGTCGTGCGTTTCAACACGCCTGCGCTGCACGAGGTCGCCGCCAAGGTGTCGCAGTCGGGCGCGCACGCGCTGGCGGCCGAAGCCGCGCATCTCGAGGAACTCACCGCGCAGGCGCTGGCGGGGCGCGAGGCGATCGCCGCGACCGCCGACGCGCTCGCGCGGCTCGACGTTGCGGCGGGCCTCGCCGAGCGCGCCGCGGAAGGCGCCTGGGCGCGGCCGTCGCTGGTCGATCACGCGTGCTTCGAGATCGAGGGCGGGCGGCACCCGGTTGTCGAGGCCGCGGTCGCGAAGTCGGGCGACCGGTTCGTCGCGAACGACTGCAACCTGTCCGAAAGCTCGCGGTTGTGGCTCGTCACCGGCCCCAACATGGGCGGTAAATCGACCTTCCTGCGCCAGAACGCGCTGATCGCGGTGCTGGCACAAGCGGGCTCCTACGTGCCCGCGACCAAGGCGACGCTCGGCCTCGTCGATCGCCTCTTCAGCCGCGTCGGCGCGTCGGACAATCTCGCGCGCGGCCGATCGACCTTCATGGTCGAGATGGTCGAGACCGCGGCGATCCTCGCGCAGGCGACGCCGCGCTCGTTCGTGATCCTCGACGAGGTCGGGCGCGGCACCTCGACCTATGACGGGCTCGCGATCGCCTGGGCGGTGGTCGAGGCGATCCATGAGGACAACCGGTGCAGGTGTCTGTTCGCGACGCATTATCACGAGCTGACCCGGCTCGCCGAACGCTGCGAGGCGCTGTCGCTGCACCATGTCCGCGCGCGCGAGTGGAAGGGCGAGCTGGTGCTGCTCCACGAACTCGCCGACGGCCCGGCGGATCGCAGCTACGGGCTCGCGGTCGCGCGGCTCGCGGGGATGTCGCCGGCGACGGTGGCGCGCGCGAAGGCGGTGCTGGCCAAGCTCGAGGCGGGGCGCGCGAAGACCGGCGGGATCGCCGCGGGGCTCGACGACCTGCCGCTGTTCGCCGCGGCCGCGCAGATCGAGGAGGTCGCGTGCGACGTGCTCCGCGAGGATCTGGCGAAGCTCGACATCGACGCGATGAGCCCGCGCGATGCGCTCGACGCGCTGTACCGGTTGAAAGCGCTCGCCAGCGAGGGGTGATTCCCCCCTGCCCCCGACACGCCGTCATCCTGGGCTCGACCCAGGATCCAGCGTAACGGACCGCAGCATCCGCCGCTCTGGATCCCAGCTTTCGCTGGGATGACGGACAGGGGTTGGGGAATGCATAGCGCGTTGATCTCGCGTCCTAGTATCTCATGATACGACGATGCTACGCGGCAGCCGAATCAGTGGAGCGCGGGCGTTGGGCGGACATCATCACGAGCATTCTCAAGGCCATGACCAAAGTCATGCCGGGCACAGTCATGGCGGCCATAGCCACGCGCCAGCCTCGTTCGACCGCGCGTTCGCGATCGGCATCGGCCTCAATATCGTCTTCGTCGCGGTGGAGGCCATTGTCGGCCTGCGGATCGACTCGGTCGCGCTGCTCGCCGACGCGGGGCATAATTTGTCCGACGTGCTCGGCCTCGTCGTCGCCTGGGGCGGGACGATGCTCGCGCGGACCGCGCCGACCAAGCGCTTCACCTATGGGCTGAAGGGCTCGACGATCCTCGCCGCGCTGGCCAACGCGCTGCTGTTGATGGTCGCGCTCGGCGCGATCGTGCTCGAGGCGTCGCAGCGCTTCTCCGATCCGGCCCCCACCGCCGGGCTGACCGTGTCAATGGTTGCGGGCGTCGGCATCGCGGTCAACGCGATCACCGCCTGGATGTTCGCGCGCGGGCGCAAGGGCGACGTCAACATCCGCGGCGCGTATCTGCACATGGCGGCCGACGCGCTCGTCTCCGCAGGCGTGGTGATCGCGGGGATAGTGATCTGGAGCACCGGGCTCAGCTGGATCGATCCGGCGGTGAGCATCGTGATCGCGATCCTCATCTTCTGGCAGACCTGGGGCCTGCTGCGCGAAACGGTCGAGATGTCGCTGTCCGCCGTCCCGCGCGGGATCGCGTATGACGATGTCGATGCGGCGCTGTGCGGGCTGCCCGGCGTGGAGAAGATCCACGATCTCCACATCTGGCCGATGAGCACCACCGAACCCGTGCTGACCGCGCACCTGGTCATGCCAGGCGGCCACCCCGGCGATCAGTTCCTGAGCGATGCCAGGACGATGCTGCACGACAGGTTCGGGATCGGGCATGCGACGTTGCAGGTCGAGACCGGCGGCGACCATGACTGCTCGATGGCGGACGCGTCGACGGTTTGAACTTTTCCGGCTCGGTGCGGGTTACCCTGACACAGATCAGGAGAGTATCTCATGAAGAAGCATCTTATCGCCGCGTTGATGTCGGTCGCAGTTGCCGCCCCGGCGATGCTGCCGACCGCGGCGACCGCCCAGCGTCACGACGACCGACGCGACCGCGATCACCGGGATCGTGACGACCGTCGTGGTGGCGATCGCAACTGGCGTGGCGACGACCGCAACTGGGATCCGTCGCGCAGCTACCAGAACGGCAACTACCGCGAGCGTCGTCTCGGCCGCAACGACCGCATCTATCGCGGCAATGACGGTCGCGCTTATTGCAAGCGCAACGATGGCACGACCGGCCTGGTGATCGGTGCGCTCGGCGGCGGCGCGCTGGCGAACCTGATCGGTGGCGGGACGCTCGGTACGCTGGCGGGTGCTGGCGGCGGCGCACTGCTCGGCCGCTCGGTCGATCGCGGCAACGTGAAGTGCCGCTGAGCCGTAACCGGTTCTAGAAACGACGACGGCGGCCGAGCGATCGGCCGCCGTTTTTGTATCTGCGCTTGATCCTCCCCCGCCAGGGCTAGGATTTACCTTAGTACGCGCGGGCGACCGCGAATTCGACCGCCTCGATCATTGCGTCCTTGGCGGGGCCGTTGGCGAAGCCGCCGATCGAATCGATCGCGCGCTGGCCGTAATGGCGGGCCCGCGCGAACGTGTCGTCGATCGCACGCGTCGAGCGGATCAGGCGAATCGCGTGTTGCAGGTCGGCGTCGCTGTCGCGGCGGCCTTCGACAGCGTCCTTCCAGAAGGCGCGATCCTCGGCCGAGCCGCGCGCATAAGCGAGGATGACCGGAAGCGTCATCTTGCCCTCGCGGAAATCGTCGCCGGCATCCTTGCCCATCGTGTCCGCATCCGAGACATAGTCGATCGCATCGTCGACCAGCTGAAACGCGATGCCGAGGTTGCGGCCATAGGCGTCGAGCGCGGCCTCCTCGGCATCGGGGCGATCGGCGACGACCGCGGAGATCCGGCAGGCAGCCGCGAACAAGGCGGCGGTCTTCGCGCCGATGATGTCGAGATAGCGCTCCTCGCCAAGATCGACGCGGCGTGCGGCGGACAGCTGGTTCACCTCGCCCTCGGCGATGACCGCGCTGGTCGAGGACAGGATCTTGAGCGCCTTCAGGCTGCCCGCCTCGACCATCAGCTCGAAGCTGCGGCTGAACAGGAAATCACCGACCAGCACGCTGGCGGGGTTGCCCCAGATGATGTTGGCGGTGCGCTTGCCCCGGCGCAGGTCCGACCCGTCGACGACGTCGTCATGGAGCAACGTCGCGGTGTGGATGAACTCGACCGCAGCGGCGAGCAGGTGATGCTGCGTGCCGGCATAACCGATCAGCTGCGCGCTCGCGAGCGTCAGCATCGGCCGCATCCGCTTGCCCCCGCCAGCGATCAGATGACCGGCGAGTTCGGGGATCAACGGAATTTCCGACTCCATCCGGCCGCGGATCACGGCATTGACCTGATCCATATCGCCGGTGACGAGCTTGACCATCGGGTCCAGCGACGGCTGGGACTCGGGATTGGGACGTACGGCTTCGAGGCGGTGGACGGTGGCGCTCATCTCCCCGAGCCTCTGACGCCTATGCCCCGGCAAAGCAACCCTTGGCGCCGATCGCGGCCCCCTTCTGCGCTTGCCCAAGAGGGCGCGCGCCCGCAAAAGGCGCTCCGAACCAACGAAAGGGTGCGCGGGTGGCCGACGAACTGCTGAACGGATATCGCCAGAGCATCGACAATATCGATGCGGCGCTGATCCACATGCTCGCCGAGCGTTTCAAGGTGACGCAGGCGGTTGGCCGCCACAAGGCGCTGCACGACCTGCCGCCCGCCGACCCCGGCCGCGAGGAACGCCAGATCGCGCGGCTGCGGCAGCTGGCGGCGCAGGCGCAGCTCGATCCCGAGTTTTCGGAGAAATTCCTGCGCTTCATCATCGACGAGGTGATCCGCCACCACGAACGGCTCGCGCACAAGCCGGACTAACGCGCGGTTGAACGACAGCGCCCCGGTCGAATGACGAACGGAGCGGGTGAAAAAAACGTCATTCCGGCTCCATTTGTCGATCATCCGGACGCGTGCAATCGGTTGCGGATGACATGGTTGCGCCGATCCTTGCTCGCTCTGGTCGTGGTCGTGCTCGGCGCGACGGCCTTCATGGGCTGGCTCGGCTATTTCGGCGGACCGGTCTTCACCGATGTTCCCGCGCTCGAGTCTGCGACCACGCCGCGGCGCGCGTTCGCCGTCGTGCTGCTGACCGGCGATCTCGGCTACAAGATCGGCATGGCACCGCAGATCGCGCATCGGTTCGCCGCCGACGGTGTCCCCGTGGTGGCGGTCAACACGCTCACCTATCTGCGCACGACACGGACGCCCGCGGAGATCGCGAGGCTGATCGCCCGCGCCGAACAGCGCGCGCTTCGGTTCGGCCATGCCGACCGGGTCGTGCTGATCGGCCAGTCGTTCGGCGCGGACATGCTCCATGTCGGGCTCATCGGACTGCCCGCCGACCTGCGCGCGAAGATCGCCAGGGTCGCGCTGGTCGTCCCCGAGACCACCGTCCAGTTTCGCGCCTCGCCGAGCGAAGTGTTCGATTATTGGACACCGACCACCGATGCGATGCCGACGGCGCGCAGGCTCACCTGGGCACCTCTGCTCTGCGTGCAGGGCGTCGACGAGGTGGAAAGCCTGTGCCCGCGGCTGACGCAAGCCAATGCGCGGCGGATCGCGCTGCCCGGCGGACACCCGCTTCACCGCGACACGGATGCGCTCTACGACGTGCTCTCGCGGTTCGTATTCGCGGATTGAGGATCGACCGATGATTCCTGCAGTGTTGGCGCTCGCGATGATCGCGGGGGGGGCCGTTCCAGCGTCGCCGGTGGAAGGCGTCTGGCATAATCCGAAGAACAGCGTGGCGGTGAAGACCGGTGCGTGCGGCGACAAGCTGTGCGGCTGGGTCGTGCGCGCCGACGACGAGGCGCAGGCCGATGCGCGCGACGGCGGCACCCCGAAGCTGATCGGTACCGCGCTGCTCCGCGAATACCGTCCCCATGGGCGCAACACATGGTCGGGCCAGATCTTCGTCCCCGACATGGGCCGCACCTTCGGCTCGACGCTGACCTTGCTCGACGCGAACACGATCGCGGTGAAGGGGTGCCTGATCGGCGGCTTCCTGTGCAAGACACAGACGTGGCGCCGCGGTTGACCCACGTGGCGCGGATTCGCGACTGGGTCGCGCACCGGCGCGGGACGCTGATCGCGCTGGCGGTGCTGGTCGTCGCGGTGCTCGGCTTCGCGGCGATCCACAAGCTGACCGCGGAGATCCGCCTGTCGGAGGTTCGCGCCGCCTTCTCGGCGCTCGGCTGGCCCGAATTGTCCGCGTCGATCGCACTGACGATCGTCAGCTATATCGCGCTCACCTTCTACGACACGATCGCGCTCAAGGTGATCGGTCATCCGCTGCCGTGGCGCACCGCGGCGGTCGCGTCGTTCACGAGCTATACGATCAGCCACAATCTCGGCCTCGCGATGCTGACCGGCGGCTCCGCACGCTACCGCGTCTATAGCCGCGCCGGGCTCGACGAGGCCGCCGTCGCACGCGTCGTCCTGATTGCGGGGGTGACGTTCTGGGCGGGCGTGATCACCGTCGCCTGCCTGTCGATGGCGCTGCATCCGGGGATGCTGCCGATCGTCAAATGGACGATGCCGCCGCTGCTCGAGCGGACGATCGGCATCGCGATCCCGCTGGCGATGCTGGCGATCGTCCTGCGCTATCGCCGCGGCGGGGCGCTCGCGCTGTTCGGCTGGCGACTGCCGCTGCCCGATGCGCGGCAGGCGCTGGCGCTCGTGCTGGTGTCGACGGTCGACCTTGCGGCGGCGAGTGCCGCGCTGTTCGTGCTGCTGCCGAACGCCTCGCCCGAGCTCTATCCGGTGCTGTTCCTCGGCTATGCGGTCGCGATCGTCGTCGCGCTGATCAGCCATGTGCCCGGCGGGCTCGGCGTGTTCGAGGCGGTGATCATCGCGACGATGCCGCAGGACAATGCGACGATCCTCGCGGCGCTGCTCGCCTATCGCATCATCTATTATGTCGCGCCGCTGGTGCTGGCCGCGGTGTTGATCGCGGTCCACGAGGGGCGGCAATGGAGAAACCGGGGGCGCAACCGGGAGCCCGGCCGCGGTCCCGATCCGCTGGCGATCGCGCTGCCGCTGGCGCCGCTGCTGCTCGGCGTGCTGGTGTTCCTGAGCGGGGCCATGCTGCTGGTATCGGGCGCGCTGCCCGCCGCGCCTGGACGCATGGATACGCTGGCGACGATCCTGCCGCTGCCGATCAGCGAGATGGCGCATGTCGCCGCGAGCCTCGTCGGCGTCATGCTGCTGTTCGTGGCGCTCGGGCTCTACCGCCGGCTCGACGGCGCGTTCTGGGCGGCGCGGATGCTGCTGATCGCCGGCGCGCTGCTGTCGATCGCCAAGGGCCTCGATTACGAGGAGGCGACGATCCTGCTGCTCACCGCCGCGGCGCTGCAATGGACTCGCGCGGCGTTCTACCGGCGCACGCGGCTGACGGCCGAGCCCTTGTCGCCCGAATGGCTGGTCGGCGTCGGCGCGGCGATCGGCTTGTCGGTGCTGATCGGGTTCTTCGCCTATCGCCGGGTCGGCTATTCGAGCGACCTGTGGTGGCAGTTCGAGACCAACGGCAACGCCTCGCGCTTCCTGCGGACGAGCCTGGCGGTCGGGTTGCTGCTGATCGGGGCGGCGATCTGGCGGCTGTTCGCGGCGGCGCCCATCCCCGTCCTCCACGACACGCTGCCCGACGACGTCGCGACCGCCGCGCTGGCGCATGCCGACCGGACCGATGCGATGCTCGCCTTTACCGGCGACAAGCGCTTCCTGGTGTCGGACAGCGGCGACGCGTTCCTGATGTACCAGGTCAAGGGCGCGAGCTGGATCGTGCTGGGCGACCCGGTCGGGCCGAGCGAGGCCTGGTCCGAGCTGCTCTGGGCGATCCGCGCGCGCGCGGATGCCGCGCAGGGCCGCCTGCTGCTCTACCAGATCGGCCTCAGGATCGTGCCGATCGCGATCGAGATGGGGCTGAAGCTCGTCAAATATGGCGAGGAGGCGACCGTCGAGCTCGACGGCTTCACGCTCGACACGCCCGACATGCGCAGCGTCCGCAAGGCGAGCCGGGTCGCCGAACGCGCGGGCGCGGCGTTCGCGGTCGTGCCCGCCGCCGACATGCCCGCGATCATTCCCGAATTGCAGGCGATCTCCGACTGGTGGCTGGCGGACAAACATCACGCCGAGAAGAGCTTCAGCGTCGGCCGGTTCGAGCCGGGCTATCTCGCGCAGTTCGACTGCGCGGTGGTGCGGATCGAGGGGCGCATCGTCGCGTTCGCCAATGTCTGGGGGACGCCCAACAAGCAGGAGCTGTCGGTCGATCTGATGCGCCATGCCGAGGACATGCCGCAGGGGGGCATGGACTTCCTGTTCACGCGGCTAATGCTGTGGGGGCATGAGCATGGCTATCGCCACTTCTCGCTCGGCATGGCGCCGCTGTCGGGGATCGAGGCACGGCGGCTGTCGCCGACCTGGTCCAAGGTGGCGGCGTTCCTGTTCCGTCACGGCGAGCGATTCTACGGCTTTGCGGGGCTGCGCGCGTACAAGGAGAAGTTCCGGCCGAACTGGACGCCGCGCTACATCGCGTCGCCCGGCGGCACGTCGCTGCTGCGCGGGCTGATCGATTTGCAGGCTTTGGTGAGCCGGTAAGGCTTGCTAGGGCAGCATGATGAGCTTTCTCCTGGCAATCGAAGGCGCCGACGGCGCGGGCAAGGCCACCGCCTCGGCGCTGGTGGTCGAGCAGCTGCGTGCCACCGGCCGCACCGCCGAGGTCGTGTCGTTCCCACGCTATACCGAGACGGTCGGCGGCTGGGCGCTCGGCGCGATGCTGGCGGGCACGCTGCCGCGCGGCACGTCGCCCAGGGCGGCGGCGGTGCTGTACGCGCTCGACCGGATGGAATCGCGCGATCACCTGCTCGCGACGATGGCGGCGAACGATGTCGTGGTGTTCGATCGCTACATCGCGTCGAACATGGCGTATCAGGCGGCGCAGGTCGCGGCCGACGAAGCCGACGCGATGATGGCGTGGATCGCCGACCTGGAGACCGGGTCGTTCGCGCTGCCCAGGCCGGACCTGTCCGTCTATCTCGACACCCCCGCCGCGATCGCGCGCGGGCTGATCCTGAAGAAGCGCAAACGATCGTACACCGACGATGCGTTCGATGCGTATGAGGCGGATACCGGGCTGCAGGACCGAGTCCGGACCAATTATGCGGCGATGGCAAAGGCAGGGTTGCTCGGGCAGTGGGCGACCGTGTCGACGGTGAGCGACGGCGCATCGCGCCTGCCCGCCGAGATCGCCGCGGAGATCGTCGCGCTTCTCGACTGAGCTGGCCCCGGCGACCCGCGTATGATCGGGCTTAGCGTCCACATCTTCCAATGCGTATGAGGGCGGCCATGACGGACCCCGCCCTTCACGCCACGATCATGCTCGCCAAGGACCAGACCGGTCGAGTCGGTGCCGAGCGGATCGCGCTGCTCCGTGCGATCCGGGCGAGCGGCTCGATCAGCGCTGCGGCCAGGGTCGTCGGGCTCAGCTACAAGGCGGCATGGGACGCGGTGCAGGTGATGAACAACCTGTTCGACCGCCCGCTCGTGCTGCCCGCGGCGGGCGGCAAGGACGGTGGCGCGAGCCCGATCACCGACGCCGGCATCGCGGTGCTCGACGGCTATGCGGTGGCCGAAGCCGAGCTGGCCAGCGCGATGGCGCGGATCGAGGCGAGCGTGTCGAACGGGCTGTCGCTGAAGCCTTTGCTATGGGGAATCGGGATGAAGACGAGCGCACGCAACGTCCTGCGCGGCACGGTATCGCGGGTTACACCGGGGACGATCGATGCCGAGGTGACGCTGGCCGTCGCCGAGGGGATCGAGATCGTCGCGACGATCACGCGCGGCAGTGTGGAGGATCTCGGCCTGGTCCCCGGCGCGACCGCACTCGCGCTGATCAAGTCGAGCTTCGTCATCCTCGCGCGGGGCGACGACGGCCTCCGCACATCGGCGCGCAACACGCTCGCGGGCACCGTGATCGCCCGCGACGATGGTGCGATCGCCAGCGAGGTGACGCTGGAACTGACGCCCGGCAAGACGCTGACCGCGACCGTGACCAAGGAGAGTGCCGACGCGCTCGACCTGCAGATCGGCACACGCGCGCTCGCGTTGATCAAGGCGAGCCATGTGATCCTGGCGGTCGAGTAACGCCTGTTCGCGACGGGGGTCCGCACCCTCCCTTCTCCCGTCATCCTGACGAAAGTCAGGATCCAGGGTAACGCGCCCCTGCCCTGCTTGGCTCTGGATCCTGACTTTCGTCAGGATGACGGACGGTTGCGAGCGTAACGCGCCCCTGCGCTGCTTGGCTCTGGGTCCTGACTTTCGTCAGGATGACGGGGGGAGCGCCGGCACTGTTCATGACGGCACGCGGGCGGCATGGCCGGGCCCAGCTGGAACCGATCCTAACTTTTCTGTCATGATCCGATTCCGCATTGCAGCATAAGTAAACGCCATTACTTAGCACGCTAATGACTTCCCCCCGCCGTTCGCTCGAATCCTCCTATGCGCGGACGCTCCTGCCGCTCGCCAAGATGTGGCGGCGGGCGGCGGATCGCGCGCTCAGCGACATGAACGTGTCCGCGTCGATCGGGTGGGCGCTGGTGCAGGTCAGCCGGCTGGGCGACGACATCCGCCAGACCGACCTGGCGAGCGAGCTCGACGTGACGCAGGCGTCGCTGGTCCGGTCGATCGACCAGATGACCGCAGCCGGCCTCGTCGAGCGTCACCGCGACCCGGCGGATGCCCGCGTCAGCCGCATTCGCCTCACCGCGCATGGCCGCACGCTGGTGACGACGATCGAGGCGAAGTTCGGCACGTTGCGGCACGAGATGCTCGAGGGTGTGTCCGACGAGGATCTCGGCGTCGCGCTGCGCGTCGCGCAGCAGCTCGCGGCGCGGTTCGTGGCGGATCGCGCACGATGATCCTTGCCCGGTTCGGCGCGAAGGAAGCGCTCTTCTCCGTCAAATGCCTGATCGCGGCGATGCTGGCTTATTATATCGCGCTGCGGATCGGGCTGACCCGGCCCTATTGGGCGGTGACGACGTCGTACATCGTCGCGCAGCCGCTGGCGGGTGCGGTGCTGTCGAAGGCGGTGTTCCGCGTCGCGGGAACGGTGCTCGGCGCAGTCGCCGCGGTGGTGCTGGTGCCCAACCTGGTCAACGCGCCCGAACTCCTGTCGCTCGGCCTCGCGCTATGGCTCGGCGTGTGCCTCTATATCTCGCTGCTCGACCGGACCCCGCGCGCCTATGTCTTCCTGCTGGCCGGCTATACCGCGAGCATCATCGGGTTTCCCTCGGTCGCGGCGCCGGGCGCGGTGTTCACGACGGCGGCGTTGCGCGTGCAGGAGATCACGATCGGCATCCTGTGCGGCAGCCTGATCCACGGGTTCGTCTTTCCGCAGACCGTGACCGCCGTGTTGCTCGGGCGGATCGACGCGATCCTCGCGGACGCCGAACGCTGGTCGCGCGATTCGCTCGCCGGGGCGTCCGATACCAAGCTCGACCGCGACCGCCGCCGGCTGGCGCTCGACATCAACGAGCTGCACCAGCTCTCCATCCATCTGCCGTTCGACACCGCGCGGTTGCTGCCGCGCGTCCGGACGCTGCGTGCGCTCCAGGCCGAGCTGTCGATGCTGTTGCCGCTGGCCAGCGCGGTCGACGACCGGATCGTCGAGCTGACCCGCGGCGCCGACGCGCCCCGCCCCGAGGCGCTCGCGCTGATCGAGGACGTCCGCGAATGGCTGCGCGACCCGCCGCAGACCGAACGGCGCGGCGCGAGTGCGGAGGCGTTGATTGCCCGCGCGCGCGCGCTGGAGCCGCCTGTCGGCGACGGCCTGATCTGGCGCGACGCGTTGCGGCTCAGCCTGCTCGCGCGGCTCGCCGAGCTGATCGACGCGCATCGCAACGCGCGCGATCTGCGCGACCAGATGCGATCGCCATCGCGCTCCCCCGTCACCCCCGCCGTCGCGCGCCTGCTCGCGCGCACCGCCAAGCGCCCGCTTCACCGCGATCGCGGCATCGCGCTCCGGGCCGCGGCAGGCACGATCATGACGATCCTGCTGGGCTGCGCGTTCTGGATCGGCACGGGCTGGGCGGATGGTGCCGGCGCGGTGCTGATCGCGGGCGTGTGCTGCGCGCTGTTCGGCAACAGCGACGACCCTGCGCCGGCGATCATGGCATTCTTCTACGGCACGATCATCGGCCTCGTCGTCTCGGCGGTCTATGCGTTCGCGATCCTGCCGCGCGTGACCGATTTCGTGACGCTGGCAGCGGTGCTGGCGCCACCGATGCTGATCGGCGGCATGTTCCTCGCGCGGCCGGCGACGCTGCTGATGACGCTGGGCGCGTTGCTCGGCGGGCTCAACACGGTCGGACTGAACGACCGGTTCGGCGGCGGCTTCGACAGCTTCGTTAATGGCGGCATCTCGCAGTTGATCGGGACGCTGTTCGCGGTCGTCACCGTCGGCCTGTTCCAGACGATCGGCGCGGATACCAGCGCGCGGCGACTGATCCGCGCGGGCTGGCGCGAACTGGCGACGCGCAGCGACTCGCCCGGACGACCCGATGCCGCGGGCTGGGTTGCACGGATGCTCGACCGGATCGGCCTGCTCGCGCCGCGCCTGGCGCTGCAGGGCGAGGATCCGGGCAAGCCGCTGCTCGATGCGCTGACCGACCTGCGCGTCGGCGTCTCGGTCGGCGAGCTGCGCCAGCTCCGGCTCGACGGTACGCCGGACGAGGCCGCGATGATCACGCCGGTGCTGCGCGGTATCGGCGCGCATTACCGGGCGCTGCGCCCCAACGAGCCTGCGCCGCCCGAACACGAGCTGCTCGCCGGGATCGACACCGCGATGGCCGGGTTCGCAACCTCTGCGCCCGATCGCCACCGGACCGGCATCCTCGCGCTCACCTCGCTGCGGCGTAACCTCTTCCCCTCGGCCCACGCCTATGGACGCCCTGCATGACCGGTGAAATCTCGATCGGCGGCGTCTACCTGCCGAGCATCCTCCTGCTCGCGATCGCCGCGGTGCTGCTGACCGCGATCGCCACCCGGCTGCTAGCCTTTGCCGGGTTCTACCGCGCGGTGACGTATCGACCGCTCGTCGATCTCGCGCTCTTCTTCCTCATCCTCGGGCTGCTTGCCCTGCTGACCGGACCTTCTGCATGACCGCCCGCCTGAAATCGCTGCTCGCCCCGCTTGGCCGTTCCGCCGTCACGATTCTGATCGTCGCGCTCGCGGTGCTGGTCGCCCTCTGGCTGTGGAAGCGGTACGAGACCGATCCCTGGACGCGCGACGGGCATATCCGCGCCGATATCGTCCGCGTGACCCCCGATGTCGCCGGCCTCGTCACGCGCGTCGCGGTGCACGACAACCAGGCGGTGAAGCCCGGTGACGTGCTGTTCGTCGTCGATCGCCCGCGGTTCGAACTGACGCTGGCGCAGTCGGACGCGTCGATCGCGAGCGCGCGGGCGACTCTGCTCCAGGCGCGGCGCGAGGCACAGCGCGACCTGGCGCTGGGCGATCTGGTCGCCAAGGAAACGCACGAGCAGAACGTCGCGCGCGTCGCCACCGCGTCCGCCGCGCTTGCGCAGGCGCAGAGCGCGCGCTCGACCGCCGCGCTCAACCTTGCGCGGACGACGGTGCGCGCGACGGTGCACGGGATCGTCACCAACCTCGATCTCCACCCCGGCGACTATATCGCGACGGGCGCGCAGGCGATGGCGCTGGTCGACACCGATTCGCTGCGCGTCGAGGGCTATTTCGAGGAAACCAAGCTCGGCAGCATCCATCTCGGCGACCCGGTCCTGGTGCATTTGATGGGTGAACCGCAGGCGCTGCAGGGTCGGGTCGACAGCATCGCCGCGGGGATCAACGACAGCGAGCGGACGAACACGACGAACCTTCTGCCCAACGTGAACCCGACGTTCAACTGGGTCCGCCTCGCGCAACGCATCCCGGTGCGCGTGAAGCTGACGCGGGTTCCCAAGGGCACGCAGCTGATCGTCGGCCGGACGGCGACGGTCACGGTGCAGCCCAAGGTCCAGCCGGGGGCGCCGGCATGATGCGCACGCGTTCCGCCTCTCCCTTGCTAGTCCGTCATCCTGACGAAAGTCAGGATCCAGGGTTACGGGCGATGCCCTTCGTGGCTCTGGGTCCTGACGTTCGTCAGGATGACGGACGAGGTGGGGTTGCCCCCGCCCTCACGCGCCGCGGCCTCTCCGCGAGCATCCTCGCGCTCGGCCTGGCCGCCTGCACCACCGCCGGCCCCAACTATGCGCGCCCCGACACCGCCGTCGTCAACCGGCCGGCCGCGCAGGGCAAATTCGACAGCGGCACCGAAAAGGTCTTCGTCGATACGCCGCTCCCCGATCATTGGTGGCAACTCTACGGCAACCCCCGCCTCGACGGGTTCGTGACCGAAGCGCTGGCCGCCAACACCGACCTGCGCGCCGCCGATGCGAACCTGCGCCGCGCCGATGCGGTCGTCGCCGAGGTCGCCGCGGGGCGTACGCTGTCGACCGTGCTCGGCGGTGGCACGTCGCTCGACCGACCCTATACGAGCGGCGGCAATTTGCCCGGTACGCTCGATTACAATCTCGGCATCACGCTCGCCTACCCGCTCGACCTCTCCGGCCGTATCCGCCGCGGGATCGAGGCGGCGCAAGGCGATGCCGAGGCAGTCGCTGCCGCGCGCGACACGGTCCGCGTGACCGTCGCCGCCGAGACCGCGCGCAGCTATGCCGCGGCGTGCACCGCGAACATGGTGCTCGCCGCGAACAACCGCGTGCTCGCGCTGCAACGCCAGACGCTGGGGGTGACGCAACGCCTGCAACGCGGCGGCCGCGGCACCGCGTTCGACGTGACTCGTGCACGCACCGCGGTCGACCAGAGCGAGGCGCTGATCCCCGCGCAGATCGCCACGCGCACCGCCGCGCTGTACCGGCTCGCCACGCTGATGGGCCGCACCCCCGCGGACTATCCGAAGGACGTCGCGACGTGCGCCAGGCCGCCCGCTCTCACCCGTCCGCTGCCGATCGGTGACGGCAGCGCGCTGATCCGCCGCCGCCCCGACATCCGCGGCGCCGAGCGTACGCTGGCCGCCGCCACCGCGCGGATCGGCGTTGCGACCGCCAACCTGTATCCACAGGTCAGCCTGGGCGGCTCGGCAGGGTTCACCGGCCCCGTGTCGTCGCTCGGCTCGGGTAACGCGTTCCATGTCGGGCTCGGGCCGCTGATCAGCTGGAGCTTCCCCAATCGACCGGTCGTCCGCGCGCAGATCGCGCAGGCGGGCGCCAGTGCCGACCAGGCGCTCGCGCAGTTCGATTCGACCACGCTCGAGGCGCTGCGCCAGACCGAGACCGCGCTGTCCGCCTATGCACGCGAGGGCGACCGCAACGCCGCGCTGCGCCGCGCGCAGTCCAGCGCCGCGCGTGCCGCGGATCAGGCGGGGACGCTCTACCGGTTCGGCCGCACCGACTTCCTTTCGCTGCTGACCGCGCAGGCTGCGCTGACCACCGCGCAGGCCAATCTCGCCGCGTCCGATGCGCTGCTCGTCGATCGCCAGGTCGACGTGTTCAAGGCGCTCGGCGGGGGGTGGCAGGCATGAGGCTGCGTCGGCGCGGGCTGGCGTCGATCAACAGCGAGATCCGCGACGGCATCATGCCCGCCGCCGACACCATCGCGCGCGTCGCCAAGGACCCGGACGCGCGGCCGCATACGCCCAGCAACTACCGGATCACCGCGCTGATCATCGCCTGCGCGCTGTTCATGGAGCAGATGGATTCGACCGTGCTCGCCACCGCGCTGCCGACGATGGCACGCGATTTCGGCGTCCCCGCGACCAGCATGAGTTCGGCGCTGACCTCGTATCTGCTGGCGCTCGCGATCTTCATCCCGGCGAGCGGACGCCTGGCGGACCGGTTCGGCTCGCGCACCATCTTCCGCGCGGCGATCCTGATCTTCGTGGGCGGATCGATGCTGTGCGGCCAGGCGACCAGCCTGCCGTTCATGATGGGCGCGCGCTTCCTGCAAGGCCTGGGCGGCGCGATGATGATCCCGATCGGCCGCCTCGTCCTGCTGCGCAGCGTCGCCAAGGAAGACATGGTCCAGGCGATGTCGTGGCTGATCATGCCCGCGCTGATCGGCCCGATCCTGGGGCCCCCGGTCGGCGGCGCGATCGTCACCTATCTCGACTGGCGCTGGATATTCTATCTGAACGTGCCCATCGGGCTGCTCGGCGTCGTGCTGGTGACGCGCTTCATCGGCGAGGTCCGCGAGGACAAACCGGCGCGGTTCGACGTACCCGGGTTTATCCTGTCCGGCGTGTCGCTCGGCTGCCTGTTGTTCGGGTTCGAGATGACCAGCCGGACCGGCGAGCTGTCGCGCGCCGTCATGCTGATCGCGGTCGGGCTCGTCGCCGGCGTCGCCTATATCCGTCACGCCAAGCGCCGCAGCGACCCGATCCTCGACCTGTCGCTGATGCGGATTCCTACCTTCCGGCTGTCGGTAATCGGGGGCTCGCTGACCCGCATCACGCAGGGCGCGCAGCCGTTCCTGCTGCCGATGATGCTCCAATTGGGCTTCGGCATGACCGCGGCGGCGAGCGGCGCGATCACGATCGCCGGCGCGATCGGCTCGCTCGCGATGAAGAGCCTGGCGCCGCGCGTGCTGCGCCGCTTCGGGTTCCGCAACAGCCTGATCGTCGGCGGCCTGTGCGCCAGCTCGGGCTATGCCGTCGCCGGGCTGTTCCGCCCCGACTGGCCAGTCCCTGCGATCTTCGGCGTGCTGATGCTCTCGGGCTTCTTCATGTCGTTCCAGTTCTCGGCGTACAACACGATCGCCTATGACGAGATCCCGTCGTCGCGGATGAGCAGCGCGACCAGCTTCTACGCGACGTTCCAGCAACTCATGCTGTCGCTCGGCATCTGCGTCGGCGCGGCGTCGCTGCATGTCGGGATGCTCGGCACGGGCGCGACACGGCCAGCACTGACCGACTTCACGCTGGCGTTCCTGGTGGTGACCGCCGTGTCGGCGTCGGCAACGATCTGGAACCGCCGGTTCGCGAAAGATGCGGGGGCGGAGCTGAGCGGGCACAAGGCCTGACACCCCCTCCGTCATCCTGACGAAAGTCAGGATGACGTGGGGCGTTAGAGTGCCGTGGGGGCCGGCAGAGACGGCCGCGACAACACCGAGACATGCTCGCCGGGCTCGACGAACATCCCGTGCGACAGCGCCCAGCGCCCCGCCTTCTCGCTCGCGGTCAGCATCGTCAGGAACGGGCTGAGCAACAGCCCCAGCGTCACCGGCGCGAGCCAGGCCGCGGTGACCGGCGCGAACGGCGTCACCAGCAACAGCGCCACGCCCACCCCGACATGCCAGCGATAGCGCGGCATCACGTCGCTAAGCGACAGCTCGTGCGCATCGCGGTTCTGCGGCGCCCAGCCGGACTTGCGCCCCATCAGGATCCCGACCAGATCGATCGTCTGCGTCAGCGCGATCACCGGCGCGGACAGCATCGAGAACGGCACGTCGATCAGCACCGACCGGACGATCCCGCGCCGCCCGCCGAACCCTGCACGCCGCTCGGCATTCGAGAACGCCCAGATCACGCTCAACAGCTTGGGCCCGAACAGCAGCAGCAAAGTCACCGCCAGCACCTGCAGCGAGGTCTGCGCCTCGACGATGTTGCGCTCGCCGATCAGCGCCTGCACGACGCTCGTCGCGATCATCAGCAGCCACACCGGCGAGGTGATGAACGCCGACGCGCCCATCAGCAGTTGCAGCCGGCTGACCCAGTGGAACCCCGACGCGCCGAGCAAGCTCAGATGCTGGATATTGCCCTGCGCCCAGCGCCGGTCGCGCACCGCCGCGTCGATCAGAGTCGGCGGATATTCCTCGAACGTCTCTTCGGTCATCAGCATGTGGACGCGCCAGCCGCGCCGACGCAGCAGCGCCGCCTCGACCATGTCGTGGCTCATGATCACGCCGCCGAACGGCGCGCGGCCGGGCAGGTCGGGCAACCCGCAGCTGCTCGCGAACGCCTCGATCCGGATCAGCGCGTTATGCCCCCAGAAGGTCGCCTCCGACCCAGACCACCAGACGAGGCCCGCGGTCGAGATCGGACCGTACAACCGGCTCGCGAACTGCATCCACCGCTGGAAGAACGTCACGCCGTTGATCACCGCGGGCACGGTCTGGAGCAACGCCACCGCAGGCCGGCGTTCGAGCACCTGCGCCATGCCAATGATCGTGTTGCCGCCCATCAGGCTGTCCGCATCGAGCATCAGCATATAGCGATAGCCGCCGCCGAACCGCCGGATCCACTCCGCGACGTTGCCCGGCTTGCGCCCGACGTTCACCGTGCGGCGCCGGTAATAAAGCGCGCAATCGATCGTCGGTGCGAGCGCCTGCCACGCGGCGACCTCGGACGCTTCCGCCGCTTCGCCCGAGTCGCTCAGGATGAAGATGTCGAACCGATCGGCGACACCACCCGCCGCGATAGCGCGCGCCATCCACGCGATCCGCTCGAACACCGCCGCGATATCTTCGTTGTGGACCGGCATCAGGATCGCGGTGCGGCCTTCGAGCGGTTCGGACTGGCGTGGCGTGGGCACGAACCCCGGATGCCCGCCCGTCATCAACAGCACGAAACCGATCGCGGCGTTCATGAAGCCGAACGCGATCCACGCGAACAGCGGGAAGAACAGCGCGAGCAGCGCGCCGTCCCACAGGCTGAGCCCGTCGGCGAGCAGCGATTCCTGCACCGCGGACGAGGCCGCGGTCGCGAGCAGCCCGGTCATCAGCACGAGGATGATCCGGCGCGCCAGCATGTCGTCCGACGACACGACCATCCCCGGCCCCGATTCAGGCGCGGTCCAGGGCGGTGGCGGCCCGTCGAACCGCTGCGGCGGCATCTCGATCGGCGATTCGCCGGGCATCATGGCCGAGGTCGCCTGCATCAGAAGATCGGGGTCAGGACGGTTTCGCTGAGCGCGCGACCACCGCGCGTGAGGAACAGCCGGACGTCGGCAGGGCCCTGCGCATCGGGCGCGATGTCCGCGGTAATCCGCCAGCGGTTCTTCTGGCCGACGACCGGATACGCGGCGCTTGCGAGCACCTTGCCGCGCACAACGTCGATCTTGGGCGTGACTCCGCTCTGCCGATCGAGGCCGGCAAGCCCGTCGCCGAGGAAATCCACCACGAGCTTCCTTGCGCCCTTCACCGGCTCAGCGCCCGGTCGGCCCGCGACGCCCTGCCAGCAATCGACGACATGCGCCGCACTCGCGACCGCGGTCGGATCAGTCGATCGCCACGACAAAGTATAGTCGAACTGCAGCCGCTGGCCCGCCCTGGCAGGCACCGCCGGCGTCCAGAACGAGACGATGTTGTCGACCGTCTCGCTGTTGGTCGGGAACGCATAGAGCATAACCGCACCCTTGCCCCAGTCGCCCTGCGGCTGGACCCAGAGATTGGGCCGGCGATCGTAGAACGCGCCGTCATCCTGGTAATGATCGAAATTGCGGTCGCGCTGGATAAGCCCGAAGCCCTTGGGCGCTTGGTCGGCGAAGCTGTCGAGCGTCTCGTGCGGCGGGTTGTTGAGCGGCCGCCAGATGCGTTCGCCCGCGCCGGTGAGCAGCGCGAGACCGTCCGAATCATGGATCTCGGGACGCCAGTCGACCGCGGCGGCGCGGTTGCCCTCGCCGTACCAGAACATGCTGGTGGCGGGCGCGATGCCGAGCCGTTCGATATCGCGGCGAACGTTGAGGACGCTGGACACGCGCTGCTCGACGCCGGCCCCCGCGACGTGGCGCGATTCGAACCGGTACGCGCCGGTGACGCTCGCGCCGTCCATCAGCGCGAAGATCGTGTAGGCATCGGCGCCGGTGCGCTCGATCCAGAATTCGGTGAAGTCCGGGAATTCCTCGCGACCGGGAAGCCCCGTGTTGATCGCAAGGCCACGCGCGGACAGGCCGTACTGGTCCTGCGCGCCGGCGGTGCGGAAATAGGAGGCGCCCTGGAACGCCATCCAGTCGCTGGTCCCGCCCGGCGCCATCGCGCGGAAGCCGGCGATGCCCAGCGCGGCGGCATGGCCTTCTTCCGCCTCGAACAGATCGCGCGCGAAGTCGATGCGGCGCGCCTGCCCGCCCTCGACGACGTTGATCGCGACGGGCGTGGGGGCGTAGCGACCGAGCGGGAACAGGCGGATACCGCCGGCCAGCGTCTTGTCGGCACGGAAGCGGATGCTGCCCACCTTGTCGTAATCGATCGCAGCGGCCGCGGCGACCTTGGCGGGCGCGCTGTACGGCTTTGTGGCCAGCGTCGCGGCGCGCTGCTGGAGCGCCTCCCACGAGAACGGGGTCGCCTTGCCGGGCGCTGTCCGCATCGCCGCGGCGGCCTGCGGGAGGACACCCAACAGACCCAGCGCGGTCATCACTTCGCGTCGACCGATCATGCGGAACGCTCCCTTGTCGTCATTATGCTGCAACGCGGTAGCATAAGGCCATCGCGCGCGCGCGTCGACAGGTCCCGCCCCGGGCGCGCCCTATCGCTCGACGCGGCGCCAGCGCGCGCTGATCGCGACCCGGTCGTGGATATGCCCGCCGACGATCACCAACATCGCGCCGGCACTCGTACAGAGAAACCCGATCATCGCGAGCAGCAACGCCAGCACGCCGTTCGCCGCATGGAGACGAGCGAGCGCGTGGATCGCGGTGACGGCGATCGCCAGCGACAGGACGCCGCCCGCGCGCAGGCTGAGATCGGTACGGAGGCGGGAAGCGTCGGTCATGCGACACCCCAGCTATCGCCACGCGCATATGCGTTCGAGATCGATATCGCGGGGGAGCCATAGTCTTCGCATAGTGCGCCTGCGCCGGCGAACGGCTGCCTCTCCGCCAACGCCCGTCATCCCCGCGGAGGCGGGGATCCAGATGCTCAACGGGGTGAGAGTCGATCGTGCGTTCAGCCAGTATGGATCCCCGCCTGCGCGGGGATGACGAATATGGAGGGATGTGAACTGGCCAAAAAACTACCAACGCGCTCAACCGTCGACGAGCAGCCGGTAGCCGACGCCGAGTTCGTTCGCGATCACGCTGCCGACACCGCCTGCGCCTTCCAGCTTCTGCCGCAGATTGCGCACGACGATGCGGAGATATTCGATCCGGCGGTCATGGTCCGTCGGCCACGCCGCCTCGAGGATCCGCTGGTGAGTCACGACCCGGCCGGGATGCGCCGCGAGTGCCGACAGCACGTCATACTCCTTGCGGGTCAGGTGCGCCTCCTCATCCCCGCGCCGCACGAGCCGGTGCTCGAAATCGATCTCCACCCCGTGCGCGCGCAGGATCGTCGGTCGCGCGGTCGCCTCGCCGCGCCCGCGCAACGCCACGCGCAGCCGCGCGAGCAGCTCCTCGGTATCGAACGGCTTGGTGACGTAATCCTCGGCGCCGAGATCGAGTGCGGCGACCTTCTGGTCGGTCGCCTCGCGCGCCGACACGACCAGCACGATCGGATCGCCAAGCTTCTTCAACAGCGGCACCAGCTCCAGGCCGTCGCGATCGGGCAGCCCGAGATCGAGCAGCACCGCAGTCAGCGGCCGGCTGCCTGCGACCCGCAACGCCTCGCGCGCGTCGACCGCCTCCTCGACGCCGTACCCTGCCCGCTCCAGCGTGTTGCGCAGCAGCCGCCGGATATGCAGCTCGTCGTCGACGATCAAAATGGTCTGTCCGCTCACACATTCGCTCCATCGGTCTCGCGGACGAGCAGGTCCTTGGGAAAGCACAGCGAGAACCGCGCGCCGGTCCGGTCTTCGCGGTTGCCCGCCTCGACACTCATCCCCATCGCTTCGGCGAACGCCTTGACGATCGCAAGCCCCAGTCCGGTCCCGCCGATCGCGCGGTCGGAGCCTTCGAGGCGGCGGAACGTCTCGAACACCTCCTTCTCGCGGCCCGGCGGCAGACCAGGCCCCTGGTCGATCACCGACAGCCGGAGCATCCCGAAGCGGTGCTCCGCGCGCACCACGACCGGCGTGCCCGGGTCGGCATAGCGCCCGGCATTATCGAGCAGGTTGAGCAGGCAGTGGTGGAGCAGCTGCGGATCGATCCGGACCAGCGGCAGGTTCGGCGCGACGTCGAGGTCGATCGCATGCCCCTCGAGCACGCGCTTGGTATCGTGGACCGCGCCTGCGACCGCATCGGTCAGGTCGGTCGGCTCGAGCCGCAGCCGGAGCGCACCCGCCTCGACCCGCGCCATGTCGAGCAGATTGCCGACGAACCGGTTGAGCCGCGCCGCCTCGCTCTCGATCGTGGCGATCAGTTCGGGGGTGACGCCGCGGTGCAGTTCCGCCGCCGCCGCCATCACCGAGGTCAGCGGCGTGCGCAGGTCGTGGCTGACCGACGACAGCAGAGCCTGCCGCAGCCGATCGCGCTCGCGCACCGCATCCACGTCGCGCATCTCGACCTCCAGCCGCGCACGTTCGAGCACCAGCGACGCCTGATCGACCAGGCTCATCAGTAGCGGCAGCTGGTCCGAGCGCACCGGATCGCCGCCGACGTCGCGCGCGAGGCCGAGCACCGCCAGCGTGCGCTCGCCCGATCGCAGCGGCTGGAAGAACCATTCCGATGCCGCCAGCGTCCCCGACCCGCGCCCCGCCGGCGCGCCATTGTCATACGCCCATTGCGCGGCGGCCATCTCCATCGTCTCGAGCCGATAGTCCGCGCCGTTCGCCGCCTGCACCGCAAGGCCCGGGTCTTCGGCGACGAGGATCACCGCGCGCACGTCGAACAGCCGCCCGATCTCCTCGCAGATCGCGCGGGCGAGTGCGACGGGCTCGTTCAGCGAGGTCATCTGCCGCAGGAACCCGGCAAGCGCGGCGTTGGTGCGCGCGCTGGCAGCGGCGATATCGGCCTGCGCGCGGACCCGCGAGGTGAGCTGGCTCGTCACAAACGCGATGCCGAGCAGCACGAGGATCGAGATCACGTTTTCCGGGTTGCTGATCGTCAGCGTGCCGGTCGGCGGCAGGAAGAAGAAATTGTACGCGACCGACGAGGCGATCCCTGCGAACAGCCCCGTGCGCAGGCCGAACAGGCTGGCCGCCGCCATCACCGGCAGCAGGTACAGCAGCGCGACGTTGCCGAGGTTGAGGATGTGGAACAGCGCGCTGGCCACGCCGGTGACGCCCGCCACCATCGCCGTCGTCCAGGCGTAACCCGCCTTGCTGCCCCAGCCGCCGACATGTCTCCGCCGGCCCCGCGTGGTGCCCCCCTCCATCGGCAGGACATGCACCGCGATCCCCGGCGTCTCGCGGACCATCTGGTCGACGACCGAGCCGTGGCGCATCTCGAACCAGCGCGACCGGGTCGACTTGCCGACCACCAGCTGCGTCGCGCGCGCCTCGGTCGTGAAGGTCTTGAGGCCGTCGACCACCGAGGCCGCGGGGACGGTGGCGACGTCGCCGCCGAGCTGCGTCGCCAGGTTGAACACGCCGGCGAGCTGGCGATGCTCGGCCTCGCCGAAACCCTGCGCGCGCGGGGTCTCGATATACACTGCGGTCCAGGGCGCGTGCATCGCATCGGCGATCCGTTTGGTCGCGCGGACGAGGCCGAGCGCACCGGGCAGTTCGCTGATCGCGACGACGATCCGCTCGCCGCCAGCCCAGGTGCCGCCGACGCCGAGCGCGCGGACATGTTCGAGCATCTGCGCATCGACCGCCTGCGCCGCACGCCGCAACGCGAGTTCGCGCAGTGCAGACAGGTTCGACTTGGAGAAGAAATGCGCCAGCGCGCGAGTCGCCTCCTGCGGCAGATAGACCTTGCCCGCCTTCAGCCGCTCGATCAGCTCGTCGGGCGGGATGTCGACGACCTCGATCTCGGCCGCCTCGACGATGCTGTCGGGGACGGTCTCGCGGACGCGCACCCGCGTGAACGACGCGACGACGTCGTTGAGGCTCTCGATATGCTGGATGTTGATCGTCGAATAGACGTCGATGCCCGCGGCCAGCAGCTCCTCGACATCCTGATAGCGCTTGGGGTGGCGGCTGCCGGGCGCGTTGGTATGCGCGAGTTCGTCGACCAGGACGAGCGTCGGCGCGCGCGCGAGGATCGCGTCGAGATCCATCTCGTCGAGCGTCCGCCCCTCATAGGGGATCGGCTTGCGCGGCACGATCTCATGCCCGCGGGTGAGCGCCGCGGTTTCGACCCGGCCATGCGTCTCGACCACGCCGATGACGATGTCGACGCCCGCACGACGGCGTTCGGCACCTTCGGAGAGCATCTCGAACGTCTTGCCGACCCCGGGCGCGGCGCCGAGGAAGATCTTCAGACGGCCGCGACCCTCCTGCGACGCCTGTCGCAGAAGGGCCTCGGGCGATGGTCGCGTGTCGTCGTTCAACGCGCGCCCGTTGCGTGCGGCCCGGTTGCGTCGAGGGCGCGGTTGAGCGCCAGGACATTGACGCGCGGTTCGCCGAGGATGCCGAACAGCGCGCCATCGACATTGGCGGCCACCAGCGCGCGGACCCGGTCTGCGGGAAGACTGCGGATGCGGGCGACGCGCGCGACCTGCGCATAGGCCGAGGCGGGCGACAGATCCGGGTCGAGCCCCGAGCCCGACGCGGTGGCGAGATCGGCGGGCAGCGGCCCGGTCACCCCTTCCGCGCGACGCTTGGCGACATCGGCCCTGGTCCGGTCGACGAGCGCCTGGCTGGTCGGCCCGAGGTTCGACCCCGACGAGGCGAGCCCGTCATAGCCCTTGCCCGCCGCCGAGGGGCGAGTCTGAAAATAGCGATCGGTGGTGAACGCCTGCCCGACCACGGTCGAGCCGATCGCCTTGCCGTCGGCGACGACGAGGCTGCCGTTCGCCTGGGTCGGGAAGATAGCCTGTCCGATACCGGTCATGGCGAGGGGATAGACGATCCCGAGCAGCAGCGCGAACAGGATCGTCATGACGAACGCAGGGCGAAGGGCGGAGGTAAGATCGGATGTCATTCTGTCGTCTCCATGTGTCCCCGCGAAGGCGGGGACACAGTCTGGGCTCCCGCCTTCGCGGGAGAACAATTCCTTGAGGTCGGGGCAGTGGAGGTTGCTCCATACGACCCTACCCTCGGCACCTCCCCGGCGAAGGCCGGGGTCCAGTTGGGGAACGTCGCCAACGGCGCGAGCGCTTCGTTACGGCGACCTTTCCACCTGGACCCCGGCCTGCGCCGGGGAGGTGGCAGTGGGCGGTGAACCGGCTCGCGAGCCGACATCAGATCAGGCTCGATCATCAGGCCAGGCCCAGCGCACCGACGAGCACGTCGATGAGCTTGATCCCGACGAACGGCGCGATCAAGCCGCCAAGGCCGTAGACCGCCAGATTGCGCGCGAGCAGCGGGCCCGCCGCCATCGGCTTGTACGCGACACCCCTGAGCGCGAGCGGCACCAGCATCGGGATGATGATCGCGTTGAAGATGATCGCCGACAGGATCGCGCTTTCGGGCGAGCCCAGCCGCATCACGTTGAGCACGCCGAGCCCCGGATAGAGCGCGACGAACATCGCCGGGATGATCGCGAAATACTTCGCGACGTCGTTCGCCACCGAGAAGGTCGTCAGCGCGCCGCGGGTCATCAACAGCTGTTTGCCCAGCCCGACGATCTCGATCAGCTTGGTCGGATCGCTGTCGAGATCGACCATGTTGCCCGCCTCGCGCGCGGCCTGCGTGCCGGTGTTCATCGCGACGCCGACATCCGCCTGTGCCAGCGCGGGCGCATCGTTGGTGCCGTCGCCGCACATCGCGACCAGCCGCCCGCCCTGCTGTTCCTTGCGGATCAGCGCGAGCTTGTCCTCAGGGGTAGCCTGCGCGAGGAAATCGTCAACGCCGGCCTCCGCCGCGATCGCCGCCGCGGTCAGCGGGTTGTCGCCGGTGATCATCACCGTGCGGATGCCCATCGTCCTGAGCTCGCCGAAGCGTTCGCGGATGCCCGCCTTGACGACGTCCTTCAGGAAGATCGCGCCGAGCAGCCGGCCGTCCATCGCCACCGCCAGCGGCGTGCCGCCGGCGCGCGCGATCTCGTCGGTGATCCGGCGCAGCTCGGTCGCAGCCGCGGTCGCCCCTGCCCCCGGATTGGCCTTCAGGATCGAATCGACCGCACCCTTCTGGATCAGCGCGCCGTTCACCTTCACGCCCGAGATGCGGGTCTGCGCGGTGAAGGGAATGACTTCCGCATCATCCGGAAGCGCACTCGTCGTCACGCCGAACTTTTCGCGCGCAAGCACCACAATCGATCGGCCCTCGGGCGTCTCGTCGGCGAGGCTCGCGAGCAACGCCGCCTCGGCCAGTTCCTCGTCGCGCGTGCCGCCGACGCTGCGGAACTCGCTCGCCTGGCGGTCGCCGATCGTGATCGTGCCGGTCTTGTCGAGCAGCAGCACGTCGATATCGCCCGCCGCCTCGACCGCGCGGCCCGATTTCGCCAGCACGTTGAAGCGCACCAGCCGGTCCATCCCGGCGATGCCGATCGCCGACAGCAACGCGGCGATCGTCGTCGGGATTAGCGTGATCAGCAGCGCGGCGAGGATCGCGACGGGCACGCGGCCGCCCGCATAGCTCGCAAAGCCCGGGATCGTGCTGACCGCGATCAGGAAGATGATCGTCAGCCCGACGAGCAGCAGCGTGAGCGCGATCTCGTTCGGCGTCTTCTGCCGCTCGGCGCCCTCGACCAGCGCGATCATCCGGTCGAGAAAGCCCTCGCCCGGATTGGCGGTGACCTTCACGCGGATCTCGTCGGAGATGACTCGCGTGCCCGCCGTCACCGCGGACCGATCGCCGCCCGCCTCGCGGATCACCGGCGCGCTCTCGCCGGTGATCGCGGCCTCGTTGACCGAGGCGACGCCCCAGACGACTTCGCCGTCCGCGGGGATCAGGTCGCCCCCCCCAGCGCCACCGGCACTGACGAGGACGATATCGCCCGCACGCAGCGCGCTGGCGGGGACGGACTCGACCTGGTCGCCCTTCATGCGACGCGCGGTCAGCTCCGCCTTGGTCGCGCGGAGCGACGCGGCCTGCGCCTTGCCGCGGCCTTCGGCGAGCGCCTCGGCGAAGGTGCCGAACAGTACCGTCAGCCACAGCCAGATGACGAGCTGGATCTTGAAGCCGATCGAGAGCCCGTCGCCGCCGACATTGACGAGGATCGTCAACAGCGTGGCGACGACGGCGGTGACGAACATCACCGGGTTGCGGATCAACTGCCGCGGATCGAGTTTCCGGAAAGCGTCGCCGATCGCCGGTACGATCAAGTCGGCCGTGAACAGCGACTTGGTAGGGGTGCGTGCCATTTTGGCTTGTCCCGTCAGAAGGTTTTGCCGCTGATCATCGCGAGATGATCGGCGATGGGACCGAGCGCGAGGCTCGGCAGGAAGGTCAGGCCGCCGACGATCAGGATGATCCCGACCAGCAGGCCGATCCACAGCGCCCCCGTCGTCGGGAACGAGCCTGCGCTTTCGGGCGTGTACTTCTTCGCGGCGAGCGACCCTGCGATGGCGAGCATCGGCACGATGATGAAGAAGCGGCCAAGCCACATCGCGACGCCGAGCAGGCCGTTGTAGAACGGCGTGTTGGCGGTCAGTCCGGCAAAGGCCGACCCGTTGTTACCGACCGCGCTGGTATAGGCGTACAGGATCTCGGTGAACCCGTGCGGCCCCTTGTTCAGCGGCCCCGCCAGCCCGTCGGGCAGCACCGCGCTGAGCGCCGTGAAGCCGAGGATGACGAGCGGCAGGATCGCGATCGCGAGCACCGCGAGCTTCACCTCCCGCGCCTCGATCTTCTTGCCGACATATTCGGGCGTGCGACCGACCATCAGCCCGGCGACGAACACCGCGAGGATGGCGAACAGCAGGAAGCCGTAGATGCCCGCACCGACGCCGCCGATCACGACTTCGCCGAGCTGCATGTTGAGCAGCGGGATCATCCCGCCCAGCGCGGTGAAGCTGTCGAGCATCGCGTTGACCGCGCCGCACGAGGCCGCGGTGGTGACGACCGAGAACAGGGCGGACGCGGCGATCCCGAAGCGGACCTCCTTGCCTTCCATGTTGCCGCCTGCGACGCCGATGCCGTGCAGGATCGGGTTGCCCGCGGCTTCCTGCGCATAGGTGATGGTGACGCCGGCGAGGAACAGCACGAGCATCGCCGAGAGGATCGCCCAGCCCTGTTTGGTGTTGCCGACCGCCTTGCCGAACGTCCAGGTCAGCCCGAAGCCGATGACGAAGATCGACAGCATCTGCACCAGGTTGGTCAGCGCGGTCGGGTTCTCGAACGGATGCGCCGAGTTCGCGTTGAAGAAGCCGCCACCATTGGTGCCGAGCATCTTGATCGCTTCCTGGCTCGCCACCGGGCCGAGCGTCAGCGTCTGCTTGAGCCCTTCCAGCGTGGTGATGTCGACCGTGCCGGCCAGCGTCTGCGGCACGCCACTGGCGATGTAGAACAGCGTCACGACAACGCAGACCGGCACCAGCAGGTAGAGCGTGACGCGCGTCACGTCGGCCCAGAAATTGCCGATCGTCGCACTGGAGCGCCTGGCGAACCCGCGGAACAGCGCGAACGCCAGCGCGATGCCGGTCGCCGCCGACAGGAAGTTGTGGATCGTCAGGCCGAACATTTGGGCAAAGTTCGACATCGTCGATTCGCCCGCATAGCTCTGCCAGTTGGTGTTCGCGGTGAAACTGATCGCGGTGTTGAACGCGAGATGCGGGCTGAGCCCGGCGAGCCCCTGCGGATTGCCCGGCAGCACGCCCTGTAGCCGCAGCACCGCATAGGTCAGCGCCATCAGCACCGCGTTGAACGCGATCATGTGCAGCGCATAGCGGCGCCAGCCCTGCTCCTGTTTCGGGTCGATCCCGCTGAGCCTGTAGAAGCCGGTCTCGACGGGGCCGAGAATGACGTGGAACGGCGTGCGGCGGCCTTCGTACAGCGCGAACAGCCACAGCCCGACGGGCTTGGTCAACGCCAGCAGGATGCCGACGAAGCCCAGGATGAGGATCCATCCTTCGAATGTCATGCGGACGCGCTCCTAAAAGCGTTCGGGACGGATCAGCACCGCCACGAGATAGAAAAGCAGCCCGAGCGCGACGATCGCGGCGAGCCAGAGGTCGAGGGTCATGGCTGCGTCCTCACGCGTGGTCGCACAGCCGGACATAGGCGAGCGTTGCCGCCACCAGCCCGAGCATGAACGCTATCCAGAGTAGATCCTGCATCGATCGATCCTTCAGAAGGCGGCGGTGAGCGAGGCGACGATCGTGCCGTCGGCGATCGATCCGGTGCCGTCCTGCCCGCGCGAGAAGCTCGGCTGGAGATAGGCGGCACGGCGACGCGTGATGTCGGTGTCGACATAGCTGACGTTGAGAGTCAGGGTCTTGTACGTCGCGTCCGCCCCCAGCGACCAATCCCAATAGTCGCCGGTCGGCGCCGCGCTGGTCGCGTTGGGGCCGAGGCCGTCATTGCCCCAGCTATGGCCGATATGCGCCTTGGCGGTCAGCGGGGTGCCGGCAATCGCGAACGCGCCGTCGCCGGTGAGGTAGAGGTTGTCCTGCTTGTCGCCCGCATCGGTATAGACGCCCGCCGCGGCATCGGCGCCGGTGCGGTACCATTTGCCGAGCGCCTGCTGCCTGGGCGCGTAGAAGGCGCTCGCGGTCAGCGTCGCCGGGCCGGTCGTGCCGCTCAGCTTCACATAGGGTTCGGCATAGTCGGTCTTCGACGCGCCGCCCGGATACATGTACCAGGTCAGCCCGACGTCGAGCGTCGCGTTATCGGCCAGCTTGTGCTTGTAGCCGCCGATCAGGTCGAGCTCCATGTTCGAGCCGCCGAACGTCCCCCAGCCCGACAGGTTCGAGCCCCAGGCGCCGACATAGAAGCCGCTGTCGTGCGCGATCGTCAGCCCGCCCTGGATCGCGCCGTCCTTGTCCGACTGCGACACGCCGCGCAGGCGGTAATCGGTCGCGAGCGTGACCGAACCGCTGACGGTCACGGGCGACGGCGGGGCGGTGTCCTGCGCGACGGCGGGCGTGGCGAGACCGGTCAACAAAACGGCGGCGGCGGCGAAACGAAGACTGTGCATTGCTATCCCCATGCGCGGGCGGCCGAAAGACTGGCGCACCGCGAGGACTGGCAATTAGGCCTTGGCGACGTAGCAATTCGAGATCGATTGCCCGCGTCGCGCGTATGTTTCGCGTAATATTGTCGGAATTATCGCGCGCTGCGGCGCAGGAGTATCCACCCCGCGATACCCGACAGGATCGACCCCGCGAACACGCCGATCTTCACCGAATCCATAGCGGGCGGCGCGCCCGCGAACGCCAGCCCGCCGATGAACAGGCTCATCGTGAAGCCGATCCCGCACAGCACCGCCATGCCGTAGACCTGTGCCCAGCTCGCACCCTTCGGCGCCGCGGCAAGCCCGACCGTCACGAGTCCGCGGATCGTCGCGAAGATGCCGATCTGCTTGCCGAGGAACAGCCCGAGCATGATCCCGACCGGCAGCGGCGCGATCACGTCCGCCGCCGCCATCCCGCCGAACGCGATGCCCGCATTGGCGAAGCCGAACGCCGGCACGATCAGGAAGCTCGACCAGGGCTGGAGGGCATGCTCGAGACGTTTGAGCGGCGGCTGGCCACCGCCCGTCCGCAGCGGGATCGTCAGCGCAACCGCCACGCCCGCCAGCGTCGCATGCACGCCCGACAGCAGGACACCGTACCAGATGCCGACGCCGATCAGCAGATACGGCAGCAGCGACCGCACCCCCGACAGGTTCAAGATGATGAGCACGCCGAGCCCTGCACCCGCCGCGAGCAACGGCAGCAGCGCGATATGGCCGGTATAGAACAGCGCGATGACGAGGATCGCGAGCAGGTCGTCGATCACCGCGATCGCGGTCAGCAACACCTTGAGCGAGGTCGGCACGCGCGCCCCGAGCAAGGCCAGGATGCCGAGCGCAAACGCGATGTCGGTCGCCGCCGGGATCGCCCAGCCGCGCAGATTGGCGGGCGTGCCCATGTTGACGAGCAGATAGAGGCACGCCGGCACGATCATGCCTGCAAGCGCGGCCGTACCGGGCAGGATGCGCTCCCCCCATGTCGAGAGATGCCCCGAGACGAACTCGCTCTTCACCTCGAGCCCGATCAGCAGGAAGAACAGCGCCATCGCGCCGTCGTTGATCCAGTGCTCGACGCTCATCCCGCCGACCGCATGGTGCAGCGTCGCGACATAGGCCGGCGCGAGCGGCGAATTGGCGACCAGCAGCGCGGCGATCGTCGCGGCGAGCAGCACGATCGCACCCGCCGCATCGCCCGCGAAGAAACGCCGGATCGCGGTCAAAGCCCTTCGCCGCCCACCCATTGCGCGTTCGACAGGCGGCGCGCGAGGTCCCAGCTCTGGACCCGGATGTCGGGGACCGCGACGACCTCCCACAGCCCGCCGCGGGTCATCGGGCCGATGCAGTGGATGCGGTCGTCGGGCGTGCCGTCGGCCCGGATCGCGCGCGACTGCGCATCGACGTCGACGCCCAGATGCAACGGATCGGGCCGGATCGCCCCCGCCGCGAGCAAGTGCTTCACGAGGGGCTCTTCGGAGCGCAGCAGATCGCCCTGTGGCCCGGTGCAGTTGACGATCCGCGCGGCGCGCGTGACGACCGGATCGGTCTCACCGCGTGGTCGCCAGCGCAGCGTGGCGTGGGTTCCGTCCGCTTCGGCGGACACGATCTTGCCCGCTGCTACCGTCAGCCGCCCGGACTCGACGAGCGCCTCGACCCGCTCGGCGACGCGCGGTGCGAGGCGATGGCGATGGACGTCCCAATAGGGCCGCAGATGCCGGAGGAAGCGGCCGCGCACCTCCTGCGACGCGGCCGCCCACAGCATCTGCGTGACCGGCCGAAGCTCGTCCACCGCGCACCGCCAGCCTTCGACCGCGGCCCTTGCGCGAACGTGGCGGACGAGGTCGGTCAGCCCGCCCTGCGGTTTGTCCGCGACACCGCGATGCGCGGGCGCACCGTCGACGTGGCGGCGCGGCGACAATCCGCGCCGCGAGGTGGCAAGGATATGGCCCTTGAAACCCTGCGCATCGAGCAACAGCGCCGCGTCGATCGCGGTCAGCCCGGTGCCGACCAGCACGACGGTGTCGTCCGCGCCAAGCCCTTCGGCGAGATCGGCCGCCCACGGATCCGCGCAATACACCCCCGGCGGCAGCGCGTCGGGCTTCAGACCCGGCGGCGTATGCGGCGGCAAATTGCCGAGCGCGAGCACCGCGGTGTCGGCGGCGATCGTCCGCCCGTCCGCCATCGTCAGCATAATGCCGTCACCGGCCACCGGATCGATCGCGCAGACCTCGCCCTCGACATGGACCAGCCGTCCGTCCGAGTCCGCGATCGCCGCATCGAGCAGTTCGCGCAGATACGCGCCGTAGGTGGTGCGCGGGACGAAGGTCGTGCGGTCGCCCTTGCCATGCGCCTCCAGCCAGCGGACGAAGTGACCGGGGTCGTCGGGCAGCGCGCTCATGTTGCCCGCGCGGACGTTGAGCAGGTGATCGGGATGCGCCGCGCTGTACGCGACGCCGCGCGCGAGCTGGCGGTCGCGCCGCTCGATCAGCGTGACGCGCGGGCCCTCGTGTCGCATCAGGTTGACCGCGAACAGCGCGCCGGAGAACCCGCCCCCGACGACGACGACATGATCCTCGGGGCCCGCAATCCGCGGCATCGTCGCTCGGTCGTCCATCTGTTCGCTCACCCGTTCTGTCGGGGCACTCCATGCCCGATCAACAGCGGCGAGCCCAGCCCATGGCGCCAAGAACTCAGTCACCCCCCTCCGTCATCCTGACGAAAGTCAGGATCCAGGGTTACAAGCGCGTCGCCCCATTACTCTGGGTCCTGACTTTCGTCAGGACGACGGCGGGACTGGGGATGACGGACAGCTTACGGGCGGAACGCACCGATCCCGGCGATCGCCATCTTCGGCTGCGCGGTCGCGACGCTGGTGAAGCCCAGCATCAGGTACCGCGCCTGGCGCGGCTTCGCGAAGGTGATGCGCTGCGTCGCACGGGCATAGGCGATGTTGCCGAACTCCCCCTCGCCCGCGGGCGTCCAGGTCTTGCCGTCCTCGCTCGTCTCGACACGGTAGCGCCCCGGCGGGCCCGCATCGGGCAACGCCTGACGCGTCGGCGTCAGGCTGAACCCTGCGACCTGATCGGCCTTCCCCATGTCGATCATCAGCATGACCACGCTCGTGGGCGTCGGCGCAGGCGTCGTCCAGACGGTCGCGAGATCGTCGTCGAGCACCGCCTCGGCCCCCGCCAAGGCAGGCTTGAGCGCACTCGCAAGCGATGTCTCGCCCGCGAAGTCCGGCTTGCCTGACTTCGAAGCCAGCGTGTGCTGCGTCGCCCCGGCGATCGTCCAACCGGTCTTGGCGATGATCTTGTTACCCGTCGCCTGCGACGCCGCGACCGCGACCGGCGCGACGCTCAAAAACAGCGACAGCTCGGTGATCGCCGGGCACGCCGGCGCCTCGACGATCCGCAACCGCACGCGGCGCGCGGTGACCGGCGCGGGCAGGCGTACGATCCGCTGCGCGCCGATGCACTCGTGCACCGCGACCTCGCGCCACGCGCCGTTCGCGTCCGCCACGTCGATCGCGAACTTCGTCACGCGCACGCCGAGCGCCAGCGCCTCGCGGATCCGGATCAGATCGAACCGGCGCCCCGGCGGCAGATCGAGCACCAGCGACGGCGTCTTCACCGCATCCGGCGTGCTCCAATAGGTGTCGGGATTGCCGTCGAGCACATTGGCCGCCGCGAACCGGGGACCGCGCACCGCCGAGGCGGTCGCCACCGCGCCCTTCGCCAGATCGGTCCTGAAGCTCGCACGCAACGCATCGCCGAACGACTTCAACGACGCGAGATCGGGCTCGGCGATCAGACCGCGGCGATCGGGCGGCAGGTTGAGCATCATGTTGGTGCCGCGCCCGACCGACTCGTCGTGGAACTGCATCAGCCGCTGCGGCGACTTCACCTGCAGATCCTCGTCGGCATGATAGAACCAGCCGGGCCGGATCGACGTGTTCGTCTCCGCCGGCCACCAGAGCGGCGCACCGCGCACGCCCGAATTGCCCTCGGCCTGCACATAGGGATGGTTCGGCATCGTCGGCCAGCACGGATCGCCCGCATGCCCGTCCTCGTTGCCGACCCACCGGATATCCGCACCGAGCGGATCGAACGTGCACGCCATCGGCTGGAGCTTGTGGACCAGCGCGATGATCGACGGCCAGTTATAATATTTCGGCGCATCGATCTTCCGCGCCTCGCGCGCGCCGCCATAATAGCCGTCGCCGCCGTTCGCGCCGTCGAACCACACCTCGAACAGCTCGCCGTAATTGGTGCAAAGATCGGTGAGCTGCGCGCGGAAATACGCGACATAAGCGGGCGTGCCGTAATCGGCGCGGTTGCGATCCCACGGCGAGAGATACAGCCCGTAGGAGATCCCGCCGCGCCGGCACGCATCGCCCAGTTCGCGGACGATATCGCCCTTGCCACCCTTGTACGGGCTGTTGCGGATGCAATGCTCGGTGAGCTTCGTCGGCCAGAGGCAGAAGCCGTCATGATGCTTGGCGGTGAGGACGAGGCCGGTCAGCCCTGCGCTCTTGGCCGCCGCGACGATCTGGTCGGGATCGAACGCGGTCGGATCGAACAGCTTGGGGTCCTCGTCGCCATAGCCCCATTCCTTGTCGGTCCAGGTGTTCAGCGTGAAGTGGACGAAGCCGTAACGCTCGCGCTTGTGCCAGGCGAGCTGACGCACGCTAGGCGTCGCACCCCACGGAGCGGGCGCACCGACGGGAGCGGCGGCATTCGCACGACCAGCGGCAGCGGTGGCGAGCGTACCGGCGATCAACGCGCGGCGATTGAGATCCAAGGTCATCGCGAAACTCCGGTTGTTGCTGGCGGCCGATCGGCAGGCGCGCGGCCAAAATCACGGTTGGGCGTCGCGTCCATCTCAAACACGAGCCGGCCGCCGCGAACGATATCGGCATGCGCGATCCAGCTCTTCGTCCAGGGACGGCCGTTCCACGTCACCGCCTGCACATAGGGCCGGTCTGGGCCATTACCGCGCGCCTCGACGACCAGCGTCTTGCCCGCACCGACGCGCATCTCGGCGCGATCGAACAGCGGACCGCCCAGCACATAGTTCGCGCTCACCGGATCGACCGGATACAGCCCGAGTGCGCTCAGCACGAACCACGCGCTCATCTGCCCGCAATCGTCGTTGCCGATGATGCCGTCGGGATCGTCCTTGTACATCTCGGTCAGCAGCCGCCGGACCATGGCTTGCGTCTTCCACGCCGCGCCGCAGTACGCGTACATATAGGCGACGTGGTGGCTCGGCTCGTTGCCATGCGCATATTGGCCGACCAGCCCGCTGATGTCGGGCGGCGCATCCTTGGGCAGCGTCGACGGCGCGTTGAACAGGCCGTCGAGCTTCGCCTCGAACTTGGCATCGCCGCCCATCGCCGCGATCAGGCCATAGACGTCGTGCTGGTTGAGGAACGTCGCCTGCCATCCATTGCTCTCGGTATAATCGCGCCACTTCGACGCATGGCCGAGCGCGATCGGATCGTACGGCGTCGTCCACGTCCCGTCCGCGAGCCTGGGTCGCGCGAACCCGATCGACGCATCGAACACGTTGCGCCAGTTGCCGCTCCGCTTGCGCAACCGCGCCGCCTCGGCGGTCGCACCCGCGGCATCGGCCAAGTGCGCCGACGCGTAATCGTCATACGCATATTCGAGCGTGCGCGAGACCGACTCGAACACCGTGTCGGCGGGGATGTAGCCCATCGTGTCGTACGGCTTGATCCCCAGGCTGTTGTCGAGATTGGGCATCGCGAAATCGAACGAGCGGCGGCGGACGTTCGGCCACGCCGCGGCATAGTTCGCCGGCACGCCCTTCGCACGCGCCTCCGCCATCACCGACACCGAATGCCAGCCGATCATGCAGCCCGTCTCGACGCCTTGGAGCGGCCAGACCGGCGGGCCGTAAGGGCTCTGCTGCGTCTGGCGGATCAGGTCGCCGACGAGCTCCGCGGTGCGCTGCGGCTCGATCAGCGTGAGCAAAGGATGCAGCGCGCGATACGTGTCCCACATCGAGTAGCTGCTGTACGCGCGGTCCTTGCCCGTAACGCTGTGCACCTGCCGATCGAGCCCGACATAGCGCCCGTCGACATCCGAGAAGAGCGTCGGTGCGAGCTGCGCATGATACAGCGCGCTCGCCATGATCGTGCGCTGCGCAGGCGTCCCCCCCTCGACGCGGACCGCCTCGAGCGCGGGCGCCCAGCTCTTGGTCGCATCGGCGCGGTAGCGATCGAAATCCCAATGCCGCGCCTCGGCGGCCAGGTTCGCGCGTGCGCCGGCGACGTCGACCGCCGAGATGCCGGTGCGGATCACGATCGGCGCGGCGCCGGCGTCATCATAATGCAGCACCGCCTTGACGCGCTTGCCCGCGACGCCCTTCGCGCCCGCTGGCTGCGGGGCATCGCCATCGCCGTAGAACACGATCCGGTCGGGTTTGCGCGACAGCTGCATCGCGAAGTGGATCCGCCGCCCCTTCGCCCAGCGGAACACGCGGCGGCTGCCGGTCAGCATCCCGGTCGTGTCGAGGTTGAGCGACGCGTCGTCGATCAGCACGCCGTGATCCCATTTGTCGAGGATCAGGTGCGACAGATCGACCAGGATGTGCCCCGCCCCCGCCGGGAAGACGTGGCGCTGGATCCCGGTCCGCTCGGTCGCGGTCAGCTCCGCACGCACGCCCGATTCGAGCGTCACGCGGTAATAGCCCGGCTCGGCATGCTCGGCGGTGAAGCGCTGGCGATACCCCGCATCGGGATCGGCGAGCGTCCCGGGCACCAGCTGCACTTTCCCACGCGTCGGCACGACCAGCACGTCGAGCATATCGCCGATCCCGGTGCCCGACAGATGCGTGTGGCTGAACCCCATGATCGACGTATCGGTGCGGTGATAGCCCGAGCATGCATCCCAGCGCTCGACATCGGTATCTGGGCTGAGCTGCACCATCCCGAACGGCAAAGTCGCACCCGGATAGGTGTGGCCATGCCCGCCTGTGCCGACGAACAGATCGGGCGCGGTCGTCTTGGTCGGCGTGGCGGCGAACGTCGCGCGCGCGGTCAGCGCGAGCGCGCCGCTCCCGGCGAGCAGCGAACGGCGGGTAATCTTCATGCGTGGACTCCGAGAAGCGCGGGGCGTTTGGCGGCGATGTCGACGATCAGCTCGCCGAACAGCCCGTTCGCCCAGGCGAACCACGACCGCGTGAACTTCGCGCCGTCGTCCTGGTTGAAGGATTCATGCATGAACCCGGTGCCGCCATGCGTCGTCTTGAGCGCGGCGAGGCTGCGCGCGACGGTCGCATCGTCGCCCGTCTCGAGCGCGTTGAGGCCGTGCATCACGATCGCCATCGGCCAGATCTCGCGCAAGCCGGTATGCGGGCTGCCGATCCCTTCGGCCGCCTTGCCGCTGAAGAAATAGGCGTTGTCCTTGCTCCACGCGCGCGCGGCGGTGCGCCGCCAGAGCGGATCGTCGGGCTTCACCGCGCCGAGATAGGCGAGCCCCGACAGGCTCGGCACGTTGGCGTCGTCCATGAAGATCGCGTTGCCATAGCCGTCGGTCTCGTACGCCCAGACCGGCTGGCCGTCCGCGCCTTTGGTCATCCCGTGCAGCTGCAACGCCGCTTCGACCTCGTCGGCCAGCGCGATCGCATCCGCCGCCAGCGCCGCGTCGGGCCGCGCGCGCGTCGCCAGTTCCGCGACCTGACGCAGCGCGCGCACCGCGAAGATGTTCGACGGGATCAGGAACGGCAGCACGCACGCATCGTCCGACGGGCGGAACCCGCAATGGATCAGCCCGACCGGCCGCGACGGCGGGCCATAGCCGTCGAGCGGCATGCTCTCGCCGACGATCGGCGACGACCGGCGGAAGCGATACGGCCCCGGCCCGTCCTTGCGCTGCTGCTCGCGGAACGTGCGGATCGACGCGCGCGCACCGTCCGCCCACAGCGCGTCGAACGGCACGGTGTCGCCGGTCGCCTGCCAATAGGCGTGCGCGATCCACATCGGGTAGCAGAGCGAATCTATCTCCCACTTCCGCTCGCCGACGCCGGGCTTCATCACCGTGTCGTCGGTCAGCGACCAGCTGAGATTGGTCTTCGCCGACGGGTCGTGCATGAACGCATTGGCATAGGGATCGATCAGGATGCACCGCGCCTGCCGCGCGATCAGCCCGCGGAACAGCGTCCGCAACGCCGGATCGCGCTTCGCGAGCGGCAAATACGGATGCACCTGCGCCGAGCTGTCGCGCAGCCACATGCAGTCGATGTCGCCGGTGATGACGAACGCATCGGGCTTGCCGTCGACGCTCCCCATGAACACCGTCGTGTCGAGCGTGTTCGGGTAGCAATTGCCGAACATCCAGGCGAGCTCGGGATCGCCGATCTTCGCCGTGACGCGCGCGATTTCGGCCTCGACCGCGCGGCTGGTGTAGCGGCGATCGCCGAGCTTCGGGCGCTTGCTGACGAACGACGGCGCGGCCGAGCGCAGCGGTCCGGCGAGGCTAAGCGCCGCGGCGCCGGCGATGAGCATCCGACGATCGATCATTTCGGCAAATCCTTGGTTCCCGTCACGGTGAAGACGGTATCGACACCCGGCCCGTCACCGGGCTGGCCGCCACCGATATGCAGCCGGTATTCGCCCGGCACGACGCGGCGATTGCCCGCCGCATCGACGCTGCTCATCCCCCGTGGATCGATCGTGAAGGCCACCCGCGCCGTCTGCCCCGGCTTCACTGTCTGCCGCCTGAACCCGACGAGCTGGCGTTGCAGGACGGGATCGTTGAAGCGCGGCTTCACCGCCGGCTCGGGCGGCACCAGATACGCCTGCACCACTTCGTCGCCGCCAACCTTGCCCGTGTTCTTCACCGGGACCTCGACCGTAAAGCTCTCACCCGCCGCGATAGTGCTGCGCAGCAATTTGGGTGCAGCATAGGCGAACTGCGTATAGCTCAGCCCGTGGCCGAAGCCCCAGAGCGGCGTGCCCGTGAAGTAGCGATAGGTCCGCTCGCGCATGTTGTAGTCGATGAACGCGGGCAGATCGCGCGTCTTCGCGTAGAAGGTCAGCGGCAGTCGCCCGCCCGGATTGTTCGCGCCCGTCAGCGTATCGGCGATCGCCTGACCGCCCGCCTGCCCCGGATACCAGCCGACCAGGATCGCATCGGCGTGCGCCTTGGCCCAGGTGAGCGCGACCGCGCTTCCCGTCATCAGCACGACGACCAGCGGCTTGCCCGTCGCCTTGGCGGCTTCGAGCAGCTTCACCTGCGCGGCGGGCAGCCCGATATCGGTCCGGTCGCCACCCGAGAAGCCGGCCACCTCGATCTGCAACGCCTCGCCCTCGACCGCGGGCGACAGCCCGACGAACGCGACGATCGCATCGGCCTCCTTCGCCGCGGCGGTTGCCTCGGCGATCTGCGCCTCGGCAGGCGCGGTCCAGGTCAGCCGCAACCCCTGATCCTCACCGCTATGCGCCAGCTCGACGCGGATCGAATGCGCGCCCGCGGTCAGCGTCACCGGCGCCTCGACAGCCTTGCCGCTGCCATCGTCGTCGGCGACCAGCTTGTCGTCGATCCACAGTCGCGCAGGATCATGTCCCTTGCAGTCGAAGCAGCGCGGCACGTCGAGCCGGAACACATAGTCGCCCGCCGCCGGCGCAGTGACCGTACCCGTCCAGCGCACCGAGAACGCCGCCGGATCGATCCCCGGCGCAGGCGCGGTGCGGTCCCAATCGAAGTCGATCAGCCGGTCCGCGCGCACCACCGGCGTCCCCGTGAAATCGCTCCCCCGGAAATACTCGGCCCGCAGCGACAGCGCGGTATCGGGCACCGGCACCGGCACGCCCTCGGCGATGCTCGACCCTTGCGCATAGTGGACACCGCCAAACGCCGTCCGCAGCGCCGCGAGCGGCGTGACGGGGGCCGCCGCAGTACCGTGGTAATTCGCCTCCAGCACATCGACGCTGTCGGCATTCGGCCCGATCACCGCGATCTTCGCCGAGGGTTTCAGCGGGAGGACGCCGTTATTCTGGACCAGCACCATCGCTTTGCGCGCCGCCTCCAGCGCCAGCGCACGGTGCGCGGGCGTGTCGAACTCGGTCGGCTTGATCCTGTCCCAAGGACTCGTCGCGCCGAACGCGCCACCCAGCATCCGCCGCACCGCGAACGTCCGCGTCAAACTCGTGTCGATCGTCGTCTCGGGCACCAGCCCGCGCCGCACGGCATCGCCGAGCGCCGCGTAGGTCTTGCCGCAGTTGAAATCCATTCCCGCGGCAATCGCCGCCGCCGACCCGCTCGCGGAATCGGGCCGGTAATTATGGTAATTGGCGATATTTCCGACCGCGTCGCAGTCGGACACGATCAGCCCCTTGAAGCCCCACTGGTTGCGCAGCGTCTGCGTCAACAAGGGCTCCGAAGCGCACACCGGGACCCCGTGGATCGAATTATACGCGCACATCGTCGAGAGCGCCCGCCCCTCGGTCAGCGCCATCCGGAACGCCGGCAGATACGTCGCCTCACGATCATGCGGCGAGATATCGACATCGAACCCGTCGCGCCCCGCCTCGGGACCGCTATGCGCCGCCAGATGCTTCGGCGTGGCGATGACCTTCGGATGCGCCAGATCCGGCCCCTGCAACCCGCCAATGAACGCAACGCCCAAGCGCCCCGTCAGGTACGGATCCTCGCCATAGGTCTCCTGCCCGCGGCCCCAGCGCGGATCGCGGAAGATATTGATGTTGGGCGACCAGATCGTCAGCCCCTGATAGCGTTCGCGGTCACCCGCCGGCAGCGCGTTGGACTTCGCGCGCGCCTCGGTCGACACGACGTCGCCGACGCGCCTGAGCAGCGCCTCGTCCCACGTCGCGGCAAGCCCGATCGCCTGCGGAAACACCGTCGCCACGCCGTTGCGCGCGAGCCCGTGCAGCCCCTCGTTCCAGTAATCATAGGCGGGCAGGTTCAGCCGCGGAATCGCCGGCGCGACACTCTGCAACTGCGCCGCCTTCTCGTCGAGCGTCATGCTGCGCACCGCTGGATCCGTCTGCGCGAGCGCGGACGAGGCGAGCAAAAGGCCGATCGGGGCAAGCGCTAGCCGCCCAACAGCCGTCATCCTGGGCTCGACCCAGGATCCAGGGCAACGGGCGGCGCGGTTCGTGGCTCTGGATCCCAGCTTTCGCTGGGATGACGAGGTGGTGATGAGCCTCACGACTTCACCGCCGCAACGCCCGCCAGTGTGCGGACCGTCAGCGCGCGCCGCAGCGCCGCCTCGGACTCCTTCGACGCGATCGTCACCGTGATGCTCTCCCCCGGCAGCAGATCGAACGCATTGTCCGACGGCGTCGCCTCGAGCTTGCCGAAATCGATCCACACCGCGCGCGCCAGCTTGCTCGCGGTCAACGTCAGGCGATCGCCCGCCCACTTGGCGGTCAGCCCCGGATCGGGCAGCGTCATCGTCTTGGGCGCCGCCGACACGAGCGCGCGCGAGGTCACGCGGCCCTCCACGACCAACTCCGCCACCGCGATCGTCCGCGCCGGATCGCCGCCCGCGAACAGCGTCGCATCGGGCAAGGTCGCCACCGCGGTTGCGGACAAGGGCGCAAGCGTCGCCGGCGTCTCGGTCGTCGCGAGAGCCTTCCCGTCGACGTCGAGCGTCCGCACGCGCCACACCGCCGCAGTCGGTACCGTCGCGTCGGAGATCAGGCTGATCTTGGTCGCCCCATCCTTGCGCGCCGCGGCGATCGCAAGCGGCGCATAGAAATGCCGCGCGCGGAATTGCAGGGCCTTCCAGCGACCGTAATAATCGATGCTCGCCCACGACGCGCCCGGCCAGACATCGTTGATCTGCCAGAACAGCGACCCCATCGTCACCGGCCGGCACGCACGGTGATGCAGCGCGGCGAGTTCGATCCCCTCGGCCTGCATCATTTGGCTGAGATACACGAACTCGGCGAAATCGCGCGGCTCGCGGTATTTTTCGCGGATGTAGAACAGCAGCCGGTCGTTGCCCTCGCCCTTCAGGAACTTCTGGTGCGCCTTCATCACCGGCGAGGTCGGCGAGAAGTCCGCGTCGGTTGCAAAGCTCCGGATCGTCTTCATCTCGGGCATCGACTGCAGGCCATATTCGGACATGAAGCGCGGGCAGCTGTCGAGATACGCCTCGACGGGTTTCTTGCCGCCCCACACGTCCCAATAATGCCGGTCGCCATCGCCATCGATGTCGGGCTTGTCCTCGTAATTGCTGCTCGGCGAGCCCGGCCAGTACACCGCATCGGGATCGCGGCGCTCGGCGGCATCGCGCAGCACGCGGTCGAAGATCACCGCCATGCCGACGCCGATCCGCTCCTGCTCGTCCGCGCCGACCGCCTTCTTGTACGCGATCCGGTCGGACCAGTTCGCCCAGCCGCTCAGCACTTCGTTATTGCCCGCCCACATCACGATCGACGGGTGCGCCTGGAGCCGGTCGACCTGTTCCTCCGCCTCGATCCGCACGGTCTCGCGGAAGTCGCGGTCGGGGGGCGTCACCGCGCCGCCGAACATGAAGTCCTGCCACACCATCAACCCCATCTGGTCGGCGATGTCGTAGAACGCGTCGTCGAGATAATAGCCGCCGCCCCATACGCGGATCATGTTCATGTTGGCGTCGCGCGCGCCGGCCATGACGGTGCGGATCTGGCTCTCGGGCACACGCGCCGGGAACATGTCGAACGGGATCAGGTTCGCGCCCTTGGCGAACACGGGAATGCCGTTGACGACGAACGCGAACCCGCGCCCCTGCGCATCCTTCTCGCGGCGCAGTTCGACGGTGCGCAGGCCAGTGCGGCGCTGCGCGGAATCGATCGCCCCCGTACCGTCGCTCAGCGTCGCCTTCACCGTGTAGAGCGGCTGCGCGCCATAGCCCGCGGGGAACCAGCGCTGCGGGTTGGCGATGCTCACCGGCACCGCGACATGGCTCGCGCCCGCCGCGACGGTGACGGTCCGCGCCGCCTGCGTGACCTGACCATCGGGCCCGGTTACCGCAACCTGCACCGTGACCGGACGCTCCGCGCCCGCGACGACGTCGAGCTCGGCCGACAGCCGCGCCTCGGTCCTGGTCAGCGCTTCCTGCGTCACGCGAAACGCCTCGATCCGCGCGTCGTCCCACGCCTCGATCCGCGCCGGGCGCCAGATCCCCTGCGTGACGATCCGGGGGCCCCAGTCCCAGCCATATTGATATTTGGGTTTACGGATATAGGGCGAGGTCTGCTTGCCCATCGGCTCGTCGCCGAACATCGAATCATACTCACCGGGCAGCGGATTGGCGGCCTTGAGCACCATCGGCTGCAACGTGCGGATCGGCGAACGGAAGGTGACGAGCAGCTCGTTCGCACCGGGCTTGAGCACCGCCTTGACCGGCACGCGCCAGCGCCGATGCGCATTGTCCGCCGCGAGCAGCTTCGTGCCGTTCAGCCGCACCTCGGCAAAGGTATCGAGCCCGTCGAACACCAGGTCGACATGATCGCGCGCCAGCTGTTCGGACGTCATCTTCAAGGTGGTGCGATACTGCCAGTCGGTCAGCCCGACCCACTGGATCTTCGCCTCGTTCAGCCCCTTATACGGATCGGGCACGATCTTGGCCGCCATCAGGTCGGTCTGCGCGCTGCCCGGCACGGTCGCGCGGAGCCAGCGCGCCGCCTTCGGACGCGCCCTCGCCGCCGCCGTATCGGCCGGATCGATCCGCATCGACCAGCCGCTGTCGAGCACGACGCTGGTCCGCGGTGCCGACCAGGCCGGGGTCGCAGCGACAGCGGCGAGCAACATAAGAGCCGTGCGCCGCATCACTTCTTCTCCAACAACTGCATCGATTCGACCGCGTAGAACGGCGACTCCATCGACGCCGTGAACGTCAGGCAGATATCCGCATCGCCCTTCCCCTGCGGCAACGTGCCGCGGAAGGTCATGCGGTTGGGGCTGGTCGCCGGGTTCGGCAGCGGGAAGGTTCCCGCGACGGGGCCGGTACAGCCACCGGTGCGCACCACGAGTTCGCCGTACGTCGTCACCGCGTAATGCCGCCGCAGCGCCTTCTCGTCATGCGCCAAGCCGTAATGCCTTGGCAGCCGCGCGACATCGACGGTGAACCCGCGCGCCACGTCGAGCGGCGCGGCCGGGTACATCGTGCACGTGTCGAAGATGTTGACGTTGAACACCGGCGTGTTCGCGGTCGCCTCCGACGTCAGCGGCACGCGCAGCCCGATCGCGCCATCGGGGCAGGCGACCAGCTCCGAACTCGACCGACGCAGCAACGCGGCACGGCTCGTCTCGAACAGCCGCGGTTCCGCGGTCGGACGACCATCGGTGGTGAAGGCCGCGGCACGGATGGTCACGCCCGGCTTGACCGACAGCGGTGCGGCATACGCCTTCGACCGCGCCGTCGGCAGCTTGCCATCGAGCGTATAGCGGATCGTCCCATAGCCCGTCTGCGTCGCCAGCGTCACGGGCACCTTGCCGCGACGCAACGCATCGCCGCGCGTGCCGGCAATCGTGAAATCGACTGCGAACGCACTGTCCGCCGCCGCAATCCCGGCGCGCGCATAGCGCCCCATCTGCGGCTCGAGGCGCGAGACGAAATTGTCGAAATCGCGCGTCGACCCCGGCGACCAGGTCCGCTCGGCAAGCGCCGACAGCCGCGGGAAGGTCGCATGCTCGAGCTGCTGCGGCGTCACCAGATATTCGCTGAACGCATTGATCTGCGCGCCGAGCACATGCTTCGCCTTGTCGGGCGCGAGACCCGCGGGCGCAGGCTCATACGCATAGAGCCGAGCCAGCGGCACGATCGCATCGCCGTTCGAGATACGGCCCGGCGGCTCGTCGCGCCGCCCGCTCTGCAGGCTGTCGAGATACAGGATCGGCGCAGGGCTCAGCACCACGTCATGCCCCTGGTTCGCCGCCTCCACGGCCCCCTTCTCGCCACGCCACGACATCACCGACGCCGACGGCGGCAGTCCGCCTTCGAGGATCTCGTCCCAGCCGATCAGGCGGCGACCATGCTTGGCGAGATACTCGCCGAGCTGATCGATCATCCAGCTCTGCATCTGCATCTCGGTCTTGAGGCCGAGCGCCTTCATCTTCGCCTGCACCGCGGGCGAGCGCTCCCACTGGTCCTTGACCGCCTCGTCACCGCCGAGATGGATGAACTGCGACGGGAACACCTCCATCAGTTCGTCGAGGACATGCTTGATGAACGTCATGCTGCGATCTTCCGGGCTGAACAGCCACGGGTTCACGCCCCAGTCGTGACCGACCGCGGGCCGATCGCCGAGCACACCGACTTCGGCGGGATAGGACGCGACCGCCGCCTGCGCATGGCCGGGCAGGTCGATCTCGGGCACCACCGTGATCGCGCGGTCCTTGGCATAGGCGACCAGCGCCTTGAGCTCGGCCTGCGTATAGAATCCGCCGACCTTCTCGCCGGGCGCACCACCCGCCGACGGCGGCGTGCGCCACGCGCCGATCCGGGTCAGCTCGGGATAGCGCTTGATCTCGACGCGCCAGCCCTGATCGTCGGTCAGGTGGAGATGCAGCACGTTCATCTTCTGCGCGGCGAGTTGATCGACCATCGCGCAGAGCGTCGGCATCGGCACGAAATGCCGCGCCGGATCGATCATCAGCCCGCGCCACTTGAAACGCGGCGCATCGCGGATCGTCATCGCCGCGAGTACGACCGGCTTGCCGACCTCCGCATCGGGGCTGAGCAATTGCGCCAGCGTCATCGCGCCGTGGACAAGGCCCGCGTCACCACTCGCTGCGATCGTCACGCCCTTCGCGTCGACGCTCAGCACATAGGCCTCGTCGCCGGTCACGCTCGCGTCGCGCACAAACCGGATCGGCCCCGTGCTGGCGTCGCTAGCGAGCGACAGCCCGCGGACAACCTTGACCTGCTGCGCGAGCAGCTTGGCCGCGGTCTTCGCGCCGGCATCGCCCGCGACGATCCCCGCCCCCTCGCCGATCGTCAACGTCCCCGCCTTCGCCTCGATCGAGGCGGGCATCGGAATGAGCTTCGGCCCCTCGGCCACCGCCGCGGTCGAGGTCATCAGCAGCGCGAGCACCAGGGGGCGGAGACGGATCATGATGGGTCCTTCGGTAATTGCGCCGGGTCGGGCGGGAAGGCGGCGGAGCCTGCCTTGAATGGTTCATACTCACGGACGACGCCGCCTGCGCGTGCCCCCTCCGCGGTCAGGATATCGACGGTGACGGTGACGGGCGTGAGACGGCCCGACCAGCTGACGGACACCGTCGCGGTGGCACCCGGCGCGATGACCGGCAGCGCCTGTTCGCCCTCGCCGAGCACCACGCGATCGCCGCCCATCGCGCGCCAGTGCAACCGCGCACCAACCAGCGGATAGGAGGGCAAGCCCCCCTTCGCGGCGCCTAGGACGGTGGCGGTGAAGCCGGTCGGTGTCTCGCCCGCCATGGTGAGATCGACCTTCGCGGAGACCGCACGGTTGGCGGCTTCCCATGCGAAATAGCTCGGGCGCCGCTGGCGGTCGGGATCGACCAGCCCGTGATCGACATACCCGTCCGCGAGCCCTGCGAAGAGGTTCTTGTTCGAGCGATAATCCGCATAGCTCCAGAAGATCGCGCCGCCGACCCAGGGCCGCGTCGCGAACGCCGCGAGCTGGTCCTTGAGATTGTCGGTGCGCGCCACGTCGGCGCTCGCGCTGTCCTTCGAGAACGGCCCCGGCCAGCCGAATTCGGAGATCACCAGCATCCGGTCCGGATACGCCTTGTCGAACGCATCGAGCCACGGCCCCACTTTGTCCGCGCCGCCGCTCCAGGTTCCGAAATAGGCGTTGGCCATGACGAAGTCCGCCTCGACCAGCGCGGGCACGCGGACCGCACGCTCCGCGATCTGCGAGTCCGCGAAGGTCACGAACCGGCCCGGATCGATCGCGTTGATATGCGCCTTCATCGCCTTGACGAACGCGAGTCCCTGCGGCGTGGCCGCCTCGCTCTCGTTCATCACGCTCCACGCGAGCACGCTCGGATGATTGCCGCTTTCGGCGATCATCTCGGCCATCATCGCCTTGGCGCGCACCAGCAGCCGCGGATCGCCCAGTTGCGCCGCGGTCATCTGCCAGATCGGGATTTCGGGGATCAGCAGCATGCCAGCGCGGTCCGCCGCATCGAACACGCTCTGCGGCTGCGGATAATGCACCGGCCGCGTCAGCGTGACGTGCAGCGCGGCCAGATCGCGCATGTCGTGCAGGATCGTCCCGCGCGTCTCTGCGGCGCCCTCCCACGGCGAATCCTCGTGCCGAGTCACGCCCGTCAGCCGCACCGCGACGTCGTTGACGTAGAGCCGACGATCGCGGATCGCGAGCGTGCGCAGACCGACCGTGTCCTCGCGCCGGTCGAGCACCACGCCCTTCTCGTCGCGCAGCTCGGCAACGATCCGGTACAGCTTCCCCGCGCCGATCTGCCACCGCTGCGGCTTGGCGATGACCAGCTCGGCATCGGACGTCCCCGCCGACGACGCCGCAACCGTCAAACCCGCAAAGGCCCGCGCGACCATGCGGCCGTCCGGATCGATCGCGACCGTCGTCAGCGAATAGTTATGCGGCGTGACGTCGACATTCTCGATTGCGATGCCACTCGTGACGGTCGCGCTGTCGGCCTTCAGAACCTGCCGGATACGCTGGCGGCGGATCAGCCCGCGCTCGGCGATCCGCAGCGACACGTCGCGCGTGATCCCGCCGCTATGCCACCAGTCGTACCAGACGTTGCCCGAGCCCGCCAAGCGCATCGCGTAGCCCGGGATCGTCGCGAACCCCGGCCGGTCGTCGGCCGCAACGACGATCCGGTTCGCGCCCGCTTTCAACACCTTGGAAACGTCGAGATCGAACGCAGTGTGCCCGCCCTCGTGGCTCCCGACGAGCGTCCCGTTCACCCACACCCGCGCGGCGTAGAACACCGCGTCGAAGTGCAGTTCGAGATGCTTGCCGATAATCGCGTCGGGCACGACCAGCGTCCGCGCATACCAGCCGACGCCCTCGGCCCCCGCACCGCGGGTCAGCGGCCAGCTATGCGGGACGACGACGCTCTCGGCCCCCGCCGGGTTGGCCTTCAGCCAGGCCGGATCGGCGGGCGCATCCTTCGCCAGCCAGAAGCTCCACCCCGTATCGAGGTCGAGCTGCTCTGCGGTGGCGGGCACCGGCGCCAGCATCAGGACGGCCGAGGCGAACCCGGCACTCCCGTGCCAGATCCGCCGCAACCCTGCCCTGATACATCCCGATATCATGCGTGCCGTCGTACTTCCGTAGAGGAGGGTGGCGCGCCGGTCCCGACGCGCCCTAGACGTCACATCCGGAACGATACCGATGCCGCGAACGTGCGACCGTTCTTGTAGAACGCAGTCGGACGATCGCGCGTGCCGCTATACTGGGTGTAGGTCGAATCCAGCAGGTTCTGCGCGTTGACCGTCAGCGTGACGGCCTTGGTCAGGTTGAACCCGGCCGAGAAGTCGAGCTGGCTGTACGGCGCGACCATGTCGATCGAGTTCAGGCGACCGATCTGGCGGAAATAGGCCGAGCGGTAGTTGTAGCTCAGACGCGCCTGGAACGGCCCGTTCTCGTAATAGGGGATCACGTTGACGGTGTGCTTCGACAGATAGGGCAGGTTCAGCCCCTCGTCGGTCGAGCTCTCGGCGTAGGAATAGTTCGCCTGCAGGCCAAAGCCGTGCCAGATCTCGCCCTGCGCCGAGACGAGTGCGCCGTTGACGTTCGCCTTGCCGCCGTTGAGCGGCTGCGACACGAGATAGGACGCGTTGGTCTGCGTCAGTTCGTTGAAGAACGTCTGGCGGCTCAGCCCGTTGAGGATGTAATCCTTCACCTCGCGACGGAACAGTTCGAGCGACAGCAACGCACCTGCGCGCGGATAATATTCCGCCGACAGCTCGTAGTTGGTCGACTGATACGGCTTCAGGTTCGGGTTGCCGCCGCTGGCATCGAGCGTGATGTCGTTGCGACCGACCGAACCGCCGAGCTGCTCGTAGCGCGGCCGTGCGATCACCTTGGCAACGCTGCCGCGGAAGATCAGCTGCGCGCCGGCTTCATACGCGACGTTCAGGCTCGGCAGGAACTTCAGATAGTCGTTCTGCACGCGCTGCGGCACGATCGTCGGCAGGGTGCCATCGGTGCCGGACACCTGGTCGGCATAGTTCGACACGTTCTTGGTATAGACCAGCCGGCCGCCGACATTCCCGCGAAAGCCGCTCTGCTCGAAGTTCAGCTGGACGTAGTTCGCCGCGACCGTCTCGTCGACGATGTACGACGCGGTCGGCTTGGCGACCGGGATGTTGATCGAGTTCGCCAGGATATCGATCACGGCCTGCTGCGACAGGTTGATGTACTTGGTCGCGTTGCCCGTGCCGCCGGTGCCGTCGAACGTGCCGTTCGGCGTGGTCGACGTATCGACGCCGAGGCTCGCCAGCGTGTAGTTCGAGGTCGAGTAATTGTTGAAGCCGCTCGCGTTCAGGCGGTTGCGGTGATCGGTGAACTTGCCGCCGATCCGGATCTCCTTGAACGGCCCGGCTTCGAACGGGATGACCGCATCATAGCCCGCGTAGTAATCGCGATCGATCGTCTTGGAGAAATCGATCCCGCCCGCGCGCGCCGCGGTCAGCTGCGTGCCGTTGACGATCACCGGCGCACCGTCGATCGTCTGCGCCTGCGGACTGTTGCTGCGACGGTAATTCGCAGGATTGGTCAGGTCGCCGCCATACTCGACGTTCGCGCTGTCGGAGGTGAAGCCGTAGCTGTACGGAAGGTCGGTCCGCACATCGAACAGATATTCGGGATTGCGCCCGCCGATCGCCTTGCTCCAGCCGCCCGTCGCCGACAGCGTCGCGCCGCCGGGGCCTTCCCATGCCGCTTCGAAGTTGAGGTTGTCGGTGGTCAGCTTGGTCTTACGGATCAGCAGGTCGAGCTGCGCGCTCTGACTGCCCGCCGATGCCGCGCCGAAGCTCGCATTGGTGACGACGCCGTTCGCGACCGTCGCCGACTGGAGAACGTCGCCGCTCCACGCGCCGGGGATGACGTACATCGACTGGCTGCTATTGTTGTAGTTGCCGTCGATGTGCAGGCCGTTGAGCGTCAGCGTGATGTCGTCGGTCGGCTTGGCCTGGACCGTGCCGACATAGCTGATGCGCTTCCGCTCCTGCGTGAAATACGCGTAGTTGATGCCGAACGGCGACACCGCATTGGCGAGATCCTGACGCGTACCGCCGGTGACGGTCGCATTCGGGTTCTTCAGGACCGGCTGGCCGCTCGCGTCGCGCACGAGCGCGCCGTTCGTATCCTTCTGGAAGAAGCGGTCCCCGGCGTTCTCGAACCCGAAGAATTCGACGCCCGATCGCGTCAGGCTCTGCTTGTCGTAGGTGACCGCGCCGAGCACGCCGAACGTCCCGGCATCGTTGTGCCAGCTGTACAGGCCCGAAGCGCGGACGTTGCCCTTGTCGGCGCGGTCGTTGTACGAATAGCCGCCCGAGGCGAAGATCGAATTGGCGGGCGTGTCGAGCGGACGGCGCGTGCGGACGATGACCGTGCCGCCGATGCTGCCTTCCTCGATCCGCGGCTCGGGCGACTTGTAGACTTCGAGGCGCTCGACGAGCTCGGGTGCGAGCAGCGAATAGTTGAACGTGCGGCTGGTCGGATCATTGTCGTTGCCGCCCCAGTCGGCCGACGCCACCGCGTGGCCATCGAGCAGCATCCGGTTGAGCGCGGGATCGGTGCCGTGGATCGCGACCTTCTCGCCCTCGCCGAAGCGACGATCGATGCTGACGCCGGGAACGTGCGAAAGCGACTCGGCGACGTTGCGATCCGGGAACTTGCCGATCGCCTCGGCGCTGATGACGTCGACGATGGCGTTGGCCTGGCGCTTCACCGCGATCGCGCTGCGCAGGCTGCCGCGGATACCGGTGACGACGATGTCCTGGCCGGTATCCTCGGCGGCGGCAGGCGCAGCGGCCTGCGCGTCGGCGGCTTCGGTGGGCGTCGTGGTCGGGGCGGTCGTGGGCGCGACCTGGGCTGTCGCTGACGGGGCGGAGAGGAAGCCTGCAAAACCGAACGCGATCGCGCTCGACGTCAACAAAACCTGCTTACGGAAAACCATCGTCAAAACCCCTTCCCAATCGACGCCGCAGCGTCATTCCGACCCGGACTATCGCCGCGTCACCGCTATCCAACCGCTGGTACTGTTTTGGTTACTATCTGAGCAGCTTGGTATGAATATCGTATAACCAATTTGATTGGGAAATCCATCGGAAATTACAGTTTGGTTACCTGCCGAGGGAACTTTTGCGACGGTCGGGCAACCCGTTGTTTTTGGACAGTTTAGTCTCGACCTACCGGCTGCTGGAGCACCTGGTCGTGTCAGGATACCGCCGTGGCGATAATACCTTTTCTTGCTCTTTGTTGGCGATTTTGTCGTTGAACGCGCCGACTCCATCGGCCAGACGTAATATAATTACGACCAACTGAAAGCCTGCGAATGACCCTCGAAATCTGCGTCGACGATATCGCGGGCGTGGACTCGGCGGTCCTGGGCGGTGCCGACCGTCTCGAGCTGTGTTCGGCGCTGTCGCTCGGCGGATTGACCCCGGCGCCCTCGCTGATCGCGACCGCGCGCGGACTGCCCGTCCCCATCCATATGCTCGTGCGCCCGCGCGAGGGCGGGTTCCGCTATACGCCCCCGGAGGCCGCGATGATCGCCGCGGACATCGCCGCCGCCGCCCAGGCCGGGCTGGCCGGAGTCGTGATCGGCGCGAGCGCCGCGGATCACACGCTGGACGCACCGCTTCTGGCACATCTCGTCGACCACGCACGGACCTGCGGGACGGCACGCGGCACACCGCTGTCACTGACGCTGCATCGCGCGTTCGATCTCTGCCCCGATCTTCCCGCCGCGCTCGAGACCGCTATTGCGCTCGGCTTCGACCGGATCCTGACCTCGGGCGGCGCGATCAAGGCGATCGATGCGCTGCCGATGCTCGCGACGCTCCACCGCGCGGCCGCCGGGCGGATCGTCATCCTGCCTGGCAGCGGGATCGATGCGGGCAACGCGACTCGGTTCCTCGATGCCGGCCTGCGCGAACTCCACGCGTCGTGCGGCGCCGCGCTTCCGCTGGCGGCCGACGATGCGCTCGAACGCGAATTCGGGTTCGCCGCGACCGGCAGGCGGGCCACCGATGTCGACCGCGTTCGTGACCTGAAGTTGGTCCTTGATCGCTTCGCTCGCCAAGCCGCTTGAACAATACCAATATATAACGTATCCACCCTCTGCTGCCTGTCGCGATGCTCTCGGCATCCATACCGGCACCATCGAAAGTTGCCTTCATGTCCATTTCAACGAGCATTGGCAGGTTCCGGGATGGTAATCCTGCGCCGTTGTACGTCCAGCTCCAGCAGCTGATCCGCGATGCGATCAACCGCAACGTGCTGGCCAAGGACGACGCGCTCCCCGCCGAACGCGATCTTGCGGTCGAATATGACGTGTCGCGCATCACCGTTCGCAAGGCGATCGGCGGGCTGGTCGAAGAGGGCCTGCTGACCCGCCGTCGCGGCGCGGGAACCTTCGTCGCGACGCGCGTCGAAAAGAGCTTTTCGAAATTGTCGTCCTTCTCGGAGGACATGCAGTCGCGCGGCCGCACGCCGAGCAGCGCATGGGTCAGCCGCACGATCGGCATGGTGACGCCGGAGGAATCGCTGTCGCTCGGGCTGTCGCCGGGCTCGGCGGTGTACCGGTTCCAGCGGATCCGCTACGCCGACGACACGCCGATGGCGCTCGAATATTCGACGATCGCGGGCTATTGCCTGCCGACGATCGATGCCGTCCAGGACTCGTTGTACGAGGCGCTCGAAGCCGCGGGCAACCGTCCGGTGCGCGCGCTCCAACGCCTGCGCGCGGTTCATTTCAGCCCCGAGCATGCCAAGATGCTCGGCGTCGACGCGGGCCATGCAGGCCTGTTCATCGAGCGCCGCGGCTTCCTGCGCGACGGACGGGCCGCCGAATTCACCCAATCCTATTACCGTGGCGACGCGTACGACCTCGTCGCCGAACTGAACGACATCTGACGCCGGCGCACGGGCGCCGGCCGGGGGGCTTACCGTGACCGAGACTATCGATACCGCCGGCAATGCGGCGTTGCCGCAGACACTGATGTTCAGCGAGGCCGCCGAGGCCGCCGATGCGGTCGCCAGGCTGCTCGCCGCCAACCGCGACGCGCTGGCCGCACTCGGCGAGCGGCTGCGCGCCGCGCCGCCCGCGGTCGTCGTCACCTGCGCGCGCGGGTCGTCCGACCATGCCGCGACCTATGGCAAATATCTGATCGAGACTCTGCTCGGCGTCCCCGTCGCCTCCGCCGCGCCGTCGGTATCGTCGGTCTATGCAGCGCCAATGGCGCCCGGCACCGCGCTGGTGATCGCCGTGTCGCAGAGCGGCCGCAGCCCCGATCTGCTCGCGACCGTTTCGGCCTATCAGGCCGCCGGCGCGCACGTCGTCGCGTTCGTCAACGACGAGGAGTCGCCGCTCGCCGCGATGGCCGACACGATGATCGCGCTCAAGGCCGGCCCCGAGCGCTCGGTCGCGGCGACCAAATCCTATATCTGTGCGCTCGCCGCCTTCGCCGCGCTGACCGCGGCCTGGTCGCAGAACGAGCTGCTGGTCAAGGCGATCGACACGCTGCCCGACATGCTCGCGCTCGCGTTCGGCGCGAACTGGACGTCGGTGGTCGACGCGCTGGCCGATGCCAACAACCTGTTCGTGATCGGCCGCGGCTATGGCTACGGGATCGCGCAGGAAGCCGCCTTGAAGCTCAAGGAAACCTGCGCGCTCCACGCGGAGGCGTTCAGCGCCGCCGAAGTCCGTCACGGACCGATGGCGATCGTCAATGACGGCTTCCCGGTGATCGCGTTCGCCACGTCCGACATGGCCGGCGACGGCGTGCGCGAGGCGGCGGCCGAGTTCCGCACGCGCGGCGCGGTCGTCTGCCTTGCCGATGCCAAAGTGAACGGCGACACCGAACCGGCCGCCTACACCGCGCACCCGGCGATCGAGCCGATCCTGATGATCCAGAGCTTCTACCGGATGGCCAACGCCCTCTCGCTGCGTCGCGGCCTCAACCCCGACGCGCCACTCCACCTCAGCAAGGTCACGAAGACGGTATGAGCGGCGTCGAAATGAACGAATCCCAGTTTCACGTCGTCAATGGCAGCGTCGTCACGCCGGACGGCCTGATGAACGGCGCCACGATCCGCGTCGTCGGTGACCGGATCGCGATGATCACCCCGCTCGAGCGCGCGCCCGCCGACGCGGTCGACCTGGGCGGCGGCTGGCTCGTCCCCGGCTTCGTCGATACGCAGGTCAATGGCGGCGGCGGCGTGCTGCTCAACGACCAGCCGACCGTCGCGGGCATCGCCGCGATCGGCGCCGCGCACGCGCCCTATGGCACGACCGCGTTCATGCCGACGCTGATCAGCGACACGCCCGACGTGATCGAAGCGACGCTCGACGCAATGGATGCCGCTATCCTGGCGGGCGTGCCCGGCGTGGTCGGCGCGCATATCGAGGGACCGTGGATCAACCCGGCGCGCAAGGGCATCCACGACCCGGCCAAGTTCCGGTTGCTCGACGACGCGATGATCGAATTGCTGATCCGCCCGCGAAAGGGCCGCGTGATGGTGACGCTTGCGCCCGAGCTGACCGATCCGGCATCGATCGCACGGTTGGTCGCGGGCGGCGTGATCGTCAGCGCGGGGCATACCGATGCGGATTACGAGACGATCGTCGCGGCGGCCGGCGCCGGGCTCAGCGGCATCACGCACCTGTTCAACGCGATGTCGCCGCTGCTGCACCGCGCGCCCGGCGTGGTCGGCGCCGCGCTCGACGACCGCCATGTCTATTGCGGGCTGATCGCAGACGGTCTGCACGTCCATGACGCCGCGCTGCGCCTCGCGCTCAACGCCCGCCCGCACGACCGCCTGATGCTGGTCAGCGATGCGATGCCGTCGGTCGGTGCGGTCGACAAGGATTTCCGCCTGCAGGGACGCCTGATCCACGTCGAGGACGGCAAGTGCTTTGGCGAGGACGGGACGCTGGCCGGCTCCGATCTCGACATGGCCGGCGCGGTCCGCAACCTCGTCGCGCGGACGCACGCCGACGTACCGACCGCCGCGGCGATGGCGGCGACCAACCCCGCCGCCTTCCTCGGCCTCACGCACGAACGCGGCGCGCTTGCCCCCGGCCTGCGGGCGGACTGGGTCGCGCTCACCGCCGATCTGAGGCCCGCGGGCACCTGGATCGGTGGACATCTGGTCGCGGGCGGGAACTAGAGCATGAAGCCGATCATCCTGACGTCGCCCCTCCAGGGCTGGGCATCACCTCTCGAGGCGGTCCCCGACCCGGTCTTCGCCGAACGGATGATGGGCGACGGGATCGCCGTCGACCCGACCGGCGATTGCCTGCACGCACCGTGCGACGCGGTCGTGCTGAGCGTCCATGCCAGCGGCCACGCGATCACGCTGCGGACGGCCGAGGGCGCCGAGCTCCTGATGCATATCGGGCTCGACACGGTCGCGCTCGGCGGCCGCGGGTTCAGCCCCTGCGTCACCGAAGGCGCGACCGTCGAGCGCGGCGATCCGCTGATCCGCTTCGATCTCGACCTGCTCGTCTGCGAAGCGCGCGCGGTCATCACGCCGGTGATCGTCACCAACCCCGACCGCTTCACGATTCTCCACCGCGAAACCGACAGACTGGTCGGCGTCGGCGAGGCAATGATGACGCTCGAGCCGCGCGACGGTGCAGCCGATGTAGCGATCGTCGAGGGCGATACCGTCCGCCGCACGATCGTCGTGCCTTTGGTCCACGGCATCCACGCGCGCCCCGCCGCACGGATCGGCGAGACCGCCCGCAAATTCGTGTCCGAGGTGAAGGTCACGAAGGGCGCCCTCGTTGAGTCAGATCGGCGCGAAGGCAACGTCCGCAGCCCGGTCGCGCTGATGGCGCTGGGCATAAAGCTCGGCGACGAGATCACGATCGCCGCCACCGGCCCGGACGCCGCCGACGCGCTCGCCGCAATCGGCGACCTGATCCTCGGCGGCATGGGCGAGAAGGCGGGATCCGCCCCAACCACCCCCGCCGCAACTTCCGTGTTCCCCCGCGAAGGCGGGGGCCCAGGAATCTCGAACGATAGCGTTCCTGGCTCCTGGCCCCCCGCCTCCGCGGGGGAACAAGGAGCCGGAAAGCAGGCCACGACCCTCCCCGCCGACGGCCGCCTCCCCGGCGTCACCGCCTCCCCCGGCATCGCGATCGGCCAGGCCGGACTCTTCCGCCTCGCCGAGATCGCCGTCGTCCGCGAAGGCGCCGACGCGACCACCGAACGCACCGCGCTCGACGCCGCGCTCGCCACCGTCGCAGACCGGCTCGCCACCAAATCGGCGACCGCAACCGGTGCCGAACGCGCGATCCTGACCGCGCATACCGCGCTGCTCGACGACCCGACGCTCACCGACGACGCACACGCGGCAATCACTCGCGGCGACAGCGCCGCCTATGCCTGGCGCACCGCGATCCGCGCGCAGGCCGATGCGCTCCACGCCACCGGCGACGCACGTCTCGCCGAGCGCGCCGACGACATGCTCGACCTCGAACGCCAGGTGCTCCGCGCGCTCGCCGGCGAAGACCTCGACGAACGCCTCAGCTTCCCCCCCGGCACGATCCTGCTGGCCGACGACCTGCTCCCCTCGCATCTGCTCGGGCTCGACACCGCGTCGATCGTCGGCTTCTGCGTCGAGCGCGGCGGGCCGACCTCGCACGTCGCGATCCTCGCCGCGACGATGGGCCTCCCCGCGCTCGTCGCGATGGGCCCCGCGCTCGCCGAGATCGCCGCCGGCACGCCGCTGGTACTCGACGCCGGCGCGGGACTGCTCCACGTCGCCCCCGACGCCGCGACGCGCGCCACCGCACAGACCGCGTTCGACGCACAGACCGAACGCCGCCGCGCCGCGCTCGCCAACGCCGCGCGCGAATGCCGCACGCAGGACGGCGTCCGCATCGAAGCGTTCGCCAATCTCGGCTCGGCCGACGATGCCGATGTCGCGGTCCGCAACGGCGCCGAGGGCTGCGGGCTGCTCCGCACCGAATTCCTGTTCCTCGAACGCGACAGCGCGCCGAGCGTCGAGGAACAGACCGCCGATTATCAGCGCATCGCCACCACGCTCGACGGCCGCCCGCTGATCGTCCGCCTGCTCGACATCGGCGGCGACAAGCCCGCGCCCTATCTGCCGATCGCCGCGGAGGAGAACCCCGCGCTCGGCCTGCGCGGCATCCGCGTCGGGCTCGCGCATCCCGAAATGCTCGACGCACAGCTGCGCGCGATCCTCGCGGTCCGCCCCGCGGGCCAGTGCCGCATCATGGTGCCGATGATCGCGAGCCTCGCTGAGCTCCGCGCGGTCCGCACTGCGCTCGACGCCGCCGCTGCCGCGACCGGCCATACCGAGCCTGTCGCGCTCGGCATCATGATCGAGACGCCCGCCGCCGCGATCACCGCCGACCTGCTAGCCAGCGAGGCCGACTTCCTCTCGATCGGCACCAACGACCTGACGCAATATGCGCTCGCGATGGACCGCGGCAATCCGGCGGTCGCCAGCGACCTCGACGGGCTCCACCCCGCGGTCCTCCGCCTGATCGCGCGCACCTGCGAAGGCGGCGCGGTCCACGGCAAATGGACCGGCGTGTGCGGTGGCCTCGCCTCCGATCCGCTCGCGGTGCCGATCCTGATCGGGCTCGGCGTCACCGAACTCTCGTCCGCGCCCGCGCTCGTGCCCGAGATCAAGGCGCTGGTCGCGACGCTCACGATCGACGCCTGTCGCGCGCATGCCGCGGCGGCGATGTCCTGTATCTCAGCCGCGGACGTGCGAACGCTCGCCCGGAGTTTCCGCCCATGAAATCGCTGCTCGAAGCCCTCCAGCCGCTCGGCCGCGCGCTCATGCTGCCGATCGCGGTGCTCCCCGTCGCAGGGCTCTTGCTACGCCTCGGCCAGCCCGACCTGCTCGACATCGCGGTGCTCAGCGCCGCGGGCGACGCGATCTTCTCGCATCTCGGCCTGCTCTTCGCGATCGGCGTCGCGACCGGTTTCGCGCGCGACGGCAATGGCGCGGCGTGTCTCGCGGGCGTGGTCTGCTACCTCGTCACCACGCAGGGCGCGCAGGCGCTGATGACCGTGCCTGCCGACGCGCTGAAAGGCCTGACCGGCGACACGATCGCGCTCGCCACCGCGGCGTGGAAGGCCAAGGCGATCGCGCGGCTCGACGTGCCGATCGGCATCCTGTCCGGGCTGATCGGCGGGAGTTTCTACAACCGCTTCTCGGCCATCGCGTTGCCCGAATATCTCGCCTTCTTCGGCGGACGTCGGTTCGTGCCGATCGTCAGCGGCGTCGCGGGCCTCGCGCTCGGGATCATCGTCGGCCTCGGCTTCGGCGCGCTCAGCACGGGTATCGACGGTCTGAGCTACGGGATCAGCGGTGCGGGCGGGTTCGGCCTGTTCGCGTTCGGGCTGCTCAACCGGCTGCTGCTCGTCACCGGGCTGCACCATCTGCTCAACAACATCGTCTGGTTCGTCGCGGGCGACTATCACGGCACGACCGGTGATCTCCGTCGCTTCTTCGCGGGCGATCCGGAGGCCGGCGGGTTCATGGCCGGGTTCTTCCCGGTGATGATGTTCGGCCTGCCCGCCGCGTGCCTCGCCATGTACCATGCGGCGTTGCCCGAGCGGCGCAAAGCGGTCGGCGGCATGCTGCTCAGCCTCGCGCTCACATCGGCGCTGACCGGCGTGACCGAGCCGATCGAGTTCAGCTTCATGTTCCTCGCGCCGGTGCTCTACGCGATTCACGCGGTGCTGACGGGCGTGTCGATGGCGCTGATGAACGCGCTGGGCGTGAAGCTCGGCTTCGGCTTCTCCGCCGGGCTGTTCGATTACGTGCTGAACTTCGGCAAGGCGACCAAGCCGCTGCTGCTGCTCCCGGTCGGCCTCGCCTATGCCGCGATCTATTACGTCCTGTTCCGCACCGTCATCAAGCGCCTCGACCTCCCGACCCCGGGCCGCGAGCGCGATGCGCCGGTAACGGCGGTGCCGGTCGCCAAGAGCGAACGCGGCGCCGCGTTTGCTGAGGCGCTCGGCGGCGCCGCGAACCTCACCAGCGTCGGCGCATGCACCACCCGCCTGCGCCTAATCGTCGCGGACCAGGGTGCGGTCGACGAGGCGCGGCTGAAGGCGCTCGGCGCGCGCGGCCTGATCCGGCCCTCGGCCAACGCGCTCCAGATCGTGCTCGGCCCGATCGCCGATTCGGTCGCGGTCGAGATCCGCGATGCGATCGCGGCGGGTGGCGTCGTGCCCGTGGCGGCCGCTCCGCTGCCCGAGGTTGCCGACATCCGCCTCACGCCGGCGACTCTGGTCGCGCTGGGCGGCGCGGACAATGTCGAGGCCGCGACGCAGCATGGCACGCGCCTGCGCATCCGCCTCAAGGACACCGACCGCGCGTCGGCGACCGCGCTCGAAGCGCTCGGCGTCCACGCGATCGCGCGCCCCGCCCCCGGCCTGCTGCATCTGCTGACGACCCCGGGCGCAACAGTCGTCGCGTGACACACAGCCGGACACATACGAGATGTTTCATGTAAATCGGCAATACGCCCTGACATATGAGACACGATCGGACACATACCGGGACATCCCTACAACAACGATCCAGCAAAACATCGCTGGATAATCTTAGACCCTATACTGTCATCTTCGCTCCATATCGGATCGATCGGACTGCGGCCGCAATCAGCGGATCGCAGGTCGATCGATCTTCAAAGGGGTTTAGATGCGTAAGACTTTATTCTGCGGCGCGGCGCTCGCGGCGCTGATCCTGCCCGCGATGGCACAGGCGCAGTCGACCGGCACGGTCGACGCGGAATCGGATATCGTCGTCAGCGGGTCGCGGGCCAAGCCCGACGTCAACGGGATCCAGACGCCCGACACGCCCAAGGCCAAGGCGGTGCTGACTCAGGAACTGATCGAGCGTCGCACGCCCGGCCAGACGATCCTCGACACGATCAACCTGGTGCCCGGCGTCAACTTCACCAACAGCGATCCTTACGGCGGCTCGGGTGGCCAGCTGCGCATCCGCGGGTTCGACGGCAATCGCATCTCGCTGACGTTCGACGGCATTCCGCTCAACGATTCGGGCAATTACGCGATCTATTCGAACCAGCAGCTCGACCCCGAGCTGATCGAGCAGGTCAACGTCAACTTCGGCGCGACCGATGTCGATTCGCCGACCGCGAGCGCGTCGGGCGGCACGGTGAACTACCGGTCGGTGATGCCGAAGGACAAGCTGGGCGCGACCGTCGCCTATTCGCACGGCACCAACGACATGAACCGCGTCTTCGCCAAGATCGATACCGGCGTGTTCACCTCGTTCGGCACCAAGGCCTGGGTCTCCGCCAGCGAGCAGCGCTACGACCAGTTCCGCGGATCGGGCGAGATCAACCGCCAGCAATATAACGCCAAGCTCTACCAGCCGATCGGCAGCAAGGGCGATTTCATCGCGTTCGGCGCGAACTACAACCAGAACCGCAACAGCTCGTACAGCAACCCGACCCTGGCCAATATCCGCACCAAGCTGGGCGCGTCGGTCGTGCCGTCGACCGGGGTGAGTGCCGACACGCCGTACACGCTCGACCTGAACAAGGCCCAGTATGACGCGGTCTTCGACGACACGTCGAACGCCTATCTGTACGACCAGAGCTGTTCGCTGCCCTCGGCGAGCGGCGTCAACGGCACCAGCCAGAACGACCGGTCGTCGTGCGGGAATGCTTCGGGGACGGCGATCAACCCGTCGAACACCGGCAATTTCCGGATCAATTCGCGCTACACGCTGAGCGAGAAGCTCGTCTTCACGTTCGACGGTGCGTACAGCTTCACGCGCGCCAATGGCGGCGGCTCCGCGGTCTTCGCCGAGAGCAACGCCAACGCGACCAACAGCGCTGGCACGGCGGCGGCGACCAGCGTCTACACCTATCAGCTCCAGCGATTGGGTGCCGGCACTGCGGCGGGCGTCGACATCAACGGCGATGGCGACACGCTCGACTACGTCCGCGCCTATTTCCCGTCGAACACGCGCACGCAGCGTTTCACCGCGATCGCCGGGCTGCGCTATGACATCGACGCCGACAATGCGGTCCGCTTCGCCTATACCTGGGACCGCGCGCGCCACCGCCAGACCGGCGAGGCAAGCCAGCTCGACTCGACCGGCAATCCGTACGACGTGTTCAGCGCGCTCGACGGCGAGGGCAGCTCGGCGATCCTCGATGCCGCGGGCAACGTGGTCAACAAGCGCAACCGCCTGTCCTATGCGATCCTCCACCAGGTCTCGGGCGAGTATCGCGGGTCGTATTTCGGGGATGCGCTCAAACTGACGCTCGGCCTGCGCGCGCCGTTCTTCCGCCGCAACCTGACCAACTATTGCTACACGATCCCCGGCAATTCGAGCGACGGCTATTGCACCTCGCAGACCGCCGCGCAGGTTGCCGCCAACCCGACCACCGCCACCTATGGCGCGCCGTACAAGAACCGCATCAAGTCGTACAACGCGGTGCTGCCGAACGTCGGGCTGACCTATGCCTTCACCCCGAACGCGAGCATCTTCGCCAGCTACGCCAAGGGCTTTTCGGCACCGCGCACCGACAATCTCTATGCGTTCGACGACGTGAAGATCGCGCCGGTGAACGAGGTGAAGCCCGAGAAGACCGACTCGTTCGATCTCGGCCTGCGCTATTCGTCGCGGCTGATCCAGGCGCAGCTCGCCGGCTGGTACATCCATTACGACAACCGCATCATCTCGACGCTGACCACGCTCGAGGGCGGCGGCACGCTGACCACCGATCGCAACGTCGGCACGGTCAAGAGCAAGGGCGTCGACGCGAGCCTCGGCATCACCCCGATCCGCAACGTCTCGCTCTACGGGTTCGCCTCGTACATCGACGCCAAGCTGCAGGACGATGCGGTCGACCCGACCACCGGCGCGATCACCGCGGCGACCGCGGGCAAGTTCGTCGTCGAAACGCCGAAATGGCAATATGGCGGCCGAGTCCAGGCATCGTTCGATCCGGTTTCGATCGGCGCACAGGTCAAGCATGTCGGCAAGCGCTACGTCACCGACGTCAACGACCTGATCGCGGCGGGCTATACCACGGTCGATCTCGACGCGCGGTTCGACCTGGCGTTTGCCGGGCTCGACAAGACGTTCTTCCAGCTGAACGTCTCGAACCTGTTCAACGAACGCTATTTCGGCAATCTGAGCACGGGCACCTCGTCGGCGAGCACGACGCGCTACACGTTCGGTGCCCCGCGCACCGTGATCGGCTCGGTCCACTTCGAGTTCTGACCAGAGACCGCCCCGTCGTCCTGCGGGATGACGGGGCGGCCTTCGATAAGGCGGCGCATGAAAAAGGGCGGGGTGGTGACCACCCCGCCCTTTTTCATGCCGACCGGCGCTGCCCCCTCCCCTTGCGTGGGGAGGGGGACGGGTTCGCCTAGAACTTGACGTTCGTGCTGACGAAGAACGCCCGGCCATACGGGTCGTAGGTCGACGGATAGGTGTTCGCCTGCTGCTGGTTGTCACCCATGATCGGCGGCTGCTTGTCGAAGATGTTGTTGACGCCGACCGACCAGGTGAAGCCCGGCTTGATGTCGAACGCCGCGGTCAGGTCGAAATAGTGATACGCCTTGATCCGCTCGACCGCATAGACCGTACCGCTGTCGTCGTCCTTCACCGGCGAGAGATAGCGATAGAGCACCGACACGGTCACCGGACCGGTCGAATAGGTCGTCCGCGACGACAGCCGCCACTTCGCATAGGGGTTGCCGCAGGTCTGGCCGAACTTGCCCGCGCAGTTGATCGTCAGATCGGAAATCGCGGCAAGCGGGTTGTAGTTGAACGCGATCAACCGGGTTCCGCTGACTCGGAAATCGAGCTTGCTGCTCTCCGCACCGAACGCACCGAAGCCGAGTGGCAGGCCGTAGCGCGCCTCGAAATCGACGCCGCGGGTGGTGACGCCGCCGGTATTGGCCAGCGTGTTGACCGCATCGGTGATCGCATAGCTGTTGGAATCGCGCGGCAGCGACGAGCAATAGCTGGCGTTGTACGGCGTATACCCATTGTCCGCATCGCCGTAGCAGGCGCGGATCAGGTTGGTGGTGCCGACCGTCGAGATATAGTTGGCGATCTTGATCTTGTAGTAATCCACCGTCAGCGAGAAGCGCGGCAGGAAGCGCGGCTGCAGGACGATGCCGCCCGTATAGGTATCGGAGGTTTCCTCGCGCAGCGCGGGGTTGCCGCCGTTGACCGTCTGGATCTGCGTGCTGCCACCGTCATAGGCGGTACCGATCAACGACGCCGGGACGCCCGTCGACACGCAGCTTGCGTTGAGGTTGGTGTTCGTCACCGCGACCGCGGTCGTGCACGGATCGGTTGCCGCCGGGAAATCCTGCGACGAGCCGCTGTAGAGATCGGACACGGTCGGTGCGCGGACGGCCCGCGAATACTGGCCGCGCAGCGACAGGTCGTCGATCAGCGACCAGACCACGCCACCCGAATAGGTGTTCACCGACTTCGCCGCGGTCGAATAATAGGAATAGCGATAGGCGCCATTCACTTCGAGCTTCTTGATCAGCGGGATGTTCGCCAGCAGCGGGACCGCGAGCTCGGTATAGGCTTCCTTGACGTCATAGCCGCCGCTCAGCCCCTCGCCCGCGTTGAAGCCGACGACGTCGCCCGACGACAGCGCGAAGTCGGGATTGTAGCTGCCATGTTCGCGGCGATATTCGGTACCGAACACGATGCCGACCGGGCCTGCACCCAGATCGAACAGGTTGCGGTTCGAGATCGACGCGCTGGCGACCTGCTCGCTGATCGTGCTGGTGTTCTGCGCGGGGATGGTGATGAAATCGGCCGCTGCCGCGCTGATGTTGCCCGCGCCGAAGATGTTGAGCGGCACGCACCCGTTGCTGGTATCCGAGCAGACCAGGTTGCCGCTCGCATCATAGGTCGTGCGCAGCGCCTGCAGCACGCGGCTGCGCGACACGTTGCCCGACTGCGTCTCGGTCGATCGGGTGCGCGCATAGCTGTAATAGGCGTCGTAGTTCCAGCCGCCGCCGATATCGCCATTGGCGCCGAGCACCGCGCGATAGGCGGTGTTGTCGAGGCTCGACACGCGCGCGCCGACTTCGGTCAGGCGGCGGTAGATCGTCGAGGTGACATAGCCGTCGCCGTCGGTATCGCGGCTGCGGAGCAGCGCCTGCGAACTGGGCGACAGGAACGACGAGTCCACGTCGAGCGCGACCGATCCGGTGAACGGCGTCGGCGCGAGCTGGTTCTTCACGCGGTTGTTGATGAGCTGGCCCTCGGCATACACGTTCAGCGCGGGGCTGACCTCGTAATGCGTCTGCGCGCTCATCAGGAACCGCTGCTGCGGGACCTGGAGATAGTTGGACGGGGCGTAGTTATACGCGTCGGTCGACGCATTGTACGGCGTGTAGCTGCCGTCGGTCTCGAACTTGCGGTTGACGCCGCCGAGCGCGAACCGCGTGCCCTCGATCGAGCCCGAACCGCCGGCGATCAGCCCGCCCGCACCATCGTCGACCAGCGCCTGCCGCGAATAATCGCGCGCAGACTGAAGGATGCCGTTACGCTTGGTATAATCGAAATAGATCGTCGCATTGCCGCGGCCGTCCTCGAAATTGCCGCCGATCAGCAGGTTGCCGTTGAAGGTGCCGCCGTCGCCCGCCTCGTTGATGCGGTAGTTCGCCCCCGCCGCGACGCCGCTGAAGTCCTTCTTCATCACGAAGTTGACGACGCCCGAGATCGCATCCGAACCATAGACCGCCGAGCGGCCGCCGGTGACGATGTCGACGCGCTCGATCAGCGCGGCGGGGATGGTGTTCAGATCGACGACCTGGTTCGAATCATATGCGACGTACCGGCGGTTGTTGACGAGCACGAGCGTGCGCGTCGACCCGAGCCCGCGCAGATCCGCGGTCGCGACGCCGCCGCCGGGGTTGTTCGAGGCCGCGGTGGTGCTGGGGATCAGCTGCGGCAGGTCCTTCAGGACGCTCTCGACGTTGATCTGGCCCGACAGCGCGATCTCCTTGGCGCTGACGACCGAGATCGGCGAGGCCTGCCTGAGGCTTTCGCCGCCAAGCCGCGAACCGGTCACGACGATCGTGTCGCCGTCGGCGGGCTCGGCCTGACCCGCGGCGTCGGGCGCAACGGCCGATGCGGGTGCGGCGGGCTCGGCCGGCGTCGTGTCAGCAGTTTGGGCCCAGGCCGGACCGGCGATACCCAACAGTAGAGAGGACGCCAAAAGGCGTGCGCGGAAATCGAGACGCATGAATATACTCCCTGAACCGCGATCCTTGACCGCCGCGGCAGATGTTGTGGGGTACGGATAAGGTCCGCCACTCAGGTTTGCGATGCGATTTCCCGCGCGACAAGCGGTGTTCCAGTGTTCGCCGGATTAGGCCGCCGGGTGTCGTCTTGCGAACACGGTTCTATTCATGCCCTTTCATCAAACTGTCATACCGTTACAGTTGTTACAAGATTGTAACGGATGGCGGACCAGCCCACACTCTTCGCGACGACCAGACGCCGGGGCCGGACATCCGACAGGGGCTGTATGCTCCAGCGCGCGCGTTTGGCGATCGCCTGGCCGGGCCGCGCGACGGCATCGAACCGGACTGTCCGGCAGATCGAGGGATAGTCCGCCCCGCTCACTGGCGCCCCGCTCACTGGAACGTCGCCCCGCCGGCGATCGCCTTGGACGGGCTCAACCCCTGCTGTTCGAGGAACTGGTTGAGCCCCGCGACCAGATCCTGCGCGGCGCTGCTGGTGAGCGCGATCCGGCCGACGACGACACGGTCGATGCCCGGCGGCTGGCGGGTATGGTCGCAGCGCGCGCTCTCCAGCGTCAGCACGATCACGCCGCTCAAATTCGCCAGCCCGGCGAACCCGGTCGCGAAGATTTCGGGCGCGAAGGGATTGTCGACGATCGGCGGCGAGGCGGCGGGACGGATGGGGTCGGGTGCGGATACACCCTTGATGGCAACGCGCATGATCGGCCTTTCCTGAAGCAGGCGCGGCAGCGGCCTGCGGGGCAGTAGCTAGGGCGCGGGAATGTCCTGGAAATGTCCCCGCGGGCGATCCGTGACACGACGGCGACATATGCGCGTTCCGGCGGGCCGGACGGGCGGCGGCCGCGGCGTGGCCGAGGCGATATGTTGCACGCCTGCGATCTGGCGAAACACGGGAACATCCCGGGGAAACATGCTCCCCATAGCGCCGCGGCTCACTCCCGGAGACGCAGGCATGATGTTCGATTTAGGCGCCGGTTCCCTGGCCTTGGCCATGGCTGGAACACTGGCGACGCCGGTCGCTGCCGCCCAGACCCCCGGACCGCCCCCCGGGCAGCCCCTCGGGTCTACCGCCCCGGCCCCCCTGCCCGTCGGCCGCACGATCAAGACGCTCCGGGTCGAGGGCGCGCAGCGGATCGAGGCGGAAACCGTCCTGAGCTACACCAAGCTGCGCGTCGGCAAGCCCTATACCACCGAGACGCTCGACCAGGCGCTCAAGGATTTGCAGGCCAGCGACCTGTTCGCCGATTATTCGATCGCGGGTGTCGCGGACGGCAACATCGTGCTGCGCGTGCGCGAGAACCCGATCATCAACCGCATCCTGATCGAGGGCAACAAGGCGCTGAAGAGCGACAAGATCACGAAAGAGATCAAACTCGCCCCGCGCCAGATCTTCACGCGCACCGCGGTCCGCCAGGATATCGCGCGGATCCTCGAACTCTATCGCCGCCAGGGCCGGTTCGCCGCGGTCATCGACCCGAAGATGGTGACGCTCGACCAGAACCGGGTCGATGTCGTGTTCGTCGTCAGCGAGGGTCCCAAGTCCAAGGTCCGCCAGATCAACATCCTCGGCAACACCGTGTTTTCGGAAAGCCAGATCCGCGCGCAGATGGCGACCAAGCAGGCGCGCCTGAGCCGCCTGTTGTCGTCAGCGACCAGCTATGACCAGGACCGCCTCAGCTACGACCAGCAGAAGCTGCGGCAATTCTATCTGACGCAAGGCTATGCCGATTTCCGCGTGACCTCCGCCGTCGCCGAACTGACGCCCGACAAGAAGGACTTCATCATCACCTATGTGGTCGAGGAGGGGAAACGCTACAAATTCGGCGACGTCAGCGTCGACAGCCAGATCCGCGACTTCGACAGCAAGAAGCTCGCGGCCACGCTGCCGCTCAAGAAGGGCGACTGGTACAATGCCAAGCTCGTCGAGGATTCGGTCGACACTCTCAGCCAGACCGCGGGCCTGTTCGGCTATGCCTTTTCCGAAGTGAACCCGGAGTTCCAGAAGGACGCCGACACGCTGACGATGGGGATCAACTTCAACATCGCCGAAGCCAAGCGGACCTATGTCGAGCGCGTCGAGATCAACGGCAACACGCAGACCAAGGACAAGGTCGTCCGCCGCGAGATCCGCTTGGCCGAGGGCGACGCCTTCAACAGCTTCCAGGTCAAGCGGTCGGAGGACCGGATCAACTCGCTCGGCTATTTCCAGGACAAGATGACGATCAAGCAGCTGCCGGGCTCGGCGCCCGACCGCGTGATCCTCGAGACCAACCTGGAGGAGAAATCGAGCGGCGAGCTGCAGCTGTCGGCGGGCTATTCGAGCCTCGAAAGCTTCATCGCCTCGGCCAGCATCACGCAGCGCAATTTCCGCGGCATGGGCCAGGAGCTGCGCGCCAATGCCAGCCTGTCGAGCTATTCCAAATCGGTCAGCCTGGGCTTTACCGAGCCGTATATGTTCGACACCAACGTCGCGCTCGGCGGCGATATCTTCCGCCGCGACTACAGCTCGTACAGCACGACCGGCGACACCAACGACACCACCTACGAACAGGTCTCGACCGGCTTCCAGATCCGCGCGGCGGTGCCGCTCACCGAATATTGGTCCGCCACCGCGCGCTACGGCCTGTCCTATGACCAGGTCACGCTCGACGAGGACACCTATTACACCAACGGCGCGTGCGACCCCGCGATCGCCGGCGCGTATCTGTGCGACGCGGTCGGCAATCGCTGGACCTCGTCGATCGGCTATTCGCTGGTGTTCGACAATACCAACAGCCGGATGCGCCCGACCAAGGGCAGCAAGCTGAGCATCAGCCAGGATTTCGCCGGCCTGGGCGGCGACACGAAATATATCCGCAGCACCGCCAACTACACCAAATACATGAACCTCGGGTCGAGCTTCATCCTGTCGGCGCATGCCGAAGGCGGCTATATCAAGGGGCTGGGGCAGGACGTCCGGCTGACCGACCGCTTCTATCTCGGCGACCCGCAGATGCGCGGCTTCGACATTCGCGGCGTCGGCCCGCGCGTGACGCGGACCTATTACGACACGTCGACCGTCCCTGCGACGCTGTCGAGCACGAACAGCTCGAACACCCAGACCGCGCTGGGCGGCACGACCTATTACCAGGCGCGGCTCGAGCTCGAACTGCCGCTCGGCGCAGGCGCGCGCGAACTGGGTCTTCGTCCGTCGATCTACCTGGATGTCGGCGCGGTCTTCGGCGGCAAGAAACCCGCGCTGACCGACACCTGCGCCGCCGCCAACACCGCCTCGATCGCGTGCGTCGCGGGCACGCGCCAATATACCAACACGTCGGGCGAGCTGCTGTATCTGGATTCCGCGGGCTCGAGCACCACGACCAACACCGGCACGCCCTACACCTATTCGCTGGGCACCTATAAGGAGACCTATTCGGGCAACACCGCCAGCCCGCGGCTGTCGGTCGGAGTCGGCGTCAACTGGACCTCGCCGTTCGGGCCCTTGCGGATCGATCTGGCCAAGGCGCTGCTCAAGGCGCCGGGGGACGACAGCAAGCTGATCACCTTCAACATCGGTGGCCAGTTCTAGACGAGGCTTGTCGCGCGTGGCGTCCCGCGTCAGAACGCGGCACCCTCAAGAGGAAGGATGCCCCATGTCCGTCAAGATCATCGCCTTCGTCACCGTCAAGCCCGGCAGCGAGGACGCGTTTGTCGACGCCGCGCGCATCTGCGTCGCCGCATCGCGCGCCGAGCCCGGCGTGCTGCACTACGACCTGTGGCGCGAAGCCGATGGCGAGCGCCGCTACGTGTTCGACGAGCTGTATGCCGACGACGCCGCGGTCCAGCAGCACATGGCATCGGACCATTTCAAGGCGTTCGGGCTGGCCGCGCGCGATCTCGCCGCCGCGCGCCCGGTGATCATCCAGAACCACGCGATCGACGTCGCCGAATAAGCGGCACGGCGCGATGCGCGTGATCATGGCAGGGCTCGGCGACATTGCGCGCAAGGCCTATCTCCCGGTGCTGGCCGCGACGCCGGGGATCGAGCTCCATCTGGTCACGCGCGATCGTGCTGTGCTCGCCGCGCTGGGGGCGACGTACCGGATCGCGCATCTCCACGACAGTCTCGACTCGGCGCTGTCCGCGGCGCGCTTCGATGCCGCGTTCGTCCATTCCGCGACGCCCGCGCACCCCGAGATGGTCGAGACGCTGCTTGGCCATGGTGCCGCGGTGCTGGTCGACAAGCCGCTCGCGGATACGTTCGACTCGGCCGCACGGCTGGTCGATCTCGCGCACCGCCAGCGCCGCCTGCTCGCCATCGGCTTCAACCGCCGCTTCGCCCCCGATTATGCCGCGCTGCGCAGCGAACCCCGCGCGTTCATGCTGATGCAGAAGCACCGCCACGCGCAGCCCGACACCCCGCGGCGGGTCGTGTTCGACGACTTCATCCACGTCGTCGACACGCTGCGGTTCCTCGCCCCCGGACCGATCGCCCGGACGCAGATCGAGACGATCGTCCGCGACGGCCTGCTCAGCGGGATCACGCTGACGCTCGCGGCCGACGGCTACCACGCGATCGGCACGATGCAGCGCGACTCCGGCCTCGACGAGGAGCGGCTCGACGTCATCGCCGCGGGCCGCCGCCGCTCGGTCCTCAACCTCTCCGAAACGCGCGACCAGGCCGGCACCGACGCGCGCACCCGTCGCGGCGACTGGACCCCGGTCACGCGCCAACGTGGCTTCGAAGCGATGTGCGCCGACTTCCTCGCAGGCGTCCGCGAGGCCCGCCCGACAGCGGCCGAAGACATCCTCGCCACCCATCGCCTCTGCGAAGACATCGTCCGCCACGCGGAGGCGGGCGAGCGGTAGGAGCAACCGGTCTCCCACGCACCGTCTAATTTGGGGAGGTTAGCTGCCATTCACCCGTTCGAACGTGTGGGAAGGCGCATCACTCCTATCCATTATCTCAAGGCTGAAAGGGCCACCCTGACGATCAAGTCGTAATTTCAGCGGGTTCGCGCTTCTATCAATGTCGAGGCGGCCACTTGCAACACTTACTAAAGCATTAGGCAGCACATAGGCCCCGCCCTTATCGTATTCGACCGTATACTCGACAATTTGGCGATCGTGTCTCATCTCACCGTTTCGGAAGGTGATTGAGCCACAACACGCATTTGCGTATGAACCGTTTGCAGTTCCAATCGGTAGCGTTGGTGGGAACGCCCACCAATAGAGCGGAAGCCCGCCGAAAACGGCGACCAAGCCGACAAGCCGGATAAGATTAACCGTACGCATCTTCGAGATATTGGCTGGTTCCGCGGGGCCGTCAACGTCCGACTCTGGGCGAAACACGAACCAAACCGCCGACCGGACGATCCTCCAAAAGACGACAATCCGTGTATAGGGGCGCCTCGACATCAACCGAGGGCCTTCCGTTTTGCAGATCGTTACCCTGTGCCTGTTCCTGTTGCTCGCCGTCGTCATCAGCGGGATGGCGTCGCGGATGTTGCCGTCCGCCTTGCCGCGGCCGCTCGTGCAGATCGCGCTGGGGGCCCTGATCGGCATGGTCGCGCATGTCCGCGTCGAGCTCGACCCCGAACTGTTCTTCCTGCTGCTCGTACCCCCATTGCTGTTCCTCGACGGCTGGCGGATCCCGAAAGACGAGCTGGTCCGTGATCGCGGTGCGGTGCTCGGGCTCGCGCTCGGGCTCGTCTTCCTGACCGTGCTCGGCATGGGCGTGTTCATCCACTGGCTGATCCCGACGATGCCGCTGGGCGTCGCGTTCGCGCTGGCGGCGGTCGTCTCGCCGACCGACCCGATCGCGGTGTCCGCGGTCGCGCAGAAGGCGCCGATCCCGAAGCGGATGATGCACATCCTGGAGGGCGAGGCGCTGCTGAACGACGCATCGGGGCTGGTCTGCGTACGATTCGCGATCGCCGCGGTGCTGACGGGCAGCTTCTCGCTCGGCGAAGCGACGCTGACCTTTGCATGGATGGCGCTCGCCGGCGTCGCGATCGGCGTCGGCGTCACCTGGGCGATCGTCGCGAGCAAGGCGGCGTTCGCGCGGCGGTTCGGCGACGAGACCGGCTCGAACATCCTGGTCAGCCTGCTGATCCCGTTCGCCGCCTATCTCGCGGCCGAGCATGTCCATGCCTCGGGCGTCCTGGCCGCCGCCGCAGCGGGCATCGCGATGACCTTCACCGGCGCGACCAGCGGAGTCGCCGCCGGCACGCGGATCCGTCGCCGCGCGGTGTGGGACATGCTGCAATTCACGCTCAACGGCGTGATCTTCGTGCTGCTCGGCGAGCAATTGCCCGAGGTGTTCGTGCGTGCGCGCGATACCGTCACCGCGACCGGGCATGTCAGCCCGTGGTGGCTGGCAATCTATGTCTTTGCCGTCGTGCTCGGCCTCGCGGTGCTGCGCTATGGTTGGGTGTGGGTGTCGATGCAGTTGACGCTGCTGCGCGCGCGGCGGCACGATGACGCCGCGGTAAGCCCGCCGCGCCGGATCATCGCGGCGATGTCGGCGGCGGGCGCACGCGGTGCGATCACGCTGGCGGGTGCGCTGACTCTGCCGCTCACGCTGAACGACGGGACGCCCTTCCCGGCGCGCGATCTGGTGATCTTCCTGGCGTCGGGCGTGATCCTGTCGTCGCTCGTGATCGCCGCGGTCGCGCTGCCGCTGCTGCTGCGCGGGTTGAACCTGCCGCCCGACGAAGGCATCGCGGCGGCGCGCGATCGGGCGCGGCTGGTCTCGGCCAAGGCGGCGATCGCCGAGCTCGATCGCGTCCAGCACCAGATGGCGGAGGGGCGCGACGATCCGGACCGTTTCACCGACATCGCCGCGCGGCTGATGGACCAGTATCGCGAGCGGATCGACAGCCTGGCGACGCTGCCCGAGGACCGCACCGGCCAGGCGGATGCGCCGATCGAGCGCGACATGCGGCTGGCCGCGGTCCGTGCCGAGCGCAATGCGATCTTCGATCTGGCGCGGCGGCGGGAAATCGGCGTGACGCTGGCGGAGCAGCTCGGCCGCGAGCTCGACCTGATCGACGCGCGTCTCTCGCGCCAGGGGCTTGCGTAGCATGGGTAAGACAGAGGTTTTGCGCTCCGCCTGTCCGTGTGACTGAAACCGGCGGAGCGCAGAAGGTACGCATTACTAAGCGAATCCTCTGCGGACCGCTTTGCAAGGACTTGGTGAATTTCTGGTGAACGGTGGCGCCCCGCCCGTCCGTGCGACACTCTCGTATCCGGGCGGGGCGCCAAGGACGCAGCGCCATGAAGCGCGCATCACTGGTTACAAGCTAGCATCAGATCGCCGGAGCGGAAGCACGGTCCGTCACGCGTGCGGCTCGCTTGGTCCGATATGTGTCCAAACCATGTCCGCCGCACCGCGTTTCGCCCCGCAAGGACGTCGCGAAGGGCCGAACCGTCAGTCCTTCGTCGGCGTCTGCGCGTCGACCGAGGCGGGCATTTTCAGCTTGCGAAGCCGCGCGATCACGTCGCGCGCGCCCGCCGGGGCGACCTGCAGGAACAGCGCGAACAGCGCCTCGTCGTCGAACGTCTCGAGCGCCGTGGCGATCGGCAGCGCGATCGCCTGACGGCTGCGTGCACCCGGCTGCGCCTCCAGCACGATCGTCCGCCACGCCATGCCGACCGGCGCCGCACCTGTGACGTCGGCGAACTCGCCCGGCACCATGTTGCGGATCCGCAAGCGCCGCGTCGACGCCTTGGCGAACCACGCCGCGTCGCCTGCCGTCGCGATCTCCACCGCCAAATCCCGTCCGTTCATCGCCTGCCTCATATCCCGTCGATCGTCCTTGATGCCGCGCGGTGCTGTGGAAGCGCTCGCGATGCAACCCGCGCTCGGCGAAGCGGCGCAAACTGATGCCCGGATATCACAGCCGCCGCCCTCGGCGACGCATCGCGATATTCGCTATTGATAATAGTTATCAAGAACGGTAGCCGGCGCGCATTACGAAAGGGATCCCATGACACGACGTTTCGGCATAGCCGTCCTGCTGGCCTCGGCGACGACCGCCGCCCCCGGACTGGCGCAGACCGCCCCGGAGGCGCCCGCCGCCAGTCTCGACACCGGGATCGTCGTCGTCACCGGCCAGCATGCGCGCAACCAGGCGTCGTCGGGCACCAAGACGGACACCCCGCTGGCCGAGACCCCGCAGTCGATCACCGTCATCACCAGCGACGATATCGCGGGTCGCAGCCTGCAGAACCTCAACCAGGCGCTGCGCTTCGTCGCCGGCGTCACCCCCGAGACGCGCGGCGCGAGCGCGGAGGTATACGACCAGTTCAAGCTGCGCGGGTTCGATGCGCCGGTATATCTCGACGGCCTGAAGCAGTTCGGCAGCAGCTCGGGCTATGCGGTGCCTCAGGTCGACGTCTCGCGGCTCGACCGGATCGAGGTCATCAAGGGGCCCGCGTCGGTGCTGTACGGCCAGTCGAGCCCGGGCGGCCTTGTCGCCGAATCCAGCAAGCTCCCGCTCGACCAGGCGTTGTACGGCGCGATCAGCGGGACCTATGGCAATTACGATCTCTACCGGGTCGATGCCGATCTCGGCGGGCGCGCGGGCGAGGGCGTGCTGTGGCGGATCAACGGCAGCGCGAACGGCGCCGACACGCAGCAGAAATTCGGCAAGCGCGAACGCCAGACGATCTCGGCCGCGGTGACCGCGGGTGCGGGCAGCTCGACCAGCTTCACGCTGCTCGGCGCCTATTCGCATGATCCATACAACGGCGATTACGGCGTGTTCCCGGCCAGCGGCACGCTGCTCGCAAACCCCAATGGCAAGCTGCCGACCAGCTTCGACGGCGGCGAGGCGGGCAACCGGTTCAGCCGCGACCAGGCCGCGCTCACCTACATTTTCCGCCATGATTTCGGCGGCGGCTGGGCGTTCCGCTCCTCGGGCCGCTATCAATATGTGAAGGCGAATCTGGGGCTGATCTACACCGCGGGCGGGCTCGATTCGCGCGATCCGACCGGCCAGACGTTCCTCCGCGCGTCTTACGCGACGCGCGAAAAGCTCAACAACTGGACGTTCGACAACCAGCTGAGCGGCACGGTCCAGACCGGGCCGATCAAGCACACGCTTCTCTTCGGCGTCGATCGCCAGGTCGCGCACTCGATCGAGGACTTCGCGTTCGGCACGGCCCCCTCCCTCAACGGCTATGCGCCCGTCTATGGCACCGTGACCGTACCGCAGACGCCGGCGGCGGTGCCCAATCCATTCGCGGGCTACACCGCCATCCGCCAGCGTCAGCAAGGGATTTACGCGCAGGACCAGATGGCGCTCGGCGACCTCCGCGTGGTCCTCAGCGGACGGCAGGATTGGGCACGCTCCGAGCAGGTCGGCCTCGGCGTGAAGCACGACGAGAAGTTCACTTATCGCGCCGCCGCGCTCTACACGCTGCCGTTCGGGCTGGCACCCTATGCCAGCTATTCGACGTCGTTCGAACAGCAGGGCGGCACGGTGCTGCGCCCGGACGGGACCTTGGGCATCGCCGATCCGTCGCTCGGCAAACAGCTCGAGGCGGGCGCGAAATTCACGATCCCCGGGACCCAGATCCTGCTGTCGGGCGCGTGGTTCCGCATCGACCAGACCAACGTCCTGACGTCTACCCCGACCTTCTCGCTGTCGACCCAGACCGGCAAGGTCCGCTCGCAGGGCGTCGAGTTCGAGGGCAGCGCGCCGCTCCCCTACGGGTTCAATGCACGCGTCGCGTTCAGCCGCCAGCGCGTCAAGGTCACGCAGGACGCGAACGACCCGACGCGCGTCGGCCGGGGTCTGGAGACCGTCGGCCGTGGCGGCGCGTCGCTCGGGCTCGACTGGGCCGCACCTGAGGGCGCGCTCGCGGGGCTGACGATCGGCGGCGCGGTGCGGCATGTCGACCAGGTCTATGCCGGCGTCACGCCGGGTGAGACGCAGGGCCGCAACAGCCCGTCCTACACGGTCTATGACGCACTGGTCCGCTACGACCTGGAGAAGCTCGCGCCGTCGCTGCGCGGGCTGAGCCTGGCGGTGAACGGCGCCAACATCTTCGACAAGAAGTATCTGACGTCGTGCTTCGCCAACTATAACTGGTGCTGGTACGGCAACCGCCGCACCGTCCAGGCGACGATCGGCTATCGCTTCTAGCGTTCCTTACACGGTCCGTTCGCGATCCTCCCCGGCCAAGGGAGGATCGCTGCAAAAATGTACCGCGTTTCCTGATGCGTGAGGGAAATTCGGGGGGCGCGAAGCTGCCGCCCTCTGGAAAACCGGCCGCCGCGACGGCACTTGGGGCTCGTCACTCCGGGCTCACGCCGGGTTGACGCGGCTACCCCGACGCCGCCACCCTCGTACGCGTACACGTAAGGATCCCGGTTTCCCCATGCAGCTTGTCATCGTCGAATCGCCTGCCAAGGCCAAAACCATCGAGAAGTATCTCGGCAGCGACTATCGCGTGCTGGCCAGCTACGGCCATGTCCGCGACCTGCCGCCCAAGGACGGCTCGGTGGATCCCGACGACCAGTTCGCGATGACGTGGGAAAACTACGCCGACAAGTCGAAGCAGCTCAAAGCGATCACCGATCTCGCCAAGCTCGCCGACCGCCTGATCCTCGCGACCGATCCGGATCGCGAGGGCGAGGCGATCAGCTGGCACGTCCGCGAGGTTCTGCGTGCGCGCAAAGCGCTGCCGAAGGAGGTCGAGCGCGTCACGTTTAACGCGATCACCAAGGCGACCGTTACCGAGGCGATGAAGAACCCGCGCGAGCTCGACGACGATCTGATCGACGCCTACCGCGCCCGCCGCGCGCTCGATTATCTCGTCGGCTTTACGCTCTCGCCGGTGCTGTGGCGCAAGCTGCCCGGCGCCAAGTCGGCCGGCCGCGTCCAGTCTGTCTCGCTGCGCCTGATCGTCCAGCGCGAGCGCGAGATCGACGTGTTCAAGCCGCAGGAATATTGGTCGGTGACGGCCGAGATGGAGCATGACGGCACCGCGTTCCAGGCGCGCCTGACGCAATTCGAGGGGAACAAGCTCGATCGCCTGTCGATCGGCAACGAAGGCGACGCGCTGCGCGCCAAGCAGGCGGTGCTCGACGGTAATTTCTCGGTCCAGACGGTCGAGACCAAGCCCGCGACGCGCAACCCGCCGCCGCCGTTCACCACGTCGACGCTCCAGCAGGAGGCGTCGCGCAAACTCGGCTTCTCCGCCGATCACACCATGCGGATCGCGCAGGGCCTCTACGAGGACGGCGCGATCACCTATATGCGTACCGATGGCGTCCAGATGGACGGCAGCGCGATCAGCGCCGCGCGCCTCGCGGTCGCGAACCGCTTCGACGCGAGCTACGTCCCCGACAAGCCGCGCCAGTATCAGTCCAAGGCGAAGAACGCGCAGGAAGCGCATGAGGCGATCCGTCCGACCGACTTCGGCAAGGACAAGGCCGGCGGCGGCGATCATGCGCGCCTCTACGACCTGATCTTCAAGCGCGCGCTCGCCAGCCAGATGGCGTCGGCGCGTATGGAGCGCACCACGGTCGAGATGGCCGACGGGACGGGGCGCAACATCCTGCGTGCCACCGGTCAGGTCGTGCTCTTCCCCGGCTATCTCGCGCTGTACGAGGAAGGCGCCGACGACACGCAGGACGAGGACGCACGCCGCCTGCCGCGGATGAAGGAGGGCGATGCCCCCGCAAAGAAGAAGGTCGACGCAGAGCAGCACTTCACCCAGCCGCCGCCGCGCTTCTCGGAGGCCAGCCTCGTCAAGCGGATGGAGGAGCTCGGCATCGGCCGTCCGTCCACCTACGCGTCGATCATCAAGACGCTGAAGGACCGCGCCTATGTCCGGATCGAGAAGAACCGCTTCTTCGCGGAGGAGAGCGGACGCCTCGTGACGGCGTTCCTCGAACGCTTCTTCGAGAAATATGTCGGCTATGATTACACCGCCGAGCTCGAGGAGGAACTCGACGACGTCTCGGGCGGTCGCGCGCAGTGGCAGTCGGTGCTCGACGCGTTCTGGCGCGATTTCAAGCCGCGCACCAACGAGGTGATGGAGCAGCAGCCCAGCGCGATCACCGCCGAGCTCGACATCTTCCTCGCGCCCTATCTGTTCCCGGCCAAGGCGGACGGCGGCGATCCGCGTCTCTGCCCGAACTGCGGCGAGGGGCAGCTCGCGCTGCGCGGCGGCAAGTTCGGCGCGTTCATCGCCTGCTCCAACTATCCCGAGTGCAAATATACGCGCCGCTTCGCGCAGCCCGGCGGCGAGGCGGAAGGCGATACCGGCCCCTTGACGCTCGGCACGCATCCCGACACCGGCCAGCCGATCGAGCGCAAGTCGGGACGGTTCGGCCCGTATCTGCAGATCGGCGAGGGCGAGGACCGCAAGATGGCGTCGATCCCCAAGGATATCGGCGAACTCAACCTCGAATGGGCGGTCAAGCTGCTGTCGCTCCCGCGGACGGTCGGCAATCATCCCGAGACCGGCGAACCGATCATCTCGACGATCGGCAAGTTCGGGCCGTATCTGAAGCATGCGGGTAAATATGCGCGCCTGACCACCACGGCGGACGTGTTCGAGACGGGCATGAACGCGGCGGTCGTGAAGCTCGCCGAAGCGGCGGCCGGCGGTGGCCGCACCGCGCGCGGGGCGCAGGCGCCGCTCAAGGTGCTGGGCAACCATCCGCGCACCGAGGCGGAGATCAAGCTGATGGAGGGGCGCTACGGCCCCTACGTCACCGACGGTACGACGAATGCGACCCTGCCCAAGTCGATCGAGAAGGACCAGCTGACTCTGGAGGAAGCCGCCTCGCTGATCGACGCGCGTGCGGCGGCGGCGCCTGCGACGAAGAAGAAGAAGGCGCCTGCCAAGAAGCCCGCGGCGAAGAAGGCACCGGCCAAGGCTGCGGCGGCCAAGGACGGGGAGGCGAAGGCCGCGCCTGCGAAGAAGGCTCCGGCAAAGAAGGCCCCCGCCAAGAAGGCTGCACCGAAGAAGAAAGCGGAAGCCTAATTCCCCTCCCGCTTGCGGGAGGGGCTAGGGGAGGGATTGAAATATCCCACGAACGCGACGTTCGCGGTGATCCCCTCCCCCACCCCTCCCGCAAGCGGAAGGGGAGCCTTCAGCCTACGCCGCGCGGCGCTGGGTCAGTTGCATCCAGTCGCGCGCGGCGCGCTGCGCCACCGAGATTTCGCGCGCCGTCATGTCCTCGGCGATCTGCGCGCGGCATTCCTGCGCGGCGATGTTGCCCGACACCGCCGCGAGGTTGAACCACTTATGCGCCTCGATCAGGTCGAGGACGACGCCCGACGCGCCGGTCGAATAGACCATGCCGAGTTCGTAACACGCCCGGTCGTCGCCGCGCGCGGCGTCCTTCAGACGGCGTTCGATCAGGAAATTCGCGCTCTTGAGACTGCTACCCATGGTCTGCCCCCAATGTTCGTTGAGGCAGACTGCGACGATTCCCACTACGGAATGGTTAATGGGTTAACGTCTCAATTTTACAACGCGTTGCGCTATTCGATCGCGATGTTGTCGATCAGCCGGGTCGCGCCCATCCGAGCCGCCGCCAGCAACCGCCGCGGACGATCCGCCGCGGGGTTCTCGGCCAGCGTCTCCGCATCCGCGAGCGCGACGTAATCGATCGCGAACCCCGCGCCGACCAGAGTCGTCCGCGCATCGTCGAGCACCGAATCGACATCCTCGCCCTTCGCGATCGCGCGCGCGGCCACGCCCAGCGCGCGCGGCAGCGCGACCGCCTGCTTGCGCTGCTCGTCGTCGAGATAGATGTTGCGCGACGACATCGCGAGGCCGTCGTCGTCGCGCTGCGTCGGCACGCCGACGATGTCGATCGCGAAGTCGAGATCGGTGACGAACCGCCGGACGACCGCGAGCTGCTGGTAATCCTTCTCGCCGAAATACGCCGCGTCGGGGCCGACCTGGTTGAACAGCTTGGACACCACGGTCGCGACGCCGTCGAAATGGCCGGGCCGGGCCGCGCCGTCGAACCCGTCGCTGACGCCCGAGACTCGCACCGTCGTCGCGAAACCGTCGGGATACATCGCCTCGACCGACGGCAACCAGAGCAGGTCGCATCCCGCCTCGGTGAGCATCCGGACATCGGCCATCTCGCGCCGCGGATAGCTCGACAGATCCTCGTTCGGCCCGAACTGCTTGGGGTTCACGAAGATCGACGCGACGACCCTGGTCCCAGGCCGTTTCGCCGCCTCGATCAGCGCGACGTGCCCCGCGTGGAGCGCCCCCATCGTCGGGACGAGCGCCACCCGCTGCCCCGCCGCACGGAAGGCGGCGACGCTGTCGCGCAACGCATTCAGGTCCCGGACGATGTCCACGCGAAACTCCTACTCGATAAGTGCGGTCGCGGCTTCTATGAAGGGTGACAGTTACGATCAATAAGGAAACGCGCGTTGGCCACGGGCCCGGATTCTTCCCTACCTTCGACGCACGTCATCGTGTTCGCCAACGAGAAGGGCGGCACGGGCAAGTCGACGACCGCGGTACACGTCGCGATCGCGCTCGCCGCCAAGGGCGCACGCGTCGCGTGTCTCGATCTGGATCATCGCCAGCGCACCGTCGGCCGCTATCTCGACAACCGCGCGGAGACGATGCGGCGCAACGGATCGGTGCTGCCGATGCCGCGCCACGCGACGCTGTCGGCGCAGAGCGAGGACCAGTTCGAGGATCTGTGGCATTCGCTGTGCGAGGGCTCTGACTTCCTCGTCGTCGACACGCCGGGTCGCGACGATCCGTTCGCGCGCACCGCCGCCGCGCTGTCGAACACGCTGGTCACGCCGATGAACGACAGCTTCGTCGACTTCGACCTGATCGGGCAGGTCGATCCCGAAACCTATCAGGTCACGCGGCCGAGCTTCTATTCAGAACTCATCTGGGATGCGCGCAAGCAGCGTGCGCGTGCCGATGGCACGACGATCGACTGGGTCGTGCTGCGCAACCGCCTCCAGCATATCGAGGCGCGCAACATGCGCCGCGTGTCCGATGCGCTGGCGCAACTGGCCAAGCGAGTCGGCTTCCGGATCATCCCGGGCCTCGGCGAGCGCGTCATCTACCGCGAGATGTTTCCCGCGGGGCTGACGATGATCGATTCGAAGGAATTCGGCAGCATGGGCCTCGGCCATGTCGCCGCGCGCCAGGAGCTGCGCGAGATGATGGCGGCGCTGCAGTTGCCCGATATCGTCGCGGAGCAGCCCCCGGTGCCCGGCGTCGCTGCGTGAAGTGGATAGTCGCCGCCGTCTTCATCTGGCTGGCCTGGCATTATCTACGGCCCAAGCCGAAGGCCAAGCCTGAACGCGCGGTGGTGACGGACGAGGCCGAGGCGCGCTCGATCCTCGGCATCGATCGCACCGCGGACGCCGACGCGATCCGCAGCGCGCACCGCCGCCTGATCGCCTCGGTCCATCCCGACCGTGGCGGCTCGACCGACCTAACCCGCCGGGTGAACGCCGCGCGCGATCTGCTGCTGAAGCGCGCGCGCTAACTTTCCGTTCTCCTGCGAACGCAGGAGCCTAGGGTTACGAATGCTATCGCTCTTGGCCCTGAGCCCCCGCCTTCGCAGGGGAACACTCGTGAGACATAATCGTCGAGAGGCCCATGACGCACCAGTTCGATCCGACATCGCTCCGCGAATACGACATCCGCGGGATCGTCGGCAAAGCGCTCGGCCCCGCCGACGCGGTCGCGATCGGCCGCGGCTTCGCCACCCGCATCCGCGAGGCCGGCGGTCGCCGCGTCGTCGTCGGCTATGACGGCCGCCTCTCCTCCCCCGAACTCGAAGCCGCGCTCGTCGACGGCCTGACCGCGGGCGGCGTCGACGTCGTCCGGATCGGGCTGAGCACCTCGCCGATGCTCTATTACGCCGAGGCCACGCTAGAAGTGGATGGCGGCATCCAGGTAACCGGCAGCCATAATCCCCCCGAGTATAATGGCTGCAAGATCGTACAGGCGCATGCGCCATTTTTCGGCGACGCCATCCAGGGGCTCGCCACGCTTGCCGCGACGGGTGCCTGGAGCGAAGGTGCGGGCATTGTGACGACCGCCGACGTCCTCGACGCCTATGTCGCGCGGCTCGTGGCGGGCTATGCCGGGGGGGCGTACCGGGTCGGCTGGGACACCGGCAATGGTGCCTCCGGCCCGGCGATCGAGAAGCTCGTGAAGCTCCTCCCCGGTGAGCATCATGTGCTGTTCGCCGATGTAGACGGCAATTTTCCCAACCATCATCCCGATCCTACCGTGGAATCCAATCTTGCCGATCTGAAGCGGCTTGTGGTGGAGAAGAACCTCCATTTCGGATTAGCCTTTGACGGGGACGGCGACCGGATCGGCGCGGTCGACGGGCTGGGACGCGTGATTTGGGGCGATCAGATCCTCTCCATATTAGTCGAGCCTGCGCTGCGCGAGCATCCCGGCGCACCGATCGTCGCCGACGTGAAATCCTCGCAAGCGCTGTTCGATCGAATCGCGGCATTGGGCGGCGAGCCGGTGATGGCACCCACCGGCCACAGCCTGATGAAGACCGCGATGACTCGCACGGGGGCGCCGATCGGCGGCGAACTGAGCGGGCACCTGTTCTTCGCGGGCGAATATTACGGCTTCGACGACGCGCACTACGCAGCGGTACGGCTGCTCCGTGCGGTTCACCTGTCCGGGCAGTCGCTGACCGAACTCTGCGACGCGATGCCCGCGCTGGTGGCGACGCCCGACCTGCGCTTTCCGGTCGACGACGCGCGCAAGTTCGCGGTGGTGGACGAGGTGATCGCGCGGTTGCAGGCGGGTGGCGCCGAGATGACCCTCACCGACGGCGCACGCGTGACGACCGCCGACGGCTGGTGGCTGCTGCGCGCGTCGAACACGCAGGCGATGCTGACCGTCCGCGCGGAAGCGAAGGACCAGGCGGCGCTCGATGCGTTGCTGGCCGAGGTCGACGCGCAGCTGGCGGCGAGTGGTGTGATCCGCGACGGACAGCCCAGAAAAACCACCACCCCGGCGGAGGCCGGGGCCCAAGTGGAAAGGTGGAAATAACGAAGCGCCGGCATCGGTTAGCACCGTTACCCAATTGGACCCCGGCCTTCGCCGGGGTGGTCCAGGTTGAGAGCTTGCCCTCATAATTGAGTACCGACTTAGCGGGAATGTCGACAACGCGGGGAATGGTCGCAGGAATTAAGGCGACGGCCAGACCCGATTGACACGCCATCCCCCTCGCCTACCGTCCCGCCACCACCCCAAGGAGTCCCCCCGTGGAGCGCCCAGTCGATGAATTCCGGTCCAGCACGCGCCGCTGGCTGCTCGGCAGCTTTGCCGGCTGGGGAACGCTGCTCATCTGCCTGGTCGGAATCGGCTTCGTCCTGATCGGCGTCCGCTGGCTCAGGAACCGCAGCGCGACGTACGAGATCACCGACCAGCGGCTGATCATCAAGCGCGGCATCCTGTTCAAGACGATCGACGAGGTCGAGCTCTACCGGATCAAGGACGTCCGGCTCGGCTATTCGCTGCTCAACCAGATGACCGATATCGGCACGATCACGCTCACCTCGAGCGATCGCACGACAGCGGGGGGCGAGTTCAGCCTCCGCGATATTCCGATGGCGCGCGAGCGTCGCGAAGGCCTGCGCAAGCTCGTCGACCGCGCCCGCCAGCGCCGCGGCGTCCGCGAACTCGATGTCGATGACGCATACGCGCTGGATTAAGCGCGCTTTTATCCCCACATGACGGGCATGGCGCCCTCCTATCCCAAGCCCAAGCAGCAACCGCAGATGATCCGGGTCGTCGACCTGGAAACGACCGGCTCCGCGCCGCCCGCGCACGGAGTCTGCGAGATCGGCTGGCAGGACGTCGCGCTCGCCGAGAATGGCCGCTGGGAGATTTACGGCGAAGGCGGCAGCCTGCTCGTCAATCCCGGCCGGCTGATCCCGCCAGTCACGCAGGCGATCCACCATATCCTCGACGAGCATGTCGCCGACGCGCCGTGGTGGCATGACTGCGCGCGCCAGGTGCTCGATCCGTGGCCGCGCCGCCTCGCGCTGGCCGCGCACCGCGCCGATTTCGAGCAGAAATTCTGCACCCCCGCGCTGACCCGCGACGCCGAGTGGATCTGCACCTGGAAATGCGCGCTGCGGCTCTGGCCCGACAGCCCGAGCTTCTCGAACCAGGTGCTGCGCTACTGGCGCAAGCCGCAGGGCATGGAGCATGAGCGCGGCCTGCCCGCCCACCGCGCCTTTCCCGACGCCTATGTCACCGCGTTCCACCTGCGCGACATGCTCAACGAGGCGAGCTTTGCGCAGCTCGTCGAATGGTCGCGCGATCCGGGGCTCATCCCGCGCGTCCGTTACGGCCCCGATCGCGGCAAGGAATGGTCCGAACTCGATCACGAGACGCTGATGGCGTTCATGACCGACCGCGATCCCGATATCCGCTTCACCGCTAACCACGAGATGGACCGCCGCAGCGGTGGCGGCCGGGTCGGCAAGGCCAGCGCGCAGGACCTGTTGCTGTAGCGACCGATCCTCCCCCGCCAGGGGGACGATCGGGCACGGAAACGCCCTTGCTTTGCGTCATGACAGTATCGCTGGCGTAACGACCGGCGGTACCGTAGATCACTAACCCATGGTAAGCGTACGCTTGAAATTGCCCTCGTCCGAGGGGCGGGTCGCACGGTGGCTGGTCGCGTTCATGACGCTCGGTTTCATCGCGCTCGCCGCCGCCGCGATCGCGATCGGCTGGATCACGATGCGTAGCAGCGCCTACACCGCCGAGATCCTCCACACGCAGGACGTCCGCCAGGCGATCGCAACGCTCCAGGTCGAGATGGAGCAGTCCGAGACCGCGCGGCGCGGCTATATTCTGGTCGGCACGCCGCTGTTCGCCACCGCGTATGCGCGGACCGCGGGCAACATCGTCCCCTCGATCCGCGCGATCCGCCACCTGACCAGCGACAACCCCGCGCAGACCAGCCGGATCGACCGGATCGAGTCGAGGTTCGTCCGGTTGCGCGCGCTGCGTACGCAGTCGATGACGCTGGTCGCGACCGGCCGGATCGCCGAGGCACGACGCCGGTTCGCGGTCGATGCCAGCGTGCCGCTGATGCGCGGCATCCGCTACCGCCTCCAGGCGATGGCCGCTGACGAGGTTCGCCTGCTCGCGATCCGCACCGGGCACCAGCAACGCAGCAGCGCGCTGTTCCTCTCGGTCGCAGGGCTCGCCGCCGCGCTGCTCCTGGTCGTCGCGATCCTCGCGATCCTCGTGATCCGCCGCTACACCACCGATCTGGCGGGCTCGCGCGACAGCCTGCGCGATCTGAACGAGACGCTCGAGGATCAGGTCGCGACTCGCACCGCCGATCTCAGCCGCGCGAACGAGGAAATCCAGCGCTTCGCGTACATCGTCAGCCACGATCTGCGCTCGCCGCTGGTGAACGTCATGGGCTTCACCGCCGAACTCGCGACCGCCGCAGGCCCGCTCGCCGAGCTGATCGACCGCGCCGAGGCGGAAGCGCCGCACATCCTGACGCAGGACGCAAAGCTGGCCGCGCGCGAGGACCTGCCCGAGGCGATCGGCTTCATCCGCACCTCGACGCAGAAGATGGACCGGCTGATCAACGCCATCCTCAAGCTGTCGCGCGAGGGGCGCCGGACGATCGCGCCCGAACATATCGACCCCGCGCAGCTGGTCGACACGATCATCGGTTCGATGCAGCACATCGTCGATGATCGCGGTGCGGTCGTCCGCGTCGAACGGCCGATGCCCGCGATCGTCACCGATCGCCTCGCGCTCGAACAGATCCTGTCGAACCTGATCGAGAACGCGACCAAGTATCTAAAGCCCGGCCGTCCCGGCGAGATCGTCGTGCGTGGGCACAAGGAGCGCAGCCGGGTCATCCTGTCGGTGATCGACAATGGCCGCGGTATCGATGTGCGCGATCATCAGCGCGTGTTCGACCTGTTCCGTCGCTCGGGGCCGCAGGATCAGCCCGGCGAAGGGATCGGCCTCGCGCATGTCCGCGCGCTGGCCTATCGTCTCGGCGGCACGATCGACGTGCAGTCGACGCTCGGCGACGGTGCCACCTTCCGCCTCAACCTTCCCAGCGCAATGACGATTCAGGATAGCACGCCATGAACCAGCACCAGACCGTCGGGATCGTCATGATCGAGGACGACGAAGGCCATGCCCGGCTGATCGAGAAGAACATCCGTCGCGCAGGGATCCTGAACGACATCAAGCACTTCACCGACGGCACCAGCGCGCTCGACTTCCTGTTCAACGCGGTCGACGGGCCTGCCAAGAGCGGCCCGGCGATGATCCTGCTCGATCTTAACCTGCCCGACATGAGCGGGACCGACATCCTCGCGCGGATCAAGGCGGAGAACAGCCCGCTGCGCCGCACGCCCGTCGTCGTGCTGACGACCACCGACGACAAGATCGAGATCGAGCGCTGCTACGATCTGGGCTGCAACGTCTACATCACCAAGCCGGTCAACTATGAGAGCTTCGCGCAGGCGATCCGCCAGCTCGGGCTGTTCCTGTCGGTGATCCAGGTTCCCGACGCCGAGTGAGCGGGCCGAGCGTTCTCTACATCGACGACGACGCCGGGATCCGGCGGCTGGCGGCGCGTGCGCTCGAACGCCGCGGCTACCGCATGACCGTCGCCGAGACCGGCGCCGAGGGCGTGGTCAAGGCGGCGGCCGAGCGGTTCGACCTGATCGCGGTCGATCACTACATGCCCGGCATGGACGGCCTCGAGACGCTCGAGGCGCTGCGCCGCCTGCCCGATCCGCCCCCGGTCGTGTACGTCACCGGCTCCGAGGAAGGCCGCATCGCGGTCGCCGCACTCAAGGCGGGCGCGGCGGACTATGTCGTGAAGACCGTTGGCGAGGATTTCTTCGACCTGCTCGATGCCTCGTTCGACCAGGTGCGCGCGCGCGCGCTGCTCGAACGCGACAAGGCGTCCGCCGAGGCCGATCTGCGCGCCAGCAACGCGCGGCTCGAGGCGCTGCTCGGCGAGGTGAACCACCGGGTCGCCAACTCGCTGCAGCTCGTCTCGGCGATGGTCCGCCTGCAGGCGACCGCGCTTACCGACCCGTCCGCGCGCGAGGCGCTGGAGGATACGCAGCGCCGTATCCAGGCGATCGCGCAGGTCCACCGGCGGCTCTACACGAGCAACGATGTCGAGAATGTCGACATGCAGGAATATCTCGGCGCGCTGGTCGACGAACTCGCCGAGACCTGGTCGACCGACGCGCTCCCGCGCGCGCTGACGCTGGTCGCCGAGCCGATCCGCCTGCCGACCGACCGCGCCGTGTCGCTCGGCGTGATCGTCACCGAGCTCGTCACCAACGCATGCAAATACGCCTATCCCACCAGCGGCGGCGAAGTCCGCGTGGTGCTGCGCCGGATCGACGACGACATCGTCCTGCTCGCGGTCGAGGACGATGGTTGCGGGATTCCCGAAGACGCGGTGCCGCGCGGCACCGGGCTCGGCACGAAACTGATCCGCGCGATGGCGCAGAGCCTCCAGACGATCGTCGAATACGACCCGACCCACACCGGCGTCCGCGCCACCCTGCGCGCCGCGATACGGTAGCGAGCCCCACCTGATCCTCCCCCGCAAGGGGGAGGTGGCGCCGCAGGCGACGGAGGGGGAGGACACGGAACAGACGTTGACCTTCCCGCCCCCTCCGTCAGGCTAAAGCCTGCCACCTCCCCCTGGCGGGGAGGATTGTAGGACTCGCCCCATCGACGAGCGTCGGCTCGACCGCGCAAAAATTCCGTTCGTGTTGTATCCCGTTCGTGCTGAGTAGCGACCGAGTAGCTTCGCAGAAGCGTATCGAGGGCGCGTATCGAAGCACAGGTTCCGCGCGCCAACCTGTCCTTCGATACGCCGCTTCGACAGGCTCAGCAGCTACTCCGGACGAACGGAATATTACGAACGGATCAGGACCAATCGGCTTCGATCAGTTCGCCGGCTCGGACAACGGTGCGAACCGGGCGACCTGGTGGCCGACCAACCGCAACTGCTCGATCACCGCGGGGTCGTTCGCGCCGCCCTCGTCGTCGAACTTCGTGACCTGCGTGTTGATCGCCGCCGCAAACGGGGTCGGCCAGCCGCGCAGCGCGTGGACGATCGAGCGGAGCGCCGCGATCGTGCTGCCCGTCGCCTGCCAGCCATAGGCGGTGGCGATCAGCCCGACCGGCATGTCGGCCAGATACGGCCGCTCGTCGCGCGCGGTTTCCTCGAGCAGGTCGAGCGCGTTCTTCACCACGCCCGAGATGCTGCCGTGATAGCCCGGGCTCGCGATGATCACCGCGGATGCCCCGCGCACCGCCTCGACGAACGCCTGCTCGTCCGCGGTCCGCGTCGTCGCCTTGGGATCGTAGAGCGGCAGCCGCGCCATGTCGGCGCCACCGAACATCTGCGTGCGATAGCCCTGCTTTTCGACCGCATCGAGCGCGATCCGCAGCGCGCGCTCGGTCGACGACACGCCGCCGATCGTGCCGCCGATGCCAACGACCAGCGGGAGAGTCTCGGAAGCGGCCACGGTTTCATCCTGTTCGAACGTCATCGACATGCTCTTCCCCGTTTCGTCGCGCGATGACAACCGGTCTTGGACACCAGGGGCGTCGCGCCATTCTGACTGACGAACGCTGTCGCTAAGCCTCCGTACACGTTAAGCATGGCCATACGCCTGACGCAGGCAAAGTCTTGCCCGAACTGTCGTAGAACGATAATACACCTGATGTCCGCCGCTTGGCCGACCCGCTGGAACGACCGATGCGCCCCGATCCCTTCGATACCAACCGTTCCAGCGCCGGCTCGCAGGGTGACCGCGAGCCCTATGCCTATGAACGCGAACGGCTAAGTACCGAACGCGAACGCCTCCGCCAGAAATACGAGCGCGAGCGCGACGGTGACGCGTTCGAGCCGTATGACGACCGCGACGCGACACCGCCCTATGCCGCGCCGCGCCGCAAGCGTCCGATCGGCCGATGGATCCTGCGGGGCTTTGGCATCGGCATCGTCCTGCTGGTGATCGCAATCATCTGGCTGGCGATCACCGCGCCGCTGTCGAAATCGCTCCAGCCGCCGACGCCGCCCTCGATCACGCTCACCGCGGACGACGGCACGCCGATCGCGCGGCGCGGGGCGATCATCGGCAAGTCGGTCGATGCCGCCAAGCTCCCGCCGCACGTGACCCAGGCCTTCCTCGCGATCGAGGACCGGCGCTTCTATTCGCACTGGGGCGTCGATCCGCGCGGCATCGCGCGCGCGGCGTGGGCGAACATGGGCTCGGGCGGCGTGCGCCAGGGCGGCTCGACGATCACGCAACAGCTCGCGAAGAACGCGTTCCTCGATTCGGACCGCACCGCGACGCGCAAGATCCGCGAGGCGATGATCGCCTTCTGGCTCGAGGCGTGGCTGTCGAAGGACGAAATTCTCTCGCGCTATCTGTCGAACGTGTATTTCGGCGACAACACCTACGGGATCAGCGCGGCGGCCAAGCATTATTTCGGCCGCACCCCCGACAAGCTCAATGTCGGCCAGGCGGCAATGCTGGCCGGCTTGGTCAAGGCGCCGTCGCGTCTCGCCCCCACCTCGAACCTCGAAGGCGCGCGCAAGCGGGAAGCCGTCGTGGTCGGCGCGATGGTCGATGCGGGCTTCCTTACCAAGGCGGAGGGAGACGCGGTCCGGCCGCAGCGCGTGCTCGGCAGCCGCCCGTCGCAACTGCCCAACGGCACCTATTTCGCCGACTGGATCCTGCCAGAGGCGCGCGACCAGGCGGGCGAGATCAAGACCGAGGCCACCGTCCAGACCACGCTCGATCCGAGATTGCAGCGTGCGGCGGAGCGTACCGTCGCGCGCGCGGGGCTGCGGCAGGCGCAGGTCGCGCTGGTCGCGATGCGCCCGGATGGCCGCGTCGTCGCGATGATCGGCGGCAAGGACTATCGCAAGAGCCCGTTCAACCGCGCGACGCAGGCGCGGCGCCAGCCCGGCTCGACCTTCAAGCTGTTCGTCTATCTCGCGGCGATGCGTTCGGGGCTCACCCCCGATTCGACGATCGAGGACCGGCCGGTGACGATCGGCGACTGGACGCCCAAGAACAGCGACGGCCGCTATCAGGGGACGATCACGCTGCGCCAGGCGTTTGCGCGCTCGTCCAACGTGGCGGCGGCGCGGCTGACGCAGCAGGTCGGCGTCAAGGCGGTGATCAAGGCGGCGCGCGACCTCGGCATCTCGACGCCGATCCCGAGCGAGGCGACGATCGGCCTCGGCACCTCGACCGTGTCGCTGCTCGAACTGACCGCCGCCTATGCCGCGATCGCACGCGAGCAATATCCGGTGCAGCCGCGCGGCCTGGCCGACGTCCGCGAGAAGGGCTGGTACCAGTCGCTGACCGGCGGCGCGACGGAGATACCGTCGAAGATCCATGACGAGATGCTCGATCTGCTCGCGGCGTCGATCCGGAACGGCACCGGGCGGCAGGCGAACCTGACGGTCGATGCGTTCGGCAAGACCGGCACGACCTCGGACAACAAGGATGCGCTGTTCGTCGGCTTCGCGCGCGATCTCGTGGTCGGCGTGTGGGTTGGCAACGACGACAACAGCTCGAACCCCGGGCTGTCGGGTGGCGGGATCCCGGCGCGGATCTGGCGCGACTTCATGCAGTCCGCACTCGGCATCGCGCCCGTCGCCGCGCCGCCGCCCGCGGTCGAGGAGGTCGATCCGGACGCGCTGCCCGCGGACGAGGAGGGCAATGCCGGGCTGCCGTTGGGCGGCGAGATCGAAGGCATGGGCTTCAACCTGAAGATGGGCGAGGACGGCACGATCTCGGTCGGCCCGTCGCGCCGCGACCGCGAGCAGGGCCCACCGCCCCGCGACGATCGCCGCCCGTCCGAGGATGAGCCGGGGTATGACGGGGAGCAGTGACACGCCCCACCGTCCTCTTGACGAGGGGCAGCGATCCCCTCCCCCGTCGTCATTCTGACGAAAGTCAGGATCCAGAGCCAGGAATGACCCCGCCCGTGGCTCTGGATCCTGGGTCGAGCCCAGGATGACGAAGCAGAAGGAGACGGCTCGGTCGAAGCCCCCGTTGACGCCATCACCGCATCGCAGCATGTCCTCCCCATGCGCTTTTTCTCCGACAACGCCGCCCAGGTCCACCCGCACGTCATGGCCGCGATCGCCGCCGCCGACACGCTCGACACCGCCTATGCGGGCGATGCGTGGAGCCAGCAGCTCGATGGCCGCCTGTCGGCGCTGTTCGAAACCGAAGTGGCCGTCCTCTGGGTCCCCACCGGCACCGCGGCCAACTGCCTCGCGCTCGCAGCGCTCTGCCCCCCGCATGGCGGGATCGTCTGCCACCGCGACGCGCACATCCAGAACGACGAGGGCGGCGCACCCGAATTCTACACCCACGGCGCCAAGCTGTTCCTCGCCGACGGCATCGGCGCGAAGCTGACGCCCGAGACGATCCGAACCGTTCTCGATGCGATCCCCGACGACGTCCACCGCGTCCAGCCGCACGCGATCTCGATCACCAACGCCACCGAATATGGTCGCGTGTACCAGCCGCACGAGGTCGCCGCGATCGGCGCGCTGGCGAAGGAGCGCGGGCTCGGCTTCCACATGGATGGCGCACGGTTCGCCAATGCGATGGCGCGGGTCGGCTGCTCGCCCGCCGACATGACGTGGCGCGCCGGCGTCGACGCGCTCAGCTTCGGCTTCGTCAAGAACGGCGCGATGAGCGCGGAGGCGCTGGTCTTCTTCAAGCCCGACCTCGCCGCGGTCACCCAGTATCGCCGCAAGCGCGCGGGCCTGCTGCTGTCGAAGGGGCGCTATCTCGCCGCGCAGATCCTGGCGATGCTCGACGACGATCTCTGGCTCGCCAATGCCAAGGCCGCCAACGACGCCGCGGCCACACTCGCCGCCGCAGCCGGCGACCGCCTCGTCCACCCGGTCGAGGCGAACGAAGTCTTCCTCCGCGCAACCCCCGAAGAGGCGGCGGCCCTGCGCGCGCGCGGCTTCGACTTCTACGACTGGGCGGCGGGCGAGATCCGTCTCGTCACCGCGTGGGACAGCCCGGCGGACGCGGTCGGCCTGCTCGCCGACGCGATCCGGGAGTTATGACCCCCGCCCCGCCGCTACCCCCGATCCAGTCGACCCGCGCGGCGGTGCTGATCCCGTTCGGCATCGTCACGCTGATCTGGGGCTCGACCTGGCTCGTCATCCGCGACCAGATCGCGGTGGTGCCGCCGAGCTGGTCGATCAGCTACCGCTTCCTCGTCGCCGGCATCGCGATGGCGATCTATGCGAGCATCAAGCGCGAGAGCTTCAGGTTCGACGCGCGCGGCTATGCGTTCGCAGCCGTCATCGGCATCGCGCTGTTCACGTTCAACTTCAACTTCGTCTACCGCGCCGAGCATTACGTCACCTCGGGGCTGGTCGCGGTGGTGTTCGCGCTGCTGCTCGTCCCCAACGCGATCTTCGGCCGCATCTTCCTCAAGCAGCGCCTCGGGCGCCAGCTGATGCTCGGCTGCGCAGTCGCGATGGCGGGAGTCGCGCTGCTGTTCGTCAACGAAGCACGCGTCGATCCGCACGGGCCGCGCTCGGCGACGATCGGCATCGTGCTCACCCTGTGCGGCGTGATGGCCGCCTCGGTCGCCAACGTCATCCAAGGCAGCGCGTTCGCCAAACGCTATCCGATGGCGCCCGTGCTCGCGATCGCGATGCTGATCGGTGCGTGCCTCGACGCGGCGTTCGCGTGGATCACGACCGGGCCGCCGGTATTCGAGGCCCGCTTCGGCTATGTTGCGGGCATCCTCTATCTCGGCGTGTTCGCGTCGGCGCTCGCCTTCCCGCTCTATTTCAACGTCATTCGCGCGATCGGCCCGGCCAAGGCGGCCTATTCGGGCGTCATCGTGCCAGTCATCGCGATGCTGCTATCGACGCTGTTCGAGCGCTATCACTGGTCGACGCTGGCGGTCGCCGGCGCGGTGCTGTCGGGTATCGGGCTGGTCATCGCACTCAGCGCGCGCAGGCCCGCGCGGTAATCGCGCCAGGCGGGCGTCCAGCCGAGCACGCGCTTCGCCTTGCCGTTCGCCACGCGCCGGTTCTCGTTATAGAATCCGCGCCCCATCGCCGACAGTTCGTCGAGCGTCACGAACGGCGGCGCGGGCATGCCGAGCAGCATCGCGGCGAACGCCACGACGTCGTTCTGCGACGCAGGCACATCGTCCGCCAGATTATACGCCCCCGCCGGCGCATCGAACCCGGCGATCACGCCCGAGACGATATCGTCGACATGCGCGCGGCTGAACACCTGCCCCGGCTGCTCGATCCGGTGCGCCTTGCCCGCGCGCACGCGGTCGAGCGGCGAGCGACCCGGCCCATAGATGCCGGGCAACCGGAACGTCCGCGCGCCGAGCGCGAGCCAGTCCGCATCCGCCGCCGCCCGCGCGCTGCGCCGGCCGCCGCCGATCGGCGCGGTCTCGTCCACCCACGCGCCCTGCGCATCGCCGTACACACCCGTCGACGACAAATAGCCGACCCATGCCCGAGTCCGCAGCAAGAGCGCGCCATAGCGCCCCAGCACGGGGTCCGCCTCATGCTCGGGCGGGACCGACGACAGGATGTGCGTCGCCGCGGCGATCTCCGCGGTCACCGCGTCGGTATCGTCGAACCGGATCGAGTCGCCGCGACCGTCGCGCGTGGTGCCCACGACATGCCAGCCGTCCGCCGCCAGTCGATCGGCAAGCCGCCCGGCGGTGTAGCCGAGTCCGAAGATCAGCAGCCGGCTCATTTCGTCGTCCCGGTCTGTGCCATCGGCCCCTTATATAAGGTCCCGAAATAATCGCCCGCATTCCACACCGGCCGCTGCGCACCGTCGGCGATCTCGCGCGCGATCCGGTAGTTCGCATCGACGAACCGCACGCCCTGATCCCACAGGATCGGCTGCGACAGGTCGTCCGACGGCTTGTGGTAATTGTTCGCCATGAAATAGGCGACCGCGGCCTTGCCCGGCCCCTTCTGACCCGGCCACAGGAACACCGCCGGAATGCCCTTCTGGACGAAGCGGAAATGGTCGGAGCGGACGAAGATGCCCTCCTCCGGCATCGGATCGGGCGACAGGCCGACGCCGATCGCGGCGACCGCCTTCTGCACGATCGGGCCGATCGTCGAACGCTCGGCACCGAACACCACCATGTCCTCGAACTTGTAGGTCAGGATCGGCATGTCGAGATTCACGTCCGCGACGATCGAGGTCAGCGGCACGGTCGGATGGTTGGTGAAATAGTCGCTGCCGACCAGCCCCTTCTCCTCGCCGGTGACGGCCAGGAACATGATCGTGCGCTTGGGCGCCTGACCGCTGGCGGTGAAGCGCTTGGCCTCCTCGATCAGGCTGGCGATGCCGATCGCATTGTCGAGCGCGCCGTTGTTCAGCGCGTCGCCCTTCACGGGCTTGGTGATGCCGATGTGATCGAGATGCGCCGACAGCACGACGACTTCCTTGCCGACCACCGGATCGCTGCCGGGGATCATGCCGACGACGTTGCTGCTGGCAGCGGGTACGAAGCTCGTCCTGGTCGCGACGGTCAGCGTGCCGGGTAGCGGCATCGCCTTGAACTTGGCGTTGTCGCTGTCCGCCTGCTTGGCGATCCGCGTCCACGGCGTCTTCGCGCCCGCGAAGAGCTTGGCCGCGCCGGCCATGCTGACGGTGCCGAGCGACGGCGCGCCGGGCGCATCGACCTTGCCGGTGCCGTCGGGGTTCGCCCACGTCATCCGCGGCGTCGCGTAGGACTCCGCCATCTTGGCGAACGTGCGGACCTTGGCCGAGCGCGGGCTCTCCAGCGTGATCACGCCGACCGCACCCTTGGCCTGCGCGATCGCCGCCTTGGTGCCGCCCGAGCCGAAGAATGCGCGCTCCTCGCCACCGAACCGCGCGGGCGAGCCGCCGAAATAGGCGACGATCTTGCCGCGCACGTCGACGCCCTTGTAATCGTCCTGGCCATATTGCGGCGCGTCGATGCCATAGCCGACGAACACGACCGGGGCCGACACGCTGGTTTCCGCCTTCGCGCCGTTCGCGGCCGGAACGTAGTCCTCACCGAACACGAGCGGCTGCGCGGCGCCGCGACCGGTCCACACGAAATCGCCCTTGCTCGCCGCCTTGTAGCTGACCAGCGGCACCGTCTGGAGATAGCCGCCCGCGTCGCCACCGGGACGCAGCCCCGCGGCATAGAATTGCGCGGCGACATATTGCGCGGCGATGTCGAATTCGGGGCTGCCGGCCTCGCGCCCCTTCATCGCATCGGAGGCGAGGAACAGCACATGCGCCTTCATCGCCGCCTGATCCGCGGGCAGCGGGGCGGCGAGCTTTGCGTTCAACTCGGCGGCCGGCGCAGTCTGGGGCGCCGTCTGGGCAAGGGCCGACGTAGAAAGCGCGAGCACCGCGAGCGCGCCGAGAGGACGATACATCCGGAAATCCTTGCAAAGGGAACGTGTTGCAGCGGCGTAGCATGCACCGACTCCCACGCAAGCTTTGGGTCGCGGGATCAAAGACGTTCCATACCGAGAAACACCTCCCCGGCGGAGGCCGGGGTCCAGTTGGGAGACAGTGCTGAACATAGGCTGCGCTTCGTCACCGCGACCTCTCCAACTGGACCCCGGCCTCCGCCGGGAAGGTGCAATGTTCGAATGAATGCGCACCAAGCTTTGGCTGGCGATAGATCGGCGCGGCCCTATATTCGCAAAGATATGCTCGATCTCCAGAACAGTCTCGCCCACCCGCTCGTCATTCGCCGCGAGGATTACACCCCGCCCGAGTGGCTGGTCCCCGAGACGAGCCTGGATTTCGTCCTCGATCCGTCGACCACACGCGTGACGGCAACGCTGTCGGTGACTCGCAACGGCGATCATGCCAGCCCGCTGCGGCTCGACGGCGCGGGGCAGAAGCCGCTGTCGGTCACGGTCGACGGCGTCGCGATCAACGACTGGCGGATCGACGGCGAACAGCTGGTCATCCCGCTTGCCGGCGCGGCGCATGTCGTCGAGACCCAGGTCGAGATCGCGCCCGATCGCAACACGCAGCTGATGGGGCTCTACGCGTCGGGCGGTAATCTCTGCACGCAGTGCGAGGCGGAGGGCTTTCGCCGCATCACCTATTTCCCCGATCGCCCCGACGTGCTCAGCGTCTATTCAGTCAGGATGACGGCGGACAGGACGCACTTCCCCGTGCTGCTCGCGAACGGCGATCCGGTCGCGCAAGGACAGCTCGACGACGGCCGCCACTGGGCGACATGGCACGATCCCTTCCCCAAGCCCTCCTATCTGTTCGCGCTGGTCGCGGGCGATCTCGCGGTCAATCGCGGCCGCTTCACGACGATGTCGGGCCGCGAAGTCTCGCTCGGCATCTGGGTGCGCGAGGCCGACCTGCCCAAGACCGACCATGCGTTGAAAGCGCTCGAGCTCGCGATGGCGTGGGACGAGACGACCTATGGCCGCGAATATGATCTCGACGTGTTCAACATCGTCGCGGTCGACGATTTCAACTTCGGCGCGATGGAGAATAAGGGCCTCAACATCTTCAACTCGCGCTACATCCTGGCCGATCCGGATACCGCGACCGATTACGATTACGACGCGATCGCCGCAGTCGTCGCGCACGAATATTTCCACAACTGGTCGGGCAACCGGATCACCTGCCGCGACTGGTTCCAGCTGTCGCTGAAGGAAGGTTTCACCGTCTACCGCGACCAGGGCTTCTCCGCCGACCAGGGCAGCCGCGCCGTCAAGCGGATCGAGGACGTCCGCGGCCTGCGCGCGTCGCAATTCCCCGAGGATTCAGGGCCGCTCGCGCATCCCGTCCGGCCTGAATCCTATCAGGAGATCTCCAACTTCTACACCGCGACGATCTACAACAAGGGCGCCGAGCTCATCCGGATGATGGCCGCGATCCTCGGCCCGCAGGGCTTCCGCGCGGGCACCGACCTGTATTTCGATCGCTACGACGGGACGGCCGCGACCTGCGAGGATTTCGTCACGTCGATGGAGGAAGGCGGCAAGGTCGACCTGACGCAGTTCCGCCTCTGGTATTCGCAGGCGGGCACCCCGCGCGTCTCCGCCAATCTGACGTACGAAACGGGCGTGTCGCCGGACGGCGATCGCGCGATGCTGCGCCTCGCCCAGCAGGTCCCCTCCACCCCCGGCCAGCCGGTAAAGTCGCCGATGGTCCTGCCGCTCCGGGTCCGGCTGTTCGGTGCCGATTCGGGCCTGCCGCTGACCGACGAGCGCCTCATCCTGTTCGACGACACGCTCGAGACGGTCGTGTTCGACGGCATCACCGAACGCCCGGTGCTGTCGATCAATCGCGGCTTCTCGGCCCCCGTGGTGGTCGAGAGCAATCGCACTGCGGCCGATCTCGCCTTCCTCAGCGCGCATGACGACGATCCGTTCGCGCGGTACGAGGCGATGCAGCAGCTGATGCTCGATACGCTGGTCGCCTCGGCGCAGGGGCGGCCCGATCATGCCGACGTGATCGCCGCGGTCGCCAACACGCTCGACAATGCCGAGCTCGATCTCGCCTTCGTCGCCGAGGCGGTGCTGCTGCCGTCCGAAAGCTTCATCGGCGACCAGATGCCCATCGTCGATCCCGAGGCGATCTTCCGCGCGCGCGAATCGCTGCGCCGCGATCTCGGCACGCAGCTCGAGGCGCAGTGGCGCACCGCCTATGCGCGCGCCGAGGGCCAGCCCTATACCTATACGCCCGAGGGCAAGGGCCTGCGTCGCCTGCGCACCGTCGCGCTCGGCTATATTGCGGCGAGCGGCGCGGACGATGCCGCCGACCTGGCGTTCGCGCAGTTCGAATCGGCGGACAACATGACCGACCGGATGGGCGCGCTGACCACGCTGGTGAGCAGCGAGTCGGGGATCCGCACGACCGCGCTCGACATCTTCTACAGCCAATATTGCGACAACGCGCTGGTCCTCGACAAGTGGTTCCAGGCGCAGGCGCTGTCGTCGCGCGACGATACCGGCGCGATCGTCGCAGGCCTTGCCGAGCATGCCGATTTCAGCCTGAGCAACCCCAACCGCGCGCGATCACTGATCGGGGCGTTCGGCGCCAACCAGCGCGCCTTTAATAACATGGATGGGAGCGGGTATCGGTTCCTCGCCGACCAGCTGGTTGCGCTCGACCGGCTCAACCCGCAGACCGCGGCAAAGCTCCTGCCGCCGCTCGGCCGCTGGCGGCGGTTCGATTCGGCACGCGCCGGGCTGATGCGCGCGGAACTGGAGCGGATCGTGGCCACGCCGGGATTGTCGAAGGATCTGTTCGAGCAGGCGTCGAAAAGCCTGGAGGGGTAACGCTAATCCTCCCCCTGGCGGGGGAGGATTAGGGATCAGGTGACCTACCGCCGCGCGCCGAAGAACGCGCGCAGGATCCCGGCCGCTTCGGTCTCGGCAATGCCGGCATAGATTTCGGGCCGGTGGTGACACGTCGGCTGGCCAAAGAATCGCGGCCCGTGCTCCACCGCGCCACCCTTCGCATCGGGCGCCCCATAATAGAGCCGCGCGATCCGGGCATGCGCGATGGCGCCGGCACACATCGCGCAGGGCTCGAGCGTCACCCATAGATCGCAGCCTTCGAGCCGATCGCTGCCCAGGGCCAGCGCAGCGGCGCGAATCGCCTGGATCTCGGCGTGCGCGGTCGGATCGGACAAGGTTCGCGGCGCATTGGCCGCCACGGCGATAATGACGCCGTCCTTCACGACGACCGCGCCGACCGGCACTTCACCGGCCAGCGCGGCATCGCGCGCCGCGTCGAGCGCGCGGCGCATGGGGTCGGGGACGGGGAACATGGCGCAAAGCCCTGCCCGCCCCGTCCCGTCAGGTAAAGATCAGTTCGGTGCCTGGCTGTTGGCGGGCTTCTCGACGTTGATCGTCGGGACCGCCACGGTCTTGTTCTCGGTGCCGAGCGTGACCTTGGCGACGTCCGCCTGGAATTTCGGCGCCTGGACGACGCCCTGGCGGGTCTGGTCGATGTTGATGATCCCGAAATACATCAGGCCGACCACGACCAGCACGACGATCGCGAGCAGCGACAAGAGCGTACGCATAAGACATCCCCTTTTCTTGAACAGTTCGATAGCGTAACAACGTCCGCGAACGCAGCGGGTTGCAAGACCCGTACTGCGCGGATCGCAAGACACGTTTTGCGTGAATCGGTTGACGAAAGCCGGCGTGCCAGCTATCCGCGCGCCTTTCCGGGGTTCCTCCCGACACTTGAATAGGTAATCACATGTCGCGCATTTGCGAACTGACCGGCAAGGGCCGGATGGTCGGGAACAACGTCTCCCACGCCAACAACAAGACCAAGCGCACGTTCCTGCCGAACCTGCAGAACGTCACGCTGCTTTCCGATTCGCTCGAAAAGGGCGTCAAGCTGCGCGTTTCGACGCACGGCCTGCGCACCGTCGAGCATAATGGCGGCCTCGACAACTGGCTGGTGAAGACCTCGGACGACAAGCTGTCGCTCCGCGTTCGTCGCCTCAAGCGCGAAGTCGTCAAGAAGATCGCAGCCTCGGCAGTCGCCGCTTAACAGCGACGGTTGTCGGTTGCCGCTCGGTAGAGCGGCGGGCGAGACGATCACCGCGGCCCGCCCTGCACATCGCAGGGCGGGCCGTCGGCGTTTGTGCGTCTAGCGATCGAGCCGGAACTTCAGCAGCAGCGTGCGCTGGAGGACGAGCTGGTTGTCGTCGGACACGATCCAGACGATCGTCGCGCCATTCTCGATCGTGGTGTCGATCCCCTCGAAATTGTCGTGGATCAGCGGCGCGTCGATCGTCGCGATCAGGCGCCCCTTGGCGATTCGCCCCGCCGCCACGTCGCGCCGGTCGATTCGCGATATCCGCGCGGAGAATCGGAACGGCAGCCGGAATCCGCGATCGAGCACCAGCAGGTCGCCGTTCGGCAACGCGGTGACGTCCGATGGATCGTACCGGCCATAGGGCGCGTAGGCGAATCGCGCCGGCGCCCCGCCCGCGGTCGGATCGCGCGCGAAGATCAGCGCCTGCCGCGTGTCCAGCCGGTCGGTCTCCGACCCGGTCCAGTCGGGGCGCCGCACATGCGCCTCCTCGCTGATGACGACGAATCGACCGTCGGGCAGCCGCGCCATCGATTCGGGGCCGCCATTGGCAGGCCATTTGCGCATCGCCTCGGGAGCAACCCGCGCCTCGTACCGGGCGAACCCCGGGGCATAGCGCCAGATCGAATTGCTATCCTCGAACCCGACCCAGATCTGGCCCGTCTTCGGATCGATCGCCATCGATTCGCTGTCGCGGTCGCGCTTCTCCCAGCCGATGCCGGGTCCGGCGGGCAGGTTGCTGAACGCGATTCGGTGCGGGCGCCAGTCGCCCCCCATGTCGAACTGGACGATGTTGCCGCCGTCGCTCAGCAACGTGAAGCGATGGCCGCCCGCGGCGCTGCTGACGTCGAGCGACGAGAATCCGCCGAACGCCGGATCGCGGCTGTCGAGCGCGACCCCGCCGAGATAGGTGAGCCCGCCGACGCGCACGTGCCGCGGATTGGTGCGATCGAGCATCACGCGCGTCGCGGTCAGCTGCGCGCGCTCGCCGAGCAGGTCGAGCCGCGATTCGCCCGACCAGCCCGGCACGATCGCGCAGACGCTGACGCAGACGAACAGGGCGGTGATCAGGCGTCGCATCGCGCCCTCATAGGGCCCAGCGCGGTCCGCGGAAGCATGAACAGCGGATAACGGAGGCATTCAGGCTCGGCTCAATGCGAATCACCCATAAGCCTCTCATCGAGGATGGAAGCACGGCCACCGCCGCCGCCGAAATCCCCAACGGGAGACGCACGATGTTCAAGACTTTTACCCTCGCCGCCAGTGCCCTCGCATTGGGTGCAACCGCCCTCGTTCCCGCCGCCGCCGATGCGCAGCGCTACGGCTCGCGCTACGAGCGTGGCTACGATGGTTATCAGGGCGGCTATCGCGGATACGATCGCGGTTACGACCGGAGCGATTATCGCGAGTATCGCGGCAACGATCGCCGCTACAATGCGCGCAACCGTCGCGGTTGCGACAACACCGGCGGCACGATCATCGGCGCACTCGCCGGCGGCCTGCTCGGACACACCATCGCCGGCCGCGGTGACCGGACGCTCGGCGCGGTCCTCGGCGCAGCGGGTGGCGGCCTGGCCGGCAACGCGATCGATAAGTCGGACAACCCAGGGTATTGCCGGCGGTAAGCCCGGCAGCGCCCGGGCAGGTGCGCGCGACAGCGCGCAACCGCCGGCACGGACGGCGGGCAGGCAGCGCCTGACCCGACCGACGACGGCTTTGCCGACGTCCCGCTCGTGCAGGCCCAACCAGTTTCCCAGTTCCCTCGCGTAGCGTATCGAGGGCGAGGGCCGGTTTCCCATATGGAAGCCGGCCCTTTGTTCGTCTGCGCTGCACACCCACGCAGGCACCGGTCGCGCTAAGCGATCCGATCCGGCACTTCGGCGGCATCCTGCGCGATCGCCGCGCTCGGCGCGACGGCCTCCCACGGGAACACGAACCAGTCCTTGGTCACCGTCCGGTCGATCGTCCGCGCGCTATACTCGATCCGCTCGGCCGAGCTGACATTGTCGATCAGCATCGCGAACCGCACCGCGCCGTCGACCGCACCCGCCGCCGCGAGCGCGCCGCGCAGGTGCGTGATCGTCCGCCCCGAATCGTTGATGTCGTCGAGAAACAGCAGCCGCTCGCCATCGCGAGTCCGCTTGGCGAGCTTCACCAGCGGCGCGTCGGCAAAGTCCTTCACCTGGCTCGAATAATCGACCGACAAAGTCGGCAGGCCGATAGCGTGGCTGAGGAACACCGCGGGCACCAGCCCGCCGCGGCCGATGCCGATGATGAAATCGGGGGTCCATGCGGTGTCCTCGGCCAGCTTGGCGGCGAGGACGTGGATCGCAGCGACGAAGTCGTCCTGCGGGATAGGGGTGAAGATCGGCATCGACCGATGCTAGCCGGTCGGGCCGACGACTTCACCCCAAAACCTGCCCCATCCCATCGTGTTTCCCCGCGAAGGCGGGGACCCAGACTGGGCTCCCGCCTTCGCGGGAGAACAAGGAGGCGGCAGAGGCCCCTTCAGGATCAGATCGTCTCCAGCGCCTGCTCGAAATCGGCGATCAGGTCGTCCGGATCCTCCACGCCGATCGAGATGCGGACGAGGTTGTCGGTGATCCCCAGCGCCTGCTTGCGCGCATCGGGCACCGACAGGTGCGTCATGCCCGCGGGGTGGCTCGCCAGCGTCTCGGTCCCGCCGAGCGACACCGCGAGCTTGGCGATCTTCAGCGCGTCGAGAAACGCGAAGCTCTCGCGCTCGCCGCCCTTGAGGTACAGCGAGAAGGTCGAGCCGCCGCCGGTGCAATGGCGGCGATAAATGTCGGCCTGCCGCTCCATGCCCGGCTCGTCCTCGAGGAAGCCGAGATACGCGACACGCTCGACCTTCGGGTGATGCCGCAGGAAGCCGCAGACCTTCGCCGCATTCTCACCCGCGCGGCTCATCCGCAGTTCGAGCGTCTCGAGGCTGCGCAACAGCATCCACGCGGTGTTCGGATCGGTGATCGTGCCGATCGTGTTGCGCATCGTCCGGATCGTGTTGATGTGCTCCTTCGATCCGAGCACGCCGCCAGCGACCAGATCCGAATGCCCGCCGACATATTTGGTCAGCGAATAGACGACGATGTCCGCGCCGTGCTTGAGCGGCTGGAACCAGAGCGGCCCGAGGAACGTGTTGTCGATCGCGATCGGCGGCTTTTCACCCTTGAAGATCGCATCCCGGCTGGCGGCGACCGCCTCGACATCGACCAATGCGTTCGTCGGATTAGCCGGGCTTTCGAGATAGATCAGCGCGACGTTGCCGGTCGCGGCCTCGGTCATCACCGCGTCGATCTCCTCGCGCGTCGCACCCGCCGGGAAGTCGAGCCACTTCACCCCGAACTTGCCGAGCACGCGGCCGATCAGCGTCTCGGTCGCTGCATAAAGTGGCCCCGAATGGACGATCGTGTCGCCCGGCTTCACCATCGCGAGGAACAGCGTCGCGATCGCGGACATGCCGCTCGAGAAGGCGAGCGCGTCCTCCGCCTCTTCCCACACGCCGAGGCGGTCCTCGAGAATCTCCTGGTTCGGCCCGTTGAAGCGCGAATAGACAAGGCCCTCGGCGCCGCCCGGACGCTTGCCGGTGACGCCCTCGAAATGCCGCTTGCCCGCCGCGGCGTTGGGGAAGACGAAGGTCGAGGTGAGGAAGATCGGCGGCTTCAGCGAGCCTTCCGATAGCGACGGATCATAGCCGTGCCCCATCATCAGCGTCGACGGCTTCAGCTTGCGCCCACCGATCTTCTCGACCTCTGGCTTGGGCGCGACTCGCGCGGCGACGCCGGTCAGGTCGGCTTCGGTCTCGGCGGGGATGGCGCCTGCGTTATCGGGGGTATCGGACATTCATAAGCTCCTGCGTGGCCCGTCTGGCGCGGACCGATCTGTCGAGCCTAAACGAGCGATGCAGGATTTGGGACCCGTTACAGCCCGATGATGCTGATCTGGCGGCCATAAGAGGGTTCGTCACGATGGGTCGCGCGGCGGTAGCTGAAGAAGCGCTCCCGGTCGGCGTAGGTGTCGAGCCCGAGCGCCTCGATCCGGCCGATCCCGGCGACCGCGAGCCGGCTGACGACATAGGCCTCCAGGTCGAACTGATAATGGTCCGCGCGGCCATCCGCGAAGAAGCGCTCATTCTCCGGATCCGATTCGCAGAACCGGCGGATGAACGCGTCGTCGACCTCGTAGCTCGCACGCGCGATGCACGGACCGACCGCGGCGACGATGCGGTCGCGGCGCGCACCGATCGCCTCCATCGCGAGGATCGTCGCATCGGTGACGCCGCCGAGCGCCCCCTTCCACCCGGCATGCGCGGCGGCGACGACGCCGGCTTCCGCATCGGCGAACAGCACCGGCGCGCAGTCCGCAGTGAGGATGCCGAGCGCCACGCCGGGTCGGTTGGTGACCAGCGCATCGCCGCGGGGACGAAGCGAATCGTCGAACGGCGCGATCACGGTGACCACGTCGGCGGAATGGATCTGGTAGAGCCCGACGAGCGTGCCGCCCGGCAGCACCGCCTCGCTCGCAAGCCGGCGGTTCTCGACGATCGCGCCGGGGTCGTCGTCGGACCCGATACCGACGTTGAGGCTCGCATAGGCGCCGGTCGACACGCCCCCGCGACGGCCGAGAAAGCCGTGGCGGACCTCGCCGAGCGACTTGGCGCGGATGACGTCGATGGTCATGCCGAACGCCCCTCGCATAGCACCACCCCGGCGAAGGCCGGGGTCCAGTTGGGAGACGTTGCTGACGAAGCGCTGCTCATCGTTACTGCGACCTTTCCAACTGGGCCCCGGCCTCCGCCGGGGTGGTGCTCATCTGCGGCGATCTCGACGATCACAACACCAACCTCATGATGCGATCGTCATCAGGCTGCTCGCCGACCATGAACACATAGCGGCCGATCTCGACGAACCCATAGCGCTGGTAAAATCGGATCGCGCGCGCGTTGTCGACATAGACGCTGAGGATCAGTTCCGTCCGCCCGTCAGCCCGCGCGGCATCGATCGCCCAGTCCATCAGCGCGGGGCCGACGCCTGCGCCATGCTGGTCGGCGCGAACATAGAGCTGGTAGAGTTCGACCGCCGTCTCGGGCCAGTCGCCGGGAAAGGCGACGGGGCCGATCTTGGCAAACCCGACGATCGCCGCGCCGTCGGTAGCAAGCCGGATCGTGTAGCGAGGATCGCCGATCTGCGCCGGCAACCCGTTCTCGCCGAACGCCTGGTCCAGAAACGCGGCGAGGTCCTCGGGGCGGTACAGCGTGCCGAACGTCTCGGTGAACGACTGCTTCGCCATCGCGGCGAGTGCCGGGCCGTCGGCGGGCACCGCGTCGCGATAGGCGATCACGCGCCCATCCCCGCGAACGCCGCCGGGGTCGGCCAGGACGGCGCAGTGATCGCGAGCGCTTTGAACAAAGTCCCCATGTCGTCCATCAACCGGCTCCGATCCGCGGCCAGCGAGTCGGCGCGCGCGGGCGCTGCCTTGGCGAGCGCCGAGGTGCGCGAATCGATGCCAAGCCCGCCGAGCAGGTCGCGCTGGCTGACCGGCCCCCAGGCGACTGCGCCCTCGGCCTGCGCGGCGGCGGCGAGTGTGGTGAAGTCGACATGCGCGGTGAGATCATGCTCGCCCGGCGCCTCGAACGGGTTGGCAAACGCATGGCCGCGGACCGCCTGCAAGCTGTCACCGAGCGCAGGCCCCTCATAGCCATAGTCGATCGCGATCAGCGCGCCGCCCTGCCGGGCGATCCGCTGCGCGAGGCCGCGGACGATCGCCACGGCGGCGGGCGAGGTCTCCAGGATCGAGCCCGCAGGCGCATCGCGGAACGGCTCGGGAATGACCGCATCGGGCAGCGGCTTGCCCGCGATCGGCAGGAACAGCAGGTCCTGCGCGGCGACGAGCCGCTCGTGCCACTGCTGGCGCTTGACGAGCTGGCGGATCGGCAGCGCGTCGAAGAACTCGTTGGCGACGACGATCAGCGGCCGATCGGTGGGCAGCGTGTCGAACGTGTCGTGCCACGTCGCACCGGGGACGCGCTCGGCCTGCGCGGTGCGGAGCGCCGGGCTGGTTTCGACGAAATGGACCGGGGGTTCGAGCCCCGCCTTCGCCATCGCGCGCGCGGCGTCGGCGGCGAGCGTCCCGCGACCGGGGCCGAGCTCGACCCACGCCACATCCGGCCGCCCCGCCCGGTCCCACAGGTCCGCGCACCACAGGCCGACGAGTTCGCCGAACATCTGGCTGATCTCGGGCGCGGTCGTGAAGTCGCCGCCCGCGCCAAGCGGGTCGCGCGTGGCGTAATAGTGCGCGTTGGCCGCCGCCATATACTGCGCAACAGGGATCGGCCCCGCGAGTGCGATCGCGCGCGCGAGGCGTTCGGGAAGGGCGGCTTCTATTCCCCTTCCGCTTGCGGGAGGGGTTAGGGGAGGGGCTGGAGTATCGTTGGCCATGACGTTTGCGGCCATGCCCTCCCCCGCCCCCTCCCGCAAGCGGGAGGGGAGTCAGGCGACGCTCTGCGTCCCCGCGATCGACTCGACCCGCACGCGGCGCTTGGCCGAGGTCGCGACCAGATAGGCGCCGCCGACGATCATCGGCACGCACAGCCACTGGCCCATGTGCAGCCCGGTATGTTCGGCAAAGGCCCGCAGCTGCGAATCGGGTTCGCGGAAGAACTCGACGGTGAAGCGCGCGAGCCCGTAGCCCAGCACGAACAGCCCGACGAGCTTGCCCGGATCGTAGCGCGCCTTGGTCTTCCAGAACGCGAACCACAGCAGCGCGAACAGGAGGATGCCCTCCAGCCCCGCCTCGTACAGCTGGCTCGGGTGGCGCGCCGGCTCGATCATGCCGAACGGCACGGTGCGTTCGAAGATGATGCCCCAGGCGACGTCGGTCGGCTTGCCCCAGAGCTCGCCGTTGACGAAGTTGGCGAGCCGCCCGAAGAACAACCCGAACGGGACGGCGCAGGCGATATAATCGTGCACGCGCAACCAGTTGAGCTGGTGCTTGCGCGCGAACAGGATCAACCCGATCGACGTGCCGATGACCCCGCCGTGGAACGACATCCCGCCGTCCCACAACCGGAAGATCCGCAAGGGATGCAGGAACATCTCGGGCGCATAGAAGATCACATAGCCGAGTCGCCCGCCCAGGATGATGCCGAGCGTCGCGTAGAACACCAGGTCGTCGGCATGCCGCCGCGCCATCGGTGCGCCGGGCTGGGCGAGCAGCTTGAGCAGATACCACCAGCCGAGCAGGATCCCGCCGATATAGGCCAGGCTATACCAGCGCAGCGTGAAGAACCCGATCGAGAAGACATCGGGGTGCAAACCCAGGTCCTCGAAGCGGATATGACTGCCGACGGCAGCAGAAATGGTCGACAGGATCAAAGGCTTTTCCCCACGCGTTCGCCCCTGCATAAAGACGAGTAACGATAAGACCAAGTAGGAGAGCGATATGCGGACCGAGCTCGATGCGGCTATGGATTCGACGATGGCCGCGCTGACGGCGCCCGACGGCATGCTGGCGCTCGGTTCGGCCGAGCGGTTCGGGGTCACGCTCCCGACGATCGCCGCCGCGCCGCCCGCGCTCAGCTACTATTTCGCGCATTATGCCAACGAGCATCGCGACGCCGTCTTCCTCGTGTCGGGCCCCGAGCGGCTGACGTTCGGCGAGGTCCACGCCGCGGCGGAGCGGGTCGCGCGCGCGCTGGTCGGTGGGCACGGCGTGGCGAAGGGCGACCGGGTCGGCATCGCGATGCGCAATTCGCCGTCGTGGATCGTGCTCTACATGGGCATCGTCATGGCTGGCGGCGTCGCGACATTGCTCAACGGCTGGTGGCAGGCGGAGGAGCTGGAAGCGGCGATCCGCGACGTCGATTGCGCGCTCGTCTTCGCCGACCCGCCGCGCGTGAAGCGGCTCGCGCAGATCGCGGGCCTCACCACGCCGGTGATCGAGATCGACGATACGCGCCCGATCACCGAGGCGCTCGCGGCCGTGCTCGCCAAGGACGATCACACCGCGGACCTGTCGCCGCTCGGGCCCGAGGATCATGCGACGATCCTGTTCACGAGCGGGTCGACCGGCCAGTCGAAGGGCGCGCTGTCCGAGCATCGCGCGATCGTGCAGGGCATCTTCAACTATCTCGCCCAGGCGATGATGATGGTCGGCATCGCCACCGCGCAGGGCAATCCGCCGGTCGGCCAGCCGGTCACGCTGCTGACGATCCCGCTGTTCCACATCACCGGCGAGGTGCCCGTGTTCCTCCAGAGCTTCGCAATGGGGCGGAAACTCGTGCTCATGCCGAAATGGGATGCGGGCGAGGCGATGCGGCTGATCGAGGCCGAGGGCGTCACCTATTTCGTCGGCGTCCCGCTGATGAGCTTCGAAATCCTCAACCACCCCGATCGCGCGAAGTACGACCTGTCGACCGTCACCGATTTCGCCGCGGGCGGGGCGCCGCGCCCGGTCGATCACGTCCGCCGGCTCGATGCGGAGATGGGCGGAAGCGCGCCGCTGATCGGCTACGGCCTGACCGAGACCAACGCGGTCGGCACGGGCAACTGGCGCGGCAACTATCTCGCCAAGCCCAATTCCGCCGGCCGCGCGGGCGCACCGCTGGTCGATCTCGCGATCCTCGACGATGCCGGCCACCCGGTCGACCAGGGTCAGCGCGGCGAGGTGTGCATCCGCACGATCTGCAACTTCAAGGAATATTGGAACCGCCCGGACGCGACCGCCGCGGCGTTTACGTCGGACGGCTATTTCCGCACGGGCGACATTGGCTATCTCGACGAGGACGACTATCTGTTCATCGTCGACCGCAAGAAGGACATCATCATCCGCGGCGGCGAGAATATCTCATGCCAGGAGGTCGAGGCCGCGCTCTACGAGCATCCGGCGGTCGCTGAGGCGGCAGTATTCGGGCTGGCGGACGAGCGGTTCGGCGAGGTCCCCGGCGCAGTCGTCGTGGTGCGCGACGGCGAGACGCTGACGCCCGACGATCTCTGCGCGTTCCTCTACCAGCACATCGCCGCGTTCAAGGTGCCGCAGCGGATCTGGATTTCCGAGCAGCCGTTGCCGCGGCTAGGGACGGAAAAGATCGACAAGGTCTCGCTCAAGGCAACGTACCGCGCGCTGGCCTGACTGTCCCTCGCCCCTACGGGGAGAGGGAGGGAGGAGCCGCAGGCGACGGAAGGGAGAGGGGCAGTGAGTCTCCCGGCACGGTCCCGGAGACCCACGCCCCCTCATCCGACGCTGCCGCGCCACCTTCTCCCCGTGGGGGAGAAGGGTTAGGGCGGTCAGCATGACGTTCAACCGACGTGGATTTTTGATAGGCGGCGGCGCAGGAATCGGCCTCGTCATCGCCTGGGGCCTCTGGCCCCGCCGCTACGCGCCCACCCTCGTCGCCAACCCCGGCGAAACCCCGTTCGGCGCCTGGCTCAAGATCGGCACCGACGGCCATGTCACCGTCGCCGTCCCGCAGGTCGAGCACGGCCAGGGCGTCTACACCACCCTCCCCCAGATCGTCGCGGACGAACTCGGCGCAGACTGGCGCACCGTCGGCGTCGAACCCGCCCCGCTTAACCCGCTCTACGCCAACCCGGTCGGCCTGCACGACCTGTTCGAAGGGCTGTTCGACCGCCTGCCCCAAGGCACCCCGCAACCGCCGATGCTCACCGGCGGATCGAGTTCGATCCGGATGTTCGAACAGGCCTGTCGCGCGGCGGGCGCGGGCGCGCGCGCGCTGCTGTGCATGGCGGCGGCAAAACGCTGGGATGCCGACTGGACCGAAGTGGCCGTCGAGGCGGGCTTCTGCACGCATGCCGGCAAGCGCATCCGCTTCGCCGAACTGGCGGAGGCGGCGGCGACCTTCACGCTGCCCGATCCGCTGCCGCTCGGGATCCAGGGCGCGGGCAAGCTTGCCGGCACGTCGGTGCCGCGGATCGACACCGCCGCGAAGGTCGATGGCTCGGCGAATTTCGCGGGCGACGTCCGGCTCGCCGACATGGTGCATGCCGCGATCCGGCAGGCGCCGGTCGGCGGCCGCCTGACGAAGGTCGATCGCGCCGCCGCCGATCGCATTCGCGGCGTGCTGTCAGTGGTCGAAAACCCGCGCTGGGTCGCGGCGGTGGCGACGACATGGTGGGCGGCGCACAAGGCGCTCGACGCGCTCGCGCCGCGGTTCGAAAATGCCGCCCCCCTCCCCGATACCCGCTCGATCGACGCAGCGCTGGACGCCGCCCTCGCGCGTCCCGGCACGACGATGACGTCGGTCGGCGATGTCGCGGCAACCTTCCAGGGCGCCAAGCTCGTCACCGCGACCTATCGCGCGGGCCTCGGCCTGCACGCAGGAATCGAGACACGCAGCGCCACCGCGTCCTTCTCGAACGGCCGGCTCGAACTCTGGCTCGCGACCCAGGCACCCGGCCTCGCGCGAACCGCGGCGGCGCGTGCGGCGGGTCTCGGCGAGGACTCGGTCGTCGTCCACCCGATGCTGATCGGCGGGTCATTCGGCGCCGCACTCAAACCCGATATCGCCGAACAGGCCGCGATCCTCGCACTAAAGCTCAGGCGCCCCGTCAGCCTCGTCTGGTCGCGCGGCGAGGAGTCGCTCCACGATCCCTACCGCGCGCCGGCAGTGGCGAAGATGGCGGCGCGGCTCGCCCCCAATGGCGCGATTCTGGGCTGGAGCGCGAAGATCGCGGCGCCGTCGACCGGGGCCGAGATGGCGCGCCGGATGATGCCGGGCCTGGCGACCGAGGCCGCGCTGATCGGGGTGCGCGGCGACCGCTATGCCGTGGCGGGCGCGACGCCCGCCTATCGCATCCCGGCCTATGCGATCGATCACCATGCCGCCGAGATCGGCATCCCGACCGGGCACCTGCGCGGCGGCGCGCATGGCTACACCGCGTTCTTCACCGAATGCTTCCTCGACGAACTCGCGCATGTCGCGCAGTCCGAACCGATGTCGTTCCGCATCGGCATGCTCGGCAGCGCGCCGCGCCTCGCGCGCTGCCTGTCGACCGCGGCGGCGCTCGGCGGGTGGAACGGCGGTGTCGCAGGCAGCGGCCAGGGCATCGCGGCGCATGCCTTTCGCGGCAGCTACATCGCGGTCATGGCGGAGGCGCATCTGGGGCCGGACCAGCGCCCGGTCGTCGACCGCCTCGTCGCCGCGGTCGATTGCGGCGCGCAGATCAACCCCGACATCGTCCGCCAGCAGATCGAGGGCGGGCTGATCTTCGGGCTGGCCGGCGCGCTCGGCGCATCGACGGGAATCACCCGCGGGCTCGCCGATGCGCGCGGGTTCGACACGATCGCGCTGCCCCGGCTGGGCGACACGCCCGACATCACCGTCGAGTTGATCCGCAGCGAGGAGGCGCCCGGCGGCGTCGGCGAACTCGGCGTCCCCGCGGTCGCGCCCGCGATCGCCAACGCGCTCCATGCGTCAACGGGCTTTCGCATCCGCAATTTGCCCTTAAGACCGGCAGCATGACCCTGCCCCCCGATCATCCGCCGATTCCTGCCCCCAAGATCGGCGTACTGCTGATGAACCTCGGCACGCCCGATGGCCCCGATGCGAAATCGGTGAAGCGCTATCTCGGCGAATTCCTGTCCGATTCGCGCGTCGTCGAAATCCCGCAGATCGCGTGGCAGCCGATTCTGCGCGGGATCATCCTGAACACGCGCCCGAAAAAGTCCGCGCACGCCTATGCGCAGGTCTGGCGCGACGACGGATCGCCGCTCGCGGCGATCACGCGGTTGCAGGCGGCGGCGCTGAAGGATGCGTTCGGCCCCACCGTCCTGGTCGATTGGGCGATGCGGTATGGCAATCCATCGATTTCGGACCGGCTTGTCGCGATGAAGGCGGCGGGTTGCGAGCGCATCCTGCTCGCGCCGCTCTATCCGCAATATTGCGCAGCAACGACTGCAACCGCGAACGACAAGGCGTTCAAGCATCTGGCCGGGCTGCGCTGGCAGCCGGCGATCCGCACGCTGCCACCCTATTACGACGACGCGCTGTATATCGACGCGCTGAAGGACTCGCTGGAGGAGGGGCTCGCCGCGCTCGACTTCACGCCAGACGCGATCGTCGCGAGCTTCCACGGGATGCCGAAGCGGACGTTGCAGCAGGGCGATCCCTATCACTGCCACTGCCAGAAGACCGCGCGGTTGCTCGGCGAGCGGATGGGGCGCGATCTGACGATCGCCTTCCAGTCGCGGTTCGGGCCGCAAAAGTGGCTGGGCCCCGCGACCGACGAGACGCTCGTCGCGCTTGCCAAGGCCGGCAAGACGAAGATCGCGATCTTCGCGCCGGGCTTCTCCGCCGACTGTCTGGAGACGCTCGAGGAGCTTTCAATCCGCGGGCGCGAGAGCTTCGAGGAAGCGGGCGGCACGCATTTCGCCTATCTCCCGTGTCTCAACGACAGCCCGGTCGGCGTGGAAATGCTGCGCAGCATTTTGGCACGCGAGCTTGAAGGATGGGTGCGGGCTGGCTAGCCTTTGCAAAAGGACGAACCTGAGGAGAGACTGATGGCACGCGTTGCAATTGTAACCGGTGGTACGCGCGGCATCGGCGAGGCGATCAGTCTCGCGCTTCAGGACATGGGGCTGACCGTCGCCGCAACCTATGCCGGCAACGACGACCGGGCGCGGGAATTCACCGAGCGCACCGGCATCAAGGCGTATAAATGGGACGTCGCCGACTATGATGCGTGCCAGGCAGGCTGCGCGCAGGTCGCGGCCGATCTGGGCGATGTCGATATCGTCGTGAACAATGCGGGCATCACCCGCGACGGCACCATCCTGAAAATGACGTATCAGGACTGGAAAGAGGTGATGGACACCAACCTCGGCGGTTGCTTCAACATGGCCAAGGCGGTGTTCCCGGGCATGCGGACGCGCAAATGGGGGCGGATCGTCAACATCGGTTCGATCAACGGGCAGGCCGGGCAGTATGGACAGGTCAACTATGCCGCGGCGAAATCGGGCATCCACGGCTTCACCAAGGCGCTGGCGCAGGAGGGCGCGCGCGCCGGCGTCACGGTCAACGCGATCGCGCCCGGCTATATCGACACGGACATGGTGGCGGCGGTGCCGGCCGACGTGCTGGAGAAGATCGTCGCGAAGATCCCCGTCGGGCGGCTGGGTCAGGCGACCGAGATCGCGCGCGGCGTGGCGTTCCTGTGCTCGGAGGAGGGCGGGTTCGTGACCGGGTCTACGCTGAGCATCAATGGCGGGCAGCACATGTACTGACGGGCACTGCCCGCAAGCGAAGCGAGCGGGCAGTGCCCGGCACGGCCGGCGGGTCGGTTTACCGAACCCGTCCGACGGCGGCTTTGCCGGCGGCGCTGCGTAGATGTCTACCGGACTACCAAGGGCAACTGCTTGATCCTGGGCCCCCGCCTTCGCGGGGGAACTAGCGGGGCAGCGCTGCTTGGACCGCCCCCCAGCGTCCGTGAGGCACAAGGTTGCCACCGCAAGACCCAGCAACCTGCTCCCTCTCCCCTCCGGGGAGAGGGTCGGGGTGAGGGGCAGCCAAGCAGTGCAGCGCCCGGAACAGCCCCTCACCCAACCCTCTCCCCAGAGGGGAGAGGGCTAGCCCCGGCTCAACTACGCCTCCCGACCCTCACCCGTCGCTGGCGCGCTCGATATCCGCGCCAACGGCCGACAGCTTCTCTTCCAGCCGCTCATACCCGCGGTCGAGATGATACACCCGGCCGACCGACGTCTCGCCGTCCGCCGCGAGACCCGCCAGGATCAGGCTCATCGAAGCACGCAGGTCGGTCGCCATCACCGGCGCCCCCACGAGCTTGTCGACGCCGCGCACCACCGCGGTCCGCCCGCGCACCTGGATATCCGCGCCCATCCGCGCCAGTTCGGGCACGTGCATGTAGCGGTTCTCGAAGATCGTCTCGGTCAGCACGCTCGCGCCATCCGCCTTGCAGAGCATCGCCATGAACTGCGCCTGCATGTCGGTCGCGAAGCCGGGATAGGGCGCGGTGGACAGCGTCAGCGGCTTCAGTCCGCCGTCCGCGGCGACGCGCACGCCGTCCTTGGTCGGCGTGACCGACACGCCTGCCTCGACCAGCGCATCGAACGTCGCGCCCATGTCGGGGATCGCCACGCCGACCAGTTCCAGGTCGCCACCGGTGATCGCCGCGGCGCAGGCATAGCTGCCCGCCTCGATCCGGTCGGGCATCACCGCATAGGTCGCGCCGTGCAGCCGGTCGCGGCCCTCGATCGTCAGCGTCTCCGTGCCGATCCCGTCGATCGACGCGCCCATCGCGACCAGGCAGTTGCACAGATCGACGATCTCGGGCTCGCGCGCGGCGTTCTCGATCACGCTCGTCCCCTTGGCGAGCACCGCCGCCATGATCACGTTCTCGGTCGCGCCAACCGACACGATCGGGAAGCGATAGCGTCCACCCGGCAGGCGCCCGCCCGGCGCGGTCGCCTTCACATAGCCCGCCGCCATCTCGAGCTCGGCGCCGATCGCCTCGAGCGCGCGCAGGTGCAGATCGATCGGGCGGTTGCCGATCGCGCAACCGCCCGGCAGCGACACCGTCGCCTCGCCGCCGCGGCCGAGCAGCGGCCCGAGCACGAGGATCGACGCGCGCATTTTCCGCACGATATCGTACGGCGCCTCGGTCGAGGTGAGATTGCCCGCGCGGATCGTCATGACCCGGCCGAAATCCTCGGGCCGCGTCCCCTGGATCGCGGTCGACGCGCCCAGCTGGTTGAGCAGATGGCCAAAGCCGTCGACGTCCGCGAGCCGCGGCAGATTGCGCAGCGTCAGCGGTTCCTCGGTCAGCAGCGCGCACGGCATCAGCGTGAGCGCTGCGTTCTTCGCACCGGAAATGGGCAGGCGCCCGGACAGGCGGTTGCCGCCACGAATGAGAATACGGTCCATCCCGGGTGTGTATCGCGGCTGGCGGTGCGCGCAAGGGCCACGCAGCACGGACCCGACGAGCGGACTCGCGCGCACGACGCCCGAATGCACGCGCTTGATCGACTTTAATGCGCGGGAATCATAGCTTTGCTCTTTGTGCCCTCGAACATGGGGGACCATCACAGAGTGCCGGACAGCTGCTTCGCCGAACGCGTCGGCGATCTCATCGACTTGTCGATGAACGAAAGGGCTGCGTTAGCGCGGTTGGAGGAGCGCCCGCGCGACTTGCGTCGCGGCGCGATCCTGCTGCGCGAGAACGATCCGCAGCCCGAGCTCTTCATCCTGCAGCGCGGCATGGCGATGAGCTATGTGCTGCTCGACGACGGCAGCCGCCAGATCCTCCGCTTCCTCCATACCGGCGACATGCTCGGCGTGTCGGCGCTGGTGTATCGCGATTCCCCGGAGACGGTGGTCGCGCTGACCGATTGCACGGTCTGCCCGTTCGATCGCTCGGTGATGACTGCGCTGGTCACCGATCATCCGCGATTGTCGGCGATCATCATGGTGATGAACCAGATGGAGAAGGTCGCGCTGACCGACCGGCTCGCCGCGCTCGGGCGCACCTCTGCCAAGGCGCGGATCGCCGCGTTGCTGATCGAGATGCACAACCGGCTGCGCAGGCGCGACCAGGCGATCGGCAACAGCTTCACGCTTGGCGTCACGCAGGAGGAGATCGGCGACGCGACCGGGCTCACCGCGGTGCACGTCAACCGCATGCTCCGCCAGCTCGAGGAAGACGGGCTGATCCGGCGCGAGGGCAGCCGGGTGACGCTGCTCAAGGAGACGCTGCTGGCACAGGCGGCGAATTACATCGAACGCTTCGACGGGCTCGACCTGCGCTGGCTCCCGCCCGCGCGCTAGGGTTCGCCTGCTCTCCTCCCTCGCCAGGGGGAGGATTAGCAAGGGAATAGGGTCAAGCGGTGAGGCTCACGCCTTTTCGAGCGTGCACTGCAATGGATGCTGGTTCTGCCGGGCGAAATCCATGACCTGGCTGACCTTGGTCTCCGCCACCTCATAGCTGAACGTGCCGCACACCCCGACGCCCTTCTGGTGGACGTGGAGCATGACGCGAGTCGCCGCCTCCATATCCATGCGGAAGAACCGCTGGAGGCACAGCACGACGAATTCCATCGGCGTGTAATCGTCGTTGAGCATCAGCACACGGTACGGTGTCGGCTGCTTGGTCTTCGCACGCGTCTTGGTCGCAATGCCAGCGCCCGTGCCGCCGGTACCATCCTCGCCATCGTCACGGCGCTCGGCCATCGATTCTACGGCCATCATTTCAGAGTCCACCACCATGCCGTCAAAATATGGCATCCCGTCGGGCAAGAGCAAGGGGGCGCCGACACACGGCGCGCTAAAACCGCAACCGCAAAGGGGGCGACCGTCGCGTGACGGCCGCCCCCTCCTGTCGCGTCTGATCCTGTCGCGCTACCCGGGGGCAGCGCGGCGCCAGGCTCAGGCCGGCATCTTCATCTTGTCGGTCGCAACCGCGACCCGGTTCGAGATCGGCTGCGCGAACTCGCCGAACATCTTGAGCATCCGCTCGGTCGAGCGCGAGCCCTCGGCGATCATCGTGTCGAACGCGGTGCGCGCATAGTCGCTCTGCAGCTTCACGAACTCGGTCGGCGACTTGGCAGCGGCGAGCGTCTTGGCGGCTTCGGTCGCGTGCTCGAACGAGGTCTTGGCGTAATCGGCAGCTTCCTGGCCGAGCGCTTCGACGTTCTTCGCGGCGATCTTCGACGATTCGACCAGTGCCTCGATATTGCCCTTGCCGAAGGCGACGAAATCTTCCGCCATCTTCGCCGACTTTTCCATCGCGCCCTTGGCCTGCTCGGTGAAATCGGTGGTGGTCGTGCCGCCGAACCCGTTCGTGAACAGGGACTTGGTCTTCTCGGTGATGCTCTGGATCGTTTCCATGATGGCGTCCTTCGTTTCGCTGACAGGAATCCCCGGGGGCGCGGCGGCCGTGATCGGGGCGGCTGATATCGGGGCTGGAGAGTCGGGATGCGGCGGTACGCAGTCTGCCGCAGGGGGCTGTTCGATCGCAGGCGTCATGGCGATCGGCTCAGGTACCGGCGTCAAGACGACCGGCTCGGGTGCCGGAGCCGTGACGACCGGCGCAGGCGCCGGCGGGACAGCGATCGACTCGGATGCCGGTTGCGCCGGCTTGGCGACAGTCCGAGGAGCCTTCGCGGTGACGAGCGGCTTCGAGTCGGACTTGGCCGTCGGTTTTACGATATCCGTCATCCACGCACCTCTCTTCGGAGTAATGTCGCGATCTTTATACACGATTCGCGGCGGCGCACAAATATCTTGTGCACTGCACCATGACGTGAACGGAAGGTAGCGCTACCGGCCTTTGACGTACGTCCCGGGCGCATCGCCCAGCGCTTCGAGCGACCCCGCGCCGGGTATCCTAACCCCTTTTGCAGACACGGTTTTGGCATCGATCGCGCGGACCCATTCGACCCAGTCCGGCCACCAGCTTCCCTTGGTCTCGGTCGCCCCCGCGACGAAGTCCGCTAGCGTCGTATGCGCCGAGGGATTGGTCCAATACTGATACTTCCCGGCGGCCGGCGGGTTCACGACTCCGGCGATATGTCCCGACCCCGCCAGCACGAACTTCAGCGGCCCGGTGAACAGCTGAGTCAGCTTCCACACGCTCTCGGCCGGCGCGATATGATCCTCGCGCCCCGCCTGGACATAGCTCGGCGTCGTCACCTTGGTCAGGTCGAGCGGCGTTCCGGCGACGCTGATCGCGCCGGGCTGCACCAGCAGATTGTCGCGGTAGAGGTCGGTCAGATAGCTCAGGTGCCATTTCGCGGGCAGGTTGGTCGTGTCGCCGTTCCAGTGGAGCAGGTCGAACGGCACGTAATCCTGGCCGAGCAGGTAATTCTGCGTGACATAGTTCCAGATCAGGTCGCGCCCGCGCAGCAGGTTGAACGTCGTCGCCATGTAGCGCCCGTCGAGAAACCCCTCGGGCGAGAGCGACGCGACCATCTTCAACTGCTCGTCGTCGATGAAATGCTGCAATTCGCCCGCCTGCGCGAAATCGACCTGGGCGGTGAAGAACGTCGCGCTCGCGACCTTCGCCGCCTCGCCGCGCGCCGCCAGCAGCGCGAGCGTCGCCGCCAGCGTCGTCCCGGCGACGCAATAGCCGATGGTGTGGACCGCCGGCACCTTCAGCGCGGCGCGGACCGTGTCGATCGCATCGACCTGCGCGGCGACATAATCGTCCCAGATCACGTCCTTCATGCTCGCATCGGCGGATTTCCACGACACCATGAACACCGTGATGCCCTGCTCGACAGCCCAACGGATGAAGCTCTTCTCGGGCGTCAGGTCGAGAATGTAGAACCGGTTGATCCACGGCGGGAAGATGACGAGCGGCGTCGCCAGCACCTTGGGGGTGGTGGGCGTATATTGGATCAGTTCGTAGAGTGGCGTGCGCTTGACCACCTTGCCCGGCGTCATCGCCAGGTTGCGGCCCAGCTCGAACGCGCCGTCGGGGGTATGCGTCACCTGCCCGCGGGCAAGATCGGCCATCATGTTCTGCAGCCCTTTGAGCAGATTCTCGCCGCGCGTCTCGATCGTCTTCTCGATCACCTGCGGGTTGGTCAGCGCGAAGTTGGTCGGGCTCATCGCATCGACGAACCCCTTGGTCGCGAACCGCAACTGCTCCTTCTGCTTGGCGTCGAGCCCGTCGAGCGCCTCGACGCTGCGCAGCATGTGGTCGCCGATCAGTTCATAGCTCTGGCGGATCAGGTCGAACACGGGTTCGCGCCACTGCGGCGCCTTGAAGCGCTTGTCGGTGACGGGCGCGGGTTCCGGCGCCTTGGCGGGATCGAGGAACCGCTGCCACAGCGTGAAGCTCTCGCTCCAGAAATCGCGCGCGCGCGCCAGCGTGGCGGGATCGGTAAAGCCCGGGATCGCCGGCATCCCCTCCGGCGGCGCCTGCATCGCGGCGAGCCCCTGCTCCATCATCATCTGCTGCGCGCGGCCCATCACCCAGGTCCAGTGCTGGAGATCGGGCAGGCTCGGAGCGGGAGGAGTTTCGGCCATGGCGTCCTCTGGTTTTTCGGGAGCTTAACGCAGGTGTGGCTGGAGCGGAAGCTTGCGCCACAACCGATTCATGCCGCCGCCGCTCTCTATTCCCGTCTCCCGCCCCACATCGTCACCCACCCTACCCCGTCACCCCAGCGTTCGCTGGGGTGACGGCGTTGGGAAATACGCTCTCGATCCAATTCAAGGGGACGAACGCGGTGGTACGGAGTGGGTGACGCCTCCCTTTAGCTGCGGTACAGCATCCCCTCCTCCAGCTTGAGGCTGATCATGTCCGAAGATTTCTACCGCATCAAACGCTTGCCCCCCTATGTCATCGCCGAAGTGAACGCGATGCGGGCGGCGGCGCGCGCGGGCGGGGAGGACATCATCGATCTCGGCATGGGCAATCCGGATCTGCCGCCGCCCGAGCACGTCATCGAAAAGCTCGTCGAAGTCGCGCGCAAGCCCAGCGCGCACGGCTATTCGCAGTCGAAGGGCATTCCCGGTCTGCGCAAGGCACAGGCCAACTATTACGGCCGCCGGTTCGGCGTCGACGTCGATCCCGAGACCGAGGTCGTCGTGACGATGGGCTCGAAGGAAGGGCTCGCCAGCCTCGCCACCGCGATCACCGCGCCCGGCGACGTCGTGCTCGCGCCCAACCCGTCCTATCCGATCCACACCTTCGGCTTCATCATTGCCGGCGCGACGATCCGTGCGGTGCCGACCACGCCCGACGAGGCGTATTTCGAGAGCCTGGAGCGCGCGATGGCGTTCACCGTGCCGCGTCCGTCGGTGCTGGTGATGGGCTATCCGTCGAACCCGACCGCCGAAGTCGTCGACCTGGCCTTTTACGAACGCGTCGTCGAGTTCGCGAAGCAGCATAAGCTCTGGGTGATCTCCGACCTAGCCTATTCGGAGCTGTATTACGACGGCAAGCCGACCCCCTCGATCCTGCAGGTGCCGGGCGCGAAGGATGTCGCGATCGAGTTCACCTCGCTCAGCAAGACCTATTCGATGGCCGGGTGGCGGATGGGCTTCGGGGTCGGCAACAAGACGCTGATCGCGGCAATGACTCGCGTGAAATCCTATCTCGATTACGGCGCGTTCACGCCGATCCAGGCGGCGGCCTGCGCTGCGCTCAACGGCCCGCAGGATATCGTCGCGCGCAACCGCGAACTCTATCACAAGCGCCGCGACGTGCTGGTCGAGAGCTTCGGCCGCGCCGGGTGGGATATTCCGAGCCCCCGTGCGAGCATGTTCGCCTGGGCGCCTTTGCCGCCCGCCCTCGCGCATTTAGGTAGCCTTGAGTTCACCAAACAATTGCTGACTCACGCGCACGTCGCGGTGGCCCCAGGAGTGGGCTACGGCGAAAACGGCGAAGGCTATGTGAGGATCGCGATGGTCGAGAACGAACAGCGGCTCCGCCAGGCGGCGCGCAACGTGAAGAAATATCTCCAGTCGATGGGCGTCAACACGCCCGCGCGTGGCGCTGGCTAACCGCTTAGTGGACATCAATCTGTTGTATTCGGTGGCCGGCGTGCTCGTCGGCCTGATCGTCGGGCTGACCGGCGTCGGTGGCGGATCGCTGATGACGCCGCTGCTGGTGCTCGTCTTCGGCTTCCACCCGGCCACCGCTGTCGGCACCGACCTGCTCTACGCCTCGGCGACCAAGACGGTGGGCACGACCGTGCATGGCTGGCGCGGCACGGTCGACTGGCGCGTCGTGCGGCGGCTCGCGACCGGCAGCGTTCCCGCGGCGATCGCGACGTTGCTCGTGCTCAACCATCTCGGCGAGAAATCGTCGGACACCGGCCATGCGATCACCGTCGTATTGGGCGTGACGCTGATCCTGTCGGCGGTGGCGACGTTCCTGCGCGGCCGAATCGTCGCGTGGCTGACGCCCCGCGTCGGCACGGTCCGCGGCGAGCGCCAGGCGATGCTGACGGTCCTGCTCGGTGCAGTCCTCGGCGTGCTCGTCTCACTGACCTCGGTCGGTGCCGGCGCGCTGGGGATGACGGCCCTCCTGATCCTGTACCCGAAGCTGCCGATCAACCGGCTGGTCGGATCGGACATCGCGCATGCCGTCCCGCTGACTCTGCTCGGCGGAATCGGGCACTGGATCCTCGGCTCGGTCGACGTCGACCTGCTCGTGTCGCTGCTGATCGGATCGATCCCCGGGATCGTCGTCGGCAGCCTGATCGCGACGCGCGTGTCGGACCGCGTGCTGGTGCCGGTGCTGGCGACCGTGCTGGCGATCGTCGGCATCCGCCTGATCGTCTGACATGCGGCCGGGTTTCGCCTTCTCGACGCGGTTTCGCGTGCGCTATGCCGAGATCGACGGCCAGCGCATCGTCTTCAACTCGCGCTATCTCGAATATGCCGACGTCGCGGTCACCGAGTTCTGGGACTGGACCGGGATCGCTACGGCCTTGCCGGATGTCTGGCCGAGCACCGAGTTCAACGTGCGCCGCACCGAGATCGATTATCTGAAGCCGTTCCGCCTGGGCGATACGGTGGAGGCGTTCGTGCGGATCGAGAAGCTCGGCACGTCCAGCCTGACGAAGCGATTCGAGCTGGCGCATGCCGAGACGGGCGAGCTGCATACGGTGATCACCATGGTCAGCGTGCATGTCGATCTGGAAACCGGGCGGCCGGTGCCGCTGCCGGACGCGATCCGCGCGGTGCTGGAGGCGCTGCCTTCGTCATCCTGACAAAAGGTGGCGTTACTCTGCCGCCTCGGCCTCATCCCCCGCAACCTCGCCCGGCAGCGCCCAGATCAGGTCGCCCTTCCCCAGCACGCGCCCGTCATGCGCGCGCACCGAGACCGGCTGCAACGGCCGCCGATCGCGCGCGTCGACGAGGATCGGGAACGCCGGAACGCACGTCTCCCACCGCTCGCCCCATTGCCTGAGCGCGATCATCGTCGGCAGCAGCGCGAAGCCCTTGTCGGTCAGGCCGTAAGCGATCTTGCGGCGGTCCTCCGGGATCGGCTGCCGCTCCAGGATGCCGTGCTCGACCAGCCGCGCGAGCCGGTTCGCCAGGATATTGCGCGCGATGCCGAGCTCCGACTGGAACTCCTCGAAATGGTGCAGGCCGTTGAACGCGGCGCGCAGAATCAGGAACGACCAGCGCTCGCCCATCGCCTCCAGCGCGGCGGGCAGGCTGCATTCCAGCAGTGGTTCGCGCAATTTGCCCATCACGTCATCCTCGTCCGTGGGCAAGGGTACCGCATATGCCGCAGAAGCGAAACGCCCCACACATTCGCTACTCATGCAGTCATTAGATCACAGTGATCCGACGCTTTTTGTTGCCAAAAGTCCCTCCGCGGCCCCATCTACGATCCGTGCTGCGCCAATATGAACTGGTCGATCGCGTCCTCGACTACGATCCCGACGCCGACGAGGCCCTGCTGAACCGCGCCTATGTCTTCTCGATGCAGGCGCATGGGAGCCAGAAGCGCGCGTCCGGCGATCCGTATTTCAGCCACCCGATCGAGGTGGCAGGCATCCTCACCGACCTGCACCTCGATGCCGAGACGATCGCCACCGCGATCCTGCACGACACGATCGAGGACACGGTCGCGACGCCCGAGGAGATCGAGCGGCTGTTCGGGGCATCGGTCGCGCGCCTCGTCGACGGCGTCACCAAGCTCAGCAAGATCGAGGCGCAGACCGAGAACGAGCGCGCCGCCGAAAACCTGCGCAAGTTCCTGCTCGCGATGTCGGACGACATCCGCGTGCTGCTGGTCAAGCTCGCCGACCGCCTGCACAACATGCGGACGCTGCACCATATCGCCAAACCCGAGAAGCGCCGTCGTATCGCCAAGGAGACGATGGACATCTACGCGCCGCTCGCCGAGCGGATCGGCATGTACGAGTTCATGCGCGAGATGCAGTCGCTGGCGTTCGAACAGCTTGAGCCCGAAGCCTCCGAATCGATCCATCGCCGCCTCGAACAGCTGAAACAGGGCGATGGCGACCGGATCGCCAAGATCGCGTCGGGGCTTAAATCGGTGCTCGCGCGCGCCGGCGTCGAGGCCGAGATTTCGGGGCGCGAGAAGCATCCCTATTCGATCTTCCGCAAGATGTCGGAGCGGCACATCAGCTTCGAACAGCTGTCCGACGTGATGGCGTTCCGCGCGATCGTGCCGACCGAGGAGGATTGCTACCGCACGCTCGGCATCATCCACCAGCGCTGGCCGATGGTGCCGGGGCGGTTCAAGGATTACATCTCGACGCCCAAGCGCAACGGCTATCGCTCGCTGCACACCTCGGTGATCCATGCCGACAGCGCGCGTATCGAGATCCAGATCCGCACCGCCGACATGCACGCGCAGGCCGAATTCGGGCTGGCGGCGCACTGGGCCTACAAACAGCAGATCAACGGCAGCGACCGGCAGGTCAGCTGGATCCGCGACCTCGTCGAGATCCTCGATACGGCCGAAAGCCCCGAGGAGCTGCTCGAACACACGCGCATGGCGATGTACACCGATCGCATCTTCGCGTTCACGCCCAAGGGCGAGCTGATCCAGCTGCCCAAGGGCGCGACCTCGATCGATTTCGCCTACGCCGTGCACACCGATCTCGGCGACCAGGCGGTCGGCGCGAAGGTCAACGGCCGTGTCGTGCCGCTGTCGACGGTGATCGAGAATGGCGACCAGGTGCAGATCCTGCGCTCGAAGGGCCAGTCGCCGCAGCCGCAATGGCTGAACGTCGCGACGACCGGCAAGGCGCTCGCGGCGATCCGCCGGCATCTGCGCCAGAAGGAGCGCGTCGAACAGATCGCGTTGGGCCAGAGCCTGTACGAGGACATCGTCACGCGGCTGCCCGCACAGATCGGCACCGATGCGCTGAGCCACGCGCTCAAGCGGCTGAAGCTGCCCGACGAATCGTCGCTGATGGTCGCGATCGCGCGACGCACGCTGTCGGATGCCGCAGTCATGGAGGCGCTGATGCCGGGGTCGGCGGGCGCGGACGTCACGCATGCGCTGGCGCCGCAATCGAGCGCCATCTCGATCAAGGGCCTTACCCCCGGCGTCGCCTACGACCTTGCGACCTGCTGCCATCCGGTCCCGGGCGACCGGATCGTCGGCCTGCGCCGCCCCGATGCGGGGATCGAGGTGCATGCGATCGACTGCCGCGTGCTGGGCGAACTCGCCGAGCGATCGGAGAACGAAACCGACTGGGTCGACGTGGCTTGGGGCGACGAGACCGAGGGTGCGGTCGCGCGGATATCGGTGATGGTGAAGAACGAGCCGGGCTCGCTCGGCATCGTCTCGACGATCATCGGCGGGCACAAGGCCAACATCATCAACCTGCGGCTCGATACGCGCGACAAGAGCTTCCACACCAACGAGATCGATGTCGAGGTGCACGACGTGCAGCAGCTGATGCGGTTGATGGCGGGGCTGCGCGCGGCGGACGCGGTGCACACCGTGGAGCGCGTGTAGAAACATCCGACGATGACGGCGGGCGCAGCGGACGCTAGACGGGGGCGATGAACCGTCCCTCTCTCTCTATTGTCGTGCCCTGCTATAACGAGGCTGCGTGCCTCGACATCCTGCACGCCCGCATTTCCGGCGCGGCCAAGGTCGCGGTCGGCGACGATTACGAGATCGTCCTGATCAACGACGGCTCGCGCGACGACAGCTGGGACGTCATGCAACGCCTCGCCAGCGCCGACCCGCGGCTGGTCGCGATCAACCTGTCGCGCAACCATGGCCACCAGCTGGCGCTGACCGCGGGGCTCGATCTGTGCGCGGGCGAGCAGATCCTGATCATCGACGCGGATCTGCAGGATCCGCCCGAGCTGCTGTCCGACATGCGCGCGGCGATGGCGGCGAGCCAGGCCGACGTGGTCTATGCGGTGCGCCGCCAGCGCGCGGGCGAGACGGTGTTCAAGAAGGCCACCGCCGCCGCCTTTTATCGCCTGCTGACTCGGATGACCGAAACGCCGATCCCGCTCGACACGGGCGATTTCCGCCTGATGAGCAGGCGGGCGCTCGATGCGTTCCTGAGCTTGCCCGAACAGGCGCGCTTCATTCGCGGGATGGTCGCCTGGATCGGCTTCCGCCAGGTGCCCTTCCCCTATGACCGCGCCGAGCGGCTCGCGGGCGAGACGAACTATCCGCTCGCCAAGATGATCCGCCTCGCCTTCGACGCGGTCACCGGCTTTTCGACCGCGCCGTTGCGGTTCGCCAGCCATGCGGGGCTCGCGCTGACCGGCGTGTCGCTGCTGCTGTTCGTCTATATCGCGATCGGCTGGCTGTCGGGCAGCGCGGTGCAGGGCTGGACTTCGACGATGCTGGTCACCGTGTTCCTGGGCGCGGTGCAGATGTTCGTGCTGGGGATGATCGGCGAATATCTCGGCCGCCTTTATGTCGAGTCGAAGCGCCGGCCGCTGTATATCGTCGCGGATATCGCCGGCCCGATCCAGGGCAAGGCGACGCTGGGATTCCGCGCGGAGCCGGTAGAGCCGGTTCAGGCGCCTGACGGCCTCCCCCCCGTTCGCGTCGACTAAACGAACGCCGCCTGCCCCATCACAACTCCACCCCGGCGGAGGCCGGGGCCCAGTTGCGAAGGTAGCAGTAACGGCGCGCACCCGCAGTTGGCCACGTTCCCCAACTGGGCCCCGGCCTTCGCCGGGGTGGTGCTTGCTTGCCAATTCGGGGAGGCATGCCACGCCCTATTCCGTTCGTGCCGAGTAGAGACCGAGTAGCTCCGTGAGGAGCGTATCGAGGACTCGTATCGAGGTATGGGTTCCGCGCGCCAGCTATCCTTCGATACGCCGTCTCGATACGCCGCTTCGCAGCTACTCGACGGCTACTCAGGAAGAACGGAAGGGCGCGCGCAGATACCTTGATCGTTACCGCGGGACCGCCAGCGTCACGATCGAAACCCCCGGCGTCATCGGCACGCGCCCGACCAGATGGCGTTCCAGCCGGAAGATCGTCTCGAACAACGCGTTGACCGGCTTGGGCGGCGGGGAATCGTCGCTGTCGTCGCGCCCCGTCATCCGCCCGGCGATCCGCGCCGCCGCCGCCAGCGGGAACAGCAGCGAATTGAAATAGCCGAGCTTTTCGGGCTTGAGCCCCGCAGTCTCGATCGCCGCCTTCAGCGTCGCCTTCGAATAGCGGCGGTGGTGGTGGTTCACGGTGTCGTGCGCGCTCCACATCCACTGGTGCGCCGGCACCGCGATCAGGATCTTGCCGCCGGGCGCGAGGCAATCCGCCATCGCCTTCAGCGCCGCGACGTCGTCCTCGATATGCTCGACCACATCGAGCACCGCGATCAGGTCGTAATGGCCCCGCGGCACGCCGGGCAGCTCGGGCAGCGGCGCCGCGCCGACCGGCTTGCCGAGCCGCTCGCTCGCGATCTCGCGCGCGGCGGGATCGATCTCGATCGCGTCGATGCTGCCGAACGCGGCGAGCATTGGCAGATTGTGCCCGGTGCCGCAGCCGATCTCGAGGATCTTGGCGTCCTTCGGCAGGTTGCCGTAGCGAGTCAGGTAATCGGCGAGGATGTCGCGGCGCGCGCGGTACCACCAATGCGTGGAATCATGCGCGGCCATCCGGTCGTAGACGATGCGGTCCATCAGTAATTCGCCCAGTTCGTTGGAAGCATCAGTTGAAAACCCAGAGACGGTTGAGCACGAAGCTCAGGATCGCGGCAAGAAGCACCGCGGGGATCAGCGGGATCCACGGGTGCAGGTGAAACAGCGCGGTGCCGATCCAGGTGACCAGCGCGTTGAGCGCGAGCCCGGCGCCCTGGACGATCACGAACTTGATATGCCGCCCCGCCCCGGGCTCCTTCGCGTGTCCCTTGAAGCTCCAGCGGCTGTGCAGGAAGAACCCGACGACCACCGCGACGACGAACGCGAACGGCACCGCGGCCACCGCCTGGCGTGGCGGGAAGACATACGCCGTCAGCGGCAGGTAGACGAGTGAATAGACGAGGCTCGACAGGCCGCCGGCAATCCCGAAGCGCACGAGCTGGCCGAGCACGCCGCTCGCCCGCATCTGCTCTACCTGTCGCCAAATCGCCTGCATGCCCGCCTTGTTCTTTACCAACACCGCGATAGAGCGACGCTTGAGATATGCCCGCGCATCTAGAGTGCGTGCGGGCCGGAGGAAAGCGTTTTGGATCAGGCACCACCGCGGCGGAATACGCTGCTCGACGCACTCGATCGGCATTGGATCGCCTTGTCGCTGCTCGCCTGGGTGGCGGTGGCGGCATGGTCGATGGTCGATCGCTGGGGGCAGGTCCGCTGGCTGTCGCTCGGCGATACCGACGACAATATGCGGCTGATGCAGGTCCGCGCGCTGCTCGACGGCCAGGGCTGGTACGATCTGCGCAACTACCGGCTGAACCCGCCGGTCGGGTTCGATATCCACTGGAGCCGGATCGTCGACCTGCCGATCGCCGGGCTCATCCTGTTCTTCCGCCTGTTCACCACCAACAGCTGGGCGGAGCGGCTGGCGTGCGGGATCGCGCCGCTGCTGCCGCTGTCGATCGCGATGCTCGGGATCGGCGCGACCGTGCGGCGGCTGATCAGCCCCTATGCGTGGCCGCTCGCTATCGTGTTCATGGTCGGCGCGACCGGCACGATGCTGATGTTCATGCCCGAACGGATCGATCATCACGGCTGGCAGCTGGCGATGCTCAGCCTCACGGTCGCGGGCCTGTGCGACCCCAACGGCCGTCGCGGTGGCGCGATGGTCGGAATCGCGAGCGCGGTATCGCTGTCGATCGGGCTCGAGCTGTTGCCCTATGCGGCGATGGCGGGGGCGATCATCGCGCTGCGCTGGGTATGGGACCGGGCGGAGGGCGAGCGGCTGTCGATCTATGCGCTGACGCTGGGCGGCGGCAGCACGCTGGGGTTCGCGCTGTTCGCGTCGAACGCCAACCAGGCGATGCGCTGCGACGCGCTGACGCCGGTGTGGCTGAGCGTGATGATCGCGGCGGGGATGCTGCTGTTCCTGCTCGCGCGGTTCGGGCCCGCCTCGCGCGGCGCGCGGCTGGCGCTGGCGGTGGTGGCGGGCGCGGCGATCGTCGCCGGGTTCGCGCTCGTCTTCCCGCAGTGCCTGGGCCGGCCGGAGGGCATCTCGCCCGAGCTGCAGCGCAACTGGCTGGACAATGTCCGCGAGGCCAAGCCGATCTACAAGCACAGCTTCCGCGTCGGCTTCGCGCTGGCGACGCTGCCGATCATCGGCCTGATCGGCGCGATCGTCGCCGCCTGGCGTGCGCGGCGCGATCCGCGCGCGGTCGGCTGGGCGGCGGTCGCGCTGTTCACCGCGTTCGCCTGCGCGATGCTGCTGTGGCAGGTCCGCGCCGGCCCCGCCGCGCAGCTGCTGGCGATTCCCGGGGCAACCGCGCTCGGCTGGCTGATCCTGCCGAAGCTGCTCGGCAACCGATCGGTGGCGGTGCGCGTGCTCGGCACGGTCGGCGCGTTCCTGATCGTCTCCGGGTTGTTCGCGGGGATGGTGATCCAGTATTTCCCGATCGACCGGCCCAAGCCGTACGAGAAGCGCGTCAACATGGCGACGGGCAACTGCCTGCGGACGACGGTGCTGCTCGCGCTCAACAAATACCCCGCGCAGACGATCTTCACCTTCGTCGACATGGGGCCGCGGCTGATCACGATCACGCATCACGATGCGATCGCGGGGCCGTATCACCGCAACGGCGGCGCGATCCTCGACGTCCAGCATGCGTTCGGGGGAACCGCGGACCAGGCGCATGCGATCGTCAAGCGCCACGGCGCGACGATGATGCTGCTCTGCCCCAACGCGGCGGAATCGACCAACTACAAGGCGCGCAGCCCGAAGGGGTTCTACGCGGAGCTCGCCAGGAACGAGGTGCCGGCGTGGCTGACACCGCTCCCGCTGCCGCGCAATTCCCCGCTGCGGCTGTTCAAGGTGGACTGATGCCCACCGCCGTCATCCCGACGACAGTCAGGATGACGGCCTAGTGCAGCACCACCGACAGGCCATCGAGCACGAACTGCACCGCCAGTGCCGCCAGCAGCACGCCGAGCAGGCGGGTGATCACCGCCTCGATCTTGGCACCCAGGATCCGCATGATCGGCCCGGCGGCCAGCAGCGCGACCAGCGTCAGCAGCAGGATCGTCACCATCGCGGCGAGCACGATCGCCGAGCGCTCGAGCCCGCTGTTGCGGCTCATCAACAGCATCACCGAAGCGATCGAGCCCGGCCCGGCGATCATCGGCATCGCCATCGGGAAGATGGAGACGTCCTCGGCCTCGGGGTCGCTCGCCACCTTGGCGGCGCGATCCTCGCGGCGCTCGGTGCGCTTCTCGAACACCATTTCGAGCGCGATCAGGAACAGCATGATGCCGCCGGCGATACGGAAGCTCGCCAGGCTGATGCCCAGGCCTTTGAGCAACGCCTCGCCGAACAGCGCGAACACGAACAGGATCGCCGCCGACACGCCGACCGCGCGGATCGCCATCGCCCGCTTCTGCGTCGCTGACGCGCTCGCCGACAGCCCGGCATAGATCGGCGCGCAGCCGGGCGGATCGATGACCACGAAGAACGTGATCAGCGACGAGATATAGAGCTCGATCACAGCCCGGCCCGATCGAGCATGGCTTCGTCGACGGCAACGCCCTCGCGGCGCCCTGCCGAGACCAGCGTGTTGCGCAGCAGGCACGCGATCGTCATCGGCCCGACGCCCCCCGGCACCGGCGTGATCGCACCCGCGACGTCGACCGCGCTCGCGAAATCGACGTCGCCGACCAGCCCCGTCTCGGTCCGGTTGATGCCGACGTCGATCACCGTCGCGCCGGGCTTGAGCCAGTCGCCCTTGATCATCTGCGGGATCCCGACCGCGGCGACGACGATGTCGGCGCGGCGGATATGCGCGGGCACGTCCTTCGTCCGGCTATGGACGACGGTGACGGTGCAGCTTTCGCGGAGCAGCAGTTGCGCCATCGGCTTGCCGACGATGTTCGAGCGCCCGACGACGACCGCCTCGAGCCCGCTCAGGCTCGGCAACACGCTCTTGAGCAACAGCACACAGCCAAACGGCGTGCACGGCACGAACCCCGGCAGCCCGGTCGCGAGACGGCCCGCGTTGATCGGGTGGAAGCCGTCGACATCCTTGTCGGGATCGATCGCCGATATCACCGCCTGCTCGTCGATATGCCTGGGCAAGGGCAGCTGGACCAGGATGCCGTCGATCGCCGGATCGGTGTTGAGTGTCGCGACCAGCGCGAGCAGCGCGTCGGCCGACACGTCGGCGGGCAGCCGGTGCTCGATGCTCTCCATCCCCGCCTCGCGCGTCGCCTTGCCCTTCGAGCGGACATAGACGCTGGAGGCGGGATCCTCGCCGACCAGCACCACGGCAAGGCCGGGCGCACGACCCGCCTGTGTCCGAAAGGCGGTGACGCCGTCTGCGATACGGGCCCGGAGGCCGGCGGCGAAGGCCTTGCCGTCGATGATGGTCGCGCTCATGCCCGCGGCCCATAGAGCGCGGACGCGATTTCCGCCAGCGTAGCGACATCGCCGGCGATGTGGAGGCGTTTCAGCCGCGCGGTTTCGCCCGAGACGATCGTCACCGCGCGCCTGGGCACGCCGAAGCTCTTGGCGACGAGCGCGACCAGCCCGGCATTCGCCGCGCCATCGACGGGTGCCGCCGCCAGGCGCGCGGCAAGATGCTCGGGGGTGCCGGCGACCAGCGTGTCCCGGCCGCCGCGCGGGGTTACCCGGACGGCGAGCGCCAGGCCGTCACCGACCGCGCGCCAGGCAGCCGGTCCGTTCAATAGGCCGCGACGAGATAGTTCTGCGCGATGTTCGGGATGACGATGTTGGTCAGGATGTAGAGGATCAGCAGCACGACCAGCGGCGACAGGTCGAGCGCGCCGAAATCGGGCAGGATCCGGCGGATCGGACGATAGAGCGGCTCGGTGATCTTCTGCAGCGCGTTCCACACCGTGCGGACGAAATCGCTCTGCGTGTTGATGACGTTGAACGCGATCAGCCATGACAGCACCGCCTGGATCACGATGACCCACCAGACGAGATTGAGCAGCAACTGGACGATCTGAAGAAGGGCGATCAAGGCGTGGGTCTCCGCTGGTATGATAGCAATATAAGGGAGCGGAGGAAGAACGAGAACCCCTGCGCTGTCGCTCGCGCTCGTATCCCCTTCAACATCGTCACCCCAGCGAAAGCTGGGGTATCCCGATTGGCGCGCGCGGCGTTCCAATCACTCCTTATTCCGTCATCCTGACGAAAGTCAGGATCCAGAGCCAAGCAGCGGGGCGATCCCGCAATCCTGGATCCTGACTTTCGTCAGGATGACGGGAGCAAGCCGCTACCGCGCCGCGCCCGTCGCACTCACCAGCGTCCCCGCGCCCTGCTTGGTAAAGATCTCGAGCAGCATCGCATGCGGTACGCGGCCGTCGATGATCACCGCGGCATCGACCCCCGACTGGACCGCGGCCACGCAAGTTTCCAGCTTGGGGATCATCCCGCCCGTCACCGTGCCGTCGGCGCGCAATTCGGCGATCCGCGCCGGATCGAGGTCGGTCAGCAGTTCACCGCCCTTGTCGAGCACGCCGACGATATCGGTCAGCAGGAAGAACCGCGCGGCGCCCATCGCGGCGGCGATCGCGCCCGCCATCGTGTCGGCGTTGATGTTGTAGGTGTGGCCGTCCGCGCCGATGCCGATCGGCGCGATCACCGGGATGATGTCGGCGGCGATCAGCGTGTCGAGGATCGTCCGGTCGACCGCGATCGGCTCGCCGACGAAGCCCAGGTCGACATGGCGTTCGATGCCCTGGAGCTTGTCGGGCTCGCGGCCATGGCCGACCTTCTGCGCGAGCACGAGGCCTGCGTCCTTGCCCGAGATACCGACCGCGCGGCCGCCCGCCTGCCCGATCCAGCCGACGATTTCCTTGTTGATCGAGCCCGCGAGCACCATTTCGGCGATCTGCGCGGTCTCCGCGTCGGTCACGCGCAGGCCGTCGACGAAGCGCGATTCGACGCCAAGCCGCTTGAGCATCGCGCCGATCTGCGGCCCGCCGCCATGCACCACGACCGGGTTGATGCCGACCGCCTTCAACAGCACCATGTCCTCGGCGAAGTCGCGCTGCAGCTCGGGGTCGCCCATCGCATGGCCGCCATATTTCACGACGAACGTCTTGCCCGCATAGCGCTGGAGATAGGGCAGCGCCTCGGTGAGCGTTTCGGCCTTGGCGAGCAGGGCGGGATCGGGCGTGTGATCGGTCATGCCCGCGCTTTAGCCAGTCGCGGCGCGTTCGTCATCGGTGAACGTACGCCCTCTGCCCCGCCGTCATCGCAGCGAAAGCTGGGACCTCCCAGTTCGAGCCCCCGCACCCGCCAACGGGGATACCCCAGCGTTCGCTGGGGTGACGGACGTGACGGACGTGACGGACGTGTCGGACGTCCCGAAAGGTCCCGATCTTAGATCGGGCGCGCGTCCAGCCACCGCCCGAGCTTCACGAAGAACGTGATCATGAACGGCACCAGCACGATCGACAGCACGACCTTGGTCAGCATCTGCCCCGCCATCAGCTCGACGATCGGCCGCGCGCCGAGGAACGAGATGGTGATGAACAGCACCGTGTCGATCACCTGCGAGATGATGCTGGCGATCATCCCGCGCAGCCAGACCAGCTTGCCCTCGCCGCTGCCGACCTGCCCCGCCAGCTTGGCGAAGATCAGGACGTTGAGCGTCTGCGAGATGCCGTAGGAGATCAGCCCCGCCATCATCATCCGCGCACCCTGCCCGACGACGATCGGGAACGCGTCGACCGCGGGGGGATACATCCCCGGATCGTGCGGCAGCGCCAGCACCAGCTGGATCAGCGCGGCAGACACCAGCAAGGGTATGAACCCGAGCCGGACCAGCAGCGTCGCGGTTTTCTGTCCGTGCAGCTCGGCGATCGCGCTGCTGAGCACGACCAGCAGCAGGAATGCAAAGATCCCCGCCTCGACCGCGAGCGGGCCGAGCGCGACCTGTTTGACCCCCAGCACGCCGGCGATGCACACCATGCCGCCATACAGCACGGAGAAAATGAAGAGCGAACGCGGGAACGCGGGAAGGTCTGTATTCATCGCCGCGGACGCTAGCGAAAACGCGCGCGCCGTCAAATGACAAGCAGGGGGGAAAACCGGCCTGTCCTCAAATGACTGGCGACCGGCGCCCGCCCGTGTCATGTCGGCCGCTTGCGCAGCCGGGGGGCCGCGTGTGTCATCGTACGAGAACGCAGGGCGTCCATGGAAAGACTAGTCATCGGCCTGGGCGGTATCGCCGTCATCCTCGGCATCGCCGTGCTGTTGTCGAGCGATCGCCGGGCGATCCGCCTGCGCATCGTCGGCGCCGCCTTCGCGCTGCAGGCGGGTATCGCCGTGCTCGTGCTCTATTCCAGCTTCGGCAAGGTCGTGCTCGGCGAGATGTCGGGCGGCGTCGCCAACCTGCTCGGCTATTCGCAAAAGGGCACCGAGTTCCTGTTCGGCAAGATGGCGACGCCCGAAATCGGCGGCCAGAGCTTCGCGATCGCCGCGCTGCCGGTCATCATCTTCTTCGCCAGCCTCGTCTCGATCCTCTATTATCTCGGCATCATGCAGTTCGTCGTGCGCTGGGTCGGCGGCGGAATCGAGAAGGTCATCGGCGTCTCGAAGGTCGAATCGCTGTGCGCGGCCGCGAACATCTTCGTCGGCCAGAGCGAATCGCCGCTCGTCATCCGTCCCTATCTCGCAGGCCTCACGCCGGCGCAGCTGTTCACGGTGATGACCAGCGGCATGGCCGGCGTCGCGGGCACCATCCTCGCCGCCTATGCGTCGATGGGGATTCGGATCGACTATCTGCTCGCCGCCAGCTTCATGGCGGCGCCCGGCGGCATCCTGATGGCCAAGATCATCATGCCCGACCGCGTGACGCCGCCCGAGGGCGAACTCGCGCTCGGCGACCTGCCCGGCGAAACGTCCGCGGGCGAACCCATGCCGCAGGCGACGCATGACGAGGAAAAGCCCGCCAACCTGATCATGGCCGCCGCGCAGGGTGCGCAGACCGGCGTCCGCCTCGCGGTCGCGGTCGGCGCGATGGTGCTCGCGTTCGTGGCGCTGGTGGCGCTCGCCAACGGCCTGCTCGGCGGGCTCGGCAACATGATCGGCCTGCCCGGGCTCAGCTTCCAGGGCCTGCTCGGCTATGTCTTCGCGCCGATCATGTTCCTGCTGAACGTGCCGTGGAGCGAAGCGGGCATTGCCGGCGGGCTGTTCGGGCAGAAGATCGTCCTGAACGAATTCGTCGCCTATATCTCGCTCGGCACGCAGCAGGGGCTGAGCGCGCGGACGATCGCGGTCATCACCTTCTCGCTGTGCGGCTTCGCCAATTTCTCGTCGATCGCGATCCAGATGGCGGTGACGGGCAGCCTCGCCCCCAATCAGCGGCCGATGATCGCCAAGCTCGGCCTGCGCGCGCTGGCCGCGGGCAGCCTCGCCAACCTGATGTCCGCCGCGCTCGCGGGGCTGCTGATCGGCTGATCCCCCTGCAGCCGCAATGACGGCGCGGAAAACGTAATCGGGCCCGCCGCCTTTTGGCGACGGGCCCGACGACACTGCCTTTGGGGGGGAAGGGGCAGATACTGACTCTTATAGTCGATTACGGCAGCATGACGGTGTCGATGACGTGAATTACGCCGTTCGACTGCATGACGTTGGCGATCGTGACGCGGCCCTTATGGCCCTTGCCGTCCATGATCCCCCAGCCGCTGCCGACCTTCGTGAACATCAGCGGCTCGCCCTGCACGGTGGTGTAGCTCGCGGTGCCGCCATTCGCCTTCGCCTTGGCGGCGATATCGGCGGCGGTGATCGTGCCGGGGACGACGTGATAGGTCAGCACGCCCGCCAGCTGCGCCTTGTTCTCGGGCTTGAGCAGCGTGTCGACGGTGCCGGCGGGCAGTTTCTTGAATGCGGCGTTGGTCGGCGCGAACACCGTGAACGGACCCGGGCCCGACAGCGTCTCGACCAGACCAGCGGCCTTCACCGCGGCGACCAGCGTCGTGTGATCCTTCGAATTAACCGCGTTCTCGACGATATTCTTGGTCGGGTACATCGCGGCGCCGCCGACCGTCGGATTGGTCTGCGCGGCGACGATGGCGCTGCCGCTCACGGCAATGGCAGCGGCGACGATCGCGGTACGAAACACGTGATTCATGGCTTCTCTCCTGCACGGAGCCTGTGTGCGGCTCACTGCCCGGAGATACGCGCAGTCTGATGGAAGGATGCAGGCGGCGTCAGAGATTTGCAACGAGTTTGGACCAAGCAGCGCGCTCGTCCTCATAGCGTCGCGTGACCACCACGTCGCTCGCGGTCGCGGTCGCCAGATCGACCTCGACCGAGCCGCTCCACTCGAACGTCGCATTGCCCGACAGCGTCACCATCGCCGCCGCACTCGCCTGTGCGCGGACGAGCCCGCCCTTGTTGAACACCGTCGTCTGCGTGTCGTACGCGATCCGCCCGGTCAGGCACGCGGCATAGGTCGACGCCGCCATCGCGCTGCCACAACTGTCGGTCAGCCCGACCCCGCGCTCGAACGTGCGCACGAACAGGTCGCGCCCCCGCAGTTCGACGAAGCTGACATTGGCGCGATTGGGCAGCCAGTCGGGCGCGGCCTCGCATGCTTCGCCGACGCGGACGAGTTCGGCCTCGTCGATCGCGTCGACGAACGTCACGAGATGCGGGTTCGGCATCGCCACCGCGGTGAACGCGCGGCTCGTCGGCAAGCCCGCGATCGGCGCGTCGACGACCAGGTCTGCCCCCACCGCCATCGGCCATGCCGCGACGTCGAGCGACGCCGGTCCCGCAATCTCGCGGACGGTATAGACGCCCGCCGCGATATCGGCATCGCGCACAACGACCGCATCGCTCGTCTTGAGCAGCGCGGTCGCGGTCTGCGTACCCGTCGCGGCGAACCCCGCGCGCGCCACGCACCGCAGCCCGTTGAGGCACGTCTCGGATTCGCTGCCGTCCGAATTGAACATCCGCATCCCGAACGCGCGATCCGCATCGCCGTCGGTGAGCAGCAACAGCCCGTCGCCACCAACCGGGCCCGCTCGATCCGCGAGCGCACGCGCGACCGCCGCCCACGCCGCATCGCCGAGCGTCGACGCGCGCGCGTCGATCAGCGGGAAATCATTACCGGAACCATGACATTTGACGAGATCGAAGCGCATGCCTGCCATCTAGTCATGCGACCGCACCAAAGCGAGCGCCTAACCGATCGCATGATGCGCCGCCACCCGATCGAGCGCGAGCGTCAGCACCAGCCGCCCCGCCCGCGCCGGCCACTGCAACGCCTTCTCCGCGTCGGGCAGCCCCTCGCCCGCGCAGACCACGCGCCACAGAATATCCGCCAGCCCCGGCCCCGCCGCCGCCAGCGCCGAGTCGAACCGCGCCTTCGCCGCGATCTGCGCCGACGTCGGATCGAGCCCGTCATACCGGGCACCATCGACCCGCTCCGCCCAGCGCATCGTCACGCTCGGCGCGATCGACGCGCGCTCGTAATCCGCGCGCAATCGCTCCCCCGCCGCGAACTGTCGCGCATCGACCAGCCCGCGCGCGCGCAGCCACCCAAGCGGCGATTCGGCAAGGTTCACCGTCACCGTCCGCCCGCGCCGATCCCCCGACGGCTGCAGCACACCCTCCGAATCGATCGACCGTTCCACCAGTTCGCGCGTCCACCGTCTCCCATTGTCGCTTCCGGTTGCCATATCGGCACGGTTGTAGGACAGAGGAATAACCCATCTGGTTTGGAGCCTGCCGATGATCACCGCCATCCGCGAAGTCCGCCGCGCCAAGGGCCTGACGCTCGAGGATGTCGCGCGACGCTGCGTCCCGCCGACAACGGCGCAGACGATCGGCCGGCTCGAAACCGGCACGCGTACCGTCTCGGTCGGCTGGCTCAACCGCATCGCCGCCGCACTGGGCGTCGAAGCCGCCGATCTCGTCACGCTGCCCGACCGCGCCGACCTGCCCGTCACCGCGATCCTCGATGCGCGCGGCGCACACGCCCCCCGGCGCACCACGACGGTCGCGCCCCCTCAGGTCGCATCGGGTCAGATCGCGGTGACGGTATCCGGCAGCATCGGCGACTATCGCACGGGCGACGCGATCTGGTGTGCGATGGTCGCGCCCGAGGGGTTTGCGACTGTGCTCAACCGCGACGTGCTCGTCCCGCAACCCGCAGGCCGGTTCGTCTTCGGACGGCTGATCGGATGCGGCGACGGCGTCACCCTGTTGCCGCCGGGCGCGGGCACGCAGCCACAGACGATCAAGGACCCTGCCTGGATCGCGGTCGCGATCCGGCTCGTCCGCGACCTGTAACGATCCTATGCGGGGATGGTGGGCGATGACGGGCTCGAACCGCCGACATTCTCGGTGTAAACGAGACGCTCTACCAACTGAGCTAATCGCCCCCTCTCGGGTGGAGGTGCGATGCCAAAGCCCGGCGGCCGGGGCAAGCTAAAAGGGCGGGCGCGGTCACGGAATCCGCAGATTCGCCCCCGTCGTGGCCAGGATATAGCCCCGCATCGCCTCGCTCGCGCGCTCGGAGAGCACCATGAACGCGCGCCGCCGGTCGTGCATGTCGGGGCGGCGTTCGAACAGCCCCGTGTCGGTCATCCGCGCAATCCAGCGCAACGCCGTCGTCGGCGCGACCGCGGCGGCGATGCACAGGCTCGACACCGAGACGCGCGCCTGTTCGAGCTCGGCGGCATAGAGGTCGAGCAGCATGTCCCAGCCCGGATCCTCGAACAGCGCGGTGCCGAAAAACTGGTCGCGCAACCGGCGCGCGCGGATCGCCCGCCGAACGTCCGCCGCACTCGGCGTGGCGAGCGACGGCTGCGCCCCATAACGGTTCGTCCGGTCGCCGACGATCGGCGCGGCGGGCGCATCGCCTGCAAACTCCGCCCGAGTCAGCCGCGCGAGCGCCTCGGCGATCCGCGCCACCTCGGTGTTCAGCCGCTCCAGCCGCATGCCATCGGTCTCACGCCCCGCATCGAACACGCCCGCAGGGCTGCGCGTGCGCTCGGCGGCGACCACGATCGCCGCCACGCAGTCCGCGACGCCGGGATCGACCAGCAGCGTCGTACCGCCGCCCAGTGTCGCCGCCGCGACCGCATCGATCTGGTCGTCGTCCATCGCGACGACCAGCGCGGCCTCCAGGACAGCCGCGCGCGCGACGATCCGCGGCAGATGGTCGGCGAGGACGGCGGCGTCCACGCCCGCCGCCTCGACCACCACCAGCTGCGGGGCGGCGTGCAGGCCGAACGGCGCCTGCCACCCGATACGGGCGACGATCCGCCCGCCGACCGCCGCCAGCGCCGCGGCGAAACGGTCGGGTGCGGCCTCTGCCGTAATCAGGATCGCGTCGATCCCGGTGTCGTACCGCGTATCGGTAAAGTCGCCGTCGAGTGGGGTCATGGCTATCTCCGCTAGGTTGCGAAGACTAGCCTTGGCGATCGCACGCATTACACCCGAACTGGATCGACTTTCGTTCGAGTTGGGGACCGTATCGCCAGCGCCAAACCGGTCGCCTAGTCGAGCGCCTTGACGATATCCTCGACCATCTTCTTGGCATCGGCGAGCAGCATCATCGTATTGTCGCGGTAGAACAGATCGTTATCGACGCCTGCATAGCCGACGCCGCCCATTGATCGCTTGATGAACAGCACGGTCTTGGCCTTTTCGACGTCGAGCACGGGCATGCCGTAGATCGGCGAGGTCTTGTCGGTCTTGGCGGCGGGGTTGGTCACGTCGTTCGCGCCGATCACGAACGCGACGTCGGTCTGCGCGAACTCGCTGTTGATGTCCTCGAGTTCGAACACGTCGTCATACGGCACGTTCGCCTCCGCCAGCAGCACGTTCATATGCCCCGGCATGCGCCCCGCGACCGGGTGGATCGCGTATTTCACGCGGACGCCCTCGGCCTTCAGCTTGTCGCCCATCTCGCGCAGGACGTGCTGCGCCTGCGCTACCGCCATGCCGTAGCCGGGGACGATGATGACCTGTTCGGCCTGGCTCATCAGGAACGCGGCGTCCTCCGCCGAACCGCGCTTCCACGGGCGATCGATCGCCGTGCCGCCGCCGCTGGTATCCGCGACCGCGCCGAACCCGCCGGCGATCACGCTGATGAAGCTGCGGTTCATCGCGCGGCACATGATGTAGCTCAGGATCGCGCCCGAGCTGCCGACCAGCGCGCCCGTGATGATCATCGCGCTGTTGTGGAGCGTGAACCCCATCGCCGCCGCTGCCCAGCCCGAATAGGAATTGAGCATGCTGACAACCACCGGCATGTCGGCGCCGCCGATCGGGACGATCAGCAGGAAGCCGATGACGAAGCTCAGGATCGCGATCGTCCAGAACACCCATGGCGCCTGCTCGGTGACGAAATACGCGATCAGCCCGAGGATACCGGCAAGCAGCGCGAGGTTGATGACGTGGCGCCCCGGCAGCATGATCGGCTTGCCGCCCATATTGCCGTTGAGTTTCAGGAACGCGATCACCGAGCCCGAAAACGTGATCGCACCGATCGCAACGCCGAGCCCGAGCTCGATCCGGCTGACCGGGTGGATCACCGCGAAGGGCTGGCCGATCATCGGCACGACGAGGTCGGAAATCCCGAACGCCTGCGGGTTGAGATAGGCCGCGACGCCGACCAGCACCGCGGCGAGCCCGACAAGGCTGTGGAATGCGGCGACGAGCTGCGGCATCGCGGTCATCGCGATGCGCCGCGCAGTGACGAGGCCGATCGCCGCGCCGAGGCCGATCGCCGCGAGGATTTCGATGACGGTAAGCCAATCCACGACAGGACGGTCAAGAATCGCACAACGACCAATGCCGAGCGGGCAGCCGTTCATGCGCACCGGCACATGAGTCACCAGCGTCGTCACGACCGCGATCGTCATGCCGATGATACCGAAGCGGTTGCCGCGCTGGCTCGACGCCGGGCTCGACAGCCCGCGCAACGCGAGGATGAAACACACCCCCGCGACCAGATAGGCGAGCGAAGCCCAGGGGCTGACCGTCAGTTCATGCATATCGCGTCCCCTCGCCTGGCGTGCCGCTCACTTGCTCGAAGCGGGCGCGACCGGCCGTTCCTTCTTCTTGTACATCGCCAGCATCCGCGCGGTGACCGCAAAGCCACCGAAGATGTTGACGCTCGCCAGCACCACCGCGACCAGCCCGAGCGCCTTGGCGACGCCCGACCCGGCACCGATCCCGGCCGCCGCAGCGGCGATCAGCGCGCCGACGATGATGACGCTGGAGATCGCATTGGTCACCGCCATCAGCGGCGTGTGCAACGCGGGCGTGACCGCCCAGACGACGAAATACCCGACGAAACACGCCAGCACGAAGATCGACAGGATCGCGATAAAGTCCATTATTCGGTTCCCAATTCTCTCACGCTGCGGCGCGTGTCGCGGCAGGGACGGCGCGTCCCAATTCTTCGGCGGCTTCGATCCAGCAGGCGATCGCATCATAGGCGTTCGCGAGCGCGTCCTGCGGCGTGTCGCCATCGGATTTGCATCCCGGCAGCGCGGGGGCGGTCGCAAGATACCCACCACCATCGACCGCCGGGAGCGGCCGGATCACGACTTCATAATCCTGAGGTTTCACCGTCCGCTCCACAAGAGCCATAGACGCAACACTACCGTACATCATTCCTCCCCGGCACGGGGAGGGGGACCGGCCGCAGGCTGGTGGAGGGGGCGGGCCGCAGACGACACGATCATCGTCACCACGGCCTCGATATCCCCCAGCACGTCGCCGGCGGCCACACGCAGCACCCGGTGGCCATTCTGCGCGAAGAATCGGTCGCGATCAGCATCGCGCTGAGCGCGATCGCCGCGGCCGTGAAATTCGCCATCGACCTCTACCGCGAGCTTGGCGGCGGCGCAGTAGAAGTCGCAGACATAAGGGCCGAGGGGATGCTGGTGGCGGAATTTGAAGCCGGTCTTTTGTCCTCGCAGATGCTCCCAAAGCAGCACCTCTGGAAGGCTCATCTCGCGGCGTAGTCGGCGCGCCAGCGATACTTCAGGGCGCAGCATAGGCGGGACGCCCCCTCCACCGGCTGCGCCGGTCCCCCTCCCCGTGCCGGGGAGGATTGTCACGACGACAGCCGCGCGTTCACGATTCTGCCGCCTTGGGTCAGGCGGATCGCGTCGCCGATCTCGGCGTCGAGCACCGGTCGCCCCGCGTCCTTGTCCCAGAACGCGCTCAGGAAATTGAACAGGTTGCGGCTGAACAGGGCGCTCGCGTCCGCCGCGAGCCGCGACGGCACGTTGCGGTGGCCGACGATCGTGACGCCGTTCACGACGACCACCTCACCCGCGACCGAACCCTCGACATTGCCGCCCTGCTCGACCGCGAGGTCGACGATCACCGAGCCCGGCTTCATGCTCGCCACCTGCGCCGCCGAGATCAGCCGCGGCGCCGGCCGCCCGGGGATCAGCGCGGTCGTGATGACGATATCCTGCTTGGCGATGTGCCCGGACACGAGTTCGGCCTGCGCCGCCTGATATTCGGGCGACATCTCGCCGGCATAGCCGCCCGTCCCCTCGCCCTCGATGCCTGCGACATTCTCGACGAAGATCGGCTTGGCGCCGAGCGACTGGATCTGCTCGCGGGTCGCGGCGCGTACGTCGGTCGCCGACACCTGCGCGCCCAGCCGCCGCGCGGTCGCGATCGCCTGGAGCCCGGCGACGCCGACGCCCATCACGAACGCCTTGGCCGCACTGATCGTGCCCGCCGCGGTCATCATCATCGGGAAGGCGCGGCCATATTCGGCGGCCGCATCGAGCACCGCCTTGTAGCCCGACAGGTTCGACTGCGACGACAGGATGTCCATCGACTGCGCGCGCGTGATCCGCGGCATGAATTCCATCGCCAGCGCCTCGTACCCGGCCGCGGCATAGGCCTCGACGCGCGCGCGCTCGGCAAACGGGTTGAGGCTGGCGACGATCCACGCGTCCGGCGAGACGCCGGCGAGCGTCGCGGGATCGGGGCCTTGCACGCCGAGCACGATATCCGCCCCCGACAGCGTCGCCGCGCGATCCCCGATCGACGCACCTGCGTCGGCATAGCCGGCGTCCGCGATCGACGCGGTCTCGCCGGCGCCCGTCTCGACCGCCAGCGTCGCGCCGAGCGCGATGAATTTCCTGACCGTTTCCGGCGTCGCGGCCACCCGCCGCTCGCCGTCCGCTTGCTCTTTCAGGACGGCGATCTTCATGGCGTTACGAAATCAGCCAGATGACGAGCGCGACGACCAGCGCGCATCCGACTGCGCCCCATTTCATCATGCCGGTCACGCTCGAATAGGTCGCAGAATGCGCCTTCATGTCTCCATTGCCGGCCATGGTTCTTGTCCCAATCCTTTGTGTGCCACCCTCTACACCCAGACCTTAACCGGCACATTCGGGATCGCCAAGCGCGACATTTAAGGCGCCCTTTACTCGGTTGCGCTATTGCCCGTACCGGAACGGGACAGGATTCGCCATGACGCGCAACGGCCAGCGCCTAGTATTGCTGATCGACGACGAGCCCGCGCAGCGCCGGCTGGTGGCGACGCTTGCCTCGCGTGGCGGCTGGCGCACGGTTTTTGCGACGGATAGCGAAATGGCGATCGCCACGCTCGGCACGCAGGACGGGATGCAGCTCGACGCGATCCTGCTCGATCATTCCGCGCCCGACGGCGATGCGACCGCGCTGATCGCCGAACTCCGCGACCGCCGCCCCGCGCTGCCGATCCTTATGCTCACCGCCAATGGTTCGGTCGCGCATGCGGTCGCCGCGATGCGCGCCGGTGCCACCGACTTCCTCGTCAAGCCGCTCGCGCCCGACCGGGTGCTCGCCGCACTCGAAGCCGCCGTTGCCGGCACCGCCGCGGGGGAGCTCCGCCCGCTCACCGAAAAAATTCCGGCCCTCCTCGCGTTCGACGAGATCGTCGGCTCCTCGCCAGATTTTCGCGCGGCGCTAGCGATCGCGGCAAAGGCGGCACGCGCGCGCGTCGCGGTGCTGGTCGAGGGCGAGAGCGGAGTCGGCAAGGCGGTCGTCGCTGAAGCCATCCACGCCGCCTCGCCGCGTGCCAAGAAGCCGATGATCACGATCAACTGCGCGGCGATGCCTGCCAATCTGATCGAATCGGAACTGTTCGGGCACGAGATGGGCGCGTTTACTGGCGCGTTTGAGCGTAAGATCGGGCGGTTCCACGATGCCGATGGCGGCACGGTGTTCCTGGACGAGATTGGCGACATGCCGCTCGAGGCGCAGGCCAAGCTGCTGCACCTTCTTCACACCGGCGAAGTCCAACCGATCGGCGGGCGGCAGTCGCGCGAGGTCGATGTCCGGGTGATCGCCGCGACCAACCAGCGATTGCTAGACGAAGTAGAGGCGGGGCGTTTCCGCGAAGATCTGTATTATCGGCTGAACGCGGTCCAGGTCACGATCCCGCCCTTGCGCGAACGGACCGGCGATATCCCCGCACTCGCCCGCCACTTGCTCGCGCGGATTGCCGAGCAACCGGGACTCCGACCGCTCGGCATTACCGACGCCGCGCTTACGCTGCTGGTCCATTACGACTGGCCCGGCAATGTCCGCCAGCTCCAAAACGCGCTCTTTCGCGCCGCCGTGTTATGCGAGGGGGCAGCGCTAACCGAGGAAGATTTCCCGCAGATCGCCGCGCTCGGCAACCGTCAGCGCGGCCCGGCCACTGTGGCCGCGGGCGGTGGCGGCGTGACGCTGTTTCGCCCCGACGGCAATCTGCGCGCGCTCGACGAGATCGAGGCCGACGTCATACGCCTTGCGATCGGCCACTATCGCGGCCGCATGACCGAGGTCGCCCGCCGCCTCGGCATTGGCCGTTCGACCCTGTACCGCAAACTCAGCGATTTGGGGATCGACAACGCTGCGTGAGCGCGGTGGTCAGACGGAGTTAGGCAAGCACCGCCTAATTACCAAAGCACACCCTTCTCGGGTTTCAGCGGCTCGGGGGCAGGATCGCCGATCGCCTGTAACAGGTCGATCTCGATCGTCCGGCACATTGCGTTCAGCGGCACGTCGTGGATGGTGTCTGCGAACGGATCGACCAGATCGTCGCCGATCTGCAGCACCGCGAGGAACATCAGTCCGGCGATCGTCGAGCCTACGGGTGTCGCATAGCCCAGCGACTCAACCAGACCGATCGGCAGCAGCACACAGAACAACCGCGTAAACAGGCTCGGGAAGAACCGGTACTGGTTGGGAAGCGGGGTGTTCTTGATCCGCTCCATGCCGCCCTGTGCGTTGGCGATATCGACCAGGATCGCCTCGAACTGGGTCTGCTGGATCGTGTCGATCCAACCGTTGCGCCGCGCGATGTCGATCCGCCGCCCCGTACCGTCAAGCAGGCCGTTGGCGATATTCGTGCGATCCAGCGCAAACGAGGCCTCTTCCTTCGACAGGAACCGCAGTACCTCGGGTGGCGCGGGCTGCTTGCGTAGCTGACAACGCAGTGCGTTCACATAGGCGATCTGGCGCAGGACGATCGTCCGCTTCATGTCATGGCCCTCGGGCTCGGGCAGCATGTTGCGCGCCATCCGCGCGAGGTTGCGCGAGGCGTTGATCATCAGGCCCCAGAGGCCGCGGCTTTCCCACCAGCGTTGATACGCGGAATTGTCACGAAATCCGAGGAACAGCGCGAGCGCCGTACCGAACAGAGTCAGGGGCAAGGCCGGCGCGTGGAAGGGCAGCACATAGTAAGTGATCGTGACGATCACGTCCCAGACGAACAGGCCCAGCAGCGGACGCCAGACCTCGCTCAGGATCTGGCCGAGACGTGGTGTTGCAGTAACGATCAAGCGACAGCTCCTTGTTAAGGTCTGCAACTAATGCGCGAAGCGGCGTTTCGCTGCAATGCAGCGGCGATCAGCCTCCCACCAGCGACTGATCGCGCATCCCGCGCCAGATCCTGATCGCCTGCACCGTCTCTGCGACGTCATGGACGCGCAGGATCTGGACGCCTGCCTCGGCCCCCTTCACCGCGAGAGCCAGCGAACCGGCGAGGCGCTGGCCGACCGGCGCCTCATTCGAGAGCGCGCCGATCAGCCGCTTGCGGCTGGCGCCGAGCATGATGGGGCAACCGAGACCATGGAAGATTGAGAGGCCGTTGAGCAGCGCGAGATTCTCCGCGAGCGTCTTGCCGAAGCCGATGCCGGGATCGACGATGATCCGCGACCGATCGACGCCGCCCGCGACGACCGCGGCGATGCGCGCCTCGAGCCAGTCGAAGACGTCGGTCAGCACGTTGGCGTACCCGCCGTCGCCGTGACCGCCTTTTTTCGGATCGGGCGAGTGCATCATCACGACCGGGCAACCGCTCCTGGCCACCACGCCGAGCGCGCGGTCGTCCCACAGCAGCGCGGCGACGTCGTTGACGATATGCGCGCCGGCGGCGAGCGTGGCCTCCATCACGGCGGCCTTGCGCGTGTCGACCGAGACGATCGCGCCGGCGCGCGCGAGGCGCTCAACGACGGGGACGAGGCGCGCGATCTCGTCGCCTTCCCAGACCGCCGCCGCGCCGGGGCGGGTCGATTCGCCGCCGATGTCGATCATCGTGGCGCCCGCCGCGGCCATGTCGATCCCGGCGGCGGCCGCCGCGGCGGGGTCGTCGACATGCTTGCCGCCGTCGGAGAAGCTGTCCGGGGTGACGTTGAGAATGCCGGCGACGACGGGCTGGTCGAAGCGCAGCGTCCGGTCGCCGAGCTGGAGGGGCGCGCGGGGGGCGGTGATCGTCGCGTGGAGATGCGCCCCGCGCGCGCCCAACGTCGCGACGTCGGCGACCGGGATTGTCCTTCGGGTGCGGCCTTCGATCACCTCATAGGCGGCGAACCACTGCATGCCGCCCGCGAGGCGTGCGACGCTGCCGTCGGGATGGCCGATCGGGGTGTCGACGAACTGGACGGGGCGGAGGTGGAGGCTGGTCATGATCCCCTTTTCCCCAAATCCGCATGCCGTTCAAACGGCTAATCCCGCTCGTCCCGTATAGGCATCGAGCGCGTCGAAATGCCGTATCGAGGGACATGTACCTCGATACGAGCCCTCGACTACGCTCGGTCTCTACTCGGCACGAACGGCAATTCGCTAGACGGTCGTTGCCAGCAGGTACGTCTGGCGGAGGTCGTCGATCGGTTTGAGCCCCTTTTCACTCTCGTAATGCCAGAAGCTCCAGCCGTTGCAGGCGGGCGCGTTTTGGAGCGTCGAGCCGAGCTTGTGGATCGAGCCGATCGTCCCGCAGTCGCTGAGCAGCGAGCCGTCCGCGCGGATCGTCGCGCGCCACCGCCGCTTCGAATCGGTCAGCACCGTGCCGGGCGTCAGATACGCGTTCTCGACCAGCACGCCGAACGCGACCTTGGGTTGCGTGCGCGGGCTCATCATCGTGCGGATCGCGGATTCGTCGAGCGGCAGCGCGGCCTCGATCCGCTCGTGCGCGGCCTCGATATAGTCGCCCTCGCGGTCGATGCCGATCCAGCTGCGGCCGAGCCGCTTGGCGACCGCGCCGGTCGTGCCGGTGCCGAAGAACGGATCGAGCACCACGTCGCCGGGCTCGGTGCAGGCGAGGAGGATGCGGTACAGCAGCGCCTCGGGCTTCTGCGTCGGGTGGACCTTGGTGCCGTTCTTCTTCAGCCGCTCGGTGCCGCCGCAGGTCGGGAATTCCCAGTCGCTGCGCATCTGGAGTTCGTCGTTGAGCGTCTTCATCGCGCGGTAGTTGAAGTGATACTTCGCCTTCTCGCCCTTCGACGCCCAGATCAAAGTCTCATGCGCGTTGGTGAAGCGCGTGCCGCGGAAGTTGGGCATCGGGTTGGTCTTGCGCCAGACGATGTCGTTGAGGATCCAGTAGCCGAGATCCTGCACCGCCGCGCCGACGCGGAAGATGTTGTGGTAGCTGCCGATGACCCAGAGCGAGCCGTCGTCCTTGAGGATGCGGCGCGCTTCCTTGAGCCACGCGCGGGTGAAGCGGTCATAGGCGGCGAAGGTGTCGAACTTGTCCCAGTCGTCGGTGACCGCGTCGACATGGCTGCCATCGGGGCGATAGAGTTCGCCGCCGAGCTGGAGATTATAGGGGGGGTCCGCGAAGATCATGTCGATCGAGTTCGACGGCAGCGCCTTCATCCGCTCGATACAGTCGCCGCGCAGAATTTGGTCGAGCGGGAGGACTGGCTGAACCGCCGGTTCCGCTGCCTTCTTCGCGCGCGGCCGCGCGATCGTGTCGATCAAACCCATGTTTTCCGCCCCTTATCACCCCCATAGCGGCGGAATTGTCCGACTCCGTCAAGCAAACAATCGTTAACGGCGTTTCGGCGCGATTCCGTAGATGCGACCAAATGAGTCGGCGCGCGCCAGATGTTGAGTCGTGACAGACTCGCGGCTCAAGCCCTTGGGGTGTGGCGCGAAAAACTCAGCTCGTCGCTTCCTTTACGAAAAGTCCCTCGCGCGCCAGATAGGCCGCGGCGACGGGCGCGAAACTGCGGCGGTGAATCGGCGTGGGGCCGTGGTCGCGCAGCGCCTTCATGTGGTGCGCGCAGCCATAGCCCTTGTTCGAATGCCAATTGTACTCGGGGTGGACGTCGGCGGCGGCGATCATGATCAGGTCGCGCGTGTGCTTGGCGACGATCGAGGCGGCGGCGATCGACAGCGATTTCGCATCGCCGCCGACCAGCGGGGTGGCGGGGTAGGTCCAGCGCGGCAGGCGGTTGCCGTCGACAAGGACGTGGCCCGGCGCGTGGCCGAGTTCGGTGGCGAGCGCGTCGACCGCGAGCGTCATCGCCTTCATCGTCGCCCAGTAGATGTTGAGCGTGTCGATCTCGTTGGGCTCGACGATGCCGATGCCGACGATCGCACAACCTTTCAGGCGCGCGCAGAGCCGTTCGCGTTCGGAGGCGGAGAGCTTCTTCGAATCGTCGATGCCGCGGGGGACGCCCTTGGCGGGCAGGATCACCGCGGCCGCGACGACCGGCCCGGCGAGCGGACCGCGGCCGGCTTCGTCGACGCCGGCGACGGGGCCGACGCAGAGCTTTTCGTGTTTCATGCCGGGCATTTGCGGTCTTTCAACTGGTCGAACGGGCTGACGCCGAGTGCATGTCCCATCGGACCGTGCCCTGCACCGAGCCCCGGCGCGTGTGCAAGCGCGGCGCGGACGAACGCGATTGCGCGCTCTATGGCGGCGTCGAGCGGCATGCCCTGCGCGAGGCCGGTGGCGATACCGCTGGCGAGCGTGCAGCCGGTGCCGTGCGCATGGCGGGTTTCGATGCGGGGGTTGGTCCAGCGCGTTTCGCCGGCGTCGGTGACGAGGCGGTCGGTGATCTGCTCGCCCTCTGCGTGGCCGCCCTTGATCAGCACGGCTGGGCCGAGCGCGCGCACGGCTGCCTCGCCGCCGAGTGCTGCGAGTTCGGGGAGGTTGGGGGTTACGAGCGTGGCGATCCGCATGAGACGGGCGAACGCGGCGATGGTCGCCGGGTCGGCAAGCACGGAGCCGCTGGTGGCGATCATGACCGGGTCGAAGATTATGGGGATGCGTGCTTGGTGGTGTCGCCCTGCCCCTCCTTGTTCTCCCGCGAAGGCGGGAGTCCAGACTGGGCCCCCGCCTTCGCGGGGGAACAGGGAGGTCAGGCGGTCGGCTACGGCGTTGGCCGTCTGGGCCGAGCCGATCATGCCGATCTTTACCGCATCCACGCCGATGTCGCCGGCCACCGAGTCGATCTGCGCGAGGACGATGTCGGTGGGGACCGGGTGGACCGCCTGTACGCCCAGCGTGTTCTGCGCGGTGATCGCGGTGATGGCCGTCGTCGCGTGGCCGCCGAGCATCGTCACGGTCTTGATATCGGCCTGGATGCCTGCGCCGCCGCCTGAATCCGAGCCGGCTATGATGAGGATTCTGGCGGTCATCGGCGAGCTGCGGGGAAAGTGAAGTATAGGAAGTATAGACGCTCGCGCGGTTTGATCGTGGGGCGGTTTGGGGCCGGTGCACGGGGTTTGGCGAGGGTGGGGATCATACGCTGCGCTATGGCATAATCGGGGCGATGTAGGACAGGGCTATGCCCTGCCCCCCCACCCCGGCGGAGGCCGGGGCCCAACTGGGAAACGCTGCTAACGGAGGGTAGCGGTCCGTTACCTGGACCTTTCCAATTGGGCCCCGGCCTTCGCCGGGGTGGTAGAAGAGCCTGGTTGCGGCAGGACCCTAGTGTCGCCTGCCCGCGGCGGGCTTCTGCGGGGGCGCTTCGCCGAGCCGCGTCGGGCGGTCGAGGAGTTCGCCGCCGCAGTTGGGGCAACGCTCGTCGAGCGCGTCGGCGCATTCCGCGCAGAAGGTGCATTCGAACGAGCAGATGAATGCGCCGGGGGCGTCCGCGGGGAGGTCCGCGGCGCAGCGTTCGCAGGTGGGGCGCATCTCGAGCATCAGGCGGCTGCCTTGCGTACGGCGTCGCAGATCCGGTCGACGACGCGCTCGACCTGGCCGAGATCGTCGCCCTCGGCCATCACGCGGATCACGGGCTCGGTGCCCGACGGGCGGATGACGAGGCGGCCCTTGCCCGCGAGTTCGGCCTCGGCCTGCACGATCACCGCCTTGACCGATTCGTCGTCGAGCGGCTTGCCGCCGCCGAACCGGACGTTCTTGAGCAATTGCGGCAAGGGCTCGAACCGGTGCAGCACTTCGCCGGCCGGCGCGCCCGAGCGCTTGACCTCGGCGAGGATCTGGAGAGCGGCGACGAGGCCGTCGCCGGTCGTCGCATAATCCGACAGGATGATGTGGCCCGACTGCTCGCCGCCGACATTATAGCCGCTCGACCGCATCTTCTCGAGCACGTGGCGGTCGCCGACCTTGGTGCGCACGAGCCCGAGCCCCTGTGCTGCCAGATGGCGCTCGAGCCCGAGGTTCGACATGACCGTCGCGACCAGCCCGCCGCCCGCGAGCCGGCCCTGGCGCGCCCAGCTGGCCGCGATCGTTGCCATCAGCTGGTCGCCGTCGACGATCGTGCCGGTCTCGTCGACGACGATCAGCCGGTCCGCGTCGCCGTCGAGCGCGATGCCGATGTCCGCGCCGCTCGCGACCACCGTCTCGGCGAGCGTCTGCGGTGCGGTCGAGCCGACGCCGTCGTTGATGTTGGTGCCGTTGGGCGTCACGCCGATCGCAACGACGTCTGCGCCGAGTTCCCAGAGCGCCGATGGTGCGACCTTGTACGCGGCGCCGTTTGCGCAATCGATCACGATCCGCATGCCGTCGAGCCGGAGATTCTCGGGGAAGGTCGACTTGGCGAAATGGATGTAGCGGCCTTGTGCATCCTCGATCCGGCGGGCGCGGCCGATCTGGTCCGAGGTCACGAGCGGCACGTCGCCATCGATCAGTGCCTCGATCGCCGCCTCGGCCTCGTCGGACAGCTTGTAGCCGTCGGGACCGAACAGCTTGATGCCGTTGTCCGCATAGGGGTTGTGGCTGGCGGAAATCATCACGCCGATATCCGCGCGCATCGACTGGGTGAGCATCGCCACCGCGGGGGTCGGCATCGGCCCGACCATGACGACGTCCATGCCGACGCTGGTGAAGCCCGCGACCAGCGCGGATTCGAGCATATAGCCCGACAGCCGCGTATCCTTGCCGATCACGACGCGGTGGCGGTGATCGCCGCGCTGGAAATAGGCGCCTGCTGCCATGCCGACCTTCATCGCCATCTCGGCCGTCATCGGCGAGACGTTGGTGGCGCCACGAATGCCATCGGTGCCGAAATATTTCCTTGCCATCGCTTGTACTTTCCGTCCGGTATCGGGTTCGCCATCGCTGATAGCGCGATGCAACACGAAGGGCGAGCATGTCGCAGGCAACACGGATATTGATCGCCCTGGTTGGTGGTATCGCGATCGGCATCCTCGCCGCCGCGCTGGCGCCGACGCAGGCGATCGCGGTCACGGCGGTGACGCAGCCGATCGGGTCGGCATGGCTGCACGGGTTGCAGATGGTGATCGTGCCGCTGATCGTCTCGCTGCTGGTCACCGGGATCGGCGCGACCGCGGAGGCCGCGCGCGCCGGGCGGATCACCGTGCGCGCGCTGGCGATGATGGTCGCGATCCTGTGGGCGGTGACGATCATGTCCGCGCTGGTCACGCCGCTGCTGCTCGAGGCGTGGCCGCTGCCCGCCGGCCTTGCGACCGCGCTGCGCACCGCGCTGACGACCAGCGCGCCGGTCGGGACGGTGCCGGGGATCGGTGCGTTCTTCGATACGATCGTGCCGACCAACGTCGTCGCGGCGGCGGCGGGCGATGCGTTCCTGCCGCTGACGGTGTTCGCACTGGCGTTCGCGTTCGCGGTCACGCAGCTGCCCGACGCGCAGCGCAGCATCCTGACGGGGTTCTTCCAGGCGGTGGTCGATGCGCTGCTGATCGTGATCGGCTGGGTGCTGAAGCTCGCACCGATCGGGATTTTCGCGCTGGCGTACGGGGTCGGCGCGCGGACCGGGACCGCGGCGTTCGGTGCGCTGGTGCATTACATCGTCTGCGTCTCGGCGATCGGCGTGGTCGTGCTGATCGCCGCGTATCCGGTCGGGATGATCGGCGGGCGGGTGCGGTTCGCCGCCTTTGCGCGCGCGGTTTCGCCGGCGCAGGCGGTGGCGATCAGCACGCAGTCGTCGCTCGCGTCGCTGCCGGCGATGTTGAAGGGTTCGGTCGAGCTGGGTGCCTCGCCTGCTACAGCCGGGATCGTGCTGCCGCTGGCGGTCGCGGTGTTCCGTGCGACCAGCCCGGCGATGAACCTCGCGGTCGCGCTGTACGTCGCGCACCTCGTCGGCGTGCCGATCGGGCCGGGGCAGCTCGCCGCGGGGATCGCCACTGCGGCGATCACGACGATGGGGTCGGTGTCGCTGCCGGGGACGGTGAGCTTCATCGCCTCGGTCGCGCCGGTGGCGATCGCGATGGGGGTGCCGATCGAGGCTTTGGGGCTGTTCATCGCGGTCGAGACCGTTCCCGACCTATTTCGCACCGTCGGCAACGTGACGATGGATACCGCCGTCACCATCTCCGTTTCAGCGCGCAGTGACGCCAAGGAGATTCCGCATGAAATATCGCACGCTCGGCCCTGATTTCGAGGTTTCCGCGCTGGGCCTCGGCTGCATGCCGATGGCCGGTATCGGCAAGGGCATGTACGGCGAGGCCAATGCCGACGAGAGCATCGCGACGATCCACCGCGCGATCGAGCTTGGCGTGACGCTGTTCGACACCGCCGAAATCTATGGTCCGCTGATCAACGAGGAGCTGCTCGGCAAGGCGATCCGCGGCAAGCGCGACGGCGTCGTGATCGCGACCAAGTTCGGCTTCCGCTACGACGACAACGGGATGACCGGGGTCGACTCGACGCCCGCCAATGTGCGGCGCGCGTGCGAGGGGTCGCTGAAGCGGCTGGGGGTCGAGACGATCGACCTGCTGTACCAGCACCGCGTCGATCCGGGCGTGCCGATCGAGGACACGGTCGGCGCGATGGCCGAGCTGGTGCGCGAGGGCAAGGTGCGGCATCTCGGGCTTTCGGAGGCCGGGCTCGACACGATCCGGCGCGCGGCGGCGACGCATCCGATCGCGGCGTTGCAGAGCGAATATTCGCTGTGGGAGCGCGGGGTCGAGGACGAGATCCTGCCGCTGTGCCGCGAGCTGGGGATCGGGTTCGTGCCCTATTCGCCGCTGGGTCGCGGGTTCCTGACGGGGCAGATCACCGCGCGATCGGATCTGCCCGAGGGCGATTATCGGCGCAACGATCCGCGCTATTCGGAGGAGAACTTCGCCAAGAACATGGAAATGGTCGCGGTGGTGAAGGGAATCGCGGACGCGCACGGCGCGAGCCCGGCGCAGGTCGCGCTGGCGTGGCTGCTGGCGCAGGGCGACGATATCGTGCCGATCCCGGGGTCGAAGCGCCGCGTTACGCTGGAGGACAGCATGCAGGCGGCGGATGTCGCGCTGACCGCGGACGATCTGGCGAAGCTGGATGCGGCGGCGCCGAAGGGTGGGACGGCCGGGCCGCGGTACGGCGAGAAGGCGCTGTCGATGACGCGGATCTGAACTGCTCCCCTCTCGCCTGCGGGAGGGGTCGGGGGAGGGGTGCGCCTCGCTGGCCGGACGCCGGTACGTACGTCGCACCCTCCCCTAACCCCTCCCGCAAGCGGGAGGGGAATTGCGGGCTTACTGGACGCCGTGCATCCACTTCTTGATCAGCGGCGAGATCAGCAGCAGCAGCACGCCGATCCCTGCCGACACCAGCCCGATCGTCCAGAACACGCCCGCATAGGTGTCGAGGCTGACCTTCAAATTGGTCACCTGCCCGCCGACCGTCTCGACGCTCGCGACCTGCGCGACGATGCCCGCGACATATTGCGCGACCGAGATCGACAGGAACCACACGCCCATCATCAGCCCGACGACGCGCGCGATCGACAGCTTGGTGATCATGCTGAGACCGACCGGCGAGATGCAAAGCTCGGCGAACGAGTGGATGAAGTAGAGCCCGGCGAGCCACCAGATCGCGACCTTGAACGTCGGGCCGACCATGCTCGCGCCCCAGACGAGGAACAGGAAGCCGACGCCGACGCCGATCAGCGCGATGCCGAACTTGACCGGGATCGACGGCTCGATGCCCTTGGCCGCAAGCTTGGTCCACAGGATCGACATCACCGGCGCGAGCGCGACGATGAAGAAGGCGTTGAAGAACTGGGTCTGCCCGGCCGAGATGCTGAACAGGCCGAACACGCTGAGATCGGTGTTGCGATCCGCGAACAGCGTCAGCGACGAGCCCGCCTGCTCGAACAGCGTCCAGAACACGACGTTGAACACGATCAGCACCATCGCCGCGAGCATCATCTGGAACTCGCGCCGCTCGCCGTTGACGAACGACCAGATCAGGATGCCCGGCACCGCGATCAGGAACGTGCCGAACAGCAATTTGCCCATCAGCGACAGCGAGACGATGTAGCCGACGATCCCGGAGCCCGGCACCGGCGGCTCGGCGTTCATCAGGTTGACGAACAGAAGATAGAAGATCGGGATGCCGAGCAGCGCGAGCGCATAGATGCCGAGCGCGCGATCGGGGCCGCTGCGCACCGGCGGCTCACCATAGCCGTTCAATTTGCCGCCATCGAACTGGATCAGCGTCCACGAGAACAACATGCCGATCGCCGCCAGCCCGAAGCCGGCCCACCAGCCGAACGCGACCGCGAGGAACGGGCAGAGCAGCTGCGAGAACAGCGAGCCGAGATTGATCCCCATGTAGAAGATCGTGAACCCGGCATCGCGGCGCTTGTCGCCCTGCGCGTAAAGCTCGCCGACCATCGTCGAGATGTTGGGCTTGAAGAAGCCGTTGCCGACCGAGATCATGCAGAGTGCGAGCAGCATGATCGTGACGTAGAAGCTGCTGCGTTCCGCGCCTGATTCGAAGCCGCCCTTCTCGACCGTCCGCGCGGTCGATCCGTCGGCCGCGAGCAGCGAGACGGTGCCGTCGTCATTGCCCTTAATCTTCAGCTTGTTCGCGCCGTCGACGAGGTAGCGGACTTCGCTGTCGGCCTGTTCGACGACCTGGATCTCGTAGCGCTGGTTGGCGATCGTCGCATAGGGCTTGGCGGTCTCGCCGCCGAAGCAGAGCAGCAGATAGCCCATCGCCATGATGATCGCGCCGAACTTCACCGCGCGCTTCGAGCCGAGATACTGATCCGCCAGATAGCCGCCGACCAGCGGCGTCAGATACACCAGCGCGGTGTAGCCACCGTAGAGGCCGGTCGCCTCGCGATCGCCGAACACGAAATGCTTGGTGAGATACAGCGTGAGCAGCGCGCGCATGCCGTAATAGCCGAACCGCTCCCACATCTCGGTGGTGAACAGCCGCGCGAGCTGCCGTGGGTGCCCGAACCAGGTTTCCCCGGCGGCCGGATTGATATGGGTGATATCCGGCTCTCGCGGGGTATCCGCGGTCGGGGTGTCCACCATGCTTACGCTCCCTAATACTCGTCTGGCCGCCGTCGGTCGCGGCGTCGTTATGCGCGCGCAACTTAACGACAAAGCCCGGACTGTAAATATCGCAGGGCAAAGCCTATCTCACATGCCATGCTCAACGATCGTTCCACGCCGCTGTCGCTGCTCGCCACCCGCCGCTCGGGCAAGCCGCGCGACCTGGTCGCGCCCGGCCCCGATTCCTACCAGCTGGCGACGATCCTCGAGATCGCGGCGCGGACGCCCGATCATGGCAAGCTGGCGCCGTGGCGGTTCGTCGTGGTCGGCGACGACCATCGCAAGGCGCTGTCGACGCTGATCACGGATGCCTATCTCGCCGAGCGTCCCGACGCGTCGCGGCTCGAGCTGGAGTCGCTCGACCAGTTCGCGCACCAGGCGCCGACTTTGGTCGTCGTCCTGTCGTCGCCCAAGGAGAGCAAGATTCCGCTGTGGGAGCAGGAATTGTCCGCGGGCGCGGCGTGCATGAACCTGCTGCACGCGGTCCATGCGGAGGGCTTCGCGGGCGGTTGGCTGACCGGCTGGGCGGCGTTCTCGGACACGGTACGCGATGCGTTCGGTTCGCCGTCCGAGCGGATCGCGGGCTTCATGTTCATCGGCACGCCGTCGCGCGCGCTCGACGAACGGCCCCGCCCGGATATGGCACGGTTGGTAAGCCATTGGGGATCCTGAGGACTCGACTATTCGCCCGATTGCTGTATTAGAACAGCATGACAGCGCTCAGCAGCGACGACAGCCCCGTATATATCCGTCTCCGCAGCACGATTGCCGCCGGGATTCTTCGAGGCGACTATCGCGCGGGGGACCAGCTTCCCTCGGTCCGCGCGTTTGCCGCCGAGCAGGGCGCGAACCCGCTGACGGTCGCCAAGGCCTATCAGAGCTTTCAGGATGACGGCTATGTCGAGGTCCGCCGCGGCGTCGGCATGTTCGTGATGCCGGGCGCGGCAGAGGCGCTGCGGATCGCCGAGCGCGAGAATTTCGTGACGACGCAGTGGCCGCGGATCCTCGGGCATATCGACCTGCTGGGGCTGAACGCGCGCGACCTGCTGGAGCGCGAGCGGGTCTGAGTATTTACTCCACTCGCCCCCTGGGGCTGGTTCGTCCGCTTCCCCCCGTTCGTCCTGAGTAGTCGTCGAGTAATGGCGAAGCCGCGTATCGAGAGGACGTATCGAAGGACAGGTTTGCACGCGGAACCTGTGCTTCGATACGCGCCCTCGATACGCTCCTGACGGAGCTACTCGGTAGCTACTCAGCACGAACGGCAGTGGGGATGAGTTTCAGAACAGCCCCAGCGCGGCGACGTCCTCGACGCTCAGGTCGATCCCGAACAACAGGCTCATGCGGATCCGGTAGACGCGCGGATCGGTGATCTCGCCGGCGGTCGTGTCGGTCCCCGAGCGGCGGCGATAGTTGCGGCCGACCAGCGACGCGAAGCCGTTGGGCAGGACGATGCTGGCGATCGCGGTGTGCGTGAAGCGGCTGGCGGGGGCGGTCGACGTCCAGTGGTTCGACATCGCGAGATCGGCGTCGAACACCTCGGCGAGCGTGAAGCTGTATTGCGGCTGGAACCCGCCGGTTTCGCCGCGGCCATCGGTGGTCATCGGATCGCCGTCACGGAGCAACAACCAGCCCTGCTCGGTCGCATCGAGACGGAAGCGGGCGCCGTCGGGCGCGGTCGCCTCGGCGCCGTCGGCCAGCGGGAGGACGGGCGTGTAGCTACCGCCGAACCCGGTGTCGGCGATCCAGTCCTGCCCGTCGATCGTGACCAGCGCGAAGGTATGCGTAAGCGGCGGGACGCCGGCCGCTGCGATCCATACGCGCGCGAGCAGCGGGCGGGCGACGAAGCCGAGCTCGGCGAGCGCGTCGAGGAACAGGCGGTTATGCTCGAAGCAATAGCCGCCGCGGCGCGCGGTGACGAGCTTGGCGAAGACCGAGGCGCTGTCGATCGCGATGCCGCGGCCGAGCACGACGTCGAGATCCTCGAACGGAATCGCCAACCGGTGCGCGTGCTGGAGGCGCGCGAGGCCGATCGAGTCGAGCGTGGGGCGGGCGGGCATGGCGACACGGGTGAGATAGGCGTCGAGATCGAACATCGGTCGGGCTTTCACAGATTTCTGCCCCCCCCTTACCGTTCGTGCTGAGCGAAGTCGAAGCACCTGAGTGTGGGACCGGCCCTTCGACTTCGCTCAGGGCGAATGGAAGGTGGAGGATCGGACGGGGGGTAGAGGGCAATGTGCGAGGGCGGGCCCCTACCCCACCCCGTCGTCCTGACGAAAGTCAGGATCCAGAGCCACACGCGATACCGTGCTTGGCTCTGGATCCTGGGTCGAGCCCAGGATGACGGGGCTTGATTATGGTCAGCTCAGGCCGCGAAGAGTTCCGGCTCGATCGCGTACAGCACCGCCGCGCTCGCAGTGGCCGCCGCGTTGAGCCCCATCGCCTCGGGGACGATCTGGTCGAGGTAGAAGCGCACCGCCGCCGCCTTCATCCGGCCGAAGTCGTCGGTGCCGGCGACGCCGCCCTGCCGCTCCATCAGCCAGCCGCAGGTCGCGACCGACAGCATCGTGAGGAAGGGATAGCTGGCCGCGAGCTTGTCGTCGGCGTCCGCGGTGGCGAGCCGACGCCCGATCGCCTCGCACGCGTCGACCAGTGCGAGCAGCCGCTCATCCTTCGCCTCCGCGCGGATGTCGGCGATCAAGGCCGCGAACGCGCCGCCATTGTCGAGGCCGAGTTTCCGCCCGACGAGATCCGCCGCCTGGATGCCGTTGGTGCCTTCGTAGATCGGCGTGATGCGCGCATCGCGGAAATACTGCGCGGCGCCGGTTTCCTCGACATAGCCCATGCCGCCATGCACCTGGATGCCGAGCGAGGCGACTTCGTTGCCGAGATCGGTACCGTGCGCCTTGGCGAGCGGCGTGACGAGTTCGAGGCGGTTGCGCGCGGCATGATCGCCCATGTTCGCGCGATCGACCTGCCCGGCGGCGTAGTAGACGAGCGCACGCGCCGCCTGGGTCTGCGCCTTCATCCGCATCAGCATGCGCCGGACGTCGGGATGCTCGACGATCTTGACCGACTCCTTGTTCGGCGAACCCGCGCGCGCCGACTGGACCCGGTCGAGCGCATAGGCGACCGCGCCCTGAGTCGCGCCCTCGGCGACCTGCACGCCCTGAAGCCCGACGTTGAGGCGCGCATTGTTCATCATCGTGAACATCGCGCGGATGCCGCCCAGCTCCGCGCCGATCAGCTCGCCGATGCAGTCGTCATTGTCGCCGAAGCTCAGCACGCAGGTCGGCGAGGCGTGGAGCCCCATCTTGTGCTCGATCGAGACGACGCGGACGTCGTTGAAGTCGCCCGGGGTGCCGTCATCCTTGAGACGGTATTTCGGGACTAGGAACAGCGAGATGCCCTTCGTCCCGGCAGGGGCACCGGGGGTGCGGGCGAGGACGAGGTGGACGATGTTCGGCGCCATGTCGTGATCGCCGAACGAGATGTAGATCTTGGTGCCCTTGATCGACCATTTGCCGTCGCCGAGTGGCGTCGCGGTCGCGCGGAGGGCGCCGACGTCCGAGCCGGCCTGCGGCTCGGTGAGGTTCATCGTACCGGTCCATTCGCCGGTCGCGAGATGGGGGAGGTAGAGTGCCTGCTGTTCGGGGCTGCCGTGATGCTGCAGCGCCTCGATCGCGCCGACGGTCAGCGTCGGGCAGAGCGCGAAGCCCATGTTCGCCGAGCCCAGCGTGTCGAGCACCGCGGTCTGGATCGCGAAGGGGAGGCCCTGCCCGCCCCATTCCTCCTCGACGCCGATCGTGCCCCAGCCGCCCTCGACATAATCCTTGTACGCCTGTGCGAAGCCGTCGGGCATGACGACGCCACGGTCAGTCCATTTCGCGCCGACGGTGTCGCCGGTGCGGTTGAGCGGCGCCCATTCGCCGGCGGCGAGCTGCCCGACGCCTTCCAGGACCGCGTCGACGACGTCGTCGCTGGCGGCGGAATAGCGTTCGGTATTCGCGAGTTCGGCGATCCGCACGACATGGTCGAGCACGAAACGCTGTTCGGTGGTTGCTGGGGTGAAGGCCATCGCATCCTCTTATCGCTATGCTTTGCGCCCGCTATAGGCCTTCAGAATGACCCGTCCACACCCAGTGATTTTACCGTACGGCATGGCCGCGATCGCCGAGGCCGCCGCGCTGATTCGCGCGGGCGGCATCGTCGCGGTGCCGACCGAGACGGTGTACGGGCTCGCGGCGGACGCCACCAATGCCGAGGCGGTGGCGCGGATCTATGCCGCCAAGGGGCGCCCGAGCTTCAATCCGTTGATCGTGCATGTCGCCGATCTGGCGGCCGCGGAGCGGATCGCGGTGTTCGATGCGGATGCGCGCGCGCTGGCCGCGGCGTTCTGGCCGGGGCCGCTGACGCTGGTGCTGCCGGTGCGCAGCGGGTCGGGGATCGCAGCGCTGGTGACGGCGGGGTTGGAGACGATCGCGATCCGGGTGCCGCGGCACCGCGCGATGCAGGGGGTGATCGCGGCGTCGGGGCGGCCATTGGCGGCGCCGTCGGCCAATGCGAGCGGGGGGATTTCGCCGACGACGGCGGCGCACGTCGCGGCGAGCCTGGGGGCGAACGTGCCGCTGATCCTCGACGATGGGGCGACCGAGGCGGGGTTGGAGTCGACGATCGTGGCGGGGCGGAGCGTGCTGCGGCCGGGGCCGGTGACGGCGGAGGCGTTGCTGATGCACCTCCCCGGGGGAGGCCTGGGCCCGGTTGGAACGTCGGATGTCACGGAGCGCGGCGCGGATCATCGCCGTCCCCCAACTGGGGCCCGGCCTTCGCCGGGGGGGCGCGGAGTGACGGCGCCGGGGCAGCTTGAAAGCCACTATGCGCCGAGCAAGGCGCTTCGGTTGAACGCGATCGATGCGGAACGGGACGAGTGGCTGATCGGGTTTGGTGATGTGGAGGGCGACGTGTCGCTCTCCGCGTCGGGGGATCTGGTCGAAGCCGCAGCGCGGCTGTTCGACCTGCTGCACGCGGCTGATGCGAATGACGCCGCTCGCATCGCCATTGCGCCGATCCCTGCGCACGGCATCGGCGAAGCGATCAACGATCGCTTGCGCCGCGCCGCGCATCGCTGACGCCTCGTCATCCTGACGAACGTCAGGACCCAGAGCCCCGAGCGACACCCCCCGTAACCCTGGATCCTGACTTTCGTCAGGATGACGGGGGGGGGTGTGGCTTGGCCGGGGGGTTTTACGATTACGCGTTCACAGCCGCCTTCGACCGTGCCGCAAAACTCTTGCGGAGCTTCTGCAGCTTGGGGGGGATCACCGCCATGCAATAGGGGTTCGAGCGGCCCGACGTTTCCCAATAATCCTGGTGATAGCCCTCGGCCTCGTACCAGGTCGACGCCACCGCATCCTGCGGCGCCTCGATCGTCGTGACGATCGGCTTGGGGCTGTCGGCCTGCGCGCGCTCGAGCGCCGCCTGCATCTCCGACCGCTGCGAATCATCCATCGGGAACATCGCCGAGCGATATTGCGTGCCGACGTCGTTGCCCTGCCGGTTGAGCGTCGTCGCGTCATGCGTCGCAAAAAAGATGTCGAGCAGATCGCCGAGTTTCAGCTGCTCGAGATCAAACCCGATGCGGATCGCCTCGGCATGGCCCGTGTCGCCGCCGCAGACCTGTTTGTACGTCGGATCAGGCACATGCCCGCCGATATAGCCGCTCTCGACGCTTTCGACGCCGATCACGTCCTTGAACACAGCCTCGGTGCACCAGAAGCAGCCGCCGGCCAGCGTTACATAATCCGTCATTATGATCTCCTTTCTCCCAAGATAGGAAGCCGCTACCGCGCAACAAAGAGGAGACGTACATGATCGACGGCCCAAAGCTCGATGGTAAGGTAATGGTCACCGGCGGTGCCGGTTACATCGGCAGCCATGCGGTACTGGCACTTCTCGACGCGGGATACGACGTCGTCGTGCTCGACAATCTGGTCACCGGGTTCGACTGGGCGGTCGATCCGCGCGCGACGCTGGTCGAGGCGAACGTCGCCGACGACACGAAGGTGCGCGCGGCGATCCGCGATTACGGCGTGAAGGCGATCATGCATTTCGCAGGGTCGGTGGTGGTCCCCGAATCGGTCAGCGACCCGCTCAAATATTACCGCAACAACACCGCCGCCAGCCGCGCGCTGATCGAGAGCGCGGTCGTCGAGGGCGTGCCCCACTTCATCTTCTCGTCGACCGCCGCGACCTATGGCACGCCCGAAAAGGTGCCGGTGGCGGAGGGCGATCCGACCGTGCCGATCAACCCGTACGGCATGTCGAAGCTGATGACCGAGGCGATGCTGCGCGACGTCGCGGCGGCGCACCCGATGAACTACGCCGCGCTGCGCTATTTTAACGTTGCGGGCGCGGATCCGCAGGGGCGCAGCGGCCAGTCGACGGTGGGCGCGACTCACCTGATCAAGATCGCGGTCGAGGCGGCGACCGGCAAGCGGAGCCATGTCGGCGTCTACGGCACCGATTTCGCCACGCCCGACGGCACCGGCGTGCGCGACTATATCCATGTCAGCGACCTTGCCGCGGCGCATGTCGCAGCGCTCGAACTGCTGGTGGCAACGCCTGCCGAGAGCCACACGCTCAACGCGGGCTATGGCAAGGGCTTCTCGGTGCTCGAAGTGCTCGATGCGGTCGACAAGGTCACCAACCGGACGATCGAGCGTCGGCTGGAAGGGCGTCGCGCGGGCGATCCCGCGATGCTGATCTCGGACAATCGCGCGATCCTCGAGACGCTCGACTGGACGCCGCGCCACGCCGATCTCGACGGCATCGTCCGCGACGCGCTGGCCTGGGAGCGCGCGCTCGCCGAGAAGGGCCGCTAGGACGCGCCGCAAATCCTCCCCCGCCAGGGGGAGGTGGCAGGCAGTAGCCTGACGGAGGGGGCGGACAGGGAAACCGCGGTTGCGTGTCCTCCCCCTCCGTCGCTTCGCGCCACCTCCCCCTGGCGGGGGAGGATTTTAGAGTTGGGTGTGAGGATTCGGCGGGGTGCCGAAGGCATGCCGCTCGCCGCCGATCGCGCGGCGCGCGCGGGCGGTCGCCAGCCACCAGGCGAGTGCCCAGAGCGTACCGAAGCTCCACCCCGCCAGCACGTCGCTCGGCCAGTGGACGCCGAGATACACCCGGCTGCAACCGATCGCGCCGACCAGCAGGATCGCGACGACGAGCAGATACGCGCGCGTCGCACGATGCTCCGTGACCTGCGACGCTAGCCCTGCAAGCGTGAGATAGACGATCGCGCTGTTCGCCGAATGCCCGCTGGGGAAGCTCATATGCGTGACCGCGACGAGATGCTCGACGATGTCGGGCCGCGGGCGCGCGACGTGCAGCTTGACCAGCTCGACGACGATATTGCCGCTGATGCTCGACGCGACGATCGCGACCGCGGTCAGCCAGAGCCGCTGGACGATCAACAGGCCGGCGACGAGCACGACGACGATCGTCAGCACGATTCCGCCGCCGAGCGCGGTGACGTCGGTGGCGACCTTGGGCAGCCAGGACGGGCCACCCCAGGCGCGCAGGCCCAGGATGATCGAGCGATCGAACGCGAACGGCCAATGATCGACCGCGAGACCGACGATGAGGATCAGGACAATGCCGACCGCGGCGACCGATGCGCCCGCGAGAATCGCCGGGACGTGCCGCCGCCTGCTCGGCGCATCGCCCGAGGCATCGATGGTGGGTCCGCCGGGGCTCGAACCCGGGACCTCTCGATTAAAAGTCGCTTGCTCTACCAACTGAGCTACGGACCCCCGCCATCGTGGACCGCGCACCTAATCGCGTGGCCGCCGTCGGTCAACCAGTTGCGCCAATTGCCGTATCGTTCTGCCCGTCCGGGGATCGCGCCAGGCGGGCACGAGGCCGGCAAGCGGGGCGAGCACGAAGCCGCGCGTGCGGTACGCGGCGTGCGGAACGACGAGGCCGGGCGACGTCCATGCGCCCCCCGACCAGAGGATGATGTCGAGATCGATCACACGGCTGCCCCAGCGACGCCCCGCGCGCCGACCGAAGCGTCGTTCGATTTGTTTCAGCCGGACGAGCAGCGCAGCGGGATCCTCGGATGTTTCGATCAGCGCGACGGCGTTTGCGTAGCGGCGATTCGAGGGACCGAGCGGCGCGCTGGCGACGGTCGGCGACCGTGCCACGACGTCGCCCAGCATGGCCAGCGCGGCCGCGATCTCGCGCTCGGGCGCCCCGTGCCGGCCGCGGCGGTTGGAGCCGAGCGCGATCACGTACGTCGATGCCGGACGCGCGATCGGCGGGAGCGGGGTTGCAGGCGACATTTCGTCCGCCTAGCGCAATCGCATGGACTCCACACCTTACACCGCCGATCTTTCCGACTCCGCTGACGACGGCGTTATCGACGTCACCACCGTCTTCGCGCCCGTCGCCGCGCTGCCCGAGACCGAACCGCCGCGCGACTGCCCGCTCTGCCCGCGCCTCGTCGCGGTGCGCGAGCAGTTGCGCACCGAGTTCCCGACCTGGTGGAACGCCCCCGTCCCCGCGTTCGGCGATCCGGCGGCGTGGCTCGGCATCATCGGCCTCGCGCCCGGCAAGCACGGCGCGAACCGCACCGGCCGCGCGTTCACCGGCGATTATTCGGGGCAGTTCCTGTACGAGACGCTCGGGCGGTTCGGGCTCGCGACCGGCACCTATGGCGCCAAGGCCGAGGACGGGCTGGCGCTCGACGGCGCGATCATCCTCAATGCGGTGAAGTGCCTGCCGCCCGAGAACAAGCCGACCCCCGAAGAAATACGGACCTGCCGGCCGTTTCTCGAGACGCAGGCGGATGCGGTGCCGACCGCGCGCGTGTTCGTGGCGCTGGGGCATATCGCGCACCAGTCTGCGGTGAAGATGCTCGGCGGGCGGCTGCCCAAGGCGCGCTTTGCGCACGGCGCGGAGCATGTGATGCCCGATGGGCGCATCCTGATCGATAGCTATCATTGCTCGCGCTACAACGTGAATACGGGCGTGCTGACCGCGGAGATGTTCGACGCGGTGTTCGCGCGGGCGCTGGCGTTGCGCGAGACGATTTGAGACTCGTCGCAAGCTGAGCCGGTACCCGACCAAGTTTAGAGCATAGCCATTTATCACCTCCCCGGCGGAGGCCGGGGTCCAGTTGGAAAAGTCGCGGTAACGGGGCGTACCGTTCAGTTAGCGGCGTTCCCCAACTGGACCCCGGCCTCCGCCGGGGAGGTGGGGAAGGGTGGGGTCCGGCGTGCTGGGTGCGGTAGATTCTATTCGATCACCCAGGCCTCGCCGGCTTCGGCCGTCCGAAAGCGGTCCGCGGCGATGTGTTCGCGGGCCAGCGCCGCGCGGAGGTGTTCGGGCGGTTCGTTGATCGCTTCCGAGGTCAGTTCGAACGTGCCCCAGTGGACGCCGATCGCATAGGCTGCGCCGAGCTGTTCGAACGCGGTTACGGCCTGGTCCGGCCCGATATGATTGTCGGTCTCGTGGCCTGCAAAATGATACGCGCCGATCGGCAGGATCGCGAGGCGGACCGGTCCTGCGCGGCGCGCCTCGGTCGCCCAGCGCATGTCGCCAGGGCCTGTGTCGCCCGCGAAATACAGGTTGCCGCCGGGCAGCGTCACGGTGAAGCCCGCCCATAACGTCGTGTCGCGGTCGCCGGGGTCGTATTGGCTCCAGTGATGCGCGCGCTCGACGATCACGTCGATGCCCGGGCGCAGCGTGACGCGCCCGCCCCAGTCGCGCGCTTCCGCATGGACGCCGTTGCGCCTGAGGATCTGGTCGTTGCCGAGGCCCGTCACGATCAGCGGTTTGTCGCGGTGCCACAGCCGGCGCATCGCGTGCATGTCGAGATGGTCGCGGTGGTCGTGGCTGAGCAGGATCAGGTCGATCCTGGGCAGGTCCTCCAGCCGCACGCCGGGCGCGCGGACTCGCTTCACGCCGAGGAACTGCACCGGCGACGAGCGCGCAAGCCACATCGGATCGGTGAGGATGTTGAGCCCCTGCGTCTGCACCAGCACGGTCGAATGGCCGATCCAGGTGACGCGCATCGTCCGGCCGTCGACCCGCGCCGGCGGCCGCGACGGCGTCACGGGGACTTCGGGCCAGCTCCGATAGGGCGGCTTCACCAGATTGCGCAGCAGCGCGACCGGGCCCTGCTTCTGCTCGCCGCTGCTCCCCTGCACGCCGTCCGGGTTGAAGAAGCGGCGGCCGTCGAAATGATCGCTGGGGGGAACGCTCTTCACCGACGGTGTTGCACAGCCGGCGAGCAGCGCAACCAGCGGCGGCACAAGGTATTGAATGTGGCGTAACGTCATGGCGCGCTTACAAATATGTCACCCGACCATCAGCGTCCAGTCACGCGCGGGAGCATAAACCGACCGCCATGGACGACGATTTCGACGTGCGCGGACTGCATGAACAACTCTCGGAGGAACGCGGCGCCAAGGGGGAGGCATTCGACCAGCGGATCGCCTTGTTCACCGCGGTTCTGGCGACGCTGGCGGCGGTCACCAGCTTTCTCGGCGGGCATACGCAGAACGAGGCGCTGCTCCACAAGAACGAGGCGGTGCTGATCAAGGCGCAGGCGTCGGACGCATGGGGCTATTACCAGGCGGAGGATCTCAAGCGGCATATCGCGCAGATGGAGGTCGATCTCGCCCCGCCCGGGGTCGATGCGGCGCGGATGGCGACGCAGCGGGCCGATATCGCACGCTACAAGGCACGCGGGGCCGCGTTGAAGCGGGAGGCGACCGCGCTCGACGCGCGATCGGCGGCGGCGGATTCGGACTCGGACGAGGCGTTGCGCCCGCACACGAAGCTGGCGCTGGCGGTCACTGCGATCCAGGTCGCGATCGCGCTGGCCTCGATCACCGCGCTGACCGGGCGGCGGTGGTTGCTGTGGGTCGCGGGCACGGCGGCGCTGGTCGGCGCGCTGCTCGCAGGGATGGCCTGGTTCTAAGTTCTCGATCCTCCCCCGCAAGGGGGAGGTGGCACCGAAGGTGACGGAGGGGGAGGACACGGAACGGCGGTCCTCCTATCCCCCCCTCCGTCTGGCAAGCCAGCCACCTCCCCCTGGCGGGGGAGGATCGGGGTTCAGATGTCCTGAACCAGCCGACCGTAGAGGTCGGGCCGGCGATCGCGGAAGAAGCCGAATGCGGCGCGGTGGCGCTTGACGATGGCGAGGTCGATCGTCGCGGTGATCACGCCCTCGTCCTCGCGGCCGAGTTCGGCGAGGATGTCGCCGCGCTCGTCGGCGATGAAGCTGGTGCCGTAGAAGGTCTGGCCGTGCTCGACGCCGACGCGGTTGGCGGCGACGATCGGCACGACGTTGCTGACCGCATGACCGACCATCGCCCGGCGCCACAGCCGCGCGGTGTCGAGGCTGGTATCATGCGGCTCGCTGCCGATCGCGGTCGGGTAGAACAGCACTTCCGCGCCCATCAGCATCATCGCGCGCGCGGTCTCGGGATACCATTGGTCCCAGCAGACGCCGACGCCGAGCGTCGTCCGCCCCGCCTCCGACGCGTGCGGCCAGACCTTGAAGCCGGTGTTGCCGGGGCGGAAGTAGAACTTTTCCTCATAGCCCGGGCCGTCGGGGATGTGGCTCTTGCGATAGACGCCCTGGATGTTGCCGTCGGGGCCGATCATCGCGAGGCTGTTGTAATGATGCGGGCCGTCCGCCTCGAAGAAGCTGGTCGGGATCGTGACTTTCAGCGCCTCGGCGAGCGCCTGCATCGCGAGCACCGCCTTGTGTTGGCCGACGGGGGCGGCGTTGGCGAACAGGCCCTCGTCCTCGACGCGGCAGAAATACTCGCCCTCGAACAATTCGGGCGGGAGGATGACCTGCGCGCCCTTAGCCGCGGCCTCGTGGACGAGGCGCGAGACGTTGGCGATGTTGCGGTCGATGTTGGGCGTGAAGCCCAGCTGCAGCGCGGCGACGGTGATCTCTGTCATGGCGGCGCATATAATGAGCCCGCATGCGTTGTGCGAGCCTTTCGCCTCGCATCGAGCACCGTACGGTCGCCGTTCCCCGGCGGAAGCGGGGCTCCAGGGCTACGGGCGTTGCCCTGCGAGATGCTGGGCCCCCGCCTCCGCGGGGGAACAAGACGTCGCGCAGATTGACACGCGCCTGCCCTGTCCGACATGCGACCGGGGATGACGACACCCCCTCTTCCACCAAGCTGGCAGGCGCTGCGGCCCGAGTTCGATGCGCCGTACATGCGCGACCTCGAGGCATTTCTGGAGGCCGAGCGCGCTGCGGGCGCGCGCATCTTCCCAGACGATGCGGATCGGTTTCGCGCACTGGAACTCACCCCGCTCGATCAGGTCCGGTGCGTGATCCTCGGGCAGGACCCGTATCACGGCGAGGGCCAGGCGCACGGCCTGAGCTTCTCGGTGCGCAAGGGCGTGCGGACGCCGCCGAGCCTCGTGAACATCTACAAGGAGCTCGAGGCCGATCTCGGCATCCCGCGCGCGCGCCACGGCATGCTCGATCACTGGGCGGCGCAGGGCGTGCTGCTGCTCAACGCAGTGCTGAGCGTGCGGATGGGGGCGGCCGCATCGCATCAGAAGCGTGGCTGGGAGCGATTTACGGACGCGGTGATCGCCGCGGTGAACGCGCAACCGAAACCTGTCGTGTTCCTCCTATGGGGGGCGTATGCACATAAGAAGGCGGCGTTCGTTGACGATATTGCGACGGGCGGGCGCCATCTGGTGATCCAGTCCGCGCATCCGTCGCCGCTGGCGGCACGAACCGGGTTTTTCGGATCGCGGCCGTTCAGCAAGGCCAACGCCTTTCTCGAAACCCATGGGCGCCGGCCGATCGACTGGGCGCTGCCGGAGACATCTGATGACTGAGAGCGCGAACGACGAGTATGTGTACGACGAAGCGACCGGCGAATGGGTCGCGGGTGGGGGCGCGGCGCCTGTCGCGGCGGACGACGGTGCGATCGTGGTGCGCGATTCGGTCGGCAACGTGCTGGCGGACGGCGATCAGGTGACGCTGATCAAGGACCTGACCGTGAAGGGCGCAGGCCAGACCCTGAAGCGCGGCACGCTGATCAAGTCGATCCGCCTGACCGGCGACGCGCAGGAGATCGATTGCCGGTACGAGGGCATCAAGGGCCTGGTGCTGCGTGCGGAGTTCGTCCGGAAGCGGTGAGGCTGTCCTGTTGTCTGGGGCCCGCGGTCTTCTCCCGCGGCCCCTGGGCCGCTTCGCACGATGCGTAGGGCGCCCGACGTGAGGACCGTCGTCCGGAAGCCCGGCCCGTTGAGCTCAAAAGCGAACGGGCACAGTGCTTTTGAAATGCAATGCCTGCAAACGCAACAAAGCCCGCATAGTCTTATCGACCTTGCGGGCTGTGTTGGTTGCGGGGACAGGATTTGAACCTGTGACCTTCAGGTTATGAGCCTGACGAGCTACCGGGCTGCTCCACCCCGCGACGGTCCGGTTAGGGACTGAGGGTAGATGACGTGTGAATGGGTTTTGATATTCGCGTGTTTGCATGTTGCACGGGCTTCAATGCCTGGCGACGACCTACTCTTCCATCGCTTGAGCGATAGTACCATTGGCGCAGTCGGGTTTCACGGCCGAGTTCGGAATGGGATCGGGTGGGACACCGACGCTATAGCCACCAGGCAATGGAGCCGGTGCGACATGCGTACTTGAATATCTGGGTCCCTCACCTTGGCTTTGCAGCTGGGGTGAGGGTTTTAAAATCGATACCGTGCATTTTGGTTGCCAGCCTCTCGGAACACCGAGTGCTGGTGTAGTGGTATTTGTGACCAATCCCTCGACGGCGAGGGGATTGGCAATCTGGCGTCGTCTTAATCATCCGCACTATCGTCTGACGTGCTGGGCGAACCCAGTGTTGTCAT